>JALKAW010000009.1 GCA_023015825.1 Flavobacteriaceae bacterium S0862 | reverse complement strand
CAACTGTTATTGGTGCACCTGCAACATCTAAGGATGCACAGATACCTGCTTCAGTTACTATGCCTAATACAGCACCGCCTGTTGTGGTTCCAAATTCTACAATACTTAAATCTAAAAAGTTTGGACTGTCTGCATTACCATCGTATACCAACGTGTGAATCGTATATAATCCTGCTTCTACTACATCGAACTTAGGCATATCACTTACTTGCTCGATTACTAAATCCTCGCCTGAAGTCAGTACATAGATATAACTGTAACCTGCTGGTACAGTCATGTTTCCATCTGGCTCTGCTGAGATCATTGTTGTTGGTGACCCTAAGGCTACAGTAGATTCTACTGCCTTTAAGGTTCCTGCGTCTGCAGCACATTCAACTGTTATTGGTGCACCTGCAACATCTAAGGATGCACAGATACCTGCTTCAGTTACTATGCCTAATACAGCACCGCCTGTTGTGGTTCCAAATTCTACAATACTTAAATCTAAAAAGTTTGGACTGTCTGCATTACCATCGTATACCAACGTGTGAATCGTATATAATCCTGCTTCTAATACATCGAACTTCGGCATATCACTTACTTGCTCGATTACTAAATCCTCGCCTGAAGTCAGTACATAGATATAACTGTAACCTGCTGGTACAGTCATGTTTCCATCTGGCTCTGCTGAGATCATTGTTGTTGGTGACCCTAAGGCTACAGTAGATTCTACTGCCTTTAAGGTTCCTGCGTCTGCAGCACAATTAGATTCAATAACAGTAAACGTAATCGTATTAGAATCACATTTTTTAATTCCGAAATTGTACTTATACAGATTAGCTTTGATTTTAAAACTTCCAACACCGAGGTTCCAAGATCTGTTACCAGCTGGAAAAGTATATGGTAAAACATTCTCTGTTATCCTATGAATTTCACCAGTATCTAAATTTTCAATTATGTACTTCGCACTTCCAGACTTCCCATTTATTAAAAGATTCAAATAAAAATCTGATGGAAGTTCATCTATTGCAACAGTCTCACCATTAGCAACGCTAATCGATGAAGTACCATTTGAAAACTCAAATCCCGCAATTTCACCACATGATGATTGCGAATATGACAAAGTAGTAAAAAAGATTAATAATAGGCTTAATAAAAATTTGGGGGTTTGGAAGGATAGTTTTGTTTTCACTATTTTTTGTTAAATGTTTATATAGCTAAAATAAACAATATATCAATATGTTTAATGTTTTTAACATTTTATTAAACATTTTAAAGTATTAACAAGTTTGTTTTCTACTTAGACTAACAGTAGATTATTGAAAAATCGAAAAAAAAATGAATTTATTATGCAAAGATAATTACATCAACTCTCTAATATTAGCATAACTATTTTCTAAAGCTTTGGCTTGTTTTTTCTTTCCTAGCCATTCTACTTTAGTAATGCCTTCACTAATTTCAGGTTTCAGCTTTCCGTTATAAGAAGTATGCATTTCAAACCAATGGGTGATTTTAATTTTATAACGTCCATTACGCTTAAAAATATGGTAAGTTTTCTCTAACGGTTTCGTAATTTCAAGTCCTTTTACGCCTGTTTCTTCTTCTACCTCACGAATAGCACCTTCTTCAATAGTCTCTTTACTTTTAACACAGCCTTTAGGTAAATCCCATTTATCGTTTCGATAAATAAATAATACTTTCCCTTTATCATTAATTACTTTACCACCTCCAGCTATGACATTTGGAAACTTTTTTAGAAACTTTTTTAGAAGCTTTTTCTTATTTGGATGGTATAAGTAAACTCCTTTATTTTCTGTTTTTCGAAAATCACGAACCACTCTTGGCAAATCAACATATTTTAGAGGATACGTTTTGTAGAGTTTTCCTTTCGGAACTTCTGAAGTTAGTATGATAGGCTTGTTATTAACAAAAACTTTATACATTGTATACATTAGGGTGTTTAGCAATGTAAAAATATCAATTTTTAATTCAAAGGAGGGCAACTACAAAAAAATATTTTTAATAATGATTTTTTTATTCACTAAAATAAATTTATGCTTAATTTTGCAGCTATGATTGCCAACAAAAACACTGCCAAAAAAACTGCTGAAGTCTTATTGCAAATTAACGCTATAAAACTAAGCCCAAAAGAACCATTTACTTGGGCTTCGGGATGGAAGTCGCCAATATACTGTGATAATAGAATTGTATTATCCTATCCTCCAATTAGAAATTATATTCGTGAGAAAATGGCAAAACATATTGAAAAACAATATGGAAAACCAGATGTTATCGCAGGTGTTGCAACAGGAGCTATTGGTATTGGTGCTTTAGTTGCAGAGTATTTAGGCTTACCATTTATATATGTACGCCCAGAAGCTAAAAAACACGGTCGTCAAAATCAAATCGAGGGTTACATTCAAAAAGGACAAAGTGTCGTAGTTGTTGAAGATTTAATTAGTACAGGAAAAAGTAGTTTAAATGCTGTAAAAGCACTAAAAGAAGCAGAAGTTAACGTAAAAGGAATGGTAGCAATTTTCTCATACGGATTTGATATTGCCAATGAAAACTTTGCAAAAGAAAACGTAACGCTTCATACACTTAGCAACTACAAAAACCTACTAGAACAAGCTCTAGACACACATTACATAAACAAAAAAGAATTGGAAACTTTGTCGCAATGGAACGCCAATCCAAGTGAATGGAACGCTAATTGATAGGTTCTTTAAAAAACACATTATGAATTTAGAATCACCTAAAGTATTTGTAGATAAATCGGCACAAGACGTTTTTGATTTTTTAACCAATGTTGAGAATTTCGAAAAACTCATGCCTGAAAACATTAGTAAATTTGAAGTTTTAGACGAAGGCAAATTTTTGTTTGCGTTAAAAGGTATGCCGGAAATTGTTTTAAAACAAAAAGAAGCTACTCCTCCAAATAAGATTGTACTAGGAGCCGCAGGTGGCAAACTAGATTTTTCTTTAATTGGAAATATTACTGAAACCTCAGCTGACAAAAGCGATATTCAATTAAGTTTTGTAGGTGATTTTAATCCAATGATGGCTATGATGATAAAAGGGCCTATATCAAAGTTTATTGAAACGCTTGCAACTAAAATCCCAAACACAATCTAATACAATAACTGAATTTCTTTCAATTCAAATTCTTTTACAATGTCATCTTCAAGTAGTATTTGAAGCGTCCCATTATTATTAACTCCTTGAATAAATCCAGAGAAAAGTTGTCCTTCTAAATCTTTAAAAGTAGATGGTTTATGCCGCCTAAAAAGTAATGCTTCGTATGCGCGTTTTATAAAATCATGTTTTCCTTGCTCCAGTTTATCAAAATAATATTTAAGCTGTTCCACAATTCGAGTCAACATCTCTTCAACATCAAACAAGGCTCCTGTTAAGTTCTTTAAAGATGAAGCCAAAGGTAAATTAGAAAATTGTGTTTGATTTACATTAAGTCCAATACCGATAATACTTCCTTCAATGTTTTGTTGTTTTATGACATTTTCAATTAAAATACCGCATATTTTTTTTTGTTCTGCCAAAATGTCGTTAGGCCATTTTACAACTAATTTTGGCACTTGAAATTGCTGTAATGTTTTAATAATAGCCAAAGATGTCACCATACTTATGTAAAATGTATCATCAATAGAAACACAGCAATTACGTTTAAATACGCTACAAGTAAGGTTTTTATCTTTTTCTGAATTCCAAACAGCACCTATTTGACCTTTTCCATTGGTTTGGTGTTTTGCAATAACAACAGTAAAATCCTCTAACCGTTTTTTAGAAGCCAACTCACGTAAATACGAGTTTGTAGAGTCAATGGCATTAAGTTTGATTATATGCATTACATCTAGAAAATTTAAATTATAATTTTCTTAAGATTTTTAAGGGTATTATGACCCAAAAAAATAATAACTTTGCACAAATTAAAACAATTTAATGACGAAAGAAAATAGTAATGCTGACCATTTAATATCAGTTATAGTAAATGGCATTGAAGATGTAAAAGGGCAAAACATTAATATTTTAGATTTAAGAGAAATAGAAAACACCGTTTGCGATTATTTTATTATTTGTGAAGGGACTTCGAATACACAAGTTAACGCCATTGTAAACTCCATCCAAAAAAAGGTTAGTAAAGAAACCAAAGATAAGCCTTGGCATATCGAAGGTAGCGATAATGCCGAATGGGTCTTAATGGATTATGTAAATGTGGTTGTACATGTTTTCCAAAAGCACATTAGAGAATATTATGATATTGAAAGCCTTTGGGGAGACGCCAAAACAACCGAAATAAAAACAAGCTACTAAAAAATACTACATGTCAAAAGATAATAAGTTAAATACAAAAAAACCAAAGTTCAGTCCCTACTGGATTTATGGAATCATTATAGTTATATTTTTAGGGATTCAAGTTCTTTCAGGCGGAATGGGTTCTACAACTGGATCTCCGACCACTCAAGATAAGTTTTTTGAGTATTTTGAAAATGGCGATGTTGAAAAAGTAGTCATCATAAACAGAATTCAGGCTAGAGTCTATCTAACACCTGAAGCCATTACTAAAGCAGAACATAAAAATACTGTAAAACCTCAATTGTTACCAATGTCTGGAAAAGCTCCAAACTATCAGTTTCAGTTGGGAGATCTTCAAAATTTTGAAAAGAAGATAGATGAAATTAAAACTGAAAATTCTGAAATATCCACTATTCTAGATTATAAAATTGAGGAAAATCTTTGGGGCGATTTTCTACTAACTCTTTTACCTTTTGTTCTTATTATAGGGGTTTGGATTTTTATTATGCGTCGTATGTCGTCTGGTGGCGGTGGTGGAGCTGGCGGACAAATTTTTAATATTGGAAAATCAAAAGCCAAACTATTTGACCAAAATACAGAGGTAAAAACATCATTTAAAGATGTTGCAGGGCTTGAAGGTGCTAAAGAAGAAGTTCAGGAAATTGTAGATTTCTTAAAAAATCCCGAAAAATACACCTCTTTAGGAGGGAAAATACCAAAAGGAGCATTATTAATAGGGCCTCCAGGAACAGGTAAAACTTTATTAGCAAAAGCTGTAGCTGGAGAAGCTAAAGTGCCATTCTTTTCTTTATCAGGGTCAGATTTTGTTGAAATGTTTGTTGGTGTTGGAGCTTCAAGAGTTCGTGATTTATTTAAACAAGCCAAGGAAAAATCTCCTGCAATTATTTTTATTGATGAAATAGATGCTATAGGTCGTGCAAGAGGAAAAGCTAATTTTTCTGGTTCTAATGATGAACGCGAAAATACGCTAAACCAGTTATTAACCGAAATGGATGGTTTTGGCACAAACACAAACGTTATTGTACTTGCAGCAACAAACAGAGCAGATGTTTTGGATAAAGCCTTAATGCGTGCTGGACGTTTTGATAGACAAATTTTTGTGGATCTTCCAGATGTTCGTGAGCGTAAAGAAATTTTTGAGGTACACTTAAAGCCCCTCAAAAAAGCAAAAAATTTAAATACAGATTTCTTGTCTAAACAAACCCCTGGGTTCTCAGGAGCTGATATTGCCAATGTGTGTAATGAAGCTGCTTTAATTGCTGCAAGAAAAGGAAAAAAATCTGTAGAAAAACAAGATTTCTTGGATGCTGTAGATAGAATTGTTGGAGGATTAGAAAAGAAAAATAAGATTATAACTCCCGAAGAGAAAAAAGCAGTAGCATTTCATGAAGCTGGACACGCAACTATAAGTTGGTTGCTAGAGCATGCTGCACCATTAATTAAAGTAACTATTGTGCCTCGTGGACGATCGTTAGGAGCTGCTTGGTATTTACCAGAAGAACGTTTAATTGTTCGTCCAGAGCAAATGCTAGACGAAATGTGTGCTGCATTAGGTGGTAGAGCCGCAGAAAAAGTAATTTTCAATAAAATATCAACTGGTGCTTTAAGTGATTTGGAGAAAGTCACTAAACAAGCAAGAGCAATGGTAACCATATATGGTTTAAGCGATAAGGTAGGTAATTTAACCTATTATGATTCTTCTGGCCAAAATGAATATGGTTTCACAAAACCTTATAGCGAGCGAACTGCTGAGTTGATTGACAAAGAAATTTCAGATATTATTGAAGAGCAATACCAACGTGCTATTAAAATACTTGAAGAAAATAAAGATAAATTGACTCTATTGGCAGAGGAGCTTCTTGTAAAAGAGGTAATTTTTAAAGATAACCTTGAAGAAATCTTTGGAAAAAGTCTTTTTATTAAGCATGATGAAGATATAACGGAAGAAGAATAGAACCGTTACAAAAACCTTAAATAATCCAATGTTTACTTTAGATTTTATATATTTGGTAAAAACTAGGACTTAACTGGTTAATAGCAAACCCTAAATGAGCCTATTTCGAAAAATCTTCGGACTAAAATCCAATGACTCTCAAGAAAGCATTGAAAACGATGAGAGAAGCAAGTATATGCCTGACATTAAGCTACCTATTGATGAGCGTTTTACCATCAATTTTAAAGCTAATGGTGGCAAATTCTTGTATTGCGAAGACTTTGATGAGGTAGACCAAAATTTAAGTCTAATTTTAGAAGAAAACGGTTGGACAGATAAAAGTGTGATGATTATTGATAATCGTTTAAGCGAAAAATTCGCAAACTTCAATCTAAAAACCAGTAATAAAGCCAGCGAATGCACTTACTTTTTAACCACCTGCGAATATTTAATTTCTAACGATGGCTCGCTTTTAATTTCTTCCAATCAAATTGCTGAAAAAAAACTAAAAGAACTCCCTCCTAATTTTATCATTTTTGCAACTACAAGCCAATTTGTAGAAACTATTAGTGAAGGGTTAAGAGGTATTAAAGACAAAAACCGCGAAAAAATACCTACAAATATTACAACCATAAAACATTTTAAAGCTAGTGAAGATAACGACTTCTTAAGTTATGGAAGTAGCTCAAAAAACTTATATTTGCTCTTATTAGAAGATCTTTAACCCAACCAAGTGAAAGAATTAATTGTTAGAGCAGTTTCAGGCGTATTATACGTTGCACTCTTTATTTTGTCCTTACAATCACAACACCTTTTAATAGGTTTGTTTTTTGTTTTTGGATTGATTTGTATTGCAGAATTCAATAAACTCATCAACCAAAAAGGCATTAGCTCTTATATTATTTTTATAATTTCCTACTTAACTTTTTCTTATTGGCAACTAATGCTTGCTAATAGTGAAGGATTTGATGAAGCAATTCAAATATTACATGTACTTACTATATTTGTCATGCTTTTCTTGATAAAAGATTTATTTTCAAAAAAAACATTACCTCTTTTCATTACTAATAAGTATATAAACACAACCTTCTATTTATCTAGTGCTTTTATTTTCATTATCCTTATTGCTAATTATCACGAAACATTTAATCCAAATATTTTACTAGGCTCATTTATATTAGTTTGGGTAAACGATTCTTTTGCTTACTTAGTAGGCAAAAATTTTGGGAAGCAAAAATTGTTTCCAAGTATATCGCCAAAGAAAACTGTTGAAGGCTTTTTAGGGGGTCTACTTTTTGCTTGTATCAGCAGTTATTTTATAGCAAAATATACTAACACTTTGGGCTCTACTGAGTGGCTTATACTAGCTATAATTGTGAGTGTATTTGGAACTCTAGGAGATTTAATTGAGTCTAAATACAAACGACAAGCAAATGTAAAAGATAGTGGTGTAATAATGCCTGGACATGGTGGATTGCTAGATCGCCTAGATAGTATTATTTTTGCGGCACCATTTATTTATTTATTCTTAAGAATTTTAAAGTATGTTTCATAAAGAAGGTCACAAAATTATTATCATCACTACAGCTATTGTTGTTGCTGCAACATTGTTAGCTGATGAGTTTATTAGTATTTCGTGGTTACGAATGTTGCTACAAATTGCTTTTCTTGTGTTTTTCGTTCTTATTTTACAATTCTTTAGGAACCCAAAACGCCATACAAAATTAAACGACAAGCAAGTGTTGTCTCCTGTAGACGGAAAAGTGGTCGTGATTGAGGAGGTTGAAGAAACCGAATATTTTAATGATAAGCGCATACAAGTAAGTGTATTTATGTCTCCAATAAATGTACACGTTACACGTTATCCCATAGGTGGAAATGTACTTTACAGTAAATATCATCCTGGGAAATATTTAGTAGCATGGCATCCAAAATCAAGCACAGAAAATGAGCGAACAACGGTGGTTGTTGAAAACCAAACTTACGGAAAAGTACTTTTTAGGCAAGTTGCAGGAGCACTGGCTAAACGCATTGTTAATTATGCAAAGGAAAGCGTGGAAGTAAATCAAGGATCGGACCAAGGATTTATAAAGTTTGGCTCTAGAGTAGATTTATTTTTACCTTTAGATACTAACATTAAAGTCCAGCTTAACCAAAAAGTAAAAGGTGGAGAAAGTATAATAGCAGAAATGTAATGACCTCGGCAGAATTAGACATAAAATTTAGAGAAGCTGTTGACCGTATCAATGCGCATACCGAACCTTTTCCTGCAGATATTTTGCTAAAACTTTATGCTTATTACAAAAAAGCAACTAACGATTATGGTAGACCAAAAAGCCGCGAACCTTTAATTAATGCCTTTAAAACCAATGCACTTTTTCAAGCAGAAGATATAAGCCAAGACCAAGCTAAACAACAATATATTGACTTGGTTGATAATTACTTTCTATATCGTAAATAAAATGACCTTTCAAGTAAAATCCATACGAGCGTTTATTGGTGCTAAAAACTATAATGAATCCAGACAATTTTACTTGGATTTTGGTTTTGAAGAAATAAAAACCTCGCCTAAAATGTCTTACTTTAAGCTAGGTGCCTTTGGGTTTTATTTACAAGACGCTTATGTAAAAGACTGGGTAGATAACTCCATGCTATTTTTAGAAGTTGACAATCTACAACAACATCTTGATGAGATAACAAGTTTACAACTAGACAAAAAATACAAAAATGTACGTATAACCAATATTAGCTATAACGATTGGGGAAATGAGTTTTTTATGTACGACCCTTCTGGTGTGTTATGGCATATTGGTGAATTTAAAAAGTAAGTAGTCTTGACTTTCTTAAAAAATTAATCGAAATTCGTTTAACTTAGTTTATAAGTCATTATTACGAACCCATACACCTAAAAGTTAAACGAACTCCCTAATTTAAACTAGCCAAACTCGCTTTAATCGTTTCAATTTTTGCCAAAGCATCTGCTTCTTTTTTCTTTTCACTTGCAACAACCTGTTCTGGTGCTCCAGCAACAAAGCGCTCATTAGAAAGCTTCTTTTGTACCGATTTTAAAAAGCCCTCAGTATAATTAAGTTCTTCTGTTAGTTTTGCTTTTTCAGCTTCAACATCAATACTTCCTTGCATTGGTACAAAATACTCATTAGATTTTGCTCTAAAGGTTAATGCGCCATCAATTGCAGTATCTGTATAATTTAATGCAGAAATATTACCGAGTTTACTTATTACCACATCAAAGTTAGTAGCTGCTTTCTCATTATTCAAGACAAACAGTTCTATTGGATCTTTAAATGCTATGCTTTTTTGCTTTCTAATGGTACGAATTCCCGAAATAACTTCTGATGCAAAATCAAAATCTTTAATTATTTTGCTATTTACAGCTTCTTTTTCTGGCCATGTGGCAACTATTAATGCTCCCTCTGGAGAACGCTTAGCAATAACCTGCCAAATTTCTTCCGTTAAGAAAGGCATAAATGGATGCAATATTTTTAAGTTATTTTCTAAAATAGCAATTACAGCATCAAATGTTGTTTTATCAATTGGTTTTTGGTAAGCTGGCTTAACCATCTCCAATAACCAAGAACAGAAATCATTCCAGATAAGTTTATATGTTTCCATTAAAGCATCACTTAAGCGATACTTACTAAAGTGATCCTCTATTAAAGCTAGGGTCTGTTGGAACTTATTTTGATACCAATCAATGGCAATCTTAGCGTATTCTGGTTGTTCGATATCTGCTACTTCCCAACCGTCAATTAACCTAAAGGCATTCCAAATTTTATTAGCAAATGCTTTTCCTTGTTGACACTTTTCTTCGTCAAATAATAAATCGTTTCCAGCGCCTGAGCTTAATAACAACATGCCTACTCTTACACCATCTGCCCCATAAGTTTTAATAAGTTTTAAAGCATCTGGAGAATTTCCCAGCTGCTTAGACATTTTACGTCCTTGCTTATCGCGCACAATTCCTGTAAAATAGACATTATTGAAAGGTTTTTCGTTTTTATACTCATAACCAGAAATAATCATACGTGCTACCCAAAAGAAAATAATATCTGGTCCTGTTACCAAGTCGTTTGTTGGGTAGTAATAATTTATGTCTTTGTTATCAGGATTTCTAATACCATCAAACACACTTATTGGCCATAACCAAGATGAGAACCAAGTATCTAAAGCATCAGAGTCTTGAGCTAAATCGTTTATAGAAAGTTCTTTGTTTCCAGACTTTTCTTGTGCAAATTTAAGAGCTTCTTCTTTAGACTCCGCAACTACAAAATCTTCTTGACCATCTCCAAAGTAATAGGCTGGAATTTGTTGTCCCCAAAGTAATTGACGAGAAATATTCCAATCTCGAATATTTGTCATCCAATGCCTATAGGTATTTTCAATTTTCTTCGGAAAAAACTTAATGTCACCTGTTTCTAAAACTGCCGAAATTGCAGGTTTCACAAGATCTTCCATTTTTAAGAACCATTGATCGCTTAAGCGTGGCTCTATAATGGCTTTTGTACGTTCAGAAATACCAATTCTATTGTTATAATCTTCAACTTTTGTTAAACATCCTAAGTTCTCTAATTCTTTAACGATCTCTTTTCTTGCTTCAAAACGGTCTTTACCTTCATAATGCAAGCCATAACTGTTAAGTGTGGCGTCATCATTAAAAATATCTATGACTTCAAGGTTGTGCTTATCACCTATTTCCTTATCGTTAACATCGTGAGCAGGTGTGATTTTTAAGCATCCTGTTCCGAATTCAATATCGACATAATTATCTTCTATTATAGGAATTTCTCTATTACAAATGGGCACAATTACTTTTTTGCCTTTAAGATGGGTATACCTTTCATCGTTTGGGTTAATACAAATTGCTGTATCACCTAAGATTGTTTCTGGGCGTGTTGTTGCAATAGTAACAACATCGTTAAAGTCTTTTATTTTATAAGCAACATGATATAGTTTTCCTTGTTTTTCTATATACTCAACTTCTTCGTCAGATAACGTTGTTTTAGCTTCAGGATCCCAGTTTACCATTCGGTAACCACGATAAATCAACCCTTTATTAAACAAATCCACAAAAACCTTGATAACGCTTTCGCTCATATCGTCATCCATCGTGAATTTTGTCCGATCCCAATCACAGGAACATCCTAATTTTTTAAGTTGCTCCAGAATAACGCCTCCATACTCATGCGTCCAATCCCAAGCATGCTTTAAAAACTCATCACGTGATAAATCATTTTTATCTATACCTTGTTCCTTTAGTTTAGCCACAACTTTAGCTTCGGTAGCAATAGATGCGTGGTCTGTACCAGGAACCCAACAAGCGTTTTTACCTAACAAGCGTGCACGACGAATCAATACATCTTGCAACGTGTTATTGAGCATGTGCCCCATGTGTAAAATTCCAGTAACATTTGGAGGAGGAATTACTATAGTATAAGGCTCTCTTTTATCTGGTTCTGAATGAAAATAATTATGTTTCATCCAGTAATCGTACCACTTATCTTCTACATTATTTGCATCAAAATGCGATGGTATAGACATACTTTGGAATAATTTTTGAATACTAATGTGCAAAAGTAGGTATATTTTGTTTTCTGCGAAATTAAAATGACTTAATAATGGCCTTAGTGCCAGGTTGAATGCATAATCAAGAGTGCATTACGTCTAATAATTTTGTAGAATGATGAAAATGTATGTATGTTTACAATGATTAAAAACCTAAAATGATGAAAAAATTAGTAATCTTATTATTTGTTGGAATGATTGGTTTTGCAGTATCTGCACAAGATAAAGTAGCAAAAATCAAGTTTAAAACTGAGACTATTGACTATGGTACAATTGAAAAAGGTGCTGATGGTGTTCGAGTTTTTGAATTTACAAATACTGGAGATGCACCACTAGTTATAACTAAAGTTAAATCTACCTGTGGTTGCACTGTCCCTAAAAAGCCTGAAGCTCCTATTATGCCTGGAGAAACTGGTGAAATTGAAGTTAAATATGACACTAAGCGATTGGGTGTTATTATGAAAACCATTTTGGTTACTTCTAATGCAGAAACATCAAGCGTTGCTTTAAAAATTAAAGGAAAAGTTATTGACCCAAGTAAAAGCAGTGTATTGGAGAAAAAAAGTAAAAGTGTTTTAGAACAAACACAATAAAATCTTTTAAATATTATATTAAAATCCTCCTCCTGGAGGATTTTTTTTTAGAGTACACTTTCTAGTTGAAATTGAAATTTCATTTGTACTCCATTTCTATCAATAATCATTTTTATACGCTTACCATTATGTCCGTAAAATAATTGTGTTACTTCTTGAATTGAGTAAAGGTGTACATCTTTGTTGTTTACACTCAATATGATATCATTTAGCATTAACCCTGCTTTCTCAGCTGGAGAACCTTCTCGAAGCTCAACAATAGCTAATGATGGTGCTAATACGTATTTAAAAGATTTTGTTGTTCTAACAGTATTTTTCTGACTGCTTTCAGCTAACTCACCGTAGCTTGTTCTAATTACCCTGTCGTTTCTTTCTTTTACAATTCGCATGCCACTATGCTCAAGTGAAATCCCACTTTTATTATAATAAAAAGGGTCCTTAAAATTATTATTTTTCCTTAAAGATATTTTCTTGTTTTGATAATCAAATATCACATTAAAACGTTTCAAGATTTCGCCCCCTAAACTCCCATTTCTTTCTTTAAATTTTTTTGCAAAACTTACAGACGAAGAGTCTGGAAAAGCAGTATTGACTTCTTGAAGCGTAAAATTTTTCAATGAAAACCCATTAATTTTTGTACGTTTCCCATAAACACTCCCACTTAATCCTCTACCTAAAAAATCATCAAAATACTTTTCTGGAACTCTAATATCTTCTTCAGCATCTTCAAATAACCAAAGTGCATCACTACCTCCAGAATCTATTAAAAGCTTAACTGGAACAGACTCTCCCTGTCCAAGTATATTTATAGACCCATTAATAAAAGGCTTTCTACTTGAAAATTCTAAATCAAAAGTATCACATTTTTTACAAGATTTTGGCACATATAAATCAGGGTTATGAAGTGTTATTCTCTTTTTGGAATAATTAATTTCCACAATAAAGTCTTTGAATAAATCATACCCAATAATACCATGGATTGGAACCCCAAGTTGTGGTGTGAAATTTAACGAAGCATCAAAAATAGCAAACATATCTTGCTCAATGTTTATTGCTTCACCTATTTTAAAAACATTGTTTTTTGACCTAAGTGCCTCTACAGTATCACCTTCACCTAAACCTCTTAAAAAGATTTCTTCTGTTTGATTAACCTTTAGTTCTTTAGAGAGGTTCACAAAATTAAAAACAATAACTTTACTAACTCCAGTATCTAAAAGAAATGACAGTGGCACTCCATTAACTTCAACTGGAATAATAATAAGATTATTTATTAACTTAAAACTAATCTTATCCTTATCCCTATCTTGTAAAATAAATTTACCTTGAGCAAATCCAGATAAACAAAATACGAAGAGTATAAAAAAAACAAAACTTCTTAATTTCATGCAATTAATTATAGGCTAACAACAATTTACAAATCTTTTTATAAAATACTTTCTAAAGCAGCATTTTTTAAATAAACTTTAGGATTATTTTTTGCAACTTTGTAATTCTATTAAACAACTATAAAATGCCAACTATATCTAACAAAGGAAAAGCAATGCCACAATCACCAATTAGAAAATTGGTGCCATTTGCTGAAAATGCTTATAAACTAGGTAAAACTGTCTACCATCTAAATATTGGACAACCAGATATTAAAACACCACAGGTAGCTTTAGATGCTGTGAAAGTACACTCTTTGGATATTTTAGCTTATACACGTTCTGAAGGTTCTGAAGGCTACAGAACTAAAATAGCCGATTATTATGCTAAAAATGACATCCATATAAACCATGATGACATTATAGTGACCACTGGAGGAAGCGAAGCTTTACTTTTTGCCTTTGGAAGCATCATGGATACTGACGACGAAATCATTATACCCGAGCCTTTTTATGCCAACTATAATGGCTTTTCTACTGCTTCAGGAGTAAAAGTTGTTCCCGTAATCTCTAAAATTGAAGATAATTTTGCCTTACCTCCAATTGAAGAGTTTGAGAAGCTTATCACACCTAAAACAAAAGCAATTTTAATTTGTAATCCTGGAAACCCAACAGGTTATTTATATTCTAAAGAAGAAATTAAAAAACTAGCTTCAATAGTAAAAAAACACGATTTATTTTTAATTGCAGACGAAGTGTATCGTGAATTTGCTTATGATGGTGCTAAGCACTATTCTATTTTGCAAGAAAACGATCTTGACCAACATGCTATTATAATTGACTCTGTTTCTAAGCGCTATAGTATGTGTGGCGCAAGAATTGGTTGCATGGTGTCGAAAAACAAGGAAGTAATACAAACAGCATTAAAATTTGCCCAAGCACGTTTGTCTCCTCCAACATTGGCTCAAATTGCTAGTGAAGCAGCTCTAGCAACACCACAAAGCTATTTTGATGAAGTTATAAGCGAATATGTTGAAAGACGTAACACACTTATTGAAGAATTACAAAAAATAGATGGTGTTAAAGTAGCCAAACCAAAAGGTGCTTTCTATTGCATTGCAGAATTACCAATAAATGATGCCGACGCTTTTGCACAATGGTTGCTTGAAAAATTTGATGTTAATGGAGAAACAGTCATGGTTGCTCCTGCTGCTGGATTTTACTCAACGCCTGGAGTTGGACTTAACCAAATAAGAATAGCTTACGTATTAAATAAAGAGAGTTTAGTTAAAGCTGTAAATATTTTAAAAGAAGCACTAAAGGTTTATAAAGATTAGTGAATATTCAAAAAAACATATCTCTAAAACCTTATAATACCTTTGGCATTAATGTTTTTGCAAAACAATTTATTTCAATAAATAGTATTGAAGAGTTGCAAGAAGTTTTAAAGTCGCAAGACTACTCAAACACATTTATTTTAGGTGGTGGTAGCAATATGCTACTCACAAAAGATATTGACAAACTTGTACTTCATATTAATTTAAAAGGCATTGACGTAGTTTCTGAAACAGCATCTACAGTTCTCGTTAAAGCGAATGCTGGCGAAAATTGGCATGAATTTGTCCTTTGGTGTATTGATAATGATTTTGGTGGTATTGAAAATTTGTCACTAATACCAGGAAATGTTGGTACTGCTCCTATTCAAAATATTGGTGCTTATGGTGTGGAGTTAAAAGATGTTTTTGAGTCTTGCGAAGCTTTACACATGGCATCTGGTGAAATAAAAATGTTTACAAAAGAAGATTGCCAATTTGATTACAGAAATTCTGTATTCAAAAAAGAACTAAAAGGTCAATACATTATTTTGAATGTAACCTTTAAACTTACCACTCAAAATCATGCTATTAAAACCGATTATGGTGTAATAGGTAATGAATTAGAAAAACAAAACATTACAAAACCAACCATAAAAGACATCTCTAAGGCTGTTATTGAAATAAGGTCATCTAAACTTCCAGACCCAAAAGAAATTGGAAATAGTGGTAGTTTTTTTAAAAATCCAATAGTTCCAAAAACACAGTTTGACATACTTAAACAAAATTTTCCTGAAATACCAAGTTATAGCGTTTCGGAGGAGTTAGTTAAAATTCCTGCAGGATGGTTAATAGAACATGCTGGCTTTAAGGGTAAAAAGTTTAATAATTATGGTGTTCATAAAAATCAAGCATTAGTTTTGGTAAATTATGGAAATGCTAATGGAAATGAAATTTTAAACCTATCTAAACTCATTCAAAAAACTATAAAACGTATTTTTGACATTAATTTAGAAGCTGAAGTAAATATTTTTTAACATTTAGCGTTACTCTCATTAAAGCTTTAAGAAATCAATTTACCTTTTTAATTAATCAGTATAATTGCTATCTTGTTTTAAATATATTATATGACCCAATTTGGTTTCACAATTAGAACTACATATTGTTAGTCTTTTAAAGGAAGGAGATAAAAGAGCCATTCCTATTATTTATGAGAATTATTCAGGTTCTTTACTTGGTGTGATTCAAAAAATAATAAAGGATGAAGCCATGGCGCAGGACGTTCTTCAAGAAACATTCATAAAAGTTTGGAAGTACGCAAAAAAATATGACGAAAAAAAAGCCAAATTGTTTACTTGGTTATATCGTATTGCTAGAAACACTGCTATTGATAAATTACGAAGTCATAATCTAAAATTTGAAAAAGAAATCCAAATTGCCGATTCTAACGTATATAAGATATCAACAGCAGGATTAAATCAAGACACAATTGATTTACAAAAGCATGTTGCAACATTGGATATAAAGTACCAAATAGTTTTAAAAGCCTTATTTTTTGAGGGTATGACACAGCAGGAAGCAAGCGATGAGCTAAATATTCCGTTAGGTACTATAAAATCCAGATTAAAAATTGGATTAAGAGAGTTAAAAAAAATCTATAGTCCATAAATTATTACAGTCATGGAAAAAAAAGTACAAAAATTTTTAGCATCTGGTTTACTGGATAAGTACTTGATTGGAGCCACTACAGCTTCAGAAACTGTAGCAGTAGAATCATTTATACTTAAACATCCTGGGGTTAAAGAAGAGTATGATTTGTTGCAAGAACGACTAGAAATAGCAGCAAAAACTCAAGCTGTTAGGCCTCCTTCATATACATTAGATGTTATTTTAGATGCCATTAACGAAAAGCCTGTAATTCATTTACAGCCTCAACGTAAAGTATCTGCATGGTTTAGTATAGCTGCAAGTGTTGCTGCACTAATATTTGCTGGAACTGCTTACAAACTTTATGATAAAAATCAGGATTTGTTAAACGAGAACAATACTATTGCCGAAGAAATTTTCGATTTAAGAGACGATATTCAAGAAAACAATAGCAAGCTTGATGATGTTATGAGACAATTCATGAAGCTAAACAATCCAGAAACTGAGAAGTATGTATTAAGAGGAAATGATAGAGCTGAAGACTTAAAAACTGTGGCTTATATCAATCCAATTGAGAAATCATCTTTAATAGATGTTGTGTCACTTCCAGAAATTTCGCAAGAGCAATCATACCAGTTATGGGCGCAAATGCAAGACAAAATGGTGAATTTAGGTATTCTTGATATTGAAGACCGTAAACTTAAATCGGTACCTTATATTGAGGATGCATTGAGTTTAAATATTACCATTGAGCCTAAAGGCGGAAATGGCAATGCTTCTTTAGAAAATTCAGTGGCCGAAATTTCTCTAAAACAAAAAAACAACAATTAACACTTATAATACACTTAGTAATAAAAAAGAGCCTTTATAATAAAGGCTCTTTTTTATTATGTATTAATTGTCGCTAGTTGCAATTCCGTATTTCCAAATTAATGTACCCAAAATACCACCTGCAATTGGCGCTACTATAAAAAGCCAAAGCTGTTGTAATGCCATTCCTCCAGCAAAAACAGCAGGCCCTAAACTACGAGCAGGATTTACAGAAGTTCCTGTAATTGGGATTACTACCATGTGTATTAAAACCAACGTTAAACCAATTGCTAAACCTGCCATTGTTGCATTACCAAGCTTAGATGTAACAGCGTGAATTACAATTAAGAAAATAGCTGTAAAAACAAGTTCTGCAATAAATGCTGCTTGCATCGAATAGTTACCTAGATAACCTTCTCCCCAACCATTTGAACCAAAAGCCCATTCACCTGCTTCAAATCCAGATTGTCCATTTAGCAAAGTAGATAATACTAGAATTGCTAAAACAGCTCCAATACACTGTCCAATAACATAACCTACAGTATCTTTTACCGAAAGTTTCCCAGCAACCATCATTCCAACCGAAATAGCTGGATTAATATGGCAACCAGATATAGGCCCAATGGTATAAGCCATAGCTACTACCGCTAAACCAAAAGCGAGAGAAATTCCTAATAATCCAAGCCCAGAAACAGCTCCAACAGAGCCTCCTGCTATGGCTGCTGCACCACAACCAAATAATGTGAGGCAAAACGTTCCAAATAATTCTGAAATAATGTTTTTCATAATAGTTAATTAAATTAGTTAGTAACAATAAATATAAGCAATTAAAAATAAGACACTTAACTATAATATTTGTCACATTTAGACACTAACACTTTGTTTTTTATAATAATTTACTAGAATGAATTATCTTTGCACAAACATTTTTATACATGAAACTTCTTTTAATCACATTAGTCTTACTAGGGCTAGCAATTGCTGGAATTGGAATTAAACTTTGGGCAAAAAAAGATGGAGAATTTGCAGGAACTTGCGCGAGTCAAAACCCTATGTTAAATAAAGATGGAGAAGCTTGTGGTTTTTGTGGAAAAACACCTGATCAATTTAAAGATTGTAATGAAACTGAGCACTCTTAAGCAATAATGACTGTGTTAGATATTTTATTTTACACATTTATTGCTGTTGTTAGTATTCAGTTAGTTTTTTACGGTGCTATTTTTTCAAAATTTACTTTTCTCATACATCAAAAGCAAAAGCAAAAGAATATTGCTGTTTCAGTTTTAGTTTGTGCAAAAAATGAAGCAGAAAATTTAAAAGAATTTATTCCTCTAATTTTAGAACAAAATTATTCAGCTTTTGAGATTATCCTTATCAATGACGACTCAAATGATGACACCTTAGATGTCATGAAGTCTTTTCAGTCATCTAATGAAAATATTAAAATAGTAGATGTAAAACCTATTGAAGCTTTCTGGGGAAACAAAAAATACGCTTTAACTCTTGGTATTAAAGCCTCATCAAACAACTTCCTTCTTTTTACTGATGCCGATTGCAAACCACTTTCTAACAACTGGATAAAGGAAATGAGTAGTCATTTTACTAACAAAAAAACAATTGTTTTAGGTTATGGTGCTTATAAAAAAACTAAAGGACTACTTAACAAGCTTATTCGATTTGAAACCTTATTAACTGCTATTCAGTATTTTTCTTACACAAAAATAGGCCTGCCGTATATGGCTGTTGGAAGAAATTTAGCCTATAGAAAAGAAACGTTTTTTGAAGCTAAAGGATTTATAAATCACATGAATGTTCGCTCTGGTGATGATGATTTATTTATTAATCAAGTTGCAAATACATCAAATACAGCTATTTGTATTGCCAAAGACAGCTTTACTGAATCTATCCCTGAAAATTCATTATCTGAATGGTTTAAACAAAAAAAACGCCATGTTTCAACTGCAAAATTTTATAAACCAAAACACAAATTATTTTTAGGGTTATTTTATGTATCACAAATCCTTTTTTGGTTGTTAAGCCTGATTTTATTAGCAACATTATTTAATTGGAAAATAGTTTTAGTGTTATTTCTTCTAAGGTTTATTGTTCAATTTATTGTTATTGGCTTATCTGCCAAAAAATTAAATGAGCAAGACACAATTATCCTACTTCCTTTGCTCGAATTATTTTTAATTGTCTCACAAATGGCTATCTTTATATCTAATATTACTTCAAAACAAGGTCGTTGGAAATAGAAGATGCCATTAAAAAAGCAAAAGAAAACAATCAAATAGCTTTCAATTTTTTGTTAGACACCTTTTGGAATGACGTTTATGGGTTTTTACTAAAACGCACCCAAAACGAAAACGACGCCGAAGATATTACCATTCAAACTTTTTCAAGGGCGTTCGATAAAATTGATACCTACAATAAAAAATATAAGTTTAAAACATGGCTTATTACCATTGCAAAAAACATTCACATAGATTTCCTAAGGATTAAAAAAGCGTCTATAACTAATGAAAGAGGTCATGACCACGACGAACGCGTAAAAGAAATTATTGATGAAACACCAACCATTGAAGATACTATTATTACTGAGCAAAATTTGGCAAAATTGCTTCGCGACATAAAAAAATTAAAGCCTCATTATCAAGAAGTTATTAATTTACGATACTTTCAAGAGTTAAGTTACCAAGAAATATCAAATGCACTTAATGAACCTATGAGTAATGTAAAAGTGAAGTTACTTAGAGCAAAAAAATTATTAGCAGAAATTATTCAGAAGAAAAAATGAAATTAAGTATTAAAAACCTAGGACCTGGATTATTGTTTGCTGGAGCTGCCATTGGCGTTTCACACTTAGTGCAATCTACAAGAGCTGGAGCCGATTTTGGTTTAGGCTTGCTTTGGGCATTACTATTAGTAAACCTATTTAAATATCCATTTTTTCAGTTTGGACCAAGATATGCTGCAGCAACTGGAGAAAGTCTTCTTGATGGTTACAAAAAAATGGGCAATGGTATTTTAATAGCTTATTTTATTCTAACCTTTGCTACCATGTTTACCATTCAAACTGCTGTAACAATTGTTACAGCTGGTTTAGCATCATCGTTATTTGGAGACCTAGGTTTTAATCCCGAGCTAGCGGTAAAAGTTTGGACAATTATTGTACTTGCAACGTGTTTGGTTTTGCTTATACTTGGAAAATACAAACTACTGGACAATTTAATAAAGGTAATTATCATAACCTTATCAATTAGTACAATTGCTGCTGTAGCCATGGCACTTTTAGGTAATGATTCTTCTGTATCATTAACACAGATACTACCAAAAGAAACTCCTGAAGTTATGTTTTTAATTGCTTTCATGGGATGGATGCCTGCTCCTTTAGACATTTCAGTTTGGCACTCATTGTGGGCTGTAGAAAAACGTAAGGATGACAAGGAGTTTAAATCAAAATCTGCCTTGTTTGATTTTAACGTAGGTTACATTGGAACCGTGTTCTTAGGTATCTGTTTTGTATTATTAGGTTGTCTGATAATGTTTGGAACAGGTGAAAGTTTTAGTGATAATGCAGGTGAATTCTCTGGACAACTAATTAATATGTACACCTCCAGTTTAGGTAATTGGGCTTATGTTTTAATTGGTATTGCAGCATTCACAACTATGTTTAGCACTACCCTAACCTGTTTAGATGCCTCGCCTAGAGCAATGGACAGAACCATTGAATTATTGTTTAATAAAGATTACAAACGAGGGTATTTGGTTTGGATTCTCTTATTAGCAGTTGGTACAGTCTTCATATTTTTCTTTTTCGCATCGGAAATGGGATTATTAGTAAAGATTGCAACCATATTATCTTTTATTACTGCTCCATTTTATGCATTAATAAACTACAAACTTATAAGTAGTAAACACACTCCAAAAGAAACTAGACCTTCATTATTTATGCATATTTTAAGCTGGCTTGGAATAGTATTTCTAATTGGCTTTAGCATATATTATCTAACAACTTTATAATCTATTTTTAATTCTATACTTTGTATCTTTGCAACCATATTTATTAAAGCATGAGTACCGAATCAATTACAACTAAACGTCAACCTAAACCAAAGTGGCTTAGAGTTAAATTGCCTACAGGAAAAAAGTACACCGAATTAAGAGGGTTAGTTGACAAGTATAAATTAAATACTATTTGCACTTCAGGTAGCTGCCCAAATATGGGTGAATGTTGGGGAGAAGGAACTGCTACTTTTATGATTCTTGGTAACATTTGTACTCGCTCATGTGGTTTTTGTGGTGTAAAAACTGGAAGACCAGAGTCGGTAGATTGGGATGAGCCAGAAAAAGTGGCACGTTCTATTAAAATTATGAACATTAAACATGCTGTTTTGACGAGTGTTGATAGAGATGACTTAAAAGACATGGGAAGCATCATGTGGGCTGAAACTGTAAAAGCAGTAAGACGCATGAATCCAGAAACCACAATGGAGACGTTAATTCCAGATTTTCAAGGAATTGAGCAACATTTAGACAGGATTTTAGAAGTTTCTCCTGAAGTTATTTCACATAATATGGAAACTGTTCGTCGTTTAACAAGAGAGGTTCGCATTCAGGCAAAATATGATAGAAGCTTAAGTGTTTTAAAATATTTAAAAGATAACGGACAACGAAGAACTAAGACAGGAATTATGCTTGGATTGGGTGAAGAACGTGAAGAAGTTATAGAAACGTTACATGAGTTAAAAGAAGCAAAAGTAGATGTAGTTACTATTGGGCAATATTTACAACCAAGCAAAAAACACCTTCCTGTGCAACGCTTTGTTACACCAGATCAATTTCAGGAGTATAAAGAAATAGGTTTAGACCTTGGTTTCTGTCATGTAGAAAGCAGTGCTCTGGTTAGGTCTTCATACAAAGCTCAAAAACACATTAATTAAGCATGATTAATGTTGCTATAAACGGTTTTGGTAGAATCGGAAGACGTGTTTTTAGATTGCTACTAAACAACCCTAACATTCAAGTAGTTTCAATCAATGACCTAGCTGATAATAAAACACTTAGCCATCTACTTAAATACGATAGTATTCATGGTGTTTTACCAAATACTATTTCTAGTGATAGTGACCATATTATTATTGATGGTAAAAAAGTAAATCTTCAAAACCAAAATCACCCAAAATTAATTAATTGGAAACCTTATAACGTTGATGTTGTTATTGAAGCTACAGGAAAGTTTAAATCTATAACCGATTTAAAGCACCACATAAAAAATGGTGCATCAAAAGTGATTTTATCTGTTCCACCTACTGACGATTCTATAAAAACAGTAGTTTTAGGGGTCAATGACAATATTTTAAGCGAAAATGATAATATCATTTCAAATGCTTCCTGCACGACAAACAATGCTGCTCCAATGATTGATATTATCAACAACCTCTGCGGCATTAAACAAGCATATATAACCACTATACATTCATATACCACAGATCAAAGTTTACACGATCAACCGCATCGTGATTTACGACGTGCAAGAGCCGCTGGACAATCTATTGTTCCAACAACAACTGGAGCTGCCAAAGCATTGACTAAAATTTTTCCAGATTTATCTGAAGTCATTGGTGGATGTGGTATTAGAGTTCCAGTGGCAAACGGCTCACTTACAGATATAACCTTTAACGTAAAGGAAAATGTAACTGTTAACGAAGTGAATTTGGCCTTTAAAAAAGCTTCAGAATCAAACTATAAAGATATTTTAGAATATACCAACGACCCAATTGTATCCATTGATATTGTTGGTAATACACATTCTTGTATTTTCGATTCTCTAATGACATCTGTTATTGGTAATATGGTAAAAATTATTGGTTGGTACGATAATGAAACAGGTTATTCTAGTAGAATTATCGATTTAATTTCCAAATTAGAAAACAATTAACTTATCGACAAAATGCATATTTTTTCTCAAAAAGTGCATTTTATCGAATAAAGTGTTATATTTGTCGATAAAACGACCTAAAAATGTCCCAAATCAAATATTACATATTTGTTTTTTTAGTCTTAATAACTACAAATTTTTACCCTCAGGACAATATTGAGGATGACATTTCTTTGGATAAAAATAGAATTGACTTTTTTGTTGAAGAAGCTGATAAAGAAACTCAAAAGTCCAACTATTTTAACGCTATTACCATCCTTCAAAAAGCATTGGTTATTGCTGAAAAAATTGAAAGTGAGAAAGACCAAGGTATTTTATATTCTAAGATAGCGAACTTACAATACAACTTAGAAAAATATCAAGAAGCCAACTTTACTATCATTAAGGCAATGACTATACAAAGTAGGATTGATGATACAGCTAACCTTGCAGTATCAAGATATACCTGCGGAATTATTTATCTCGCACAAGAAGATTATACTAATGCTTTAGACTATTTTAAATCTGCAAAAACGATATTCGAAGAAGAAAATTATAATGAGCTTGTTGCTAAAGTAACGCTTAATGAGGCAAAAGCTCACTTAGGGCAAGGCAACTTAACCGAAGCCAATGCTTTAGTGGATAAAGCTATTATTTCATCAAAAAAATATAAGTTACCTGACGTTCAAAGTGCTGCTTTAATAAAAAGTGGGGAAATCGCATATACTGAAGGTAAATACGAAAGATCTTTAGCTCAAACCTTAGAAGGATCAAATATTGCCAAAAGTTCTGGTAATCTTGTTGTTTTAAATGAAAGCTATAAAGCTCTAAGCAATATCTATGAAAAGACAGGTAATTACCAATTGGCAAATACAAACTTGCATCTTTTTATAAAACTCAGTGATTCTATTACAAACATTAAAAATGAAAACTTACTCGCTGAAAAAGAAATTATTGATGCTGATAAAGATACTTTAATTCAAACCCAAAAAGAACAAATAGACGAAAAAAAAGAGTCAGATAGCCTGAACAAACTAACCACTATTTTAAGTGTTGGATTAATTACCATTCTTTCTCTTTTAACACTTTCATTATACAAAAACAACAATATTAGACTAAAAACTAATAATATGTTGTATCGCAAAAATGAAGAACTTTTAACCGAAAAAGAAAGAGCTGAAATTGCTGCAAAAACTAAAACGAATTTCTTATCTACGGTAACACATGAATTAAGAACGCCTCTATATGCCGTTACCGGTTTAACTAATATGCTATTAGAAGAAAACCCAAGACCTGAACAAATGCAGCATTTAAAGTCGCTTAAATTTTCTGGTGATTACTTGTTAACCTTTATTAATGATATTCTTCAAATAAATAAAATTGAAGCCAACAAAGTAGAGTTAGATCCTGAAGTTTTCAATCTAAAAAACAAAGTAGAAAATGTGATTGCTGCATTGAATAACTCTGCTGTTGACAATAATATTTTTATTCATTTTGAATACGACAAAAAGCTACCAGAAATATTTAATGGAGACCAATTAAAAATTTCTCAAATTCTTATTAACCTTATTGGCAATGCAATAAAGTTCACTAAAGATGGAGATATATGGGTAAGATTAACACAATTAGACCTTAAAGGTAAAAAACACTCTATTCGTCTTGAAGTAGAAGATAACGGAATTGGAATCACCAAAGAAAAACAAGAAAGTATGTTTGAAAGTTTTTCTCAAGGGTCAGTTCAAATTAACCGAAAATATGGTGGTACAGGACTTGGACTATCAATTGTAAAAGGGTTGGTTAAAATTTTAAAAGGTAAAATTTATTTAAAAAGCGAATTAGGGAAAGGAACAAGCTTTTTTGTAGAAATGCCTTTAGAAGAAGCTCAAGAAGTAACAAATATTAAAAGTAAAGATTACGCAAAAGATTTAAATAACTTAGATTTAGAAAACGTGAGAATTTTAGTAGTAGAAGACAACAAAATTAACCAGATGATCACTAAAAAAATCTTAAACAAGATGAACTTAGTTTGTGATTTGGTTGACAACGGTGAAGACGCTGTTGAGAAAGTTAAGGAAGTGGCCTACGATGTCGTACTTATGGACATTCACATGCCAGGAATTAGTGGTTTAGAAGCCACTAAACAAATACGTGCATTCGATAAAGAGCTTACCATTTTTGCTCTTACGGCGGTAACGCTCGAAGATAAAATGCAAGAGTTTGAAGAGGCTGGTTTTAACGATATTATATCGAAGCCATTTAAGCAAGAAGATTTTGAGAAAAAATTATATGAAGCATTAAAGGAAAACGAAACCTCTGCTTCGGCTTAATATTTAGCACAAAAATCCAATAGTACTTTATTGTATTTTTCATGCTCAAAAATTTTAGTTTCAATTGGCAAATAATAAAGCTTATTTCCAATTAATTTATTACCAAGTTTGGTGAAATCTTTTTCAGTTGTTACAATTATTTCTTTTTCATTTAAAGCCTCAATATCTGCATCGGTAAAAATATGGTGATCTTTAAAGTTTATATGTTCAAAATTATAACCTTCTTCATTCAAAAAATTCACTAAAGGTATTGCATTGGCAATTCCTGTCACAAGCGTAAAATTCTCGTCTTTTAATTCACTTAAATTAATACTATCATTGTTAGAGTAGATAGTACTAGAGTAATCAATAGTACTAAAAAATACTTCTTGATGTGATTTTGGTTGTAATCTATGTTTAACCTTGCTTCGCTCTTCAATAGTAATGTCTTTTGGGCATTTTGTAACTACAATAACATTGGCTCTTTTAGCTCCAGATTTTGGCTCTCGTAAATCGCCTGTTGGCAACGTGATATCATCAATATATAGTTTATCGTGGGTAGTTAACAAAATATTAAATCCTGCGTCTACTTTTCTATGCTGAAACGCATCATCCAATAATATAACGTCAGGGTTTTTAAAACTTTGTAATTTAGAAATGCCATGTTGCCTATTAGCATCAACACTCACTGTAATATCTTTAAATTTTGAGTAAAATTGATAAGGTTCGTCTCCAATAGTTTCAGCGCTTGAATTTGAGTTAGCAATTTGAAAACCATCAGTTGAGCGCTTATAACCTCTACTTAAGGTCGCTAATTTATAGTTATCCTTTAAAAGTCTTATTAAATATTCTATCATTGGTGTTTTTCCTGTACCACCAACACTTAAATTTCCAACGCAAACTATTGGAAAATCATAACTTTTAGATTTTAGAATATCTTTATCATACAAAACATTTCGCAACCATGTAACGCCATAATAAATAGGAACAATTGGTAATAATATATTTCTTAATAGCTTCACGATAACGTAATCAAAATGATTTATAAAAGAGTGCCAAGATAATAATTAAATCATTGAAGATTACACAAGGCTATTTGAAAACAATGAAAGTCAACTTGTGGAAGTAATTATTTATCTTTGAACTAAACATAACTTTTTATGATTGTACAAGACGTTATTAATCACTTAGAAGAACTAGCTCCTCTGTCTTACGCTGAAGATTTTGACAATGTTGGCTTATTAGTTGGTGATAAAAATAATAAAGTTTCAGGCATCCTCGTAACATTAGACGCTCTTGAAACAGTAATAGATGAAGCTATTGAGAAAAATTGCAATCTCATAGTAAGCTTTCATCCTATAATTTTTAAAGGATTAAAAACACTTACAGGAAAATCCTATGTAGAACGTGTTGTTATTAAAGCCATAAAAAATGACATTTCAATTTTTGCAATTCATACAGCTTTAGACAATGCATTACAAGGAGTAAACGATAAAATATGTGAGCAACTTGGTCTTATAAATAGACAAATACTAATCCCTCAAGTAGGCACCATAAAAAAACTAACCACGTATGTTCCATTAGATAAAATTGAAAAAGTAAGAGAAGCTTTATTTAATGCAGGAGCTGGTTCTATTGGTAATTACAACAATTGTAGTTTTAATGTAAATGGAATAGGCACCTTTAATGGAAATGAAAACTCAAATCCGACAATTGGAGAAAAGGGAGTTACTCAGCAAGAAGAAGAAATAAAACTCTCTGTTACTTTTCAAAAACATCTTGAATCCAAAGTTTTACAAACGCTATTTAAAAATCATCCATACGAAGAAGTTGCTTATGAAGTAACAACGCTGGAAAATAAAAATCAGCATATTGGCATGGGAATGATAGGCGAATTCGAAAATACCATGACAGAAACTAGCTTTCTGGAACATTTAAAATCTAAAATGCAAACTAAATGTGTGCGTCATTCTTCATTATTACATAAACCCGTAAAAAAAGTGGCTGTATTAGGGGGTTCAGGAAGCTTTGCAATTAACGCCGCAAAAGCTGCTGGTGCAGATGCTTTTGTAACAGCCGATTTAAAATACCATGACTTTTTTACTGCCGAAAACAAGCTGCTTTTAACAGATATTGGACACTACGAAAGTGAACAATACACAAAAAACCTTTTAGTAGCGTATCTTACAAAAAAAATTCCTAATTTTGCAATCGTTTTATCAAACACAAATACCAATCCTGTAAAGTATTTATAAGCATGGCTAAAAAGAAAGAAGTTACTGTAGAAGAGCGATTAAGAGCACTATACGATTTACAATTAATCGATTCTCGCGTTGACGAAATTAGAAATGTTAGAGGAGAACTTCCTTTAGAAGTACGTGATTTAGAAGATGAAGTTGAAGGATTAAAAACTAGACTTCAAAAATTAGATGACAGTCTTTTAGATATAGGTGAGCAAATTAAGTCTAAAAAGAACTTAATTGAAGAAGCAAAAGCACTTATAAAAAAGTACTCTGAGCAACAAAAAAATGTTAGAAATAACAGAGAATACAACTCTTTAACTAAAGAAACTGAATTTCAAGAATTAGAAATTCAATTGGCTGAAAAGCATATTAAAGAATTTAATGCTCAAATTGAGCAGAAAAAAGAAGTTATAGACGAGACAAAATCTCGTTTAAAAGAAAGAGAAACACATTTAAAACACAAAAAAGGTGAATTAGATGCTATTCTTTCTGAAACTGAAAAAGAAGAACAAGCTTTATTAAAGAAAAGCGAAGAGTATAAAAAGACAATCGAAGAGAGATTAGTGCTTGCATATTCTAGAATTCGTGAAAATGTAAAAAACGGACTAGCAGTTGTACCAATTGAAAGAGGTGCATCAGGTGGTTCTTTCTTTACAATTCCGCCTCAAGTTCAAGCTGAAATTGCTTCTCGCAAAAAAATAATCACTGACGAACACAGTGGTCGTATTTTAGTTGATGAAGTTTTAGCAAATGAGCAAAAAGCAAAAATGGCAAAAATGTTTTCTAAATTATAATTAGAATTCAAAAAAATCATAGAAAAAGCCTTTAACAGATTGTTAAAGGCTTTTTTATTGTGTAATTATTTTTGTTACTTAACGACATAGTCAAAAATGAAAAAATAAAAAAAATGAAATCATTAATTCTCACGCTTTCTATTGCATTATTATTTAGTTGTCAAAATAATGCACAACAAAAAACAGTAGCAACATCTAATAAAAGTAAAATCGAAAAAGAGTTAATGACAGCAGACCCTGTTGAAGTTCCTTTACAAGGAGGTTTAGCAAGAGCCTACTTTGCTAGTGGCTGCTTTTGGTGTGTTGAAGCAGTTTATGAAAGCGTAAAAGGAGTTAAAGAATCTATTTCTGGTTATTCTGGTGGACACACACTAAATCCAACTTACGAATCCAGTAATACAGGCAGAACAGGACATGCCGAAGCTGTTGAGATTATTTACGACCCAAATATTGTAAGTTTTGCTACATTGGTTGATGTGTATTTTGGGTCTCAAAATGTGACGCAAGTTAATGGACAAGGACCAGATATTGGCTCACAGTATCGTTCTATTATTTTTTATCAAAATGAAGAGCAAAAGCAAATTATTATTCAAAAGAAAGAAGCTTTAGCAAAAAAACTCGATAAACGTATTGCTGCTGAAATTATGCCTTTTCAAAAATTTTGGATTGGTGAAGATTACCATCAAGATTACGAACGCCTAAATCCAGACAATCCATATATACAACGTATTTCTATTCCAAGACTAAATCGTTTTAAGGAAAAATTTCCTCACTTATTAAAAGAGAAACATTAATACTTAACATTGACTTTCTCATAAAAAAAACGATAACTTCGTTTACTTGTGATTAACTTGCTTCAGTAACAATCGTATAAGTCATTAAAACGACGCATATCCGTAAAAAATTGGCAGTAATTAATGAGAAAAAAAACGAATTTTGAACAATTAATCATAAACTTATGAAGCAACTACTTTTTTGTTTTTTTATTATCACAAGCTATTGTGTTCATTCTCAAAGTGTTTTATTCTCAGAAAACAATAATGGGAATTGGAACCTTTTTTCAATTAATTTAGCAAAAGGAGAAGTAATTAATAGAGTAACCAAGGATAGTTTAAAAGACTTTCAATCTGACTACTGTAGTTGTAAAAATAAAATTGTATTTGACTCTTATAGAGATAAAAATACTCGGAACATCTTTACTTTAGATTTAAAAACAAATGAATTGATTCAACTTACAGAGTTAGAAACACGTGATGGACATCCTGTTTGGTCTCCAAATTGTAAAAACATTGCTTTTCAATCTTCAAGGAATGGAAATTCTGATGTTTATATTATGGATAGTTTGGGAGGAAATATTGAGCAATTAACTTTCGATAATTCTTTTGATGGAATTCCTAAATGGTCCCCAAATGGCAAATTTTTAGCCTTTAATAGTAATAGAACTGGTAGTCCAAATATCTTTATGCTAAATAATAAAACAAAAGAGAAGATTCAAATCACAGTTGATGAAAAGTACAACTTCGTTCAAGACTGGGTATCTAGCACCAAACTACTAATTATTACAGATGCATCTGAGAAAAGGCAAATGCAGATTGTAGATATAGAAGATAATACTATAAAAAACTTACCAACTGACTTTGACGTAACTTATGCACGTTATAAAAATGGGAATATCGTTTTTACTCAAAAAAATAAAGAAAATATAGTACAACTTTATTTAATGAATTTAGACAATTTAAAGGAAAAACAACTGACCAATACAAAGGGCGAAAAAAGATTTCCTACATTTGTGGAATAACTATTTATCTAAAATGAAATTAAATAATAAATAACTACTGCCAACACCGTGTATAATTAATTGCTAGTACTCGTAATTGCTAGTACTCGCTTACTTACGAAATTATTTGCTCAACACGCAACGAAATCATACATAAACACATTAAACTAACTTATTAAATTTTAGTTACTTTCAACTCAAAAATTAAAGGATATAATCGGTCTTTAGTGACATACATACCAGGTTCAGTTTTAACTAAATCTGGTAAAATATCATATGGGCTTTCATTGTGTTCGTTTAAATAGTCTATACGTAAGCCAGCTTCTGTAAGCGCATTAATCACCTGACTCAATCCATGATTCCATCCATATTCTTTACTAATCATTTTTGAATCTTTATTAGCATAAGTGCCTTCATATTCTTCATAGATAACTTCATCTTGCATATAACCATATTTCATTTCTTGCTTGCCATCTAAATAGTCAAACATCCACACAATTGGGTGAAATTCTACCATATAAAAAATACCTCCAAGTTTAAGTCTTTCGGCAATCATTTTACCCCAAGGTTTTAAATCTGGCAGCCAACTAATAACACCATAACTTGTAAAAACGATATCAAAAGTTTTCTTGACGTATTTAGATGTTTCCAAAACATTACAGCAAACAAATTCAGCATCTAGTTGTAATTCATCATTTAACTTGTTTGCCAATGTAATACCTTCATCACTTAAATCCACACCAACACACTTCGCTCCTAACCTACTCCAACTTAAGGTGTCTTGACCAAAATGACATTGCAAATGCAACAACGATTTTCCTTTTACATCTCCCAAAGTATTTAATTCATAGGACATTAAAGAAGAGTTCCCTTTTTTAAAGGCTTCTAAATCATACATATCACTTTTGGCATGAACTTTTACTTTTTCATTCCAAGTATCTTTATTAACCTCGAAATATTTTTTAAGAGTTATCATTAGCTAAAATTGAGCTTCTAAAATAAGATTTCTAAATTAATTGTGTTTAGTTTCTTATTTTTGATGAAAATCCAACCACATGAAAAAGTTATTCCTCCTTTCGTTTTTAATTATATTTTCTGCTTGTAAACAAGCTGAAGAAAAAAAAGAACCTATTGCTAAAGAATTAACCGTTGCTGAAAAAATTGCAAAAGCGCATGGCTATGAAAACTGGGATAACGTAAAAACCTTCGCATTTACCTTTGGAGGCACTTTAGAGGACCCAAACAGTGGTCGTTCATGGGTATGGAATCCTAAAACGAATGACATTAAATTAACTCATAATGGTGAAGTTTTAGAGTATAATAGAAGTAGTATGGATTCAATAGCCTCAAAAGCAGATAGAGGGTTTATTAATGATAAGTTTTGGGCTTTAATTCCATTTCAATTGGTTTGGGATGAAGGCACAACAATTTCGGAGCCTGAAAAAGGTACATCTCCTGTGAAACAAGAAGAGCTTAACAAATTGATAATTACCTATTCCAGCGAAGGCGGTTATACACCAGGAGATGCGTACGACATTTATTTTGACGACGATTATATTATTAGAGAGTGGAGTTTTAGGAGAGGCAACGCTCCAGAACCAACCATTTCAAATACTTTTGAAAACTATAGTGATTATAATGGTATTAAAGTTGCTCAAGACCATAAAAGAAGTGCAAGTGACAGAAATCTTTTAATCAGAAATATTAAAGTCAAATTAGAAGAATAATTAACGCTATAAGCAAGCGAAAAATCTTTCAAATTTTCCTATTTTTGAGTAAAACCAAAACATTTTACTTTGTCCAACTATAAACTAGGTCTTGAATATGCTAAGCAACAAGATCAAAATGATCCACTTGCTTCTTATAGAAATCAATTTCACATTCCTAAAGATAAAGAAGGAAATAATTGGTTGTATTTTACTGGAAATTCTCTCGGTTTACAGCCAAAATCAACAAAAACATATATAAATCAAGAACTAGAAGATTGGGCGAATTTAGGTGTCGAAGGACACTTTGAAGCGAAAAATCCTTGGATGCCATATCATGAGTATTTAACCAATTCTATGGCAAAAATTGTTGGTGCAAAACCCATTGAGGTGGTCATTATGAATACCTTAACGACCAATCTCCATTTGTTAATGGTGTCCTTTTATCAACCAACAAAAACCAAGTATAAAATAGTGATTGAAAGTGATGCATTTCCATCAGACAGATATGCTGTACAAACACAATTAGAGTTTCATGGTTTTGATGCTAACGAAGGATTGATTGAATGGAAGCCAAGACAAGGTGAAGAACTCATTAGAATTGAAGATTTAGAAAATATTCTTGAAGACCAAGGAGATGAAATAGCATTGCTTTTAATTGGAGGTGTTAACTATTATACAGGACAATATCTCGACATAAAACGCATTGCACAACTTGGTCATTCTAAAAACTGCATGGTTGGAATTGACCTCGCTCATGGTGCTGGAAATATTCAACCTGAGTTACATGATTCAGGTGTTGATTTTGCTGCTTGGTGCACTTATAAATATTTAAACTCTGGTCCTGGAAGCTTAGCTGGTTTATTTGTACATGAAAAACATGCGTATAATAAAGGTTTAAAGCGTTTTGCAGGTTGGTGGAGCCATAACAAATCGACACGATTTAATATGCGACAACCACTTGATGTAATTCCAGGTGCCGAAGGTTGGCAATTAAGCAATCCTCCTATCCTATCCATGGCTGCTATTAAAGCATCGCTAGATATGTTTAATAATGTTGGAATGGATGCTATAAGAGAAAAGTCTAAAAAACTTACTGGTTATTTTGAGTTCTTGATTAATGAACTGAAAAATGATAAAATAAAGATTATTACGCCTACAAATCCAGACGAACGAGGTTGTCAATTATCAATACAAGTTAAAGACGCTGATAAAAGTTTACATCAAAAACTAACAGAGGTGAACATCATTACAGATTGGCGAGAACCAGATGTTATAAGATGTGCTCCAGTGCCTTTATACAACAGTTTTGAAGATGTTTATAGAATGGTTGAAAAATTAAAAGACATTTTAAATGGCTAAGAAAGAAAACATTCTCATCATAGGTGCAGGACTTTGTGGTTCACTTCTCGCATTACGTTTAGGCCAACGAGGTTATAACGTCACTGTTTACGAAATGCGTCCAGATTTACGAAAAGTAGATATTTCAGCAGGACGTTCCATAAATTTGGCGTTTTCTGACAGAGGCAATAAGGCCATGAAATTGGTTGGCATAGAAGACAAAGTAAAAGAACTTTGTATACCAATGAATGGGAGAATGCTACATGATAAAGATGGCAATACATTTTTGTCAAATTATAGTGGTCGAGACCATGAGTATATCAATTCCATTTCTCGTGGTGGACTTAATGCTTTACTGCTAGATGAAGCAGAAAAACACAAAAATGTTAACATACATTTCAATAAAAAATGTAAATCGGTTGATTTTGAAAAAACCACTGCATTGTTTAAAGATTATCATGACAAAGAAGAATTTGTAGAAGATGCTGATATCATCATTGCCACTGATGGCGCTGGTTCAGCAATGCGAAAGAGTTACTATTTAGGAAAGAAATTCCTATTTAGTTTTTCGCAAAATTATTTAACACATGGTTATAAAGAATTAAGCATTCTTCCAACAAAAGAAGGTGGTTATAAAACTTATAAAAATGCATTGCATATTTGGCCAAGAGGTGAATTTATGCTCATAGCATTGCCGAATTTAGATGGTAGTTTTACAGTCACTTTGTTTTTACATCATAGTGAAGGTGAGTACCATTTTGGCAATTTAACAACACCAGAAATTGTAACAGAATTTTTCCAAAAGGAATTTCCAGATGCTTTAGAACTTATGCCAAATTTGGTAGATGATTTCTTTGAAAATCCTACTTCACCTTTAGGAACCGTAAAATGTTCACCATGGCATTTTAAGGGGAATACCTTATTAATGGGAGATGCAGCGCATGCTATTGTGCCTTTTTATGGTCAAGGTATGAATGCCTCATTTGAAGATGTCGTAGAATTTGACAAAGTTCTTGACCAAGGTTTAGACAATTGGGAAGACATTTTTACGACCTACGAAAAGTCACGTAAAAAAGACACTGATGCCATTGCAGATTTAGCCATTGACAATTTTCATGAAATGAAAGACCATGTTGCTAATCCAATATTTCAAGAAAAGAGAAAAATTGAAATGGCTTTAGAAAAGAATTTCCCTAATGATTATTCATCAAAATATTCTCTTGTTACTTTTAATAAAAACATTGACTACAGAGATGCCATGTTAATAGGTCGTGCGCAAGACAAAGCAATTTTAAATATGTTGGCTGATGGAGAACTTAATACAAATAATGATTTAAAAACTATCTTAGACAAAGTTAAAACAGAAACAGAAGCCATTCTTGAAGATGATAGAATTGGTGGATTAAAATAACCAAGTATGAGTGAAAAAACCGTAACACCAAGAGGAGCTTATCCACATAATAGAAGAGCTGGAGATTTTATATTTATATCAGGCACAAGCTCTCGTCGTGCTGACAACACTATTGCAGGCGTTGATATTATTGACGAAATGGGAACTAAGCGATTAAACATTGAAGTGCAAACCCGCGAAGTATTGCAAAATATTGAGAAAAACTTAAAAAGCGTTGGTGCCGAAATGAGCGATGTGGTAGACGTCACTTCTTTTCTAGTAAACATGAATGATTTTGCTGGTTATAATAAAGCCTATGCCGAGTTTTTTAATGCCGAAACAGGACCAGCGCGAACCACAGTAGCAGTACACCAATTACCGCATCCTGATTTAGTTGTGGAGATAAAAGTCATGGCACACAAGCCCTTATAGTTAAATTACTTATTTTTAACATAACCAACCTCAAACTGACTGCGACTTAATCACTTTAGCATAGCTATAAGTATGATTAAATTTTTTAGGCGCGTTCGTCAAACTCTCCTTTCCGAAAATAAGTTTTCAAAATACCTTATATACGCATTAGGTGAAATCATACTGGTAGTAATTGGTATTCTCATTGCACTTAGTATCGATAACTGGAATGAACAGAAAAAACTTAAAATTCAAGAGGCAGAGGTTCTCACTGAGATTATTTCAGACATTAATGTTAACATTAATAAATTTAATGAAACTATAAATGGTAAAAATCGTATTGGAAATATTAATAATACCTTGCATTCTTTGAATATAATAATTGAACATCTTAAATCAACCGAAGCCTATCATGATTCACTTGATAGGCATTTTGGTATTATGACTTTGTCTCTGAATTATATAAATTATAAAACTAGCGGTTATGAATCACTTTCTTCAATAGGTTTAGATCTAATAAGAGATGCTAAAATACGATCAGAAATTGGTGAATTCTATACAACATCTATTATAATTCCAAAAGATGTTTCACTTGGCATTGTTGAGGATTTCAATAACTATATGTTAGATTATATGAGGAAAGAATTTATTATTAATGATGATCCAGCCTCAAATATATACACCCTTCACCCAAGAAATTATAATGCATTAAGAGATAAAGGTGAATTTTTAGAGTCGCTTAAAATATACTTCAGTTCATTTTTGAATTATAAACATGAGATTAATTCTGCCAAGGAGGCCTCAAATACTTTAAAAACTAATATTGAAACCTATTTGAATAAGTAAATGATTAAATTCTTTCGTCATATTCGTAAAACACGAATCTCAGAAAACAAAATGGGCAAATACTTTAAATATGCTATTGGCGAAATAATTCTCGTCGTTATTGGTATTCTTATTGCGCTTTCGATTAATAATTGGAACGAGGATAAAAAAGAGAGGCGAGAGGAACGCCTCGCTTTAAAAAGTCTTCATAGCGAATTCCTCGAAAGTCGTGAACTGTTTAATAAAAGTCAATCCCATCACAAAACAATATTTGATGGTATGAGGTTTTTGCTTAAAATACTTGATGAAAAAAGAGTGAATAAGAGTTTGGTCGATAGCATTTATCTTAGCTTGAACACAAGCGCCTGGAGTTCTTCGACTTTTGAACCTTCCAGAGGAATTGTTAACTCTCTGATAAATTCTGGAAAACAGAATATTATCAGTAATGATAAACTTAAATCACACTTAATTAAATGGAATGACCAAGTAATTAGTTTCCAAAATACCGAACGTCTGGTACAAGAGTATAAATTCTCGTATCTCTTCCCTACAATATCAAGGTTAACACAATTACCTTCAAAACTTAAGCGATCAGAACTTAATGCGAGATATGATATCAATAATGTTAGTAACGTTGAAGTAGATTTGAACCTTTTACAATCTAAAATGTTTTATAATTATTTGAATCAATGTTGGAATTTCAGCCAGACAATTCTTGTTGAAGGTAGATCAACAAGTAAAGGGAAAAAAGTTAAAGAGGTCCTAGATACAATTATTTTACTTATCGAAAAGGAGCTAGAAAAATAAATAATGAAAGGCTAACCAATGATTAAATTTTTCAAAAAAATACGCTATAACCTTATGGAAACAAGCAAAACAGGCAAATACTTTAAATACGCCATTGGCGAGATTATCCTTGTGGTTATTGGTATTCTTATTGCATTGCAAATTAACAATTGGAATGAAATACGAAAATCAAACTTAGAAGAGAGAAGTGCCTTAGAAAATATTCACAGAGATTTTTCGAAAAACAAAGAGCTCCTCATCAATGTCATGGCTAGCACTAAAAAGATATTAAGTTCTGGATTAGAAATTCTTAATCATACAGGAAATAAAGGTAAACCAACGAGCGAAAATATTATTAATACATGGCTAAATGATATCTTCAATAGTGAACCCTATTATCCTCAAAATGGATTTCTTGATGACTTGCTAAGTTCAGGAAAACTTGGAATATTTAAAAATGTAGAATTACGAAACTTGTTGTCATCATGGAAACCTAAGGTAGATGTTCTGAATGAAAAATTTAATTCAATGGACCTAAATGAAGATATATTAAACAAGCATATAATAGAACATGGCAGTTGGTTAAATGCAGATCAAGTTATTAAGATGACCAGAAGTATTAATTTTCCAGTTTCAGGTTTTGATGTTGATAACAGAAATTTATTGGAAACTCTTCTATTCGAAAATTTAGTTGAAAATTACGTGATTAGTGCAGATAACTATTACATGTATCAATTAGAAACATTAAAGTTACTCAACGAAATAATAGTCGTTCTCGAAAACGAAATGACCAATAAAAATGATTAAATTTTCCCATCAAAAAAATAATAATTCTTAATAATCACTAAATTGGTGCAATGAACATCCAAAACTACATAAACGGCAACTTTCATAATCCTATAAAAGATAATTGGCTCGACAACTATAATCCATCAAACGGTGAGATATATAGTCAAATACCTAACTCTTCAAAAGAAGATGTCGAAAATGCATACATCGCAGCAAAAGCTGCTTTTCCAGGTTGGAGTCAAACCACCTTAGACGAGCGAAGCAGAATCATGCTTAAAGTTTCTGAGCTTATTGAGGCAAATCTAGATAAGCTAGCTGAAGCAGAAAGCAAAGACAATGGCAAACCCGTTTGGTTGGCTAAGGCTGTAGATATACCAAGAGCCTCAAGTAATTTTCGTTTTTTTTCCAATGCGATAACACAATTTGCTAGTGAAAGCCACGAAAGTGTTGGTCAGCAAGCTATAAATTACACCTTACGTCAGCCCATTGGTGTAGTTGGGTGTATTTCACCATGGAATCTTCCACTCTATTTATTTACTTGGAAAATTGCTCCAGCTATTGCAGCTGGAAATTGTGTGGTTGCCAAACCGAGTGAAGTCACACCAATGACAGCGTATTTATTAGGTGAAATTTGTAATGAAGCAGGCTTACCAAAAGGCGTGTTAAACATTGTTCATGGTTTAGGCACATCAACAGGTCAAGCTATTGTAGAACATTCAGACATTAAGGCGATTTCGTTTACAGGAGGCACAGCAACAGGTGCACATATTGCTAGAACTGCTGCACCAATGTTCAAAAAATTATCCTTAGAATTGGGAGGAAAAAATCCAAATATCATCTTTGCAGATTGTGATTATGAGGAGATGCTAAAAACAACCGTTCGTTCATCATTTGCTAATCAAGGGCAAATCTGCTTGTGTGGTAGTCGTATTTTTGTGGAAGAATCCATTTATGATCAGTTTAAAACCGATTTTGTCCAGCGAGTTAAAAACATGAAAGTAGGTCATCCTTCAGATGAAAAAACAAAGGTTGGTGCTTTAGTGTCTAAGCAACATTTAGAGAAAGTATTAAGTTATATTGACATTGCTAAAGAAGAAGGTGGAAAAGTACTCTATGGAGGTAAGCAATTAATCATTGATGGTTATGAAAATGGGTATTATATGAAGCCAACCATAATTGAAGTTAAAACAGACGAATGTCGCGTTAATCAGGAAGAAATTTTTGGTCCTGTGGTGACTATTATGCCTTTTAGTAATGAAGATGAAGTATTACAAATGGCAAATAAAGTGAAGTATGGCTTGTCGGCAACATTGTGGACTAATGACTTAAAGCGAACCATGAGAATGACCAATCAATTACAAGCAGGAATCGTTTGGGTAAACACATGGCTCATGCGAGATTTACGTACACCATTTGGTGGTGTAAAAGATTCTGGAGTTGGTCGTGAAGGCGGATTTGAAGCACTTCGGTTTTTTACTGAGACTAAAAATGTTTGCATAAAATATTAAGAAGATGAAGAGCAAAATATTATTAATATTAATAGTCTTTGTCAATAGTATTTCTTGTGAACAAAAAGAATCAGATTGGATTGACAGAACAAATCATGGAGGCTTAAATAATATTGCTTTATCTGATAATTTTGAAACATACGCAACCGAAAAAAATCCAAAAAATCTTGAAAACACAATTAACAATCTTGAACAAGCCAAAGCTTATTTTGATAAAGTCTTTAACGAAAATTTAAATTTTGCGGTGTTGTTTATTGATAATAAAAATTGGGACACATACGCATTTTCACCACCTCCTGGAATGCCACAAGCTTCTTATGGTGGTAATATTATACTAGGGCTCAACAAATCGGTAATGGCAATGGGTTTTGAAAAGATGCTTAGTCAAATGCCTTCACAAGCTATTCAAGGCGTAAAAACTCATTTTGGTGATCCAGTAAATCTAGATAAGTTCTTTAGAGATGGATTAGCACTTCATGAACTTGGACACCTATATCAATTTTATAAAACAAGTAAGAACAGTCAAAGGCATTGGTTAAATGAGCTTTTTGGGAATCTTTGTCAAGTTGCAGCAGCAAAAAACTTTAAAGACCAAACTACTTTCAATCAAATGGATTCTTATCAAAATTTACTTATTAGAGGTCATCAATGGGGAGAACTTAATTATAAAACATTACAACAATTCGAAGACGATTATTTTGAGGTATTAAAATCGGGAAGAAATTATGGCTGGTATCAAACTCAATTCTATACAATGTCCAAAACACTATATTCAAAATATGGTGATTCATTTGTTGCAAAATTTAGAAATTTTTTAATCAAATTGAAAAATAAAGACAAGCTAGATGACAAAGCACTTAATGAATTGATGACAAAAGAATTTGGTCAAGAAGTAATTAACATTATAAAATGGAAATATTAAAATAGCATATGAATTTAGATCTTAATAATAAATTTGCATTGGTTTGCGGAAGCACAGCAGGAATAGGAAAAGCAACAGCAATGTCTTTAGCAGCTGAAGGAGTACAAGTAACACTTATTGCAAGAAATGAAGCGAAACTAAAAACAGTTTTGGCAGAGTTGCCTCAACAACGACAACATGATTACATTGTTGCAGACTTCTCTAATCCAGATGATTTGAAGAACAAAGTGTCAGAATATATAGTTAATAATCACGGATTTCACATATTAGTAAATAATACAGGAGGGCCAAAAGGAGGGCCAGTATTTTCAGCAGATATTGAAGAATTTGAATCAGCGTTTACACAACATTTAAAATGTAACCATGTTTTAGCACAAGCGGTTGTACCATTCATGAAAAGTGAAGGCTATGGGCGCATTATTAATGTCATATCAACTTCAGTAAAGCAGCCTTTAGATGGCCTTGGCGTAAGTAATACAATTCGTGGTGCTGTTGCAAATTGGAGTAAAACTTTAGCTAATGAATTGGGGCAATTTGGCATTACTGTAAACAATGTGCTTCCAGGAGCCACTGGAACTGAACGTTTAACAGAAATTATTAAAAATAAATCTGCTAAAACTGGCAACACTGAAGAAGCTGCTGCCAACACTATGAAAAATGCTATACCAGCCAAACGATTTGCAAAACCTGAAGAATTAGCTGATGCCATTACTTTTCTAGCTAGTGAACGTGCGGCTTATATTAACGGAATTAACCTTCCTGTTGATGGTGGACGAACAAAATCTTTGTAACTTTATATCATTCTTTTTAAAAACATAAAATCATGAGTAAATTATATCCTCCAATAAATTTTAAAGCATGGATTGATGAAAACAGACATCTTTTAAAACCACCTGTAGGTAATAAAGTTGTTTGGAAAGATGGTGATTTTATTGTCATGGTAGTTGGTGGCCCTAACAGCAGAAAGGATTACCACTATAATGAAACACCCGAATTTTTCTACCAAGTGGAAGGTGATATTGTTTTAAAAGTGATTGATAAAGGCACGCCTAAAGATATTCATATCAAGGAAGGGGAAATATTCTTATTGCCTCCAAAAGTACCGCATTCTCCTCAGCGAGGAGCCAATACAGTTGGATTGGTTATAGAATATCCAAGAGAAAAAGGTGTACAAGACGCACTGCTTTGGTTTTGTGAAAATTGTACAACAAAATTATATGAAGAAGACTTTACATTAGATAACATAGAGACAGATATGCCTGGGATTTTTGATAAATACTATGGAGATTTAGATAAACGGACCTGTCCTAATTGTAGTAAAGTGATGCAACCTCCAAAAAAAGTTCAGTTAGAAGACTAATTTATGAAACGTAAACTCCGAATTAACGGCCACTCTCACCTCCTTCCTTATCCTGAGGAAATTCCTCAGTTTATGAAAGATAAGGGTATTTTTTGGGTAGATAAGGACCGGAAATTTATGCTTCAAAAAGACTGGAATCGTCCAATTACAGATTCTAGCTTTTTCTTAAATGAAAAATTGGCTTGGATGGAACGTTTTAACATTGACCATGCCGTTGTTTTAAATCTCTCTCAACTATACGGAAATGGGTTACGCGTTGAAGAAATGAAACAAGCACTTCGTTTTCAAAATGATTTTAATGCAAAAATTCAAAAAGAAAATCCAAGTAAATTTACATGTGGCTTTGTGGTTCATCCTGGTTTTGTTAAAGGAGCTTGTTGGGAAATTGAACGTTGCGTTGAAGAGTTGGGCATGCAACTTTTATGCTTACCAACACATTATATGGACACCATAGGGACTTGGCGTTGTATTTTTGATGAAGAAAACGAACCAATTTTTGAATTGGCAAGCAAATACAACCTAGCTGTTGAAATTCATCCTTATGATGGTGAAAAATTTATCAAGTTAGAAAACACCTCTTGGCGCTTTCATCTTATATGGATGCTTGCTCAATGTGCTGATGCTTATCATTTTCTAACCTTAAACGGTTATCAAGATAAATATCCAAATATGCGAACTTGTTTTGCTCATGGAGGGCAATTAGCACAAATTAATTTAGGTAGACGTATTCAAGGTTTTGATGGACGACCAGATTTATTTGAAGGTAAAAGCCATCCAAGAAAAGCAGTTGGCCACAAAAACATCTTTTTCGACACTTTAGTGCATGATACTGGAGGATTAGAGTTGCTTATAAAGAATCAAGGTTCTAAACAAGTTTTAATGGGACTTGACGACCCTTACCCTCTGGGTGAAATGGAAAGTGAGAAACAAAGTTCTTATCCTGGTAAAATTTTAGATTTGGCAATTGACCAAGATATAATAACTGAAAATGAACGAGACGCCATTTGGCAAGACAATGTAATACAATGGTTGTGCGGCGATGATGAAGCTGCCAAACAAAAACTTATAAATAGAATTTTAGGTTAATGAATTTTTTATCGGAAGAGCTAGATAATTATGTCGTGATTCACAGTCAAGATGAACCTGAATTACTGCAACAACTCAATAGAGAGACCTATCAAAAAATATTGCAACCTCGTATGTTGAGTGGTCACTACCAAGGCCGAGTTTTGAGCATGATTTCTAAATTAATAAACCCTAAGAGCATACTAGAAATAGGGACTTACACAGGCTACTCTGCTTTATGCCTAGCTGAAGGTATGCAACAATCTGGAGAGTTACATACTATTGATATAAATGAAGAATTGTTTGATTTTCAACGAAAATACTTTGATAAATCTGATTATAGTGAGCAAATATTTCAACATTTAGGAAATGCTTTAGATATCATTTCTGGGCTAGATAAAACTTTTGATTTGGTATTTATTGATGCTGATAAAGAAAACTACGCTAACTATTTTCATGCTGTAATTAATAAAATGAACTCAGGTGGAATCATTTTATCAGACAATGTACTTTGGAGCGGTAAAGTTCTAGAAACTAAATTCAAAAAAGAAGACACTTCAACACCTGCTCTTATAGAGTATAATAAACTATTAAAAGAAGATAAAAGAGTGGAAACTGTTATGTTACCTATTAGAGATGGATTAACTATTTCTAGAAAATTATAGTGTTACAACTTTCGTTTTACTGAACCAGTAAAATCATCAATCCCATCCTTTACTTTAGTAATTTCCTCATTAATACTGCTAGCTACATCAGTATCAATACCATGTTTATCGGCACTTTTTGCAATTTCGTGCTTTATATCGTTGGTAGCATCTTTAAGTGTACGCATCCCTTTTCCTAGCCCCCTTGCTATCTCAGGAATTTTATCTGCACCAAACACCATCACCACTATAAAAAGGATGAATGCAATTTCGGCACCGCTAATAAATAAAAAAGTTGCTTGTTGTAACATGGTACAAATATAATGAGTATGTATAAAAAAACCGACTTAAAAAAGTCGGTTTTAATATTATATTACAAACTTTAACTAGTTTTTGTTCTTAAATTGATCAAACTTACTTTGCTTAACTTCTTTTGGCCAAGAGTTGTTAGATGTATCAATATCTGCAGTTTCTAAATCTGGATCTACTACAATAGACACAATTTCTTTTTCAGAAGCAATAGATTTACTTACTTCTTTATCGTTGTGCCTCCAAATTTCAGCAGGATATGTTTCACGTTTTTTAGATCCGTCTGCATATTCATATTCAACAATAATTGGCATTACCAAACCTCCTGGTTTATTAAATGTTACATTATAAATATACTTAGGTGATTTAATATTTTTACGCTCATCAGCAGTAAAATTATCCATTAAATACTCTTTTAATGTTGGTGAGTTCTCTAAAGTAGATTTGTTTTTTATAGCTTCAGTAAACTCTTCGCTTCCTTCTTCTACCATGTAAACTAATGGAGGTAAATCTTCTACTTTCATACCATTTCTACTTGCAATATTCTCCACAATATTCTTAGGTGCATCTGTAACATACATCTTCTTAACCTCTTTTAAACCTATATCTGTATAATCAGTAGTATAGAACCAACCTCTCCAGAACCAGTCTAAATCCATTGCTGATGCATCTTCCATAGTTCTAAAGAAATCTTCTGGTGTCGGATGCTTAAATTTCCAACGGTTAGAGTATTCTTTAAATGCATAATCAAATAACTCGCGTCCCATAATGGTTTCACGCAATATATTTAAACCAGTAGCAGGTTTTGCATAAGCATTATTACCAAATTGATAAGTATTTAGACCTTTACTCATAATTGGAGCCAAATAATCTTGGTCAGTACTCATATAAGGCACAATTTTATCTGCAGGACCACGTCTTGCAGGGAAATCGGTATCACCTTCTGCTAAAGCACCTGGATATAATTTAGCAAAATCTCGTTCGGCTACATATTGTACAAAGGTATTTAAGCCTTCGTCCATCCATGTCCATTGACGTTCATCACTATTTACAATCATTGGAAAGAAATTATGTCCAACTTCATGAATAATAACTCCCATCATACCGTATCGTGTTCTCTTTGGAATTGTTCCATCTGGATTAGGGCGACCAAAGTTGTAGCATATCATTGGATATTCCATTCCCATTGGTGCACTTACCGAAATTGCTTTATGATAAGGATAATCAAAGGTCATTCTTGAGTAAGAAATTAGCGTACTAGCAACAGTTTTAGTAGACCAGTCTCCCCATAGAGGATTTGCTTCTGGTGGATAAAGTGATACTGCCATTACATTTTTGTTACCAATTTTAACAGCCATCATATCCCAAATATGCAGACGCGAAGAAGTCCAACCAAAATCACGTACGTTTTCAGCATATAATTTCCAGGTCTTTGTTCCTTTGCTTTTCTTCTTTGCTGCAGCTTCAGCTTCTTTTTGAGTTACAATTTCTACTGGTTCATCAAAAGATTTTTTAGCCTTTTCAAAACGCTTCATCATTTCTTTACTAAATACTTCGCTTCTATTTGTTAATCGTCCTGTACCGTCTAATACATGGTCGTCAGGAACTGTAATATTAACCTCGAAGTTCCCAAATGGTAATGCAAATTCATCGCGTCCAAAGAACTGCGAATTTTGCCATCCTTCAACATCGTTATATACAGCCATTCTAGGATAGAATTGCGCCATTACATAAATTTTATTATCCGAATCTTCGAAATACTCATATCCAGAACGACCTCCTTCAGTTACGTGATTGTTAATATTATACCACCATTTAATTTGGAAAGAAAACTTGTCTCCAGTATTCATTGGTTTTGGTAATTCAACTCGCATCATTGTACCATTTATCATATGTGGTAATGGTTTGCCATTAACATCGCTTACTTGCTGAATATTAAAACCTCTTTCTGGAGCTTCTTCCATGTAACTTTTTGAGAAGTTAGCAGCTGGTTGTAGTTTTTGCGTTCCACTACTCTCAATTAAAGGTGTTTTAGAGTCTTTAGCTCTCATGTTTTGGTCTAATTGTACCCATAAAAACTTTAACTCGTCAGGTGAATTATTAGTATATGTAATAGTTTCGAAACCAGATAAACTTGCTTTATCATCGTTTAACACTAAATCCATTTTATAATCTGCTTGCTGCTGATAATATTCTGGTCCTGGTGCTCCAGATCCAGTTCTAAACATATTAGGAGTTGAAAACTCATTATACATTTGTCTAAATTTATTGATGTTTACGTGACCTGGTTTACGTTCAGGCTTCTCTTGCTCTTGTTCTTGAGCAAAAACCCCTACTGAAACAAACATGGCTGACAGTAGAAAATACTTGAGTTTTTTCATTAGAAAATATTTAATTGTTTTAAAAGATTAGAATTATAAACCCTAGTTTAGTTGTAGAAAACATATACTTAATAAGGCTTTATAAATTACTATAGTTGGTTACAAATTCTAATTGTTGAAATTAACAAATTTTAAGAAATTTTTAACCTTTTAATTAAAGTTTAACACTCCTTTATCATTTTGAGGTATGAGCATAAAACTCTTCCTTTTAGAATTGATTTTTGTTTTTACCAAATTTTGTTGTTCATCGAAAACATCAAAGAGAACTTGGTTTACAATTTCGAAGGTGTTGACCTCAGTTACGCCTGTTATTTCTAAATAGCAGAATAGAATATCATCTTCATATTCTTTTCCTAAAAATTCAAATCGCTGTAAAGTATTATCAATCGTTATTTGTAGTTTACTACTTAAATATTTTTGTATGTAAGTGTCTATTTGGGTTTCATCTTTCCCAATATCTAAGGTGATACTTTCATCATATCGTTCTCTCAACATTTTTTCGAAATCATCAATAAAAATCCTTGTAACTATTTGCACAGATTCTTGCTCTTTAACATACTCAACTTCGGTAACACTCACATAATATTTATGCGCTATGGCAAATGACATTAAAGGCATTATTATCAAAAAAACTAATAATTTATTAATTTTCATAACTCTGTTTATTTTTAAAGTGTAGTTAACAAATGTACTTATTTTGTTTTATCATTTGTTAGTAATTGTAGGTCAAAAAGTGTTCCAAAATAAACTTAATTGCCTTTCAATTTTAAATTTGCCTTGTAAGCAGCCATTTTTTCAGCTAAAAACTCAAAAACCTCAATATCACTTTTATCCTTACAGCGTTTTTCAAAATTTTGGTCGTCAGAACAGAAATAGAAGAAGTCTGTTCTCATTGACTCATCCAAAGGATAAGTAATAAAAAAATCGTCAACTAAATTTGCCTTTATTTGTTCTAAAAGCACATTGTTATTCTCTTTTTCAACTCGATCTTTAAGTTTTTTTGTTCTGCCTGAGATTTTATTTAATATTTTATTAAGGTTTAATCCAACTCCCAATCCCACGTACACATATTTACCTGCATCTGCTTCATATAGTCTACGTTCGCTTTGAGTTTTTGGCTTCCCTTTATAACCAGGTAAGCCAACATCATAAAAATTTATTGGTCTTTCGGCATCAGAGTTTTTTATGTCGGAATCTAAACTACCTGTAAGCACTTTACCAACAAGAACCTCGCCTAGCTCATTGACCTTATCTTCTAAAAAAACGGTCATTCTTTTTTCGGTAATAATTTTTGGTGTTACAAAAACCGATTTTAGACTGTATTGAACTGATGAAAATACAATAGTGTCAGATAACTTTACCTCAATAATAAAGGCTCCAAGCTTGTTTGTAGTAGTAAATTTATTGGAAGTTTTATTTATAACATGAATGTTCTCAACATCTGTACTTCCAGAAACCACACCTTCAATTTCAATAGTTTGCGAAAATATTGAAGAGAAAACAAAACAGCACAAAACAACTAAAAAACAACTCTTAGTTTTTACCATATTTGATTTTGACAAACTTTGTTTCTTGTTGCTTTATAAAGGCTAAGAAGTCCAGTTCTCTATTAGGTTCTAGCAAAGAACGGTCAAAGTTATTCTCTTCGATATAATAGACAAACTCGACCACATCCATATCTTTAATACTTAACGTTTCACTTAAATACTCTTTAGAATAAACATCTAGTATGCTTCCTTTTTTATAGTTAGGTGTTCCTTTTGTTTTAGTTTTTTTTGATTTAAAAATTGGTATTAATAATTTTCCAAAAACATTTACAACATCAATACCATTTACCAATCTATTTTCGTTCATAGCAATATTTTCTATTTCAGAAAGATGATCGGGTGTAAATTCAAATTCATCAAGATTACCCAAACCAAAATACAGTGCATCCAAATTAGGATTCATCAATTCAATGTTTTTAGTATCAAAAGACAGGTTTCCGGTTAAATTATATGGCAAAATCAAAACTTCATCCAATTTGTTGATTTGCTCAATCAAAAACACAGTAATCTCCTTAAAATCGATTATTTGCTGCGTTATTACAACCGCAAAATCTTCAAATTGTAAAGCAGAAAATTCAATACGGTCATTTAAAGCAACTTCAATAGTAAATTTCCCATCCTCATCTGTTATAGTCCCTTTGCCTGAAGAGCTGTTAAATACTGTTACACCTTCTTTATCGTTTCTATCAACAATAATAGTACCAACAATTTCAGTACGATTTTTATTTTGAGAAAAAGTAAATGTGCTTGTTAAGCACATTAGAAGCAATATGATTTGGTTAGTTTTCATGTGTTAAAGTAAGTGATTACTTGTCTTAATAAAATGTAAATAGCTTTTAAACTTTTGTTAAAAGATGTATTTACATAAATTTACAACAATATTTAACCAAATGAAAAAAATTCTTATTGCAAGTACTTCTACGATACATGGAAGTAGTTTTTTAGATTACTTATTATCAGATTTAGAAGAACATTTTAAAGGTACAACCGAAGTACTTTTTATTCCCTACGCAAGACCAGGTGGTATAAGTCATGAAGATTATACTAAAAAAGCACAAGACGCTTTTCAAAAAATAAACAAAACCCTGAAAGGGCTAAATGAATTTACAAACGCAAAAGAAGCACTAAACAATGCTAAAGGGATTTTTGTTGGTGGTGGAAATACTTTTGTACTTGTTAACCAGCTTTATAAAAATGACCTAATAACAACACTGCAAAAAGTAGTTTTAAATGGCACTCCATATTTAGGAACTAGTGCAGGAAGTAATATTTGTGGGCTAACCATGAATACAACCAATGATATGCCAATTGTATATCCCCCTAGTTTTAAAACATTGGGCTTCGTGCCTTTTAACATAAATCCGCATTATTTAGATCCAGACCCCTCAAGTACTCACATGGGTGAAACTAGGGAAACGAGAATACAAGAATTTCACAAATTCAACACACAACCGGTTATAGGTTTAAGGGAAGGCAGTTTTTTAAAAGTCTTAAATGAAGATATTGTTTTAAAAGGACATTTATCAGCACGAATATTTTTACATAATGAAGAACCTTACGAAATAGAAACGAATACTAGCCTTAACTTTTTAAAGTAATTAAATTCCATAAAAAAAGCTTCACTAAACTGTGAAGCTTTTTTGAGCGGGAGACCGGGTTCGAACCGGCGACATTCAGCTTGGAAGGCTGACGCTCTACCAACTGAGCTACTCCCGCAATACTGATGCAAATATATAGAAAGTGTTATTTATAGAAAAGAAAACATTGCATTTCTATTACATATTTTTAAACGAGTGACTTTAACCTAACTAAAGTGTCAAAATTTTGAACTCTATTATAAACTTTTGTACATTTAAAACACTAAAAAAAACACTAACCATGAGAGGGAATCGCAAATTAAGGCTGTTAATTGGTGCAGTAATTGTATTATTTGCCCTTATTAAATATTGTTCAAGTGCTGAGACAAATCCTTATACAGGCGAAAAACAACATATAGCCTTAAATGAAGAACAAGAAATTGCTTTGGGCTTGCAAGCTGCTCCACAAATGGCACAACAACATGGAGGTTTGTATCCTAATGAGAACTACCAAGCATTTGTTGACCAAGTAGGAAATCGTCTAGTAAATAATAGTATTGCAAGACAAACTGGCTATAGGTATGAGTTTCATTTGTTAGCTGATAAAAACACCATTAATGCATTTGCATTACCTGGAGGGCAAATTTTTATTACGTATGCTCTTTTTTCCAAACTTGAAAATGAAGACCAATTAGCTGGTGTTTTGGGGCATGAAATTGGTCATGTAGTTGGCAGACATTCTGCAGAAAGAATGGCAAATCAAGGGCTTATGGAAGGCATTTTAAACGGTGTTGCAATTGGTATAGACCCAAATACTGCCCAAGGTGCAGCTGCTATAGGCCAGATGCTAAATATGAGTTATGGCAGAGAAGACGAATTACAAAGCGATGATTTAGGCGTGAAATTTATGATAGAATCTAATTACAATCCTGAAGAAATGATTGGTGTTATGGAAATATTAAAGGCTGCTGCAGGACCTAACAGAACTCCTGAGCGAATGAGCACACATCCTGACCCTGAAAATCGCATTGAAAAAATTAAAGAAGCTATCGAAAAATATCGAAACCAATAGCAATGGCGATAACATATTTTATTAATAAATCCTGCTAATTAGCAGGATTTTGTTTTTATCTTTGAAGTGATAATCTTTATATCATGAACAAAAAAGTAATCTTGATGATTTTGGATGGTTGGGGAAAATCTCCCGACCCAAAAGTATCTGCCATTGAACATGCCGAAACACCTTTTATTGATAGCCTATATACCAAGTATCCAAATGCAAGTTTACGTACAGATGGGTTGCATGTTGGTTTACCAGAAGGTCAAATGGGGAACAGCGAGGTTGGACACATGAACTTAGGTGCTGGGCGTATTGTATATCAAGATTTAGTAAAAGTGAATCTGGCAGTAAAAAACAAAACACTACAAAATGAGCCAACACTTGTTAAAGCTTTTACTTATGCGAAAGAAAACAATAAAAAGGTGCAATTTTTAGGGCTTGTGAGCGATGGAGGCGTTCATTCGCACATAAATCATTTGTTTGGTCTTGTGGATGCAGCCAATGAATTTGGTATTGAAAATAGTTTTGTCCATGCATTTACAGATGGTCGTGATGTTGACCCAAAATCTGGATATGGATTTATTACTGAGCTTGAAAACTACATAGAAAATACGCCTACCAAACTAGCTTCTGTTACAGGACGCTATTATGCTATGGATAGAGACAAACGTTGGGAACGTATAAAATTAGCTTATGATGCTTTTGTTAATGGAAGAGGTGAGACATCCAGAAATATTCCAAAATCGATTCGTAAAAGCTATGAAAACGATATTACTGATGAGTTTTTAAAACCAATTATTAAAGTTGACAACAATGGTAATCCCATTGCTAAAATTGAAGAAAGCGACGTGGTCATCTTTTTTAATTTTAGAACAGATCGTGGCAGACAACTCACACAAGTTTTAACTCAAGAGAATTTCCATGAGTACAATATGCACAAGTTACATCTGCATTATGTAACGCTTACCAACTATGATGAAACATTTAAAGGCATTCATGTTATTTTTAACAAAGACAACCTTAAAGAAACTTTAGGCGAAGTATTAGAAAAGCACAATAAAACCCAAATTAGAATTGCCGAAACCGAAAAATATCCACATGTTACTTTTTTCTTTTCAGGTGGTAGAGAAGAACCCTTTAAAGGTGAGCAACGCATTTTATGTAACTCCCCTAAGGTGGCAACTTACGATTTAAAACCAGAAATGAGTGCCTTTGAATTAACGGACGCCTTAGTCCCAGAATTAAAAAAAGGCAAGGTTGATTTTGTCTGCTTAAATTTTGCAAATGGCGATATGGTAGGACATACAGGTGTTATGGAAGCAGCCATAAAAGCTTGTGAAGCTGTAGATACATGTGTTGCCAAAGTAATTACTACTGCATTAGAAAATAACTATACAACCATACTTATTGCCGATCATGGCAACTGTGAGACCATGATTAATCCTGATGGCACACCACACACAGCACACACTACCAATCCTGTACCAATAATTTTAATTGATAAGAATTTAAAAGAGATAAAAAATGGTGTTTTAGGTGATCTGGCTCCTACTATATTGGATCTTATGGGAGTTGAGAAACCAGAAGTAATGACTCAAAATTCATTACTTTAGTAAAAATTTTTAATTTAAATGAAACTTTACAATCGGTTAACAATAGCTATAGATTTTGATGGCACCATCGTTGACGATGATTTTCCTGGTATTGGTAAACCTAGAATTTTTGCATTTGAAACTCTAAAAAAACTACAAGAAGACGGTCATAGGCTAATTTTATGGACATATAGAAGTGGTTTAAAATTAGAAGATGCCGTGCAATTTTGCAAAGATAATGGTGTAGAGTTTTATGCAGTTAATAAAAGTTTCCCAGAAGAACAGTTTGACTATACTAAAAGTCGTAAAATAAATGCGGATATTTTTATTGACGACCGCAACCTTGGTGGCATATTAGGTTGGGGCGAAATTTATCAAAAAATCACCAATAAGTCTCCTCAATTTGAAGGGGCGAGAAAGAAAAAAAGTTTTTTCGGTTTCTTTAAATAATTAACCTTTTACTAAATCAAAATATTGTTTGTCAATCGTTTCTCTATGATCTGGATGTGCAATTTCAGTTAATGCTTTTACACGTTGTTTTATTGTTTTTCCATAAAGGTTAGCAATACCATATTCTGTCACAATATAATGTACATGAGATCTTGTAGTTACAACTCCAGCACCAGGTTTTAAAGCTGGTACAATTCGACTTACTCCTTTTCTAGTAATCGATGGTAAAGCTATTATTGCCTTTCCATTTTCACTCAAAGAAGCACCACGAATAAAATCCATTTGACCACCAACACCAGAATACATCTTAGCACCAATAGAATCAGCACAAACTTGACCTGTAACATCAACTTCAATTGCTGAGTTTATAGCTACCATTTTAGGGTTTTGCTTGATAATTGAAATGTCATTTACATAATCTGATGTTCGCATCTCTATATATGGATTATCATCAACATAATCGTATAAGCGCTGAGAACCCATTAAAAATGTAGCTAAAGCACGACCTGGATTTATACCTTTATGGTTGCCATTAATAACATCCTTTAATATTAAATCTATAACCCCATCAGAAAACATTTCGGTATGCAAGCCTAGATCTTTATGATTCGTTAATTTAGTTAAAACTGCATTAGGAATAGAACCAATACCCATTTGTAAGGTGCTTCTATCTTCTATTAAACTGGCAACATTGTTACCAATTTTATTTTCTATTTCAGTAGGTTCAACAACCGGATGTGTTGGTAATGGCTCGTCACATTCAACAAAAGCATCGACCTCAGATACATGAATAATACCATCACCAAAAGTTCGAGGCATTTGTTTGTTTACTTGTGCAATAACATAATCAGCATTTTCAATAGCTGCTAAAGTAGCTTCTACCGAAACTCCCAACGAACAATAACCATGATTATCAGGTACAGACACATGAATTAACGCCACTTGTAAATCCACAATATTGCGTTTAAATAGTAATGGCAGCTCACTTAAAAATACTGGTGTATAAGACCCATTTCCAGCTTTAAGTGTATGGCGAACATTTTTCCCAAGAAAAAAAGAGTTCACATGAAAACTATCTCTAAGTTCAGGGTTAGCATAAGGCGCCTCACCTTCGGTATGTAATTGACAAATTTCCACACCTCGTAATTCTTCATGTCTTGCTGTTAAAGCACGAATTAAAACTTCAGGCACCGCTGCTGCAGCTTGTATATATACTTTATCATTAGATTTAACGATTTTTACTGCTTCTTCGGCAGTTATTGCTTTATATTTCATAATTATATTTATTAAGACAAAATTATAGATTAGCTTTCTTAAATAAGCTATCAAATGTCATAAAAAACGAAAAAATATTTACATCTTAATTTTAAGTATCTTTGCCATTATTTTTTGAAAATATGATTGTAGTAAAAACAAAAGAAGAAATAGAATTAATGCGTGAAAGCGCTTTGGTGGTTTCTAGAACCTTAGGAATGTTAGCTAAAGAAGTTAAACCAGGCGTTACCTCTTTACAACTTGATAAATTGGCCGAAGACTATATTCGCTCACAAGGTGCTATTCCAGGATTTTTAGGCTTGTATGATTTTCCAAATACATTGTGTATGAGCCCAAACGAGCAAGTGGTCCATGGCTTTCCAACTAACGAGCCTTTAAAAGAAGGTGATATTATTTCAATAGATTGTGGTGCCATTAAAAATGACTTTTATGGCGATCATGCATATACATTTGCCGTTGGTGAAATAGATTCTGAAACTGAAAAGTTATTACAAGTAACTAAAGAATCACTTTATGTTGGCATAAGAGAATTTAAATTAAACAATCGTGTTGGTGATGTTGGTTATGCTATTCAGCAGTATTGTGAAACTCATGGATATGGCGTGGTTAGAGAACTTGTTGGTCACGGAATAGGTAGAAAAATGCATGAAGACCCTGAAATGCCAAATTATGGTCGCAGAGGTCGTGGCAAAAAATTTATTGAAGGAATGGTTGTTGCCATAGAACCAATGATAAATATGGGAACACATCGTATTAAACAACATCGTGATGGCTGGACAATTACTACTCAAGATGGAAAACCAAGTGCACACTTCGAACATGATGTTGCCATTATAAATGGAAAACCAGAATTGCTTTCAACATTTGCTTACATATATGAAGCTTTAGGCATTAAAAGTGATGAGGAAGATGAGTTTAGACAGAAAGCTTTAGTTTTATAATACATTGAAAAAACTTTTTAAATTTTTTCTTAACTTTTTTCCAAGACCTTTTTTAATTAGGTTAAGCTACACAGCACGTCCATTTTTAGCTTTTTTCTTAAAAGGAGATAGGTATACCGATCCAATAGATGGTAAAAGTTTTATATCATTTTTGCCCTATGGCTATGGCAACCAACGCAATAATGCGTTGTCACCCTCGACGTTATCACTAGAGCGTCATAGATTGTTATGGTTATATTTAAAAAATGAAACAGACTTCTTTTCAGCAAAAAAAAAGGTACTCCATTTTGCTCCAGAACAGTGTTTTTTAAAACGTTTTAGGGGTTTAAAAAATTTAGATTACACTACCACCGATTTAGAATCACCCATTGCAGATATCAAGGCCGATATTTGCAACTTGCCTTTTAAAGATAATAGTTACGATGTTATTTTATGTAATCATGTTTTAGAACATATTCCAAATGACACCAAAGCAATGCAAGAATTGTATCGTGTCCTAAAACCAGGAGGTATGGGCATATTTCAAATTCCGCAGGACTTAAACAGAGAAATCACTTTTGAAGATGATAGTATTACAGATAAAGTCGAACGTGCTAAAATATTTGGTCAATACGATCATGTACGCATTTATGGGCGTGATTATTTTGACAAGTTACGCACTATCGGTTTTAAAGTTAATGAAGTAGATTATACTGCTACGCTTTCAGAAGAAGACGTTACTAGATACTGTTTAGCAAAAGGAGAAGTTATTCCTGTTGCTTATAAGTAATTATGCTTCAGGGAAATTATTCAAAGACAAGGTTTCAAGTTCATTATTATCATTTTCAAAAATGACAAACACCTTAAGTTCTAGGTGTTTTTCTACAAAATTTTTAATACTATCAACTGTCATAGTCATTAAAGCTGTTGCATAAGCATCAGCAATCATACACTCTTTAGTAATAACCGAAACACTTAACACATTATTTTTGCTAGAATACCCTGTTTTTGGATCAATAATATGTGCATATTTATTACCGTTTTCATCTACTTTAAACTTCCTGTACGTTCCTGAGGTTGCCATGGCTTCATCAGTTAACGAAATAGCTTTCATAACGCTTTGTGAGCCATCAAAATTTGGATTCTCCACACCTATTTTCCATGGATTTCCACTGTCTAAATTAATACCTCTAGTTCTTATTTCACCACCAATTTCAACCAAATAACTTTCAACATTTTGTGTGTCTAAAAAATTTGCAATAACGTCTACGCCATACCCTTTGGCTATGGCGCTAAAATCAATAATAGTGCCTTCGTGTTGCTTACTAATCTTGTCATCCTCTCGTACTACTTTATCAAAACCAACAGATAACATTAAACTATCAATGGCAATTGTATTCAAATTTTCAATGCCATTATCTGATCCAAAATCCCATGCATTAACCATCACGCCAATAGTTGGATCAAAAGCACCATTGGTGGCAGTATATATTTCTTTTGAAGCATCAAAAACCTTTCTAAAATGTGAATCTATAGACACTTCTTCATTTCTATTAATTTTAGAAATTATGGAATTTTCTTGATACGTAGACATTGATTTGTTGATAATATAAAACAACTTGTCAAACTGCTCTTGAAAATCAACTTTAGATGCAGGCGCTTCAAACTGAATTGAATACGTTGTTCCAAAAACATTACCTATAAGATGATGGTTTTGCACCTCATCCTTACAGGAAGCGACTATTAATACTAAAAATAAATACTTAAATACGTTTTTCATCTTAATTAAGATTAGTTTCAATATACTGTATACCATTGTACTCACATAAGTACTCTTCGTTTAAATAAATTGGCAACTCTTCACCATCAGGATTCCCAAGTGCAACACCAGCATATAACACTTTCGCATCTTTATCTCTAGCATGTTCTTTAAAAGTTTCCATCCACACAACATCGTAATTATTTGGGTTTTCCGGTAACTTAACCGTACGAACAATTACAAAATAGTATTGACTCGTTTTATCAATACACACAAATTGTGGGTGCTTTTTAAGCTTACTATTTACAGCAATAAACTCAAAGCCTCTTTTTTCCAAATCTTTACCTACAAGATTCATGGCTAAATTGTGTAATTCCTGCTCATTAAGTGGTGTACTCATAATGCAAAATTACTACTATTATTTTCTATCATAAAATTGTTTAACTTTAAATGCTATTACCAACCAAAACTACTCATTACTAAAAACTACTTACAAAACTTGTAAGTAAATGGATAGGCTTTTCTGAGCCTTATCAAATCATTACTTATTAAAATATATAATTAACTATAAATACATGTAATATCCATGGGAATATTTTGGGATTTAATCCAACAAGACGAATTACAAAAACAAGAAGACAAAGCCAACAACCTTGAAGATCGTGTTGAGCAACTAGAACAAGAATTAGCAAATACTAGAACATTACTTAGAAAAACATTAGTGGCATTAGAAACACACCTCGTTCAAGATATTGACGGTGACGGTAAAATGGGATAAACAATAGAAAACATTATAAACAATTGAAATACATACAAATGAAAAAATTAGTATTATTACTAACGCTTGCAAGCGTTTTTACACTTACAGGACAAACTGAAATTGAAAAAGTAACCGAAACTGTTAGCAAAAGTGATATAGAAGGTCATATTTACTTTCTAGCAGACGATTTACTAAAAGGAAGAGAAACAGGTACACCTGAGCTTAAAATTGCAGCGTCTTATTTAGCAAACGCATTTAGAGGCTATGGCGTAAAACCGAACCCTAAAACAGGAACTTATTATCAAGAAGTAAACTTTAAACGTGTTTCTCCACCTGAAGATGTTTCAATGCAAGTGAGCAATCAAGCAATTAACGATTATGTGTTAATATCATTATCTCCATTTAAAACAGAAGCTGATGCAATATTCTTAAATCATGGTATGGCAGAAGACTATGTAGGGAAAGATGTAAAAGGTAAAGTAATTGTAATTCAAGCTGGTAATGCCGAAGATGGGGATTTTAGAGCTTCATTTCGATTACGAGGCCAAAAACAAAAATTGGCTAAAGACAATGGTGCGATAGCAATTCTTGAGCTAATGGACATGCAAACTGAAATGTGGGTTAATGTGAGTCATAATTTTAATGGTTCAAGATTATCTGTTGTGACTGGCAATGAAACAACATCTGAACAAAATAACGAGGATATTGTTCATGCCTGGGTTTTAGATAAAGGAAACAGTATGCTTAATCAATTAAAAGACTCTAATACTATTAGTACTAAAATTTCTGTAAGCGGTAAGAAAGAAGAGCCTGTAATATCTCAAAATGTTATTGGTGTAGTAGAAGGCACTGATCCAGTACTTAAAAACGAATATATTATCTATTCAGCACATTACGACCATGTTGGCATTGGTAGTCCAGATGAAACAGGTGACACTATTTATAATGGAGCTAGAGATAACGGTGTTGGTACTACAACTGTGTTAGCAATGGCTGAAAACTTAGCAAAATACCCAACGAAACGCTCAGCTCTTTTTATATTGTTTACTGGAGAAGAAAAAGGTTTATTAGGCAGCCGTTTTTATGTAGAAAATCCAGTATTGCCATTAGAGCAAATGGTGTATTGTTTTAATAGTGATAATGGCGGATATAACGATACGTCTTTAGCAACCATCATAGGGCTTACAAGAACCACTGCCGAGAAGAATATTTATGATGCTGTTAAAACTTTTGGTCTAACTGCAATAGAAGATCCAGCAAAAGAACAAGGCTTATTTGACAGAAGCGATAATGTAAACTTTGCGAAAAAAGGAATTCCTGCGCCTACGTTTTCTCTAGGATTTAGATCTTTTGATGGAGAAGTGACTAAATACTATCACAGACCTGGAGACGAGGCACACACCTTAGATTATGACTATTTATTAAAATTCTTTAGAGCTTATGTACTCGCTGGGCGCAAAATTGCTAATGATGGTGCTACACCTGTTTGGAATACTGGCGATAAGTATGAAGAGGCTTCTAAAAAGCTCTATAAAAGAGAAGCGGTTAAAAATTAGTCTGAAAAAAATATGGAGACCAAAACTATTATTTATTTAGTGGCAACAGCTTTAATATTACGTGTTATTATTAAAGTTGTTGCGCGCTATATAAAAGAACAAAAAAATTCTGGAAATACTGAATAACAATGTTTAAGTTCTTTCGAAAAATACGCTATAACCTTATGAGTGAAAACAAAACAGGAAAGTATTTGAAATATGCGATTGGCGAAATTGTGCTCGTCATGATTGGTATTTTATTAGCCTTACAAGTGAATAACTGGAATAACCATAGACTTGAGGCATCGAAAGAGCAGATGTTCTTAAAAAATTTAAAATCCGATTTTAAAAACAATCTCACAGAGTATAAAATAATCTATGGAAGAGGTGAAGAAGCTTATCAAGCGTCAGTAGATCTACTCGAGATTATAAAAAGTGATAAAACCATTATTTCTGCTAAAATTGATACACTAATCAATAAAATAGTTAACAAAATACAATCGCTTGATCTTACGTCTGGCTCTATAGATGAGATAATTAATACAGGTTCATTAAATATTATAAAAGATGCTGAGTTGAGAAAACAGTTATCTAATTGGTCCTATCATATGGCAGACACAAGAGACGATATAGATATAATGAACGCTTATCTATTTGATGTGTTTATTCCCTCATTAACTAACAAAACGCTTTTAAGAAATATTTCTGGTCCAGATCATTTTGTAAGCAATTTTGGTTTGCCAAAAATTTCTAAATCCGGTTTTAAAATAGACTATAACCAAACTATCAGAACCTTTGAATTCGAAAATCAAGTCTATAATAACGCATTAAATTATATGTATACATTAAATGCATATAAGGTAATAGAAGCTTATTTATTAGACACAGTAGAACTTATTGAAGCTAATATAAATGATTAAATTCTTTAGACATATTCGCAAATCACTCCTTATGGAAAATAAAACAGGCAAATACTTTAAATATGCTATTGGTGAAATTATACTGGTAATGATTGGTATTCTCTTAGCGCTTCAGGTTAATAATTGGAATGAAAGAAATAAAACTAAGCACACAGAGGTGTTCGTTTTAAAAGAAGTATTAAATAATTTAAATGAAGATGCAACTATTTTAAATGACATCTTAAATCAAAGACAAAAGACGAAAGCATCTATAGCAAACATGCTTATCTATTTACAGGAAGAAAATTTAGACAAGGATACTTTAGAAAAAGATCTAGTAAACTACATGAGTTTCGAGAGATACTTTCCAATAAATAATGCCTACGAAATATTAAAATCTAAAGGCTTACAACTTTCTAATAATTCGCTTACTTCTAAAATATCACGTTATTATGATTTTGAACAAAAGAAAATAAATCGCAGCATTCTAGATGTTGAGAATGCGATTCTTAATGTGCTCGAGAATCCTTCTGGTATTATTCAATATGTTGAATCTATCGAACTAAACAAAAAAATCACAATAATTAACAGTAATGACCCAAATTTGAAGAACGATCTTAACAGGAATTTAGTTTCATTTAAACACAATAATATCGGGACGCTGGACAAGTTAGTTGTCTTTTTCAAACTTAATGAATCATTAAGAAATGACATAGAAACTGAACTCAAATTAATAGGGAATTAAAATGATTAAGTTTTTTAGAAAAATACGATATGATCTCATGAGTCAAAATAAGACCACCAAATACTTTAAATACGCAATTGGTGAAATTGTACTAGTAGTTATTGGAATTCTTATTGCTTTAGGCATTAACAATTGGAATGAGCATAGAAAAGATTTGGAAAAGGAGAAAAATATAAGTGCTAATCTACAGCAAGAGTTTATTCAAAATCTCAAATTAATTGATATAATCCTTGAAGAAGTTAACAATAATGAACAAGCCTGTTTCACACTTATGGAATATATGAATCAAGATATAGATGAAACAAAAAGCAAAACAATTGACAGTCTTATATATTGGGCAATAGAGCATAATTCTTTCAACCCATCTAATAGTACTTATACCGAAATTTTAAATACTGGAAAAATAGAATTGGTTCAAAACAAAAAACTTAAAACTAGTCTTTTTGATTGGTCTCGAGAATTAGAAGAAAATAAGGCAACGCATTACATTTTCGAGAAATGGATTGAAGAGGGTATACTACCCTATTTATCTAAAAATATTGCACTAAAAAACATTGACATGTATGGTGCTTTAGCTTGGGAAAAGGAATCTGAGTTTAAAAGTGGTGTTTCAAATATTATGAAAGATCGTGAATTTGAAAACGTTATTGATAATAATATCTATCACATATCAAAAATTAAAGACGAATATCTAAACCTAAAAAAAATAATTGAAACTATTATAAAAGAAACAAATAGTAATGATTAAATTCTTTAGGCATATAAGACGGAACCTTATGGAGACAGGAAAAACAGGAAGATACTTTAAATACGCGATTGGTGAAATTATCCTCGTCATGATAGGTATTTTACTCGCATTACAAGTCAATAATTGGAATGAGAATAGAAAAACTCAAAGCCAAGAATTACACCTTGCTAAACAATTACTAGAAGATGCTAAAGCCGATTCTGTTTTTTTTGAATCCAGAATTTCTTTTCAAAAACAAAGAGACACTTTATATAACAACTTATTGGATCTTTACAAACTAATAGCTGTCGACTCTATTTCAAAACTAACAGTAAATGATGATCCTTTTTTCTTTAGGTTGGCTTATCAATCAAACCTTATTAATAATAATCCTGATGCTTACGAAATTATAAGTGATGAAATCATTAAATCTAAGCTTCGTGTTTACTCAGCAAAATATGATTATGTTGTGCATAGTATCGAACTAAACAATCGTATTTGTGAAGAATATGGTGTCCCATTGGAAATAAAATATTATACCCAAAGAGAAAGGTTGCCAGAAACGCCTACTTATAAAGATTTTCTTTTTGCTATTGAAGACGAAGAAACAGTAGCGTCGTTTCAATTGTTTAAAAAATACGGCATCAACTACCTTATACAGGTACAAAACTTTTTAATAGTTAATCAAGAACTTAAACTGTTACTTGAAACATATATAAAAGAGAATCAATGATTCTCAAAAAAATAAAATAATAACTAAACCAACCAACCAATGAAACATTTATTAGTTATCCTTAGCATTAGTTTTTTAGCTTTTAGCTGTAATACGCAAGAAAAATCAGACACTGTAAAACAAAAAGGAACACAAAACTTAACTACAAGTAGTTATGACGACTTAGTATCATTATTCAAAGAATGGCGAACATTCGAAAATCCACCAAAACTAAATGGTGCACCAGATTATACCAAAGCTACCTTCGAGAAGCGCTGGCCACGATTTATAGAATTTCAAAACCAATTAAAAGCCATAGACACCACCAACTGGTCTGTCGAAAACCAAGTGGATTGGATGATTGTTTGGGCCGAAATGAATGGTTACGATTTTAACCATAACATTTTAAAACCTTGGGTTCGCGATCCTGCATTTTATGCAACCGTTTGGACTTATAAAAGTGATGTGCCTGCTCATGAAGGACCAACAAATCATGGTACTTTGGAGCTTTGGACTTACGAATTTCCATTATCTCAGGCAGAACGTGCAAGATTTATTAGCGATTTAAAGGTAATTCCTCCTTTTTATAAACAAGCGAAACAAAACCTAACAGGTAATGCCAAAGATTTATGGATTACAGGTATTCGAGATATTAAAAGCCAAAGTAAGACGCTTAACAGTTTAATATCTAAAACTGAAATTAAAGATGATACAGAAATAATCTCTGCAATTAATGAGGCCATTTCTGCTACAGATGATTTAGCTTCTTGGTTAAAAGACAAATCGACATCCAAAACAGGACCATCAGGAATTGGTAAAGACAATTATAGTTGGTACATGCAAAATGTGCATTTAGTACCATTAACTTGGGAAGACGAAGTGATGATACTAAAACGAGAACTAGCACGCGCTTGGACAGCCTTAAAACTAGAAGAACATAGAAATAGAAATCTTCCAGAATTAGTAGATGTAAACTCTCCTGAAGCCTATAATAAAATGGCAGACGAAGCTGCTAAAAGCCTAATTAATTTTTTAGATCAACAAGACATCGTGACGGTAAAACCGTATTTCGATCCAGCATTACGTGAGCATTTAGGGTCATTCATTCCAAAAGAGAAACGTAACTTTTTCTCTATTGGACAACATTATGATGCACGACCACTATACTCGCATTTTTATCATTGGTTTGAGTTAGCACGTATGGATTTAGAACCACATAAAAGCGAGATTAGAAAAGGGCCATTATTATATAATATTTTCGATTCTCGTAACGAAGGTACAGCCACAGCAGTTGAAGAAATGTTTATGCAAGCTGGGTTGTATGACGACAGTCCTAGAACCAAGGAGATTGTGTATATCTTGATTGCACAACGTGCCGCAAGAGGCTTGGGCTCGTTATATGCACACTCTAACGACATGACCATGGAAGAAGCTGGAGGCATACATAGCGAATACACACCTCGCGGTTGGATGAAAACCGAAAAAGAACTCTTAATTTTCGAGCAACATTTGTATTTACGTCAACCAGGTTATGGTACAAGCTATATTACTGGCAAATATTTATTAGAAGCTGCTTTAGCCGATTATGCACGCATACAAGAACTAGAAGGGAATGACTTTAAAACCAAAGATTTTTTCGATACGCTTAACAGTATAGGCAATATACCAACATCGTTAGGGCATTGGCAAATGACTGGAGAAAAGACACATTTAGAATCTATCATGAATGATTAAATTCTTCCGAAAAATACGATATAACCTCATGGAAACAGGAAAAATAGGCAAATATTTTAAATATGCTATTGGTGAAATTGTACTGGTTGTAATTGGTATTCTCATTGCCTTAAGTATTAATAATTGGAATGAAAACAAAAAGGCTAAAGAAAAGGAAGTTAAGCTTTTAATAGAATTAAAAGATGACCTTCAAGAAACCAAAACCGACTTAATAACGGATATTGAAAAAGCACAGAATATTCTAGCCACCACTAATACTATTTATAAAGCTATTATCGAAGATCAAATTTCAGAAATAACACCTTTTAAATTATCAACCAACTATCTGTTAGATACCGCTAAACTCTTTCCAAAATTAAGTGCATATGAAGCAATCCAATCAGAAGGCATAACTATTATTACCAATGATAATTTAAGAAAAAAAATTACAAACTTTTATCAATTACAACTAAAAAGAGTGACTGACGCAGAAGAATATCTAGAAGATCTTAATAATCAAGTGTTCAAACCTTATTTAAATACATCTTCCAGTTATGGCAATACCTGTAAAGACTGTAAGGACTTATTTGCATTATATAATAACAATCAAGACACCCAATTAAATTTATATCTTATTGACCACTTTGATGATAAATTAGTACACATACTCAAAGAAAAGTTTAATGTCTATAGAACATTGAATCAACGATATATAGAATTATCTCAAGTCATTGAAGAAATTATTGTTTTAATAGACCAAGAAACTAATTAAATTAATGATTAAATTTTTTAGACATATAAGACAAGACCTAATGAGTAAAAATAAAACAAGCAAATACTTTAAATACGCTATTGGTGAAATTATACTTGTGGTTATTGGTATTCTCATTGCATTAAGTATTAATAATTGGAATGAGAAAAGAAAAGAAGCGCTACAAGAGATAGATATTCTTAAAAATTTGCAAACCGATTTAAAAGCAGATATGGAAGCGATAAGCTATCAGATAGATTTTAAAAAAGATTTAATTCGAGACTATTTAAATTGTCTTGAAATATTAGCTGAAAAAAAAGAAGGCACAAAAGCAGAAATTGCACAAAACTTGAGTTCCATTTTACAAGTAGGTGGTGTATCACTTAATAGAACAACATTTAATAATTTAGAAACAACAGGAGAGATACGATTAATACAAAACATAGCCTTGGCAGATAGCATTACAACGTATTACAATTCAGGCTATGAAGGTTGGGAATCGGCTTTACAAGATTATACCAGAAACATTACCGCACCCTATTTTTTGAACTTTGATTATTTAGCTCAGCTTAATTATGAAGATGGAGAAGGAAGAGTCTTAAACATGCCCTTTAAAGCATCCGATTTTAAAAAGCCAGAGAAGTCCTTAGAAGACTATAAACAAAACTACTTTATTATTAATTCTCTTCGGCAAAAGACATGGAATCTAAAAGCTTTAGTTATAAAATATCAAGATTTAATGTTATATGCTCAAAATATAGATAGAAGCATACAAAACTATTTAGAAAACAGATGATTAAATTCTTTCATTATCGTAACACAATTTTGTGAAACAAAATCAAAGGTCTTGTAGACCTTTGGTGAAGATAGCCGCTTGCGGAAAAAATAGAAACCATTTATATGATAAAGTTTTTTAGACGAATTAGATACAACCTTATGGAAACTGAAAAAACAGGTAAATACTTTAAATATGCCATAGGCGAAATTGTACTTGTTGTAATTGGTATCCTCATTGCTTTAAGTATTAATAATTGGAATGAACACCGTCTTGAAAGAATTGAAGAAAAAGCAATTTTAGAAGCCATAAAGGTAGATTTTAAAAATGCCATAGTAGAGTTTAATGAACTAAATAATAATAGAACAGTTCTTGAAGAAGCTAGCAAAACAATTTTTACAATTATAAAGTCAAAAGAAATAATATATACTAAAACTGAATTAGATAGCATATTATCCATTTTATTGATTGGCCCAACATACAACAGCCAAACCAAAACTTTAGAAGTTTTATTTAATTCTGGTAAAATGAATTTTATTTCTAATGATAGTATAAAAGATAAGCTTGTTAATTGGCCAAAGCTTGTGGAAGACATGACGGAAGGCGAGTTGCAAGGAATTGAAGTTCTAAGAGATAAAGTAATACCATTACTAAATACTTATGTGTTATTTTTTGATCTTAACACCAAGTTTAAGTTTAAAAATTATGACATGTTCGATAAAACTTTACAAAGTGCTTATAGTAGTAATTATAAAGAATTGTTTGAAGATAGAAACTTTGAAAACGTTCTAAGTTTAAGAGAACTATATAATAAAGTAGCAATAATTGAAACCAACCAGCTTATTGTGGAAGCAAAAAATATTATTGAACTAATAAACACAGAATTAAAAATGGATGATTAAATTCTTTAGAAAAATACGATACAACCTTATTGAAACTGGAAAAACAGGTAAATACTTTAAATATGCCATAGGCGAAATTGTACTTGTTGTAATTGGTATTCTCATCGCCTTGCAGATTAATAATTGGAATGAGGAAAGAAAGACCAATCTTAAATCTCAAGTATATATTGACCAAATTATAAATGATATAACAAAGGATACCTTAAACATAAATGAGTTAATCGAAATAGCAAAAGTTGATTCCAACAGTATTTCAAATTATTTTTCTTTTTTTAATCAAGGAAATATCCCTATAGATAAATTAATTGATAGTTCAGTAAATACCAATAATTATTATTTTAGATACATTCCTGTAAACAATACATTTTTAGATATGCAAGCTTCGGGAAATTCAAACCTTTTAAATGAAAATCAACGAAATGCATTAATACAATTAGTGTCACAGCAAGAACAATTAATAATAATAATAGAAAAATTAATAAGTAAGTCTCATTTTGAAAGTGGTGAAAGAGATAAATTTTTAGGGTATCCAGATAATTTTTATCAAAAACTTGGAACATCTGTAAACGAAAACAACAAAACAAACTGGCTTATACATCAACATCTCAAATTTAAGAGCAACCTAGATCTGTATCATTTTATGGAATTAAGAGGAAATAGAATTAAAGAAAAATCCTTAAAAACAATTAAAATTTTAAAAGGCGAACTTATAAATGATTAAGCTTTTTAGACAGATAAGATTAAACCTAATGGAAACAGGCAAAACAGGCAAATACTTTAAATACGCCATTGGTGAAATACTTCTAGTTATGATAGGTATTTTATTAGCATTGCAAGTAAATAACTGGAATGAAAACAGAAAGAATAGTACCATAGAGCAAAACACATTAATGAGCTTAAAGTCTGATTTAGAATCTGCTTTAATACAGCTTGATACTAAGATAAATAAAAATGAAAGCTTTAGAGCTGCTGACTCTATTTTGCTAGACATAATGCACTTTAAAAAACATGTTGCCATTGATAGTATTGAAAACCTCATTTTAAGTCATATTTTTTCTCCTGGTTTCGATCCTGAATTAGGCACTTTAAATGAAATTTTAAGTACTGGAAAAATGGAGGTCATTAAAAATAGAACACTTAGAAAACATATCTCTACTTGGAATAAATATATGGATGAATTGAGTGAGGTAGACGAGAAATTAGCACATTTAGATTTACAAGTAAAAGAGCCTTTATATTCAAAGCAAATACCTATGAAGAATACTCTATCCGTTTTCTTGAGTAGTGTTCATGAATCAGCTGCTGATATCCCAAAATCTAATTTTGAATGGGATCCTGAAGCGCTATTTAAAACCATTGAATTTGAGAATATGCTCTCAAATTATATGATCTATTCTTCAATTCAGTATAAACGCTTAATAGATATTAAACAAAACATTAATGAGATGATTTCATTAATCAACCAAGATATTAATGATGATTAAATTCTTTAGACATATTCGTAAATCACTGCTTATGGAAAACAAAACTGGTAAATACTTTAAATATGCTATTGGTGAAATTATATTAGTTATGATAGGAATTTTACTTGCGTTACAAGTAAATAGCTGGAACCAAATGCGATTGGATAGAATTGAAGAAAAAACCATTCTGTCAAATTTGCATAACGAGTTTAAAGAAAATAAAATTCTATCATTAAAAAATATTTCAATGATGCAGAGTGCAATGAGTGCAAATAAAGCAATTATGGCATTAATGGGAAGTTCTGGAGAAGAGTTACAAAAGCACAATCTGGATAGTCTTTTTTATAAATCGCTACCAGCATCACAATTTACAGCTTCTGAACAAAGTATTTCAAACATTATACAAGGCGGAAGAATGAATATAATTAGAAATGAAGCCCTAAAAAATCTACTTTACAAATGGCAAGCACAAATTGATGCTGTACAAATTAGAGAACGCGCATTAGACGATTGGAGCTACGATAAAATACTAACCATTCTTTCTAAACACATATCATTAAAAGAAATGGATAATAATGGTAATTATGATTGGAATGGTAAGTCTAAGTTAAGAAAACCTTACGATCCTTTATTCCAGTCCTTAGAATATGAAAATTTGTTAGACAATTTTTTATTCTTGCACCTAATGAATAATGTGGAAATTCAAAAGGCAGATACTATTATAGACCAAATAATAGAGATAACTAAACCTTATGCCGAATGATTAAGTTTTTAAGAAAAATAAGATACAACCTCATAGAAACAGGTAAAACAGGCAAATACTTAAAATATGCCATTGGTGAAATACTATTAGTAATGATAGGTATTTTGTTGGCCTTACAGGTTAATAATTGGAATCAAAATCGAATAGATAAAACAAGAGAAATAACCTTATTAGAACAGCTACTCGATAATTTTTTATCAAATAAGAAAAATATTGAAAAAGGATTAAAGGATTATGAAATAGAAAAAAAATACTTAGAAAGTACAATAAGGAATACTGGACCAGAAGTAGATATACCTGATAGTGTTACTTTAGACTCTATTTCATCTATTAATTACGTAACCGTTGAACTTGTTTTTGGATCAAAAAATAATATGTTTTATAATCAACAAATAGAATTAATAACTAATAATGACTTAAAACGTGCATTATTTACTTTTCCAAATTATTATGATGATTATAAGGATGGTGAGGATTTAATAAAAGAGTTAACTATTAGTCAGCGAAAAATACATCAAAAGTATATCTCTCTCTCAGCAACAACAGAGCAATTTAAACAAAATACCTTTGAATCTAACTTCTTGGCTTGGTTAAGAGATAGAGATTTCCAAAATGTAACCGTTGATAAAATATGGGTTTTAAATGGTGCCAAGAGTAATTTAAAAACATTAGCCGATAAAAATTTAGAAGTTATAAACCAATTAACGGAAATAATAAATACTGAACAATGATCAAGTTTTTCAGAAAAGCACGATACAACCTCATGGAATAAAACAAAACAGGCAAATACTTTAAATATGCTATTGGGGAAATTATTCTTGTGGTTATTGGTATTCTCATTGCATTACAGATTAATAACTGGAATGAATCCAATAAAGAAAAGCAGGTAGAGCAAATGTATCTTAAAAATATACTAAGCGACCTTATGGACCAAGACGCTTCTATTGATATACAATTAGGGAGTGAGGAATCCTTTTTTAAGTCGACTAATTACATTATAAAGGATTATCAACAAAATAGCACTTTGGTAATTGATAGCACCTTTTTTAAACATGCAACCTTTTTAACAGCAAGAAAAACATTTGTTGTTACAGATCCAACGTACAAAGATTTAATATCTTCAGGAAATATCAACATTATTAAGAACATAAAATTTAAAGATAAACTCATAAAATATTATCAAGAGTTAGAACGTATAGAGAAAATAATTCAAAACAATAACACTTTATTAATAGACCAGAACTATTTATCTACATATAATAAAAATGGGTATTATTATGAACCTAATATTCAAAATATATTAAGAGGGCAAATTAATTTTAGTGAACATATGATTCATCAAACATATAAGAATGAACTCCAAGAACTATCTTCAAAATCCTTATTAAAGGATGAAAACAAATTAGCTTTTATGAATGCTTTGTACTTAAGGAATACTGTTGCAATTGGAAATTTTGATATGCTAAAGAAAATTCAATTAACTACACAAGCATTAATTGAAGAACTAGAACAATTACAAAATGATTAAATTCTTTAGATTATCGAAACTTAATTTTGTGAAACAAAATCAAATATCCAGTGGACATTTGGTTGAGATAGACGCTTGCGGAAAAAATACAAACTAAAAAATGATTAAGTTTTTCAGACATATTAGAAAAAACCTCATGGAAACAGGAAAAACATCCAAATACTTTAAATACGCTATTGGCGAAATTGTACTTGTTGTGATAGGTATTCTAATTGCTTTACAAATCAATAATTGGAATGAAAACAAGAAAGAACGTAAGCTAGAAAAAAAAGTATTAACAGAGCTTTTAAGTTCGTTAGAAAACAATTACAATAGCATGGTTTCAGATTCGACATATAGAGCATTATGGAATAAATCTAGTGACATTGTTATTAATTTTATTGAAAGTGATTTGCCATATGTTGATTCATTAAATATTCACTTCCAACATGCTCGTAAACCAGGAACAAATTTATCATTGTCTTATGCTGGCTATGAAGGCTTAAAAAATGTTGGTTTTGGCATTATTACTTCAGATAGTTTAAGAAAGAATATTGTAGAACTATTTGAATTAACTCATAAGTCCCTATTGGAGGAGATGGAATATTTTGAATCTTTTCAACCAGAACGTCAAGCACAAATAGATAGACTATTTAGTTATGATGATGATAAATTCAGTCTAGAAAAACCATTTGATGTGCCATTAATTCCAAACAGCATTAATACCCTAAAGAGCGACCCTTTATTTTTACCAATGATAAAATCAATAAAAGTGCAAAGAAATATTATCTCGGTTATGCTCTATAAAAACATTAAAGAAACAAAAAGAACAATCGGCTTATTAGAAAATACTTAAAAAAAAACCCAACACAAATGTGTTGGGTTCTTATATTATATTGATTTTCAAATGCCCTTTAAAAATCAACCTCCAAAGTCATCAAATCTAATATGTTCATCTGGAATACCAAAGTCTTCTCCCATTTTTTGAACAGCTTGGTTCATTAATGGAGGACCACAGAAATATAATTCAATATCTTCAGGAGCTTCGTGTTGATTTAAATAGTTATCTATTACACAATTGTGAATAAATCCTACAAATCCATCACCTGCTTCATCGTTGATATCCTTCTTGACTTTCCAGTTATCTTCCTCTAAAGGCTCAGACAATGCCATATAGAATTTAAAATTCGGGAAGTCTCTTTCTAATTCTCTAAAGTGCTCAATATAGAACAACTCACGTTTAGAACGTCCTCCATACCAATACGTTACCTTACGATTAGTTTTTATGGTTTTGAATAAGTGGTATAAGTGAGAACGCATTGGCGCCATACCTGCACCTCCACCAACATAAAGCATTTCGCTTTCTGACTCATTAATGAAAAATTCTCCATAAGGCCCAGAAATCGTTACTTTATCACCTGGTTTTTGATTAAAAATATATGATGATGCAATCCCAGGGTTCACATCCATCCATCCATTTTTATTTCTATCCCAAGGTGGTGTTGCAATACGAACATTCAACATAATTTCACGTCCTTCAGCTGGATAAGAAGCCATAGAATAGGCTCTTTCCACTGTCTCGTTATTTTTCATTACTAATGGCCAAAGACCAAACTTGTCCCATTCTGCTTGAAACTTATCTGGTGTTTCATGTTCTTCAGGGTGAGCGGTAATGTCCATCTCAGAATATTTAATTTCGCATGGTGGGATTTCAATTTGAATATATCCTCCAGCTTTATAACCCATATCCTCAGGGATTTCTACAACAAATTCTTTAATAAATGAGGCTACGTTGTAATTACGTACAACCGTTGCTTCCCATTTTTTAATTCCAAATACTTCTTCTGGAATTGTAATTTCCATGTCCTTTTTTACTTTTACTTGACAAGACAAACGTGCACCATGAGCTAATTCTTTACGCGTAAAATGAGGTGTTTCAGTTGGTAAAGCTTCACCTCCACCAGATAAAACATGACACTCACATTGTATACAAGTTCCTCCTCCTCCACAAGCAGATGGTAAAAATATTTTTTCACTACCTAAAGTAGTTAACAAACTATCTCCAGAACTAACTTCTATTTCACGTTCACCATTTATTAAGATCTTTACAGGACCTGATGGTGATAATTTTTGTTTCACAAATAATAACAACGTTACCAAAAGTAAGGTTACAACTAAAAATGCAGCAACCGTTGCTAATATTGTTCCTAATGTACTTGCAGCTAATATCATGTTACTCATTTATTGTTGTGTTGTTAGCTAACTCTTCTTTAGTATCTTCTTTTGCAGTTTCAACTTGAGCTGTATTTTCTTCTTTTACTTCTTCGTCTCCACCAGTTAACATACCTCCAAAACTCATAAAACCAATTGCCATTAAACCAGTAATAATAAACGTAATCCCTAAACCTCTTAAAGGTCCAGGTACGTTTGAATATCTAATTTTTTCACGAATAGCCGCAATAGCTAGAATTGCTAAAAACCAACCAATTCCTGAAGAAACCCCATAGTTAAATGCTAAACCTAAAGTCGCAATTTCACGAGACTGCATAAATAATGAACCTCCTAAAATAGCACAGTTTACAGCAATTAAGGGTAAGAAAATACCAAGGGAATTATATAATGATGGTGAGAATTTCTCTACTACAATTTCTACCAATTGTACCATGGTTGCAATAGTTGCAATAAACATGATGAATGATAAGAAACTTAAATCGTAACTAGCATATTCTTCACCTAACCATGCTAAAGCACCTTCTTGTAAAATGTATTGGTCTAACAGCCAGTTTAAAGGTACAGTAATGGCTAAAACAAATATTACTGCTGCTCCAAGTCCAACGGCTGTTGATACTTTTTTAGATACTGCAAGGTATGAACACATCCCAAGGAACGTAGCAAACACCATGTTATCTATAAATATTGATTTGAAAAATAATTCTATATGTTCCATAATACTGTCTTCTAGTTGTCTTCAATTAATGCTGGGTTTCTAATACGTTGAACCCAAATTATAATACCTACAACAATTAATGCCATTGGTGCTAATAACATAAACCCGTTATTCTCGTAACCAATGCTATACAATCCTGTTTTTGCAATTGGGTCTCCCAATACTGGAAAACCTAATAATGTTCCTGAACCTAATAATTCTCTAAAGAATCCAACAATAATTAGGATTAAGCCATAACCAAGTGCGTTTCCAATTCCATCAAGAAATGATCTCCATGGTCCATTCGCTAAAGCAAAAGCTTCAAAGCGTCCCATAATAATACAGTTGGTTATAATAAGTCCAATAAATGCTCCTAGCTCTTTACTTAATTGATATGAATAGGCTTTTAAGACTTGGTCTACAATAATTACCAAAGCAGCTACAACTGTAAGCTGTACAATAATTCTAATTTTTGATGGAATGATATTTCTAATTAAAGAGATAACTACATTACCAGCTCCCATTACAAAAAGCACTGAAATTGTCATAACAATTGATGCTTTCAATTCTGCAGTAATCGCTAAAGCAGAACAGATACCTAATACTTGAATTGTAATTGGGTTATCATCTCCTAAAGGATCTAATATTAATCTACTATCTTTTGCCATGACTACTTCTTTAATGTTTTAAAATAAGGTACATACAGTTTTAAATCACTTCGTAACATTGCTGACACACCATCACCAGTAATAGTAGCTCCAGCAATTGCATCAACTTCATTATCTGTTTTATCTTCGTTTAGAGGATCACCATTACTTTTTGAAATATTAATTCCAACAAAGTTTCCTGAGCTGTCCAATAGATGTTCTCCAATAAAATCATCCATAAAAAAACGTTGCTTAATATTGGCTCCAAGACCTGCAGTTTCAGCTTGATGATCAAAATAAGCACCTAGCACTACCATATTCTTATCCATAGCAACATAAGCCCAAACAGCATCCCAAAGTCCTTTACCTCTAATTGGTGCTACATAGAATGTTTTTCCTTCTTTCTCACCAATAAAAAGTGGTAAACGTCTTTCTTCACCATCTTTAGCTTTAGACTGCTCTTTCTTAACATCAATTAAATACGCTTCATTATCTTCTACTACTTCAGTACCATTTGTAATGACTAATTGATTGGTAATGTATTTTTGAAACTCAGCACCTACTTTATCATCAGCTACGAAAATGGCGCTGCTCTCGTCATTCTCATTAACTCCCATCGCATATAGAATATTTTGTTGTTTTTCTATACGCTTGTTCTCATCAATCTTTGGTCTTAATGAAGATGCAACAAAGGCCAACAAGGATCCTACTACTATTACCATACCAGTGGCAAATAGCATTGTATATAAATTTTTATCTGTTTTCTTTTCCATCGTTAAGCCGTTTTTGGTTTTAGACGTTTAAGCCTACGTTTAACATTACCTTGAACTATATAATGGTCGATTGTTGGCGCAAAGACATTCATTAATAAGATAGCTAACATTACACCTTCTGGATATGCAGGATTAAATACTCGTATCATTATAGAAATAAATCCAATCAAAAATCCATAAATCCATTTTCCTTTATTGGTTTGCGATGCTGTTACAGGGTCTGTTGCCATAAACACAATACCAAAGGCTAATCCACCTATTAAAAGATGATGCCACCAAGTAGTGCTCATTAATCCGTAAAATTTGCTGCCTTCTGAAATCCATTCAGAATCCACAACAAAATTGAAAATTAATCCCATTACTAAAGCTCCAACAACTGAAGATAACATGATTCTCCAGCTTCCTATTTTAGCAAAGATTAAGAATAACCCTCCAAGCAAAATTAATATCGTTGATGTTTCACCAACTGATCCAGGAATAAACCCTAAGAACATATCTGCTACAGAGTGGGTGACTTCATTATTTTGTGCTAGACTTCCTAAAATGGTTTCTCCAGAAATTGCATCAGGTGTTCCAGCTCTTTCTACAGCACCATGCACCCAAACTTTATCACCACTCATCCATGTTGGATAGGCAAAGAATAAAAAGGCTCTTATTGTTAAAGCAGGGTTTAGAATATTCATTCCAGTTCCTCCAAATACTTCTTTTCCAATTACTACTCCAAATATTACTGCAACAGCAAGCATCCAAAGCGGAATATCTATAGGAACAATTAATGGTACAAGCATTCCAGTTACTAGATAACCTTCTTCAACTTCATGTCCTTTTATAACTGCAAAAACAAATTCGACTGCTAAACCTACTCCATAAGACACTACCACCAAAGGCAATACTCTCCAAAGACCAATAACTAAATTATCCCATGACCAAAAAATCGAATCGAAAAATCCACTAGCATTCTCAATTGCTCCAGCAGCTAAATGATGCTGATAACCAGCATTAAACATACCAAAAATTAAACATGGCACTAAAGCCATGATAACTGTATTCATTGTACGCTTTAAATCGTCGGCTGCTTTTATATGAGTTCCATTATGAGTGGTCTCGTTTGGCATAAATAAAAACGTATGGATTGCAGAAAATGCTGGCAACCATTTTTTGTCTTTATTCTTTACTTTAAAATTATGTAAACTATTTTTTAAACCCATTATCCTATTTCTTTTAGCATTAAGTCTAAGCCTTCTCGTATAATTTTTTGATGTGGCTGTTTAGACACACATACAAATTCTGTTAACGCAAAATCTTCAGGAGCAACTTCATACATACCAAGTGCTTCCATTTCATCTAAATCCTTATACAAACATGACTTTAAGATTTGCATTGGAAAAATATCTAACGGAAAAACCTCCTCAAAAGTTCCTGTTGTAACAAAAGCACGATGCTCACCATTTGTATTGGTGTTTAAGTCGAATTTTTTCTTTGGAGTTAACCAAGAAAAAGTTAATGCTCTCGAAGTAGATATTTTATTAAAAATTGGCTTGTTCCAACCAAAGAATTCGTAATCATCTCCTTCAGGAATTATAGTAATTACGTTACTGTAATAGTCTAAATAACCATCAGGTTTTATTTGCTTTCCACTTAAAACATTCCCTGAAATAATACGTACGTTAGCATCCTTTTCAATACCATGATCATAAATCATTGTTGCTACTTCACTACCTAGTTTTGTTGTAAAATATCTTGGCTTTTGAACTGACGAACCAGCCAAGGCAACAATACGTTCTGCATTAAATTTTCCAGTTAACAATAACTCACCAATAATAACAAGATCTTGAGCATTCACTGTCCAAACTACTTCACCTTTATTAACTGGGTCAATTTTGTTAATTAAAGTGCCTACATTTCCAGAAGGATGTGGTCCCGAAACCTTATGAATAGCTGCATCTGAAAGATTAACTAATGGTGAATTTGCGTTTTTTCCTACAGAAATATGCACTTTTCCTTCAGTTAATTTTCCCAATGCTGATATAGCTGCTTGCAATTCTGCCTCTTTACCTTGAAGTGTAAAATCTAAGTCAGCTGCTAAAGGTGCTGATGCATATCCTGAGATAAAAATCGCTTTTGGCGCTTTATAGGGATTTGCAATCACATCGTAAGGGCGTTGCTTAATAAATGGCCAACAACCCGCAGTTAATAATTTTGATTTTACCTCATCCGCTGATGCATTATCAACATTTAATGATCCAAAATCTTGATAAAGTTGCTCTTTGTCGGCTTGAATTTTAATAGATAAAATTCTACGTTTTTCACCACGTGCAATCTCCGTAACTTCACCAGATACTGGAGAAGCAAATTTTACAGCCTCATTAGATTTATCGTAAAAAACAGTTTCACCAGCTTTTACTTTAACACCTTCTTTAGCAACAAGTTTTGGAATAACACTATGGAAGTCTTCAGGTCTAATGGTGAAGAAATTGCTAATAATAGCAGCTTCATTAGCCTTTTGAGCCTCACCTTTAAGATTAATGTCTAGACCTTTTTTTATTCGAATGTCGTTTGACATATTTAATTTTTTGAGATTAGTTGTCTAAAAATCCGTGCAAATTTACGGATTTAATAAACAAATTTCATAATAAATTACTTAGAATTTTACAATGCAAATAGTTCAAAGAATTTTAGGTATGAAATTTGCTTATCTTTACCCAAATAACTCAAATGTTCATGACAAAATATAAGTTTTTATTCTTATTCCTTATGTGCGCTTTTCTTGGTTTTTCGCAAGTTGAAGAAGAGGTTAATCCACCAGATTTTATAAAAACCATCAACTTCAAAGGCCACACGAACGAAAGTGAATTACCAATCATTAAACTTAATGAACGAGTGCAACTCTCGTTTGATGCCATTAACGGTAATGAGGACGACTTTTATTATGTAATCAATCATTATAATTTCGACTGGACACCTTCACAGCTCTTGAAATCGGAATATCTACAGGGTTTTGATAATATTCGTATCTCAAATTATGAGAATTCTTTTAATACCTACCAAATTTACTCGCATTACAGGCTACAAATACCAAATCAACAAACCCGAATAAAAAAATCTGGAAATTATATTCTTAAAATATATGATGATAATGGTGACATGGTATTTAGCAGAAAATTCATGATTTATGAAAATTTGGCAAATGTAGGTGTATCCATAAAACGTTCACGTAATGTAAAATACATTAAGCATAAGCAATCGGTTGATTTTAAAATATCATCACCTACAATTTTGTTCAACAACCCTAAACAAACTGTTAAAGTTGCTGTTATTCAAAACAACAACTTAAACACCGGTATAACAAACCTAAAACCACAATATACACTTGGCCGTGAGCTTATTTATAAATATGATGACGAATCGAGTTTTTGGGGAGGCAACGAATATTTATATTTTGAAAACAAAAACGTTAGAGCTGCAAATATTGGAGTGCAATATGTAGACCTTAAAGATATATACGAACACTATTTATTTACAAATATTATTAGAGCAGACAGACCTTATACTTACAATCCAGACATTAACGGAAACTACTTAATTACTGCTGTAGACACAGATAATACAGATATTGAAGCTGATTATACGGTTATACATTTTTCATTACAACACCCAGAAGTTTTTGGCAAAAACATTCATGTTTATGGTGGTTTTAATAATTACGCTATAACTGAAGATACAAAAATGACTTACAACCCTACTTCAGGGTTTTACGAAACCTCCCTAATTTTAAAACAGGGGTTCTATAATTACAAACATGTTATAGTTAACGAAAACGGAGAATTAGACGAAGGTGCCATTAGCGGAAATTTTGATGTTACAGAAAACAATTATAAAGTATTAGTCTACTATAGAAACCTTGGAGCACGATATGATAGACTTATCGGTATTGGCGAAGGCTCGTCAACGACTATTACCAACTGATTATCCATTAAATTGTTAAAATTATCTTAGAAATAAGATTTTTGAAATTATAAAGCAATTATTTAGTATTTTTGATTGTAATAATTGTTTGTCCTCACTAAAAAACATGGTACAACAAGTAACAAAAGGCATAAAAATTTCAGTTGAAACTAATTTTGAAGGTACTTTCTATAAAAACTATAAAGTACACTTTGCTTTTGGCTATAAAGTTACTATTGAAAATCAAAGTAAAGATTCTGTGCAGTTAAATTCCAGACATTGGAAAATTCTAGATGCTTTAAATAAAGATGAAATAGTAGAGGGCGAAGGTGTTATAGGAAAAAAACCAATTATAAAACCTGGAGAATCTCATACATACAATTCAGGCTGTCTCTTAGCATCTCCTTTTGGAGCTATGCATGGTCACTACAATATGGTGAATTTCACTGATACCCAAAAATTTAAGGTGGTTATTCCATCTTTTAAATTAAGTGCTCCTTTTGCGCTTAACTAAGTCTTTTAATTAAATCGAATCTATAAATTTTTTCTTGCTGTTCTATATGATAGAATGCACAATTTGAATAGTGCACAAAACTATAGCCTTCCTCATATTTAAAACATTCTTTATCCACTTTATACAACCCATCTACATCAATATTTCCATAAGGTGAAATGCGTCTAAATCTATATTCATATATAACATCAGTTATATGCAATTCAAACCAAGCACCAGCTGCAATACCATCTAACCACTGAGCATGATGACTTTTATCTTCAATATGCTTAGGTTCTAATGTCCCAATAAAATTTGGTTTATGCTGCCTTAAACGATCTAAAAAATAACGTCTATTATCTTTTTTTACAGATGATTGATATTCTAAAATCTTACCAGCTTCACTAACTTCATAAATATTGTTTTCTGTATCAGCAATTACAACATTACCAATCGTACTTGGTGTAAACCATTTTGACTTTTTTAATTGCTTCTTAATTTTAAAATCAGTTACAGATGCTATTAAACTATCGGCCACAAATCTGGCACAATTACAAGCATCTTTTATGAAAGCTGCATAACGAATAAAATGCCTGTTCTGCATTCTAGTAATATGATTTCGTGCTTTTTCATAATTAATAGCATTACACACCGAAGCTATTAGTTTTCCATCACCATGAGTCAATTTTGGATGCGTAGCCAAAAAATGCAGAATATCATCTAAGTTTTCAATTTTATCTTCCTTTATAAAAGCTTTAATAGGAAAATCCAATTCATGATCTGTATCTTTTCCTCTTACTCGACCATTTGGAATTGGCGTAATATAGCGTCCAAAATCATGATACTCTAAAACTCCAGTCATCTTATTTATTAAAACTAGCGCAGCATGACCAGCTCTAACATAATTTTTTTTACCAATACCTAGAAAACGCATGTATGGCGAGTACCATTCCTCTGCAACCATAACAATGGTTTCAGGATAAGCTAATGTTAAAATGATTCCAGAATTAGTCATCTACTGAGATAGGAAATTGGAATTTATGATTAGATTTTTCTTTTGTTTGAAGGTTTTCAAAACTCATAATAACGTCATTATCATTCTTAGATATTTGAGTGATGCTAGTGGTTTTTACATAAAAACGATTCATAATCACCCCATAGTCTTCGTTCCCTTTTCCTGCCGTATTATGAAACTTTAATATATTGCTTGATGTCAATTCAAAATCTTTTTTAAAATCTTCAAACCACTGTAATCGCTCTTTTTTCATTTCAGCATTGTATAGTGAAGATGAAGACCAAATTATAGGTTTTAGAGGTAAACTACTTAAATGTTTATCTTTTCCGTCCCAAATTAATTCTTTAAATTTGATTATAGGATTCCACTCAACAATAACAAGTGTAAAAGGTTCAATACCTTCTAAGTTATAAGTATTTATTGTTTCATCAAGGTTTTTAGCAATAAGTAAATCTTTTAAAACCACACCCCTGCTCAATCTATAAGAAGCTTTACGCTCATGCATTTTAAAACCACCATTTAGCACACACAAAACACGCTGCATTTCACTAACTCCAATCCAAGAACCACCAGCAACTTCATCTTTTGGCATAAGTAGCTTAGTGCTATTAACACTATAAAAATCTGGAGACAAGGTCTTTCTATTTGGTGCTTCATCTCTATTAGATGTGAGCACAAAACTTTTTTTTCCTGTTGGAATAAGGGTTACTGTACACATAAATTTTTAAGTCTGTAAACCACTGAGCAACTTACAAAATATCATCAAAAAAATCGTAACTTTGCAATCATTTTTAATAATTACAAAAACAAAAATATATTATGGGAAAAGGTTTCTTTAACGTACCAATTGCAGTCAACGAACCTGTAAAAGGATATGCTCCAGGATCTCCAGAACGTGACGCTGTTTTAAAAGCATACAAGGACATGTTTAATAGCAAAACTGATGTGCCAATGTACATAAATGGTAAAGACGTTACTACTGGGAATACGAGAACAATGTCTCCACCTCACGATCACAAACACATTGTAGGTCAATATCATTTAGCTGAGCAATCACATGTAGAAGAAGCTATTGCTACTGCATTAGGAGCAAGAAAAGCTTGGGCTGAAATGCCTTGGGAACAACGAGCAGGAATCTTTTTAAAAGCAGCTGAACTAATAGCTGGACCATATAGAGCTAAAATAAATGCTGCAACTATGATTGCGCAATCTAAAACGGTTCATCAAGCTGAAATTGATGCCGCTTGTGAGTTGATTGATTTCTTACGTTTCAACGTTCAGTTTATGACTGATATTTACATGGAGCAACCTGAAAGTAGTAGTGACGCATGGAACCGAATTGAGTACAGACCTCTAGAGGGTTTTACCTATGCTGTAACACCTTTTAACTTTACTGCTATTGCTGGAAATCTTCCAGCTTGTATGGCTTTAATGGGTAATGTAGTTGTTTGGAAGCCTAGCGACAGCCAAATATTTTCTGCAAAAGTAATTATGGATGTATTTAAAGAAGCTGGTGTACCTGCTGGTGTAATCAATGTGGTGTTTGGTGACCCAGTAATGATTACAAATACAGTAATGGCTAGTCCTGATTTTTCTGGATTGCACTTCACTGGTTCTACTTTTATTTTTAAAGAGCTTTGGAAGCAAATAGGAAACAACATACATAACTATAAAACATATCCAAGAATTGTTGGTGAAACTGGTGGAAAAGATTTCATCGTGGCTCACAAAACAGCAAACGCAAAACAAGTTGCAACTGCTATTGCAAGAGGTGCCTTTGAGTTTCAAGGACAAAAATGTAGTGCGGCATCAAGAGCTTATATTCCTACTAATTTGTGGAGTGATGTGAAAAACTTTTTGTTAGAAGACATCAAGTCCTTTAAAATGGGATCTCCAGAAGATTTAAGCAATTTCATAACTGCAGTAATCCATGAAGGTTCTTTTGATAAACTTGCAAAGTATATTGACCAAGCAAAAGCTGATGAAAATGCTGAAATTATTGCAGGTGGTGGTTATGATAAGAGTAAAGGTTATTTCGTTGAGCCAACAGTTATCGTCACTAAAGAACCAAAATACACAACCATGTGCACAGAGTTATTTGGCCCTGTTATGACCATTTATGTATATGATGAAAATGAGTATGCAGAGACTTTAAAGTTGGTAGATGAAACTAGTGAATATGCACTAACAGGAGCTATTTTAGCAACCGATAGATATGCCATTGAGCAAGCTACAAAAGCACTTCAAAATTGTGCAGGTAACTTTTATATTAACGATAAACCAACAGGAGCAGTTGTTGGCCAGCAACCATTTGGTGGTGCAAGAGCCTCAGGAACAAATGATAAAGCTGGAAGCGCTCAAAACTTATTACGTTGGGTATCTCCAAGAATGATTAAGGAAACGTTTGTAACTCCAACAGATTACAGATATCCTTTCTTAGGAGAATAGTAGATACTGTTATAAATAAAAAAAACCTGCAATTGCAGGTTTTTTTTATTTGCTAATTTATCCTTTATACTTCAAAGGTAAGTGCACCACTTTTTTAGTGTCGAAAAAATCTTCTTCAAAATAATCACTAAGACAATATAAAGTGGCTTTGGGGAAGCAACTTATAGAAATTAACGTAGTACAGCATATAAACGCACTTGTCCACCAGAGCCTCCTTGAATTTTTACAGGTGCTACAATTAGGAATATACCTTTAGGTGGTAGCAAATGTAAATTAGCTACGTTTTCTAGCTGGTATTTTCCTGATCCATTAACTACGCTATGAACTGGTAAGCCTTTAGCCTGAGCTGCATCTACGCTCATATTGTCTATACCAATACCTTTTATGTCTCGCTCATCAATTAAAAATTGTGCAGCTTCCCTAGAAAAACCAGGAAAATGCATTTTGCCGTTACTATCTTCATTTTTATAGGCTTTATAATCGTTCCATTTTTTACTCCAACCAGTATATAAAAGCACTATTACGCCTTTAGGAAGTACTCCATTAACTGTTTCCCATTTTAAAATATCAGACTTACTTAATATATAATCAGGGTTTGTTTCGCTCTGCTCAGAAATGTCGATGACTACCGCTGGCCCAAACAAATCGGTTGCGCTAAGCTGTTCTACCGATTTTAAATTATCTCCACCATGAATTGGCGCATCAATATGCGTTCCAAAATGCTCAGGTGTGCTATAAGCTCCCATTCCTGGTGCACCACTTTTACGTGCAAAAATAGTATCGTACACAAAAGGGCTTCCTTTGTCATTTGGCCAATACGGACTTGTATTGTTAAGCACATGTGTTAAATCAATAATTTGTAACTCACCATCAATAAGTTGCTGTAGTGTATCTTTTGAAGGTGCTTCTTGTTTGCAGCTAGAAAATAAGATGCTAAATAGTAATACAAATAATCCTTTTTTAATTATAGTTTTAACCATCATAATATTTATGGTTTATACTTTAATGGCAAATACACCACTTTTTTAGTTTCGAAAAAATCTTCATTGAAATAATCACTAAGACTATATATAGTGGCTTTGGGGAAGTCTTTCAACTCTTCGGTTAAATCTCCTCCCTTTAAGTATAGAATTCCGTTTTTAAGCTGGTGGTTACTTTTTTTGTTTACTTTATTTTTTACCCAACTAACAAAACTAGGCATAGATGTAACAGCTCTACTTACAATAAAGTCGAAGGTTTCATTAATATCTTCAGCGCGTTTATGCGAGGTTTTTACATTTGATAAACTCAAACTTTCTACCACTGCGTCAACCACTTTTAATTTCTTATTAATACTATCCACCAAATGAAAATTGCATTCTGGGTAAAGTATAGCTAATGGAATCCCAGGAAACCCTCCACCAGTACCAACATCTAAAACAGTTGTTCCATCTTTAAATTGTATCACTTTTGCAATACCAAGAGAATGCAATACGTGACGTAAATATAATTCATCTATATCCTTACGTGATACTACGTTAATTTTTGAATTCCATTCATGATACAGATTCCCTAGCTGATTAAATTTATCAATCTGATCTTCAGTAAGGCTAGTAAAATACTTAAGAAGTAAATGCATGGATTTTTAATTTTGAGCAAAATTAGATAAATTATTGTGCATTTTTATGAAAACTATGCCAAATTACATATCATAATTATTTATCTTTGGCATCATATGTGCTACTATAAATATGGCACTGTAGATAACAATCGTTTTTTATAATAAAAACAATAGCATGACAAAACAAACACTTACCTTTTCAAGAACCGATTCAGCGAAATTTTTTAGAACCCTAAATAAAAGAGTAAACGATTATTTTAAAGAAAACAACCTAAAAAAAACAGGTAATTGGAAATTATATACAAAAGCCATCGTAATGTTTACATTATTGCTTGGGCCTTTAGTACTCTTACTTACTGTCAATTTACCAGGTTGGGCTTTAGTTTTATGCATGATAACGATTGGTGTTGGTATGGCTGGTGTTGGTATGAATGTTATGCACGATGCTAACCATGGGTCTTTTTCCAGTAAAAAATGGGTAAACAAGCTAATGGGAAGCAGTATACATATATTAGCTGGAAATGATTATAACTGGAAAGTGCAACACAATGTATTGCACCACACATATACAAACATTCAAGGTCATGATGAGGATATTGATGCTGGAAGAATCATCCGTTTTTCAAAACATTCAAAGTGGTTGAAAATTCATCAGTATCAAAAATATTATGCGTTCTTTTTATATGGATTATTAACAGTAAATTGGGCTATTACTACCGATTTTAAGCAAACATACCTATACTTAAAAAGAAAATTATCTTATGGAAAAATGCCAAACCCTGCAACTCAATGGACTAAGTTAATTATTGGAAAAATAATTTATTACTCTATTTGGGTAGTTTTACCGTTATCATTAGGATATACTTGGTGGCAAGTATTAATAGGCTTCTTAATAATGCATTATACTGCTGGAATTATTTTAAGTGTTATTTTCCAATTAGCACACGTTATGCCAAACACCGAGATGCCTTTGCCTGATGAGGATGGAAATATGAAAAACACTTGGGCTGTTCACCAATTATTTACAACATCCAATTTTTCACCCAAAAGTTGGTTAGTAGAGTTTTATACTGGTGGTTTAAATAGACAAGTTGAACATCATTTGTTTTCGCACATTAGTCATATTCACTATAAGAACATTGCTAAAATTGTTAAACAAACTGCAAAAGAATGTAGTTTACCTTATAATGAATACAATACAATATGGAAAGCTATTGCAGAACATTACAGACAGTTAAAAGTCTTAGGCCAAAAGCCTGCATTAGCTTAGTTTATTTTTACGCTACTAACAATACATTACAATGAGCCTACTTTCTGAAAGAGTCTTAAAAATGTCTACCTCAGCAACTTTAGCTATGGCTGCTAAAGCTAGAGAATTAAAGGCTGAAGGAAAAGACATTATTAGTTTAAGTTTGGGTGAGCCAGATTTTAACACCCCAGATTTTATTAAAGATGCTGCTATAAAAGCAATTAATGAAAACTATAATTCATACACACCTGTTGATGGTTATGTAGAATTAAAGCAAGCTATAATCACTAAGTTTAAACGTGATAATAATCTAACATATACATTACCTCAAATTGTCGTTTCTACAGGTGCAAAACAATGCTTAGCTAATATTGCTGCCACAATGATTAATCCTGGTGATGAAGTAATTTTACCTTGCCCTTATTGGGTAAGCTATAATGATATAGTAAAATTAAATGAAGGTATTCCTGTTGAAGTTACTACATCCATTGAGACAGACTTCAAAATGACAGCTAAGCAGCTTGAAGCAGCCATCACACCAAAAACAAAAATGCTTTGGTACAGTTCGCCATGTAACCCAAGTGGTTCAGTATATAGCGAACAAGAACTTAGAGACATTGCAAATGTTCTACAAAAATATCCAGATATCTATGTGGTATCCGACGAAATTTATGAACACATAAACTTTGAAGGTGGTCATGCAAGTATGGCACAATTTGATGATATGTACGATAGAACTATTACTGTAAATGGTGTCTCAAAAGCGTTTGCTATGACAGGTTGGAGAATAGGTTTTATTGGTGCGCCTACCGAAATTGCTAGGGCTTGTAATAAAATGCAAGGTCAAATAACTAGTGGCGCCAATTGTATTGCACAACGTGCTGTAATTACAGCTATGGAAGCTAATCCAAGTAGCGTAAAATATATGGTTGACGAATTTAAGGTGCGTCGCGATTTAGTATTAAATCTTCTAAAAGATATTGAAGGTTTTAAAACTAATACTCCTGAAGGTGCCTTTTACGTATTACCAGACATTTCAAGTTATTTTGGAAAAACATTACGAGGTAAATCCATTAATAATGCAACAGATTTTTCATTGTATTTATTAGAAGAAGCACTCGTAGCGACTGTAACAGGAGAAGCTTTTGGAAATGCCAATACTATTAGAATATCGTATGCAGCATCACAAGAAGAATTAATTGAAGCTATAAAACGTATTAAAGAAGCAGTTAGTTAAACCCACTTACCACTTAAATATATAATAATATACTTAAAAAAGCCACACACTATTAAAGATGTGGCTTTTTAGTATAACCAACCAAGGTTACTGAACTAACTAAATTAAAATATATGTTACTGTGGGTTTTTAACTAAAAACTGTTATAATTGCTATAGCGAAAACTGACAATTTTAAAACAGCATCAATACCAGAAGTATATTGATATTGAAAACTCTTAATGCGTTGCTTTGCTCCAAATACAGATTTTGGATCTGATTGAAAGAAGTTGTTCTTTATTTTTTCTTTATAAGCTGAACTTAAAATTCCTTCATTATTAAAAACAAAAGGCTCTCTTTTCTGTTTGGGTAATGGTTCAAATTCTTGAAGTGATAATACTAATTCCATAATTTAATTTTTTTGATTGATTTATACATATAAGACGATGATTAAATAAAAATGTTACATGATATATTCTAAAATCATATGGAACATAAGCATGAAAAATTACGAAAGATATTGTAAATATTGAAGAAAATAGATTTAAAAAAACTAAAGAAATTATCTATTTCTCCAGAAAAAAGGTGTTAATAAAATAAGAACTGTAAACAATTCTAAACGACCAATAAGCATTAAAAAGGACGCCCACCATTTGCCAATTGCAGGCATATCATAAAAGTTATTTACTGGTCCAAAGGCTCCTAACGCAGGCCCAACGTTTCCTAAACTTGAAGCTGCAACACCAATAGCAGATTTAAAATCTAAACCTAACATAGAGAACACCAATGCACCAAAAATAAATGACAGCATATAGAGAATAAAAAACGCTAGAATATTAAAAATAATCTTCTCGTCAATAGATTTTTTATTGTAACGTACAGGTAAAATAGCATTTGGGTGTAATGTGCGTTTAAACTCCATAAAGCCATTGCGAATCATTAATAAATGTCGCACTACTTTCACGCCACCAGAAGTACTTCCCGCAGAGCCACCAAGAAACATTAATCCAAAAAAGAAAACAGTTAAAAATGGTGTCCAAAGTGTAAAGTCGGCAGTAACAAATCCTGTGGTAGTAATAATTGCCAGCACTTGAAATAAGGCGTGTCTTAAAGCACTTTCACCTTCTCCCCAAACCATTGGATGTGCAATTGAAGATGCTGTAACATCTGCCTTAAAGTAAATAATCAAAGAGGCTACAATTGTAAAAATTACAATAAATTTAAAGTATAATTTAAACTCTTCATCTTTTATTATTTTTTGAACACGACCTTTAAACGCAAAGTAACTTAGCACAAAATTGGTTCCTGCTAAAAACATAAATAAAATCACTATGTACTGAATAATAGGTTGATTATTCCAATACGCTAGACTTACATTTTTCGTTGAAAACCCACCAGTAGACAAAGTACTCATTGAATGATTAATAGCGTCAAAAAACGACATTCCTGCAACTTGTAACAATACTGTTTCAGCTGCTGTATATCCAAAATAGATTAACCATAAACGCTTAGCAGTATCGGTAATTCTAGGATGCAATTTATCTGCACTTGGCCCAGGAGCTTCAGCAGCAAATAATTGCATTCCTCCAATACCCAATAACGGTAAAATAGCAATGGCAAGCACAATAATTCCCATACCACCAATCCAATGCGTTAAACTTCTCCAAAACAAGACACCTTCTGGCAAGGACTCTATATCGTTTAAAATGGTTGAACCAGTTGTTGTATATCCCGAAATGGTTTCAAAAAAAGCATTGGTGAAACTTGGAATAGAATCTGTTAAAACATATGGTAACGTACCTGAAAGTGCCATGATGATCCAACCAAAAGTCACTACAATGTAACCTTCGCGTTTATTCATTTCTTTCTCATGATTTTTGGTCATTAGCATAACAAGAACGCCAATAACCATAACCATAATTCCAGAAAGTGAAATACTAAGTGTCGCACCATCATTATAAGCATAACTCATAATGGCAGCTAGCAACATAAAACCACCATTAAATAATAGTAGTAATCCAAGAAAATGAAAAATTATTTTATAGTTAAGTTTCATTAACGGTACTCATTTCTTTCTCTAATAGAAAAAGCTTTCAACTTTTTTAATTGATTGAGGTAAAGAACAAACTACTACTCTGTCTCCAGCAACTACTTCAAAATCACCTAAAGCTATTTTTCCCTCTCCATTTCTAATAACACCTGCAATGATTGCAGAACGTGGAAACTTAATAGTTTTAATCAGCTTATCACAAATCTTTGATTCTGGCTTTACTATAAACTCTAATAGCTCAGCATTCATATTATTAAGTTTCGTCATAGCTACAACCTCACCTTTACGTATATACCTAAATATGTTGTTTGCTGCCAATAGCTTTTTATTTATAAGTGTATCTATGCCAATGGAATGAGATAACTCAAAATAGTCCATGTTTTCAACTAGAGCTATAGTTTTTTTAACTCCTCTTGAGTGCGCTACTAGACATGACATAATATTTGTTTCGGAGTTTCCAGTAACCGATATAAAAGCATCCATATCTTCAATATTTTCTTCATCAAGAAGCTCAACATTTCTTCCATCACCATTAATAACCAAAGTATTTGGGAGCTCATCAGCAAGATCCATTGCAATGTCCCTGTCCTTTTCTATTAGCTTAATATTAAATTTATTATCGGTTAAACCCCTTGCGGTTTTTGATCCAATTTTTCCTCCTCCAAGAATCATGACATTCTTAATTTCGGTTTTGATTTTTCCAGTAAGTTTACAAATCTCTTCATCACCTCCTTTTGAGGTCATAAATACCACGTGATCACCTTCTTTCAACAGTGTATCTCCTCTTGGAATAATAGTTAAATGCGACCCAAAACGTTGGATTGCTATAGGCATAAAATGCACTTCAGGCATCAACTTTGCAGCTTCTTTTACTGACTTTCCGACTATTGCAGCTGTTCTTGAAAGATTGAGTCCCAGCATTGTCAAAGCACCATCTTCAAACTCATAAGTATCACTAAAAACAGATTGATTTAAAAGCAATTCTATTTCGGCTGCTGCTAAAGATTCAGGAGAAATCAACTCATCAATTCCAAATCTGGTAAAACCTACTTCATCTTTAAAATCTATAAACTCTGTATTAGAAATTCTTGAGATAGTTTGTTTTGCTCCTAATTGTTTTGCTAAAACACTGGCGGTGATATTTGTGGTTTCCGAAGATGTTACTGCTATAAACAAATCGGCATTATCAACTCTACAATCTTTTAAAATAGCAATAGATGTTGCATCTCCTTTAACAACCTTAATATCTAAATGCGTATCCGCATAAATAAGGCTGTCTTTTTTTGAGTCTATTAATGTAATTTCTTGAGATTCGTAAGATAAAAGTTTTGCTAAATGAAATCCCACTTCACCAGCTCCAGCAATAATAATCTTCATCTGTTATTATTAAATATAAAGATGTGCAAATATAATTTATTTTTAGGGATTTGTATACGAATTGCATTTCTTTGCACTAAATATCACTTAACAACAAATTTTTCTAACATATTCATGTCTAAAAAAGTAAACCCATATAAAAACAGCGATTTAAGCAAGAAAGAGCAGGTTACAAAAATGTTTGACACCATTTCTAAAGAATATGATGGCTTAAATCGTGTAATTTCTTTTGGCATAGATGTGAAATGGCGTAAAAAAGTAGTAGCTATCGTTGCAAAAAAACAACCTGACACTATACTTGATATAGCAACAGGAACAGGAGATTTGGCGATCAACTTATCTGAAACTAATGCTTCAAAAATAATTGGATTGGATATTAGCGATGGCATGCTAGAAGTTGGTAGACAAAAAATCACCAAAAAACATTTGAACAATAAAATTGATATGATATTAGGTGATTCTGAAAATCTGCCTTTTGATGACAATACATTTGATGCTGTAACTGTAGCCTTTGGTGTAAGAAATTTCGAAAACTTAGAAAAAGGGTTATCCGAAATTTTACGTATTTTAAAACCCCAAGGTGTTTTTGTGATTTTGGAAACATCAGTACCAACTAAATTCCCATTTAAACAGGGTTATAATATTTATACTAAAGGAATTATGCCATTAATTGGTAAATTGTTTTCTAGGGATAAAGTTGCCTATTCCTATTTAAGCGAATCGGCTTCAGTTTTTCCATATGGTGAGGCATTAAACAATATTTTAAGTAAAATTGGGTTTATTAATGCGGAAGCATTGCCACAAACATTTGGTGTGGCAACCATCTATAAAGCAACTAAGCAGTAACTATGAAAAACATACTTTTAGTTTTAACATTACTAATATTTACACAAACAGCTTCGGCACAACTATTTAGCAAAAATAAAATCCAGAACAACCAAAACATGGATAAGCCTAAATGGTCTTATGGTTATTTTTTAGGATTTAATAGTTATGATTATAATTTTGACTACAACCAAGATTTACCAGATATCCAAACACTAAAAACTATTGGCTTTAGTGTTGGTCTTGTGGGTAATATGCGTATAAACGACTATATAGATATACGCTTGGAACCTGGTTTATACATTACTAAACGTGAATTAAATTACCATAGCAGTTATTTTAATGGTGTATCTTATAACGACTCAGACCTATTGAGAGAAGTAAACTCCACGTATATACATTTTCCTCTGCTTTTAAAATTATCTACAAAGCGTGTCAATAACATTAAACCCTTTGTGGTTGGTGGTTTTTCTACTTCTGTAAACTTATCAAGTAATCAAAATAACCCTGACGATAACAGCAATGGTCAGTTTAGAACAAAAAATGGTGTGATTTTTTATGAGGTTGGTGCAGGAATAGATATCTATTTACCATGGTTTAAATTTACGCCTTCTGTTAGAGGTATTTTTGCTATTAATGATGAATTAGTTAGAGATATAGATCCAGACAGCCCTTGGACTAGCAATATAACAACTATGAAATCTAGAGGCTTGTTCATCAACTTTACATTTCAATAGTTCTTCTCTTAAACTCACTTAATAATATCGCTGTGGCGTTCGCTACATTTAAGCTTTCGGTTGCTTGCAATTCACCAAATCGAGGAATAGAAATCCGTTTTGCCACTTGACTTTCTATGTCATGACTAATACCGTTTGCTTCGTTTCCTAAAACCAAAATTCCAGAATTTGGTAATTTACTTTCATACACATTTTCACCGTCCATAAATGCTCCAAAAACTTCTGCTTTTTGAATTTGCAGCACTTGTTTTAAATCTATATAACTTACATTAACCCTCGTGATAGAGCCCATTGTGGCTTGTATTACTTTTGGATTATAACAATCTACAGTTTCATAGCTGCATATAAGGTCTTTAATACCAAACCAGTCACATAAACGAATTATTGTTCCTAAATTCCCAGGGTCTCTAACGTCATCTAATGCAACAACCAACTTAGAAAAGTCGATAGAAGTTTCATTTGGAATTTCAAAAACTGCCAAAGCGGTATTTGGTGACTTTAAAAAACTGATTTTTTTAAGTTCCGTGTCTGAAATTTGAGTTATTAAGTCATCTAAAACATCAAACTCCAACATAGTTGTGTATAGCTGATGTAATTGTAAATTTGACTGTAATAGTTCTAAAATAGTTTTTTTCCCTTCAGCAACAAATAACTTGTATTGCTGACGGTACTTTTTTTGTTTTAGACTTGTTATGAGCTTTATTTGGCTTTTACTTAGCATTCCAACAAATATCGAATTTTATCGTTTTAAATTTATATAAAGAAACATATTAATTATAAACAATAATAACCTCTTGGCTAATTATTTTTTTTCGATGGAAATAATGTATTTTTGAAGCTACTAAGGTTTTGCTTTTTACAAACTTTTAATTTTTCCTTTTTAATTGAAACACATCTTTACAAAAATATTATTTCTAGTAATTTTTATTAGCAGTATTGTATCATGCAATGTGGTTAAAAGAGTTGGTGAAGATGAGTATTTGCTATCCAAAACCTCGGTTACTGTCAATGAGAAAAATACATCATCTGAAGAGATTAACAATCTTGTATATCAACGAGCAAACAATAAACTACTTGGTTTTCCTTTAAGACTGCACATCTACAATTTAGCACGTCCAAATTTAGACTCTATATTAAATGAAAAAATTTATAACAATCCTAAAAAGTTAGCTCGAAAAACCAAGAGACTTTCTAGAAAACAACTGGAAAAAGACATAGAAACTAGAAAAAACCTAAACAGTTGGTTAAAAAAAACTGGGGAACCTCCTGTAATTTTAGATAGCCTAAAAACCGAACGTTCAAAAAATAATTTAAACAATTATTATTACTGGAACGGTTGGTTTGATAGAGAAGTTGCTTACGAGATTGATAAAAAAGAAAATAAACGAGCTGCAGTTAATTATTTTGTAAAAACTGGTGAGCCGTATTTATTAGATTCTATTTACAGTTCTAACTCTGCAAAATTAATAGATTCACTTTATCTAAATGTCCAAGCTACGAGTTTGTTGAAAAAAGGAGATCAATTTAAAAAAGTAAATATTGACAATGAAAGAGAAAGACTTACTGCGTCCTTTAGAAACTCAGGCTTATATCATTTTTCTCAAGATTATATTGAGTTTGACATTATCACTTCAGACAGTATAAAAAGAGCAGATGTTGATGTAAAAATTAGAAACCGTACTATTCGTAATGAAGATTCAGTAGCTGTGGTACCTTTTAAACCTTATAGAATTAGAAATGTAAATATTATTACAGACGATTCTTTTGAAAATGAAGGAGAAGAACCTCAACTTACTGCTAGATATGGTAATGCTCGATATTATAGTTTCGATAAATTGCGTTATCGTCCAAAAGCCCTCCAGCAAGCCATCTTTATCAATAGAGGTGATTTATATAGCGATATAGATAGAACTAGAACATTTCGCTACTTAAACAAATTTGGGATTTTTAAATATCCAAGTATTAGATATGACGTACACGAACAAGATTCCACTTTAACTGCAAATATAAAACTGTCACCAAGAAAAAAATATGGTCTTGGGTTAGATGTTAATGTATCGCAAAGCAATATTCAATCTGTAGGACTTTCCTTTAACACAGGGTTACTTATTCGAAATATTTTTAGAGGTGCTGAAACTTTTGAGATTTCAGCATTAGGGGCCATTGGAGCATCTAAAAATGGCTCAAGTAGCGATCAGTTTTTTGATATAAATGAGGTTGGCGTCAACACAAAACTAACCATTCCTAGATTTTTCTTTCCTTTTAATACAGAGAGAATTATCCCTAAATACATGTCGCCAATTACTAGGTTAAGTTTAGGATTTACAAGTCAAACCAATATTGGCTTGGATAAGCAAACAGTTAATGGTATTTTAAACTACAATTGGAATCCCTCAGAAACTGTTACCAATAATCTGGATTTATTTAACACGCAATATGTTAGAAATTTAAACCCTGGAAATTATTTTGAAGTCTACCGAAATTCGTTTAACCGTTTAGAGAATATCGCGGTAAATAGCTATAATACACCACCAGAATTTATTACAAACGATAATGGAACAGATGAATTAATTAGAAGTAAAGCCGATGAGTTTATAGATTTAGTGTTGCAAGATTCTGGTTTTGAAAACACCAACAGTGACGATTACAAAACTGTAAATAATATTAAAGAACGTAAAGATAGGCTTACAGAGGACAACCTAATTTTCGCTACTAGTTTTAGTTATGTAAAAGACAATCGAGAAAACTTGGTTGATGAGACTTTTTCAATATTCAGATTTAAATTAGAATCAGCTGGAAATTTATTAACGACAACATCAAAATTATTAGGATTAAACAAAAACAATGACAATAGATATAAGCTATTTGGCGTACCTTACTCTCAGTATATTAAAACCGAATTTGACTATATAAAACATTGGGATATTGGCAGAAATAATGTTATAGCTATACGAAGTTTCTTTGGCATAGCAATACCTTATGGAAATTCTAATAACATACCATTCTCGAAAAGTTTTTTTGCAGGAGGCGCCAACGACAATAGAGCTTGGACAGCATATAATTTAGGACCAGGAAGTTCGGACAGTAATAATGAGTTTAACGAGGCAAACATGAAAATTGCCCTTAGCCTTGAACATCGTTTTAATTTATTTGGAAACCTAAACGGGGCTCTTTTTATAGATGCTGGAAACATATGGAATGTATTGGATAATGAAGATGACCCTAATGCAACTTTTACTGATTTTGATTCGTTAAAAGACATTGCCATTGGTTCAGGCTTCGGAGTAAGATATGATTTTGGATTCTTTGTATTTAGAGGTGATATTGGCTTTAAAACCTATGACCCATCATACAAAACTGCCAATCGATGGTTTAATGACTATAATTTTGGTAATGCAGTTTATAACATAGGAATAAACTATCCTTTTTAACATAATTCTTTTTGTTTTTCACTAAAACGATTGCGCATAACTTTTTGATTTTTTGAGTCTTCTAGCAAACCCATTTTGATTAAAATTTATGTAGTTTTGTATTTTACAAATCATCTACAAAAACATCATAAAATGGGACATAACATTAAAGCTGGAGTAGCAACTGGAAAAGAGGTACAAGAAATTTTTAAACTAGCCAAAGAAAAAGGGTTTGCATTACCTGCTGTAAATGTTATTGGTTCGAATAGTATTAATGGTGTTTTAGAAACCGCAAGAGATTTAAACGCACCTGTAATCATTCAGTTTTCCAATGGTGGTGCACATTTCAATGCAGGAAAAGGATTATCTAACGAGAACCAAAAAGCTGCCATTGCTGGTTCGGTTGCTGGTGCAAAACATGTGCACTTATTAGCAAAAGAATATGGTGTTCCTGTGATTTTGCATACCGATCATTGTGCAAAAAAACTTTTACCATGGGTAGATGGCTTATTAGATGCTAGTGAGCAACATTTTGCAGAAACTGGCAAGCCACTATATAGCTCACACATGATTGACCTATCGGAAGAACCCATCCAAGAAAATATAGAAATATGTAAGCAATATTTGCATCGTATGAGTAAAATGGGGATGACCCTTGAAATTGAATTAGGCATTACAGGTGGTGAAGAAGATGGTGTTGACAATACAGATGTAGATGATTCAAAACTATACACCCAACCAGAAGAAGTTGCTTATGCTTATGAAGAATTAAGTAAAATTAGTGATCAATTTACAGTTGCAGCTGCTTTTGGAAATGTTCATGGAGTATATAAACCTGGAAATGTCAAGCTTACTCCAAAAATACTTAAGAACTCTCAAGAGTATATTTCAAAAAAATTCAATGTAGGTCATAATCATATTGATTTTGTATTTCACGGTGGTTCAGGTTCAACTGTGGAAGAAATAAGAGAAGCTATTGGTTATGGCGTTATTAAAATGAATATTGATACAGATATGCAATATGCTTTTATGTGTGGTATTCGTGATTATTTTAAAACTAACGAAGCTTATCTACAATCTCAAATTGGAAATCCTGATGGTGATGACGTGCCTAATAAAAAATACTACGACCCAAGAAAATGGCTGCGTGTAGCAGAAAATAGTTTTGTAGAACGTTTAAAGAAAGCATTTGAAGATTTAAATAATGTAAATACATTATAAAATTTATGTAATTTTGCATTCTAACTAACTAACAAAATTAAATGAGCAAAATGGCTTGGTTTAAACGTAAGGACAAAGGAATACAAACTCCTACTGAAGCAAAAAAAGATACTCCTAAAGGATTATGGTACAAGTCTCCTACTGGAAAAGTAATTGATACTGAAGAATTAGAAAAAAACTATTATGTAAGTCCAGAAGATGGTTATCATGTTCGCATTGGCAGTAAAGAGTATTTTGAAATCCTTTTCGATGATAATAAATTTAAAGAACTAGACGAAAAACTAGAATCCAAAGACCCTTTAAGATTTACCGATAATAAAAAATACACAGATCGTTTAAAAGCTGCTAAAGAAAAAACGAATCTAAAAGATGCTGTGCGTACAGCTGTTGGAAAATCCAAAGGAAAAGATCTTGTTATTGCATGTATGGATTTTAGTTTTATTGGAGGGTCTATGGGAAGTGTTGTAGGTGAAAAAATTTCACGCGCCGCAGATTATGCTTTAAAAAAGAAATTACCTTTTATGATTATTTCTAAATCTGGAGGCGCACGTATGATGGAAGCTGCATTATCTTTAATGCAATTAGCAAAAACATCTGCAAAATTAGCTCAACTGGCAGATGCAAAAATACCATACATTTCATTATGTACAGACCCAACAACTGGTGGAACCACAGCATCATTTGCAATGTTAGGAGACATTAACATTAGTGAACCTGGAGCGTTAATTGGATTTGCAGGACCTCGTGTTGTTAGAGATACCACAGGGAAAGAATTACCTGAAGGTTTCCAAACCGCTGAGTTTTTGCAAGAACATGGTTTTTTAGATTTTATAACTCATAGAAAAGATTTAAAAAATCAAATAAACTTATACATTGATTTAATATTAAATCAACCATTAAGAGCATAAAAAAGCGAACCAATTTGGTTCGCTTTTCATTTATAATTACACAATCAAAAACCTACTTATCTAAGTATAATATCTCTTACTGTACCATCCTCGAAAGTAAAAGTCGCTTGATTATCGCAATTGCCATCTCCATAATCAAAAACACCTGTAAAATTTGTGCGCTCTAAATCTATAGAACCACTTACAAAAAATCGACATATAACTTCTCTTCTTAATGGATTAGTTACTTCGTACGAATGCGTGTTTCCGTTTCTAAAAGTTGATGTCCAATTTCCAGTGACTTCAAACACATTATCGCTCCAAACTCCGCTTCCGTGTCCTTCTATCCATTCTCTAACTTTTGTTCCTATTCTAGATGCTTCAACCCCATCAGGCCAAACAACTGTAATGTCTACTGTTTTTGTAAATTGAGGATTTCCATTAACATTAGAACGTTCACGCAAAATTGTTTTCCCTCCGATAATATTTTTATCATTAAAATAAAAATCTTCAAACGTTTTAGTAATCAAAATCTCCCTAGCTTCTGGGTCTCTAGTATAAGATAAAATAATTTTACCCTTTAAAATATTGTTTCTCACTTCACATCCTTCAGTTCCAAAATCAATAGTTAGTTCTCTATAATTTTGTTGAGCAACAACTGTAATGACTACACAGTCAAGTAGTGTAAAAAATTCATTACCATTGGTAGTTCTACCTGAAGTCTCTTCATTTACTTCTTGTTCTTCATAAGCGTCAAGAGCAATATCGTCCATAGTTTCTATAGCTACATCCATTTCGGCCGATAAAGCCACTTCAGTAGAATTAAGGTCTTGTTCTAAATTTTCAATAGGTTCATTATCACTACAGCCAAAAAAGACAAGTGTAAGACCTAACGATGCCACTAACATTTGTTTCGTTACATTTAATTTTTTCATCATTGCAAATTTTAAGTTTATATATGTTAAGACTTTCTTAAAATGAAATGGTTTAATTGTTTTAAAAATGGCTAGCAATAATTATTACTTTTTAAGATGTAAAAACAAGCCTAAAAAAAATTGTAAGTCTCTAATTTTTACTATCTTTGCCGCTTGAATACGAAAACCGTAATCAAGTACATAAAAATCATTTACAATAATATTAGCATGTATTTAACAAAAGAAGCTAAAGAGAAACTCTTTAAAAAGCACGGTAAAGATGCAAAAAACACAGGTTCTGCTGAAGGACAAATTGCATTATTTACTCACAGAATTAATCACTTAACTGAACACTTAAAAAACAATCGTAAAGATTTTAATACTGAGCGTTCACTAGTAAAATTAGTAGGTAAGCGTCGTGCTCTACTAGATTATTTAACTAAGAAAGATATCTTAAGATATCGTGCTATAGTAAAAGAATTAGGATTAAGAAAATAATTAAAAAGAGGCTTTACGCCTCTTTTTTGTTTTAATATAACTCGAGCGCAAGAGTTTAAACTGCGCATTGAAGAAGCTAAATATAGTTTTTCATTGGTCAGACACTTAGGTGTCACACAACAACAACTACAACAACACAACGACCATTGTTTAACAGTGTTCTGACAATAATTAAATCGTCAGTAACTAGAATTAAAAAATTTATGATTCCACAAGTTTTTAAAGAGGTCATAGACCTAGGAGACGGTAGAGAAATTTCTATCGAAACCGGAAAATTAGCAAAACAAGCTCATGGTAGCGTTGTTGTGCAATCTGGAAAATGTATGTTATTATGTACAGTTGTTTCCAATTACAAACAAGCAGATGTCGACTTTTTACCATTAACGGTAGATTATCGTGAAAAATTTGCTGCTGCTGGACGTTATCCAGGAGGTTTCTTTAAAAGAGAAGCAAGACCAAGTGATGGTGAAGTATTGACTATGCGTTTAGTAGACCGTGTTTTACGTCCACTGTTCCCAAAGGATTATCACTCTGAAACACAAGTGATGATACAATTAATGTCTCATGATGATGATGTGATGCCAGACGCTATGGCAGGATTAGCTGCTTCTGCTGCTATTCAATTATCCGATTTTCCTTTTGAATGCCCAATCTCTGAAGCAAGAGTTGGTCGTATAAATGGTGAATTCATTATCAATCCAACTCGCTCACAATTATTAGAATCTGACATCGATATGATGATTGGTGCCTCGGCTGATTCTGTGATGATGGTTGAAGGTGAAATGGATGAGATTTCTGAAGAAGAAATGACCGAAGCGATTAAGTTTGCTCACGAAGCTATTAAAGTACAATGTGCTGCTCAAGTGAAATTAGCAGAAGCATTTGGTAAAAAAGAAGTACGTGAATACGAACCTGAAAGAGAAGATGAAGAGTTGGCAAAGAAAATTCACGATATGGCATACGATAAAGTGTATGCTGTAGCAAAAGCAGGCTCTGCAAAACATGAGCGAAGCGCTGCATTTTCTGAAATTAAAGAAGACATAAAAGCTACTTTCTCTGAAGAAGAGTTAGAAGATATTGGAGGTTTAATTTCAAAATATTATAGTAAAGCTGAAAAAGCTGCTGTAAGAGATTTAACTTTAAACGAAGGCTTACGTCTTGATGGTCGTAAAACAGATGAGATTAGACCAATATGGTGTGAGGTAGACTACTTACCATCAACTCATGGATCGTCAATATTTACACGTGGAGAAACACAAGCCTTAGCAACTGTTACTTTAGGAACATCTAGAGAAGCAAATCAGATAGACATGCCATCTTTTGAAGGCGAAGAACGTTTCTATTTACATTATAACTTCCCTCCTTTTTCAACTGGTGAAGCAAGACCAATTCGTGGTACTTCGCGTCGTGAAGTAGGACATGGTAATTTAGCACAACGTGCTTTAAAAGGAATGGTTCCTGAAGATTGCCCTTATACAGTTCGTGTAGTGAGTGAAGTTTTAGAGAGCAACGGCTCTTCATCTATGGCAACTGTTTGCTCTGGTACAATGGCATTAATGGATGCTGGTGTTCAGTTAAAGAAACCTGTTTCTGGAATTGCAATGGGATTAATATCTGATGCAGAATCTGGAAAGTATGCAGTTTTATCTGATATTTTAGGTGACGAAGATCACCTTGGAGACATGGATTTTAAGGTAACTGGAACTGCTGATGGTATTACTGCTTGTCAAATGGATATTAAAGTAAAAGGATTGTCTTATGAAATTTTGGTGAATGCACTAAAACAAGCACGTGATGGTCGTTTACATATTTTAGAAAAACTTACAGATACTATTGCTGAACCAAATGTCGAAGTTAAGGAGCATGCTCCTACTATGGTAACAAGACGAATTCCTAATGAATTTATTGGTGCATTAATTGGTCCTGGAGGAAAAGTAATTCAAGAATTACAAAAAGAAACAGATACAACTATTGTAATCAATGAAGACCCAGTAACTGAAGAAGGTATTGTAGAGGTTCTTGGTGTAGGCAAAAAAGGTATTAATGCTGTAATGGCTAAAATAGACTCTTTATTGTTTAAACCAGAAGTTGGCAGTATTTATGAAGTTAAAGTAATTAAAATGCTTGATTTTGGCGCTGTTGTAGAATATACCGAAGCTCCAGGAAACGAAGTATTATTACACGTAAGTGAATTAGCTTGGGAACGTACTGAAAATGTAAGCGATGTTGTGAATATGGGAGACGTTTTTGATGTAAAATATTTTGGAATAGATAAACGTACTCGTAAAGAGAAAGTATCTCGTAAGGCAATTTTACCAAAACCAGAAGGTTATGTAGAAAGACCACCAAGAGATAATAATCGTGGGCGTGATAATCGTGGACGAGATAACCGAGGTAGAGATAACCGTCGTGACGATAGAAGACCTAGAGAAGACAAGAAAGAAGAATAAAAAACCCTTCTATCTACTATAACTATAAAACCTCTCAATTAATTTTGAGAGGTTTTTTTATCCTTATAATACTAATTAAAGCAAGCTTCTTTCTCTTTTATTTATATTAAGAACTACTACCTTAAATTATTATTTTCAATCAATTCTTTAAAAACCAACCATTTATTAGAATCTCCATTAATTAGGAATGTTTCTTGTTTTTTAAACAATGAGCTACCTAAGCCTATTAAGGCTCCGCCTAATAATCCTGCACCACCACCAATAGCAGCTCCAGTTCCAGGGGATGTCCCTGTTGTATATTGATATTCTCCAAATAACCAATTATTTCCTGTTTTTGTTTGCTCCTGTGATGTAGCTGCTCCAATTAAAGCACCAGCTGTACCTCCAATAAGACTAGCTGTTAAAACACTATTACCGCTTGAACGTTTTGTTTTTATTTGTCCAATGTCATTAATGTTAACTTTTACAAATTTATCTCCTTTTTTAAGCCTTAAAATTGAATCGTTTGTATAAACAATACGTCCTCTATTTATTTTCTTTCCTTCTAAATTATATACTCGAACAAACGTACCTTGTTCTTCATTTGATGTTTGTGAATTAGCACTAGTATTTAAAAATAAAACAGTGCATAGTATTAGACTTTTAGATAATATTTTAATTGATTTCATAATTAATAGTGTTAGTTGATTAGTTAATTTTGTTAATAGTTCCATTGCAATAAAACTCCAGCTGAATATAAATTATTAATTGAATTAAAATTTGCTTGAAGTTTTGCTCCTATTGAAAATTTCTCTCCCGTTCTAAACCTGAACTTAGCTATTATTGGTAATGCCATTTTTATTGGAAATGTCAATTTGGTGTCATAGTCATACCCATCTGAAGTTTGGTAGAATAGAACTCCTGCTCCAATATGCGTATCTATAAAGAATTTATTAGTGACTTCAAATTCTTTTCCAATAAGTAAATTTAATTGTTGGAAGGAATCACCTTGATACCATATTGCAACCTCTTCTCCTATCGATGCCGAAAATGTGTAAACAATTTTATTAGCTGCATAACTAATATCTGCGGAGATTGCAAAACCGGCAGAATAAGCATATTCCATAATAAAAATTTCGGGTGAAATTGAAAATGAGTAAAAATATAAACCCTTTTTTTCTTCGTTTTTTTCTTGTGATTTAACTGTGTTTGTGCTAATAGCAAATACCAAAACAAATACAATTAAGCTCTTTTTTAAAATTTCTTTACACATAATATCCTAAAATAAATAGCCTAAAGAAATCTGCAACGTTGATGTATTTACTTCACCAAGCCCTTCTACATTATTTATATTTGATAATCCAATATTATAACGCATTCCAATATTTAGGTTGTTTGTTAAGTTATATCCTAGCCCAAAATTTAATCCTAAATCGGTTTTCTTAAGATCATCCTTAAAATCTTCATTTCCGCCATCAACTTCAGAAACAGCAGACAATAAGACTCCTATTTGAGGTCCACCTTGTATGCTTAAACCATCATTCAAAAAGTATTTTACCATTACAGGAAGGCATATATAATTGACCTTTAAAGATTCATCATATTCTTTATCTGTAGCACCTTTAGAAGAATATAATAGTTCAGGTTGTATTGCTAGATTAGTTGAGACATTCATTTCCACAAGCATTCCTACATGAAACGCTGTTCTATTCTTAAAATCATCAGATATATCTCCGTTCAAGGACGCAAAATTCACACCCCCTTTTAACCCAAATTGGAGATTTTGTGCCTTTGTTGTAAATATGATTCCTAATAAAAAAATTACTGAAAGTATTGTATTTTTCATAATAAATTAACTTAAATGACTATCTCAAAAAATAGAAAGTCGGTTATTGCTGCCTCAAACTTACCTTGCATTATTTGATAATTCTTTGACCAAAATGCAATAATCACTATTTATTTTTTGTAATTTTCACAAATAATCTACACTTCCTACTTGTAATTTTATAAAAAGTGCAAGAACAATTCATTAAGTATTTAAAGACTAAAGTACAGGACAACACATCTTTTGTTGAAGAAATAGCAAGTGTTTTAGATATTGGTTATGACGCAGCTTATAGACGGGTTAATTCAAAAACAAGTCTATCACTTGAAGAAAGTGTAAAACTAGCAAAATACTATAAAATATCCTTAAATAAGTTATTTGAAGTAGGTAGTAAAAGTACTATTCTGGCAGATTTATCTCCTCCTATACATAATAAGCAAGGTTTAGAAATGTGGCTAAAACAATCTTACAATAGTGTTTTTCCTTTGACTAAATTAAAAAGTTCATCTATAATTTATTCTGCAAAGGATATCCCTTTATTTCATACACTAAAAGATTCGTATTTATCTCGTTATAAAATATATGTTTGGTTGAAAGATGTTGATCCAGAAATGATTAGAAATAAAGTATCATTCGATAATTTTATAAAAAACATATCAGAGTCTTTACTGGAAAATGCTTTTAAATTAGGCGAAGTTTACAAAGATATAAACATAACTGAAATTTGGAATAATACAACTATTAATGGCACACTACAGCAAGTACTTTATTATTTTGAAGCTGGTATGCTTTCGAAAGAATTAGCTTTGCTTATTTGCACAGACATCGAGGATGTAATTAGACATGTAGAAAAACAAGCTATTCAACAATCATTAATAGGCTCACAGAACAAGGCTATATATAACCTATATATTAATGATATTCACACTATGAGTAACACTATTATGGTAAAAACACCATACCAAAAAGTATTTTTCACTCCTTTTACTGTTATAAGTTATTTTAAAATTGAGCACCAACCAACCTGTGAACTTATGTTTGAATTTTTTGAAAAACAAATGAGTATTTCTAAACTTTTGGTTAATGCTGGTGAAAAAGATAGGTCCTTATTTTTTAACCGAATGCATCAAAAAATTAATAGATTAAGGGAACGCATTATTATCGATAGCGAAACCTTTGATTTTGAGTAAGCTCCTTAATTTAAAACCTCTCAATTAATTTTGAAAGGTTTTTTTGTTTAATTGGTCCATTGTAAAGATAACCCTATAGAAGATAAATCATTAAATGAATTAAAAAATATATGAAAGCCTTAATCCTATAGAAAATTTTTCATCAGTTTTAAACCTTAATTTTCCAACTAATGGAATTGCAAATTCACTAATATTTTTATTAAATTCAGTGCTACTGTAAAAAAACATACCGCTTCCTATATGAGCGTCCGCAAAAAGCCATTTTTTTAATTCATATTCTCTACCATATAATAAACTAATTTGTTTATAACTGGCAGAACCACCAAAAATTCCTGTTTCTCCACCTAAAGTTCCAGAAATGCTGAATAAATTTTCATTTAATGCAAAGGCAATATCTGTAGAAATTGAAGTTGGTAAAAAACCAGAAAACAGATTTTGGTTTTTATTTGAAAAATCATAAACCTCTATTGGAGTCACAGACCATGATTTAAATTTTAATACAGACTTCTCTCTATCCTGACCATTACTAATAAAAGTTATTAACAGAACAGCGAATACAAAAAGGCCTTTCTTGTATATGTTACAAGGCTTCATTGTACTAAATTTATTAATTGTTTTCATGGCATTATATTTTAATGTATTTTGAAACGTAATTATTTCTCACAGCATACACAATGATATATATCATCAGAAACATTCTAAAACTAAAAAAAGGATTAACCCTTCAAGCTAAGACACATTTAATTACATGCCTCTTCAAACCATAAAAAACGTTAAAGCTTCTTAAAAATTTTGAATTCTGCTTATTTTCCTTATATTGTAGGCTATGACTTTTAACGATAAAGAAGAGTATTCGGATTTTTTAGAGACTTCAGTAAATTACTTACAGAATTTGGGCTACCAAAATATCAAGGCAGATATGGAAGGGTACGAAACACCAAAATCGTATCACAAAAAAGGAAGTGACATTACAATAACACCAGATATTGTAGCCGAGAAAGAAGGTAGAAAGCATATTTTTGATATTAGCTTAAAAACCTCAAAAACTAATTTACTAAAATCAAAGTGGCTTTTTTTAAATACTTTAAGTGTTTTAAAATCTCATCGCTTTAGGCTAATTACTACGCGAGGCCATTACAAATTCACTGATGAAATGTTAAGTGATATTAATTTAACAGACAAAAAATTAATTAAAATTTAATTTTTTGTAACATTTTAGTAACATTTCACGTATAACTATACGACAGGAGTATTAATCCCAATAAATTTAAAATAGGAGACCTTTAAATGAGACAACTTAAAATTACGAAGCAGGTTACTAATAGAGAAACTGCATCGTTAGATAAATACCTACAAGAAATTGGAAAAGTTGACTTAATTACAGCAGACGAAGAAGTAGAGTTAGCACAACGTATTAAAGCAGGAGACCAAATTGCTTTAGAAAAATTAACAAAAGCTAACTTACGATTTGTAGTATCTGTAGCTAAGCAATACCAAAATCAAGGACTTACTTTACCAGATTTAATTAATGAAGGTAATTTAGGTCTTATAAAAGCCGCACAACGATTTGATGAAACCAGAGGTTTCAAATTTATATCGTATGCAGTATGGTGGATTCGTCAATCAATTCTTCAAGCATTAGCTGAACAATCACGTATTGTACGTTTACCACTCAACAAAATTGGTTCTATTAATAAAATTAATAAAACCTATGCATTCTTAGAGCAATCGCATGAGCGCCCACCAAGTGCTGAGGAAATAGCTAAAGAATTAGACATGACAATAAACGACGTTAAAGAATCTATGAAGAATTCTGGACGTCATGTATCAATGGATGCACCTCTAGTAGAAGGTGAAGATTCTAACCTTTACGATGTATTGCGTAGTGGTGAATCTCCAAATCCAGATAAAGATTTATTACACGAATCGTTACGTACAGAGATTGAAAGAGCTTTAGAGACGTTAACACCTCGTGAAGCAGATGTAATACGTTTATACTTTGGTTTAGGCAATCAGCACCCAATGACTTTAGAAGAAATTGGTGAAACTTTTGACCTTACTAGAGAACGTGTTCGCCAAATAAAAGAAAAGGCAATTCGTAGATTAAAACATACATCTCGTAGTAAAATTTTAAAAACTTACCTAGGATAGTTATATTTATCCTAATAAACGCAACAAACAGTTACATAACTGTTCGTTTTTTGATTGATGAAAGAACCCAGAGCTGATTACTCTGGGTTCACTTTTTTACACTATTTTTGCCAAAAGACATATTTTTATAAAATGAGTAAATTAATAGCACCTTCAATTTTAGCAGCCGATTTTTCAAACCTTCAAAGAGATATTGAAACAGTAAATAATAGTGATGCCGATTGGTTTCATATTGATATTATGGATGGTGTGTTTGTCCCAAATATTTCTTTTGGAATGCCTGTTTTAGAAGCTATTACAAAACATGCAAAAAAAACTATTGATGTACATTTAATGATTGTAGATCCTGATAGATATATTAAAACCTTCGCTGCTTTAGGAAGCAATATACTTACAGTACACTATGAAGCTTGCACACATTTACATAGAACACTTCAAGCAATTAAAGCCGAAGGAATGAAGGCTGGTGTCGCTCTTAATCCGCATACAAATGTGAACCTTATCGAAGACACTATTAACGATATTGACCTAGTGTGTTTAATGAGTGTTAATCCAGGTTTTGGAGGACAAAGTTTTATTGAAAACACTTACAATAAGGTTGAACAATTAAAGGAATTAATTGTACGTAAAGGTGCTTCAACTTTAATTGAAATTGATGGTGGTGTCACCAATAAAAATGCCAAAGCACTTGTTAATGCAGGAGCTGATGTATTAGTTGCTGGTAGCTTTGTATTTAAGAGTTCTAATCAAATAGAAACTATTAAAGACTTAAAAGCCCTTGCTAATTCCTAAAAGATACTAGAACAACTATTCATCGAATTGCGTTAGCAAATAATTTATTAAATCGGTAGTAGTCACAATACCCACCAATTTATTATTATCAACAACAGGAATAGCATGAAACTCTTTTTTTGATAGAATTTCTGCTACGTCTTTAATAGTGGTTTTAGATGCAACACTTATTAAATTTTTAGCCATGACTTGCTCTATGGTGAACATATTGTATACTATAGTGTCAACATAATCTTCAGTTTCATCAACTGCATCAGCGAAACTAATACGTAATAAATCTGTTAGACTTAACATTCCTTTTATGCTTTTTCCACTAACCACTGGAATATGTCTAATATGATTTTGCTTAAATAAACGTTCAGCAGTTTCTAAAGTATCCGATGTATTTAATGTAATAACATCCTTTGTCATTATTGCTGAAATAGGTGTTCCTCTTTTCATCATTCTAGGTTTTAAATTCACCTTTAAAGTTAACTAAGAAGAGGTTTTTAAATTATGACAAAAGTCATGTAGTAAGAATAAACAAGCGTTAGTATTTAGCATAACTAAAGTTTAACATCTGTTTTACTTTAAAATAAATACTTGGGAATTGTGCTTTAAACTCGACTGGTGTCTCAAAAAAATATTCAATTAACACTGCAAGAAATTCAAATTGATTGGTATAGGCATACTCCCTAAAGTATCTAGAAGCTATTAACCTATCCCTCATTGGCTTACTATTAGAAAGTATCTCTGTTAATTCTTTAAAAGAATCTTTAAATATCGTTGAACTGACATCTCGTTCTTTTAAACTGTTTAAATGTATGGCATGTGCAAATTCATGAATGCCTAAATTTAAGTTATCATCACCAATATTGTAACCATATATAAAATCCTCCCATGAAAGCACTAAGGATTTTAACTTAGGATTAAACTCTCCTTTATGATAATCATCATTCGTTTTAGAATAAAAGGGTGTTGGATAAACAAATATCTTATCAATCAGGCCAATGTAAAAATCTCTAAAACCAAAAGTAAGCATTATAGCTGTTGCCGAAATCAATACTTTAACATGATCGTCTATTCTTAATTGATCTCTTCCAATAAACGTTTTATCTTCTATAAAACAAGCCACACGATGCTCAAAATATCCTTTTTCCTTTTTTGATAATCTTCCGTAAAACAAAAAATCCTTTAATATTAATTTTTGTTTTGGTGTAAGCCTTTTTTTAATTAGATAAAAATGAGTAAAAAAAGGTTTTTTATAACGCATCACTCTTGCCATTTCCAGCATTCTAAATCCATAATAAAGCATCATGATTAAAAGTGCCAACAAAAATATGGCAATAATAATGTTATTGGAAGGTGTCTCTAGCATTAAGAAATGGGGTAGCATCATATTACAAAGTAACGCAATTATAAATTGATAATTGTTTAGCTACTTAATAAAAAAGAGCGCCCTAAAGCACTCTTTAATTTAAATAATGTGACTCCTCAGGGATTCAAACCCCGAACCGCTGGAGCCGAAATCCAGTGCTCTATTCAATTGAGCTAAGGAGCCCTAATTTTACATCAATTTTGACTTAACAATAGTAGATATAGTCTTACCATCAGCATGTCCAGCTAGTTGCTTACTAACCACTCCCATAACTCTCCCCATATCTTTCATGCCATTTGCTCCAGTACTTTCTATTACTTGTATTACAATTTTCTCTATATCTTCTTCACTCATTGCTTCTGGTAAGAACTGTGCAATAATTTTAGCTTCAGCTAGTTCAGGTGCTGCAAGATCTTCCCGACCTTGCTCTAAAAATATGGCAGCACTATCTTTTCGCTGCTTTACCTGTTTTTGAAGTAGTTTTAATTCTTGCTCTTCGGTAAGTTCACTAGCTGCGCCACTTTCAGCTTTTGCCATTAAAATGGCAGATTTTACTGCTCTTAATGCTGTTAATGCTGTTTGGTCTTTTGCTTTCATTGCTTCTTTCATAGAAGTCATGATTTGATCTTGTAAACTCATATAAATAATTATTTTAGGTTCTGCGAAGATACTAAAAAAGTACGCAAGAGATATTTAAGAACGAAACAAAAGAAAACCCTAAAAACTTGAGGAAAATTTTTAGGGTTTTAGGTTAAATACTAAAATTCTCGCTATTAATTAATCTACATTATCGTGTAAAAAAGAATTATTACTTCTTAATTGAACATCGTCGTTATCATCCATACCAATAGACATTCTAGATGCATTAGTCTCTGATGAATGTTGTACATCATTTAAGTCTACACCTTGCCTTTTATAAGCTGGCTCTTTTTCTATATCGTCAATTTTTGCATTGTTGAATTTATAATTAAACTCTTTCATTTTTTTACGACGCTCATTAGCTCTTTCTTTTAAGAGTTGAGAAATTGGGCTGTTTATAGGATCCAATTCATCTCCTAAGTCTTCCTCTGTTTCTTCTTGAATAGTTTTCTTTTCAAAAACAATTTCTTCTTCAATTTCTAAAACAACTTCTTGTTTTTGTTCTTTTTCATTAATGGCAGATTCTAAAACAATATAATCGTCAAGTGCATATTTAGTTTCGCCATCTTTATTTGCTTCTGTCACAGGGATAAGCTCAACATAGTCTTTTACAGACATCTCTTTTACCTCATCATCCAATTCGAAAGTGATTTTTTCACTTACAGTTTCTGTTTCCTCTATCTCCTTTTTTTGTGTAGATAAAGGCAAATCAAAAGTTAACATAATTTGCTCTTCCTGCACTTGCTCTTCTTCTACAGTTTCTTCTGTAGTTATTTCATTTATAATAAACTCTGTATCATCTACATTTGCAAGAACTTCATCATACACTACATTAATATTTTTAATGATTTCGGTAGTAGGAATCAAGTTCATGTCATGACGCTCTTCGTCTTCATCAACCAATGTGTGTATTACTTTTTCTTCCTTTACTTCTTTTTCTAAAATAATATCTGGTGTAATGATAGCTGGCTCTTTATCCTTAGATAAATCTTGATCCATGCTTTGATCTTCTTCTAAAGAATGTATTACTTTTTTTATTTCTGTATTAGAAATTTCATTTTGCTGTTCTACATCAAAACCTGTTGCAATAATGGTTACTGAAATTGCTTCTGCTAATGCTTCGTCTTCACCAACTCCCATAATAATATTCGCGCCATAACCAGCTTCGGCTTGAATATGATCATTGATTTCGCCTATTTCATCAATAGTGATTTCTTGAGAACCCGAAACGATAAGCAACAATACGTTTTTGGCTCCTGTAATTTTATTATCATTTAATAATGGTGAATCCAGTGCTTTCATAATCGCTTCTTGAGCACGATTAGATCCTGAAGCATTAGAAGAGCCCATAATAGCTGTTCCACTATTACTCAATACGGTTTTAGCATCTCGTAAATCGATATTTTGTGTGTAGTGATGTGTAATTACTTCAGCAATACCTCTAGAGGCTGTTGACAGTACTTCGTCTGCTTTAGAAAAACCAGCTTTAAAACCTAAGTTTCCATAAACTTCTCTTAGTTTATTGTTGTTAATTACAACTAAAGAATCTACATGTTCGCGAAGTGTTTCAATACCTTTTTGAGCTTGAGCAATACGAATTTTTCCTTCAAACTGAAATGGCATCGTTACAATACCTACAGTTAAAATATCCAGCTCTTTTGCCATTTTTGCAATAATTGGTGCAGCTCCTGTACCTGTTCCACCACCCATTCCAGCAGTGATAAACACCATTTTTGTATTGGTATCCAACATGCGCTTAATATCTTCAAGGCTTTCTACAGCCGCTTGCTCTCCAATCTCTGGATTTGCTCCTGCTCCTAATCCTTCGGTAAGACTAACACCTAATTGAATTTTGTTTGGAACTCCACTGTTGTTTAGGGCTTGTGCATCTGTGTTGCAGATTACAAAATCTACACCTTTAATTCCTTGTTGGAACATGTGATTGATAGCATTGCTACCTCCACCACCAACACCAATTACTTTAATGACGTTGGATTGATTTTTTGGCAAATCGAATGTAATGCTCCCAATGTCTTTGTTGCTACTCATAAAATTAGTTTTTACTGGTTTATTTTATTTTGTTTACTCAGCGTTATCTAAAAAATCTTTAACGCGTTCGGTTAATTTATCCAGAAAAGATTTTCGCTCTTTTCTAGGTTGTTCAATGGTTTGTTCTTTTTCGTTATCATCTATCACCTCATTAGCTTCAAGGGTAGCTTGTGCGACACTTTCTATTATTTTTTTCTCTTGACGTTTTAGACCATCCATAACTAATCCAACCGCTGTCGCAAATAAAGGACTCGTTACTTCATCATCACTTTCTCCTGCCAAGTGCTCATTTGGATAGCCAATTCTGGTATCCATTCCAGTGATATATTCTACCAACTGTTTTAAATGTTTTAATTGACTTCCACCTCCTGTTAAAACAATTCCTGCTATTAGTTTCTTTTTTTGTTCTTCATGACCATAGTTTTTTATTTCAACATATACTTGTTCAATAATTTCAACTACTCTTGCATGAATAATTTTTGACAGGTTTTTTAATGTAATTTCTTTTGGTTCTCTACCTCTAAGTCCTGGAATAGAGACAATCTCGTTATCTTTATTTTCTCCAGGCCATGCAGAACCAAACTTAATTTTTAGTAATTCGGCTTGCTTTTCTATGATTGAGCATCCTTCCTTAATATCTTCGGTGATAACATTTCCTCCAAATGGAATGACTGCTGTATGTCGAATGATTCCATCTCTAAAAATGGCTAAATCGGTTGTTCCACCTCCAATATCTATGAGAGCAACTCCTGCATCTTTTTCATCTTCGCTTAATACTGCATTTGCAGAAGCTAAAGGCTCTAAAGTGATACCTTCCAGTTCCAATCCTGCACTTTTAACACATCGTCCTATATTTCTAATAGAAGATACTTGACCAACAACTACATGAAAATTTGCTTCAAGCCTACCACCATACATACCTATTGGTTCTTTTATTTCGGCTTGTCCATCAACTTTATATTCTTGCGGCAATACATGGATAATTTCTTCTCCTGGAAGCATCACCAATTTATGCACTTGATTGATTAACCTATCTATATCATCTTCGTCTATTACTACTTCAGAATTTGATCTTGTTATATAGTCACTATGCTGAAGACTTCTAATATGCTGTCCTGCAATACCAACCGTAACTTCATTAATTTTCATTCCTGAAGCAGCTTCTGCTTCATGCACTGCTTGCTGAATTGACTGTGTTGTTTGCGTAATATTATTCACTACACCTCTATGAACTCCCAAACTCTTAGATTTTCCAATACCAAGAATTTCTGCTTTTCCATATTCATTTTTACGCCCAATCATGGCCACAATCTTTGTGGTTCCAATATCTAGTCCAACCGATATATTATTACTCTCCATAATTTACTTTTTAGTGCAAACAACTTGATTATCAAACTGCAAATTCACTTTAATATACTTACTTAGCATATCATCTTTTTTTGCTTTCTGATAAAATGCTTTTAAATTGCTTATTTTATAATCTAGTTTATCTAGATTCCCCAACCATATTTCAAAATCGAAAGCTCTTGTCTTTAAAACAAATGTTTCATCTTCATTTTGATAAATCTCTACAACATGAGTCTTTAAAAATTGGTCATTAAAAATTTTGTCAGCAATTATGTACACATTGCTTAATTTATTTTTTTTAACATGACCTGTTACTAAAGGTACACGAGCTGTATGAAACGTAGATAAAGGCATAAACGCGCCTTCATCATCTATATAATATGACGCATTTGTACTTACTCTAGCTATTGGTTTTCGCTGTAAAATATCAGCTCGAACCTCGCCATTAACAGTAAGATGCACTTCTGCGGTTTTGATCATTGGATTAGATTTTAGGGCACTTTCTATATCATTCAAATCTAAAATTTCTTTAGCCATGTTTGGAAGCTCTTCGTTATTTTGTATTAACAATTTATTAACCGATGCTTCGGTCATAAATAAATTATTTTCACCTAGAAAATTCACCCTTATCTCTGTGATTTTTCTTACATTATTTCTGAAAGAAGAAAACACAAAAACAAAGCTCACCAAAGCAATTAAACCCAATCCTTTTATGTAATTCCAGTTAACTTGCAACACTTAATTGTTCTTTAATATTATTAACTTCTACTCCAATATCTCCAGCACCAAGAGTAATTATTACTTGTGCATTACTTTTTTTAATTTCAGACACAATATTTTCTTTATTTATTAATGCCTTATTTGGGTTTTCAATTTTATTTAATAACCAATTTGAATTAACACCATCAATAGGCAATTCTCTAGCTGGATAAATTTCTAATAATAGAATTCTGTCAAATTGTGACAAACTTGATGCAAATTCGTTTACAAAATCTCTTGTCCTAGTAAACAAATGTGGCTGAAAAATCACCAACACTTCTTTGTTTGGGTACATTTCCCTTACAGCTTGATACACTGCATTAATTTCTTCTGGATGATGTGCATAATCATCTATAAATACAAGTTCCTCCGTTTTTATTTGATATGTAAACCTACGTTTTACACCTTTGTAAGATGCTAATGCGCTGGCAAGGCTATAAGGAGCGCAACCTAATTCTATAGCCATTGCCAGTGCTATTAATGCATTCGACAAATTATGTCTACCTGGTAGGTTAAATAAAAAATCTTTAATATGTTGGCTAGGTGTTGTTACATCAAAAACATAGCTTCCGTCTTTTATTCTAATATTAATTGCTGAATAGTCTGCATCTTCATCTACTGCATAAGTAATTCCATTTATTGGCAGCCCTTTTTTAACAAATAGTTTTCCATTAGGTTTTAATTTCTTAGCAAAATCTCTAAAGGAATCATCTAAAGCTTCCTTCTTTCCATAAATATCTAAATGGTCTGCATCCATAGAAGTAATGCATGCTAAATCTGGTGACAATGTCAAAAATGAACGATCAAATTCATCAGCTTCAACAACAGATACTCTAGTACCTTTTAAAATGAGGTTTGAGTTATAATTCTCTGTAATTCCTCCAAGAAATGCTGTTACTTCTACACCACATTCAGCTAGTAAATGACCTAAAATACTTGTTGTGGTTGTTTTGCCATGAGTTCCAGCAACCGCCAAACAATAAGTACCCTCAGTAATTAAACCTAATACTTGCGAGCGTTTTAGAACCTTAAAATTATTATCTCTAAAATAATTTAACTCACTATGTTCCTTTGGAATTGCTGGCGTATAAACCACAAGCGTTTTTTGGGAGTCTAAAAAGTTTTTAGATACATTATCTAAACTATCTTCAAAATGCACATCTATTCCTAATGTTTCCAACTCACTAGTAAGTTCTGTTTGTGTTTTATCATAGCCAGCAACTTGTTTCCCACTAGCAACAAAATATCTAGCAAGCGCACTCATACCAATGCCTCCAATGCCAATAAAATAGATATTATGTATGCTATTTAAGTTCATTTACTTTCTAAAAGTTTTTCTACTTCGTCTGCTATATCCTGAGTTGCATTTATTAATGCTAATTTTTTAATATTGTTACTTAGTAATTCTTGTTTTTCTTTAGAGTTATTTAAGAGTTTGAACTTGTTTTCAAAATCAACATCCAAATCTGCTTCTTTAATCAAAATAGCTCCATCTTTTTCAACAATAGCGTTTGCATTTTTTGTTTGATGATCCTCGGCTACATTTGGTGAAGGAATAAATATTACTGGTTTCCCAACAATACATAATTCTGACACGGAACTTGCTCCTGCTCTAGAAATAATTATATCTGCGGCAGCATAAGCCATATCCATTCTATTTAAAAAAGCATGGACTTGTACATCTTTAATATCTCCATTAATCTTATAATCTTGATAATATAATTTTCCACACTGCCAGATAATTTGCACATTTTGCTCATGAAAAAAATCTAATTTTTTTACAATTAATTCATTAATTCTCCTTGCACCTAAACTACCGCCCAAAACAAGCAATGTTACCTTGTTATGCTTTAATCCAAAAAAATCTTTTGCTTCAATAGATTTATTATCTAAACTGAGTAAATCTTGTCTCACAGGATTTCCTGTTTTAACAATCTTATCTTTTGGAAAAAATCGTTCTAATCCATCATAAGCAACACACACTTTATTTGCCTTTTTAGATAGTATCTTATTGGTAATTCCAGGATAAGAATTCTGCTCTTGTATTAAACTTGGAATACCCTTTGAAGTTGCCACTTGCAATAATGGTCCACTAGCAAAACCTCCAGTACCAATAGCTACATCTGGTTTAAACTGTTTAATTATTTTTCGAGACCTCAATAAACTAGCAATAAGTTTAAAAGGAAATGATAGATTTTTTAAAGTCAATTTTCTTTGAATTCCAGAAATCCACAATCCTTCAATATTAAATCCAGCTTGTGGTACTTTTTCCATTTCCATTTTATCTTTTGCTCCAACAAATAAAAACTCAGCGTTTGGATAACGCTTTTTTAACTCATTAGCAATGGATATAGCAGGATAAATATGTCCTCCTGTACCACCTCCAGATAATATGATTTTATAGTTACTCATTATATTGTCTCACTTAAAATTTCAAGTGGATTATCTTCTCTTTCTTCTTGTTCTTTAATTTCTTGTCGTCTTGCACTAACACTAAGTATAATGCCAATTGCCAAACAGGTAATCCAAATAGAAGTTCCTCCACTACTTATTAATGGCAATGTTTGGCCTGTAACTGGAAATAACTCTACAGCCACAGCCATATTTATAAGCGCTTGAAATACTATTGGAATTCCAACTCCTATAACTAAAAGCTTACCAAAAATAGTGTCGGCCTTGTGTGACGCTATTACTATTCTAAATAGCAATAACAAGTAAAGTGTCATTAAAAACAAGCCTCCTATTAAACCATACTCTTCAATGATAATTGCAAAAATAAAATCGGATGATGACTGTGGTAAAAAGTTCTTTTGAGTACTTTTTCCTGGACCAACTCCTTTTATATATCCTGATGCTATTGCTATTTTTGCCTTCTCTATTTGATAATCAGCCTCAGTGTCTTCAGCGTTTGCAAAATTTTCTATTCTACTTGCCCAAGTATCGATACGATTTGGCATAGCATCTGGAAATGCTTTGGCTACCAAAATAAATAGCGCAAAAGCCGCAACACCTGACAATAGAATTAACAATAAATATTTAACAGGATAACCTCCTAAGAATGCCAATGCCATCACCATTGTAAAAATGATAGCTGTAGTTGAAAAATTAGCTGGTAATATTAACACCAAAACTAAAAATACTGGTAACCATAGTGGTAAGATTGTTTCCTTAAACGTGACTGTTTTATCTTTTATTTTTGATAAATACCTAGCAACATAAACCATTAAAACTACAGATGCCAAAGTTGAGGGTTGAAACGTAAAACCAACTATAGGTACTTTTATCCAGCGCTTTGCATTTGTTAAACTTTCGGAAGTTTCTGGTTGAAACATAGTAGCAGCCAACAATACTAATACTACTGGAATCATAACCATTGATAATCCGCGGAAATATCTATAAGGCACTTTGTGTACACCATATATAATTGCAAAACCTAGAAATAAATGCACAAAATGTTTAACAAAATAATTAAAGGTATTTCCATCACCGCTTATATACGCCAAATTACTGGCTGCACTGTACACAGGAAGGAATGAGAATATTGCCAGTAATGCTGCAATAGCCCAAATTAACCTATCTCCTTTTAAGTTGTTAAACAATAATTGCATTATAATTTTCTTACTGCATTTTTAAACTGACGTCCTCTATCTTCATAATTTTCGAATAAATCAAAACTTGCACAAGCTGGAGACAAAAGGACATTATCTCCAGCTTCAGCAATTTTATAAGCTATTTTCAATGCTTCGCTCATAAACTGAGTTTCAACCATTATCTCTACCATATTACCAAATGTTTCGAAAAGTTTTTTATTATCCACACCCAAACAAATAATAGCTTTTACTTTTTCGTTTACAAATGGAAAAAGCTGCTTATAATCATTGCCTTTATCCACACCACCAACAATCCAAACGGTTGGCGCTTCCATACTTTCTAAAGCAAAATATGTGGCATTCACATTAGTTGCTTTTGAGTCGTTTATGTATTGTACTTTATTAATACGCAATACATTTTCTAAGCGATGTTCTGCACCTTGAAAATTCTCAAGACTTTCACGTAATGTGTGACTTCTAATTTTAAGCAAATGTGCAACCGTCGAGGCTGCCATTGCATTTTTAATATTGTGCTTTCCCTCTAAAGCTAAGTTTGCTGTTGGCATAATTATATGGCTATTATCAATTAATATTTTTATGTTATTGTTTTCAAAATACGCTCCTTGTTCCAATTTCTTTGTTAATGAAAATGGCAATAATGTTGATTGAACTGGATGTGATTTTAGATAGTTTGTTATGTCTTTATCATCGGCATCATAAATCAAGTAATCTTCTTTGGTTTGATTCATCGCTATTCTAAATTTCGAAGCGATATAGTTTTCAAACTTGTAATCATATCTATCTAAATGATCAGGAGAAATATTTGTAATAATGGCAATGTGCGGTTTAAATGTTTTTATTCCATCTAATTGAAAACTACTCAACTCTAAAACAAAATGTTCATAATTTGAGTCTAACACTTGCTTTGCAAAACTATCACCAATATTCCCACCCATAGCTGCTTTTAAACCTCCTTGCTTAAGTATATGGTGTGTCCACATGGTCGTGGTTGTTTTGCCATTGCTACCTGTTATTCCTATAATATTTGCTTTAGTGAATTGTGACGCAAATTCAATTTCGGAAACAACCAAAATATTATTTGCTAATAACTTTTGTACTAAAGCCACTTTATCTGGAATTCCAGGGCTTTTCATTACAACATCGGCATTTAGAATTTTAGATTCTGTATGCTTTTCTTCTTCCCATTCAATCTCATTATGTATAAGAACTTCTTTATATTTTTTTTTAATTTTTCCCTTATCAGAAACAAACACATCGTATCCTTTTTCCTTTCCCAATAGTGCTGTTCCAACACCACTTTCTCCTGCTCCTAATATCACTAGCCTTTTCATTAGCGAATTTTCAATGTCACTATTGAAAGGATGGCTAGCAGAATACCAACAATCCAAAATCGTGTTACAATTTTGCTTTCATGATATCCTGATTTTTGATAGTGGTGATGTAAAGGCGACATTTTAAAAATGCGTCTTCCCTCACCAAATTTTTTCTTTGTGTACTTGAAATAGCTTACTTGTAGCACAACTGATAAATTTTCGGCTAAAAAGATGCCACATAACAGTGGAATAAGCCATTCCTTACGAACTGCAATGGCTATTACTGCTATAATTCCACCAATAGTTAAACTTCCTGTATCACCCATAAACACTTGAGCTGGATAAGTATTATACCATAAGAATCCAATAAGTGCTCCTACAAATGCAGCGATATATATGGTGATTTCCTCAACGCGAGGTATATACATAATGTTTAAGTAATCTGAGAAAATGATATTACCAGAGACCCAAGCAAAAATTCCAAGAGTTAAAACAATAATTGCTGATGTTCCTGCTGCAAGTCCATCGATACCATCTGTAAGGTTTGCTCCATTAGAAACTGCAGTAATAATAAAAATTGCTGCTAGGATAAAAATTATCCAAGCATATGGTTTTAAGCTAGGGCTTATCCAAGTTATTAAACTGGCATAATCAAACTCATTACCTTTTACGAAAGGTATGGTTGTTTTTGTTGATTTAATTTCGTCTTCAAATAATTTGGCTTGTGGTATGGTAGGGTTTTCAGCTAGTAATTCTTGCTGTTGCGCAATTGGCAGTTTTTCCTTAATGGTCACATCATTATTAAAATATAATGTTGTGCCTACGATTATTCCGAGACCTACTTGACCTAATATTTTAAACCTTCCTTTTAAACCTTGTTTATCGTTTTTAAATTTTTTAATGTAATCGTCGATGAACCCGATAATCCCCATCCAGATTGTTGTAATTAACAATAAGATGATATAAATATTATCAAGTTTTGCGAATAAAAAAACAGGAATTAAAGTGGCAAGGATAATGATAATTCCACCCATAGTTGGTGTTCCCGCTTTTTCAGCTTGTCCTTCTAGACCCAAATCTCTAACAGTTTCACCAACTTGTTTTTTTTGTAAAAATTTAATGATACGCTTACCATAAATAGTAGAAATTAACAACGACAAAATTATAGCCATAGCTGCTCTAAAGGATAAAAACCCAAACAAGGATGCGCCTGGAAACTGAAATTCTTTTTCTAAATATTCAAATAAATAATACAGCATTTATTTTTGTAATTGTTTTAAAAATTCTTCAACTATTTTATAATCATCAAAATTGGTTCTAACACCATTAATTTCTTGATAGGTTTCATGACCTTTTCCTGCTATTAGGATAATATCGTTTGCATTTGCTAACTGACAAGCAGTTTTAATGGCTTGATTTCGATCTACAATCGACATTGTTTTTTTAAAGTTTTGTGGCTGTACGCCAACTTCCATATCTTTAATTATTTGCTCAGGATTTTCGGTTCTAGGGTTATCACTAGTAAAAATGACTTTATCACTTAAAGCTGATGCTATATGAGCCATTTTTGGTCGTTTAGTTTTATCTCTATCACCTCCACAACCAACAACTGTTATGAGTTCTTCATTTTTAGTACGAATACTATTAATGGTTTCTAACACATTCTTTAAAGCATCTGGTGTATGCGCATAATCAACAATAGCAGTGATTTTTTCATCAGAAATTAAATATTGGAATCTCCCACTAACACTATCTAACTCACTCATTAAACGAAGCACCTCCACACTTTCTAGGCCTAATAAATCTGCAGTTCCATAAATCGCTAATAAATTATAAGCATTAAAATTGCCTATTAGCCTAGTCCAAACTTCATTATCATTGATTTTTAAAAACAAACCGTTCAATTGGTTTTCTAAAATTTGAGCTCTATAATCTGCGAAGCTTTTTAGCGCATAAGTGTATTTTTTAGAAACCGTATTTTGCAACATTACTGCTCCATTTTTATCATCAACATTCACTAATGAAAATGCTGTTTTTGGGAGATTATCAAAAAATGATTTTTTTACATCTCGATATTCTGCGAATGTTTCATGGTAATCTAAATGGTCATGTGTGAGATTTGTAAAAATCCCACCTTCGAAATGAAGACCCTCTGTACGCGATTGATGAATACCATGAGAGCTTACTTCCATGAAGCAAAACTCAACGCCTTCAGCATTCATTTCACTTAAATACTTATTTATAGTTAATGAGTCTGGTGTCGTGTGAATAGTTTTGTATTCTTTTTCGTCAACTAAAATTTTTACAGTTGACAATAATCCAACTTTATAACCTGCTTTTTTAAAAAGTTGATATAATAGTGACGCTATAGTTGTTTTACCATTAGTACCAGTAACACCAACTAATTTTAAGTTCTCTGATGGTACACCATAATAATTGGAAGCCATTATCGCTAAGGCTTTAGAGGAGTTATCTACCTTAACATAAGTGACACCTTCAATAGTTATGTCTGGAATTTGCTCACAAATAATAGTGTTTACTCCTTTCTCAATAACCTGTTCAATAAAGTCATGTCCATCTACCACAGTTCCTTTTACTGCAACAAACACATCATTTTTAGATACTTTTCTAGAATCGAATTGAATATTGTTAATAGACACACTTGTATCACCCACAACAGCTTCGAGGGTTACCTTATATAGTATGCTTTTTAATTCTATCACGACAATTCTAAGACTATTGTTTGTTTTGGCTTAAGTTTTACACCTGAGGATATCGATTGTTTCACAACTTTTCCGTTACCCTTTAAGCGCACTTTCATTCCCATATTTTCCAGTAACACAATAGCATCCATTGCTGGCATACCTTTTAAATCTGGCATTATGGTTTTATAAGTTTGTGCAACATCGTAATAGGTTTCAAAACTCCTATCAACATCAACATGCATTTCTTCTAAATTTTCAACAGCATCTATAATTGGCGTGTCTGTATATATTTTTTGTGCTATTTTCTTGAATACAGGACCCGATACATCCGCACCATAATAACCTACCTCTTTATCAGGTTCATGAATTACGACAATACAAGAATACTTAGGGTTTTCAACTGGAAAATAACCAACAAATGAAGAGATATAATTAAGTTTATCTTTATCTACATAATCCTTCTGGCAAGTACCTGTTTTTCCAGCCATCGAAAAATTATCAGCATACAAACCATTCCCAGTACCATGTTTCTTTTCAACAACATTTGCTAAAAGTTTTTGGAGTTTAGCTACCGTTTCCTTTGAGCATATTTGTTTATTAATCACATCCTTATCAAACGTTTCAACAGAGTTACCATATTCTTTTACCTCTTTAAGAAATCTTGGGCGTACCATTTCACCATCATTAGCAATGGCATTATAAAAGGCAAGTGTTTGCATTGGCGTAAAAGACACACCATACCCATAAGCCATCCACTCAAGTGCTATACCACTCCAGCGATTATTTTTAATTCTAGGATCAGGAATTATAGGTTTACCCTCGCCAATTATTGGTAAATCCAATGTGTTTTGAAGGTTCATATCATATAAACCATCCACGAATTTCTTAGGGTTATCCTTATAATTATTATGAATTGCCTTAACAATTCCAGTATTTGATGAGACCTCAAATGCCTTTGCAACAGAAATTTTACCATAACCTCCATTTTTAGAATCTCTAACCTTTTTTCCATAGAATGTTAAAATTCCATTTTCAGTATCAACAACTGTAGAAGTGTCTATTACTTTATCATCTAAAGCAACAGCTAAAGCCATAAGCTTAAATGTAGAACCAGGCTCATGTGATTCTCCAACTGCATAATTAAGTTTTTCGTAATAAGTGCCTTTTGAGGTTCGTCCAAGGTTAGATATAGCTCGTATCTCCCCTGTTTTTGTTTCCATAACCACAACAGAGCCATGATCTGCCTTATATTTTTCTAACTGCTCTAATAAAGCATGATGTGCAATGTCTTGAATATTTACGTCTATAGTTGTGTATACATCGTACCCATCTTGTGGCTCGACTTCGTTAGCATCACTTACAGGTTTCCATTGCCCTTTGCCAATTTGTTGCTTTAACCTCCTACCATTGGTTCCTCGTAAATATTGCTCACCAAAGGCACCATCTATTCCTGGACGTGTTACATTACCTTTTTCATCCCAACGCTCATAACCTATCGTACGCTCAGCAATACCACCCATTGGATGTTCGCGTTTTGTGTTCTGATCTACAATTAGTCCACCTTTAAAAGCACCCATATTAAGTAACGGAAAGTTTCTGAATCTTAAATAATCTGAATACCCCAGGTTACGAGCCAACAGAAAATACCTATTCCTATCTTGCCTTGCTTTTCCTATGGCTTTTTGATAATATCCTGAAGTTTTGCCATGAAAATTTGCAAGCGAATCACTTAAAGGCTTTAAATACTTTTTGAAATTTTTAGCTGAAGGCGTTAAAGCGTCAATTCTAATATCATATTTTGGAACAGAGGTCGCCAATAAACTTCCATCGGCTGAATACAAATTACCTCTATTTGCAGGAATGTCAACTGTTTTTAATGATCTTTTTTCGGCTAAACCTCTATATTGTTCTCCTTGAACAAACTGAATATTTACAAGTTTAAACACCACAAGAAGCGCGAAGATGAACAAACATCCCGCTACAAAATACAATCGTTTTAATATGTTCTTCTCGGTTACTGCCAAAACTGAACTTTTAATCTTGTGATTTAACTTTTATCTTTTTTGGTGGCTCTGTGGAAGGCAACACCCCTTTACTTGCTAATTTTTCTCTAATGTTTGATTCCATTTTCAACTCCATTAATATGGAGCGACCATCTATGAATGCCGAACGATACTCCTTTACCTCTTCACCAAGTCGTGCAACTTCATGTACTTTTCTATCTGCACTATGCGAACTAGCAATCATTACAATGGCCAGAAATGAAAAAAAGATAATCATTCTCCAATTTTTAAAAGAATCATCACTTACTAAAAAAGTGCCTTTTAAAATGTTATAAAACTTCTTTTTTGCCATTATACTTTTTCTGCTATTCTAAGTTTTGCGCTTCTTGCTCTGTTATTTATTTTTATTTCTTCTTGTGATGGAATAATAAGTTTCCCTATTCGCCTAAGAGGCACCTCAAAATTTCCAAATACGTCTTTCTCAGGTTCCCCCTCAAACATCCCACTTCTAATAAATCGCTTTACTAATCTATCTTCAAGCGAATGATAGGAGATAAAACTTAAACGCCCCCCAGGGTTCAATAATTCTGGAACTTGTGTTAAAAATTCCTTTAGTGCTTCAATTTCCTGATTTACCTCTATCCTTATGGCTTGATAGATTTGAGCAAGAATCTTATTTTCTTTTCTTGGTGGCAAATACTTCTTCAATACACATTTCAACTGCTCAGTTGTTTCTATTTGCCCCTCCTTTCTTTCTGCAACAATTGTCCTTGCTAAAGCTGGGGCCTGTCTAAGCTCTCCATACTCCCAGAACATTTTTCTTAAAGCCACTTCATCATATTCATTAATCAAATGAAATGCCGACAATTCATCTTGCTGATTCATTCGCATATCCAACTTTGCATCAAACCGAATTGAAAAACCACGATCAGCTTCATCAAATTGATGTGATGACACACCAAAATCGGCTAAAATACCATCCACTTTCTTTACGCCATGAAACCTCAGAAACCTCTTAAGGTATCTGAAGTTTTCATTTATAAGCGTAAATCTGCTATCAACTATTGTATTTAAAAGAGCGTCTTGATCTTGATCTAATGCTATTAATTTTCCTTTTCCACCTAAACGACTTAAAATTTCACGACTATGTCCTCCTCCTCCAAAAGTGACATCTACATAAACGCCATCCTCTTTAATATTTAAACCGTCTACTGTTTCTTTTAATAAAACTGGATTATGATATTCCATCTTCATCTTGCCCCATAACTTCTTCAGCTAAATCTGCAAAGTCCATAACGGCATCATCAATAGCTTTTTCATAATTTTCTTTATCCCAAATCTCAAGTATATTACCAACCGAAGACACCACAATGTTTTTTGACATACCAGCAAATGCAATTAAATCTTTTGCCACTAGCAATCTTCCAGAAGCATCTAACTCAATAAATTTTACACCTGCTGTAAAACGACGAATGAAATCGTTGTTCTTTTTCTTGAAACGATTTAGCTTGTTTACTTTTTGCATCAAAGTTTCCCACTCGCTCATAGGATACAACTCCAAACAAGATTGAAACACTGCTCGCTTTAACACAAAACCCTCTTGCATCACCGAAAACAACTGCTTTTTAAAAGCAGAAGGCAGCATCAATCTCCCTTTTGAGTCGATTTTACATTCGTATGTTCCAATGAGTGAATTCAAGCGATTATTTTGGTATTTATATATAAGTTTCAAATCTAATAAAAAATTCTCCACTTTTTACCACTTTAACCCACTTTGTTGATAATTTTTTTTCAATCATCTTAAAATTCGATTGAATTTACAAACATCTCTCAACATAATTATTGAAAACCAATAAGTTATAAAATGTCAAAGTTTAATTAACAGTAGTTACTTAGTCACTAAATATTATCCTTTTTAGATATAGATAATGTCTATGCGCTATTCCTTACTTTAAAATAAATTTATGTAGATTTGCCAAACAGAGAAACCACAACTATAACATGGCTCACACTTTAAAAAAAGAAGGGGACTACAGCTATATAGAAGCAGGAGAAGGTACACCAATTATCATCTTACATGGATTAATGGGAGGCTTAAGTAATTTTGATGGCGTTACTGATTTTTTTAGTAAAAATGGCTATAAAATTGTTATTCCTGAACTTCCAATTTATACCATGTCATTACTTAAGACAAATGTTAAAAGTTTTGCTAAATATTTAAAAGATTTTATTGAATTTAAAGGTTACGAACAAGTTATACTCCTAGGAAATTCTTTAGGTGGACATATTGGTTTGTATCACACAAAACTTTACCACGAAAAAGTAAAAGCTTTAGTTATTACTGGAAGCTCTGGCTTATATGAAAGCGCAATGGGCGGAGGTTATACCAAGCGAAGTGATTATGAGGTTATCAAGAAAAAAGCACAAGACGTTTTTTATGATCCTGCAGTTGCGACCAAAGAGATTGTAGATGAGGTTTATGCTACTGTTAACGACCGAAATAAGCTTATAAAAACCTTAGCTATTGCTAAAAGCGCCATAAGGCATAATATGGCTAAAGACCTTCCTAAAATGTATACACCAACGTGCATTATTTGGGGCAAAAATGATAATGTGACACCACCAGAAGTTGCTGTAGAGTTCAATGATTTGTTACCAGACTCGGAACTTTTTTGGATAGATAAATGTGGGCATGCTGCAATGATGGAGCATCCTGACACTTTTAATGAAATTCTTTTTGATTGGTTAAAGAAAAGAAAGTTCTAAACTTTTTGAAATGCAAATAAAATCTGCTGAATTTGTCGTTAGCAACCAAGATGTTGCTAAATGCCCAAATAATAATATTCCCGAATATGCTTTTATTGGTAGAAGCAATGTTGGTAAGTCTTCTCTAATAAATATGCTTACTGATAGAAAAAGCTTAGCAAAAACATCTGGACGACCTGGAAAAACGCAACTTATTAATCATTTTATTGTTAATGATAATTGGTATTTAGTTGATTTACCTGGCTATGGTTATGCTAGAGTGTCAAAATCATCCAAAAAAGTCTTTCAGAAGTTTATTACTGCATATTTTGAAAAACGCAAACAACTTGTTTCAGCATTTGTTTTGGTAGATATTCGCCATAAACCTCAGCCAATAGATTTAGAGTTTATGCAATGGCTGGGAGAAAACACAATTCCGTTTTCAATCATTTTTACAAAAGCAGACAAGTTGAAGCCTAAGGCTATTGAAAATCATATTGAAGATTATAAAAATATTCTTCTGGAAACATGGGAAGAAATGCCTAACTACTTTGTAACTTCGGCTTCTAAAAAAATTGGAAAAGACGCCCTTTTAGAATATATCGATTCTATAAATAAGGAAATAAACCAAAACAAAAATTAGTCTTGCGCTAGAACTGATTGAATAGGCAAACCAATGTTTCCATTTGGAAAACTTATGCCTAATAATGCAGATATTGTTGGTGCAATATCTACAATTCTAGTTCGCTTAACTGTACTTCCTTTGTTAATTCCATTTCCATAAAACAATAATGGCACATGAGTATCATAGCTCATTCCACTACCATGAGTTGAACCAGTAAGACTGTATGAAATTGTTGCAGGGTTGTAAACATAAATCACATCTCCTGAACGTTTTTGATTAAATCCATTTTGAAGCAATTTCTCAATTCCACTACTATACGATGTATTAGACATTGTATAAGCTGTATATGCCTTATCAATATTTCTATAATTAATAATCTCATTTACAATAGCATCCTGTACCTCATGTAAATCTAAACCGAGTTCTTTTACTTTGTCTCTATTTAAAAATACTTGATTATTGCTTACACTTTCAATTAATTCATCTGAATTATATTTTTCTTTTAAAAACGCTTCAAACCTAACTTTTGTTTGCGTTGAACTAATATATCCTGCAGGAATTTTTACACTTTTTAAATACGAAGGTACGTGAACTGCACCATGGTCTGCGGTTAAAAACACGGTGTAATTTCCTTTTCCAACTTTAGTATCAAGTGCATTAAACAAACGCTCTAAATCTTTATCCAAACGAAGATACGTGTCTTGAACTTCTTTAGAGTTTACTCCAAAATTATGACCAACATAATCTGGACTAGAAAAACTTACTGCAAGCACATCTGTAATATTGTCTTTTCCTAATTGTTCACCATCTATAGCAGCAATAGCAAAATCTGCCACAATACTATTTCCAAAAGGTGTAGACTTGAGTATATCGAAACCTCCATTTTCGGCACTTAAAACTTTTAAGTCATAAGGGAATGTTGCAGTTTCCTTTCCTTTAAACCCACCTTCAAAATCATTTAAATCACTACCACTTTCAACATAAGTTGAAATATCATAAAGTGTGTTCCATTCTTTAATATACTTTGAAACACTATTACTTTCATTATATGTTTTTACCCAGTTAGGTAAGTCAGTCATATAAAACGAACTAGATATAAATTTACCTTCTAATTTTCCTTGAAACCAATATGCAGCATTAGCCGTGTGTCCTACTGGTAAGATTGCACCTCTATCCTTGATAGAAATTCCAATAGATTTTCCTCTCATTTGCGTAAACAATCTATTTTCATCTGCAAAAGTGGTCGTTTTCATTCTATGTGGTGACATTTGTCCAGATGTATCTTCTGTTCCAACTGAAGCAACGTTATCATCACCTGCACAATACACATACTTTTTACTTACTTTATCGTACCAACTATTAGAAATTACTCCGTGATATTTAGGTGTTGTTCCTGTATAAATTGACGCATGTCCAGGACCTGTATAGGTTGGTACATAGTTATAATGATTGTTCTTGCAATTAAACCCATCATTAACCATTCTCATAAAACCACCTTGCCCAAATCGTTCCTGGAATCTAGTTAAATATTCATAACGCATTTGGTCAACTACAATACCTACTACAAGCTTAGTCTTTATATTTTCAATAGTTGTTTTCTCAAGCTGAGCATTTTGTTTTTGAGCCAAACATGAAAAACTAAATACAACACTTAGAATAAATAACAAGAAATTCTTCATCATAATTAATTTTAATCTTACATATCAAAAATACGTTTTTTAATAATTCTTATGTTGTTTAGACGTTAAATAATATTGTATTTTTTACTTTAGCGGTAACAAAATTAAATATGACATATCTTAACAATATTGGTCTTTATTTTTTAATGATAAAGGAAATGTTTCGTAAGCCAACAAAGTGGTCGGTTATGAAAGGTTTAATTTTAAAAGATATTGACGACCTTGTTATTGGCTCATTAGGTATTGTTGCATTTATATCATTTTTTGTTGGTGGTGTAATTACAATTCAAACAGCGTTAAATATCACCAACCCTTTAATTCCAAAGTATTTAGTAGGTTTTGCTACCAGACAATCCGTTATTTTAGAGTTCGCACCAACATTTACCTCTATTATAATGGCTGGAAAAGTCGGCTCGTTTATAACATCAAGCATAGGAACAATGCGAGTTACTGAGCAGATTGATGCGCTTGAGGTTATGGGGATTAATTCGTTAAACTATTTGGTTTTCCCAAAAGCAGTTGCCATGATGTTGTACCCTTTCGCTATTGCTATAGGTATGTTTCTTGGCATTCTAGGGGGAATGGCTGCTTGCGTTTACGGAGGCTATACAACTCTAGAGGATTACATAACTGGTATACAAATGGATTTTGATGGTTTTCACATGACTTATTCATTTCTAAAAACTTTTGTGTTTGCATTTATTTTAGCAACAATCCCTTCATTTCATGGGTATTATATGAAAGGTGGTGCTTTAGAGGTTGGAAAGGCAAGTACCACATCGTTTGTTTGGACGAGTGTTGTGATTATTTTAATAAATTATATACTAACTGATATGCTCTTAGGATAATGATAGAAGTAAAAGGCTTACATAAATCGTTTGGTGATGCGCATATTTTAAAAGGTATAGATGCGTATTTCGAAAAAGGAGAAACTAGTTTGGTTATTGGGCAAAGTGGCTCTGGAAAAACAGTATTTATAAAGTGTCTTTTAGGATTGTTTCCTTATGATAAAGGTACTATATCGTATGATGGGAAAATTTATTCAGAGTTATCTGAAGACCAAAAAAGAAACTTAAGAGCAGAAATAGGCATGGTATTTCAAGGCAGTGCTTTATTTGATTCAATGACCATACAAGAGAATGTGATGTTTCCGTTACGCATGTTTACAAAAATGAGCAAAAGCGAAATGGAAGATCGTGCAGATGTTGTTTTAAAGCGCGTAAATTTAGATGATGCTCATAATAAAATGCCTAGTGAAGCATCTGGTGGTATGCAAAAGCGAGTTGCCATTGCTAGAGCTATTGTAAACAATCCTAAATACTTGTTTTGTGATGAGCCCAACTCTGGCTTAGATCCAAAAACAGCTATAGTTATTGACAACCTTATTCAAGAAATTACAGATGAGTACCAAATAGTCACTGTAATTAACTCTCACGACATGAATTCTGTTATGGAGATAGGTGAGAAAATTGTGTTTTTACAACATGGTTATAAAGAATGGGAAGGCTCAAAAGACACCATCTTTAAAACAGACAATAAAGCTGTTACAGACTTTGTTTACTCATCAGAGTTATTTAAAAAAGTACGTCAAATGTATATAGAAGAGAAGCAATAATTAGTCTCTTTTTATAATTACATTATCTATCTTCAACTCTTGTTTTAACCAATTACTAAGCTCTACTTCTTTAACAGTCATAATACTATCGGTAAGTGATGTATTCCATTTAACATTTGCAATAGCTATGGTATCGGCTTTTCTAAAATCAGACGAAGCAAGCATTTTAGCATATCCAAAATATTGTAAATCGGTAAATTGAATTTTAGCATCTTTTGCTAAAGATGTAAAGTCGTTAGCATCAAGAATATTACTCTTTTTTGCAAAATACGCCTTGACACTATCTAATTCTTTTTGCTTTTCAAACAATAGACTATCGCGTTGTTCAATGTTAACAAGTGATTTGTCATATAAATTCATTAAACGTTCAGCGCTAACATTTTTATTCCCATTAATAACAAGGTCAAAATCTTTAATATTACTGTACTTATTTAGCTCGTTTCGCAAGTCTGACTCTGTGGCTTCGGTTATTTCACCATTAAAGTACAATGTGATTCTTTTATTATCAGGATCCATTTTTTCACGTTGCAACCAAAGCGATTCGTTGGAGTTTATCTCGTTATCAAGAAACTGTTTGTAATCATTTTCTCTTTTGCTTTCTCCCCATACATTGTAAAATGTCCATCCTGCAGGAATCATAGCAATAAGCGCCAATAAACCTGCGAGTTTGGCAATTCTTCTTCTTTTGGCAGAATTTGCATAACGCAGCATTGGAAAACGCAATAGCTTTAAAACCAAAAATGTTGCTAAAGCTATAAATACTGTATTGATACTAAAAAGATACATTGCTCCTCCAAAATAGCTCCAGTTTCCTTTAGCCAATCCGTATCCAGCTGTACATAAAGGTGGCATTAAGGCTGTTGCAATGGCCACACCAAAAATTACTGAAGCGATAGTTCCTTTTTTAGTTCTTGCAATAATTAACGCTAAACCACCAAAAAATGCAATTAGCACATCTCGAATATCTGGTCGTGTTCTCCCTAATAGTTCTGAAGTATCTTCGCTAAGTGGGAATAACCAGAAAAACAAAAATGCAGTCAGCAAACTTAACACTATCATGACTGCTAAATTGATAAGCGATTTACGAAGTGTATCAATATCATTAATAGCAATAGATAATCCAACACCTAATATTGGACCCATTAAAGGTGAAATTAACATGGCTCCAATAACCACAGCAGTAGAGTTTGCATTAAGTCCAACAGATGCTACCATAATAGAACATATCAAAATCCAAGCAGTCGCACCTTTGAAGGGTATATCTGCTTTTATAGCATCTATGGTTGCATCGCGATCTGTATCTTTTCTAAAGCTGAAAATTTCAAACAAAAATTGCTTTGAATTACTAACTAAACCTTTAGCATCTTTTACAATGGCTTCTTTTTGTTCTTCTACGATTTTTTGTTGTCCTTGAGACTCATCATCAGTAAAATTGAACTTATTTTCTTCCATACTTACACGTACTTATTACCAAATTTATCACTAACGTTTTTTCGTAAATCTTTAATCTCTTGTTCTTTATCTTTTGGAAAGATAAGTAAAACTTCGTCTTTATCGACTATTATAAAATCCTTTAAATCTTCTATAACTACAATTTTATCTTTTTTAGAATATATCATATTTCCAGAAGCTCCTTTACTTAACACGTTTGCGTTTACTACTGCGTTTTTCCCTTTTCCTTCATCAATTTTATCATATAAACTTCCCCAAGTCCCAAGGTCATTCCAATCGAAAGTTGCTGGCAATACATATACATTATTGCTTTTTTCCATAATAGCGTAATCGACGGATATATTTTTGGCTTTACCATAATTATCTCTTACAAAATCATCTTCAAAATCGGTGTTATACACATCAATTCCTTTTTCAAATAAACCAAATAATTCTGGTTGGTTATTTTGAAAAGCTTTCACCACACTATTGACGCTCCACATAAAAATTCCTGCATTCCACAAAAAATTCCCTTGTTTTAAGAAAGATTTTGCTGTTTCGTAATCTGGTTTTTCTCTAAATTGATTAACGCTTTTTATTTCTTCATTTGAAGATTTATCAAACTCGATATAACCATAGCCAGTATTAGGAAAAGTTGGTTTAATACCTAGAGTCATCAACGCGCTTTTAGCAGCACAAAAATCAAAAGCTTGCTGTACGTTTTCGGTAAAAGCTGCTTCATCTTCAATCCAATGGTCACTTGGCGCAACGATCATTACTGCATCAGGATTTTCCTTTTGTATTTTTAACGTAGCAAACAAAATACAAGGCGCTGTATTCCGCATTGCAGGCTCCAACACCACTTGTCGTTTAGTCACTTTTGGTAATTGCTGAAACACCAAATCGTTATAACGTTCGTTAGTAAGGATAAAGATATTTTCTTTAGGAATGATATTAGATAAGCGACTAAAGGTCTTTTGAATTAAGGTTTCTCCAGTTCCTAACATATCGTGAAACTGTTTAGGGAATTCTTGGGTACTTACTGGCCAAAATCGTGACCCTACTCCTCCAGCCATTAAAATGGCATAATTATTTTTATTCATTTATTAATCTAATAATTCAACTTCTGCATTCGGATTGAAAAGATACAACTTTCCTGTATTAACCTCAACACATTCAAAACGTTTTATACGTTTATTCCCTTTTTTAAAAACTCGTTTATTGTGCAATTTGAACTTACTCCCATAAGGCACTTCGAAAATATAGGTTTTTCCATTTGGTTCATCATATTGTTTTAATGCCAACGCTAAATTAGCATCACTATCGCTACTAGCTTTAGGATTTTTAAAATGTCTTGCTAAAAGCGGTAACAAACTGTATGGAAAAATATTTGGGTTTAAAAAAGGTAACATTATATGCTGAAATATATATTTCCATTCTTTGCCATGTGGTTTTATCTCTCTTCCATACTCTTTGTACGTTTCAAAATGTGCTATTTCATGTAATAACGTAATTAAAAACCTATACTGATTTAAATTTGAGTTAACCGTAATTTGATGCTGACCATTCAATAAGCGCTTATAATCGCCATGTCGAGTTTTGCGCTCACTTTTTATTTTGACAACCAAATGGTCATGTTCCAACAACCTAAGAGTATTTGGTAACGCTGCATCTGGAATGTAATCTTTTAATTTGTCTCGCATCATGACAAAAATAAAAGTTTAAATTGCTCTAGCATAATAAAACAACTATTTTAGTAAGTGTTAAGATCTTTCTATATACAACTAATGAAATCAAAAATAATTCTTCCAATAATTGTGTTTTCACAATTTTGTTGCACCTCATTATGGTTTGCTGGAAATGGTGTTATGGCAGATTTGATTTCGACGTTTAATTTAAATGAAAGTGCTTTGGGGCACCTTACCTCAGCAGTTCAGTTTGGATTTATTAGTGGTACTTTGGTTTTTGCATTATTAACTATATCTGATAGGTTTTCACCATCTATAGTCTTCTTTTTTTGTGCTTTAATTGCTGCTCTTTTCAATTTAGGAACCATCCTTGAAAACAACTCCTTTTTCTCTTTATTCATTCTTAAATATTTTACTGGTTTTTTCCTCGCGGGTATTTATCCTGTTGGCATGAAAATAGCAGCAGATTACTATGATAAAGGTTTAGGTAAATCGCTTGGGTTTTTGGTTGGCGCATTGGTTATTGGGACTGCTTTTCCACATTTATTAAAAGGATACTCTTTTGGATTTTCGTGGCAATATATTATAGTTTTTATTTCGATTTTAGCACTATTTGGAGGTCTACTTATGTTGTTATTTGTTCCAAACGGACCTTATAGAAAGGCAAGTCAGAAATTAAAATTAAATGCATGGTTAAAGAATTTTAAAGACCATAAATTTAGGTCAGCTGCTTTTGGGTATTTTGGACACATGTGGGAACTGTATGCGTTTTGGGCATTTGTTCCCATAGTATTAAGTCTTTATAAAGAAAACAATCTTGAATCTACTTTAAATATTCCGCTTTGGGCATTTATAATTATTGGTGCTGGAGGATTATCTTGTGTTGTTGCTGGTTATTTATCTTCCATTTTTAAAGCTAAAAAAGTAGCGTTTACTGCTTTATTATTATCATGTATTTGCTGTTTGATATCACCATTTATTCTTTTAACTAATTCAGAATTCATTCTACTCAGTTTTTTAGTTTTTTGGGGAATGGTAGTCATCGCCGATTCACCTTTGTTTTCAACTTTGGTAGCACAAAATGCGATTCCAAAATATAAAGGCACTGCCTTAACCATAGTGAACTGTATTGGGTTTGCCATTACAATTATTAGCATTCAGTTATTAAATTACTTACATTTAAAATATAATTCAAGTTTCCTATATATGATTCTAGCCATAGGCCCAATTTTGGGTCTTATAGCGTTATCTAGAAAACCAATATCACATGATTAGCAAACCCACTTTATTACTCGATGAAACAAAATGCAAAGCCAATATTGCATTTATGGCCGAACGTGCCAAACGATTTAATGTTGAACTACGTCCACATTTTAAAACACATCAATCCATAGAAATTGGTAGATGGTTTAAAGATGCTGGCGTTTCTAAAATCACAGCTTCCTCCTTGGCTATGGCTAATTATTTCTCGAAAGAATGGAACGATATCACCGTAGCTTTTCCTGTGAATATTTTAGAAATAGATACCATCAATGATTTAGTAAGTAGAGTTACCTTAAATGTTTTGATAGAGTCTAAAACAAGTTTAGAGTTTCTAAAAATCCATTTACAACATCCTGTTAATTTTTACATTAAAATAAACATTGGCAACAATAGAGCTGGATTATTGCACTATGATACCGAAAGTATTGATGCGCTTTTAAACATTTCAAAAAACAGTAACAAATTAAATTTTATTGGGTTTCTAGGTCATGCAGGACAAACTTATAAATGTAGAAGTAAAGCCGATATTATTAACTTACATGAGGAAGCCAAAAAGAAATTGGTGAACTTAAAAAGTCAATATAAAGCAAGCTATCCTGATATTATTGCTAGTTATGGAGATACACCTAGTTGCAGTGTTGCTGAAAACTTTGAAGGCATAGACGAAATCCGTCCAGGAAATTACGCATTTTACGATATGATGCAAATACAAATTGGCTCGTGCGAAGTAAACAATATTGCTGTGGCTATGGAATGTCCAATTGTTGCTATCCATCAAAAACAAAGTGAAGTTGTAATTTATGGTGGTGGCATACACTTATCTAAAGACCGAATGAAAGATGATACTTTTGGAACTATTTATGGGAATGTTGCTAAAAAATCAAGCAAGGGTTGGAATGAGCTTATAGCAAATACTTATGTTAGAGGAATTTCACAAGAACACGGTATTGTAAAAGTGCCTAAAAGCGATTTACAAAATTATAAAGTTGGTGATACGCTTTTAGTATTACCAGTGCATAGTTGCATGACTGCCGATTTAATGAAGCGTTATAAAACGTTAGAAGGTAAAGATATTACAATGATGGTTGATTATTAAGGTTTTAGAAAATGCTAATACTTGAATTTCTCAAAAAAATAGTCGAAATTCGTTTAACGTCGGATATAAGTCATTAAAACGACGCATATCCGTAAAAACATTGTACTTCATTATACAAACCGCTAACTAATGATAAAATTCTTTAGAAGAATTAGGCAAAACTTACTAACGGAAAATAAAACAGGAAAGTATTTTAAGTACGCTATTGGCGAAATTGTACTTGTTGTTATTGGAATTTTGATTGCACTTCAGGTCAATACACTAAATGAAAATAGAAAGTTAAAAGCCAAGGAACTTAAAATAATACAGCATTTTGAAAATCGATTAAATAGAGACTTGTTCGTTACCCGCTGGGCTACTGAAATTAACAATACAGCAAGAAGTTCGATGGGTCACGTCCAAAGTTATATGGAAAAAGATCTGCCTTATAAGGATACTTTAAAATTTCATTTTGGGAATATCACACAGGTTTGGGGATTAAATGTTGACTATGCTGCTTATGAGGAATTAAAATCTATTGGTGTTGATATTATATCTAACGAATCCTTAAAAACAAATTTACTTGATTACTATTCTGAATCTCAATTAGCTATTAAAGCAGCAGATGCTTATTCTAAAATAATAGAAGATGCTTCAAAAACGATTTTTCCAGATCATTTTAATCAAAGGTGGAATACCACTTCAGAATTTCAACTAGGAAAAGTACCAGTTATTGAAATGATTCCTAACAATTATGAGCAACTAAAAAAAGATAAGAAATTTAGATATTTTTTAAAATCCTTAAAAAACGAAAATTCTTGGCTAATTGAACTCAGTTTAGAAAGATCATTAGAAAAAAACACAAATCTCTTGAGCGAAATTGAACTCGAAATTAAAAAATTAAAAAAATAACGAAAGCGCAACAACGTTTATAATTAATTGCTTAAGAGTGGTTAAAGTGTATCACGGAAATTCGGCAGAATTTCCTTTAAGCTGTTTCTTTTTGCTAACTTAGTACTGTTAAGCAACTACCCATAGCCGAGACCGTTAAACTAACCCTCAAAAATCTAAGCATCAAATTTTGCCAACCAAAACATTTAAAACCATTGACGACTATATAAACTCTCAACCTGAGGGAACTAAAAACACACTTCAAAAATTAAAAGAATATATACTAAAAGCAGCACCAAATGCTATTGAACTATTTAATTATAATATTCCTGCTTTTGCCTTAGTAAAAGAAGGTAAAAAGAGACCAACAAATAATGATAGCTGGTTATAAAAAGCATGTTGGGCTTTATCCTCATCCTACGGTTATGGAAAAATTTGACATAGAACTTGAAGGCTATAAAAAAGGAAAAGGCTCAGTTCAATTTCCTATTAACAAACCATTGCCAAAAGAATTAATAATAAAAATGGTTCCCTATCGTGTTTTACTTCTAGAAGAAGGGTAATCTTTTTAAAATTAAATTCTATTTTTTTTCACTTAACACAAAAATATTGTAAAATATTTGTTTAAAATGTTATATATTTCTAACTTTATGTTAGAATTAAATAACATAATTATGAATAAAACAAAAACAATGCTCATTTTAATGTTAGCTGGAACAGTAACATTCACAATAGGATTATGGTTATACTCAACAAAATCTGAGCTTTCAATTATTGAGTACACTATCGCTGGACTCGTATTGGTCGTAGTAGTATTTAGTTTATTTATAGGCTTTAAACGATTAAAAGACGTAAAAAAAGGAATCCCTCCAGAAGATGAGCTTTCAGTAAAAATAAAACAAAAGGCAGCAGCAAACGCTTTTGCATTTTCATTTTACCTGTGGACAATGATAGTCATTTTTATTGGCGATAAGGAAATGAGACCTACAATTCCAATAGGTATAGGAATTTTAGCAACAGGAATACTATTTTTAGGGCTTTGGGCTTATTACTCCAAAACAGGATTAGGTAATGGAGACACGAATTAGAGAATTAAGGGCAAGAGAAAAACTAACACAAGAAGATCTGGCAAAAAAAGTAAATGTGAGACGTGAAACAATTGTATTTCTGGAAAAAGGAAAATACAATCCTTCACTAAAATTGGCTTACGATATTGCTAAAATTTTCAATTTAACCATAGAAGAAGTATTCTTAATAGAAAAATAGCTCCAATGATATTTTTAGCTATTCTAATTATTAATTAAATAATAAAACTAATTCTGTTATTCGCTTATTAGAATCAAGGCGTCGAATTAGAAACTTGCAACAATTTCCCATTATAATATTTATGTCCTTTCAAAGAAAACTCATAAATGTAACTTGCCATTTCTAGTGCTGTAGTAGGTGCTTTATAACCTGGAAAGGCTTCTTCTAACATTTCGGTTTGTACAGCTCCAAGTGCCAGTACATTAAAAGATATTCCAGATTCTTTGTATTCTTCAGCTAGCAATTCGGTTAAAGTAATCACAGCACCTTTACTTGAACTGTAAGCGGCTAAACCAGGGAATTTCATACTACCTTGTACACCTCCCATCGAACTAATAGTAACTACATGACTACTAGCTTTCATAAATGGCAAAGTAACTCTAGTGAATTCAGCAACACCAAAAACATTGGTTTTATAAATGTATTCAAAATCATCAAAAGTCGTTTCAGCAAACGGTTTATTCAATAAAGCTCCTGCATTATTAATTAAAACATCTACTTGCTGCCAATTTTCTTTGACGAAACTGCTTACTTTTTTATAAGAGACTTCATTACTAAGGTCAAAAGACCAAGTGGTAACATTTTTTAAACCTAAATCTTTAACTGGTTTTTCGTTTCTAGATAATGCCAAAACATTATGTCCTTGTGCCGCAAATAATTGTACCAACTCAAAACCAATTCCCCTACTAGTACCTGTTATAATGATGTTTTTACTCATCTTTCATTTTTATTTCTTGTGTTGGCGCATTAATCATACCTTCCATAGCTGGAAACAAATTGTTAATTGTACTTGCCATGTGGTTGTAATCCATAATATCTGCTTCATCATCAACATGATGATAAAAGTCGAAATTAGTTAAATCGCAAGATGAAATAGTTTGTGCTGCTATTTTAAAATGTTCATAAAACGCATAGTTATCCGAGCGCTTAAATAAATTAAATTTTGCAGCTTCATCAGATTTTCCAACTAGTTTATTTCCTGCATATTTGTTTAAAACCTCAGCCATATTGGACAAATCGTAACCTGTTGCAAATACTTGATAATCTCTATCAGGAAAAGGAACACCTAACATCTCAAAGTTTACCATGGTATACAAGTTTAAATTTTCATTCTTTAAACGTTCAGCTAATTGCTTTGCTCCTCTTAAACCCATTTCTTCTCCAGAAAATAAGGCAAACATAATGCTACGTTTATTATTCTTTTTAGCTGCAAAATACTTTGCCATAGCTATTACTGTAGAAGTCCCTGATGCGTTATCATTAGCGCCATTACCAATAGAGTCTCCGTCAACTGGTTTTGCTCTTCTACCAATATGGTCATAGTGGGCACCTATAATCACTACCTCATCTTTTAATTTAGGGTCACTCCCTTCTAAAAACCCAACCACATTAAAAGCATCCAAACTGTCTATTTTAAAATTGTCTCGATACGTATCAAAATATGGTTTTACACCATAATCTTTGAATTTAGTTTCTATATAAGTAGCCGATTTTTCGATACCTACAGAACCTGTATTTCGTCCTTCCAATTCATCAGATGCCAAGAAATAAACAATATCTTTGATATAATCACTTGTGACTGTGATTGATTGTGTTTCTTCTTTCTTTTTACAGCCAACAATAAAGGTTAACAACAACAAGCCAATAATAGGAATATGTTTCATAAGTGTTTTTTAATTTAAGGCTTAAAGATAATAAAATAGTTAAGCTTTAAATCATGTGTCTTACTGTAAATTATTGCTTTAACACTTAAGCTGTACGCTTATTTTTACTAGTTTAATTTCTTAAAAATCACTAACTTGTAGAAAGCTATATTTTTCTACTATGAATTCTGACACTTCCTATATAATGGTTATTGAAACTAGTGATTATCTTCATAGACTGGAAGCCAATCAATTTAATTTATTTACACAAAAGCTCCACAATGGTATTTCTAACTTATTAAAAAAATTTCGAGGCACTATATTAAAACATAATGACAATACTTATGTAGTTTCTTTTACAACAGTAACAAATGCTGTATTATGTGGTCTAAAATTAAAAGCTAATTTTAAATATATCACACCAAAGTTTGATAAATCAATTCGTGATTTAAAACTGGGAATTACTGAAGGTGTATCAAAAAAATCTAAAGTTTTAGCAACTAGAATGTGTGAAATTGTCGTTAATGACAAATTTGTAATTTCTGAAGCAGTTAAAAGAGCTTACGAAAAAGAAAATAGTAATAGTTTTATTAATAGAGGTGATATTAAAATCCTAAAGTCAACTGAAGCAAGTTTCTTAACCGACTTGATGAATTATGTTGAAAAAATATGGAATGATGCCAACTTCAATATTTCCAACTTCAGTAAAGAGTTAGGGTCAAGTAGTTCGCAATTTTATAGAAAACTAAAAAAACTAACTGGGAAATCCCCAAGCATTTTTTTAAGAGATTACAGGCTTAAACGAGCTATGATTATGCTACATTACAAAAAAGGAAACGTTACTAAAATAGCCGAAAAGACAGGATTTAACAGTCCTGCTTATTTCTCAAAATGCTTTAAAGAGACTTTTAATATTTTGCCTTCAAAATATATGCAACAACATACATAAAAAAATCCTGCTTCAATGAAACAGGATTTATATCGTGAGATTCTGAATCAAATTCAGAAGAACTAATTATACCAACATCGTCACTGGATTCTCAATATATCCTTTTAATGTTTGCAAGAACATAGCTCCTGTGGCACCATCAACAGTTCTATGGTCACATGCCATAGACAACTTCATGGTATTACCAACCACAATCTGACCTTCTTTAACCACTGGCTTTTGCACGATAGCTCCAACAGACAATATGGCTGAATTAGGTTGATTAATAATTGACGTAAAACTATCAATACCGAACATTCCAAGATTAGAAATTGTAAAGGTACTACCTTCCATTTCTTCGAGTGTTAGCTTTTTATTCCTTGCTCTACCTGCGTAATCTTTTACTGCAGCATTAATTTGTGGTAATGATTGCTCATTAGCAAAACGAACTACAGGAACAACCAATCCATCTGGTACAGCAACAGCTACACCAATATGTACATGGTTATTCATTCGCATTCTGTCATCAAACCACTGAGAATTAACCTGAGGATGTTGTTTTAATGCCAATGCACATGCCTTTACGACCATATCATTAAATGATATTTTAGTATCTGGTAATGTGTTATACTGAGTTCTAAACGCAATAGCGTTATCCATATCAAATTCCACATTCAAGTAGTAATGCGGTGCGGTAAATTTAGATTTTGCTAAGTTTTTAGCAATAGCCTTACGCATATTTGAGTTTGGAATTTCATCAAAATCTTCTTGTCCAGAAGGTACAAATTTACCAACTGATGCAGTAGATGCAGCTGGTGTAAAGTTTTCAATATCACGTTTTACAATGCGCCCATTTTCTCCTGAACCTTGAACTTGGGATAAATTAATGCCTTTTTCTTCTGCTAATTTTTTAGCTAGAGGAGACACGAATATTCTACCTGAACTTGAAGTTGGAACTGAATCCTTAACTTCTTGTTTTGGAGCTTCTTTTTTGTCTTCAACTTTAGCTTTTGGTGTCTCTTCTTTCTTTTCTTCTTGCTTTGCAGTTGAATCTCCTATAGACTTAAAGTTTTTAGCAATACTAGAGACATCTGTTCCTTTTGGGCCAATTATAGCCAATAATGAATCTACCTTAGCTGACTCACCTTCATTTAATCCTACGTGTAATAAAGTTCCCGATTGAAAGGACTCAAATTCCATAGTCGCTTTATCTGTTTCTATTTCAGCAAGGATATCTCCCTCTTCAACTGTATCACCAACTTTCTTTAACCAAGTCGCCACAGTACCTTCCTCCATGGTATCACTTAAACGAGGCATTGTCACTACAGTTACGCCTTCAGGTATATCTACAGATTCAGTATGCATTTCTTCGTTTGAAGATTTATTCTCTTCTGTTTGTTGTTCTTCTTTTGCGTCAGAATTGGAATTATTTAATAAGCCTGAAACATCTTCTCCTTTTTCTCCGATAATAGCTAGAAGCTCATCAACCTTTGTAGTTTCTCCTTCTTGAACACCAATATGCAACAACGTTCCTTCATGAAATGATTCAAACTCCATAGTCGCTTTATCCGTTTCAATTTCGGCTAAAATATCGCCTTCGCTTACTGTATCACCAACTTTTTTAAGCCAAGAAGCTACAGTACCTTCTTCCATGGTATCGCTTAAACGAGGCATTGTAATAATTTCTGCCATGACTTATAATTTATGTTGTAAAAATGGATAATCTTCTTGCTCGTATACAGCATCATACATGACGCTTTTCTCAGGATAAGGTGATTCTTCAGCAAATTTCTCACATTCGCTAACTAAATCTTTAACGCGTTTATCAATTACTTTTAAATCAGCCTCTGTTGCATGTTTATTTTCTAAAATAATATCCTTTACTTGTGTAATGGGATCTATTTTTTTATACTCTTCAACCTCCTCTTTAGTTCTATAATGTTGTGCATCACTCATTGAATGTCCACGGTAACGATACGTTTTCATTTCTAAGAACGTTGGACCGTCACCGCGACGCGCTCTATCTATAGCTTCATGCATTGCTTCGGCAACTTTTACAGGATTCATCCCATCTACTGGTCCACAAGGCATTTCGTACCCTAGACCAAGTTTCCAAATATCTGTATGATTTGCAGTTCTTTCTACTGATGTCCCCATAGCGTAACCATTGTTTTCACAAACGAACACTACTGGTAACTTCCAGTTCATTGCCATATTAAAAGTTTCGTGCAATGAACCTTGGCGCACTGCTCCATCTCCCATATAGCATAAAGTAACAGCACCTCTATCATGATATTTATCACCAAAGGCCATTCCAGCACCTAAAGGAATTTGTCCTCCAACAATACCATGCCCTCCATAAAATCCTTTTTCTTTAGAGAAAATATGCATAGAACCACCTAGTCCCTGTGACGTTCCTGTTGCTTTTCCATAGAGTTCAGCCATTACTCTTTTTGGGTCAACTCCCATTCCAATTGGCTGTACATGATTTCTATAAGCAGTTATCATTTTGTCTTTAGACAAGTCCATAGCATGCAAAGCACCTGCTAATACGGCTTCTTGTCCATTATATAAATGAAGGAATCCACGAACTTTTTGTTGAATATATACTGCGGCTAATTTATCTTCGAACTTTCTCCAAAACAGCATGTCTTCATACCATTTTATATATGTTTCTTTAGTGATTTTTTGCATCGACTAATTTTGGTTTTAATTAAGCGAATAACAAAAGTAATACTTTAGTTATTAACCTAAAAACTGTTAAGAGTTAATTTTAAACGAAAACGTTACAGAACAGATTTATCGAACACTAATGGCAATAAGTTTTTAAGAGAATTTGACTTTACAACTTTACCTGTTTCTCCCATAAAATAGATTTCTATTGGAGATTCTTGATTTATTTCATACTCCACAATAGCTTGCCTGCATGCTCCACAAGGTGGAATTGGCTCTGTGGTTTCATTAATTTGTGAGCTTGCTGTAATTGCCATTTTTAAAATTTTAGCTTCAGGATACTTAGCTCCTTTATAATAAATAGCTGTTCTTTCGGCACAAAGTCCTGAAGGATATGAGGCATTTTCTTGATTACTACCTATAACCACCTCACCATTATCAAGCAACAAAGCAGCTCCAACATTAAATTTTGAATAAGGTGCATAGGCTTTGTCTCGGGCTTGATGTGCACTATTCATTAAATCTTGCACATCACTTGGTAAATCTTTTATTGTATCATAAACGTAAAGTGTCGATTCTATTTTTATTTCCTTCATTACTACCTTTTTTAGACAAAAAAACTATTGTAAAATACAATAGTTTTTTAAAAATCTTAAATATGTTGTTCTTTTCTAGTATTCGTTATACTCGCCATCTCCAAAATTGAAGGTTAAAGAAAAACGCAATGTGTTTTCTAATGGGCTTTGTACTTTCGATGCTGAAAACAGATAAGACATGTCAACATTAATAGTTGTATACTTAAAACCCGCACCAAGTGCAAAGAATTTTCTTGCTCCTTTTTCTTCAGCTTCATTAAAGAAACCAGCTCTTAAAGCAAAAGAGTCTTGATATTGGTATTCAGCTCCTAAAGCCCAAGTAAACTCTTTAAGCTCTTCACTAAATCCTCCTGGAGCATCCCCAAATGATTGGAACACACCCGAGATAAAGCTAACGTCTGTTGATTTTCCTGAAATAATAACGTTGTCTTTTTCACTAATTAATGTGTCTGTACCTTCCTCGTAAGTTCCATTTCCATTGGTGTCTTCAAACTGAACTTCTCTACCTAAAACTGGAGGTGTTGGCACTAAAAGCTTTGTAAACTCTGCTGTTACAGCTAGTTTATTGTATTGATCGAATATAAAATCAAATCCTCCACCTAATCTTAAATTAGTAGGAATAAAGTTTTCACGACCTGCATCGTCATATTTTATTTTTGGTCCTAAATTTTGAATAGCAAATCCACCTCTCCAACGACCATTAAAATCACTGTAAGCTTGTTCTTCGCCTTGATAGAATCCAGAAATATCAACACCAATGGTACTGGCCGGTGCTGGATTTGCATCAACTCCAATAATTTTTAAATCTGAACGTAAATAACGTAATGCTACTCCCATAGCAAATTGATCTGCTAAACGCAATGTATAAGATAAATCCATAGTCATTTCGTTTGGCTTTGCAATTCTTGGTGTATCATTAGGTCCATCAACCAATTCAATTTCACCTAAACTGAAATATTTAAAACTTCCTGCAAAAGCACTACGCTCATTAAGTCTATTAAAATAAGTTACCTGACCAATAGAAATATCGTTAACTAGCTTACTCAAGTAAGGTGTATAACTAATACCTATGCCAGATTTAGCAGTTGAAAAAGCGTATTTTGATGGATTCCATTGTTGCGAATATACATCTACGGAAGTTGCAACTCCCATATCTCCCAAACCTGCTGCTCTTGCATCTGCTGCAATAAGTAAAAATGGAACTCCTGTTGTAATGACCCTACTATCATTTGAATAGGGAATAATTTCGGTTAATGTTTGTGCATTAACTTGAACGAAAAAACCTAGTGTGATTAGGGCTAAAATGTAGTTTTTCATAAGTAAATGTTGATTTAAGTTGCTGTTTTAACAGCCATAATATGTTGGCAAATATAATTATTATTATAGTATCACAAGTTTTTCAAACTTTTCCACTTGTTTATTTAATTGATTTGAACGTACTGTTAATTTATATACGTATACTCCTTTTCCAATTTTTTCTCCAAAGTCGTCTCTTCCATCCCAAACAATGTCTTTAGACACGGAACTTGTAGACTTTAATCCTCCGTTAGTTTGACCGTTTAAAGTCCTAACGAGTTTTCCAGAAACTGTGAATACTTGTACTGAAACGTCTAAAACCTCCGAACTATTGTGGTTGAACCAAAATTCTGTGTAATTAACAAAAGGATTTGGATAATTCAATACATTATCGATAACTAGTGACTCATTTTCGTCGTAAACCAAAAATTGTATCTCAGCAGTCGATGAATTGTTATAAACATCCCATGCCTTGAGGGTTAATGTGTGTAACCCTGGCTCTAAATCTCTAAATGGATAGGTTACTGTACCATTTTGGTAATCGTCCACTTCGGTTGTGTAATAATCATTTAACTTAAACGGATTTGTTTCATCACCATCTAAAATAGCTATAATGTCGTGACCAATTCCGCTGGCAGTATTAATGCCATTTTCATCTTGCAGTTTTGCTAACAAAGTTGGAGATTCATTAGTGATTCCTCCAGACACAAAGCTTTCATCGTTCATAAATAGATTAATAATAGGACCTTCATTATCTTCTGGTGCATTGTTATTAATTCCTCCAATTTGTATATTAAAATTAGCACCTGCTTGATCTTGTAATGGGTTGTCATTTTTAGCATAGAAACTTATTTTACCATTCCCAACAGGAACACCAATATCTCTTGGCACCACAAAATCAAACTCAAAAACACCATTAGCAATGGTTGCCTGACCTCTAAATATGGTTTCCCCAAGTGTTTTATAGTCCATAACCACTCTTTGACCACCGTTTGTAGTTCCATCGTTTGATAAGGTTTGCCTATCAATTTCTTTATCAAAAATTGTTGTAGTAACCACACCATTATAATTGGTTAACACATTCCCTGATTCATCAACAACTTCTCCTTTAATCTTTGCTCGACCTAATGCTTGTAACACATCAACACTCCCTGTTATTGGCACATCGTTTATTTCGGTAAGTCTAACACTTGGTTTTGGTAATGCTAGCTTCATAGCTGGGTCACCAATAAAAAACACTAATCGCCTTTGGCTAACTCCAGAAATACGAGGATCGTTTTTAGTTAAGCGCAATGCTTCTGCCATTGAAGGATAGTCATTAGTCCCAAACGCAAACATATATTCTCCCAAAACAACATTAAAAGATACACCAACACTTACAAAAATTTGTCGTGTAGTAGTTATTAGCCCAATTGCTCCTCCTTTTTTGTTCCAATATAAGTACTCTCCTGCTGTGGCACGTAGAGGGTTATCAAATTTTGTATACTCACAAGTTACTGTTACAAAACAATTTAGTTTACATATATTTTTAAGTTCTTGGGCGTTTATTTTATCGAAGATTCGTTCGCTTGCCAATCCATCTTCACCTCCATGCCCAAAATAATTAACTACTAAAGCACCTACTTCAATATTATCAAAAATAGCCTTATTTACTGATGGATACCTTTCTCCTCCTGCTGTAGATTGCTGTACAAATGCATCCGCATGCACTTTTATCGTATTGACAAATGGCTTGTTTTGTGTAATGTCATTTGCGATATCATCCGTTGTTTGTTGCAAAATCCCTTCCCATGACTCGTCTACATCGTCAGAAACTACCATCACATTATTACGCCAATTACCATAAGCCTCTTCTTGGTAATAGGATTCTATTTTATCGACGAGTTCTCTAGCTCTCTGAGGTGTGTCGGCTAAAACCCTACCTACTGCTATATCTAATTTATCTGAAGAATGCATAGTCCCTTCATTTAAATCCATCATGCCAAAAAAATCATCAGACACAAACGAACTGGATAAACTAAAACTATTTAACGAATGCCAAGAAGGAACAACGTTAGTGTTATTTGAGACTCTATCTTTATAATCAAAAGATGCATCTCCAAACAAGCATAGATATTTTAATCTATTAGTTGGTGTACTAGCATTATCATAGACGTATTTTACAAAATTCCTGATTCCTGATATATCTTGGTTACCAGAACTAAACTCATTATATATATTTTGCAATGTGTAGACCTTAACATTCAATTTATTTTGGTCTCTGTTTATTTGTGCTAACCGTTCAGCTTGACCAAGCATGTCTTCTCTAGCAATAATAATATAATCCACATCTTGAAACTGCCCTTGAGTATTTTCAAATACAGTTCCCTTTATATTTTGATTAACTACTCGAGATTTTGATTCACTTTTTGGCGTGTAAAAATCCGAATCATCTATAGCAATATATGTTCTTTCTTCTCCTAATTGTGCTTTAAAAATTAATGTACTTAAAGCATCACTATTTTGTATGGCTGTAATATTATACTTATCGGTAACATCCCAAACTTCGGTAATAGTTGAAGCATTAGATAAATCGTACTGACCAATTCCAGATAATAGCGGTACATTATTGTTTTTAAATATAAATTGTTCTCCTACTCCTGCTAAACTTCTAGTGGCTTCAATTGAAATATAATCTAAATAGCCCTCAGAAGTTGGATTACCATTATTATTATAGGTAAGATTTACCGATATATTTCCAGACGCAACATTAATGTCGCCATTAAAAAAATCTTGTGTTGCAAGAATTGGACTGTTTATTGCAGGGAAAGTAAAATTATCTACATCTGTACCATTTACCCTAACTCGCATACTTGTTTGCACAACTCCAACTGCTGCTGCATAAACCTTTAAAGCTACAGGCTCAGAGGCAACTATATTTTTCACTTCAAAATCAAATACCTTATCTGGGTCAAAATCAAACCTATCCCCAAACCAACGTCTTCCTAATTTAGCAAGATTGTACTCATCCAACTCATGAAACTGATAATCGTGAAATGTATTAATAGTAGTATTTGCAACTCCTGTAGGCTCAATATAATCTTGTACTTGTTTTGCATTACCACCTGAATTTACATTTATAAAGTAATATGCCTTATTGGTATATGCATTAATATTGGTATTACTTTCACTATTATAACCCTCTGGTCCTTCACCATAAAATAATATATAATCGTTATTATTAAACTTACCATCTTCACCACCAATAACTTTTACAGGATTCTCTGTTAAATCTAAGGGATAATACACAGAATTTCTCATTGGCAACATATTACCTCCTTGTCCAAATACTCTAATAGATCTTGGGTCAATATTATTCATACTAATACCCAAACTACTTAAAAAGCTTCTAGACAATTTAAATACTCCCGTTTTTTCAATGTAAAACTTATACCAATCTCCTTGATTTAAAACCGAATTAACAATAACTCTACTTGACGACCTACTTCTATTGGCTTGATTAAAATTATATGTTATAGTAAAGCTTCTAACTTTTTTATAAATACCATTATCATTAATAATTGGAGACATTTCAAAATAAACAGATCGTTTACCTCTACTATTTGTGTTTTTTATTAATGATTGTATTTTTTTTGGAATAGTTTCCAACCTAATATCTTTTAATTCATTTTTAGATATAGTCAAGTAAGATATATTAGAAATTTTTAAGGAATTTTCATTAACCAAACCATTAGACTCCCATTGGCTTATATATTTTAATCCACTTACATGGTCGAAACTAAAATTAGAATTATTAAATGACGGCACTTCTACTTTTGAAGATGAGGTAGACAGTGTTCTCGTGCCATTCCAATCAATAGTAAATTGTTTTTGTTGAGAATAGCTTAATAATGTGGTTAATAAAATAACAGAAAAAAGAAATTTCTTCATAAAAGAATTAACGCTGGTTATTTGGGTATAGTATAGCAATATTAATTTTGTTCAAAGTTACGATAATAAATAATGATAAACTGCGTTTTAGAGTAACAAAATTAGGTAGAAAGAAGGTTAAAAATCCGATATTCTGTATAAAAAATAGGATGAAATGCACATTTTTTTCAAAAAAACCTTGTGTTATTATCTTTAATTACTATATTGCAAGACCAAATATTAAACTGACTTACTTAAAAAGTATGGATATGAAAAACGCCGCAACACTAAGAATAATGCTAGTTCTAGCATTATCACTATCAATGTTTAGTTGTAAAAAATCATCTAATTCTAAGAACACTTCTAGAGGAACTGGATGGGCAATTAACTCCAAAGATGGAGGATTTCAATACAATACAAGCTTTAAAGAGCAGGCAACTGCTCCTGGTTTAGCATTTATTGAAGGAGGAACTTTTACCATGGGTAAAGTTCAAGACGATGTGATGCATGATTGGAACAATACTCCTAATCAGCAACACGTACAATCGTTCTATATGGATGAAACCGAAGTTACCAATATGATGTACATGGAGTACTTAGATTGGATTAAAAGAGTTTATCCACCAGATGATCCAAATTTTAAAGCCATCTATAATGGTGCACTTCCAGACACATTGGTTTGGAGAAACCGTTTAGGATATAACGAAATGATGACCAACGAATATTTACGTCATCCTGGATATGCTGAGTATCCTGTAGTTGGTGTAAGCTGGATTCAAGCTGTAGAATATGCAAACTGGAGAACAGATAGAGTTAACGAAATGTATCTTGAAAAACAAGGATATTTATCTCGTGATGCTCGTTACACTGCTACTGCAGATGCTAATTTTAGTACAGACACCTATATTAATGCACCAAAACAAGTTTATGGTGGTAATGAAGAGGTTGTAAGAAACGAAAATAAAAATATTAAAACTGATGCAGATGGCAATGAAAGTAATGTCTATGCCAATAGAGGTACAGGAATTTTATCTCCTAAATATAGACTACCAACAGAAGTTGAGTGGGAATATGCTGCTTTAGGTCTTACTGAATTAAGAAGCTATAACGTATATAGAGGACGTAAAAAATATCCTTGGGATGGACAATATACTCGTTCTGGAAGTCGTAAAGTACGCGGTGACCAATTAGCTAACTTTAAGCAAGGAAAAGGTGACTATGGTGGAATTTCAGGATGGTCTGATGATGGTGCTGATATTACTGCTCAAGTAAGATCCTACGAACCTAACGATCATGGTTTATATGATATGGCAGGAAATGTTGCCGAATGGGTTGCAGATGTTTACAGACCTATTGTAGATGATGAGTTTAACGACTTTAACTACTATCGTGGTAATGTTTATACTAAAAATGCCATTAACGAAGACGGTACAGTTAAAATAGTAACGACTAACGACATTGTTTATGACACTTTAAGCAATGGTAAAGTAATTGCTAGAAACTTACCTGGTGAAATAGCACAAGTTCCTGTTGATGAAAACGAAACATATTTAAGAAACAACTTTGATACTAGTGACAACCGTAACTTTAGAGATGGTGACAAGCGTTCGTCTCGTTACTTTGAAAGCTTTAATGATAGCGAAGAAGGCGAAGATGCTTCAACTACAAAGAAAATGTATAATGCTCCAAGGCATAATGTAGAAATAGATTCGGCTGGAAACTTAATTAGAGAATACGATAAAACCAATGCAAGAACATCTTTAATCAGTGATGAAGTACGCGTTTACAAAGGTGGATCATGGAGAGATAGAGCCTATTGGTTAGATCCTGCACAAAGACGCTATTTCCCACAAGATATGGCAACAGACTATATTGGATTTAGATGTGCAATGTCTAGAATTGGATCTAAATCTAAACAAAAGAACAAAAAGAAAAATTAAACTTTTTAAGTTATAAAATTAAAGTCCTAACGGTTTCGTTGGGACTTTTTTTATTACATTTAATCCATGAATATTGAAGCGCTACACAAACTCTTTTTAAAGTACCCAACTGTATGTACAGATACCAGAAAAATCACTAAAAACTGTTTGTTTTTTGCACTTAAAGGCGAGAATTTTAATGGAAATACTTTTGCGAAAAACGCCATAGAGAAAGGTGCTAAATATGCAATTATAGATAAAAAAGAAGCTGCTTTGAACGAGAGTTATATTCTAGTAGAGAATGTACTTAAAACACTTCAAGAATTAGCAAATTACCATCGTAACTTTTTAGGATTAAAAATAATAGCCCTCACAGGAAGTAATGGCAAAACCACTACTAAAGAACTTATTAATTCTGTTCTGTCAAAAAAGTATAAAACCACCGCTACTATTGGTAATTTAAACAATCACATTGGAGTGCCTTTAACGTTACTTTCAATGGATAAGGCTACCCAAATAGGTATCGTTGAAATGGGAGCAAATCACCAAAAAGAAATTGAATTTTTATGTGCAATCGCTCAACCAGATTATGGATACATCACTAATTTTGGTAAAGCACATTTAGAAGGTTTTGGAAGTATTGAAGGGGTTATTAAAGGTAAAAGTGAATTATACGATTTCTTGAAAGCACATGACAAACTTGTTTTTATCAATGCCAATGACACAACGCAAGTAAAGCAATTAAATAACTATCAAAACTCATATAGTTTTGGTAATAATACATCTAATTGCAATATTGAGTTTGTAGAAGCTAATCCTTTTGTTATTGCAAATTATGACAACATCAATATTGAAAGCCAATTAATAGGCGCTTATAACTTTAATAATATTTCAGCAGCAATAACAATTGGTAAGTATTTTAAAGTTTCAACTCAAGAAATTAAAAATGCTATTGAAAGCTATATCCCAGAAAACAATCGCTCACAAATCATACAAAAAGGCACCAATAAAATAATACTTGACGCTTATAATGCAAACCCAACAAGTATGATTGCTGCGTTGGAAAATTTTGAAAAACAACAAGACACTTTGAAAATAGCTATTCTGGGCGATATGTTTGAACTTGGTAAAGACACTCAAAAAGAACATCAATATATAGCTGATTTAGCATCTACGATGCCTTTTAACCACTTGATTTTAATTGGAGACAACTTTAATAAAACCAAGATTGTTTCTCCTAAAGTATCAGTATTTAAATCATTTCAAGATTTTAAAAATAACTTTAATTTTTCACAACTTGATAAAGCAAACATACTTATTAAAGGCTCAAGAGGCATGGCTCTAGAGCGTGTTTTAGAAATGCTTTAACTTGATATGATTAGAAAAAAAATAACTTTGCTTAACTACTAATATAACCAATTAAAAAAGTGGATATCATCGCATTAGATGCAATTTAAAATTACTTATTATGAAAAAAACAACATCATTTTTTGCACTGCTTCTGTTACATTCTATGTATTCGTTTTCGCAAGATATAGGATCTAAAACGCTAGAAGAGATTCGTTTAAAACAGATTGAAAATATCAAAAATCCTGAATTATGGGATATGGACCGAATGAAAGGTGATATTGACACAATAAGTGAACGTGAACCTATTAGGTTTGGCGCTTTCCCCGTACCTCATTACAGCAGCCTTGGCTTTAACTACGGGGGAGGCGGAGAGCTTAATAATCGAATGGCTCGATCTTTACCGGATTATAAGATTACCGTGGAAGATAAGGAAATTGTGTTTCAAAGTTTTTGGATGGGCAATAGTCCACTATATAAAGAAGAACAACGAAATACGGCATTTTTTACTGTTATTACTGTCATAGATACTGTTGACACTAATAATTTCGCTTTAGGTGCAGCTAGATTCATTTCAAGAAATCACCCGGATTATACCGGCCAGGGATCATTTATCACTAAAGACAACAAGGTCGAATTTGTTGCTTTTGCAACACCTGATAAAGGCAGCTTTGCAATTGTGAACATGAGACTGTTTCATCTGGAATATGGAAATATCATTCTAATCACTCCCCAAAAAGATGGTTCTTTTAGGTCTCTCCAGATACAAGGCTCAGTACCTCCTTCAGAAGCTAGTTTTGAGTATATAAAAACAAATGTCTTGCAAAGAGAAGAAGTCATTAAGTTTTTTACTGCGAAAGGCGTAATATAAAACGGATTACAACAATGTATATGGTGAATACTTCTTTTTGTCAACCATATCAACATATACTAACCATTAAACCAAGGGTAAAATATAGTAGCCTTATTAAAACAAAAAACGCAACATTATCATGTTGCGTTTTTTGTTTCTGTGGGCGCAGAGGGATTCGAACCCCCGACCCCTTGGGTGTAAACCAAGTGCTCTGAACCAACTGAGCTATGCGCCCTCTAAATTGGACTGCAAATATAAGTCAGTTTTTTAATCTAACAAACATTTTTAAATAATTTTCTAAATAATTTCAGCTACTACAAATGTGCTTCCTCCTACATAAATTAAGTCATCACTTTTCGCCTGTTTTTTAGCAAACTCAAGCGCTTCATTTACCGTATTATAAGCTTTCCCTTGATAGCCTATTTCAATAAAATGTTGTTTTAAAATTTCTGCATCTAAACCTCTCGGAATATCAGGTTTACAAAAGTAATATGTTGCCTCCTTTGGAAACAAATCAATAATACTATCCATATTTTTATCTTTCACCATTCCAATAACCAAATGTAACTTGCTAAATTTTTCTTTTGTTAATTGTTGCATCACAAAAGTAAGTCCTTCCCTATTATGAGCAGTATCACAAATAATTTTAGGTCCATATTGTAGTGTTTGCCAGCGACCTAAAAGACCTGTGTTTTTTATAACATTTTTGAAGCCTTTTATAATTTGTTTTTCAGAGGTATTATAACCTAATGGTTGTAAAACCGTTAGAGTTTGCGAGACTGTTTTAATATTGTTTTTTTGATAGCTACCTTTTAAATCAGATTCGTATATTTTTTTAATGGTTTGGTCTGCAAAATAAATAGGAGCATTATTTTCTTTGGCTATTCTTTTAAAAATAGGCGTAGTCTCTTTTTGCGTTTCGCCTATAACAATTGGGATATTTGGTTTAATTATTCCAGCTTTTTCATGAGCTATTAGTTCTAAAGTGTCACCTAGAAATTGTGTGTGATCGAGTCCAATATTCGTAATGACTGATACTTCTGGAGTAATAATATTGGTTGAATCTAATCGTCCTCCCAATCCCACTTCTATTATGGCTACATCAACTTTTTGTTTTGCAAAATAATCGAAAGCCATTCCAACTGTCATTTCAAAAAAAGACAACTTATGGTTCTCTAAAAATAGTTTATTCCTTTTAATAAATTGGATGACAAATTGCTTACTAACAACTTTCCCATTTACTCTTAATCGTTCCCTAAAGTCTTTTAAATGTGGGGAGGTGTATAATCCAACTTTATAACCAGCTTCTTGCAACACCGAAGCAAGCATGTGACTAGTAGAGCCTTTACCATTGGTTCCTGCTACGTGAATGGATTTAAACTGTTTTTCGGGATGATTAAGGTGTTTCGCTAAAGCCAACGTATTTGTAAGGTCTTTTTTTAAAGCGATTTTACCTTTGTTTTGATACATTGGTAATTGGGAGAACATCCAATTTACAGTATCGAAATAATTCATAAGTTATTGAGTAACGCTAAAGTTAATTACTACAAAACCAACTTGTTTTGCTGGTGCTTTAGAATCGGCAGGCCACTTATAAGTCAAAGCTGTTTTTTTTGCTGCATCGTATAGACAACTTACTCCTGTAGTCCCTCTTTTACCAGGAATAGCATTAACTACGTTTCCTTGTCTATTTACATGAATTTCAACAACCACTTTACCTTCTTCATTACATTCAGGGAGTACTTTAGATTTTGATGGTCTACCTCTACCACGTAATCCGTATCCTGAGCCTCCACCTCCAGTTCCAGGTTCTCCAAAGTAACTTGGCGCATAAGGGTCACCATTTAACTGTCCTTTATCTCCTGCTTTATTATCATCACCTTCACTACCAGAATCTGTACCATCGCTGTTTTTTATACCTCCAATTAAATCATTGACAGAGTTACGCTTTGCTTCTTGAGCTTTTCGTTCTTTTTCCAATCGTTCTGCTTCTTCTTTCTTTTCACGTTCAATACGCTCAGTTTCTGCCTTAGCTTTAGCTTCTTCCTTTGCTTTTTTTAGAGCTTCTTCTTTTTGTTTTTTTATAGCAATACTCTCTGCATTATCCTCAGTAATAACGTTCTCAGCCTTAGTTTCTTGAGGTTTTGAAGGAGCTGGTTTTACTTCTTCAACTTTTTTTGGAGGAGTTACAACTTCTTTTGGCGCTTGTTGTATTGGCTTTTTAGGTTGAACGCGACCACTACCAAAATCGGTAGTCCCAAAGTTAACAGCTACGCCATATTCCTCTGGTGGGTCTAAGTATTTTGGACCAACAATAAATATCAGCAAAATGAGAATCACTGCTAATAATGCTGTAATTCTTGCTGAATCTTTTTCATGTTTGGTTTTAAAATACTTCATTATGCAACCTATTAATTATTTGGTTTTACAGCCAGAATCACTTTAAACTTATTTCTATTGGCTATATCCATAACTTTTACAACATTGTCTACAGGAACAGATTTTTCGGCTCTTAAAACAATTGTTGGCGATTCTTCGCTTGATAAGGCACTAACTAATTGACTTTCTAGTACACTTTCACCAACACGTTTCTGGTCTATATAATAGGTCAAATCCTTCTTTATACTAACAGATACAGATTTTTTATTTTGCGTTTTTCCACTTGCTTTTGGCAATAAAATATCAATAGCACTAGTGGTTACTAAAGTAGACGCTAACATAAAAAATATCAATAACAAGAAAACAATATCGGTCATTGACGACATATTGAATTCTGGTGTTACTTTATTTCTTCCTCTAATATCCATATTCTAAATTGGTTCGTTTAGTAGGTCTAAAAATTCAACCGAGTTAGCTTCCATTTGGTGAATCACCTTATTTGTTCTTGCTACTAAATGGTTGTAACATATATAGCTTACAATACCCACAATTAAACCTGCTACTGTCGTTGTCATTGCTGTATATAAACCACTAGCTAAAACATCCATCTGTATAGTTCCTCCTGCATTGGCAAGTTCAAATATTGCTAAAATCATTCCAACAACTGTACCAAGAAATCCAATCATTGGTGCAGCTCCAGAAATAGTTGCCAAAACACTTACATTTTTTTCGAGTCCGTAAACTTCTAAACGTCCAGCATTTTCTATGGCAGTATTAATATCCTCAAGCGGTTTTCCAATTCTTGTAATTCCTTTACTAATTAATCTTGATACTGGAGAGTTAATTTGAGCACAGAGTACTTGAGCAGATTCTATTTTACCATTAGACACATGGTCTTTTATTTGGTTCATAAAGTTTGTATCTACTTTTGAAGCCGATTTAATTGCAAACAAACGTTCAAAATAAATATAGCTTGCAACTAGAAGTAACACAAACAATAAAAGAATTATAATTTGTCCTGCGGTTCCACCACTTTTAATAAGCTCAATAATAGAAAGTGTTTTTTCTACAGATTCTTCATCAGTAATTAGTTCAGCTCCTTCCTGAACAGTTTTGAGCATTGCTGTGTATAACATATATTATATTGTTAGATTTTGAATAATAACGATTGATTTTTAAATAAAGTATTTTAAAACAGTGTTCTTGTGAAAAAGAAAACTGCAGCTCCTGCTAAGAAACCGATTAATGCTAACCAAGCTATCTTTTTTAAATACCAGAAGAAATCTATTTTTTCCATACCCATTGCTACAACTCCAGCAGCAGAACCAATTATTAACATACTTCCTCCTGTTCCTGCTGAATATGCAATGAAGTGCCATAATTCGTTATCCATAGGCTCAGAGAACATACCCAAACTGGCCGCAACCAATGGGACATTGTCAATAACAGCAGACCCAACACCTAATGCCAATATTACTAAATCTGAAACACCTTCTCCGTGTAATTCAGTCCCTAACATTGGTGTTGTTTCTTTTAGGGTATTTGCAAATTCAAATAAAATACCTAAAGATTCTAATGCAGCAACGGCCATTAATATTCCTAAGAAAAATAATATACTCGGCAACTCAATTTTTGATAAAGAGTGATGTACAGGACTATGATGCGCATGGTCTGCACTTTCTTGATTATCAATAACTGTAAGGCTAAATTTAGAATTACTATAAATTTCAGCAAAAATTGCTACAACACCAAGAGCCAACATCATACCAACATAAGGTGGTAAGTGCGTCACTACTTTAAAAATTGGTACTGAAACAATAGCAGATAGCCCTAAGAATAGCATGGTTGAGCTAAACTTGCTTTTTGGTTTATCATTATCACTTTCTTGAATTTCTAGGTTTCCTTTAAATACTGGCAAAAACGATGCAATAAAGGTTGGTACTGCCATACATACAAATGAAGGCAATAACAAATAGCCTATTAGATGACCTGTACTTACTTTATCTCCAATCCAAAGCATGGTAGTGGTTACGTCTCCAATTGGCGACCAAGCACCACCTGCGTTTGCTGCTATAATAATTAAACCAGCATACCATAATCGTATACTTCTGTCTTTTACAATTTTTTGCAAAATTGAGATTAGCACTATAGTAGCTGTAAGGTTATCTATAATTGCAGATAAAATAAATGCCAAACCAGCAAATATCCAAAGAATTTTTGTTTTCTTCTTAGTCCTTATAAAGCTCTTAATGGTAGAGAAACCATCGAAATAATCAATAATTTCAACAATAGTCATTGCACCAAGTAAAAACACAAGTATTTCTGCAGTTTTTCCTAAATGATGCAATAAGGTTTCTTCCATTAAGTGCATCTTATTGTCATGATCTAAGCCAGCAAATCCATCAACTAAGCCATGATTTGCAGAATCAAACCACTCCGGAAATGCATCTATTCCCAATGAAATAAGGGCCCAACTAATGGCCATCATGACCAAAGCAGGAATGAGTTTATCTATTTTTAAATTATGCTCTAATGTTATGGCTAAATAGCCTACTATAAATACAATGATAATCGCTGCTTCCATGGTTGTTGGTTTTTAGTTATACGAGTTTACTTAATGCTAAAGTGAAAGCGGTTTTACTCAATTCAGTTTTATGATGATTGTGATTATATATATTTTGAATTGCATTTTTTATAATATTGGACGTGTCACCAAAAATAGCATCATCAGTCATCTCCACACGTCGTTCCATAAAATATGCAAAAACACGAGCCATTCCACAATTAGAAATAAAATCTGGAATAAGACTCACTTTACTGTCGGTAAATTCCATAATAGGTCCAAAGAAAATTTCCTTATCTGCAAATGGCACATTTGCTCCGCAAGAAATAACTTCTAAACCACTTTTTATCATTGTGTCAATTTGATCTTTTGTTATTAATCTTGACGCTGCACAAGGTGCAAAAACTTCAGTTTCAAGCGACCAGATTTTTTCGTTAATCTCTTCAAACGGAATTAAATTATCACTTTCGAGTGTATTACTCGTTTTTTCGAGAAACAAGTTAGTGATTTCTTCAAAAGTAAATCCATTTTCATTTATTAAGCCTCCAGCAATATCAATAATCCCTACAACTTTCGCTCTCATCTGGGCTAAATAAAAAGCTGCTGCTGCTCCTACATTTCCAAAACCTTGGACTACTACTCGCTTATCAACTATAGTTCCCCCATAAATATCATAATAGTGTTTTACTGCTATTGCAACACCAAATCCAGTAATCATATCGGCTACTGTAAATTTTCTAAAAACATCGGGAGAATACTCTGGATTCTCAATAACCTTTATTACTCCATGCCGTAATTGCCCAATGCGATTTATTTTATCTGCTTCTGTAGGTTTAAAATGACCATTAAAAACACCTTCTTGAGGATGCCAAACGCCAGATTCTTCAGTAATTGGAATCACTTCGTGAATTTCATCAACATTTAAATCGCCTCCTGTTCCATAATAACTTTTAAGTAATGGAGATACTGCCGCATACCATCTCTCTAAAACACCTTTTTTTCTTGGATCCCTCGGATCGAAATTAATTCCAGATTTAGCTCCTCCAATAGCTGGTCCAGAGACAGTAAACTTGACTTCCATCGTTTTTGCTAAGGATAAAACTTCATTCATATCCAAGCCTTTACGCATTCTTGTTCCTCCTCCAGCTGCTCCTCCTCGTAAAGAATTTATAACTGTCCATCCTTCGGCTTCAGTTTCAGAGTCTTTCCAATTAAATACTATCTCAGGTGATTTATTCTCGTATTTACTTAATAATTCTTTCATTTAATATTATTGATGATTCTTTAACTTTTCTTATTTCTCTAATTTTATTTTTTCTACTTATTTCTAAGTACAGCTAAAGTTGATTCATCTTGAAAGTGCTTTTAATTGTTGCTAATAACAAATATAAAAAACTAAAATTCTTATGTATTAATTTAAGAGAAATTTATGGAATAAAAATATTACCCGAGCTATGATCATATTTGGCGCCAGTAACACTACTTAAACAGTTGTTTTCTCCTCGTAATTTAAGCACACCTAGTAGCCCAAAAATTAAAGCTTCTTTATATTCTATAAGTTTTTTAGAAGGAATTACTATTTTATTTTTTGTTAACTCTTTTAATCTATTAATTAAAAATAAATTGTAAACGCCTCCTCCAGTTATTAGCACCGAAGCATTTTTAGATTTGTTTATTTCGATTGCAATTTGGTAAGCAGAATGCTCTACAAAGGTTCTTAAAATGTCTTCAATACTTAGTTTATGCTTGTCAATTACTGGAATTATCTTTTCTCTAACCCACTCTAAACCCAATGACTTTGGTGGTTTCAACTTATAAAATTCTAGTTCGTTTAGTTCTGCTAGTAATGTTTTATTTATCTGTCCTGAAGCGGCTAAATTCCCATTGTCGTCATAATCAACACCAAGCTTAGAAACATAATAATTTAGAACAATGTTTATAGGACTAATATCAAAAGCTAATCTTTTTTTATCAATTTTTACTGAAATATTTGCAAAACCCCCAAGGTTTAGGCAATAATCATAGTCTGAAAATAATAATTCATCTCCAATGGGAACTAAAGGAGCGCCTTGACCTCCATGTTTAACATCCTGTACTCGAAAATCACAAACAATAGTCTTTCCTGTTAACTTACTCAATTCTTTCTGGTTTCCAATTTGATATGTTAATCCTTTTTCAGGTTGATGTAATGCTGTATGACCATGAGAGCATACTGCATCCAAATCTAGAATATGATGTTTTTTAATAAAATCGTTTATAGCTGAAGCTAAATATGCTGTGTATTTTCGGTCAATTTCTTGTAATTCTTCCAACGAATTTGAAACCAAATTTTCAAGTATGTTTTTCCATGCTTTTGAATAAGCAATAGTTTCAGCCATGATGATTTTAAAACTCAACGAATTTTCATAATCAAACTCAACATAAGCCAAATCCAATCCATCAAGTGATGTTCCGGACATGACACCAAGAACCTTGTATTTCGATTTTATCATATAATGTAAAAATATGTATTCAAATTGAAAAAAATGTAATAAAACTTTATCTTTGCGTACATTTTTTATCAATTAAGCAATACTACACAATAATGGATTTTAGCCTTACCGAAGAACATTTAATGGTTCGTGATGCAGCAAGAGATTTTGCTCAAACCGAATTACTTCCAGGAGTTATAGAACGTGATGAAATACAAAAATTTCCAGATGAATTAGTAAGAAAAATGGGGGAACTTGGCTTTTTAGGCATTATGGTAGACCCTAAATATGGAGGAAGTGGTATGGATACCATTTCTTACGTGCTTATTATGGAGGAATTATCCAAAGTTGATGCATCTGCCTCAGTAATCGTTTCGGTAAATAATTCATTGGTATGTTATGGGTTGGAAGCCTATGGTAGCGAAGAACAAAAACAAAAATACTTAACTAAACTTGCTACTGGCGAGTTCATTGGTGCATTCTGTTTAAGTGAACCTGAAGCTGGTAGCGATGCTACTTCACAAAAAACAACAGCCATTGATAAAGGTGGCCATTACTTATTAAACGGAACGAAAAACTGGATTACTAATGGAGGAAGAAGTGATGTCTATTTAGTAATTGCACAAACAGATAAAGAAAAAGGTCACAAAGGCATCAATGCTTTCATTGTGGAAAAGGGTATGGAAGGATTTGATATTGGTCCAAAAGAAGATAAACTTGGAATTAGAGGGAGTGACACACATACACTCCAATTTAACGATGTAAAAGTGCCTAAAGAAAATAGAATTGGAGAAGATGGTTTTGGTTTTAAATTCGCCATGAAAACCCTCTCTGGTGGGAGAATTGGTATTGCGTCGCAAGCATTAGGAATTGCTTCTGGTGCTTATGAATTGGCTCTTAAATACTCTAAAGAACGAAAAGCTTTTGGCACAGAAATTTGTAATCATCAAGCAATCGCTTTTAAGCTAGCTGATATGGCAACTGAAATTGAAGCTGCTCGTCATTTAGTAATGAAGGCTGCTTGGGATAAAGACCAAGGCAACAATTACGATATGTCTAGTGCCATGGCTAAACTTTATGCCTCACAAGTTGCAATGACACATACGGTTGAAGCAGTTCAAATTCATGGTGGAAATGGTTTTGTAAAAGAATACCATGTAGAACGTTTAATGCGTGATGCAAAAATTACTCAGATTTATGAAGGCACCTCAGAAATTCAAAAAATTGTGATTTCTAGGGGAGTTATAAGAGGATAAATTATCAATAGATATTAAAATAAAAAAAGCTTCAAAATTTAATTTTGAAGCTTTTTTTATTTATTTAAATTTTCTAAAACTAAACGAATTTCTCCATATGAATATTTATCATTTAGCTGATACTTAAGATCTGATAGATTTTCGAATTTGGTCTTGGGGATTAGTTCTTTTAATTCTAGATAATGTTCTTCTGAAATTAAATCGATAATTTTTACTTCGCATGTAGAAATAAAAGTTGCTAAATGACCAATAATTGTTGTCGAATTGAGTTCTCGCTCATTAGCAATCTCTTCAATAGATTTTCCATTCTTAAACAAACCTAAAGAAATCTTTTTAGTATCCTCTTTTTTCTTTTTTGGCTTTGTTGTTTCAAACACAAAAGGCTTTTGAGAAATCTCAATATCGTTTTCATAACAATATGAGTGGATAACATTTAAAATTTCTGATCCATATTTTTCAATTCGTGTTTTACCCATACCGTGAATCTGCTTTAATTCTGCCAAGGTTGTCGGCAAAGTTTCGCACATGGTATATAATGATTTTTGAGTAAAAATTTGAAAATGAACCAAATCTTCTCGGTTCGCAATTTGATTTCGTAGTTCTCTCAGTAATTCAAAAAGTTCAACATTTGTTGTTCCATCAATAACGGCTTTACGTTGTTTTTTGGGCTTTTCCTTTCCTAAGAAAACAGATTTTGCCCTTAACCTTAAGAAACTGTCCGTTTTAAAGCCTTTTTTTAATCCTTCAAAGTATAAAAGTTTAATCTCCAATAATTCTTCTAAAGCAGCTAGTTGTTTCTCTATATCTTTATGAATTGCTTTGTTGTCCGTTGAAAAACTAAAATCTTTTAATGATGATTCCATGGTCGCTTTTGTCTGACCATTAAAATAAGTAATAGCTTTTGTAAACCGTTCTTGAAGAGCATTGTTTACTTCTGGGATTTCCATATTACCAACCAATGTTTGTAATTGAGATTTAAAACCATTACTAACTTTAAGCAAACTTGTAGTACTCTCCTTGATTGTATTTAATGGTTCTTCTACTGAGCCTTCAATACTTCCTCGGTTTTTGTAATAAATATCTAAAATTCGTCCAACCGGATATAAAAACTTATAAAAATCGAAAACTTCTAAAATTAAATCCAGTTGAAATTCTCTTTTAGATTGTTGCAAAATATCTTCATTGGGTTGGTTAGCTTCGGCATTTTTATTGAAGTCTAGAACATGTGAATCAGTTATAATTTGATTTGGTTCAATTTTACTTTTTAAAACCAAGCCTTCAAGAGATTTACAACGACTCAGTGCCACATACGTTTGTCCATGTGCAAAAGCTCCTTGAGAATCAATAATGGCTTTTTCAAAAGTTAACCCTTGACTTTTATGTATGGTAATTGACCAAGCCAAACGCAAAGGGATTTGAGAATAACTACCTATTTTATCTTCAGTAATTGCTTTCGTTTCAGAATCTACTGTATATTTTATATTTTCCCATGTTTCTAATTTTGTTATAATATTAAAGTCGTCTTCTGGGCAATTCACAACAACTTCTTCTTTATCCAATGAAATTACTTTACCAATTTTACCATTGAAATAACGTTTTTCAAGAGAACTATCATTTTTAATAAACATCACCTGAGCACCAACTTTTAATTTTAGTTCCTCTTTATTTGGGTATGAATGTTCAGGGAAATTACCTTCTACAATTGCCTTATACACATGCTCCTTTCCTTCTAATTTTTCTAGTTCATATCTATTTGCTTCTCGTGCTTTATTGTTATGTGTTGTTAATGAGATATAACCTTCTTCACTACTTGGCTCAAAATCTTTAATGTAACGTTTGTTAAGTTCTATAGCTGAAGTGATACTTAAATTATTGTTCCGGATTTCGTTTAATATATTTATGAATATCGCATTTTCTTGACGATAAATATGTTTTAGCTCTATAGTTAATACATTAGAATGTTGATAAGCTTGGCTACTAAAAAAAAATGCATTTTTATAAAAACCCTTCAATAATTGCCACTCATTCTCTTTAACTACCGGAGACAACTGTTGTAGATCTCCAATCATTAATAATTGCACCCCACCAAAAACCAGGTTTTTATTCTTATAACGTCTTAAGGTCTTATCTATTCCATCTAACATGTCAGCTCTAACCATGCTAATTTCATCTATAAGCAAAAGATCTAAAGATTTAATAATATCTATTTTGGCTTTACTGAATTTTCTATTGAAATTAGAAGAAGATTTAAACTCTTTATCTGGCAAAATTGGTCCAAAAGGTAATTGAAAAAACGAATGAATAGTCACGCCTTTGGCATTAATAGCAGCAACTCCAGTAGGAGCAACTACAACCATTCGTTTTTGAGACTGCATTTTTAATTTGTTCAAAAAAGTAGTTTTGCCTGTACCTGCCTTACCTGTTAAAAATATATTTCTGTTAGTGTTTTCAACAAAATTCCAAGCTAAATCTAATTCGCTATTTTCCATTAAACAATAATTAAAAACAAACATACTAGATATTTATCACTTATAGAAGTAAGGTTTTGAATTACAATAACTAAGGTTTTTTTCTTATGTATCTTTAAATAAAATTTAGTTCTTACAAACCGGCATAAAAAAACCCTTACTATAAAATAGTAAGGGTTCAAAAAAGGCGGCGACCTACTCTTCCACGATTGTAGTACCATCGGCGCAAACGGGCTTAACTTCTCTGTTCGGAATGGTAAGAGGTGAGCCCC
>JALKAW010000008.1 GCA_023015825.1 Flavobacteriaceae bacterium S0862 | reverse complement strand
CCTTTTCTTAACTCTTTTTTACAAAATATAAAACACAACACCACAACACCTAATAACCAAACATTTATCACATGAAAAAATCCCATACCAATCCAAATCGAATACTCAAATCCCGATGAATACTATTAGGTGAAGTGTAAAAATATACCTTATATATATATTGTATGTGATATATTATACTATTATCTTTGCGCTTTAAATTTTTACTCGCATATGATTGAAATTACTTTACCAGATGGCAGTGTTAGAAGTTATGATAATAATATTACTGTAATAGATGTTGCAAAAGATATAAGTGAAGGATTCGCCAGAAATGTTATATCTGCAAAGTTTAATGATAAAACTATTGAGACTTCAACTACATTAACTACTAATGGTAATCTTGTTTTATATACTTGGAGAGATACTGAAGGAAAACAAGCTTTTTGGCATTCATCGGCACACATTTTAGCTCAAGCGCTAGAGGAGCTTTATCCTGGAGTTAAATTATCTATAGGTCCAGCAATTGAGAATGGATTTTATTATGATATAGATCTTGGGGATAGAAGTATTTCTGATAAAGATTTTAAAACAATTGAGGATAAGATGTTAGAGATTGCTCGCGGAAAGCATGAGTTTAAAATGAAATCCGTTTCTAAAGCAGATGCGCTATCCTTTTATAAGGAACAAGGAAATGAGTACAAAGTAGAACTTATTGAAAACCTACAAGACGGTGATATCACATTTTGCGACCATTCGACATTTACCGATTTATGTCGTGGTGGGCATATCCCAAATACTGGAATTGTTAAAGCCGTAAAAATACTTAGTGTTGCAGGTGCTTATTGGAGAGGTGATGAAAACAATACACAACTCACACGTGTTTATGGTACATCTTTCCCTAAACAAAAAGAACTAAAAGAATATCTGGAGCTTCTAGAAGAAGCTAAAAAGCGTGATCACAGAAAACTCGGTAAACAACTTGAACTTTTTACTTTTTCGCAAAAGGTTGGTCAAGGACTTCCTTTATGGCTGCCTAAAGGAGCCGCTTTAAGGGCTAGGTTAGAGGATTTTCTTAAAAAGGCTCAACAAAAAGCTGGTTATGAGATGGTCGTAACACCTCATATTGGTCAAAAAGAACTGTATGTTACCTCTGGCCATTATGCCAAATATGGAGAGGATAGTTTTCAGTCAATTAAAACACCCAAAGAGGATGAAGAATTTTTATTAAAACCAATGAACTGTCCTCACCATTGTGAAATTTATAATGCAAAACCTTTCAGTTATAAAGAACTACCTAAACGATATGCTGAATTTGGAACTGTTTATAGATATGAACAAAGTGGAGAGTTACATGGATTAACAAGAGTAAGAGGTTTTACACAAGATGATGCACATATTTTTTGCACTCCTGATCAATTAGATACAGAATTTAAAGAAGTAATTGATCTTGTTCTTTATGTTTTTGGTTCTTTAGGGTTTGAAAACTTTACCGCTCAAGTATCCCTAAGAGATCCTGATAATCCAGACAAATATATTGGTGAAGATCATTTATGGGATAAAGCAGAACAAGCAATAATTAATGCCGCAAAAGACAAAGGGTTAAATTTTGTTATTGAAACTGGAGAAGCAGCATTTTATGGTCCTAAATTAGATTTTATGGTAAAAGATGCTCTTGGAAGACAATGGCAACTTGGAACAATACAAGTAGATTATACATTACCTGAGCGTTTTGACTTAACTTATAAAGGCAGTGACAATGAGCTACATAGACCTGTAATGATACATCGTGCACCTTTCGGTAGTATGGAACGATTTGTTGCTATTCTGCTAGAACATACTGGAGGAAATTTTCCATTATGGCTAATGCCAGAACAGGCTATTATCCTATCAATTAGTGAGAAATATGAAAAATACGCCGAAAAAGTTTTAAATTTGTTAGAAAATGACGAAATTCGCGCCCTTATTGACAATAGGAATGAGACCATGGGTAAAAAAATTCGGGAAGCCGAAATGAATAAAATCCCATACATGATTATTGTTGGTGAGAATGAAGAGAACGAAAATAAAATTAGCGTTCGTAAACATGGAGGAGAAGACTTAGGCATGATTAATGTAAAAGATTTCTCAGAAATTGTTGAAAAGGAAATAAATAAGACATTAAAACAATTTAAAGTTTAATTAAAAATATATAGTCATAGCAATACGTAGAAGAAGAAATAGAGGTCCTGCAAGAATAATTAAAGAAGATCAACACAGGATAAACAGAAAAATCACATCACCAGAAGTTCGTTTGGTAGGTGATAATGTTGAAATAGGTGTTTATAAAACACCTCAAGCACTGGCAATTGCTGATGAACAAGGATTAGATCTTGTTGAAATATCGCCAAAAGCTGTACCTCCTGTCTGCAAAGTTATGGACTATAAAAAGTTTCTTTATGAACAAAAGAAACGGGATAAAGCTTTAAAATCAAAAGCAACAAAAGTTGTTGTTAAAGAAATTCGTTTTGGTCCAAATACAGATGATCACGATTACGAATTTAAAAAGAAACATGCTGAAAAGTTCTTAAAAGATGGTGCAAAGCTTAAGGCTTTTGTGTTTTTTAAAGGACGTTCAATCATATTTAAAGAACAAGGTCAAATCTTATTGTTACGTTTAGCACAAGATTTAGAAGAGTTCGGAAAAGTTGAACAGATGCCAAAATTAGAAGGAAAAAGAATGATTATGTTTATTGCTCCTAAAAAAGCAAAATAACTTAATCAAAAAAGAATAAGCGAAGTGAATTTAAATAAAGAGGAGAACAATGCCTAAAATGAAAACAAAATCTAGTGCCAAGAAACGTTTTAAGTTAACTGGAACTGGAAAAATCAAAAGAAAGCACGCATTTAAGAGTCATATTTTGACAAAAAAATCTAAAAAGCGTAAGCTAGCTTTAACTCACAGTACATTAGTACATGAGAGCGATGTAGCAAACATTAAGCAACAATTACGATTAAAGTAATTTAGCTTAGGTTAAAATTATTTATAAACCATGGAGTTAGGCTCATAAAAGTTTCGATTATCGAACGCCTACTACAAAAAAATTTAAAATTATGCCAAGATCAGTAAATTCAGTTGCAAAAAGAGCCAGAAGAAAAAAGGTTCTTAAGCAAGCAAAAGGTTACTTTGGAAGACGTAAAAACGTTTGGACAGTAGCAAAAAATGCGGTTGATAAAGCGATGCAATACTCGTATAGAGACCGTAGAAACAAAAAAAGAACTTTCCGTGCATTATGGATCATGCGTATTAACGCAGGAGCTAGACAACACGGATTGTCATATTCACAATTTATGGGAAAATTAAAAGCTAACAACATCGAATTAAACCGTAAGGTTTTAGCCGATTTAGCTATGAATAACCCTGATGCTTTTGAAGCAATTGTAAATAAAGTTAAATAAGGCGTTTCGCCTATTGTATAATATATTTCGCTTATCAAAGTCCGATTCTAACGAATCGGACTTTTTTGTTTTATAGCTATTGTGAATAACTAATTATAAAAGCAAGTTTCATTTTTATTATCTTTCAGATTCATAAAATTTTCACATAAAATGAATCGAATTCAACAATTATTAATTGCCCTAATTTTAGTTTCTACTACCCTATCAGCTCAAGAAAAAAAGAAATCTTGGGATGTCTCCAATCCAGAAGGTGATTGGAATTTTAAAGAAGTTCTTTTAAACACCAATGAAGGCACTTGGATGAACATAGATGTAAGTCCTGATGGAACTAAAATAGCTTTTGATCTCCTTGGAGATATTTTCATTATGAACGCAAATGGTGGAAAAGCGACTGCTCTAAGAACAGGTTTACCTTTCGAAATTCAACCACGCTTTAGTCCAGACGGGGAAACCATTTCATTTACAAGTGATGCAGGTGGTGGTGATAATATATGGACAATGAATATTGATGGTAGTAATGCCAAACAAATCACCAATGAAAATTTTAGACTACTCAATAATGCCGTTTGGACACCAGATGGTAACTACTTGGTTGCTAGAAAACATTTCTCTTCTACTCGCTCGTTAGGTGCTGGAGAAATGTGGATGTATCATTTATCTGGTAAAAGTGGTATACAAATTACAAAGCGTAAAAATGACCAACAAGATGTAAACGAGCCTTGCATTTCTAAAGATGGTCGCTATATGTATTATAGCGAGGATGTTTATCCTGGAGGCTTCTTTCAATACAACAAAGACCCTAATAGTCAAATTTATGTGATTAATCGTTATGATTTTGAAACAGGAAAAACCGAGAGAATCACAGGAGGTCCAGGAGGTGCTGCTCGTCCACAAATATCAAATGATGGAAAAAAGCTAGCTTTTGTAAAACGTATTAGAACAAAAACTGCGCTTTACATTCATGATTTAGAAACTGGTGAAGAGTGGCCAATTTTTGATGGTCTTAACAAAGACCAACAGGAAGCTTGGGCAATATTTGGTGTGTATAGTAATTATAGTTGGGCACCAAATGACGATAGCATAGTATTTTGGTCTGGTGGAAAAATTAACAAAGTAAATGTAAATACACTTCAAGTAACTAATATTCCTTTTGAAGTAAGCACCAATATAAAAATTGCGAAGGCTGTAGAATTTGACACACCTGTCGCTCCCGACTCTTTTAATTCTAAAGTTATTAGAGACGTAAAAACATCACCCAATGGAAAAAGCATTGTGTTTAATGCCTTAGGTTATTTATACACAATGCAATTACCAAAAGGAAAACCTAAGCGATTAACTCAAGGAACTGATTTTGAATTTGAACCTTCATTCTCTCCTGATGGTTCACAAATAGTCTATGTAACCTGGAATGATGAAAATCTTGGAAATATTTTTTCAGTTTCTGCCAATGGTGGAACTCCAAAAAAATTAAATTCTCAAAAAGGGATTTATAGAAACCCTTCATATTCAAATAATGGTTCTAAAATTGTTTATAGAAAAGAAGGAGGTAATGGTGACCAAGGTAGAACTTTCAGTAAAAAAACTGGTTTATATGTAATGAATGCTGATGGCTCTAATAATAAATTCTTAACACAGCAAGGCGATTACGCAATGTTCTCGCAAGATGATAAACGAATTATCTTTCAAAATGGAGGCACTTTTGGTGGTGCTTTAACAAAACAACTAAAGAGTGTTGACTTAAATGGTAATCATGAAAGAACTCATATAAAATCTAAGAATGGCAATAGACTGCTACCAAGTCCAGATGGTAATTGGGTCGCATTTATTCATTTATTTAAAGTATATATGGCACCAATGCCACAAGCAGGAAAGTCAATTGATTTAACTGACAAATCAAACTTTGTACCTGTAACACAACTGACTAAAGATGCTGGAATTAATTTGCATTGGTCTAAAGACAGTAAAACAATTCACTGGACACTTGGCAATGAGTATTATTCTGCTCCTGCTTCATTAGACACTAAATTGGTAACTAAACCTAAAGTGACTATCAATTTACAAGTAAAAACAGATAAACCAAGTGGAAGAATCGCCTTCAAAAATGCACGAATTATCACTATGGAAGGTGACAAAGTGATAGAAAACGGAACCATTATAGTTAACCAAAACAAAATTGAAGCTATAGGAACATCTTCAGAAGTTTCAATACCTTCTAATACAAAAATTTATGATGTCTCAGGTAAAACCATTATGCCAGGAATTGTTGATGCTCATGCACATATTGGTGGATTTCGTGATGGTTTAACCACTCAAAAACATTGGCAATTCTATGCGAATTTAGCGTTTGGAATTACCACTGCTCATGACCCTTCTGCTAATACTCAAGCAGTCTTTGCTTTATCTGAGTTACAGAAAAACGGAACTTTAGTTGGACCTAGATTATATTCAACAGGACACATACTATATGGAGCCGAGGGTGATTTTAAAGCTGTTATTAATAGTTTAGATGATGCTCGTTCTTCAATTAAGCGTACAAAAGCATTTGGAGCATTATCGGTTAAAAGTTATAACCAACCTCGCAGAGAACAGCGTCAACAGGTATTACAAGCAGCTCGTGAAGAAGGTATTTTTGTAGTGCCTGAAGGAGGCTCAACGTTTTACCATAACATGACAATGATTATGGATGGACACACTGGAGTAGAGCATAATATTCCGATTGCTCCCGTATATAAAGATGTTATGACACTTTGGGGAAATAGTAATACAGGCTACACTCCTACTCTTGTTGTAAATTATGCAGGAATGAGTGGAGAATATTATTGGTATCAAAACACGAACGTTTGGGAAAACGAAAAACTATTAAAATATATGCCACGTAGTATTGTTGATGCACGCTCAAGACATCGTGTAATGGTGCCACAAGAGGAATATGAGAATGGCTATATTGCAACTTCAAAAGTGTGTAAAGCGCTTACTGATGTCGGTGTTAAGGTAAATTTAGGTGCTCATGGACAGTTACAAGGCTTAGGTGCTCACTGGGAGCTTTGGATGCTTCAGCAAGGAGGCATGACTAATATGGAAGCTCTAAGAGCAGCCACACTTAATGGTGCTGAATATATTGGTGCAGGAAATGACATTGGCTCCCTTGAGGTTGGAAAACTTGCCGACCTAATTGTTTTAGACAAAAATCCGCTAGAAAACATTAGAAATTCTGAAAGCGTTATTTATACTATGGTTAATGGTAGATTATATGATACTGAAACCATGAATGAAATTGGTAATCATGAAAGTACTAGAGGTAAATTCTATTGGGAAAACAATAAATACAATTCAGCTTTTCCATGGCATGAAGAAAGTCAAAGTTTTACAAGAGAAACTTGTGGTTGTATTATAGGCACTCATTAATATTCATTAAAATTAAAAAAGCCAATTCAAATGAATTGGCTTTTTTATATTGTTATACTAGGGCGTTTATTTAATGTTATTAGATAGAATTCACTTCGGATTTATGCATCGAAATTCTTTAGAGTTGATACCTCCTCCATTTTTTAGGAGCCGAAAATCCTACTCCACCAGCTTTTTTTAGGAGATAATATTTCTCCTCCATCTTTTGGGTTAATACCTCCTCCGTCTTTTGGGTTGATGCCTCCTCCATCTTTTGGGTTAATACCTCCTCCATCTTTTGGATTGATACCTCCACCATCTTTTGGATTGATACCTCCACCATCTTTAGGGTTGATGCCTCCACCGTCTTTTGGGTTGATGCCTCCTCCATCTTTAGGGTTGATGCCTCCACCATCTTTTGGGTTAATACCTCCTCCATCTTTTGGATTGATGCCTCCTCCATCTTTTGGGTTGATACCTCCTCCATCTTTTGGGTTGATACCTCCACCATCTTTTGGGTTGATGCCTCCTCCATCTTTTGGATTGATGCCTCCACCATCTTTTGGGTTGATGCCTCCTCCATCTTTTGGATTGATACCTCCACCATCTTTTGGATTGATACCTCCACCATCTTTAGGGTTGATGCCTCCACCGTCTTTTGGGTTGATACCTCCTCCATCTTTTGGGTTGATGCCTCCACCATCTTTTGGGTTGATGCCTCCTCCATCTTTTGGATTGATACCTCCACCATCTTGAGCCATAATACTGTTATTTTAGGATTAATTATTCACTATATTAGCGAAAAAATGTAACTTTAACAAGCTATTAACCCATTTCTGCTTAACTTATTACTTTAATCAACTGAATATGAACCTAAAAGGTTTTGTTAGAGAGTGCCATAAAAAGCATGTATTTAAAATGCTTTCTATTTATATAGTGTCAAGTTGGGTACTTTTACAGGTTTTAGCTCTAATTGCTGAGCCGCTTGGTCTTCCCATAAAAAGTGTGACTTATCTTATTCTTATTTTGTTATTGGGATTCCCAATTTATATATACTACATATGGAAGTTTAGATTATTAAAATACGAAATTCAACAAACAGAAGACCCAACAACTCCCTATAATAAAAGTGCATTTCAAAAAATGTACTTTTCTTCGTTGTTTGTGGTTGGTTTGCTTTCGGGAGTAGCAATTACGCTAATTTTAAAAAATAATTTTGGTGAAAATTTCTCATTAGAAGAATTAAAGAGCAATGATAAAATTGCAGTATTAGATTTTGAAAATACGACTGGTGATGAAAAACTAAATAATGTTGGTAAAATTGCTGCCAATTGGATTATTCATGGTATAACTGAGAATGAAGTAGGTCAGGCAATTTCTTCAAAATTAGTAAGTGATTATACAAGTGTTATTAAATCACAAGCTGGTTCTATAGACCTAAACAGTTTACTAAAAAACTACTTGAAACCAGGAAAAGTCATAGAAGGTGTTTTCTATAAAGAAAAAGGCAAACTTTTATTGCAAGGGTCTATAAAAAATGGTTTAATCGATGAAACACTTATTTCATTCGAAACTGCGATTTGCGATCCAAATACACCTTTAGACTGTGCGGAGAAATTAAAGCAAGAAATACTTGGCTACTTATCTACCGAAGGCAAGCAGGATGATTCAGGTTATATCAGAGAGAATAATAGAATGATCTCATATTATGAAGAAAATCCGCCTAATTATGAAGCCTATCAATATTTAGTTACTGCATTAGATAATTTAGGAAATGATCAAATTCATTTAGATAATTTAAAAAAGGCTATCGAAAAAGATAAAGATTTTTTTGAACCTAAATCTCATATGATATCTTATTATTATAACAAAGGATTAATTGCAACTATGGATTCATTAATAAACACGGTAGTTAATAATTCAAAGCTTAATACAAGGCAGAAAAACTGGATGTTATTATACGAATCTATTGTTAGTGGGAAAAATGATAAAGTTTATCGCGCTATTAAAAAAGAATATGATGTGGCATCTTTAGATATAAGTACAAATCAGTCTATCATGACCATCGCTTTACAATTTGTAAATCGTCCAGAGGATATTCAAGCTTTTTTTGATGAAATCCCGATGAGAGATATGGTCTTAGAAAATTGTGCACGTTGTGGTTATAGATACTATATAAAAGGACTTGCTGATGTTGAATTAGGTAATTATGAGGATGTCATAAAAACATTAGTTCCAGTTACAAGCATTTTAGAAGATAATTATTTAAAACGTCCTTTGATAAGTGCCTACGTTAAATCTGAAAAATTTACTGAACTTGAAAAGTATCTATCTGACTATGCTTTAAGAGCTTCTAATGAAGATATTGATTATTTGAATATTTTCACTGGAATTCAACTAATAAATGCCAATCGCGTAGACGAAGCAAACAAATACTTCAACAAAATAATTACTGGTAAGGATTCTGAATCTAATAAGAATAATCTTGCTCAAGCTTATTATTTTAAAGGAGATTATATAAAAGCGCAGGAAATATATCAAACCCTGCACGAGACTGAACCAGATAATATTGAATACTTAGTTCATCTTTCGGTTTCAAATTTTAATATCGGAAATTTTGAAGATGCAAAAACATTTGTTGAAAAACTTGAGTTACTAAGAAAAGATTATCAGTTTGGTGCAGTTGACTACGCTTGGGCTCAATATTATGCCTCCATTGGAGATAAAGACAACGCATTAGATTTTCTTCTAAAAGCGGTTGTACAAGGTTACAACTATACGCCGTCAACCTTTCAAAATGATCCGCATTTCAGAACTATTAAAAATAGTCCTGAATTTGTTAATAGAATTATGAATTACTGGAAAAATAAAACACTATGACAAATTTTCAAGAAGTAGAGCACGTTGTTAAAGGGCAAGAAGTAGAGCACGTTGTTAAAGGAGCAGAAGAAACTGTTGGGACAGCGATTAGTGAACCTGGGGCCTTAGAGCAAATAATAAATTTATTGGACGTGATAATTTGGCCAATTGCGATGATACTTGGACTCTATATGTTTAAAAAGCATATTGGAAAAATTATAAGTAGTCTAGGTTCTATTAAAGCTGGCGCTCAAGGATTTGAAATGAACTTTATTGAAGATAAACTTCAAGAAGCCACCAAATTAATTGGTATTGGCTCATCCGGAATCAATGCCAAAGAAGGTGAAGGTATCAACCCAAAAGATGGAGGTGGAATAAATCCTAAAAGTAGTGGTGGAATTACTCCTAAAAAAAGTCATGCTGAAACACCATATCAAGAGCTTTTAGAACTACAAGATTCAATTAGTCAGAAGCTAAAAAGTATCGCTTCTCAAAACGGAATTACTACTACTGCTTCATCAAACTTTGCTTTAACAAGTGAGTTAGTTGATAGAAATATAATTAAGGGAGATTTATCAAGTCAATTAAAAACACTAATTGAACTTAACACTTTAGCATTAAATTCTCCAAAGATTACTTTTGAACAAGTTTCTCAAATGAAAATATTATTCAAAAATTTATCAGCTAAACTTTAACTATGAGTCAGCTTGAAAATGCATATGCACTAATAATTGGTGTTGATTATAAGCAAAAAACAAAAAGTGTTCTAAAGGATGCTCAAAGCATGTATGATATTCTTACAAACGAGGAACTATGCGGCTATAAAGAAGAGAATATTTCCTTGTTATTAGACGGAGATGCCACTATGAATAGAATACTTTCGGAGCTAGATGATATAGTCGCAAAAACTAACGAAAACTCGTCGTTTTTAATGTACTACTCTGGTCATGGTGGTTATGAACAAGGTATATCATATTTATGTCCTCATGATAAAATTATTTCCAACTCAAATTATGTGTCTGGACAAGAAATAAGAGAAAGATTAAGTAAAATGAAGTCAAAAAAGATATTTATGCTTTTTGACTGTTGTCATTCTGGGTCCTTTTTTGATGGGAAAGATGACATTATTTCTCAGACTATTTCAGAAAACATCAAACAACAAGTATTACATAAAGATTCTACTTTAGAAGGTCTGGCACAAGAAATAGATGATGAACGTGGAATGGTCATACTGGCATCTTCGCAAGCATCCGAACTTTCATGGGGAGATGAGAATGACAGTGTTTTTACAACATGTTTAAAAGAAGCTTTTAAAGCAACTCATAAGCACTTTTTTGCTGATGAATTTGTTAGGACTGTAGAAACTGTTAATTACGTATTTGAAAGAACTCCAGAATTAATTGAAAAGCTAAAGCAAAGAAGCGATATTGTAAAAGATCAAACACCTTATGCCAACTTGCAAATGAGTAGTGATTTTGCAATTTGCTATATCCCGAAAGATAAGAGAGATAAAATTGTTACTAATAAATTTAAAAATCATATTCAGCACTTAGAAACTGTATCATCAAAGAGTGATGATTCAGCGGTGTCTTGGGAAAGAGATGAAGGCAATAACTTATTGCTCTTTGTTCATGGGCTTTCTGGAGAATCAAAAGACACTTTTGGAAACATTCCATCAATGCTTCAATCCGACTCAAATTTTAATGGTTGGGCTATGAAACCATTAGGTTATGCTCCCATTGTACAACCAAAACTAGGGAAGGATATTTGGGGAGCTATTCTTGATGTAGATAAAATAGCTGGTTTTTTAAAGACATCTATTAAATATAAGTTCAAAGATTACGATCGTATTGCAATAGTCGCTCACAGCTTAGGAGGATTAGTAGCTCAAAAAGCTATTCTAGGGTTAGATGAAGATAATAGAAATAGAATTTCACATCTCATCATGTTCGGAACTCCAAGTAATGGAATTTCTCCAGAAGTTTTAACCAAACAGTGGAATACAAAATATAGCGAAATGAATAGTGAAGGTGATTATATAAAATCACTACGCAAGAAATGGAAAGAAACTTTTAATAACAACTATCCATTCAAATTAAAAGTGGCTGCTTCTACCGACGATGAATATGTTTCTCTAGATTCTTGCCATGGGCCTTTCGCTGAGGAATATAGAGAATTTGTTGATGACAAGCACTTAATGATGGTAAAACCTAAGGATGACAAAGATGATGCTTATTCCTTAATCTTAAATACATTAACTGGAAGTAAATTCTTTAATCAATACTCTAACAAAGAGGAAATAAACTTAACCCTTGGAAAATATGATGCGGTTGTTAAAGAACTTTTTCCAAAAAAGGATGATTTAGACCCAAGAGGTTTAACCCAACTTATTTTTGCATTAGAAGGTCTTGAACGTAAGGATGAAATCAATGAAATTTTAAATAATCATCCTATTACTAAGGATGTAAAGAAACATACAGATTTAATGGGTATTACTGCTGGTAGGCATAAGCGTGATTATTTAAAAACATTCTCTTACAAATCTAGTAGCTTATCTTTTGAATATTATAGTAAAGCTCTTCAAATTTCTGTAGAAAACGAAGTGCACTCACAAATCTATTATCATGCCATCAATTTAGCGTTTCTAAGTATTGTAACTGATCCCATAACTGGTAAATCCGAAATGAAAAAATATGCCAACCAAGCATTAGAAGCTACTCAACATTGTGAAGATGACATCTGGAAATTTGCGACAGTAGCCGAAGCAAATATGTACTTAGGAAATTTGGACACAGCTAAAGAATTTTATATTATGGCATCCAAAGATATTGGTGTACGTGAAAAAGTATCTATGCATACCAATGCTTATGCTGGATATGTAGCTTTAACACATAAAGAAGATGATGAATTCACTCAGTTTTTAAAAGCACAATTATTAAGTTAATATGCTGACTTTTAAACAACATAATATACCCCATTTAACATTTAAAAGTGCTATAAAAAAACCCATACCTATTAAATGTATACAAATAGACGAACCATTTTTAGTAGAGACTATAGAAGGTACAATGAAAGGCAAAAAAGATGATTGGTTAATGGTTGGCGTTAATGGTGAAATGTACCCATGCGATCAGGCAATATTTAAAAAAACATACAATCTAATTAAATAATTACTATATTAACATTCCCTTAATTAATCCTAACAAACTAAAAACACATATCATGAGTGCAGAAACTATATTTGTAAGTTACTCAAGTAAAGATAGGCCATTTGCTTTAGGCCTTGTCAAAGAGTTACAAAGCTTAGGTGCCAATGTATGGATAGATCAATTAGGCATTGGACTCGGTGAAAACTGGGACAATGCCATCGAAGAAGCTTTAGAAAAGTCAGAAACATTTATGTTAATATTATCACCAACATCAGTTGAATCTCCCAATGTTCAAGATGAAGTTTCCATCGCCATTAATACCAATAAAAAAATGGTACCTATTCTTATTGAAGAATGCAAACTGCCTATGCGCTGGCAACGGAGGCAATATGCAGATTTGGCTAACAATCCAGATAAAGCAATTCATGATATTTTAACTTTTCTTGGTTTGCAAGAAAAGGCATCAGCTAGCTTAAAGAAAGTCTTAAGCCTTATAGGTGTTTCTGAAGCACCACAAAAGGTAGTTAAAAAAGTTACTGAGGATGCTACAGGAAAAGAGATTGAAACAGAAGTAAATCCTGAAGATTTACTAGTCTCCGATGCCGAAATAGAAAGAGCCATTGCAATGCACAAAAAAGGTATAAGTAAAAACTGGCAAATGACGGTTATTACTGCTACAATAAGTGTTGTATTATCAGTTCTTATCTTTGTCTTTAGGGATTCAAAGGCATTAACTATTGAGCCTCTTTATGCTATAATTTGTTGTTTGTCGATTAATTTACTTTCAGTTCGACTCTATGGAAGTATGAAAAAACGCCTTAGGAACATCGATTTAATCGAGCTTTTAAAATTAAAACGCGAACGATTAACACGTGTTGTCAATAAACTATCTAACAAGGAAATTGACGATTTTAATAACGAATTCTACAACTACATCACCATATAAAACCAATAGTATGAAACGAATTGATGATAAAATAAAAGAAATTGAAAAAAAGGATAAAACAAACAGATTATTATTTTATGGAATTATTGGACTTATAATTGTCTTTCTTATTTACGTAAATTTATCAGAAAAGGCAAAAAAAGCAAAAGATGTGGAAATATCAGAATTGCAGATTAAAAATTCAGAAACTTATAAAACGCTTGAAGAAACATATGTAGAGTTAGACAAAACTTATAAGGATTTAAAAAGTAGTCTTCGGCCAGAAGAATATTGGAACCATATTAAAGACGCTAGTTCTGTCGAAGCATACATTGAGTATATAACAAATGACTGGGGAATAGATAAACCTTACTTAAGTGAAGCGATTGAAAATATTGATAATAATGTTGAAACAGAGTTAACAGGTTATTTATACATTGGTAAAATGGTAGATGGTAAATTTGTTGATGATAAAAATAGATCAATTGTCGTTTGGAGAGAAAATAGTGAGGGTAATGTTGCAAAATCAAAACCTCAAAAAAACGATATTTTGCGTCTTACGTATCCCCAGAATATAACGACATATAAAAACAAAAATCTATCTAATAAAAATGGTGAAGGTTGGAGACCTGGAACTAAGGCATTTGTAAGTGAAGTAATAGAGAGCGGAATTGAAATAATCCTAAAAATTAAGTATTACTAAATTGCGTTAAGCTCTGTTACTTTTTTAAAACAATTTTTAACGAATAATACTTTGGAATACTTTGTTATTTGCCTAGTCGCTTTCTTAACAGCAATTCTTACTTTTTTTTCAGGGTTTGGTTTAGGCACAATTTTAATGCCAGTTTTTGCATTATTTTTTCCAATAGAGCTGGCCATTGCCTTAACAGGAGTCGTTCATTTTTTTAATAATGTTTTCAAACTCATACTTGTTGGTAATAAAGCCAATAAAAATGTGTTGCTTAGGTTTGGAATTCCTGCAATAATTGCGGCATTTATTGGTGCTTGGGTACTATTAAATATTACAGATTTACCTTCATTTTATAGTTACAACATTGGCAATAGAACTTTCGAAATAACTCCAGTAAAATTGATTATTTCGTTATTACTAATTATATTTTCCGTAATTGAATTACTACCTTTTTTTGATAAACTTCAATTCAACAAGAAACAGTTGCCTTTTGGTGGTTTTTTAAGTGGTTTTTTTGGAGGGCTTTCTGGACATCAAGGCGCGCTAAGGACAGCCTTTTTAATTAAAGCAGGTTTAACAAAAGAAGCTTTTATTGGGACTGCAGTTGTTATTTCTTGTTTGGTAGATTTTACTAGAATATCCATGTATTCTACTAGAATGTTAGAATCTGGCTTGTATGAAAATATTCCACTAATTATAAGTGCAACATTAGCAGCTATTATAGGTGCATTTGTTGGTCATAAATTATTAAAGAAAGTTACTCTAAAGTTTATCCAGAAGTTTGTAGCAGTATTCCTAATTATTGTATCAATTGCATTAGGAATTGGGTTAATCTAAAATTATGTTTTCTGTTTTTTCTTTCTAGCAGCTGGAAACAGTACATTATTTAAAATAAGTCTATATCCAGGAGATGTTGGATGCAAATCCAATTCAGTTTTAGGATCTCCCACCCTATGTGTATAATCCTCTGGGTCATGACCTCCATAAAATGTAAAGAATCCTTTTCCTTTAATTCCATGAATATATTTGGCTTCGCCATTGGTTTTGTTTTCACCAAGAACTAACACTTTAGATTTTATTTCGTCTCTAGTAAACGATGTTGTTTGTCCCATAAATCCTTTTACTAAAGCAGTGTGATTCTGGTTTAACATAGTTGGAATTGGATCCCATTTAGCCGAAAATTCCATTAATGAAAAATAATCTGTTGTTTTCGGGATGCGTCGCTTATTCGTCATATCGATAGATGAAAACTCATAAACATTTGGACTTCTCTCCAATATATAATCGGTAAATGCAAAGGTTTTACTGTAATCTATTTTATTCTGATAGTTAGCATCACTCCCATCACCATCGAACATAGGTTCACAAATATCGATACCTTCAGCAGATAAAGCTATATCAAAACTATCAGTTGCACTACACATGGCAAAAATAAATCCACCACCTACAACATAATCTCTAATTTTTAACGCTACATCGAGTTTTGATTCAGATACTTTACTATAGCCTAATTTAGTTGCTAATTCTTCAGCTGCTTTTTTTTCATTAATATACCAAGGTGCACTTCTATAGTTTCTGTAAAACTTTCCGAATTGTCCAGTAAAATCCTCATGGTGTAAATGCAACCAATCGTATAATATAAGTGCATCATTTAACACTTCTTCATCATAAATCGTATCATAAGGAATTTCTGCATACGTTAACACCATAGTTACAGCATCATCCCAAGGTTGCTTACCGTAAGGTGTATACACTGCTATTTTGGGAGCTTTCTCTAAAACCACAGCTTCGGTGTTTTGACTTGGACTACTTATTTCCTCTAATATGCTTTCAGCTTTAGCGTCGCTAATCACTTCAAACGAGACACCTCTAATTTGGCATTCTTTTCGTATTTCTTCAAAATCTGGTAATAAAAAAGAGCCTCCTTTATAATTAAGCAGCCACTTTACTTTTTGTTGCTTTTCGAGTGTCCAAAAGGTAATTCCGTAAGCTTTTAAATGATTTCTTTGTCCTTCGGCATCCATTGGAATAAGGATATAGGATGCATAACTTTTTGCACTAAAAATTAATAGAAACAGTATTATTAAGTTTTTTTTCATTTGTTTTAGGAGCTATTTATGTGATTTCTGGCTTTGCTTAGAAATGACTAAATATAATGGAAAGATACTTAAAAATTCTTCCTAGTTGAAAGTTTTAAGTGAAATTTAGCTTTTAAAAAGGCACATCATTATCCTCGTCATCGATACCAAATACATCATTTGGATTTTGTTTAAAGTCATCTGTTTTAAATGTATCGTCATTCGCAGCAGCATTCATTTTAGAATGAAACTCAGTACCAAAAGGCGAATCAAAATCATCCAAATTATCAAACTTACCTAAATGACCAATAAACTTCAACCGAATATTATCCAATCCACCGTTTCTGTGTTTGGCAATGATAAATTCAGCTTGCCCTTCGGTTGGCGTGCGTTCTTCATCATCCCATTCATCAATTTTATAATATTCTGGACGATAAATAAACGATACAATATCGGCATCTTGCTCAATTGCTCCAGATTCACGAAGGTCAGATAACAAAGGTCTTTTACTTCCTCCACGCGTTTCAACTGCACGTGATAACTGCGATAAGGCAATTACTGGAACACTTAATTCTTTAGCTAGCGCTTTAAGGTTACGAGAAATCATAGATATTTCTTGCTCTCTATTACCTCCTTTTTGTCCTCCTCCAGCTGTCATTAATTGCAAATAATCTATCACAATCAATTTAATACCATGCTGTGATGATAAACGTCTTGCTTTTGCACGAAGGTCAAAGATGGATAATGACGGAGTATCATCAATAAACAATGGTGCTTTTTCTAGGCTTTTAACTTTTACGTTCAATTGTTCCCATTCGTGCTTTTCTAATCTTCCTGTTCGTAGTTTTTCAGATGACAATCCAGTTTCAGATGAAATTAATCTTGTAATCAATTGCACCGATGCCATTTCTAAGGAGAAAAAAGCTACTGGAATATTTTGGTTTACAGCAATATTTCTTGCCATAGTAAGTGTTAACGCTGTTTTACCCATACCTGGACGTGCAGCTACAATAATTAAATCACTTTCTTGCCAACCAGAGGTTAATTTATCCAACTTATCAAAACCAGATGGAATACCACTTAAACCTTCTTTATTTGAAATTTCTTCAATTTTCTTTTTGGCTTGAATTACCAATTCTTGAGCAGTTTCAGAAGATTTTTTGATGTTTCCTTGAGTCACCTCGTATAGCTTAGATTCTGCTTTATCTAAAAGGTCAAAGACATCTTTAGTTTCATCATATGAATCTTCAATAATTTCACTTGAAATTTTTATTAAACTTCGTTGAATGAATTTCTGTAAAATAATACGTGCATGAAACTCAATGTGCGCAGATGAGGATACTTTTTGTGTGAGGGAAATTAAATAAAAATCACCTCCAACCATTTCTAATCTACTATCTTTTTTAAGCTGACTAGATACCGTTAATAAATCAATTGGTTCGCTATTTTCGAATAATTTAAAAATGGCTTCAAAAATATATTGGTGTGCTTCTTTGTAAAAAGCGTCAGGACTTAAAATATCAATAACCTCATCAACACCTTTTTTGTCAATCATCATTGCTCCCAAAACAACTTCTTCTAAATCGAGGGCTTGTGGAGGGATTTTACCTTTTTCTAGGCTTATTAAAGTACTTTTATCTACTTTAAAACCTTGGAGTTGATTAGGTTGTTTCATTTATTTTTCTGTTGTTTTGAGGTTTATTAAACACTCATTTTTGGATTAATTAAGCAATTAATTTACTAAAACGAAAGTAACCAAATTGTGAGCTTGTTCAGCTATTTAAGTTACAACATTGTTCACTACAAGTCAACATTTTAACTGTTAATAAGTTTTAAATATTGTTAATAGTGGTAAAAAAACCGAAGTTTATCACTTCGGTTTTTTTATTATTCTATGATTAATAAGGGCTTAGTCTTTGTAAACACCCATTTGAGAATACTTATCCATACGTTGTTTTACCAATTCTTTTGGTGATAAGTTTTTAAATTGGTCATAAGATTTTGCAATAGCTTCGCTAACTGCTATAAAAGTTACTTCTCTATCTTTATGAGCACCTCCAAGAGGTTCTTTAATAATTTCATCAATAACTTTTAATCGCTTTCCATCTTTGGCTGTTAATTTTAATGCCTCGGCCGCTTGTTCTTTAAACTCCCAACTTCTCCACAAAATTGAAGAGCAATTTTCGGGAGAAATTACTGAGTACCATGTATTTTCAAGCATTAATATTTTATCTCCAACACCAATACCCAAAGCTCCTCCAGAAGCTCCTTCACCAATAACAACGCATATAATTGGCACTTTTAAGCGAGTCATTTCTAAAATATTTCTTGCAATAGCTTCTCCTTGTCCGCGTTCTTCTGCTTCCAATCCTGGATAGGCACCTGGTGTATCTATAAGTGTTACTACAGGGATTCCAAATTTTTCGGCAGATTTCATTAAACGAAGGGCTTTTCTATAACCTTCAGGGTTGGCCATTCCAAAGTTTCTATATTGTCTAGTTTTGGTATTGTACCCTTTTTGTTGCCCAATAAACATATATGTTTGGTCGCCTATTTTACCAAGACCACCAACCATAGCTTTATCGTCCTTCACATTTCTATCTCCGTGCAATTCTAAGAATGTATCACCACAAATTGCTCTAATGTAATCTAAAGTATAGGGTCTATTTGGGTGTCTAGATAATTGAACACGTTGCCAAGCGGAAAGATTTTTATAAATATCTTTTTTTGCCTCGGCTAATTTTTTTTCTATTTGCTTACAGGTTTCTGTAACATCAACATCACTCTCTTCACCTATGAGTTGGCACTTTTGTAGTTGTTCTTCCAACTCCTTTATTGGGAGCTCAAATTCTAAATATTCCATAGAAATTTAAGTTTGTTAGTTAGATTGCAAAATTACATATTTTATTTTGTTTTGAAATTAAAAATAAAACGAAATAATATTTTGAATTTCACGAGTTATTATACGTCAAATAACTACGCTTATGAAGTGGTACGACTTTTTAATGACTTAGAATTTTTTAATATTCCGTTGAGTATTACGACACTAAATATTAAAAAAGCACCAATATAAAACTCCAGACTCATTTTTTCATTTACTGGAAAAAGAATAATAGCCAAAATGATACCATAAATAGGTTCTAAATTATATGAAAGCACCACTGTATATGGGCTTATATATTTCATGATATGAACGACAGCAATAAACGCATAAGCCGTACAAATAGATCCAAGAATGACAATATATAACCAATCTGAATTACTAAGATTGAAGAACTCCACATTAAATCCGTCTTTAAAAAAAATAGTGAATAACGATATTATAAGTACGCCACCAATAAACTCATAAAATGAAATAACTGAAGCACTATATTTTTTTACAAACTGACCATTAATTACAGAAAATAGGGATATGAAAAAAGCAGAAGAAATACCCAGTAAAATACCATTCAAGTATTTCAATTCTGTTCTCGTGATTAACCAAACACCCAAAACTACAATTGCTCCAAATAGTATTTCGTACCAAATTATTCTTCTCTTAAAAAATAGAGGTTCAATAAACGAAGTAAAAAAAGCACCAGTAGAAAACATTGCTAAAGCAATAGAAATGTTAGATTGCTCAATTGATTCGAAAAAAGTAATCCAATGTAAGGCTATAATTGTTCCTGCTATAAAAAACTTAAAAATGGTCTTAAAATCAACTACAAAATTAATGCGCTTAAACTTGAAGTAGATAAGCATTATTATAGCAGCAATTAACATCCTAAACCAGACAATAGGAATGGAACCTATTGTAATTAATTCTCCTAAAATTGCTGTAAAACCAGCTATAAAAACAAGTAAGTGTAGGTGTAGATAATTTTTGAGTTTATCGTTTAGCATTATACAGTAAATAGATAGCTAAAATACCAAAAAGGATATTAGGAAACCACACAGCTATGGCTGGCGAAAAGTTGGATTGTTCTGCCATGACACCAAATACTTTATCGAAAAACACATAAATCATGGCAATAAAAATTCCAAATGCTAAGTTTACTCCCATACCTCCTCTTCGTTTTTTTGAAGATACCGCAACCGCAATAATTGTAAGAATGAAAATAGATACTGGTAAACTCCACTTTTTGTAAAGCACTACTTTGTACCTTCCAATGTTGGATGAGCCTCGTGATTCTTCTTTCTCAATAAAAGATGTTAACTCACCATAACTAAGTGTTTCAGCAATGTATTTAACAGGCATTAAGTCTTCCAAATCGAAAGCAAACAAGGTATCGACCCTTCTTTTTGTAATTAACGTATCATCATTTTTCCCAATTATTCTTTTTTTGTACTGTCTCAACCTATAAGTACTATCTCTTTCAACAAAATTAATATTTGCAGCTTCAATTTTATAGATGAGTTTATTATCTTCAAAATGCTCTAAAGTAAATTCCGTTCCAACATTATTATTAGCATCAAACTTTTTTACATAAATCACATCATTCTCGTTTATTTGTCTAAAGAGTTGTTGGTCATCTATAGCTTTTTTGTTACCGCTTAAATAATTATAGTAAAATTGATTAAATCCTTTACTAGCATTTGGTGCTAAATACATTCCCAATACAAGTGCAAAAATTGCTACAATAACTGAACCTATAATATAAGGTCTTAAAAATCTGGAAAAAGATACACCTGAACTTAAAAAGGCAACAACCTCTGTATTGTTAGCTAGTTTAGATGTAAAAAATATAACCGATAAAAAAAGAAATAAAGGAAATAATAGGTTTGCGAAATAAATAGTAAAGTCTAAAAAATATTGAGCGACCTCAGGAAATGGTACGTTATTAGCTAGTATTTTATCTATTTTTTCAGATAAATGCACTGTAATTCCAATAGGAATAAACAAGAGTAACATCATTAAAAATGTTACTAAATAGCGTTTTAATATGTACCAATCAAGTATCTTCATCAAGTTACAAACGCTTATCCATTTGTTTTACCATTTTGTCTTTCCACCCTCTAAAATCTCCTGCTAATATATGTTTTCTAGCCTCACGTACCAACCATAAATAAAAACCAAGATTATGAATAGTGGCTATTTGCGCTCCTAATCTTTCGTTAACACTAAAGAGATGCTTTAAATACGCCTTTGAATAATCTGTATCTACAAATGTTATTCCCATATCATCAACAGGTGAAAAGTCATCTTCCCACTTTTTGTTTTTAATATTAATAGTGCCATGTGCTGTAAAAAGCATTCCATTTCTAGCATTTCGAGTTGGCATAACACAATCAAACATATCGACACCTAAAGCAATATTTTCTAAAATATTAATTGGCGTACCCACTCCCATTAAATAACGTGGTTTATCTTCAGGAAGTATGCTGCAAACAACATCGGTCATTGCATACATTTCTTCGGCAGGCTCTCCAACTGAGAGTCCTCCAATAGCGTTTCCTATTGCTCCAGAGTTAGCAATATACTCAGCCGACTGCATTCTTAAATCCTTATATGTACTTCCTTGGACTATTGGAAAAAATGCTTGGTTATAATCATATTTTAAAGGTGTTTTCTCTAAATGATTAATACACCTATCCAACCAACGATGTGTCATTTGCATCGAGCGTTTTGCATAATTATAATCACAAGGGTATGGTGTACACTCATCAAAAGCCATTATTATATCAGCGCCAATAGTTCGCTGTATTTCCATGACATTTTCAGGTGTGAACGTATGGTAACTTCCATCAATATGGCTTTTAAACTTTACACCTTCTTCTTTTATTTTTCTGTTTGCTGAAAGTGAGTAAACCTGATAACCCCCTGAATCGGTTAGAATGTTTCTATCCCAATTCATAAATTTATGCAGACCACCTGCTTTCTCTAAAATAGGTGTTTGAGGTCTTAAATATAAATGATAAGTATTTCCAAGTATAATATCTGGGTTAATATCATTTTTTAATTCTCTTTGATGCACCCCTTTAACAGATGCTACTGTCCCTACAGGCATAAAAATAGGCGTTTCAATAACACCATGATCTGTTACTATCTTTGCAGCTCTTGCTTTACTTTGAGGATCTTTTCCTTTTAAATTAAAAATCATTCACTTATATGTATCAGCGGGCAAAGATAATTAACTCAAATTTCTAACAGATATAATTGTTATTAAATTAACTTATTAACAATACCAATGGCTTTTTAACAATGAAACCATTTCACTTTTTTTAAACCCTCTAAAAACCTATTTTTGCGCCTTAAAAAAGTAACTCACTTAACATGCCAAACACACAACATTTAAAAGACTTAACCACACAGGTTCGAAGAGATATCTTAAGAATGGTACACAAGGTGAATTCTGGACACCCAGGAGGCTCTCTTGGATGTGCCGAATTTTTTGTAACGCTCTATAATGAAATCATGGATAGAAATGAAGGATTTGATATGGATGGAATTGGTGAAGACCTTTTCTTCCTGTCTAACGGTCATATTTCACCAGTATATTATAGCGTATTAGCTAGGTCTGGTTATTTTCCAGTTGATGAATTAAACACCTTTAGGCTTATTAATTCTAGATTACAAGGCCATCCAACAACTCACGAAGGTTTACCAGGAATTAGAATTGCTTCTGGCTCTTTAGGTCAAGGAATGTCTGTCGCTATTGGAGCAGCTCAAGCAAAAAAATTAAATAAAGACAGTCATTTAATTTATAGTTTACATGGTGATGGTGAGCTACAAGAAGGTCAAAACTGGGAAGCCATTATGTATGCTTCAGCAAAAAAAGTTGATAATTTAATTGCTACTGTTGATTTAAATGGTAAGCAGATTGATGGCGCTACTGATGATGTGTTAGCCATGGGAGATGTAAAGGCTAAATTTGAAGCTTTTGATTGGGTAGTTGTGGAGATAAAAGAAGGAAATGATATTGATGCTATTTTAAAAGGAATGGCTGAAGCTAAATCTAAAACTGGACAAGGAAAACCAGTTTGTGTATTATTAGAAACCATGATGGGTAATGGTGTTGATTTTATGATGCATACACATGCATGGCATGGTAAAGCACCAAACGATGAGCAGTTAGCATCTGCATTAGAACAAAATCCAGAAACTTTAGGCGATTACTAATTCAATAAACAAGAGAATGAAAACTTATACATTTACAGAAAAAAAGGATACACGCTCTGGCTTTGGAGCTGGTTTAGCAGAATTAGGAAGAACAAACCCAAACGTAGTAGCTCTATGTGCTGATCTAGTTGGGTCGCTTAAAATGGATAAATTCATTGAAGAAAATCCTGAGCGTTTTTTTCAAGTTGGAATTGCCGAAGCAAACATGATGGGGATTGCAGCTGGTTTAACCATTGGAGGTAAAATTCCTTTCACTGGGACATTTGCAAACTTCTCTACAGGTCGCGTTTACGATCAAATTCGTCAATCAATTGCTTATTCTGGGAAGAACGTAAAAATTTGTGCTTCTCATGCTGGTTTAACCCTAGGAGAAGATGGTGCAACACATCAAATACTTGAGGATATTGGACTAATGAAAATGTTACCAGGTATGGTCGTTATTAATCCTTGTGATTATAATCAAACAAAAGCAGCCACACTTGCTATTGCAGAACATAATGGACCTGTTTATTTGCGTTTTGGAAGACCATCAGTTCCAATCTTTACGCCTGCTGATCAAAAATTTGAAATTGGAAAAGCTATAAAAATGACCGAAGGTACTGATGTTACGATTGTTGCAACTGGACATTTGGTTTGGGAAGCCCTTGAAGCGTCAAAGGCTTTATTTGAAGAAGGCATCTCTGCAGAAGTCATTAACATACACACCATTAAACCTTTGGATGAAGAGGCTATACTAAAGTCTGTTGCAAAAACAGAATGTGTTGTTACTGCCGAAGAGCATAATTACCTTGGCGGATTAGGTGAAAGTGTGTCAAGAGTTTTAACATTAAATAATCCTGCACCACAAGAATTTGTAGCGACTAATGATACTTTTGGAGAATCTGGAACGCCAGCGCAGTTAATGGAAAAGTACGGACTTAATAGTGCTGCTATTATTAAAAAAGCGAAAGCAGTTATAGCAAGAAAATAAGTCTCTAAAATATATTCTACTAGAGGTTCTTTTATTAATTTAAAAGAACCTTTTTTTATAAATTAATTTAACCATTAAAAAATAATATGCATTTGGCAACGTTTTTGATACAAACACATTCAAATCTTAAAACGAAAACAATTATGAAAAAACTAATTTTATTAGTAGCACTAACAGCCACATGTACTTTTGCATTTGCACAAAATGGCTCATCTTTTGGTATTAAAGGAGGGTTAAACTATAATGCAAATGGTGACTATTTTGAATCTATTGGAGATAACGCAAAACATCCTGATAGAAATATTGGATACCACATTGGTTTATTTGGCAAAATAGGTAATCAGCTTTATTTTAGACCAGAACTTGTTTATACTTCTACAAAGAGTGAGTATGACAGTGATAATTTCAGTATGCAAAAAATTGATGCTCCTCTATTAGTAGGTGTCAAAGTTTTAGGTCCAATATCTGTATTTGGCGGTCCATCCTTACAATACATTTTAGATACAGAGTTTGATGGTATTGCAATTGATAATGTTAAGGACGATTTTACTGTTGGTCTTAATTTTGGAATTGGTTTAAACCTAAATAATATTGGTATAGATTTACGCTATGAAAGAGGATTTAATGATAATGAAGCTACATTTATTAATAATAATGGGCTTGCAAGCACAAGTAGGATAGACACAAGACCAGATCAATTAATTTTGAGTTTGGCCATTGCTCTATAAAATTAAAAAGCCGCTTCAAATTAAAGCGGCTTTTTTTATATTCTTTACTTAATAACTTAGTTATCGTAATAATCTATTTTAATATTCTTATCTAAATAATCGTCTGTACCATCATTATTAGAATCTTTAATAGTTACCGTTTTTATAATAATTTTACCATCATTATCAGGCTCTGATCTATTAATTACAAATTCCTTAACTGCAAACATAGGATCTGAGTCACCATCATTTATTTCATATTCTTTTGGTTCTAACTCGTTAAAGGTTGGAATACCATCACCGTCATCATCAGGGTCAATATAATCAGCAACAGTATTATCATTTGTATCGTCATCCTTTACATCTAAATTACCGTCAATATCTTCTAAATACGAAGGCACTCCATCGCCATCATGATCATTAACTCTAGTTTGGTATAGTTCAAATCTAAAAATTAAAGGCGAATATATTGGAATTCCCGGGCTTACACCAGAGAAATAACCTAATCCAGAAGGCAAAAACATGGCTCCTACTCCAGGATTGTAATAACTTACAGTACCATCACCATTTTCGACAAACGACTCCGATGTACTAAATTCTGGAATTGCTAAAGCCCACCCTCTAATTAAACCAGTTAAGTCAAAATCTACAGGATTGATAGAATTATCAAATACACTTTCATCCAATAAGTTACCAGAATAATTTAACCTAACCGTATCTGAAAAATTTGGCATATCTCCTGGACCTTGATTTAATTTTAAAACATAATATTCATAATCTGTTTCAGAAAAAACAGTCGTTCTAGTTTGTACGGCATCCATTAATAAAGTATGGTCAACAGGAACAGTTTCTCCATCTAAAAGTTCAGTAATAACCAAATCATTCATTGATGGATTAGGGTTACCAACAAAATCACCAGAATTGTAATAATGAGTTTCTAAATACCCAACTAAAGAATCATTATCTATGATTTGTTGTTCCCCTCTATCAACTACATTATCTGGTTCTTTTGGAGAATCATCATCCGATTTATTACAAGCATTAAACATTAGCGATAAGCTTAAAATCGCCAACAAATAATATCTAAATTTCATATTACTAATTTTTTGTGCTGCAAGATACAATTTTATAATATTTTTGTATCATAACATTAACGTAGTTTTTACATTTTTTATGCGAATAGACAAGTACCTTTGGTGTGTTAGATATTATAAAACCAGGAATATAGCAACAACTGCTTGCAAAAAAGGGCACATTAAAGTTAATGGTCAGGTTGTAAAGCCTAGTCGAGAAGTATATGCTACTGATGTTATTGAGCTTAGAAAAAATCAAATTAACTATAAACTGACGGTTAATGATATTCCACCTAATAGGGTTGGAGCAAAATTAGTAGATATTTATAGGACAGATACAACACCTAAAGAAGCTTTTGAAGCCCAAGAATTACTGAAATATTCTAAAGACTATTATAGAAAAAAAGGGACTGGTAGACCAACAAAAAAAGATAGAAGGAATATTGAAGATTATTTAGAAGATACTGATGAAGAAGTTGAATAAAAGCTTTTGGGAACACCGTTATCGTGAAAATAAAACTGGCTGGGATCTTGGTCATGTTTCTCTACCTATACAAACGTATATAGACCAATTAACCAATAAAGATTTAAAAATACTTATCCCTGGTGCTGGTAATAGTTATGAAGCTGAATATTTATGGGAAAAAGGATTTAAAAATGTATTTGTATTAGATATAGCTAATCAACCTCTAATTAATTTTAAAAAGAGAGTGACAAAATTTCCTGATAAGCAATTAATAAATAAAGATTTTTTTGAGTTAAAAAATTCTTTTGATTTAATAATTGAACAAACTTTTTTTTGTGCTTTACAACCAACCCTAAGAAAAAACTACTCCAATAAAATGAATGAATTACTTAAGGAGAATGGAAAGTTAGTTGGACTACTTTTTAATTTTGAACTAACAAAAGAAGGACCTCCTTTTGGTGGAAGTAAAACTGAATATTTAAATTTATTTTCTTCAGTTTTCAAAATTAAAACATTGGAAAAATCATATAACTCAATAAAACCAAGAGAAGATATAGAACTGTTTTTTATCTTTGAAAAAAAATAACCACTAATGGCACTGGAACAAAATAATATTCTATCGCATAAAGAAATCAATCACAAAATAAAACGTATTGCATACCAAATCTACGAATGCAATGTCGATGAAAAAGAAGTGATTTTAGCTGGAATAGAAAGTAATGGATATATTTTGGCTAAAAAACTAAAGATTGCAATTAAAAAGATATCAAATATTGAACCATTATTGTGCAAAGTTACTATAGATAAAAAAAATCCCTTAACCGAAATAAAAACTTCTATTACACCTGAAGATTATACAAATAAATCCATTGTGCTAATCGATGATGTTTTAAACTCTGGAACCACATTAATTTATGGCGTAAAACATTTTTTAAATGTGCCTCTAAAACAGTTTAAAACGGCTGTATTAATAAATAGAAATCACAAAAAATATCCTGTAAAAGCCGATTTTAAAGGTATTTCTCTATCTACCTCTTTACACGAACATGTCGAAATCAACCTTGTAGGGAAGGCGTTTGAAGCTGTTTTAAAATAGCTTTACAATAATACCCTCGATGATATCATCAATAAAATTACTATCATTTTTTATTACAAAATTGGATTGATTGTAAAAATGACTACGCTCAAAAAGATGCTTACCAATAAATTCTTGTAATTCATCTTTAGATTTAAATCTTGCAACCAAAGGTCGCTTAGACTTTTCATTTTCAAGACGAGAAACAATTGTATTAATAGTTGTATTTAGATAGAAGGAAATTACCTTTGGATCACTTTTAATTATACTCAAGTTATTTCCATAACAAGGAGTTCCTCCGCCCAGGGATAAAACTGTATTAGTCTTAGAATCTAAGACTTCCTTTAAATACTTAGTCTCTATTTTTCTAAAATATATTTCTCCCGAAGATTCAAAAATATTATTTATGGTTTTACCTTCTCTTCTTTCAATATAAGTATCAAGGTCAATAAAATCAAAGCCTATTTTTTTTGCTAAATCCTTTCCTACAAAAGACTTACCTGAAGCCATATATCCCATTAAAACTATAATCATTTTTTGTATTTATATTGATTATTAAAACCCTAGGTTTGGGTATTACAAAAAAACGAAATTTATATACAAAAAGTATTGTTTTATTAATTAAACATTTTATATTTGCACCCTCATTAGAGAAAAACATTATGACCAGTTAGCTCAGTTGGTAGAGCATCTCCCTTTTAAGGAGAGGGTCCTGGGTTCGAGCCCCAGACTGGTCACAAAAAAGTTAAGCAATTTGCTTAACTTTTTTTATTTTTGACTACTTCAAAAAAAAATTTGCGCACGTGGCGGAATTGGTAGACGCGCTAGCTTGAGGGGCTAGTGGCCATTAGGTCGTGGAAGTTCGAGTCTTCTCGTGCGCACAATAAGTCCAAAATCATAACTATCATGCTGGATCCCCTAATTCTTGGGATTCGCTTTGCACAAAATTTTCTTAAATTTTTGTTTTTTTTTATTTATAAAAATAATTATACCTATTTTTGTTTAACAAAAAATTTATTTTAATGAACAATATTAAAAATGATTTCAGTATAAAAGATCTTGAAAACCTATCTGGAATTAAGGCTCACACTATAAGAATTTGGGAAAAAAGATACAACCTTTTAGAGCCTGAAAGGACAGACACAAATATTAGACATTATAGTCTCGAAAGCTTACAAAAGCTTCTTAATGTAGCTTTTTTAAATAATAATGGCTATAAAATATCTAAAATAGCGAAACTATCAAATGATGAAATTCCTGCAAATGTTAGGGAAATAGCATCAAGAGGAAGTGTAGAAAATCATGCCATAAATGCATTTAAAATGTCTATGCTAAATTTTGATCAAGTCCTTTTTTACAATACATACATGAACCTTCTGGAAGGTCATACTTTTAGAGATATTTTTTATGATGTTTTTATTCCATTGCTAAATGAATTAGGATTGTTATGGCAAACCAATACCATAACACCAGCACATGAACATTTTCTCTCTGTACACATAAAACAAAAAATACTTCTTAATATTGAAAAACTTCAAAATTTAGAACCAAAGCCCAAAACAAAAACATTTGTACTTTATTTGCCTGAAAATGAGATCCATGATATTGGACTACTTTTTGTTAACTATGAATTAAGAAGCAGAGGCTATCACACTATTTTTCTTGGTGAAAGCGTTCCAATGAATAGTCTTACTGATTTGTTAGAATTTTTTGATGATATAACATATATTTCTTATTTTACGGTAAAACCAGAGGAAGAAGAAGATGTTATAAAGTATATAGAAGATTTCAAAAAAGAAATAATTAATAAGGAATCTACTAAACTTTGGTTATTAGGTCAAAAGCTTGCTTCTGTTGATATTTCAAGCTATTCAGATTCTATAATTGGTTTTAAATCCATTAAAGATTTAGTTAAAGAATTGTAAAAGTTCTACTTTTATTATTAATTGTTTAATTTTTCATATTTATTTAAAAATAAATGAACACTACAATAAATATTATTGGATCAGGGTTTTCATCATTAGCAGCCTCTTGCTACTTAGCTAAAGCTGGATATGCTGTTACTGTTTTTGAAAAAAACGACACCATTGGAGGTCGTGCTAGACAATTAAAAAAAGATGGTTTCACCTTTGACATTGGACCAACATGGTATTGGATGCCTGATGTTTTTGAACGTTTCTTTTCAGATTTTGACAAGAAACCTTCAGACTATTACACTTTAGAAAAATTAAACCCAGCTTATAGCGTCTATTTTGGTAAAGATGATTTCATCACTATAGAGGATACGCTCGAGAAAATTTGCACCGCCTTTGAAAAAGAAGAAAAAGGAAGTTCTAAAAAGCTCTTAAAGTTTATAAAACAAGCCAAAAGCAACTATGATATTGCTATAAAAGACTTGGTTTATAATCCAGGATTATCTCCACTAGAGCTTGTATCTTCCAAAACAATTGGAAAAATCAATCAATTCTTTAGTACCATTAAAAAAGATGTACGTAAAGAATTTAGTAATAACAGGTTAGCACAAATTCTTGAATTCCCAGTGCTTTTTCTTGGTGCCAAACCTAGTGCAACACCTTCCTTTTACAGTTTTATGAATTATGCAGATTTTGGCTTGGGAACTTTTCATCCAAAAAAAGGAATGTACCAAGTGATTCTTGCTATGGAAGCGCTAGCTAAATCGTTAGGTGTTAAAATAAAAACCAATGCTCCAATAGAAAAAATATTAGTAAATAATAATGGAGAAACACAAGGGATAAGATCTAATGGAAATGATTATTTATGTGACTATGTATTAAGTGGAGCAGATTATCATCATACTGAAACCTTATTAGATAAAGAGTTTAGACAATATTCAGAATCATATTGGGAAACAAAAACTTTTGCACCCTCATCCCTACTTTTTTATGTTGGCTTTGACAAAAAATTAAAAAACGTAAATCATCATACTCTATTTTTTGATGTAGATTTTGGATTGCATGCCCAGGATATTTATGATAATGCTAAATGGCCTGAAGACCCTTTATTTTATGCTAGTTTCCCTAGTATTACAGATGCGTCTTCATCTCCAGAAGGAAAAGAAGCAGGCATATTTTTAATTCCGTTAGCTCCAGGGCTCGAAGACACACCTGAATTAAGAGAGACTTATTTCAATAAAATAATAACTCGTTTTGAAACACTTACCTCTCAAAAGGTAAGTGGTAACATTTTGTTTAAAGAGTCATATTGTGTGAATGATTTTATAAAAGATTACAACTCATATAAAGGTAATGCTTATGGAATGGCAAATACCCTATTGCAAACAGCATTTTTAAGACCAAAACTAAAAAGTAAAAAAGTAAAAAAACTATTTTTTACAGGACAACTAACAGTTCCAGGGCCTGGAGTTCCTCCTTCGCTTATATCTGGAAAACTAGCTTCAGAGCTTATTGTGAAAGATATAATAACAAACACTAAAAAAACAACTTTACAATCACATCAATAAAATGAAAGCAATTTTTGATAACGTATCTTATGATTGTAGTAAGACTGTAACTAAAACATACAGTACTTCTTTTTCGTTAGCTACAAAAATGCTGTCCAAGTCTATTAGGCAAGACATTTATAATATTTATGGATTTGTGAGGTTCGCTGACGAAATTGTAGATTCATTTCACGATTTTGATAAGAAAGGACTGTTTCAAAAGTTCGAACAAGATTTAGAACATGCTTTAAAAAACAGAATAAGTCTAAATCCAATTTTAAATGCATTTCAACATACATTTCATCATTATAATATTGACAAATCACTTGTAAACTCGTTTATGAATTCCATGAGAATGGATTTACATAAATCTAAATATCTTACTGAAGAAGAATACAAAGCTTACATTTATGGCTCTGCAGATGTAGTTGGGTTAATGTGTCTAAAAGTATTTGTTAATGGAGATGAAGACAGATATAATGAATTAAAAGATACTGCAATGTCATTAGGTTCTGCTTTTCAAAAAGTGAATTTTTTAAGAGATTTAAAAGCTGATCATGATGACCTAAATAGAACTTATTTCCCGAATACAGATTTAACAAAACTTGACGAAACTTCTAAGCTATATATTATCAAAGACATTGAAAATGATTTTGCTGAAGGCTTAGAAGGGATAAAAAAATTACCAATGGAAGCTAAGTTTGGTGTATTTATGGCTTACAGGTATTATAGGCAATTACTTAAAAAGTTAAAACGAACTCCAGCTCTAGAAATAAAAAATGCTAGAATAAGAGTCCCCAACTATAAAAAAATTGAGCTTTTAACGAGGAGTTATGTAAAATTTCAACTAAATTTATTGTGAACGAAATTATGAAAACAGTCTACTGGATATTAATATTTTTTGGCACATTCTCCATAATGGAATTTATGGCCTGGTTTACGCACAAATATGTAATGCATGGTTTTTTATGGCATTTACACAAAGATCATCATAAAAAAGATCATGATAGTTGGTTTGAACGTAATGATTTCTTCTTCATTTTTTATGCTGTAGTAAGCATCACTTGTTTTTATTTGTGGAGTTATGAAAACGTATGGTATTGTTTACCTCTTGGACTCGGAATACTAGCTTATGGAATTGCTTATTTTACAGTACATGATATTTTCATACATCAACGTTTTAAGCTATTTAGAAATGCTAATAATTGGTATGCTCGTGGTGTAAGACGTGCCCACAAAATTCACCATAAACATCTTGGAAAAGAAAAAGGAGAAAATTTTGGAATGCTTATCGTACCATTTAAATACTTTAAAAAATAGTCCTTACTTAAAGCTATGGCAAATGACAGTAGCCATTTTGATTATATCATTATAGGAAATGGTTTAGCTGGCCTACAGTTAGCTTTAAAATTTGCATCAGATACTTATTTTGACAAGAAACAGATTGCTTTAATAGATCCATCAACTAAAAATTCTAATGATAAAACTTGGAGTTTTTGGGAAGTAAATTCTACACAATGGGATAGTATAATTTATAAATCCTGGGGAGAAGCCTTAGTTATTACTTCAAACGAAACGATTGATTTAAAACTTCAACCCTATAGCTACAAAACTATTCGTGCTATTGATTTTTATAATGAAGTAAAAGCGAAACTGAAAGAGCATAATAATATTCATTTTATAATAGATTCAGTAAAATCTACTACAGAAAATGACATAGTTAATGTAGAAACCACAAAGCATTCTTATACTGCAACCCATGTTTTTGACAGTCGGATTCCAGAGGTTTTTTTTACTATAACGAAAAAAAATATTTCAATCACACAACATTTTAAAGGTTGGGTTATAAAAACTAAAGACAATGTTTTTGATGAAAACAAAGTAATAATGATGGACTACCGTTTAAAAGACGGAGAGCAAACTACTTTTACTTATGTTTTACCATTTTCTAAAACTGAAGCTTTAGTTGAGTTTACCTATTTTACTGAACATCTTGTTGAAGATGATGTTTATAATCATTTCTTAAAACAATATATAAATGAGTATTTAAAAATTAATGATTATACCGTTATTGAAACTGAGAAAGGTCAAATACCAATGACCAATTTTGCCTTTGAAAAATTCAATACAAATCGCATAACAAAAATTGGTACAGGAGGTGGTTGGGTGAAAGGTGCTACAGGGTATTCATTTAAACACACAGAAAAAAAAGTTTCCCAAATTATTACCAATATAAAATCAAATAAAACACCTTCAAATAGGCTATTTAAAAGAAAGTATAAGTTTTATGACAAAGTTTTTCTAAAGGTGTTAAAAGATCAAAATGACAAGGGTGAATGGATTTTTCAGCAATTTTACAGTAAAAATTCTATACAAATAATGTTTCGTTTTTTAGATGAAGAATCAACCTTACTTGAAGATTTAAAAATTATGTGGTCTCTTTTTTCATGGAGTTTTATAAAAGCCTTTCTCAAGACCCTATAAGCAACTCATCCAGCTGCTGCCTAACTGTATCGCTATTCCAATTGGCTGCTCCTTTTTTATCAACAACAATATGTCCTTCCTTATCAATAATATAAGTTCTAGGAATGCTTCTCGGATTGAAATCGCCTGGATAATCAGTTATTGGGTTAAATGTTGGAATATTGTACCCTTTTTTATCTAGGAATTTTTGAATGGTAACTGGAGATTCGTCAGAAACCAACAAAAACAAAACTTTATCGCCATAATCATTATACAAATCTTGAATATTTTGAAACTCTGCAATACAAGGCGGACACCAAGTTGCCCATAAATTCATGAATACCACTTTACCTTTAGTGTCTTGATAATTTAACTCATTTCCTTCCAAATCCCTTAATTTCCAAGAGGTATACGATACCTTTTTTTGGTCTTCTTTATCAATAATAGATGGCCCAAATTTTGACAACACAGAATGCAACGCAATTTGGATTGGCTGTCGTGTTTGTGGAATAATTAGCAAAGTGATAACAACTAATAAGGCAATATCACTTTTTTTGGGTTTCCTAAATTTCATATAACATTTAAAATGGGCATTAATAAGTTCGGAAATTATAATTATCCTTACAAAAAAAGCGTTATCATAATGATAACGCCTTACAATTACAGTTTAATAATATTATTGAGAAATTATTTTTATAGTTAACTCTGCTCTTCTATTTTTTGCTCTTCCTTCTTCAGTATTATTAGAAGCTATTGGAGTACTTTCTCCTTCACCTTTAGTAGTAATTAAAATTCTAGATAAACCTTTATCTATTAAATAATTTTTTACAGCTTCTGCTCTTTTTAATGACAACTTGTAATTATAATCTTTTGTTCCTATATGGTCTCCATGACCATCAATAGAAATACTATAATTAGCATCTTTAGTAAGATTCACAACTTCTCCTAAAACAGCTTGAGATTCAGCATTAATACTAGAATCATCAAAAGCAAAATAAATTATTTTTTTACTTATTACTTCTTTCGGTTCTACTTCTTTTACTTCAGGACATCCTTTATTTGTTCCTTTTACATCTGGACAATCATCAATATTATCAGCATATCCATCACCATCAGAATCTTTACATCCATCAAATTCTTTAAATCCAAAAATTGTTGGACATACATCATCTTTATCTGCAATCCCATCGCCATCGCTATCTGGACATCCTTCTAATGTCTTTAATCCTGGTGTATCTGGACATAAATCGGTTTCATCGGGAACACCATCGCCATCTCTATCCTTTACTTCCTTGACTTTTTTCTTATTCTCTGTTTTTGTAAGATTAATAACTACTCCAAAGCTATGTTGCCAATGCTTGGTTAAATATTCTTTAAACGAATGTTTATATGTAGTTTGGAGATTTAACCCTATTCTGTCACTAATCCAATAGTTCGCACCAAGTGCACCGTTAACGGTTCCAGCTCCCACTAATTCATCCTTATTGATACCATTAGAAAAAGTATTAAACTGACCTTGCTCAATCCAAGTATAACCTCCTCCAAGCCCAATAAATGGTTTTAGTTTGCTTCTTTTAGACAATCCAGTAAAATAATAATTAAACATCCCATCAAAACCCAAGTAAGTAAGCTTGTCTACATCTACTTTTGGAAAATCAGGGAATTCTCCCCATTTCTTTAGTTTATTAAAAGCTCCTGATAAGCTAACAGACATATTATCCGATAAATATTTAGATATTGTCACTTTTGGAAAACCAATACTCCAGTGGTCTGTTAAATTAAAAAATTCATCAAAGTATTCACCTTGAGGTGCATTTTCTCCTACTGGATATATATCAACAGAATTAGCTTCAACATTTAATACCCAAGGCTTGCTTTTATCTTGAGAAAATAACGATTGAGTTCCTACAATTAATAAAAGGGTAATTGCAAGAATATTGTATTTTTTTTTCATTGTAATTAGTTTACATGGATTAATTAAGTTCTAAAATAAGGATAATATTGCTAGATACATCTGTTTTAAAAACTAAATACCTATTAAAAAATTATTTACTCCTTACCACAAAGCATTTCAACTGCTTGTCTCATAGATACTTGAACACCATTAAAAAACGCAAGAACAAAAGCATCATCAATACCTTGCTCAATAACACTTACACGAATAGTTTCAGTATCAGCAAGTGTTTTGTAGTCTCCTAATCTATACTTTGTAAGCTCATCTTCCATAATCACATTAATGCCTCCAACATTTTTAAGGAAGTCAAAGTATGATGCTTTAGGTGCATTTCGATAAGCTCCTATTTGAACTTTAAACTTTAATCCTTCTACTTCAATCTGTCCATCACGCTTTAACGCTGCAAAGTAAGCATTAATATCAGCAACATCTTCATAGCAATATTTAGATTTAACGACTTTTTCCTCAATTTCTGGACAACCCATACTAGTTCCTTTCACGTCAGGACATTCATCAATTTTGTCATGATAACCATCGCCATCAGAATCCACACAACCATCAAATTCTTTAAATCCAAAAATTGTTGGACATACATCATCTTTATCAGCTATTCCGTCACCATCGCCATCTGGACATCCACTTAATGACTCTAATCCAGGAGTATCAGGACATAAATCAGATTGATCAGGAACGCCATCACCATCTCTATCCTTATTCTCTTCTTCTACCTTTTTCTTACTATCACCTTTTGTGAGTCTAACAACCAGTCCAAAACTATGTTGCCAATGTTTGGTTAAGTACTCTTTAAACGAATGTTTATAAGTGGTTTGAACATTAAGTCCAATTCTATCGTCAATCCAATAATTAGCTCCTATTGCTCCATTAACGGTGCCAGCACCTACTAACTCATCATTATTTATGCCACTAGCAAAAGTGTTAAAACGCCCTTGTCTAATCCATGTATAACCTGCTCCTGCACCAATGAATGGTTTTAATTTATTTGGCTTAGACAATCCAGAAAAATAATAATTAAACATTCCATCAATACTTACATAAGTAAGATTATTTACTTTAAGCTTAGGAGATCCAGGGAATTCTCCCCATTTTTTTAACTTATTATAAGAACCAGATAAATTTGCTGATAAATTATCAGATAAGTATTTGGTTAAAGTAATCTTAGGGAAACTAATATTCCAATGATCTGACAAATTAAAAAACTCATCAAAGTATTCACCTTGAGGCGCATTTTCTCCAACTGGATACACATCAACAGCATTGATTTCAGCATTTAAAACCCAAGGTTTTTCTTTATTTTGAGATAATAATGACTGAGTTCCTAAGATTAATAAAAGGGTAATTGTAAGGATATTGTAACTTTTTTTCATTGTAATTAGTTTTTACATTGATGGATTAATTTGTCATAATATAGTGAAATCAATTAATTTTAATAAAAGATTACGATAATTTACTAAATGTCTTGTTGAAATTGATTTAAACATTAGATCTAAAGAAGGCTGTCTATTAAGACAGCCTTAATTTTTAATAATATAAAGTCAAAAACTTATGCATTTTCCTTTTTTATGAGGTTTAACGCAGATCCTTCATTAAACCAATCTATTTGTGATTGATTATAAGTATGATTTACTTTAATAGTATCTTTAGTACCATCAGCATGTACTAATTCAATTGTTAGCTGTTTTCCAGGTCCAAATTCATTTAAATCTAAGAAGTTAAAAGTATCATCTTCTTGTATTAAATCATAATCGCTTTCATTATCAAATGTCAATCCTAACATACCTTGTTTTTTAAGGTTGGTTTCATGGATTCTAGCAAAAGATTTTACAATTACAGCAGCAACACCTAAGTGGCGTGGTTGCATAGCAGCATGTTCACGAGACGATCCTTCACCGTAATTATGATCCCCAACTACAATAGATTTAACTCCAGCAGCTTTATAAGCTCTTGCAGTATCTGGAACACCTCCATATTCACCTGTCAATTGATTTTTAACAAAGTTTGTTTTCTTTCCAAAAGCATTCACAGCACCAATTAACGTGTTATTTGCAATGTTATCTAAATGCCCTCTAAAACGCAACCAAGGTCCAGCCATACTAATATGATCTGTAGTACATTTACCAAAAGCCTTTATTAAGAGTTTAGCTCCAGTAATTGAATTTCCAATAGGCTGGAAAGGCTCTAATAACTGTAATCTCTCAGAGTCAGATGCCACTTTTACTTCAACACGACTACCGTCTTCTTTTGGTGCTAAATAGCCATTATCATCAACTGCGAAACCTTTAGGAGGTAACTCCCATCCAGTTGGCTCGTCCAACATAACTTCTTGACCATCTTCATTTATCAACTTATCTGTTAATGGGTTAAAATCTAATCGCCCAGCAATAGCAATTGCAGCCGTTAATTCAGGTGAAGCAACAAATGCATGTGTATTTGGATTTCCATCTGCACGCTTAGCAAAGTTTCTATTAAAAGAATGCACAATACTATTTTTTGGTGCATTTTTTGGATCTTCATATCTAGCCCATTGACCAATACATGGCCCGCAAGCATTGGTGAAAATTTTAGCATCTAGTTTTTCAAATACTTCAAGAATCCCATCACGATCTGCTGTATAACGAACTTGCTCAGAACCAGGGTTTATACCAAATTCAGCTTTTGTTTTTAAGCCCTTATCCAAAGCCTGCTGAGCTATCGATGAAGCACGAGATAAATCTTCGTAAGATGAATTGGTACAAGAACCAATTAATCCCCATTCAACCTTCATTGGCCAATCGTTAGCTTTTGCTTTTTCAGTCATTTCTTTACCAACTGGAGTCGATAAATCTGGCGTAAAAGGGCCATTTAATAATGGTCCTAACTCAGATAAATTAATATCAATAACCTGATCAAAATATTGCTCTGGATTTGTATATACTTCAGCATCTCCTGTTAAATAATCTTTCACTTTATTAGCTGCATCTGCAACATCTGCTCTATCTGTAGCACGTAAATAACGCTCCATAGAGTCGTCATAACCAAAGGTTGATGTTGTTGCTCCTATTTCAGCTCCCATATTACAAATGGTTCCTTTTCCTGTACACGACATTGAGGTTGCTCCAGGTCCAAAATACTCTACAATTGCTCCAGTACCTCCTTTTACGGTTAGTATATCCGCAACCCTTAAAATCACATCTTTAGGTGCTGTCCAACCTGATAGTTTTCCTGTTAACCTTACACCTATTAATTTAGGGAATTTTAACTCCCATGCCATTCCTGCCATTACATCTACAGCATCAGCTCCTCCAACACCTATAGCTACCATACCCAATCCTCCTGCATTTACTGTATGCGAATCGGTACCAATCATCATTCCTCCAGGGAATGCGTAATTTTCTAAAACTACTTGGTGAATAATTCCAGCACCAGGTTTCCAAAAGCCTAAGCCATATTTATTTGATACAGATTCTAAAAAATTAAATACTTCATTACTTGTGTTTAGAGCACTCTGTAAGTCCATACTTGCACCATTTTTTGCTTGAATTAAATGGTCACAGTGGGTTGTTGTTGGAACAGCAACTTTCTTTTTACCTGCTTGCATAAACTGCAATAATGCCATTTGTGCAGTTGCGTCTTGCAATGCAATTCTATCTGGAGCGAAATCGACATAATCTTTACCTCTAGCAAAAGCCTTTGTAGGATTTCCATCCCATAAATGACTATACAAAATTTTCTCAGAAAGTGTTAGTGGTTTACCAACAACTTTACGTGCTGCATCAACACGTTCAGCCATTTGACTATACACTTTTTTTATCATGTCTATATCGAATGCCATATACTTAAATTTTAAATTCTTATCCTATTTTACTATCATGCAAAAGTACAAAATATTAATATATTTTAAAATATACACAACAAAATTGAATAAAAACTAAATATAATTCAATGAAATAGCATTTTTTAATTGATATTTTATAAAATCAATAATTTTGCTGTTGAAAAAATATTAAATTAACAATAGCAAAAGCTTCTATAAAATAAAAAAAACCTGCTAAAACAGGCTTTTAATAATTTGTTCTTCGGAAATACCTTCAGCTTCAGCTTTGTAATTTTTTATTATTCTGTGACGAAGAATACTGTACGCTACAGCTTGAACATTTTCAATATCTGGAGAAAATTTACCATTAATTGCTGCATGCGTTTTTGCTGCTAGAATTAAATTTTGAGAAGCTCTTGGTCCTGCTCCCCAATCTATATACTGCTTTACCAAATCGGATGCAGAATCGCTGTCTGGTCTTGTTTTACCAACCATTTTTACTGCATACTCAATTACATTATCAGCTACTGGAATGCGGCGTAAAACGTGTTGAAAATCAATAATTTCTTGAGCAGAAAAAAGTGGATTTACCGTAGCAGTTTCATCTGAAGTTGTTGTTTTTACAACTTGTACTTCTTCCTCGAACGTTGGATATTTTAAATTAATAGCAAACATAAAACGGTCTAATTGCGCTTCTGGTAAAGGATATGTACCTTCTTGCTCAATTGGGTTTTGTGTTGCCAAAACAAAATATGGTAAATCTAATTTGTAATGGTGACCAGCAACAGTTACTGCACGCTCTTGCATTGCTTCTAAAAGTGCCGCTTGCGTTTTTGGAGGTGTTCGGTTAATTTCATCTGCCAAAATAATGTTAGCGAAGATTGGTCCTTTAATAAATTTAAAATGACGATCTTCATCTAGAATCTCACTACCAAGGATATCACTTGGCATTAAATCTGGTGTGAATTGAATACGTTTAAAATCGAGTCCTAAAGCTTGGGCAATCGTATTAACCATTAATGTTTTCGCTAAACCAGGAACACCTATCAACAATGAGTGACCTCCTGAAAATACCGAAATAAGAATTTGATTTACAACTTCTTCTTGACCAACAATTACTTTGGCAATCTCTTTTTTCAAATCCTTGTATCTTACTACAAGTTGTTCAATAGCAGCAACATCAGACATAAATTATTCTTCTTCTTTTTTTAACCAATTAGCTTGAAATTCACATTGACGATGTTCCCCATTTATCTTTACATAGGTTTCTATGATTTTTTCTTTTTGCCATTTACCAATAACTTCCAACTGTTTGTTATAAAGTGCTAATTCTTTAATTTTTAAATAATCTTTAGCAAAATCTGCTTTATGTTCGTTAATACGATCTGTAACCGTTAAAATTTTAAACTTCACCTCATTATACATATCGCTCTCATTATAAACCGGACTTACTTCACTATTTTTTAAATTTTGAACTTGTACATAAAGATCTGGGTCAATTTTTGTTAAGGGAAATACATAATCTCTAGTTTCAGGATTAATTAATTGCCCTCCTTCAAACTTGGTTTCTTCCTCATCACTAGCTTCTAAGGCCGCATCTGCAAATGAAATTTCACCAGCAATAATTTTTTGTCTAACATTTTCAATTTCTTCTTTTGCTTTTGCTATGTCTGCATTCGTAAGTTTAGGCTTTAATAAAACATGCCTCACATCATATTCTTGACCTCTAATTTTTTCTAGCTGAAGAATATGATAACCATAATCTGTTTTAAATGGCTTAGATATTTCGCCCTCTTCAAGTGAAAAAGCCACCTCTCTAAATTCTTTAACCATCATTGGGCGTTTTCTATTTAAAGTATACTTTCCACCAGAGCTTTTAGACCCAGTGTCTTCTGAATATAGAACCGCTTTTGTTGTGAAGCTTGCTCCATTTTCTAAAATATCTGTCCTAAATTCGTTTAGTCTATCAATAACTTTTTGCTCTTCTTCGGGACTAGTTTCTGGTATTACAACTATTTGCGCCAATCTCAATTCAGTACCAAATTGTGGAGGATCTTCTTTTAACTCTCTATTGTAAAACTGTCTAACTTCCTCTGGTGTTACTTCGAGTTCTTCAATAATTTTTTGCTGCATTAATTGAACCATTTGCTGGTTTCTATTTGCAGTATACATTTCATCTCTCAACTCTTGTTCAGTATCCATTTTATAAAACGCCACCAATTTATCAACACCTCCAATTTGCTGAGACAGTACATTGATTTGTTGATCGACATTTGCACTAACTTCGGCATCATTAATTACAATACTGTCTTGAATGGAATGGTGCATGTATAATTTTTCCTCTAATAAGGAACCAAAAATTCCGCATCTTGTTTGTCCTTCCAAAGATTGACCAGCTGCTCTAGCTTGATCGATACGCTTGTCAATATCGGAATCCAATACGACATAGTCACCAATTACAGCAGCAACACCATCTAATTTAATACGTTGTGAGGTGTCTATCTTTTTTTTAACTTTTTTCTCCTCCTTCTTATCTTCAATAATTTCTTGTGCCATTGTTGTAAATGACGTTAGCATTAACATGCTTAGTACAAAATATTTCACTTTAGTTAAAAATTTCAAATTGTTTGTTTTTAATAGCATCTTTTGTGATGTCTTTTTCTAGTTCTTTAATAAACTCCAACTTTCGCTTATTTATAACGATTTGTTTAATAGTTGGCATTACAAATTCAATGGGTGCATTTTCATTACGTAATAGCACATCATTTATATGCATCAAATATAAACCTAATGAGTCTTTGAGTTGTATAAAATTAGATTTTTTTAACAGTTCTTTTTTATTTTCTGTATTTAAAACAGGGATTTTTAATAGTGCTTGATTTGCCCTAATCCAAATAGAATCGTTTAATGAATAGGATTTAAACTGAATAGCTATGGAGTCCAACACTTTTTTGTCTTCATCATTAAATCGTTTAAACTGTTTTTCAATATCATCTAGGTTTGCAATATTTTCATTCACATTTATGTATCTAAACTTAATGAGTTCCTCATTTAACTTAAATGTTTCTTGATTTCTTTCGTAAACATCTTGAGCTTCTTGCTCTCTAACAGTAGTGTCAATACTTCGCTTTACTAAAGCTTCTAAATAGGCTTTAATAAACAAATCGTTTTTATACTGCTCTACCAATTGATTAAACTCTTCTTGTTTTTCTTGAGATAAGTTTAAACGTGCGCCATCCATTAATAACTGTTGCGTAGCCCAATGATTAATATAATTGTTAACTCGTAAGGCACTGTCTTCTTTTGATGTAGTTTCGGATATAAGGTTTTCTATTTCGTTTTCATATAAATATGTATTATTAACCCTAGCGACTACATCTTCATCACTAGATTTTCTAAAAAAATCGCATGAAACAATAATTACTGCAAACAAAAACGCTAATATTAGATTTCTAATAGTCAATTAGTTATGTATTTGTGTTTTGACTTTCCTTAAAACGTCTTTATTAATAGTGACCTCATACTTGCTTTTTAAGTTATTTATCCAATTTTGCTCAACTTCTTGTTGATAATCGTTTATAACCATGCCTCTAGCTTCATCTAGTGTTCTAATAGATTCAGGTATTAATTTAGTGACCTTTACAACATAATATACATTATTTTGAGAATAAACTTTTGAAATCCCTTCTTTAAATTCAAAATTATTAGGTAATGCTTGATGGTCCGCATCCATTGTCCCAGATGTAAATATTACTTTTTGTTCACCATTTGTATTAAGCTTTTCTTTAATACTCTCTACTTCCTGACCCTTTTTAAGCATATTTACCACCTCTTTAATGTCGTCGTCTTGTGATGCTGCTGCAACTATAGCCTCCACTCGAGTGTTCCACTTATAGTTTTGTTTGTTTTTATTGTAATAAGATTCAATACCTAAAGTATCGTTTTTTGTTGTGTTCCAAATTTTTGTCTCCATTAAATCAAATAACAACAATCCTTCTCGGTACTCGTTCAAAATTTGAGCAAACTCTTGGTTTACATTTTCAAGATTTTCTTCATGATACATTAAAACACACTTATTTACAAATACTTCAAAAGCTTCGTCAATTATGTTTTCAAAAGATCTTCCTTTTGTGTCTCCTTTTTGCTGAGAACGCAAAATACTAGCAAAATCTTTGTTATTCCATGTTTTATCTCCAATAGTTAAGATAGTTTTTGCTTTATCAAAACCCTTTGGTATTTGCCATTTTCTGGAATAAAAATCATCATTTAAAATAGAAACAAAATACTCTCTAGATGGGTTTGTATTACTTACATTGTATTGCTTTCGCAACTTATTTTGCATTGAAGCATTTATAAGTTTTGAGCGCGAATCCCTACTCACTTTATTTTCGAGTTCGTATTGCATATCCTCAAAACTACCAATAGGTTTAATGCTATAACGTTTAACAATATGCCATCCATATTCCGACTCAAAAGGCTTAGAGATCGCTCCATCTTCCTGTAAATTAAAAGCCATGTTTTCAAAAACAACAGAGCTTAGTTGTCCACCAATAAAAGGTGCTAATTTCCCACCTTTACTAGATGAACTCTTATCTTGAGAAAACTGCTTTGCTAGTGATTCAAACTCCTGTCCTTGCTCAATAAGTTTATAAATTTCTTTTATTCTGGTTTCTGGATCTTCAGTAGTATCTTTTTGATTTTTGGAAATCATTATGTGTCCAGCAGTGATTTCTCCTCTAGATTTACGTTTATCAAATACTTTTACTATATGATATCCAAATTGTGTTCTAAAGGGCATGGATACGTCTCCAATTTTTGTTTTATAGGCTTCGGTTTCAAAATCGTATACCATTTTAAATGCTGAAAAATAACCTAAATCTTCAACTAAAATAGTATTACCATTATGAAGCTCTTTTTTTAAATCATTATAATCTTCGTTTTTAAAACGTTCCCTAAGGTTTAGCAATCTATTATAAACTTCTAGTGTGTCATTCCTTGATGGGTCTAACATGATTAAAATATGTTTGGCATTTATATCATACGAAATTCGGTCGTAAGCCTCTTTTACAATTGCATCTGTTACTTCGCTATCAACCATGTAATTTTTTGCCAATTGCTTTTTGTAGCCATCTAATTCTCGTACATATGCAGGTTTTTTATGAAAGTCGAGTGCTTTGGCTTCGGCAAGCTTTAATTTATAATTAACAAATAATGATAGGTATTGGTCAACATCTTTTTGAGATTCATCTTGAACCAAATTTAAATTTTTATTAAAAACTCTTAGAAACTCTGAAGCTAAAACTGGTTCATTATTAACTGTAAACAAAACATCGTTATTGCTTGATTGTGCATTACCAAAAAATGAAAAAAATAAAACAACACACGCTGATACTATGTATGTTTTCATAAGATATGGGCTTTTATTGAATTGTAGCAAAAATAATATATTTAAAAGATTAAACAAGTAATAACTTAACGATAAGCATCCTGTAATAGTACACCTTAACCATTATATTTTTATTTATAAAAAATGTAGGCTATATTTAAAAGCATAAACACTAAATTATCATGAAACTTCCCTAACTAAAATTTTCTATACATAAGAAAATAATTATATGGATGTTACATATGACCATTGAAAAAAAACAAATATAAACACATGAAATACTCTGTAGAAGTTCTAATTGAAAAGCCCCGAGATGAAGTCATTAAAAAAATGGATAATTTAGATAATATGAAGCATTGGCAAAAGGGTCTTGCATCAAGTGAGCATATTTCTGGAACACCAGGTCAAGTTGGTGCAAAAATGCAGTTAAATTACAAAATGGGTAAACGCGAACTATCGCTTGTTGAAACTATTACTAAGAATAATTTTCCCGAAGAATTTTCCGCAACTTACAATACTAAAGGGATGCATAATATTCAAGAAAACAGCTTTAAAGAAACACCTGAAGGACATACCAAATGGATATCTAACTGTGAGTTTCAGCCTTCTGGTTTTATGATGAAAGCCATGGTCTTTTTAATGCCTGGAGCTTTTAAAAAACAGTCTAAACAATACATGATTGATTTTAAAAATTTTGTCGAAAAAGGAATCTCAGTCGCTGATAAATTATAGTTTTTTGTAAAAATTTAATCATATTCGAATGAATAAGAAATTCCTACTAATATTACTCTTTTTTTCATGTAATAATTCTCTCATAAATGCCCAACAAGAGATTAAAAATAATCAATTTGAAGTTTTTCTTGAAGATTCAGGTGATATCTTAATGGTGTCTCTTCCTGCAATTGCAGGTTTAACAACCTTATTAAAAGAAGATTGGAAAGGCACCAAACAGTTTGCTCTCTCATTTGCAACAAACTTGGCATTAACTTATTCTTTAAAAAAAATAGTAAATAAACAAAGGCCTAATAACATTAATGAATTTGATGCATTTCCTTCTGGGCATACATCATTTGCATTTTCAGGAGCATCATTTATACAAAGACGTTATGGGTGGCAATATGGAAAGTATGCTTTTCTATTAGCAACTATTGTTGGTATAAGTCGTGTTGAAGGTGAAAATAAAAGGCATGACTATTGGGATGTGTTATCAGGGACTATTATTGGTATAGGCAGCACCTATATATTTACAAAGCCCTATCAAAATAATCCAATAAAAATAAGCTTTAACTCGAATGGTGAAATCCATTTATTATCTTTAAGATATACTTTTTAAATTTATATAATGAAATATACGCTTCGTACAGTCTTTATAATATTAATTCTATTTTCTTTTTCTATAAGCAGCTTTTCTCAAAATATTGAAATTCCTAAAGAAAAGCGATTAACCTGGTTCAAAGATGCAAAATTGGGTATTTTTATACATTGGGGCATTTACAGCGTTAATGGTATTGACGAATCATGGTCTTTCTACAATGGCTATATTCCATACACTGAATACATGAAGCAATTAAAAGGGTTTAACGCAAAGAAGTATAATCCAAATTATTGGGCAAAACTTATTAAGGAAAGCGGTGCAAAATATACCGTAATAACAACAAAACATCATGATGGTGTCGCTTTGTGGAATACAAAATATGGTGACTTAAATGTTGTTAAAAACACAAAAGCAAAGCGTGACCTAATAACACCATTTACTGAAGCTGTTAGAAAAGAAGGCTTGAAATTAGGGCTTTATTATTCATTGTTAGATTGGTCTCACAAAGATTATCCAAATTTTACTAGAGAAAAAAAGCGTTATGAAAATGATAGTATTAAATGGAATCGTTTTACAAAGTTCAATTTTGGACAATTAGAAGAGTTAACTAAATACAATCCAGATTTATATTGGTTTGATGGCGATTGGGAACAGAGTGCCGAAAAATGGAAAGCCAAAGAGATTAGAAACTTATTACTTAGTAAAACACCACATACTATTATTAATTCGAGGCTTCAAGGCTATGGTGATTATGCCACACCTGAACAAGGTGTTCCAGTAGCAAAACCAAAAAGTGAGTTTTGGGAATTATGTATGACCATGAACAATTCTTGGGGATATCAACCTAACGATACTGCTTACAAAACCTCCAATCAAATTATTAGAATTTTAGTGGACTGTATTAGCATGGGTGGCAATTTACTCTTAGACATTGCACCAAAACCAGATGGCACCATTCCAGATGAACAAGTCTCCATTCTAAAAGATTTAGGCCGTTGGACCAACAAACATAAAACAGCCATTTATGGTACTCGTGCAGGTATTCCTCATGGACATTTTAACGGCTATACAGCTTTAAACAAAGAAGGCAACATCTTGTATTTGTATGTTGATAATAATCCTAATGGGTCATTACTAGTGAAGGGCTTAAAAAATAAAGTTAACAGAATTTGGGTCGTTGGTAATGGCACAAAACTAGAGCATAAAGTTGTTGGTAAACAGTACTGGAGCAATGTTCCAGGTCTACTTTATATTGATTTACCAGACCATGTTCAAGACAAAGACGTTACTGTAATTGCTGTTCTATTAGATGGTAAAGTCGATTTATATCGTGAAGAAGGTCATACCATAGAAGATAATTAATTACCTTGAAATAATAAATTAAAAATAACTAACAACTGATGAAACGTATTCTTTCCCTTATTGCAATTTGTATTCTATTTACTTCTAAAATTAAAGCACAACAAACAAACGTCGATTTAAAAGCACTTGACAATTATTACGAAAAAATGGTTAAAGACTGGGACATCCCAAGTGCTACCATTGGTATTGTAAAAGATGGAAAACTCATTTTCACAGGAAATTATGGCACTATGGAAGTTGGTACAAACCAAAAACCTAACGAGCATACATTATATGCCATTGCATCTAATTCCAAAGCGTTTACCTCAGCAATAATTGGTATGTTAGTTCAAGAAGGAAAGCTTAATTGGAATGATAAAGTAAAAAAACATTTGCCCTATTTTGAGGTCTATGATACTTGGGTGAGCAATAATGTAACCATTAGAGATCTTCTAAGCCATCGTGTTGGCTTAGGTACATTTAGTGGTGATAATATTTGGTATAAATCAGATCTTCCAGCCGAAGATATCATCAAACGCATAAAACACGTTCCTCAAGCCTACGACTTTAGGGCAGGATATGGTTATTCAAATTTGATGTTTATTACTGCTGGCGAAATTATTGAGAAAGTTACAGGTAAAAGTTGGGCAGATAATGTACAAGAACGTATTCTGAATCCTTTAGGTATGGATCGTACAATTTCAACTGTTTATGATTTAGAAAAGAAAGGGAATTATGCAACACCACACGCCAGAAAAGATGAGAAAAACTATCCAATTCCTTGGGCAAAATGGGATAACGTTGCAGCTACTGGTGGTTTGATTTCAAGTGTGTCAGACATTTCAAAATGGATGATTTTCAATCTAAATCATGGTATTCACGAAAATGACACGTTGTTGTCTAAAACCACAAGAAATTTGGTTTGGACACCTCATAATAATCATTATGTGGACCACACCACTAAAAATGATTTTAATAGGCATTTCAATTCGTATGGTTTAGGTTGGGGATTAAGCGATTATAATGGCCGTATGAGAGTTGGTCATACTGGAGGTTACGATGGAATGATTACAGCTGTGACACTTATTCCAGATGAAAATTTAGGCGTTGTTGTATTAACTAATGGGCCAAAAAGCCCAATTATGGCTGCAACATATTATGCCTTAGATAAATTTTTAGGCGTTGAAAACAATAAAGATTGGTCAACAGATTATTTAAACAATACCAACAAAAATGTAAAAAACGATACACGCATTTCAGATAGAATAAAAGCTAGAGTTTTAAACACTAAACCAATAACCCAACCTAAAGATTTTGTTGGCGATTACAACTCTGATATGTATGGTAAAATAAGTATTGTAGAAAAAGATAGTGCGTTGAAGCTACAGTTCTCACATTCACCATTACTATCTGCAACTTTAACGCATTGGAATCATGATGTATGGAAAATCAACTGGGACCATCCTCATGCTTGGTTTAGCTTTGGTACCATTAAAATAAATACAGATAACAATTTAAAAGTGACTGGATTTGATTTTGATGTACCAAACGACGACTTCTTTTTTGAAGAATTGAAACCGAAGAAAATAGCATCCAACTAAAATAACATTATGAAAAATTTATATCGCAGAAACTTCGTAAAACAACTTTTTACAGGCGTTGCAGGAACCGTTTTATTATCTTCTTATAAACCAAGTGATATAGATCTCCCTATAGAACTTTTAGACAAAACTGATAATAGCGAAGCTTTTTGGGAGAATATAAAAGCACAGTTTAAGTTTGCACCAAATTTGCGATATTTTAATAATGGGTCTTTAGGATCATGTCCTATAGCAGTTCAAAAAGCAACCAATGAATTTAGAGCGACTTTAGATGCCTTTCCTTCAAAATATATGTGGGGAGGATGGTACAATGAGAAAGAAGAAGTAAGACAAAAAGTAGCTGACTTATTCTCAGTATCTAACGAAGAAATTGCCTTAACACACAACACCACTGAAGGGATGAACCTCATCGCTAGAAGTTTCAATTTAAAAGAAGGCGATGAAATCATTTTAATAGATCACGAACACAAAAGTAGTGTGATTCCTTTTACCGTTTGGCAAGAAGAGAGAGGTGTAAAATTAGTGCGTCCAGTAATTCCAATACTTCCAGAAACTGTTGAAGATATTGTGAAAGTGTATGAAGATGCTATTACACCTCGAACAAAAATAATTTCTATGTGCCATAGTGTTAATACAAATGGTATGGTGCTTCCTGTAAAAGAAGTATCGGAAATGGCTCATAAAAAAGGAATTCTAGTCGCAGTTGATGGTGCTCAAGCCGCAGGTATGTTTGATATAAATTTAAAAAATTTAGGTTGCGATTTTTATACAGTAAGTGCTCATAAATGGCTATTTGCACCAAAAGGTATTGCCATGTTTTATGCTAAAAAAGAAAGTCAACATCATTTAAAACCTTTAATAGTTGCGAATGGACATACCGATAAAAGCATTAGGCGCTTAGAGAACTACAACACTAGAAACTTACCAGAATTATTAGGCTTTGGAAGTGCAGTCGATTTTATAAATAGTATTGGAAAAGAAAAAGTATCGAAGCGTTCTTATGAGTTGAAACATTACTTTAGAAATAAAGTAAAAGACAATCCAAAATTTAAACTAAAAACGCCTGCTCATGATGATCTATCTTGTGCGATTCAAACACTGGAAGTTATTGGTAAAAATGTGAGAGATGTAAAAAACAAACTCACTGACGATTATGGTATCGACACACGACCAATGAGCACCTATGGTTTGAATGGCGTACGTATTTCGTTTGCCATATTTATAACCAAAAAAGATATTGATTACCTAGTAGATGCTTTAGAAACGATTGCTGGATAATCCTCATTTAAAAAACACTAACTCAAGAATATGAAAAAACTAATTCTATTATGTATTGTTATTATATCCTGTAAACCTGCACCAGAAAAGGAAGCTGAAAATAAAAGCTACGAAGACATTCACTTCGAGGCGATTGTAGTAGACACTCATAATGACATCTTGATGAAAGCTGCAGACAATGGGGTTATTTTCGATCAAGATCTCACTGGAAAAACACATAGCGACCTAGCTCGTTGGAAAAAGGGAGGTTTGGATGTTCAAATATTTTCAGTGTATTGTGATGGTGGTGCCGAAAATGCATATGACTATGCTAACAGAGAAATGGATAGTTTAGATGCTGTTGTATCACGAAATCCAGATAAGATTGCTAAAGTGGCAAACTATAAAGAAATGATGGTGACAGTGAATGACAATAAAATCGCTGCCATGTTTGGTGTAGAAGGTGGACACATGATTGAAGATGATCTTGCTAAATTAGAAGCACTCTACAATCGTGGTGCTAGGTATTTAACTTTAACTCATAACGTTGCGCCATCCTGGGCTACAAGTGCAGCCGATGAAACAACCAATCCGAACTTAGAACAAAAAGGACTAACCGATTTTGGAAAACAGGTAGTAAAACGCATGAATGAACTGGGCATGATGGTAGATATAAGTCATGTTGGTGAACAGACCTTTAAGGATGTTATTGAAATCACCACCAAACCAATCATCGCATCTCACAGTTCGGTGTATAGCCTCGTAGCAAGTCGTAGGAATTTAAAAGATGAGCAAATTAAGGCAATAGCTAAAAACGAAGGTGTGATTATGGTGAATTTTCATCCAGGATTTATTGACAGTAGTTTTGATAGAAAAGAAGCTGCCTTTCTTGAAAAACACTCAGCAGAAAGTGATTCTCTAATAAAAAGTGGAATGGATGAATGGTATACTCTAGATTATCTATACAATAAATATAGCAGTGAGACGGCAGTCATGAGACCTCCATTATCCATGCTCATGGATCATATAGATTACATTGTTAATCTGGTAGGTATCGATTATGTAGGTTTAGGTTCTGATTTTGATGGCATCAATCTAACACCACAGCAATTAGACGATGTTACTACCTATCCATTAATTACTAAAGCATTAGTAGAAAAAGGCTATAGCGAAGAAGATATTGTAAAAATCCTGGGAAGCAATTTCTTAAGAGTTTTAAAGGCCAATGAGGTTAGTAACTAGATATTGCTTTAAATAAATTATGATAAAACTCTTTAGAAAAATTAGACAAAACATGCTTGCCGAAAATAAATTCAGTAAGTACCTAATCTATGCCATTGGAGAAATTATTCTTGTAGTTATTGGAATACTTATCGCTCTACAAATAAACAATTGGAACGAATATAATAAAGAAAGAGAAAGTGAAAAGGTAATCCTTAAAGAGATTAGAGATAATTTAATATTTGATTTAGAGGATTTTGAAAGCAATATTGCTAATCTTCAAAACAAGAGCATTTCAGCCAAATCTATTCTAGAAATACTAGAGAATGACAGCGCTTACAACGATTCTATTGGTTATTTTTTCTACTACTTAAAATCATATCCACATTTTAGCAATAAATCAAACGGTTATAAATTATTAGAATCTAAAGGATTAGATATTATCCAAAATGAAACTATTAGGAAGAAAATAACTGATTTATACGAAGACAGATACCAATATTTAAAAACCTATGAGAAGGAAAGAATTGGTTATAATAATACTTTAGAAACTAAAGTTTCGCCTTATTATGGAACAAGAACTTTATCAAAGGATAGGCTACCAAAAGAAATAATAATAAAAGGGAGTGTTAAGACCTTAATAGAATTTGGTTTTTTAGAAATATTATGAACTATGACTTGCTGAAAAATGATTTAGAATTACATGGCATCATCAAAGATATAGAGACGTGGGCAACAATTCTTGGAGAAACGCATAAAGGAGTTAAAAATGATGTTTTAAAATTGATAAAGCAAATAGAAAAAGAATTAGAAATTTACTAGTATAACCAATGATAAAATTCTTTCATTATCAAAACATAATTTTGCCGTGCAAAATCAAATGTCTTGTAGACATTTGGTTGAGATAGCCGCTTGCGGATAATTAAAACCAATAAAACATGATTAAGTTCTTTAGACGCATACGACAACAACTTCTAACCGAAAACAAATTCAGCAAGTACCTCATTTATGCGATTGGAGAAATAATTCTTGTAGTTATTGGAATTCTAATCGCCTTACAAATTAATAATACAAACGAAACCAAAAAGGCAAGAGTTGTAGAAATTAATTACCTAGAAAATTTAAAAGCAGATTTACTCCTTGAAACAAAAAACATTGAAACCTTTAGTAAATATCATTTTGAAAAAGCTCAAAGTTGCACCCATTTGCTTAACACTACAATCCCTAAAACTATTGAGGATGTAGTGAATTACACAGGCCAATACGAAAATGTGTTTGGTTGGAAAGACTTTGTTCCAAACAATAATACCTTTAAAGAGCTATTAAGTTCTGGTAACTTAAGTTTAATAAAAAACGACAACATTAAAAATGCGATGTTAGAGATTGATAATTTCTACGCAACTGTTTCAGGTCATGAATACCATATGCGAAGGGAATTTGAAAAGTTTTTATATGATAGGTCTGTCGAAAACACTGAATCGCTAGTTTTCTTTGATAAGAGTGAACCCCAATATGGTGCCCCAAAACGAATATCATTTGAAGATATTCCACAATCACAACACCAAAAAATGATTGCAGACGCTCAGTGGCTGTACAATGACCAAACCTTTAATAATGGCTTACGACTCGCTATGATGAACAATGGTGGTTTGGCTGGAATACACAAAGGTATGATTGCAAACATTGATGGTTTGATACAATTAATCAATGAGGAGATTAAGAAATAATAAAAGTAACGATGAATAATACTCATAAAGATATTATTATTATTGGAGCTGGTTTATCTGGTATTGGAGCTGCATGTCATTTATCAAGAAAAAATCCTGAAAAGTCCTATATCATTTTAGAATCCAGAAAGGAACTTGGTGGCACTTGGAGTTTGTTTAAATACCCTGGCATTCGCTCTGACTCTGATATGTATACCTTTGGTTATTCATTTAAAACATGGGACAACCCAAAATCCTTTGCAGATGCACCATCTATTTTAAAATATCTCAATGAAGCAACTGTTGAATATGGAGTAACAAACCATATAAAATATCAACAGCGAGTTGTATCTTATAATTTCAATTCGAAAGAAAAGTTATGGACAGTAACAACTACTAATACAGAAACAAAAGAAGAGGCTAATTACACCTGTAATTTTATTTTTAGTTGTAGTGGTTATTATAATTACGAGAAAGGTTATACACCAGAATTTAAAGGCCAATTAGATTTTGAAGGTGATATTATTCATCCTCAGAAATGGCCCAAAAATATTGATCTTAATAATAAGAAAATTGTAGTAATTGGCAGTGGTGCTACTGCAATTACCTTAGTGCCAAATATTACTTCTACAGCTGAGCATATTACAATGCTTCAGCGATCTCCAACCTATGTTGGTGTGTTACCTAATAAAGATAAAGTTGGTCTATTTCTTAAACGAATATTTCCAAAGAAATTAGCTCACAGTTTAATCCGAATCAAAAATATCTTGTTTTCAATTTTCTTTTTTAAAATGTGTAGATTCTATCCTGAAAGGATGAAAAAATTCATAATTAAAGGCGCGAAAAAAGAACTTGGTGATTTTCCAGTGGAGCCACATTTTACACCAAATTATAAACCTTGGGAACAACGTTTTTGTATTGCTCCAGATGGTGATTTTTTTAAAGTAATTAAAGAAGGTAAAGCATCTGTAGTAACCGATCATATAGAACGTTTCACAAAACATGGCATTTTACTAAAATCTGGAAACACCATCGAGGCAGATGTTATTATTACTGCTACAGGTCTTAATTTATTGCCTTTTGGAGGTGTTAGCATCAACATTGATTCTAAACCATTTGAAATATCTAAATCTTTTGTTTACAAAGGTGTTATGCTAAGTGACTTGCCTAATCTCTTTATCTTTGTTGGGTACACTAATGCCTCTTGGACCTTGAAAAGTGATCTTACCAGCGAATATATTTCTAGGGTTTTAACATATCTAGAAAAACACCGTTATAGAGCATTGCAGGCAAACGTTAATGAAGATAATTTAAAGCCTACTCCTCTACTCAATCTTAATTCAGGATATATTAACAGATCTGCCAATTCGCTTCCAAGTCAAGGAAATAAGGCGCCTTGGCGTGTATATCAAAACTATATTTTAGATTATAAAATGCTACGCATCGATAAGGTTGTAGATAAACACTTGACCTTTTTCAACTAATAAAGAAATTGTACAAAAATAACAACTAATAAAACTATCTCGAATAATTAGGTGCTTCTTTTGTAATCGTTACATTATGAGGATGACTTTCACCAATACCAGACGCTGTGATTTTTACAAACCTTCCAGTCGCTTTTAAAGTCTCAATATCTTTTGCACCACAGTAACCCATTCCTGCACGTAAACCTCCAACAAACTGGTGAATACTTTCGTATAATTCCCCTTTATAAGGTACACGACCCACAATACCTTCTGGTACTAATTTCTTGATATCGTCTTCCACATCTTGGAAATAACGGTCTTTACTACCTTGTTTCATGGCTTCTACAGAACCCATTCCTCTATAAGACTTAAACTTTCTGCCTTCATAAATGATAGTTTCTCCTGGAGATTCTTGTGTTCCTGCCAATAAGGATCCCAACATCACACAATCTGCTCCTGCTGCTATGGCCTTTGGGATATCGCCAGTATAACGAATACCACCATCGGCAATTACTGGAACACCACTCCCTTTTAAAGCAGCAGCTACTTCTAATACTGCAGAAAATTGCGGAAAACCAACTCCTGCAACGACTCTCGTTGTACAAATAGAACCTGGACCAATACCAACTTTTACAGCATCTGCTCCAGCTTCGGCTAAATATTTAGCAGCTTCGGCAGTAGCTATATTTCCAACAATAACTTCCAATTTCGGAAAGCTTGATTTTACGTCTTTTAGCACATTTACCACACCTTTGGTATGTCCATGAGCAGTATCGATAATCACAGCGTCTACACCTGCTTTTACTAAAGCAGCAGCTCTTTCAACTGCATCTCCTGTAACTCCAATAGCAGCAGCCACACGTAGTCTACCATAATTATCTTTATTGGCTATTGGTTTTTGAGTAACCTTAGTAATATCTCTAAAGGTAATTAAACCTACTAATTTGTAATTATCGTCTACAATTAAAAGCTTTTCAATTTTATGTTGTTGAAGAATAGTTTCGGCACCCTTTAATGACGTTCCAACTGCAGCCGTTACCAAATTTTCGCTTGTCATAACCTCCACTATTGGTCTGTCGTTGTCATGTTCAAAACGTAAATCACGATTGGTCACAATGCCTTTTAAAATTCCTTTATCATCAACAATTGGAATACCACCAATACTGTATTCTTTCATATATTGATTAGCATCTTTCACTTTCGCTGTTAATGGTAAAGTTACAGGATCAATTATCATTCCGCTTTCAGCACGTTTTACTTTGCGCACTTTAGCAGCCTGCTCATCAATAGTCATATTTTTATGCAATACGCCAATACCACCTTCTTGAGCCATGGCTATTGCCATTCTACTTTCGGTAACGGTATCCATAGCAGCAGAAATAATAGGTACATTAATAGTAATGTTTCTAGTAAATTTTGTTTGAATACTAACTTCTCGAGGTAAAATTTCTGAATATGCTGGAACTAATAATACGTCGTCGTAAGTAAGACCTTCTCCAACAATTTTGTTTTGATGTGCAATCATTGCCTTTAGCTTTTAATTGCATGCAAATTTACACTTTTTATTTCATTTATACCGAATCTATTTCTTTAAAGTATGTATTCCTAAAGCTCTTAGTAAATGATACTTTTTTAAATGATACGAAATATTTATTTTTAGTCTTTAATTTTATGTATGGAAGCCTACGCAAATGCCTTATTATATGCAATTCCTTTCTTTATTATTTTGGTTTTGGTCGAAATAGCTTATGGTTATTTTATAAAGAATCAAACGCATAATGCAATGGATACTGTTTCTAGTTTGAGTTCTGGTTTAACCAATATTATTAAAGATTCGCTTGGATTGGTAGTTATTATTATCTCATATCCATATTTACTAGATCATTTAGCACTATTACGAATTGAAGCGACTTGGTTGGTTTACGTTGTGGCATTTGTCGCTATAGATTTTGCAAGTTATTGGAACCATAGATTGAGTCATAAAATTAATTTCTTTTGGAATCAGCATGTCATACATCATAGTAGTGAAGAATTTAATTTAGCTTGTGCATTGCGACAGTCAATTTCTAATCTATTAGGCTACTTCCCTATTCTATTAATTCCAGCAGCATTGGTCGGTGTACCACATGAAGTTATTACTTTACTAGCACCAATACATTTATTTGCACAGTTTTGGTACCACACCAAACATATTGGGAAATTAGGGGTAATAGAGTATATTATTGTTACACCATCGCAACATCGTGTGCATCATGCCATAAACAAAGAGTATATAGATAAAAATCTAGCAGCTATTTTTTGCGTTTGGGATAGAGCATTCGGTACATTTCAAGAAGAATTAGAAGATATCCCTCCTATATATGGAGTTTTAAAACCAGCACATACTTGGAATCCAATTCTCATTAATTTTCAACATATTTGGCGATTAATAAAAGATGCTTGGCGAACTAATAATTGGTTGGATAAATTGCGTATTTGGTTTATGCCAACTGGCTGGAGACCAAACGATGTTGCTAAAAAATTTCCTATTGACATTATAACAGAACCCTATAGTTTAAAAAAGTACGACACCAAGCCTTCAACCTTTTTAGTTGGATGGTCCGTTTACCAATTGATTGCTACAACCTTGTTGCTGTTATTTATGTTTTACAATTATGCAAATATTGATTTAAACAATCTTCTACTTTATGGATTAATTATTTTTATTGGAATATATGCGTATACTTCAATAATGGATAGAATGAAATTTGCTTGGGTAATCGAAATTGTTTTTGGCTGTATAGGCTTATTTATACTATACAAAACAGGTGATTGGTTTGGGTTAAATGAGTATAGTTCTTTAGGGAATTATATGGTCAAATTTTATTTTATAAGCACTATTATTGGGGCTCTTTATATCTTTTTTGAAGATAAACAATATCGCAATAGTACTCTATTAAAAGTTTAACGTTTAGGGCAACGCTTACAATTGGTCTTGCCTTTTTTTTTGAATTTTTTACAGCATTTCTTTTTCACATCACCACAACCATTAATAACACATGGTGTCATTATAATTATGGGCACGGTAAAGCTATTAGAATCGGGCATAATTGCTACTCAGGATTTTGACTTGCTTGAGCTATTGTGTTAATATCTCTATCAAATAAATAGTGACCTGATTTATCTTCGCCAATAATATTTAATTTATCAAGTAAGGTTCTTGCAACTGCTTCTTCTTCTAATTGTTCGGTTACGTACCATTGCATAAAATTATGCACATTGTAATCTTTGTGTTGTAAACACTCAAAAATGATATGATTTATTTGTTGGGTCACAAACATTTCACTTTCTAAAAAAGTTTCAAATAATTCATTTAAGGATTTATAATCGCTTTTAGGTTTTTCCAAACTTGAAATTATCACATTGCCACTTCGCTCATTAATAAACTTAACCAGCTTAATCATGTGTACACGCTCTTCTTCAGACTGTGCATAAAAAAAATCAGCTACACCATTATAGCCTTTTGCATCTGCCCAAGAAGCCATCGCTAAATATTGCATAGAAGCCTTGGCTTCAAACTTTACTTGATCGTTTAATAATTGTTCTATTACTTGATTCATGTCTTAAATTTTACTTGCATAAAGATACTTAAAGTTCTTAGTAATTGTAAATGATTTTAAACTATTTACTAACGCCATTTTGTTTAAAAAGTTGATATAATATAATTGCAATTGCAAGAGTAAAAGTAAGCGTCATTAACACACCTGAAAACATTACTATGTATGTCATCCATAATGCTCCTTTCCAAAGAAAATAGAGACCTCCAAACGTAAGTATCACAGAGATAAAAGGTTCAATTATTAAAAACAATTTAAGTTTTCTGCTGAGATTGGTTATGCTAAGAATTAAACCTAATAAAAAGAAAATAATTGACATTGACAAAATATGATTATGAACCAATGTAAGCATTTCTTTGTCACTTTTTTTAAATTTCATAATCTCAGCCTCCTCATCGTTTTCATTTCCTAAGTATTGTTCTTCTATGCCATTAGGGTTAGCTGTCGAGGTTTCGCCAACAAATAATAATCCTGTATAAAAGCCAATGCTTAACACGATAATAAATGCACCAATTAATAATTTTAATTCTTTTGGAAGCGAATATATTAAGCCGTTTAATTGCATTATAACTGATTTTTTTGATGAAGGATTTTTATAGATTTCAGCAAATCGTTTACAGCATTGGTCATCGACTTAACCGAAATTGTAGCTCCCGAAATGGCTGCAATATTATCGCCATAAGTTAGCTTATCGTTTTGTGTTTTACCTATAAGCTGTTTTAACCAACGCTTACTGCCAATTTCATTACCATAATCTTCTCTGTAAATTAATATTTTCGATTTTTTGATAATTAAATCCTTGTCGAAAAGTACTAAATAATCAAACTCATCTGTTTTACTAGGTGCTTTTGAGATATAAGCATAGCCAACATCTTCATTGCTACTCGAAATTTTAAATAAGCCATTTTCATTATATGTGTTTGGCAAAGCATCAATTATATGCTTATCAAAAGTTATAGGAATTAACATATGTGCTTCAATATTATAAACTTCTTTAATCTCCTTATCAACTTTTTTTTGAATGTTTTTTGGAAGATTTGAAACAGTTAACACTAAACTGAAAATTGAAATAATAAAATACTTATAGCTCATTTTTTTCGTATTACTTAAAAAACACCAAATAGCTAAGGCAAAAATTTTGCACTAACTATTTGATAAAAACTAACCAATTAAATTTCTAAAACCAAACACCAAAACCAATGTTTAACTGACCTTTGGCATTGTTTCCTTCTACTTCATTATCAAAAATTTGATAATCGGCTTTTACCACTGCTCCTGGTGCCACATGGTAGCTTAAGCCTGTTGTCCACTCATTTCTATTATACCCTAAATTACGTGTAATATTTGCATCTGCAGTAGCAGCATGTGTGTCGTATTTTTCATATCTCACAAAAGCATCAAGTTTTTGTTCTTTATTGAGTGGTAATAAATTATAAGCTGCTTCGGCATACCATCCTTTTAATTCTGACCCTAAATTTGTAGTGTATAAATTATTATAATCTTCAGCATCTTTAATTAAAGCATGAATGTATTGTCCTCTAGCTGAAAATCGTTTATTAATATAACGTGCATCAAAACCAAACATAGATACACCAACATCTGCACCATCGATTTCTTGAACATCATCAGTTGCTTGAGTTCTACCAAAATATCCCGATAACCCAAAACGCAATCCTTGAATACCATAATAGTCTACTTTAGCTGATAAATTAGGCTTATTGATTGCAGACTCTGCACCTTTTTGACGACCATTTCTCAATCCATTACTACCTCCTAAAACTTTTGTATCATTTACTGAAGCAAAACCGTTAAAAATATAAGCTTGGTAACGTAAATTGGCATCATCAAACTTTCCAGTAACACCAACTCCCATTTCTCTCCAAGTAGTCGGTACAATACTTTTATCCATACTTGGTCTTTCTACACCATTAAAAGTTGTTGGTTCATGATACTCATTTACAATTCCCATTGGCACCAACATCAAACCACCTCTTATGTTAAAATTATCACTTACACTATAGTTTAAAAATGCTTGTTCAACATATACTTCTTTAACATGTTCGTACTCAATTTCAGTAACAAACTGTACTTTATCACTAAATTTATAACCCAATAACATAACCAATCTATGGACATCCATTTTTCCGTTTGCTCCTTCAGGTTGATTGTAATCTACTTCTGCATAACCTCCAACTGTAATACCATTTGAACCATTACCATTCAAAATGTTTTGTGCAGCATTTCGCTGTTGATTATTAGTTGCCGTGGTATCTTGACTTACAGTTTGAGCAAACACGAAACTTGACATTAAAATCGCCATTGATAAAACAGCTTTTTTCATTTGTTTTTATTTAGACTTACTATAAATAGTTAATTAATTTCAGTGGCAAATGTAATACTGAAAACTAAAAAAACAAATGTTATTTAGAATTAATTTAAATAAATTATCTAATGATATTGAGAGAAGATTTTAGTAGCCTCATTATAGGCGCTTTCAAAACTTAATGCATTTAAATTATTATTTTTTTGTGAGGTGAAATAGGATAATAATTTTTCGGTTGGCATATTACCAGTAAGCTCATCTTTAGCCATTGGACAACCACCAAAACCTTGTATAGCACCATCAAAACGATTACATCCAGCCAAATAAGCAGCATTTACCTTTTCAAACCAAGTAGAAGGTGTTGTATGTAAATGTGCACCAAATTCAATATTAGGATAATTAGAAATTAAATTGGAAAACAAATACGAGATATTCTCAGGATTAGAGCTACCAATGGTATCACTTAATGACAAGATATTAACTCCCATATTGCTCAATCGTTCTGTCCACTCTCCCACTATATCGACATTCCATGGGTCACCATAAGGATTTCCAAATCCCATGGATAAATAGGCTACTACTTCTTTATTTGATTTTGTTGCAATATTCAATATTTCCTGAAGCGTCACTACCGATTGCGCAATAGTTTTATGTGTATTACGCATTTGAAAATTCTCTGATATTGAAAAAGGATAACCTAAATAATCTATTTCAGGATACTGAGAGGCATCATTAGCGCCTCTAGTATTTGCAACAATAGCCAGCAACTTGCTTGTAGTTTTAGACAAATCCAACTTTGCTAAAACCTCAGCAGTATCAACCATTTGAGGGATTGCTTTTGGAGAGACAAAACTTCCAAAATCGATAGTATCAAACCCAACACGCAATAGCGACTGAATATACTGTACCTTCTTTTCAGTTGGTATAAACGTCTTAATACCTTGCATAGCATCTCTTGGACATTCAATGATTTTAATTGGCTTTGTCATATGTTATTACTACAAGAGTAAAAGTACTACTATTTTTAAAATCTACAGGTAGTCTTTCTATCCAAAAATTAAGGTTTTTAAAGATTTTCCTTTATTAACATTAGTATCAATTATTGCGCCTAGCCCTGACTGGATGATAGCGATAAATAGTATTGATTTAAGAGCTGGTGGTGATTGGAATTCTTCAATTAACATTGATTTATTTCCCTATGATGCTGGAACAGATAATGGTACTAGTTATTCTTCTCCTGAAAATAATAACATTGGTGGTACTATAACAAGTCTTGTAAATGTAGGTCCTTTTAATAATCAAAAAATTGGCACACTTTCAATAACTTTAAAATCTATTATTTTAAGTGATAAAGATGTAGCTTTCGACAATAGCATTAAAGTCTTTCCAAATCCTAACAAAGGTGTATTTACAATAAATAACGAGTCTCAAAATTTTATTAAACATCTAAAATTATACGATACTTATGGCAATGAAATTAAAAGACAACTACCAGTTCAAGATTAATAACATCGTCAGTATAGCTAGAAAATTTAAGCTCAGGATTATATTTTTTAAAACTAATGTCACAGGAAGACTTTATATCAACAAAAAAATTATCGTTGAATAACCGATGAAAACAAACTCTTAAACGTTTATATAAGGTACATTTTTTCAATTATTCTACATTTATAAAAATGTTTGCTATTAATCATGAAAAAAACTACCTCAGCGTTTAGCTTTTGCTTACTATTCTTGTCCTTAACATTTGGTTTATCAGCTCAAACAATTGAGAGTGAATGTGGTACTGTTGTAACACCTGAATCCCAACAGTATTGGGAAGATACTAAACCAACCATTAAAAAGTTTGAAAAAGAGTTTTATAAAATCTTTAATGATGCATCTAGAGCCTCTATTGTTAATTCTATTCCAATCAAGGCGCATATAATTAGAAAAACTGATGGTTCAGGTGGCTTATCAGTATCTGATCTTAATGCAGCAATGGCAAACATGAACGCTTTTTATGCTAATGCTTATATGGAGTTTTTTATATGTGATGGTATTAATTATATAGATGATGATAATTATTATGATTTTCAAAATTCAGAAGAATCAGCTCTAACCTCAGCACATAATGTAAATGGCTTAATTAATATCTACTTTACTGATAATGTTCAGAATAGTTCTGGCAGTAATTTATGTGGTTATGCATATTATCCCGGAAGTGCCGATGTGATACTAATGGCAAATAGTTGTGCAGTAAATGGTAGTACATTACCACATGAAGTAGGTCATTTCTTTTCTTTAAGACATACACATGGACCATCAAATTTAACACTTACAACAGAGTTGGTTGATGGCTCCAATTGTGATACAGATGGCGATGAAATATGTGACACACCAGCCGATCCTAAACTAAATAGTAGTAATATTGACACTAATTGTTTTTATACTGGAACCCAAACCGATGCCAATGGAGATACTTTTGCTCCAGATCCAAATAACATCATGTCATATTCAAGAAAAGAGTGTAGAATACTTTTTTCTACTGAGCAATATGCACGCATTTATGCAACCTATAAGAGTGTAAGAAACTATTTTGCATGTCCATCACTAAATGTGAACTTTTTGGCATATGTTACAGAAAACTGTGATAGTAATCAAACAGTTGATTTTACCGATAATAGTATTGGCGCTATATCTTGGCAATGGGATATTAATAGTGACAACATAATAGACTATACTGTTCAAAATCCTTCTCATAATTATACTACAGGGCTTTACGATGTTACCTTAACTATATCTGATGGTACTAACACGGTTACCAAAACATATTTTGAGTACATACAAATTGGCACTCAAAAAACAACACCAATAGATGAAAACTTCGAAGCTTTTGATGTAGCAAATAATGATGGTTGGAAAGCTAACGATGTAAATGGTAACGGATATAATTGGATTGCTACAACTAATGGTACACTTTCTAATGGTACTGGTCCAGAAGTAGACAATACTACTGGAACAACATCAGGCACTTTTATATATGCAGAGGCTTCTGGTTCTAATCCAGGAGATATAGCAGAATATATATCTCCTTGTATAAACATAAGTTCAACTAATGCTGAATTAGAATTTGCTTACCACATGTTTGGCTCAAATACTGGAGAATTACACCTAGATATTGAAACAGATTCTGGTTATGCACTAGATGTTATCCCAGCACTTATTGGTCAACAACAATCATTGCAAACCGACGATTATCTATTGCAAAAAGTTGACCTTTCGGGATATGTTGGACAATCAATTAAAATACGTTTTAGAGCTGTTAGAGGCGCTAATTGGGATGGTGATATTGCGATAGATGATATGAGGATTTATGCTAATTTATTGAGTACGTACAAAAATGAATTATCTACTATTGAAATTTATCCAAACCCTGTTTCAGACAAGATTTTAAATATTAGGAGTCATTCTTTTTCTAATGGTTTGTCTTATGAAATTGCAAATATGGTAGGTCAAAAAGTTTTAGAAGGAACACTTACAGAAAAACAGATTAATGTCAACAAACTAACTTCTGGTGCTTACTTTTTGATTTTAAAACATGAAGGGGCAAAAACAATCAAGAAATTTATAATTAAATAACGGGAAAAGGGCTCGCTATGAGTCCTTTTTCTTTTCTAAAATCGCTTTATTAATCGATTTTATTAGTCGTGGCCCTTCATAAATAAATCCTGTATAGATTTGGACTAAATCTGCTCCAGCTTCTATTTTTTCCAAAGCATCTTTTGCTGAATGAATTCCTCCAACGCCTATTATTGGGAACGCTTTATTACTATTTTTAGATAAGTATTTAATGACTCGTGTACTTTTATCTTTTATAGGCAGTCCACTCAAGCCTCCATTACCAATATTGTTCAATATTGCATTAGAAGTTTTTAAATCCTCTCTAGATACAGATGTATTTGAAGCTATCACACCATCTATTTTAGTTTCTGCTACTAAGTCTATAATTTCATCTAACTGAATATTATTTAAATCTGGAGCAATCTTTAATAAAATAGGTTTCTGTAAAGCAAAGGTCCTATTTGCACTTTGCACTTCGCTTATCAATTCTTCGAGGTAATATTTGTCAGTTAGTTTTGCATGACTTCCAACATTAGGGCAACTCACATTAAGTACAAAATAATCTACATAAGGGTGGAGTGCATTAAAACACTCTAAATAATCTTTAGTATAATCCTCAGGAAGCGTATTGGTATTTTTACCAATATTCCCTCCTATAATAACTCTTCCTTTGTTTTTCTTTAGCTGCGTTATGGCTGCTTCAAGTCCTTCATTATTAAATCCCATTCGGTTAATAATGCCTTTATCAGCTTTCAGTCTAAACAATCTCTTTTTAGGGTTACCTTCTTGTCCTTTTGGTGTGACTGTACCAATTTCAATAAACCCAAAACCGAAATTTGCTAATTCATTATAAAGCACTGCATTTTTATCAAATCCTGCAGCTAAACCTACTGGATTTTTGAAAGTTAATCCAAATAAATTGCGCTCTAAAGATTTGTCTTCAACGGTATACAAATATTTAATAATAGTAATAACAAAAGGAATTCTAGAACAGTTTTTTATAATGGAAAATGTAAAATGATGTACTTTTTCGGGGTCGAAGCAAAACAACAGAGGGCGAATCAGTAATTTATACATTATCTAGATTTTGACTGCAAAAGTACATGATTTTTTTCATTTTGAGAATTCACAAAACAAAATGAAAAAAAATCATGGACTAACAAAGTGGTTACTAAAGTGAAACTAAATTTTGTAGTTTATAAAACTAAATTTAGTTTTTTACTGAAGAAAAATACATTAATTCTTAGCATAAAAAAAGAAACATTTTAAAGCTTGTCTCTTACAAAACCGTTGGTTATTTTTGGGTAAATCCAACTAAAAATGTTAGACAAACAACATATAACCAATCGTTTTTTAAGCTATGTTAAAATTGATACCGAGAGCGATCCAAATAGCAATACCACACCAAGTACTAAAAAACAATGGGACTTAGCGAATAAGTTACATGATGAACTTATAGCAATTGGTATGACAGATGTGAGTATCGATAAAAGCGCCTACGTCATGGCTACCTTACCAAGCAATGTAGACCGTGAAGTCCCAACTATTGGATTTATTTCACATTTCGATACGTCTCCAGATTTTACAGGAGCAAATGTAAATCCGCAAATCATTGAAAATTACGATGGCTCTGACATTGTACTAAATGCTGATGAAGATATTATTTTATCACCTAACTATTTTGAGGATTTATTGCTCTATAAAGGGCAAACACTTATCACTACTGATGGAATGACCTTATTAGGAGCCGATGATAAAGCTGGAGTTTGCGAAATAGTAAGTGCGATGGAGTATTTAATTCAGCATCCAGAGATTAAACACGGCACCATTAAAGTTGGCTTTACTCCTGATGAAGAAATTGGACGCGGTGCGCATAAATTCGACGTCGAAAAATTTGGAGCTGATTGGGCTTATACTATGGATGGCAGTCAAATTGGAGAATTGGAATATGAAAACTTTAATGCAGCAAGTGCTAAAGTAACCTTTAAAGGTAAAATTGTACATCCTGGATATGCCAAAGGAAAAATGATTAACTCTATGCATTATGCCACAGAATACATCAATGCCTTACCAAAACTTGAAGTCCCAGAGCATACCGAAGGCTATCAAGGCTTTTTCCATTTACATGATATGAATGGAAACGTTGAAAAAACTGTTTTAGAGTATATCATTAGAGATCACGATAAAGACAAGTTTGAAGCACGTAAAGCATTGATGCAAAAAATAGCTGATGATTTAAATAACAAATACGAAAGCAACATAGTAACCATTGACATTAACGACCAATACTTCAACATGAAAGAAAAAGTAGAACCAGTAATACATGTTGTAGATATTGCCGAAGACGCTATGCTTCAATTAGGCATTAAACCTATTATTAAAGCTATTAGAGGTGGCACAGATGGCTCACAGCTAAGTTATATGGGTTTGCCTTGTCCAAACATTTTTGCTGGAGGACATAATTTTCATGGGCGTTATGAGTATGTTCCTTTAGATAGCATATTAAAAGCGACGCAAGTAATTTGTAAAATTGCCGAACTTACACAAGAACGCTATAAGTAACTGCATAGCTTGACATTTTAAATAAAATAGTCGAAATTCGTTTAGCAAAGTATAATGCTTCTTTATCAGAAACCACTAAACAATGATAAAATTCTTTAGAAAGATTAGACAAAAACTACTCTCTGAAAATAAATTCAGTAAATACCTGATCTATGCAATCGGTGAAATTGTATTAGTAATAATAGGAATCTTAATTGCGCTGCAAATTAATAACAACAACACATTACGAAAAGAAACTCAAGAACTTTATGGCTATTTAACATCCATTAAAAACAACATTGCTAGTGATAAAAAGCAAATTGAACAAATAACCACTTTTAGAGACTCCATAAAGTTTTATTCGCAAAAGATGTTGCAATTGTCTCAACAAAATGAGATTACTCGTAAAGATATATTTTTGACATTTCATGATGATTATAATGTCTTTTTTGATAACTATTTAGAAATTAACCCAAGTGGCTTTGAAGCATTAAAGAATTCAGGATTTCTCGGGAAAATTCAAGGGTCAAATATTGAAAAACTTATTAATGATTACTACTTATTGGTTAATCGCTTAGAAAAGCAGGAAAAAAGTCTAAACGATTTTATTGAAAATATGGAAGTGTTGACGTTTGAAGACAAAATATGGACCAAAATAACTAGCATTGTGCGTAGACCAGATGCTCCACAGTATTTAAAATCCCACCAAGAAGAAATTAAAACATTGATTAATCATCCAGGTATTCAAGGAGCTAGTTTAAGGGCTTCTATGTATCGAGATGACGATTATGAAACACTCCTATCTCTTGGAGAAGAACTAACGATTGAAATAGAGAATGCCGTTAATAAATAAAGATTTGGCCTTTATTGGTTGTTTTTAGTTCTAAGTCAAAAAACCATAAACGAATACGTTAATTTAAAGTTGAATATTAAAATCATGAAAAAAGTACATTCCGTTGAAGAATACATCGAGACACACGAAAAATTTAGTGATGCCTTAACTTTGCTTCGCAACTTAATAAATTCAACAGAGCTTAACGAAGCTATAAAATGGAGCGCTCCTGTGTATGACTTAAACGGTAAAAACGTTGTTGGTTTAGGCGCTTTTAAAAACCACTTTGGTATTTGGTTTTTTAATGGTGTGTTTTTAAAAGACGAACAAAACTTATTAGTCAATGCGCAAGAAAAAACCAAAGCCTTACGACAAATGCGTTTTGAGTCTATAAACGACATTAATAAAGATATTGTATTAACTTATGTTAAAGAGGCCATAGATAATCAAAAAGCTGGAAAAGAAATAAAACCAGATAGAAGCAAAAAGAAAACCCTTATTCCACCAGAACTACAAACAGAGTTAGATAACAATAAGGAGTTACACGTTAGTTTTAATGCATTATCGCCTTCAAAACAGCGCGAATACTGTGAGCATATTGTAACTGCGAAACGTGAAGCAACAAAACTAATCCGTTTAGAAAAAATAACACCCATGATACTACAAGGTGTTGGTTTACACGATAAGTATAAAAACTGTTAAGCATAAAAAAAGCAGCTCATCGAGCTGCTTTTTATTTATTATTTTGCTGGTACATTGAGCTTCCTACTCATTTCCATAGAAATGGCAGAACGTTCAAATTTTATTTTCCCTGCTGAGGTTTCGATAACACAAGAACCATCTTTATCATTTAGTTCTATAACTTTACCATGCATACCGCTTTTGGTAATGACTCTATCGCCTCGTTTAAGGTCTGCAGCAAACTTTTTTTCTTGTTTAGCACGTTTCATCTGTGGTGCAATCATAAAGAAATACACTACAGCAAACATGAGTATAAAAGGTGCAAATTGCCCTAATCCATCCATTTAATATAAATTAATCGTGGTTATGACCTTCGTGACCTGGTTGTGTACTAGACTTAACCTGAGTTGTTGCTACGCTTGGTATTCCAGTTGCAGCTCCAGGAGTTCCTTTAATAAAGGCCTTAATTTTTACAGTCTCTTTACCACTTTCAGTATTTGCAGTTATAGTTACTGTTTTAGAAGTACTACTTCCTGGAGAACCTTTACCGTTAAAATCTACAGTAAATTTAGCAGAAGCTCCTGGAGCTAATGGTTCTTTACTCCAATCTTGAGGTACTGTACATCCACAAGTACTTGTAATGTTAGTAATTACTAATGGTGAACTACCACTATTTGTGTAGTTAAAAACTGTTGATACAGGTGTTCCGTTTTCGATTTCTCCAAAATCGTGTTCTTTTTTGTCAAAAGTTATTACTGGAAATTCTCCAGCAACAGCGTCTCTTTCAGCTGCTTGCGTTACATTTTCTGCTTTAATTTTGCTTGTTGCATCTTCTTTACAAGATGTAAATGCAACCATACACAAGGCACTTAAACTTAAAATTATTTTTTTCATAATTTTCATTTTTAATTGTCTATTCAAGATAAACATTTGGGTTATTTAATTTGTTTTATAGGTTATTTCGGGGATAAATGTAATAAATTTTAATTAAATGAGCCCTCTGCCTACTTTATTTAACGTTCCTTTATCACTGTATTCCTTAACTATTTTGTCTAAAATCCCATTAATAAACACACTACTTTTAGGTGTTGAATACTCTTTTGCAATCTCTAAATATTCGTTAATTGTTACTTTAATTGGTATAGATGGGAATTTTTGAAACTCGCAAATCGCCATTTGTAATAACACAAAATCAATATTTGCAATCCTGTCTTTATCCCAATTGGCAGTCTTTGCTTCAATCTCATTACTTAAAGATGTTAAGTTTAAAATGGTTTTATTTAGTAAGTCATTTGCAAACTCTTTGTCTTCAACATCTTTAACTAGTTTTGGAAGAAAATGGCTTTTTGGTGTTTTAGGGTTTGTTTTTCTAAGTAGCTTAACAATAATGGTATTTATTACTGGTAAATCATCTAACCAAGTAATGTTTTTATCTTCCAAGTAATTGTAAAGTTTCTCGTTTGGTGCGATAATTTCTTTAAAAACATCAATTATAAAATATTTATCCTCTTTAAAGGTAGATGTTTTGGTTGCCATATAGTCTTTATACAATTCGCTTTCTAAAAGCGCCTTGAAAATTACCTCAACATATTCGTTATCTAGCTTCCAATTATCAACTTTTCTAGCTTCAAGCGTTTCTTTTAATAAGGTATTCTCTTTTAAAAGAAGTAATAACTCATTATTAATGAGTTTTCTATTAGGGTTTTTTTCCTCTGGAGTTGCTAAATGCTTTTTTTGTGATTTTGTAAGGTGGTCTTCTGCTTTTAAATGCACCTCTATTAATAGGGAAATAACTAAAAGGTACAAATTGTACATATTCTCGATGCTTTGATGTAGAAACCTTTCGTTTACTTTTAAATCATCACTTTCATTACCTTGAAATGCATAAATAACTTGCATTACTTTTATTCGAATATGTCTTCTATTAAGCATAAGAACTTTTTAATTCTAACGAATTATTAATTTAAAACTAACGAGGCAAAAGATAGTTGTCTTTTGCCTCGCAAAAATAGTATTATTTTAAAAAGAATCTATTTTGAAGTTTCTTTTTTTCTTTTTGCTATTCTTTCTCTAGCAATATCCATGGCAGCTTGATTTGTGGTTATATCACTTTCTTGTGCCTTTTCTAAAATTTGAAGTGTTGTATTATAGATATTCTCTGTTTTTCTAAGAATTTCTTGCTTACCATAATTTTCTAATTCGGCATATACATTAATAATTCCTCCAGCATTAATTAGAAAATCTGGAGCATATACAATACCTCTTTTTTGTAGGATAGCACCGTGCTTATCTTCTATTGCTAACTGATTATTAGCAGCTCCAGCAATGACTTGTGCTTTTATCTTATAAATAGTATCATCATTGATAGTTGCTCCAAGTGCACAAGGTGCATAAATATCCATAGCTTCACTAAAGATATCATTTCCTGTGTATATAGTAGCTCCATATTTAGAACTTACTTCTTGTAATCGCTCTTCATTAATATCTGCAATAACCACTTTAGCACCTTCATTGGTTAAGTGCTCTACTAAAGATTCTCCAACATGACCAATTCCTTGAACAAATACTTTTTTGTCTTCTAGTATATCTGTTCCAAATTTAAATTTAGCAGCAGCCTTCATTCCCATAAAAACACCATAAGCTGTGATTGGTGATGGATTTCCTGCACCACCTTTACTTTCGGATATTCCAGTAACATAAGGTGTTACTTCTCTTACCAAATCCATATCGGAAGTTTCCATACCAACATCTTCTGCTGTAATATACTTTCCGCTTAAAGAATGTACGTATTCTCCAAACTTTTTCATGAGTTCTGGAGTTTTTTGAGTTTTGGCATCACCAATAATTACTGCTTTTCCGCCTCCAAGATTTAATCCTGTTATTGCAGCTTTAAAGGTCATTCCTCTAGAAAGCCTTAACACATCGTTTAAAGCTTCCCATTCGTTATTGTACTGCCACATTCTAGTACCTCCAAGCGCAGGTCCTAAAACCGTGTTATGAATTCCTATTATTGCTTTTAAACCTGTATCTTTGTCATTACAAAAAACGACTTGTTCGTGGTTATCAAAAGAAAGTTGTCCAAACACTGGGTCAGCTTTTTTGATGTCTTTGGGGTTTATGATGTCCGAAATCATTAGTATTATTTTTTAATTTTATTGCTATTATTACAAAATCAATAATAACAGCGTGCAAAAATAATCTAATATTACATTTTGAGCAAAAAAACCCGCTTAAAAACAAGAAATCATTAATGAGTGTTTTTGAAGAAGAAAACAGCAAATGAAAGAATTACAACATCTTAATAAATATTTCTTAAAGTATAAATACAGGCTTTTATTTGGCGTCGTAATTACAATTAGTGCTATAGTATTTAAACTTTTTACTCCTAGATTAATTGGAAGCGCTATTGATGTTATCTCTAACAAATTAAATGGCACCATTACCGGAGAAGTGTTTAGAAAAGAATTAATGTTAACAATTCTTTATTTAATTGGTGCGGCATTAATCGCTGGTGCTTTAACTTTTTTAATGCGACAAACTATTATTAACGTATCAAGATATATTGAGTTTGATTTAAAAAATGAAATCTACCAACAATACCAACGTTTATCGCTGAATTTTTATAAAAGCAATCGCACTGGAGATTTAATGAATCGCATTACCGAAGATGTTACAAAGGTGCGTATGTATGCTGGACCAGCTATTATGTATTCACTAAACATGATTACACTTTTTGTTGTTGCTTTTTTTTATATGTACAATCAGTCTCCTAAATTAACTTTTTATACTATAATTCCGCTTCCAATACTTTCGTTCATTATTTATTTTTTAAGTAAAGAGATACATAAACGCAGTACGATTGTACAAGAATACCTTTCAAAATTATCAACATTTACACAAGAATCTTTTAGCGGAATCTCAGTTATTAAGGCTTATGGTATAGAACCAATTACAAACGATAACTTTGAAGTTTTATCAACAGAAAATAGGCAAAAGCAAATTGACTTAACTAAGGTCCAGGCCTTATTTTTTCCATTAATGATTTTACTTATTGGCATAAGTAATATTCTTGTAATTTATATTGGAGGTCTTCAATATATTAATGGAGAAATTGAGAGTATAGGTGTTATAGCTGAGTTCATTATTTATGTGAATATGCTAACTTGGCCAGTAGCAACTTTAGGTTGGGTAACCTCTATTGTACAGCAAGCTGAAGCTTCACAAAAACGAATTAATGAGTTTTTAAAAGAAGAACCAGAGATTAAAAACAATGTAAACTCACCTACTGAAATAAAAGGTACTATAGAGTTTAAAAATGTACATTTTACTTATGATGACACTAATATAGAAGCATTAAAAGGGCTTAGTTTTATAGTAAATAGTGGTGAAACGCTTGCTATTATTGGTAAAACAGGATCAGGAAAATCAACAATTTTAGATTTAATTGGCAGACTTTACGATGTCAATGACGGTACTATAGAAATTGATGGAGTTCCAATTGAAGATGTAAATTTAACCAGTTTAAGAAATAGTATAGGTTTTGTACCTCAAGACGCGTTTTTGTTTTCAGATTCAATTAAAAATAATATAAAATTTGGTTATGTAAACGCAACAGATGAAGACGTTATAAAAGCCGCAAAAAATGCTGCAGTACATAAAAATATTAAGGCATTTACCAAAAGTTACGATACAGTTTTAGGTGAACGAGGTATTACCCTTTCTGGAGGACAAAAACAACGTGTTTCTATAGCTAGAGCAATTATAAAAGATCCTAAAATATTGCTGTTAGACGACTGTCTTTCGGCTGTTGACACTGAGACCGAAGAACAAATTTTAAGCAATTTAAACAGGGTTTCAAAAGGAAAAACAACGATTATTGTTAGTCACAGAATATCTTCTGCTAAAAATGCAAACCATATTATAGTGTTAGATGAAGGTGAAATAATTCAACAAGGATCTCACGATGAACTTATAAACATTGATGGTTACTACAAAGAACTCTACTTAAAACAATTATCGGAAACTATTGAAGATAATAACTAACCTCTTCCCAAATAGCAACTTTCATTAATAAATTGAAATAAGCAAAAAGAAATGTGTTAATTAGTTGGTTGGTATATTTTTTTTTTAGATTTTTGAGTCACTAAACAAAAAACAAAAACCACAATGAGTAATAATGATATGATGGAGAAAGAGGAAATATTTTCAAAAGTTTTGAGAGCTGGACGCCGCACTTACTTCTTTGATGTTAGGGCAACCAAAGCTGGTGATTATTATCTAACTATTACCGAGAGTAAAAAATTTACCAATGACGATGGATCGTTTCATTACAAAAAACATAAAATTTATTTGTACAAAGAAGATTTCGCTGAATTCAATGAGATTTTAAGAGAAATGACCGATTATGTTATCCAAGAAAAAGGTGAGGAAGTGATTAGTGAGCGTCATCAAAAGGATTATAAAAAAGAAGATTACAACAACAGTAATAATGAAACGCCAACTTCTCCAGAGAGTTTTACTGATGTGAATTTTGAAGATATTTAATTATCAAAAAATCTTAAAATATTTAAAACCGTTACGAAATCGTAACGGTTTTTTTATCTTTAATCACTAAATTAATTCAAACCAACCTATGAAAAAATTACTGTTATTTAGTTTTTTGTTTTGTGCAATACTTAGTGCGCAGAACAAAGTAGATTTATCTTATTATTTACCTAAAGATATTACATATAACAATAATATCCCAACACCAGAAAGTATCATAGGGCATCAAGTTGGTCATTGGCATGTTACACATGATAAACTTGTTCAATATATGTATGCATTGGCTGAATCTTCAGATAGAGTAACAATTGAGAACAGAGGAAAAACTTTTGAAGATAGACCAATTCTTCTTTTAACCATAACATCTCCAACAAATCATCAAAATATAGATGCTATAAGAGAAGCTCATATAGCAGCTACTAATACTAAAACAACCAGTAATTCTAATCGTCCTATTGTTGTTTACCAAGGTTTTTCAATTCATGGTAATGAACCTAGTGGTGCAAATGCTGGGTTATTGGCAGCTTATCATTTAGCTGCTGCAGAAAGTACTGATGTAAAAGAGCTACTAGATAATACCGTTATTTTATTTGATCCATCATTTAATCCAGATGGACTACAAAGATTTGCTTATTGGGCTAATACCAACAAGAGTATTAACTTGACTTCAGATCCAAGCGACAGGGAATATAGTGAGGTTTGGCCTGGTGGTAGAACAAATCATTATTGGTTTGATATGAATCGTGATTGGCTACCTGTACAATTGCCAGAATCCAGAGCAAGAATTACCAGTTTTCATAAATGGTTACCAAATATTTTAACAGACCACCATGAAATGGGAAGTAATGCAACATTCTTTTTTCAACCAGGAATTCCATCAAGAACCCATCCTCTAACTCCAAAACTAAATCAAGAAATTACAAGAGCTATTGGAGATTATCATGCTAAAGCTTTGAATAAAATTGGATCTCTTTATTATACCGAAGAAAGTTATGACGACTTCTATTACGGTAAGGGGTCGACATTCCCAGATATTAATGGTAGTATTGGTATTTTATTTGAACAAGCAAGCTCTAGAGGTCATGTTCAAGAAACCGAAAATGGTTTGTTAACTTTTCCGTTTACGATACGCAATCAATTTACAGCAGCTTTATCTACACTAGAAGCAGCCAAAAATATGCGTGAAGAAATTTTAAACTATCAGCAAAACTTTTATGAAAATGCAAGAAATGAAGGTGCAAAAGAAAAAGGTAAAGCTATCGTATTTGGAGACTCTAAAGATGCTGCGAGAACATATCATTTAGCAGAAATTTTAAATCGTCATAAAATAAAATTTCATGAAATTAAACAAGATTTCACTGCTAATGGTAAACGCTTTAAAAAAGGATATAGTTATATAGTCCCAAAGAATCAAAAAAACACTAGGCTTATAAATGCAATGTTTGAAAAACGAACCACGTTTCAGGATAGCTTATTTTACGATATTTCTGCCTGGACTTTTCCTTTAGCATTTAACTTAGATTATGCCGAAGGTGTTTCAATTAATAACTTGGGAAATGAAGTAACAAATTTACAGCAAAAGGAAGGCAAAGTATCAGCAACGAGCTCTTATGCATATCTTATGGAGTGGCATGAATACTATTCACCAAAGGTTTTAAACAAACTATTAAACAAAGACATTCGTGCTAAAGTAGCATTGAAACGTTTTGGGATGAATGGTAAAGATTATGATTATGGAACCATTCTTATACCTGTTCAAAATCAAAAACTAAAAAATAAACACCTTCATGCTTTTTTAATCAAGCTTGCCAAAGAAAGCCATTTACAAATTGATGCTGTAAATACAGGCCTTACTTCTGGTATAGATTTAGGTAGCAGAAATTTTAAAACGGTTTATAAACCAAAAATAGCACTACTTGTTGGCGATGGGATTTCTAGCTATGACGCTGGAGAAATGTGGCATTTGTTTGACACCAGATACGACATAACAATAACTAAGCTTGATACTAAATCTATCAATTATGCTGATTTAAGTAGGTATAATACTATCATTGTTCCAAATACTAGTTCTTTAAGTAAGAATAATTCTGAAAAGCTTAAAACATGGACTAAAAATGGAGGTACAATTATTGCATATAGAAATGCTGTTAGATGGCTAAACTCTAATGAATTTGCAAAATTAGACTTTAAAAAAATGAAGCGAACTGCGAAAGATATTTCGTTTGAACAAAGAGGAGACTATAATGGTGCACAAGTTATTGGAGGAGCCATTTTTGAAGCAAAGATTGATAGAAGCCATCCAATTAATTTTGGTTATAAAAATGACAAAATTGCGTTATTTAGAAATACAACTATATTTATGAATCCAAGTAAAGATAGTTACAACAACCCTATTCAATATACTAAGGATCCAATTTTAAGTGGCTATATATCTAAACCAAATTTAGATAGTATCTCTAATACTGTCCCAGTACAAATTAAAAAATTAGGCAGAGGAAAAGTGGTTGCATTTACTGACAATACTAATTTTAGAGCTTTTTGGTATGGTACAAATAAGTTATTGATGAATGCTATCTTCTTTAGAGAAGAATTATAATTTAATAGCTAAAAGTGCTAGTAACAAACTAGAAATTAAATAAATTAAACCAATAGAAACAGTGTAGAGTGATATAATAACAAACGTTATTACTACTAAATATAGAGGAACTAGAGTAAGTGCTACAGCAAACCTAAATGTAGATAAAAACTCTAGTTCTTTTACTTTTGGTTTAAGTATAAATTTCCAAATAGTATAAGGGATTATAAGATTTAACTTTAATAACATTATAAAAAATTTACTCAAATAATGTGTTTTGTTTCTCGATTTGGAACTACAGTTACTAAAATTACTTTTTAAACATAAGTTTACTTCTTGGGGCTTTAAAAAATCAACATTAAGGCTGTTTAATTTTTGCAAATCTTCAACATAATTTTCCTGAGGAATATGTGTTGTCAAGCTTTTAATTTTATTATGCACAGTTTCTTTAATCTTTACAACACCTTCATTTTTGTTGTCTCTAATAAAATCTTTAGCGGCAAAAGGCTCTCCAAAGAAAATAGAAGTGCTATCTGGACAATTTTCAGCTTTGTTAAAATTTAATCCTATTGGCACTAATTGTAAATCTAAATCAGGATATTTTTCTAAAGTATCAAACACAATTCTTGTAAAACCTTTGCTTAAAGGTCTCACACGACGCGCTAAATTGTGGCTTCCTTCTGGAAAAATAACAATAGCCTCCTCGTTATTTAAAATCTCTGAACAACTTTCAAAAATCGCATTATTATTAGAAATAGTACTCCAACCATCTCTTACTCTATACACAGGTAACATTTGCAAACTTTTTAAAATTTTGCTTATAAATGATTTTTTAAAAACGGCAGCTCTAGTTAAAAAATAAGAAAATCGTCCACACTTTATCGCTATTAATAAGGCATCCAGCAATGCATTTTGATGATTTGCCAATAATAATACAGGCTTGTCTTTTGGAACATTTTCAACATTGTGAACATATATTCTTTTAAAATAAAAGAACATTCCCAATCTTAAATAATTTCTTACACTATGCAGCCAAAGCTTCTTCAACAGTATTACTTTTTTTAGACCAATAAGTTGCTAATATCAAACCAGAAATGATGTGCCAAATCCCCCAGAAAGCGCCCAAAATAGCCATTCCTCCTAAACCATTAAAAAATGTAAAAATGAGGAGTAAACCTAGTCCTGAATTTTGTATTCCAGTTTCAATAGCCAGTGTTTTTGTATCTCTAAACGACAATTTAAATAACTTTGCCACTCCAAAACCTAAAAGTATCGCTAACAAGTTATGTCCTATACCTATGGCAAAAACATGGTGTGCATAATCATAAAAAATATCTAGGTTATTCGAAAATGCAATAACAACAATAGCCACAAACACAACTATGGACAATGGTTTTAAAAGCTTAGATAATTTTATAGCAAGGTTTTCATTTTTGCGCCTTAAACCCATTCCTAAAACCAGAGGTATTCCAAGAATTAAAACAACAAGTTTTACCAATTCAAAAGGTTCTAGCGATACTGTTTTTAATATTTGTGCTGTTGGTTCGTAAAGATTACCATATAACTGAAAATTTAATGGCGTCATAAACATAGCCAAAAAAGTAGCGAATGCTGTTAAGCTCACAGATAGTGCAGTGTTTCCTCTTGCTAAATGCGTCATGAAATTTGAAATATTACCTCCAGGACAAGCTGCTACCATCATCATTCCTAATGCAATACTTGGTTGTGGTTTTAGCAATAAAATGACTAAAAAAGTTAGAAAAGGCAATAACACAAACTGAGAGATTATACCAATAATCACCAACTTAGGTTGTTTAAATAGACTTTTAAAATCATTAAAAGTGATACCTAAGGCAACACCAAACATAACGACTGCTAATGCAATGTTTAGAACCCAAAGTCCTCCACTATCAAAATTAATTTTTACCGCGTCTAACTCTTGCATACACTATGATACAGTTGAACCGTTTTTAACTTTATTCTCAGGACGCAATAATATTACATCATTACCATTTACTGCTCCCATCACCAAACATTCGCTCATAAAATTGGCTATTTGCTTTTTTGGAAAATTAATTGTTGCCACAACTTGTTTATGTAACAACTCTTCTTTTTTATATAGCGTTGTGATTTGCGCCGAAGATTTTTTGATGCCTAAATCTCCAAAATCAATTGTTAGCTGATACGCTGGATGTTTAGCTTTTGGGAAATCATTTACTTCTATAATCGTTCCCACTCGTAAATCTACTTTTGTGAAATCTTCAAAAGAAATAGTCTCTTTCATTAGGGTATTTAGTTAGTTAGGAGTTGAAGATATAAATTTTAATTTACAATTATGTTTAATCTTTTGGTTTCTTTATTTTTGATAAAAACCAAAACAAAATTATGGCTAGAACTCCATCAAATATGCTTCCTTTAGGAACAAAAGCATCAAGTTTTTCACTTTTTGATACCGTTTCAGGAACTCATAAAACTCTCAATAAACTAAGAGGCAGTAAGGGTACAGTCGTCATGTTTATATGTAATCACTGTCCTTTTGTAATTCATGTAAATGAAGCTTTGGTTGCCATTTCAAAACATTATATGGATTTAGGTATTAATTTTATAGCTATTTCGAGTAATGATGTTGTTAATTACCCCCAAGATTCTCCTGAAAGAATGAAGATTCATGCTAAAGAAAACAACTATCCTTTCCCCTATTTATTTGATGAAACTCAAGAAATTGCCAAGGCTTATGATGCGGCTTGCACACCAGACATTTACGTGTTTGACAATGATTTACAGCTTGTATATAGAGGGCAATTAGACGATTCGAGGCCTGGAAACAGCATTCCGGTTACAGGAAACGATTTAAGACATGCCTTAGAGTGCATATTAAGCAATACTGAAAATACAAACCCCCAAAAACCTAGTATTGGTTGCAATATCAAATGGATAGAATAATTTTTTGAAAACTATATGATTCAACTTAAAAGAACAGATTCTAAAAACATCGATTTCATAGGGTTAGTAACGCTGCTTGATAAAGACCTCGCGATATCTGATGGTGAAGAACATGGGTTTTACCATCAATTTAACGGTATTGAAAAAATAAAGTACGCTGTAGTCGCCTATCAAGACAATATTCCTATGGCTTGTGGTGCTATAAAAGGATATGATGCTTCTACAGTTGAAATAAAACGAATGTACACATTACCAGAATCAAGAGGAAAAGGTATTGCAACAAAAATTCTAGATGAATTAGAAAACTGGGCAGCTCAATTAGGCTATAAACGCTGTATTCTTGAAACTGGTAAAAAACAACCCAAAGCTATTTCGCTTTACAAAAAAACAGGCTATATAGTTATTTCAAATTATGCTCAGTACAAAGGTATTGAAAACAGTGTTTGCTTTGAGAAACTATTAACTTAGCCAACCTTCTCTTTTTAATAAATTCTCAATATGTGCATAATGATGATTACTGTGCCATGCGTAAATGCCAATATTCTTTTTTAAAACAACTTCTTCATTATGTTCTGGATGAATAAAACTTTTGTTTAAATCATCTTCACTTAAGCTTTTTAACAAATACACTAATTTATAATGAATAGCTTCTAAATGATCTAATGACATTTGTATTGGCGCATATTTAGCATCTGGTAATTCTGCCCAAAGTTGTTCGTAGTAATATTTAATGATTGGTTTTTCTTCGGTTAGAGCCCATTTAAAACGTATATAACTATGGTGATGACTATCTGATACATGATGTACAACTTGTCTCACCGTCCAACCTTCTGGGCGATAAGCTGTATCTAATTGCTTATCATCAAGATGCTTCACTAAATCCCTTAACTTGGAAGGAAATTGTTCTAAAACATCAATCCAACTCTTTAAATGATCTGATGTTATTATCTCAGGGCATTTAAATTGCCCAATAGGATATTTTAATTGTTCGAGTACTTGTTTAGACATTTAACAAAAGTACACTGGTAATTTTACTTTTTAGAAAATTTTAAAAATTCTTTTAAAGTCCCATCATAGAATCTAACTCTTACAAAATATGTTCCGCTTTTTAAACCAGAGATATCTAATGTCGAATACTGTGAGCTTTTGGCTCTAGTAACTAATAGCAATTCGCCTTTTTTATTAATGACTTCACATCTTAAATTAGACATTCTATTTTTAAAATACAGTAATAACTTGTCATCGACAATTTCTAAATTTACGCCACTTGGGTTATACTTAATTCTTGAAGTTGAAGTAGTTTCATTAACTCCTTCTAAGGATGCAGTTTCACTACTCTCTTGAGCATTAATTGCTAAGGTCGAAAATAGCACTAGCCATAAGGCCAATGCGAGGGTTTTTGGTTTCATAGTTCTTTGGATTAACTGCTATGAACTTAAATAACAACGATTTAAATCACAAAAATTAGAGATGAGTGGTCAGTTTTAATCCATAAAAAAAAGGTAAATACAAAAAAAACCGCCAAATGGCAGCTTATTTATTCTTCAACTATTTTAAAATATAGTATAGTTATTTATGTTTTAACAAACTTTAAAAAGTCTTTTACCTCATCAGAAAAAACTCTAACATAGTAAGTGCCTTTTTTAAGTTTCGCTATATTTATTAACGTTTTTTTTACTGTGTCCTCTTTCTTACTTAATAATATATCTCCTTTTTTATTAATAATCTCATATCTTAAACTAGAAACTGCATCTCTAAACTCTATGGCTAAAGTATTATCAAAAGCTAATATTTTTATACCATTTCTATTAAATTCAATATTGTCAATTGAGAAATCATCTATGGATGAAATAAGTCCTTCTTCTTGAGCAAATACTCCAACAGTAGAAAGGAGCATTATACTTACTGTTAGTAAATATTTTTTGAGGTTCATTGTTCTTAGGATTAATTGCTATAAAATTACTAAACGAGGTTTTAAAAACAAAAGTATCTATACGATTAGATTTTTTAGCATATTCTAAATCCAAAAAACAAAAAAAAGCTGCCTTTGGCAGCTTTTTTTTTATAAGAATATTTTTCTGTTATTTTACATCCATTAATTCAACATCGAAAATTAATGTTGCATCTGGTGGAATTACACCACCTGCTCCTGCACTACCATACGCTAAATCGCTAGGTATTACAAAACGTGCCTTATCACCTACTTTAAGCAATTGAATCCCTTCATCCCAACCTGGAATTACTTGACCAACACCTAGAGCAAAATCTATGGGTTGATTACGTTTGTAAGACGAATCAAACACAGTTCCATCACTTAGTTGACCTTTATAGTGTACAGATACTGTTTTACCTTTTTCAGCTTTATCACCAGTACCTTCTTGTAATACCTGATAACGTAACCCGCTATCTGTTTTACTAAATCCTGCTGCTAATTTTTCCATTTCAGCTTCAGCCTTAGCTTTCGCTTCAGCTAATCTTTTCTCTCTAGAACCTTCAAAAGTTCTAAACGCTTCTACAGCATTGTAAGCTTCTGCATCTGCACCAACTCTTACAATCTCTAAACTATCTATAGCGTCTCCTTGTGCAATAGCATCAACAACATCTTGACCTTTAGTTACTTTACCAAAAACTGTATGCTTTCCATCTAACCAAGCAGTTTCAATATGTGTGATAAAGAATTGACTTCCATTTGTTCCAGGTCCAGCATTTGCCATAGACAATACTCCTGGAGCATCATGTTTAAGATCTGGATGAATCTCGTCATCAAATTGATATCCTGGGTTTCCTGTTCCGCTTCCTAGTGGACAACCTCCTTGAATCATAAAATCTGGAATGACTCTGTGAAATTTTAATCCATCGTAATAAGGTGTTCCTTGAGGCTTTACTGAGTTTTCTAAATTCCCTTCAGCTAAAGCAACAAAATTTCCAACCGTTCCTGGAGTTTTTTTGTATTCTAAAGCGACTAATATTTCGCCTTTACTTGTATTAAATTTTGCGTATAAACCGTCTTGCATTGTTCTAAATTTTAAGAAAGTGCAAAGATACAAGGATTTATGATTTATGAATTATGAATTTGGAGTTTTTGAGTTAATCATTTCATAATTTCTTTATTATGTTTGTTAAAAATTAGAACCAATGAAGTTTTCTTTAAATAATATACGAACTGCCTTTAATAAAAATAATGCAAGCAATGAATCTCAAGATGCAGAATATTTAGATAAACTAATGGCACCCATTGAGGATAAGCCATTTGCTGTTTCTAATAATAACATCATGTTTGCAGGAATGAATGAACTTGCAGGGTATTATTATTTTAGAACTGTTATTGTCGGAAAATTTAAGATTAAGACATTTAAAGGTGCAGAAATCATCATTACATGTAAGAATTTCGAAATGACACTAAAGTCTAATATGGATGAGTTAAATTCTGATTTTGGCGAAGTTCCAAACAGCTTTATCACAGCAATAGATTTTGATATTGAAAAAAAACAAATTGAAAAACTTAATAAATCTAAAATTCAAAGTCTACGTGTAATATCGAAAAAACAAGATGTTACTTTTAAAACTGCTGAAAGTAAAAGCTAATTAGCGACTTCACTAATAAACTTGATTCGATATAAGCGTAATTCTTCATCATCATAGTCGCCATCAAACTCTTCAATAGCATCATCTATTTTATCGGTTTCAGATTCCATAAAATAATCATGAATTTCCTCTTGCTGATCTTCATCAAGAATATCATCTAACCAATAACTAATATTGAGCTTCGTCCCAGAATAAACAATAGCTTCCATTTCCTTTACAAAATCTTGCATTTGCATACCTTTTGCTGATGCTATGTCATCTAACGGTAATTTTCTATCTATATTCTGAATAATATATAGCTTTAAAGCAGAATTTGAACCAGTAGATTTAACAACCATATCTTCTGGCCTAATAATGTCATTCTCTTCTACATATGTAGAAATTAAATCGATAAAATCTCGTCCATACTTTTTAGCTTTACCTTCACCAACACCATGAACATTAGACAGCTCTTCCAATGAAATTGGATATTTAAGAGCCATATCTTCTAGTGAAGGATCTTGAAAAATAACAAATGGAGGTACACCAATTTTTTTGGCGTTTCGCTTACGTAAATCCTTAAGCATTGACATAAGTTTTTCATCTACTGAAGCGCCTCCTCCTTTTGCAGCAGTAATAATTCCTGTGTCGTCCCCTTCATCAAAAACATGATCTTCAGCCATCATAAAAGAGGTTGGGTTACTCAAAAATTTTCTTCCTAAATCAGTTACCTTTAAAACACCATAAGTTTCAATGTCTTTTCTCAAATATCCAGCAACTAAAACTTGACGTATCAATGCCATCCAAAATTTACCATCCTTTTCTTTTCCTACTCCAAAAAATGATTGAGAATCTGTTTTATGGGACTTAATTAGTGCGTTTTCCTTACCAACAATCACATTCACCAAATCTTTACTTTTATATGTTTCATTGGTTTTTGCAACTATATCTATTAATGTGGCAACCTCATCTTTGGCTTCACTTTTCTTTTTAGGATTTCTAACATTATCATCCATATCACCACCTTCACCAGTTTCATTGTCGAATTCTTCACCAAAATAATGTAAGATAAATTTACGTCTAGACACAGAAGTTTCAGCAAAAGCGACCACTTCTTGTAATAATGCATGACCAATTTCTTGTTCTGCAACAGGTTTTCCAGACATAAACTTTTCAAGTTTTTCAATATCCTTGTAAGCGTAGTATGCCAAACAATGTCCTTCGCCTCCATCTCTTCCTGCACGACCAGTTTCTTGGTAATAACTCTCGATACTTTTAGGAATATCATGATGAATTACAAAACGTACGTCTGGTTTATCGATTCCCATTCCAAAAGCAATAGTTGCAACAACAACATCAGCATCTTCCATTAAGAACATATCTTGATGCTTTACTCTAGTTTTTGCATCTAAACCTGCATGATATGGCACAGCATTTATACCATTAACTTGTAAAACCTGGGCTAGTTCTTCTACGCGCTTTCTACTTAAGCAGTAAACAATTCCAGATTTCAATTGGTTTTGCTTAATAAAACGAATGATATCAGCATCTACTGATTTTGTTTTTGGACGTACTTCATAAAATAAGTTTGGCCTATTAAATGAAGCTTTAAAGGTTGTTGCATCTGTAATACCAAGGTTTTTTAAAATATCTTCTTGAACTTTCGGAGTAGCTGTAGCGGTTAAACCCACCATTGGTATATTATCTCCAATACGTTTAATAATATGCCTTAAGTTTCGGTATTCTGGTCTAAAATCATGTCCCCACTCACTTATACAATGTGCTTCATCTATAGCCATAAAAGAAATTGTTTGAGATTTTAAAAACTCAACATGTTCCTCTTTAGTCAATGATTCTGGAGCTACATACAAAAGTTTGGTTATACCATTTTCAATATCGGCCTTAACACGTTTAACCTCAGTTTTATTTAAGGAAGAATTTAATACGTGCGCAACACCTTCTTCGTTGGAAATACCTCTAATGGCATCCACCTGATTCTTCATTAAAGCAATTAAAGGAGACACTACAATAGCAGTACCTTCTTTCATTAATGCTGGAAGTTGGTAACATAGTGATTTTCCACCACCTGTTGGCATAATAACAAAAGTATTGTTACCTGCTACGACGCTTTTTATTACTTCTTCTTGGAGTCCTTTAAATTTATCAAACCCAAAATATTTTTTTAAGGCTTGGTGTAGATCGTTTTCATCAAAACTCATTAATCCCTCAGTTTCTTTATTTTTTATTAAATCGAATTTAAAAAAAGAATTGCTAAATAGTAAATTCTATCATATTTAGAGAACTCTCATTATTTTTTTTCGTTTTTTTGTACTATTAATTTATTTACTTAAAAGTAATACATTTTAAATGACTTTTAAAGATAGTAAAATCTTTAAAATACATCAAACTCAAAAAATATAAATTTTGAATACTTCAAAATCTATTTTAAAGATTGCCAAAGACACTATAAACATGGAAAGTAATGCTATTGCAAATCTTTCTAATTTATTAGATGACAACTTTTCAAAATCGGTAGAACTTATTTATAAATCGAAAGGAAGAGTTATTATCACCGGAATTGGTAAAAGTGCTATTATCGCTAATAAAATTGTTGCAACACTTAATTCTACTGGTACTCCAGCCGTTTTTATGCACGCTGCAGATGCTATCCATGGCGACCTTGGGTTAATATTGGAAGACGATGTAGTAGTTTGTATTTCAAAAAGTGGTAATACTCCAGAAATTAAAGTATTAGTCCCTCTTATAAAAAATGGTCCAAATAAAATGATTGCCATTACTGGAAATACAGAATCGTTTTTAGGTCAAAATGCCGATTTTGTTTTAAATACTTTTGTGGAAAAAGAAGCTTGCCCTAATAATTTAGCACCAACAACAAGTACTACAGCGCAATTGGTTATGGGTGATGCTTTGGCTGTTTGCTTATTAGAATTACGCGGATTTTCAAGTAAAGACTTTGCAAAATACCATCCTGGAGGAGCATTAGGAAAAAAACTATACTTGCGTGTAAGCGATATTTCTTCGGTAAATCAAAAACCAGTTGTAACTAAAGACACAAAAATCAAGGATGTCATTATTGAAATATCTGAAAAAATGCTAGGTGTGACTGCTGTTGTAGAAAATAATAAGGTTATTGGTATTATTACAGATGGAGATTTAAGACGTATGCTTAGCAAAACTGAAAACTTTTCTAACCTTACAGCAAAAGACATTATGGGTTCTAACCCAAAATGTATAGATAATCATGCAATGGCAGTAGACGCTATGGAGCTCATGGAAACAAATGATATATCACAGTTATTGGTTGAAGAAAATGGTGAGTATGCTGGTATTGTACATTTACACGACCTCATTAAAGAAGGAATACTATAATGGCTAAGAAAAATGTAAACGAAATGTCTTTTTTAGACCACCTGGAAGATTTAAGATGGCATTTAATTCGTGCTACTTCCGCCATTATAATTGTAGGAACACTAGCCTTTATTTTTAGTCGTTCAATTTTTAAGCTTATTATTTTCGCTCCTACAGAGATGAGTTTTCCAACCTATCGTCTATTATGCAAAGCGGCTCAGTTTATAAATGTTGAGACCACCTTTTGTGCTGAAGAGTTACCAATGATGATTCAAAACAGAACAATGGCTGGACAGTTTTCGGCAGATATTTGGACCTCTATTTTAGCTGGTTTTATTATTGCATTCCCTTATGTTATTTATCAATTATGGAAGTTTATAAGCCCTGGAATGCACCCAAATGAGCAAAAACACTCAAAAGGCTTTATTATTATTTGTTCCTTTTTATTTTTTGTAGGTGTTTTATTTGGCTATTATATTGTAACACCTTTATCAATTAATTTCTTAGCAAATTATAGTATCTCCGATATTGTGGATAACCAGATAGATATTGGCTCATACATTGCCTTAGTTCGTTCTGCTGCTTTAGCATCTGGTTTGGTGTTTGAATTACCCATAATTATCTATTTTTTAACTAAAATAGGTTTAGTAACACCAGAATTCTTAAAAAAATACCGCAAATATGCGTTAGTGATTGTACTTATTTTATCTGCAATTATAACGCCTCCAGATATTGCGAGCCAAATTATTGTAGCTATTCCAATTATCATTTTATATCAAGTCAGTATCTACATATCTAAAGTTGTAATAAGAAATCAAAAGAAAAAAGAAGCGAAACATGTCAAATCCAGTTAATGAATTTAATGAGTATCGTGCTAAAATGAATGACAAGATTTTAGCTGATAACAACAAAATAATAAAACGTATTTTTAATCTTGACACCAATGCTTTTCAAGAAGGTGCTTTAGATGTTAAAACCAAAGAATTACTAGGATTGGTAGCATCAACAGTTTTACGTTGTGATGATTGTGTGAAATATCATTTAGAAAGTAGTTTCAAAGAAGGGTTAAAAAAAGAAGAAGTTGTAGAAGCCCTAAGTATCGCTACTTTGGTTGGAGGCACTATCGTTATTCCGCATTTACGTCGTGCTTATGAATATTGGGATGCTCTCGAAACAAATTCCGAAACAACATAAAAATCATTTACATTCGTTTTATTCTTAAGCGAGCTGTCTCGTTAAACTTTTAATAAACTAAAATGTAAGTCCTTTTGAATTTACTATTTTAGCAACCATGAAGAAACTAAGAGCTGATAACTTAATGAAGTCCTACAGCGGACGAAAAGTCGTGAAAGACGTTTCACTTGAAGTCAATCAAGGTGAAATTGTTGGACTACTTGGGCCTAATGGAGCTGGTAAGACTACTTGTTTTTACATGATTGTTGGTTTAATAAAGCCTAACGGCGGAAAAATCTTTTTAGATTCTACCGAAATTACCAACTACCCAATGTATAAACGTGCTCAAAATGGAATTGGTTATTTAGCACAAGAAGCTTCAGTTTTTCGAAAATTGAGTATTGAGGACAACATTTTAAGTGTATTACAGCTTACCAAGTTGTCTAAAAAAGAGCAACATGATAAAATGGAATCGCTCATTGAAGAATTTGGACTTGGACACATACGTAAAAGTCGTGGTGATTTATTATCTGGTGGCGAGCGTCGTCGTACCGAAATTGCACGTGCTCTAGCAACAGATCCAAATTTCATCTTATTAGACGAACCTTTTGCAGGTGTTGACCCTGTAGCTGTTGAAGACATTCAACGTATTGTTGCAAAACTTACTAAAAAGAATATTGGCATTTTAATTACCGACCATAACGTACAAGAAACGCTTGCAATTACCGATAGAACTTATTTAATGTTTGAAGGTAGCATCCTTAAAGCTGGAAAACCTGAAGAGTTAGCTGCCGATGAAATGGTTCGTAAAGTGTATTTAGGGCAGAATTTTGAACTTCGTAAAAAGAAGTTGGAATTCTAAAAACGTTTATTTGTTATTTCGTGAATTTGTTGAATTGACTGTCACTCCTTCGAAGACAGGAATCCACTAATTACTTTAAAGTTAATTAAAAATTAGTCTTATCAATCCCTTAACCAACTTAAAGCTAATAAGCGCTAAAATACCAACACCCAAACCAATCACAAAATCTCTCAAAATACTTGGCCACGTTTCTAGAAAGTGATGCAAGTATTCAATATTATGTACAAAAATTCCACCAGCCACCAACAATAGCGCAATGGTCCCAATAACGGAAAGCGACTTAATAATTAATGGCAAAGCATTCACTAGTAGCTTGCCAACAAATCTTAGACTATTTTTTTTACCATTGCTCATTTGTACTAATCGTAAACCTAAATCATCCATCCTCACAATTAGAGCCACAATACCATACACACCAACTGTGGCAATGATAGCTACTACCGTAACTACTAATATTTGAGTTAGCAATGGTTCATTAATTACAGTTCCTAAAGCAATAATGACAATTTCAACAGACAAGATAAAATCGGTTATAATTGCCGATTTTATTTTATTTTTTTCCAATTGTAGAATGGCGTCTTTTGATAGATTTTCAGCCTTTACACTCGGTATTTCGTGGTCATGTGGCACAAAATATTCATAAATTTTCTCAACACCTTCAAAGGCCAAATAAACCGCTCCTAAAAGCAAAATAATAGTTACGACCCAAGGTAAAAAAGCACTCAATAAAAATGCTATTGGGAGTATAATTAGCTTATTTAAAAAAGAACCTTTGGTAATTGCCCATAGTACAGGTAATTCTCTAGACGACACAAATCCAGAAGCTTTTTCAGCATTTACTGCTAAATCGTCTCCTAAAATTCCAGCTGTTTTTTTAGTAGTGACTTTACTCATGGCTACTACATCATCCATAAGCACTGAAATATCGTCAAGTAATGCAAAAAATCCTGATGCCATTAAGGTTATTTTTTATTTAAAATAGAAATAATAATATAAGCTAAAATGATTAGTGGTATAGCAGCAAACTGAAAAACAATTAACAAAACAGCTGCTAACACAATGAGTAAATACCTAGCAGCATTATCTTGAAAATTCCAAGTCTTAAATTTTAAAGCTAACAGTTTAATATTTGCATTTAATAAATAGCAACTTACGAGTGTGACAGCAATTAAAAACCATTTATTTATGATTATGGAATTCATAATATCGTTATTCTGAAATTCCATAATTAACGGAAAAGATAGAATGAGTAAGGTATTTGCTGGTGTTGGTAAACCTATAAAGCTATCCGTTTGGTTATCGTCTATATTAAACTTTGCAAGTCTATAAGCTGAAGCTAAAGTTATTAGCAAACCAATTAAAGGAAGTAATTGAACTTTAAAACCCATCCAATGCATAGAATTACTCCATTCATCTGAATTTTCAACCCAATTTAAATTACCAGTGGTTAAACTTAATAATTGAAACATCACAATTCCTGGTACTAATCCGCTTGTGACCATATCTGCCAAAGAATCTAACTGTAAACCCAAATCACTTTGCGCATCAAGTTTTCTTGCTAGAAGTCCGTCAAAAAAATCAAAGAAAATACCCATAAAAGCAAAAAATGATGCTGTGACCAAAGAGCCATTTACAGCAAAAATGACAGCAATACTTCCGCAGAAAAGATTTAAAAGCGTTATAAAATTTGGAATATGTTTAATCAAGCTCAAAATATTTAGTGAAGTAAAAATAATAAACTATTTGGGTTCAACTCTAAAAAAGAACAATATCTATTACAATTTAGAGTTTAAAAGGTTGGAAAATATTATGCATCTTTGCATAAAAGAAATTGCCTTTTGAAAACGTATTTAGCTTCGCTACTTATTTTATGTATTACCTTAGTTTCTGCACAAACTACTAGAAAATATTCTAACGAGTTTATGAATATTGGAGTGGATGCAGCTGCACTTGGTATGAGTAATGCTGTGGTAGCAACTACTAACGACGTTAATTCTGGTTATTGGAATCCTGCAGGTTTAGTGCATTTAGAAGACAATCAAATAGCATTAATGCACTCTAGCTACTTTGCCAATATTGCAAATTACAATTATATAGCTTTTGCAAAACCATTGGATGATAGAAGTGCTGTAGGTATTTCTATTATTCGTTTTGGTGTGGATGATATATTGGACACCACACAACTTATTGACGAACAAGGCAATGTAAATTACGATAATATTAACTTGTTTTCGGCTGCCGATTATGGATTTACATTTTCTTATGCTCGAAAATTACCAGTTGATGGTTTAAATTATGGTATTAATGCTAAAGTAATACGTAGAGTAATTGGCGATTTTGCATCTTCTTGGGGATTCGGGCTCGATTTAGGTGTACAATTTAAGCGTAATGATTGGCAATTTGGTGTGATGATAAGAGATATTACCACCACCTTTAATGCCTGGGCAATAGATGAAGATAGACTAGCTGATATACAAAATGCCATTCCTGGAGAAAATCAAGAAGCTCCAGAAAGCACTGAAATTACGTTGCCAAAAATGCAAATTGGTATGTCTAAGCAATTTATGTTTAACTATGACTACACACTTAGAACTGAGCTTGATTTAAATATTCGATTTACACAAAATAATGATATCATCTCAACATCTTTCGTTAGTATTAATCCAGCTTTAGGATTTGAATTTGGTTATACAGATATGGTGTTTTTACGTGCTGGTATTGGTAATTTTCAAGATGAAGGGCAGAAAGGGCAAATAGGAGATGTTTCACCAATTACTGAAAAATTAACTTTTCAGCCAAATTTTGGAGTTGGCTTTAAATATAGAGGTATCCAAATTGATTATGCTTTTACAGATATTGGTGATCAAAGTGTTGCATTATATTCCAATGTGTTTTCAGTAAAACTAGATTTTAGTATTTTTAGATAATCTATGAAATTAAAACTAATCTTACCATTACTACTTGCTTTCTCGTTTTTTACAAACGCACAACAACTTAAACTTTCTAATCAAGCAGAAATAAGTGTACTTACTATTGGTCCTGGCACTTTATTAATGGATGCCTTTGGGCATAATGGCTTTAGAGTTCGTGATAGAGAACGAATGTTAGACGTGGTGTTTAACTATGGGACTTTTGATTTTGACACACCTAATTTCTACTTAAAGTTTGCTCAAGGCAAGCTTAATTATAAGCTTTCTCATAATAGCTATGATGATTTTTTTCAAGCTTATATCGCACAGAACAGGTCTATCGACGAACAAATTTTAGACTTAACAAGAACACAAAAACAACAGGTTTTTGATTTTCTACTGAATAATGCAAAGCCAGAAAACAAATACTATCTCTATGATTTCTTTTATGACAATTGTGCAACAAAGATGAAGGATGTTTTAAAGGTGTCTTTAAACGAAACACTAACGTTTAAACAACCTGATGACTTTAATCCTAAAACGTTTAGAGCTCTTATTCACGAGCATGTAAATAGAAATTCTTGGGGGAGTTTAGGTATAGATATTGCTTTAGGCTCAGTAATAGATAAAAGGGCAACACCAGAAGAACACATGTTCTTGCCAAAATATATTCACGTTTTTTTTGAAAAAGCAACCTTTACAAATTCTAATAAATCGCTTATAAAACAACCACGTTTGCTTTATAAAAAGAAAGAGAAATCTATTTCAAATATATTTCTCATGAGTCCGTTAATGATCTTTGGTCTATTAGGAATACTAATTTTATGGATTACGTATCAGGATTATAAAAAAGGTGCACGAACTATATGGCTTGATATTGGTTTATTCTCGATTACTGGTTTTATAGGTGTTATTTTATTGCTTCTATGGTTTGCAACAGATCATACAGCTACAGCCAACAATTATAATTTACTATGGGCTTTTCCAGTTAACTTGCTTGTTGTAATGCAATTACTCAAAAAAACTCCTAAAAAATGGTTTATAAAGTATTTGAAGTTTTTAATAATCATGTTATGCCTTTTAACGCTACATTGGATAATTGGTGTACAAGTGTTTGCTATTGGGTTAATTCCGCTATTTCTAGCTTTGTTGATAAGATATGTGTATTTGGTGAAGTTTTACAACCAAAACGACTAAATTATTGCCCTCTATAATACACCATAGTACTCAAGGTTTTTACAATAATATTTATATCTAAAAAGAAGCTTCGGTGTTTAATATAATATAAATCGTATTGTAATTTCACTAAGCTATCTTCAATTGAAGCACCATAACGACTATTTACCTGCGCCCAACCTGATAATCCAGGTTTAATAGTATGTCTTGTTTCATAAAACGGAATAACTTTAGACAATTCTTTTACAAAAAATGGTCGTTCTGGTCGTGGACCAATGATACTCATATCGCCCTTAAAAACATTAATAAACTGCGGGATTTCGTCAAGACGTGAACGTCTTAAAAAACGACCAAATGTTGTAACTCTTGCATCATTTTTATCTGCCCATTTCATACCATCTTTTTCGGCATCCTGAATCATAGTTCTAAACTTGTAAATTTTAAATGGTTTACCATTTTTTCCAATACGTGTTTGGACATATAATAATTTACCCTTATTGCCTATTAAATTCCCTATTAAAACGAATGGTAACAAGGTTACCCCAACTGCAATTCCTAAAACAGAACATACTAAATCCATTAAGCGATGGTAAAACATGTATAATTTGTTTTGATTACTTCTACTAAATGGAAAGTATTTGTAAAAATCTTTGCCAACAAATTGCACAGGCACACGCTTTGTGATTTCTTCAAAGACTTGCGTATATTCTCTAATAGTGAATCCTTTTTCAATAAGATGCGTTAATTCATTATATAGGTATGGTGTAATTGTTTCTGAATCATTTATAGCAATCACAATTTCAGATATACCTTCTTCTCTTATAGTTTTTTGTAGGTTACCTGCACTAAACTCTTTTAGACCTTTAAATTTTACATTTTCATTGCTTGACACATTACTATTTATATATCCAACAATCTTATAATTAGGATCTGAAATACTAAAGGCGTTTACAAGGTTTTCAATATTTGAAACCTCCCCTAATACAATTACTTTTTTATAAAATCTTGGGGATGCAATAAATGTAACATAGGCATATCTCCAAGCAAAAATGGCAGCTATTACAGATAAAAAGAAATACAAAATTTCTAACCTTTGATTTGGTAAAACTGGTGTTACAATTGGCGTGAATAAATAGAAAAGTACAGTAACAGACACTGTAATTACAGTATTTTTGAATGTTGTATCAAGTTTACTAGATTGCTTTAAATCGTATAACTCAAAAACGGTTCCAAAAGCAGTTAAATAAAACGCTAAAACGAGTGACCAAAGCCATTGCTCTTTAGTAACTAAAAAATAATCAAACTGAAAATAATAGCCTACTACTTCAAGTGCCAATAACGCACTTAATATATCAAAAATACGCAAAAGTACTTTGCGTTCAGAAATTTCAAAATGGATCCCTTTACTTTTTGACATTATATTATTTAATGTGTTAAAGATACTAAGTAAAACAACTTTGTGCTACTTACTATGTAATATATTGCGCCACAGCAATTTAACTTTGCTCCAGTTATGACTTTCTACCTGCTTCCTAGCATTAATTACTAATTGATAAGTAATTTCTTCATTTTTAAAAATAGAAGATATGGCGTTTGCCATAGCATTTATATCGTTTTTCTTTACAAGAATTCCTGTTTTATTGTTTTCAATTAAAAAAGGCATACCTCCAACATTAGTTGATACAACAGTTAATCCTAAAGCCATAGCCTCCATAACACTCACAGGTGCGTTATCGATATTTGTTGTATTAATAAAAATATTATACTGTTCAGATTTTTTATGCCATTCATTTTTAGTTAACATCCCTGTAAACTCAATACTATTTTCTAATTGAAGCTTTTTTGCTAAAGCTTTACAATTTTTAAAAGAGCTGTCTTTTTCTGGTCCAACCATACATAAGATGGCTTCAGGATATTCCTTTTTAATTTCATTTAGCACTTTAACAGCCATTTCTGGATTATAAATATTAGCGAATGCTCGTACATATAACAGCTTTGGATTAGAAAATCCCCTTTTAAAGAAGTTATATTTTTCTATTTCTAAAACATTTGGAATAAAAATAGACTCAAACCCTCTTGTATCAAATTCATGTTTTAAATACTTTGAAACCGCTACATTTTTGTACGAATTAGAAAAAATCAATGTACTAAACTTTGTAGATGTATCTAATCTAGATGGCAAATCCCCACCATGAAGAATAGGAATGTATTTTAGTTTCAAAAACCTACATAACTGACTTGTTGCTAACGCATAATAAAAGTTTTTAGTGCTATATGTGTCTATCAAGACATAATCAATTTTTCTATTATATTTGATAATTGACCAAAGCATGGACACCAACCTTAGTAATTGATTATGCAATGATGACGCCGTTTTTATTGTATAGCCTTCACCTTTCAACAAACTACTCAATTGTGCTAAAGTTGTTTGATTAGTTTTTTTTGACTTTAAGTTATTTCCAAGATAAAGTATCATAACTATATTTTAAGCTACTTGCTTTTTTAAACTGGTTTTCTTTGGAAACGTAACATCCAACAAACATAGACCATAAATAAACGATGGGAAAGCAATTCTCATAGCCGAATGATTTATTGTTAGCAACCACATAATGAAAAATGAGTAGAAGTAGATGTTTCTGTTATTTTCAATTCTAAGCAAAAGTGGCACCAATAATAATATACTTAGGGCTATAATCCCAAGAGAACCGTGTTCTGCTAACAAACGACTTATTTCGTTATGTGAAGCAGCTACCTTTCCTGTTTTATCAAAACGGTAGCCTTTATTTTTACCAACACCAATACCAATAATTGGGCTCTCAACAAATGCTTCAACCTCTGTTAAAAACAAATCTTTTCTACCAGTTGAAACATCTTGCTTTTCAACACCAATTGCATTTTGGTTAGCATATCTATTCTCAATTAATCCAGAGGTTCTATTGGATGTGTAAAACCAAACCGAAGTCCCTAAAATCATTCCGTAAAACACTACCAGAAACACTTTTGTTCTAAATCCTTTTTGTCCTCTTATATATGTAATAGCTATTAACATCAAAATAGCTGCTAATGCTGTAAGTATTCCTCCTCTAGAAAATGTTGCCAAACCTCTAAAACTAATAAAACCTAGCAGCGTCAATTCTAGAATAGATTGAATGCCTCTAAACTTATTAAACAACAATCTTGAAAATAGAATAAACATACCTACTCCTAAAATAGTAGCCACTTGATTTGGCCCAAATCCTCCAGATGTCGCAAAATTTGAAGCCGTACCAGTTACAGAATCTCTAACACTAGGTGTGTATAAAAACAAATAGACAACTAATGACACAATTGGTAATACTGCATAAAACAACACTTTACTTAGTTGTTGCATAGTTACTTTTTTCTTGTAGAAGTAAAATGCTACAAAGCCTAATGAAACTGGTCCTACTAAATTAAATGCTATCATTCGTCTTACATCATCGGTATAGTCATAGGCCGTAAAAACAATAGTGAGTAATAACAACCCTACATACATTAAATATACTTGCCCTTTGACTCTTACTTGATCAAAAATGAATCCAATAAAAACTAAAACAATCAACAAATATTTATGCAATTCGTAAAAAAATAAGCCCCCAGTCATTCTAAAAAACACATCACTTGTCGCTACATAGGCACAAGCAATTAGTACTGCCAATACTTTATTTTTTGATAGCAAAACAAGAAAAACAGATAAGAATACGACTAAAAGACTAACCAGTTTTGAGCTAAATGGTATATAATAAATGATTAAGCCCATTGCTATATGCAAAAGGATAAAAATCAATTCACTATTTTTTTTACTTAAGCTCTGCATCTATAATCGTATTATAAATTGCCATTAATTTAGTTAAATATGCTTCTTGAGAATAAAGTTTTTTAACCTTTTCTTGTAACTGCTGCCCATAAACCTTTGCTTTATCTTCATTCTTTAAAACATATAATAATTCGTCTGCCAATAATTTAGGAGCTTCTTTATCTACAATTATACCACTAACTCCGTTTTCTATCACTTGATTGCAATTTCCAACATTTGTAGTTACCACAGGTTTTCCAGCAAGACCATATTCTAATAAAGCTATAGGTAACCCTTCAGATTTTGAAGATAATACACAAATATCACTTTGATTTAAAATATTTGATATATCCTTTTTACTTCCATAAAGAAAAACTCTATCGGTCAATCCAAGCTCATTAATATTTTTTATAATTAATTTAGAATAGTCATCATCAAAATTCTTCCCAACACAATGCAATGTACATTCAGGACACTCTTTAACTACTTTTTTAAATGCTTTTAACAATGTAATATGATCTTTTTGAGGTCTCAAATTTGCTAGATGCAAAAAGCGCTTTCCATCTACTCCTTTTAAAAAGGTTAACGGTTTCAAATCATCTATAACCGCAAAATTTGGCAAATAAGCAACATTAGCAGATTTTAAGTGTGATTTTGACCAATCTTTTAAGGTATTATTGACACAAATACTATATGAAAAATATTTGGAGCAAAATTGAAGTGTTTTAGATTTTCGCTTTTCTAAAAACTCACTATTACCATAATGATCATGCCAAACAATTTTAATCTTTGGATGCAAAAACTTAACTAAAGTTGCTAAAAAAAACGATGTTGAATGTGCATGAATAATATCAATCTTGTGATTTTTTACAAACTTACTTAGTCTTTTTATAGCTGAAATATTAAACGTTGATTTTTTGCTCAGAAACAGATAGTCAACATTTTTATCTAAACTACTTTTCAACAAGCCTTCTTTTCTAGTGGCACATAAATATGAATTAGAACCTTGTTTTAAAGATAATGCATTGGCAATATTAACAGCTACTCGCTCCGCGCCTCCAGCGTCTAAAGAATCTATTAATTGCAGTACTCTCATGGGTTGCTTAAAAGTTTGGGGATTTCGGCTTCAAATGTATCTAAAGTATAAACTCTAGACCAAAGATACGCTTTCTCCACTTTATCTTGATATAGCTCTTTATCATTAAAATAGACTTTAAACTCATTTATTATGCTTTCTTGATTCGGTTTAATAATACTACCTCGCTGTCCAAAACCTAACATTTGAGGCACGCAGGAAACCGCTGTGCTAATAGGTAAGCATTTCCAAAACATGGCTTCAGCTATGGCTTTTGGCCAACCTTCAGATTTTGACATAAATACTAAAAAGTGAGCTTTTCGATACGCATTTTTAAGCGTCGATTTATCCTTGTTACCGTGTAAAGTAACATGTTTTGATAGATTGTTTTTAGAAATATATTCTTCAATTATACTGCGCTGCTGTCCTTCACCATAAATATCTAAATGCACATTATATTCTAACCTAACTAGCTCATTAATTCCTTTTACTGTCAACAAAGGTTGTTTTCCATGACTCAAAGTTCCAACAAATAAAATATTAATTCTTTCATCTAAGGTTTTTATAGAAACATCCATTTTTTCATTTTCTTTATACGAAGCTGTAAAGAAAGGCACTATATTTTTCGAAGAATCTTTCCAATTACCATAAACTAAGACTTTCATGTTTTTAGTAAGAAGTTCATTTTTTAAAAGCCATTTTTGAAATCTATACGATTTTGGTTGTTTAGAATTTGGATCCCAGTTACCTGCATACTTGGCTGTTTTTAGTTTTTTTGGAAAACATATTTGAACTAAACACCCTAATAAGCCAATATTTCCTGGACAACGCAAATGTATATGGTCTGCTTTTTTACATGTCTTAAAAATGGCATATAAAATAGTTGGTAACTTGAATAGAGATACAATTGATGTTTTAATAGAGGTAAACTGAATTTGAGGAATCGTATTTAAATGAATATTATCATGTTGATAAGTTATATCAATTGGAGACACGTTCTCACATCCAATTAGAGGCGCAACAATTGTAACACTATCCACGTGTTTTAACCATAAATTCATTTCACGAACATAAGGTGCATAAGCAAACAATTTATTTTCTTGTTTCTTATGTAGAACATGTGTAATGATTAAAAAATTCATATATAAATTTACTGCTTCACACTATTTCCTGCATAGGTCATTATTTCACCATCGTCATAAAACTCAGTTTTAAAAGGGTAATCAATTTCCTTAAAGAATTTTTCAACACCAATATAAGTTGGTTTACCATTAACTATATGGTAACTAGCAATTGCAAAATTAGGTTTATACTTTTTTATTGTTTCTATAGTACCTTTTAAAGCTTCTATTTCAGCTCCTTCAATATCCATTTTAATAAAATTTAACCGATTAATTTTCTTGTCAATCATAAATTTATCAATAGATGTTGCTTTAATTTTTACTTTTTTTGATTCTTTATCTTCATAAAAAATTGATGATGCGACTGTCCCTGCTTCATAAAAATCAATAATCTCATTATTAGACCATAGTGCATGCTCTATAATTTCGATATTATTAGAATTTGCATTTAAAGATACATTTTGCTTAAGAATTTTAATATTCTTAGAATCTGGTTCAAACGCAAAAACCTTACCGTCATGTTTAGTTTTTTGAGAATATACTACAGATAGAGCTCCTTCATTTGCTCCAGCATCAATTACAATATCGTTTGTCTTAATTTCATAATACTTTTCATATCTATCTATATCTTTTACAATAAAATATAGTGGCATAGTGGTAACAACTTCCCATGTATTTTTTTCTCTTGTTATGTAAAAAACATCTTTTACAGCAAAAGAATATTTTAAATTCTTAAAGTTATAATACTTAAGCTTAATTTTCTCTTTTAAAGAACTTGGTAACAAATTATATAACAATCTCTTCATTTCAATACTGTAGTTTTGGTTTGTTAAATATTAACGATAACCATCCAAAAAATCGACCAAAACCTTCTGTTAAAGCTTCTATTTTATTTTTTGAAGTAAATACATTTATAAACCTTAGCTTCATAAGCAGTATAAATGTTAAATTCCATTTTAATCTATTTTTAAAACTAGGATTAGGATATTTAACACGCCAAACATACCAACCATTTCTAGCTACCATTTTGCCATATTTAAACTTATTTGGTCTTCCTGAAGCGTCATGATAATGGCTTAATCGTGCAGATGTATTGACATATAACTCACCTAACTTTGATAGTCGTAAAGTAAAGTCGGTATCCTCATACAGTCCGTAACCTTCAAAATAGGTTGAAAAATTCATTGTATCGAAAACTTCTTTTTTAAAAGACGACACACCTCCCATAAATTGTTCCACTTTATAAATTTTGTCAGAAGGTGGTAAAAAACTAACGCTTCTACCATGAGAAAATTTTGGCAAGACACATGGTTTGGTGTTAGGTTGTAAGCCAAAAAAACGTCTTACTCTAAAACGTAAAGGTTCATTACGTTCAAAACCATCGTAAAAGAATTTCTTTTTCGAAGTTAGTGTTTTCGACTTTATCCAGATTACCTCGTTAGTTATATATCCTCCTACTCCCAACGCATTGGGAAATGATGTATAAGTGCTAAGTAATTGCTCAAAATAATCGTTCTCTAAAACCGTATCATCATCTAAAAAACAGATGATTTCCGATTCATTAGACACTTTTTGTATTCCAAAGTTTCGCTGTTTTGTTAATCCTCTTTGGTTGTCTTCTACTTTGAAATATTTAAGATTTTTAAAAGGGCTTGCATCTAAAGTTTGCTTGGTTTCATCATTAGTTGAACCATCAATAATTAAAACTTCATTTGGATATACCGTTTGTGTTTGGACAGAATTTAACAACCTCAACAAAGGTTGTGGTCTCATATAGGTACATATCACTAAAGAAAAGTTCATTAACTAGTAGCGTTTTTAAGTTTATTAGCCCAATACATACTTCTTTTCCATCTTTTTCTCATATTTATAAAGTAAGAGACAATATTCTTGTTTTTTTGATTGCTAAAAAACTTGATAAACAAAAGTGTTTTATAGCCTAATATTTGCTCTTTTGTTTGATTTTTTAAATTAAACAGCATAATGGTTGGCGAAGGTTTTGGTTGAATTTTATCATCCTGCCATGGCTGAGTGATTTTGGTTCTAAAGCCTCCTATGGGTGCTTTTAAATGCTCTAAGTTACATTTACTGATATACCCAATATCTTCACCAGAATTTCTAATTTGCATACCATAATCGCCATCTTCACCAAAACCGTGTTCAAAAGCACTATCAAAAAATATTTGTTCAGCAATACTTTTAGAAACAATACTGCAACCAGAACCAAAGGTATTCCATTGCAAGATAGGTCGCTCAATTTTTTCATCTCCTTTTCTCAAGCAACTAATTGTGACAGCGTTTAACCCATAATCAGACATTTCATTTAAGGCTGTTTCCAAAATGTCTTTTTCAAATCTTATATCATCATCAGCCATAAAAACCCAATCTGATTCTATTTGCTTTAATGCCATATTTCTAGCATTACAAGCTCCAGTTTTATTAATAAACGTATGTTTTATGTGGAAAGGCCATGATTGATTTTGCAAATAGTCCAAATCTGATTTACTTCCCATGTCTGGGTTTTGCTCAATGATTATGACATTTTTTGGCAACAACGTTTGATTTACTAAATCTTTTAAAACAGCATATAAATAGTCTTTTCTACCTATTGTTGGTATGATAACATCAATACTACTTTTACTGGTACTACTGTTTTTATTTGCAACTATATTTAAATCTTTAAAATTGGGTTTATCAAATTTTCTTGAAGTAAAAATAGACCTTAAAAATGGTAGTACTAAAAGTCGCTTTTCGTACACCAAGCAATTAAATAAGGTCAAGAAAGCCCATCTTCCTTTGTAGTGTTCTTTAACAAACTTAAAAAGTACAAATCTTGATGGTTTAAAAACTTTTGAGGCTGTACTATTGTTAGTTAAGAGCTTTGGGGCAGAATAGCAGAACAAACCGTTTGCAATCCCTCTTTTGGCTATTGAATTTAAAACATAACTAAATGTTTCATTTTTATAATCTCTTTGATTGTAACAAGACAAAACATCAGAATTTACTCCACCAATACAACTGCTCATTAACCATGTTGGGTAAGTAACTTTTTTATTAACGTTTATAAAAGGTGATGATTCTACATAACCAATTCGTTTGTCTGTATAATAAGATTCTCTTGTATTAAAAGAAGCCATTATTAAGTTATGATGAAAAATAGTATTGAATTTAGTTAGGTTCATAAATTCTTTTAAATCATCATCACACCAAACAATGAGCGTGTCTCTAAACCGCTCTACAAGGTCAAAAAAAACGTTAACTAAATTCTTATTTACAGTTTGTATCTCCTCTTTTGAACTGTGATTAAAAACACTTATAACCTTATCATCTTTATGTAATATTACAATCATTAATTAATTAACGATTTATAAAATTTAATATTTTGATTTGTTATTTTTTGAGCAGAAAAATTTTCAACTACTCTCAATCTACCTGCCTTCCCAAATGCCTCACATAGTTTTGGGCTCTCTAATAACTCCATAATTTTTAAAGCAAACTCTTGATGATTTCTTGGGTCTACTGTAAATCCAGTTGAATTGTTTACCATTAATTCGTTTGCCCAACCTATATTAGAAGAAACCAATGGCTTTTCCAATGCTAAAGTTTCTAGCCAAGTCATGGGAAAGGCTTCCGCAAAACTTGGTAAAACCACTACATTAGCTTTGTGGATATAGCTTTTAATTTCATTATAAGGCACTTCTTGTAAATGGGTTACTGAGGCTCTAGCCTCAGGTGACAATAAATCATAGAACAGTTGAATTGTAGATGTTTTTGTAAATACATCAATAGCGTCTTTACCAACTAACAATAAATTGGCATTGCTACTTTTTTCTATTACCAAATTAAATGCCTTAGCAAGTTCTAAAACGCCTTTTTTTCTAATAATGGTTCCAAAATATAGTACTTGTCCATTATTAATTTTTGAATTATTAGGTGAAAATTGATCAACATCAATACTATTATGAATGATTTGAATGTTATTTTTTAATCCAAAAATTTTTTTGGTAATTGTTCCTGTAAATGTACTGACGGACAATATTTTATCGGCATTTTTCAATGCTATTTTTTCAAATACATAATTTTTAAACTTCTGTTTTCTATTATCTAATTTACAGAAGTACCCATCACTTCCATGTAATCTTATAACTAATGGTACAGAAAACTTCATAAATGCTGAAATTCCTGTCCAATCTGGCACTTCAATAAGTTCAATCGATGCGCTAGTAATTTCTGTTTGAATTATTTTCTGTATACGCTTGCGCTCTTTATACCAGCCTAAAATTTTATGCTTCTGCTTTTTAACGCTAATAATTTTAACCTTCTCATCAAAAAAAATGTTATCCTCATGTTGAAATACAACAAACACAGTAACTTTAATGCCAGAATTTGTTAATTGTAAAGCTAAATTTTTTAAACTAGTTCCTAAACCGCCAGAATTTCCTGTTTGATAGTGCGGATACTCGGGTGTTAAAAACGCAATTTTCATTAATTTAAAAGTTTTATATGATTATTAACCATAGTATCAATTGAAAACTTATCGCCTATCAATGTTCTGGTATTTCCTTCAATATAATTATCTCCTTTAATTATTGAAGACAATAATTGCGATAATTCTGTAATATTCTTTGTCTCAAATATAAACCCATTTAAATTATTTGTTACTACCTCAGTGTTACCACCTACTGGTGTCGTAATTACAGGAATATTGGCAGCCAAACTTTCTAAAATAGACAAACTAAAACACTCCATATGAGTAGGCTGAATTAGATAATCATAATTTTGGTACAACTCATTTACATTAGAATGACTTCCTTTAAAATTAAAATTGGCTTCTAACTTATAGTTATTAGCTAAGTTAATCAACGCTTTTTTATAAGGTCCATCTCCGTATACATCTATACTTAAATTTCCTTTTAATTCTTCAGTCATAAAACTTACGGCTCTAATTAAATCTTGAATACCTTTAGATTCTCTTAAATGAGAAACTACCAAAAACTTAGGATTAAGTTTTCTTCTTTCGGTAGTTTTTGGAATGATATCATCTATTAAAACACCATTATAAATAGTTTGGGTTTTAGGTTTTAAAAAACGACCAAAATCATTTAAAATAGCTTGACTTGTATAGTCTGAAACTCCAATGAATAAATCGATATATTTTGAATATAACCGTCCTTTTATTCTTTTCTTTATTCGCTTTTTAAGCGTATATCCTTTTAAAGGTCTTGGATTATGATCTACAGCAATTATTTTTGCGCTCTGCGCCTCTTTAACTTTTAAAAAAAACGACGTACACAGTTCTACAAAATGGGTAATTATATGCGAATATTGTATTTTTTGTGTTTTTTGTGTTTTTATATGTGCTATAAAATGCTCTTCTAGACTTAAATTATTAGCAGAAATTATATTAAATTCATGATAATTGCCAAATGAAGCTGCATTAGGAAAGAACCAATCGACCTTAGTATTTTCTTCAATGCATTTTTCGTGAAAAGCCCAAAAAAAATAGTCCATTCCACCAACACGATCTTCGAGAAGTTCGTAATTGCAAATCACAGCAATTTTTTTAAAGCTTACATCCATTCTTTTAAACTTTGCACTAATTTCATATTTGTTTCTTCTAAAGATATACCAACTTGCTGTTTAATAAAGTTTTTTCGATGTATAGAATCGGTATCGTTGTTTAAATAATCTGATATAGATTTTAATAATTGCTCTTTATCTTTTACAATTTTTGAAGATTGACTTTTGGCTAAATATTGAATGTGTGCATACCCAAGAAAACGTTGATCGTTATACAAAGCATTACTCGCATTGCCAAAAACAGGATTGATTACAGGCTTATCAAACAACATAAAATCTAAACTCATGGTAGATAGCATATTGATATTTAAATCGGAATATTCTAACAATGCTCGCAATTGTTTAACATCTTCAAGTATTGGAATGCGCTGTGACCATGATTCTTGATGGTAGGCACGAACCTGCTGCCATTTTGGGAAATTCCATATTATAAATGGGTGTTTTTCGACTAAAGACTGAAAGCGTATTGGGTCTTCTGCTGGTGACGTTCTTACAATAAAGTTAACTTTTTCTATCTTGTTTTCTTTAATGCCATTTGCAATGGTTTCAATATACAACTCGTCATTTCTACTGGTAGAAACATCACCACAACTAAAACAAATGGTTTTTAATTTGCTATCTAAATTAAACTCTGAGATAAAATCATGTTTTGATATTTGATATTCAGGCATTATGTATGGTACAAATTGTGGTGTACCAACAACCTTTATCTCTTGTTCTTTTATAGATGTATAAAATTGAAGTAAATCTTGTTTCATTAAATCACTCCAAACTAAATAATAATTAAAATTTGAAGCCATTCTTCCTTTTGACGCTAAATTATCCCAACTAAAAATAAAGGCTGCTGTTTTTAATTTAAGTTGTTGTGCAGCATAAGCTAAAGGCGCAATATAGGGTGGTCTTTGATGTGTGAAAAACAATATATTAAACTGTTCTTCTTTTAAAATAGACTGGTAGCCTTTTGTTATTTTATGACCTTTAAAAGTAGAATTTTGAAGCTTTTGAAACTTTTGTATTGAAGATTCTGAATGAATTAGTGAAGTTAATTTATAAACAAAACGTGTAGCATAACCCCTAGTAGTTTTAAGCTTAGAATGATTCACTTTTAAATTATCCAGAATACCTAAGTTTCCTTTTTGGTGTCGTTTAAGATGTGCAATTTCTTTAGCTTTTCTAAAAAACCACGTTTTAAATGTTTCTTCAAAAACATCCAATTCGATAACTCTTAAATTGGTGTTTTCACTATAGATTTCTTTGGGTAAACAGGATAGAATAACAACCTCATCAAAGGTTTTATTTGCATATTTTAAAAAATCACTTAAAATGAAATTCCTAAAGCCAACTCCATCAGTTATTACTAAAGCTAATTTCTTTTTTTTATTTTGCAAAATAAGGTTGATTTCTGTTTAGAATTCAAAGATAATATTTTAGTTTGACCAGCTAAACAATTAGCCCATTAACATTGAGAAGTTGACTAGTTGCCAAATATGAAAACTTGATTGATTATCACCAGCGAGATACTTATTCCATTCCAAATCAATTTCTTTTTCATTAAACCACGGTTTGTAAGCGCTAGATTTAATTTTATTAATATGATTTTGAACAAAATCCTTTAAATCATTACCCAACCATTCACGTTGAGGGGTTTGTAAAGCACGTTTGGGTGTATATGAAACATTACTATCAACATAATCAGCAATAATATCTCTCAAGATCTGTTTACCCTGATTATTTTTTATTTTGAATTCATTTGAAAGGGAGAAACCAAATTCTACCAACCTATAATCTAAAAAAGGTACTCTTAATTCTGTAGAATAGGCCATTGAATCTCTGTCGTTAAAACGTAAAGCTCTGGGTATTTTAGTGTAAAATAAATCTCTGTATTGAAGATTTTCTAATGATGAATTAAAAGGCGTTGGATAGTCATTTTTTGAAATGTCATCAATAAAAGATGCATGCAACATATTTTTTCTAAACGGACTCTTGTTTACGCCTTGAATTGTAGATTTAGAATTATTCCTGTAATAATCATAACCCGCCAATTGCTCATCCATTCCTTGGCCATCTAAAAGCACTTTTATACCTTTTTTTGATGCAGAAGCAAATAACTTTGAATAGGCTAAAGTTGGGACACCTCCAAAGGGTTCATCTTGAAAATGAGTTATAAATTTCGATAACTTGGGAACTTCTTCAAAAGATAATAAAACTTTATTTAACGGACTTTTATAGCGCGCAATAATTTGTTCTACCCATAGCAGTTCATCATAATTTTCATCTCCAGTGTAAAATGTAAAAGCCTCTATTTTTGAAATGTCTTTTTGAGAAACACTTGCCAAAGCGAGTAATGCCGAACTATCTAAACCTCCGCTTACATTAAAACCTAAAGGAACATCTGCCCGAAACCTTAAACAAATACTATCTATAATTAAATCTTTGTAAATGGCTTTAGCTTCTTCATAATCTTTTATTTTAGTTTGACGATTTACATTAGCTTCAAAATCATACCACTTTGTTATTTTGAATTGATTGCCCGATAATTCTAAATAATGACCTCCTGGTAATTGATGAATAGCTTCCCAAAAGGTTTCACTTGGTAATCCATAACTTCCGTTTACAAAATAATTAGACCAAACCTTTTCACTTGGTTTTTTATTTACTCCAGAATTATGAATCGCTTTGATTTCACTTGAAAAAATAAATACTTCTTTATTCTTGTAATAATAAAATGGTTTAATACCAAAGCGATCTCTGGCTGCAAATAGTTCTTTTTTTAGAGCATCCCAAATAGCAAATGAAAACATGCCGTTAAGCAGTTTTAAACATTCTTTACCATAGGTTATAAAAGCAGCTAATAATACTTCAGTATCTGAGGATGTTTTAAAATTATAATCATTTTTTAAACGTTCTTTTAGTTCTAAATAATTATAAATTTCACCATTAAATACTATTGAATATCTACCTAAAGCATCATTAAAAGGCTGATTTGCATTATCCGATAAATCTATTATAGAAAGTCTATTATGCCCTAAAGCAATAAACCCTTCATCAAAAAAAGTACCTGTAAAATCTGGACCTCTATGAACTTGAGACACCAACATGTTTTTTAATTGAAACTTATAATCACCTGTTCCAATAAGTCCTGAAATACCACACATTTTTTAAGCCTTTTTTGAGTTTAAAAATGATTCGGCTTTATTCCAATCTTCTAAAGTATCAATATTGATTGTATAATCTGAAGGTGATTTTATATATGTTAATTTAGAACCATATAATGAGTTTTGTTCCAATAGAACGCTTGTTTTAGTAATATAAATTAGCCCGTCTCTATGATACACTTCTGGTAAATCTTGGCGTCTGGAAATTATCTCTTTTTCGCCAGTGAATAACTCTAAATCACCCCTTTCATCTTTCTTAAACGTCCAGTGCGGGTTATATTCGTCTGGAACTTTTTGTACAGAAACTAAAGCATCACAATTACTTTCAATAAACTTTTCTATAGCTTCATCTATAAACTTACCTGTTTTAAAAGGACTTGTAACTTGAAGCAAACAAACAGCATCAAAATAAATATGTTGTTCCTCATAAAACTTTAAAGCATGCTGAATAACACCTAAAGTTGGCGATTTGTCTTCGGCAAGATGCTTAGGTCTTACAAAAGGCGCCTCCAAATTAAATTTTTTTGCAACTTCAATTATAGCCTCGTCATCCGAACTTAAAATTAAACTAGTTAGTTTTTTAGCGCTTTTTGCAACTTCAATTGTATATTGAATTAATGGTTTACCATCAAGAATTTTAATATTCTTTTTAGGTATAGCTTTAGATCCTCCTCTTGCAGGTATAAGTCCTAAAATTCTCATTAATACGAAATAGTTTTATGAAAACGTAATTCAATTTCTGCTAAAATATCAGCGATTTTTTCACCTGAATTTCCATCACCGTAAATAGTAGCGTTACCAATAACACCTTTAGCATCTATTCTATTCAATATGGCTGCTTTAATTTCTTTTTCTTCATAAGAAACATCGATCACATTATTTCCTCGAGCTCTTCCGTTTTGTCTCGTACCTATGTTTACAACAGGAACTCCTAAATAAGAACACTCTCTTATCCCTACACTAGAATTACCAACTAAGCATTTGCTATTTAGCAGCAAGCGTAAAAAATCCTCAGGAATCATATTTTTAAAAAAGCGAATATTTTCTGGTTTATTAATTTCTCGATATGAACGAATTCCATTTGATGTACCATCGGCTCCAGAATCCACATTAGGCCAAAACCAAAAGGCTGGAATTCCTAAGTCGTGTACTACTTTTAAAGTTGTTAAAACATTTTCTTTAGCTTGGTTGTATTCGGTAGTTACCGGGTGTTGCATGACCACCATATAACCTTCTTGCCAATTAATTGAATTTCCAACGCCACCATATTCTGTTATAGGATTAAAATTCAATTCTGGAGATCTACTAACCTGATACGCAATATCTATTGAAGGGCACCCTGTATTAAAAACATAGTTATCATCCTCGCCCATTTTAATAACTCTAACTTTTGCATCTTCCGAAGCTACCAAATGAATATCGGCCAATTTGGTATTGGCATGGCGTACTTTTTCATCAATATTCCCTGTAACTTCTCCTCCCTGAATATGAATTAGAGGAATATTTTGATAAGAAGCAGCAATTGAGGTCGCTAAAGTTTCAAAACGGTCTGCTATGGTAACAACCGCATCGGGTTTTAAATTATAGAACGTATTTGCCAACTCCATAACACCTAAACCTGTAGTTTTTGCCATAGAAGTTTTATTTTCTCCTTCTAAAACCATGAATACTTTTGCATCTATTTTAAAACCATCATTCTCAATATAATTCACTGCATTACCATATCTATCTAACAAAGCTGAGCCAGCCACAACCAATTGCAACTCTAATTTAGGGTGTTTTTTTATTGCCGTTAAAGCTGTTTTTATTCTACTATACGATGGTCTTGCTGTAATAACAACACATATTTTTCTTAAACTCATTTAATATCATCTATGGTTAAAAAATCCCACTGTTTCATGTTTTTTATAATTTGTTTCCCAATTATAGTTTCGAAATTAGATGCAGGAATACCTTTATTTGTCGGTTTTTTCGCTTCTAAATCGGAAAACTGGATAATGTGTCCAGATTGTAAATCTTTATTGATTGCTAAAGATTTTTCAAAAATAGATTTAAGTTCACTAAATTTTGAATTATCTGATTTATCAACTGGATATGTTTGGGCTTTTTCAATATTGCGAACTGCCTCTGAAAGCGTTTTAATTTCATCAATTGTTAGTGATGACGTAACATCTGGACCGAAATCGTTTTTACTAAAAACGGCATGAAATTCGAGAATTTCTGCACCTAAAGCTACCACAGCGATACAAGTTTCTATTTTTGCAGAATGATCTGAAAATCCAACTGAAACATGGTATCTTGATTTTAATTCTTGAATAACATTTAAACCATATTGCTCAGGTTTTGTAGGGTATGATGTGGTGCATTGCAATATTGAAAATTCTACTTGTTTAGATTTTAGAAATGCTACCGTTTTATCTAACTCTTCAAAAGAACTCATCCCAGAAGATAAAATAATAGGTTTACCCGTTTGTGCTATTTTCTCTAATAATAAAAAATTATTCACTTCTCCAGAACCTATTTTATAGGTGTTAATTCCTACTTGTTCTAACAAATCTACCGCCGCATTACTAAAAGGAGAGCTCATAAACTCTAACCCTACATCATCACAATGTTGTTTTAAACTTATCCACTGTTCTAAAGAAAACTCCATCCGTTTCCAATAATCAAAACGAGTTTTATCTTGTTTAGAGAATTTAATTCTGAAAGGTTCGTAAATACTACTTTCAGCCTCAGCAATATGCGTTTGAAATTTAATAGCGTCAATTCCAGTTGTTGCCAGCGCATCAATATAGCGATGGGCAGTAGCCAAACTTCCATTATGTGCTTGTGCAATTTCAGCTATTAGTTTAACGCTCATTATTTTATTTTTCTTGCAACAATACCGTAACTCATTCCCTTTGCTAACGGATTTCTATATTCTATATATGATTCTATTTTAGACTTAAACCAATCTTTTAAAGACGTGTTTTTTTTATTTTTATACTGCGTATCTACAATAGCATATTCTAAAATCTCCAAACCACTTCGTTTTAAGAACTCGTAAACCACATGTTTCCAAGGTGTAAAAACATGATTTTCTTGAATATGTTTTTCCTGAAACGCGTAAAGTGAACCTCTTAAAAACAAACTTAACGTATTTTTACTAGATTGTGGATTGGGTGTACTCAAAATTAGGACACCATCTTTTTCCATGTGATTCGAAATATTCTGAATGCCTAAAAGTGGATTATCAAGATGTTCTAAAACTTCTAAAAAAATAACAATTCCAGCGTTTTTAACATTTTTTGGAGCATGATTATTTAAATTCCAAATAATAGTTTCATCCATTTTTTTTATATAATCAAAAGGTTGCCACTTTGCATTTACACTTTCAATGTCTTTACGCATATGCCCAAATCCTGCACCAATATCGCTAACAATTTTATTTGGCGCTAGAGAGATATACTTACCTAATATGGCTTTAGCAAACTCACCTCTATCTTTATATGTATTGATATCTTTTTTCAATTTAATTTAGTATTTATAAATTTACAAATCTTTTGGAGTCCAATACAACTTTGTTTCCGTAAGTTTTGAATACTCCACAAACTCTTTTTTTGATAATCTATTAGCATTTATCAATACAAATGGAAAGTTAATTATAATATCTCCTAATGCCTGTAAAATTGCTATCAAAGCTTTAAAATCACCTTTAAACACTTTAGTTTTCATTTGAATCCATAAGGTGTAAAAAAATCGTCTTGGAATTGTATTAAGAGGATAAAACAAAAAATAAAGATACCAACCTGATCTTAAAGACCGTCTTAAACGCACTCTATAATCTTTATCTTTTTTTCTACTTTTTATATCTACTCTATGATGCACTAATACTTGGGGTAAATAATGAATCTCCCAATTATTTTTAAACAACTGGTAGGATGCAAATTCTTCCTCACCATAAAAGACAAACCACTCTGGATAGTTAGAAATGGATTTCCACGCTTCCATATTCCAAACATGACCACAACCTACAAAACTTCTAACACGCTCTGGTTTTTGATTAGATTCTACTCTTATTGGTGGTTGCATATCCCAATATAATCTAAATGCTAACGCTCCACATTTTAAATTGTTTTTAAAATAAGTTTCTATTGTTTCTAAAGGGTTTTCAGTAACAAAATGTGCATCGTCATCTAACGAAATAGCATATGAAGCACTTGTTAAATCAAGCATAATATTTCTACTATAAATGTATCCTTTGCTCTTAACATGTGTAATTAGTTGGATATTAGTATAGTTTTGCACTATAAAATCTGAAGTGCCATCTGAAGATCCATCATCACAAACAAAACATTCAACATCATTTCTATCAATTAAATAACTAATTTTTTCTAAAGTAAACTTTAAAGAATCTAATCGGTTTTTAGTTGAAATAAGTATGCTAAATTTAATCATTATTAAAAACACTTGTTAATTGTTCATTTAAATGATTCTCCCCCAAATAATCTATTAAATCTGGTCTATTTAAAACGAGTTCTTTATCCTTATGAAACCATTCTGTATGTAGTTTTTCAAATATTTGAACTATTTCATCTATTTTGGTAACCTCTGAACTGTAAGTATAATTATCTCCTAATAATCTTCTAGTTTCGCTCTTTTTAGGTCCTAAATGAAAAATAGGCTTATTAGCAGATACACAATGCGGAAACTTACCTGGTAAAAAAGGGCTAATCTCTGAATCTGCCTCTAAAATAACATTAACTGAAACATGATTTTGAAGCCAGTACACTTCTTTAAATGAAATATGAGACAACTCAACATGTAATTGTGGTATTTTTTTAGAATAGATTTTTATCATATTTTCATGATAATCTGCATTTCCCACTAATATCAATTTTGAATTTTCCTTGGCTTCAATATTATTTTGTAAAAATAGTTGAAACCCTTTAATCAAACCTTCAGGGTTTCGTTGTTTCATTAAGCTCCCAGCATGTAAAACATTAAATTTATTACGTTCAAAATAACTTGGTGAAGTTTGTTCTTTTATATCAACATCAATAATTTGATGAGGAATAACTAATCCTGTTTTATTAAAGTTTTTAAAAATATCTCCCATATATTCTTTAAGTAGAAAACTTGGAAAAGCTGAATATTTAGCATTAGTAGAAAGGTTTTTAAAAAATTGTTCTTTTATTTTATATCCAGGTTCATTCCAATCGTATGGTTTTGGGTATTTACTAAATGGGTAAGGGTCGTGTATATATGCCATCCATTTATCATGAAATGTTGGTAACTTATTTACGGCGTAATGGGGTCTAAAACTTGCAGCTTTACTAAGTGTTAATATTAAATCTATTTTAGAAACATCAACTTTTTTCAGCGCCGCTTTAATACTATTCACGTCATTAAAAAAAGTAAAAGAAAACCCAAATAATGGCTCTAAATATTTTGCTAAATTTATTTTAAATGTTCTTTGAAATATTCTTTGAACGCGACTTAAAACGTATAACAAATTGTTTTTCCTTTCTTTAATAACAAAGCAACTAGCTTTATCAATTTCAATTGGTTTTCTAGTATAATGGTAAATTGAAACTTTATAATCTAGCTTAATAAAACTGTTAATTAGGGCAACATTAGCTTTTGAACCGCTACTATCATCAACATCAATAGAATCTACTATAATAAGTATTTTTTTGCTCATTAATTCGTTACCAATTTTCTCTCCAATCTATATTCTCTTTTACAACTTTAGCAGGGTTTCCCATAATAATGGTTTCTTTTTTATGAAAAATCCCTGAAACCATACTCCCTAAGCTTATTAAGTTTAACGACTCTATTTTTGTTCCAGGTGCAAACTTTGAGGAAGAACCAACATAAACATCATCTCCAATTTCTATTGACAAATCTTTATTATTGGTTTTTGTTTTAATGGAACCATGCGTCCAAAATTCACTGTTTCTTCCAGCTATCCATGTATTATTTCCAATTTTTATTGAATTCCATAAATCGAAATAATGATTATTAATTATTCTTGAGTTTTCGCCTATTTTAAACGTTCCTTTGCCAACAAATGTATTCCCAGAATGTATACTTGTATTAGAACCAATATTAATTTTATTACAAGAAAAAACATTATTACTTGCTATGTAAACATTATTACCAATATTTACTTTTTTACAATTAATTATTGATTTTCCTATGCTTACACTTTTACCTATTTGATAACCAAATAGGGTTTTTAAAAAAAATACTTTTAGGAAATTTACAGGAATATGTCTAATTATTTTTAAAATAAAAACCTTTTTCATATTAAATAGAATTTTTTAAATCATTTAAAAACTTTACTATTTTTTTTGATGCTTTACCATCTCCATAAGGATTTTTTAATTTTACTGAAGTATTATTATCTAAAATTTCATAGGCTTTCTTTACTATTTTTTTAGAATTTGTTCCTACTAAAAAAGAACATTTTGCTTTAATACCCTCATCCCGTTCTGTAGTTTCTCTAGTAACTAAAACGGGCACATTTAAAGAAGGTGCTTCCTCTTGGATGCCTCCAGAATCTGATATTATTACATTAGCTCTACTCATTAACCAAACAAACGAAGGATAATCCAATGGCGCAATTAAGTAAATGTTTTTTACTACAGACAATCTATTATATACAATATCCTGCACATTGGGATTTAAGTGTACTGGGTAAACAATTTCAATGGCTTCTTTTTTTGATAATTCTAAAATTGAATCACATAAATTCTCAAAACCAACGCCAAAACTTTCTCTTCTGTGTCCGGTAACTAAAACGATTTTTTTACTGAAATCAATTGTCGTTTTTAAATGGTCTATAGCATTATTAGTATATCCATTATCAATTCTATTTAATGTTATAAATAAGGCATCAATAACGGTATTTCCCGTTACAAAAACTCTTGATTCTTCAACATTTTCATTTAAAAGATTTTGTGCTGCTTTTTTTGTTGGTGAAAAATGAATATCAGCAATTCTTCCTGTTAATTGCCTGTTAAGTTCTTCTGGAAAAGGGGACAGTTTATTATAAGTTCTTAAACCTGCTTCAACATGAGCCACTTTACAATTTCTATGAAAAGCAGACAAGGCTACCAAAGCAGATGTAGTAGTATCGCCATGTACCAAAACGATGTTAAAACTTTCTTTTTCAAATATTTTATCCATTTCGGATAATATTCTTGAACTTAACATATTCAAACTTTGGTTAGGCTGCATAACGTTAAGATCATAATCTGGAACTAAATCGAAAAAACTTAAAACCTGATCAAGCATTTCTCTATGCTGTGCAGTTACACATAATTTAAATGGTATGTTCTCTTTTTTAAGCGCCAAACAAATAGGCGCCATTTTTATAGCTTCCGGACGTGTACCAAAACAAATAAGTATTTTCAATTTTAATGTTTTATTAATAATTAGATGGAATTTTAAACTCAAAAGCTTTTTTTAAAATTCGCTTCTTAACTTTATACCAAAAATTATTTACTTGTTTATATTTAAGTTTTGGAATTAATTTCAGTTCTAAATCTTCAGAATTTTCTAATTTATTATACTCCTTTAGCATCCAATCTTCTAATTTATTTCCCATATGAAACGCATAAAAATTAGGAGTAGATAATCTTAATCCACCACTTAAATCAATAGCTAAATCTACATATTCCCTTTCAGACTCTTTGCCTACTTTTGTAAAAGATGGTTTACTAGGCGAATTATTAAAAAAAATATCTCTTCGTAAGGTCAAAACCTGATGATCGCTACCAATTAATGCTTTTGTATTGTTTTCAGATATTAAAGGCCATGGTTTTGTTTTATTGGTTTCTTCATCCCAATTAATACTTTTCAAAAATGTATTATGTGCTTCAAAATTTTCTGGAATACTTTCAAACTTTAAATCAATTCTTTTTCGCAAAATAGCTTCCTGAGCACTAAATGTAAAATATCTAACTGCTGTTCTGGTAGGAATAGGAGATACAGAACCTACATTTTTAAAAGTATTAAATATTTTTATGGTTTCTGAAACCCAATGGGTTTTGAAAAGTATATCACAATCCGTTATTGTTATTATGGGTTCTCTAGATGCTCTAGCACCCCCCATTAACGCATCTATTTTACCAATATTTGTTTTCAATAATTGAAGTGCATCTATTAAGCCTACTTTAAATAGAGACTCTAAATAATTTACAACAACTTCACAAGACCCATTATCAACAATGGTTATTGCCGAGGTCTTTGGAATTGTTTTAATTAATGAATTTACTGAAACTTTTACAACTTCAAACATATCCTTATAATAACCTTCTAACTTGGGAATAAAAACAACTATTACAATTCTGTGGTTTGTTTTTAATTTAATAAATGCCTCACCTTTTTGAGGGTTACCGCCTATACGCATGTTGTTTATTTTTATATTTTAAGATTGCAGCTTCTTTTTTGTATTATAATAAATTCGCCATAAGTCATATAAATAATACTTAATAATGGTTATTATTCTATATTTTTTGGTGGGTTTAAAAATATTAAACAATTCTTTTAATAATGATAAATCTCTGTAAGAAATAGCTAAACCAGTAAAATACTTTTTTAATGAAGAAGTTAAAATGTTTTTATTAGCTAATTTTTTAGCGACTAAAAAGATAGCTTCTTTTTTTGATTTTAATTGTACTGGGTTTTTATGCCAAAATTTGCCTGTATTTGAAATAGCATGTTTTCTATTATAGTACAAAATATTTTCAAGAGAAATACCTCTAAAACCTTTTTCAATGATACTAATATAACATTCCCATTCTTCGGCATACATTAAATTTTCATTGAATTTAATATAATTGAAACATTCTTTTTTCCATAAAACTGTACAGGAAGCTAAAGCATATTTGCCCGTAACCACAAGTTCAATATCGTCCCTAACTAATGTTCTTCTTATTTTTAATTCCTCTATTTTTATTTCTGGAACTTCATTTAAAAATGATTGCTTTTGATAATGACAAAAATCTACATTTTGGTTTTGTAATGCCGTCAAACTATATTCTAAATTTAAAGGATGTACAATATCATCGTCATCAAAAAAAATAATGTAATCGCCTTTTGCTAAACTTAATCCATAATTTCTGCACCCTGGCAATCCCTTTTTGTGGTTATTGGGGCGTTTTAGAAATTTAAATCTTGAATCTTCGCTCAGTATTGGGCTTATTATATTTTCAGTATTATCGGTACAACCATCATCAATAATTAAGCATTCCCAATTAGCATAACTTTGCTTTTTAATAGCGTTTAGAGCTTCTGTAATATAATGCGCCCTATTGTAGGTTGCCATTATAATACTCACTAATTGCGATGGTTTACTCATATTATTAAAATAAGCTTTTTAAAATATAGTTAAAAGTTGTTTTTTTACTAAATGAAGGGTGAAATAAAAGTTGCTTTTCATTCTTAAAAACTTCATTTAGCGTTTTTGGATTTCTGTTGCAACTATCCGACAATAAGTGATTACGCAATAATAAATTTAATCCTAAAATAAGCTCATCTTCATTAAAAGAGGTTGGATTAAACATTAAAACATCATCTTTAATTATTTTTTTATTGTTTAAGTATTCTAAAATATCTATGGATTCGTTTAGAAAATGATTTGTTAAAAAGTGATGTGTTTCTGGCTTCCATGATAATTCATTAGCTATTTTTTCAAACATTTTAAGCGCACCACTTTTATGTTTAGAATTAACCTCGCTTTTATATTCAATATCAACCGTTAAACTTTCTTTATGTAACCTATATTGATACAAAACGGCATCTAGGTGGTGTAATGTGAATTTTATGCAAGTTCTTATCCAAAAATCATAATCTTCTAACAAAAAGAGGGATTCATCGTAACCATTTAATTTGTTAAAAACTTCCTTTTTATAAAGAAATGACGCTCCTATTTTATTTCCGAATAAAATGTGCTCTGTAGGTCCTGTTTTATGTGTTCTTTTAAAATTTCCTTGTTCATCAATAACATCATAATCAGAGTAAACAACATCAACTTGATTATCAAGTAATGAATTTATGAGTATCTCTAAAAATTTCGGTTTTAAAATATTATCATCTGATGTCCATGTAATGAAATTGCCTTTGGCCTGTTTATGACCAATATTTAAACTTACCGGTAATCTTTTATTCGTCTCATTATTTATAACAATAATTCTTTCATCTTTCTCAGCAAATTGATTAGCTATTTTTTGAGTAGCATCAGTAGAACAATCGTTTACTATAATAAGCTCAAAATTTTTATAAGATTGATTTAAACAGCTTTCAATTGCAAAAGCTAAATAATTCTCACCATTATAACATGGTAAAACAATACTTATAAGATGGTTTTGATGTAGCATTTAATTAAAATTTCTGCTTAGAATAACCTCTAAGTCTTCTACATAATTTTTAACATTATACTTCTTTATATATCTTAAATTATTTTCAGATTCTTTTTGATATAAAGATTTTGTTGTTGTTATTCTTTCCATGGCATCTAAAATTTCACCCTCATTATTATTTACTAAAAGTGTTGAATCTTCTAGCAAATTAACACATCCTGGATGGTTAGAACAAATTACTGGTAAACCATACAGCATGTATTCCATAACCACATTTGGCGTGCCCTCTATTTGAGACAACAAAACCCCTACATCAAGACTAATTAAAACATCGGTAACATCTTCATTACTTAACAAAGTAACATGAGATTGTAAACTGCTTTTTATAATATCCTCCTTTAAATTATTATAAATACTCAGCGTGTTTTCGTCATTATCTTTATTTCCCATAAGTACCAAATGGGTATTTGGGTGTTTTTTATGCAAGCTTTTAAAAACTTTTAATAATACATCATGATATTTAAAACTTTTAAAATGCGCTATCATACCAAACACAAATTTATCTTTAGGTATTTTTAAAACGTCTTTTATAGCTTCTTTATCCCTAAGTTCTTTTTGTAAACTTAAATATTGAGGCAATAAATTTAACTTACTCGTTTTTACTTTATAATCTGTTTTAAACATATCAAGACAATTCTCCGCATTACCAATAATACAAGGCATATTATTAACTGCAATGCTCTCAAAAACATCATGTTTTAAAACATCTAGGCCTAATTGATGCCAAAACGCAAATTTAACTGTAGGTAATAATTTGTATAGGTAATAAGCGATTTTAGATTGTGTATTTTGGAAAGGGATTACGATATCATATTCATTTTTAATTAACCCTTTTCTCAGTTTTAGTAAATATTCTAAGGACCATTTAAGTCTTTTTAAGTTTTTAATTGAAATTTCTCGTTTTAAAAATAAATATGGTTCTCCAAAAAAGTGAGTTTTATTGATATTTGACTTATTTAAAACCTCTTTAAACTCTTCTGATAGTGTGTTGGAATAAACAAACAAAATATCAACTTTACAGTTTTTTTCCTTTACAAGATACTTAGCCAAACCAAAAGCTTGTCGCTCCGCTCCTCCCAAGTTTCCCCCTTGAAAAATTAATAAAATATTTTTGTTTTCTATTTTCATTTAAATCAAATCACTATTTTCTTTCTTAACTTTCAACATCTTAACCAGTAATTAATTTTCCATACTTTACTTTTTTTATAAAATAAATACTAGCAAAACTAAGTATAAAACATAGAAATGAGACCAAAGGTACGCTAACAATAGGTGTAAACATGCTCCAATAAAAACCATATAATTCTAATAATTCTAAAATAAGAACATGAACAAGATATATCCCAAAGCAACAACTACTTAACGTAACAAAGGTATGTTTTAATGTCTCGTTTTTAGTTGAAAAATTTTTGAATAACAAGAATACACCTGTAGCAACCATTAATGCATTAATACTTAAAAACTCGTAAAAATAACTAAAAAGCTTATTGTTTTTTTCTGTAAAATAGTAAGTCCCAACAGAAGTGATTAAGATCCCTAAAACGATGGATGAAATAGGAATAAATTTATTTTTAAAATCCACATTTAATAAATAATAGCCTAGAACAAAATACCCCAAATAACCCGAAAAATACATTAATTCAACCTTCGGGAAATAAATACTTAAACCAGGTATTCTGTAAACAATTGTAAATAGCCAAATAGATAAAAAAAATGCAACTTCTTTTGAAGAAGCTTGTTTTACCCATTTTCTAATAATAGGCGTTAACAGATAGATTCCTAATAATACAAACACAAACCATAAATGATATTCGCTGCCATAAAATATATCTCTAGTTATTTTATCTACAGAATCCAATACACCAGACTGTTCATTCCCAATAACAAACCTTTTGTAAATACTGTAAACCAAAGACCAAAATATAAACGGAGGTAAAATTTTTATAAATCTTTTTTTGAAGAACTCTTTTAAAGTATAGTCTTTATTTAATAGCAAAGCACCACTAATCATAAAAAACATTGGGACTGAATATCTATTAGAACTATCAAAAGCATTACCTAAATTCCAATCAAAAAGCGATATATTTCCATATTCTCCTAAAATTGGAGCTGAAACATGAATTACAATTACTGAGAATGTTGCCAAAACTCTTAAAAAGGCAATTCCTAATTGATTTTCTTTCATCTTAAACTTTAGAGGTTTTATTGAAAAAAATCTTAAAATACTGCTTCATTTTTTTATTTAAAACAAATATTTTCTCACTAAAAGGTAAGGTTTTCAAAATTTGCTTTCTTTTATTATAATCAATGCCTACTCTGGCATTTGTGAAAAAAAGTTCAAATACAAACTTTCTTTTTATAATAGCAACCACATCAATAAGCGCCTTGTTTCCAAAAACTTTTTGTGTTTTATTAATTTGTGTTATTTGATGTAACCACTTAAAAAATTGCTTGCTTTCAACTACTGATATGTTTTTATTTGAAAACAATAACTTCTTTAAAAATGAATCTGGAAACTCTTTTTTATCATAATCAATTTTATGATAAAGATTTAATTTTATGTCTATATCTTGAGCTTTTTGCACATCCTTGTATAAACTAGAAACCTGATTTTCATGCACTCTGTATCGATATAATACCTCTTGAATGTTATACATCTTACTATCCCAAGCAGATTTTGTCCAAAAATCATAATCTTCGGCATGTATTTTAGACTCACTAAAACTATAATTTTGGTAAGCTGCTCTATTTAACATTGTAGCACCCAAACTCATAGAATTACCTAATAATAATTGAGCTTGAATTTCCTCATGATATTCTTTATGTTTTATAATTTTTGAACTAGCACCAAAACATTGTAACCAACAACCACAAGCTTTAATATCTGGATTTTCTTGAAGAATTTTTAATTGTTTTTCAAATCGGTTTGGTGCATTCTTATCATCACCATCCATTCTTGCTATAAACGTTCCTTTTGCTTCCTTAAAACCAATATTTAAACTATCTATCAAACCTTTATTTGTTAGCTTTTCTATTATTCTTATTCTATCGTCTTTAATTGATTTAATAATAGGCAATGTATTATCTGTAGAACAATCATCAATAACAATAATTTCAAAATCTTGAATGGTTTGATTTAATATAGTGTCTATTGTTTCTCTAACATACTTTTCAACATTATAAACTGGTAAAACAACGGAAATCAAATAACTTTTATTCATATTCTACCAATGATTAATAATAGGAAACTTTTAAATTTAAGTATAAATTTATGTGATGGATTCGAAAAAAAAGCTTTTCCTAAAAAATAAAACTTTGCTTGATATTTTTTTGAAAATTTTAGTTTCTCAAATCGACTTAAATAATAATTAGAGCGATATATACCCATATATTTATTTGAGAAATTATCAATTTCTAATTTTAGTTTCTTTCTACGCTTATAGGCTTTATTAATAGCGTAGAAATGCCAGTATTTTGCTTTATAAACATTACTATTATTGGAAATACTATTTTCATTTATTCTATATAAATACAAAGATTCATTTAAAAACTGATGTGCTCCTTGTTCTTCAATTTTATAGTATAAATCCTGGTCTACAGCTCTTTTCATTAAAGGATCTATCCCCTTAGTTTTTTTATAAGCTGCATTCTTAAACGTTGCAAAATGTGTTAAAGCACCTTCCCCAAAAGTAAGATGTGATTTCCCACCAGGAATCTCACTACCTATAACACCCTCCTTTATAAAATTAAGTTGCAAATCAACAAACTCATACTTAGAAGTAATTATAGAAGCTTTCTCAAATTTCTTGTGAGCTAAAATCATCACTTCTAAGGCACTAGGCTTTAAAGCATCATCAGAGTCAAGGAAACCAAGTATTTCACCACTAGCCAATTTTGCACATCTTTGCTTAGTAAAACCACAACCTTTATTGTCTTCATTTTGAAACAACTTAAACCGTTTATCATCAATTATTAATTGTTTAATAATATTTACAGAATCATCAGTTGAACCATCATCAACCACAATAACTTCGAAATTTTGATATGTTTGATTTACTATACTTTGAAAACAATCATTAAAAAAATGACCATTATTGTAATTTGCTATAAGAATAGAAAAAAGCATAAATTTTTAATTTCAATAAATTGCAACTATTTAATTACCTCTAAATAATGAGGTCCTGATGTAGCATTTTTAGCTCTACTTTTATAAATCTCTGGAACAATCCTATTTATTAAGGCTAATTCTTTTTGGTAATAAAGTGCTTTATTAAATTTAAGTTTTAAATAGAGTTTTACTATTAGTTTTAAAAGATCTTTTTTGTTCCTTTTTAAGTCCTTATCAATTTCAACATTTATATTAGCCCATCTATGTTTAAAATAACGTTCTTTTAAAACCAATCTTTCTTTTTCATTAATTGGACGGTCATTTGTTTTTTTATTATCCCTGTCGTGATATATATAAGTATTTGGTACAACACCTATTTTCATATCATGAAATAATAAACGTTGACAATAATTATCATCTTCAGTATAATGGAAAAATATGGGATCAAACCCACCAATAGTTTCTATTGTTTTTCTAGGTAACAACCAAGCTGCAGCATTTACAAAAGGAAGAGAATAAATTTCTTTACTAAATTTATTAAGCAATGCATCAAAAATAATATCATTATTTTCTTTTATATAATTAGAAAAATTTTTGTCTAAATTACTAGCATCTCCATTTAAATGAATAGGACTCAAAATTCCGAAAATATTATTTTTTTTATGAGTTTCAATTAAATCATTAATTGTTCCTGGCTGTAAATAGGCATCTTGATTTAATAAAAACACATAATCAACACATTCTTTTAAAGCAATTGATAGCCCAATATTATTTGCCTGCCCAAAACCTAGATTAGAATTCTGCCTTATTAATTTGATGTTAGGAAAATTTTCCTTAATAAAAGTGATTGTTTCATCAGTAGATGCATTATCTACTACAATGACATCATAGCCTATACAACTACTTAAGCATCTAGCAAGCCATTGCATACCATTGTAAGTCACTATAATTATCTTCACATTCACATTCTTGTTCATTTATCTTTTCCTGCTTTTTTAAAGAACCTTTTTAAATACTTAAAAACATATAAAAGAGCATGACCTAACTTATAGGAGTTAGAAGCATATATTTTATCAATCAAATTCTCATATTCATTTGAAGATTTCATAATCATACTCCCTTCAAAAATTGAACTATTTTGTCTTTTAAAATTACTATTAGAACAAATTGCAATTAAAAAATGTGGGTTTGAGAATAAACTTTCTAATCTAACATAATTACCTTTATAAAACTTAATATTTTCTCTAATTGATTCTTCAAAAATCAACGAGCTTCCATTCAAATAACTTTGAAGTAATAATTGATAATTATTAAAATAATTATTAATTAAATCAATAAATTCATTTTTATACAACTCCTTTACATGAAACTCATTTTTATAATTTCTTTTATCTGAATAGAAATATTTATCAGGTGTTGAGATAATTAATAGTCCATTCGGTTTTAAAACTCTTTTTATTTCATCTAACATTTCTTCATGTTTATCATGATGTTCTATGGTTTCAAAACTTATTACAACATCTATTGTTTTATTTTCTAAGGGTATCTTACTGGTTGAGCCTTCATAAAATTTAATGTTTTTATTTTTATATTTTTCTTGAGCATTTTCTATTGTTTCTCTATCTATATCTACTCCATAAACAAATTCTGCACATTCACTCATTAAATTACTTCCATAGCCTTCACCTGAAGCGATATCTAGAACAATTTTATTTTTTATAAAATTAGAGGCTAAGGCATAACGATGAAGGTGGTTAATTGCATTTCCATTATGTATATGCGTTTCTAACCTCTCGCCAGTAAATTTTTTTTTCATTATTCAATAAACTTTAACATGAACTTGAATTTTTCGTATTCCTTTAATTATTTGATTTTTCTCAAATATCCATTAACATTAAAAGTCGCATTCTTTCCAAACATATCACACCATCTCCTATCCACAATATACTCAGGGTGCTTTGGTAAAAACTCACGAATAGCACGAAGAGGACCTCCATTGTATTTTTTTTCTAATCCAAGTTCATTAATAATGCCATCTTCTACGATTAAATAAGAATCTTTGGATACCAATGAATGGAACTTGTTTAAAACACCAGTAGTATCCTCGTACATATGTGAAGCATCTTCAATTATCAAAATTTTATTAAAATCTTTTGCCAAATTTATATCATAATTTGCCCATCCGTCTGTAAAAAATCTAATGCGCTTATGTTCTTTTACTTCTTGTTCCACTTCATCCACAATATCTATAGTATGGATAACTCCATTACCAATAGAATCAAGTAAATCTGCTAAGTAATAAGCTCCTCCTCCTTTTCTTGTTCCAACTTCTATAATCAAATCTGGTTTTACCTCAGAAATAATCATTTGGTACATAACATAATCAAATGGACATCTTATCGCTTTTACACCTCTGTAAGTGACATTATGATGTCCTTTATCAATAGACTTAACCGTTACATTTACAGCTTCATCTTCGTTTTTTTTATTTAATCTAATCATTTTTTTTATTCATTTTTTCTGATACCCATTCAAATTTTGGTCTAATAATTCCTGGCATACTACCAACATAATCACCTCTTGTTGGGCTTGTTTCAAGATCTTCAACCATATTAAAAGCTATGGTGTCTCTTTCGTGAAAATGAACTCTAAAAGGGTCGTGTGTTACTAATGCTACACCTAAAACTATAACTCCCTCAGAAAACAAATTTTTGTAAACCCAAACTGTAGTTTGATAAATCCCTGGTTTCTTTTTAACATGATATAGCTCTGTATTGCTTTCATGAGAATCAAATATATTGATACCGCTTGCATTAAAAAAATTAAATGCAGAGTGGATCTTGTGTCCCGATTCTAGAACTCGATACGTTAATGTAATTCCTATTTCTTCGGTTATTTTAAAATTCTCACCTGTTTCAAAATTAGAATTATGAGCTTTAACAGATAACACCTTAACCAAATCATTTCCATTATTCTTATCCCAATACTTTTGCGATGTTGTTCCGAATTCTGTACTTAGATATGTATCAATAACATGAGACACTTTACCATCTTCAATTATGCTTCCATTTTTCATTAATATAGACCTTGTGCATAGTCTCATTATAGAATCCATATTATGACTCACAAATAAAACGGTACGTCCTTCGCCTTTACTAATATCCTGCATCTTGCCAATGGCCTTTTTTTGAAATTCGGCATCACCCACTGCCAATACTTCATCAATCACTAATATATCTGGTTCTAAATGTGCTGCTACCGCAAATGCTAAACGCACTGTCATCCCAGAAGAATAGCGTTTAACTGGTGTGTCTATATAACGTTCACAACCTGAAAACTCTATAATCTCATCAATTTTAGATTGAATTTCAGATTTCGTCATTCCTAAAATTGCACCATTTAGATAAATATTTTCTCGTCCAGTCATTTCTGGATGAAAACCTGTACCTACTTCCAATAGTGACGCAATGCGCCCTTTGGTTTTAATCTCTCCAGTTGTGGGACTAGTCACTCTAGATAATATTTTTAAAAGCGTGGACTTTCCTGCGCCATTTTTTCCAATAATACCAAGCACTTCGCCTCGCTTAACTTCAAAACTAATATCCTTTAAAGCCCAAACATAATCACTTTCACCTTTTATACTTCTATCATTAGTTTCGCCAATTTTTAAAAACGGATCGTCTTTTCCACGTACCTTGTGCCACCAACGTTTCAAATCATGACTAATAGTGCCAGTGCCCACCAAACCAAGCCTATACTGCTTTGAAATACCTGTTACTTTAAGCATAATTTCTGACATAGCTACACTGTATCTATAAAACTTTTTTCCGTTTTATTAAAAATAATTAATCCTAATATAAAAACGATAAAACTAATTATCAAAGTATATAAAAACCCTGTTAAGCTAAAACTTCCAGTATTTAACAATATATATCGAAACCCTTCAATTATTTGAGTGAACGGACTATACTCAACGAAAGGCACAAACCAACTTGGAAATTTCAATTTTGCCTCAGAGACAGGATAAGGAACTGCTGAAGCATACATTAACAACTGGACTCCAAAACCAACCAATACTGTTAAATCTTTATATTTGGTTGTGAAAGAAGAAATTATCATTCCTAGACCTAAGCCCAATAAGGCCATCATTAAAACATAAATAGGGAAAAGTATTATTTCACTATTAATACTTACCAAACTACCTTGAAAGACATAGTAAGCATAGAAACAAAAAAAGATACATAATTGTATCGCAAACTTCAACAAATTGGAAATTACAACAGACAACGGTACTATAACCCGAGGAAAATATACCTTACCAAAAATTCCAGCATTTGAAGAAAACGTATTTGAAGTACCTGTTAAACACAATCTAAAATAATTCCAAGCAGTAATCCCTGCTAAATTAAATAAAAAAGGAGGTACACTTCCTGTTTGAATCTGACCTAGATTATTAAAGATTAATGTAAAAATAACTGAGGTGAACAACGGCTGAATAACATACCATAAGGGTCCTAATATGGTTTGTTTGTAAACTGTTACAATATCTCTTTTAACAAACAACAATAACAAATCGCGATATCTCCAAATTTCTTTAAAGTTAAGATCTATTAATTTGTGTTTTGAAGATATTGTATATAACCAGTTATCTTCAGTGTTATTATTCAAGTTTAATATAATTTAAAGTTTGTTCTTGATACATTTTGAATTCCTATGAATTCAAAATACTCGAACTGACAATTATTTTATTTTATAAAGTTCTCCCACGTAATTTTTAATCCTTCTCTAACAGTAAATTCAGGTTTATAGCCCATTAGTTTTTCAGCTTTAAAAATATCTGCTAAAGAATCCCTAACATCGCCTTGTCTTGATGGACCGTAAATAGCTTTAACGTTTTTAGATGCTGCTTTATTGATATGTTCCCATAAATAATTGACACTTATACGTTCGCCACAGGCAATATTAAACACTTCGTTGGCCGCTTCTTTTGGAGCAAAAAAGCCTTTTATATTGGCTTGAACTGCATTTTCTACAAAAGTAAAATCTCTTGTTTGTTCACCATCACCGTTAATAGTTGCTGGATTGTTATTTTTTATCGCTTCCATAAATAATGGAATAACCGCAGCATAAGCGCCTTTTGGGCTTTGCTTTGGGCCAAAAATATTAAAGTAACGTAATCCAATAACATCTGTATTATAGGTTTTTCCAAATACATCGGCATATAATTCATTAACATACTTAGTCACTGCATAAGGTGATAAAGGTTTACCAATATTATCTTCTACCTTAGGTAATGCTAAACTATCGCCATAGGTTGAGCTAGACGCTGCATAGACCATACGTTTTACGGTATCACTATGCTTTAAGGCAACCATCATATTTAAAAACCCAGTGATATTAACATCGTTGGTCATGTTTGGATCGTTAATAGATCGTGGCACTGACCCTAATGCTGCTTGATGCGATACATAATCGATACCTTTCATGGCGTTTTTACAAGTTTGTAAATCGCGTATATCGCCTTCTAGAAGTTCAAATGCTGGGTTGCTTTGAAACTCTTCAAGGTTTTCTCTAAATCCGTTAGAAAAATTATCCAATACTCTTACAAGTTTTGCATTATTTTTTAATAGATATTCAACAATGTTTGAGCCTATAAAACCTGCTCCTCCTGTAATTAAAAAAGAGTAGTTACTTAAATCTTCGGTATGGTATTTATGTGTGTACATTATAATCTGGCGTCTACAATTTGTTTTGGTAATAGTGATTTTACATCGAAAATGACTCCTATATCTGATTTTAATGAAGGTATATCCAACTCTAAAAATTCGTTATGTGATACTGCTAAAATAATAGCATCATAATTATCTCTTAATTCATCGGTTGAAGTCATCAAATCTAAATTATACTCGTGCTTTACTTCTTGTTTTGAAGCCCAAGGATCATACACATCTACATTTACATGATAGGCTTCAAACTCACGAATAATATCAATAACTCTTGAGTTACGAATGTCTGGACAATTCTCTTTAAATGTGATTCCTAAAACTAGGGTGCTAGCACCTTTAATGGTTGCGCCTTTCTTAATCATCATCTTCACGGTTTCTTGAGCAACGTAACTTCCCATACTGTCGTTCATTTTTCTTCCAGCCAAAATAATTTCAGGATCATACCCAGACTCTATGGCTTTTTGAGCTAAATAATAAGGATCGACACCTATACAGTGTCCACCAACCAAACCAGGTGTGAATTTTATAAAATTCCATTTAGTGCCTGCGGCTTCTAGTACTGCTTTAGTATCTATATCTAATAATCTAAAAATCTTTGACAACTCATTTACAAAAGCAATATTGATATCTCTTTGAGAGTTTTCAATCACTTTTGCAGCTTCAGCAACTTTTATTGAAGGCGCTAAATGTGTTCCTGCAGTAATAACCGATTTGTATAAATCGTCAACTCGTTTTGCAATTTCAGGCGTTGATCCAGAGGTGACTTTTAATATTTTAGTAACAGTATGTTTTTTATCTCCTGGATTGATTCGTTCTGGCGAATAACCTGCAAAGAAATCTTGATTGAAAGCTAGTCCAGATTTAGTTGCGAGAATTGGCACACAAATATCTTCGGTTAAACCAGGGTATACAGTCGATTCGTAAATGACTATATCTCCTTTATTTAAAACTTTTGCAACAGTTTCACTAGCTTTTACTAAAGGTGTTAAAATTGGCTTATGTAAATCGTCAGTAGGTGTTGGTACCGTTACAATATAAATATTGGAAACCTCTATATCTGATGGATTAGAGGTAATAAAAAGTCCTTGTGTATCATCAATGTCATTTATTAATACCGCTTTTAGATTTTCGTTTTCTACCTCAAGCGTTTTATCTTTTCCTTGTCTTAACTCTGCAATACGTTGTTCATTAATATCAAACCCAATAACGTGGTACTTTTTGGCAAATTCTACTGCCAAAGGAAGCCCAACATATCCCAATCCAATTATGGTAATTTTATCTTTAGAATTCATTTGCTAACTAAAAAATTGATTGTAGTATATACTTCAAATCTAAGTAAAAACTCCAATTTTTCACGTACTTTTTATTGATTTCAACCTTATCTGCCCAAATAATCGTTCTATTGTAATTTTCTGGGTCATCTTGTAAAGCCAATAAGGCTTCTTCGTCTTTATATTTTAATGTTGCTGGTCCTGTAACGCCTGGTTTAATGTTTAAAATAATACGATCCTCTCCTTGTAACTCATCTGCAAAACCAACAATATCTGGTCTAGGTCCAACAAAACTCATATCGCCAAAAAGCACATTGAATAATTGTGGTAATTCATCTAATTTATACCGTCGTAAAAACTTTCCGAAAGGAGCTGCATACGTATCTAATTGTCCCAACTCATGCTTTCCTTTCTTCAAGGTTCTTATTTTATATATTTTAAAAGTTTTTCCATGTTGCCCAACACGAGCCTGCTTAAATAATCCAGACAATCTTGTTTCTAAAGCAGCAATAATTAAGAATACTATTAGCGGAAGAATAATAATTGGAATTAATACAAGTGCTAATAAAATATCGAAAACTCTTTTTAACCTTATTTGGGACTTAGTAATCAAAAAGATTTAGGATTTACGTTTAAATATAGCACTTATTTTACTTAAGATACTTTTATCTTTTTCATTGTCGTGATAACCATAGCCATAACCGTAGCCATAACCATAGCCTTGTCGTTTTTTATGTTTGTAAAAGTTAAGTACGAAGCTTATATTTTTAATCTCTCCTTTTTTATACTTGTCGTTAATAACAGTTAACATGTCTTTTTTAGTATAATTTTGCCTTACAAGATATAGTGTCGCATCTGCATAATCAACTAACTCAATAGCATCGGTCACTAAACCTAAAGGAGGCGTATCTAAAACTATAATATCATAGGTTTCTTTTAATTTCTCAATAAACACATCCATGTCATCACTCATCAATAATTCTGATGGATTAGGCGGAATAGATCCTGATAAAATGATATCTAAATTATCAATATGAGTAGATTGTATAACATCGTCTAAATTTTTAGAATCTATCAAATAATCTACAACACCTAAATCGTTTTTTAGATTAAAATCTTTAGATATTTTAGGCTTTCGCAAATCAAGTCCAACCAGAACAGTCTTCTTGTTCGATAATGCAAAAGCAGTGGCTATGTTTATGGCGCAAAAGGTTTTTCCTTCACCACTTATAGAAGACGTCACCAAAACCGTTTTGGAACCTTCTCCTTTTTGGTTTTTATAAATAAATTTTAAACTAGACCTAATAGCTCTAAAAGCTTCTGAAATTGCTGATTTTGGACTATCATACACTGCTAAACCCCCTTCCCTTCTATATTTGCCAATAATACCCAAAACTGGAATTTTGGACAGCCTCTCAATATCTGATACATTATGAATACTATTGTCAAAAAAGGCAATAAAAACAATAATTACAAATGGAATTGAAAATCCTACAAATAGTGCAATAAGATAATTTAATCGCTTATTTGGTCCAATTGGGCCTACTCCAATATCTTTAGCCTCATCTATCACATTAATGTCAGAGATATTGGCGGCTTTAACTACTGCTGCTTCACTGCGCTTAGTTTGAAAAACGTTATAGACATTTTCACTTATATTAAATCGTCGCTGTATCTTTAAATACTCTTGTTGATCTATTGGCAGTTTACTTAACGTAGATTGTAAACTAGCCATAGATCTATTAATCTGATTTAATTGAATACCAAAAGTCTTTTTTGTTTCTTTAAGTGTTTCTAATAACACGTTTTTTTCGGCATCAATTTGTCTATCAATATTTCTAAACTGCTCTGAGGTTTCTCGAGTCGTATATTCTAACTTTTGACGTACAATAGCTAAATCTATTATTCTCTGTGCACTACCTACTATATTGGCCTCTTGAATGCCAACACTTGTTGGCGCCGTAATTTTGGTGTAATCGGTTTGCGTTTCTAAATAAGTTTGGAGAGAATTTAAGTAGGATATCTTAATGTTTAGGTCGTTCTCCATCGCTTCATAGTCTCTTAATTTGTCTGAAACCCTTCCGCTCTCTTGGTCTACATTAAAAATTTTATTCTTACTTCTAAATTTATTTAATTCATCTTCCACATTCTTAAGTGAGTCACCAACAACACTCATCCTATCTTCTATAAATTTAATAGTGTTAGTAGCATAGAGGTTTTTACGTTCTAGTTGGCTTTTTTGCGAAATTGCAACTGTGGCATTTAAATAATCTACAATTTTAGATTTGTTTGTACCTCTCAAACTAAGGCTTAAGATTGATGAGCCTACAGGTCTTGAAGATACATTTAATCCATTTTTATATGCATTTACAATACTGTCGAAATTGAGAAAATTGATAAAATATTCTTTACCCATTTGCATTTGATTTTCATTTCTCAATACAATTTTACCGTTAAAAAAAGGAGTTTCGATCATTTCTCCAACTTTATAAGTCTTTAAAAATTGACCTAGAGGGAGTAATAAACTTAGATGTTCTTTAGTAGCATACACTTGTCCAGTACCACTCTCTGATTCAAAATTTACCGAAACTTCGAAAGTATCATTACTCGTAAATTTTATAGAAATTGGAGAACCAAGAATTTGTGGTTTAGATGTGTCTAACTCAAGTTTAAAAGGTGCACTTTTATAAACCTCATCCATCCAATATTTTCCTTGTGTTAAATACTGTAGGTAGTATTGTAAAGAATCTACTACCTTTTCATTATGATTTCTTGTTTTTAAAGTGGTAATTACGGTTTGAACTTTATCGGTAACACCTCCATAATTAAAAGAAATACTGGTGTTGGATGTAAAAAAAGGATTTTGATCGTTTTCTACAGATATTAAAGAATCTAAGACATACACGTTTTGCATTCTAGCATTTTTAAAATACGCGACGGTAAACCCGATTATAAGAGCTAACACAAATAAATACCAATAATTTAAAACTTTAAATAAAAAGCTTTTAATATCGAAATTAGAAGGCAATTCATTAATATTAAAATCTTCATCCATAAATACCCTACTTTGATATTAATAAAATAGTTGTTGTAACTAATGATAAAACAGATACAATAGTGGTTAATGATTGTATACCTGTCGTTCCAGTTCCCCAAGTTTTCTGTTTAATAGGTTTTACATAAATTATATCATTGGGTTGTATGTAATAATAGGGCGATTGCATTACAGTAATATCTGTTAAATCTAAATGATGTATTTGTTGCCCTTGTGGATATTGTCTAATAATTAACACATCCTTTTTATCACCAGTTATGGGTATTTCTCCAACATTGGCAATGGCCTCAAAAATATTAACACGTTCTTGAAATAATGTCACAGTTCCAGGACTACCCACTTCACCATTGGCAGTAAAACGTAACCCTGTTAGCTTTACAGTTACAAAAATATTGGCTGTTTCTTTAAATTGTTCTTCTAACAATTTCTTTTCAATAATTTTTTCAATCTCCTCGGAAGTATATCCTAAAACACTTACCTTACCAAGTGTTGGTATTCGAATATCTCCATGAAGATCCACAGTAAATCCATCAAAATAAGCACGCTCAGCACTACCTGCATTTAAGTTAGCTTCTCCTACTGGATTAAACATTTTCACAATATCTTGATCTAAAGCCTTAACACGAATATTAAGCATGTCATGTATTTGAACTCTATAAGGTTTTTGAACTTCAGAAATTATATGAGTTGTGTCTGATGCATTATCTTTATTTTGCAAATACAGTATATCTTTCTGAGGAACACACGAAGACGCTAAAACACTTAAAACAAGTACAGTAATAGCAAATATTTTCTTCATATTGAGGCGCATTGTTTAATCACAAATATAGCTTTTAGAAAGCAAAATAAAAACAGCTAACGTGTTTTTTGGTTTTTTATGCTTTATTTGCAGAAAAAAGCAACTTGAATTATTTAACAGTAGAGAACATATCAAAATCTTATGGCGAACTTACACTTTTTGAAAATGTATCGTTTAGCATACATAAAGATCAAAAAATAGCTTTTGTTGCTAAAAATGGTTCGGGTAAAACGACCATTCTAAATATTTTATCTGGAAAAGATGAGGCGGATTCTGGTAAAGTGACTTACAGAAAAGGACTGAAAGTTTCTTTTTTAGCTCAAGAACCAGAACTTAATGACGATTTAACAATAGAAGAATCTATTTTCGACTCGGACAATGCCATTTTGGAAGTGATTAGTTCATACCACAAAGCCTTAAAAAACCCAGAAGATGAAGAGGTATACCAAAAAGCATTTGAAGCCATGGAGCGTTTTAATGCATGGGATTTTGAAACACAGTACACTCAAATATTGTTTAAGTTAAATCTTGAAGATTTAGACCAAAAAGTTGCACAATTATCTGGTGGACAAAAAAAGCGTTTAGCTTTAGCGAATGCCTTAATAAACAAGCCAGATTTACTCATTTTAGATGAGCCAACCAACCATCTGGATTTAGAAATGATTGAGTGGTTGGAAGCTTTTTTTGCAAAAGAAAACATTACATTATTTATGATTACACACGATCGTTATTTTTTAGAACGTGTCTGTAATGAAATCATTGAATTAGACCAAGGCGAGATATTTAATTACAAAGGAAGTTACTCTTACTACCTAGAGAAAAAAGAAGCTCGTATGGAACGTGAAGCAGTTGAAACTAACAAATCTAAACAACTCTTTAAAAAGGAACTGGATTGGATGCGTAGGCAGCCTAAAGCACGAACCACAAAATCCAAATCGAGAATAGATGATTTCTTTGAAATAAAAGAGCGTGCTCACAAACGTAGAAAGGACCATGTAGTCCAACTAGAAATTAACATGGAACGCTTAGGAAGCAAAATTGTAGAGTTTCATAATGTATCTAAAGCCTTTGGCGATAATATCATGCTCAATAAGTTTGATTATATGTTTCAAAAAGGCGAACGCATTGGTATTATTGGCAAAAATGGGACTGGAAAATCTACATTTCTAAACCTTATTACCAATACTTTAAAACCAGATTCAGGTAAAATTATACTAGGTGAAACTGTAAAATTTGGTTATTACACTCAAAAGGGAATTGATGTTAAACCAGATCAAAAGGTTATAGATGTCGTAAGAGATTATGGTGATTATATTCCTTTAAAAAAAGGACGACAAATTAGTGCACAACAATTATTAGAACGCTTCTTATTTAATCGTAAAAAACAATATGACTTTGTTGAAAAACTAAGTGGTGGCGAACGTAAACGCTTGTATTTATGTACAGTTCTTATCCAGAATCCTAATTTTTTAATTCTGGATGAACCAACAAACGATTTGGACATTGTAACATTAAACGTTTTGGAAAACTTCTTATTGGACTTTCCAGGTTGTTTAATTGTAGTGACTCACGATCGGTATTTTATGGATAAAATTGTAGATCATCTGTTTATTTTTAGAGGTCAAGGTGTTATTGAAGACTTTCCAGGTAATTATACCGATTTTAGAACTTACGAAGATAGTGTACCTAAAGAGTCAACTGAAAAGAAAATAGAAAAGAAGCAATGGAAAAAAGACAGCAATAGTCAATTATCGTACAATGAACAAAAGGAGTTGAAAAATATTGAAAGTAAACTCAAAACCTTAGAATTCGATAAAAAAGAACTGGAAGCAAAGTTTAATGATGAAACACTTTCTACCGAAAAAATAAACGAGCTATCCGCAGAATTACAACAAATTATCAACACCATTGAAGAAAAAGAATTTCGTTGGTTAGAATTACTCGAAAAACTAGAAAATTAATATGTGGTATCAAGTAAAAGCATATTTAAAATTTCTTTTACGTTCCACCAACCAACATGGTGTCCACTCGCCTTTTGTATACGATTTAGTTGCCAAATGCTTTTACGATAAAGCAAGTTATGAGGCCTACTCCAAACTAATTAACTATAAAAAGAAACTCCTCAATAATCAAGAACAAATTGAAATTACCGATTTAGGAGCAGGCTCAAGAGTAAAAAAAGGCAATAAAAGAAGCGTTTCCAGTATTGCTAAAAACTCCGGAACTACATTAAAAAGAGCCAAACTACTATATAGACTTGTAAAGTACTTTAATCCAAAAACTATTTTAGAATTAGGAACATCTTTAGGTATTGGTACACAGGCAATGAGTTTAGGAAATACAAAAACCACAATTAGAACTATTGAAGGCTGTTTCAACATTTCAAAATTCTTAAAAAAACAATTTGAAGACCAAAACCTATCAAATATTAAATTCATTAATAATGATTTTGCAAATGCGATTGATTATTTAGACGAAACAACATTCGACTTTGTATTCTTTGATGGCAATCACCAAAAAGAAGCCACTTTAAACTATTTTGAAATGCTTCTTCCAAAAGCACATAACGATACTGTATTTGTTTTTGATGATATCTATTGGTCCAAAGGTATGGCTGAAGCGTGGGAAACTATAAAACTACATCCTAAAGTAACTGTAACTATCGATACTTTTTTCTGGGGATTTGTATTTTTTAGAAAAGAACAAGAAAAAGAACATTTTATGATAAGGACTTAGATTTTAAAGTGGTTTCAACTCAAATCTTTGTAACTTTGAAGTTTCAACTTTGAAACTCATAGAATGAAAATATACACAAAAACAGGCGATAAAGGTAAAACGGCATTATTTGGAGGCACAAAAGTACCTAAACACCATATTCGAATAGAAAGTTATGGTACAGTTGATGAGTTAAACTCGCACCTAGGTTTAGTGAGAGACCAAGATATTGATAAACACTCCAAAAGTATTCTAGCAACTATACAAAACAAACTGTTTACAGTTGGTGCTATTCTAGCAACAGACCCTGAAAAAGCGATGCTTAAAAGTGGTAAAGAGCGTTTAAACATTCCTAAAATATCCAATGAAGATATCGAGCTTCTAGAACAAGAAATGGATAACATGAATGAGGTATTACCACCAATGACGCATTTTATTCTTCCTGGTGGTCACCAAACCGTGTCATTCTGTCACATAGCACGTTGTGTCTGTCGTAGAGCGGAACGTTTAGCAGCTGCTTTAAACGATTTAGAGCCTTTTCAACCTGAAACTTTAATGTACTTAAACCGTCTATCTGACTATCTTTTTGTGTTGGCACGGAAATTGTCCAAAGACTTACAAGCTGATGAAGTAAAATGGATACCTCAAAAGGATTCATAAACTAAAATTTAGCAATAGTATTAATCTGTAAAACTAGTTTTAAACTGATGCTTTACAGTCAAAATTGAACGTTCATAAAATTTAATGATTAAATAATTCGATTTTTTCTTGTCTTATTCAGTTAAAAATTTATTTTTGCAAAAAATTAAATTTGTAAGAAATGTATTGGACATTAGAACTAGCATCGTATTTAAGTGATGCACCTTGGCCAGCAACAAAAGATGAATTAATCGATTACTCTATTAGAACAGGAGCTCCGCTAGAAGTAGTTGAGAACTTGCAATCTATTGAGGACGAAGGTGATTCTTATGATTCTATTCAAGAAATTTGGCCAGATTATCCAACAGACGAAGATTATCTTTGGAATGAGGATGAATATTAAACCAAACCATAAAAAATAGTTAAAAAGTCTCTCTGGAGGCTTTTTTTGTACACTATTTTTTCATTAAACATAACAACAAGTAGTATCTTTGACTACCTATTAATCAAAGACTAAAAACAAACCTATATAAATGAGTATTTTAAATTCTGTACTTAAAGTATTTGTTGGAGACAAATCCAAACAAGATGTCAAGGCAATTATGCCTATTGTCAATCAAATTAAATCCTTTGAGTCACAACTAGAAAGTTTATCGCATGATGAGCTAAGAGCAAAAACTTTAGAGTTTAAATCTAAAATAGCAGATGCTCGAAAAAGCATTGAAGATGAAATAATAAAACTTCAAGAAGAAGCAGACACTGCCGAAGATATTGATAGAAAAGAAGACATCTACCAAGAAATAGATAAACTTAAAGACGACTCTTATAATATTACTGAAGAAACCCTAAACGAGATTCTCCCTGAAGCCTTTGCAGTAATAAAAGAAACAGCGAAACGTTTTGTAAACAATACCGAAATCAAGGTTACTGCCAATGCTTTTGATAGAGAAGTATCTGGTGAAAATGACTATGTAAACCTTGATGGCGAACATGCTATTTGGTCTAACTCTTGGGACGCTGCTGGAAAACCAATTACTTGGGACATGGTACATTATGATGTGCAGTTAATTGGTGGTATTGCTATGCATCAAGGTAAAATTGCCGAAATGCAAACTGGTGAAGGTAAAACTCTTGTAGCAACTCTTCCTGTATACTTAAATGCCTTAACTGGAAAGGGAGTCCACTTAGTAACAGTAAATGATTACTTAGCAAAACGTGATAGTGCGTGGATGGCACCAATTTTTCAATTTCATGGTTTAAGCATTGACTGTATAGATTATCATCAGCCAAATTCTGCTTCTCGTAAAAAAGCTTACAACGCCGATATTACTTACGGAACCAATAACGAATTTGGTTTCGATTATTTACGTGATAACATGGCACATTCGCCAGACGATTTGGTACAACGTCCACATCATTACGCAATTGTGGATGAGGTCGATTCGGTATTAGTTGATGATGCAAGAACACCTTTAATTATATCTGGTCCTATTCCGCAAGGAGATAGACATGAATTCAACGAATTAAAGCCAAAAGTAGACGATATTGTTAGTGTACAACGTAAATATTTAACAGGAGTTTTAGCTGAAGCTAAAAAATTGATTGCAGCTGGAGACACTAAAGAAGGTGGTTTTCAATTACTTCGTGTGTATAGAGGTATTCCAAAAAATAAAGCACTTATAAAGTTTTTAAGTGAAGAAGGTGTAAAACAATTACTTCAAAAAACTGAGAACTTTTACATGCAGGACAATAACCGTGAAATGCCAAAGGTAGATGCCGAATTGTACTATGTAATTGATGAAAAGAATAACCAAATTGAGCTGTCTGATAAAGGTGTGGAATATCTTTCAGGTAAGGATGATCCAGATTTTTTCGTAATGCCTGAAATGGGTACTGAAATTGCTAAAATTGAATCTCAAGGTCTTTCGTCTGAAGAAGAAGCTAATTTAAAAGAAGAGTTATTCAGGGATTTTGGTGTAAAATCTGAACGCATTCATACGTTAAATCAACTTTTAAAAGCATACGCTTTATTTGAAAAAGACACACAATATGTTGTCATGGAGAATAAAGTAATGATTGTTGATGAGCAAACTGGTCGTATAATGGATGGTCGTCGTTATAGTGATGGCCTACACCAAGCGATTGAAGCTAAAGAAAATGTGAAAATTGAAGCTGCTACACAAACATTTGCGACTGTTACATTACAGAATTATTTCCGTATGTATCGCAAACTATCTGGTATGACAGGTACTGCAGTGACTGAAGCTGGCGAATTTTGGGAGATTTACAAATTGGATGTTGTTGAAATTCCAACCAATCGTCCAATTGCTCGTGACGACAAAGAAGATTTAGTATATAAAACAAAGCGAGAAAAATACAACGCAGTAATCGAAGAAGTTACCAAACTATCTCAAGCTGGTCGTCCTGTGCTAATTGGTACAACGTCGGTTGAAATTAGTGAGTTGCTTGGTAAAATGTTAAGTATTAGAAAAATACCTCACAATGTACTTAATGCAAAACAGCATAAAAAAGAAGCAGAAATTGTTGCCGAAGCTGGAAATGCAGGACAAGTAACTATTGCAACTAACATGGCTGGTCGTGGTACAGATATTAAACTTAGCGATGAAGTTAAAAAAGCTGGAGGTTTAGCCATTGTTGGTACAGAGCGTCACGATTCGCGTCGTGTAGACAGACAGCTACGTGGTCGTGCTGGACGACAAGGTGACCCAGGAAGTTCACAATTTTATGTATCGCTAGAAGATAACTTAATGCGTCTTTTTGGTAGTGAACGTATTGCTAAAATGATGGATAGAATGGGATTACAAGAAGGAGAAGTGATTCAACATTCTATGATTTCAAAATCTATAGAGCGTGCTCAGAAAAAAGTAGAAGAAAATCAATTTGGTGTCCGTAAGCGATTATTAGAGTATGATGATGTAATGAATGCACAACGTGAAGTGGTTTATAAACGTCGTTTCCATGCCTTATTTGGTGAGCGTTTACGTGTGGATTTAGCAAATATGATTTTTGATACTTCTGAAATTATTGCCGAAACTAACAAGGAAGCTAACGATTATAAGAATTTTGAATTTGAATTAATTCGTTATTTCTCTATGAGTTCTCCTATTTCAAAAGAAGAATTTGAGAAACTTTCTACCCAAGAGATTTCATCGACTATTTATAAAGCAGCTTTTGCTCATTATAAAGAGAAAATGGAACGTAATGCAGATTTAGCATTTCCAGTTATAGAAAATGTATATAAAACCCAACGCGATAGATTTAAGCGAATTGTAGTTCCTTTTACCGATGGTATTAAGAATTTACAAGTAATTACAGACCTTGAAAAGGCGTATAATACTAACGGTAAACAACTAATTACCGATTTTGAAAAGAACATTTCGTTGGCAATTATTGATGATGCATGGAAAACGCATCTTCGTAAAATGGATGAGTTAAAGCAATCTGTACAGTTAGCGGTTCACGAGCAAAAAGATCCATTATTGATTTATAAATTTGAGTCGTTTGAGCTGTTTAAAGCAATGATAGATCAAGTAAATAAAGATGTAATTTCTTTCTTGTTTAAAGGTGAAATTCCACAAGAAACTGCTAACGTTATACAAGAAGCAAAAACACGTCGTAAAAACGATAAGTTAAAAACTACAAAAGAAGAGATACAAAACTTAGACGAACGTTCAGCTGAATCTAGAGCTGCAGGAAACACGCAACGTCAACAACAAGTAGTTGAAACTATTGTACGAGAGCGACCAAAAATTGGGCGCAACGATCGTGTAACGATTAAAAATGTAATGAGTGGTGAAAGTAAAACCCTTAAATATAAACAAGCAGAACCTTTAATTGCAAAAGGTGATTGGGTTTTGACTGAAGATTAAATATTAAGACAAATATTTTTACAAGAAAATCTGGACTTCAATAAGTTCAGATTTTTTTATTGCATAACGATGTTGCTATACTTAGCATTTACAAGAATGGTTTTGTTAGAGGTCGTGTTATTTGAGTAGTTTTTAATTTCTTTATTATCAGTGCGTTTGCCATTAAACTTAGAACGGTCTCCTTTAAAAACTAAATCATAATCAGATTTTGGTAATTTAATATTGGCATCACTATTTTCTAGAACTATATTTAAATTGTTAAAAGTATCTAGAATATTATGGATCGTTAATTCTCCAAAACTACCATCAATAATAGAGTTTCCAGTTAAGTAATCTATATCAATATTAGATGAATTAGAATACAACTCTAAAGACTTTACATTTTTTAACAAAGCATTATCAACGTATTTGAGTGTTAATTCCCCTTCATCCCAATAATTTACTAAAATAGGTGAATAAGATGCATTGATGGAAGTGCCACTTCCATCAATACGATCTGCTAATAAACTTGAATGCGATATATCCGCTTTAAGATTGTGAATCACTGAAGCAAATTTAAGCTCGCCATGACGTACATTTACCTTAAGTTTTGTGTCTTTAGGCATTCTTATTTTAATTGTTTTTTTAACCTTATTGTTCTTTTTTTCTAGTTCTTCAAAACGCTTTTCTAATTCTTCTTCTTTTCCTTCCCATTCTTCTTCGAATTCTTTCATGCGTTCTTCAATAACCTTACCTTTTTCTTCCCATTCTTTGCCAAATTGTTCGCCAAATTTCTCTCCCCATTCTTCCATTTCTTTGGCCCATTTTCCATCAAAGCGTTTGCTATACTCTTTTCCCCATTCTTCCATATCCTTTCCATAGTCTTCTCCAAACTTTTCACCAAATTCTTCTCCCCATTTTTCCATACGTGAAGAGTAGGCATCCCAATCTATTTTAGAAAATTCTCTAGCCCAAGTTTTCATTTTCTCTTTATAACCTTTACCATATTTATCTTCAAACTCTTGACTCCATTTATCTAAATATGATTCTCCTTCCTTTTTATATTTTTCAACGTCAAAATTAACGTTATGAACACCTTCAGGTAATTCAGGAAGGTCTGGGATATTAGGAATTTCCGGGATTTTAATATTTAATTCTGGAATTACAGGCATTATTGGCATCTCTGGCATTTCAGGGATTTCAGGAAGATTTATATTGATGTCTTTTAATACATCTAATCCTTTAAAATCAAAATTAAAGTTATAGGCTCCTCCAAATCCTCCAATACTTTCAACAGAGACATTGGCTCCAGATCCATCAATTTCTATGTCCCAAGAATCTAATACTTCTTTTAAATCTTCTCTAGACAATTCATTACTTTCTAAATAGGCTTCAACTTGAATTTCGTTTTTATCCCAAGTGTCAATTACAATATTGGTGTGATTAGTATCTAACCTTAAAGTAACATCCTTATTAGCTTTTACTGTTTTAGATAACTTTTCCAACTTTTGTTGAGCGTTTAAGCTTAACGCACTTAAAAAGATAACTGCTAATGCTATAAATTTATACTGTTTCATTTGTTCGTTTTTTAATTGTTACATCTGTCAAATGTAATCTTGGTGTATCAAATTAATTTCAACAATCAATTTTAAAAATTACTTTAATACAGTCGATTTCATTTTTTGATATGTTTTAATAATTATGCTTGTATTTGTTCAAGCGGGTTACTGTCGTTTTTTAATTCGTTTAATTTTTCTTTCAGACGATACATTAAGTTTAATCTCAATTTTAAATTCTCGATAGATGCGTTAATGGTTTGCTCTGTTGGTCCAGATTTAGTTAACTCCTGAGATAAAAGCTCATATTCTTTATTTAACTCTTCCAAGCGCTCTAAATAACCATCAAAAAGCTCTTTAGTCTCTGGTGTAACTTCAATCTTAGATAATTCTAAATTGATGTTTGCCAAATAATAATCTTCAACTTTCTTAAGTTCAGGTGATAATTTCCCTAAAGGAGATTCCACAACAACTTCTTCTGGCTCAACTATACTTTCAGTATTTATTAGCTTTAAAGCTCCAAAGCTCAACCCAATTAAAATCACCATACTTGCTGCAATATTTAAAAAAGTAAATAAGCTTCTTTTAGGATGCTCAGGAAGTTCACGATTTAGTTTTTGTAAAAACCTTGCTTCGTGACCTTTTGGCATTTTATCCTTGCTTACTTTTTGTTCATTTTCGAACAATTTTCTAATGTCCTGTGCCATTTTGTGCTACTTTTAATAGTTCTCGTAATTTTACTTTACCTCTAGATAATTGTGTTCGTGATGCTACTTCCGTAATATTCAATATTTCGGCTATTTCTTGATGATCATAGCCTTCTATTAAAAATAGCATTACCACATACCTATACTTATCTGGCAATTGATTAATTGCTTCTTTTATTTCTTCCAAAGAAATAGTATCCTCTACCAACCATTCGTCTTCATAAACAGAGTCTATTACTTTTAGGTGCACCTCATCTAATTCCAACATTTGTTGTTTTTTAGATTTTATAAGATCTATACTCTTGTTAATAACGATTCGTTTTAACCAAGCACCAAATGTAACCTCTGCTTTGTATTGATGTAATTTTGCAAATGCCTTTATAAAAGACTCTTGTACTACATCTTCTGCTTCAAAAGAATCTTTTAAGAATCTTTTAGCCACAATATACATCCCATCGCAATACTGATTGTACAGTTTTAATTGCGCTTTACGGTCGTTGTGTTTACATTGCTCAATAATATCTATTGTTAATGTATTCACTAATTGATGTTTTGGTTAGGTCGTTTCATAATCCTAATATTAGGTATTATTTTTTGATTAAATAAATTCGAATTCAACTTAAAGACGACATAAAATTATAGATGTTGCAAAAAGTCGATTATTTTTTTTAGAAATTAAAACAAAGTGTAATAACTTAGCGTTCAAGTTAAAACTACTTCTAACTAATTTCAAATATTATTTCAAAATGAATAAATTTTTAAAGGGTCTTATTTTTGTGTTGCTTCTAATTGCTGTAGGTATATTTTTATATGCCTATATAAATGGTGATATTTTGAAGAAACCTTTAAGTCCGAAAGACACTGTTGAGTTTAAGCTTAATGATTTAGAATTAGAAGTATTTTATAACAGACCCTCCAAAAGAGATCGTAATATTTTTGGTGGATTAGTAGCGTTTAATAAGGTTTGGCGTACAGGAGCCAACGAAGCAACCACTTTTGAAACGAATCAACCTTTAAAAATTGGGAAAGATTATTTGGCAACTGGAAAATACACACTTTGGACAATTCCAGGTGAAACAACTTGGAAAGTTATTTTTAATGCAAAGCAATATCCTTGGGGAGTTAATGATGCCATGGAACCTATGCGTAATCCAGATTTTGACGCCGTTAGTATTGAAGTTCCAGTACAAAAAATACAAGGTGTTGTAGAACAATTTACAATTGCTTTTGATAATTCTACAGATAACCTATCTTTAACTATGGCTTGGGACGATGTGAAAATTGCAGTTCCGCTAAATCAATAGTTTGCAAAAAAAACAAAAATACAACTCAGCACTAGAGGAAAAAAAAGGCATTCCTTCACCAGAAATTACTGATGACAGTGCTATTTCTAAAGTTATTTCTAAACGGAAAAAGCAACCAAGTGTAAGCGACTTAATCAAAGGTGTTTTAGACGGTAATATTACTGCTTTAAGTAGAGCCATTACCTTGGTTGAGAGCAAAAACCCAAAACACCTTGAAAAGGCTAACACTATTATTAAAGGATGTTTACCATATGCCAACAACTCAGTTAGAATAGGAATTACTGGTGTTCCTGGAGTTGGTAAAAGCACATTTATTGAAGCTTTAGGAAAGCACCTAATTTCATTAAATAAAAAAATTGCGGTACTTGCTGTGGATCCTAGTAGTACGATTACCAAAGGCAGTATTTTGGGAGACAAAACACGAATGGCTGATCTTGTAAAAGAGCCTAACGCCTATATCAGACCTTCGGCTTCTGGTGACTCACTTGGAGGTGTTGCTAGAAAAACTAGAGAAACTATTATACTTTGTGAAGCTGCTGGGTTCGATACAATTATCATCGAAACCGTTGGTGTTGGCCAAAGTGAAACTACTGTACATAGTATGGTCGATTTCTTTTTGCTTTTAAAACTCTCAGGTGCTGGTGACGAACTTCAAGGCATTAAACGTGGTATTATTGAAATGGCTGATGCCATTGTTATAAATAAAGCAGATGGTGATAATGTAAAGCGTGCAAAATTAGCCAAAGTTGAGTTTGCAAGAGCATTGCACTTATATCCTGAAAAAGAATCGTCATGGACACCTCCAGTTTCACTTTGCAGTGCTTTAAATAATGAAGGGGTTAAAGATGTATGGCATATGATAATGGAGTACTTTATTATGACTAAGAAAAGTGATTTTTTTACTAAAAACCGACAAGAACAAAATAAGTTTTGGTTACTTCAAACTATTGAAGGGCAATTGAAGTTTAATTTTTTTAACAACAAAATAATTAAGCCAGAATTACAAAAACAGCTTAAACTTATAGAGGATAATAAAACAACTCCTTTTGCTGCTGCTGAATATTTATTAAAATTAATCTAACGTTTTTTGATTACCTTGCGCCTTTAAATTTTTGCTATTATTTATGAGCAATTTGGCTGATACTTCATTTGAAACTTGCATTGTAATTCCTTGTTATAATGAAGAAAAAGGGCTCGACAGAAAAGCCTTTTTCAATTTTATAAATAATCACTCTAACGTTTTACTATGCTTTGTAAATGACGGCTCAACTGATGATACAGCAAATATTCTAGTAAATTTTAAAGAAACTTGTCCAGGAAATATTGCTGTAATAAACTGCAACCAAAATGTTGGAAAAGCCGAAGCAATTAGAGCTGCTTTTGCTGAATGTAATAACAAATATAATTATAAATACATTGCCTACTTAGATGCAGATTTAGCTGCATCACTTGAAGAATGCGTATCCTTAACTTCTTATTTTAACGACTCCATTCAGTTTGTTTTTGGCTCTAGAATTATGAAGGTTGGCTCAACTATTAAACGTAGTCAATCACGCTTTTTAATTGGTAGAATTATAGCTACTGCCATCTCCAATATTCTAGATTTGAAAGTTTACGACACGCAATGTGGTTGTAAACTGTTTACAAAAGAACTTTCTGAAGTCGCTTTTAAGGCCCCTTTTATTTCAAAATGGTTATTTGATGTTGAAATATTTAATAGATTAATGGTGCATTTTGGTGTTGACCAAGCCACCAACCACATGCTGGAAGTTCCTTTAAAAAGATGGATAGATCAAGGAGACTCTAAAGTTAAATTCACCTATTTTTTTAAACTTTGGATAGATTTATATAAGATTAACAAAGTATGTAAAGCTTCAAGAAAATAATAATGCTCAATAATACAAAACAACAAACAGCCTATATTTTTTATTCGATAATCGTTATTATCGTATTACGATTTATCTTAACTGGACTTATTCCGCTGTTAGATAAAACCGAATCAAGATATTCTGAAATAGCTCGCCTAATGTACGAGACTCAAGATTGGGTAGTATTACAAATAGATTATGGTGTGCCATTCTGGGCGAAACCACCTTTGTCAACTTGGTTATCGGCGACTAGTTTTAGTATGTTTGGAGTGAATGAAATTGCTGCAAGATTACCCTATTTTTTAGTTTGTTTAGTATTGGTCTTCCTATTAGGAAAATTTGTAAAGCAAGCTGGAAAAAGCTTTTACCTGCCTGCGTTTATCCTGTTAACCACACCTGAGTTTTTATTGCATGCAGGTGTTGTGTCTACAGATGCAGTATTATGCCTTTCTATCACCCTAATAATGATTTCGTTTTGGAAATCTATCGAAAACGAAAAGCGTAGCTTTTGGAATTATTTATTCTTTATTGCGATAGCTTTGGGATTATTATCTAAAGGACCTATAGTTTTAGTATTAACAGCACCTCCTCTTTTTATTTGGCTCATCATTCAAAAAGTATCTATCAAAAACGTTTGGAACAAAATACCTTGGTTAACTGGAATACTAATTACAATTGCTATTGCTTTGCCTTGGTACTTACTTGCCGAAAGTAGATCGCCTGGGTTTTTAGATTACTTTATTGTGGGCGAACATTTTAAACGCTTTGTAGTATCTGGCTGGGAAGGAGATTTATATGGCAGTGGTCATAAGCAACCTTTAGGAATGATTTGGGTGTTTTTATTGGTTTTTTCTTTTCCTTGGATACAATTTATCCTTATTAAATTATGGAAAGAGCGTAAAACTATTTTAAAAAACAAATGGGTTTCCTTTTTGGTTTTATGGTTGTTATGGACACCTATGTTCTTTACCATTTCAAAAAACATACTACATACTTATACCTTACCTGTTACCATACCAATTGCCTTATTAATGGTGTATTATTGGCATGAGTTTAAAAACAAAAAATTGCTATTTATTCTAAGTTCAATTTTTCCATTTTTAGTGATAATCGCGACTTGTTTTGTGGCCTTTGGTGATGACAAATTGCTAGAAGATTTAAACACCGATAAATATATTGTTGAGAAATTATTAGAAAATGAGCCAAACACACCTATTTATTATTGGGGAAAAAAATCTTATTCAAGTAGGTTTTATTCAAGTGGTGATATAAAAATAATAAAGGAAGCATCAATAGATTCTATCTCAAACTCTAATGATAATTTTATTATGCTTATTAGGCATAATAAAATTAAAAACGTCCCTGAGGAGTTTCTAGAAAAAATGGTTAGAATAGATTCTATTAAAAGTACTTCGGCATTTAAGTTTGAAAAATAAAGCGTTCTAAAAATTAGCTTTATACCAATTAACTTGATGTGTCACACTTTCCAATAATGTCGTTTGCGGATTATAGTTTAGCAGCTTTCTAGCCTTATCAATATTAGCTTTTGTGCGAGATTGGTCTCCTGCCCTTTTAGCAACAATTTCAATTTGAATGGATTTTCCAAGAACTTTTTCTACAGCTTCAATACCTTCTTGTGTGGTGTGTTCTACCTCGGTTCCTAAATTAATAATCTCACCATTTACTTTGGATTCGTTACCTATTACACTAACAACACCATCCACAATATCACCTACATAAGTAAAGCTTCGCAAATGTTTGTCGCTACCTTCATATAAAGTAAATGCTTGATTATTAATTCCGCAATCAATTAATTTGGTGTACATTTTTTCAGGTCGTTCTCTTGGTCCAATAACAGAGTACAACCTTAATGAACATGCTTTAAATATGTTTTCTCTACTTTTTTGAAGTACCAATTGTTCAGCTGCTAACTTTGTAACGCCATAATGAGATGCTGGTTTTGGCGCAACATCTTCGGTAAAAGTGGCTTCCAAACCATAAATTGAAGAGGTGCCAATATTTACAAACATTTTAAAGTTTTTACACTTTTGCACATAATCTATAATATTCTTAGTGACAATTATGTTATTGGTAAAGTAATCTTCAAAAGTAGATGTTGTTGAAATTCCTGGTTGTGCAGCAAAATGAAAAATATAGTCTATATCTAAAGGTAAAGCATCAGAAAGATTTTCGTCTCTTAAATCTAAATTGATTATTTCAACGCCTTTTTCCTTGATTGAATTTGCATTCATTTGCTTCAATTCAAGGTCATAATAATCGTTAAAATTATCTACACCAACTACGTCGTGTCCTAATTCACTCAACCTTTCGGCTGTATGAGAGCCTATAAAACCTGCTGCTCCAGTAACAAGAATTTTCATTAATACATTTTGATGCTGCAATTTACTACCTTTTTTAATTTTTGATAACGATAGTTTAGATTTGTTTTTAGAATCTACATATAATATTGCTCATAAGAGATATGTTGTAATCCCTTAAAAAAAGAATACTTTTGTAGCACAAAACTAATTTGAATGGATTACCAATTTACTATCGTTGTTCCTGTTTATAATGAAGAAGATAATCTAGAGCGTGTAGAAAGTGAACTACTTAAATATTCTAAGAAAGCATCAGTTCTAACATGTATTTTGTTTGTTAATGATGGTTCAAAAGATAGAAGCCAAGAACTTATTGAAGCCATATGCAATAGAAACACCAATTTTAACTACATAAGTTTTAAAGAGAATAGAGGTTTAAGCGCTGCGATTAAAGCTGGTTTTGATTATACAGAAACGAAATTGGTAGGTTATATAGATTCCGATTTGCAAACAGCTCCAGAAGACTTTAATTTACTGCTAGAACATATTGGAGAATACGATTTAGTAACAGGCGTTAGAGCAAATCGCAAAGACTCTTTCGTAAAAAATATGTCGTCTAAAATTGCCAATGGTATTAGGCGTGCATTTACACATGATGGGATGGATGACACTGGTTGTCCTTTAAAAGTGATTAAGACCGAGTATGCTAAACGTATTCCAATGTTTAAAGGCTTGCATCGTTTTTTGCCTGCAATGATTTTGTTACAAAATGGAAAAATAATTCAAATTCCAGTGCAGCATTTTCCGCGTATTGCTGGACAAGCCAAATTTGGATTATGGAACAGATTGTTAGGACCTTTAAGCGATTGTTTTGCTTATTTATGGATGAAACGAAAGTACATTAACTATGATGTTAGCAAAAAAGGTTAATGAGTGATTGGCTAATATATACTATTGGATTTATTGCCCAAATCTTATTTTCTTCTAGATTAGTAGTGCAGTGGATTACTTCGGAAAAGCAACGAAAAGTAATTACACCAACTCTGTTTTGGACCTTGAGTTTAATTGCATCATTTTTATTATTTCTTTACGGGTATCTAAGGGATGATTTTGCCATTATGCTTGGTCAAACCCTTACTTATTTTATATACATACGAAACTTGCAATTACAGAACGAGTGGCAAAAATTTCATTGGTCACTACGTTGGTTTTTATATGGTTTCCCTATACTGATTGCCATTTACTATTTTAATAACAATGTAATTGACAGAGATGTGCTTTTTAGAAATGAAGCTATTCCATTATGGTTACTTTGGCTTGGAATTATTTCGCAAGTTGTTTTTACATTGCGCTTTGTATATCAATGGTTATATTCAGAATATAAAAAATCGTCTTCGCTACCTTTAGGGTTTTGGCTGTTAAGCTTAGTAGGCTCTGTATTAATTTTGACCTATGCCATTATCCGAGAAGACCCTGTACTGTTTATAGGTCATTTATTAGGCTCTATTATTTACGTTAGAAACTTAATTCTTTTACACAAACAAGATGCTGAATAAAATTGAGCAACATCCAATTATTTCAATTATAGTAATCGTTTTATTGATGCTTTGCATTAATATCAATGTGATTGATGTAACCATCATGGAAGCTCGTGATTTTATTACAGCTCGTGAAATGATTGATGATGGCAATTGGTTATTAACCACTATGAATGGTGAACCACGTTACCAAAAGCCACCATTACCAAGTTGGTTAGCTGCTTTATCTGGTTTGCTTTTTGGAATAAAAAATATATTTGCTTTAAGACTTCCTGGAATACTGATGGTAGCGGTTTCAGGAATTGCATCTTATTTGTTGAGCTTAAAACTATTAAATAATAAAACACATGCATTAATAAATGCTTTTATAACCATTACCTCATTTTACGTTATAGGAATAGTTATTGAAGCTCCATGGGATATTTTCACCCACGGATTTATGCTTGTTGCCATTTTACATTTGTTTCAACTATTCGAGAAAAAGACTAATTATTGGAAGCATACAATTATAGCTGGTGTCTTTTTTGGCTTATCCATTTTAAGCAAAGGACCTATTTCATTGTACGCTTTATTATTGCCTTTTCTATTAGCGTATGGATTCAGTTATAAATTCAAAAATTTAAGAGCAAAGACATTTTCTATTTTCTCTTTTATTATTATAGCTTTAATTATTGGTGGTTGGTGGTATTTATATGTAAGATTAGAAGATCCAGTAACATTTACTGAAATAACTTCTAAAGAGACAGGGAATTGGGGAAGTTATAATGTACGTCCATTTTATTACTATTGGAGTTTCTTTTCACAAAGTGGCTTGTGGACAATTCCTGCGTTTATTGCTTTACTATACCCATATATGAAATCTAGAGTAAGTAATTTAAAAGCTTACAGGTTTAGCTTTTATTGGACCATTTTTGCAGTAATTCTTTTATCTATAATACCAGAAAAAAAATCGAGATACCTAATGCCAGTTTTAATTCCAATGGCAATAAACACAGGTTTTTATATTGAATATCTAATTAGAAAATTTAAAGATATCAAGGATAAAAAAGAAACGATTCCTGTCTATTTTAATTTCGGATTGATTGCATCTATTGGTATTCTATTTCCGCTTATTGGGTTTGCAATTGGTACATTTTTAACTGGAAACTTATTATGGTGGTTTCTATTAGCTTCTGTCCTTTTAGCTTCAATTGGTATTCTTATGATTGTAACCTTAAAAAGGAAACAAATAAAAAAGGTTTTCTATTTAAGTGTTGCTTTTAAGGTTGCTGCCCTAGTTTCAGTATTGCCTTTAACTAAAATTCAGAATCAAACAGATTTTAACCCAATATCGAATTTACAATTGGAACTAGACAAAGAAAACCTATCTATTTACTCACTTAATGGGGTTGCGCCAGAAATGATTTGGCAATATGGTGCTAAAATTCCGCAAATAAACTCTGGTTCAACATACAATTTTCCTACGGAATCTAAGTTTACTATTTTATCTAACAAATTACAAAGTGAGGAGTTAGAGTTCTTTCAAAAGTCTTTCAACATTGAAAAAAAGGAAGTTTTTGACCTTAATAGAAAAGCTGATGGTGAAAGAGGTCATAAAAAAAGATTGGTGAGCTATCTTTACTTTTTTTCTAAGAAATAAAACGCTTTCTAAGATTGACTTGTAGTTTATAGAAAATAAATCCAGTAATAGCTCCAAAAGCAAGCCCGCAAACAATATCTAATGGATAATGTACACCAACATAAATTCTACTATAAGCCACAATAGCACTCCAAAATAGCAATATAAAAATTAGATTTCTATAATATGGCTTCAACAATAATCCTGCAAAAACTGCTGCTGCCATTGAGTTTGAAGAATGACCAGAAAAGAAACCATATTTACCGCATCTTGGAGCTACATAGCGTATTAACCCTTCTAAGTCATTTACTCTACATGGCCTTGGACGCTGAAATCCATCTTTAAATAAATTGGTAATTTGATCTGTAAACGTAATCATTGCTGCTATAACAAAAACCATTAACAATAAAGTTTTCCAACCTAAATGTCTATAAATTAAAAATAACAAAATAGCATACAGTGGAATAAATGTAAGTTTATTGGTTATTACTAACCAAAGTCCGTCCCAAGTAGTGCTTCCTAAGTTATTTAAGAATAAAAAAAGTTCGGTGTCGTATTGTAATAACTGCTCAATCATCTAATTAATCTCCATATCTGCTTACTTCCCTATCGTAAAACTGAGAAGCTTCTTCAATTAAATTTTCAGTTTCACTCAACAATTCTTTTTCGTCATGTTGGTCGAAATCTTCCAACCACTCTACTTCATCATCTTCAAGATTAATAATAAACCTTGGAAATTCTGTATGAATTACAAAAATAGCATTTGGTAAATCGGTATTATCTCCAAGAATAAATTTAGGAAGTTCCATATATTAAGTATTATTTTCTTCTTGCGAAATTAAACGTTTTGTTAGATAATTAAACCTAAGATACAATAAAATTGCAGCTGATGTTAACCCTACCAAAAGACCAAGCCAAATTCCAAAACTTCCATAGGCATCTTCCTTACCTAAAAAGTAACTAATTGGAAAACCGATAACCCAATAAGACACAAAGGTAATAAGTGTTGGTATTTTCACATCTTGAAGACCTCTTAATGCGCCTAAAATAATCACTTGAGCACTATCGCTTAATTGAAAAATTGCTGAAGCTATCAATAATTTTGCGGCAATTGAGACCACTTCGGTATTATCAATAAAATTAGAAGCATCGTTTAAATCTACATATATCGTTGGTAACATTTTATGAAATAACAAAAATAGAATTGCAAAAATAAAAGCCAACCCCATTCCTAATAAGAATATGGAAAATCCAATTCTTCTAAGCTCCTTAAAGTCTCTTAATCCTTTTTGGTTACCAACCCTTACCATTGCTGCCACACTTAATCCCATAGCTACCATAAAAGTCATAGAAGATAAATTAAGTGCAATTTGATTAGCAGCTTGAGGATTTTTACCTAAAAGTCCACTTAACCAAATAGCAGCTGTGAAAATAGCTACCTCAAAAAACATTTGCATCGCACTTGGAAATCCTAGGTTAAGAATTTTTTTAATCATGCTATTGTTTAGTAAGAATAATTTAATATTGGTGACATAAGCTTTAGATTTCTCTTTATTTTTAAGTAAATACCATAAAAAGAAAAGCATGATCACTCTTGAAATCAAGGTCCCAATGGCTGCACCAACAATTCCCATTTGTGGAAATCCAAGTTTTCCAAAAATCAACACATAATTCAAAGCTACATTTACAACATTCGCTAAAATGGTTGCATACATTGGGTATTTTGTTAACGACAAACCATCACTAAATTGCTTAAATCCTTGAAAAATAATTAAAGGAATTAGTGAAAATGCCACCAAATCTAAATAAGGTATTGCCAAAACAACCACTTCTTCCGGTTGTTTCATTAAATACATAAGTGGTTTAGCCAAGAGTATCAACCCAAAAAGCGCTAAACTTAAAACAGTACATAAAAAGAGACCATGCTTAAAAGACGATTTACCTTTTTTGAAGTTTTTTTCAGAATCTGCTTCAGCTATTAATGGCGTAATTGCTGTAGAAAAACCAATACCTAAAGACATAGCTATAAATATAAAACTATTACCAAGTGATACTGCAGCAAGTTCGGCAGAACCTAATTGACCAACCATGATATTATCAACCAAACTCACAAAAGTGTGTCCCAACATACCAAGCATAACAGGAGTTGCCAGCTTTAAATTGTATTTAAATTCTTTAGTATAAATTGAAAGCACTTAGTGATTTTTAAGAAGCACAAAGGTAACTTTTGGTTTCGGATTTTCTAAGCTTGGCTAAAAAGTTTTAATGGAGCTAAAAAAAATTGTTAATAAAAATTACTAATCAATTAGTAATAAAAGGCAATTTAATTTAAATTTACTCTGCTATTAACTATTTAGTATGAAAGTACTTAATAGTATAAGAAACTTTTAGCTATATATTTTAGAGGGATTTTTAATACTTACGTTAAAAGGTTTCAACAAAAAAGGGAAATTTTCATTTCCCTTTTTTTATTCTTCTTCGTCTGTAGTTTCTTCCTCTAGATTATTTAACAAATCATTTTTCTGTAATAAATTATACCACTTGATTATTTTTTTAATATCGCTTACGTATACTCTATCCTCATCATAATCTGGTAATACATTGAAAAAATATTCTTCTAGAGCATCTTTGCTGTCTTTATGTGATACACTTGTCTGTGCAGCATTTTCTTTTTCTTTTATCTTTTTAAAAACCTCCCTCAATGGTACTTCTTCTGTTAAGGTATATACTGCTATTTCACTTAGTAAACTTACATTGCTTCTAAGGTTTGCAGATATTCTTTTACCATCCACTAAAGATTCTGCAATAAAGCCTCCTCTTGTTTGCGTCACTAGTTTATAAAGTCCTGGTTTTTGTGCAATTGATAAAATAGTTTCTAAACCCATAGTGTATTGTTTTTTAAAGGCGACAAATATATCATTCGTTTTAAATATTTATTGAATTATTAGCGCTTTTTTTTCATATCTGGGAAACGCATTTTATAATCAATGCTTATTTTTCCCTTGGAAATATTTGAAAGTTTCCCTTTAATTAATCGTTTTTTTAAAGTAGATATTTTGTCCGTAAATAAAATCCCTTCAATATGGTCGTACTCATGCTGAATCACTCTTGCTAAAAGTCCATCAAATTCTTTTATATGAGTTTTAAAGTTTTCATCTTGAAATTCTATTTTAACTTTTGGTTTTCTAAAAACATCTTCTCTAATATGCGGAATACTTAAACAACCTTCGTTAAAAGCCCACTCATCCCCCTCTTCTTCTAAAATTTTTGCATTAATAAAGGTTTGCTTAAAATCTTTTAATTGTTTGCGTTCATCGTCACTTAGCTCCTCATCTTCGCCAAAAGGAGAGGCATCTACTAAAAAAATACGAATAGGTAATCCTATTTGAGGAGCTGCCAAACCAACACCTAGAGCATTGTACATTGTCTCATACATATTTGCAATAAGCGCGTCTAAGTTTGGATAATCAGCCGAAATTGCTTTTGCTTTTTTTCTCAATACAGGGTCGCCATAAGCAACAATTGGTAAAATCATTTTCACTTTTTATAAGGTTTTGCAAAAATACAATACTTATAATTTATCAATTATAATATTTAAAAAACTTTAATACTTTATTTTGAATACAAATAGCTTTGCAAAATTATAGTCGCACTTATTTCATCAACCAAAGCTTTGTTTTTACGCTTTCCTTTTTTCAATCCGCTATCAATCATGGTTTGAAAAGCCATTTTTGAAGTAAAGCGTTCATCTACTCTTTTTATTGGAATATTTGGAAATTCTTTTTCAAGTTTATTTAGAAATGGAGCAATAAAAACTTCACTTTCAGATGTAGAGTAATCCATTTGCTTTGGTTCTCCAACCAAAAAAAGTTCCACACTCTCTTTTAAAACATACTCTTTTAAAAAAGAAATTAACTCTGATGTAGCAACTGTTGTAAGTCCTGATGCAATAATTTGCAATTCATCTGTAATGGCAACTCCAGTTCGCTTTTGCCCAAAATCTAATGCTAGTATTCTTCCCATAAATAATTTATGCTGCAAAGGTAAATAAAAAACGCTCCAAAAAAATTAGAGAGTTTTTAAAACATTTGAGGCTTTCAAGATTTTCAATTGACAAAAAATCTAAAAATATCAACTAAAACAATGTATGCAACTAATTAGCTTTGGGTTTATGCTTTTGCAATACTATCTATAAGACACCACCTATTTAACAAAGTCACATTCTAATGTTCAATATTAACACTTATTGGTCTTAATGGATATATACCTTTATATTTGTGTCGAAATTTATACAATATGCGAGAAATCAAAACAATTATAGAAGCTGCTTGGGAAAACCGAGAACTATTAAATCAAGAAAAAACTATTTCTACAATTAGAGAAGTGATTGGCTTATTGGATTCAGGCAAATTACGTGTAGCCGAACCTACAAATGAAGGTTGGCAAGTTAATGAATGGGTTAAAAAGGCGGTTGTTTTATATTTCCCAATACAAAAAATGGAAACCATTGAAGTTGGCCCATTAGAGTTTCATGACAAAATACCCTTAAAAACTGGTTATGCCGAGAAAGGAATACGTGTAGTACCTCATGCAGTAGCAAGGCATGGTGCATATATTTCGGCTGGAACTATACTGATGCCTAGTTATGTTAATATTGGCTCTTATGTAGATGAAGGAACCATGGTTGATACTTGGGCTACCGTTGGTAGTTGCGCTCAAATTGGCAAAAATGTTCATTTATCTGGAGGTGTTGGTATTGGAGGCGTTTTGGAGCCCTTACAAGCAGCTCCAGTAATTATTGAGGATAATGCCTTTATTGGGTCGCGTTGCATTGTTGTCGAAGGTGTCCATGTAGAAAAAGAAGCAGTTTTAGGTGCTAATGTTGTACTTACAGGCTCAACCAAGATTATTGATGTAACTGGTAATGAACCAATAGAATTGAAAGGTCGCATTCCTGCCCGATCGGTGGTTATTCCAGGTAGTTATGCTAAATCATTCCCAGCTGGAAATTATAATGTTCCTTGCGCATTAATTATTGGTAAACGTAAAGAAAGCACCAATAAAAAAACATCTTTAAATGATGCATTAAGAACCCATAATGTAGCCGTTTAATTAAATTATAAAAGTAAGTAATCAACTATGGACTGTAGGTTGGGATTCGACATTCTAAAATTAAAACACAAGCAAAAATGCTTAACAAATTAAGACGCTTCTTTTTAAGACATTTACGCAAAATGCGATTTTTACTACCTAAAGTTTATGTAAAAATACATTACGAATATTTTTCAGGTAAAAAATTAGATTTAAATAACCCACATGATTTCAATGCAAAGATAGAATGGTACAAAGTTTTTTTTCGTCCAAAAATTTTAACCCAATTGGTAGATAAATATGAAGTAAGGACATACGTAGAAGAAAAAATTGGCGCAAAATATCTTAATGAACTTTATGCTGTTTATGATAATGCCGAAGAGATTGATTTTGATAGTTTACCAAATAGATTCGTGATTAAGGCTAATCATACAAATGGTCATAATTTGATTGTTAAAGACAAAAAAAATCTTGATAAGAAAAAGTCTATTAAATTATTAAATAAATGGTTAGGCAAAAACCAATACTATCGTAGAGGACAAGAATGGGCTTATAAAGATGTAAAACCAAAATTAATAATCGAAAAGTTTTTAAAAGAAAAAGACAAGAATACATTAGTCGATTATAAATTCTATTGTTTTAATGGAAAAGTTAAATTCGTTGACGTTCATTTTGATAGAGAAAGTGATCACAAACAATGCTGTTTTGATGTAGATTTTAAACTCATGCCATTTAGAAAAGGTAAAGATGATAATCTTGAGTTTTTTAAAGATTATAAAGAACCTAGCAATTTGAAAGAAATGGTAAAATTGTCTGAAATTCTAGCAGAAAATTTACCATTTGTAAGAGTCGATTTCTATTCTATTAATGGCAAAAGTATCTTTGGAGAGCTAACCTTTTATCCATCAGATGCTAGAAAAAAGTTTTTTCCAGAAGAATATAATACCATCATTGGTGACTACTTTCAATTACCAAAGCTTAATTCTAAAAAAGAAACTATTACCAACCTAGAAGCAATAAAGTATTAAATTTACATTTTATAATGACTAATGTACAAACAAAAAAAATTAAAGTAGATGCTGTCATTCTATGGGTAGATGGAAATGATGAAGATTATAAATCAAAAATTTCTCCTTATCTAAAAGACACTACCTCTAATGAAAATTTCAAAAACAGGTATGTGCAAATCAATGAAATTGAGCACAATGTAAATTCTATTCTAAAACACGCCCCTTTTGTTAATACTATATTTATTGTTACCGATAATCAAACTCCACAGTTTTTAAAACAAACTGATAAATATACTAATGTAAAAATTATAGATCATTCAGTCATATTTAAAGGTTTTGAAGACAACTTACCAACATTTAATAGCAGAACAATAGAAAGTTGCATTCATAGAATCCCTGAGTTATCTGAGCATTTTTTATATCTCAATGATGATTTTTTTATTATTAACCCTACTACTATAAAAGACTTTTTTACTGAAAATGGCTTCCCAATTTTAAGAGGGGTGTGGCAACCTTTTGAAACATCTAAAATTTATAAAAAAAGCAAACCAGAAAAGGCTAAACACAAAAAAGCACAAGAAAAGGCCGCCAAATTACTTGGATTTACAAAACTCTATAGGTTTAAACACACACCTCATCCAATAAGAAAATCTACATTAGTTAATTTTTTCAATGCAAACCAAGACGCTTTTACCGAGAATATTAAACATAAATTTAGAAACAAAGCACAGTTTTTACCAATTGCACTTGCCAATCATTTAGAAATTCAAAGCAAAACTTGTAAACTTCAAAAAGATTTGCAATTACTCTATTTTAGATCTTACAAAAAGCCATTGTTTTGGTATAAATTTAAGTTTAACATTCTCTCTAAAGACAAACTGTTTTTAGGTTTACAAAACTTAAATTTTTGTCCACCAAACATTTTAGAGTTCATATTACCATGGCTTAAAAATCGAGTGAATTAAATTATCTTTTTAGGTGCTTTCAATACCAAAAGGGGTTTTGGTAACTTTCTCTTTTTTTGTGGTTGCTCTAATAGCCAAGTTTTTATTTATTGACTCTTGGTTTTTATAACCTCTTGGATGGTCTAAATGTAAACAAATAGCACTATATCTAATTTGTTTAGATTTTATACCTAAATTGAATAAACGCTCTCCCAATTCACGATCCTGACCACCATATTGCATACGCTCATCAAAACCATTAATAGCAATAATGTCTTTTTTCCAACCAGATGCATTATGACCATTCCAACTAGCATTGGTAGGTGTTACGGCATTTAACATCTTTTCAGTAAAACCACTAGCTGTTAGCTTGTTATTCTTAAAAGATGATTTTAAGCCTTTAGATTTTAGCCATTTTAAATTAAAGCAAGATTGTGATAAAATATCCTCTTTAGTAATGACTTCAGATATACTCATTGGCAACATAAAATAGCCTCCAGATAAAAAGTAACCATCTTCCCTATTTCTAATATGCACCTCAATAAAATCAGCTCTTGCCATACAATCGCCATCACTCATTAAAATATAATCTGAATTACACGCTGTTATTGCTTTATTTAATATCTGGGATTTTTGAAAACCATTATCTTCATGCCACACATGGATGATATTAAAATGCACCAAAGCCTTCATTTTTTCAATTAAGTCGAAAGTAGGTTGTTTTGATCCGTCGTCAGCAATAACAATTTCAAAGTCCTTATAAGTTTGAGCTTCATAACTCCAAAGCACCTTTTCTAACCATGCCTCAGAATTATAAGTACTAATTATTACAGAAATACTAGGTTTTCCCATTGAAAAATTAAAGATAGATGCAAAAATAGTTATTTTTGCCAACAATTATCTTTTATGCAAAAGCTAACTGCCATTATTCCTACTGGAAACGAAATTCATAATATTGAAGCTGTAATTGCTTCAGTAAAATTTGCTGACGAAATACTGGTTGTAGATAGTTTTAGTACCGATGGTACTTTTAAAAAAGCTCAAGAATTAGCTACAAAAGTTATTAGACGTGAATATCAATATTCTGCGTCTCAAAAAAATTGGGCTATTCCACAAGCAACTCATGAATGGATTTTATTGGTTGATGCTGATGAACGTGTGACTCCAGAACTTGAACAGGAAATAAAAGAAATTCTTAGAGAGTCAAAAAATGATACTATTGCCTATTGGATAGGCAGAAACAATCATTTTATGGGAGAACGCGTTAAGTTTAGTGGTTGGAGAAACGACAAAGTTATTAGGCTTTTTAAACGTGATTTATGTAAGTATGAAGACAAGCAGGTACATGCTGAAATTATTGCAAATGGCAAGGTTGGTTCACTTAAAAGCAAACTATATCACAACACATATACAACCTTTGATGCTTATGTTGAAAAAATGAATCGCTATGCTTCATGGCAAGCTAAAGACTATAATAAGAAAACGGGGCAACTAACACCTTATCATTTTATAATTAAACCTTTTTGGGGATTTTTTAAACACTACATTGTTCAAAGTGGTTTTAGAGATGGTGTAGTTGGACTAACCATTGGATATTTACAAGGTTATGTGATTTTTATGCGCTATGTAAAGCTTTGGTTACTGCGAAAAAACAGACAGTAACGATTATTTTTCCCAAAACTTCAACCGCTTTTTTAGTTGTCTTTTATGATGAAATTTTTGTTGGTATTCTTGGGTTGATTTCCACATTAAATTAAAAACCTCTTGATAAGGTTTATCAATAAGTTTTGCATATTCCTCGCTCATTGTTTTAACCATAGATTCGTGTACGGTTAATCGCTCAAAATTTTGGATTCTTTCATAAAAAGATAATGGCTTAAATTGCATTCTATTTAAATCTACTAGATAAAATTTATATATACCATCTTCTTTTTTCACTAATGTATTTCCTGGAGAATGATCTAAAAAATACACGTGATTTTCATGCAGTTTAAAAGTGAATTTTGTAAACTCCCTTAAAATTTTTTCATGGTCAGGATAATTCAAATCCCTAATTAATTCACGATAGGTCAAATCACAATCAATTTGTTCACTCACATAATAACTTTTATCAAAAAACAAACCCTTATTAAACTCATAATAAGCAACTGGTTTTGGAGTACCTATACCTAAATTAATCAACTTTTCGGCATACTCATAAGAACGTTGTGCCTTGCTTTTTCGTAAAAATTTATAAGCAAGTTTATTAAAAATATTAGGAATTTTAAACGATTTAATATTTATAGTTTGATCTTCTAACTCAAATAATTTAATAGAATTTCTTTTTTCATTTCCTAACAACTTTCCAGATGTAGCAAAATCATTAATAAAACCATCAATTTTATCTTGATGTTTAATATACTCTTTATGAAAGTGTTTTTTCATCTGTTTAAATGTATTGCTTTTTATCGGTCAGATGTAATTCGCCAAGAATCATACTAATTGGTATCAAATTCTTATTATGGCTCATTTCATGTAGCAATAATACAAAGTTTTAAAACAAAGTAGAAAACTAATGCTAACTTTGCTATCTAACGTTTTTGATTATTTGTTTATGATTGAAGAAGAAGTAAATAAAGCACTACAAGTTTTAAATCAAGGAGGCATTATAGTTTATCCAACAGATACTATTTGGGGAATTGGTTGTGATGCCACAAATCACTATGCCATTAAGCGAATTTACGAACTTAAACAACGTGAAGAATCTAAATCTATGATTTGTTTGGTAAGCGATTTCAATATGCTAAATCAATACGTTGAAAATGTACCAGAAGTGGCTTACGATATTCTAAAATATGCTAATAAACCTACAACCATAATTTATGACAAGCCCTTACATGTTGCAGAAAATATAGTAGCAGATGATAACACGTTAGCCATTAGGTTAGTTAATCATGCTTTTTGCAATGAACTTATAAAGAAGTTTAAGAAACCTATTGTTTCTACCTCAGCCAATATTAGTAACGAACCTTCACCAAAATCTTATTCAGAAATAAGTCAAGAGATTTTAAAAGGTGTGGACTATGTTGTAAATTTGCATCGCGAAAAAAAATCCATCAAAGCCTCGTCAATAATAAAATTAAGTGAAGATGGAACGGTAAAAGTTATTAGAAAATAAAAACAAAATTCAAACGCTAACTTCCTAAAACATCATATTGGAATTTAGAATTTGATTATTGAAATTTAATCCATGAGCTACAAAGAAGCTTTACAGCATACTATCTTTAAAATTATTTCTAAATCTGCAAAAGAATTACAACTAGATACGTATGTTATTGGTGGCTTTGTAAGAGATTATATTTTAAAGAGAGGTACTCATAAAGACATTGATATTGTAGCTATTGGCAGTGGTATTAAACTAGCCAAACAAGTATCCAAAAACCTTCCAAATAATCCAAAAGTTCAAGTATTTAAAACTTATGGCACAGCAATGCTAAAGTTTGAAGATTTAGAGATTGAATTTGTTGGAGCTAGGAAAGAATCTTATTCTGAAGATAGTAGAAACCCAATTGTTGAAAATGGCTCGTTAGAAGATGACCAAAACCGTCGTGACTTTACAATTAATGCACTTGCATTTAGTTTAAGTGAAAATGATTTTGGCGAATTATTAGACCCATTTAATGGCGTATCCGATCTTAACAATAAAATAATTCGTACACCTTTAAACCCAGATATAACCTATAGTGATGATCCATTACGAATGCTTCGCGCCATAAGGTTTGCAACACAATTAGGCTTTAAAATAGAAGAAGGCTCGTTAAATGCTATTACAAAAAACAACGAACGCATTTCAATTATTACCAAAGAGCGAATTGTTACTGAACTAAATAAAATACTTGAAAGTGATCAACCATCTGTTGGCTTTATCTTATTGGAAAAAACAGGATTATTAAAGCACCTTCTACCAGAATTAACAGCACTAAAAGGTATTGACGAAGTTGAAGGTCAACGACATAAAGACAATTTTTATCACACCTTAGAAGTCGTAGATAATATCTCAAAACACACCGATAATCTTTGGTTACGTTGGGCAGCCTTACTACATGATATTGGAAAAGCACCTACTAAAAAATTTAGCAAAAAAGTTGGTTGGACATTTCATGGTCATGAGTTTGAAGGATCAAAAATGGTATACCATTTATTTAAAAGATTAAAGATGCCTTTAAATGACAAAATGAAGTTTGTTCAAAAAATGGTGTTTATGAGTTCTCGCCCTATTGTATTGGCTCAAGATGATATTACGGACTCAGCTGTACGACGCTTGGTTTTTGATGCTGGCGATTTTGTAGATGATTTAATGACACTTTGCGAAGCAGATATTACTACAAAAAATTCTAAAAGATTTAAAAAATATCATAACAACTTTAAAATTGTTAGAAAAAAAATAATTGAAGTTGAAGAGCGTGATCACGTTAGAAATTTTCAACCTCCAGTTTCAGGTGAAGAAATAATGAAAACGTTTAACTTAAAACCTTCAAGGGAAATTGGCATTATTAAAGAAGCCATAAAAGAAGCTATTTTGGAAGGTGATATTCCAAATGAATTTGATGCTGCTTATAAATTGATGATTGAAAAAGGTGAAAAACTAGGGTTAAAAAAACATGAAAAAAGATAATAAAAAAGTATTCTACTGGCTACTAGCAGGCTGTGCTTTAATTTTTATAATGGTAGTCGTTGGTGGCATTACTAGGTTAACTCATTCAGGATTGTCTATTTCTAATTATAAGCTTATTTCTGGTACTATTCCGCCAATGAACGAAGTAGAATGGCAAGAAGCTTTTGACCTATACAAACAATATCCTGAATATCAAAAACTTAACAATCACTTTACGCTTCAGGATTTTAAAGATATTTATTTTTGGGAATGGTTGCATCGCGTAATAGGTCGCTTTATTGGATTAGTATTTATTATTCCATTCTTATATTTTTTAATAAGAAAACAACTCACAAAACCCACAATTAAAAAAGCTATTATTCTCTTATTGCTTGGTGGTTTCCAAGGATTTTTAGGATGGTATATGGTAAAAAGTGGATTGGTTGACAGACCAGATGTAAGTCATTATAGATTAGCAGCACATTTAACAACTGCTTTCATAACCTTTGCCTATACTTTTTGGGTAGCTCTTGACTTAATCTTTCCTAATAAAAAAGAAGTAGATAAACGATTACGAAACTTTATAAGAGTAACACTTGCTGTACTTCTTCTTCAAATTATTTATGGTGCCTTTGTTGCAGGATTAGATGCTGGTTTTATACACAACCATTGGCCAATGATGAGTGAGGGCAAATTCATGCACAAAACAGTATATATAGAGCAAACACCAATTATTAAAAACTTTATTGAAGGTAAAAGTGGTGTACAGTTTGCACATCGTATGTTAGCATATGTTGTGGTAATTCTTGTAGTCATGGTTTGGAACAAGACTAGAAAATTACAATTGGATAATGTGCAACAAAAAGGCACTAATACTCTCATATTCCTAGTTGGATTACAATTTTTATTGGGTGTGCTTACAATTTTATTTATAAACAAGGCTAAAGTTTTACTTGGAGTTTCACATCAAATTGGTGCATTTTTCCTATTAACAGCAATGACATTTGTATTACATCGATTTAGCAAATAACAAATTTTTAGATAAATTTGCATTAAGAAATATAATTCATGATTTACAGATTTAGAATCATACTTGATAACGACACTGAAGACGATATTTTTAGAGATATTGAAATTAGAAAGACAGATACTTTAGAGGATTTGCATAATACAATTACGCAATCTTTTGGATTTGATGGTACCGAAATGGCTTCATTTTACACAAGTGACAATGAATGGAATCAAGGTGAAGAAATCTCACTGTTTGACATGAATGAAGGAATAAACTCTGTAAAGCTCATGAATGAAACTTTCCTGGAAGATGTAGTAGACGAGACGAAAACAAAACTCATTTATGTTTACGATTTTTTGAGTATGTGGACATTCTTGGTAGAATTAGGCGAAATTGTAGAAGTTGCTGAAGGTATGGATTACCCCAACCTTATGTATGTTCATGGTCAAATACCAAACGAGGCGCCAGAAAAATCTTTTGAAACAGATGAGTTGGATGATTTTGATAATCATCTAAATATTGACGATTACGAAGACTTAGATTTTAATGAGAATTGGAATTAATCCTATTCATAAAATATTTACTATTTAAATAGCTTTGTAACAACTTTAGGTTTTTATCGTCTTACTCTTATAACTAATCAATTATTACATTTTGGAATCTATTTTAACAATTAATAACCTTACAAAGAAATTTGGTTACTTAACTGCGGTTAAAAATCTTTCTTTTACAATAAATAAAGGCAATGTTTATGGCATACTTGGCCCTAACGGAAGTGGTAAATCTACCACACTGGGAGTAGTATTAAATGTTGTTAATAAAACATCGGGAGACTTTCATTGGTTCGATGGAAGCATTACAACTCACGATGCACTAAAAAAAGTTGGTGCCATCATTGAAAATCCAAACTTCTATCCATACATGTCTGGCTACGACAACCTTAGGTTGGTATGTAAAATTAAAGGAGTTGATCTTGCTAAAATTGATGAAAAACTAGAAATTGTTGGTTTAACCGATCGTAAAGGGAGTAAGTTTAAAACTTATTCTTTAGGTATGAAACAACGTTTAGCAATCGCTTCAGCCTTATTAAATGATCCAGAAATTTTAATTCTGGACGAACCAACAAATGGACTTGATCCTCAAGGAATACATCAAATTAGACAAATTATTAAAGATATAGCAAATGATGGCACTACCATACTATTAGCTTCTCACTTATTGGACGAAGTTGAAAAAGTATGTACACATGTGGTTGTTTTACGTAAAGGTGAAAAGCTTTATTCAGGAAGAGTTGATGAGATGATTTCAAGTCATGGTTTCTTTGAATTAAAAACAGACAAACACGATGAGTTGATTAAAATTCTTGAAAAGGATGAATCCTTTGGAAAGATTAAAGTAGAGGATGGATTAATTACAGCTTTCTTAAACAATCCAATGGAATCATCAGCTTTTAACAAGTTAATGTTCGACAAAGGGATTACACTATCGCATTTAGTGAAACGTAAACAAAGCCTAGAAGAACAATTCCTTCAATTAACTGATAATAACTAATCAATCAAAATCACATGGTACGTCTATTACAACTAGAATTACAAAAATTATTACTCAATAGAACGAGTAAGATTCTCATATTTATATCATTTGTACTCCCTTTTACGGTACTTATTTTATCATCAATAAAAATTAATTTCTTCGGATTTTTCACTCTAGAATTAGGAGAATTAGGAATTTATAACTTTCCAATTATTTGGCACATAACAACCTTTTTTGCAGCACAATTCAAGTTTTTCTTTGCAATTGTAGTAGTAAGCATGATTGGAAATGAGTATAGTAACAAAACTATCAAACAGAACCTTATTGATGGTTTAAGTAAAAAAGAGTTTATATTATCTAAATTTTACACTATTGTATTCTTTTCATTAGTTGCTACCATACTTCTAACTTTAATATCACTTCTAATTGGACTTTACTATTCAAGTTACAATGAAATAGGTATTATAATTTCTGAAACCGAATACTTATTAGGTTATTTTGTTAAACTAGTAGGGTTTTTCTCTTTCTGTTTATTCTTAGGCATGTTGGCTAAACGCTCTGCATTTGCATTAGCTTTTCTATTCGTAGACTTTATCTTGGAATGGATAATTTTTGGGTTAATTGCATGGAAATCTGATACTAATATTGCTGAAAAAATTCAAAATTTCTTTCCACTAAAATCTATGTATAACCTTATAAAGCAACCTTTCCAGCGTATAGCAATGTCAAAATTTCCTGACAAAGCTAATTTAGCTTATGATTATGCTGTGCATTGGTATGAAATAGTGATTGTACTAGCTTGGACTGCTTTATTTGTATTTTTATCGTATAGATTACTTAAAAAAAGAGATTTATAATATCTTTACGAGCTACATTGCTTGTAAATGAAAAAGTTATTATTAATCCTTTCCCTTACTTTTTGCACCCATTTTTGGGCTCAAAATCAAGCTGCCAATTGGTATTTTGGTTATGGCGCAAGTGTTAAGTTTGATGTAGCGAGTGGTACTGTAAGCTCTCTTGGTGGTGGTGCGCTAAGCACTAATGAAGGCTCTGCATCTATTTCGGATGAAAATGGGAATTTACTTTTTTATACAGATGGTTCTGTGGTTTTCAATAGAAATCATGAAGTAATGCAGAATGGCTCAGGATTGTATGGAGATTCATCTAGTACTCAATCTGCGATTATTGTTCCAAAACCGGATGACACCGATATTTATTATGTTTTTACTGTTGATAATAACCTTGATGGTGATAATTTTGGATTAAATTATTCAGTTGTAGATATGTCTTTAGTTGGTGGCCTTGGAAGAGTTACCAATAAAAACGTAAATCTATTGGAATATTGCTCTGAAAAGATTTCTGCGGTATTAAAAGATTGTGTTACAAAATCTATTTGGGTGGTGACTTTAGCTTCAGAAGATGGTCGCCAAGGTGATATAAATTCATATCACGCTTTCGAAGTAAATAATAGCGGTGTTAGCAACACTTCGGTTGTTTCAAAATTTGACAATCTATATATAACAGACGAAAGAGGTTATTTAAAGCTATCTCCTGATGGAAATGTTTTAGCTAGTGCAAATGTGCAAAATGGCTTATATATTTACGACTTTGATTCTGCCACAGGAATAGTTAGCAATCAACAAAGACTTACTTTAAATAGAACTACACAAAAACCTTATGGTATTGAATTTTCTCCAAATAGCCAATTGTTATATGTACATTCTTCAAATGATTTTTTTGACCCAAGCAATCCACAAGAAAGTAATAACCCACTAAATCATCGCTCGGCATTATCTCAATTTGACCTAACTGCTCCTGATATTCAAGCCAGTAAGTTTACTGTAGATGATAGAGCTTTGTATAGAGGTGCTTTACAACTAGGTCCAAATGGTAAAATATATAGAGCCTTATCGGCTACATACTCTCAAGGATTACCTTATTTGGGTGTTATTAATAGTCCTAATAACGTTGGTGCGGCTTGTAACTATCAACACAATGCTGTAAATCTCGGTCCTAATAATTCATCACAAGGTTTACCTCCTTTTATACAATCACTATTTAATACCCAAATAGATATTATTAGAAATAATGTAAGTACAACCAATCTTAATTTATGCGATGGTGAAGGCTATACACTTGAAGCTGAAGCTATTTTTGGAGCTACTTATACTTGGTATCGAAATAGTGTTCTTTTATCAGAATCTGATTTCGATTTAGATATTTCTCAAGGAGGACACTATCAATTATACATTGACCCAAATAATGGTGACTGCGCCCTAGAAGGGGAAGCTTATGTAACATATTCACCAAATCCAGAGGCATTTCCAACGAGTTTATTTCAATGTGATGAAGATGGAAACCCTGATGGGTTTACTTTATTTAATTTAACTGAAGCTAATAACGATTTAACAGGAGGAGCTTCAAATAGACTAACCAAATTTTACTTGTCTCTATTAGACGCCGAAAATGAAGTTAACGAAATATATGGAACATCCTATAGTAATATTACTAATCCGCAAACAATTTATGTGAAGGTTTTTAATAACCTAACGGGGTGTAATAATATCACAGAGCTATATTTAGATGTCACAGCTACCGATGCAAATAATGCTAAACTCACACAATGTGATGATGATGGAAACGAAGATGGTCTTTATAATTTTAATCTAACCCAAGCAAACAATGACATACTTAATGGATTACCTCCTTCGCTAACAGTAAAATATTATTTGACTTATGAAGATTCTCTATTAGAACAAAATGAATTAGGTAACAATTTTACTAATACTATTGCTTATAACCAAACTATTTTTGCTAGAGTTGAAAACGATAATGCATGCTTTGGAATTTCAGAAATTGAATTAGTAGTACTTGAATTACCGAATATTGAAACAGAGTTTGAAACTCTATACTGTCTTAATTTCTACCCACAACTTATAACTCTAGACGCTGGATTAATAAACAATTCTCCTAGTGATTTTACATATCTGTGGTCTACTGGCGAAACTACTCAAGAAATTAGCGTAAATACAACTGGAACTTATACAGTTACGGTGACTAATGGTAATAACTGTGATAAGGTAAGAACGATAAACGTTTTACCTTCAAATATTGCTACCATAGAAAATATTATTGTTGAAGATGCTAGGTCGAACAACACTATAACGGTTATGGTATCTGGTGAAGGTGATTATGAATACGCAATTGATACTATTAATGGTCCATATCAAGAGAGTAACTTGTTCGAAAATGTGGCTCCAGGTATTCATAAAGTTTTTATAAGAGACAAAAACAACTGTGGAATTGTTGAAGATAATGTTGCTGTAATCGGATTCCCAAAATTCTTTACACCTAATAACGATGGTTATAATGATACTTGGCAAATCTATGGAATAACCGACCCTTCTCAGGCTGAAAGTATTATCTATATATTTGATCGTTACGGTAAGTTGTTAAAAGAATTAAACCCACAAAGTAAAGGTTGGGATGGTACTTTTAATGGCCAAATGTTACCTTCTAGTGACTATTGGTTTCATGTTAAACTTCAAGATGGACGCATTTTTAAAAGCCACTTTACCTTGAAGCGTTAAAAATTATTTTTAGTCTTTCCTCATTAATTAAATAATTTTGTAGTCTTTTTCGTCTAAAAAAATGTATTTCATCGATTATTTTTGGTACTTTATCTATTTTATTTCTATTTTCACCCCATAAATCCAAATTACAATTAATAGCTTTTAAAACCCAAATCTTTTAAGCTATGATTTAAACCTTAGAAATGAGAATAACCTACTTAACCTCCCTCCTATGTTTGCTATTATGCAATTTTTCATATTCGCAAAAAATCTCAGTTGATAATTCTCAATCAGTACAAGCATTAATTGAAAATAATTTAGCCGAAGGCTGTGTAGAAATTACTAATATTTCATCATCAGTAAACGGAAGTGTTAATGGATTTTCAAGTTTTGGATATTTTGAACGTGCTAACACGAACTTTCCTTTTGAGAATGGTATTATGTTATCTACAGGAAATGCAAATTCTGCTGGAAATACAACCAACATCAATATTTTAAATGAAGGAGAACTAACTTGGGGAACAGATCCTGATTTAGAAACAGCTTTAGGTATTACTGACACACATAATGCTACTTCTATTGAATTTGACTTTGTGTCTATTTCAAATTTAATCCAATTTAATTACATATTAGCATCCGAAGAGTATTTTGGAAACTTCCCTTGTGAATATTCTGATGGCTTTGCATTTTTAATTAAAGAAGCAGGTACAACTAACCCATATACAAACATCGCGTTAGTTCCAGGGACTAATACACCAGTAAACACCAATACTGTCCACGATGAAATAGTAGGATTTTGTCCTGCTGAAAATGAACAATATTTTGATGGTTACAGTATGGGAGACACGAATTTTAATGGGAGAACAACCGTATTGACAGCTACGACTAATATTAACCCTAATGTACTTTACAGAATAAAATTGGTCATTGCAGATCAAAATGATGAAAATTACGATTCGGCTGTATTTATTGAGGCCAACAGTTTTAACCCAACAGTAAATCTAGGTCCAGACATTAGTACTTGTGCTGAAGATTATACGATTAATGGTGATATTCAAAATCCATTAGCTACTTATGCTTGGTATGCAAATGATATATTATTACCAAACGAAACAAATAGCACACTTACAGTTAATGCTTCAGGAAGTTATAGCGTTGAAATTACCATACCTTTAAACACTACCAATTGTGTCATTGAAGATACCGTAGTAATCCATTTAAGCTCCGAGCAAACAGTAAATCCAATAACCAATTATGAATTATGCGATGATACAAGTGAGGATGGTATCGAAATTTTTGACCTTTCAACTAAGGATAACGAAATTACTAATGCAGTTACACCAGGAACTTACACTATATCCTACCATTTAACTAATGCTGATGCCCAAAATAACATAAATCCAATTATAGCTCCTATTCAAAATACGGTAAATCCACAACCAATTTTTGTGAGAATTGAAGACCTAAATAGTGGTTGTATGGCATATACTAACTTCAATTTAGTTGTGAACCCATTACCAAATATTGTAGACCCAACACCAATTAGATTATGTAATGATGCCATAGCGGATGGTTCTACACAAATAGATTTAACACAAGCAAATAGCGAGATTACCCAAGGGAACGCAAATTTAAATGTCTCCTATCATTTTACACAAAATGATGCAGATAATGGCATAAATGCCATTCCGTCACCTTACGTAAACACACAACAATCTGAACAGCTTTTTGTAAGGATTATTGACACCAATACAGGATGTGTAAGCACCACAGACATCTTTATTATTGTGCAAGACAGACCAGTGGTAAACCACAACTTACCACCTTTAAATGCTTGTGATAACGATGATGATGGGTTTGCCTTTTTTGACCTAACTGAAGTCATTCCAGATTTATTACAAGGATTAACTGGTGTTACAGTAACATTCCATACAACTAATGCTGATGCTACAAATGGCACAAACCCAATAGCTGATGCTTCTAACTACGAAAATATTACTGCCAATACTCAAAATCTTTATATAAGAATTGAAGATGATACGACTGGTTGTTTTTCTATTGTACAAATAGTACTTCATACTAATCTTCTTAATACTGGAACTTTAATACAAGACTTTGAAACTTGTGATGATAGCAGTGGCGATGGTATAGAATCTTTTGATTTATTGGATATAGCTTCTACAATTGTAAATAATCTTGCAGATACAAACATTGCCTTTTATGACACTCAAGACGATATGGATAATAATGTTAATCCTATCGACCAAAATGTTCCTTATGTTGTGAGTAGCAGTCCGCATCCAATTTTTATTAAAATTGAAAATGATAATTGTGATTACCAATCGCAAATAAATCTAATTGTAAACCCACCAATAACTTTAGTTCCTGTTGCAACAATAGATTATTGTGATACTGACGATGATGGCTATGTTTCTATTGACTTAGGTTCTTTAGATAGCTTAGTGAATAATGGGTACTCAGGAGTTTCTGTTCAATATTACTTATCACAAACAGATGCAGATAACAATTCAAATACTTTGACTCCATTTTATACAAATACAACAAGTCTTCAGACATTTTATGCAAGAGTTACAGATAATATCACTGGTTGCTTTAGTACCATTCCGTTTGATGTTAATGTGATACCAGCACCAACAGTTAATAGTCCTATAGAAATTATTATTTGTGACGACGACCAAGACGCTTTTTCAATTATTGATTTAGATGCTCTTATCCTAAGTATCGTATCAAGTACCACCGATTTAATAATAAGTTTCCATACAACTTTAAACGATTTGCATAATAATAGCAATCAAATTATAACAACATCGGCTTTCAATGCAACAAATCAAACAATTTACACTCGTGTTGAAAGCACAATAACTGGATGCTACGCGATTGCAGAAATACCAGTCATTGTTAATACACTTCCTGTCTTTGTAGCCATTTCAAATTATGAAAACTGTGAAACAGATGGTGACCAAACGGCTGATTTTCTTTTTAACACTAAAGATGCAGAAATTTTAAATGGTCAAACTGGCAAACAGGTTTTATATTTTGAAACTGAACTAGATGCCATAAATAGAACCAATAGTATTGACAAGAACTCAAATTACATCAACACATCAAGTCCACAGACTATTTATGTAAGAGTTGAAAACAATACAGACCAAAGTTGTTATGGTACATCGTCGTTTGTAATTGAAGTTGGTTCGGTACCATTGTTCAATCCTCCAACAAACTTTATTGTATGTGATGATATTTCAAATGACGGCTTAGAAACCTTCGACTTATACCAAAAAACAATAGAAATATCTCAAGGTAGTCCCGAAACTTTAAGTATTACTTATTATACATCTCTTTTAGATGCTGAGAATATGCAAAATGGAATAGACACCAATTATACAAATATTACCAATCCACAACAGATATATGCAAGAATTGAAAACGGAACTTACTGTCATGCCATTGCAGAATTTGGTTTAAATGTGATTCAAGTACCAACGGTTAATTTACCACCAACTCTAACATCCTGTGATACCGATTATGACGGCATTTCTACCTTTGACCTTACTGTTGCAGAATTTGAAATTTTAGACGTTAGAAATAGCGGCATCACCATTACTTATTTTGAATCTTCAGAAACTTTGGAATCAAATACAAATACTATTACCAATCCAGAAACATATAGTAATATTAGTAATCCTCAAACCGTATATGTAAAAGTTGAAAACACACTATCAAATTGCTATGTTGCCATTCCTTTAGAATTGGAAGTTAACCTACCTCCTGCTATTAATACAGTACCAACGATTGAAATTTGTGATAATGATGCAGATACTTTTGATTTAAATGAAGCAACTCGAACCTTATTTTCTGATACTACTAATACTCAAATAACTTATCATTTAAACTTACCAGACGTTCAAAACAATCAAAATGAGATTGGAAATACTTACAACTATACCTCATCAAATCAAACACTTTATGTAAGAGCCGAAAACACCATTACTACATGTGTGGCAATTTCATCTTTCGATTTAGTTGTATATCAAAATCCAATAGCAAACACACCAACTAATTTACAAGCTTGTGATGATGATTACGATTTTGCATTGTTTTTTGATTTATCTCAACAAACTGCAATTGTGTTGGGAGGTCTAAATCCATCAAATTATACTGTTACTTACCACGAGACAAATCCTGATGCAGAAAATGGAGAATACGCTATTTCAAACCTAAATTACGAAGCAGTAGATGGTCAAGAAATATATGTACGTCTTGAAAACAACACAACAGGATGTTTTGATACTACCTCATTTTTTACAATAGTGCACAGAAAACCAGTGGTTGAAATTCCTCAACAAACTATCTGTTTAGATAATTTCCCATTAACAGTTATGGCTGGTGATATTGTAGCTGGTGACACGTACTTATGGTCAACAGGTGAAACAACTTCAGAAATCGATATTAATCAAATTGGTCAGTATTGGGTAACCGTAACCACACCTAATGGTTGTACAACAACTACTACTTTTGATGTGATAGAATCGGAACAAGCTACCATTGAAGTTACTGAAACGGTTGACTTTAGTGACCCTAATAATATAACAGTAACCATTAGTGGTATTGGTAACTATATGTACGTATTAGACGATGGCGAACCTCAAGATTCTAATGTATTTCAAAATGTATCACTTGGTTACCACATTATAACTATTATCGATTTAAATGGTTGTGCTTCTATTTCAAAAGAAGTTGTAGTAATAGACACACCAAAGTTTATGACACCAAATGGCGATGGCTATTTTGATACATGGCATATTTCTGGAGTAGAAAATTTATCTGGGACTACTATTAGTATTTTTGATAGATATGGTAAACAAATGACATTTTTAACCTCCGAAACTGAAGGTTGGGATGGCACTTACAATGGACTAAACATGCCTGCTAACGATTATTGGTTTGTGGCTAAACTTCTAAACGGAAAAGAATATCGTGGGCATTTTGCGCTTGTTAGGTAATTACTTTAGATTTGCATTATGCGCTTTAAAATTGAATCAGATTTTAGTCCAACAGGAGATCAACCTGAGGCTATAAAACAATTGTCTCATGGTATTATTTCGAATGAAAAGTACCAAACACTACTTGGTGTTACTGGTTCTGGTAAAACATTTACAGTGGCAAATGTCATTCAAGAGGTTCAACGACCTACTTTAGTTTTAGCGCATAATAAAACCTTAGCTGCTCAATTGTATTCTGAATTTAAACAATTCTTTCCGAACAATGCGGTTGAATATTTTGTATCGTATTACGATTATTATCAACCAGAAGCTTACATTCCTGTTTCTGGAGTTTATATAGAAAAAGATCTATCTATTAATGAAGAAATTGAAAAAATGCGCTTAAGTGCAACATCTTCATTATTATCTGGTCGTCGAGATGTAATAGTTGTTGCTTCTGTGTCCTGTATTTATGGTATTGGTAATCCTGTAGAATTTCAAAAAAACGTTATTACACTTAAAAGAGATCAAGTTATTTCAAGAACAAAATTATTACACCAATTAGTGCAAAGTTTATATTCTAGGACTGAAGCCGATTTTAACCATGGAAACTTCAGAATTAAAGGTGACACAGTTGATATTTTCCCGAGTTATGCTGATGATGCATTTAGAATTCACTTTTTTGGTGACGAAATTGAAGATATTGAAGCTTTCAATATTCAAACAAACGAAATCATAGAAAAATATGATATTCTAACAATCTATCCTGCAAATATGTTTGTTACCTCTCCTGATGTATTACAAAACGCCATAAAAGAAATTCAAGATGATCTGGTTAAGCAGTATGATTATTTTAAAGATATTGGCAAACATCTGGAAGCTAAACGATTAAAAGAACGTACAGAATTCGATTTAGAAATGATTCGTGAATTAGGTTATTGTTCTGGTATCGAAAACTATTCTCGTTATTTAGATAGAAGACAACCAGGAACACGCCCTTTTTGTTTATTAGACTATTTTCCAGAGGATTACTTAATGGTGGTAGATGAGAGTCACGTAACCATTTCGCAAGTACATGCGATGTATGGAGGAGATAGAAGCCGAAAAGAAAATTTAGTAGAATATGGCTTTAGGTTACCTGCTGCTATGGATAATCGCCCATTAAAATTTGAAGAATTTGAAGCCATACAAAATCAGGTGATATATGTGAGTGCCACTCCTGCAGATTATGAATTGCAAAAATCAGATGGTATTTATGTGGAACAAGTTATTCGTCCAACAGGATTATTAGATCCAATAATTGAAGTGCGCCCTAGTTTAAATCAAATAGACGATTTAATAGAAGAAATACAACAACGTGTTGAAAAAGACGAACGTACTTTAGTTACAACGCTTACCAAACGAATGGCAGAAGAGTTAACTAAATATTTAGCTAGAATACAAATACGTGTTCGTTATATTCATAGTGATGTAGACACTTTAGAACGTGTTGAGATTATGCAAGATTTACGTAAAGGCTTGTTTGATGTACTAGTTGGTGTCAATCTTTTACGTGAAGGATTAGATTTACCTGAAGTGTCACTAGTAGCAATTTTAGATGCCGATAAAGAAGGATTCTTACGTTCGGCAAGGTCGTTAACACAAACCGTTGGTAGGGCAGCAAGACACCTTAATGGAAAAGCTATTATGTATGCTGATAAAATTACCAAGAGCATGCAAAAAACTATGGACGAGACAAATTATCGCAGAGAAAAGCAAATTGCTTATAATACTGCACATAATATCACACCAAAAGCTTTAAACAAAAGCTTAAATAATGCATTGACTAAAAACTCCGTGAGTTCTTACTATTATGAGCTTGAAGCTCAAAAAGCAGCAGAACCCGAAAGCGAGTACCTAACAAAACCGGAACTAGAAAAAAAGATTCGTGAAAAACGCAAACTTATGGAACTAGCAGCAAAAGAATTAGACTTTATGCTAGCTGCAAAGGTAAGGGATGAAATTAAGGCTTATCAAACCAAACTGAATCAATTAAAAGTATAGTTACTCTATAGTGTCTCGCTTAATTATACTGAGTTTTAAATATGTCTATTAAGAAATCGGGAGGAATAATTTTGTGAGGAAAACTTTCCATTAAATCCAAAACCCTATTAATGGCTTCATGACCTAATCCCATTCTTAACCCAAAATTATGAAGTCTTATGAGATCTTTCTCTGCAACTTCTTCATCTAAATTCATTAACAACACCAATCTGTGAAACTGAACTATACGTTCACTATGGGATTTTAAATGAATATGTGTAACGGGATTATCTAATAGGTAATCAAAATCTTCTCTCGTAATTTCCAATTGCTTAGCAACTCCAAGTAAAAAATTATATTCTATTTCTTTTAAGCTATTATCAATTCTTGCGAATGCAATCATTTCTGAGAGCAAACTTAACTTTTCAACACGATTTATCATGGCTGAGTGAGAATTAATTATTGATTAGATAAAATTAGGTATAATTACCCTTTTATAATCGTGGATATAATGTATCTCATCGAAAAAATGACGTCTTTTTATCGTGTTTTTTTTGACTTTATATACTTTATTATTGTAAATAATTGTTTTTCAATTAATTAAAACAACTTAATTGATATACTAAATTAATCCATTATGCGTTAAGTGTTTTCACTTTTTGCAAGTTTTAGCTAATCATTAAACAAATATAAATGTAAAAAACTCCTAAGGATTGCTTAGGAGTTTTCAAGACTAATTCAAATGAAGATTCTTATTCTTGAACTTTAAATCTAACTGGTACTATAAACTCTCCTGTTAAAGTCTCATAAGATCCAGATACTTTTCTATAATTCAGTCTGTTCTTAATGTAGCTTTCCATTTTTTCGTCAGCTGAGTCCACAGATAAAACAACTAATTCGTTGTTTTTATTTAATGTGAGTGTCACGTTCGCTGTCATTTCATGATCTACATCAAAAGTCGGATTCTCAAGAAATCTTTCAATTTTTAATGTGATTTTTGAAGTTTCTGTCGAAGGGCTTTCTGGGTTTGTACTTGCCATAAGTACACTGCTAAACGTTAACGTTACGGCTAACAGTAATGCTTTTAATTGTTTCATAATTGTTCGTTTTTAAATTGATTAAATAAAATTAATTGATGTCTTATAGACTACCTTTAAAACGCAATTGTTACAATATTAGTCGCCAATTAACTTATGTTTAACGATAATTAATACTAATTAACATATTACGGTTTAATTCGTTTCAAAATTATGCAACAAAAAAGAGTAGTGCGTTACACTACTCTTAATAAATAACTATGTATATGTTAACTAAGCTAAAACAGCTTGAACTTTATCCGCAGCTTCTTGAAATTCAACAGCACTTTGCACATCCAAACCAGAGTTATCTATAAGTTCTTTTGCTATGTCAGCATTAGTACCCTGAAGCCTTACTATAATTGGTACTTCTATATTACCCATATTTTTATAAGCATCAATAACACCTTGTGCTACACGATCACAACGAACGATTCCTCCAAAAATATTGATTAAGATTGCTTTTACAGCAGGATCTTTTAATATGATTTTAAAAGCAGCTTCAACACGAGCAGCATCTGCAGTACCACCAACATCTAAGAAATTTGCTGGCTCTCCTCCTGCTTGTTTGATTAAATCCATAGTTGCCATTGCAAGTCCAGCTCCATTTACCATACAACCAACATTACCATCAAGGTCTACATAATTAAGACCTAATGCGCCTGCTTCAACTTCTATTGGGTTTTCTTCACGTAAGTCACGCAACTCAGCTAAATCTTTATGTCTAAATAAAGCATTATCATCTAAAGATACTTTAGCATCAACTGCCATGATTTTATCATCACTAGTTTTTAAAACTGGATTTATTTCAAATAATGACGAATCTGACTTTACATAAGCTGTATATAAAGCTGTAACAAATTTTGTCATATCTTTAAAAGCAGCACCAGATAAACCTAAGTTAAAAGCCACTTTACGTGCTTGAAAAGGTAAAATTCCAGTTGCTGGATCAATTTCTTCAGTAAAAATTAAATGTGGTGTTTCTTCTGCGACAGTTTCAATATCCATTCCACCTTCGGTAGAATACATAATCATGTTTCGTCCTGTACTACGATTCAATAATACTGACATATAATATTCTTCTGGTTCAGAATCTCCAGGATAGTAAACATCTTCGGCCACTAAAACTTGGTGCACGCGTTTTCCCTCGGCGGAGGTTTGTGGTGTTACCAAATCCATTCCTATAATTTGACCAGCTATTGTTTTAACATCATCAAGGTTTTTGGCTAATTTCACACCACCGCCTTTTCCACGACCACCTGCGTGAACTTGTGCCTTAATAACGTGCCATCCAGTTCCAGTATCTTCAGTTAATTTCTTAGCTGCAGCAACGGCTTCATCAGCATTTTGCGCAACAATACCTCGCTGAATACGTACGCCAAAACTGTTTAATAATTCTTTTCCTTGATATTCGTGTAAATTCATAACTTGCTTGATAATTTAAGATGCGCAAATGTAAATAATAGCTATTAATTACACTAATATTTTAATTAGTAATGGTAGGATTGTGAATAAGAAATTTTTAGCATTGTTAAATAATTAACAAATAGTTTAATTGTTAGCATTTTTTGATGGTTCTAGTAATAATTTGAAAGTAATAAATATATTTGAAGCATAAATAAATACAATATCATGAAAAAAGAGCAACTACTTAACATCGCTCAAGAGTTTGGAAGCCCAGTATATGTGTATGATGCGCATAAAATTGAATCGCAGTATGAACGATTAACCTCAGCGTTTAGTAACGTTAAAAACTTGAAAATTAATTATGCTGCTAAAGCGTTATCAAATATTTCTATTTTAAAATTTCTAAAAAACTTAGGGTCTGGTTTAGATACTGTGTCTATTCAAGAAGTTCAATTAGGCTTGGTTGCTGGTTTTAAAGCGCAAAATATTATATTTACTCCAAACGGTGTTTCATTAGAAGAAATTGAAGAAGTTGCGAAACTTGGTGTTCAAATTAATATTGATAATCTCTCAATACTAGAACAGTTTGGAAGCAAACATCCTGATATTCCTGTGTGCATTAGAATTAATCCACATGTGATGGCTGGCGGAAACACTAATATCTCTGTTGGACATATAGATTCAAAATTTGGAATATCTATTCACCAAATTCCACATATTTTAAGAATTGTAGAAAATACCAATATGCATATTAATGGTATCCACATGCATACTGGAAGCGATATATTAGATATTGATGTGTTTTTATATGCAAGTGAAATACTGTTTGAAACTGCTAAAAACTTTAAAAGCTTAGAGTTTATTGATTTTGGCTCAGGATTTAAAGTCCCTTATAAAAAAGGTGATATAGAAACTAATATTGAAGAGCTTGGCAAAAAGCTAACGACTCGTTTTAATGAGTTTTGCAAAAGCTATGGTAAAGAATTAACGCTTGCCTTTGAACCTGGAAAATTTCTAGTAAGCGAAGCAGGTTTCTTTTTAGCTAAAGTGAATGTAGTCAAACAAACAACTTCTACGGTGTTTGCACAAATAGATTCTGGGTTTAATCATTTAATTAGACCTATGCTTTATGGCTCTCAACACGAAATAATTAATATTTCTAATCCAGATGGGAGAGAGCGTTTTTACTCGGTTGTTGGTTATATCTGTGAGACTGATACGTTTGCAAACAACAGACGCATTAATGAAATTAATGAAGGTGATATTTTAGCCTTTAAAAATGCAGGTGCTTACTGCTTTACAATGGCTAGCAATTATAACTCAAGGTTTAGACCTGCAGAAGTATTGTGGTACAACAACAAAGCACATTTAATAAGAAAACACGAAACGTTTGATGATTTATTGGCTAATCAAGTGACAGTTGATTTAAGTAAGAAAAAATCGGCGGTAAAGAAGTAAGTGAACCACTTATTTTTCTTTAAAAGTATTCAAATAAACACCTGGAGTTCCATATTGTGATAATGCTTGAATATCGACTTCAAAAGATTTTGCATTATCTGAATTATAAAAAGTAATGGTAGCATTACCATTTTTATCTGTTTTTACAGAAGGATTCCAGTAAAGTGTTGTTCTATTATCTGGGTTTTTATGTGCTTCTATAGCCACTTCGTATTTAGGCGAATAAAATTCTTTTATTTTAGAATATGCTTGAACAGTATGCTTAGATGTAAAAGCATTGTTAGACTTTGGTCTTCCAGTTTTTGTATATACAACGATAACACCAAATTTTCCACTAGGACCATAAATTGCAGTTTGAGTACCTCGCTTTAAAATCTCTATTCGCTCTACATTTGAAAAGTCTAAACTTTGTACCATAAGCGGAACGTTACTAGTTTTAGGTTTATCATAATATAGTCTTCTAGATTGACCATCTGCTATTTCATCTCTTTCTGAACCATATCCATATCTAGGGTCTCCTTCATCTTCTAATCTCATACCATCTATAATCCATAATGGTCCAAATTTATTGCCTCTAAAATTAACCAAGTTAAAAGACAAATCGACAGCCACCCCTGGAATATTATTTAAATGATTTAATATATTTCCTCCTACTTTATCTTCATTCATTATAGTGTAGTCTGGTTTTGCACCATATAATGACTCGGAATATTTTGTAAGTTCATTAACATATTCTACTTCGGCAGTCACAATTACTTCATCTAATTTTTCGGTATCATCATACACATAAAATGGTATCGTTTTATTTGTATAATTATCTAGTGCATCCTTATCTACATATTTATTTTGATTTTTAAAGTTTGGTGATGGCAGATTACGCATTTCATCATTATCCAACAAAGTAATTTTTGTTTGTATTGGGTCTCCATTAGATTGGTAAGCATTAAAACCCAATTCAACATTGCCTGCATTAGCAACATTTTCAAAGTTAAAACTACCAACATCATTGGTTGTCGTGATATATAAATTAAATAAATTATCTGATTTAGATTTCGCAATCATTTTTAGTTCTCTATTTTGTAAAGGCGCTCCTTGTGAGTTTTTTGCGACTCCTGCAATATTATAACCTCTTTTAAAAGGAAACTCTTTTGGTAATTCAAAATCTAAATTTTCAAGCTCTTGCCAATTGTATTTACGCCAACCATGAGTTAACATCACTAAATCCAGTTTAGCTCGAGTAGACCGTTTATTATCACTAAAAAAGTACCCTGGATTTTCAATATGACCCTTTAGGTTGGATTCTAATAAAAGGTGTGTTAAAATATTTGTACCAAAACTATTTTTGTAAACCCTATCAGCATCAGTAATAGCAATAGAAAAATTAGTAGATAAAGGTGTACCGTAAACATCCTTTAAATTTACTTTTAATTTAACTTTTTCTCTTTTTCCAAAGTTAGGCTCTTCCAATTCTGCTTGAATGATTAATTCTTCATTGTTATTTACAAAAACTGGTCTTTCAGACCAAGGTCGCATTTGTTCATCAAAAAGTGTAAGCGTCATGACGCCGCTTGGAAATTTGTTTTTTGGAATTTCAAAATTAAATACCGACTGAGCATTAAAGGCAAATTTTCCTTGGTAATATTTCTCATTATTTATAGTGCCAATAATATAGAATGGCTTTGACCTAAGTACATTACTAGCCTGTACTTTCACCTTAATATTATTCGCATCTAGATTATCAATTAACATTGAGTAACCTTCGTTTTGTGTTTCTGGAAGTTTATGTATAGACCCATCATCTAAAACAGCTGAATAGGTTTCGTTAGGCTGTGGATTTAAAGTAAAAAAGCCCATACCTTGGTAAATGGTGTTTATAGGTACAACGGTTTCACCTTTAGAGTTTTTTATAATGCCTTTAACTTCTCTGGAATATCCATCACTACCTATTGCCTTAAATGTGATTTTTCCATTCAACCCATTAACTGCATGTCCTCCTTCAGGGAAAAATTGCACATCAACCTTACTCTCAGTGCTTAATTGAGTGTTAGCCTTTTTATTAGTATCTAAAAGCTGAATTGTTTTTATGAAAAAGAAGTCATCATCAAAATTTCGCATCCAATTGGTGTAGGCTCTTAATTGATATTTCCCTTCAGGTAAATTATCAGGAATTATAATATTTCCCTCTCCCTGACCTTCTATAAGCTTATGTTTTCTTGATGCAATAATGGTATTCCCCTCATCTATTAAGTCAACTTGAATTTCCATACTTCCAGTCGAAAAATGATGAAATGCCCCTAAAACAGCGTAGGCATTATACCATATCATTTCTCCAGCAAAATAAGTCTCCTTGTCTGTATGAAGAAATACTTTTTCCAGAGGATTATAATTGTTGTAATTTCTAAGTAGTACATCAAAATTCTCAATAAACACATCACCTCTTAAATTGCTTTGCATAAATGCTATTTGCTCTTTTGTATTAAGAAATATAGACTCGAAAGTATTATCTTTTTCAAATGAGGCGATTACTTTGTCTTCAATAGGTGTACGCTTCACTATTGGATTATCTATCCAAAATTTTTCGTTATACCCTATTTTATTGAGTGTTTCCCAATCACTTTTTGAATCCTTGAAGCTTTTTCTAAATCGTCTTGGGCTATCAGTATCATAATGTTCAAAATACGTCAAATTTGAGGTAGACGAAACGTGAGTTACAAGACTATCGCCTCTATAATAATCAAAAGAGTGATCTACTTTTATATAATCAATTAACAAATCATCTTTCGAGCCCTTTTTAAAAGCCATTTCGTAAGATAAAGTGTAGTTTTTAGTATACGTTCTTTTCTCTCTGAATTTTATAAAATCTAACCAATCATTCACTACAGTACCACTAATTTTTAATACTTCATATGTCTCAGTATTTATATAAGCTTCCCCTTCAAAAGCTGGTGTTTTTACTTCTGGAAAGGGTTTAAATTTCAACACGGCTATATCTTCATCTCCAGAGGATAATATATCCACAATTTTTACGTCATAATGCTCTTTAACCTCATAACTTAATGGAAAAATAATATCATCAGTATCTGGCTGTATCGCCTTTAGAATACGTGATAGAAGCGTAAAATTGCTATTATTAATTTTTTCTCGTTTTAAGGCATATCTACCTTCTAAAATTTCCCAATCATTTATACCATCAACAGTATATTCCGTATCATAAATAATCTCTGAAAACTCTGTGTATTCATCACCGTTTTTTGATTTTTGTCTGTAAAAAGCTTGTCCATAATTGCTGTTATCTGTTAATTTTCTTGTCTTTGAAAATGCTTCTAAAGCTAATTCATAAGGGTAATTACTTTTTCTATTTGCTGAAAGCACAACTTCATTCAAGCTATTTACCAAAGGTGTTAATTGAATGGTTAGATTACTTGTGTTATTGACCTCCACTACTTTCTTCTCATAGTTTAAATGAGAAAAAACGATAGTAACAGGTAACGAATCTACCTCTAAAATAAATTCTCCAAGTTCGTTACTGGATGTCCCTACTAGAGTGCCAAACACCTCAATATTAGCATAAGAAATGGCTTTTCTAGTTTTAGCATCGATTATATTTCCAGATATCTGCTCTTTTATATTTAATAAAAAATCATAATAAGTAACATAGGTTTTGCTGACAAGAGTTTTATTTGGTTTAATTACCTCTAAAGCATTAGAGTTTATTCCCCAAATAACTAATATCATAAGAAGGATACTAGTTTTAAAATTGAATATTGATTGTCTTTTAGTCAAAAAAAAATAAGTTAAAATGGCGTTCAAATCTTATCAACTAAAATTAAGAAAAAAAACACTTAAGACTTCATTATTTACAGGAAATATAGTTATTCAATAATATAGAATTTACTTAATAGAAGAATTTTAGAAAAAATCTCAAGCTTTTTCTATCTTTATAGAAATCAAAAACATGAAAAATAGTCCATTAAGATTCTTTAAAATAGCATTCTTGCTATTTTTAGTGTCGTTTTATGCAAACTCCCAAAGTAACATTCAATGTAAAATTGAAACAACATTGGGTGATATAGTCGTTGAGCTTTATCCAGATAAAGCTCCTATTACTGTCACAAACTTTATGAAGTATGTTGATAACAATCTTTACGAAAACTCTACTTTTTTTAGAGTTTGTACTCCAGAAAATGAAGCAGAAAGAGATATTAAAATTGAAGTTATTCAAGGTGGCTCTGTAGATAATTCTAAATCTTTTGACCCAATCGAATTAGAAACCACCAATAATACGAACATTCTTCATAAAGATGGCGTGATTTCTATGGCAAGATCTAGTGCCAATACAGCAACAAGTAGTTTTTTTATTTGTATAAATGACCAACCTGAATTAGATTTTGGTGGCAAACGCCATAACGATGGACTAGGTTTTGCAGCTTTTGGTAAAGTTACCAAAGGCTTAGATATTGTCTTAAAAATTCAATCAGGAGAAAATAAAAACCAACGACTATTAGAGCCAATAATTATTAAAAATATAACAAGAATATAACATTTCAAACCAACCAACCATATGAAAACTTTAAAACTCATTGCCCTGAGTTTTTTACTATTACCTGTTCATACTGAAGCACAAAGAAGAAAGAAGAAAGAAAAAGAACCTACAGAATTTGTTAGTGACAAAGAATTTCATCATCTCAAATGGCGAAACATTGGACCCTTTCGAGGTGGACGAAGTGTTACCTCAACTGGTGTTGTAAGTCAACCTAATGTCTATTACATGGGAGGTACTGGAGGTGGCATTTGGAAAACCATTGATGGTGGCATTAAATGGTTAAATGTTTCCGATGGGTTTTTAAAAACAGGAACTGTTGGAGCAATTGCTGTTTCTGAAAACGACCCTAATGTAGTGATTGCAGGAATGGGTGAACATGCTGCTAGAGGTGTAATGACCTCAATGGGAGATGGTGTTTACAAATCTACCGATGCTGGAAAAACATGGACACATATTGGATTAGATAATTCCAGACATATTTCTGATGTGATTATCCATCCAACGAATCCAGATATTATCTATATCACAGCTCAAGGTGCACAATATGGACCTTCTAAAGAAAGAGGTGTCTATCGTACTACTGATGGTGGCAACAATTGGAAACGCATCCTTTACGTTAATGAAACTACAGGTGCTTCTTCTCTATCTATGGATATGACTAACCCTCGAATTCTATATGCAGCAATGTGGCAACATCGTCGTTACCCTTGGATTATGGAGTCTGGTGGGAAAGACTCTGGATTATATAAGTCAACTGATGGAGGAACAACATGGAACCAAATGAAAGCTGGGTTACCAGAAGATTTTGGTAAATCTGGAATTTCAGTCTCTCGAGCAAATCCTGACAGGGTTTTTGCGGTTATAGAAGCTGAAGGTGAAAAAGCTGGTGTGTATCGTTCAGATAATGCTGGTAAATCTTGGAAGCAAGTCAATTCAGATCGTGTTGCCATTACGCGTTCTTGGTATTATATGGAGATTTTTGCCGACCCTCAAAATGAAAATGTAGTGTATGTATTAAATGCACCTGTATTAAAATCTATTGATGGCGGAAAGAGTTTTAGTGGTGTATCTGTGCCTCATGGAGATAATCATCATTTATGGATTAATCCAAACGATAATACTAATATGATTAACTCAAATGATGGAGGCGCTAATGTATCATTCAATGGAGGGAAAAGTTGGAGTACACAACAAAACCAACCAACAGCGCAATTTTACAGAGTTATTACAGACAATCTAGTGCCTTATAATGTGTATGGAGGTCAGCAGGACAATTCTGCTATTTCAATTAAAAGCCGAACTAATGATGGAGGTATTGATTGGAAAGATTGGCATTCGGTAGCTGGTTGCGAAAGCGCTTTTTTAGCATTCGACCCAGACAATCCTGAACATGTTTATGGTGGTTGCTACCAAGGTATCATTGAAAGATTTGTAACCTCAGCTAACACTTCAAAACCAATAAAAGAATATCCAGAATTAGGCTTAAGTATTCAACCTAAAGATTTTAAATATCGTTATAACTGGAACGCACCAATAATTAGCTCACCCCATAATAGAAATACTATTTATCACGCAGGAAATGTGGTGTTTAAAACGGAAGATGGAGGCAATAGTTGGGAGGTCGTAAGTCCTGATTTAACAAAAAATGAAAAAGATAAACAAGGGCCTGGTGGTGGCCCATATACCAATGAAGCTGCTGGTGGTGAAAACTACAATACATTAATGTCGTTGGTTGAATCACCACACGAACAAGGTGTCTTATATGTGGGAAGCGACGATGGCTTATTACACATTACAAAAGACGGAGGGCAAAACTGGACAAATATTACACCTAAAGGAATTACTGACGGCATCATAAACAGCATTGAAGTATCTCCTCACGATCCCGCAACGTCTTACATTGTGGTTATGAGATATAAATCTATGGACTTAAAGCCTTATGTGTTTAAAACCAATAATTATGGCCAATCATGGACAAAAATCGTGAATGGTTTTAATGATCCACATGGGTTTGTTCGTGTCGTTAGAGAAGACAAAAAACGAAAAGGTTTATTGTACGCTGGCACTGAAACTGGACTTTATATTTCACTCGATGATGGTGCTAATTGGCAGCAATTTCAATTGAATTTACCAATAGTAGCCATTAATGATTTAGTCATTCAGGATAATGATTTGGTAGCAGCCACTGCTGGACGATCCTTCTGGATTTTGGATGATTTAGGAGCTATTCAAAATATTAAAAAAGACAACAACGCTGCTATTCAAGTGTTCAAACCAAAGGACACCTATCGTATGTTTGGAGGAAGCACAAGTAGATTTGTTCCTGGTTTGGGCCAAAACCCTAAAAGTGGTGTCTCGTTTGATTATTTTTTAGCTAAAGATGCCGATACGCTCGAATTAAAACTTGAAATTATAGAAAACAGCAAAGTAATAAGAACTATATATAGTAAAAAAAATAAAGAGTTTAAATCTTGGGAAGGTGGTCCTTCTGCACCCCAAGTATTGCCTGCCAAAAAAGGTTACAATCGTTTTACATGGAATTTTCAAAGAGAACAACTACCAGGCGTTGAGAACGTTTTTGTGCATGGTGGTTATTCAGGTTCTAATGTAGCACCTGGAAATTATACGTTACGATTAACTCTTGAAAATGGAGGTCAATCTGAAACTGAAGTGACCATTTTACCAAATCCAAATGTAAAATCTAACCCTGCAGATTTTAAAGAGCAACAAACTGTTTTATTGGAAATTGAAAATACGATTCGAGATATTCATGAGTCAGTAAATAATATGCGTTCTGCAAAATCTCAACTTAAAAAGTATGCAAATCTTCTAAAAGAAAATGATACTGCTAAAGACTTACTAGAAAAGGGCAAAACTCTAATAGATCGAATTACCTCTTGGGAAGAAAACTTAATTCAACCTAAGCAAAAAACATTTCAAGATGTAATCAATTTCAATAACAAGTTAAACTCCCAACTCATGCATTTAAAAGGATTTATTGATGTTGACGAACCTAAAGTTACGCTAGGGTCTAAAGAAAGGCTAGAAGATTTAATGAAAGAATGGAGCTCTTTTAAAAGTGAACGTGATGCAATTATTAATTCTGAAATGACAGCCTTTAATAAGCAATTTAAAGAGCTAAACTTACCAGCCATTATAATGAAAAATTAATTCTAAATTTAAGCAACGCTTTTACTAACTTTAACTGAATCAACCAATCATAGTTAATCCATGAAATCAAAATCAATAAAAGGGCATTCCACTTCAGAAATAAGTGATGTATTAACACAAAGTATGGCAGATGGCTTTAAACCAACCTTGGCTTTGGCTTTTAGCTCAAAATCTCAAGATATAAAAGCCATATCAAAAGTTCTTGACGATAAAAATATTGTAATATTTGGATGCACAACAAATGGTGAGTTCATTGACGAAGAAACTGAAAAAGGGTCTGCTGCAATTTTATTACTCGACATCAATAAAGACTATTTTCAATTATACTTTGACGAATATCCAAATAAAAACTACAAAGAGGTTGCCATAGGAATTGCTCAAAAAGCCAAAGACAAGTTTAGCAAACCCGCATTTTTAATTGGCACTAGTAACCCTTCGGCAGATAGTGAAGAAATATTAAGAGGCTTTGAAGAGGTTATTGGAAAAGATGTTAATGCCTTCGGCGGAGGTGCAGGAGACGATTATTCTTTTACCGATACATATGTTTTTACCAATGAAAAAGAAAGTAGTGACGGAATGGTGTGTATTGCTATTGATGAAGAAAAAATAGCGGTAAAGGGAATTGCTACTTGTGGATGGAAACCTGTAGGAACTGAAAAAATAGTAACTAAAAGCGAAGGCAATCATGTTTATACGGTAGATAATGTTCCGGTATTGGATATTACTACAAAATATGGTGGTATAGAAAACGTAACACCCGAAAATCAAAATTTATTAATCGAGATAGCTGCCAATTTTCCATTACAACTACAAAGAGAAAAAGGAGACCCAGTAATGCGTCCTGGATTAGTTATAGATTGGAGCGACCATTCTTTTTATTGTAGTGGTACTGTTCCTCAGGGCTCTAAAGTTCGCTTTTCCTTACCGCCAGATTGGGATGTAATGGAAAAAGTAATTAAAGGAGTTCAAAACTTAAAAGATACCGAAATGCCTAAAGCAGATGCATTAGTCGTTTTTAGCTGTGCAGGAAGAATCCTTGCATTAGGCCCAATGATGACAGAAGAACTGGAAGGCATAAAAAAAATATGGAATGTTCCAATGGCAGGTATGTTCTCTAATGCTGAACTCGCCAGAGCCACAGGTGGAAACCTTGAAATGCACAATTTGACTACTTGTTGTGTAGCACTTAAAGAAAAATAACTAAATACTAAATATTATGCAAAAATTAACCGTTTTATATGGTCATCCAACAGATGTTGAAACTTTCGAAACGTATTACAAAGAAAAGCACTTACCTCTTGCTGCAACCATGGAAGGTGTTGCAAAGCTTGAATTGACAAAATTATTAGGTACACCAGATGGGCAAAAAGCCGATTACTATCGCATGGCAGAACTTTATTTTACAAGTATGGAACAAATGCAAGAAACCATGAGTTCACCAGAAGGTCAAGCAACCGTTGACGATTTATCTAACTTTGCCACAGGAGGCGTAAATGTGATGGTTGGAATTACAGAAGGTGATTCATAAAGTATTAAATTAAATGATTTCAAAAACATTAAAAGGCAATTCAACCGAAGCTATCACAAAAGAAATTGACAACGCAACTTGTGATGGTTTTAAACCAACGTTGGCAATCGCTTTCATATCTATAAAACAAGACAGAGTAGCGATTTCAAAATTACTTGATGACAAAGGTATTCAAATATTTGGCGCTACTACTGCAGGAGAATTTATCGATGGCGATATAGAAGAAGGAAGTATTGTTATGATGTTACTCGATATGAATCCAGAGTACTTTAATTTGGTATTTTTAGAAACTGGTGAACAATCTACTTATGATAATGCCAAACAAATGGGCCTAAAAGGACAAAGCTCATTTAAAAATCCAGCATTTATCATTGTTTCAGGTTGGCTATCCCAAGATGGGGAAAATATTATCAATGGCATAACCGAAGGCTTTGGAAATAATGCAACAATTTTTGGTGGTATGGCTGGTGATGACCTCATACTAGAAGGCCCTATTGTATTTTCCAATCATACGCGCAGTGACAAAGGACTCTTAGCACTTATTATAGATCAAGACAAAATTGATGTAAATGGCATCGCGACCTGTGGTTGGAAACCAATAGGCACAACAAAAACCATCACAAAAAGCGAAGGTAATATTGTATATACAATAGATGACAAGCCTGCGCTCGATATGATAATAAAATACCTTGGAGTGGAGTACGATTTCGAATCAGGAAAAGAAATAGTAACTCAAGTTGGCGCTTATTATCCACTACAAATGGAACGCGAAAACATGCCTCCTGTAATGCGAACTGCGATGTTTGCCAACAGAGAAGATCGTTCATTAATATGTGCTGGCCATGTACCACAAGGATGTAAAGTAAAGTTTTCCCTTCCGCCAGATTTTGACGTTATCGAGAAAGTAATAGAGGAATGTCATGAATTAAAAATAGAAAAACAACAAGAAGCAGATGCTTTAATCATGTTTTCTTGCGTAAGTAGGCATTTATCCTTTGGACTATTAATGAGCGAAGAAATTAATCAAGTACAAGAGGTTTGGAATGCACCTTTAGTAGGCTTTTTTACCTATGGTGAATTCGGAAAATCAAAAACAGGGAAGCATGAATTTCATAATAACACCTGTTGTATTGTAGCTTTAAAAGAAAAATAAAAAATGAAGGCAAAATCAATTCATGGTAAATCTGTCAATGATATCCAAAAAGCATTGGACAATACTTTTAATAATGGATTCAAACCAACCATAGCTATAGTCTTCATCTCTATTAAACAAGATAGAAGAGCTGTGTGCAATTTACTGGATTCAAAAAATATTGATGTATTTGGAGCTACATCCTGTAGTGAATTCATTAACGGACACCAATCCGAAGGCGAAATTGCTATTTTACTTTTAGAATTATCAAAGGAACATTACAAAATCCTTTTTGAGGACATTAGGGACCAAACTATAGATGCAAGTGCTTCTATAATGGCAAGTAAAGCTCTAAAACAATTTAGTAATCCATCTCTTATAGTTTGTAGTACAGGCATCAATCAAAAAGGTGAACATTTTGAAGGTGCAAAATTGGTAAAAAGCCTATCACAAAGCCTTGGTCCTGATAAACTGTTTTTTGGAGGTATGGCTGGAGATGATTGGCAATTAAAAGGAACTTTTGTCTTTACAAATGGAAAAGAAACAGATTATGGATTAGTAGCTTTGGTGCTAAACGGCAATAAAATCGCTTTAAAAGGAATGGCTATTACTGGTTGGAAACCCTTAGGAATTACGAGAACCGTTACCAAAAGTAAAGGGAATTTACTTTATGAAATTGATGATAAATCTGCAGTTGATTTATATTTTAAATATTTAGGGAAGGAAGATAAATTAACCGAAAACAATTTTAAAATATTTGAAGATTTATCTATGGAATATCCATTTATTGTAGAACGAGATGAAAACGAAACTGTGCTAAAAACACCAATGAAAATTGACACTAAAGAAAGGGCACTTGTCATGGACATACCAATGCCTAAAGGTTCGAAATTTTGGTTTACAAGTCCACCAGAATTCGATATTGTTGAGGAAGTTATTGAAACCGCAACCAAGTTAAAAAAAGACACCAACGCTCAAGCAGACGCCTTATTGATTTTTTCTTGTGCAGGCAGACAACCAATTCTTGGGCCCATGATAACAGATGAAAACGATGGGCTTGCTGAAGTCTGGAAAACACCAATGGCAGGTTTTTTTACGTATGGTGAATTTGGACGTGTTTTAAATGGTAAACAAAATTTCCATTCAGGTGCATGCTGTTGGGTAACCCTAAAAGAAAAAGCATGAATCAACACCTAAATTATATACTAGATCAATTAAACCTATCCTCACAATTATCCGATGAGGATAAAATTAATCTGGTTACTGCTCTAAAAAAAGCAGATAGAGATTTAACAATTTCTGAATTTAAACTGGAACGTACTGAAAAAGTAAAACGTACCACTGCGATTTTGTTAGAAGAAACCATTGAAGAATTAGAGCATAAACGAAAAGCTATAGAAGACACCAACAATGCGCTACAACAATCGTTAGATGAACTTAAAGCGACGCAAGCACAATTGATTCAATCTGAAAAAATGGCAAGCTTAGGTGAATTAACTGCTGGTATTGCTCACGAAATTCAAAATCCGTTAAACTTTGTCAATAATTTTTCTGAAGTCAGTAAAGAATTATTAGAAGAAATGCTAGAGGAAATCCAAAATGGCGACATGGAAGAAGTCAATGCCATTGCTCAAGACGTCATTCAAAACCTTGAGAAAATAAACCATCATGGTAAACGTGCCGATGGTATTGTAAAAGGAATGTTACAACATAGTAGAACCAGTTCTGGTGAAAAAGAAGATACTGATATTAACGTTTTGGTCGATGAATATTTACGCCTCGCTTATCATGGTTTACGCGCCAAAGACAAATCATTCAACGCTGCATTAGAGACTCATTTTGATGATAGCATAAAACAACTAAACATCGCACCTCAAGATATTGGTCGTGTGGTATTGAATTTAATAACTAATGCGTTTTATGCAGTTAATGAAAAGAAAAAATCGCAAATAGAGGGCTACGAACCCAAGGTAACTGTAGAGACTAAAAAGGTTAAAAATAAAATACAGATTCTGGTATCTGATAACGGAAATGGCATTCCAAAAAAAGTATTAGAAAAGGTGTTTCAACCATTTTTTACCACGAAGCCTACGGGGCAAGGTACAGGTTTAGGCTTATCCTTGAGTTACGATATTATTAAAGCACATGGTGGCGACATTAAAGTAAACACCAAAGAAAACGAAGGCACAGCATTTATTATTTCATTACCAACGAACTAAAACACATGAAACTAACCAAGAAACAAGAAAAAGAAATTTGGCAAGTCTATGATACTTGGTTGAACAGTTATCTTAATGGTGATGTTAAAACTTATGATTCATTTTTAGATGATGACTATCATTTTATTGGTTCTGCAACAAAAGAAGAATTTTTAAACAGAAAGGATACTACAAAGTTTTTTGCAGATACAGGTGATCAATTTGCTGGTAAAACTGAAATACGAAATGAATCAAAGATTATAGAACAATTTGGCGAACTTATTTTTATCACACATGTTCTTGATGCTTGGTTTCTTCATGAAAAGGAATGGAATTTTTATAGCAGATTCCGTTTTTCTAGTATACTAAGAAAAAACAAAGATGGTTGGCGATTTATATATCAACATTTCTCGATCCCTGACCCAAAAACAGCTGAAGGTGAAACAATAGGTTATGATAAAATAAACGAAGAAAACCAAGAACTTAGAGAAGCTATACAACGTCGCACAATTGAACTCGAACAAAAAAATCGTGAGCTTGAAGTAGAAACAGCTTTAGAACGTATTCGTGCACAAGCAGTCGCCATGAAAGAATCCAAAGACTTACTTGATATTGTGGTTTCAATGCGTAATGAATTTATTAAACTAGGTCATGAAGCACATTATTTCTGGCAAATGATGTGGTTACCAAAAACCTATGAAAAAGCCATGACCTCAGGAGATGGTAGCAAAATTGGTTTTGTTATGAAACTACCAAGGCACATTCACGGTGACATTCCTTTGTTAGCCAAATGGGAAAAAAGCAAAAATCCAACCGTTGTATATGCTATGAATGTTGACGAAGCCATTGATTATGTGGATAAGATGGTGACACTTGGCGATTTTCAAAACATAGATCCTCAAGCCCCAACACACGATGATATTAGGCATATTGGTGGTCTAACCTTTATCATGGCGCGAACCACTCATGGTGAAATTGGATTCAGTTTACCTGGAATTGTAAAAAATCCTCCAAAAGAAGATATTGACATATTAGTAAAATTTGCAGGCGCTTTTGATTTAGCGCATCAACGTTTCCTCGACCTACAAAAAGCTGAAAAACAAGCCAGAGAAACTCAGATTGAACTCGGTTTAGAAAAAGTAAGAAGTCGTACTATGGCAATGCAACATAGTTACGAATTGCAAGAGGCATCTTTTTTACTAGATGAACAAGTAAGAGCCTTGGGCATTAAAACTTGGGGTTGTGCCTTTAATATTTATGGAGAAAACGAATCAACCGAATGGTTTGGAAACGAAGCTGGTGTGTTGCCTACATATACTGTTCCACATAAAGGAATATTTAAGGAATATTACCAAAAAGGTCAAAAAGGTGAATCATTCTTCATTAAGGAATTTTCAGGCAAAACATGTGTAAATCATTACGAATACATGAGCTCACTACCTGTTATAGGTGATGTGTTAAAAAATTTAAAGAAAACAAATAATGGTTTCCCAACTTATCAATTAGACCATGTTGCCTATTTTAAATATGGCTATTTACTGTTTATTACCAAAGAGCATGTTCAAGATGCACATGATATTTTTAAACGTTTCGCAAAAGTTTTCCAACAAACCTACACACGTTTCTTAGACCTACAAAAAGCAGAGAAACAAGCAAGAGAAGCTCAAATAGAAGTGGCTATGGAGCGCATTAGAAGTCGATCATTAGCGATGCATACATCTGAGGAGCTTATGGATGTTATTACAGAATTGCGCAGACAAATTGATGATTTAGGTCAATTAGATCTTGAAGCAAGTGTTATTCATTTATATACTGATGGTGAGCCTATGTTTGAGTCTATTGCAGCAGTAAGACCACCAGGAGAGTCAGGTGAAATAGTTTTGGCTAATGTTTTTTTTCCTGTTGATGCTACAAATCAAATAAAGCATATGATAAAAATGTATGCTTCTGATGCAACAGAATACACCATCGAATTTGAGAAAGAAATGGCTGAGGAATGGCAGAAAACTATGATGAAGTATGCGCCAACAATAGCCGAAAGAAGAATAGGCTTTGTTAAAAACAGAAGAATCTCAGAACACTCCGAATACTGGAATTTTGCTGATTTTTCAGACGGTTCTCTTTTATTAGTTACACATTCACCAGCTTCAGAAGACACAAAAGAAGTCCTTCGAAAAGCAGCACAAGTGTTCGACCTTGCTTATCGTCGCTATAAAGATCTAAAAAGAGCCGAAGCTCAAGCAAGAAAAGCACAAATTGAAGCGGCTTTAGAAAAAATAAGAAGTCGTACAATGGCTATGCAAGGAAGTGATGAACTCGAAGAAGTTGTTGTTCTACTGTATAAAGAACTCATTAAGCTTAATGTTACTAATTTTGTGTCCTGTGGTTATGTAGAAGTGAATGAGGAAACCGAAAGACAATTGACCTGGGTAACTAATCCCGGAGGAGATTCTATGGCGTTATTTTATCTTCCTTTAAAGGGAGATGCTACTTTTGACAAGCGTTATAATGCATGGAAAGCAAAACAAACAGTGTTTCATCAAACTGTTGCCGGCAAAAAACGTAAAGACCATCTCGAGTTTGCCATTACAACGTTTCAGTCTAAGGAAGCTGAAGAAATGGTTAGGAATCAATTTCCTGATCCTACTATATTTTATTGTTTCAATTTTTCTCATGGATACTTGCACTTAGTATGCGGTTCAACATTAACCAAACAAGAAGAAGCCTTATTAGCCAGGTTCACTAAAGTCTTTGAACAAACCTATGCTCGCTTTCTAGATCTTCAAAAAGCAGAAACGCAAGCTCGTGAAGCGCAAATTGAGGCGGCATTGGAAAGGGTAAGGTCTCAATCTATGCGAATGCAAAGCACTGATGAACTTAGTGAAACGACACAAGTATTTCATGAACAATTAGAGTTATTGGGTATTGATTCTGAATTTTCTTATTTATGGTTGCCATCAGAAGATGAAAAAAAGCATTTGTTTTGGGCAACTTGGAGCGAACGTGAAAAAAGAAAAACAAGTTATCAGAACAAATCGGTAACCTATCCATTAGACAAAAGCGACCCTGAAATTGAAGCTTGTTATATTGCTTGGGAAAGCGGAGAAACCGTGCACGTTAACTCCGTAGCATCAGATAAAGTTGAAGACTACTTCAACACATGGCAAGAGCTACTCAAGGGAGTTGATAAATTTAAACCAGAACTATTTCCTAACGGCTTATTCTACATAGATGCTTATATGGATTATGGCTGCTTTGGAATTATGATAAAAAGAGAACTTAATACCGATGAAAAAAATATTTTAAGTCGATTCTCTAAAGAATTTCAACGCACATACACACGTTTTTTAGGCCTTCAAAAAGCCGAAGCACAAGCAAGAACATCTCAAATTAACCTTGCTGTAGAACGCGTAAGAGCTAAAGCTTTAGCGATGCATAAATCAGAAGAAATCCTAAATTTGGTTGCAAAGCTAAAAGAGGAACTTATGGCGTTAGATATACCAAATATCGTAGCAGCTACTATATTTCTTGAGGCAGAAAACGACCAAATAAGAATGTGGGATTTAAGTACCCTTCAGGATTCAGGTGGTGATTTTCAAATCCCTTTTGATATCACATTTAAATTGAAAAAAAATGATCCTCATTTATACCAAAAAAGAGTTTGGGAAAATAAAAAGGACTATTTTATTGAAACCCAGGATGAGAAAGGATTTGAAAGAATTACAGAATGGTTAGAGGAACATGGACAGTCAGATTTGGCACAAGAAGTAAGAGAGTTTACAAAAAACACCAACTTAAAAATACTTTATCATGCTGTAAAAAAGCTTAATAAAGGTAAGCTTAGCATCGATTTACTAAATCCTCCATCTGAGGAAATGCAAGATATTCTGACAAAAATGGGTACAGCCTTCGATTTAGCTTATAAACGTTTTGAAGATTTACAAAAGGCCGAAAAACAAGCCAGGGAAGCACAAATTGAAGGTGCTTTAGAGCGTTTAAGAGGCGCCTCAATGGCAATGCACAATACAGAGGATTTATATAATGTTGTTGTGGTCTATTTTGACCAGTTAAAAAAATTAAATATTGATTTCGTTCAGTCTTGGATAACTATTTTTCATTTAGATAAAGGGTATGTTGATGTATGGTTTTCTCCAGTGGAGGGTATTTATGATCAACCGACTCATTTTAAAATGCCTAGTGCGCTTTTTGAAGATACTAGCATCAAATCTTGGAAAGAGGGACTTCCCTTTTCCTACATTTCATTGATATCAAAAGAAGAAGTCGACCAATTCTTGACAGTTTGCGATGAAGTTATGTCATCCAATTATTTCATGACAGCTCAAAAGAAAATGAAATGGAATAAGCTTGAATTCCTAGATGCTAATAACAAATATGGTTGTATCAGTAAATCTAACCTTGTTAAAGCAAGTATAGAAGATAAGGAAATCATACAACGATTTTCTAAAGTATTTGAGCAAACCTACACACGTTTCTTAGACCTCCAAAAAGCCGAAGCACAATCAAGAGAAGCACATATTGAAGCTTCCTTAGAAAGAGTTAGAGCAGCCTCTATGGCAATGCACAAAAGTGATGAACTTAAAGAGGTCATAAATGTAATTTTTGACCAAATGGCACAATTAAAAATTAATGCAGAACATGCAGGCATTGTCGTAGATTATGAACCGAAGAAAGACTTTCATTTTTGGGTTGCAGATACTCAAAACATTCCAGCAAAGATAACAGTTCCTTACCTCGGTTTGGTTTGGGATAAACAATTCACAGAAGCAAAAAAGAAAAACAAGGAATTCTTTACAACGCAATTGGATTTTGAAGAAAAGAATAGTTTTTATAAAAAACTACTTCCTCATATTAAAGGTCTGACTAAAAAGGCAAAAGATTTTTACCTCAGCTGTCCAGGATTATCTGCGTCAACCGTAATACAAAAAGATATCGGCCTTTATATTGAAAATTTTTCGGGTATACCTTTTTCCGAAGAGGACAATTTAATCCTAAAGCGTTTTGGAAAAGTGTTTCAGCAATCCTACACGCGTTTCCTAGATCTCCAAAAAGCTGAATCACAAGCAAGAGAAGCACAAATTGAAGCATCTCTAGAACGGGTTAGGGCTAGAGCAATGGCTATGCACCAAACCGATGAGTTAACCGATGTTCTTGGAGTATTGTTTGATCAATTTGAACTTCTTGGTATTAATCCTGCCCTAACCCATCTTACCTTATTTGACGAAGCCAATGAGACCTTTAGTTTACGAATTACAACTTCAGGAAAAAAGCGTATTATTGCCGAACAAATTATTGATGTAGACACTATTGAAGCCTGGCGAAGTTCCTATAAAAATTGGCAGAAAAGTGAATTACATGCTTTAGATTTAATTGATTATAAGGCAGAAGATTTACCACTTTTATGGGAAGTTTTAGACGAAGTAATGTCAGCTTTGCCTAATGAGAATAAAATTTATCCGGAAGATTTCCCTAATGGATTATATACAACTCAAGGCCATTGTAAATTTGGTTATTTAGGGCTTAATTCTGAGAGAAAAGCCACAGAAGAAGAAAAGGAAATTGTAGTGAAATTCGCTAAAGAATTTGGGAGACTATACCAACGCTTTCTCGATTTACAAAAAGCCGAAGCTCAAGTAATAGAAGCCCAAATAGAAGCAGCTTTAGAAAAAGTACGTTCCCGTACTATGGCTATGCAAAAAAGTACCGAATTACCAGAAGCGGCTAATAACCTCTTCTTACAAGTACAAGAATTGGGCATACCTGCTTGGAGCGCTGGCTATTGCATTTGGCAAGATGACAAACACAATGCAAGTTGCAATATGAGCTCAGAAGGTCAAGTTCAGAAAGGTTTTATTCTGCCAAGTATTGGTGAAGGCTATGATTTTTATACCCCACAAGAAGACGGCGAACATTTTTATGTAAAAGAATTGGGAGGAGAAGCTCTTGTGAAGCATTATGAATTTATGAGAACTTTACCAATTGTAGGTGAAATTTTTGATGATTTCGCAAAAAAAGGTATTGAATTACCAACCTTCCAAATCTTTCATATCGTATATTTTAAGTTTGGCTATGTAATGTTTATTACTTATGAAGCTGTCCCAGATTCTCATGACGTTTTTAAGCGATTTGGAAACGTGTTTGAGCAAACCTATACGCGCTTCTTAGATTTAAAACGCGCCGAAGCTCAAGCAAGAGAAGCGCAAATTGAAGCGGCTCTAGAGCGCGTACGCTCCCAATCTATGGGTATGCAAAGTACCAATGATTTTGCTCAAGTAACAACAGAAATGTTTAACCAATTACGAAACTTTGGAGAGGATCTATTTGCAACAGGTATTGTATTTTGCGATAAACACAAAGGTCATGTAGAACAATGGCACAGTATTCCTAGAGGTGGTATGCTTAGTCCAATGATTGTTCCTATAGATTTAGATTATATCCACCAATACCGATATGATCAATGGAAAAAAGGAACAGAATTATTTTCGATTGAAATTCCGTCAGATTTTATAGAACAGCATTTTGAAGATATCTTTAAGTTGCCATCGGCTCAGATTACACTTAAGGATTTAGAATCACGAAATGCACCGATGCCAGAAACACCACCTTGGGAAATAGATTATGGAGCGTCCTTTAAAAATGGTTACATCTTAGCTTCTTCTTTAAAGCCACTTGAAAACATGGATATCTTACCACGTTTCGCCAAAGTATTTGAGCAGGCTTACACACGATATTTAGATTTACAAAAAGCAGAAAATCGCGCCAGAGAAGCTCAAATTGAAATGGCACTGGAAAAAGTACGGTCAAGAACTATGACCATGGAATACAGCTCAGAATTGGCAGAGACTTCAGTTGTTGTATTTAAAGAATTATTAAATTTAGGAATCGCACCTAATCGTTTATTCATTGGTATTATTAAAGATAATGGCAATCTTATTGATGCTTGGGCAACCAATGAAGATGGCAGTAAAATTGAAAGTCGCTTTACACTTCAGGTATCTAAAAACAAATCGATTAAAAAAATGGTTGCTGGCTGGAAACAGCATAAAAAATCTGTCATAATCGATTTAAAGGGTAAAGAACTTCAAGACTATTTTAGATATCTAAATGAAGAAATGAAGGTGCCATTTATAGATGGCTTAAAACAAAAAAGACGAGTACAAACTGTGGCGTATTTTTCAGGAGGTTTAATAGGTATGGCTGCATCAGAAGAACAACCACAAGAAACCACAGATTTATTAGAGCGTTTTGCAAGTGTATTTAATTTAACCTATACACGCTTTAATGATTTAAAAATTGCTGAGAAACAGGCGAAACAAGCTGAAGAAGATTTAATTAATCTTCAAAAAGCTAAAAAACGAGCTGAACAAGCACTGTCCGAATTGCAGTCAACCCAAAAGCAGCTGATACAAAGTGAAAAAATGGCGAGTTTAGGTGAACTTACGGCTGGTATTGCGCATGAAATACAAAACCCATTAAACTTCGTTAATAACTTCTCTGAAGTGAGTAAAGAATTATTAGACGAAATGATCGAGGAACTCGAAAATGGCGACATGGAAGAAGTAAAAGCTATTACTGACGATGTAATTCAAAATCTTGAAAAAATTAATCATCATGGCAAACGTGCAGATAGCATTGTAAAAGGAATGTTACAGCATAGTCGCGCAACTGGTGACAAAAAAGAACCTACAAATATTAATGCATTAGCCGATGAATATTTAAGATTAGCATATCATGGCTTACGTGCTAAAGACAAAAGTTTTAACGCTACCTTAGTAACAGATTTTGATGAAAATATTGGCAATATAAATATTCTACCTCAGGATATAGGTCGCGTTGTATTAAACCTACTTACCAACGCATTTTATGTAGTAAATGAGAAAAAGCAAAGTAATAAAAATGACTATGAGCCAACAGTTTCAATTAGCACTAAAAAGAATGGTAATTGGATAAGTATTTCTGTAAAGGACAATGGCAATGGTATCCCCAAAAAAGTATTGGATAAAATTTTCCAACCATTTTTTACTACCAAACCAACAGGTCAAGGTACAGGATTAGGGCTTAGTATGAGTTATGATATTATAACAAAAGGACATGAAGGAGAATTGAAAGTTAATACACAACAAAATAGGGGAACAGAATTTATAATTAAACTACCAATTTAAATAACATGAAAATATTAGTAGTAGATGACGAACAGGATGTAAAAACATTGTTTCAGCAACGTTTTAGAAAAGAAATTAGAAAAGGCGATCTTAATTTTATGTTTGCTTTTTCAGGTGAAGAAGCATTAGAGGTATTAAAAGACATGGAGCAAGAAGCTGTCTTAATTTTATCTGATATAAATATGCCAGGAATGAGCGGTTTACAACTCTTAGAAATTATAAAAAAAGATTTTGTAGCACCACCTCCTGTAGTCATGATGGTAACAGCTTACGGTGATGAGGAGAATTTTAATACTGCTAAAAGATTAGGTGCGGATGATTTTTTAACCAAACCTGTAGATTTTAAATTATTGAAAGACAAATTAATACAAATTATATAATGGCAAAGATATTAGTTGTAGACGACGAAACAGATTTAGAGGTATTAATAAAGCAAAAATTTCGCAAAAAAATACGCGAAAAGGAATACGAATTCCTCTTTGCAATCAATGGTGTTGATGCCTTAGAAAAATTGCTTAACGACCCAGAGGTAGATATTGTATTAAGCGATATCAACATGCCAGAAATGGATGGTCTTACGTTGTTAAGTAGATTAAGCGAACAAAAACCCCTACTTAAATCGGTTATTGTATCTGCTTATGGCGATATGGATAACATTAGAACTGCTATGAATCGTGGTGCATTTGATTTTATTACAAAACCCATCAATTTTGAGGATTTGACCTTGACCATGGAGAAAACCTTAAAACATGCCAACCACATCAAGGAAACCCTTCAAGCCATTAAAGAAAACAACATTTTAAAAATGTATGTGGATGAAAATGTGTTAAACTTCATGGGAAGTCGTGAGTACGAATCGACCATTATGGCTAATGAAACCATTGAAGGAACTGTCATGTTTATTGATTTATGTGGTTTTACCAAAATAAGTGAAACATTTCCTGCAGATACTGTTGTAAAAATGATTAACACATATTTCGATGAAATGGTAAAAGAAATCATGGAACATCAAGGGTTTATTGATAAATTTATTGGTGACGCTATCATGGCTGTTTTTAGAGGCGAATACCATTTAGATCGAGCAATTGATGCAGCTTTGGCATTAAGAACTAAAATAAACAATCTGCCAGAATCTAAAGATTTAAAAGGCTTTATGCCAAAAGTATCTATTGGTATTAAAAGTGGCGAAATGATTTCTGGTAATATTGGTTCAGCTAGTCTAAAACGATTGGATTACACGGTTATTGGAGATACAGTAAATACAGCAGCTCGTTTTCAAGATGCTGCAAAAGAAAACCAGATTATCATTTCGGAAGATTGTTACAACGAAGTAAAAGAGGCTTTTAAATGTGTAAAAATAGGAGACATCGAATTAAAAAATAAAGCTGAAACCCTTACAGTTTATGAAGTTATAGAATAAAATCACTTTTACAAAACACCAACCAAAATGGAAGAACAAAAATTAACAAAATCTAGACATAAAAAAAACAAACATACAGACGATTTAATTGATCATTATTGGGGAAGTATTGATTATGTATCTGGACTCATAAAAGCTTCCGAAATAAAAGCTGGTCTAATTTTATCATTTTATGGGATTTTATTGAATTTTACATATAACTACCTTGAAACAGTTTTAGCAGAAGCAGCCAACAAACCCTTTCTATATATATTACTAGCTGTTTGGTTTTTATGTACAGCTACTTCTATTTATTTTAGTGTTCGATGTTTTATGCCAAAAATTGAAGCTAAATACGATAAGAACATTTTCTTTTTTGGAGATGTTATTTCTAAGTTTGGTAACGTCAAAGAATTTTCAAAAACATTTCATGAAATTAGCTCTGATGAGGATCAACTATTTGATCAATTAGGACAACAAATTTATATTATTTCAAAAATCGCGTCCTACAAATTTTCTTGTGTTAATAAGGCCTTACGGTTTTTGGCGATTGGCCTCTTATTATTAATAATAATTATGGGAAGTTATTCGATACTTTCAGCTTAGTATTAAAAAAATCATTAAATTTTTTAATAGTTTAGGATATTAAAGTCTAATATAGATTCTTGATTAATTTTTATATATTTATAAACTCTCTAAGACACTTTACAAAAGTGCTTTTTATTTAATTTTTGCTCCCTATACTGCATTGCACTAACATACAAAAACTTGTTTGGGTTTTTATTTGTAACTAACTCAATAAGAATTTCAAAAATTAATAACAATAATACTATGAAAATCGACCAAAAACTAACTGGACTAATAGTTTTTCTTTTAGTCTATCCAATGATTTCTTTTGCTCAAATAAGTAATAATACTAAATTACTTTCCCAACCTGCTGTAAGTCAAAGCAATATCGCATTTATTTATGCCGAAGATTTATGGGTAGCCAATATTGATGGCACTAACCCTACACGATTAACTATTGACAAAGGTATTGAGGGGAATCCCGTTTTTTCACCAGATGGAAAAACCATTGCCTTTAGCGCTCAATATGATGGAAACACAGACGCTTACACCATACCAGTAAGTGGTGGTATTCCTAAAAGATTAACTTGGCATCCAAGTGGAGATCGCGTAAATGATTTTACCCCAGATGGTAAAAATGTGATTTTTGCTTCACAGCGAAACACATTTACTGGACGCTATTTACAGTTATATTCCGTAAGTGTTAATGGAGGGAATATTTCTCAGCTAGAAATTCCTAATGCCTTTTGGTCTTCTTATTCAGATAATGGTAATCACTTAGCATATACACCATTATATGAACCTTATGGACAATGGAAACATTATAGAGGAGGTATGGAATCTAGAATTTGGATTTATAATGTAAAAAATCATAAAGTAGAAGAGATCCCTAGAGCTGGAAACGTTGGAAATACAACTAAACCACAATGGATGGGTGACCATATTTATTATAGAAGTGATGAAAACGGTGAGTTTAATCTTTATAGTTATAACACTAAATCTAAAGAAGTAAAGCAACTAACTCACTATAAAGATTTTCCTGTTTTAAATCTTTCTGCAAACAATGGCCGTATTGTTTATGAGCAAGGAGGTTATCTACATTTATATGATTCTGTAACTGGAAATTCAAGTCAAATAAAAGTTAACATTTCAACGGACCTCCTAGAACTTAGAGATCGTTATGTTTCTGGTAAAAACTATGTGCGTTCTGCTGCTATTTCTCCATCTGGCAATAGAGTTGTTGTAGATTTTAGAGGAGATATTATAACTGTTCCAGCCAAAAAAGGAGACCCAAAAAATCTAACAGCTTCTACAGGTGTTCATGAAAAATACCCTGAATGGTCACCAGATGGAAAAACAGTTGCATACTTTTCAGATGAATCGGGTGAATACGCTTTACACTTTCAAAGTACGATTACAGGAAAAGTATCAAAACATTCACTTTCAGGATCAGGGTTTTATGCAAATATTCACTGGTCTCCAGATAGTAAAAAAGTATGTTTCGTTGATAACGGAAGAAGTCTATATGTCTTTGACAGGAATAGTAAGAAGATAACCAAAATTGCTTCAGATGAATTGTATTTTCCTGGAATTTTTAGAGAACTATTTGGAAGTTGGTCATTTGATTCTAATTGGATTTCTTACACAACAATTACACAAACAAATTTTGAAAAGGCATTTACCTACTCTTTAAAAGAAAATAAATCTTATGTAATTTCAGATGGTTTAGCTAATGTTTCAGAACCTGTCTTCGATCCTAGTGGCAAATATTTATACATGCTTGCTTCTACCGATGCTGGTCCCGTTGTTAACTGGTTTGATCAATCTAATAATGACATGACTGCAACTAGTTCTATCTATTTGGTCACTTTGCAAAAAGAAACTATTTCTCCATTTTCAAAAGAAAATGATGAAGAGGAAATTAAAAAATCGGAAAACACCAATAAAAAAGAAGAAGAAAAAGAAGAAGAAAAAGTATTAACAATCGATTTTGATGGGCTAGCAAACAGAATTGTTGATATACCATTGCCTCCTTCCGATTATAGAAATTTAGGGATCGCTAAAGAAGGTGAACTTTTTTATGTAGCTACGAAAGATAATACGGCAACTTTAAGCAAATTTGATTTAAAAAAGAGAAAGGCAGATGTTATCATGCCAGCTGGAGATTTTACTATTTCGGCTAATGGTAAAAAGATGTTATATTTTAACAGAGGATCAATAGGGCTTACAGATACCGGTGTAAAAGCTAAAGATGGTCCATTAAATCTCTCTAACATCAAAGTGAAAATTAATCCTAAAGATGAATGGAATAATATTTTTGAAGAAGCCTGGAGAGTTAATAGAGATTATTTCTACGACCCGAATATGCATGGTGTAGATTGGAATGCAATGAAAGAAAAATACCGTTCATTTTTGCCATATGTAAGTAGTAAATCAGATTTGTATAGAGTGATGCAATGGATGTTCAGCGAACTAGTCGTTGGTCATCATAGATTTAGTAGTACAGGCGACAGAATGAATCGTGCAGATAACATTCAAGGAGGTTTATTAGGTGCGGATTATGCAACTAAAAATAACCGTTATCAAATTAAAAAGATTTATGGAGGACTCAATTGGAATCCTAATTTACGTTCACCCCTAACAGAGCCAGGAGTAAATATTAGTGAAGGTGAATATTTAATCGCAGTAAATGGGAAAAATCTAACATCAAAAGATAACTTGTATAGTTATTTTGAAAATACAGCCAATAAAATAGTTAGTATTAAAGTTGGTAAAAAAGCAGATGGAAGTGATGCTCGTGAGGTAAATGTAACTCCAGTTTCTAATGAAAGTGCTTTACGTAATAGAGATTGGGTAGAAGGGAATATGAGAAAAGTACATGAGGCTACCAATGGACAAGTTGCCTATGTCTATGTTCCTAATACAGCAGGTGCCGGACATCAATATTTTAAGAGGTACTTCTTTCCCCAAGCTGATAAAAAAGCTATAATAGTTGATGAACGTTTTAATGGAGGAGGGCAATTAGCCGATTATTACATCGATATGCTTAAAAAACCTGTGCAATCATATTGGAATTATCGCTATGGAAATGATCATAAAGCACCAAGTGCATCCATACAGGGACCAAAAGTTATGATTACCGATGAAACCGCTGGTTCTGGAGGAGATTATTTACCATGGATGTTTAAAAGGTTTAAGATGGGAACTATCGTAGGTAAACGCACTTGGGGTGGTTTAGTTGGTGTTTTAGGTTATCCTGAATTTATTGATGGTGGAATTGTTACTGCACCAAATTTAGCATTTTATACTGAAGATGGTTTTAGAGTTGAAAATGAAGGTGTGGCTCCAGATATTGAAGTGGAACAATGGCCAGAATTAGTAATTAAAGGACATGACCCTCAATTGGAAAAAGCCATTGAAATAGCTCTAAAAGAACTTAAGGCAAATCCTCCAAAATCAATGAAAACACCTCCTCATCCAATTAAAGTAAAAAATTAAAATCAACATCAATTCAAACAATATGAAACATTTATTGAAAATTTTTATTCTCTTATTTAGCATCTCAACGTTTGCTCAAGGCACTAAGCTTTTACGTCAACCAGATATTAACGACTCGCAAATTACATTCTGTTACGGAAGTGATGTTTGGATAGCAAATATCAATGGGAGTAACGCAAAAAGGTTAACAAGTACCTCAGCAGTAGAACAACATCCATATTTTTCGCCTGATGGAAAATGGATTGCGTTTACTTCAAATCGTTTTGGGGCAAATGCCGTTTACGTTGTTTCAGTAGACGGTGGAGATGCCACAAGATTAACTTGGCATCCAAGTGGTGCACAAGTTAGAGGTTGGACTAATGATGGTAAGCATGTTTTATATGGTTCTAGTCGTGATACTGCACCTAGTGGTTTTGATAGATTATGGACAGTTCCAGTAAAAGGAGGCCCTTCAACACTAGTAACTTCTCAATGGAGCACAAATGGTTCTTATTCCAAAGATGGAAAACAAATGATTATCGATAGAATGAGTCGCTGGGATAAAGAATGGCGTGCTTACAGAGGTGGTCAAAACACACCATTAGTTATTTTAAATCTTAGTAATTCTAAAGAAACTCTATTACCAAATAACAAAACAACTGATATTAAACCTATCTGGATGGGAGATAACATCTACTTCCTTTCAGATAGAGATTTAGTGGCTAATATTTGGTCATTTAACACAAAAACCTCTCAATTAAAACAAGTTACAACTTTTAAGGGATCAGATATTAAATCACTATCAGGTCATAATAATACACTTGTGTTTGAGCGCGATGGTTATTTACATACTTTAGATATTAACTCAAATATAACTAAACAACTTAGCATTAATGTTGTTGGTGATTTTCCTTGGGCTGCAACCAAATGGGAAGATGTTAGTAGATCTGCTAGATCTGTATCATTATCGCCAACAGGAAAGCGAGCTATTATGGAATCTAGAGGTGAAATTTTTACAGTCCCAATTGAAAATGGGGATTCAAGAAATATGACCGAGAGTTCTGGCGTTGCAGACAGAACGCCAATTTGGTCTCCAAAGGGCAATGAAGTAGCATGGTTTTCAGATAAAAGTGGTAAAGAATATGAATTACTAATTGCTAATCAAGATGGTATGTCAACACCTAGAAGTATCTCCATTGGAGAATCAAAATTAGGTTGGGAACCTACTTGGTCACCAGATGGAGTACATATTGCTTTTACTGACGATGACGTTAGAATCAGAGTTGTTAACGTTTCAGAGGGCACCATAAAAACCATTGATATTGGTGGTAATAATCTAGAGCGTGGTCGCTTAGGCTTAACTTGGTCTCCAGATTCAAAATGGTTAGCTTATTCAAAAGCAGGTTCAAATAATTTTAGACAAGTGACCCTTTGGTCTTTAGATTCAGGAAAAACACAATCCATTACAAATCCTTTTGCCGATGCATTTGCACCAGCTTGGGATGCCGACCAAGAGCATCTTTATTTTTTAGCAAGTACTGATGTTGCACTAGGTTCAGGTTGGGCAAATACAAGTGCGATGACTGCGAATCCTGAATATGCTGCTTATGTAATTAATTTGCAAAGCGATGATGCTTCACCTTTTAAACCAAAGAGTGATGAAGAAGAAGCCGAAAAGAAAGAAGAGAAGAAAGAGGATGGCAAGGCTAAATCTGATGAGAAAAAAGAAGATACAACAATAAAAATTGACTTTGATAATATTGAAAGGCGCACCTTAGCTTTGGACATTCCAGTCAGGAATTATGTCTATATGATTAGCGGACCAAAAGGCTCTGTTTTTATTATGGAACGTGTTGCAAATAGTAGAGGATTAACTGTCCAAAAATACAAGCTTGATGACAATAAAGCAGAAGAATTTATGTCAGGTGTAGGTCAATTTACTATATCATCTGATAGAAAAAAGATTTTAGCACAAGCGAAAGGAGGATGGCAAATTGTTGACGCATCTGCATCAGCAGGTAAAGGAAAAAACGTGAAAGTTGACCTTCAAATGAAGCTTGACAAAGCTGCTGAATGGAAACAAATATTTGAAGAAGCGTGGCGTTACGAACGCGATTATTTTTACGATCCAAATATGCATGGACGTGATTGGAATGTCGTTTACAAACGGTATGCTCCTCTAGTCCCTTACGTTAAACATAGAGCAGATTTAACGTATATCTTAGATCAAGTGAATGGGGAACTATCTGTTGGTCATAGCTTTGTGTTTGGTGGCGATTATCCAGATGTCGACAATTCTAAGGTTGGGCTTTTAGGAGCTGATTTAGAAGCAAAAAGTAACCGTTGGCAAATCTCACGCATTTATACTACCGAGAGTTGGAATCCAGGATTAAGCAGTCCGTTAGACCAACCAGGTTTAAACATAAAAGAAGGACATTACATTGTTGGTATTAATGGACAACCTTTAACAGCAAACGATAATCCATTTCACTTATTAGATGGAACATTAAATAAGCAAACTACCCTACATATTAATGATAAGCCAGAATTTAATGGCGCATGGAAAGAGATTGTAGAACCTATTCGTAGTGAAAACGGATTACGTCAGCGCGCTTGGGTTGAGGACAATAGACGATTAGTTGATAAGCTCTCTAATGGTCGCTTAGCTTATGTTTGGGTACCAAATACAAGTGGTGCAGGGTTTGTATCCTTCAATCGCTATTTCTTTGCACAACAAGATAAAGAAGGTGCTGTGATAGATGAACGCTTTAATGGTGGTGGTTTATTAGATGATTATATGGTAGATTTAATGACTAGAACGCTAAGAGCTGGATTGACTAATGAAGTTCCTAATGGGAAAGCAATGAGACTTCCAGCAGGGATTTTAGGCCCAAAAGCGTTGCTTATTAATGAGCTTTCGGGTTCAGGTGGCGACTTTTTCCCTTGGGTGTTTAGACAACAAAACGCTGGTCCATTAATTGGATCAACAACTTGGGGAGGATTGGTAAAATCGTCAGTGCATTATAGTTTAATAGATGGAGGTGCTTTAACAGCTCCTGACAACGCAGTTTTTGACCCAATAAATAACAAATGGGTCGCTGAAAATGAAGGTGTAGCTCCTGATATTGCTGTAAGACAAGATGCTGTGGCATTATCAAAAGGTGAAGATCCTCAATTAGAACGTGCCGTAAAAGAGGTACTTGACATGCTTAACAAACAAGGCAGCAAAAAAGTAGTTCCTCCACCATTCTCAAAACCAGCGAAATCCAATAATTAGAAATCAATACTAAAAAAAAAATGAAAAAATATATCACTTCAATACTTTTAATATGTTTGCTCTGCTTTGTAACAAATGCACAAACAGATAAAAAAGCAGACCCAAGTAAATGGACACCAGAAGATATTATTAACCGTGAATCAATGGGTTCAGTCTCTTTTTCGCCAAACAACAATATGGTGGTTTGGACCAAGCTTAAGCCTGTAAAAGATAAAGATCGGTTTATCTCTGATATTTATTTGACACGCTTAGATATGAAGAAAGATGATGCTTTTAGAACTATTCAACTTACTAACGGAGATGATAGTGATTCCAGTCCAATATTCTCAAAAGACGGTGAACATATTTATTTTTTGTCATCAAGAGATAAAGGTAACAAGCTTTGGAGCTTAAGTATTTATGGTGGAGAAGCCAAGGAAGTAAAGGAGTTTAAAAATGGTATTTCCAATTTACAATGGCAAAATAAAAACACTTTACTGTTTCAATCACACGACGGAAAAACTTTATATGAGCAAGAACTTGAAAAAAAGAAAGACAATGTGATTGTCGTTGAAGATTCTTTGAATTGGAGACCAAATCATGTATATGCATTTAATATTAAAGACAAGTCAACAAAACGACTCACCAATAATAAAAAGCCTTTAAGTGGTTATCAAGCTTCTAAAGATGGAAAGTGGTTGTTTTACAGTATGCAGCGTAGTAGAAGTTATGCAGCTGATGCACAACAGGACCCATTTCATTACTTAAAAAATCTTGATACTGGGAAAGTAATTAAGATTAAACATAATCTTGGACAGCCAATGGGAAACATTCAATTTACTGACGACAACAAAGGATTTTATTTTACGTCAACCTATGCGTCTGACCCTGAATGGAATGGCGCAGGTGTGAGTGAACTCTATTATTATACCTTAGCTACACATACGTATAAAAAAGTAGATTTAAAATGGGATTTAGGTATTGGTCGTGGCTATAATGTCGTTGGTAATGATGCCATTGTTACCCTAGCTAATAAAGCCTATATAAGATTAGCTTACTATAAGAAAAACAGTAACTCTTGGAGTAAATCTATCATTGATTTAGATGAAAAAAATGACCACACATCTATTATCACAATGTCTGATGATGGTACAAAAGTAATCTACACCTACTCTACTGCATCACGTTTACCAACCTTTCATGTTGCTGATTTGAACAGTAATAAATTCTCTAATGAACAAGAACTTGTAAAACTCAACAAAAATCTTTCAAAAAAAACACTAGCAAAATCTGAAGTGATGGTTTGGAAAGGTTATAAAAATGAAGAAGTTACAGGAATTTTAATCTATCCTGAAAACTATCAAGAGGGTAAGCGCTATCCTCTAATGTTATCTATTCATGGTGGTCCAGCAGGAGCAGATTTGGATTTGTTTAGTGATCGCTGGAGTACTTATCCACAATTACTGTCACAAAAAGGTATGTTTATTTTAAAGCCAAATTATCATGGGTCATCAAATCACGGATTATCATTTGTAGAAAGTATCAAGGGTAATTATTATGAACCAGAAATGGAAGACATTATAAAAGCGATTGATGTGCTTGATAAAGAAGGTAAAATTGACAAAAACCAAATGGGAACCATGGGTTGGTCTAATGGTGCCATTATTACTACCATGCTTACTGTTCGTTATCCAAATATGTTTAAAGTAGCTGCTCCAGGAGCTGGTGATGTCAATTGGACCTCAGATTACGGAACATGTCGTTTTGGTGTAAGTTTTGACCAAACCTATTTTGGTGGAGCTCCTTGGGATGACACCAATGGTAAATTTTATAACGAAAACTACATTATTAAATCGCCTTTATTCGAAATTGAAAAAATAAAAACACCAACCATAATTTTTCATGGTAGCGAAGATCGTGCTGTACCGCGTGATCAAGGTTGGGAATATTTTAGAGGCTTACAACAATCTGGAAATACTCCAGTGAGATTTTTATGGTTTCCTGGTCAACCACATGGTTTAGGAAAAATCACGCACCAATTACGTAAAATGAAGGAAGAAATTCAGTGGATTGATACGTATCTATTCAACAAGCCAGCTTCTGAAAATAAGGCTTTTAAAGAAGATAGCCCTTTAGGCGAATTATTTAAAATTCAAAAAGCTAAGATTGTAGATGGTTTCTTCGGTGAAATAAAAAATGGCGTATTGATTCCTGAAACATTACTTATCAAAAAAGACTCTACATCCATTGGTCGTTTTGAAGTCACTAATGCACAGTTTAAAGCCTTTAAAACAAGTTTTAACTACGAAGCAGGAATAGACAATTATCCTGCTGAAGTAAGTATGCAAGATGCTAAAGATTATGTGAATTGGTTATCAGACAAAACTGGAGAAACCTACAGATTACCTAATACGAAAGAGGCTAAAAGCTTGCATAAACAAGCACATAAAATAGGTGCTAAAGAACTTACTTTAAATTATTGGGCTGGTTATAATATTACAAAAGCAGAGGTACCAATGCTCGAAGAAAAACTAAAAGAGCTGAACACTATTTTATACAAAAAAGTAGGTAAAAAGAAACCAACAAAAGTTGGTAATGCTGAAATTTATGATTTAGGTGGAAATATTGCTGAATATTATGATAATGGTGTGTATGGTTATAGTGCTTACGATTTTTACGATGTTAATGATGATAGTATGATAAAAAGTAAACATGTTGGTATTAGAGTGATTAAAGAATAATAGTGTACATTTAAATAATAGCCTCGAACTATTATAGATCTTAATTGACTTCAAAAAACTAACCAAATGAAGTTAAAACAATCATTTTTAATTGCCTCAACATTACTATTTTTAGCCTTAATCACATGGGAGATTTATTGGCGTTCTCAAGGCTATTATCCAACCATTGATGATAATAAAGCCTTATGGGCGGTACAACGTTCAAAAGTAGAATTTTTAACTTCTGAAGATGTGATTTTGACTGGTTCATCACGTGTTCATTTTGATATTCAATTGGATGTTTTTGAAGACATTACAGGAAAACGCCCATTACAACTAGCAGTACCAGGAAGTTCACCTCTTCCAATATTTCATGATATTGTGAATAATACAGAATTCAACGGAACCATAATAGTTGGGGTTACACCTCCTTTATTTTTTTCAACGACATATCCTAAGGCCGAACCATGGCACCGAGCTCAATCTAAAGTTGAACATTATCATGATAGAACGTTTGCAGAGCGATTAAATCATCAGTTATCACTGCCTTTACAATCAAATCTAGTCATGATGTCTGGACATGAAGAAAACAGTGATGAAAATATTGACCTAAAAGGATTGCTACGTAATATTAAATTTAAAAAAAGAACACCTGGACCAGCATATCCTCCTTTTTTTGAATTTGGTGATGTCTCTATAGATCGTAATGTTAGAATGTCTGAACAATGTGCAACTGATACTGTATTTGCAAACAAAATTAAAAATGCATGGAAATTTATCCTAACCTCTGAAGGACCTCCACCAGATAAAAATTCAACTACAAATTATTTTGCAAAAGATGCAAAGAAATTTACTGAAAGAGGTGGTAATCTAATTTTAGTGAGGTGTCCTTCTTCAGGAATGTTCTATGGTGGTGAAAAACAATTTTTTTCAAGAGAAACATTTTTTGATTCTCTGGTCAATGTAACACAAGCTAGAGCATATCATTATGAGGATTATGAACAACTAAAGTCAATTGACTGCTGTCCCGAATGGTCTCATCTTTCAGCAGAAAACGCGGATATTTTCACAAAAGAACTAGTTAATGTCATGCTAGAAGATGGAGCAATCACTAACTATAAAACCAAATAATTATGTTATTCAATTCATTAAGTTTCGTAGTGTTTTTGGTTATAGTTTTAGCACTTTATTATTCAAAACTATTTAATTGGACAAACAAAAAACGTATGCTATTATTAGCGAGTTATTTGTTTTATGCAATGTGGAATCCTCCTTTAATTCTATTATTATGGATTTCGACTGTAGTTGATTGGTCAGCTGGAAAAAGGCTTGCAATAGAAGAAAATCAAAGAAAGCGCAAGTTATGGCTTTTGTTAAGCATGTCTATTAATCTTGGTTTTTTAGCGTTTTTTAAATATGGTGATTTCTTACTAGAAAATTTTGTTACAATCGTTAACTCCATTGGATTCGAATTTGAAGCTAATCCAATGGGAATTCTTTTACCAATGGGAATTTCGTTCTATACATTTCAAACAATGTCTTATACTATTGATATGTATAAAAAGAAAACTGAACGAGCAAAGACATTTTTAGATTTCGCTTTATATGTTACTTTTTTCCCTCAATTGGTGGCAGGACCAATTGTTAGAGCCAAAGAATTGATTACACAGTTTTACGAACCCAAAAAAGCAACAAGCAATCAGTTTTTATGGGGACTCTTTTTGTTAACACTTGGTTTGTTCCAAAAAGTAGTCATGGCAGATAGTCTATTAGCAGAAACAAGTGATACTGTGTTTGATTCAACACAATTAATTCATGGTATTGATGCTTGGGTTGGGACTCTTGCTTTTTCTGGTCAAATCTTTTTTGACTTTGCTGGTTATTCAACATGTGCTATAGGTATAGCACTGATGCTAGGTTTTGTATTACCTGATAACTTTAGATATCCTTACGCTTCTTTGGGCTTTTCTGATCTTTGGAAAAGATGGCACATAACATTATCATCATGGTTAAAGGATTATTTATATATTCCTTTAGGTGGGAATAGACATGGAATCACAAAAATGTATGTTGCATTAATGGTTACTATGCTTTTAGGTGGACTATGGCACGGAGCAGCTTGGACATTTGTTGTTTGGGGTGGTTTACACGGCACCTATTTAATTCTCGAGCGTTTACAACGAAAATATTTACCATTTAAAATAACCAAATGGAATGGAATCTTCTTAGCTTTTATCACGTTTTCATGTGTAAACATCACTTGGACCTTTTTTAGAGCACCTGATTTTCCGAAAGCTTGGAACATGATAAAATCTATGTTCTATATGCAATCAGATGGAATTAATGTTATAGAAACTTTTGATATTATTAAAGTATGCACTGTTGTTGGAATTTTATTTTTATGTCATTGGTTCATGAGAAACACATCGGTTAAAGAAGTAGCTCAAAAATCTTCACCTGTATTTCTTGGAATTGTTTGGGCTATTATGATTTTTGCCTTGTGTATTGCACAAGGGAGTGGTGAACAATTTATATACTTTCAGTTTTAAATATGATTAAATTCTTTAGAAAAATATGTCGAAACAACTTATAAGGTTAATAGATACCTAATTAAAATAAGCGTTAAATTGAAGATAAAACCAAACCATATAACTAACAAAAACGCTAATTTTGTAACTTAAAGAAAATGTAATGAACGGATTTAATATTGTAATGGTTATAGCCATTATATTGTTTGCAAGATTAGGTGTGCGCTTGGTAACTGGCTATATAAAAATGAAGAAAGAAACAAAGGAAGAGAACGAAGATAACAAAGAGTCTAATGCTTAAAATATTCCGAAAGGTTAGACATAATATGGTAAAAAACAAAAAAAGTTACGTCATACATACTCTATGCTATTGGTGAAATATTCCTAGTAATGATTGGTATTCTTTTGGCTTTACAAGTAAATAACTGGAATGAGAACAGAAAACAAAAAGACAACTTAAATAACATTTTAAGAACCATATCTTATGATATGGAAACAGATACTTTAGTTGCATCACAGGTAGGAAGAATTTACGACTCACTTCAAAAATACAGCAATCGTATTATCAACAAAGAGCTTAACAGAAATAATTATCAAGAATGCATTCAATGTACTTCATTAACTACATTCTACTCTCCTTTTAATATTCAAACCAAAGGTTTTGAGCTTTTAAAAAATGTTTCAAATGAAGGCACAAATCAAAAGGATGGTTTAGTTACAAACATCGTTCAATTGTATACTCTTTATAAGCCTATAATTGAAAAAAATAATGAACGCTTAGAAAATGAAGTAATGAAAAACCTCAATGAACTTAAGGATTATCCTTGGTTTGTAGATTTAACGTTAGGTAAGTTTAACGAATAAATGATTGTATATTTTACTGAAAGCGAAGATTATAGAAAGCGCGTTGCATTACACAATATGCTGGCTTCAAACAATCATTTAGCAATGATTAAAAATTATAAAATACAAGCTACAGAAATATTAAAACGTATTAAAGCTAGGCTTGAAGACAATCAATAGCTCTTCCAGATTTTATTCCAAAACTCTTAAAAACAAAACTTTACATTAAATTAATGTGAAAAATTGTTAAAATTTGACTTATAAATTTTACCTTTGTAAAAATTATTTAATTATTTATAGTGAATACAGGAACAGTAAAATTCTTCAATAGTACCAAAGGATTTGGTTTTATTACAGAAGAAGGTTCAGGCACAGAGTACTTTGTACACGTCACAGGGTTAATTGATGAAATTAACGAAGGTGATAATGTGGAATTTGAACTAAAAGAAGGTAAAAAAGGAATGAACGCGGTAAACGTAAAAGTTATCTAATAAATTCTTAATTTTTATTACAGAATGCCTATCAAAATTTGATAGGCTTTTTTGTTTCCAAAATATTACTACTATCTTTAAAGTATGCGGCAAACTTCAAAATTACACACCATCTGTCCAGTACTTTCAACTTCAAATCTAGAAAGAGATATTAAATGATATGAAACACATATTGGTTTTAAACTCAATTATCAAGAAGAAGGTTACGCTGTATTAAACAGAGAAAATATTTGGATTCATTTACAATGGCATCATGATAACGATGAAGATCCTGTATATGGTTCGGTTATAAAGATTTTTGTAGATGATATTTATCCAATTCTTGATGAAATAATAAAGCGTGGAACAGTTACAAAAGAAAAGCTTCGTTTAAATACTGCATGGAAAACGCATGAGTTTGGTTTTTTTGACTTAAATAAGAATGCCATTTTCTTTGTTCAAAATGTGTAGCTACTCTTCACCATCTACATAATCCTGAAGATAGTTAAAACGCTCTGTAAGTTTCCCTCCCTCAGTAATTTTAGCACGTTTTAAAATTCCACGTTCATCACCATTAAAAAAAGCAGGAATCACGTTATCCAAAAACATCTCACCAAAACCTTCGCTAGCATCTTTTGGCAATTCGCAAGGTAAATTATCTACAGCCATAACTGTAATCGCTTCTTTAGCATCGAAAGCCACTTCACTTTCAGTTTGTGCATCATAACCGTAAAAAGGATTTTCGATTGTAGATGCTCTTAAGGTAGAAGCTACAGGACCATCTACATCACATGATATATCTGCAACAAGATTTATTCTAAAATCAGGGTGTTTTGCATCATCTCTTGTAAATAAAAAAGGAGCTCCATTTCCGTAAAAATGTCCAGCGATAAAGACGTCTGTTTCCATGGCATAAGGCATAAAATTACTTTCGTACCCTGTTGGGTCTTTATAAAACTCCCATTTATCGCCTACTTTACCATCCTTTCGTTTAGCATATTCCATAACATCTGCCATGACATAAACAGGTTCTGAAAACTTAGAGGTTAAGTATAATGCATCACTAATCTCCTTAATTTTTAAATGGTCTAAGATTTCTTTAGCTCCTAGAGCTACTTTTCCAGTTCCTGTTAGCAATATTTTAATGTTAGGTAAGGTGATTTTATCTAATTCTGTTTTTACCTCATCTAAATCTGCAAGTGTTTCAACTTTTGGCAACTCAAATAAATTATCTCGCAAACCTAAAGCCCTAAAACCATTATAAGCACCAACTAAACCTGCATAACGGCCAAAACCAATTAAACGAACACCACTTTTTTTAACAATGGTTTCGTGATCAAACATTTCGATATTCTTTTCTAATATTGCCTTTAATAGCTTCCTATTATAAGGTTGCTTTTTAATGGTATGTGAAAAGAAAAAATATTTTTTATTTGGGACTAAACTATCAATCGGTACTTCTTTAACACCAATCATGACATCACAATCTGACACATTTTCAGTCACTTTAAAGCCTAAAGCTTTATAAGCTTCATCTGGAAATATACGTATATCACTAGATTCAACTATAAACTCAGCTTGAGGAAACTGTTCTCTTGCTTCAGAGAGCTTTTCTGGAGACAAAACAACACGTCTATCTGGTGGATTTTTACGTTCTTTTATGATTGCAAACTTCATAAACTACATTGGTATAAATTTTGCACGAAAATAAGAGGATTTACGCTGTTGCACAACTTTTTTTGTAACTTCGCAACCCTTTCCTATTTTGGAAAAGTAATTAATATTGGGGTCGACTGGTTTTGACAGCGAGATTAATTAAACAGTAAGCACGTCGTGTAATGGCATTGAAACACGTAAAAGGCTAGACCAAATTTTAAACGGCGAGAATAACTACGCTTTAGCTGCATAATCTGAATTATAGTAAGATTAGCCTCGTCCTACTAGGTAGGAAAGCTTTATGTCTCCGGAAAGCCTTGGTTAATGGCGTTCCATTTTGAGACATCGTAAAAATTAACTAAGATGGTGTAGCGCTTTGATGCACTTTCGAGATTAAGAAGCTAAGTTGTAAGTAGATTGTCTTTTGTCAGCTTGCAATCGAAAACCCAAGAATAGAATAAACGTGTAGAAAGCTCTTTGGTTACTTGTTTGGACCCGAGTTCGATTCTCGGCGACTCCACATCTTTGTAATTATAAACGCCTATTTACTTATATTTTGTAGATATGGCGTTTTTATTTTCCCCACAATAGTCAAATATCTCGCAAAACACAAGATTATATTAGTGTACATTAAGTTTAATTCCCACCTTGAGTAATGAAATATTCTAAAAACGCTCTATTTACGGTAATTTGTAGATGAGCGTTTTTTTTTGTGCCGACATAGTATACAACAACAAGATAAATTCATAATATTTATATCATGAATTACTATATAAATAATTTAGGCGTTGGGGTTAATTATTTCCCCCTCATATCCTCCAACCCTTTGTTATTTGCTCATATATTCCTGCCAAATAACTAGAACAAACTTTTCGACATTGTTCTCCTTCAGTGCCAAAAATCCATATTCATAAACGAATAGATAAACGTCTCCTTTTTGATTCTTCCAGTAATGAGTAAAGAAGTTTGGGTCAAATCCTTGATCAGTTAAAATACTTGATCTTATTGTTGCTTTTCCTGCTTTATTATAATATTTAAGTATTCTTCTATTTAATTTAAGCTGGTTGTCTACCTTGTTATAGAATCTAGATGGTTTAAGTTTGGATTGTAGATACTGGAAAGAACTTTTACAATACATATCACAAAACTTCTTATCTGATCTTCCTTGAAGTTCTTTTTGACAGTATAAGCATAACTTTTGTTTGATTGTCATAGCAGAATATTATACGTATAATATACGTATAATATTCTAGTAAATAAAATACACCTTTTACATTAGTTCTATGAAAACACATAGACACATTACACTTAAACATTTACTTATTGACAACAAGAAGTTCATTGGACTTAAATTTCAATCAGATAAGGTACTTAATAGCCTCATGAAAGATCTTAAAGAAATAAAATGGAATAATGAATTTGGTATGTATTGTTTACCGAATAATAAAACTAATCTTGATGACATTTTTAATCTATTTCGTGGTGTTGCTTGGATAAACTCTAATTACTTCTTTCAAAAGACCAATGCTAAATCCTTAGATGAAGAATTTGACGTACAATGGTTCAGAAATAGGCAAAAACCTGATAATTTTAGAACCTGTCCAAATTCATTCTTAGACAAGTTGGAATTAAAAGGATATGCTAACAACACTGTCAAAACATATATCTCATGTTTTGAAAGGTTTATCAATTACTATTCTAATAAAGACATTGATAAATTAAATGAAACAGATGTAAGAGACTATTTGAAATTTATTACTCAAAGCGATTGGTCTACCTCGTATATAAATCAAAGTATTAACAGTATTAAATTCTATTATGAAATTGTCTTGGGAATGCCCAATAGGTTCTATGAAATAGAGCGTCCCAGAAAGAAAAAAAAGCTTCCTATTATATTATCTAAAGATGAAGTTAAACAACTTATAGAAGCAACCCAAAACCTTAAACATAGGTGTGTATTATCATTACTATATTCTGCTGGATTAAGGCGTAGTGAACTATTAAATCTTAGAATAGCTGATATAGACAGCAAAAGAATGCTAATTAAGGTTAACGATGCAAAAGGAAATAAAGATCGTTATACAATTCTGTCAAAATCTGCTTTAGTTGACCTTAGAAAATACTATCTACAATATAAACCTAGTAACTACCTTTTTGAAGGACAGAAAAAGGAAAAATACAGTGCTACCAGTATTATCAAAATACTTGCATCAGCAATTTACAAAGCTGGAATAAATAAACATGTAACGCCTCATACTTTAAGACATAGTTTTGCAACGCATTTGTTAGAAAATGGTACGGATTTAAGATATATTCAATTACTTCTTGGTCATAATTCTACTAAGACTACTGAAATCTACACACATGTGGCAAAAACCAGCTTTAATTCTATCCAAAACCCCCTTGATTTGTAAGAATATTATGTATTTTTATCGTAATAAATATAATGTAGATAAACGCAATTGCGTTTATCCAATTGTTGTGCCTCATTAGACCGAAATATGGAAATCTTCAGACAGATTACAGCAAATAATATTGAGTTAAAAGAATATCCTTTTCTTAAAGAATTAGCAATGGAAGCGTATTTGTTGGAAAATGAAGATGTTTTAAAACTAGATAAAGATAATTTTTCAGACGTAACAGTTCTAGATGCTGAAATCGCTCTAAAAGCAGGTAGAAAAACTTCTAATAGAGATGGAAGAATTGATATACTTGCTCAATATGGCATTGACTATTTATCAATAGTTGAATTAAAGATTAATGAAATAAATGATTTAACTTTATTACAGCTTGAGGACTATCTCAAAGAAAGAAAACAAATTATTGAAAGGCACCCAAATTTTTGGGAAGACAAAGAACAGGAACCAAAATGGATTGGAGTTTTAGTAGGAACTTCAATCTCACCCGAACTTCAAAGAAAATTACAAGATGGATATCAAACAGAAGACGGAATTGCAATTGCTGGACTTGTAATAAGAAGATTCAGAAGTTCAAAAAATGAAATTTATGTTGTTACAGACACATTCTTCAAATACAATTACTTAAATAGAGATTTTTCCAAATTTCAATTTAGGAATAAAGAATATAATAAAGCTAGACTTGTCAATGCTGTAATTAAAGAATATGTAGAAAATAAACCTGAAATAACTTATGCGGATTTAAAAAAACAATTTCCAGACTATCTACAAGGAAGTTCAGGAGTATTTGACACATCAGAAAATGCACAAGAAATCTATGATAGAACTGGACACAAAAGACATTATTTAAAACCCGAAGAATTAATAAAATTGTCTGACTCAACTATTGCGACTAGTACTCAATGGGGAATTAGGAATATTGGAAAGTTTGTGAATAGAACTGAAAAACTTGGGAAAGAATTTAAAATTGAAAATAAATAACGAGGCACAACAATGGCTATAAACAATTGCTATTACAGGCTTATCCTGAAAATTCCTGCGGAATTTTCAGCTTGTCGTGTACTTGCAAAAGTCTGTACTAATCCACGCAACTGTACATAGCCTTGAACGTTGGCTGTAATTTGAAGAATTTCGTAAATGGCAAGAATATACGGAACAATAGAATCGCTAAAATCTTTAAAATCTGAATTAGATAATAATGATATTTCCAGATTTAATTCTGTGAAAGAGATTAATGATTTCTTATCAAATTATAACAGTGAAAAACGCACTATTCTTAATGATGAATCTAAAAAGTTAGATAGAGAATACTTTGAAACTTGTACTATCCTAAAAAAAAGAAAACAGGAAAAAGCTGAAATTATCAATTCAGAAACAGAAAAAATAGATAGTCGAATTTCTGAATTACATACAAAAATTGATGCTATAAAATCTAAAGACAATAACTTTCTAAAGAAACTACTATCAATTATAAAATTATACTCGCTAAAAAAACAATCAAAATACTACGTTACTAATAAAACTAAACTTATAAGTTCGTATGTTAAGAACATTAGTCGGAAAATTGAAAATAATGAAACTTTCATAAGAATTTACGAAACTGGAAAAGAAAGCCTAATTGAAAATAGAGCAAAACTTCAAATTGATAAACTGGAATACACACGAAATATTTTGGAATCCTCTCGAAATCTAATTTCTGGGGCAATAGGTGAAAATTTAGTTGTAAAAGAAATCGAAAAGCTTTCAGATGACTATGTTCTAATTAATGACTTCAACCTAAGATTTTCTCGTCCAATTTTTTACAAGAAGCATAATCAGAGAATCTATTCAATTCAAATTGACCATCTATTAATTTCAAAAGCAGGAATTTTTATAATAGAAACTAAAAACTGGAGTAAGTCATCTGTTAATTCTCTGAGTCTAAGGTCACCAATCGAACAAATTGAAAGGTCTAATTTTGCTTTGTACGTATTCATTTCGGAAAATATACCTTTATATGAACATCATTGGGGAGAACAAAGAGTTCCGATTCGCAATCTTATAGTAATGATTAATAATAAACCGCAAGGTCAATTTAAATATGTAAGTGTAAAACTACTGAGGGAATTAAATGATTACATAAAATACTTTGAACCTGTTTTAACAGATAAACAATTTGATAGAATAGTGACTGAATTAAAATAAATAAAAACTACAGCCAACAATGTATAACCGCAATTACGGCGGATTCGACTACGTCCGAATCCACTCGGAATTGCGAGCGTCAGTGCTTAATCGAAAAACAGTAACTTTAAACCCGTAACTGACGGTTATACGAGACCGTTGTGCTTCATTATGACAAACCACTAACCAATGATAAAATTCTTTAGAAAAATTAGACAAAACTTGCTTTCAGAAGGAAAAGCTGGAAAGTATTTTAAATATGCAATCGGAGAAATTGTCCTTGTCGTTATTGGAATTTTAATTGCCTTATCAATTAATAATTGGAATGAGCAACGCAAACAAAATAGTCAAGAACAATATATCTTAAATCAATTAAAGGTTGAATTTGAAGCTGATAGTGTCAAAATAAATACGCTTGAAAAATTAACTACAGGAAAAATCAATCAATCCAAATATTTATTGAAATTAATTAAAGAATACAACAAGGATTCGATTACACTTATACCATTAAAGCCTATATTTTTGATTGGCAAAGCAATTCCATTTTATGATTACTCACCTACTTATAATGAACTTGTCAATTCTGGAAAACTAAATGTTATAAGAAATGATAGCATTAGAGTAGCAATAAACGATTTTAGAAACCATAATGCACAGATGGAATCAACTTTATATATTGATATGCATGCTAAAAAAATGAGCTACATGAATCATGTCTACAGGTACTTTAATGGAGAAATAAATGGCTTATTATGGCAAGCTAAAATGAGCGATTTATCGAAACTTTTAGCATTGGGAGCTGATTATAATGGATTCATGGAAGACCCGAATACAGAACATGAACTTAATAAAGTATTAGCTTCTGACAGTGAATTATCGTTTATTTATAATAGAAATGTTAAAAGCAAACTTTATTTAGTTTTAGATTTACTGAACAGAGAAATTCAAAAATAACGAAAGCACAACAACGTGTATAATTAATTGCTTGTTCACTGACGACTTACGAACATTCCTGCGGAATATTCTATCTGTGATTTATTTGCTAAATTAGGTGCTTAACCACGCAACTAACCATACACAACAACGTTGTAGCTAATTGCAACATCAATCATTTATTCTCGTCCTTCTATTCGAATATAAAACCTTATAAAATGAAATTTGAAAGCCTAAAACTTATCCTGCTATTTAATTTATTGTCCTTAACCATAACAGCTCAAAACAATTCTCCATTTGAATGGCCAAAAAATGAAATCACCCCCATTTTCAAGGAGTTTTTAATTGCTTACAATTCAAATGACTTACAAATATTAGAATCATTTACTGATAAATTTTATGCAAAAAACGACAAAGAAGCTGCTGTTTATTGGAAAGGCATATTTTTAGAATATGGAGAAATAGAACCTTTTAGTATTGCTAAAGAATATAGTAATGAAAATAACCAAGGCATTTTTTTCAGGGGAAAGCACACCAAAAGTTGGGTAATGATTATGCTGAGAATGAATGCAGATAATACTAAGGTTATTGGTAAAACAGTAGGAAGAGGCATGTTACCTTCAGGAAATATTTCATCTGCTTACAACCCAGTTTCTTCAAAAGAGTTAGTGCCTTATTTAGAAAAATACTTGGAGGGCTTAGATAAGACAGATTACTTTTCTGGCTCCGTCTTGGTGGCGAAAGGAGACTCCATTTTATTTGAAAAAACTTATGGTCTAAGGGATAAGCAAAAGGGTAACAAAATAGATACTAATACCACTTTTAATGTTGCTTCAACCACAAAAACATTTACAGCAATCGCTATTGCACAACTAGTAGAACAAGGAAAATTAAATTATTCCGACCCCATTAGTAAGTTGATCCCAGAATACCCAAAAGATATCGCGGATCAAGTAACCATTCATCATTTATTAACACACACTTCAGGCATTGAATTGGATGATTACAAGCCATTCAATATGGATAATGATAGTGCAAAAAGCATGAATGATTTTCTAAGTGCTCAAATAAAACATATTGACTCTTTAAATGAGGGGAGAAGAAAAAACTTTAAAGTGTTAAACAAATTTGATTATTCTAATGAAAACTTTGCTTTATTAGGCGTTATTATTGAGAGAATTAGTAAAATGTCTTATGCAGAATATGTTGAGAAAAATATTTTTACACCTCTCCATATGAGGAATTCTTTTGCAGATGTAAATAAAGTTTCTAATCACAATAATGTAGCTACAGGTTATTCTTATTATGATAGCAATGATAAGTTAATTGATGGTACAAGACATGAAGCTCAAACTGAGGATTATTACTTAAGTCCATTTGGAGGTATTTACTCTACTACAAGAGATCTGTATACTTACCTCAAAGCAATTAATAAGCATACTCTCGTAAATAAAGACACCCAAGAATTACTACATCAAAAGCAAGCAAAAAGATTTGAGACAGATAATCTAAGTATGCATTATGGTTATGGTTTTTATATTATAAAAAAAGTAGAAACAGTGTCTGTTGGGCATGGAGGCACATACCATGGAGTGGGAAGTCATTGTTATTACTATCCAGAAACGGATCACTATATTATTGTATTAAGCAATTATGGAGCAATATTTAGTAATACAGTTGCAATTCATATTGAATCCTTAATAGGTCTAAATAATTGAACCAATCAGTTATTCTACTTATTCAGTTAGAAAATCAACTAGCTACAACACGGGGTCATAAGTCATTGTCAACCTAGCGGTTGCCAACGCCTTATACCCCAAACGTTAGCTGTAATTATACAACGTAACTAAAAAGTTAGACCAGAAGCCTATTTAAAAACGGGGCGAATTCCGAAAAGCCATATGAGTAGGAAAAACTAAATAAAATAAAATGGAAAATTTAATAAATTTATCACAAATTATTGTTGCAATATCTGTTGTATATGTTTGGACTTTTAGGTTTCATAATGTCTTAAAAGAATTCGAACAATTTGGACTAAGTGATTTAACGCGAAATATTGTAGGAGCAACAAAAATATCTTTAGCGACATTGCTTGTTGTAGGTATTTGGTATCCCTCATTAGTTCTTATTCCATCTATTCTTATGGGTCTATTAATGATAGGTGCTCAATATTTTCATTTCAAAATAAGTAATCCATTTATTAAACATTTACCATCGCTAATTCTTCTGGTCTTAAGTAGTTTTATAGCATATTCATCATTTTAATAAATTAGCATGGTATTAATTACAATATGCACTTTAATATCAAATTTGCCCTTTTTGACTTATGCTTTTTCCTATTTTAATGCACCCCATATGAAAAACTAGTTTAAACGGTTTGGTTTAGAAAAAATAGTATTAACAACCGTTTTATTAGAAATTATTGGAGCTTTAGGTTTATTAGTAGGGCTTAAATTTAATCCAATTTTAACGATTTCATCTTTCGGTCTTGCATTACTTGTTATCTGGCCTTATAGTGAGAATAAAATTAAAAGATAGCATTTGGATTTCTTTGCGGCTTTGTTTTATATGGGGCTAAATACTTATATCTTTTTGGCGTCAATAAATTAACCGACCATCAAGAGTTGCAGTTGGTAATACTTTCACAGCACGTGTTTAAAACCTAATTTGAGTTCCGTAATAAAACGATTAATTATAACGACACGAACAAGCAAAAAAAACTTGCATAACAATAAAAATGTGAAATGAAATGAGTATTTTATGCGAAAGTAAAAATAAAAAACCATGCTTAAAAAATTTACAACCACAGACAAACTGCTATTTATTGCTGCTATATTATCGTTGATATTTGCCGAAGTTCTCTATTTTCAAGGAGAAAAAGCAGACGGAACTTTTATTGGACTATGGGTTCCTTCAATATTAGCATTTGGAATTTATCTAAAACTAATTAATAATTCAAAAAATGATTGATCTAATACCATATTTCGCAGGGCTAATAACTCTTCTTTTTGGCTTAGGTTTTTACTTGGCCATTAGAGAGTCTAAAAAAATAAAATAGGTGGTATTATTTATCTTCTCGCAAGAGAATTTATAGGATGATTAGAAATAATTTGTTAACTAATTGTGCAACAAAACTACAGCTAACAAAGTGTATAGTTCATTGCGTCTGAATTTCCTCTCGGAAATTCCTTGCTACTGAACAATGTGTTTCATTCTTTTTGCTAAGTTAGTGCTCAACGCAACGAAACCATACACCAAACGTTGGCGTGCATTAACTCTATATGGAAAATATAAATGAAATATTAAACCTTGATTCAAATGCTAAAATCAAGAAAGTAAAAAAAGGAGAAACCCTTCAACGAGAAGGAGAATTAACATCTATAGCATTCTATGTTAAAAAGGGATTGATAAGGAGTTATAGCATCGACGAAAAAGGGAAAGAGCACATATTTATGTTTGCTTCTGAAGGTTGGGTAATAGCTGACATTGAATCACAAGAATTTGATAAACCTACAGAATTATTCATTGATTGTATAGCAGATTCTGAAGTAATCATATTTGACCGTAAATGCTTTAAGGCATCGAATTTAACGAAAGATCAACTAAAACAAAATGCTCATTTATTAGCTAGACGGACTGCTGTTTTACAAAGAAGAGTAATAATGCTTATGAGTACTTCAGCAAAAGAAAGATATAATAAATTTCTAGAAACATATCCAGAACTTCCAAACAGAGTCCCGCAGAGAATGATTGCATCCTATTTAGGAATTACTCCAGAAGCTCTTAGTAAAATCCGAGGAGAGATAGTAAAATCAAAATAATTTCTTTCAAATTCATTTCTTAATCTAGATTAATGAAATTGATTTAGTTGCTTCGCATATTTGTATCTAACAAAATATTAAAAAAATGAAAGTAACAAACTATTTATTGGCACTAGCCATATCATTCTCGACTTACGGAGTATTTTCCCAGTCACAAAGTGTAAATATTGAAAATTCAACAATCAATTGGTTAGGTAAAAAAATTGGAGGACAACATGAAGGATTTATCCAAATTAAAAGCGGAAAATTAGAATTAAAAAACGACCAAATAATCTCTGGTAATTTCACCATTGATATGACATCAATTACGAATACTGACTTAAAAGATGAAGGATATAATAAAAAATTAGTTGGGCATTTGAAATCTGATGATTTCTTTGGAGTTGAAAAATATCCGACTGCAACGTTTAAAATTACAAAAGCCACAAAATTTTCTAATGGTAAAGCCTCTGTAACTGGCAATTTAACAATAAAAGATAAGACCGAATCTATAACTTTTGATTTTGTTAAAAACATAAATCATTATACCGCAAAATTAGAAATTGACCGTTCAAAATTTAATGTGAGATATGGTTCAACTTCATTCTTTGATAGTTTGGGAGATAAAGCTATCAACGATATTTTTACATTAGATGTAAAATTAGTAGTTAACGAATAAACATTCATTTTAAGACGGTTAACACCTAAAAATTCATAATAGCACTATGAAAATTCTATTTTCAAACAAGGCAATATTACCTACTAATTATGGTAAATTCAATATTATTTCCTTTAAGCAAGAAGGAGACATACATGAACATTGTCTATTATTTAAAGGTGAATTAACAAATCAAGAAAATGTGCTAACAAGAATTCATTCAGAATGCTTGACAGGTGATATTTTTGCATCTAAAAAATGTGATTGTGGTGAACAATTAGCAGAAAGTATGAGAATGATTTCAGAAAAAGGTTCTGGAATCATTCTTTATTTAAGACAAGAAGGAAGGGGAATTGGTTTATTTAATAAAATCAATGCTTACGCATTACAAGATAAAGGACAGGACACTATTCAAGCAAATCACTCACTAGGTTTCGATACTGATTTAAGAGATTTTTCAATTGCCATTAAAGCACTTGAATCTTTAAAAATTAAATCGATAGAACTATTGTCTAATAATCCTGAAAAAATAAATGTAATGGAAAATTCAAGTATTAATGTAACGCGAAGAATTCCTTTAATTGTTGAAACTAATGAGCACAATTTAGATTATTTGGAGATAAAAAAAGAAAAACTAAATCACCTGCTTTAATTTAGTATGTATTAAAAATTCAAAAAATATTTTAATTATGAGTAAACCTAAAATAGCAGATAGAAAACCTATCAAAGTTGAATTAAAAAAAGGAGAAGAGCAATACTGGTGTGCATGTGGGTTAAGTAAAAATCAACCTTATTGTGATGGTTCACATAGAACCACAGATATCACTCCAAAAAAGTTTGTAGCAGAAGAAACAGGAGAAACCTACTTATGCATGTGTAAACATTCAAAAAATGCACCTTATTGCGATGGAACCCACGCAACATTAAAAGAGGAGTCTTCTTCAACTGATACTTCATCTGTACCAACAAGCGGAAGTTCTACAAAAGAAGAGCCAACTTTGGCATATATCAAAGAACTAGCTAGTAACGGATTAACCAAAACAGGACATCATGGAGAAATGGGTGCAATGGGAGTTCCTCTTATTGAACTGCCACAATGGAAAGATATTCAGATTTTGGCTGCTCAAATGGCGACAAAACCTTTAATGGAAGATATTACTGTCGGGACTGAATTAATAATTGGGCCTAATGCAAAAAAACCATTAAAATTAGAGATTCCATTATTTGTATCTGATATGAGTTTTGGTGCTTTATCTGAAGAAGCAAAGGTTTCTTTGGCGAAAGGCGCTCAATTAGCAGGTACAGGTATTTGTTCTGGTGAAGGAGGAATGTTAGATGAAGAGCAACAAGCGAATTCTAAATATTTTTATGAATATGCATCTGCTAAATTTGGTTTTGAATGGGATAAATTAAAACGAGTTCAGGCTTTTCATTTTAAAGGAGGGCAGGGTGCCAAAACTGGTACTGGCGGACATTTATCTGGTAATAAAGTAACTGGTAAAATAGCTGAAGTAAGAAAACTCAAAGAGAGCACACCTGCTGTTTCCCCTCCTACTTTTGATGATTTACATACTGCAGAGGATTATAAAAATTTTGCTGATAAAGTAAGAGACGTTACAGGCGGAATTCCGATTGGGTTTAAATTATCGGCTAATCATATTGAAGAAGACATTCAATTTGCATTAGATGCGAGTGCGGATTATATTATCCTTGACGGTCGTGGTGGCGGAACCGGTGCTGCTCCTTTAATTTTCAGAAATAACATTTCTGTACCAACCATTCCTGCTCTAGCTAGAGCAAGACATTATCTAGATAAAGTAGATAGAAAAGGTGTCACGCTAATCATCACTGGAGGAATTCGAGTTCCTGATGATTTCATTAAGGCAATGGCTTTAGGTGCAGATGGAATTGCATTGTCTAATTCCGCTTTGCAATCCATCGGATGTGTGGCTGCTAGAATGTGTAACACCAACAATTGTCCTGCTGGGATTGCCACTCAAAAACCTGAATTAAGAAAACTCTTGAATGTTGACAAATCAGCAAATCAATTATTTAACTTCTTCTCTGCATCTACCGAACTGATGAAAGTTATGGCAAGGGCTTGTGGTCACGATCACTTAAATCAATTCAATCAAAATGACATTACTACATGGAAAAAAGACATGGCTGACTTAACTGGTATTAAATTCGCTGGAATGAAATAAAACGACACGCCAACACCGTATAAAATTAATTGCTAGTGCTAGCCTACTTACGAAAATTCTCGCGGATTTTCTATTTGGTTTGTATTTGCTAAATTAGGTGCTCAAACAACGTAACTAATCTTATACAAAACCGTTACCTGTTATAAAGAACCTCCATTCTTTGATGGTCTTTTCTAAACTCCAAATTCATTTTTAACAAAATAAATGAAAGTATATTAAAATTATAAAAGGCCCTTTTAAATACATTTTTGAAACTTGAAAGGCGTTTTGACAGATTCATGAAACTATCTTCCAATTCCTTTCTTGACATCAATTTTGGCTCAAAATAGGCATGATTACATGGAATACTATACAAAGGATTTACTTTTTTAAAAGTTTCCGCATCTGGAAGATCTAATCTTCTCTCTTTTTTCATCCTATCAAACACTGGAGTTCCTGGAACAGGTGTTAAAATATTGACTATTGGATAAGCAATTTTCGATTCACTCACAAAGTCATACACCTGATCAAAAGATTCTTTAGTATCATAATCAAAACCAAACATAAAATACCCTACAACTCTAATACCTGATTTTTGTATTTTTTTAACCATTGGCAAATAATCCCTTACCTTAAATGGCTTATTAACACTATCAAGATTTTTTTGATTCAAAGTTTCGAAACCTATATAAATAATTCTACATCCAGCTTTTCGCATTAATTGCAATACTTCTTTATCCTTGCCTACATAAATTGGCATCTGTGCACCCCATATAATTCCTAATTTCTCTTTAATTAATCGCTCACATAATTTAATTAAATGTGCTCTATTATTGAAAAAATTAGGATCTTTAAATGCTACATATTTAGTTAACTTCTTTATTGATTTCAGGTCGCCTATAATACAATCAATATCACGGAGTTTAAACTTCCCTCCATTTGAAGCCGAAGGATGACGGCAAAACTCACATTTAAATAAGCAACCAGCACTACCTTGAACATGTATGTAATTTACTTTCTTTCCCTCGTAGACAGAATAATCATAATGGTAATTAAAATTATGCCCAAAGTCATAATGGTGCTTCAATTTGTTTTGAATAGCATCATTCAACATTGTCTTCATATCCTTTTTATCTGGAATACCGCGATAAAAAGAATCTGAAGCCTCTTTGATAATAGTTTCACTGAAAGCATCCTCGTGTCCTCCAAATATAACTTTTTTACCTTTTTCTTTAAATTTTGCAGCAACATCTTTCGCATGTAAAATATCGTTTGAAGGAGAAGTTATGAAAACCACAGAAGCATCAGACTCATAATTAATATCTTCAAAATATTCATGACTACATGTTTTCTGCCAGTCTTTTGGAATAGCTCCTGCTATTTGTGGTAGTTCTAAAGGACAACTCCCCAGAGAAAACCCTTTAACCAGCTTCCCATCCATTTTATGGAATGTTGGTTGTATAATGTAGACCTTCTTTTTAAATTTATCTGTTAATCCTTCTTGAAGGTTAGTTACAACTGTTTCCTTCTTAATTTTTTTTATTGATTCCATAACTCTTTAAATTTATTCGAATCTTTTAAATTAAAAAATTAAAGAAACATAAACTATGATAATTATCATTTAAGAATACAACAGGTAACACCGTGTATAATTAATTGCTTTGGCAAGTGACTATTTGGAAAATTCCTTCGGAATTTTCTCTCGTTCGTTTTTGTTTACTAAATTAGTTGCTTAACCACGCAACTAACCATACACAAACCGTTGTACACCAGCTACAAAAAGAGGCGACTTCTTATAAATACAACAGAGTGCTTATTTAGTTTTTTAAATAATTAAAGATCCTCTTCTAAAATTTTCTTAGACTCTTCATATTCTTCTTTCGAAATTTTACCATTAG
>JALKAW010000007.1 GCA_023015825.1 Flavobacteriaceae bacterium S0862 | reverse complement strand
GGGGCTCACCTCTTACCATTCCGAACAGAGAAGTTAAGCCCGTTTGCGCCGATGGTACTACAATCGTGGAAGAGTAGGTCGCCGCCTTTTTTGAACCCTTACTATTTTATAGTAAGGGTTTTTTTATGCCGGTTTGTAAGGGAAAACTAATTATTAGACTAATACATCAATAATTTTTTTATTCAACCTAATTACTTATTTTTAGATTTATGAATATTATCATTCAATCTTCCATTCATACTTTAAGCAATTCAAAACAACTTTTATGCTCGCTTTCAAATGAGGATTTAAGTAATCATTCAGTTTCTCCTTATTATTCGTGTATAGGTTCACATATTAGACATATTTTGGATTTTTATGACTGCATTATTGATGGAATAGATAATACAACAATTGATCTTACTAAAAGAAAAAGAGATGAACGAATGCACACTGATTGCAATTATACACTTAGTCATGTTGAGCGGATCATTGACACGCTAAAAAGATTTGACAATTACAGCTTTACTAAACATTATGTGGTTAGTGATGATTTGGGTATAGGAAAGGTTGATATTATGTACACATTAGGTGCAGTACTTGCGCAAGCAAATAGTCATGCTATTCACCATTATGCAATAATAAGTTATATTCTTGATAGATTAGAAATACCAGTGAAAGATGAAAGTTTTGGATATAACCCAACAACACCTAGACAGATAGTTAATTAGATTTATCGTTATCAAACATACTGTTCATAATTGTTTGAAGACCTCTGAATGCAAAAAATATAGCTCCAGCACAAATAACAAGACTTATAATAAGAATAGGAATATAAAGGGGCTTTTCTTTATTGGTTGTTGCAATATAAAATAATGTAGGTCCAGCAAACATCATAACTAAAGAAATTGCCATTTTTTTTAAACCTTTTACCAACACCTCTTTATTTGTTCTTTTAGTTTCCATTCTTGTATGCTTTTATAGATGCTCTTACGCTTTGATACTTATCAAGTAATTTAGATGCTTCTTCAGCGGTAATATTCAATTCATTCATAACCATTTTCACTCCTCTATCTACTAGCTTGTTATTACTTAATTGCATATCAACCATTTTGTTACCTCTTACTTTTCCTAATTGAATCATAGTAGCAGTAGTAATCATATTTAGCACTAATTTTTGAGCTGTACCAGCTTTCATTCTTGAGCTTCCAGTAACAAATTCAGGGCCTACAACAACTTCGATAGGGAATTTTGCTGTTTGGGATAATGGACTATTATGATTACAAGTAATACATCCTGTTATAATATGATTTTTATTGCATTCTTCAAGAGCTGAGATAACATAAGGTGTTGTGCCTGAAGCAGCAATACCAACTACAAAATCATTACTTGAAATATGATATTCTTGTAGATCTTTCCAACCTTGAGAGGTTGAGTCTTCTGCAAATTCTACCGCTTTTCTAATAGCAGTATCTCCTCCAGCTATAAGTCCTACAACTAGTTCATGAGGAACTCCGAAAGTAGGAGGGCATTCACTTGCATCAACAATACCTAAGCGCCCACTTGTACCAGCACCAATATAAAATAAGCGTCCCCCAAATTTTAATTTACCAATCACTTGTTTAATCAGTGCTTCAATTTGTGGCAATGTTTTTTCAATAGCAAAAGGAACGGTTTTGTCTTCATTATTTATGTTGGTGAGTAATTCTGAAACACTCATCTTTTCAAGATGATTATAGTTAGAATCTTGCTCTGTTGTTTTTGTGAAATCCATGCATCAAAAATAAACAATTTGAGTAGAGTTATTCAACTATATATATAATTTCATCAACTTCAGATAAGCGAAAATATCCAAGAGGAAAGTTATTTGGATTAGTTACATTTATACAATTACCTCTTACTGTTGCTGGTATTGTTTCGAATGGACTTCCATCTTCTTCTGTACTTTGTTGTAAAAGAATAAACATATATTCGTAAAAAGCTTTAGAAATCCCTTGATTTTTAATAATCACTTCATGTCCAGTAGTTAAATCTTCATCAGTGTAAAAACCAAAAATTTGGTTTCCATCTGTAAACTCATCTTTATACACCTCTAAAGTTGGGTAAGCAGAGAAATTATTATTAAATTCAAATAAGTAATAATTCTCTTCATTTTCAGGGTCAGTATAATAGGCTTTTAATTCAGTTTCTTCCCCAGTGAACCCACCATCATCTTTTTGTTCAACATAGTCAATAGAAACAACTGATTTTAATACTTCGGTACCTGTATAAACTTCACCTTCATAATTAATTTCAAGAGTATATTCAGCATTTAAAACAGGAATAAAGGTGTCGTTTTTATATATACCAGTTAAGCCCTCTTCAATAAAGATAAATTGGTTTCCGTTATTATCAAAAACTGAAATTTGAGCATTATTAGCAGGAGGTGTTTCTAAATCATAGAATGGAGCAGATAGTGATAGCTTTATTTCTTGTTCATTTCCACTAGTTTCTTTAACCCAATTTATTGAGGCTTCAATAATCAATTTAGGTTGTGATGTATTTAAATCTAAATCGATCACATCTTCACATGAATATATTGTTATGCTTATTAGTATTAATATTAACTTTTTCATGATTTAGAATTTAAAGTTATAAGAAACAGAAGGGATAATTCCAAAAAGTGATAATTTCAATGCTTCATTGGCACCAGATGTTCTATTTTCCCTAAAGCTAATAGATGATGCATTTTTTCTATTATAAGCATTATAAACTCCAAAAACCCATTCAGTTTTCCATTTTTTATTGGCATTTTTTTTAGGTATATATTTTGCAGACAAATCTAACCTATGATACGTTGGAATTCTACTTGAATTTCTTGCTTCATAAATTGGAATGGTTATTCCATTGTATTCATATTGACCATTAGGGAAGGTTGCTGGTAATCCTGTTTGAAACAAGAAGTTAGAATTAAAGCTCCATCTGTCATTTAATTTATACGATGTAGTTACCGAAATATCATGGCTTTTGTCATAAGGAGTGTTATACCACAAACCATTATTTATCCCAATTTCTTCAGGAGTTCTTCCTTTAGTTTGTTGTTCAGATTTTGATAAAGTATAAGCAATCCATCCTTGAAAATCACCTTCATTTTTTCTAAACAATACTTCAAGGCCATAGGCTCTTGCTTTACCATTTAGAATAACTTGTTCAATGGCATTATTGGCAATTAAATCTGCTCCATCTATATAATCAATTCTATTTTTTATGGTTTTGTAGAATGTTTCTATTTCTAAATTATAGTTGTTCTCATTTATAGTTTTAAAATAGCCTAAGGCGAATTGATGTAATATTTGCGGCTTGACATATTTTCCACTGGGAGTCCAAACATCTAAAGGTGTAGGAGAACTTGTGTTTGATAGCAAATGTAAGTACTGACTCATTTTATTATAGCTCATTTTTACAGAACTTTGTTCGTTTAGCTGATATGCCAATGATAGTCTAGGCTCTAAATTGGCAAATGATTCAATAACGTCACTTCGTTTAAAACTTTCAGTATCAATTGGTTCTGCTTTTTCATAAATTTTGAGTTCAGGATTGAAAATTAATGGATTGTTATTTTCATATACGTTTAGTTCGTCTTGACCTAATCTTGTAAACGAACTTAAACGCAATCCATAACTTAATGCCAGTTTATCGGTTACTTGATGTTCTGCATCAACATATATAGCATTTTCAAAGGCATATTTATCAATGAGTTTAAATGGGTTAATTCCAGAGGTTTCTGTGGTAGGTTTAATATCTCCTGGATTGAATTTATAATAAATGCTATTTAATCCATATTGTAACTTAAAATTATTGGATATATAGTGTTTTAAGTCGTATTTGATATTAAAATTTCTAATACCAGATGTCCAATCAAACTCAACAAAATTTAACTTTAAATCGTAGTCATAATCTGAATAGATAAGCGATAAGTTTGAGAATAATTTATCAGAAAACAAATGATTCCATCTAAAATTTATAACTGCATTTCCATACGCATTTTCAAAACTATCAGAAATATTAAATACATCTCTACCAAAATAGCCTGACAAATAAATATTATTTCTATCGTTTAATCTGTAGCTTAATTTTGTGTTTAAATCGTAGAAATAAGTAATGTTATCAATGTCAAAAAGGGGTAAGAATAAATGTGCATAACTACTTCTACCACCAAATAAAAACGACCCTTTTTCCTTTTTAAGAGGACCTTCTGCTAATAATCTACTAGATACTAACCCAATGCCACCATTCATTTTAAATTCATTACTATTTCCTTCCTTTTGATAGATATCTAAAACTGAAGAAACTCTTCCGCCATATTTGGCAGGAATTCCACCTTTATAGAGCTTAATGTCTTTAATAGCATCAGGATTAAACACCGAAAACAATCCAAATAAATGAGATGAATTAAATATAGTGGCTTCATCTAATAGGATTAAATTTTGATCTGCTGCACCACCACGAACATTAAAACCAGAAGCACCTTCGCCAGCTGTTGTTACTCCTGGAAGCAATGTTATTGACTTGATTAAATCTACTTCACCAAGCACCACAGGAATTTGTTTAATAGTATTGATTGATAGTGAGTTCAAACTCATTTGTGGCTTCCTAATGTTGAGTTTTTCAACATCTTCAACAATTACTATTTCATCTAAGCTTTGGCTATCTTCTACTAGTTTAAAGTTTAGGGTTTGGTCTTTATCTAAATTTATGGTTTGTACAATACTTTTAAAACCCAAATAGCTTATTTGAAACTCATAAATCCCTTTATCTAAAGTAATGGAGTAGAATCCATATTCGTTACTAGTTGTTCCAGTTTGTAATGAAGGAATAATGATGTTGGCACCAATAAGTGTTTCATTACTACTCTCATCTGTTATAACACCACTTAAAGTAAACCTTTCTTGTGATATGACACTTATTGGTAATAATAGTAGTATAAGAAATAAACTATTTTTATAGAATGAATTCATTAGCAATTTTGATAAAAATATAAAAGCTCTTTAGTTTTTAAAGAGCTTTATAATATGTCTAACATTATATTAAAAACATTAAACAAATATAATTATTTTATTTAGATAATAACTAACCTTTTATAATTTTATTAAGAGTATTACTTGGTCTCATAGCTTGAGAAACTAATATTTCATTTGGCTCGTAATATCCATCTATATTTACTGGAGCACCTTGAATTTTATTTAGTTCATCAACAATGGTAACTTCATTGTTTGTTAATTCTTGAGCAGTTTTTGTAAACTCATTCTTTAGTTCAATATCAGTATTTTGATTTGCAAGTTCTTGTGCCCAATACATTGCTAAATAAAAATGACTTCCTCTATTGTCTAATTCGCCAGCTTTTCTCGACGGTCCTTTTTTGTTTTCCAATAATTTCTCAGTGGCATCATCTAGCGTATCGGCCAATACTTTAGCTTTTGTATTATTTGTTGTTTCAGATAAGTGTTCTAACGACACAGCTAAAGCTAAAAATTCACCTAGTGAGTCCCAACGTAAATGATTTTCTTCTACAAATTGTTGCACGTGCTTGGGAGCTGAACCTCCAGCACCAGTTTCAAATAAACCTCCACCATTCATTAATGGCACAATCGAAAGCATTTTTGCACTTGTTCCTAGTTCTAAAATTGGGAATAAATCTGTTAAATAATCACGTAACACATTCCCAGAAACAGAAATGGTGTCTTTGCCACTCTTCATTCTTTTCAGGGTGAATTGTGTAGCTTTTATAGGTGATAAAATTTGAATATCTAAACCACTAGTATCGTGGTTTGGCAAATACATTCGTACTTTTTTAATTAATTCGGCATCATGGGCTCTGTCTTCATCTAACCAGAAAACCGCTGGTACATTTGTAGCTCTAGCTCTTGATACAGCTAATTTTATCCAATCTTGAATTGGCGCATCTTTTACTTGGCACATACGCCAAATGTCACCAGTTTCCACTGTATGTTCTATCAATGTATTTCCATTCGAGTCAGCAACTTTAACTGTTCCATTTGAATCAATTTCAAATGTTTTATCGTGAGACCCATATTCTTCAGCTTTTTGCGCCATCAATCCAACATTTGGCACTGTTCCCATTGTTGTTGGGTCAAAGGCTCCATGTTCTCTGCAAAAATCGATAGTTGCTGTATAAATTCCTGCATAACTACTGTCTGGAATCACTGCTTTAGTATCTTGCGATTTTCCTTGTGCATTCCACATTTGACCAGAATTTCTAATCATTGCTGGCATGGAAGCATCTATAATCACATCACTTGGTACGTGCAAATTAGTAATTCCCTTGTCGGAATTAACCATTGCTAAATCTGGATTGTTTTTGTAACAAGCATCAATATCTTTAAGAATTTCATTGCGTTTTTCTTCTGAAACTTCAGCTAAGTTCGCTAACAAATTTCCAAATCCATTATTTACATCAACACCAATTTCATCAAAAGTTTCAGCATGCTTTTCAAACAGGTCTTTAAAGAATACACGAACTGCATGACCAAAAATAATTGGGTCAGAAACCTTCATCATGGTTGCTTTCATGTGTAAAGAAAACAATACATCTTTGTCTTTAGCATCCTGTACCTGAGCTTCTAAAAAGCGTAATAATGCATTTTTTTGCATCACAGCTGCATCGATAATTTCACCTGCTTGTAATGCTAAATTTTCTTTTAAAATGGTCGTTTTTCCATTTGCATTAGTATGTTCAATGTTTACTGTTGTTGCTTCAGAAAGGGTTACTGATTTTTCATTGTGGCAAAAATCACCCTCTGTCATTGTTGATACATGCGACTTAGAGTTTGAACTCCATTTTCCCATAGAGTGTGGATTCTTTTTAGCGTAATTTTTTACTGCTTTAGGAGCACGTCTATCTGAATTCCCTTCTCTAAGAACAGGATTTACAGCACTTCCTTTAATTTTATCGTATCTATTTTTGATTGATTTCTCCTCATCATTTTGTGGTTCATCAGGATAATTAGGTAAGGCATAACCTTTTGATTGTAGTTCTTTAATAGCACCTTTTAACTGTGGAATGGAGGCACTAATATTTGGTAACTTAATAATGTTTGCTTCTGGCTTTTTTACTAACTCACCTAATTCTGCCAAAGCATCATTTTGTTTTTGATTTTCGGTAAGAAAATCAGGAAAACTAGCCAGAATTCTTCCAGCTAATGAAATATCTTTTGTTTCTATAGAAATGTTTGACGACTTTGTAAACGCTTTGACAATCGGTAAAAAAGAATAAGTTGCCAATGCTGGAGCTTCGTCAGTTTTTGTATAAATTATTTTCGACATAGAGTTCGATTTTATTAGTTATTGGAGGTAAAAAAGAACATTCAAATGCTGTCCGTTTTTTCAGTAAGCGAATATACAAAATTTGAAGATTAAAGCTGAGTGATATTAGGGCAACTCATAGTAATAATGTCATATTTTATGGCATTTATAAAAAACGTATCTTTTTTTAAGGATTTCGTAAAATTCACTTATGAAAGTTATTCAATTATAATTTCATGTTCAGATAAAAGCCCTTGAATATTATGTTTTGAGAATTTTGCTCCTTTCATTTTATTACTACTTGGGTTAAAACTAAAATCATAAGCTGTAGTAAAGTCTACTGATTCTAAGATGGCGTTTTCAAAAACAGTATTTTTTAAATTACAATTATCGAACAGTGATTTTGATAAGTCAGCTTCGATAAAGTCTGCTTGCTGTAAACTACAATCTTTAAATTTGGTGCCAACCAATTTTAAATTAATAAATACAGCTAGATCTAAATTACAGTTAAAGAAACTTACCGAAAGCAGAAACGCATTGCACTCATAAAAAGGCATGCCTACAAGTTTGCAATCTGTAAAAGTTGCATCTTTAAAAGTTGTTTCTTTTAACTTGGTATTGGTAAGATTGCAATTAATAAATTCACACTCCAAAAATTGTATTGTCGACAGATAAGAAGCCTCAAAATTGCAGTTAATAAATGTACAACCATCGTATTCGGCTTTGTCTAAGCCTGTTTTTGTATAACCTTGATTGTTGAATGTTTTATCTAGAACAAGTGGAAGCACGGTACATAAATATAATGCGAAGATATCATTTTTAAGTAAATCATATATAAAATAAAAGCCATATCACTTAGAAACTAATCTATGTTGACATGGCTTTCTTAAAACAGTTTCACATAACCTATTTAACATTGCTGCTAACTTCAATTAAGCACCACTTATGTTTGCCTAATCTTTTCAATTCAAGTGTCACCATTTCAAAGAAACATTCTAAATGTAACTTTCAAAATGTATTGACCTGTTACTAAATGTTTCCAGATAATTGTTTTTCTTGATGCTTTATGAATTATATCTCATTTGCATGGTACATAACCTTTAAAGCATTGCTCCCTATTTTAGGTATCACTTTCGATTCTCCTATTTTTGGAAACTTTCAATTTTATTAGTTTACTGTCTGCATAACATACAGTCCTATTTAAAACATCATGATTTATAAACCCCTACATGCATACACATGTTGTCTCAAAATCTCAAAAAACAATTAAAATAAAGAACGTTACTTTACCAAACTAAAGGTATTACTTTCGTAATAATAGCATCAATTTTCATGATGTTTCCCTTAACTATAGTGCTAATTTAAAATAAGATTTCATTTTTACAAATTTTTCAAGCATTTAGATATCAACCTGTTATAAACTAAGGTTATGAACAATTGTTAACAACAAAAAAGCCTTGACAATTAATTGTCAAGGCTTTTATAGATTTTAAATAGAAAGTGTGACTATCGTCTGCTCTCTTTAATTCTTGCTTTTTTACCAGTAAGACCTCTAAAGTAGAAGATTCTTGCTCTACGAACACTACCTTTTTTGTTGATTTCAATTTTTTGTAATGCTGGCAAGTTAACTGGGAAGATACGCTCTACACCAATTGTTCCAGACATTTTTCTAATTGTAAAGGTTTCAGAACTTCCTGTTCCTCTGCGCTGTAAAACGACACCTCTAAAGAACTGTGTACGTACTTTTTCACCTTCTCTAATTTCGTAAAACACTGTAATAGTGTCACCAGCTGAAAATTCTGGTAAGTCTTTTCTTGTTACAAATTCGTCTTGTACAAATTTTACTAAAGATTCCATTTTGATCTTTTTAATAGTTGTCTCGAAACAACGTTCACGATTATCGCCAGAGGTTGACCCGAAATTGGCTGCAAATATACATAAAAAGTAAGAAGTAAAAAGTGAAAAGTGAAAAGTTTTTAATTTACTCTTCTAGTAAGTCTGGTCGTCTATCTTTAGTACGTTTGTACGCTTGTTCTTCGCGCCATTTTTCTATTTCTGGAAAGTTACCACTAAACAACACTTCTGGAACTTTCATGCCTTTGTACTCTCTTGGTTTGGTGTAAATTGGAGGTGCTAACAAATTATCTTGAAACGAATCGGTTAGGGCAGATGTTTCGTTACCTAACACACCAGGAATTAATCGTATCACTGCATCGCACAATACAGCTGCTCCAAGTTCACCACCAGACAAGACATAATCGCCAATAGAAATTTCATGAGTTATAAAATAGTCTCGAACACGTTGGTCCACACCTTTATAATGTCCACAAAGGATAATAATGTTTTCTTTTAATGAGATTTGGTTGGCAATACCTTGGTTTAAGGTCTCACCATCAGGTGTCATATAAATAACTTCGTCGTAATCTCTTTCAGATTTCAGTTTGCTTATACACTTATCAATAGGCTCCACCATCATCACCATGCCTGCGCCACCACCAAATTGTGTGTCGTCTACGCTTTTATAATTACCAGTTGTGTAATCTCTAAGATTATGAAAATGCACTTCTACCAAACCAGCGTCTATGGCACGTTTTAAAATAGAGGCCTCAAACGGGCTTTCAAGTAATTCGGGTAAAACGGTGATAATATCTATTCGCATATTACAAAGATGCAATTATTCATTTAGAAAGAAAAGTGTTATTTTTTGTTAAGATTCGCTAATGCGATGATATGCAACGTTTCAATGTTTTATATCAGTCTTTAGCGAAGTTATTGTTTTTTTTGTTTTAAATCAATACGTACCTATACGTATATGGTTAGGCTTTTCCACTCGCTCTTAAAATAACAAACCCTGTAACTGCAGAGATTAATGAGCCTATTAAAATACCAATTTTGGCTGAGTCGATATAGGTTGGGTTATCTGCAAAAGCTAAACTTGCTATAAAAATGGACATGGTAAATCCAACTCCTGCTAAAAACGATACACCAATAATTTGCTTAAAAGCAATGTCTTTGGGTATTTCTATCAGTTTTAGTTTTCTAGCTATAAAAATAACGGTGGAAATGCCAATACTGTTTCCTATAACTAAGCAAATCACAATATTTGTAACCAAGGCAGTATCTAATGTAATATCACTACTAATCATAACGCCTGCGTTAGCTAAAGCAAACAGCGGAATAATAACATAGGCTACCCAATCGTGTAAGCTATGTTCTAAATGTTGTAATGGCGATTGGTATTTATTGGTCCAATCTTCAAGGTCGTCTATTTCGCGAATTTGCTCTTTAGAGAGTATTGGTTTATCAATTATTTCGGCTTTTTTAATATTATTGGTGATGCTTACTAAATTGTCTATAAACTCTCTTGTTTTTATACGTTGTCTCACAGGCACCGAAAATGCTAATAATATGCCTGCTAAAGTTGGATGAATACCAGCTTTTAAAAACAGCAACCACACTATAGCTCCTAAAAATATGAGTAAAAACTTAGAGTAAATGCCTTTATAGGATAGCGTGTATAAAAACGCAAGTATCAATAATGCATACACGAGTAACATAATATTTAAGTCACCACTATAAAACAGGGCTATCACCAATACGGCACCTAAATCGTCCACAATAGCAAAGGCTGTTAAAAATATTTTTAGACTTAAGGGAATGCGATTTCCCAATACTTTTAAAATGGCTAACGAAAATGCAATATCTGTAGCCATTGGAATTCCCCAACCTTTAAAAGTTTCAGGATTTTGGTTAAGAACCATAAACAACAACACAGGAACTAACATACCACCAAGTGCACCAAAGAGTGGAAAGGCTACTTTTTTTACTGAATTTAATTCGCCAATTAGGAATTCACGCTTTATTTCTAAGCCAATAAGGAAAAAGAAAATAGCCATTAACCCATCGTTAATCCATAAAATAATTGGTTTACTGAGCTCGAAGCTTTCGGTTTTAAAGCCAATTTCGTATTGCCAAATAGCTTGGTAAGTATCACCAAATGGAGAGTTTACCCAAACCAATGCTAAAATAGTAGCACCTAATAATAAAAGCCCACTAAAACTTTCAATTTTAACGAACTTTTGAAAAGGTGTGAGAATGGTACTTTTTATCATGATATATTGATGGTTTGTATTATGCTAAGTTACTTATTTTTTGGACTATTTATTTGTCCAAAACAAATGTAAGTCAGGGTCTTTTTTAAACCCAACACGCTGGTATAAATGCTGTGCAGGATTTGAGACTTCGGTTTGAATACCTAAACCTTTATAGCCCTTTTTAATGCATAAATTCTTTGCAGCTTGAATGAGTTGTTGACCAATACCTTTGTTGCGAATATTGGCATCTACATATAAATCGTTTAACAAATACATGGGTTGCAGAGAAACCGAAGAAAATAAAGCGTATAATTGTGTAAACCCTACTGCTTTATTATCTAAATAAGCGATGTAAATAACCGATTCATTATTCTTAATTCTATTAGTTAAAAATGCTTTAGCTTTTTCGAGGTTAGCGTCTTGTTTGTAGAACTGTCTATAACTATCAAATAGAGGTGCTAAGTCGTCGAGGTGCTTTAAGGTAGCTTTAGTTATTTCCATAAAAAAAATCTGTAAACGAATTTACAGATTTTATATTAAACATTAATGCTTAGTATTTCAATGCTTCGACTGCGCTCAGCATGACTTGTTCAGGAAACTCTAAGTGATAATTAACTAACGCCTTTTTGTTTGTTAATTTCGTCTTGTAACTGTCTGCGTACTTTTTGTTCTCTTTCTAAAGCTACTCGACGGTGTTCTTCAAATTCGGTTTCTACTTCTGCAAGTGCGATTTTAGCAGATTTTGTTATGGAATTACTGTTTTTAAATTTATAAATAAAAACTAGTAAAAAAGTTAACAGACCTGCAATAATAGACCACATTAATATGTTGTAACTTGTTTTACTCATTTGTATACCAAATAGTGACATGCTATCTTTTTCGGTATTTGTAACAGACAATGCGTTTTGCGTTTTTTCAAGATTGGTTTTTAACTCGTCTATTTCTTTTTGCTGTGCAGTTACCGTGTTTCTCGTAGTGTTTAATTTTCCTTCAAGGGTGTTTAAAGAGTCAATGGTATGTGCTTGTAGTGTTAAAAGCATACTACGCTTTACAGCTTCATAAGATTGTCCATTTGTACCTTTGAAATTACCTGATTTTCTAAGTAAAAATTCAAACTGTTGGTCTATGGTGCCTTCGTTAATAGATTCTGTTTGCTCTTGAGCCTCAAGTGTAAAGGCGAATGCGGTAAGTAAAGTAAAAAAAGTAACCTTTAAAGTTTTCATTGTTATGGTTGATTTGTGTGGTTGTTTGTAAAGATAAAAAAATAAATTTTTAAGCCTCACAAATTTGTGAGGCTTAAATATATACGATTATAACAAAAAAATAGATGTTTTATTATACTAATAATAAGTAAAACGTCTCACTTTTGAAATGTATTTTGCTAGCCTTATTACTTGGTGGCTGTAACCATATTCGTTATCGTACCAAATATAGAGTATGACATTTTTGCCGTCAGCTCTTACAATAGTTGCTTTACTATCGTAAATTGAAGGAGCAGAGCTTCCAACAATATCACTAGAGACTAACTCGTCACTTAATTCGTATTTAATTTGCTCAACTAAATCGCCTTCTAAGGCATATTTTTTAACCACAGAGTTTATACCATCGATAGATGTTGCATTTTCTAACTCAAGATTTAAAATTGCCAAAGAACCGTTTGGTACAGGAACTCTAATAGCATTAGATGTTAGTTTACCTTCAAGATTTGGTAATGCTTTAGCTACTGCACTTCCAGCACCAGTTTCGGTAATTACCATGTTAAGTGCTGCGGCTCTTCCTCGTCTGTATTTTTTATGAAAATTATCGACTAAGTTTTGGTCGTTAGTGTAAGCATGAATGGTTTCTAAGTGACCGCTTTTTACACCAAAAGAGTCTTCCATAACTTTTAAAATAGGCGTAATAGCATTGGTTGTACAGGAAGCTGCTGAAAAAATATCAATCTTTTCTGGGCTATTCTCAAATTGATTAACACCATGGACAATATTAGGAACTCCCTTACCAGGAGCAGTTAATAATACTTTATCCACACCTTTTGCTTTTAAGTGACGACCAAGCGCTTCTTTATCTCTAAACGCACCAGTGTTGTCAATTACCAAAGCATTGTTAATACCATAAGCTGAGTAATCAATATCTTCAGGCGCATTTGCTGAAATAATATTAACAGTTGTACCATTAATTATTAAAGCTTGACTTTTTAAATCAACTGTTACAGTTCCAAGAAAGTCTCCATGAACTGAATCGTTACGTAGTAATGATGCTCTTTTTTCTAAAACAGTTTCATTAATCTCACCTCTTGTTACAATGGCTCTTAAACGAAGTTGGCTACCTTTACCAGTTTTAGTCATTAATTCTCGTGCTACCAATCTACCAATACGACCAAATCCATAAAGGATAACGTCTTTAGGTTCAATAGCATTATTTTTACTGGCATCTTTTAATTTGTCAGCAACAAAAGCAATGGCATTACTGTACTTATCATCTTCTAAATGATATTCATAAGTTAATTTACCAATATCTAATTTAGCTGGTGGAATGTCTAATGTTTTAATAGCTTGAGCAATTTCTACAGAATCAAAAATAGAAATTGGTTTTTGTACAAATTCTCCAGCATATTCATGAAGATTAAGTATTTCACTAACATTTCTGTCGATTAATGGGTTTCTAAAAAGCACTAACTCGATAGACTTGTCGTACCAAAGGTCACTTATTATTTTAATAAATTCTACGGTAGCTCTTCTACGATCTGCTTGAAATGCTAACTCTTTCTCATAAGTTTCATTAAAACTCATTGTAATGTGGTTTAGTGTGTTGTTAAATTTTTTGCAAAAATAGGATATTTCAAACGTTTTCGTAGTCAATTTTTGCAAAAAAATAAAACCCTCAAATCCAATAATTTAGATGAGGGTTTTATTCGCTGTTTAATTAAAAATTATCTAAACCTATAGTTTACTTTTTCACCGTTATTTTTAACAATTTCTATTTTATAAATTTTTTCTGAATATTTTGACATTACCGAATTTACATCATCGATAGAATTTACTTTAACACCATTTATTGCAGTTACAATACTGCCATTATCTACGCCATCTGCTTTCCACTCGTCAATATAACTACCACTTAAATCAGTAATTTTTAAACCGTAATCAACCTTCATTTTTTTCAGGTCACTTTTAGAGGCTTCTTTTAAAGTTCCAATTATAGGAACTCTAACAGAGGATAATTTAGCTAAGGTAACTGGAAGCGTTTTTTCATTACCATCTCTAAGAACAGTTACATAGACAACATCATTAGGGCTTTTAGTGTTTAAAAAACCTTTTAAATCTGAGAATTTTGAAATCTTTACATTGTCTAATTGTTTAATAATATCGCCCTCCTTTATACCAGCTTTTTTTGCGCCAGAATCTTCTTCAACAGTACTTACATAAAAACCTTCGGTATCATCAACACCCAATTCTTTTGCACTTGCGCTATTTAATGAGCCACCAGTAACACCTAAAATTCCATTTTGAACATTACCAAACTCCATAATATCTTCAACAACTTTTTTGGCAATATTGCTTGGTACTGCAAAGGAATATCCAACATAAGAGCCAGTTTGAGATGTAATGGCTGTATTAATTCCAATAAGGTCGCCATTGGTATTTACTAACGCGCCTCCAGAATTCCCAGGGTTAACAGCTGCGTCAGTTTGAATAAATGATTGTGCTTGATTACCACCACCAGATAGGTCACGCGATTTTGCACTTATAATTCCTGCAGTTACTGTTGATGTTAAATTAAAAGGATTTCCAACTGCTAACACCCACTCGCCAACTTTAGAGTTGTCACTATCTCCAAACGTTGTGTAAGGGAGCTCTTCATCGGCTTCAATTTTTAACAGGGCAATATCTGTTTTTGGGTCAGTACCTATTAGTTCAGCTTCATACGATTTATTATTGTTTAAAGTAATGGTTATGTTTTCGGCACCATCAATAACATGATTGTTAGTGATAATCATTCCATCAGAAGAGATAATTACACCTGAACCCATACCGACTTGAGGTCTTTGCGAGCGTCTTCCAAAAAATAAATCTTCAAAACTCATCGCTCCAGAACTTGTTGTCGTGTTTCGTACGTGCACTACCGAATGGACTGTTTTTTCGGCAGCTGTAGTGAAATCAATAGCTTCACCAGCAGCTAAATTTGTATTAACAGTTTTATAGTTTACTGGAATAGTAAAAGGAGAAGTGTCTATTTGTTGGTGAGCTACACTCTCATCTTCTTCAATAAACAGTTTGTAGGTTCCTAATGTAAAAGCTCCACCAAGAGCTGATACTAAAATAAGTGTAAAAATCTTTTTCATGATCTTCTTGTATTATTTAAAATTGTTTTACGATTTCATAACGATTAAAATTAATAAAATATTGAAAATTGAAACTCATTTTAACTAATTTTTGTATCATTTTTAACGATGATTTAACAACATAAAAAACTGTTTAATATTTCTATCTTTGTCATTCAAAATGAAACATACATTTTATAAATATCAAGGTACAGGAAATGATTTTGTGATTATAGATAATCGTGAAGGCATTTTTGATAAAGAAGACACTAAATTGGTTGCCAATTTATGTGATAGGCGTTTTGGTATTGGAGCCGATGGATTGATACTCTTGGAAAATCACGAAGACTTAGATTTTAAAATGATGTATTACAACTCTGATGGTAATGAAAGTACCATGTGTGGTAATGGAGGACGTTGCTTAGTAGCATTTGCAAAAGAAATTGGCGTTATAGATAATGAAGCTACCTTTTTAGCAATTGATGGTTTGCATCATGCTAAAATTGAAGGCGATATTGTAAAGCTTCAAATGCAAGACGTTTCAGGTATTGAGATGTTTGATAAACACGTTTTTCTGGATACTGGTTCACCACATCATGTTGAGGTTCGTGAAGATATTGACAAGATTGATATTAAAAAAGAGGGCGCCTCGATTAGGTATGGACAACCTTATAACGAAGAAGGAGCTAACGTTAATTTTGTAGAGAAAATTGAAGACTCAATTTTTTCAGTGAGGACCTACGAAAGAGGGGTGGAAGGAGAAACATTTTCTTGCGGTACAGGAGTGACAGCAGTCGGAATAGCTATGAATGCAACAGGTAGAACTAAGAACAACCTTATCATTTTACAAACAAAAGGAGGAGAGTTAAAAGTATCTTTTAAGCAAGAGGGTCAACAATATAAAGATGTATGGTTAATTGGACCAGCTATTTTGGTTTATAAAGGGGAAATAGCATGGTAACTTTAAAAGGCGAACATATATTTTTAAGAGCTTTAGAGCCTGAAGACCTCGATTTTATTTATGACATAGAAAACAATCAAGATATTTGGGAAATAAGCAATACAATGACACCTTATTCTCGATTTTTAATTAAACAATATCTAGAGAATGCTCATAAAGATATATTTGAAGTAAAGCAGCTGCGTCTTGTTATCTCTACTTTAGAGAATGATACTATTGGGTTGATAGATATTTTTGATTTTGACTTTCATAATAAACGTGCAGGAATAGGTGTTTTAATTAAGGATTCTATTAACAGAGGTAAAGGTTATGGAGCTGAAGCATTACGATTATTAATTGATTATTGTTTTGCACATTTAAATCTTCATCAGTTGTATTGTAATATTTCAGAAGATAATGAAGCGAGCATAAAGCTTTTTAAACGTCATAATTTCAAAGAAATAGGGCTTAAAAAAGACTGGAATATTGTAAATGGAGCTTATAAAAATGAATATTTGTTTCAACTAATAAATAACTAATGTATTTTAAAAAAATCTTACTTGCTATTGTATTAATTGGTTTAGTAATAGCTGCGTATTTTGCGTATTATGTGTATACGGCAATGTTTGTACCTAATACGGCCTTTAATAACAATGAAGCTTATGTGTATATTGAATCTGACACAGATTATAATAAGTTAAGAGAAAGTCTAATACCGTTACTTAAAGACATAAATACATTTGATGCACTTGCTAATCGAAAAAAATATACAACTAATATTAAAGCTGGTAAGTATATTATTAAGAAAGACATGACCAATAATGATATTATTAATTCCATAAGAAGTAATAATATTCCAGTAAAGGTGTCTTTTAACAATCAAAATTCGTTAGAACTTTTAGCAGGGAGGATTGCCAAACAGATTGAAGCAGACAGTACCTCACTTTTAGAAGTGTTTAATGACTCAAATTTTTTAGAGAAGAATGGTTTTAATGAAGCTACAGCACTAGGGATGTACATCCCAAATAGTTATGAGTTTTTCTGGAATACTTCAGCTGAGAGTTTTAGGAATAGAATGCTCACAGAGTATAATAAGTTTTGGAACGACACAAGATTGGAAAAAGCTCGTAATGCCAACTTAAACCCAGATGAGGTAGTGGCACTAGCTTCAATTGTACAAGAAGAATCCAAACAAAAAAGTGAACAACCAAGAATTGCAGGTGTTTACATTAATAGATTAAAAAATAATTGGCCTTTACAAGCAGACCCAACATTAAAGTTTGCTGCCTATAAATTACCTAAATACCAAGGTACAGTAATTAAACGCGTACTTAATGTACACAAAGAAATAAACTCACCCTATAATACATATAAGAATGTTGGTTTGCCACCAGGATTAATTGCAATGCCAGATATTTCTGCTATTGATGCGGTATTGAATTTTGAAACCCACAATTATTTCTACTTTGCTGCCGATGCTAAAAAACCAGGGTTCCATAAGTTTGCTAGAACTTTGTCTCAGCATAATCAAAATGCAAGAGAGTATCAGCGTTATTTATCGCAACAAGGTATAAGACGTTAGGTTTTGATTCATAAAATTAAACTCTTTTTACTATTATTTTTTATAGGTATATCTGGTTTTGGTCAACAATTAAACACGTTTCTCAAGCCAAGTGATACTTTAAATATTAAAAGAAGAAATGCGGTAGTCTTTTCTGAAACTGTTTTAGGAGCTTCAGCATTGATTGGTCTAAATGCATTATGGTATAAAGATTATGACCGTTCTAAATTTCATACCATAAACGATTTGAATGAATGGATGCAAATGGATAAAATTGGCCATGCATTTTCATCTTATCAATTGGCTAGAGTAGGAGCAGATGTTTTTAATTGGAGCGGTGTAAGTAAAAAAGACCAGCTTATTTATGGTGCTACATTTGGATTTACGTTTCTGTCGGCTGTCGAAATTTTTGACGGTTTTTCTAAAGAATGGGGTTTTTCTTGGTCAGATATTGGAGCTAACGCGCTTGGAACGGGATTGTATATTGGTCAAGAATTACTTTGGGAAGAGCAACGTTTACAACTAAAATATTCATTTCACCAAACTCCTTATGCATCAATGCGTCCAGAAAGGTTAGGTGGTTCTTTTCTAGAGCAAATGTTTAAGGATTATAACGGTCAAACTTATTGGTTAAGTGCTAATTTAGACGCCTTTTTTAAGAAGGCCAATTTTCCAAAGTGGCTAAATATTGCAATTGGATATAGCGCAAACGGTATGTTGACTGGTGAAAATGAACCTGTTAATAATATGTTTACAAGTCAAGATAGATATCGGCAGTTTTATTTAAGTTTTGACGTAAATTTGACCAATATTTATACAAAATCTAGGGTTTTAAAAACCATTTTTTCTGTATTAAATGTTATAAAAGTGCCGCTCCCTACAATCGAGTTTAATAGCAAAAATAAGGCTGTATTTCATCTTTTGCTCCATTAAGAAATACACTTAAACGAGTAATTTTGAAAATATCAAGAATTTGTGTAATTTTGCACGCTGAAATTTTGAGTATATAAATGAATCATTTTGCCCTCGTAAATTTTAAACTATGTATAAAGGATTAGTAGCATATTCGATTATTCCAGTTGTAGTGTTTTTAGCATTTTTTACTGCTTTTGAAACCACATATACTTTGGACGAAGAGATGTATTCGATTGAAGGCTTAGAGCTTGCTTACAATTCTCCTAGTAAAGCACCTAAAATTGAAACCCCTAAAAAAATAGACTATTATTTACCAACCCTTGGAAAATGTTTTGTTGGCTTTAAAGAAGCATTGGCTTTTAAGGAGTCTAGAGGAAATTACTTCTCTGTAAATACTTTTGGTTATATGGGTAAATATCAATTTGGCAAAAACACACTCAAGCTTATTGGTATTTATAACACTAACAATTTTTTGAATACCCCTGAACTTCAGGAAAAAGCTTTTATTGCAAATGCTATGCGTAACAAGTGGATATTGCGTCGTGATATTAAACGTTTTGTTGGAAAAACTATTGATGGTGTTTTAGTGACTGAATCTGGAATTCTTGCTGCAGCTCATTTAGCAGGTCCTGGAAGTGTTAAAAAGTATTTGCGAAGTTATGGAGCGATTGGTTTTGCAGATGCTTATGGAACTACTATAAGAAATTACATGAAAAAGTTTTCTGGTTACGATACATCTTTTATAGAAGCCGATAAAAAAGCAAAAGCCACTTTGCTTTAATCTTTGTGTATTATAAATATTGCTGGCCTTTTATGAAGGTCAATATTTGCTAATTTCCACTCACTTACCATTTTGGTTTTTATATACTCGGTTGCCAATGTAATATCACAAGCAATGCACACTCTAGTGTTTTTGTTTAGAGATGAGCAAATGTCCTCTAACATTTTATTGTTTCTATATGGTGTTTCAATAAATATTTGTGATTGGTTTTGCTCAAAAGATATACGCTCTAACTTTTTTAAGCTAGCCTTACGTTCGTGTTTATCTATAGGTAAATAACCATTAAAAGTAAAACTTTGCCCATTCATTCCGGAACTCATTAATGCTAGCAATATAGAGGAAGGTCCAACTAGAGGTACAACTTGAATGTCCTTTTCATGAGCAATTTTAACAACATCGGCTCCAGGATCGGCTATTCCTGGACAACCAGCTTCAGACAATAACCCAACAGGTTTTCCTTCCATGCATGCATTTAGAAAATCTGGTAGTTCGTTTTCTTCAGTATATTTATTTAGTATTTGAATCTTAAGTGATTGTTGAGATTTTCCAGAACTAATTTTTTTAATAAAACGTCTTGCAGTTTTTTCATTTTCAACGATGTAATCATCAACTTGTTCAATTATTTTTTTTATGGAAATAGGCAGTACTTCTAAAGGCTGATTTTCGCCTAATCTAGTAGGAATTAAATATAGTTTCCCTTTGACTTCACTCATGAATTAATTAATTATTAGCTTAATATTTGAAAGTTGACTATTCGTTTTAAAAACAGATACAATATACAATCCAGAAGCTAGATTTTTGGTTGAAACTGGAATAATATGATTAGAAAAATTACTTAAAGTCTTAATATGTTTCCCAGTAAAATCATAAAAAGTAATCGAGAAAGGAATTTCATTCTCATCAAAAACAAAAAACACTTCTTCTCTTGCAGGATTAGGATACATTAAGTAGCTAAACCCTACGTCATTCGTTTCAATGATACCATCACAATTTTCATCTATGTCATTATTTGGAATTTCGGTAGCACTAGGATTTATATTAGGGTTTGTGTCATCGCAATCGGTATTATCACTTACATAGCCGTTAGGTTGAGTTGTAGCTGTTTGACTTACATTAGGGTTTCCAAAAGTATCATTATCAGCATCTTCGTACCAGGTTTTTAAATCAAAGCCATCACAGTTTTCATCTATGTTATTATCTAGAATTTCTGCGGCATTTGGATTTATATTTGGATTTGTATCGTCGCAATCGGTATTATCAGAGACATAACCATTTGGCTGGTTTGGAGCAGTTTGGCTTATATTAGGATTTCCAAAGGTGTCATTGTCAGCATCTTCATACCATATTAACTCATCTAAACCGTCACAGTTTTCATCAATGTTGTTATTCGGAATTTCAGTAGCGTTTGGGTTTATATTAGGGTTTGTATCATCGCAATCTGTATTGTCGGCAACATAGCTATTTGGTTGATTTATGGCAGTTTGGCTTATATTAGGATTTCCAAAAGTATCATTATCAGCATCTTCGTACCAGGTTTTTAAATCAAAGCCATCACAATCTTCGTCAATGTTGTTATCAGGAATTTCTGTAGCGTTAGGGTTTATATTTGGGTTTGTATCGTCACAATCAGTATTGTCAGCGACATAACCATTTGGCTGACTGGCAGCTGTTTGACTTACATTAGGGTTTCCAAAGGTGTCGTTATCGGCATCTTCATACCAAGTGGAAGTAGAAGTGTCTGTATCAATAATTCTATAGATTGTACCAGAATTTAAGCCAGCAATATATAGTTCGCCATTAATATCTTCACCAAAAGCAACCCAACGGTTCCCATTAAATTGGTCACTAAATGACATATTCCATGAGCTTCCACTGTTTTGTAAAAAACCAATTTCATCACTGCAATAATCTGCAAAAAAGTATAGTCCAGTAAAATTTGGAAACTGAGAACCTCTATATCGATAGCCTCCAGTTATGGAGCATTTAAAATTACCGCTATTTGAATGAGAATATTCGCCAATAGGGAAGGTAAGTGTGCTTACATCTGGACATCCAGTATCGTTAAATGTGTTATTTCCTTCATAGCAACGCCACCCATAATTTAAACCAGCAGCTGTAGGAGCAGCCATATTAATTTCTTCATATTCGCCTTGACCAACATCTGCAATCCAAATATCTCCAGTTTGACTATCGAAAGAGAATTTCCATGGATTTCTTAACCCATAAGCCCAAATTTCATCAAGTGTATTGACATCACCATCGTTATAAAATGGATTATCGCCTGGAATTGCATAATTATTTCCATTAGCTGTGTTGTTCACATCAATCCTTATCATTTTTCCTAGTAATGTACTAAGGTCTTGAGCTCTATTTTCAGGATCTCCACCTGCGCCTCCATCTCCCGAAGCAATATATAAATAGCCATCTGGACCAAAATCCATATCGCCTCCATTATGGTTACTGTATGGTTGGATAACATTAAGGAGGGGTAACTCGGAGCTTGGGTTTGCAATATTTGCATCTGAAGTGCTAACTTCAAACCTTGAAACTACAGTATCACCATTATTATCAATATAATTAACATAAAAAAAACCATTGTTACTGTAGTTGGGATGAAATGCTAAACCAAGCAATCCTCTTTCGTCTCCACCACCACTAATATCAATAACAAGATTATTGATGTCTAAAAAAGGAATCGTATTTACAGTACCATTGGCATTAACAATTCTAATATAACCTCTTTGTTCAATGACAAAAAGTCTATCATCACCTGCATTTTTAATGTTTACAGGCATATCGAGCCCAGTGGCAAAGCTTTGAATATCTATTGTTTGAGAAAAAGAATAGGTAAAAACGAATAAACAAAAGCTTAATATAAATGTATTTTTACTTTTCATAGCGTACTTTGTTTAATAAATGTACGAATAAAAAGGTAGAATTAGATGTAATAATTACTTGATAATTAGCTTGTTTTGAGATTTCTCACCTTTATTTGTAATAGTTTCAATGACATATATTCCCGAAGAAATATTTGCAAATTCTATTTTTGCTGTTGTTGAATTAATGGTTTCTATTGTTGCGCCAATCTTTTGTCCTTGAAGATTAATAGCGTTTACTTCTTTTAAAGATGTTGCTTTGTTAAAATTTAAAGTCACAATATTGTCTTCTGTTGGATTAGGTATAATGCTAAACTTATAATTTAAATTCGTTGAAGTAGTCGACATGGTATTTGCTTTTATCTTATATACTTGACCATTATTACTTAACGGATTGCTGACCACAAATAACTCACCATTGTTATCTTCAGCAAAAGCGACCCAGCGTCTACTACTAAATGTAGTTGGATGATTAGTTCTATTCCAGCCTCCACTACCATCTGGCGTTATCATAAATATTTCCCCACTGCACCAATCTCCGGCAAAATAGGTGCCAATTAGATTGGGATATGCGGACCCTCTATAGCGATAGCCACCAGCAACAGAACATCTAAATTTTCCATCACTTTCAAAATGGTTATACTCATGAGCTGCAAATTCTAAATTACCAATAGGTGGACAACCACCACTCATATTAAATTCTGAAGAACCTTCGTAACATCTCCAGCCATAGTTTAAACCAGGGACATTACCTGCGTTTAAATTTATTTCTTCAATATCTTCTTGACCAACATCGCCAATCCATAAATCACCATTGGCGCTATCAAACGAAAATTTTGCAGGGTTTCTAAAGCCATATAGCCATATTTCTGCTAAAGTATTTGGATCATCTGTTGGTGTTTCAACAAATGGATTTCCAGCAGGAATGCCATAGTTGTTTCCGTATGTATTTCCATTTGTAGGATTGTCAACATCAATACGAAGAATTTTACCGTGAATCTCAGCTAAATTCTGAGAACGATTTTCAGGATCTCCTTGATCTGTTCCACCATCACCTTTAGAAATGTACAAATAACCATCTGATCCAAAAGCCATATCGCCTCCATGGTGCGCATCGTAAGGATGCGGAATATTCATTATCACTAACTCTGAATTGACATCGGCAATATCTGGATTTGCACTTACAGAAAATCTAGAAATTATATTGTTACCAACTTGGTCAATATAATTCACATAAAAGTAACCATTACTAGAATAGTTTGGATGAAAAACCATACTCAATAATCCTCTTTCCCATTCTACCTGGTAATTATCGTAAACCAATGCATCAATGTCTAGAAAAGGTGTTGATGGTGTGGTACCGTCAGATTTTATAATCCAAATAAACCCATCTTGTTCTAAAACAAACACTCTACTGTCACCAGCGTTTGCAATATTTGTTGGGTAATTAAATGTTGTTCCAAATGCTTCCAGAGAAATAGTTTGAGCATTTAAAGACAATGAGACAATACAAAGAATTACCAATACAGTTGAGTAGAGTTTTTTCATGTTAAGGTGTAATTAGATTTCTAAATTACATTATTTATGAAATATTTTTTAATGCTTTAATGTATATTCTATCACAGGCTTTATTTAATAGTTGAAATACATTTTCGAAACCCGAATCACCTCCATAATAAGGATCTGGAACATTAATTAATTCATTATCTAGCTCATTTAGAATCAATTGTACTTTCTTTTTATCATCATCATTTCGAGCTAAGGCTATGACATTTTCATAGTTGGAAGTGTCCATAACATAGATGAAATTGAACTCGTCAAAATCTGATACTTTAAATTGTCTTCCTCTTTGATTTGTAATATCAATACCATATTTTTTAGCAACTTCAATCGACCTTTTATCTGGAAGTTCTCCAATATGATAATTGCTGGTTCCAGCAGATTCAACTATGAAATTATGTTTTGGGAGTTTATGCTTTAAAATGCCTTCGGCTAATGGGGATCGACATATATTGCCTAAACATACCATTAGAATTTTTATCATTTTTAAGTATTTATAATGAAAGCTTTTTTGAAAGGTCTTCTACGTATTTTCTAAATTGCTTATCGGTAGAAGATAAATTATCAACAGTTTTACAAGCGTGTAATACAGTAGCATGATCGCGCTTACCAATTTGTGAGCCAATACTTGCCAAAGATGCTTTTGTGAATTTTTTGGCAAAGAACATCGCTAATTGTCTCGCTTGTACGATATGTCTTTTTCTAGTTTTAGATTGAAGTGTATCCACATCCATTTGGAAATAATCTGATACTACTTTTTGGATATAGTCTATAGAAACCTCACGTTTTGTATTCTTTACAAACTTCTCAACAATATCCTTTGCAAGTCCTAAAGTAATCTCTTTTTTATTAAAAGATGATTGAGCAATTAATGAAATTATTGCGCCTTCCAGTTCTCTGACATTTGTTTTTATATTCTTAGCAACATAATCTATAATGTCATCAGGCATTTCTACACCATCTCTATATAGTTTGTTTTTAAGTATTGAGACTCTAGTTTCAAAATCTGGGTTTTGTAACTCAGCTGAAAGTCCCCATTTGAACCTTGATAATAGGCGTTGCTCAATATCTTGCATATCTACTGGCGCTTTGTCACTTGTTAAAATAACTTGCTTGCCATTTTGGTGTAGATGATTAAAAATATGGAAGAATACATCTTGAGTTCCTGTTTTTCCAGAAAGGAATTGCACATCGTCAATAATTAAAACATCTATTAATTGATAGAAATGAATAAAATCATTTCGGTTGTTCTTTTTTACTGAATCTATATATTGCTGTGTAAATTTTTCGGCAGAAATATATAAAACTGTTTTTTCAGGATACTTATCTTTTATATCAACACCAATAGCATGTGCTAAATGTGTTTTCCCTAAACCAACTCCACCAAAAATTAATAATGGGTTAAATGATGTGCCTCCAGGTTTGTTAGCAACTGCTAAGCCAGCATTTCTTGCCAATCTATTGGAGTCACCTTCTAAAAAGTTTTCAAAACTATAGTTAGGGTTCAATTGGGATTCAATCTTAACATTTCTAATTCCAGGAATTACAAATGGGTTTTTAAGCTCAGGGCTTTTATTATTAAAAGGTATATCTACATCTTGCGACTTTAGACCGCCTCTGTTTGAGCTAGGTATTTTCTCAGTGAATGGTTGTTTGTTGCCATAAGTGTTTTCCATTTTTATGACATACACCAATTTTGCGCTTTCGCCGAGTTCTTTGGTTAAGGCAACTTTTAATATTTTTACATAATGTTCTTCTAGCCATTCATAGAAAAACTTACTAGGAACTTGGATGCTTAAAGCATTTTCAGTTAGCTTAACTGCAGAAATTGGTTCAAACCATGTTTTATAAGCTTGCGGTTGAATGTTATCCTTTATGAATTCAAGACAGTTATTCCATACCGATTGGGCAGTTACACTCATTATCCTTTGTAAATTAATAGTTTGTTAGTTGGTTGGTAGAAAATTAAAGAATAGGGGTTTTCTCTGTTTGTTTTCTACACGACAAATATGTGAACAAAATTCTAAAAAAAAAAATAGATGTCTATTGAATTTTCAGTTTTTTTTTCGCATGTTTAAATCCGCATGAAAATACAAAATTATTTTTAAAATCTCCTCTTATATTTTATGAAAAGCCACGAGACAAAAATTCGTATTAGATATGGTGAGACAGACCAAATGGGTGTAGTCTACCATGGTAATTATTCAAACTTTTTAGAGATAGGAAGGATAGAATGGTTGAGGTCTCTTGGGGTGTCCTATAAGCAGATGGAGCTAGACGGAATCATGCTTCCGGTGATTTCGTTATCTTTAAGATATAAAAAATCAGCATGTTATGATGACGAGATTTGTGTAAAAACGATTTTAAAAAAAACTCCAACAGCAACGATAGAATTTGATTATGAAATCACAAATGAGGCAGGAGAAATTATAACTTTAGGGAACACAATTTTAGCTTTTATTAATATGAAGACGAATCGCCCTACAAGATGCCCAAAATTTATTTTAGACAAACTGCAAAATTAATCGTTAAACTCACTTATTTCTACTCCAAAAATTTGATTGAAAATCTCAAAAATGGAGTTTGCTACTTTTTTTCTAACCGAAATATGTATTTGACAGTCTAATTCTAATTTTTGATTAACAACATTTAATTGTTTTTCTTTAATCACTCGCATGACCTTATTCATATTTTTATAGTCAAACTTGATTAGGTAATCTATATTGATTGTTTTTGTAATAATTTTTGAATTTTCCAACGCTAATTGTGCTGCTGTTTTATAAGCATTAATTAATCCTCCAACGCCTAGTTTTACACCTCCAAAATATCTTACTACTACAATAAGGACATTTGTAACATCAAACGATTGTATTTGTCCATAAATTGGCATACCTGCGCTGTTATTTGGTTCGCCATCATCATTAGCTCTGTAGGAAATGTTTTGGGTACCAATTTGATATGCATAGCACCAATGTCTTGCAGAATCGTGTTGTTTCTTGAGGTTTTCTATTATTGACTTAACTTCTTCTTCAGAAGCCACAGGAAAAGCATATCCAAAAAACTTGCTATTCTTGTCTTTAAAAAGCACTTCTTGGGATGGTTTTGTAATTGTTTTATATGTGTCGTTTATTTCCAACTTAAGCCAAAGTTACTAATAGAATGGAAACAATTGCTAAACTTATACCTATCCAATTCTTTTTTGATATGGATTCTCTAAACAAGAACAAGCCTACAAGTGTTGATACCATTACTATGGCAACATTATTAACTGTAAATAGCGTTGAGCTTTCTAGGCCTTTAAATTGTAATGCTTTTAATAAAAAAACAATAGAATAGTAATTAATAACGCCTAGAACAATACCGCCTATGGCATTTTTTATTTCAAGTTTAATGGATTGTTTTATTGCTTTATATGCCAAGATAAGTAAGCCAATCAGTGCTGCACACCCAAATATGGTTGCTGAAAATATTGGAATGCCATTTTTAGGCACATATGTTGTTTCAAGATACTTTATAGATGCATCAATAACTCCAGAACCTAAAAAAAGTATAAAGGGAAGAAACAGTCCTTGTTTTAAGCTAATGGAGGATTTGACTTTTATTGCTGTTAGATAAACTGCAATAAGCGCTAAAATAATCCCAAATACTTTCTGAAAACTAACACTCTCATTATAAACATATAATCCAAAAACAACTGGAATAACCACACTCATTTTACTAGCAACTGAAGCTACCGATAACCCATTGCGTTGAGCGGTTAATGCCATTAAGTTAAAAACAGAGATAAATAGAAAGCCTAATAATGTAGCGCCTAAAAACCATTTTGAGTTAAAAATTTCTGATGTATTTATTAGAGATTTATAGCTAATAAGTCCGCAAATACAAGCGGTTACGTAATTAGCAACAATCGCTTGAAACGTATTTATTCTAAAACGATTAAAAAGCTTGAATACTACAAAAATTGCAGTGGATGCTAGAATACTGAGTAAGAGATATATCAAAATAAATGCTTCTTAATGGAAAATAAATAGATGATGTCATCTTTTTCTGGAATCAAATTCCAAGTATGAATGCCTAGTTTTAATGCTGCCTCAGTGTTTTCTTTTAAATCATCAATGAATAAGCATTCGTTGGGTTGTAAATTATTTTCGCTTAAAACAAACTCATAAATAGAAGGGCTTGGTTTACTTAAATGAATTTCTTGCGATAAATAAAATTTATTAAAGCAATTTTTAAATCGTTCATAACGCGGCAAACTCATGTTCTCGATAACCTGTTCAATATGTAAATCGTTGGTATTACTTAGTAAAATAAGGTTGTATGTGTTTTTAGAAGCAAGATTTTCAATAAATTGAAGTCGATGCTCTGGAAAATCAAGAATAATACTATTCCAAGCTTTTATAAAATCTTGAGTGGAGACATTTGGAAATTTATTGTTGAAATAGTCAATTAGTTCGTCGGTGGAGATTAATCCTTTTTCATATTCTGAAGCAATATGATACATGTCTAAACTTATAGCTTCTGGCATTCCTAAGCTTACGAGTTCTCTTTTAATGGCTGGTTTATCTAAATTGATAAATACATCACCAAAATCAAATATAATTGTTTTAATTATTGACATATATTTTTAATGTATCATCGAGTATTTGTTTTTCTGAAATCAAATTTCCTGTAAAAACTGGCGCTTTTATGCCTTCTTTAAATGTGTTTTTACCAGTAAATACTCTGGCCTCATCCCAAAGGCCAGTATCAATAAACACCTGTAGGGTTTTAGCACCACCTTCAATTATAACAGAGTTGATATTAGCTTCATGTAACTTATGACAAATTCCTTTGGCTGAGTTGTCTTTAATTATCAAGGTTTTAGCTTTGTTATCAAATACTTTATATTCTTTTGAGAGTTTATTGTGTTTGTCTAAAACAATGCGAATCGGATTCTTTCCATCCCAATCTCTTGTGGTTAAACTCGGATTATCCTCCATTACAGTGTTTTTGCCAACAAGAATTGCTTGTTCTTCAGCTCTCCATTTATGTACTAGTTGCCTAGAGTATGTATTGGTTATCCAAATAGGTTGTTTTTCTTTTTTATGTAATGGAGCAATAAACCCATCAGCAGTTTCTGCCCATTTTAAGATAATATAAGGACGTTTTTTATTGTGAAATGTAAAAAAACGTTTATGGTGCTCTTTACATTCCTCCTCCAAAACACCAACTTTAACATTGCAACCAGCTGCTTTAAGTTTAGCAATACCCTTTCCTGCAACTTTTTCATTATCATCGAGACAACCAATAACTATATTTGGAATATCATGTTCAATAATCAAATTACTACAAGGAGGCGTTTTTCCGAAATGTGAACAAGGTTCAAGTGTTACATAAAGTGTAGACTCTTTTAAAAGCGATGTATCATTAACTGAGTTAATGGCATTCACTTCAGCATGAGCACCACCATAAGGGCTTGTGAAACCTTCTCCAATAATTGTTGAGTTGTAAACAATCACACAACCAACCATTGGATTTGGTGCAGTAGCGCCTAATCCATTTTTAGCAAGGTCTATGCAGCGAGATATGTATTTTTCGTGTATCTTCACATCACAAAAATACTATTAAATAATCGGTAATTATAACATGATTATTAGAGAAATAAAACCCCAAGATAATCCTTCAATAAAAGCAATTATGACCAATTGTTTTAAAGAGTATGGTTTGCCAATTTCTGGCTCGTCTCTCGAAGATGATGATGTTAAAAACATGTATGAAGGTTTTCAAGGAGAAAGAGCTGTTTATTATGTCGTTGAAGAACAAGGAAAGGTACTAGGAGGAGGAGGTGTTAAGCAATTGCAAGGAGCAGCAAAAGATACTTGCGAATTGCAAAAAATGTATTTCCATCCTAATGCCCGCGCTAAAGGTAACGGGAAAAAAATGTTTGATTTATGTATTGAAGCTGCTAAAAATTTTGATTATAAGTTTTGCTATCTCGAATCGGCTTCACAACTAAAACCTGCTATCAAATTATATGAGAAAAACGGATTTAAACACTTAGATAAACCATTGGGGAATACAGGCCATGTTATTTGTGGTGTATACATGCTTAAAAAACTACTATGATACTAAAATCATTACGAACTTATTTTAACAACGCGCTTTTAGGTTATTACCCTGAAACTGAAATCGATTCGTTTTTTCACTTACTTTCAGAGAGAATATTAAAGTTAAAGCGCATAGATATTTCTCAAAGTTTATATGCTGTTGTTTCTGGTAAGAAATACGATAAGTTTGAAAAGGCTATAGATAGACTAAAAAAATACGAGCCCATTCAATATATACTTTGTGATACTGAGTTTTATGGATTAGTATTTAAAGTAAATCCTTCAGTATTAATTCCTAGACCAGAAACCGAAGAACTTGTTGATTGGATTATTAAAGATTGCAAAGACAAGAAGAGTATTTCCATTTTAGATGTAGGAACAGGAAGTGGTTGTATTGCTATATCACTATCTAAGAATTTACCAAATGCTTCAATAGTAGCATTAGATGTTAGTAGCGACGCTTTAAAAATAGCTAGCCAAAATGCAATTGATAATAAAGTCGAAATTGAATTTATCGAAGCAGATATTTTAGATTGGGATTCTACCAATATACAATTTGATGTTATTGTATCTAATCCCCCTTATGTTCGTGAGCTAGAAAAACAAATGATGAGCGCAAATGTATTAGACCATGAACCACATTTAGCATTGTTTGTTAAAGATGATGATGCTTTATTTTTTTACAGAAAAATCACCGATGTAGCTGCTAATATTTTGAAGCCAAATGGTCAATTGTATTTTGAAATAAATGAAAGCTTAGGCGAAAGCACCAAAGAATTACTGACAGAGAAAAGTTTTAACGAGATAGAATTAAAAAGAGATTTTTTTGAGAAAGATAGAATGATTAAAGCCATAAAATCATGAATGATTTAAAAACTATAGCTGTATTTTGTGCGAGTAGTGAAGGAAATGATACTAAAATAATTTCTGAAGCTCAAAGGTTAGGAAAAACTTTAGCTAATGAAAACATAACATTAGTCTATGGTGCTGCAAAAATTGGTGTCATGGGAAAAATTGCCCAAGCATCATTGGATAATCATGGAAAAGTGATTGGGGTAATTCCAGAGTTCTTAAAACTAAAAGAAGTAGTGCATTTAGGGTTGACAGAACTAATAACCACAGACAATATGCACGAACGTAAACTAAAAATGCATGAGCTGTCAGATGGATTTATTACGCTTCCGGGAGGTTTTGGGACCTTAGAGGAGTTGTTTGAAATTATTACTTGGGCACAATTAGGCTTGCATCAAAAACCAATTGGGTTACTTAACATCAATGGTTTTTACAATGATTTGATAAGCATGTTGGAAACCATGGTTACTAAAGGACTCCTAAAAATGGCAAATTTTGAGCTGTTGATTGTTGAAGATGATATTAATAGGTTGCTCGATAAAATGAGACACTATAAACCGAAACCAGTTCCTAAGTGGTTGAAAGAAGATAGAACCTAGTTTATAAAGCTATTCAATGTTTTAATCTTCAAATCACTCAAAGTTGCAGTTTCTGTATTGAAGTCAATTACTACTCTTTGATTAGGTAGTAAATCAAAGAAGTTGTCATTAAAATGTCCTTTCGCTTTAGTATAAAGAAATACATCCTTTTGCAGAGTAGAGCTAGATAGTTTTATCTTAAATCCAGAAGAAGTCTTTGTTATTTCTTGAGTTATTTCAGCTTGTTGAAGTTGTAAATCTTTTGTGTTAGTTAAATAAAATGTTGAGGTTGTATGGTTGAAGCTAGATACGAGAACAGCATTCTTTTTGTCAATACCTTCTAGATTTAGTTCATGCATCAATTCACTACTACCTTTTGATGCTGTGATGTCTTTTGAAAATGACCATAATTCTTTTCCAAAGAAATCAATCAATTTTAAATGAAGGGTATCAGTTACAGCTTCTAAATTATCATTTATTACAAATGTTTTAAGCACATTGTCTTCAAGTTTTGAGGTCACTAACACATTTTCAAAGCTCTTTTTGGCTTTATAATGTAACGCTTTCCAATTCCCAAAAAAATCAATGCTAGACCATGAAATAGATGGCCAACAATCATTCAACTGCCAATACAAAGTTCCCATATTATAAGGTTTTGCACGTCGTTGAGCTTCTAGTCCTTTTGTAATCCCATAGGCTTGTAATACCTGACTCATATACACATAATCTTCTGCTTTTGTTGGCACTGGAAAATCACGCTGCATATACTCATCAATCAACTCAAATCCACGAACATGTTTTTGATGATTTTTAAATCCTTCAGAAGTAATCTCTAAGGAATCACTTTGGTTGATATAATTAATTGCCTCATAACTTGGAAATGACTGCATTCCAAACTCGCTCATAAATCTTGGCACACGCTCTTCAAGATGCTCAAAAGGATATCCATCATGCCAAATCCACCAATCATGGGCATCACCTTCAAATTCGTAATTCGGATTGCCGCGTCCATATTTAGGTGAACTTTCCCAATAATCTGTATCAGTTAATTTTGCCACAGTATTTGGTAAAATGGAATCAAACACTTTTAAATAGTTACTCCAAATTTCCTCCTTTTCAGATTCTGAACGACCATCTTGCCAGCCCCAACGATGCCAGCCTTCGCTATTTTCGTTATTACCACACCACAAAGCAATACTTGAGTGATTTCGTAAGCGTTTTACATTGTCAATGGCTTCTTGTTGTACATTCTCTAAATAGTCTTTATCTCCAGGATACATGGCACAAGCAAACATAAAATCTTGCCAAACAAGGATGCCTTTTTCGTCGCATAAATCGTAAAAAATATTATTCTCATATATACCTCCTCCCCAAACTCGTAACATGTTCATATTAGCATTAACAACATCATTAAGTAATTTTTCATAATGAGTATCTGTGACTTTGTTTTGCATGGAGTTTTGTGGAATGAAATTAGCTCCTTTTGCATAGACAGGTACATCATTGACTTTAAAATAAAAGGATTCTCCAATGCTGTCTTTTTCGGTGACGAGTTCAATAGTTCGCAAGCCTACTTTTTTGGAGATGCTGTCCAAAATGGCATTTCCTTTTTTAACAACAACTTTAATATCATACAAATAAGGCTCACCTAGATTGTGAGGCCACCAACGTTTTGGTTCTTTTATTTGAAATGCAAAATCGGATTGTTCAAAGGGAACTAAGATATCGTTAACCTGTATTTGATATGTTAAGCCATTTAAGTTAGAATCAGTGATATCAAGTTGCAAATTTGAAATAGAATCATTTAAAGTGACTTGTTTAATAAAGATATCTTCAATTCTATAATCATTCCAAGCCACCAATTTTACAGGTCGCCAAATGCCACTAGTATTCATTTTTGGTCCCCAATCCCAACCATATTGAAACTGTGCTTTTCTGGTGAAAATGCGATTGCCTTCTGGCAAGGTATAACCTAATTTATCTTTTGTTTGTTCTTCGTATTTTGTTGTGTTTTCAAATAGAATTCGCAATGTGTTTTCGGTTTTCAATAAAGGTTTTGCATTGACTTGAAATTCACAAAAGGCATTATTGGTTTTTAAAACCAAGCTATCATTTAAAAACACAGACGCATAAGTATCCAAGCCTTCAAAATTGAGTTCGATATGCTCTTTTTGAAGTGTTTTTTTATCCACTGAAAAAGTGGTTTTATATTCCCAATCGGTTTCTGAAATCCATTGTAAATCGTGTTCGTTATCTCCAATGAAGGGATTCTCAATAAGGTTGTTTTCCAATAAATCGGAATGCACATTTCCTGGAACAGTTGCAGGAATCCAATTGGAGTCAGTTACTTTTTTAAATTCCCAAGTGTTGTGTAACTCAATAATTTGAGGTGCATCATGTTTCGTTTGACAGCTCAAACAAACGAGAATTAAAAGTAACAGACTATATCGCATCTAAAATGGCTTTAATTTTTTTTGGATCAGAATAGGTTAGTGGTGTTGAAAATAATGAACTGTCAATTTCTATTTTTGATGAGGCAGACGCATGAATTTCATTTAAACCTACGTCTATAAATAATTTAGCATTTTTAGGGTTGATGTCACTTCCAGCTAAAATGGTTATTCTGCCATTTGCTTGTTTATGCAATTGTTTTAGTAGATTCAATCCCTTTTCTGCTGAGGTTTCTAGGCCTGAGGTCAATACTCTATCAACACCTAAGCCGATTAATTGATCTAACGCCTCAAAAGGATTTTTCACACAATCAAAAGCACGATGGAAGGTAAATTGTAATGGTTTAGATAACTCAACCAATTCTTTAGTTCTTTCAATGTCAATCGTATTGTCGTTACTTAAAATACCAGAAACAATTCCAGAACAACCTAAACTTTTGCATAGTTGAATGTCTTGTTTTATGATGTCAAACTCTTCTTCTGTATAGACAAAATTTCCACTTCGTGGTCTGATTAATACAAACACTGGAATTGAAAGCGTATCTGTGACTTGTTTTAATAAACCATAACTTGGAGTAATACCTCCAACCGACAGTTCTTGACATAATTCAACACGATGAGCTCCTGCTTCTTGAGCATTTTTAGCAGATTGATAGGAGTTGGCACAAATTTCTAAAAGCATCTTAATTCACAATTATTTCATCAATAAACGTCCAAGCTTTGTTACCAGCACCTTGTTTACCTTCTGGAATGATGCCATAGTTTGGGATTTTCAAATAAATATATCTAGATGAAACATCTGCCTTTATAATAACTGGTAGCATCTTATCAAAAACTTCTGGAATTTTAGCCTTAGAATCCACGCCATGAGCATCAAACCCAAATTCAATTGCCTTTGGCGCATAAATCCATTGACCTTGACCATTATGAAACCTAGTTTTAACAGAAGTGATGTCTGTTTCTTCACCTAAATCAATGATGATCTCGATATCTTCGCCCCAAAACCCTAACCATTCTTTGTCGCCATAACGAGAATCGCTTCCTGAGATGCCATTAACAAGTCCTTCAGCACCACTTCCAGGATAAGATTTGTGAGGTTCTTTGTTTATTGTAATTTTTTTTCCAACGGCTTTATGCAGATTAATATCCTGAGAAAATGTAGTTCCTAATTTTTTATCTGAATTAAATACAGATGCTTTTATACTGACGCTTTCAGTAATTGGAATAGGTTTAGTATAAGCTTCTGAATTTACAGTTGGCTCTGAGCCATCCAAAGTAAACCGAATGGTTTTTCTATCGGTTAAGGTTTGTAATTGATAACGTAATCCATTGTTATCAGAAAGTAAATCGCCTTCAATTTCATAAAGATGATTTGCATAATTAATGTTTAAAGCATCCAATCTCTCGTGAAAATTTTCAACACGTTTTACAAAATCAGCATAGTTTTTATTTTCCTGTTTAGACCAAACAACCTCACTCATAGCAAGAATACGTGGGAATGCCATGTATTCAATATGCTCAGAGGTTTTTATGTACTCAGTCCAAATATTGCCTTGTGCACCAAGTACATATTTTGATTCCTCTTCGTTGAGCTCATCTGGAATAGGATTAAAACTGTACACTTTTTCCAAGGGTAAAAAACCACCAATGGCAATGGGTTCGTCTTCATTTTCACTTTGGTAATAATCAAAATAGCAATGCGATGTTGGTGTCATAATCACATTATGATGTTGTTTTGCTGCTTCAATAGCGCCATTGATACCTCGCCAAGACATGACTGTGGCATTTGGTGCCAAACCTCCTTCTAAAATTTCGTCCCAACCAATAATTTGTCTGCCTTTACTGTTGAGATAAGCTTCAATTCTCGAAATAAAATAACTCTGCAACTCGTGTTCATCTTTTAAACCTTCTTTTTTAATAAGAGCCTGACAATGGTCGCAATTTTTCCATCTGGTTTTTGGAGCTTCATCTCCACCAATATGGATGTATTTACTTGGGAATAATGCTAAAACTTCATCTAAAACATTTTCTAAAAAAGTAAACGTTTCTTCTTTTGGGCAATAAATTTCTTCATAAACGCCCCACTTTGTTACAACTTCAACCTGTTCTCCTGTACATCCCAATTCAGGATAAGCTGCAATAGCAGCTTGAGCATGTCCAGGAAGCTCAATTTCTGGAATAACTGTTACAAAACGCCTTTTTGCATAAGCAACAACATCTTTAACTTCTTCTTGCGTATAAAAACCACCATATGTTTTGCCATCAAATTTGTGAGGTTGGTCACTGTAATGTCCAACTAAGGTTTCATTTCTAAAGGCAGCAATTTCTTGTAGTTTAGGATATTTTTTAATCTCAATGCGCCAACCTTGGTCTTCGGTTAAATGCCAATGAAATGTGTTCATTTTTAACATAGCAAGTGCATCGATGTATTTTTTGATAAAATCTACCGAAAACATATGCCTTCCAACATCCAGATGCATCCCTCGATATGTGAATTCAGGCTCATCCTTAATAGTTGTGCATGGTATTATAACTTCCTCATCTTGAAAAGAGCCATTTTCAAATTCAGGTGGAAGAAGTTGTCTTAATGACTGTGCTGCATAAAATGCGCCTTGGTCAGTTTTAGCTTTAATTTTTATATTTTTTGGTAGGACTTCAAGTATATAACCTTCATTTGTTAGGCTATCGTCTTTAATAAAGGATATAGTATTGTTTTCTTGGAATCTAAGATTACCACCTTCTTCAATATATGTTTTTAGAAATTCAGCTGAAATTTTAAAAGCATCATCGTATTGAATCCCAGTTGAATCGTTTAAAATAAACGACCCTTTATTTATAGTTTGTTCAGATGGTTGTGGAATTATTAAAACTTCAGAACTAATTTTTTCTTCGTTCTTGCAGTTGAATAAAAAGCTAATAAAAACTAGAATAAGGAGTGTCTTCTTGTAATGCATTTTAGTATATTAGAAGCTTTAAATATAGCCTAAAAAGATAACTTTTCTGAAATTATTTCATGGATATTCAGCAACAAATAAAAGCACTTAGCGAAGAACTACGTCAGCATAATTACAATTATTACGTACTTGATCATCCTACCATAAGTGATTATGAGTTTGATATAAAGTTGAAGCAACTTCAAGAATTGGAAGCTCAACATCCTGAATTTGCTGAAGCAGATTCTCCTACAAAACGCGTTGGTGGTGAAGTGACTAAAAACTTTGAAACTGTTGTTCATGAACACAGAATGTATTCTTTGGATAATTCCTACTCTAAAGAAGATTTATTGGATTGGGAAACACGTATCAAAAAATTAATTGATGGTGATGTGCAATACGTATGTGAGTTGAAATACGATGGCGCATCTATTAGTTTAACTTATGAAAATGGTGCTTTATTAAAAGCTGTAACTCGTGGTGATGGGACACAAGGAGATAATGTGACTGCTAACATTAAAACCATAAAATCGGTGCCTTTAAAATTGAAAGGTAATTACCCACCTAAGTTCGATATACGTGGTGAAATCGTGTTGCCATTTGAAGGCTTCAACAAAATGAATGAAGAACGTATAGAAATTGGAGAAGAACCTTATAGAAACCCAAGAAACACAGCATCAGGAAGCTTAAAATTGCAAGATAGTGCTGAAGTTGCCAAACGCCCTTTAGAATGCTTGTTATATAATATTACAGGCTCTAATTTAGGGATTAGTACACAGTTTGAAAGTTTAGAACTTGCGAGACAAATGGGTTTTAAAGTTCCTAATGCTGCAAAATTAGTCAACTCCATCGATGAAGTTTTAGAGTTTATTGACTATTGGAATGTACACAGACATGATTTGCCTTATGAAACTGATGGTGTTGTGATTAAGGTGAATAATTTGCAGCAACAAGAAGAGCTAGGTTATACAGCTAAAGCACCACGTTGGGCAATGGCTTATAAGTTTAAGGCTGAGCAAGTTTCTACGCGATTGAATAAAATAACTTATCAAGTTGGTCGTACAGGAGCTATTACACCAGTTGCCAATCTTGAGCCTGTTGAATTAGCAGGAACTACTGTAAAAAGGGCATCATTACACAATGCAGACCAAATTGAAAAATTGGATATTAGAGTAGGAGATGAGGTGTTTGTGGAAAAAGGTGGCGAGATCATCCCTAAAATAATTGCTGTAGATTTAACCAAACGACCAGCAGATTCACAACCAACACAATATATAACACAATGTCCAGAATGCAACACTGAATTGGTGCGACAAGAAGGTGAAGCACAACATTATTGTCCGAATTATAATGGTTGCAAGACACAAATTATTGGAAGAATTCAGCATTTTATTTCCAGAAAAGCTATGGATATTGAAGGTTTAGGAGGAGAAACTGTTGCTTTGTTGGTTAATGAAGGTTTGATATCTAATTATTCAGATTTGTATGAATTGACTAAAGAGAAAGTTATGCCATTAGAACGAATGGCAGAAAAAAGTGCTGAGAACTTAGTAAATGGTATTGAGGCGTCTAAACAAATTCCTTTTGAGCGTGTGCTATTTGCATTAGGAATACGCTATGTTGGTGAAACGGTAGCTAAGAAGTTAGCTAAGCACTATAAAAACATTGATGCTCTGTCTCAAGCTACTATTATTGATTTAGTGACTGTTGATGAAATAGGTAACAGAATAGCCGAAAGTGTTGTTGACTTTTTTGCTTCTGAAGAAAACAGACATATAATAGATAGATTAAGAGGATTTGGAGTACAATTGTCTCTATCTGAGGAGGTTTTAGCAAATCAAACCGAAAAATTAAAAGGTCAAACCTTTGTTGTTTCGGGAGTATTTGAATCCGTTTCCCGTTCTGAATTAAAGAAGCTTATTGAGGATAATGGAGGTAAGGTGTCCTCATCAATATCTTCAAAAACATCTTATTTAGTTGCTGGAGATAAAATGGGACCAAGTAAACGTGAAAAAGCTGAAGGTTTAAATATTCCTATAATTAATGAAAAAGACTTCTTACAATCAATTATTTAGAACGATTATAAATAAAGCTTTTTATCGATAAAAAGTATGTTTTAGACGTTAAATTGTAATATTTTGTTATATTTGTCTGACAAATAGATCCCAAATCTATATGCAAAAGACAAAACTACTATTAGGCGTTATAATAGTGCTCACTATTACATTCCTTGGTTTCCAAATTTTTGGATTGCAGGATGCTGGTAATTTAGTTAGGCCTTTATTGTTGCCATTATTAACAATTTTGTATTGTATATCTAACAAATGCAAGAAATCTTACTTCTTCTATTTTTTGGTATTATATTCTATTTCGGAGTTTTCAGGAGTCTTTTTCCCTTTAGCCGAAAACTCTATTTTAATTGATAATATTCTTTATTATGGAGGAAACTTATTATATATAGCTGCTTATTGTTGTTTAAGTATTGGCATATTAAAAAGAATGAATTTGCATAGCATATTTAATCGTTTTCCTTTTCATATCATTATATTGATAGCTTTAGATATCTATAGCATTATATTGGTTACCGATACAGCTTATCAAAGTGATTTTTTGTATGGTATTATTGATTATTTAATTGAATTACTTTACAATACGTCAATTATGTTCTTGTTAACTGTAGCATTGATAAATTATATAAGCAGGGATTCCAAAAAAGCAATGAACTTGTTGTTGGGAGCTATTTGTATTGTGTTTTCTGAAGTAATTCAAGTTGCTTATTTCTACGTTTCAGAGAAAAACATATTGAGTATTGTTTACTCAATATTGCTAGTGTTTGCATTTGGCTTTTTCTACATTCAATCTAGCATGAGTTATATGAAAGCAAAAAAATACGAAGTGCTTGAAAAGTTAAAAGCTTAATTTTTTGCCACACATAGGGATTTCTTTTCGATACATATAAAGCACAATTGCAGACAAAATAAAAGTAGCAATAGCAGTAATAAATAGCAAACCTCCATCATTTATCACTACAATACCTAATTGTGTTAAATGCATCATTATAGCTCCACCAATAAGACCAAGTGTTAATAATGCTCCAGCCCAAACAGTTTTAGGAATTAATAATAAAATACTAGCAATAAGCTCTAAAATGCCTATTCCAATTCTTTCATATGGCTCTAAACCAATGGTTTCAAAAATATAAATACTGTCTTCGTGCGCAGTAAATTTAAAACGCAGTGTTTGAATTAGAATAACTGCAATAACTATTCTTAAGATTAAAGGAATATGTTTTTTCATAATTATAAGTGCTAAAGTCTTTTAGACGACTAAAAATGAAACACTTACAATTAGGTCGAAATTAAACGATTATTGTAGTACCATCTGCCGATTTATTTTTATCGCTATCAAAGAAAAAATCTATTTTACCTAAATACAAACCATAACAACCCACTTGATTAACCAATACATTTTTGTCAACACTATTTTTTTCAATAGTTGGTTTAGGTAAAAATGTATGTGTATGCCCTCCAATGATAAGATCAATGTCTTTTGTGGCTCTGGCAAGTGTTAAATCTGAAGGTTTATCAGGGTTGTTTCTGTAATTATATCCTAAATGTGATAAGCAAATTACTAAATCACAGTGTTCTTCTTCTTTAAGGATACGGCTCATGTCTTGAGCAATTTCTGTAGGGTTAAGATATACAGTTTCCTTATATAAATCTTTGGTTACCAATCCATCTAATTCAATTCCCAAGCCAAAAATACCAATTTTAATGCCATCTTTAACAAACGTTTTATAAGGTTTTACATGCGTGTTTAAATTGGTGTTTGAGAAATCGTAATTAGCAGAAATGAAGTCGAATTTAGCATGCGGTAATTGGGCATATAAACCATCAATACCGTTATCAAAATCATGGTTTCCAATAGTTGCTGCATCATATTTTAACATGCTCATAAGTTTAAATTCAAGCTCACCTCCATAATAATTAAAATAAGGAGTGCCTTGAAAAATATCACCTGCATCAAGTAATAAAGTGTTAGGATTTTCCTTCCTTATACTTTCGACTAAGCTAGCTCTTCTTGCAACACCTCCTTTATTAGCATTTCTACCATCATCAGGACCAAAAGGATCAATATGGCTGTGTACATCGTTAGTATGTAGAATGGTAATTTTTTTCTGAGTAGTACTATTAAATGACGATAATGTTAAACCTCCTAATCCAATTAGTGCAGTACTTGCTGCTGTTTGCTGTAAAAAATCTCTTCTTTTCATTTTGGCTAATTGGTTTTAATAAATCTATCGTCGGCAGATAAATCAAGAGTATCTACTTTTTTAAAATAATCTATTAGTAAGTTTCTAATTTTGTAGTCAAGTGTGTGTAATGAATCACCTTCTCTAAAAAAGCTCATATTATCTCCACCATTATATAAATAATCATTAGTAGCTACATAATACGTTTTGTTATCATCTATGGCTTCTCCATCAACATTAGCTTCTAATAATTCAAAATCTGCATTTAATTTTATACTCATACCCGAAATTGGATGCGCTCGTTTAGCTTTTTGAAGGTAGTTAATCATCTTTTTTACCGAAGCTCCTTTTAACCCGGTAACAACCACACTGTTTTCAAATGGCATAATTTGGTAAGCGGTTCTGCTTGTTACATCTCCTTTTGACAGGATAGACCTAATGCCACCATGATTTAACATAACAATGTCAATGTTGTTTCCTGTTCGGGTTTTAAATACTGGACTTGCCATTTCTTTAACAGCATCGGCCATAAAATTACCTATGGCAGTATTTAATTCGCCATCGTTTTTTGTGTAGGTGTCAACAGAGTAGGCTAGAACGCTATCTAAATCGTTATTTACATGCTCTCTAAATGGTTTAATGAAATTTTCAACATCTTGATTTCCAGCAAGGGAGTCGTTTATTTCAATTCTTTTTCCTTCAATTCTAGTAAGATGCATTTCCTGCTTACATGACGTTAATATGACTAACGTTAATAAGATTATAAAATATTTCTTGTTCATTAATATTTTGTGTTAATTCTGTTACAACTTCTTACAAATATGTTATTTGTGTCACAAAAGTTTTGAAAGAATATGATTCTTATAGTTTTAATCTTGTTGGTTTACTACATTTGTATAAACGCATAAATATAAATGTTTTTAAAACGATTTAAAGAAAAATCAAACCAAAAATATATTAACAATATATTAAGTTCAAGGAGTGTTGTTGTAGATTCTCGAAAGATAGAATCGATTGGTATTGTACTTTTTTTTGATGAATTTAATAATTATGAAGCGTTTAAAAGCCTCTTTAAAGAATTGAATATATTAGAGAATAAAGTAAAATTTATCGCTTTTATTACTGATGAAAAACTAACACCAAATAGTTGGGACGCTTATTTTAATCCTAAAAATTTTGGTTGGAAAGGTAAAATTGAAAATGTAGAACTTGAAGAATTTGTAAACACCGAATTCGATGCACTAATTAGTTATTATAAACAAGATTGTTTAGAGTTAAATTTGGTAACGGCATTGTCCAAAGCAAATTTTAAAATTGGTATTTCAGGAAATGATGAGCGACTTCATGATTTTATAATAGATGTTACAACAGATCAAATAGAGCTTTTTAAAATGGAACTAATTAAATATTTAAAAGTACTTAATAAAATATAATGAGCACATTAATAGGAACAGGAGTTGCGTTAGTAACGCCTTTTAAAGATGATTTGAGTATTGACCATGAGGCACTTTCCAATATTGTAAAATTGAATATAGATAATGGCATCAATTATTTAGTGATAAGCGGAACTACTGGAGAAAGTGTGACAATTTCTAAACAAGAAAAGTTTGATATAGTCACAACTGTAAAAAATGCTAATGCTGGAAAGCTACCTTTGGTTTTAGGTATTGGCGGTAATAATACTGCAGCTGTAATCGATGAAATAAAAAACACAGACTTATCAGATTTCGCAGCAATATTATCAGTTGCACCTTATTATAGCAAGCCAACCCAAGAAGGGTTCTATCAGCATTTTAAGGCTATTTCACAAGTTTGTCCAATTCCAATTATATTATATAATGTGCCAGGAAGAACGGCAAAAAATATGTTGCCAGAAACCACCTTACGATTAGCCAAGGATTTTGATAATATCGTTGCAGTAAAGGAAGCTGGAAATAATCAACAACAGTATCTTGAGCTTTTGAAAGATAAACCAAAAGACTTTTTGATAATTTCTGGCGATGACGATTTAGCACTAGGAGTCACTCTTGCAGGAGGTTCAGGAGTTATTTCGGTGTTAGGACAAGCATTTCCTAAAGATTTTTCAAGAATGATACAATTAGGCTTGAAAGGAAAAGCAGCCGAAGGTTACCAATTGCACAAGAAGTTTATTGAAATTACCAACTTAATATTCGAGGAAAATAATCCAGCTGGTATTAAAGCGGTTTTTGAAAGCATGAACTTATGCAAAGACATAGTTAGATTACCTTTGGTGCCAGCTACTAAAGATTTGAAACATAGAATTAATAATTACGTAGAACAGTATTAAATTACTTAAAAGTTAAATATTACTTAAACCTTATTCAATAGGGAAATGTCGTTATATTTTAGCTCAAAATAATTGTTTTTAAAATACGTTATAAATGTTTACTTTTGCATTCTGTTTAAAATCTATGAAAAGACTTGTTTACATATTTATTATCGCTATAATATTTAGTTCTTGTAGCGAATTTCAAAAAGCCATAAAATCTGAAGACATTGCTGTTAAGTTTTCAATGGGAACAGAACTTTATGATGCTGGTAAGTATAGAAAGGCACTACGTTTGTTTGAGCAAATTGCTCCTAAATACAGAGGAAAGCCTCAAGCGCAAAAGTTAATGTTCATGAAAGCTATGGCACATTACAATATTGGTGATTACTACACTTCAAACTATGAAATGGAGCGTTTTGTGAACTCATACCCAGAAAGTGAAAAAGCTGAAGAAATAGCTTTTTTGGGAGCAAAAAGTTACTATCACCTTCCTCCAATTTTTAGTAAAGAACAAAAAGAAACGGTTGAAGCGATAGAAAAAGTACAAACATTTATAAACACGTATCCAAATTCAACATACTTAGAAGAAGCCAATAAAATGGTTAAAGAACTAGATTTTAAGTTGGAAAAGAAAGCTTATGAAATTGCAAAACAATATCACACTTTAGGGCCTCATAATAGAGATTTTGAAGCAGCTATAAAAGCTTTCGATAACTTTATACTAGACTATCCAGGAGCTACTCATAAAGAACAAGCAATGTTTTACCGTTTAGACTCTGCCTACAATTTGGCAATAAATAGTGTGGAGCAAAAAAAGGAAGAGCGTGTTAAAAATGCTATAGAGTATTATGACACATTTAAGAAAAGATTTGCAAGTTCAGAGTTTATCGAAAAGGCAAATGAAATGAATGCAGAATTAGTAGAATTACAAAAACAATACGAAAACAAAGGTTAATTATATAAAGATGGATTTAAAGAAAGTAAATGCTCCAGTAAACACAGAGACGTACAATAGAAATGAAATTGATGCGCCTACTGGTAATATTTATGAAGCAATTTCTGTTATTGCTAGAAGAGCAGAACAAATAAATACTGAGATAAGAAAAGAACTTATTGATAAGTTGGAAGAGTTTGCTACATACAATGACAGTTTAGAAGAAATCTTCGAAAACAAAGAACAAATTGAGGTGTCAAAATTTTACGAAAAATTACCTAAGCCTCATGCATTAGCTGTTCAAGAATGGCTAAACGAAAAGATTTACTACAGAAATACTGAGCAAGATTCTCAAGAATAATTAGTGATGTCTATTTTAAGTGGCAAGAATATACTTCTAGGCATAACTGCTGGTATTGCTGCTTATAAAACAGCGTCATTAGTAAGATTATTTATAAAAGCAGGCGCGCATGTTAAGGTGGTCATGACGCCTGCTTCTAAAGACTTCATAACCCCTTTAACCTTATCAACATTATCCAAAAACCCTGTTATCACTTCGTTTACAAATGACGAAGATGAAAACGACGTATGGAATAACCATGTGGAGTTAGGCTTGTGGGCAGACTTGTTTTTAATTGCTCCAGCTACAGCTAATACACTTTCTAAAATGGCTTCTGGCAACAGCGATAACATGCTTTTAGCAACCTATTTATCAGCAAAGTGTCCAGTATATTTTGCACCAGCTATGGATTTGGATATGTACAAGCATGAGTCTACTAAAGACTCACTAAAAAAGCTTCAAAGCTATGGGAATATAATGATTCCAGCAACTAGTGGCGAATTAGCCAGCGGACTAGTTGGAGAAGGTAGAATGGCAGAGCCAGAAGATATCGTTTCGTTTATTGAAAACCATGTGCTTTCGGGACTTCCATTACATCACAAAAAAGTATTAATTACTGCTGGACCAACGTATGAAGCAATTGATCCTGTTCGCTTTATTGGTAATCATTCAAGCGGAAAAATGGGTTTTGAAATTGCTAAAGCTTCATCACAGTTAGGAGCTGAGGTTATTTTAATTACTGGACCTACACATCAAAAAGTTAACAGCAATTTAATCAAGGTTATTCCTGTTACTAGTGCTCAAGAGATGTATAATGCCGTTCATAATAAATTTTCTGATTGTGATATTGCTATCTTATCAGCTGCAGTTGCCGATTATAAACCAAAATTTGTAGCCGATAAAAAAATAAAAAAGAAAGATTCTACGTTAACCTTAGAGTTAGAAAAGACGAAAGATATATTAGGTTCATTAGGAAAAATAAAAGAAAAACAACTATTAGTTGGGTTTGCTTTAGAAACAAATAATGAACTTGAAAATGCAATTGGAAAGTTAAAATCCAAGAATTTAGATTTAATTGTATTAAATTCGTTAAATGATGAAGGTGCTGGTTTTGGTGGTGCAACCAATAAAGTGACTATTATCGATAAGAATGAAAATAGTGTTAATTATGGCCTAAAATCTAAAGCAGAAGTTGCTATAGATATTATGCAAGAAATATTAAAACAATACCATGCGTAAACTACTACTTATAGCCTCAGTTTTTTGTTCGTTTGTTGCAACATCCCAAGAGTTAAATTGCGATATTATTGTTAATGCACAACAAACTGGTAACGAAAATGTTCAGCTATTTAAAACTTTAGAAAATCAGTTAAAAGAGTTTGTAAATAATACAAAGTGGACAAACAAGAATTTTTCTCAAAATGAGCAAATTAACTGTAGTATGGTCATAAATATAACTAGTTACAATAGTGATGTTTTCCAAGGCTCAATTCAAATAAGATCGTCAAGACCTATTTTTAACTCATCGTATAGTACACCAATTTATAATTTTAATGACAAAGATTTTTCGTTTAGATATCAAGAGTTTCAAAACATCATCTATAATCCTAATCAATTTCAATCAAATTTAGTATCTGTTTTAGCATTTCATATTTATGTAATTTTAGGTATGGATGCAGACTCTTTTGCATTAAATGGAGGAGATGAATATTACCAACAAGCAAGAACAATTTTAAGTTATTCACAACAAAGTAATTTTAAGGGTTGGAAGCCAGAAGACGGTTTGCAATCGAAGTTTGTGTTAATAGACAATTTGTTGTCGCCAACATATAAAGAGTTTAGAAGTACATTATATAACTATCATATTGGAGGTTTAGATACGATGCATTTAAACCAAAAAAATGCAAAACAAAAAATTTCTGACGCTCTTTCTGGGCTAGAAGCAATAAATAGAAGAAGACCAAGCTCATTTATTATGCGCGTATTTTTTGATGCCAAAGCCGAAGAGATTGAAGATATTTTCACTGATGGACCAAGTATAAGTATAACAGATTTGGTAGCTTCTTTAACAAAAATGGCTCCTAACCACTCCAATAAATGGAGAAACATTAATTACTAAGCTCACATTACCATTTTATATTTAAATTTGTATATCATTTCTTGAATGAGGTAATGAAACGTTTTTAATCCTTAAAGTAACTATTTTTGCTAACAGCCTTATCTATAAAAAATTACGCTTTAATTGAAGATTTACAAATATCTTTCAACAATGGTTTAAGCATTATTACTGGTGAAACTGGTGCTGGAAAATCAATTCTTTTAGGCGGCTTATCCTTAATTTTAGGAAAACGTGCAGATATTAGTAGCGTAAAAGATGCTTCAAAAAAATGCGTAGTTGAAGCTACATTTGATATAGCTAATTACAACTTAAAGAAATTTTTTAATGAGGAAGATTTAGATTATGAATCTGAAACAATTATAAGACGAGAAATTTTACCTTCTGGTAAATCAAGAGCTTTTATTAATGATACACCAGTCAATTTAAATGTATTAGCACAATTAGGAGCTTTTTTAATAGATATCCACTCACAGCATCAAACCCTAGAATTAACGAATGATGACTTTCAATTTCAAATTATTGATGCTTTAGCTAATAATACTGAATTATTGGAAGACTATAGTGCGGAACTAAAATCTTTTAATGCTATAAAAAACGAATTACAATCATTAAAGCTTCAAAAGGCTGAAGCACTTAAAGAGTACGACTATAACTTATTTTTGTTTAATGAATTAGAAGAAGCACAATTAATATCAGGAGAACTTCAAGAATTAGAAAATGAGTATGAAACGTTAAATAATGTTGAAGAGATAAAGGAAGAATTACTATTATCAAATCAATTACTTAGTGAAGAGCAAATAGGAGTGCTTAACAGTTTAACATTGCTAAAAAATAGCTTACAAAAACTGTCTAAATTGTCCAAAACGTATTCGGAATTGTTTGATAGAGTAAACAGTACGTTGATAGAATTAGACGACGTATTTGGGGGGATTGAAAATGCTCAAGGAAATTTAGAAGCCAACCCAAATAGGCTAGAAGAAGTTAATGTAAAACTTCAAAAAATTCACAGCTTATTATTGAAACATTCGGCATCTGATATTGATGAATTAATTGCAATAAAAACGGAATTATCTAATAAAGTTTTTGCAACTGAAACTATTGACAGTCTAATTTCAGAAAAGGAAAACAATTTAAAGACATTAGAACAATCACTTAATAAACTAGCTGAGGATTTACATAAAAAAAGGAACAAAGCTATTCCAGAATTGTCTAAACAGTTAGAGACTATACTCAAGGATCTTGGAATGGAAAATGCCAAATTTAATATTTCTGTTTTAAAAGAGGATGATTTTTACAGTAATGGAAAAGACAAGCTAAGTCTCTTATTCACAGCAAATAAAGGAGGTGAATTTAGACCTTTAAAGAAAGCAGCTTCTGGTGGCGAATTATCAAGAATTATGCTGGCTGTAAAATCAATTTTGGCAAAATATATTCAGTTACCGTCCATTATGTTCGATGAAATTGATACAGGAGTTTCTGGAGAAATCTCGAATAAAATGGCTGCAATTATGCAGCAAATGAGTAAATCTATGCAGGTGTTTACTATTACACATTTACCACAAATTGCTGCAAAAGGCGATACGCATTTTAAGGTTTTTAAAGAAGATGTAGATAATAAAACCACTACACAAATGGTAAAATTAAATATAGATGAGCGTATTGTTGAAATTGCTCAAATGTTAGGTGGAAAGGAAATGTCAACATCTGCGATTGCACATGCTAAACAATTATTGAATTAATAGTATCTTTGTTAACTCAAACTAACTAAACATTACAAGATGTCATACAATTTATTAAAAGGAAAACGAGGAATTATATTTGGAGCATTAGACCCTAATTCTATTGCTTGGAAAACAGCCGAAAGAGTTCATGAAGAAGGCGGAACATTTGTACTAACTAACGCGCCAATCGCAATGCGAATGGGACAAATTAACGATTTAGCAGAAAAAACAGGCTCTGAAATTATTCCTGCAGATGCAACCTCACTTGAAGATTTACAAAACTTGGTTGAAAAATCTATGGAAGTTTTAGGAGGTAAATTAGACTTTGTATTACATTCTATTGGTATGTCAGTCAATGTTAGAAAAGGAAGAGCTTACACAGACCAAAATTACGATTGGACTCAAAAAGGAACTGATGTTTCCGCAATGTCTTTTCATAAAGTCATGCAAACATTATATAAAAATGATGCTATGAACGAATGGGGAAGTATTGTAGCCTTAACTTATATGGCAGCACAACGTGTATTTCCAGATTATAATGATATGGCAGATAATAAGGCCTATTTAGAAAGTATTGCAAGAAGCTTTGGATACTTTTTTGGAAAGGATAAAAAAGTACGTGTAAACACTATTTCTCAATCACCTACGCCTACCACTGCTGGTAAAGGAGTTAAGGGATTTGATGGGTTTATAGCTTATGCGGATAAAATGTCACCTCTTGGTAATGCTACTGCTTTAGATTGCGCTAATTACACAGTAACCTTATTTAGTGATTTAACAAAACGTGTAACTTTGCAAAACTTATTTAATGATGGAGGATTCAGTAATATGGGAGTAAGCGATGCTGTAATGGATACGTTTATGGGAGAAGAGTAAAATTTATTCAAAATATTTTATTAAAGACCTTGAAAACCAGGGTCTTTTTTGATTTATTACTACCTGTCTTATTCAAATCTTTTTATCGAAATATAGAGCGTTGCTAATCGGTTTAACGTGAATTTTTTATCGTTTAACGAATAATAGTTTACAACTTCCCTTTTTTGTAGTAATATGCACTTGATTTTACCTTAATCAAATAAATATAAACTTAACAAAATTGTAATAGCATGAAAAAAATTACATTACTGACCTTACTTATGTGGTCATCTTTATTTTACGGACAAGAATACCTAAACGAAGGTTTTGAGGGAGTTACATTCCCACCAACTGGCTGGGTTGATCAAGCTGGAGCTACAGATACTGCAGGAAATAATTGGGTTTCTAGCATATTTACAGCTCATTCTGGAACAAAATCTGCATTTTTTGACGATTTTTCTGGAACCAATGATAGATGGTTAATTTCAGAAGCAATGGATTTAACGTCAGCTGTTAATCCAGTATTAACATATTATATGTACGTTAGATTTCCAGATTTTAATGCAACCAAAACAGTATATTATTCAACAGATTATGATGGTACAAACTTTGGAACAGCAACATGGACACAAATAGATAATATTACTGGTGCTGAAGCTGATGCAGCAGAAGATACTTGGAAAATTCAAGGAAATTTTGATCTTTCTGCAGCTAATGGAGATAATGAAGTATATATTGCATTTAACTATGTAGGTGAAGATAATTCAAGATGGTATTTAGACGATATATTAGTAAGAGAATTACCGACTTGTGTAGAACCCTCTGAAGGAAGTATTTCTGGTGTAACAACATCGAGTGCTATTTTTTCTTGGACTTCTGGTCCTAGTGGAACTGAAACACTTTGGGATGTTGAGTTAGTAGATATTACTGGAGGTGAAACTCAAGGAACTGGTACAGTTAGTTCTACATCTAGTAACCCTCACACTTTTATGGGATTAACAACAGGTAATTCATACGAAGCTTATGTAAGAGCAGATTGTGGTGGAGGTGATAAAAGTACTTGGATAGGTCCTTTTGCTTTTGCAACGGCTGATGATAATGATGAGTGTACAAACGCTAAACTTGTTGTTCAAGATATAGAAACTGTAGATGCAGCTTCTGCAACAGTAATTAATGGAAGTATTGCAGGTGCTACGGATTCTGGAATAGCTGCTAATTGTTCTGGCGGTAATCCTAATGATGATGTTTGGTTTGCTTTTGTTGCAAGAACTGATGGTGTTAATATAACAATTGATACACCTTTTGATGGAGTTATAGAGTTGTTTTCAACCACAGATGATACTTGCGGGACTCTAACTTATGATAGTTGTGCGGATTTAGCACTAGCTGGTGTAGAAGAGATTTCTGTAACAGGACTTACTGCTGGCGATACTTACTTTGTAAGAGTGTATCAATGGGATGCTGCTGCTCCTGCTGATGGTAATTTTACAATTAAGATTTGGTCTTCGGAAACATTATCTAATAATGACGTTGAAGATAAAACGGTTGAGTTTAGATTATATCCAAACCCAGTACAAGACAAGCTTAATTTAAGAGCTCAAGATAATATCGAAAATGTATCTATTTATAATATGTTAGGTCAAGAGGTTTTACGTCAAGCACCTAATAAAAACTCAAGTGAAGTAGATATGTCTGCTTTACAAACTGGTTCTTACTTTGTAAAAGTTACTATTGACGGTGTAACTGAAACTAAGCAAATAATAAAAAGATAATATCTTATTTATATATATTTAAAAGCCTCGTTTTTCGAGGCTTTTTTTATGAGTAATTTTTAGCAATTTAATATCTGCGCTTTCGTTACCTTTGTATCTGTATGACTGCAAACGACCTATCATTTATAATTCCAATTTTTAATAGACCTGAAGAAGCGAAAGAGCTTTTGCAAAGCTTTGCTGCTTTAGATGGAGCTAAGGATTTTGAAATAGTTATTGTTGAGGATGGCTCTGAAATTAGTTCTGAGTTAGTTGTGAAAGAATATAAATCGCAATTAAACATTTCATATTATTTTAAAGAAAATTCTGGTCCTGGAGACTCTAGAAATTATGGAATGAAAAAGGCAACAGGAAGTTACTTCATCATTTTAGATTCTGATTGTGTATTGCCAAAACAATATTTAATTAAAGTTTTAAATAGTTTAAACAATAATTATGTGGATTGTTTTGGTGGTCCTGATGCTGCTCACGACTCGTTTAGTAATATTCAAAAGGCAATAAATTTTGCAATGACCTCTTTTATATCTACTGGAGGTATAAGAGGTATGGCATCTAGTATCAACAAGTTTCAACCAAGAAGTTTCAATATGGGAATCTCTAGAAAAGCGTTTGAGGCTATAGGAGGTTTTGGTCGTATACACCCTGGAGAAGATCCAGATTTATCTATTAGATTATGGAAGCTAGGTTTTGAAACAAAACTTATTACTGAAGCTTATGTGTATCATAAACGCAGAATATCATGGTCTAAATTTTATAAACAAGTCTATAAATTTGGCTCTGTAAGACCAATTTTAAACAAATGGCATCCTCACACCAAAAAAATAACCTATTGGTTTCCTACACTATTTTGCTTAGGGTTTGTTATATCTTTAGTAGCGTTATTTTTAGAAATAACATGGCTAATGTATTTGGTTTTTGGATATTTTGCTTTAAGCTTTATAATAGCATTATTTAAGACCAAAAGCATAGTTGTCGCAGTATTGTCGTTATTAGCAATATTAATTCAGTTTTTTGGTTATGGTTATGGGTTTTTAAAGTCGACTATAAAGCTTCAGTTTTCCAATAGAAAAGCTGAAGAATTATTTCCGAACCTGTTTTTTAGAGATATCTAATGAAAGTTTTTAAACAAAACATACTATCGTATTTTAAAAGTAAGAGACTTAATGTTTTCTTGCTGTTTATAGCATTGGCTTTTTTGTTTTCTGTACTTTCTAAGTTATCTCAGCGCTATACTCATAGTTTTGCATTTAAAATCAATGCCATTAATGTACCAGAAGAACATGTTATTTTAAAAGATTCAACAAATACATTGACTATTGCTTTAACAACATATGGGTTTAGGCATATTAAATATTATTTAAGGCAACCAGAAATAGATATAGATTTTAAGGATTTGGAAAGAACAAAATCCCATTATAAATGGATTGAATCTAATGAGATATCAAAAATAATAAATCAGTTTGCTGCCAATATCACTGTGGAAAATATTACTCCTGATACTATCACTTTTAACTACGATGTTAACTCTGTAAAAATAGTGCCTGTTAAATTGGTATCAAATATTAAATTTTCTGCTGGATATGATGTTATTAATACATATTTATTAGAACCAGATTCCATAAAAATAATTGGCCCAAAATCAATGACAGATTCTATTGCTGAAGTTAAAACAAAATCACTTGATTTAGAGAATGTTAATGCAGATATTGATCGTATTATTCAGCTAGACATATCAAAAGATTTAGTTGAGATTAAAATACCTAAAAGCACAGTTAAAGTAAAAGGACAAGTAGAGAAGTTTACAGAAGGAACTATTGATGTGCCAGTCAATGTTATTAATATTCCTAAAAATGTTAAGATTAATTTTTATCCAAAAACAGTTCCAGTAATTTTTTATACAAGTTTAAGTAGCTTTAAATCTATTTCCTCAAATAGTTTCATTGTTCAATGTGATTTTAATACCATTAAAAATAATAGTACTTATTTAATTCCGAGTATTGTAAAACAGCCTGAAAAAATTAAATCAGCAAAGCTGAATGTAAAGCAAATTGAGTTTGTAATAATTAAGTAACATTAGTAATGAGCAAAATTATTGGATTAACTGGAGGGATTGGAAGTGGAAAAACAACCGTAGCAAATATGTTTTTTGAGTTGGGTGTTCCTGTATATATAGCTGATGTTGAAGCCAAAAAGTTAATGAATAAATCCAAAATAATTAAAAGAAAACTCGTAAAATTATTTGGAGATGATGCTTATATAGATAATGAATTAAACAAACCTTTTATTGCTCAAAAAATATTTAGCAATAAGGATTTACTTGAAAAAATGAATGCTATTGTTCACCCCAAAGTAGCTGCGCATTTTAAACGATGGATAGCAAAACAAACAGCACCTTATGTGATTAAAGAAGCAGCTATTTTATTTGAAAACAACAACTATTTGCAATGTGATGCCGTTATATTGGTTGTTGCAGACAAAGAAACTAGAATACAGCGTGTTATTAAAAGAGATAGTACTTCCAAGGCAAAAGTTAAAGCAATTATGCATAACCAATGGAGTGACGAAAAAAAGATGGAATTATCTCAATTTGTTATTAAAAACGTTACCTTATCAAATACACGAAAAGAGGTGGAAAATATTCACAAAAAGATACTCACTACCATTTGTGAATTTTAAATTTTAACATTTGTGTTAATGTAAGGTTAAATGGTATTCTATCTAAATGTTAAAATGTTAATTTTGAGTGATGGGTAAGAAAATGCTATTCGTCTTGTTAGTTATATTAATGAGTTTGTCACTTGTTGGAATTATTTTTGTACAGGCTTATTTTATTAACAATACGTTTAAAAATGAAGATGAGCAGTTTACATTTAATGTAAAGAAAGCGCTTACTTATACATCGACAAAAGTAGTTGAGCTTGAATACGATTTATATGTAGAAAAGCTTGAAGAGATGTTAGCACAAGGCATTGTGCCAGATTCTACAACTATAAGTGGAATTATAGTTAGAAAACAATATGATAATGCAAATCAAATAATTGTTTACAATACAAGTGTTGTAGAAGAAAATTTTAAGATGCCATCGCTCTTTGACATGGGTTTAGATAGTTCTAGTTTCAGTATGTATACAGGACTTGCAACAAAACAGGTTTTTAACAATATCGATTTAGATAACGGTCTAACTATAGCGCCGTCGGAAACTACTAAAAATGTTTTTTCGCTAAATAAATTACAGTATGCAACTTTTGAAGCGCAATATAGAGAGGAAGCTAAAAACACACCTGTTCATTTGCGGGTTACAAAAGAAACGATTGAAAAATTATTAAGTAAAAAGTTAACAGAAGATGGTATAGACATTAATTTTGAATATGCTATTTATCATAAAGACTTAGCAACAAAAGTACAGTCTGCTAACTTTGAACCACAAAAATCTAAAACTATTGGAGTTCCAATTTTTTTGGACAACAATGATGAAAGTGAGTATAAACTCTATATTAATTTTCCTGATAGAAATAAGTTTATTCTATCATCGATAGTCGGAATGGCAATACTTGCATTAGTATTTACAATCATTATAATTATTGCCTATTCAAGTGCCTTGTATCAATTAATAAAGCAACGTCAAATATCACAAATAAAGACCGATTTTATTAACAACATGACACATGAGTTTAAAACACCAATAGCAACAATAAATTTAGCTTTAGATGCCATACGGAATCCAAAAATTATAAATGATGAAGAAAAGGTAAAACGATACCTTGGAATGATAAAAGATGAAAACAAACGTATGCATGCACAAGTTGAAAATGTGCTTAGAATATCAAAACTAGAAAAGAACGAACTTAATATTAGTAAGGAACGTGTTGAGCTACACGACTTAATACATGATGCAGTAATGCACATAGAATTAATTGTAGAGAGTAGAAATGGTTACGTAAAAACACATTTTGATGCTGTAAATTGTGATGTGTTAGCCAATGAAACACACTTTACTAACGTTATAGTAAATATGTTGGATAATGCTGTTAAGTATTCTAACGATGAACCTAAAATAGATATATATACAGAAAATGTTGGAAATAACATTTTAATAAAGATACAAGATCAAGGTAACGGAATGTCGAAATCCGTTCAAAAAAGGGTGTTTGAGAAGTTTTACAGAGAGCACACAGGTGATGTACATAACGTTAAAGGCCATGGATTAGGTCTTGCTTATGTAAAAAGAATAGTAGAAGACCATCAAGGTCACGTATCAGTAGAAAGCGAAAAAGGAAAGGGTAGTACCTTTATTATTAAACTACCATTAATATCATAAAATACCTATGGAAGAGCAAAACAAAAAAATACTTTTAGTTGAAGATGATCCAAATTTTGGAACCGTGTTAAAAGACTATTTAAACATGAACGATTACGATGTAGTTCATGCTAAAAATGGTATGGAAGGATTTGAAAAATTTAAAAAAGACGATTACGATTTATGCATTCTCGATGTGATGATGCCATATAAAGATGGCTTTACATTAGCGAAAGAAATTCGTGAAAAAAATACCGATGTACCAATAATTTTCTTGACTGCAAAAGCTATGAAAGAAGATGTCTTAAAAGGTTATAAAGTAGGAGCAGACGATTATCTAAACAAACCTTTTGATAGTGAAGTACTGCTAATGAAAATCAAGGCTATCATGCAGCGTAAGGCTACAGATAGTGTTGCAGACAGTAAACAGTTTGAATTTCAAATTGGTGGCTTTCATCTTAACTCAAAACTACGTTTTTTAAAATATAAAGATGGTGAGCCTGTAAAACTATCACCAAAAGAAAATGAGTTATTACGTTTATTGGCCTTACATGAAAACGATTTAATGCCACGTGAGCTCGCTTTAACCAAAATATGGCGTGACGATAATTACTTTACGTCAAGAAGTATGGATGTGTACATTGCTAAACTCCGTAAGTATTTAAAATTAGATGAGAATGTTGAAATATTAAATATTCATGGTGAAGGATTTAGACTTGTAGTCAATCAAAAAGCATAAAGAAATTATTTAAGTAGTTAATTTAAAATCTGCTATTTTGAGTTTTATCAAAATCTAGCAGATTTTTTTATACCTAATACTTTTCAAAATCATCCATTGCAAAGGCATTTTTATATAATTTTTCATTAATGGTTTTTTTTTCATTAGAATCGTAGTCCACTAATAATTTCCATATATCATCTACTTTTACCATAATTACGTGAAACTTGCCATAATACGATTGTTCGTTTGGCAAGCCCTTATTTACAGTTAGCTTGTAAATACCTCTTTCAGACGCTTTAGTATCATTGCAAATACGTTCTAAAAACCTAAAAGAGATTGTTTGAGGAGTTTTATTGGTTTTCCAACGAGAGGCATAACCATTTATGTAATCCGTTTTGTTTCTTATTAATTTTGAGTTACCTCCAACACGCAAGAGTTCTTCTGTATGTAAGGCACCAAATAACTCGTGGTCAAAAGTTTCAAAAGCTTTAGTAAAATTAGACCAAACCTGATTATTTATTTCGTTTAAACATTTATTGTTTTGCGCTTGAATTTGTAGAGTAAAGCCTATACAAACCAATATGATGAGGGATTTTAAAGTTTTCATAGGTTAATTTGATTTTGTATTTGACAAATAAAATAGTCAATATCTGTTTGGTAATCAAACCACAAAGTGTCTTTATTCTTTTTAAACCAAGTCATTTGGCGTTTTGCAAAACGTCGTGTATTTTTCTTAATTTCTGAAACGGCAAATTCTAAACTCCATTCATCATTAAAGTACTTAAAAAGTTCTTTATAGCCAACAGTATTTAGTGCGTTTAAATGTTTGTAATATTCTAGGTTTTTTACTTCATCTAGTAATCCTTGTTCCATCATTATATCTACACGTTTATTAATACGTTCATAAATAATGTTCCTGTCTGCGGTTAATCCAATCGATATAGTTTTAAAATCACGAGGCTCTTTTTCTTTGTTTAAAAATGAAGAATAAGGTTTTCCTGTTCCAATGCAAATTTCTAATGCACGAATTACGCGATGTGGATTATCTACTGAAATGGAGTTGTAAGCTTTAATGTCCAACTCTTTTAATTTCTCCTGTAGACTTTTAATTCCGTTTGATTCTAATTCTTGATTAAGTCGTTTTCTAATATTAGGGTCAACATCTGGAAAATAATCAAGGCCTTTAGTTATGGCATCTACATATAGTCCAGAACCACCAACCATGATGACAATGTTGTGTGTTTTGAAAAGTTCATTTAAACACATAATAGCATCTTTCTGGAAACTACCGACGCTATAGTTGTCTTTTATAGATTTATGATGTATAAAATGATGCTTAGCTTGTTTTAGTTCATTTAGAGTAGGAGCAGCAGTGCCTATCTGCATTTCTTTATAAAATTGTCTAGAATCAGCTGAAATGATCTCTGTGTTGAAGTATTTGGCTAGTTTGATACTTAAGGATGTCTTGCCTATGGCAGTTGTCCCAATAACCGAAATAAGATAATTATTCATTTAGTTTATTTCCACAGTTATAACAGTATTCGGCATTATCCTTATGAGAAATAGCCATACAATAAGGACATGTTTGTGTATTAGTGTGCACATTATGTCTATTCGCCTTTACAATTTCAGACGACACAATTCCTGTTGGAACTGCAATAATGGCATAACCCATGAGCATAATGAATGAAGAAATAAGTTGTCCAAGTGCAGATACTGGAGCAATATCACCATAACCTACGGTTGTAAGTGTGACAATTGCCCAATAGACACTTCTGGGGATACTTGTAAATCCACTATTTTGATCACTTTCTATTAAATACATAATTGTACCTAGAATGATACATAATATGAAGACAAACAGTATAAAGACAGATATTTTAGCTCGACTAGATATAAATGCTCTGGTTAGGTTTGTAGATTCCCCAATATATCTAGCTAGTTTTAGTATTCTAAATATTCTTAATAAGCGTAATGCTCTTAACGCCACCAAAGATTGAGAACCAATAAAGAAAAAGGATAAGTATTTTGGAATAGTTGATAATAAATCAATAATTCCAAAAAAACTAAAAATATACTTTAGAGGTTTTCGTACAGTAATTATTCTAGCAATATATTCTAAAGAAAAAAGTATGGTTATGACCCACTCGGCTATGTCAAGAAAAGTATGATATTTTGCGTCAATGCTTTCAATGCTCTCTAGCATTACAAAAACAATACTTGCAATAATTACAATAAAGAGCGCAATATTAAAAACCTTACCAGAAGGTGTATCGGCTTCATAAAGGATTTCATGTAGCTTATGTTTCCAGCTTTTATTTGTGTTATTATCTGACAAGTTATTATTTTTTATAAATGTAGTGAAAGTTTAATTATTTTTTCTTTAATGCGAGCAATGTATTGGTTTGCATATTTACAATATTACTCATAAAGTCTTTTAAAGAAGGATAAAACTCTGCGTCAAATCTAGATTTCTTGATATTTATTTTTAATGAAATATTAACTTTGTTACCTAAAGAATTTATTGCAAATGTGCATTCACCTGTACCATCTGGTAAATTCATTTTTGTACTCTTAGGTAGCTCTACTAATTCGTATTTATCTCCTAAATCCAACTGAAAATTATACATATAGGCTCTTTTATACCCAAACTCTATAGGGTACGTTCTCTCTTGTAGTTGAAATGGATTGGAATTTATAAACTTACCTAAAAAAGGATTTAAGTAGAGTGTATTGGTATTTGTATCTAAATCTATAAACTCTAATTCAAAAGCTTCTTGAAATTTATCACTATCAATATCTGGGTCTTTAACTTTATGGCTTACAACTTCTATATCTACTAGACTATTTTCAAAATCTTCAACATAGCTTTCTGGATTAGGAAAATAATCTTTTTTCTTATCAAGTGCATAATAGTCTGTAAACCTCGAGTTCATTATCCCTTTTAAAACATTCCCCTCATCAAATTTTAAAGATACTTGATGTTGAACGGCTGAAAACTTATCATTTACAATATCAATCCAAGAACTTCCTTTCTTGAGAGTTAAGAGTCTGCCATAATCATTTAAACATCTAAATGGAAGTTGCCCAAAACTTAAAAAGACATCTGTGGCATCTAAAAAATAAGTTTTACCATCTATTGTGGCTTGAGTGATGAGATAATTAAATTCTGATATTACGGGGAAGAGTTTTGTTGCAAAACCATTACCTCTAGTAGATAATAGTATTGGCGTTGATTCTATATCATTTTCAATAAGTAAGTTATGTAAAAGCAAATTTATTTGCGAAACATTTCCCGATTTACTGTCTATTAAATCTTTTATTGGAGCCTCTCTAAGTTTTAAAGGTTCATTATTCCATGTGTAATTATTTTGAACATAATTATATATTTTTTTTGCTTTTTCTAGTGGGTTAGTTTCATCTGAAATAGGAGCTCCAAGTAAATCTATTACTAAATTTCCCTTTTTTAGTTGTCTACCAAGACTGGAATATCCTTTTAGTTCTTTATCTACTTCTTTCCAAGTGCGAGCAATTCTATCTTTTGATCCATCAAAGCTTGTTACTGTTTTAAGTTCATAATCAATTCTAGACAGATAATTTTTTTTGGCAGTCATAAAATCCTCTTCAATGAATGCAGGAATGTTTTCCATGGCATAAATCGTATTGGCACAATCTGCTGTAGGCGTATTTACAGCACCCATAACACTTACTGCATTATTACCAGATAAACATTTTTTTTCTATTACAGTTTCTTTTTTTGAAAACCCTAAGCCTCCAACTAGTTTAATGCTGTATTCATAATTACCAGGAATGCTTGTGTTGTATTCACTATATAGTTTTGGTATGTCTTCTTGAAACTCCCATTCTTTATAATTGTACATAAAAGGAGATTCAATTTGATAACTATAAGTTATGACACTTCCTGAAGCAATTTTGGGTAATGTGAATTTTACTATGGTGTTATTTTTATTATATACTTCTCTAAAAATTTCACTTTCTCTAATATTCGTTTTAAAAATCTGATTATTTTCTAAATTATGGGTTGCAGCTACAATGTTCTTTATCTTTTCTTCACGCTTATTGTCATCACTGTTATATAAATATATTTCAACAGTAGATTTATTAAAACCTTCAGCATTTAAAATCTTTACTTTCTTTTCAATTTTTGTATTTAGTTTATATGTTTCTCTATGCACATAACTATTGCCCTTTTCGTAAATAATAAGAGCGTTAGCTGTTGAGTCAATATCACAAACATTTGTTTGTAAATCACCTAAAGTTACTTGAATACTCGAAGAGTTATATGTGCTTTGGGCGTTTAAATGAAATATAAAAAGAAAACTAAGTAGGTTAAGAATATTTTTCATTTGTTTAATTTTTTACGTTCTGGTTTCAATTTAAATCATTTAATATATTTAGCCAATTGTTTGCCATGTACTTAGTTATGTGTTTTCAGGTTGTTTCTCTAAATTAATGATTTTTAATTTATGTCGTTTTCGTCTTAAATATGTTTGAATAATATGTTGTGAATCGTGATTATGCTCCATTGGAGTAATAATTTTTTCCAACACCTTCAAATTATTAATTTGATAATTAAGGTTGTAAAATCCAAAGCCCTTAAACATACCATTTTCAATTAATACTGCACTGCGCTCATCAACAACACGTCCTCTATCCGAAATCACCATGTTTTGATTGTCAAACTTGTAATAATCAATGACATTTGAAACTTTTTTATTGTAGATTTCAAAAGGTTCTTCATCAATGCATGCACCAAAGCATTGTTTAATTGTATAATTAAAACAATTACTGCTGGTGTTATGTAGCCCAGTAAGTTTTTGACACAAATTGTGTTCATCTACTAACTTTGTAATAAAACTCTTGGCGCTTCGCATGTTAGAAAAAGTAATAATGGGGTTTCCTTTCCTATTTATGTTTGCAACCTTTAAATTAATATATCCATTGTCATCCGTATAACTAAATAAACCATGAGAAAAGATGTTTTGCTTTAAGGCTCTATTGAAAAAAGGTTTATTTCTCTTAATTTCTTCACTTTCTTTTAGCAATGCAACAAGTTCGCTTCCAGTATCTTCATAGGTTACTGTTGCTACTTGTAGTTGCATTTTTTTTGATTTTGGATTACTGCTTGTAAAATGCTGGTTAACGCGCTTTCTAATATTTTTACTTTTTCCAATATAAATAATATCCCCATTTTTATTGTGCATATAGTAGACACCTGTAATAGAAGGAAGTGAATCTATAATATCCAATAGTTTAGGCTCCATTTGGTATTTGGGCTCTAGCCTAATGGATTCTTTAATAATATTCTTGTTTAAATCTTTTGCAAGTAACATTTTAAACAACTTTACAGTTGCTTGAGCGTCACCAGCTGCTCTATGTCTATCACTTACTGGAATTCCTAACGACCTTGTGAGTTTTCCAAGACTGTAAGAATCTTCTTGAGGAATTAAATCTTTTGAAAGTTCAACGGTACAAAGAGTTTCTTTGCTAAAATCAAAACCCAACCGTCTAAATTCGGTACGTAATATGCGATAATCAAATTTTGCATTATGAGCCACTAGAATTGTGTCTTGGGTAATTTCTACAATACGCTTTGCGATTTCATAAAATTTTGGAGCGCTGCGTAGCATTTTGCTATTAATACCTGTCAAATTAACCACAAAAGGTTGAATGTCTCTCTCTGGATTAACAAGTGTAATAAATTGATCTACAACTTCGTGACCGTCAAACTTATAGATGGCAATCTCAGTAATACCTTCTTCGTTATACTTTCCTCCAGTCGTTTCTATGTCTAATATTGAATAAATAGGATTGTTTTTAATTTGAATAATTGCGTGCTCCAAATATACTACTTCCAACTCGTATCATATTACTTCCACACTCTATAGCAAGTTTATAATCACCACTCATTCCCATACTTATAATTCTAAGCCCTGAATTTTGAGTATTGAATGTATCAAAAGCTGTTTTAAGTGATTTGAATTCTTTTTTTAACTGTGTTTCATTATCAGTAAACGTAGCCATTCCCATTACCCCAACTACTTTTATGTTTTTTAGTCCTGTGAAATCATCAGAATTGAAAATATCTTGGGCTGCTTGAGCAGTCATACCAAATTTTGAATCTTCACTAGCTATTTTAATTTGTAACAAGCAATTTATAATTCTATTATGCTTTTGTGCTTGTTTATTGATTTCTTTTAAGAGTTTAAGATTGTCAACACCATGAATTAACGCCACAAACGATGCCATATATTTCACCTTGTTTCGTTGTACATGACCAATCATGTGCCATTCAACATCTTTTGGCATTTGCTCATGTTTCTCAACCATTTCTTGGATTTTATTTTCACCAAAAATGCGTTGACCAGCTGTATAAGCTTCCATAAGGTCACTTACTGGTTTGGTTTTGGAAACAGCTACTAAAGTAACATGTTCTGGCAGTTGAGATTTAATGTTGTTAAGGTTTGTAGAAATACTCATTTTATTATGAAAACTGTTTAGCCACTTTTTCGGCTTTTCTACTTTCAGAATAATCGTAAAACCCTTCACCAGATTTAACACCTAGTTTTCCTGCACTAACCATGTTTACTAATAGCGGACAAGGTGCATATTTTGGGTTTTTAAAGCCATCGTACATCACATTAAGAATAGATAAACATACATCTAAACCTATAAAATCGGCTAGTTGTAAAGGTCCCATTGGATGTGCCATACCAAGTTTCATAACAGTATCTATTTCTTGCACACCGGCAACACCATTATACAGGGTTTCAATAGACTCGTTAAGCATTGGCATTAAAATTCTGTTAGCAACAAATCCAGGATAGTCATTTACTTCTACTGGAATTTTACCAAGTGTGGTAGACATATCCATAATTAGTTTTGTTACCTCGTCACTTGTGTTGTAACCACGAATAATTTCAACCAATTTCATAATTGGTACAGGATTCATAAAATGCATTCCTATCACCATGTCTGGTCTTGAAGTAACTGCAGCAATTTGCGTGATAGAAATAGATGAGGTATTAGTTGCAAGAATAGTGTCTTCTGGGCATGCTTCGTCAAGCTGCTTAAATATTTTTAGTTTTAAGTCAATATTTTCGGTTGCTGCTTCTACTACTAAACCTGCATATTCAACACCTTCAGTGACACTTGTATAGGTTGAAATATTTGCTAATGTTTCTTCTTTTTGAGCTTCTGTGATTTTTTCTTTAGATACCATTCTATCTAAATTTTTGGTAATGGTATCAATTCCCTTTTTTAGAGCAGCATGGCTTATATCTATTAATTGAACTTTAAATCCGCTTTGTGCAAATGTATGAGCAATACCATTTCCCATGGTCCCAGCTCCAATTACTGCAACATTTTTCATTAATCTATTTATTTTTAATTAAAACAATTTATTATTTGATGAGCAACACGTAAAGCTTCTGTCCCATCTTCTAGTGTTACTATAGGTTTTGTATTTGTATTGATAGCATATGCAAACGTCTCAAGTTCATCTAAAATCGCATTGTTGTTAGAAATTTGAGGATTATCAAAATAGATTTGTTTTTTTATGCCTTCAGCGTTTTGAAGAATCATATCAAAATCACCTGGATTTTCAGGTGCATCTTTCATTTTTACGACTTCGCATTTCTTTTCTAAGAAATCTACCGAGATGTAGGCGTCCTTTTGAAAGAATCGAGATTTTCTCATATTCTTCAAAGAAATTCTACTAGCAGTTAGGTTTGCAACACAGCCATTTTCAAATTCAATTCTGGCATTGGCAATATCTGGAGTTTCGCTAATAACAGATACACCACTTGCAGAAACATGTTTCACTTTTGATTTTACCACACTAAGAATAATATCAATATCATGAATCATCAAATCTAACACAACAGGAACATCAGTTCCTCGAGGATTAAATTCTGCTAAACGATGTGTTTCTATAAACATAGGATTAACGATTTGATCCTTTATTGCTATAAAAGCGGGGTTAAATCGCTCTACATGTCCAACTTGCCCTCTTAAATTATGCTTTGCTAAAAGTTTACGAATTTCTTCAGCTTCTTCAACAGAATTGGTGATAGGTTTTTCGATAAAAACATGTTTGCCTTTAGCTATGGCTTTAAGTGCACAGTCGTAATGTGATAGTGTTGGTGTGACAATGTCAACCATATCCACCGCTTCAATTAAAGCATCAATTGAGTTAAAATATTTGTAACCAAATTCTGCTTCAACATTTTTAGCATTAGTCTCGTCAGCATCGTAAAACCCTACAAGCTCATATTTATCGGATTGATTTAAAAGTCTTAAATGAATTTTTCCAAGGTGGCCTGCACCAAGTACACCAGCTTTTAGCATGTTTATCGTTTTCAACAAAAATAAGATTTTTTATACTTTTTTTGAGTGGATTCTTTCATTTAAAAATTTAATGGGAATCTTGTTTTTTAAGACTAACATTTTGGCTAATTTTAGCAAGCCAAATTATAAGCATTGAAAGATACATTTAAGCATAAAGGACTACGCCAAAAACTTGTTGAAACAATAGCATCTAAAGGTATAAAAGATGAAGCAGTATTAAAGGCTATTGGTAATATTCCAAGGCATTTATTTATGGATTCTGGGTTTTTAGACCATGCTTATCAAGATAAAGCGTTTCCTATTGCTGCCGACCAAACTATTTCTCAACCATATACAGTAGCATTTCAAACAGAATTATTGCAGGTAAAAAAAGGTGATAAAATCCTTGAAATTGGTACTGGAAGTGGTTATCAAGCTGCTGTACTTTGCGAGTTGGGCGCTAAAGTGTATAGTATTGAACGCCAGCAAGAGCTCTTTAAAAGAACGAGTAAGTTTTTACAAAAATTGGGATACAGACCTAAAAAGCTCATCTTTGGAGATGGTTATAAGGGTTTAACTGAAGAAGCACCTTTTGAAGGTATTGTTGTGACTGCTGGAGCACCTTTTGTGCCTAAACCATTGTTAGCACAACTAAAAATAGGAGGTAGGTTGGTGATTCCTGTTGGTGATGATGTTCAAGTAATGACTTTATATATAAGAAAAGGAGCAAAAGAATTTGAAAAACACGAGTTTGGTGATTTTCGTTTTGTACCACTTTTAGAGAATAAAAATTAGATTAAAGTTTTTACCATCTTATAATCATCCATTACAAATCCATTACCAATATCCATAACTATAGCTTCTATATTCTTGAAGCCGGATTTTTCATAAGTCTTTATGGTGTTAACATTGCCTTTATTAACGGTTAATGAAATAGTTTTACATTGATAATTTTTGGCTTTTCCCTCAATAAAATTAAAAGCTGTCTTTCCTATTTTTTTGCCTCTAAACTCTTTGAGAATATAAATTTTACTTAAAAAAAGATCGTCGTTATTATTTTTTATAGATAGATAGCCAACATTCTCATTATCATGTTTAATGGTGTAATATTCATAACCTTCACTAGCTTGTTGTTGCATAGCTTTTGAAGTTTGAAATTTTGCAACCATATATTCTACCTGGGTTTTCCCAATAATAGGAATATAATGCTCATGCCAAACTATTTTTGCTAGTTTGGCAATTACATTAAAATGTTCTTTAGAATTTGCTAAAACAAAGTCTGTCATTAGTTTTTAAAAGCTGATTTTAAAGCTTCTTCGCCTCCAACAATTGGAAGCATTAATGAGGTTTCGTCTAGTTTTACATTAAGCTCAGTTCCTGGTTCAGGCTGTAAGGTAAACTCTTTGTCACTAGAAAAAATCATTAGACCAATTTGCTGACCTTTTTTAATAACTTGGTCATCAGGATTTAATTCAAATGTTATAGAGTAAAACTTTCCTTTTTCTAATGGTTCACTTTCTGTTAATGATTTATAATTTTGTGGATCTGCCCAACCACGATTAATTAGATTATCGGTTATTTTAGATCTTCTACCTTCTTGCCAAGGCAATGATACCAACCATACAGATAAGTTTGCTGCTGGTTTATTACTCGATAATGTTACAGTAATTTTAGGAATTCCAGAAATGTGGATGTCTTTAGTTAGTTCAGGAGTCACATACAATAACCGATGGTTTGTGATGTCAGCTTGTGCTAGACCTGAACCTGTAAAAGAATAATTATCTACCAAGGTTTCTGTTTTATTAGTCGTGTTCTTTTTAGTACTCAAACCACCTTTTTCGGGAGCTCCAGGACTCAAGTATAAACTTACATTTGAAGCATTAGGGTTTGGATAATCTTCATAAGCAGTTGGTTTGTCTCTAGCATCATCCTCACGAACTATCCATGCAAGAGCATCATTTTCAACACCATTGTCTAGGCCATGAAGGTAATGAGTAAACCAACGATTCATCATAGTCATTGGAGGTGGGCCACCATGACCGTTCTGATGATAATATATTTGTGTTGGTAATCCCATTTCTTTAGCTTTCTTGTAAATTCTATAACTATGTTCTGGCATGACGTTCCAATCGTTAAATCCGTGAGACATTAACAAAGCAGCTTTCATTGGCGCCATATCGTTTAAATAATCTCGTCCTGCCCAAAACTCATTATAATCACCAGTCTCTCTATCCATGCCGTTTTTCATTTCTGTATCACGAACCATGGCATTACTATATTCTCTTTTAGAGTTGAATACCTTAGTTGGAATGTCAGCATCACTAATCTTTGTGTTTTTCATTGGTGTAAGAGGTTCTTCACCACCACTATGAATAAAATCGTATAAGACATCAATATCTTCACCTAGATAACCACCAGGTGAACGTACTAATCCATTTGAGCGATAATAGTGATAATAAGACGTGTTTGGTGCTATAGGTATAATAGCTTCTAAGCCATCAACACCAGTTGTTGCCGCAGCTAAAGGAATTGTTCCGTTGTAAGATGTTCCAGTCATTCCAACTTTTCCAGTTGACCAAAATGCTTCAACAGTTTCATTACCATAAGGTGTAGTGTAGCCTTTTGCACGACCACATAACCATTCAACCACCGCTTTAGGTGCTAGACTTTCATTGTCACCACCAACTGTTGGTGAACCTTGTGATAATCCAGTACCAGGAGAGGATGAGTGTACTACTATATAACCTCTAGGAACCCAAGTTTTTATTTGCGAATTCGAAATTATTGGACGCTTTCCAGTTCTAGTAACTTCAGGGTTTACTCGAGGTTTTGGTGTTTCCCCTAATTCGTGTTTTACATTCCAAAGGATGCCTTCTCCTAAACCAGAGGTTCCTGCGTAATATGGGCTAGATTCGTAAACAACAGGTAGTTTTAAGCCTTCAGTATCGGTTTGTTTTGGTCTAGTTACTGCTACATGCATTCTATCGAGTTTGCCATCACCATCAGTGTCAAATGATGTTTCTACCCAAAGGTCATGACGAATCCAATCATCTGGATTATTAAAAGCTTCAACAATTTGAGCTTCACCATCTTTAAAAACGGGCTTAGCTTTTTCTTGAGCTATCGCTGAAAAAACTAGCGATAGTGTTAATAGGAAAATGTATAAATCTTTTTTGAAAGTAACCTTCATTTGTATTAATTTTTGTTTGGTAAATATTGTTTCGGAATAGGGTTTTCTTCAGATTCTTGTACCCAATAGATATTAATTATCCACCATCTATTACCATCATTAAGTAACTGAATACTATTAATACCTCTCATAAATGGCTCTTTATCATTTTTGCTTCTGTAAGATTCGTATGTACTAAATACTTGTGTAATATTACCAAAAGTATCTACTTCTCGTTGTAATTCAATTTCATAAAAGCCATTTTCAACCAGAAAATTCCCAGAGGTGTTTACATAATCGTCAGGTGTCATAAAACGAGCACCTATTTTTCCTTCTCTATTTTTTCCTGATGGTATTAATTTTGCATCTGGATAAAACAGAAATCTGAATAAATCCCAGTCTCTTGCTTCTCCTTTTTCACCTGAAATTACAGCATATAAAGTTTCAAGAGTGCTGTCTAGTGTTTTTACTTTTTTAGTGTATGTTTCATTACTTTCTTGGGCAACCAAAGTGGTACAGAAACAGAAAATAACTCCAAAAATGATTAGTTTTTTCATATTGATATGTTTTAATTAATTGAATCTTATAACAAAATTCCTTTAAAGATAATAAGATAAAAGAAATACGATTATTATTACTTGAAGTTTTTCTTGATCCGGTCTAAGTTACGTTTGTTATCTCTGTCTTTTATAGTGTCGCGTTTATCGTACATTTTTTTTCCTTTAGCTAAGCCAATTTCTAGTTTAGCAAAACCTTTGTCATTAATGAACAATCGCAAAGGAATGATAGTAAGACCAACATTCTTAACTTCTTTTTCGAGCTTTTTTAACTCACGTTTGTTTAGGAGTAGTTTCCTTGTCGCTTTTGGCCTGTGATTTATATAGTTTCCATAAGCATACTCTTCAATAGTCATATTGACTACAAAAAGCTCACCTCGGTCATTAAACTCACAAAAACTCTCGGCAATGGAGGCTTTGCTATTTCGTATGGATTTAATTTCGGTGCCTGTTAAAACAATTCCAGCAGTGTATTTGTCAAGAATTTCATATTCAAAACGCGCTTTTTTGTTTTGGATGTTTATATGTTTCTGCATGAAGTTCAAAACTACATATTTTATTGATTATAATAGTGTTATTAATTAGCTATTTTTGCGACAAAGCTTAATAAAAATACTAGAAATGAAGCGCATTTTATTTAGTCTTACTTTTATTTTAATTGTTACGTCATGTAAACCTGAAAAAACGTTAACTGCTCAAGATATAGTTGATAAAACTATTATGGTTTCTGGTGGCGAAAAATTTAATACATCTAACATTTCATTTGATTTTAGGGATATACATTATAAAGCAAATAGAAATAATGGCGTATACCAATATGAACGTATTTTTAATGATTCTCTAGGAGAAATTAGAGATGTTTTATCTAACGACGGATTTAAAAGATATATTGATGAAACACAAGTAGCGGTTGTGGATTCTATGGCTGCTAAGTATACCAGATCTGTTAATTCTGTACACTATTTTTCGGTGTTGCCGTTTGGGTTAAATGATACAGCTGTTAATAAAGAGCTTTTAGGTGAATCCAACATAAAAGAAAAACTCTACTACAAAATAAAAGTATCATTCAACCAAGAAGGAGGAGGAGACGATTACGAAGATGTTTTTGTGTATTGGATTGATAAAGAGAGTTTCAAAGTAGATTATTTAGCCTACTCTTATATGGATAGTCCAACGGAATTAGGTTTGAGATTTAGAGAAGCATTTAATGAGCGTTATGTAAATGGTCTACGATTTGTAGATTATAACAATTATAAGCCAGAAGACGGTGTCTTGGATTTAGTTGCTTTAGATTCACTCTTTGATACAGGAAAACTTAAGCTGCTATCAAAAATCGAAAACCTAAATATTAAGGTTAACTAGGAACTAATCAATAACCAAAAGCGTATCCGACTTTTCACCACTTGGAGAAATAGTTACTATATATAAGTTAGCGTTATTGTTATCGTCTATACTATCATATTTTTTAGTTCCTAAAACAGCATTTACAAAAGCAGGAGTAGTATTACTATGCCCAACTACAAGTACTGTTTCTCCTAAGGTATTATTAGCAAATTCTTCAGAAAATAATTGTCTTGGATCATAAATAGTTACTTCTAATCCTTTTTTTTCAGCTGTTGGATGAGCAGTTTGTTTAGTGCGATTATAATTGGTAGAATAGACAGCGTCAAATTCAATATTTTCTAAAACAAAACTCCATTTTGCAGCTCTTAAAATCCCCTTTTGAATTAAATTTGGATCTTTATTTGTTTTGTCACTTCTATCTTTTTCAGCATGACGAATAAAATAATAAGTTGTTGTTTTTTCGTTGCTTTTTGAGTCTTGAGCAAATGTTGGCAGAGTTAAAAGTAAAGTAAAGCAAAGTATAATTAGTCGTTTCATAGTATTGTTTATGTGTATTATCCCAAAGATAGAATAGTTTAGTAACTATCTCATTAATATTTTAAAAAAAATCATTTTAATCTAGATGGTATTTTGCAATAATAAAAAAGAATAAAAAATACATTAATGCTTAATCTATAAGGTAATTATTATCGAATTAGTTATTTTTAAGGTTAGAAAAAATGAAAGTGAATAATATGACCTCAAATAAGATTAAATCACATAATAAACATAACGAAGGAATTCCGTTCGATGCAAACCTATTTAAGGATATTACTATTAATAGAAGTGCAGTCGAAAGACGTGCAGCTACATTAAGTGGGCGGCGCTCAGTAAAAAAACAATGGCAAGCCGCTTGGTTATTAAAAGCACTAAGCTGTATTGATTTAACAACACTTGCTGGTGATGACACAAAAAGTAATGTACATAGGTTATGTGCTAAAGCACAATCACCTCTAAGACACGATTTGCTAAAAGCTATGGAAATGGATGATGCCAATATTACAGTTGCTGCAGTTTGTGTATATCATAATTTAATAGCAGATGCGGTTGAGGCATTGGGAGACAGTAAAATCCCTATTGCAGCAGTTTCCACAGGATTTCCAGCAGGAAATATTCCTTTAAAGGAGAAGATTAAGCAAATAGAATTATCAGTAGCAGCTGGAGCCTCCGAAATAGATATTGTTGTTAGTAGAAATTTAGTACTGCAGTCTAATTGGAAAGCACTTTATGATGAGGTTGCTGCATGTAGAAAAGCGTGCGGTGAAGCTCATATGAAAACTATTTTAGCAACAGGTGAAATACCTACCTATAGCAAAGTAGCCAAAGCAAGTTGGGTTAGTATGATGGCAGGATCTGACTTCATTAAAACAAGTACAGGAAAAGAAAGTGTTAATGCCACAATTCCTGTAAGTCTTGTCATGATTAGAGCTATTAGAGAATATCACGAACTAACTGGTTATAAAGTAGGCTTTAAACCTGCAGGAGGAATCAGTAAGGCAAAACAAGCCTTAAATTGGTTGATTTTAATAAAAGAAGAATTAGGAGACGAATGGCTGAATCCAGAATTATTCCGATTTGGAGCAAGTAGTTTATTAGGAGATATAGAGCGTCAGTTAGAACATTACGTTACAGGACGTTATTCGGCATCGTTTAGACACCCAATGGCATAAAATTTATACAATGAAGATTAAAGAGATATACGAAACAATGAGTTATGGTCCTGCACCTGAAAGTGCAGACGAAGCCATTCAGTTTTTAGAATCGCTTAAAAGAGAATTTAAATTATTCATTAATGGAAAATGGGTAAAACCTTCTTCTAATGAGTATTTTGAAACCATAAACCCTTGTACTAAAGAAGTGTTGGCTAAAATTTCTGAAGCTAACGAAACTGATGTAAATAAAGCAGTTACTGCTGCTAAAAAAGCATTGCCAGAATGGGTAAGTATTGGTGCTCACAAAAGAGCCAGATACTTATATGCTTTGGCTAGACAAATACAAAAACACTCTCGCCTTTTTGCGGTTTTAGAGTCTTTAGATAATGGTAAGCCAATAAGAGAAACCAGAGATATTGATATTCCTATCGTAGCAAGACATTTTTACCATCATGCTGGTTGGGCACAATTAAGGGATACCGAGTTAAAGGACTATAAAGAAGTAGGTGTTATAGGCCAAATTATTCCTTGGAATTTTCCATTAATGATGTTGGCTTGGAAAATTGCTCCAGCCATTGCTATGGGAAATACTGTCGTATTAAAACCAGCAGAATATACACCTTTAACAGCATTGTTGTTTGCAGAAATTTGTCAGCAAATAGGTTTACCAAATGGTGTTGTAAATATCATAACAGGACATGGCAAAACGGGTGCAACTCTTGTAGACCATAAAGAAGTGAATAAAATTGCATTTACGGGTTCCACCGAAGTTGGTAAAATTATTCGAAGAGCTACAGCTGGAACTGGTAAAAAGTTATCATTGGAACTAGGAGGGAAGTCGCCTTTTATTGTCTTTGAAGATGCCGATTTAGATAGTGTTGTTGAAGGTGTGGTTGATGCTATTTGGTTTAATCAAGGTCAAGTTTGTTGTGCAGGTTCGAGACTTTTGGTACAAGAAAGTATTGCAGATAAACTTTATAAGAAGATTAAAGCTAGAATGGAAACCTTGCGTATAGGAAATGCACTTGATAAAAGTATTGATATGGGTGCTATAGTGGGAAAGGTTCAATTAAAAACAATTACAGATTTGGTTAAACAAGGTGTTGACGAAGGTAGCACGCTTTGGCAGCCGTCATGGTCTTGTCCAAAAGATGGTTATTATTATCCACCGACCTTGTTCACAGATGTTACACCATCATCAACCATAGCGCAGGAAGAAATTTTTGGACCAGTTTTAGTGGCTATGAGTTTTAGATCCCATAAAGAAGCTGTTAAGTTGGCAAATAATACACGTTATGGTTTAGCTTGTAGTATTTGGACGGAAAACATCAATTTAGCATTGGATATTGCGCCACAAATTAAAGCTGGAACAGCTTGGATAAATTGCACCAACGTATTTGATGCAGCTGCAGGATTTGGAGGCTATCGTGAATCTGGATTTGGTAGAGAAGGAGGTATTGAAGGATTGTACGAATACCTCAAGCCTAAAGTTGATGATTTACTTTCTAATAAGCCAATTAAAATTTCTAAAAAGGCTGCAGCTAAACCAAGTAGTAATGGTCAGTCTATTGGTATAGATAGAACTACAAAAATGTATATTGGAGGTAAACAAGCAAGACCAGATGGAGGTTACAGTACTGTTATTAAAAGCGAAAACGGTGATTATGTAGGTGAAGTATCTAAAGGAAATAGAAAAGATATAAGGAATGCGGTAGAAGCCGCACACTTAAATTCTAGTTGGGAAGGTAAAACAGGTCATGCTAAAGCTCAAGTATTATATTATATAGCTGAAAACCTTGCTATTAGGAGAGAAGAATTTGCGGACAGAATAGTCCAACTAACCAATCAAAATATGGCTTCAGCATTAGAAGAAGTAGATGTGTCAATCGATAGAATTTACTACTATGCAGCCATGGCAGATAAATATGATGGCAAAGTACATCATACCATATATAGAAATGTAACCTTAGCAATGCCAGAAGCTATTGGTGTTATGGGGATTATTTGCCCAAATGAGTCACCTTTATTAGGCTTTATTTCAACAGTTATTCCAGCGATTGCTATGGGTAACAACGTTGTAGTTGTTCCTTCAGAAAATATGCCATTTTCAGCGACCGATTTTTATCAAATTTTAGAAACATCTGATGTACCTGCTGGAACAGTAAATATTGTAACAGGTTCTAAGGATGAATTATCCCAAGTTTTAGCAAAACATGATGATGTAGATGGTATTTGGTATTTTGGGACTAAAGAAGGTTCTAAAAATATCGAATTATTGTCAGCAGATAACATGAAAAGAACGTGGGTGAATTATGGAAAACATAGAAATTGGTTAGACAAGTCTCAAGGTGAGGGAACTACCTTCTTAAGAAAAGCAAGTCAAATAAAAAATATTTGGATTCCTTACGGAGAATAGAAAAAAAGAAATAATACAAGAGATGAGTAGTATTCATATAGAAGCTAAAGTTGGAGATATTGCAGAAACTGTATTACTTCCTGGAGACCCCTTAAGGGCAAAATATGTAGCAGAAACCTATCTAAAAGATGTTGTTTGTTATAATAAAGTTAGAAACATGTTTGGTTTTACAGGGTATTATAATGGTAAAAAAGTCTCTGTTCAAGGAACTGGAATGGGAATGGGAAGCGCTTCCATATATATACATGAATTAATTAACACCTATAATGCAAAAAACCTAATTAGAATAGGTACCTGTGGCTCGATACAAGAAAATATTAATTTAGGTAAAGTGGTATTGGCAATGAGTGCTTCGGGAGATTCTGATGCTAACAGCTTGTATTTTGAAGGCATGCATTACGCAGCTACTGCTGATTTTGATTTGTTGTTAAAGGCTTATGAAACTGCACAAAAACTAAAAATAAAAACCCATAAAGGTTCTGTGTTTAGTACAAATACTTTCTATGATGATGATATACCAAATAGATGGGAAAAATGGCAAAAACACGGAATTTTAGGTGTAGAAATGGAATCACAAATGTTATTTACACTGGCAAAAAGGTTTGATGTAAAAGCACTATCTATACTTACAGTGAGTGATAATATTATTACTGGAGAATCAACAAGCTCAAAAGAAAGAGAACAGTCGTTTAACGATATGATGAAAATTGCTTTGGAGCTAGCTTAAATTTTTATAGTATTTTCATAAATCCTAACCAGAATTATTTTTGTAGCTCTGGTTTTTTTGCATTTGATAAATATATAGATAAGATTTTCTTAACTCAAGTATAAAAAATACTTACAATGACTTCGGTCAGCTTTTAAGGATTATTTGCGGTTTACTTTTGCTCAAAATTTAAACCAATAATCATGAAAAAAACAATTTTTACAACTTTTATAGCACTTTTTGCATTTGTAAACATTAATGCACAAGAAAATGGTACTACAAACGATTATAGTAAATGGCAAGTTCGCCTTAGAGTAATTAGTATCATGCCGAGCGAATCTGCAACCATAGAAACAATTGGAGGAGATGTTGAAATTGGTAATGCTATTGTACCAGAATTGGATTTTACTTATTTTTTCGATAAAAATTGGGCCGCCGAATTAATATTAGGAACAGCTAATCATGATGTAAAAGCTGTTTCAACAGCAGCTGGAGACATTAAACTAGGTGACGTATGGTTATTGCCTCCTACATTAACTTTGCAATATCATTTTGACACAGAAACGGTTATACCATATCTTGGAGCTGGTCTAAATTACACCATATTTTATAGTGTTGATGAAGGTCCAGTAGCCGATAGTGTTGACTATGATAGTAGTTTTGGTTTTGCATTTCAAGGAGGTCTAGATTTCGATTTGGACGATAAATGGTTTTTAAATATTGACGCAAAATATATTTTAATAAATACAGATGCAACTATTGATGCCACTAGTGCATTAGGAGCAACTGTTGGTGCTGATGTAGATATTAATCCTTTAGTTGTAGGATTAGGTGTTGGAATGAAATTCTAACAATAAAAGTAATAGTTATGAGAAAATAAAAAAGCTGCTTTTAAGCGGCTTTTTTATTTTATTGTACAGATGAAACCGTAAATCCAGCTTTTCTAAGGAGTTTAATAACGCCATATTCACCAGCTAAATGTCCAGCACCAACACCAAAAAAAGTAGGTTGAGATTTAGCAAATTCTTCAATTCTTGGTATCCAATTGATATTTCTGTTTTTAAGTAAAATATCTTGATGTTTTGCTGTTGTTTTGTTGTTTTCATCATCCATCATATCTAACATAGCAGTAATGTTCTCTTCTTCATAAATTTTAAACATTTTTGTAAAAGTAGCTTTATCATAAACTAAGTTATCTTTAGCCATTCTTATTAAGTCTGCGACTTGGTCTTAATATGGTATAGTTTCAAATACTTGTAATTGATCTTCAATAGTTTCTAGGCCGTAAACTTCTTCGTTTTGCTCTTTAGTTGCTTTCATTAATTCTAGTTCGAACGATTCCATTGGGCAATCCATCATTTTTGGATAAAGCATTGATGTTAAAAAGAAAGGTTTAATATTTTGTATCATGTTTATGGACATTCCTGCTTGGTTCGTAAATAAAGAATCTATAGCTGTAAATTCTTCTTCAGATACGTAATCCTTTAAAGTTTTGCCATCTTTCATGTACATACCTCCCATCATTTTAGTTTGCATTGTTGGGTCGTCCATATCAAGTTCTAGAACCAGTTGAGTAGTTACATCTAGAGCTTTTTTAATATCGTTGTCTAATGATGCATCACAAGTAATATGAATGGGTCCAAATAAATAAGATGGTTTTTCTAAACCATTTCCCGAAATTTTCCAAAGTGTTGAATTTTCCAGTTGTTGTGCGTTTGTAGCTGTAATTGAGAAAAAGACGCATAGCAAAAGTGACAATAAGTGTTTCATGAAGTTGTTTTTAATTATGCTCTATAAGTAGTTTGTTTATATAAATTGTTACAAAAAAAGCAACAATCATCGTTTTTTCGAATCATGTTGCTTTTTCAACTAACCAACCAAATATAAGACTATATATAAAACAAATTGTTACATCACTTTAACTAGATTAACTAGGTGTTAACATAGTTTGCGAAAATTTAAGCTACAATTTGTTGATTTATTATTTCTTCCATAATTTTTGCAGAGTGGTTAGAGCCAATTCTATCGGCTCCTACATCTATGTATTTTAATGCTGTTTCAATATCTTTAATATCACCAGAAGCTTCAATTTTTGCTAGACCTTTAAGGGTTTTTTTAATCATTTTCACAGCTATAAAAGTTGCTCCGCTTTTTGAAAATCCAGTAGATGTTTTAATAAAATCTGCTTTAGCATCAATACATATTTGACAGATTCTAAGAATTTCATTTTTAGAAAGTTCACTAATCTCAATAATTACTTTTAACGGTTTTTCACCTATTGCTAATTTCACATCGCGAATATCTTTGTAAACCCCAACATAATTCGTTCCCTTAAGCATTCCTAGATTTATAACCATATCAATTTCATCTGCACCATCTTCTATGGCTTTTTTAGCTTCCATCACTTTTGCTCTTGGAGAAGCGGTACCAAAAGGAAAACCTATAGTAGCACAAACTTTAACATCACTTTTGATTACATTATTTTTTACAGTGAAAACGTTGCAGCTATTTACACACACTGAATAAAGATTATGTTGTTTAGCCTCATTGCATAATTGTATGATGTCTTTTTTAGTTGCTATGGGATTGAGTAGTGAATGATTGAAAAAGGTTTGGAGCTGCATAGAATTTTGTTTTAAAGTTTACCCTTTATTTTATATACGGTGTGTTTTAAAAGATAGATTTCAATGCTTTAATATTTATGTTTTATTTAAGATTTCTGACTTAGAAACAGTGATCTTAAAAAAAAGCAACAATCATCATTTTTAATGAATCATGTTGCTTTTTCAACTAACCAACCAATTATGAAAATTCGTGAAAACGAAATTTACATTTCTTCTACCAAATCATTTTGGTTTCTAAATACCAGCTTATCATCAAATGCATCTAAAAGTATAATACTGTCTGTTGTTACAGTTCCAGCTAGTATTTCTTTACTTAAGGCATTTAAAACTTCTTTTTGAATGACTCTTTTAACAGGTCTAGCGCCATACTCTGGATTGTATCCTTTTTCTGCTAAGTACGCTATGGCTTCTTGTGTCGCGTCGAAGGTAATACCTTGTTGAGCAACCATTTTTGTAACCGATTTTAGTTGAAGCCCAACAATATCCACAATATTTTCCTTTGTTAGAGGTGTAAACATTATAGTGTCATCAATTCGGTTTAAAAACTCTGGACGTACACTTTGTTTTAATAATGCCAATACATCAATCTTTGCTGCTTCAATCGCAGAATCAATATCTTTTGTTGCTTCAAATCTGTCATGAATAATACTACTTCCCATATTTGATGTCATAATAATAATGGTGTTTTTAAAATCTGCAACACGTCCTTTATTATCTGTCAATCTTCCTTCATCTAATACTTGCAATAGTATGTTAAACGTATCAGGGTGAGCTTTTTCAATTTCATCCAATAGCACTACAGAGTAAGGTTTTCTACGAACAGCTTCGGTAAGTTGACCGCCTTCATCATAACCAACATATCCTGGAGGTGCTCCAATCAATCTGCTTACAGCATGACGTTCTTGGTATTCGCTCATATCTATTCTGGTCATGGCATTTTCATCATCAAATAAATACTCGGCCAATGCTTTAGCTAATTCGGTTTTACCAACACCTGTGGTTCCTAAAAACAAAAAGGTCCCTATTGGCTTTTGCGGATTTTGTAAACCTGCACGACTACGTCTAACAGCATCACTTACTGCCACAATTGCTTCCTGTTGACCAACTACACGTTTATGTAATTCATCTTCAAGTTTTAGTAATTTTTCGCGATCGGATTGCAGCATTTTGGTTACAGGAATCCCTGTCCATTTGGCCACTACTTCGGCAATATCTTCATAGGTTACCTCTTCTTTAATTAGAGAGTTTTCTTGTTGACTAGAAAGAATTGCCTGTTGCGCTTCAAGCGCTTCTTGAGCTTCTTTTATCTTTCCATATCTAATCTCGGCAACCTTACCATAATCGCCCTCACGCTCAGCACGTTCTGCTTCTAACTTGAAGTTTTCAATATCTTGTTTTGTGTTTTGAATATTGTCTACAATCTCTTTTTCACTTTTCCACTTAGCGTTTAGGTCATTTCTAACTTCCTTTAAGTTTGCTAAATCCGATCTTAGTGATTTTAATTTAGACTCATCTTTTTCACGTTTAATTGCTTCAATCTCAATCTCCAATTGCATAATTTTTCTATCCAGAACATCTAATTCTTCTGGCTTAGAGTTTATCTCCATACGCAGTTTTGATGCAGCTTCGTCCATAAGGTCGATTGCTTTGTCTGGTAAAAATCGATTGGTAATATATCTAGTAGACAATTCTACTGCACCAATAATAGCCTCGTCTTTAATGCGTACTTTATGGTGTGTTTCATATTTTTCTTTAATACCTCTAAGAATCGAGATTGCACTTTCGGTATCTGGTTCGTCTACCATCACTTTTTGAAAACGACGCTCTAACGCCTTATCCTTTTCGAAATATTTTTGATATTCATCTAAGGTCGTTGCACCAATGGCACGCAATTCTCCTCTTGCTAAAGCTGGTTTTAAAATATTTGCAGCATCCATAGCTCCTTGTCCACCACCAGCACCAACAAGTGTATGGATTTCGTCTATAAATAATACGATATCTCCATCGCTAGTAGTTACCTCTTTAATAACTGCTTTTAAGCGTTCTTCAAACTCGCCTTTATATTTTGCACCAGCGATTAATGCTCCCATGTCTAGAGCGAATATTTGCTTGTCCTTGAGATTTTCAGGAATATCACCGTCAATAATACGGTGTGCTAACCCTTCAGCTATAGCTGTTTTACCAGTTCCAGGTTCTCCAACCAAAATAGGGTTGTTTTTGGTACGACGTGATAAAATTTGAAGAATTCTTCGTATTTCCTCATCACGACCAATAACAGGGTCTAATTTCCCATCTTTCGCTAATTGGTTAAGGTTTTTGGCATATTTATTTAAAGAATTATAGGTGTCTTCTTGACTTTGTGAAGTTACTCTATCTCCTTTTCTTAATTCATCAATAGCAGCTTTTAGGCCTTTTTCAGTAACACCTTGGTCTTTTAGCATTTGTGCTATTTTACTTTTTGTTTTAAATATTCCAAGGATTAAATGCTCGATAGACACATAATCATCGTTCATTTTTTTAGCAATTATTGATGCTTCGTTTACCGCTTTTGCAGCATCGCGAGATAACATTATGTCGCCACCAGATACTTTTGGGAAACTATCTAGTTCATTGTCTAAAATTTGTTTTAAAAGCGGAACGTTTACATTCAATTTTTTTAAAATGAATGGTAATACGTTTTCATCAACATCGAAAATAGCTTTAAAAATATGCTCGTTTTCTATTTGTTGATGCCCAAAACCTTGAGCAAGTTGTTGCGCTTGCTGTATGGCTTCTTGTGATTTTATTGTAAAATTATTTAAGTTCATTGTATGATATTTTTCTTTTCTTTTTAGTTTTTGTTCAATAATCTTACCAATGCAAATTAAACGACATTTTGTCTGTAAACATTAGTGGTAATGCGACTTTTCGTCAGTCTGTAAGATTAAATAATTATAGCGACTTACATTTTATGGGAATATTTAAGAACATTTTTAAGCCTTCTGAATCAAAGGAAGGAAAATTACTACCTTGGATTAATTTGAGTGCATTGCATCAATTAGGTGATATTTTGGAAAGGTCTAAAACTAAAACGCAACTTATTTTCAAGCATTCCACACGTTGTGGAATTAGTCGAATGGTAATGAACCAATTTATCGATGCTTATAATCTTGACGCTAATTTTGACTTGTATTATATAGACTTACTAAACTTTAGAGACGTATCTAACGAAGTTGGTTATAGATTTCAAGTGGTGCACGAATCACCTCAGTTACTTGTCATTAAGAATGGTGTTTTGATTGGACATGCAAGTCATGGAGCTATTAATAGTATTGATTTAAAAGGGCTCTTTAGTTAAAGTATTTATAAAGTATGAATTAGAATCACATAAAGTATTTCTAAATTAATAGTTTTATCAAGATTATTAATAAAAATATTTTATGAAAAATATAATTCTGTTTGTAATTATTGCTTTTTCTTTTTGCAGCATAACAATTGCTCAGGTTAAAGGAGCACAAATAAGTATTGGAACTAATTATACAATATCTTCAAAAATCTTAGAACAAGATAGAGATATTCAAATTTATCTTCCTAAAAGCTATAGTTCTTCAAATCAAAATTATGATGTACTATATATATTAGATGGTCAAAGATTTTTTACTAATGGAGTTGCTATTCAAAAATCTTTAAGAACACCTATAGCTCTTCCAGAGATGATTGTTGTAGGCATTAATAGTATTAGATCTTTAAGGCGTAATTTATATGGGAATGAAAGTGAAAAATTCACTTCTTTTTTAAAAGATGAAATCATCAAATTTATAGACTCCAACTATAGAACGACTAAAGAGCGTATAATTTTTGGTTGGGAAGCAGCGGCATATTATATAAGCGAAATGATTCTTTCGGAGAAAGAATTGTTTTCTGGGGCTATCATTACAGATGGCGGTTATGTCTCTGAAGATATTGTAAAAGAATTTAAATCCAATACAGATGTGTATTTGTATATGGCTAATTCTAAAAAAGATATATACTATGTAGGTTCAACTGACGCGTTTAATGAAATATTGATTAAACATAATCCAAAAAATTTAATATGGAAATATGAATTGTTTAATGATGAAGTGCATCAATCAATGCCGCATTTAGCGATGTATAAAGGACTAAAATACTATTATCATAATTATGATTCGTTGGTTTTTGAGAGTATTGAATCCTATGAAGATTTAGGTGGAATGCAGTATCTAAACACCTATTTTAAGGAAAGGGCTAAGCGTTTTGAAGGAGTTGATAATATCGATGATAACACTAAAAACGGTTTAATTTGGTTAGCTTGGAATAGAGATAATTATATGTATTTCAGTTTTTTCATGACCGAGTTTAAAGATGTATTATCAACACCAAGATATGCTTCGGCGTATTGGCAAAATAGATTAGGGCAGTTTTATTTAAAGCATAAAGATTATAAGAATGCCATTGAGTTTTTTAAAAGAGGATTGGAACAATATCCAGATACAAATTTTCAAACAGCAATGGAACAGGGCTTAAAAGAGGCCCAAAAGAATAGTAACTAAGCCATATTAATTTTTAATTACAATACACTTCAAATGAAATATCTAACTATTATTTATCTGTTTCTGTTAACTTTTAGTGGTTTTTCTCAAGTTAAAGGAGAAAAGAATATTGTAGGAATCAATCATACAATTCAATCTAAAATACTAAATGAAGAAAAACATATTCAGGTTTATCTTCCAACAAATTATAAAAATTTAAATAAAAAGTACCCTGTAGTTTACTTGTTAGATGGACAACGGTTCTTCTTATATGGAGTAAGTTTATATCAATCGTTTTCTGAGTTTGATTTGACACCAGATTTTCTTGTTGTTGGAATTACAAATAATCAATCAACAAGAATGGGTACTTTTAGTGCTGGTGCAAAAGATTTTGCTAAGTATTTAGAAAAGGAAGTGATTCCTTTTATTGAAACTACTTATAGAGCATCAAAAAAAAGATTATTGTTTGGATGGGCTTATGGAGGTGGCTTCGGCATCGAAACATTGATGTCTACACCCAATTTGTTTGACGGTTATATACTCTCCAGCCCTTATCCAGTTAGTAGTAAATTAAAAAGGTTGGATACGTTCTTAAATTTGAATAAGGACTTAAATACTTTTATATATTTTACGTCTGATCAAAAAGAGTTTGGGGTAAAAGAAGGAACAGAGGAATTATTTTCTTTTTTAAAAAATAAAAAAGCAAATTTACGTTGGAAATTTAAAGTGTTATCTGGAGAAGAACATCGATCGACAGTATACCCGACTTTATATCATGGAATTAGAGAGTATTTTGAATTTTATACAGAACCTTCTTTTGCAGATTTAAAAGAATTTAATGACAAAGGCGGTATGAATTATGTCAAGTCTTATTACAAAACGCGTTCCGAAACATATAATTTAAAAAATGAAATGTCTCCATTTGCAAAGTACAGTTTAGTTAGATTGGCCATTAATGCAGATAATAATGATCAGTTTGATATGTTACTTAAAGAATTTGAAGAAAAACATTTATTATCACAATTAAGAGAAAGTTGGGCATCTACTATTGCCAAATTTTACTTAACAAAGAAAAAGAAACAAAAAGCAATAGCATATTATAAATACATACTACAATTATACCCTGATTCAAAAAGGGCTAAAGATGGTTTAAATTTGGCTATGAAGCTGAATGATAACGTTAGTGGCTATGAGTAGTTTGGGTTATAAATATTTGAAACTTTAATAGGATTTTTTTAACTGAATTTAATTTTATTCTACTTAATTTGCTTATATAATTATTAACATCTTTTATAAAAATTTCTTCATGAAAAATATCCTTTTAATTTTTAGTCTCCTATTACTTACCCAATTAAACGCTCAAGAAAACAAGAATGATCAAATTATTGAAGCAGTTAATGAGAAGTTAGATGAGCTCTGGCAAGAGTCTACTGCTCCTGGATTATCACTATCAATAGTATTGCCAAATGGTGATGCAAAAACACTAACTAGAGGTTTTGCCAACATTGAAAATAAAATTAAAATGACTCCTACAACTAAAATGCTAGGAGGAAGTACGGGAAAAGTGTTTTATTCGGTAGTGGCACTTCAATTAATTGAAGAGGGTATAATTAAACTCGATGAACCAATTTTTAATACCATGTCAAACTATACTTGGTTTGAAAGGATACCCAATGCAAAAAAACTAACAGTTCGCTCTTTAATGAGGCATGAAACAGGTATTCCAAGATATGTGTTTAGTGAAGCATTTCAAGTCGATATTTTGAAAGATGCAGATAGAGTTTGGAAGCCAGAAGACTTACTATCATATGTTTTTGATGCAAAACCAGAATTTGAAGTAGGAGCTAATTTTGCCTATTCAGACACAAATTACATTGTACTTTGCATGCTTATTGAGAAACTAACAGGAAATTCTATATATGATGAGGTACAAAAAAGAGTTTTAAATAAAGCTGGACTTAATAATGTAGTTCCTCAAAATAAAAGAATGTATAAAAATCTTGCTCAAGGTTATAATGGGGATGACGATTCTTTTTTTCCTGGTGTGCAATTTGATGAATCTGGTAAAAGTCGTTATAATTTACAATTTGAATGGGCTGGTGGAGGTCTTGTAATTACTACACATGATTTAGCAGTATTGGCAAAGAAAATATATGAAGGTAAAATGTTTGACCCTAAACTTCTTGAAGAATACTTTAAAGGTATAGATGCTGGTAGGATGGGTGGTACTTGGGGATTAGGAGTTCATATTCGAGATACACCTAACGGTAATGTATATGGACACAGTGGTTTTATGCCTGGATATGTCACAAATATGGTGTATTATGCTAAGGATAAATTTTCAATTTGCTACCAACTAAATACTTCGGAAAGGGCAAAAACTTCTATTATGAGATATCTTCCATCTATTGGAAAGTTAATTAGCGAGGAATTAAATAAATAAATTAAAAAACTCCCAATAATTATTGGGAGTTTTTATTTAGTTTAATGCATAAGAATTAATAATTTTTTTGAGCTGCATTTTTAAATCTTCGCCTGTATCATAAATCATTTGTTCTTCATTCGGAAACGGTACTGCACGCCTTTCTAAAAAAGGCATTAAATCTTTTTCTAAAGCTCTTCTATCTCCTCTAGATGTCGCATAAATATGCTCAAAAATAAACTCACTTGATAACGGGAAATTATCTAAGAGTTGTTTCGTGCTCAAATTAAAGAATTCTACGTTTCCAACAACTTGAGTTGCTTTAAACTGCTTAAATTCGTAGTATTCACAACGTATATTTTTTAATTTATCAACTTTAATAATTTTTCCAAGACTATCTTTTACTACTTGACCATCTTCGTCTAGCAAATTCTTTTTACCATCTACAATTTGCTTTTCTTTTATAATTTGCCGCTCTTTAATTTGCTCTGGAGAAATATTGATTTCTCTTAATTTAACTTGCATCTTATAGTCGTAGTTAATTTTATCTTGAGATGTTCCATGATAGACAATCCAAAAATTGTTTAGTCCATAATTGCTAAAGTTTAATAAATCGCTTTCAAGACGCTCAGGAATAATTTTTCTAGAGTCATTAATCATATCAACCAAAACAAAATCGATGCCTTTATGGTGAGCTACGTCCATAAGCTGGCGCACATCTTTATAATTTGGGTTTATATTTTCAATTTCACTTAAGTCATCATAAGCATATCTATAATCTAATTTGTTATTAGAATTTAATAATGCTTTAGCGTTTTGATACAATTGCTCGGATGCATTATTCTTATAAGTTATTATTTGATTTGAATAATTTTGAAAATTGAATTTAGCTTCCTTGCCACTAACATACAATGGAAGTAATGGCTTAATACGTTCTTGTCTGTTTTTTAAAGCAACATAAACATCGTATATAAGCAGATAATTTTCTGGATTTTTTTCTTTTTTTAAAAAATCGATATTTTGTAAATCACGCTGGGTAACTTTACCAAATGCCTCTTCAAGCATTAATATATAATCCGATTTTCTTTTTTTGTCTTTATTGGTTCTTAATTTACCAATGGCATCATTAATCGCTTGGTCATAATTTCCAATAATTAGACTTTTTTCAATTTGTTTACTGGTGCTACAAGAAAGCACAAAAAAAGTAATAACTTTTAATAGTAGTAGTTTTTTCATCTGATATAAATTTGGGCAATTGAAACGTTTATTTCAACTGTGGTGCAAAATACACACGATATGGATTAAATACAAATAAATACGATAAAATGTATGATTTATTAATATATCGTAGGAATAATCTTTAATTTATTGTACTTAAACAAAAACTCCCAATTTAATTGGGAGTTTTTGTTTAGCCTCTTAAACTATATGAATTGATAATCCTCTTAAGTTTTTGTTTTAAGTTTTCACCAGAGTCATATACCATTTGCGCATCTGTTGGAAAATGTATTTGCCTTTGGTTTATCAAAGTTCTGTCGTGATTGTTTAAAGCTCTTTTATCGCCTCTAAACCTTGCATATCTGTTTTCAAATACAAATTCTGTATCAATTGGAAATGCATCCAACACTTGATTCGATTTTAGGTCTGTGTATACAATATCTGCTAAAATTTGAGTCGATTTAAATTGACTAAACTCAGCCAATCGCGCTCTAATATTTATAATACGGTCAATTTTAATATCGTTGCCTAGACTATCTTTCATGACATTTCCGCCTTCATCTAGCTTATAATCCCAACCATCAACAATTTGCTTTTTTCTAATTAATTGTCGCTCTCTAATTTCTTCAGGCGAAATATTAATTTGTTTTAATTGTAATTGCATTGCATAATCGTAAGCAATAGTTTCGTTTTTTATAGAATGGTAAACTGTCCAAAATTGATTTAATCCGTAGGTATCAAAATCCAATAAATCTTCCTCTAAACGATGTGGAATAATTTGATGCGTCCTGTTTTCAATATTCACAATCACATAATCTATTCCTTTTTGATGTGCCTCGGTTAGTAATTCCCTAACTTCTTCAAAATTTGGATTGATACGTTCAATATAATTAAAAATACTATAGGCTTCTCTAGCATTATACTTATCATCAGAATCCAACAGGTCAATACCTTTATCTATTAAATAGTCAGATGTCTTGTATCTATAATCAACTAAATCATCAGTATAGTTATTAAATTCTAGATTTAAATATTTATTTCCAATTTTCAATGGAAGTACTGGCTTAATAGCTTCTTGACGTGCATCCAAATCGGCATAAATCTCATATATAGTTTTATAATGTTCTGGATTGCCATCTTTTTTAAGACGCTCAATAGTTTTTAAGTCACGCTCTAAAACTTTGTAGTAAGCATCCTCTAGCAACACAACAAATTTTTCTTTTCGCTTTTTGTCTTTGTTGTTTTTAAGTTTCTTTAAAGCATTTGTAATGGCAACATCGTAGTTGCCTGAGTGCAATTGCTTTTCAATTTGCTTTCTTCCACCACAAGATGCAAGTACTGAAAGAAGGACTGTTAAGAGTAGTAATTTCTTCATAATCTTGTGTTTTTAATTGATTCATATTAATAGAATTTCAATTATGATGCCAAACAAAAAAATAACCTTCAATAAATAATATTGAAGGTTATAAGTGATTGTTTTATAGTTGCTTACTATTTTTTCTTTTTTGGATTAAAAACAGGGAGTAATTCAGTTTTTACTTGACCAAACCCAATGCGAACATCATCATTTTCACAATAACCACGCATAATCACAGTGTCATTGTCATTAATAAATTTACGTTTGGTACCATCTTTCATTTTTATTGGTTTTTCACCTCGCCAAGTCAATTCTAGCATTGAACCGTAAGAATCTTCGGTAGGACCAGAAATAGTTCCGCTTCCCATCATGTCTCCCGAATTAACAGGACATCCATTACTGGTATGATGTGTTAATTGTTGCGCCATATTCCAATACATGTGCTTAAAGTTGGTACGAGACACTACAGTTTCTTTGGCACCTTTTGGTTTTATAGCAGCTTCTAGATTAATATCAAAACTCTTTTTTCCTTTTGACACAAGGTATTGCAATGGTTTTGGATCTTGTTTTGGTGATTCTACCCTAAAAGGCTCTAATGCATCTAGAGTAACTATCCAAGGTGATATAGTAGAGGCGAAATTTTTTCCTAAAAAAGGACCTAATGGAACATATTCCCATTTTTGAATGTCTCGAGCGCTCCAATCATTAAATAATACTAACCCAAAAATATAGTCTTCTGCCTCCTCAATTGGAATAGGCTCTCCTAAATCATTGGCATCAGTCGTTATAAAAGCCATTTCCAATTCAAAATCTACTAATTTACTTGGTCCAAAAACAGGTCTACTTGCACCTTCTGGTAAAGTTTGCCCCTGAGGTCTATGTATTGGAATGTGAGTTGTTACTATAGAAGAGCTTCTACCATGATATCCAACAGGTAAGTGTAACCAATTTGGCATTAATGCATTTTCCTTACCACGGAACATGGTTCCTACGTTTGTAGCATGTTCTTTACTAGCATAAAAATCGGTATAATCTCCTACTAATACAGGCATTTGCATTTCGATTTCATCTAGCCTAAAACATACAATTTCTTTATGCTTTTTATTGTTTTTAAGCGTTTCGTTATCAGCATCAAAAATTTCGGCTATTCTATTTCTAACAGCTCTCCATGTTTTTCTTCCATCTGCAATAAAATCATTCAAAGTATCTTGAAGAAAAATATCATCAGTTAATGGAATACCATCAAAATACCCTAATTGATGCAAAGCTCCTAAATCTATGGCTGTGTCACCAATTCTTGTACCAATGGTAATGACATCTTCTCTAGTTAAAAAGACACCAAAAGGTATATTTTGGATAGGGAAATCGGAATGCTTATTGACGTATAACCATGATGCTCTATTTGGGTCATTTGCTGATATAGACATAGTATATGTTTTGATTGGTTTTTAATAAATGTTAGTTCAAACCTACATAATTTTTTAATAATAGATGTGATTTTTAAGTTAAAATGCAGGTTCAATCACACTTAATAAGTGGTTAATAAATTGCTAAGTAAATATATGTTTTTTACACAATTAAACTAATGTATTTACTATTTTTGAGTTTAATAATCACATAATTAAAATTTATGCAACGCGATAAACAAATTTTTGAATTAATAGAAGCAGAAAAAGAACGCCAATTACACGGTATAGAATTAATAGCTTCAGAGAATTTTGTAAGCGAACAAGTAATGGAAGCTGCAGGATCTGTATTAACAAATAAATATGCTGAAGGATATCCTGGAAAACGCTATTATGGTGGCTGTGAAATTGTAGATGAAGTTGAACAATTAGCCATTGATAGAGCCAAAACCTTATTTGGTGCAGAATATGTAAATGTACAGCCACATTCTGGAAGTCAAGCAAATACTGCTGTGTTTTTTGCCTGCCTAAACCCAGGTGATAAAATATTAGGCTTTGACTTGTCTCACGGAGGACATTTAACTCATGGCTCTCCAGTAAATTTTTCAGGTAAATTATACAATCCTGTTTTTTATGGTGTAGACGAGGCTACTGGAGAATTGAATTATGATAAAATGGAAGCTATTGCAAAAGCAGAACAACCAAAACTGATTATTGCTGGAGCATCTGCTTACTCACGTGATATGGATTTTAAACGTTTTCGTAAAATCGCTGACAGCGTTGGAGCAATTTTAATGGCAGATATTTCACATCCAGCAGGATTGATTGCTAAAGGGATATTGAATGACCCTTTACCACATTGCCACGTTGTTACTACTACAACACACAAAACATTAAGAGGACCAAGAGGAGGGATGATTATGATGGGACAAGATTTTGAAAACCCATTTGGTCTAACGTTAAAATCAGGAAAACCAAAAATGATGTCATCACTATTTAACTCTGCGGTTTTTCCAGGGAATCAAGGTGGTCCATTAGAACATATTATTGCTGCTAAAGCCATTGCATTTGGTGAAGCATTGACAGACGATTTTATGCATTATACTTTACAAGTAAAGAAGAATGCCGATGCTATGGCAAAAGCTTTAGTTGATAAGGATTATCATATTATTTCTAATGGTACAGATAACCACATGATGCTCATTGACCTAAGAAATAAAAATATTACTGGAAAAGAAGCTGAACAAGCCTTGGTTAAAGCTGATATTACTGTAAATAAGAACATGGTGCCTTTTGACGATAAATCACCGTTTGTAACTTCTGGTATTAGAATTGGTACTCCAGCTATTACCACTAGAGGTATGAAAGAAGAAGATATGGCACCAATTGTAGAGTTAATTGACGAAGTAATTATGAACTACGAAAACGAATCTGTTTTGCAAGCTGTAAAAGAAAAAGTATTTGCTATGATGGCACATAGACCATTATTTGCTCAAAACGAATATCAAGCATAATAAATAAAAAAAAGCCTGCAATTGCAGGCTTTTTTTTATTTATTTCTCTAGAGGTCCTTCCCAAATAACTTGTTCTATCATCCATTTTTCACCACGTTTTGATAGTAGGATATAATCAATTCCCCACCAAGCAGTAACTTTTGCTGCGGCAATGGAGTTGCCAACATCTAGAACTTCAACTACTTTTGGAGCATCAGGTTTAGCAAATTGTTTTTTTTCTTTTACGTTTGTTGCATATGCAAGAGCTTTTTCAAATGACATGTGATCTTGTTGGTCGTAATTTCCATCTTTATTTTTCCAGAATCCAAATTTGTTTAAACTAGGTTGCAAGCTTTCTTTGAGCTTAGCCGTGTCACCTTCGTAAAATCCTTCAATGTAATTCATACAGGCTTTTTCAACACCAGATTTATCGCTTGTTTGTGCTTGGGATAGGTTAAATGCTAACACGCATAGCAAAATTGTAATTGAACGTTTCATGAGTTTGTATTTATTGTTTTTTTTTTTGATTTTCATTGTCTTAAAGTAATGAAAAGCATGATGTGTTATAGTTAAAAAGACGTTAATTGTCTTCAAAATCAACACTTTCATAAGCTCCTAAATCTGGTGTAGCACTTCTAGTAGTGTTTAAAATATCTGATGAAAAATTTCCAAATACAATCCCAAAATTATCTACAGGAGAACCATTAGGTATATTTAGCTTGTTGTTATTTGGGTCTAAAAACCCTGGGTCCTGATTAAAAATAACATTCTCGTATAATAAACCGTTATTAAAGTCATATACATCACCCGTAAAGTTATTGTTTGAGTTATCGAATTTCACCAAACTATTGGTGAATTTAAAGTTGAAATCATCTGATGGGTCTCTGTCTAAAATCAACTCAGGGTTGTCATTTCCATAAACAATGCAGTTCGTGAAGTTAGCTTCATCTAATGGATTTGTGAATACAGTATTGTCTTCATCAATGATAAAATTATTCAGTAAGACCGATGGGAATTGTCTAAAGCTATTGCTCCAATAGTTAGCAAAGGTTGCATGCACAAAATTATACGAACCTCCATAGGTTCCAGCAAATGATGATTGTCCGCTATTATTCACCACAACATTTTCCCCATAAATAGAAGTGCCTCTTCCTAAAATACCAAAATTACTGGAATTGTAAATTTGTGAATTTGTTAGTGTAAATTTTGTTGGGTCATCTTGATTACCATCACTTAACACGCCTATAGTGCCATTTTTTATAGTAGCATGATTAATAACATTATCTACACTATTGTTGAATAGCCAAATAGTTTGCCATTGTCCAGGAACATCAGCAAAACCAAGTTCTAATCGGTCACCTTCAAAAATCACTTCACCTTCCATAAGCTCTTCATCTAGGCTCGGTACTCCATTAACTTTTAACGAAGCTCCATCTGTAATTAATAAACCAGAGTTGGCATGAAAATGCACTCTTGCACCAGATTCAACAGTGAGTATTTTGCTGTCAGCAACTGCTGCATAACCATAAATAACATAAGGTTTTTCGTTGGTAAAAGTCAATTCACTATCATCTAGAAAACGACCTTCAATTGTGGTTTCGTCTTCCATTCCATCACCATCAACATCAAAGGTGAGCGTTTCAGTTATATATTCGCCTTCAGAATTTAAAAAACGTTGTGGATAAATAAAATTAGCATCTTTTACAAGGGTTACCAATTCTACTTTTTGTAGATTTTCTCCAGAATCAAATTCAATAGCATCTGTGTATAAAAATTGTGTTTGTGAAGCCGCTAAGTCTTGGATATCTATAGTAGTTTCAATAAAAATATACATACTGTCTTTTGCCAACATTTCAATATTTTCGAACACTTTACCAATAGTTTGGTTAGAACCTCCTTCAAGGCCAGTAGTACCATCAATAGTCATTCGGTAGTAAGAACTATAACCCTCACTAAGTTTTATAGACGGAATTATAATATCATCATTACTATTATTATAAACTTTTAAGTTGTATGTACTTGAGCCAATATTGGTAAAAACAGTATCTAGATACACAGTGTCTTTTGAGAATTCTAGTGAGCCAGTACTTGCAGAAAATTCAAAATCTTTACGACAGGAACTCCAAAAAACTAGAATGGTTAGGCTAAGTATAAAATAAGATAGACGCTTCATGTTGTAAAAGTAAACTTTCAAACTATTTAATTCCAATTTTTGAGTTTAAAAAATAGCAGTTAATTAAAAATATAACTTTTGATTCTATGCATTAGTATTTATTCGAATAAATCGGCTATTTCTTCAGTAATACGAGTTGGACGATTTGTTGAAGTACTCAACAAACACCAAACAGTTTCCGCCTTCACAAGTAATGTATTGTCCTTGTACATTTCTACAATACGAGTTGAAGTAACACCTTTAGGTTTAGTGACATAAGTTTTAATTAAAATCTGATCATTTAAAAATGCTGGAGATTTATATTCTATAAAATGACTTACAACAACCCAAAAGAAAGAGTCTTTAATGTCTTGTGTTACATTTTTTTTCCAATGTGCTTTAGCAATATCTTGAATCCATTGTACATAACGTACATTGTTTACGTGATTGAGTTCGTCTAAATCGTCTTTAGTAATTTTAATGCGTTGTTCATAAACCTGCATACAGTTTAGTTTTCAACAATTTCTATTTCAAAAAGCTTGTCCCAATGTTTACCAGTGACGAATATTGTTTTAGTGTCTGGATTGTAGGCGATGCCATTTAAAACATCTAATGTTGGATGTTGCTTTACTTTTTTCTTTAATGATGAAAAGTTAAGCAAACCTTCTACGGCACCATTTTTAGGATTAATAATGGCAACACCATCGTTTTGATAACTATTAGAATATATTTTGCCGTTAATCCATTCCAGTTCATTCAAATTTTCAACTTTCCCCTTGTTTCTATATACTTGAATGTGATCTTTTTCAACTAGTGTTTCGGGGTCTAAAATCCAAATATTTTCTGTGCCATCACTTTTATAAAGTACTTTTCCATCATTGCAAAGTCCCCAGCCTTCTTTACTTTTCCCGTATTTAAAATTGCTCTTTTTTTCAAAAGTATTGACGTCATATACGAACCCAATACCACTTTGCCAAGTAAGTTGATAGATGTTATCATTTAAAATGGTAAGTCCTTCTCCAAAATATTCTTTTGCTAAATCAATATTTTCAATCACTTCACCCGTTTTGTAATTTACCTTTCTAAGCTTAGATTTTCCTAGTTGACCAGTACTTTCGTAAAGCTCTCCATTATAAAACTCAAGCCCTTGAGTATATGAAGTAATATCGTGTGGATACTCATTAATAATGTTGAAGCTATAGATTTTTGGCGCTTCACTGCTTAAAATAATAATATTGGTTGAAACAGTTTCATTTTTATCGTTATAATAAACCGTTGCTTTAACAACCTGCTTTCCTAGTTTACTTCCGCTTAAATCTAGATTGTTTTTAATCTTTTGATTATTCATTTTGTAAACTACAGAATCAATTGTGTAATTATTTGAATTTTTAATGGATAGTGTTAAAGTTTCGATATTAGAAATAGCGTTTTTAGTTGTATTGGTTTCGATTGAAAAGTTCTTCGATTTTTTTTCAGAATTACTACCACATGCAATCATTAATAGTGGTAATACTATGATAGTAAGAATTTTAAGGCAACGCATGGCTTTTGTTGAATTTTTTAGCAATTTATTTATTTAAATTCAGTAAAAAAAATCATTGCGCAACTATTAAAAGATTGTATCTTTGCATGAGGCAAGTCCTACACAACCAGCTCCTGTTGAATCCTCCAGGGCGGGAACGCAGCAAAGGTAAATGGTCGTAGCGGTGTGATGTAGGTAGCTTGCCTTTTTTTGTGCCATAAAGTTTCTTACTTTTGGTTGAATTAATCTTAAAAATTTCATGTCTAAAGTTGTTTTAATTACAGGAGGCTCCTCTGGAATAGGAAAATCTGTTGGAGAGTTTCTAAAAGGCAAAGGTTTTACTGTTTATGGTACTAGTAGAAATCCGCAAAATTATCCTGATAGTCAATTTCCTATTGTTGCCTTAGATGTTATTGACAATAAAAGTATTTTAAACTGTATTGAAGAAGTAATAAGCAATGAAGGAAAAATTGATGTACTTATTAATAATGCAGGAGCAGGAATAACTGGTCCCATAGAAGAAATTCCTGAAGCGGAAATCAAACGAAATTTTGATACTAACTTTTTTGGACCAATAAATGTCATTAAAGCCGTATTGCCAAAAATGCGTACACAGAATTCTGGACTTATAATAAATGTAACATCTATAGCTGGTTATATGGGATTGCCTTACAGAGGTGTTTATAGCGCTAGTAAAGGTGCTTTGGAGCTTATTACTGAGGCATTTAGAATGGAAATTAAAGGTTTTAATATAAACATGACCAATATCGCACCAGGAGATTTTGCGACTAATATTGCTGCTGGACGTTATCATGCTCCAGTTAACAATAGTTCGCCATATAAAAAATCTTATGGAAATACTTTAAAACTAATGGATGAGCATGTACATAGTGGTCAAGACCCTTTATTAATGGCTAAAGCTATATTTAAAGTGATTAATTCTAAAAGTCCTAAGGTGCATTATAAAGTAGGGAAGTTTATGCAAAAAATCTCTATTGTATTAAAACGTGTTCTTCCTGATAAGGTTTATGAAAAATTGTTGATGAATCATTATAAGTTATAGCATTTATAAGTTGTTAATATGTTTTAATTAAAAAATAATTAGAAGCATACCTAATATTGTAAATTCGCATCGAAATTTAACACAACTAAAACTAAGTTTACAAACATGAAATTTTTTATTGATACTGCCAATCTAAATCAAATTAAAGAAGCTCAAGACCTTGGAGTGCTTGATGGTGTTACTACAAATCCGTCATTAATGGCCAAAGAAGGTATTACAGGTCACGATAACATTTTAAGGCATTATGTAGATATATGCAATATTGTTGATGGTGATGTAAGTGCTGAGGTGATTTCAACAGATTTTGAAGGTATGGTGAGAGAAGGGGAGGCTTTAGCAGAATTACACGACCAAATAGTTATTAAATTACCAATGATTAAAGATGGTATTAAGGCTTGTAAATATTTTTCTGAAAGAGGCATAAAAACTAATGTGACTTTAGTCTTTTCTCCTGGACAAGCATTGTTAGCTGCAAAAGCAGGAGCAACGTATGTGTCGCCTTTCATTGGAAGGTTGGATGATATTTCTACAGATGGTTTAAACCTTATAGGAGAAATTAGACACATATATGATAACTATGCGTTCGAAACGCAAATTTTAGCTGCATCTGTTCGTCATACAATGCACGTTATTGATTGCGCTAAACTTGGAGCAGATGTCATGACTGGACCTTTAAGTTCAATTGAGGGCTTATTAAAGCATCCTTTAACTGATATTGGTCTAGCTAAGTTTTTAGAAGATTATAAGAAAGGAAATTAAAATTCTAGAATTATATAGATATAAAAAAAAGCTACTTTTGAGTAGCTTTTTTTATTTTATCTCATCAAGTAAATCTTTAAAGTCGCTTTTAAATAAATTTGCGTTAGAAGTGATAATATTATCTTTTCTATCAACAACAATCACTTTATTAATATATTGAATGGCCAATAATTTTTTGGCGATTTCCGGATTTCTAAATCGATATTCATTAGTCATATCAATATTGTTTTGCTTTAATAAGCGTTTCCAATTAGACTCATTATTAGAGTTTATATTTATGGATATGAAGTCAATATTAGGATATAGTTTTTTTAACTCTATAACTTTGGCATGACTATTTTTAAAATGGTATTTATTAATACTACTCCAAAAATATAGAACTGTTGGCTTTCTAGTAATACTATTAAGTGTTGTAGCCTCATTTTTAAAGTTTAAAACCTCAACCTCAGGAAGTTTGTTTCCAGGACGCAATCTATTAAGTGTTTTGTAAAGATTAGTTATATATACTTCGTTTTGTTCGCTTGTGTTTTTCTCTAAAAAGGAATTATACATAGCTTCGGAATCCTCAAAAGATTTTGAATAATTTAAAAAATTCCTAGTTGGAAATTTTAAAAGAATGTTTTTCATCACTTCGCTTTCAACCATATCGTCAATTAATTCAAGCTTATTTAAGTGATATTTTATGTTAGTTCTTACTAATTTTTCTTCGTTATTATCTCTAAAATACTTTTCCATGGCTAGATTGTTAAAATGTGGGAAAAGAAAATTAAAATATGGAAAAAACTCTTTTAATTCTTCTTGATTATAATCAATATCATCTCTAAAATCAAAATACCCATCAGGAAGAGCGTCTAGAGGAAGAGGTTTGTTTATACCAAAATATCTGTAAGGATAAATTTCTTTGTCTCTATAATAACTATAATCAATACCAGTTTGAGCAACATTAATAAAATAATCGGTTGGTTGGTATTTCTCCTTAAACGTATTTAGAGTTTGATATTTTTCTTCTTTAATAGAATCTAGTTTTGTAAGAAATATTTCTGGATTTAATTTTGATGATTGATAAACAAAATGTTCTTCTTCATCAAGTTTCAAAAACATATTTATTAAATAGTTGTTTTTCTTAGAGCCTTGACCAGAAAACACTAAAGATTCATCAAAATCAAGTGTGTTTAGCCTAATCATAATACTATCGTTTGGCTCAATAATTACTATTTGATACTCACCACCATGATAAAAAGAATGTAGTCCAGGATCAAGTGTTTCTATTTGATAGGAAAAGCGATTGTTTTTGTCTAAGTATAGTGTATCAATAGGATAAGCATCTCTTAAAAGCGTGACAAAGTCATTATTAGGATTAATTATTTCACCACCAATAAACGCTTGGCTACAAGAGTTTTCATTGCTGTTGCAGCTCAAAAGGGTAGTAATGACTAGTAAAAGGACAATTAGTTGCTTCATAGTAAACATGCAATCTCAATCGAGATATTTTGCTTATTTCATTGCAAAAGTATGTCTTGCATACTAAAACTGATGTTAAGGCGTTGTTAAAAGTTATTATCATCGCCATTTAATTGCTTGAATGGTTTGATTTTTCTACTTTTGCGCCAAACTTTCAAGGCGCTTTATGTCAAGGAGTAAAACGCTTTAATTTATTGGTTTGTAAAGACCTTTTTTAACGATTAATAATTATCTGAGTAAATATAAAAATTAAAAAATGTTATCAGTTTCTAACTTATCAGTACAATTTGGTAAACGTGTTCTTTTTGATGAGGTAAACACTACTTTCAACAATGGGAATTGTTATGGAATTATCGGAGCAAATGGTGCAGGAAAATCTACGTTTTTAAAGATTTTAGCAGGTAAGCAAGATCCAACTTCGGGTCATGTGCATTTAGAGCCAGGGAAACGTATGTCTGTTTTAGAACAAGACCATAGTTTATATGACGAGTTCCCAGTTTTGGAGACTGTTTTAAGAGGTAACAAACCTTTGTTTAAAATCAAATCTGAAATTGATGCGCTTTATGCAGATTATTCAGATGAGAATGCTGAAAAAATTGGAGAATTGCAGGTGCAATTTGAAGAAATGGATGGTTGGAATGCCGACAGTGATGCTGCAGCAATGTTGTCAAACTTAGGTATTAAAGAAGATTTGCATTATACTTTAATGAAAGATTTGGATGGAAAACAAAAAGTACGTGTGTTAATTGCACAAGCACTTTTTGGAAGTCCTGATGTACTGATTATGGATGAGCCTACCAACGATTTGGATTACGAAACTATTTCTTGGTTAGAGAATTTCTTGGCAAATTATGATAACTGTGTCATTGTGGTATCTCACGACAGACACTTTTTAGACGCCGTTTGTACACATATTTCTGATATTGATTTTGGAAAAATTAATCATTACTCAGGAAATTATTCTTTCTGGTATGAATCTTCTCAATTAGCAGCTAAACAGCACGCTCAGCAAAACAAAAAAGCAGAGGATAAGAAAAAGGAACTTGAAGAGTTTATTAGACGTTTTTCTGCCAACGTTGCCAAGTCTAAACAAGCAACAAGTAGAAAGAAAATGATTGAGAAGTTAAATATTGCTGATATTAAACGCTCTAGTCGTCGTTATCCAGCAATTATTTTTGAAAGAGATAGAGAAGCTGGTGACCAAATATTGAATATTGAAGGTTTAGCGGCATCATTAGATGAAGACACTTTGTTTAGCAATATAGATTTAAACCTTGCTAAAGGGGATAAAGTAGTAGTATATTCTAAAGATTCTAGAGCTACAACTGCATTTTATCAAATTATATCTGGAAATGAAAAACCAGATGCAGGAAAATTTGCTTGGGGAGTAACAACAACTCAATCTTATTTACCATTAGATAATAGTGCTTTTTTCGATAATAAATTGACTTTGGTCGATTGGTTACGACAATGGGCAACTACTGAGGAAGAACGTGAAGAGGTATATGTTCGTGGCTTTTTAGGAAAGATGATTTTTAGCGGAGAGGAAGCTTTAAAAACTGCAGATGTCTTGTCTGGAGGTGAAAAAGTACGTTGCATGCTATCTAGAATGATGATGATGCGGGCAAATGTATTAATGCTTGATGAGCCTACTAATCATTTAGACCTAGAAAGTATTACGGCATTCAATAATTCTTTGAAGAATTTTAAAGGGACAGTGTTGTTTACAACACATGATCATGAGTTTGCACAAACTGTTGCTAATCGTGTAATTGAATTAACGCCAAATGGTATTATAGACCGTTACACAACATTTGACGAGTATATGCAAAACCCAAAAATTAAGGAATTACGAGAAAAAATGTATTCGGTTACAGCTTAATAAAAGACGTAATTTTAAATATAAAAGAGCCAAAAATCTTAGATTTTTGGCTCTTTTATATTTAAACAACTATTAACTGTAACTGTTAACTAATTAAGCCTCCATTCCAGATAAGGCAGCTTGAACTATAGGAACAGCTTTGTCTAATTCATCTTTATGCACATATACTTCTTGAAGTAAGTGACCACCGTAAATTTTTGGATCAAGACCTGATTCATTTTGCTCTTTAATAACTGGTGAAATACCTACCTCCTCTAGTTTTGATGTTATTAACTGCACGATTATCATGCTTCCTGTATATATTCTCGTATAATTTGATTCCATATAAATAAGTTTAAGATGTGTATCTTAAAGATACAAAAAAACAAATCAATTTGCTTATTTTTAGGACGATAAAAGTGACTAATTCTTACAGAAATTAATAATTAATTTTTTAAAACAATTTTAGTGAGTCAACTTAAGCAACAAATTTTAGACTTACAGTCTAAGTCTCAATCTCTTGAGCCAAATGAAGCTCAAAGAAATACATATTTAAATAAGGTTAATGCTTATGCGAATTCATTTCTCAACAAAATAGAAACCACCAAAGCCTTTAGTAGCGAGAAGGAAACACCACATGTTTTTAAGGTTACGGACAAAACTAAATCTATAGAAGAAATATTAGAGTTATATGCCAATGAAGTAGCAGCTAAAGGTATAAATGCTGCATCAGGTGGTCATTTAGGATATATTCCAGGTGGTGGTATTTACACGTCTTCTTTAGCAGATTATTTGGCAGATGTCACTAACGAATATGTTGGAATGCATTACTCCTGTCCTGGTGGTGTTGCCATAGAGCATGAGTTGTTAAACTGGATGAAATCCATTTTTAATTTTCCAGAATCTGCTATTGGAAATTTGACATCTGGAGGCTCTATTGCTAATTTAATTGCCTTAACTGCTGCTCGAGATAAACACGGAATTAAAAACGCTGTCATTGAGAAAAGTGTTATCTATACAAGTCCTCAGGTGCATCATTGTATTCAAAAAGCACTTCGAATTATTGGACTTGAAGATGTTCAAATCAGATATTTAGAACTAGATGTAAATTCGAGAATTATTGCTTCAGATTTAGAACAAAAAATCGAAAGTGATAAAAAGAAAGGCTTAAATCCTTTTGTAGTTATTGCGTCTGCTGGAACTACTGATACAGGAGCTATTGACCCACTACAAGCGATTGGTAACATAGCAAAAGAGAATAACCTATGGTATCATGTAGATGCTGCTTATGGAGGCTTTTTTATTCTGGTTGATAAAGTGAAAGAACGTTTCAAAGGTATAGAAATGGCAGATTCATTAGTGATAGATCCACATAAAGGTTTATTTCTTCCTTACGGACTTGGTGCTGTATTGGTAAAAGATAAAGAAGCTGTGTATCATTCAAACCATTATCGAGCTAACTATATGCAAGATGCTATTGATGATGATATGCCAGTAAATCCTGCTGATGTCTCTCCAGAACTAACCAAACACTTTAGAAGTTTACGCATGTGGTTGCCCTTGCAGTTACATGGAATAGAACCATTTATCGCTTGTCTTGAAGAAAAGTTGCTATTAACTCAGTACTTTAGAGAAGAATTAGTAAAAATTGGTTTTAAAGTTGGTCCAGAGCCAGATTTATCTGTGAGTTATTTTTGGCATTCAACCAATGATGCCAATGAAAATAGTTTTAATGAAAAACTCTTAAAAGAATTACATAACGATGGCGAAATATTCTTAAGTTCTACTTTAATAAATGGAAAGTTTGTTATCCGAATGGCTTTATTGTCATTTAGAACTAAATTAGAAACCATAGATAAAGCTATCGCTATGATAGAAAGAGGATTAACTAAAATAAATCAATCAGTTTAAAAATGTAAACAGATGAAAATAAACTATTACTTATTATTAATAGCACTGATAATATCGGCAAATATGGATGCACAAAATAAACGATTAAGAGATTATGGCATTGAAATAGGTGTTTTAAAAACAGGAAAACTAAATGCTATTACGGATGTTGAAGGCGTAACCGTTGGTCACGAAACCATTATCGAAGGGGACAATGTGAGGACAGGTGTGACAGCTATTATACCACATCAAGGGAATGTATTTCAAAACAAAATTCCTACAGCCATTTATATTGGAAATGGCTTCGGAAAATTAGCTGGTTACAGTCAGGTTAAAGAGTTAGGAAATATTGAGACACCAATAATTTTGACTAATACATTGAGTGTTGCAGCAGCAACTGAAGGACTTATAAGTTACACTTTAAATCAAGAAGAAAATAAAAATGTACGCTCGGTTAATTCAGTTGTTGGCGAAACTAATGATAGTTGGTTAAACGATATACAAGGACGTCATGTTAAAGAGCAACATGTTTTAAATGCTATTGCAAATGCCAAAGGAGGAAACTTAGAAGAGGGTAATATTGGCGCTGGAACTGGAACTATCTGTTTTGGATATAAAGGAGGTATTGGGACATCTTCAAGAAAGCTTCCAGAATCTTTAGGTGGTTATACAGTAGGTGTATTAGTGCAAACAAATTTTGGCGGAGTTTTGGAGATTAATGGTGTTCCAATTGCTAAAGAACTTAATAAATATCCTTATCAGGATAAAATTTTAAATGATGCTGATGGTTCTTGTATGATTGTTGTTATGACTGACGCACCTTTAAATGCTAGAAATTTAGAGCGTTTGGCAAAACGTGCTATGCTCGGACTTGCAAAAACAGGAGGAATCGCCTCAAACGGTAGTGGTGATTACGTAATTGCGGTTTCAACAGCAAAAGAAAACTTAATTCCTTATCAAAGTGATTCTATGTTCAATGAAAAAAAAGAAGTTAGAAATGATGATATGTCACCTTTATTTTTAGCGACTATAGAATCTACTGAAGAAGCTATTTTGAACTCATTATTTGCAGCAAAAACATTAACTGGGCGTGATGGGCATACAATTGAATCTTTACCAATAGAAAAGGTCTTAGAGTTAATGCGTAAGTACAATAAAATTAAACAGTAAACTATTTCATAGCTATTGAAAAGTCTGGAATAGTTATTTTTACTTTTAGCCATGTTTACTTTAACTCTAGCGTCTGGAGGAGCTATTAGAGGATTAACCATGGCTGCTTTTAATCTTTAAAAAAATGTATTTGTATTTAATATTGATAATAGGTATCACTACACTTTTTGCAGCCTTAGTTTAGGCTATTTTTAAAAAGTACCTACAAAACCAATTTGATTTCCACTGAATCTAAAATTCCAAGTTATTGCTTTTTGTTTTTTTTGGTAGTTATAGGATTCCGAATTAAATAAGAATTTATCAATACTATCAACTACTACTATAGATAGAGCTGCTCCAAAAGCAACGTCGCTTAACCAATGCGCACCATCCATTAAACGTGTTAACGCAGGAATACTACCAATAGAGTAAATTCCAATTTTCGTCCAAGTACTATCAAATTGCTTAGCAATGGAATGCGCCATGGTTATTCCAAGAACGGTATGTCCTGAAGGGAATGAAAAATAGTCTTCGTTGCCAGCAAAAGGTTTAAAAGTGTAAGGGCCGTCTCCTGAAAATGGACGAGCACGACCAAAAGCTGTTCGCGCAAAAATTTGTAAATAGCCGGCAGTTATCGATGAAGAAATAATTAAAACACTAGTTTTTCTAATCTGTTCATTTTTTGTTAATAAACCAAAACCATAAAGGCCAGCATTTGCCATTAAATAGTTTTGTGGACTAGCGAAGTAAAAGCCAAATTCTTGAATTGGTTGAGGAAAACTATCGTCCTGTTGTCTAAAAAAATTACTGGTTTCTCTATCTGTTGCAGATATTATTACAGTTCCCAATACCATCCCACCAAATTTAGCATAATCTTTACCTTTCCAATGTAATGGTCTTGTAACAGCATGTTTCATACTTCTCCATGAAGCATTAGTATCATATTTAAAAGTTTGCCAAGTATTTAGACTGTCTTTAGATATTTCAATTTTATCTTGGGCAACAATTATTGACTAATAATTGCTAAACAACAGAAAGAATATTATAATAGACCGATTCATTTTAACGCAACTCAGCTCCAAGCTGCTTTTCAAAATTAGCTTGCAGCTTGTCCATGATTTTGTCAATCTGTTTATCAGTAAGCGTTTTGTTTTCATCTAGCAAAGTAAAACTTACTGCATAGCTCTTTTTACCTTTTGGTAAATTTTTGCCTTCGTAAACGTCAAACAAATTCACATTTTTAAGCAATTGCTTTTCGGTTTGTTTTGCGATTTTATGAATGTCCTCAAACTGTATAGACTGGTCTAATAGCAAAGCAAAATCACGTCTAACTTCTGGATATTTAGGAATATCAGTAAAGGTGATTTTATTGCGTTTAGCCACTTCAAGAATGTTATCCCAATTAAAATCGGCAAACAATACCTCTTGTGAAATACCAAGCGTTTTTAAAATCGACTTCTTCACAATACCAAAGTCTACCAACTTAGTTTTGCCAAGTCCTAGACTTAAGCCTTCACTAAAAACATCATTTTTTATTGGAGATGTTCTAGCTCTCGAAATTCCTAATCTGCTTAGAACAGCATCAACACTACCTTTTAAATAAAAGAAATCACTTGCTTTGCTTTCAGCATTCCAGCGTTCAGCATTTTTATTTCCAGTTATTAATAAGCTTAAGTGTTTGTGTTCTTCACGAGTATCATTGTAATTATGATACGTCTTACCAAATTCAAATAGCTTTAAACTTGTTTGTCGTCTGTTAATATTGTGAGCAATAGCTTCTAAACCTGAGAATAATAACGATTGTCGTAATACAGACAAATCGGTACTTAAAGGGTTAAGCATAGTGACATTATGCTCTTCTTTTAGTTGCTCACTTAACTTAGCATAATTAGGAGTTGTTAAAGAATTAGCCATGATTTCATAAAACCCTTGCGACACCAATTGGTCACCAATTACATTTTGAACTTTATGATCTTCAAATTTAGAAGAATTGGATATAGAAGCATTTAGTTTTTCAGTAATGCCAATGTTGTTATATCCATATACACGTAAAATTTCTTCAATAACATCAGCTTCACGCTGTACATCGTTTCTGTATGCAGGAACGGTTAAACCTAATCCTGTTTCAGTAACGTTGTTAATGGTAATGTCTAACGACATTAGTATGCGTTTGATAATTTCGCGAGGAATTTCTTCTCCAATTAAATTTTCAGCATTTTCAAAACTTAATCGCACTTGAAAATCTTCAATTTTAACTGGATATTCATCTATTACATCACTTGTAATTTCTCCCCCTGCTATTTCTGTGATTAAAAGAGCGGCGCGTTTTAAAGCGTATTCTGTAATATTTGGGTCAATACCTCTTTCAAATCTAAACGAAGCATCAGTGTTTAATGCATGACGTTTTGCCGATTTTCTAATGGATACAGGGTCAAAATAAGCACTTTCTAAAAAGATACTAGTTGTTTCTTCAGTAACTCCAGAATGAATACCACCAAAAACACCAGCTATACACATTGGTGTTTCTTTACCATCGCAAATCATTAAATCTTCTTCGTGCAATTCACGTTCAACTTCATCAAGCGTGACAAACTTTGTACCTGCTGGAAGTGTTTTTACAATAATTTTTTTGCCAGAAATTTTATCGGCATCAAATGCGTGTAAGGGTTGTCCTAACTCATGCAACACATAATTGGTTGCATCTACTAAATTATTAATTGGTGATAAGCCAATCGCTTTTAAACGATGCTGTAGCCAACTTGGAGATGCTGAAACTTTTAATCCAGAAATGGTTACACCACAATAACGAGGTGACCTTAATTTATCCTGAACATCGACATCAATTTTAAGTGCGCGATTATCTACATGAAAGGCACTTACAGACGGTGTAATCAACTCTAAATTCACCTCTTGTTGAATCAATCCAGCTTTTAAATCGCGAGCGACACCAAAATGACTCATGGCATCAGCTCTATTAGGTGTTAATCCAATTTCAAAAACTTGGTCGTTTTCTATATCGAAAATATCGGCAGCAAGTGTTCCAACTTTTAAGTTCTTATCAAGAATCATAATGCCATCATGCGACGAGCCTAAACCTAGTTCATCTTCGGCACAAATCATACCATGACTTTCCTCTCCACGAATCTTCCCTTTTTTAATAGTCCAAGCCTCACCTTCGGCAGAGTATAGTGTTGTTCCAATTGTTGCTACTGGTACTTTTTGTCCTGCTGCAACATTTGGTGCGCCACAAACAATATGTAAAGGACTATCACCACCAACATCAACGGTTGTTACTTTTAATCTATCTGCATTTGGATGTTGCTCGCAAGTCAATACTTCACCTACAACAACGCCTTCTAAACCACCTTTAACCGATTGATAAGCATCAATACCTTCAATTTCTAAACCTAAATCTGTTAAAAGTTCGCCAGTTTTTTCGGCATCCCAATCTATATTAATGAATTGCTTTAACCAATTGTATGAAATCTTCATTTGTTCGTGTCTTTACAAGCGACAAACCTACATATTTTTTTTCATTTTTTATTGGTAAAAATTGATGAAATAAAAATATAAAGTAGGTTCACAAAGCCATGTTTAACTAAATAGTAACCACCTGAGTAAATATAATAATAGTTGACTTTTAACTCTAGGTATTAACTCATTTTTTTATGTGCATAATTTGTTGTTATTTCGAGCTGTAGAACAAATTATTCAGTTATGCGACATAGTTTATTGGTATTGGTCTTATTATTAGTTTTGTCTTGTCAAGAGGAAACAGTTAAAACATTAGAAATTGGTACTTATAGAGGGAATTTAATAGCTCAAGATAATCAGGCTATGCCTTTTATGTTTGAAGTAACGTCTAGCACGACTTTAAAAATATATAATGCGGAAGAAGTCATTGATGTTGATGAAATTACTTATAGAAATGATTCTGTTTTTATAAAATTACCGTTTTTTAGAACCGAAATTAATGGCGCGTTTGATGGTGAAAACATTAAAGGACAATGGATTGATGCCGACAGAGATAGATATGTAGAATTTTATTCGGAATATGGAGTTGACAAACGATTTGATGATGAAGAAACAAATGAAGATGTTGATGTGTCTGGTGTTTGGGAAATGGAATTCAATGACTACGGAAATATTTATCCTGCAAAAGCAGTTCTAGAGCAAAATGGTAGCAAAGTTACAGGGAATATTAGAACACCAACAGGCGATTATCGTTTCTTGGAAGGTATTGTAGCTGCTGACACTTTGAAAATTTCAACCTTTGATGGTGCGCACGCATTTTTGTTTAAAGCACATGTGACAGATTCTAGTATGGTTGGTGGGTTTTACTCAGGAAATCACTCATTAGAAACCTTTGTTGGTAAACCGAATCCGGATTTTGAGATGACAGATGCTTATACGCTTACTTTTATAAAGGAAGGTTACGATACGTTTAATTTTTCCTTTCCAGATTTAGAAGGGAATATGGTCTCGTTTACTGACGAGCGATTTAAGGATAAGGTTGTTTTAGTACAATTAATGGGCTCGTATTGTCCTAATTGTTTAGATGAAACCAAGTTTTACTCAAGATACTATGAAGCTAATAAGAATGGAGGTTTAGAGATTATCGCTTTGGCTTTTGAAAATGCAAAAACCGAAGAAAAAGCTATTAATGGTCTTAACCGAATGAAAGAACGTGTTGGTTTAAATTATGAAATTTTAATTGCTCAAATAGGCACTAACGATAAAGGAAAAGCAAGTGAAAAAATGCCAATGTTAAACAAGGTTATGTCGTATCCAACAACCATTTATTTGGATAGAACAGGTAAGGTTAGAAAAATACATACAGGCTTTAATGGCCCTGCCACTGGCGAAAAGCACGAGGAATTTCAAAAGGAGTTTAATGCTTTTATGGAGGCTTTGTTGAGTGAGTAAGGTTTTTAAGGCTCACTTTTCGGTTTTGTGTATGATTTTCAGGTATAATTAATTATACACGTTTCTCTATTCACGAAGTCAAGATAAGCTTCAAGTCGTTTTTTACTAAAGTGAGGCCCACTAAATGATACAAATTTTCCGTTTTGATTTAGTATAACTTTTCCATAACAAACTGTTTTATTATGAAAAATGCTGTTTAACAGTTCGTTATTTATATCATTAAAATAAGTTTTATTATCTATAAATCTTTCAATTCCTTTAATTTCAGAGTAAATAAATATGTTTAAGTAATTATCTAAGTTGATTTTTGAATAAAAAGCAGTTTGGATTTTCTGTTCCTTTTTAAATCCATCCGTACCTAATATATATACAGCTGACTTACAATTAGATTCTGATTCTTTAAAGTTTATAATTAGATTTTTTTCAGATTTCCAATTATAGTTTTGTTTCAAAAATTGAATTTGTTCTGAATCTAAAACTCCATTTGAAGAACCTCTCATGTAATCGTGGTTATCAATTGAATCCAATTTTTTATTAGCTGAAAGCTTGCTTGTATTACAACCAAAAACTATTAATATTATTAGACCTGCTATTATATTTTCATAATGCACTACAAGACGATGATATGCAATGTTTTGATGTTTTATATCAGCCGATACTGAAGCAAGTTCAGCACATGTAAGCGAAGTTATAAGAAATTTCTATAAAAGTAAGGTGTTACCTTATTTTATTGTTAATAAGATATAATCTTAAAAAATCGTTAATTAACAGTATGCTAACAACTTACATCATTTTAGATTGTAACTTTAATTAGGTAAAAAGTCAATTAGAAAACGAACATTTATCAATGTCAGTTTATAACTCAAAGCGCTTAGGTTGGTAGTGTCTTTGAGTTTTTTTTAGCTTATATAATTCCAAATGTTTTTGTACTTACTAAGTTGTTTGTAAGTATTTAGAATCGATTTATTTTCGGGAAGCGTAAGGCTAGGGTCGCTACTTAAAACACGCTTAGCGTAAAACCTTGCTTGCTGTAAAATATCTTTATCCTTAACGATATCTGCTATTTTAAGGTTTAATACACCACTTTGTTGAGTTCCCATAATATCCCCTGGACCTCGAAGCTTAAGGTCAACTTCGGCAATTTCAAAACCATCATTGGTTCTTACCATCGTTTCAAGTCTCGTTCTACTATCATTGCTTAATTTATAGCCAGTCATTAAGATACAATAGCTTTGTTCGGCGCCACGACCAACACGACCACGTAATTGATGTAATTGCGATAAACCAAAGCGTTCAGCACTTTCAATTACCATAACCGAGGCATTAGGTACATTAACGCCAACCTCTATAACAGTGGTGGCAACCATGATTTGTGTTTCACCTTTGGCAAAACGTTGCATTTCATAATCTTTATCGGCAGCTTTCATTTTTCCATGTACAATCGAGATTTGATAGTCTGGCATTGGAAAATCTCTTGAAATACTCTCATAGCCATCCATTAAATCTTTATAATCCATAGCGGAACTTTCTTGAATTAATGGGTAAACAATATATACTTGCCTGCCTTTTTTTATTTCATCACGAATAAACCCAAATACTTGTAAGCGATTTTTATCAAATCGGTGGACGGTTTTTATGTCTTTTCTACCTGGAGGTAATTCATCAATTACGGAGATATCCAAGTCGCCATAAACAGACATTGCCAAGGTTCTTGGAATTGGTGTTGCAGTCATCACTAAGATGTGGGGAGGAGAAGTATTTTTCTTCCAAAGTTTACTTCTTTGAGCAACTCCAAAACGATGTTGTTCGTCTATAATTGCGAGCCCTAAATTCTTGAATTTTACCTTATCTTCAAGCAGCGCATGCGTCCCAATTAAGATGTTTAATTCGCCATTTTCTAAAGATTCATGAATTTTTATTCTATCTGAAGTTTTAGTTGAACCAGTTAATAGCTTTATGCTGATATTCAGTTTTTTACATTTATCGCTTAAATTGTTATAGTGTTGAACTGACAAAATTTCAGTCGGAGCCATTAAGCAGGCTTGAAAACCGTTGTCAATAGCTATTAACATTGACATTAACGCAACTATAGTCTTCCCAGAACCCACATCACCTTGTAGTAATCGGTTCATTTGAGCATTGCTTCCTAAATCTTGTCTAATTTCTTTGATAACTCGCTTTTGAGCGTTGGTTAATTCGAAGGGTAAATGTTCTTTAAAAAAAATATTAAAATGGTCGCCAACTTTTGTGAATGGGAACCCTTTTATTTTTGATTTATGGATGAGATTTTTTAGAATTAATTGCAGTTGAATGTAAAATAATTCTTCAAATTTTAATCGGAATTGTGCACGTGCTAAAAGCGATTGTGACTTCGGAAAATGTATGTTAAAAAGTGCTTCAGATTTCGATAATAATTTTTGTTCTTCGATTAAGTTTTTAGATAAGGTTTCGGTAAACTTTCCTTTGGTTTCCAAAAATAATTGTTGCATGATTTTTATAATCACACGGTTAGTGATGCCTTTATTTGATAATTTTTCGGTTGAAGGATATACAGCTTGCATTGCCGAACGCAAATTTTTTTCATGCTCTGCTATCAATTCTAGTTCTGGATGAGGGATGCTAAACTTACCATTAAACCAATTAATTTTGCCAAACGCTACATAGGGCGTGTTTAGTTTAATGCTGTCTCGTATCCACTTATGTCCTCTAAACCACACAAATTCCATCGTTCCAGTATCATCTTGAAAGGTAGCTATAAGTCTCTTTCCGCGCTTTTGAGCTACTTCTTTAAAGCTTGTAATCTGACCAATAATTTGAACTTCAGCTGAGTTTTGTTGTAATTGGTTGATTTTATAATACTGTGTTCTGTCAATATATCTGTTTGGGAATAGGTTAATTAAATCCTGATAGGTGTGAATACCAAGCTCCTTGCGCAATAAAGCTGCACGATTTGGACCAACGCCCTTTAAATAATCTATTGGAGTTTGGAGGTTTGCGTTCATTCAACTAAAATAATTCTTTTGTCAGTAATAGCAAGGTCAATTAATAATTTGGCTTTAACTTTGTGTCGCATAATTATTTTATGAAAGCATTAGTTATATCTGGAGGTGGAAGTAAGGGCGCCTTTGCTGGAGGTGTGGCGCAATATCTTATTGAGAAAAAAAAGCATAACTATGACCTTTTTATTGGGACGTCCACAGGAAGTTTATTGGTGTCTCATTTAGCATCTGGAAGGGTTGATGAGATTAAAGAGATCTACACAAATGTAACCCAAAAGGATATTTTTAGTCATTGCCCATTTAAAATTAAAAATAAATATGGTGTTGAAAATATAGGAATACATCATTTTAACATCATAAAAAACTTTATAAAAGGAAGCAAAACTTTTGGTGAGAGTTATAATCTAAAAGCGCTTATAGAAAGCTCAACGACTAAGGATGAATTTAATAAATTGCAAAATAGTAATGTTGATATTGTTGTAACGGTGTCAAATCTTTCGCTTAATCAGGTTGAGTATAAATCTATTAAAGATTTTAGTTACGAAGAGTTCTGTGAATGGACCTGGATTTCATGTAATTACACGCCTTTTATGACGCTTGTCAAAAAAAATGGATGCGAATATGCTGATGGTGGATTGGGTTCTATGGTGCCAATTGAGGAAGCTATAAAGCGAGGCGCTACCGAAATTGACGCTATTATTTTGCAAACAGAAGTATCGCAACTTAACAGAATGCCTTCGTTAAATCCATTCTCATTATTAACAAATATGTTTAATTTTATGCTGGATAGAATTGAAGGGCAGAACATACGAATTGGGAAATTTGTGGCTTCAAATAATGATGCTATTATTAACTTTTACTACACGCCAACGGTACTTACAACCAATTCACTTATTTTTAATAAAGAAAAAATGACTCAATGGTGGCTAAGCGGTTTTGATTTTGCTAAACACACCAATGAAGAGTCGAGTCCATTGGAAACAGCAGAATGAGAGCATTAGTTATATCAGGAGGAGGAAGCAAGGGTGCTTTTGCAGGAGGTGTTGCGCAATTTTTAATGCAAGATCTAGGTAAGGAATACGATATGTTTTGGGGGCTTCAACTGGTAGCTTGTTGATTCCGCATTTATCATTAAACAAAATAGATAAGGTTTACGAGTTGTTTACAAATGTCACACAGCGTGATATATTTAGTGTAAGCCCTTTTGTTCAGCGCAAAAAAGGTGACCGTGAATTTGTATCTATTGACTTTGTGAATTCGTTGTGGCAATTTATTCGTATGAAACGCACTTTTGGAGAGAGTAAACACTTAAAACGAAATATACAACGGAATTTTACAAGAGATGAGTTTGAAGCTATTCTAGCCACAAAAGAAGATGTGGTTGTAACGGTTTCTAATCTATCAAAGAATAGTGTAGAGTATAAATCAATTAAAGATTGTACTTATGAAGAATTTTGTAATTGGATATGGATTTCATGTAATTACATTCCATTTATGTCGCTTGCCACTGTTGATGGTTTTGAATATGCAGATGGTGGCTTGGGTTGTGTTATACCAATAAGAGAAGCTATTTTGCGAGGAGCAACAGAAATTGATGCTATTGTTTTAGAAGCTGAAACTATGGAGCAACAGAAAGTGTTGGGTAAAAATCCATTTTCATTGATGCTTAATTTATTTGGCCATTTACTAAATCAAGTTGAAAGAAATGATATCACGATTGGAAAGCTTGCGGCAAAAAACAAAAATGTAAATCTAAATATCTATTACACACCAACAACTTTAACTGAAAACTCACTTATTTTTAGTAAACGTTTAATGGTGAAATGGTGGAAGCAAGGCTACGAATATGCTAAGAATAAACATCAGGATTCTTTGTCTAATGAATTAAAGTAATTTTAAATTACCACAATTCGCCAACCTCTTTTTTAATGAATGCTAAGGCGGCATCACTAGGTGCTCTTTTTTCCATCATTTCGGTTAGAATGACTTCTCTAAGTTTGTCGGCTGTTCCGGTTTTTTCTAATAAACCTGCTTTTCTAATAAGCTGGATAGTAGTGTTTTTTGCAGCTACAATAATGTTCCAACATTCATCACTTACATAAATTTGCTGTGATAAATTGTGTTCAAATTCCTGTTCAATAGTTGCTACAATTAAAGACTCATAAGTGCCTTCATCAGAGCTTGTTGGATTAACTCTAATTAGTAATTTTGATGGTGTTATCCGCTCTAAAAATAATGCCATGCGTTCGTAAGCTTGTAATCGAATAGGGAGTGTGTTAACTTGCATATCTTTATGCAATAAAAAACGTCTACGACCATCTTCATTTTTTGTATGCTCCTTAAAAAAGTAGTAGGCAATCATTCCTGTAATTAATGCAGGAACCGCATATAATATAACTTCAAAAATTTTTTCTACTTCCATAGTTTATGTATTTGAGATTTGTGGTTGTCCTCCCAAATATATGCAATCTTTTAAATCTTGCATATTTGTGTAAGGAACTGGTGTTTTTTCGTAGTTGTATGTTTTGTTTAATTCTTCCGATAAATTATGGTCATCTACATTGACATCAATGTCTTTCATTGTGAATTGACATGGGTGTTCGTAACCTGCTGCATGCGTAATCTCTACGAGTTCTTTTCTAAAGGTTTTAAAATATTGTGCAAGACGTAAAGATTTTAACGGAATATTAATACCACTCTGTAGCCATTTACTTTGTGTAGCAACACCACTAGGGCATTTATTGGTGTGGCAAACTTGTGCTTGAATACAACCAATACTCATCATAGCTTCGCGTGCTACATTTATACAGTCAGCTCCCATGGCGAATGCCATTGCTGCTGTGGCTGGAAAACCTAACTTACCACTTCCTATAAAAACGATACGCTCGGTTAGTTTTCGTTTTTGAAAAACTTTATATAAATCACTAAAGCCATATACCCAAGGTAGTGATACATGGTCGGCAAAACTTGGAGGCGCAGCTCCAGTGCCACCTTCACCACCATCAACAGTAATAAAATCTGGGCCTTTGCCAGTTTCTAACATTATATTCGCAAGTTCTTCCCATTCGTCAAGTTTGCCAATAGCTGCTTTAATACCAACTGGGAGTCCCGTGTTTTCGGCTATATCTTCAATAAAAGTCATTAATTCTTCAACGTTTGAGAATGCTGAATGGTTAGGAGGAGATAGTACATCTTTACCAACTTCAACACCACGAATATCGGCGATTTCTTGTGTTATTTTTGCTCCAGGCAAAACACCTCCTTTTCCTGGCTTTGCGCCTTGAGATAGTTTTATTTCAATGGCTTTAATAAATGGATTGTCATTTACTAATTGCTTCAATTTTTCCATCGAAAAATTACCATTGGCATCACGAACACCAAAGTAACCTGTTCCAAAATGAAATACAACGTCACCACCATTACTGTGGTAGGGAGATAAGCCACCTTCTCCAGTATTGTGATATGCGCCAGCAATTTTAACTCCTTTGTTTAAGGATTCAACAGCTTTTGCTGAAAGTGAGCCAAAACTCATAGCCGAAACATTAATGATGGATCCTGGGCGATAAGGCTTTTTCCGTTTATTATTTGAACCAATGACTTTGGCACAAGGCAAAAAGGTTGGGTTTATGGTATTTGGATGATTCTCAGATAATTTATATGCCATCATCGCATTATTAATAAAAATATGGTGATGTGCATAAATATCTCGATCGGTTCCAAAACCCTCGTAGTTATTTTCTTTTTTAGCCGAAGCGTAAATCCAACCACGTTCAATGCGATTAAAAGGTAGTTCTTCTCGATTGTTAGCTACAAAATACTGACGTATTTCTGGGCCAATTTTCTCAAATAAATAACGCAAATGACCAAGTACTGGATAGTTATGGCTAATGGTGTGCTTTTTTTGCAAGAAAATATCACGTATAGCTACTAGAGCTAACAAAATAAGTACCCACATCCACCAAGTTATTTGAGACAAAAACACCATTTATTGTTACTTTTTACTAATTATTTAAATAATCTAATGATAATTGAATAAAGGTTTTAACACCTAGCAGCATTCCACTTTCATCGATAAAGAAATCTGGCGTATGATGTGGATATGGTTGAGTATTACCAGGAGTCATGCCTCCTAGAAAGAAATATAGCCCCGGTACTTTTTGTTGGAAAAATGAAAAATCTTCGGCTCCAGTAATAGCTTTTATGAGCATTACATTGTCTTTACCAGCTACTTTTTCTAATGAAGGTAGCATTTGGGCTGTTAGTTCTGGGTCATTATATGTAATTGGATATCCTTCATCTATATTAATTGTCGCTTCTGCTCGATATGCTTTAGCGATTGCTGGCACCATTTCTCGCATACGTTGGTGCATGTGCGATTGCATATTGGTGTCAAGTGTGCGTAAAGTACCTAGCATTTGTGCAGACTCTGGTATTATATTATGTCTTACACCGCTTTCAATTTTTCCTACGGTTAAAACAACAGCTTCGTTGGTTAATTTCATTTCTCTGCTTACTAAAGTTTGTAAACCATCAATTATTTTCACGCTTGCTATAATTGGGTCAATACCTGACCAAGGTTCAGAACCATGGCTTTGTTTGCCTTTTACGTCTATTTCAAAACTATTTACAGCAGCCATTATGCCTCCTGATTTATAAGATAATGTATTAACTGGTATCTCAGAGTCAATATGCAATCCAAAAATTGCATCTACATCTGGGTTTTTTAAAACACCTTCTTTTACCATAAGCTTTGCACCACCTTCTTCTCCACTAGGAGCGCCTTCTTCTGCTGGTTGAAAAATAAACTTGATAGTGCCTTTGATTTTGTCTGTATTTTTTGACATAATTTCAGCAACTCCCATTAATATGGCGATATGTGTGTCATGACCACAAGCGTGCATAACTGGAACTTCTTCACCATTATATTCACCTTTAGCAGTCGATTTAAATGGTAAATCAGCGCGTTCTGGAACAGGTAACCCATCAATATCTGCTCTAAGAGCCAATACTTTTCCAGGTTTTTTCCCTTTTAATATGCCTACAACTCCAGTATGTGCAACATTAGTTTGAACTTCTAAACCTAGAGATTTTAAATGTTCAGCAATCTTTTCAGCAGTCTTAAATTCACGATTGGAAAGCTCAGGATTTTGATGGAAATGGCGTCGCCATTCAATGACTTTTGATTCTATGGCTGCAATTTCTTTATCTAAACCATGTTGAGCAAAACTGAAAGTGCTGAATAAAAAAACTGCAATTAGTAATAATTTTTTCATGCTTGGTATTTTTAAAATTTAATAAATGTAAAACCGTTTTTTTGATATTGTATAAGTGCTGTCATAGCAGATAAAGCAAACTTTACGTTTGGGTTAGCATTATCTTTGGTAATCCCTCTAAATGAGGCCGTTTGTCCGCAAATAATAATATCTGCCCCAGCTTCCGTAAGCTCATTAATTAATTCCAGATTAGGATTATCAACACCATATTTTTCTCTGTAAACCTCATTATTTAATACATCTTGCCAAGCGCCACCATGAATGGTCATAGCAACTTTTAGTTGCTCCTTTTTCATACCTTCATTTGCATGCATGTTTAAAAAACGCGCTGCAGTAACAATGTATTTATTGATAACACTTTTATCGCTTGATGATTGAGAGACATCAAAAATCACTTTAAAGTCTTCAGAAGTATTGGTTTTTATGTCAAGACTTTCTACGTCGAAAGTTTCTCCAAAATTTTTAACAATCTTTCCTTCAATACGTTCACTTTGTGCAAACATAGAAAAGCAAGTTAAGGTTAAAAAGGATAAAGTAAATACGGTTTTTTTCATAAAAATTAATTAAGAATGCTAAAGATATTTAAATTTTTAGGAAACCTAATAGCATTAATATAATTGTTTATAATTATTGCTAAAATCATTAAGAAATCAGCATAACATTGGCTAAATTCACGCTTTAAAAACAACAAACTTGGAGAAGTATTTAAGTCAATTAAATGAAGCACAATTAGCACCAACTTTACAGAAGGATGGTCCTATGATTGTGATAGCTGGAGCAGGTTCTGGAAAGACCAGGGTACTTACTTACCGAATCGCTTATTTAATGAGTCAAGGTGTAGATGCATTTAATATTTTAGCATTGACTTTTACCAATAAGGCTGCTAAAGAAATGAAAGGCAGAATCGCTGAAATTGTAGGTGATAGTGAAGCCAAAAACCTTTGGATGGGAACGTTTCACTCCGTATTTGCTAAAATTTTACGTTTTGAAGGACATCATTTAGGGTTTCCTAGTAATTTCACTATTTACGATACGCAAGATTCTCAAAAGCTATTAGGCTCAATAATTAAAGAAATGGGCTTAGAGAAAGATGTTTATAAGACCAAGCAGGTTTATAGTAGGATTTCATCTTATAAAAACAGCTTAATTACAGTTAAGGCATATTTTAAAAACCCAGAACTCATGGAAGCAGATGCTATGGCTAGACGCCCAAAAATGGGAGAGATTTATGCAGAGTATGTTGACCGTTGTTTTAAAGCTGGTGCCATGGATTTTGACGATTTGTTGTTGAGAACAAATGAATTGTTGACACGCTTTCCTAATGTTTTAGCACAGTACCAAGACAAGTTCCGTTACATTCTTGTCGATGAGTATCAAGATACAAACCATTCGCAATATTTAATAGTTCGTGCTTTGGCAGACCGTTTTCAAAATATATGCGTGGTTGGAGATGATGCCCAAAGTATTTATGCGTTTCGTGGTGCGAATATTAATAATATCTTGAATTTTCAGAAGGATTATGACGACGTAAAGTACTATCGCTTAGAGCAAAATTACCGTTCAACTAAAAATATTGTAGGTGCAGCAAACTCAGTAATTGAGCATAATAAAACCAAGTTAGATAAAGTGGTTTGGACTGCTAATGAGGAAGGTGAAAAAGTAAAAGTTCATCGTTCGTTGACCGATGGAGACGAAGGTCGGTATGTAGCAAGCACCATTTGGGAAGAAAAAATGAATAACCAATTGCACAATAGCGATTTTGCAGTCCTTTATCGTACCAATGCACAGTCACGTGCTATTGAAGATGCTTTGCGGAAGCGTGATATACCTTATCGTATTTATGGAGGCTTATCGTTCTATCAACGTAAAGAAATTAAAGATGTCACAGCTTATTTGCGTTTGGTTTTAAATCCTGCAGATGAAGAAGCACTAAAGCGCGTTATTAATTTCCCCGCGCGAGGTATTGGACAAACTACTATTGATAGATTGGTTGTTGCTGCAAATAATTACAATAAAACGATTTTTGAAATCTTAAAAAATCTTGATGCAATTGATATTAACATCAATAACGGAACAAAAAATAAGTTAAGAGATTTTGTGACACTTATTGAAAGTTATCAAGTGATGAATCAAACAGCTAATGCTTTTGATTTGGCTGAGCACGTTACCAAAACCAGTGGTTTAATAAGAGAGTTTAATAAAGATGGCACGCCTGAAGGGATTACACGATTGGAAAATGTTCAAGAGCTTTTAAATGGTATTAAAGATTTTGTAGAAGGACAAATGGAACTAGCTGATGCAGGGGATTCTTTAGCTGAATTTCTGGAAGATGTAGCACTTGCAACAGATTTAGACGGAGACAAAGGCGATCCTAACCACGTGGCGTTAATGACCATTCACTTAGCAAAGGGATTAGAATTTAATCATGTGTTTATTGTTGGTCTTGAGGAAGATTTGTTTCCAAGTGCTATGAGTATGAATACACGTAGCGAACTAGAAGAAGAGCGACGTTTGTTTTATGTGGCTTTAACTAGAGCCGAAAAACAAGCGTATTTAACCTATGCGTTGTCACGTTACCGTTGGGGAAAATTGATTGACTCAGAACCTAGCAGATTTATTGAAGAAATTGGAGATGAATTTTTAGATATCATTACACCTATTGAAGAACGACGTATCAACCCAATGCTGTCAGCAGATATTTTTGGAGATATTGAGCCTAATAAAATTAGGTTTAAGCCACCTAAAAAATATGAGCCAAAAAGGAAAAGTAAAGTAAAGCCTAAACCCGAAGGTATTAAAATAAGTACACCCAAGAATTTTAAAAAAATAACTAGCTCTAATGAAAACACTAATTTGTTTGATAGTCAATTAGTAGTAGGGAATATTGTAAAGCATTTACGTTTTGGAAGAGGTGAAGTCCTTAAAATAGAGGGTGTTGGGGCAGATATGAAAGCAGAAATTAACTTTGAAAATGGAGGCTCTAAGAAGCTATTGCTAAGGTTTGCTAAGTTGAAAGTGATTGGGTAATTACTCCAAATGCGTTTGCGTAAACGCTTTTAATTTAATTACAGTGTCTAATAAATCTAACCCAACCCATCCATGTCCTGCGTTTGGATACAATGTAAATTGATGTGTCACACCAAGCATTTCCAGTTTAACTCTCATTGCTATTCCTTGCGTGGTAGGTATAAGAAGGTCTTGACCTCCATAAAATAAAATAGTTGGAGGTGCCGAGGCTGTTACACGATGTAACGGACTAACTTCTTCTAAAAACTCGGTTGTTGGGTCAATTCCAAATAAATCAATTAATTCTTGCAGTGCTGTATTTGTGTTGTTTAAATAGGCTGGATCTGTAAAATTTGTAGGTCCAACAACGCTACAAACCATTTTTACATCATTATCAGTATCAAATGCATAACTCCATAACAACGATAAGTGTCCTCCGGCACTAACACCTACAAAGCCAAAATCGTCATCAATAGTATAATTTTCTCGATTTTCTTTTAAATAATTAATTACTGATGTTATATCATTTATTTGCATAGGATAAGGACTGTTGTTGTCATCTGCTAGTCTATAATTCATATTAACGATGGCAAGATTTGGATGTTCTTGTTTTACAAAATCTCTAAAGGGATTCATTTCACTTTTGTCACCACCAGACCAGCCTCCACCATGAACAAGAACCATGATTTTTGTGTCTTCAGTTCGATTTGCTGGGAGGTAAATATCAAAAGTTTGTTTAGTGTGATTACCATAAGATACATTTAGAGCCTCATAGTATACTGTTGGATCTAATGTGTCTGCATCAGGTAGCTCAATAACTTCATTTTTTGAGCATGAATAGAGTATAAATAGGCATATTATACTTAACAATGTAGATTTTGGAGTATTCATATTTAAATAATTAGTTAATTTGTATAACGCTTTAACAAGATAATAATTATGGCAAAATTTGTAAAGATTTATAAAGACAATCCAAATCCAAAGGAAATAGCAAAAGTGGTTGCTGTTTTAAAAAAAGGAGGATTGATTATTTATCCAACAGACACGGTTTATGGCTTGGGTTGTGATATTACTAATAACAAAGCATTGGAACGTGTTGCCAGAATTAAAGGTGTTAAACTCGAGAAAGCAAATTTTTCGTTTGTGTGTCATGACTTAAGTAATTTAAGTGATTACGTTAAGCAAATTGATACTGCAACATTTAAGGTTTTAAAACGTGCACTTCCTGGGCCTTATACATTTGTCCTTCCTGGCGCCAAAAGTTTACCTAATGCATTTAAAAAGAAAAAAACAGTAGGGATTAGAGTACCTGATAATAATATTGCTTTAGAAATTGTGAAGCAATTAGGAAACCCAATTATTTCAACATCAATTTATGATGAAGATGAAATATTAGAATATACTACAGATCCCGAATTGATTCTTGAAAAATGGGATAATCTAGTTGATATGGTTATTGATGGTGGTTATGGAGATAATGAACCGTCGACCATTATAGATTTTTCTGGAGATGAACCAGAAGTGATTAGAGAAGGGAAAGGCAGCTTAGAAATATTTTAATAAAAAAAGCTCAACCGAAAGGTTGAGCTTTTTTTATTATTATGAAATACGATTAACTTCCAGCAGAAAGTGTTTTCATTTCTTTCTCTATCATATCGTAAAACTGATCAATTTTTGGCATAACAACAATACGCGTACGTCTGTTTTTTGCTCTATTTTCAGCAGTATCATTATCAACTAAAGGTACATGGTAGCTTCTACCAGCTGCTATTAAACGTGAAGAGTTAACACCTAAATCTTCTAAAACTCTAATAATAGATGTAGAACGTTTAACACTTAAATCCCAGTTATCCAATAGCACACCTTTTTGGTAAGATTTACTATCTGTATGTCCTTCAACCATACATTCAAAATCTGGTTTGTCATTAACTACTTTAGCAACTTTAGCTAATACATTTTTAGCATTAGATGTCACTACGTAGCTTCCACTTTTAAATAATAATTTATCCGAAATAGAAATAAACACCACTCCTTTTTCAACATTAATCTCGATATCAGGATCGTTTAAGCCAACTTCACGTTTCAAACTTGTTACTAAAGCTAGAGTTACACTATCTTTTTTGTTGATAGCATCTTGTAAACGTGTAATCTTAAGGTCTTTTTCTTTAATACTCTCTAAAGTTTTTTCAATGTTATCAGCTCCTTTTGCAGTAAGCATTGTTAGGTCTTTAGTTTGTTGAATAAGACTTTCGTTATTTTTTTTCATGTCTGCAAGTCGATCTTGTAAAGATTCTGCTCGAGCATTTGCAGCAGCAGCGTCAGATAGACATGCATTTAATTTAATAGTTGCAGTATTTAATAGGTCTTGCGTTTCTTGTTGTTTTGCCTCTAGAGCAGCATATTCTTTTTTAGATACGCATGAGCTTAAAACAAGCATTGCAGATAGGCTTAACAATAAAATTTTCTTCATGATAGGATGTTAATTAATTTATATTTGACGAATATCACAAAATTATGCAAAAAAGCCCAATTATACTCAGTATTAACAAAACTTTTACTAACGGACTTATAAACTTTTAAAATATTGTTTTTTTGTTATAAAATATGTCCAAACAATACTTTTTTGAGAGTAGTATTTTGGTAGTCTATTTTGAGATTTTCTTTGTTTGAGAAGTGTACTTAAATGATTGTAAAAAGAGACGTGTGCTTTTATAATTGCAGATGTGTGTTTAGGTTTTAATTCTAATAGAAATTTTACACCAGCAATGCCATCTAAAAGCAATCTTACTAATACAAGATAAAAGATGTTTCCTGATGCGCTTTTAACTAGCGTGTATAAGCTGTTTCTAAAATTTAAATAGGTTTTTTTTGGACTTGTATTACTTAAGGTAGCTCCTCCAACATGGTAAATGGTTGAAGTGCCTACATATTTAACATCGAATCCTAAATTTTTAGTTTGCCAACAAAAATCAATTTCTTCCATGTGGGCAAAAAATGCTTCATCAAAACCCTCTAAAGTTTTATAAACGCTACTTCTAACAAATAAACAAGCACCAGAAGCCCAGAAAATGTCTGCTATATCATTATATTGACCTTCATCTTTCTCTATAGTGTTAAAAATGCGTCCACGACAATACGGATAACCAAACTTATCTACAAATCCACCAGCTGCTCCTGCATATTCAAAATAATCTTTATTTTTTTGGTCTAGAATTTTTGGTTGAATAATGGCAGTATTTGGCTCATTAATAAAGACTTCTTGAATTGGTAACAACCAGTTTTTAGTTACTTCAACATCGCTATTTAATAAACAGAAGACATCTGCCTTAATATGTTTTAACGCATCATTATAACCTTTGGCATAGCCACCATTTGTAATGTTTTGAATAATAGTTACTTTAGGAAAATGCGTTTTTAAAAATTCCACCGAATTATCACTAGAAGCATTATCTGCTACATAAATATCTGCTTCAGAGGAAAATGATATCACCGAAGGCAAAAATTCTTCTAACAATGCTTTTCCGTTCCAGTTTAGTATGACAATGGCTATTTTCACAGTTGGTATTCAGGAATATCCTTTAAAAATTGATAGCGTTCTTCATCAAAATTGATACTACAATAATAATGATTTAATCCGTTGGTAACCATTAAATATGTCGCGTTTAGTGTCAAATTGTATCGTGCAATTTGGTCGAAAGCACTTTGGTTAATGGTGATTTTAGGCGCTTTACATTCTACAATTAAGTGTATAGAACCATCGCTATTAAACACAACGATGTCATAGCGTTTTTTAAGGTTATTTATTTTTAACTCCTTCTCGACATTAATTAATGACTTGGGATATTTTTTTTCATTAATGAGATATTGCACACAATGTTGGCGCACCCATTCTTCAGGTTGTAAAACCACAAATTTTTTGCGGATGTCATCAAAAATATAAGGTTTATTTTCGCTATTTTTGAATCGGAAGGTATATGTGGGAAAATCTAATTTTTGCACAACACAAATTTATAATTATAATGTCACTTCGAGAGATTTTTATAGAAAATTTTATCGAGAAGTTCTCGAAATTTTGAGACACAACTCGAACTGACTTAATTCATCATATTAATTGCTTTGGACGAAGTTAAACAGCTAGTAAACGATATTAAAAATGGTAATTTAAAACCTATTTATTTTCTAATGGGTGAGGAGGCTTATTATATTGATAAGATTTCCGATTTTATTGAGGATAATGTTCTTGCAGAAGAAGAGAAGAGTTTTAATCAAATGGTGTTATATGGTCGTGATGTATCTATTGATGATATTGTAGGAAATGCCAAACGGTATCCAATGATGGCAGAGCGTCAAGTAGTGATTATAAAAGAAGCTCAAGACCTGTCGCGTAGCATTGAGAAATTAGCTTCTTATGCCGAAAACCCACAACCAACAACGGTTTTAGTAGTTAATTATAAGTACAAAAAAATTGATAAGCGTAAAGCGTTATATAAAGCTATTAATAAGGTTGGAGTAGTTTACGAAAGCAAAAAACTGTACGAAAACCAAGTAGCCGATTGGATACGTCGTGTATTGTCGCCTAAAGGTTATAGTATTTCGCCAAAAGCTGCACAAATGTTGGTGGAGTTTTTGGGAACCGATTTAAGTAAGATAAATAATGAGTTGGAAAAACTGCAACTTATAATTCCTAAAGACACTCAAATTTCTCCAGAGCTTATTGAGGAAAATATTGGAATTTCCAAAGACTACAATAATTTTGAATTAAGAAAAGCAGTAGGAGAGAGGAATGTTGTTAAGGTACACCAAATTATCAATTATTTTGCTGATAACCCAAAGGATAACCCAATGGTAGTCACTGTGTCGTTGCTTTTTAATTTCTTTTCGCAACTATTGCATTTACATGGTTTGAATGATAAATCACCTCGAAACATTGCCTCAAAACTTAGAGTGAACCCTTATTTTGTAAATGAATATACCAATGCTGCTAGAAACTACCCAATGAAAAAAGTGAGTAGCGTGATTGCCACCTTACGTGAGTTTGATGTCAAAAGCAAAGGTGTAGGCGCTAACGCTGTACCTCAAGGGGATTTGTTAAAAGAGTTGATGGTGAGGATTATGAGTTAATCACTTCTTATCAACCGAATACTTCCCAGGGCCTGCTAAAAAGATGACTAGAAAAGCCATAAAAAATAAAATTGCTTTTTCTTGTTTTGCAATGGGGTCATTTAAATGCACAAAAAAGAAAGCAACTAGCATAGTAATCATTGGAAATATTGCAGCTAGTTTTGTTCTAAAACCAAAAAGGACAAATATTGGACCAACAACTTCACCTATAAGGACTAATGCAAGTGATGTTGAAGCTCCAATACCTAATGGGTCTGGAAATTGAATAACTTCGGCAAATAAACGTTCAATTTTTGGAATACCATGGGTTAGCATCATGGCAGATGTCCCAATCCTTAAAATGGCTAGAGCTAAGTCGTTGTAGTTTTTTGTAAACATGGCTATTAGTTTAGTGACTTTAAAAAGTCCGATTTATAAGTTTGACCAATGGGGACTGTTTTGTCTCCAATGGTTATCACATTTCCTGCTAAGCTATTCATTTTTTTTAAATTAATAGCAAACGACTTATGACAACGCACAAATTTTTTAGGCAAAATTTTTAAAATATTGGTAAAGGTACTATTGGTTGTTATTATTGTATTTTCTTGATGCACTTTTACATAATCGCCAAATGCTTCAACAAATAAAATATCATCTGGATGTACTTGGTGAAGTACTTTATTTGCTTTAATTATAATAGTGTCATCACTATTGTTTTCTGATTTTTTCTTGTTTAATGCTTTATTTGCAGCCGCTAAAAAACGCTCAAAAGAAAAGGGTTTTAGTAAATAATCTATTGCATTAACTTCAAAGCCATCTAAGGCAAATTCTGAGTAGGCTGTGGTGAAAATGACATCTGGAGGGTTTAATAATGATTTATAAAAATTCAATCCTGATAATTTAGGCATATTAATATCAAGAAACAGCAAATCAATATGATTTTGACTGTTTAAAATAGACATTGCCTCCAAAGCGTTATTGCAAATTTTAATAACGTTTAGAAAGTCCACATCTTCACAAAATATTTTTAATATGGATTGTGAAGAAGGTTCGTCGTCTATAATTAAACAGTTAAGCTTCATAACTTTATTGTTGTGCTTTTATGGTTAGTTTCACAGTAAAAATATTATCCCTGTTGTCTGTCATAAATGTATGATTATTTGGATACACAATGTTTAGGTTTTTTTGAATGTTTTCAAGTCCAACGCCAGATGCTTTAAGAGTATTGTTGTCATTTTCCTCTAAGCTATTATTTTCAATTTTAAAGCTAAAATTATCGCCTTTCTGACTCATTGTTATATTAATGAATGTCTGCTCTAAATCACCTTTTATACCATGTTTAAAGCTGTTTTCAATGAGAGGCAACAACAACATGGGATAAATTTTAAAAGATTCATTCTCTATTTCGGTTTTTAGGTTGATATTATTAAACCCTTGTACTCTAAATTTTTGAAACTCAATATAGTTTTTTAGAAGTGTGATTTCATCTTTAAGTGTTACTCTTTCTGTGTTTGAATCGTAAATTACATAGCGTAATATATCAGATAATTGTACAACAGCATCTTTGATGTTGTCTTTTTTTTGTATGGCAAGTGCATAAATAACGTTTAATGAATTAAATAAAAAATGTGGATTTATTTGTGAGCGTAAAGAAGATAATTGAATTTGTATCAGCTCATTTTGAGATTTTAGTGCTCTATTTTCATTTTGATTAAAATAAAACCAATCTTCTGATAGCTTTAAAAGTGTTGTTAATATTAAAAATATACTAAATATGATGATATGTCTGGTGTTTGAGAAGTAAGACATAAAAAAATAATTTGGGAACAATTTATCTAACCATGGCTCAAACAACCAATTATGTAATTGTGCAAATACGAAGAGATTTACAATAAATGCGATTCCAAACAACAAATATTTTTCTTTTTTTAGTAGGCGTGGTAGTAATAGGTATAAGTTAATTAAAACAGGAATTGCGACACTAACTAAAAAACTAATAGTGTAGATATGATCTATCTTAATTGGTTTTTGCCCTTTAGAGAAAATAAAAAGTAAAATAATAAATGAGCAAAACCACAGTACCAAATTAAATAAAAGTGGTCTGTGGTTATTTAGCTTTTTTATATATGGATTAAGGGTGAGCATTCTTTCTTGTTAAAGTGAATTTTTCAGAAGACTCCCATTTGTTTTCAATATCTGCTTTCATATATTTTTTTAAAAACGCATATAATTCTTCAGAAGTTGCAGTTAAAACAAACGACTCATCTATACCTACAGTCTCATATTTTAGTTTCAATTGATTTTTTTCAAACAAATCATTTAGCCTACCTTCATCAAGCCAAGTAATATATAATTTATTGCCTTCTAATATGTCAATTTTAGCAACTGAATGCGTTTTAAGTAAATGCTGGCTTACTAAATCATTACCATTATCTTCATAATTAAATGGAATAAAATCCATAAACAGTTGCTCACCTACCTTAAAAGGCATCGCCATAAAAATAAAGGTAGATTCATCATTCTTTTGTGTATATGTAATTAAGTAGCCATCTTTATATTTTTCGTAAGCTGCTTTATCTTGTTCACTAACTTTTGTCCAATCTTTGTTTTCATCTATGAATGTTTGCTTCAAGGACACAACTGTCCAATTTGTTTTTTTGTTGTCTATCCATTTTCCTAGAAGGTTTTCTTGATATTCGGTTGAATCAGCCGTATAAAAGGGTTGTATGGATTTTACAATACAGGAGCTAAAAAATGCTAAACAGCAAAGTAATATGAGTGATTTTGTTTTCATAATTTCTAAGTTTTTTTATTTCTTAGAACAAATCAATAATAATGTAATGTTTAAATCAACAAATTTCGTCAAACAAGTATTAACTCATGCCAAACAATTTAGTTGCCTTTTAAAAGGTTAATACTAACTGTAGCCAATTCACTATTTGGGAATTTTGTAAAATAGCGTTCATCAGGATATAAGCCAGCTTCTTTGGCAACAGAATTAAATACATCGACTTCCAAAATGTATTGGTCGGAATAACCATGAGTAGCATCGTAGGCTGTGGCAGCAGTTTTGCCTAAATTCTCTGTAACAAGCTTTGGATTTACTGTATGTAATTCTATTATTAGTAATCCGAATTTTTCAACATAAGGTTTCCATTTTTCTAAATGTTCTTTTAAAGAATCTTCAACTAGATTATTACTAAGCCTTATACCTTCAAAAGCATAAGCGCCTGAGGATCTGCTAACTTTTTTGGTTGCTTTTTTTGGAGGCTCCCAAATACGGTTATGGTCTAAAAATGTACGAACGTTCAACAAATCTTTTAAGTCGATGTCGTAATCTTCTTTTAAATCGTTGGCTAATAAATCTGGTCTGCCAATATCTCCCCAAATAACTTTTGCCCAAATATCTGCTTTTATAAGGTTTGCTCTTGTCACTTTTAATGCTGCTTGATTAAAATCAGCTCCAACTAATAAAAGAGGGTGTTCTTCAAGTAATTTACCTCTTAGCGTTTGGTGTTCAATAACATCAAAAATATGCTGAATAAAAGCACCATTGCCACAACCCATGTCTAAAATACCTTTTGGCTGTTCGTCAATGGGTTTGTTAAAAAGCTCAATGATTATAGCGTCAATTACTTTAAAATAGGTAGAATGCGCACCGCCACTTCCCCAAACATTCATTTCACGATGCACGTGCTTTTCGGTGTCGTTTGGTGACTTGGTTTTGAGTATCAATGGATTCCCAAAAAGGAGCTCATCTAATTTGTAAAACGTAGGCAAATACGAAACTGTAACACCATAAGCACTGGCGCGTTTTGCAAAAAACAAGCCTTTATCTGTGAATCGGTAAGTGTCATTTTTTTTATGAAACCAACCTAAATATGCAAAGAAGTCTAATATTTTTTTAAAGCTTTCTGGGTTTTTGTGGTATTCCTGAGCTCTAAAAGAGGCTTCCATAAAATATTTATGGAATAATCCGTTAACACCTAACATCACAATAATTGGGGCAATAATCACCCCTTCTATGTGCATTAATATTTGATGTTCAATGGATCCTTCTTTTGTATTCTTTAAGCCAAAATCATTTTCGTATTTATTAAATATTTTCTCCAAGACACTAAATGCATCTGGTCCAATTCGTTCTTCAGGAAATTTAATGAAATAGGCGATGAGGTTTATTGCATCCTCGTATAATGGGATTAAATTAAAAGCTTGATTGCTATTTTGGTTGGTTGTATACGTAATGGTATTTTTTTTGTTATTAAAACTTCTATCTAACCAACCTTGAGAGCATAATATTCTTAAGGCTACATTTAAATAACCTTCGTTTGCATTGAAAGTAGATGTTAAATCACTTAAAGTAGCTTGATTATTATCTTGTAAATGCTTGATAACGCCTTTTTTATACAAGGCAAAAGCAGTAGTGCCAACAGCAATGCCATCTAAGTGACGAAAAATGATGCTTCTAAGCTGTTCTTTATCTTTTTTTGTGAGCATATTTAAGCTGTTAATTACTTAAATATATGAAAAAAGCGCTAGTAATAAGCGCTTTAGATTTTTTAATAGATGAATAAAATTAACGCAGTTTAGGATAATCCTCAGGGTTTACCTCATGCATCACATTATAAACTGCTTCAAAAATATCTTCTAATGATGGTTTTGAAAAATAATCGCCATCAGTGCCATAAGCTGGTCTGTGTTCTTTGGCTGTTAGTGTTTTAGGTTGACTATCAAGATATAAGTACCCTTTTTGAGTATTCATTATTTTATCTAGAATATATGCTGAGGCACCTCCTGGAACATCCTCGTCAATAATCATTAAACGATTTGTTTTTTCAAGACTTTTTAAAATATCATGGTTAATATCAAAAGGAATTAGCGATTGCACATCAATCACTTCAGCATCTATACCAACTTCTAGCAATTCTTTTGCAGTTTGTTCCACCATTCTTAAAGTAGAGCCATACGAGACTAAAGTAATGTCTGCTCCTTCTTTTACAGTTTCGACAACGCCAACAGGTATTTTAAATTCCCCAATATTATTAGGTATTTTTTCTTTTAATCTGTAACCGTTTAAACATTCAATAATTAAAGCTGGTTGATCGCTTTCAAGCATGGTATTATAAAAACCAGCAGCTTTAGTCATGTCTCGAGGTACAAGCACATAAATGCCTCGAACTAAATTTAAAATCCCACCTAATTGTGAACCAGAATGCCAAATACCTTCAAGTCTGTGGCCTCTTGTTCTAACGATCATTGGTGCTTTTTGTTTTCCTAAAGTCCTGTAATGTAAAGTTGCAAGGTCATCGCTTATTATTTGAAGCGCATACATTAAATAATCTAAATATTGAATTTCGGCAATTGGGCGAAGTCCTCTCATCGCCATACCAATGCCTTGACCAACTATGGTGGCTTCACGAATTCCTACATCAGCAATTCTAAGTTCGCCATACTTTTCTTGCAAACCTTCCAGTCCTTGATTAACGTCACCAATACTACCAGAATCTTCACCAAAGATGAGAGCTTCAGGATATTTACTAAAAATCGCATCAAAATTATCCCTAATGATTATTCTACCATCTACCATAGAAGCATCAGCATCATAGGTAGGCTTTATTCCTTCTATATTGGTAGCTTTTTGGTTGGACTGACTATAAAGATGAGAACTGTATTTTGGCTGATTAGTTTCAAAGTAGTTGTTAATCCAATCTTGTAAATTTTCTTTTTCAAGAGAGTCATCAAAAGTAATGTAACGTAGTGCTTTACGTGCTGCTGAAACTACATCTCTTCTCGTTGGTTCATCAACAGTATTCAAGTCAGTTACTATTTTTTGAATAAACACCTTATTGTGACTTGTTTGTAAAACTTTGTTGAGTAATTCTATAAGTTCACTTTTATCTTTGAGAATAGGAGATATAAATGCGTTCCAAGCATCTTTTTTACCGTCTCTTACTTGCTTCTTGATGTTTTTTTCTAATTGCGTAGCTTCTTCATTTGTAATAATACTATTACTAATCATCCATTCTCGCATTTTAGCAATGCAATCGTGTTCTTTTTCCCATGTTAATCTTTCGGGACTTTTATAGCGCTCATGTGATCCAGAAGTAGAATGACCTTGCGGTTGTGTCAATTCCTGAACGTGTAATAATACTGGAACATGCTCTTCTCTTGCAATTTTGGAAGCTTCTTCAAATGCATTGACTAAGCCTGCATAATCCCAACCTTTTGCTTTTATAATCTCATAGCCATTGCCATGTTCGTCTCGTTGAAAACCTTTTAGAATTTCAGATATGTTTTCCTTAGTAGTTTGATGTTTTGCATGTACCGAAATACCATATTCATCATCCCAAATACTAATAACCATAGGTACTTGTAATACGCCTGCAGCATTGATGGTTTCAAAAAACACACCTTCGCTTGTACTAGCATTACCAATTGTTCCCCAAGCTACTTCATTCCCATTTACTGAAAACTTTGCGCTATCAATTCCTTTTACATTTCTGTAAATTTTGGATGCTTGCGCTAAACCTAATAGCCTTGGCATTTGTCCAGCGGTAGGAGATATGTCTGAACTGGAATTTTTTTGTTTGGTAAGGTCTTTCCAATTATAGTTTTCGTCCAAGCTGTGTGTTCCAAAATGGCCACCCATTTGTCTTCCTGCACTCATTGGATCTGCGTCAATCTCGGTATGTGCGTAAAGACCAGCAAAAAATTGTTGGATGGTTAATTCGCCAATAGCCATCATAAATGTTTGGTCTCTGTAGTAGCCTGATCTAAAATCACCATTTCTAAATGCTTTTGCCCAAGCTAGTTGCGGAATCTCTTTCCCATCACCAAAAATTCCAAATTTAGCTTTCCCAGTTAATACCTCACGACGACCAAGTAAACTACATTCTCTACTTGTAACTGCTATGGTGTAATCGTTAATGATTTCGCTCTTAAAATCATTAAAAGACATGCTTTTGGTTATCTCTGGATTTGTTTGCATTTATTAGGGATTAAGGTGTTGCAAATTTAGCTATTTTTTATGTTTTACGCAATGGCACACATTGTTAATAAATTAATAAATTCTCAATAAAAAACAAATAAAACTGATGATTAATCAAAAAAAACAAAAAAATTAATTCTTTGGTGAGAATAATCTAAATTAGCTAGTACCATTTTCTACGGAATAACCCTAAAAGAGATTTTGGGTCTACCGTAAACACAAAGCGTATTTTTTGATCGTAATTTGGTTGGCCTATTTCCCATCCAAGATTTGAGTAAATAGGGAAGTAGACTTCAAAATAATCAGTAACTAAATTGACTCTTAAACCGGAATCATATTGAAATTTGACAGGATTAAGGGCATTTTTTACTAAACCAAAGTCGGTATAGGCCTGAATATATTTCCAGAGAGTAGTACTAAAATTGACAGAACTCATCCACCTATTTGCAAATGGTGTATTTAGTTTTGATTTAAAACCACCTTCGGCTATAATGATTTGTTGACTGAATATTCCTGAAGCTTCTGAGCGACCTAAATAGTTATAATCAAATAAATAATCGGTTGGTCTGTCTAGAGCGAAGCTAAAATAATCGGAACCTGTAGGGTTTTTGTTATACAAAAAAACACCAGCAAAAAAGCGAATATTGATTTGCCTGTTGCTTTCAAATAGTTTTCTAAATTCATAATTAAACGATAGTTTTCCGAAATTTTTTGACAACTGAAAATCGGTAAACCACTTGTAATAGTTTATTAATCCTGGGTTTGTATTGACGTACCTAGCGTTAAAAATACTATAGTTTGGGTTGGTATTATTGGCTATATTATTAATATCTTCATCTCTATTAATATCTAAATACCTAAAATTAAGAGATTGAAATTTGTTTGATCTATAGTCTGTATGATCTCTAAAATTAAACCTTAAATAAGGTGTAATAACTCTTGCGAATAAATCTGGCGCATACGAAGAGTACTTCCCCGATAACCCATAAGAAACTCCATATAAATCCTTGTTTTCAATATTATGTGTGTAATTGACTGAAGCCGAAAAGGTAAATGACTTAGATTTTGTACCATAATTGGGTGAGATTTTATAATTAAATCCACGACGCAACAAGGTTTTGTTATAAAATTTTCCGCCAAGAATCAATCCATCATAAATATTTCTAAACTCCACAACTGGCATTAAAAATAGTTGCGTTTTAGAAGGGTCTTCCAAATCCTTAAATAGTCTAACTTGTAAGGGTTTATTATTTGCTAAAAAACCGTTTAAAGACTTCCAGTTGTCTCTTAAATTGTATTCTGGAATAGAGTTATCGTAATTTAACACCAATTTATTTGTGTCGTGCCTTGGAATTGTAATGGTTTTACTGTTATTTATATTCTCTATCCAGGTTTTTGATGTTACAGTATCATTTCTTAGTGTGAACAAAGAAATAGGCATGCTATTATTTCGTTTGTTTTTTATGGTAAGTGTTATGGAATCATTTGTCTTTTTTACGGTCTTAATTTTAAAATCTATCTTTTTATTGGTGCCTATATAATCTTTAAAAAACCAATCTAGATTTTTGGTGGTTTTAGATTTTAAGAATGTTTCGAACGCTTTTGTAGACGTATACTCAAGCAAGTTATTTTTTAAAAAGTCTTTTAGTGTGTTTTCTAAAGTTTGTGCGTTAATAAAATCATCCAAGTATTTTAATCCAACTCCAGCTTTATATTTATTTGCTAAATCACTATTAAATCGCAATAGAGAATCTTTTGAAGTTGTTAAAGCTTGATCTCTATTGGTTCTGGCCATGTGTAAATACACTAAATTATACTGCTCATTAAATTTTAAAGATGCAGCATGAAAAGACCTTAGTCCCCATATTTCCGCTAGAGTACCAGCTAATTTGATATCTGGATAATTCTCTTCAATATATTTAATAAGAAAATATACTTGAATTCCGTCTTTTAACCATTGCTCTTTCCTTGGATTGATAAGTAAGGTATTGTCCAGATAATTACCAAGAGTGGTTTTTAATAACTGTAATTCGTATTGGAAATTTTTAGGAAATGGTCTTATAAAATCTGGTAGTTGGTTTAAACCATACACAGGATCTTTTTTAGTATCAATATTTGAAACAATAAGTTTTTTATGAGGATATGATCCAAGATGTTTTGTTACAAAAGCTGTTATTTTATCAGTGATAATGGCTTTTTTAGATGGTTCTAAATCTTTTTCGGTGTAATTTGATACTATAGAAAAATTATCTGTTTGAACTGTTTTATAGGATGGTAATTTTTGTAAAAATAATTTACTATCTACTCTATTAGTTCCTTGTAAGAGAAGTGTTTGAGAATTGTTGCTTTGCGTGGTGTTTACTAAGTCCAACTCTGAAGTCAACACATAATTTCTCGGAAACTCTACTTGTAACGTTATGTCAGCTTTTGGGATAAAAAGATCATCCAAATTTTTATTGCTGTAGTAATTCCAGTCGCCATTATATACAGCTGGTGTTATGTACCAATATTTTAAGTTGTAATCTTTTAAAGGTGTGACACCGTAATCTGTGAATTTTGTTTTGGGCAGTTTTATAATATATTCTAATATAATATTATAGCTTTCGTTAGGTAGTAAGGGATTTGCTAAATCTATTTTTAATACGTCCGGATGTTCTTGTAGCCTTTCAAAATTTAAATTGGTTTTATCATCTGTATTGATTATGGATGTTATTGCTGTAAATCCGCGTTCTTCACTTTCGGCAAAATGAAATTTACCATCATATTCTTCAGAAAAGCGTTTAGCTAAAGGCGTTGATTTTGTTGAATAGCTATTACTCCAATCGTTTAAATAGATGCTCTTTAAAGTGTCTTTCGATACATTTTTATAAGCAATGAACTGGTGGATTTGTATTTGATCAAATTCTACATTAAACGTCGCTTTTATGTCAATTTTATCTTGACTGAACGCATAAGTACATACTAAAGCAGCAATTAATATATGTAGAATATTGTTTTTCAAATTAGCGTTTGATAAATTTTAATGGCTCAGTTAAATTTTTGTCAGCAATAATATAATACATACCAGTTGACAAGTATGAAACATTTAAAGTTGCAAAATTCCTATCATTAACTTGGTATTCTTTCATTTTTTGACCTAGAATGTTATAAATAGTTAATCTATTTATAGCTCGCTGCTCACTTATTTTTAATGTAACGATGTCATCCACTAAATTACTTCCCTCAATAGTTATTCCGTTTTTGAACGCTACTGTTTTGGTATTCAATAAAGACCTATTGGTTTCTAATGTTAATGTTACTGGCAAGTGGTCGCTAAAATAGTAAAGCGCATCTCTAATGGATTGGCTAAAGGAGGCACCACTACAATTTGCAGAATTAATATCATTGTTATAACAGTTAATATTATTATTGTTTCCGTAGGCTTGATAAGTTCCAGAAACAAAAGAAATATCAGGGTTTGTTGTCATGCTTTCAGATGTCATAATAAAATCAAATCTATCGTCAAAACCACCACTTGCACCACCTAGAGCGTTTGTGGTTCTTGTAGATTGTGTAAATACATCCAAATATGTTGTGTTATTACTCCAGCTACCAATACGGTTTGCTGGATCAATCAATTTGATATTATTATTGTTGTCAATATCTATCAGTTCTTGAAAAGCAGGTTCAGAGGAGGTGTACAAGTTTAAGTCACCAGCTAATAATATATTACTGTTGCTAGGTAGTGTACTTAAATAGGTAATAAATGCATCTACCATTTGTTTTCGTAAATTTTTATTATCAGTACCACTTGAAGATTTTAAGTGCGTCACAAACACATCTAAATATACAGGATTACTAGCTTGATCGGTGGCGTTTAACTTTAATTTATAATGATTAAAATCACGGTAAATAGTGGTAACAACAGCTTGCGATTCTAAAATAAATTTAGAGCTATCATAAAAAATCATATTCTGTAATTCGTTCTGGTCACCAAAATTATCATCAGAAGTGTTTTCTACAAAAGCGGCTCTTTCGTAATCTGGATTAATAAATTGCATGGTTTGCAATATGGTATTTGCTCCAGCTTCAATATTTAACTCACAAATCATGAATAAATCGGGTAGATAGTCATTTAGTACCACATCTAAATGTTGAATCCTACTTGCTGGTTCCTGTAAAGGAAAGTTTAGCAGATTATAAAACATTGCTTTAAAGGTTTCTTGTGAAAACCCAAAAAAACTAGTGAGCATTACTAAAATTACTACTACGTATTTTTTTACCATTCTTAGGGAGAAAGGATTAATTGTATTAAAAGTTTGGACTTAGCTCGTATTTCTTATAGAATGAATCTAAAATCTCAATAACTTCAGCTTCTGTATCTACTAGATTGATTAAATCTAAATCGGTTGCGCTAATATTTCCAAATTTATCAAGTAATGTGTCTTTAACCCAATCCATAATACCGTTCCAAAACTCAGTACCAACTAGAATAATTGGAAACTTCTCAATTTTATTAGTTTGAATAAGTGTCATCGCTTCAAACAATTCATCAAGTGTACCAAAACCACCAGGCATTACCACAAACCCTTGTGAATATTTTACAAACATTACTTTTCTAACAAAGAAATAATCAAAATCAAGGCTCTTGTCACTATCTATATATGGATTGTCATGCTGCTCAAAAGGTAAGTCTATATTTAATCCAACAGAGGTTCCTCCAGCCAGATGTGCACCTTTGTTACCAGCTTCCATAATTCCTGGGCCGCCACCTGTAATAACGCCATAACCAGCTTCTACAATTGCCTGGGCAATACTTTGTGCTAATTTGTAATATTTATTATCTGGTTTTGTTCTAGCAGATCCAAATATGGAAATACAAGGGCCAATGCGACTTAATTTTTCATAACCATTTACAAACTCTCCCATGATTTTAAAAATTGCCCATGAGTCATTTGTTTTTATTTCATTCCAACCTTTTGGATGTAATTCCTTATTCATAAATTCTTTTGTTTAATTTTAACCAAAGGCTAATTTAGTTCTTTTTTTAGGAACTTAGCTGTATAGCTTTTTGGATGTTTTGCTACTTCCTCTGGAGTGCCTTCTACAATGATTTGTCCACCACCTTTACCACCTTCATAGCCAATATCAATAATGTGGTCTACCGTTTTTATAACGTCCATATTATGTTCAATAATTAGCACAGTATTACCTTTGTCTACTAACTTATTCAGCACTAACATTAATACTCGAATATCTTCAAAATGTAAACCAGTTGTAGGCTCATCGAGAATGTAAAAAGTATTTCCTGTATCACGTTTACTTAATTCGGTAGCGAGTTTTATACGCTGTGCTTCACCACCAGAGAGTGTTGTGCTTTGTTGCCCCAAAGAAATGTAACCCAAACCAACATCTTGAATGGTTTTTAGTTTTCTATGAATTTTTGGAATCAATTCAAAAAACGGAACCGCTTCTTCAATGGTCATATTCAACACATCACTAATCGATTTTCCTTTGTAGCGTATCTCCAACGTTTCACGATTAAAACGTTTGCCTTGGCAAGTTTCACACTCCACATAAACATCTGGTAGAAAATTCATTTCAATGACTCTCAAACCACCACCTTTACAGGTTTCACAGCGTCCACCAGCGACATTAAAACTAAAACGACCAGGTTTATAACCACGAATCATTGCTTCAGGAATTTTAGCAAACAAGCTTCGTATTTCACTAAAAACACCTGTGTATGTGGCTGGATTGCTCCGTGGTGTGCGACCAATTGGCGACTGATTAATATCAATCACTTTATCGATATGCTTTAAGCCAGTAATTTTGGTATATGGCATTGGTGTTTTTACACCATTAAAATAATAGTTGTTTAAAATAGGGTAGAGGGTTTCGTTAATTAATGTGGACTTCCCACTACCAGAAACACCAGTAACACCTATCATTTTTCCTAACGGAAATTTTACCGACACATTTTTTAAATTATTTCCCGTGCAACCAGTTAAGATCATTGTTTTTCCGTTGCCCTTGCGTCGTTTTTTTGGAATTTCTATCTCTTTGGTTCCGTTTAAATAATCTGCAGTAAGTGTATGATGCGTTAATAGTTCTTTAGGAGTCCCTTCGCTAATAATTTCACCTCCATGTTTTCCTGCAAAAGGACCAATATCTATCACATGGTCTGCGCGTTCAATCATGTCTTTATCATGCTCAACCACAATGACAGAGTTTCCAATATCTCTGAGAGAGATTAACGAATTGATGAGTTTTTCGTTATCACGTTGATGTAAGCCAATACTTGGTTCATCTAAAATATAAAGTACGCCAACTAATTGTGACCCTATTTGAGTCGCTAAACGAATACGTTGTGCTTCACCACCAGAAAGAGATTTTGAGCTTCTATCTATGGTTAAATAGGTAAGACCAACATCTAATAAAAACTGAACTCTCGCTCTAATTTCTTTAATAATTTCTTCTGAAATGGCTTTTTGCTTATCGGATAAATCTTTTTCTAGATTCTCAAACCAATCTGCTAAATCAACAATATCCAAATTGGCTAATTCCGAAATGTTTTTACCATTAACTTTAAAGTACAACGATTCTTTCTTTAATCGTGAACCTCGACAATCGGAGCATACCACCTTATCCATATAGTCTTTCGCCCAACGTTTAATTGAGGTAGACTCTGCATTTCTATATTGGCTCTCAATAAAATTAGCAATCCCTTCAAAATCGATGCTATAATTTCTTGATACACCTAAGGTTTTACTATCTACGGTAAATTTTTCGTTACCACCATACAAAATCATTTGCATAGCATCTTTAGGAATTTTATGTATTGGGTCAGCTAAATCGAATTCGAAACGCATCGCAATGGCTTCCAATTGCTTAAAAATCCAGGAGTTTTTTTGTGGTCCTTGAGGTGCTAATCCACCATTTTTTATAGATAGGGTTGGGTCTGGAATAATCTTTTCTTCATTCACTTCGTATAAGGTTCCAATACCATTACACTTTCCGCAAGCACCCTTTGGAGAGTTAAACGAGAAGTTATTTGGCTCAGGGTTTGGATATGAAATCCCAGATGAAGGACACATGAGGTTTCTACTAAAATAGCGAACTTCGTTGGTGTCGTTATCAATTACCATAAGCACATTGTCACCATGATACATGGCAGTATTGATACTTTCAGTGAGGCGTTTGTCGTTATCAACGTTCTCATCAATTTTGAGTCTGTCAATCACAATTTCTATATCGTGAGTTTTATAACGATCCAACTTCATGCCTTTTACAAGGTCTTTTATCTCACCATCTGTTCTCACCTTTACAAAGCCTTGTTTGGCAATTTGTTCAAAGAGTTCGCGGTAATGTCCTTTTCTAGAACGAATCACAGGAGCTAGAATATTGATGCGTTTACCTGCGAAACCCTCTATAATCAAAGCTTGAATTTGCTCGTCGTTATAGCTTACCATTTTTTCGCTAGTGTTATAGCTGTAAGCATCACTTGCACGAGCGTATAATAGACGTAAAAAATCGTAAATCTCGGTAATCGTACCAACAGTAGAGCGTGGTGATTTGCTGGTTGTTTTTTGCTCTATGGCAATAACTGGCGAAAGCCCATCAATTTTATCGACATCTGGACGTTCTAAGCCACCTAAAAACTGGCGAGCATATGCAGAAAAAGTCTCAATGTAGCGTCGTTGTCCTTCTGCATAAATAGTATCGAATGCTAAGGACGATTTACCACTACCAGATAAGCCTGTAATTACTACAAGTTTTTCTCTAGGGATAGTCACATCTATGTTTTTTAGATTGTGAACCCTAGCACCTTGAACATCTATATTGTCTTTAAAATCGGTCATAAATTGGCAAAGTTGCAAAGGTACAGATTTTATAGATAAATAGGAAGTAACATACTAACAGTGATTTGTTGATAAGTGAGGACTTATATACGTAGTTGTACGTATTGATTTTATCACTTTAAAAGGCTAACTTCGTTTAACATTTGGTGTAAACAATTAAAAAAAACATTATATCAAAGCATTAAACGAAACCTATTTTTTAAAAATTGTCGTTTACCAGCCGCCGCCACCGCCGCCACCGCCGCCGCCGCCAGAGAATCCACCACCTCCAGAACCACTACCACTGCTTGATGGTGGCGTTGCAGATTTGCTTAAGGAATTGGATAACGATGAATTTAAGGTATGGTTAAAGGTTGAGAAGTTGCCAATACGTCCACCAGTGTACCATGTTGGTTGATAGCTTTGGTCGATGAGTGATTTATCAATAAGGTTTTGGAATTTATCTCCCCAAACATCTTCTGCTCCTAATACGACGGCATAAGGCAATAATTTTTCAAAAATTTCAGGAGTTAAATTTGGTGGATTAAAGTGGGCAATTTGCTTTTCTTCGGCTGCACTCATATACATTTTAAAGCCATCGATTAATGACTTAAGCCTAAGTTTTTCTAAAGCAGGTTTTCTAATTAAATATTGGTAAATCAAAAAGAACGCAATATTTGAAATCAAGAATAAAACGAATATCACTCCATCATTTTCACCTTGGAAGTATTGTGACGCTAAAAAGACAAACAAAAACACATAAGCGATGATGGTTAATATTGGAACTACCCAAAATTTTGCATTGAACCCTTGATAAATTAAACCATGATGCTGTTTTCTTAATGATGATTTAAAGTCGCTAACGGCACTTTGCACTTTTGAGTCGTATTTTCCATCTAATGTTACCGTGGAGGTATTTGAAAATAATTTTGAGAATAGCACACGTTCTTCATCGTTGAGTTTTCCTGTGTCTTTTTTTACTTTATGGATAAAAAACGTTTTGCTTTTAAAGATGCCAAAAACATAATCTTGAGTATCTTCTTCAATTTTAAGATATCCTTTTACTGCTAAATTTAAAATGGCGCCCGTAATTAAATCGCCATGATAGCGAAACTTATCTAACATGCCAACTGAAGCAGGTGTCATATTTTCTGGAACTTCAAATTGTGGAAATACCGTTGGTTTTGCTGGGTCAATACCAAATTTTAACCAAGTAAAACCGTAATAAAATAAAAGTACTAAACTTATAAGTCCACTTAAGATAAGCGCTCCAAACTTTTGAAAAAATGTTGGTGGTGGAGGTGGTGGAGGTTGATTTACAATCCCTTTATTAAAACCTACTGCCACCGTTAGGTTTTCTCCAGCTCTTAGGTTTTCTGCGTTAAAACGAATACTGTGCTCAGAGAGCTTTGTTGCACTACAGTTGCTGCTACTACTACCATAGCTTCCAGTGTAACAAGCATTTTGTATAATGTTTCCACCAATTGGAATTGTAATTTGGCTGGACACTTGACTAAAAGGTAACTCCCAATCAAAACCATTGACATTCCAATAAATTTCATCGTAAGTGTCAAAAAAACGAATTTGTCCACTCATGCGATAGGTAATAGTGTAGTCGTATTCACCTTCGTTTAAAAACACATCACTTTCTCCAACATAAATGGTAATGGCATTATTTGCTTTTTCTGTATGGTATTTTGAATCTCTACCATCTCTTTCTACAGACAGTATTTTATAATTTAGCTTCACTTTTTCACCAGAACTGTCAATACTTACAGTTGGGATGGTACGTGTAATTCCTCTTTTAAAAATAGAGCCATTAGCGTAAATTTTAATAGACTCTTTTACGGTAATTGTACTTGAAGTGTCTACCTCGATGTCTGAATGAAATGAAAGCACTCGTTCACTTTGCGAAAACAAAGAAAAAGTGTTCGTAATTAATAGTACAATAAAAAAGAGTTGTTTCAACGCTTTAAAATTTTACTTGGGGGTTTTGTCTTTCAGCTTCAGTATCAATTTCAAAAAACACTGCTTTGGTGAAGTTGGTAATTCCAGCAATAATATTTGAAGGAAACGAATCTATTAATATATTATAATCTCGCGTTGTACCATTATAATATCGTCTTGATTTTTCAATGTCAGATTCTACAACAGACAATTCGTTTTGCAAGCTTAAAAAATTCTCGTTTGCTTTTAGTTCAGGATATTGTTCAGCTACTGCAAATAAATTTATTAGCGATTTATTTAATTGATTTTCTGCTGCTTGTTTTCCTTCAACAGAAGTTGCATTTTGTGCCTGATTCCTAGCTTTAGTGACATTTTCAAAGGTTTCCTTTTCATGGCTAGCGTAGCCTTTTACGGTTTCAACTAAGTTTGGAATTAAATCATAACGTTTTTTTAATTGTACGTCTATACCACTCCAAGCCTCGGCTACGAGTGTTTTTAATTTTACTAATTTGTTGTAAATTCCAACACCATAAAATGCTGCCAATACTACAAGACCAATTAATGCATATGTTACTGTCATAGTAATTAAATTTTAAGTATTAAAGATATTAAATTTTAATGAAAAATGCTGTGACTGAAAATGTAACTCGTTTTCCAATTTTTTTATCTACTTTTATTACTTAACAAAACCTGCAATTTTAGCTCAAAACTCATCTATGAATTTCAAAAATTACTACATTATTGGATTAATACTCTTAGCCTCTTGTGCTCAAAAAGTTGAAACGGTTGCAACAGATTTTTGTGCTAGTATCCATAGAAATGACAATATAACCTTATCTAATGAATTGGAAGCTGTCGCTCAGCAAATGGAGAACCAAACAGGTGTTTATGTCTTAGAAGATGGCAGTGGCTCAATGGTTGCTAGAGCTTGGTTAACTGAGTATGCTGAAAGGACCATAGATATTCAATATTTTATTTTCTCCACAGATAATGTAGGACTTATAGCATGTGATTATTTAATAAGAGCTGCAGATCGGGGTGTTAAAGTGAGAGTTATTGTTGATGATATTATGGTTGATGCTGATGCTGAAGATATTTTGGTGTTTGATTCCCATGAAAATATTTCGGTTAAAATATATAATCCTGGTGTTAATTTAGGAAAGAATATTTTTCAAAAAATAGGAAAATTTACAACCGATTTTAGATCAGCTAATCAACGCATGCATAACAAAACATTTATTGTTGATGGTAAAGTAGTTATTACTGGAGGAAGGAATATTGCAGATGAGTATTTTGATTATGATCATGAATATAATTTTAGAGATCGTGATATATTACTATTAGGTAAGGCATCTAAAGCAGTCAATACATCCTTTGATGACTTTTGGAACAATGCGTTAAGTCAGGATGTGTCTGAAGTCATTAAAACCACACCTAAAAACCTAACTGCAATTGACCGATTTGATAATCTTCACGAGTATGCTTGTAACCCAGATAACTTTTGGCCTCAAGTACGAACGAGAATTGAAGCTTTGCCTGACACGTTTAAGTCTATTGTAGATTCTGGTAAATTAGTTTGGCTAGACGACGTGAGCTTTGTGTCTGACGAGCCAGGAAAAAACGATCGCGAGGAAGGTTTAGGTGGAGGAGGAGTATCAACATCAGCACTTATTGATTTAGTAAAAAACGCTAAAACTTCCATAGACATTCAAACACCATATTTAATTACTACAGAACTCAGTCGAAATTTATTTAGTGAAGCTGTTGAACGTGGTGTTAAGGTGAGGATTCTCACCAATAGTTTGTCTTCTACAGATAATATAGAAGCTTTTAGTGGTTATCAATCTGATAGAGAAGCCTTACTTAAAACTGGAATTAGAATTTTTGAATTTCGTCCAGATGCTAAGATTCGAGAAAAAATTATGACAGGAGAATTGCAAGATGTATTAATACATAAACCTATATTTGGGCATCATGCAAAATCTATGGTTATTGATAATGAAACAACAGTTATAGGAACCTTTAACCTTGATCCTAGAAGTGCAAATTTGAATACAGAGTGCATTGTGATTGTAAATTCTAATAAGATTGCTCAAGGTGTTTTAGAAGGTATGAACGAGGAGTTTGAATCAGAGAATTCTTGGGAAATAACCTTAAATTATAATCCAGATAGTGAGGTTGCAAATATGAAGCGCATAAGTACTTGGACACGAAAAATAATACCAAAGGAGATTTTGTAATATACTCTCTTATTAATCTTACAATTACAAAGAATTTCACATTGATATTCTTCCTAAAAAACTACATTAGTTTGACAATCAAAATAACTAACGATATTCATTAACCTTAAAAGAATTCTAATGAGAAAAATAAATATAGCTACTCGATTGTTTACATTTTTTGTATTAGTCTTATTTAGCACTTCGTGTCAAGATGAAGTACAAAAAGCTGATTTAGTAATTACCAACGCTACTATTTGGACTGGTAATGAAAGTGACCCTATAGCTGAGTCTATGGCTGTTTCTGGTGATACCATTCTTTCGATAGGAAACTATCAACAAGTTTCAAGGTTTATTGGAGAAAACACTGAAGTTAAGGATGCAGACGGAAAGTTTGTAACTCCTGGTTTTATTGATAGCCATGTTCACTTGTTAACAGGAGGATTTAATTTAAATTCGGTGCAATTAAGAGACGCTAAAACACCCAAGGAGTTTGTTGAAAGGATTAAAGAGTTTGCTTTAACAGTTCCAAAAGGGTCGTGGATATTAGGAGGCGATTGGGATCATGAAAATTGGGGAGGTGAATTACCGACCAAAGAATGGATTGATGATGTTACTAAAGATAATCCAGTTTTCATTACAAGGTTAGATGGTCATATGTCATTGGCAAACACTGTAGCTTTAGAGTTGGCAGGTGTTACTAACAAGACATTAGATGTTGAGGGTGGAGATATTGTAAGAACTAAAAATGGAGACATCACAGGTTTATTGAAAGACAATGCTGCAAATTTGGTTTGGCCATTTGTGACTGAGCCTACTGAAGCTGAATATGAAAAAGCATTAGAAGCAGCGATGAATTATCTTGCTTCTAATGGAGTAACCTCAGTGCATCATATGTCTGCAGCACCGCATTACAACGTGCTTAAAAAAGTAAGGTCTAAAAACCAACTCATAACACGAATCTATGCTATGTATCCGCTTACAAGCTGGAATCGTTTAAAGAGTGAAATTGATGCAAATGGTACTGGCGATAATTGGCTAAAAATTGGAGGTTTGAAAGGATTTGTAGATGGGTCGTTAGGGTCGCATACTGCTGCATTTTTTGAGCCTTATACAGATAACCCTTCAGATAACGGTTTCTTTGTAATGCCAATCGATACGATTTATAAGCATGTGAAAGCAGCTGATAAGGCAGAGCTTCAAGTGATGATACATGCAATAGGTGACAAAGCAATTAACAATTTGTTAAACACTTTTGAAAAAGTTCAAAATGAAAACGAAAGTAGAGATAGAAGGTTTAGAATTGAGCATGCACAACATATATCACAAAACGATTTTAAGCGATTTTCACAACTTAATGTCATACCAAGTATGCAACCTTACCATGCGATTGATGATGGTAGATGGGCAGAAAAATTAATAGGTGCTGAACGAATTAAAACCACTTATGCCTTTAAATCATTATTGGATGCTGAAGCTAAATTAGCATTTGGTAGTGATTGGTTTGTAGCACCACCAACACCATTAATGGGTATTTATGCCGCAGTAACTCGTAGAACCTTAGATGATAAAAACCCTGAAGGTTGGGTTCATGAACAAAAAATAACAGTGGCACAAGCATTAGCAGCTTACACGAAAAACGCTGCCTATAGTTCGTTTGAGGAAGATATAAAAGGTACGCTTGAATCAGGGAAATTAGCAGATTTTGTAATTATTAATGATGATTTAATAAAAGCGAACCCTATTAATATCAAGGATTTAAAAATATTAGAGACTTATGTAGGTGGTAAAAAAGTTTATGATATTAACGATAATTAAACTGAAGTAAACTTTAGAGTTTTATGGGATCAAATCCAATCAATCTAGCGCTTCGATTTCTGCTTGAATTATGTGCACTTGCATCTGCAAGTATCTGGGGATGGAAATTTACTGACGGAGGGCTTAGATTTGTTCTCGCCATTGGTACACCAGTTTTGCTTGCCGTTATTTGGGGCACTTTTGCTGTACCAAATGATCCGAGTCGTTCAGGTAAGACATTAATTGTAACTTCAGGTGTTGCTCGTCTTGTTATTGAGTTTAGTTTTTTTGCTTTCACCACATGGGCACTTTATGATATTGGATTGGAGAAAATAGGACTCATTTTTGGGATAATTGTAATACTTCATTATTTAATATCCTACGATAGAATTTTTTGGCTTTTATCGAAAAAGCAAAATTGAAATTATAAAAATGGAGTCATTATAAAAATTTAATTTTATAAACCTTCAAAAAATTAATATACTTGTAAACCTTAACTTAAATACAATACTTATGAGATTATTAGGCATTGGCTCACGAATAAACCATCCAGAATACGGTAAAGGCGTTGTTACTAATGTCACTTCAAGACATTATTGGGTGACTTTTATTGACAATGGTTTAGAAACCATAGAATTAGATAGTGAATTTGAAGTAATAGAACATGCCAAAGCAGATGAAGTGGATACTGTTAGTTTATTTGATGTGGAAAGTAGTTTGGTAGAGATACTAAAAAAATGGAGTGATGTAAGTGAAGTTGTACCCATTGCAGATAAATGGAAAGGCGGTAACCTTATTCTAGAACCTGGAGACACAGCGTTACAAAGTAAAGAAGTGCCAATCGACATATTTTTTCATAAAATAGTTATGCTTCGCGACAGACTTCGTGTTATGGAGCAAAAAATAAACTCTAGCAAAAATCTTGACGAGCAAGAAAAAATAGACTTGCAGCAATACATTACGAGATGTTACGGTAGTTTAACAACGTTTAATGTGTTGTTTAAGCAAAAAACGCAACAGTTTTCTGGACAGAGTAGTAAGTAGGATTACCTTGTCGTTTTAATATGGTTTATTTCAAATCCAAAAAACAATATTTTATGAAAAGTTGGGAGTTGCGCACCTGTTGTGGTAGTTGTCCAATCTGTCCATGAGGCTTCTAGACCATCTATAGGTAAGAGGTCTGTCCACATTTTAAATTTTGTAGGTTTTCCATTAGTATCAAAAGACCATAAATAGGAATCTCCAGGAGTTGTGCCACCTTGTGTGTAAGTAACTAATAGAGCATCTTTACCATCTCTTTTTACGACACTGCGTTTTACACCATCGTCATAGACTTTATAAGGAGCAGCAATCCAAAAGGAATCATTATTAAAATAATTTAATGCTGTAGTAACCAATGCATCTTTTTGATCGCCAATAATATTAAAGCTATGGACGTAAGCCTTATTTCGTTCAGGAAAATTAAGATGTAAATCTACTTTAAACTCTTTCCAACGAACCGTACATAAATTATTGGCTTTGTCCCATTCGTAACGACGTTTGTTTTGAAAGGTCCACTCGATGTAATCTGTTTTTTTGTATGCTTCGTAATCTAAAGCATCTAGCATATTATCTGCTAAAGCATCAGCTGCTTCACCTTCAATCCCAACAGGCACATCCTCGTTGTATTTAAAATAAATGTAGCCTAAAAGGAGTAAGGTTGGCAATGTAAAAAACACTACAACACCTGCTATAATTTTTAATGTTTTTTTTAACTTCATTTATGTAATATTTCTAATAGCTTCTCTATGGCTTAAAGGCTTTAAACTGGTTGAATTTACGAAATTTAATACAGATTGAGGGCTTGTTTTTCCATATTCTCGTAGTGCCCAACCAATAGCTTTTTGTATAAAAAATTCATTAGATTCTTTATAAGCCATACATTGTTTAAACAATAACTCTTCGTTGGTATTGTGTTTGTATCCCAACTGAAAAATAATCGTGCTTCTGTTTAGCCATATATTATCTACGTTTGAAAACCTAGTTATGGTTGTTTCAACCATATCTGGGTAGATGGTTAAATAGTTGCCTAAGACCCATTTGGCGATAAAATCGACAGTGTCCCACCAAGAGTTTTCCGTAATTAACCTTTCAATTAAGACAATATCATCTTTTAGGTATTTTTTTCGGAGTTGTTTATCGAATATCTCATTAGCAGTTAAATGAAACTCACGTTGAGGTAGTTTATATAGTTGAAAAGTGAGTTCGCGAACATTTGTAACCACTTCTTCTTCATTACTGGCTATGGCTTGTTTTAATAACGTTCTGCGCTCTTTGGTTTTAATACCATAAAACTCAAATTGACCTCTCATGTAATTTTTCATGTGAGTCGCATTTTCGGCATTGGCATGCTTACTATACATGGTAGTGAGGTCTTTAATAAACATGTGTTACAATGTTTTTTGAGCAGATAAATAAGCTAACTTTTCTTTAGCAAAGGTAATGAGTTCCTCAAAAAAAGAAGTAAATTCTTTCTCAAATTCTTCATAGAATTCTTCAAGTTCGTTTACTGCTAAATTCATTTGCGACCTATTATGCGTTCTCCTATTCATACCTTCTAACACCTTTGCAATCCCTTCAACTGAGGCATAACTCAATAACCAATTATTGGTAATCATATAAGGCATCATTTTTTGAATGCGTAAAGGTAAAATATCGAAATTATCTTCTAACGAATTGTAAAAATGTTCAACATATTTGTCTAACGGAACATCGCAATAGCTTTTCCAATTTTTAGCTAAAAAATGGTCGTATAGAATATCTACAATCACACCAGAATAGTGACTGTATTTTTCATGTAATCGTTTTGTGCTTTTTCTTACGGTTGGATGCGCATCAGTATATGTATCTATTTCGCGATGAAGTAGAATGCCAATTTTTAATTCTCTACTGTATTTTCGGTATTCTTTTCCTTTAATACCATCAGCTATAAAATTACCAATGGTTACTAAATCGCTATCGCCTGAGAGATAAATATGTGCTAAAAAATTCATTGGTCGAATTTACAAATTCGTAACGAGGAATACGGTTTTGAAATATTATATTTGTTCAAAATATAAACATATATGACACTTATAAAATCTATATCAGGAATTCGGGGTACCATTGGTGGGAAAGTAGGAGAAAATTTAACACCTATTGATGCGGTTAAATTCGCATCGGCTTATGGTATGTGGATTAAACAACAACGCAATAAGGAACACTACAGAGTTGTAGTTGGTCGTGATGCAAGAATTTCTGGTGAAATGATTCAGAATCTGGTAACGAATACACTTGTTGGTATGGGAATTCACGTGATAGACGTTGGTTTGTCTACCACGCCAACGGTTGAAGTTGCAGTACCTATGGAGCATGCAGATGGAGGTATTATATTAACGGCTAGCCACAATCCTAAACAATGGAATGCCCTGAAGTTATTAAACTATAAAGGTGAGTTTTTAAATGGTGCAGATGGTGAAGAGATTTTAAGATTGGCAGAATCTGATACTATCGAATTTAGCGATGTTGATAGTTTAGGTAAAATTACGATTAATGATGCGTATATCGATATGCATATTGATGAAGTCTTGAAAATGCCTCTTGTAAACAAAAAAGCGATTGAAAAAGCTAAGTTTAAAGTGGTGGTAGATGGTGTGAATTCTACTGGAGGTATTGCTATTCCTTTGTTGTTAGATAGATTAGGCGTGCATGCTGTAAAATTGTATTGTGACCCAACGGGACACTTTCCGCATAATCCAGAACCTTTAAAAGAACATTTAACAGACTTATCGGAAAAAGTGGTTAAAGAACATGCCGATTTTGGTATTGTGGTTGACCCTGATGTTGACAGATTAGCCTTTGTAAGCGAAGATGGAGAAATGTTTGGTGAAGAATACACCTTAGTCGCTTGTACCGATTATGTATTGAGCAATACACCTGGAAATACCGTAAGTAATATGAGCTCAACAAGAGCACTTCGTGATGTCACCGAAAAGCATGGAGGTGTTTATGAAGCAAGTGCTGTAGGTGAAGTAAATGTGGTGGAGTTAATGAAAAAGAATAACGCCATAATTGGAGGCGAAGGTAATGGAGGTATTATCTATCCAGAATTGCATTATGGTAGAGACGCCTTGGTTGGAGTAGCGTTGTTTTTAAGCTTATTAGCAGATAAGAAAATGAGAGTTAGTGAGTTACGAAAAACGTATCCATCGTATTTTATGAGTAAGAATAAAATACAGTTAACACCAGGTTTGGATGTTGATGGGATTTTAAAAGAAATGGAAGCACGCTATTCACATGAAAACATTACCACTATTGATGGTGTAAAAATAGATTTCCCAGAGAATTGGGTGCATTTACGCAAAAGTAATACGGAGCCTATTATTAGAATTTATACCGAAGCAAAAACACAACAAGAAGCAGATGATTTAGCATCTAAAATAATGAGTGAGATAAAGGAAATAGCTAATATTTAAGCTATTTACTGAAACTCTTCAGGAACATTATCCTTATGTTTCCATCGTTTATGCGTCCATAAGTAATACTCTGGAGCAGATTTAATTTGTGCTTCAACTAATTTATGGAAGGTGTCAGTTAGATCGTAGTCTTTAAAGTTTTTAGGTGTTTTTGTAATGGTGCTAAAAGTAGCTTCATAAAACCCTCGTTTCACTTTTTTTATTGCCATAAAAACTATTGGTAAATCCAATCGTTTGGAAATCATTTCTGAACCTGTGTAACAAGGTACTTTCACTCCCATAAATTCTGTCCAGTGATAGGCTTTATTTAGTTTTGGCGATTGATCGGCAGCCATTCCGCATAAAAAAAGTTTGCCTTCTTTTTTTGACTCAATAAGTGTTGGTATAATATCTTTCGTTGAAATTAAATAGCTGTTATACTTTCCCCTTACACGCTTAACTAATCTGTCAAAATATGGGTTTCGTAATCTTTTATAAACACCATAACCTATGAAATCGATGTGCTTTTGTAGGCTCATGGACCATTCCCAACTGGCATAATGCCCACACATGAGTATGACACTTTGTTTAGATGTTTCGTATTGTTTAAGTTCCTCAATATCAGTAACTTTAAAACGTTTTAGTATTTCTTTTTCCGAAATAGTAAGCGACTTAATCGCTTCAAATATCATGTCGCAAAAATGATGATAAAATTTCTTTGAAATACGATTTATGTCTTGTTCACTTTTTTCTGGAAATACTAATTTTAGATTGTCTTTTACTACCTTTTTTCTATAGCCAATCACATAGTAGAGCAATACATAAACACCATCAGATAGCATATATAAAAGTCTAAAGGGAAGTATGGATATGAGCCATAAAATAGGATATACCAATATGTAAGCTAGAAGTTGCAAATGCTTAATTGTTTTGGCAAATATATGTTATATTTCTTCTTCAAAAACTAAATTCAGTTTAATAAAATGTACTAAATTTAGTTTTGCTTCAGTAACCACTTCGTTAATCAATGAATTTTTTTCATTTGATTTTTGATAATTTCCAAATGAAAAAAATCATGTACTTTTGGCTTTTTACGTTTATACCTTATGTTTGAATTAAAAGCTATTACAATTATTATTATTGCCGCAAATATTTTAGTCTCTTTAAAAGGCTTTAATGACTTTTCTTTTTTTGAAAAATACAAGTTCAATATTGGAGGTATACGACGAGGTGAGCAAGTACGAATGCTTAGTTCAGGATTTTTGCATGTTGATGAAATGCATTTGTTTTTTAATATGTTTACGCTTTACTTTTTTGCAAATCCTGTATTACAATTAGGGACTTTTAATTTTGTACTCATATATTTTGGAAGTTTGGTTTTTGGAAATCTCTTATCCTTCTATTTCCACAAAAACGAATATCATTATAGTGCAGTAGGAGCGAGTGGAGCAGTAACAGGAATTTTATATGCTGCTATTTTATTAAATCCTGGAATGAAGCTGTATATGTTTTTTATTCCAATTCCAATTCCAGCCTATTTGTTTGGAATAGGTTATTTGTTGTATTCCATTTACGGAATGAAAAAGAGAATCGGTAACATAGGTCACGACGCCCATTTTGGAGGAGCTATTGGGGGTTATGTGATTACCTTGATTTTAGCGCCTTGGTTGTTTACAGAGCATTTATTTATGGTAATTCTATTAGCAATACCTATTGTAATACTGTATGTGATGCGAAAAACAGGAAGGATATAAAAAAATCTTCAATTATGAAGGCCTTTTTTATTAATCTAACATCGAGGCTATCTGTTTTTCCAGAGCACTTCCACGTAGTTTTTTTGCAACAATTTTACCTTCTTCGTCTAATATAAAAGACGCTGGAATAGAATTTATGTTATACATTCTTGCAACTGGATCATTAAAGTATTGTAAACTACCTACATGATGCCAGTTTAAGTTGTCGTCCTCTATGGCTTTTTTCCATCGTTCTTTATTTCCTGGTCTATCTAAAGACACACCAATAATTTCTAAGCCTTTATCTTTATATTTCTCGTAAACCCTTACAATATTTGGGTTTTCACGTCTGCATGGTCCACACCAAGATGCCCAAAATTCTATAATAGTAGCTTTTCCTTTAATATCGTTTAACGAAATCATTTCGCCATCAATAGATGGTGATGTGAAGTTTGGTGCTATTTTACCAATGTTAAGGTTAGCGCTTGCTTCAATGATTTCTATTTCACCTTTTATTTTAGCACCAATAGACTTATAGGTAGCATTCTTGTTAATTACAGGTTGTAAAGCTTTATAGTTGTTTTTTAGTTTCTCTAAGTTGATGTCTGGATTCGTAATCTGGGTTTCAAGCAATAACAATGAAAAATCTGATTCAGGATTATTTGCAATAAAATCCATTCCAAATGCATCTAATTCAGTAGTTATTTCTCTTGCTTTTGCAATAATTCTATTTCTTTCTTCTTGAGTTGTGGCTTTTCTGTACTCTTCATTTAAACCGTTAATTGCTGAACCCTTTTTTCTGTATTCAGTTTTATAAGAGTTATAATCTTCGTTGTTCTTTGAACCAATAACTGGTGAATAAAATAAGCTGTCTTTGTTAATTTTTATAGTAGTTTTTCCAGATTCTAAAACAAACGGTAAGCTACCATTTACACTATTTATAGTAATGGTTTTTATTGAAGGATTTGCAACTTTTCCTTGAAATATGAATTCTTCATTCATAACAATAGCAGTATCTATGGTAACTTGTCCATTATTTTCAATAGAATTTATATAAGCTCTAAGGCCATTAACAACACCTTTAGCAGTACCTTTAATTTCGTAGGAATTAGGAGCAAGGGGTTCTTGCTCGTTAGTTTTACAACTGTAATTTAATATTACTAAGACCAAAAGTAGGATTGTCTTTTTCATTTTCTATAATTTTTCACAAATATACATCGATTTTATTTTCTTTTAAATTTATGTAGATGAGTTACGCTATAATTAGACAATATGTATAAAGTCCGTTGTCAATTTCCTATTTTTGCTTAAAATTTAGATTAGTTGATAAATAACGATACTATAATTGCTTTAGCAACACCTTCAGGCGCTGGGGCCATCTCTGTTATAAGGATTTCTGGTAAAAATGCTATTAGCATAGTCGATAATAGCTTTAGGTCTGTTAAAAAACAGAAGTCGCTTATTGGCCAGAAAACTCACACTATTCATTTGGGACATATTTTAAAAGATGGAAAAGAGTTGGATGAGGTGTTGGTATCGGTTTTTAAAGATCCAAATTCTTACACAGGCGAGAATGTTGTAGAAATATCGTGTCATGGAAGCCCTTATATTCAGCAAGAAATCATTCAATTATTTTTGCGACATGGTTGTCGAATTGCAAATCCTGGAGAATTTACCTTAAGAGCATTTTTAAACGGAAAGTTAGATTTAAGCCAAGCCGAAGCTATAGCAGATTTAATTGCAAGTGATAATGAAGCATCGCATCAAGTGGCTATTCAGCAAATGCGTGGAGGATTTAGCAATGAGATTAAAGCCCTACGCGATGAACTTATGAATTTCGCCTCTTTAATTGAGTTGGAATTGGATTTTGCTGAAGAAGATGTAGAATTTGCAAATCGCGACCAATTTAAAGACTTAATTGAGCGCATTACGAAAGTTTTAAAACACCTCATAGACTCTTTCGCTGTTGGGAATGTGATAAAAAATGGCATTCCAGTAGCTATTGTTGGTGAGCCAAATGTTGGTAAATCGACTTTACTTAATGCATTGCTTAACGAAGAAAAAGCGATTGTAAGTGATATAGCAGGAACTACAAGGGATGCCATTGAGGATGAATTAACCATAGGTGGTATTGGTTTTAGATTTATTGATACAGCAGGCATTAGAGACACAAAAGATGTGGTTGAAAGTATCGGTATTAAAAAAACCTTCGAGAAAATAGACCAATCTCAAGTGGTTATATATTTGTTTGATGCTGAGACCAGTGCGACAAATTTGGGAACTGTACTTATTGAAATAGAAAAAATTAAAAATAAGCATCCACAAAAACCATTAATCATTATTGCCAACAAAATTGATAAGTTGGATGACATACAATTAGCTGAACTTACCAACAATATTCCTGAAGCTATCTTGCTTTCGGCCAAAACAGGTTTTGGAGTAGAGGAGTTAACCAATAAACTATTGAGCCTTATTAATACAGGAGCTTTAAGAAACAATGATACTATAGTCACTAATTCTCGTCATTATGATGCGCTTTTAAAAGCCTTAGAAGAAATTCAAAAAGTGAAGCAAGGTATGGATTCAAATCTTTCTGGAGACTTATTGGCTATAGATATTCGACAAGCCTTATATCATTTTGGTGAGATTACAGGCGAGATTACAAGTGATGACCTTTTAGGGAACATTTTTGCCAACTTTTGTATCGGCAAATAATTTAAACAAATGATTATTAGTGTGTTATGATAGTTTTTCAAAAACTATTTATTACCTCTGGAAAATCCTTTTTATAAATTGACTTGATTGCTTTAGATATTAAATATTGTACCCTATTTGTATCTCAACTAGTATTAAGTACTTTAATTGTTGATATACTACACTTAGTATGCTAATAATCAGTTAACTATTATTTACTATTAAACCTTGCATCCGAGTGCATTTCAAATCACTTTCAAAACTTGTCTTTATCTACTGACTTTAATTTCTAAAAATTCCGTAACTTTAGTAGGGTTATTTTTACCCAAGCATTTTATAATTTATTTCTCTAATCTGTTAAAATTTTCCTACGCACTACTGTTTTAATAAATAGTTTAACATGGAAAAACCAAAAATTCTTTTGATAAGCCCAACGGGTTTAGACAGTAAAGGAAAACCCATCATTCAGCGTAAAACATATTTACCTGGATTAACTATGCCACAACTTGCTGCAATTACACCTGAAAATTTTGATGTTACTTGCATTTCCGAAACTTCTGAACCTATACCTTGGAACGTAAAGTGGGATATTGTAGGTTTAACAGGGATGGGAGGTGCAGGTGTGATTCGAGCTTATCAGATTGGAGATATATTCAAGAAAAAAGGATCTTTAGTAGTAATGGGAGGTATTGCTATTTCCTTATTTGATGAAGAAATGACTAGACCCCACACCGATGTTATTATTACAGGAGAAGCAGAGGATACTTGGCCACGGTTTTTAAGTGATTATTTAAAGAACGACGTCAAACCAATATATAAAATGGAAAAAGTTCCAGATGTGACTTTATTTCCTCCGCCATCCTATCATAAGTTTAATGCTAAATATTATGGCAAATGGAGACCTGTTCAGGCAACTAGAGGATGTCCATTTCCATGTACTTTTTGTTCAATTTCAGAATTTTTTAAACGCAGTTATCGTAAAAGACCTGTGGATCAAGTAATAAGAGATGTTCGGGCAGCAAAAGCAAGCGGAAGTAAATATATAGCATTTATAGATGATAATATAGGAGTTGATTTTAATTACTGTCGTGAATTATGGACGGCATTAATTCCTGAAAAAATAATTTGGGCGAGCCAGTGTAGTTTACAAATTGCAAAAGAGGACGAAATGCTTGAACTGGCTTATGATAGTGGATGTAGAATTTTATCTTTTGGGGTAGAAACAATAAATGAAGCTAGCCTAGCGCATATTGACAAAGAGTGGAATGATCCACATAATTATGAAAAAGCATTTTCCAATATAAAGTCTTTTGGAATTGAAATATCCACGGAAATGATCTTGGGTCTAGACGGTGATGATGAAACTGTTTTTGATCGAACCTTTGATTTTATAATGAAAAATAAAATAGCACTCCCTAGAATGTACATTTTAACACCTGTCCCAGGAACTCCTATGTATAAAGAATTAATGGCAGAAGGTAGAATTTTTGATCATGATTTTCAAAAATATGTTGGAGGTTCAGCGGTATTTCATCCTAAGAATATGACGGCTAAAACATTGCAAGATGGATATTGGAACCTTTATAAAAGATTGTATTCAACCAAGAATATACTAAAACGATTAAAAGGAAATCCAGCAAACTTGAGTACTTATATGAGATTATTTGTATTTGGAACTAATATGATTTACCACGATCATATTAGAAGGGGAATAACCCCAGGAATAGTATAAATATGTTTGAATTTAATAAGGCGTTTAAAGCATAAAATAATATAATAATGAAGATTTTATTAATCCGGCCACCAGTTCCCAAACACACAATTGGACTAAAACATATTATGATATGCGAACCACTAGAGTTAGAATACATAGCAGCAAACCTTAAAGGGCACGACCTAATGATTTTTGATCATCTGGTAGAAAAAGGTTTTAAAAAGAGATTACAAAATTTTAATCCAGATGTAGTCGTAAGCAGCTGTTATAAAACAGGAACTAATGAAGTGATTAAAATCTTCAGATTTGTGAAATCAATAAATCCTAAATGTATCACTATAGTGGGCGGAGTTCATGCAACATTAGTTCCTGAAGATTTTGCAGATATATCTGTCGATATAATAGGGATAGGAGACGGCACATTTTTATTATCAGAGATAATAGAGAAACTTGAGAATAATAAAGAATTAAATGATTTACCAGGAATTGCTATTCCTATTGATGAAGGGAAATTAATTAAATCATTAAAGCGACCATATATGCCAAAAGCAGATTCTTTACCGCTACCTAGAAGAGATCTCGTAAAGCATTTGAAGCACAAATACTATTATTTAATGCATAAACCGGTAGTGACAATGAAAACTACTTGGGGTTGCTGGTATAAGTGCAATTTCTGTTTTACATGGAAAATTACTGATGGATTAGCATATAGTCGGTCACCTGAATCAATTGTGAAAGAATTGTTGACTATTGAAGAATCGGAAATTTATATAGTCGATGATATTTTTTTAATAAATAACAGTCGACTTTCTAAATTAGCCAATTTAATAAGAGAACATAATATTAATAAAAATTTTCTATGTTATGCACGAGCTGATTTTATAGTTGAAAATGAGAGCGCAATTAGAGAATGGGCCCAATTAGGGCTTAAGGCTGTGTTTATAGGTTTGGAGGCAGTAACTGATGAAGAGCTTATCGACATGAACAAGCAAATGCCAGTAGATTATAATCAAAAAGCAATTGAAATTTTAAGAAAATATAAAGTAGATACATATGGTTCACTAATTCCTAGTGCGGAATACGAAAAGAAAGACTGGGACAGGCTTTGGGAGTTTATTAAAAAAAGTAAATTATATTATGTAAATATTTCGCCCGCTACACCACTTCCTGGGGCAGAAAACTATAATGACCTAAAAGAATCCTTAACAGTGCCAGAGGATGCACACGATTTATTTGATTTATCACATCAACTTTCTCCAACAAAATTGTCAACAAAAAAATATTATAGAGAATTACTTAGGCTATATGCAAGAACAATATTAAACACAAAAAGAGCAAGTGAGAATACATTCAGAACCTTACCTTCAGTATGGAATTTGGATTATTGGAGAATAATTTTTGGAGCCTTAAAGATTGGACAACAATTTTTTAACGGTCATAAGCATCACTCGGAAAAAGAATTAAAGATATCTAGATATAAAGGAATTGTATTAGAGCATCACAGTTTTAATGATAAGTTTGAGCACCCTTCCTTTAAGAATTTTATAAATAAGGAAATGGAAGAGCCAGTTATGAAAGTTGAAAAGATGGAAATTTTAAACTAAATGATTTGAAAATTATAAAAAAAGATTCAGCAAATGAATTAGATCCAAATTGGAATAGATTATGCGATAGTGTATATCAAAAAGATAAGTTTCTGAAGCATACAGAAAAGTATAACAGTTGTAATCAGAGGTATTTTCTAGGCTTTGAAGAAAGTAGCTTGGTTGCTGGAGCCGTAGTATATTCGTTGAAAGTTAATATGTTGACTTTTGCTAAAAATAGTTTAAATATACCCATGACTATTATTGGAATCCCAGCCTCTGTTGATGCTTATGGAATAGTTGGAAATGAAATTTACTATGAAGAGCTTTTAAATGAAATATTAAAAAATGAAAATGGCATAATATTGTGTTTAAATTATAATCAATCATTGAGAATAAGTGACATTATTGAAATGAAAACACTACCAACAATGATATTTGATTGTGATGCATCATCATGGGAGAAGTATTTGGAGTCAATAAGGCATAATTATAGAAGGAGAATTTTGAAAGCTCAAAATAAGTTCGATGGAGTAACCATTAAAAAAGACCTTTGCTCACAATTTACAGATGAACATTATCATCTTTATTTAAATATTATAAAGCGAACCAAAACAAAGCTGGAAATACTACAAAAAGAGTTTTTTATGAACTTGTCATCTGAATATACTTTACACTCATTTTATTCTGACAATGACTTGATTACTTGGCATATTACGATATCTAACAAGGGTGTTTATTACTTCTTATTTGGAGGAATAAATTATGATTTACGTGATAAATTCGATTCGTATTTTAATAATCTTATATATGTGGTAAAGGAAGGGGTAACTATTAGAAGCAAATCAATTAATCTTGGTCAAACTGCAGAAGTATCTAAGAATAGACTTGGTGCAAAATCTATTGAAAAGAAAATGTTTATTTATCATAAGAATCCACTAATTAGATTGATGTTTAAATCATTAAAAAGTTTTTTAGGACACCAATTAAACTCAGAAATGGTTAGCATTTTTAAAAGAGAATTGGCGTCGTGAATTCTTAAAAACAGCAACGAATATGAAAGATAATATAAAGGAATCTTACAGAAATAATTCTAAGCCTCTGTTGACTGAGTTGCTTGCAATATTGAAACTAGATAAAAACTATATAAGAGCAGAAGGTGATTTTTTATATTATTTATATAATAATACCGAGAAAAGAGTACTTGATTTAACAGGAGGATATGGTTCTCTTTTATTGGGACATAATAATCCTGAAATAGTTCAATATATAAGGGAATTATATAGTAGTAAAGTGCCTGTTCATGCTCAATTATCAGTCCGATCAGGATCGGCAATACTAAGCAGGCGGATTAATGATATTATTTCAGCAAGTAGTGGAAAAAATTATGTGTGTGCATTTTTGAATTCGGGAAGTGAAGCCGTTGAAGCGGCTATTAAACATACATATTTAAATTTCAATACTAAGATAAAATCCTTTCGTTTAGAACAGGAAAAAGCATTTCTGAATATTAAAAACTACTTTCAAAAATATGACGTAAATTTTGAATTTATATTAAATAATAAGCACTACTCCAATTTACAAATATTTAAAAAAGATATAGAAAGCTCAAATGACTTAAGGTTAAAAAATTATAAGCATAAGATCTTGGCTTCTAGACAATCGTTTCATGGAAAAACTATTGGAGCACTCTCCCTTACTTCTAATTCTAAATTACGCGATCCATTTATTTCAAAAGAGCAAAATCGAACGATATTTTTTGAATGGGATATAGATGAAATTCAAAATCATATAACTCAAAATGAATTTGTGTTAGACCTACCAAGAATTAGTACTAAAGGGAAGCTAATGATGAAAAAGGTAACATTAAATTCTATTGTTGCAATCATAGTAGAACCTATATTAGGTGAAGGAGGGGTTCATATTGTACCAAAAGATATCTTAACATTTTTAAGAACTGTTGCTACCAAAAGTAATATTCCTTTAATTTTTGATGAAATACAATGTGGTTGTTATAGAACGGGCGAGTTTTTAGCCTCGTTCAAATCAAAAGTTTATGCAGATTATTATTTAATGGGTAAATCATTAGGAGGAGGGATATCAAAAATAAGTGCATTAATAATTGATAAAAAAGAATATATACCAGAATTTGAAATGATTCATTCTTCGACTAATGCCGAAGATGATATTTCATCTTTTGTAGCAATAAAAGCATTAGAACTTGCAAAAAGGGAAAAACAAAATATTATCGAGCAAGGCAATTATATTTTAAGAGAATTAAAAAAAATCAAAAAGAAATATGAAAATGTAATTACAGATATAAGAGGTGATGGACTTATGATTGGGATTTCGTTTAAAGATTTTAGATTGAGTCAGTGTTATGGTTTTCAAGGACTTTCACGGTCTAATTATTTCGGCTATATCTTAATGGGTTATTTACTGAATAAAAAAAATATTCGTGTATCAGTGACGCTTTCAGACGATAACACTATAAGAATTCATCCAAGTTTATATGTAACAAAGAGTTCTCTGGATGAATTTATTATGGCTATTGATGAGTTATGTCACATTTTAGTTTGTAATGATCTCTACTCTTTAGTTGATTATATTTTAGAGGAAAACCTTCAAGGATTAAGACCAGTTGAATATTTTGATATTGAGGAGCTAAAACTAGATAATGATACAAATTATAAGTCTCAAGTTGGATTTTTAGTTCATTACATTGACCCTCAGTCAATGAGAGAATCCATCCCTTCATTTTTCCATCTTAATGATGATACTCTCGTTAATTTGTTAAGGCTATTGATGTCATTTGCAGAACCAGTTTTATTGGGTAGAAATTGCATCAAAAATGCTTATGGTGATAAAGTATTAATGAGTTTTGTAGGCCTTCCATTTACTTCTAAAATGGTAAAAGATGACCTGAACGCTTCTCGATATAAAATATTGGAGTATCAAAAAATATGCAATAAAGCTATTGATTACCTCATTGAAGAAGGAATTACAACAATTGGTCTTGGACAATTCACTTCGATATTATTACAAAATGGGAAAGCAATAAATAATTCAAATATTACCGTAACTACAGGTAATAGCTTTACCGTTTATTCAGCATTACAAGTTGTGAGTTCGGAAATCAACAAACGTGGGCTTTTTTCAAATAAAATAGCAGTTATTGGAGCAGGAGGGAATATTGCGTCTGTCATTTCTTCACTATTAATTAACAAATGTGAATATATGTTACTGGTTGGGAGCTCGGAAAATTCAGAACAAAAAATCATTAATCATGCTGAGTCATTGTTGAAGGATGTATTACTTGAGCTTCTTAATAATGATATATCTCCTTCAAAATTGACTTCCAAATTTTTGAATAGTAATTTGTTATTAAGGGTAACAGAAAACAGAGATTTTTTAAATTCTGGTTTACTTTGGGAGCAATATCAATTAGAATTTTTTAATAATCCACCAATTGAAATTACTTGGGACTTAAATGATCTAAAAGAATCGGATATAACTGTTGTTGCAACTAATCAAGGAGCTCCATTTCTTAAATCAAAATATTTTAAAAAGAATGCTTTTATCTGTGATATCTCAGTGCCTTCAAATTGTACAGATGAACTTTTAATGAATACTGACATTAGAATAGAGCGTGGGGGAATAGTAAACCTTCCGAATATGGAAATGCTTTATCCCAAGGGACTTCCAATAGAAAAGGGTCAAGCCTTTGCTTGCATGTGCGAGACCATGTTATTGGGATTTGAACAAAGTGAGATTACTTATTCTTTTGGAGAATTATTAAAATTTCAAGTTCAAAAAATTGGAGAATTAGGCGAAAAACATGGATTTAGACATCATAAATATGTGAATGATACAATTCCACAATTATAATAATTATCTATGAAAATAGAAGTTATAGAAGTTAAATCATCAAGAGAACGAAACCGATTTATTCGATTTCCATATAAGCTATATAAGTCCAATATAAACTATGTAGGAGAATTGAATATTTCAATAAAAAATAAAATCACCAAAAAGAATCCTTTTTTACATCACTCTGAAATAGCGCTATTTATTGCTGTTAAGGACTATCAGGATGTTGGAAGGATTGCAGTTATTCATAATAGAACACATCTTGATGTTTATAATGATAGCTCAGGTTTTTTTGGTTATTTTGATTCTTTTGATGACATAGAAGTCGCAGAGGCATTATTCGATGTGGCTTCTAATTGGCTAAGTAAGAAGGGAATAAAATCTATGATCGGACCAACGAATCTAACAACCAATGACTCTTGTGGTATATTGATTAAGGGGTTTGAATACCCTAACATGATATCAATGCCTTACAATTTTGAATATTATGATCAATTAATGACCCATTGTGGATTTCAGAAGGAAGTTGACCTTTATGCTTATAAAATAGATGGTAGGTTGATCAAAAAAAAATATAGTAATATTTTGGAGCGAAGCTTACAAGCTATGAAAAATAATGGTATTGTGATAAGACCCATATCTAGTAAGTATTTTAAACATGATTTAAATAGACTAAACAAAGTTTATAACGAATGTAATATTAACAATTGGGGGTTTATGCCATTAAGTGAAAAAGAGTTCTATGAAATGGCTAAAGAATTGAAAATGATTGCTCCTTTAGATTTAGCATTAATATTAGAGAAAGATGAAGAAATTATAGGGTTTGTAATGGCAGCCCCAGATATTAATCAAGCCATTAAGTATGTTTATAAAGGAAAACTAACTTTAGTTGGGATTTTAAAGTTTTTATGGTATAAACGAAAAATAAACAAGGGTCGTGTTATGATATTAGGAGTTCTAGAAGCCCATAAAGGAAGGGGATTAGATTTAGTTTTATGTCATAAAATTACGCAAGCTTTATATAATTTAAAAATTTATGAAGCAGATGCAAGCTATGTACTAGAAAATAATAATTCTATGAATTCTGTACTCAAGAAAATAGGTGGAATTTGTATAAAAGAATACAGAATATATAAAAAGAGAATTGCTTAAAAAATCGCCTATAGTGTAACATTATAACATCAAATTATGGAATCAACAACCAAGCAAATAACTGGACCTCCCTTATTGAAATTTTTTAGAAAATCATCCATGTTCCCGGCTTTTTATTTCCATGATCTAATGCGTGAATATGGAGATGTTGTAAAATGTGGCTCATTTTTTTATTTAATTAATCACCCAGATGTAGCTAAGCAGATATTAAATAGAGACCAGAAAGATTTTAATCAAGAAGATTTTATTGGGAAACGTACTCAAACTGTTTTTGGACTAGGTATGGTTACGAGTAAAGGAGACATGTGGGCAAATGAGAGGAGGTTATTAAATCCAGTTTTGAGTTCTAAAACAATTCACAAACACATTTCGGAAGCAAATATTGAGATTGATAGGGTATTAGATAATTGGATTCCTTTAACTAAATCTAATAAAATTTTTGACATCGCGGATAAAATGGGAGATATGGCAATTATGACCTCAGGTAGACTCCTATTTGACACGGATTTTTCAAGTAAAATTGATGAAATAAAAGAAGTAACCATAATTGGAACAAAGTATATTGTTGACGGAATCCCATTTTTTATTCCTTATTGGATACCAACACTTGGGCACTTAAAACTAAGAAGAATTAATAAAAAAATTGATGCGATTCTAAATGCAATCATACAAGAAAAAGGGAATTCAATTAAAAATAGAGATAATCTTGCCAATACTTTGATTTCTGCTTTGGGAGGTCCAAATTCAACTAGGCAAGATAGGCGATTGATGCTGGATGAACTGAAAACTATGTTGGCTGGTGGATATTTTCCTATAGCTTGTAGTCTATCAATGTTTTGGCATGTTATAGGAGAAAATCCTAACTGTTTACAAAAAATAAAGGATGAAGTTAGAAGTAAACCTAGGGATTATGTTTATAATGAACGCTTTTATCAAGATTTCCCCGTTACTTCGTCTGCCATTTTTGAAGCTATGAGACTCTACCCTGTGGCTTTTTCAATTTGGAGAAAAGCTAAAATCAAATTTAGTATTGATGGATATATTATTCCCAAGGGTAAAACAATATGTATTTCTTTATTTAATGTTCACAGGAATCCAAAATTTTGGAATGACCCAAATAAATTCATGCCTGAACGATTTAATCAAGAAGAATCCAAAAATAGGCCAAAACATCATTTTATGCCTTTTGGTTGGGGAAATAGAAAATGTATAGGAGATCATTACTCAATGATGATCATATTTCTTACAGTAATCAAAACTTTAATGAGATATGATGTTAAAATAATACCAGCACCAAAATTAGTGGTGAAATCGGCGGCATTAATGTGTCCAGAAAAGGTAAATGCCAAAATTAGCATAATTGACCGTGTAAATAAATGAATTAGATAAACATAAAAAACCCTTAAACGATGGAAGATCAAGTATTCTATAGGATATTTCTTATCATATATATAGTATTCTACTTGCTAGTATTATATGTTTTTAATATAAAATCCTTCAAAAAAAAATACAATAGGGATCCAAGAGTGGTAACTAAAAATGATACTATCATGTATAGATTGCAGGCTTATCGCAATGTTATATTCATCTGTCTTATATTAAACATTCTAATCTATTCCTTATTTCCTACATTTTATTATCTGTTCGTTCCAATAGATTATTTAAATATTAAGAATTTGAAAATGGTTGGAGTTGCGGTATTGATTATATCCTTGTTATTTACAAGGATTTCTCAAATGCAATTAAAAGAGGCTTGGCGAATTGGGATTGACTCATTAGAAACAAAAGGGACATTGATTACTGAAGGAATTTACAAATTTTCGAGAAATCCGATAGCATTAGGTATGCTTTTAGGAACAATAGGTTTATTTATGGTAACACCGAATATGATAACTTTTACCATCATTATATTAGTTCACTTGATTTTTTCAATTCGCATTTTTTTTGAAGAAGAACATTTAATGAAATTGCATGGCAATTTATATGATAAGTATAGAAAACGGACAAGAAAGTGGATATAGTTAATTGTTAAGATTAAGAGTATGAAGACAAAGGATATTGAAAGAGTAGTGTTGTCCAGATTAGGTGACTGGAAGTTTGATGAGCATGTTTCTGTGATTTTCGACACTCATGTTAGAAAATCTATACCTTGTTATACACAAATTCAAGAATTAATTGGAATTATGTCCAAAGAATTGCTTCCAGAAAACAGTTTAGTGTATGATTTAGGAACGGCCACTGGAGAAGTCATTAAGAGTATTCATAATGCAAACCCCATTAAAAAAGTAAAATACATCGGTCTTGATAAATCTGAACCTATGCTAAGACAAGCAAAGATTAAATGTTCTAACATCAGTAATGTTATATTTCATAGAGTAGAAATTGAGTTATACAACTATCAACCGGCAGATCTTATTGTTGCAGCATTTACCTTACAGTTCATAGAATCCAAAAATAGGTTATCTCTGTTACAAACCATACATGATACCTTAAAACCTAAAGGGAACTTTATTTTATGTGAGAAAATAATCTATGAGGAATCACATGATCATGATTTCTATATGGATGTACATGAGATTTGGAAACAAAATCATTTTACGAAAACTGAAATCAAAACTAAAAAGGAGAGTCTTAAGAATGTGATGCTACCTTCCAGTTTGGAAGAAAACATAAAATTATTAAGAAAAGCGAATTTCAAGCACACTAATGTTTTTTTCAAATGGAGTAATTTTGCTTGTATACTGGCTAAGAAATCATAAATCGATAATAAATAAATCCATGCCTATCTTGTTTATCAATGGTATCATATTTAATTAAATACAGATATTTAGTTTTAATATTGGTTGTTGCAATTACTTGGTTTTTTGCATCAAAAGCTTCTTTGATAAAGGTAAATGCAGATTCAGCTCAATACTTTCAAAAAGATGACAATGACTATGAATTCTATGAAAGGATAAAATCTGAAATTAAAACCGAAGAGAATTTAATTTTACTGGCAATCCATAATGAGAATGGAATTTTCAATTATTCATTTCTACTTAAAGTTCAGGAATTTTCAGATAGTCTTAAGCAAATTTCAAATATTCATAAATTAAGAAGTCTAACGGATTTGTCATATCCAACTAAAACTCTTTTAGGGATTATTGAGTTACCCTATTTGAATATAGATGATAGTGCCAATATCACTTCATATAAAACAAAAATATTCAAGGATTCGGAGACAACTGATCTTTTTATAAATAAGGATGGTACATCATTGTTTTTATGGATAGAGCTTAAAGAAGGACTTAATAAGGATCAAATAGATGAACTGTTTGATAAAATTAATGATATAAGGCACGATTTTCCTGAATTGACAAATCATTTATGGGGTAGAAAGCATATTGAGAATTCTTTTAAGCAATTACTTTTTAAAGAATTTCAAAGTTTCATTTATTGGATCTTGTTTTTTCTCTTACTTGCTCTATTGTTTATATTTAAAAGACCGTGGGCTATTATATTTCCTCTAATCGTAGTTATCTGTTCAATACTGATTTTTTTAGGCAGTATGGTTGTCTTTGAAAGACCCCTGGGGATGATGTCTAGCATTTTCCCAACTATTATCCTAATTGTAGGAGTCTCTGATGTCATTCACATGGCAATTAAATATGATGCTGAACGCAGAAAAGGAAGATCAGCAAAGAAAGCAACGCATATAGCCCTTAATGAGATAGGGTGGACCACATTCATAACCTCTGTCACTACAGCAATAGGGTTCTTTACACTTCTCATCTCACCAATGAAGGCTATGCAAGACCTAGGATTGGAATCTGGGATTATTGTAATGTTCACCTACTTCTTGACAATAATTTTAATACCAACTTTTTTTGTTAATAACATTTTAAAGGGTCTATTTTCAATAAGTAAAAATTTCAATAATTTCTTTGATTGGTTCTTCAAAAGAACAATTAGACTACAGAAGAGTCCGCGAAAGGTTTTAATATCCTCATTTATAATGCTCATTATTGGATTAATAGGTATTATGTTTATAAACACGAATAGTGTTGAATACAAGATTCCCAGGGATAGTGAATTGAAAAAAGAACACATTTTTTTTGAAAATAATTTTGGAGGATCGAGAACATTTGAACTGGTCTGCGTTGCTAAGGATGATATTAAATTGAATCAACCAGATATATTGAATTCATTAAAGGAAGTTCATGATTATCTTTCTAAACATAATCAACTCAATTCAGTAAAGTCACCAATCTTATATTATTCAACTATTCACATGACCTTATATCCGTCAAAAAAACCATTTTTGGATACGTTCATAAATGAAAGTGATATAGCGAGATATGAGAAGTATTTTACCAATGATTCCAGAGACAATTACTTGTTTAATGATAAGATGACGGTTTTCAAATTTAAGGCACAAACCGATTTGTTAGGTAGGCATGATGCTGAAAAGTTAAATCAAGAAGTACTTTTTGATGTCCAACAATTAATAGATAATGAATTAGTTGAAACACGAATTTCAGGGATAAATTTTCTCATGGATCTATCACAAAAAAAGAGCATAAAGAATATGTTACTAAGCCTATTATTGGCAATGATAGTCGTTGCAATTACTTTGGGATTCATCTTTAAAAATATAGCTTTGATGTTTTTATCACTGATATTGAATTTTATTCCAATTGTTATAACAGCAGGTATTTTAGGATTTACAGGTTTAGAATTGAGAGGTGAGATATCATTGATTTTTACAATAGGTTTTGTAATAGCAGTTGATGACACAATACATCTATTAAGTAAGTATCAGTGGGAGAGAAAACAAGGTAAAAATCAGGAGGAGGCAATCTATTTAGCTCAAAAAGAATGTGGTAAAGCGATATTGGCAACAAGTATTATATTAATCGGAGGTTTTTTAGTCTTAATAAAATCTACAACTGTTACAATCTCAATACTAGGTATTTTTACGGCTATGATCGTAATTTTTGCTTTAGCTGTAGATTTAATCTTAGCACCCGTGTTGGTTTTGAATTGGTTTAAAAAATATCTTTAATGGCTTATGGATACCTCTATTTCTTTGAAAATACAGAGTTAATAAGCTTTTCCTTACTACGCCTAAAGAATAACATCCCTAGGGTCAGCGGATAAATTGATTTTTTTGGATGTTTTATTGAATCCGCCATTTGACAATAATTAAATGCAGGAATATTATTTGCAGTTTTAAGATTAGCTAAGTATCGTGTTGCACACCCTACTGTGAAATCATCTAGATTTCTAACTGTATGCCACCACCAAGGTGGATTTAACATGACATCACCTTCTTCCAGAACTGCTTTATATATTGGAATATACTTGAAATGTGGATATTTTTCAATAATAGTTTCCCATTTATCATTGATAGATTCTTCAACTTCAGATACAGCATACACTCCATATTTACTTAATGCTGGAAAAAGTAGCGGTGTATAAGAAGGGTGGATAAAATGCCATTCTTTTCTACCTTTTACATTAAGAAACATATTGTCACCGTTTGCACAGTGTAATTTTGTGCCAGTTTTATTTGATCTAGATATAAACCATTGGCAAACAACATGCTTTAGACCTCGAAGCTTATCCACTTTACTACCTTGGCAATTGTTATAAAAATCGGTCGTATCAAATATCGTATGGTGATTATTAATATAATAATCACGATATTTCTCTTGGGTACAGAAGTCATGAACCGTTAACTCGATTAATTTCACATCTTGACCTAATAAGCTCTTTATATCTGGCGGAAGACAAAGTATTTTTTCGTCACCAAAATTTTCTAACAACCAATCCAATGACCAGTCTTGGCATGCTTTAGATTGTTTTATGAATCCCCTTAAAATTATTGGCGTGTTTATTTTAACTCGCCACTTAGTGAATTGTTCTTTTGTTAAATCAGCAGAGTTAATCTCGGGAAGTGGAAATGGATTTAAATATTCAATTTTATTTTGTTGTATGAATTCCTCAAATATTCTTTTGCTAATACCAGATTTTTTAGATTTTATAACAACGTCGTTTTCATTTTTTGGTTTTCTGTTTTTGCTAAATATGAAATCAATGAAAAAATCAAGTGACCACAAAAAATTACTACGAAAGGATAATTTTAATTCTGGGATATTAGGGTTATAATTCTTAACCTGACTGAATGTATATTCTTTTGCCACAATATTAATTATATTATAATTTATTTTTGCAATAATGGGGCAGCCCTATTACATAAATATACGAAATAGATGATAAATTAATTATTAGAATTTTAAATAAGTATAATTAAATAGTTCTTTTTTGTTAATTGACTCTATTTTTAATTGAAGTTAAAAAACTTAAATGGATACTTTTTGCTACAATTATTTTGGTTGCATTACATTAGAGAAAGAGACTCTGTAAGCTTTAATTTTCTATCAATAATTATCTTCATCAAAATATGAGGCTCGAATCTTATAAGTTTATTTCTGTTCTTTTTTTTATTATCAATAGTAGGAAGGTGAAGCCTTGATTTACTTTTTTTTATTTGTATAATATTTGTACTGTTTTTGTGCCTTATGCATTTAAATACTTATAAATAAAGGATAGTTACTTTATGTATTGGGAAGTAACCTATAGGAAATTGATAAGTAATTATTGATACGGGCAATTCCCCTCCGTAACCTAACGCTCTTTTACCAGAAAAATCAACAAGTTCTATTTTTAAAATTTAATAGGGTAACTCAAAGGGTAACTATAATATTGTATCTAATTTGCATCCCAACTAATTAAAATTGTTAGAAAGGAAAATCAAATGAGTTTATTATCCACATTGTTGGAAACTGGCTTAAATTTGATTAAGCAAATGCTTCGTTTATTTTAATTATTGGTTTTTGAATTAAGAATGTTTTTGAATCTATTGGTTTGTAATAATAGACGATTTATTATACTTTTTGGATCTAACATATACACTCTAACGTGTTTTTCATCATCTACAAACATGGAGGAGTCCACAATGAGAAGGAATTTACTATCATTGGAGAAGGAAGCATGAGAATAGGCTCTGTGTGAATCTAATTCGAAATCAATATCAATAGGAATAAGTAGCTCATTTTTTTCATTAAAGATTCCGTTTTTCTTAAATACGAATTGTGCGTTAGGTGATTTGAGTTGAAAAGCATTGTCAAAAGACTTATTCGAACTCTCAATTTTTTTAGTTGTAAAGTTATAGATTGTGTCAAAGCGAAAGACTTCATTTGTTTCTGAAATGTATTCAAATCTAAAAGGAGTTTCATCTATATAAAAAGCGCCGAATTGTTTTAATTTCCCATCCTCGATGTTTTGAATGTTTACACTGACTTCAAAATCTTCTAAAATTGGAGCCAAGATTCCCCTTGGTGATGTTATAACTGGCCATTTATATTCTGAATAAGAGGATTTACTAATAAGGTATTCTGAGTTTTCACTAAAAGCTAGGGAAGTAATGGGTTCATCACCACGACCATTAACAATCCATTCGATATTCTTTACTTCACTTTTATTTAGCTGTAAAAATCGAATTTTTCCTTCATCAGTTCCATATGCCATAAAGCAACCTTCATGATCCAGTGCTATCGACGTAACGTGCTCATTTTTATAAGATATTGTTTCTTTTTTCCCAGTGTCTACATCAGTTATTATAGCTCGTCTACCTTCAAAATTGGTTCCATTAATACTCAAAACCAATTGTTCATTTTCATCATAAACAATAACCGCATCATGGTCACCACCTAAATAGCTATTATTAATACTTGCATCGGAAGAGTTCACAACTTTTCCTTCCAAATTATAAACAGTTTTAATGATGAAATCTTCACCTAAATAATTCTCATTATCTGGTGATACTGAACTTAGATTAACAATGATTAATTTACCCTTAGGTGAAAATGTAATTGAAGTAAATTTCGAATCTATGGAATTATCTGTTTGAATTTCGATACGCTCTCGATTCATTTTGGTTAATATGATTCTATCCAAACTACCATCGGTCTCAAGACTTAAAATATTACCATTAACTTGCCTTATTTCCATTGAATCATTGGGTTGCTGCTCGGTATTATCAGAGTTGATATTTAGTAAGCGTAACGGATTTTGATTATGTAGTATTTTTAGTAAGAGCGATGTTAAGTCCTTTTTATCAAAGTTTAAAGAGTCAGCAAACCTATAGCCTTTAAATGCCATATTAAGTGACTCCGTTTTATCAGTGTAATAAAGTGATTGGGCATTAGCCAGAAAATTTGAAGCCTTTAACTTCAGGGTTTCTTCTTCTGCAAGATTTTTTTTCTGAAAAGCATAAAATGAAAGATATGTAACTACAATAAGCAGTGAACTTAAAGCAATAAAAACTCCATTTCTTATTCGAATCGTTTTTTTATGATTTCGAATTTCTTGACTAGCCATGTCCTTAGGTTCCTTACCATGTAACTGAGCGGCAATCTTCAAAACTTCTTTTTTAAATATGGGGTTATTTAATGTTAAATCCTTAGAGGAATTGCAGTTCCGTAAGTCAACATAAAATGGTTCCGTATTAAAGCTTTTAACCAAGATTTCTGGTAGAGAATTAGAATCAAAGTTTTTAAATGCACCTTTTTTATCGTCCCATAAGATATCACCATCTGTTAAAACAATAAGAAGTGTATCTATCGATTTATGTTTTAGCCAATATTCTATTTCCAAACTGACCCATTTTGAGGATGCCGAATCAGGTGAGGCCATATAAATTAAATATTCTGACTGGTCAAGTGCATGGGTTATGTTGGACCAAAGATTAGGAGAAGCTGACAAGCTTGATTCATCCCTAAATAGACTAAGGTTTCTCAGTTTGTACCATGGTTTTGCAAATTTTTCCAGGGCCGATTGAAGATCTTGGGCTAATTTTCCATCTGCTCCATGTGAATATGAGATAAAGGCATTATACATGATTAATACTATTTAGCACAAGGCCAAGATGAAAATTATAGTTTACTGCATTTGCTAGGACTAAGTTAGTAAAAGAAAATGAACCTGTGTAAAATCCCAATTCCCCTCCGCAACCTAGATCCATTTCATTAGCTATATTAACAATTTCTATTTTTAAATAACAGTGATGAAACTCATAGGGTAATTACTATTTTAAGCGTTAAATGTTTAATTATAAAATTTTGCAAACAAGTTTAAATTATATTCATATTATCAGTTGTTTTATTCTAAAAAGGGAGAGAATCAAATCTTAAAAGTTATATATCGATTTATTTTGTTATTCAATAATTAGTTTATATACCTTGATTTACATTATTCTATTTGCATAAAAATTGTACCGTTTTTGTACCTTAATAGTCAAAAGATTTATGGATACTATAAAATTACTTTATGTATCGGGAAATGAGTTAATCAATTGATTATAAGAACGTTATATTATATTTTGTTCGCTATTTGTACCCAAAAGGGTAGGAGATGCTGTAAACTAAGAAAAATTACTTTCGTTATACGAAGCTAATAATCAAAAGAGATAAATGATTACATTAATTTTTCTAAAGTTTTTAATTCAACACCAAGCTCATTAAACATACCTATAATGCTGCTTAACTTTAGTTCTTCTTCACTGTATTCTTGCGTGTTTATACTACATGTAAACTCCCAAATCTCCAATACTTCATTGATTGGGACACTGTATTCATTATACTTTTTGTTATCAGACATCAATAATAGTGAGTTGTTATAATCAATATTGTTCATTATTCGCTTATAAACCATCCCATCATTTAAAGTCACTAATACGTAAGTTCTTCCTGTTTTTATTTCACTTCGATCTTCTACAAAACGTCCAATAACAAATGAACCATCCTTCATTGGTAGCATTGAATCTCCTTTAATGGGAAAAGCACGATGTTTTCCTGTGGGTAAAAAGGGAAGTTTAATTTTTTGTAATTGCTCTATATATTCAGGGTCATCATAGCCTGATAGGTAACCAGCAGAAGCTTTAATGGGTACAACTTCAATTAAATCTTCGTTTTCTGTATCGACTGTAATAGGGAACAATACTCTTTGATTTCCAATTTCAATAAACGAAGCATCCTTTGATTTAGTTAAATCATTTCTCAAAAGAATATCAATTGGAATCTTAAAATAATCAGAAAGCTTTATTAATACTTCAATGGTAGGAGATGAGCGGTTTTCTTCGTAAGAACCAATTCTTGAGCGAGTTATATGTAATTCCTCAGCAAGACCTTCTTGTGAAAGTTTTTTAAGTGATCTTAAATGCTTTATGTTTTTTGCAATTATTTTCATATTACTACAAATATAAGCAATAATTACTATAATATGTAGCTAATTTTGTAATATGAAAAAAAACATATTACATCTTGATTTAGACACCTTTTTTGTGTCTTGTGAACGCTTAATTGATAGTCGTCTACAGAAAAGACCTTTGTTGGTTGGAGGCACTGGTGATAGAGGTGTAGTAGCTGCATGTAGTTATGAAACAAGACGATTTGGTGTGCATTCTGGAATGTCCATGCGAGTAGCAAGACGTTTATGTCCTGAAGCATTTGTTATTAGAGGAAATTCCTCTATTTACACAAAACAATCACACTTAGTTACAGACATAATAAAAGAAAGAGTACCCTTATTTGAAAAGGCTAGTATTGATGAGTTCTATGCAGATTTAAGTGGCATGGATAAATTTTTTGGAAGTTATAAATATGCTTCAGAATTAAGAACTAGAATAATTAAGGAAACAGGTTTACCAATTTCATTTGGATTATCTGCTAATAAAATAGTTTCAAAAGTTGCCACTGGTGAAGCAAAACCAAATAATCAACTAAGAATAGATCAGGGGTTTGAAAAATCATTCTTAGCACCCTTATCTATTAAAAAGATACCATCTGTAGGCAATAAAACTTATCAAATTCTTAGAAACTTAGGAATTGATAAAGTTAGCGTTGTTCAAAAGATGCCAGTAGAAATGATGCGTAGTGTCTTAGGAGTAAATGGAGTTACAATTTGGAAGCGTGCTAATGGAATTGATAATCCACCTTTAATTCCTTTTCACGAGCGAAAATCTATTTCAACAGAACGCACATTCACAAAAGATACTATTGATGTTGTAAAACTAAGAACCACAGTTTTTGCTATGGCAGAAAACTTAGCTTATCAATTACGACGAGGAGATAAATTAACAGCTTGTATTAGTGTTAAAATCCGATATTCAGATTTTAACACCTATACGAAACAACAAAAAATCCCTTATACAAGTGCAGACCATGTTATTATTCCTAAAATTTTGGAGCTATTTGACAGCTTATATCAACGAAGGTTATTAATAAGATTGGTAGGTGTTAAGTTTACCCATTTAGTAAGTGGAAACTATCAAATTAATCTTTTTGATGATACCGAGGAAATGTTGAGTTTATATAATGCTATGGATAACATTAGAAGTCGATATGGCGAGTTAAGTATTCAAAAAGCAGCATCCATAGGAGCCAAAACAATTGGACGTTTTAACAATCCTTTTAATGGAGAACCGCCAATTGTATTGGCACATAGAAAACAATAATGTATTTAAATTGTCATTCATATTATTCTTTACGATTTGGTACATTTTCAGAGGTTGATTTATTGGAGTTAGCAAAAGAGAAAGACATATCAACTCTTGCATTAACCGATATTAACAACACGTCTGCATGCTTAAATTTTATTCGCAAAGCCAAAGATTATAACATAAAACCTGTTATTGGAGTTGATTTTAGAAATGGTGCTATACAGCAGTTTGTAGTATTTGCTAAAAACAATCAAGGCTTTCAAGAGCTGAATGAATTTTTGTCGCATCATTCGCATAACAAATTACAAATCCCTAATGTAGCACCAAGTTTTAAGTATGCTTTTGTAGTGTATCCGTTTGAACAAGTATTACAACAAGAAAAAACAGTATTTAAAACCAATGAATTTATTGGTGTATCAATAGAAGAACTAAGAAAGCTTCCTTTTTCAGTCTATATAGATTTTAAAGATAAACTTGTTGTTCAACAACAAGTAACAATAAGAAATAAACGAGATTTTAATGCACACAGATTGTTGAGAGCTATCGATAATAATACCTTATTAAGTAAACTTCAAAAGACTGAAGAGTGTAGGGAAACAGACATCATGGTATCCTTAAACAATCTTAAAGATAAGTTTAGCGATTATCCGTTTATTATTAAAAACACACAGAGAATATTACAAGCTTGTAACGTTGATTTTAGCTATGGTAAAGATAGAATTACACAAAATCAAAGTGTGTATTTAAATAGTAAAGAGGACGATTTTAAATTGCTAATAACATTATGTGAAGATAATTTGCATAAACGATACTACAAACCCAATGAGAAAGTAATAAAGCGATTGGCTACAGAGCTAAAGACTATAAAAGACATGGATTTTGTGTCTTATTTTTTAATCAATTATGATATTGTTTCGTATTCAAAGAGTAAAGGTTATATCCATGTTGGAAGAGGAAGTGGGGCAAATAGTATAGTAGCATATATTATTGGGATTACAGATGTCGATCCTATTGAATTAGATTTATACTTTGAACGTTTTATTAATCCGTTTCGAGCATCACCACCAGATTTTGATATAGATTTTTCTTGGAAGGAGCGTAAAGACATTACAAGCTACATTTTTAACCGATTCAAGCATGTTGCTTTATTAGCTACTTACAATACGTTTAAATATAGAGCTGTTGTTCGAGAACTGGGTAAAGTATTTGGTTTGCCCAAAGAAGAAATTGATAAGCTTAGTAGTGGGCGTTACTCAAACGAAAATTTAGATGAGATTTCAACTTTGGTTTTACGATATGGACAATTAATAAAAGGATTCCCAAATCATTTAAGTGTGCACTCTTGTGGTATATTAATTTTAGATAATCCTATACACTATTATTCTGCTACAGATATGCCTCCGAAAGGGTTTCCAACAGTACAATTTGATATGATTATAGCTGAAGATGTTGGCATATTTAAATTTGATATTTTAGGGCAACGTGGTTTAGCAAAAATTAAAGATGCTATTGAAATCATTAGGTATAACCGACCAGAATTACCACCAATTGATATTACCCAAGTTGAAACCTTTAAAAAAGATCCTAACATAAATAATCTTCTAAAGAACGGTAAAGCAATAGGAGCTTATTATGTAGAATCTCCAGCGATGCGCGGACTTATGCGTAAACTACAGACACAAGATTATTTGGGATTAGTAGCAGCTAGTTCTATAATAAGACCAGGAGTATCTAGTTCAGGAATGAAACATGAGTTTATTGTAAGACAACGTAATCCTGAAAGACGTAGGGATGCCAATCCGATTCTCTTAGAAATAATGCCAGAAACTTATGGTATTATGGTGTATCAAGAAGATGTACTAAAAGTAGCTAATAAGTTTGCAGGACTCAATTTAGGAGAAGCTGATGTATTACGCCGTGGGATGAGTGGAAAGTTTAGGTCAAGAGAGGAGTTTAAAGCTGTTGAAGAAAAGTTCATTAATAATTGCAAAGCTAAAGGTTATAAAGACGAATTAACTTTTGAGGTATGGAACCAAATAAAAAGCTTTGCAGGTTATGCTTTTGCAAAAGGTCATTCAGCTTCATATGCCGTTGAAAGCTATCAAAGTTTATATTTAAAATGCTATTACCCTTTAGAATTTATGGTTGCAGTTTTAAATAATGGAGGAGGGTTTTATAGTGCTGAGCATTATATACACGAAGCAAAAATGTGTGGAGGTATTATTGAGGCTCCCTGTATTAATACAAGCGACCATCCAAATATTATTAAAGGCAAAGTTATTTATTTAGGATTTGGCTATTTAAAAAGCTTAGAGGTATTAACAATTAAACGGATATTGAACGAAAGACAATTGAATGGTGTGTTTTCATCATTAGATGATTTTATTGATAGAGTAATCATAAGTATTGAACAGTTAACGGTTTTGATAAGAATTGATGCTTTTCGTTTTACAAAACAATCAAAAACAGAGTTATTATGGCAAACTATTTTTAAACTCAATGCTTCCAAAACTAAAACAACCCAATCGAAACTTTTTAAAACTGAACATAAGCATTTCAATTTACCAACTATTAACACATCATTTGTTGAGGATGCTTATGATCAAATGGAGTTGTTGGGTTTTCCATTGTGTAATTATTTTGATTTAGTTAATGAACATCTAGAAGAAAATATTCTTGTAAAAGATATTGATAAATACATTAACAAAACAGTTTTGATTTATGGTGTGTTAGTTAATACAAGATTTCATAAAGCATCAAACGGTAAATTATTGCGGTTTTGCACATTTACAGATAAAGAGGGAAATTATTTTGACACAGTACACTTCACCAAAGTGGTAGAAAAATACCCAATACATGGATTAGGAGTTTATGCATGTTGTGGAAAAGTAACGGAATCTTTTGACTTTTGTAGTTTGGATATTATTTGGTCTAAAAAACTAGCTTTAAAACCAGATCCAAGAATGTAACCATTTATGATAATATATAATTGGAAATCAGTTAACTATTACGAATAAAAGCCAAAAATATATTCGTCATTATAAAGTATGGAGTCTATTAAAATAAAACCATTTTCAGTCCAATCTGCATAAGCAAATCTTGTATTGGTGCTAAATGCTTGTTTAATAGAAACTAGAAATGTTCTATGAGATTCTGGAGTGTTGTCTTTTAAATCTATTAATCTCATTAATGTGTGATTAATCTGTTATAAGCAAGATAATAAAAATCACTAAATTTACCTTATGTGTTTTCATACAAGTACAACTCATAAAACTAAGAAGCTAGAAGAATATTTTAGGGTTAAACTAGTTGGAGAAAATCTACGCCCAATATTTGATAAACCTAGTTATCATTTAAACGGGTTTGCACACCCTAATATGCTTGTAATACCACAAGAAAAAACTGATGTTTTGGCTCCTGGAGTATGGGGAATAGTGCCCTCGAATAAAAGAGCAGAAGAAATAAAACCGTATTATAAAGAGGCGGTAAAATATGGAGGCGGATTAAATGCACGCTCAGAAAAGCTATTTAATCATTTCATTTATAGAGAATCTGTAATGGAAAGGCGTTGCATCATTCCAGTATCTGGATTTTTTGAACCACATGATCATAACAAAAAGAAATATCCATTCTATTTTCAAAATTCAGAAAAACAACCTTTAGGATTAGCAGGATTGTATTCAGTAATTGATACTTATATTACTTTTACTATACTAACAAAAGATGCATCACCATTATTTGCAAAAATCCATAATCTAAAAAAGCGCCAACCAGTTATTCTAAATGAAAATATGACCTTAAATTGGTTATCTCCAGATTTAAACGAAAAGGATATTAAGGATTTAATTCTTGAAGATTATCCAGAATCAAATCTAGAAACTTATGCTGTAAGCAAAGATTTGTTTAGTCCGAAGTTAGACAGCAATATTGAAGGGATACTTGATAAACAAGTTTACCCTGAACTAGAAGTTTAGGATTCTTAATTGACCATATCCTGTACTTCACATTATCATAAATTCCTACAAAATATGTACCCTATTTGTACCTCAACAATAAGAAACTATTATAAACATTAGAATAGTACATTTTGTATCGGGAAATAAATCTATTTGTTATCCAATTTTACTCTATAAATATCATCATTGCCTTTAGCATCTGGATGTTTACGATTGGAAGAAAAAAATGCATTCATCGGTGAATTGTTAATGTCTTTATGCTCATCTAAATAAAAAGCAAAATCGTCTTTATTACTATTAAAAGGACTTCCCATATGGATTATTTTTTTTTCAAATTCGTTATAATCTGATAATCCTTTCGCAGTTTTTTTATTTATCATCTCAATAAATTCGTTAATGTTTTCAACCTTATAGATATCTAATAAGCCAAAGCCTAATTTATTATTATAAAATCCATCAGAAGAAAAATATAAGTCGCCCGATGATGATATAAAAGGGAAGCTTTCTCGACCGTTAGTATTGATAATAGGCACACTTTTAACCTTACCGAATTTATCCCCATCAATATCGACATAGTAAATATCACTTTGTCCTTTTGCTTCTGGGTAAGGAGCACAACTAACAAAGAACATTCTTTTTTTATCTGGACTTAATGTAGGATTTCCAATTGAGTAATTTTCTAGATTAATAAAGTCTAATGCTTTAGTTCCGATACTATCTAATACCCACTTTGTTCCTTGACGTTTTGCTTTTTGAATTTTTAAATTTGAGACACCTCTTTTATTATATATAATTTTATTTTTTTTATTTACAATACCACCAGAAAAATACATTTCATTATCGTTAACTATAGCTATACTTGCTTCATGAGCGTAGGTGTTAAAACCAATAATTGAATTGTCGGAGTGGATTGGTGTGAAAATATCAGCATTATTGTTTCTCTCTATTGATGCCGAGTATAAGTCTAAATAAGGATGTTCATTCCACTTATATAATTTCTTATTATGGTTCCTTTTTTTCTCTTTTTTACTTGTAGTTGTTAATCTACTTGATGCATAATACAAAGTATCATTATATATATATGATCCAAAATCTGAATTTTCAGAATTGATTGTTATTAAGTTTTCTACTACTTGGTTTGATGATGTATCTATTTTTCGTGTTTCTAAATTCTCGTTATTTGGATTCAACTTTTTAAATTCTATAAGGGCTGAATTTTGCCTTCCATTACTCAATAGACTTAAGGCGTACCTTAGGCGATACTTATTTAAAAAACTTGAATTATTATTGCCAGCAAAAGCCGAATCATAATATTTGACGGCCACTTCTGGATTTGAAGTATAATAATAACAATCTCCCAATTTGGCGTAAATAATTCTAGTTTTATTTGCATTTAAGTACAATAATTTTGCCTTTTCAAAGGCTTGATGATTAAAATACCTATCTCCTAACTCGATGCGTGTTTGTTGCCCCCATATCAAGCAACTGCTAAAAATTAATAAGTTAACAAAAAGAACTTCTAAATTTTTTTTCATAATTAATAGTACCTTGGTGATGTTTCTAATCGACGAGATTTAAATGCTTCAAAAATAATTACAATTTCATGCGTTCCGTTTGTATATGGACGAATTTCTGAGGTAGGCAATTCGTATGTATAACCAATTCGCCAATCTCTTAAAACTTGAAAATCTGCCATAAAACCTAAGGCTCCCGCTATATTATTAAATCTATAGGCAGTGCCTAACCATAATTTTTCAAAAATTAAAAAATTTGCACTAATATCTGTTGAAAGTGGTGCGCCATTTGTTGCTTTAACCATGAAAGAAGGTTTAAATTTAGTAGAAAAACCTAAATTAAAAACATACCCACCTGTAAAATAATAACTTATTCTTTCCAATGCTTGGTAAGAAGTGTTTTTACTATAGCTATTATTTACTAATCGTGGTGCTGATAATCCTAAATAGCCTCTTTCCCAAAGCCACATAACACCTGCTCCAAAATTTGGAATCCATCTATTTTCTAATCTATTAATTGATTGGTCATTGGGATTTGATAAGTACAATTCGTCGTCAATACTGAAGGCTGTGAAACCACCTTTAAAACCGAATGCTAACTTAGATATTTCATTTAATTGTATGGTATATGAAAAATCGCCGTACATATATGAAAAGTTTTCATATCCAAGTTCATCGTTAATAAAAGAAAATCCCAAACCTATCTTCTCATGTAATAATGGAGCATGTATTGAAAGTGTTTTTGTTGTGGGTCCTCCTAAAAAACCTGACCATTGACTTCTATGTAGACCTACAACTGTTAATGCTTCTCTACTCCCAGCATATGCCGGATTTACAGCAATTGTATTATACATGTATTGTGTGAATTGAGGAAGTTGCTGCCCTATTACGGGCAAGGATGTTAGAATAACCAGAATAAATATTTTTGAAAAGTCTTTCATAGATTATTTACTTAATCTGTTATAGCATAAAAATAACCAGTAACAGTCTCATAGTTGTTAGTTGAATCTAAGTTAATTTTATATCTAATTATATAAAAATATGTACCTGTGGTTATACTTCCTGAAGACCCAAAAGTATTTGATGGTACGGTGCCTTGCCAAGTGTTTTTATAATCATGGGATTCAAATATTTTGGCTCCCCAACGATTAAATATTTGTACGTGTGCAGTTACGCATGTAGATCCAGCGGTATTTTGATCAATACCTGCATTAAAAGTATCATTTTCTCCATCACCATTTGGACTTAAAGCGGTTGAAATTGGTAGTTCTGCAAAATCAACATCTAAAGCACAAGCTGGGAAACAATCTTTATTTAGAGAAATATTCACGAAAGAATCGCACATATCTTCAGCTCTATAAATGAAGATATACTCACTGTTGAGTTGATCATCCGTGTAGTCTCCATTTGCATCAAGTAAAGAAGAAGGATTAATAAAGTGACCTGCAATAATTTCTAAATCCCCATTCAAAACGGTCCACTCACCATTTGGGTTATAATCATCATCTAAATAATCAAATAAATCAAAATTGTCATTATCAAAAATGCATAAGTTCCCATTATAAAATTTTTCACATGGATTATCGCATTTATCGTTTAAACTAATGATGACATCAATTTCGTTTTCACATTCTCCACTCACTTTATAAGTAAATATATATTCACTATTTAATTGATCTTTTGTGTAGTTGCCATTTGAGTCTAGTAGAGTAAAAGGGTTGAAAAAATGATCATCAATAATATCCATATCTCCACTTGAAACAGTCCAAATTCCATTTGGGTTATAATCGCCAATTAAGTAATCGAACAAATCGAAATTATCATTATCAAAAATGCATATTTCTCCATTCAATGATTCTAAATTATTGCCAGTAAGCCTGCCTATACGAGTCGTTTTTGTATCAATATTATCACAATCATCCGTTTGGGTAAAGGTGTATAATCGATATTCAAAATCACCTTCCATACCATCATCAACACCAGCATCCGATTGAATGGTACCACCCGTTGCACAGTTATCGTTCCATGTAGTAGTTAAGAACTCAGGCCAGGGTGAGTTACAGTCAGGCAATGAATAATCTGCAATATCAATAATTTCAGGATTGGTCACATCAAAATAACGAGCCACACGAGTGGTTTGCGAATCTTTATTTCCGCAACCATCATTAACATTAAAAGTATATAGTCTGTATTGATAACAACCATCTTCACTAGTACCATCATCAACACCAGCATCCGATTGAATGGTACCACCCGTTGCACAGTTATCGTTCCATGTAGTAGTTAAGAACTCAGGCCATAAATCATTGCAATTTTCCAAGGTATAATCAGGTACATCAACAATCTCAGGATTGGTCACATCAAAATAACGAGCCACTCTAGTAGTTTCAGTATCAGTATTACCACAATCGTCAGTAATGGTAAAAGTATAGAGACGATATTGGTAGCATCCATCTTCACTAGTACCATCATCGACACCAAAGTTGGATTGAAGATTCCCACCATCTGAGCAGTTATCCGTCCATGTTGTATTTAAGAATTCAGGCCATAGTGCATTGCAATTTTCCAAGTTATAATCAGGCACATCAACAATCTCAGGAATGGTCATATCGTAATAGCGAGCCACACGAGTGGTTTGCGAATCTTTATTTCCGCAACCATCATTAACATTAAAAGTATATAGTCTGTATTGATAACATCCATCTTCACTAGTACCATCCTCAACACCAGCATCCGATTGAATAGTACTACCCATTGCACAGTTATCGTTCCATGTAGTAGTTAAGAACTCAGGCCAGGGTGAGTTACAGTCAGGCAATGAATAATCTGCAATATCAATAATTTCAGGATTGATCACATCAAAATAACGAGCCACACGAGTGGTTTCAGTATCAGTATTACCACAATAGTCAATGATGGTAAATGTATAGAGTCTATATTGGTAACAACCATCTTCGCTTTCGCCATCATCGACACCAAAGTCAGATTGAAGATTTCCACCATCTGAGCAATTATCAGTCCATGTTGTGTTTAAGAATTCAGGCCATAAATCATTGCAATTTTCCAAGGTATAATCAGGCACATCAACAATCTCAGGGTTGGTCACATCAAAATAACGAGCCACTCTAGTAGTTTCAGTATCAGTATTACCACAATAGTCAGTGATGGTAAATGTATAGAGTCTGTATTGGTAACAACCATCTTCGCTTTCGCCATCATCGACACCAAAGTCAGATTGAAGATTTCCACCATCTGAGCAATTATCAGTCCATGTTGTGTTTAAGAATTCAGGCCATAAATCATTGCAATTTTCCAAGGTATAATCAGGTACATCAACAATCTCAGGGTTGGTCACATCAAAATAACGAGCCACACGAGTGGTTTCAGTATCAGTATTACCACAATAGTCAGTGATGGTAAATGTATAGAGTCTATATTGGTAACAACCATCTTCGCTTTCGCCATCATCGACACCAAAGTCGGATTGAAGATTCCCACCTTCAGAGCAGTTATCCGTCCATGTTGTATTTAAGAATTCAGGCCATAGTGCATTACAATTTTCCAAGGTATAATCAGGCACATCAACAATCTCAGGAATGGTCATATCGTAATAACGAGCCACACGAGTGGTTTGCGAATCTTTATTTCCGCAACCATCATTAACATTAAAAGTATATAGTCTGTATTGATAACATCCATCTTCACTAGTACCATCATTAACACCAGTATCCGATTGAATGGTACCACCCGTTGCACAGTTATCGTTCCATGTAGTAGTTAGGAACTCAGGCCATAAATCATTACAATTTTCTAATGTAAAATCAGAGACATCGACAATTTCAGGCTCTGTCATATCGTATTCACGAGAAACACGAGTACTTTCTTTACTATAGTTACCACAATTATCCTTAACTGTAAATGTATAAAGACGATATTGAATACATCCATCGTCACTTTTACCATCATCTATACCAGCACCCGATTGAATGATACCACCCGTTGCACAGTTATCGTTCCATTTGGTTGTTAAATATTCAGGCCAAGGAGAGTTACAGCCGTCGAGTGTATAATCTTGGAGATCATTAATTTTAGGACTGATTGTGTCATTTACAATAATTGTTTGATAGCAATAAATTACATTTCCTTTAGAATCAGTTGCACTATAGGATCGGGTAATAGTTTCTAAGCAGCTATTATTGTCGCTCACATCATCAACGAATTTAATAACCACTTCATCATCGTTTTCGTTATTAATTATTTTGACATCATTAATGTCTGGATTTGGGATGTCTTCATAACATTGAACTTCAACTTTTGGAGGGCATTTAATTTCAAAAGAAGATTGAAATTTAGGTTGCCCTTCATTATTACTCAATTCCCAGAAAAACTGGAGACTACATATATAAATTATGCAAAAAAAACCTATCCACGTTTTAAGATACATCATTAGTATGCCATAGAATTTAATCAATAATTTTAATCAAGTAGAAAATTCAAGTCTTAATTCAAAATAAAGAAAAGAGATACTCCTATACCTTTAAATTCAAATCAAATATGACAATGGATAGATTGTTGGTGGGTTGTTTAAAATTAAATTTAATATAAAGAAATAGATATTGGTAATAATTAGCACCAATTACCTAAAATAGGGGACGAAATACATTTTCTTTAATAATTATTATAATACTTAAATATTTTACAAGTTTCTTATAATAATATTTAATAATTCTTTAGAAACAGTGTGTCCTTTTAAAAATTTATTTCTTCTTCTTCTTCTTCTTCTTCTTCTTCTTCTTTTTCGTATCAGATTCAGTATTTAAATCTTCAATCATTTTCATTAATACTTGTTTAATTATTTCCTTTTCTAAAATTGCTTTTGCTTTATGTTGTTGTTTTTTGACTTCTTTTTTTGATAGTTTCTTTTCTTTTTTAGCTAATGGTTTTTTAACTTTCTTAGCTTCTTTCTTAGCTTCTTTCTTAGCTTCTTTCTTAGCTTCTTTCTTAGCTTCTTTCTTAGCTTCTTTCTTAGCTTCTTTCTTAGCTTCTTTCTTAGCTTCTTTCTTAGCTTCTTTCTTAGCTTCTTTCTTAGCTTCTTTCTTAGCTTCTTTCTTAGCTTCTTTCTTTATTTTTTCTTCAGATTTAACCTTATGATTTTCAATTTCAATATTTTCAGTTATTTCTGCTTCTGGAAGCTGTTTACTTTCATCCTTAATTATTTCTGTTTTTAAACTCTTAACAAAATCAGATTGTTGATTAATATCTAATAAAAGCATATTAGTAAATTCCTCTGGAACAAATTTAAAATCGAATGCAATAATACATATATTAATAAGCTTTTCAATCTTACGTTTTACAGCTAAGTCCATTTCATTTCTACAATGGTTTTTATTGTAATATTCTCTCGACATAATTGGAACAAATAGTTTAGAATCTACTATGGCTCGCATATATTTTGTAGTAAATAATTCACCAATACCAATGCTTTTTTCTGCAAAAAAGATTTTTAGCTTGCTTCCATCAGGTTTTTGAAATTCTAGGAGGGGATTATAAATATGTTTTTTTACCCAATCACCGTCTCCGAAAGAATAGCTTATGAATACATCGTAAATTTCACCACCTTCCATAATTCCTGTCACCAAGAATTTTTTGGTAAAATGCCAAGCTAGAACTGATGCCCAAATCATGCTTAACATAGGTAAAGCCGGTCTTATAACACTATAAGGCAAGAAAGCATACCCGAAACCAATTAATATTAGTAGTCCACTTAAAAGAGAAAAAATACTTATAAGATGAGGTCTGGTTTGTAATTTTTTTATGTATTTATATAAAAGTGCAAAAATAAGACATACTAGAAGAGCAAATAATAACACTATTGCTAATTGGATAGTTACTCCATCATGTGCAGGACGTGTAAAATAATTTTTTTCATTTAATTGATCGGTTAATGCTGTGGCTACAAGAAATGGCCCTGGTACTTCATAATCACCAATTTTTTGTATATCACCACTTAAAGAAATGATAACAAATTTATCGGACAGATCAATTAATATATTGTTCTTTGAAAATTTTGGATATTTGCCTTCTATAGAGTCATGAACAAATTCATAAGATATATCTTCTACGACTTTTGGATTAAACGGTAAGTCAAGAGGTAATGGATATCTTATAAATTCTCTGAGATTTGTTTCCTTATTTCGATAATCATTGGCAACCTTAACTGGTAGAGAAGCAATAGGCTTATAGCCAATTAATTTAAATGAATCATAACTTGCAATTCCATTTCCACCAACATGATCATTAATAGCAGTGTTTAATCTGCCACCTCTAATATTATTATAAAAAGCTTGTGCACGCAGAATATCGTGATCTTCATATGAAGTAGCTTCATTATCGGGTAATTTATAAGCTGAATATACTTTTATGTTTTTTTCTTCTTCTAACCTTTTAACTGCATTTGCGATTGAATTCATTGCTACATTATTGCTACTAAAAGATAAATCCAGTATCACAATTGGAGGTTTATCGATTTTTACGGAACCTATTGTATCGAGGAGATTGGCTACTTGTGTTCTTAAGAATTTAATCTTGTCTTCTGCATTATCAGCACTTTTTATTGGTATTTCTACAAAGATAATTTTGTTTTTTATTGAATTATTATTTTCCGAAATCTGTGTAGGGCTTTGTGATTTCAAATACAACTTTTTATATGCCCATAAATCAATCGGGAGCAAAAGACCACTGAAACTTATTAGAGCAGATATCACCAAGATGATAACATATGCAAAAAAGTATTTGCTTAATCTAAATAAATTAACCATTTATTTTTCCATTTCATTTAATAATTTTCAATCTTATCTTTAAGCTCTTTTGCTCTTCGACGATATATTGAAGGCATTTCATCAGCATTCTCAAGACAACCATAGACTCTTAACTTAAGTGTATATGCCCAAGCGTAATATTCATTTGCCACCATAAGATCATTTCCAAATGCCTTGGTTATTTTATTCTTATCGTCTTCAAAATAACTATATAAAGCTTCATACCTATCATAGTATCTGCTACTAAATTGTAAACCAGCTTCTAACCAAATTTTACTTTTTTCAAAATCACTTTTATTGTAATAATTGTCGGCTATTATTAAAGCAGACTGAATAATAAAGTCCAATGATATTTCTCCTGAATCAAGAGCCTTTTCAAGATAATCCAAACCTTTCAAAATAGTACCATTATTAAAATTTTTATAGGCTAGTTTTGAGTTCATTCCAGATTTCAAATACATTTTTTTATGCAATTTATATTGTTGATTAAAAAACCTATTAATTTCATCCTTGTTTTCATAAGTTTCAGTTTTAAAAGAGTCAATTTTATAGTTTTTGATAGAATCTTTGCCTTTTTCTCTTAATTGTTTATTTCTACTAGCAAACAATGTTCTTTTATTAAGACTGTCTATTATGTTTTCATCTTTGACTTCAACTTTAACCCTTTCCTTTATATCAATTTTTCCTTCAATGAGTTCAAACTCTATATTTTTACCATCTACTTTTAATGAGAACTGTGTTAACTCTGACAAGGCTTGAACCATTTTTGTTGGTCCGCTTAATAATACATTACCAACCAATTCCGTATTCGTAGTAATCATTACAACACAAGTTTCTTCGCCATCAATTACTCGATACTCCTCAGTTTTTTTTGATGCAGTAAATTCTACTATGCAAGGTCCAGTTATGGCACCAATATTTTTATTAATTGATGTAATGATTATTGTTATGTTACCGGGAACTTCAAGAATTGTCCCAGATTTAATTTCTTTCTTTTTGAAAATTTCAACATCTCTGGATTTTCCTTTTGGTGGAGTTATTTTAATGATTATTGGTGAAGTTGTAATTGGTTTTCCACCTCTCAAAACATCAGATATGAGATTTTGACCATCAACAGAATTGGCTAAAAGTAAAATGAAAATAAAGAGGGGCAACCTAAACAAATGAAACTTTTGGTTAGTAATCATGATTGTACGATTGTAACGAATTTATTTCTAAATATATACTATTTGTACCAATTTCTAATTTTTTGGGTAAAATATAGAAGATTTGTACTTCTATTTTGTTGATAAACGATTGTGTTTCTAAGAAAAAACCTATCAAAAATATAGTTCTTGTTAATAAGAATATTATGAATACATATATTATACTCCCCAAAAGCATAATTATTATTACAATTTGCTTTTTGAATCAGAAAAAATGTTTTCAAAACGCTACATTTACTTTACAGTTTTTGTTAAAGGCCTTATGATACCTGTCATAAATAATTTTTGTACCTTAACAACTTAAAATATTTTTCTTAATCATGAGGAATGTTATTCGGTTAGTATTTAGGGTGTTATTAATTGTTCCAGTGCTTTCTTTTTCACAAGAATTACCACCTATTAATGGGTATGCGCCTAATACATATAAAGCAGGAAGACAAAACTGGTCCATTACTCAAACAGATGATAAAAACTTATACTTTGCAAATAACAAGGGACTACTAGAGTTTAATGGAGAGAAGTGGAGATTGTATGAATCTCCAAACGGATCTATTATAAGATCTGTTAAAGCTACTGAAAATAGAATATACTCAGGATGCTATATGGAGTTTGGGTTTTGGATAAGAGATTATTACGGACAATTAAATTACACTTCTCTAGCTAAAAAGTTAGATATTCTATTAAAAGAAGATGAAGAATTTTGGAATATTATTGAGTTTGAAGAAAATATATTATTTCAATCTCTTGATAGAATCTATATTTATAATATTGTTGATGAAACATTCAATATTATAGATTCTAACTCCAGAATCACTAAAGTTTTCAATCTCAATGATGCGATTTTTTTCCAGCGCATAAATAACGGTATTTATAAAATTGAAAATGGTAAGGATATTCTATTCACAAATGATTCTAGTATAGTTGATGATGAGGTAATTAATATGTTTCAGTATGATGATGATTTATTAATTCAAACTCAAAACAAAGGGATTTTTACTTTTAACAACAATCAGTTAAAAGAATGGGATGTTTCAAAAAGTAATAATTTATCTAGTTTAAGTGTGTACAACAGCACTCGTCTTGAAAATGGAAGTTTTGTTTTTGGAACTATTTCAAATGGCTTAGTTTATCTAAATAATGGTACTATATCTTATGATATAAATCAAAAAAAAGGATTGCTAAATAATACAGTATTGGCGGTTTTTGAAGATATAGATAACAATATCTGGTTAGGTTTGGATAATGGTATTAATAGCTTGAATATTGATTCTCCTATTAAAATTTATTACGATAATATAGGCTCATTAGGTTCAGTTTATGTTTCAGCGCAGCATAATAATATTTTGTATTTAGGAACAAATCAAGGCCTGTTTTACAAAAATCTTTCAGCTATTAATAGTGATTTTCAATTTATTAATGGCACCAAAGGCCAAGTGTGGAGTCTAGAAGTTATTGATAACACGTTATTCTGTGGGCATAATTCGGGAACTTTTTTAATAAATAGAAATTCTGCTACTAAAATTTCAGAAGAACAAGGAATTTGGAATTTAAAAAAGCTACAGCATTCAACAAACCTCATTCTTCAAGGAGGCTATAATGGGTTGTCTGTTTTAGAAAAAAAGAATGGGAGATGGACTTATAGAAATAAAATTAATGGATTTAACATATCGTCTCGATTTGTTGAAGTATATGACCTAGATAATATTTTAATTAGTCATGAATACAAAGGTGTATTTAAATTGAAAGTGACTAATGATTATAAAGAACTAATTGAAATAGAAGAGTTGAGTGTAGAAAAGGGTATTGGCTCTAGTCTTGCTAGTTATAATGAAGATATTTATTACGCTTATAAAGATGGTGTATTTAAATTTAATTTTTCAAGTGAAGAATTTACTAAAGACAATGAGCTAAGTGAAATTTATAACAATGATAGTTATATATCTGGTAAATTAATGGTTGATGAAGATTCTAATTCCTTAATTGGGTTATCCAAAACACATATAAGTTTTATTTCTCCAAGCAAATTGAGCTCAAAACCTAGTATTGATAAAGTCTACTTGCCTTCCAGTATAGGTGATAAGGTATCTAGTTATGAAAGTGTTTTAAATCTTGGTAACGAGCAGTATTTATTTGGTACTTCAAGAGGTTATATTGTAATAGATTTAAGTAAAAAATCAAAAATCAAAGATTATCAAGTTACTTTGGACATAATAGAAAATAGCAGAAGTAAAGAACAAGACAGTCTTAAAGTTGTTGATAAGTCAGAAAATGGAGTATTTAAAAATCAAGAGCACAATTTCAAGTTTTCGTTTAGTGTACCAGACTATTCAAAATTCAATATTAAAGAATATCAATATAAATTAGAAGGCATCTATGATTCTTGGAGCGCTTGGTCTACAAATTCTTCAGAGTTTTTTGAAAATTTACCCTATGGTAATTATACGTTTAAAGTAAGAGGTAAAGTAGGAGATACGGTTACGAGTAATGAAGTGTCTTATTCGTTTAAAGTAAAACGACCTTTATTACTTTCTAATTTAGCTATTACTATTTATGCATTACTATTTTTGTTGTTAATATTACTAACTCATAATATTTATAAATCATATTATAAAAAACAAAGAGAAAAACTATTATATAAATCACAAAGGGAATTGGCGCTTAAAGAGCTTGAAAACAAACAGCAATTAATGAATTACAAGAATGAGCGTCTTGAGCAAGATATTAATAATAAGAATAGAGAATTAGCAATTTCTACAATGAGTTTGATAAAAAAGAATGAGTTTTTAAATAACATTAAAAACGAATTAATAACTACGAAAGATGGCAATTCATCGTATGTAGTTAAATTAATCGACAAAAACTTAAACAATACAGATGATTGGAAATTATTCGAAGAAGCCTTCAATAATGCCGACAAGGATTTCCTAAAGAAAATGAAAGAGGTTCACCCAAAACTTACTTCAAATGACTTGCGTTTATGTGCTTATTTAAGACTTAATCTATCTTCAAAAGAAATAGCTCCATTACTAAACATATCACATAAAAGTGTTGAAGTTAAGCGATATCGATTGCGTAAAAAAATGGGATTAGCTCACGAATCAAGTCTAACAAATTATATTTTAGAAGTATAGTAGCTTAACAAAGCTTAAAAATACCACAACATTACCACTACAAATATTGTTTTAGCTTAGTATATCACAATTAATTAAGTATTTTAAACTCGTTAGTTTTATTGCCTTTTATTGATAAATTCATAATTTTTAGGCATTTTTTTTATTATGTATGTTTTTTGTTTAGGTGTTATTTGCAGATTTAATAAATTATACTTTTAGTTTTATAGAGTTCGGAAATCATACATAACTTTTTTGTTAAGCCTATTAGGAAAACAAAAAAAATTAACAAAAATGTGTGAGCTATAAAAACTTATATTTATATGAAAGGAATTTTAGTAATATTAATTACATTGTTTGGGGTAATAACAATTAGTGCCCAAACTTTAGATGTAAAAGGAACTGTTCTTGATGAAACTGGAATGCCAATTCCAGGAGTAAACATTATCGTAAAAGCAACATCCAAAGGAGCTTCAACAGATTTTGATGGTAATTTCAATTTGAAAGACGTATCAGTAGGATCTGTTTTATCATTTAGTTACATTGGGTATGTAACTTATGAAGTTACTGTTAACGACAACTCAGTTTTAAATATTCAATTGCAACCTGATGTGGCTCAATTGGATGAAGTAGTTGTAATTGGTTATGGAACCCAAACCAAGAAAGAAATTACAGGAGCTGTTTCTGTGGTGTCAAGTGAGACCATAGAGAAATTAAAACCAACACGTATTGAACAAGCTTTACAGGGTCAAGTAGCTGGTGTAAATATTACAACCAATTCTGGATCTCCAGGTGGTGGTTCAACTATTAGTATTAGAGGTGTATCTACAAATGGAGATAGTCGTCCATTAATTCTAGTAGATGGGAATGTTGTAGAAGATCTTAGTGTTGTGAATCCTAATGATATTGAGACTATAAACATTCTTAAGGATGCGACTGCTGGAATTTATGGAGTAAGAGCTGCTAATGGAGTTATTCTTATAACTACAAAGACTGGGCGTAAAGAAATGCCATTAACTATAGAATATAATGCATATGGAGGCTTTCAGCAAACAACACGTAAAATACCAGTATTAAATGCAACACAATATGGTGTAATAGTTAATGAGGCATATGCTGCAGGTGGAAGTACACCTCCTTTTCCTGACTTGTCTATTTTAGGTGTTGGAACAGATTGGCAAGATGAAGTATTTGAATCGGCTCCAATTATGAATCATAGTATCACATTTAAAGGTGGAAAGAAAAAGTCATCATATTCATTTAGTTCTTCGTTTTTAACTCAAGATGGTATTGTTGGTGGTAAGAAATCAAATTTTACACGTGTAACAAATAGCGCAAGTTATAATTTAGACTTCTTAGAAAATTTTAAATTTAAATCTGGTCTTACTCTTACAGGAATAAATAGTCAGGGTTTACCAGAAAACTCATTAGGATCAGTGCTTTTTAATGCTTTAAATATGGCACCTAATATTCCAGTAAGAGACGAAAATGGTGAATTTTCATTAGCTGATGGATTAGGAGCAGAAGTTATTAATCCAGTAGCTCAAATGGCTAACACCTATAATAAAAATAGAGTCATGAAGTTGAATGGTTTTGGAGGATTGTCATATAACTTTTTAGATCATTTTACCGCAGAAGCTAATTTTCAATTTAATTATGCCGAAGTATCGAATTTTTCATTTGATCCAATTGATTATTATGGAGGTGGAAAGGTTTTTAATACTCAAAGAAGTGGTGTTTTTGAAGGGTTTAATATTTTTAGAGATTATACTTTTGATGGGTTTATTAAATATCAAAATACATTTAATGACGTCCATAAACTTGATGTACTCTTAGGGACTTCTGTTTTTAAAACTACAGGAATGTTTTCTGGAGCTACAGCCTCTGATATAAAGAATAATGACATACGTTATGCTTCTGTAGAACAAGGTTCAGAGCAGCAAGACATATATGCAGAAAGAGGTAGTAACCCTAAATTTGATGGTAGATTATTATCTTATTTTGCACGATTGCAGTATGATTATAAAGGAAAATATTTATTATCTGCAGTAGTGCGTAGAGATGGTTCAACAAGATTCGGTCCAGGGAACAAGTTTGGTGTTTTTCCATCAGGATCTATTGGTTGGGTTGTGTCAGATGAAGAATTTATGAATGATAATAGCTTTTTTGATTTATTAAAACTTAGAGGTTCTTACGGAATTTTAGGAAATGATAGAATTGGAGATTATAGGTTTGTATCCCTATTAACAGGAGAAGGGACCTATTTTTTTGGAGGTAATGACTTAGAAGATCAAGTTTTTGGAATAGCGAGCGGACCAATTTCTAATCCACAAATTAAGTGGGAAAAACAAAAAACATTGGATATAGGTGTTGATTTGCGCATTTTAAATAATAAAGTGGATATTACCGCCGATTATTTTAAAAAGAGAACAGAAGACTTATTAGTCTCACCTCAAATATCTGGACTTTTAGGAACAGGAGCACCGCCATTTGTTAATGCAGGAGTAGTTGAAAATAAAGGTCTTGAGTTTGCTATTGGTTATTCAGATAATCTAAGTGAAAATTTCAAGTTTAACATAAAGTATAATGTTACCACTTTAAAAAATGAAGTTCTCGAAGTAAGTGGAGAAGGTGAATATCTTGAAGGTGGTGGTTTTGGTATTTCACAACCTGCTATATCTAGAATGGAAGCAGGGTTTCCAATGGGGTATTTTATCGGGTATAAAACCGATGGGGTTTTTCAAAACCAATCAGAAGTTGATAATTCTGCAGTTACTAAACTTGGAGCACGTCCAGGAGATTTAAAATTTGTTGATCAAAATGGAGATGGAGTTATAGATTTGGACGATAGAGTAAATCTAGGTAATCCAATACCAGATGCAACCATGGGTCTTAACATATCTTTTGATTATAAAAACTTTGATTTCTCAGCATATACGTTTGCATCAATTGGGAATGAGATTGTACGAAATTATGAGCGTAACCAGCAATTAGTGAATAAGCCAATTTGGTATTTAGATCGTTGGACTGGAGAGGGTACTAATAATTCCTCACCACTACATACAATTGGAGCGACTTCTAACACAGTTTTTTCTGACTTTTATGTAGAGGACGGTTCATTTGTAAGATTACAAAATATACAATTGGGATATACTTTTTCTGAAAATGTATTAAGTAATCCTAAAATAAGTAAGCTAAGACTTTATGTTTCAGCTAGTAACGTGTTTACATTAACTGATTATAAAGGATATGATCCTACTATTGGTAATGGTGCTCCAATAGGCGGTGGAATTGATAATGGATTTTACCCAAGTGCAAGTACATTTTTATTGGGTCTTAACGTAAAATTTTAATTAAGTATTATGAAAAATTTAAAAATTATATTTTATCTCTTCGCATTTTTAATAGTGTTTTCATGTAATGATGATTTTGTGGAAGTTGATTCAGAAGATCAAAATTCAGAAAACTTTTTTAATACAGAAGAAGATTACCAGCTTGCACTTGTTGCAGCCTATGATTATTTACAAACAACAGCAAAATTTTATCAATTTGCAGAAATAGCTTCAGATAACACATTATGTGGGGGAGAAAGCGCGACAGATTCGCCTTATATACAACAAATTGATGATATGATTCATTCAGCCGACGGTCAGAGTGATGGGGGATTAAGAACGATGTGGCAATGGATGTATGAAGCCGTTAATCGCTGCAACTACATCATGGAATTCAAGGATAAGACTGATTTTACTAATAAAACAAGTGTTATAGCACAAACAAGATTTTTGAGAGCCTACTATAACTTTATTTTAGTTAAATGGTGGGGAGATGTTCCTATGCTAAGAGATAAGCGTATCCAATTTGGAGATCAATTTACTATTGATAGAACTCCAAAAGAAAAGGTATATGAATTAATTGAAGAAGACTTAATCTTCGCTGCTGATAACTTACCATATGTTCAGTCTCAAACAGGGAGAGTTACCAAAGGTGCTGCACAAGGAATGTTGGGGAAAGTATATTTGTATCAAAAAAAGTTTGAAAAATCTGCGGATGTTTTGGAAGACTTAATAAACAATGGCCCACACCGTTTGTTAACTCCTGCAGAATATCCTAACATGTTTGAACGTGATTGGGAAAATAATATAGAATCTGTTTTTGAAATACAGTATTCAGATGTTGATGGTGGAAGTTTTGAGTGTTTCCAATGTCTTGAGGGTAACTATTCAGTGTATTTTAATGGACCAAGAGGGTTTGTAGATGCTGCCGAAAAGTTTGATTCAGGCTATAGTTTTAATGTGCCAGTTCAAGATGTAGTTGATGCTTTTGAACCAGGAGATTTACGTTATGAAACTTCAATATTAGATATGGAACAATATATTATAGATAATCCAGGATCAAGTTGGAGTGGAGATGGATATGAACAAACAGGTTATTTTAATAGAAAATATATTGCACGTTTAGGTGATTTAAATATTGGAGATGCCGCACTTACTAACCCAGATAATTACCGTGCATTAAGATTTGCTGATGTATTATTAATGGCAGCTGAAGCATTAGCTGAGGAAGGTCAAGATAATGAGGCAAGAATATATTTGAATATGGTACGTAATAGAGCTCAGTTGCCTGATGTATCTACATCTGGAACTAACCTAATTAATGATATTTATAAGGAACGTCGAGTAGAGCTAGTAGGTGAAGGTCACCGTTTCTTTGATTTGGTTAGAACTGGAAAAGCTGCTCTAGCAATTGATGGTTTTATTTCAGGGAAACATGACCTATTTCCAATTCCTATCGAAGAAATTCAATTATCTGGAAATAGATGGGAACAAAATCCAGGATACTAATAAAAAAAATTATGAATATGAAAACATTAAAATATTTTATAGTTTCATGCTTAACATTGTTACTAGTATGGAATTGTCAAGATGATGATAATTTAGATTTTATAAAAGAGGTTAATGCACCATCTGAAGTTTCGGCAAATTTTTTGCCAATGTTAGACAAAAATAACGGAAATGATGGTTTAATAATGATAACACCTAATGCAATTGGAGCTGCTTCATTTAATATAAATTTTGGTGATGAATCTGAAATAGCTACAGGTGTTAAGCAAGGAGATGCTGTAGTTCATCAATATGCTGAACTTCCAGAAGATGAATTTTATACTGTGACTATAGAGGCTATAGGTATTACAGGTTTAACTACTGTTGGAACAAAGGAACTTCCAGTTGTTTTTAAAGCGCCTGAATTAAGTTGTGACATAGAAGAAGATGATATTGATATCACAAATAGTGAAAGCATATCTAAGCAAGTAGATGTAAAAGTAACAGCAGAGTATGGAATTTCTTATGCTGTATATTTTGGAGAGCCTGGAAATGATGACCCAAAAACCGCCAACAATGGTGAATCAGTGTCATATCAGTATCAAGAAGCTGGAACTTATTCGATTAGAATAGTTGCTATGAGTGCCGCTATGGAAACAACAGAGTGTACTTTCGATTTTCCGGTAACAGAAATTTTACAGCCTGTTGTCAAATCTCATTCAGAGCCGAACAGAGAAGCTTCAGATGTAGTTTCAATTTATAGTGGAGATTACACAAATATTTCTTTAAGTGAAGTAAATCCAAACTGGGGGCAAACAACCGTGTTAACTGAAGTTCCAATAGAAGATGATAATACCTGGTATTACACAAACTTAAATTATACCGGTATAGTAACAGATTATGGTAATCCTACAGATTTATCAGAAATGACTTATGTCCATTTTGATTATTGGACACCAAACGCCACTAAATTAGGACTAAAATTAGTTAATACTGTTATAGGAGAGGAAGACATAGAGTTTGTTGCAACAATAGAAAGAGACAATTGGGTAAGTGTTGATATTGCCTTAGATGATTTTGCAATAGATCGTTCAGGAATTACGCAGTTACTTTTTGATACAGAAGGAGCTAATGCTGATGTTTTCATAGATAACTTATATTTCTATAAACCATCTCAGGTGGCTACAACGCCAGAATATAATGCACCTTCTCCTACATATGGGGCTGGAGATGTGATATCAATTTTTAGCGACAGTTACACAAGTGTTGGTATAAGCGAATTGAATCCTAATTGGGGCCAAACAACAACCTTAACTCCTGTAGATATTAATGGAAATAATATATGGTTGTATGAGGCTTTAAATTTTACAGGAATTGTAACTGACTATGGAAATCCTACAAACTTATCAGGAATGGATTATGTGCATTTTGATTATTTTACGCCAGATCTTACACCCTTAGGATTAAAAATTGTGAATACAGTAACAGGACAGGAGGATATAAAATGGGTGTCAACTGTCGATAACCCTGGAGTTAGAGGGACTTGGGTAAGTGTAACTATTCCTTTGTCTGATTATGCTATAGATCCATCAGGTGTGACACAATTAATCTTTGATACTGCTGGAGGTAGTGCAAAGGTGTATGTTGATAATCTTTATTTTTATTCAGAGAATGGTACACAACCCACAGTAGAGGCACCTCTGCCTACAATTGATGCTAGTGATGTCATGTCAATTTTTAGTGATAGTTATACAAGTGTTGGAATAAGTGAATTAAACCCTAATTGGGGACAAACTACCACATTAACTCCATTCGATATTGCAGGAAATAATATTTGGCGATATGACTTGTTAAACTATACAGGAATCGTTACAGATTATGGAAATCCAACCAATTTATCTGGAATGCAATATGTGCATTTTGACTATTGGACTCCTGATGCAACAGTATTAGGGTTAAAAATAGTGAATACGGTTATTGGAGAAGAAGATATCAAATTTGTTCCTAATGTAATTACAGGAACATGGGTGAGTGTTTCGATTCCATTAGGAGACTATAATATTGATCCTTCAGGAGTAACACAATTAATTTTTGATACAACAGGAGCAAGTGCTACTGTTTATATTGATAACCTTTATTTTCATAATTAGAAAAAAATAGATCATGAAAACATTTAAATATATTTTAGTTTTACTTGGGGCTGTAATGGTTACAGTGTCATGTCAAGATGATGACTTTTCGGTAGGTGAAATCGTTGCTCCTACAAACTTAGAACTATCTAAAGTAATAGTTGGAGAGGATGCTGATAATCCTTATGGTGATGGATCGGGAATAGTTAACTTTACAGCTACTTCAGACAATGCTATAACTTACAGATATGATTTTGGAGATAATACAGATGTTGTTGTTTCTCCAAATGGTAAAGTATCACATCAATTTACCTTAACTGGTGATAACTCTTATTCAGTTACCGTTATGGCATCTGGGAGAGGAGGAATTACATCAACTACAACTATTAATATTACAGTAAATAGCGCATTTGAGGATGAGGAAGCAAAAGACTTTTTGAGTGGAGGTGCGGGAAATAGCAAAACATGGTATTGGGCTGCAGATAAACCTGGAAATATTGGACTAGGACCTAATAACCCAGCAGATGGAGAACACACATGGTCACAATGGTTTACGTCTGATGCTTTTCATTCAGATAAGCTTTGTATGTACGATGCCGAGTTTGTATTCTCACAAGACAGTAATGGTAATATTACCTTCGAGCAGTTAACAGATATTGCATATACTCCAGATGATTTTGCAAATCTTATTGGTGTTGACGTCAATACTTGTCATGGTACAGATGTAGCACCTTCACTTGATGGCATTAAAAATGTAAGTTTTAGCCCATCAACTTCTACGGCAACTATTGATGGTGAATATAGAGGTACTACTATTAATTTTTCAGATGGTGGTTTTATGTCATGGTATGTTGGAGTGTATTCTGTTGAAATTATTGAGATTACAGAAACTACATTGTTTGTTAGAATGACAGATGATGCTAATCCAGCATTGGCTTGGTATTGCTTATACCAAACAGATAATCCTAATGATTAGTTTTCTTTAGTGAAAGAGGGAAATTAACAATTGAATGAGAAAAAGAGTTAGTCGCGTTTTTATTTGCAGTTATACACTGTTATTGATTTTTTTGGTTTTTTCATGTTCTAGTGGTGGAAGCGATGACGATTCAGTTATTGAACCACCACTAGACATAATTCCTTCTAACTTGGTGCTAAATATTGATATAGTTGGTTCAGACGCATCAAATCCTAATGGAGATGGTTCAGGAAAAATTATAGCTAATGCATCTGCAACTAACGCAGTAAGATATGTCTTAAAATTTGGTAACGAAGAATTTCAAAGTGCTAGCGGAAGTGTTAGCTATACATTTTCAACTGAAGGTAATAATACTCATGTTGTTTCTGTTTTTGCGTATTCAAGTACAGGACATTCAATTAGTACTTTTAAGAATGTAACTGTTTTTGTCAATGACGAGCCGCAATTAGTTTGGTCTGATGAGTTTAATGCTGATGGAGCACCAGATAGTTCAAAATGGAATTTTGAAATAGGAAATGGATGTCCAGATTTATGTGGATGGGGAAATGGAGAGTCACAATATTATACCGACAGAGAAAACAATGTTATTATAGAAAATGGAATATTAAAAATCATTGCAAAAAAAGAATCTTACCAAGGTTTTAATTATACATCAACAAGAATGACAACCCAGGATAAATATGAATTTACTTATGGAAAAATTGAAGTTAGAGCAAAACTTCCGAAAGGAGCCGGCACGTGGCCTGCAATTTGGTTATTAGGTGCTAATATTGATACAGTTGGTTGGCCAGCTTGTGGCGAAATTGATGTCATGGAGCATTGGGGGCATGAACCAACAAAAGTTTCAAGTGCCACACATACACCATCATGCTCTGGAGGTTGTGCAAATACTACTGTTGGTAATGTTACAGTAGGTGATTATGCTACCGAGTTTCATGTGTATGGACTTGAATGGACTGAAAACAAACTTTCTTTCTTTTTAGATGATACTTTTTTATATGAATATGATCCAGCAGTAAAAGATAGCTCAACGTGGCCATTTAATAATCCACACTTTTTTATTTTAAATATAGCAATGGGCGGTAATTGGTTTTTCATAGATCCTAATTTTTCTGAATCCACTATGGAGATTGATTATGTTAGAGTATACCAATAAACTATTCTGTTAATTTTAATGATTTTTAGTAATTAATGAATTTTTTAGATCAAGAAATATTGAACAACAATACAACTATAGATTTTGTAAAAATTAATAGCGAAAACTATTATAAGATTTCCAATAGTGATGCAATGCGATTATTTTTTATGAGCATTGTTAGTGATTCTAACCATTGGATGTTTATATCAAGCAATGGTGGATTAACCGCTGGACGTAAAAATGCTGAATATGCATTATTCCCTTATTATACAGATGACAAAATTACTGAGTCTGCCGAAATAACTGGAAGTAAATCCATCTTTTTGGTAAATCAATATGATAAAACACATATTTGGGAGCCATTTTCAAATCGTTACGAAGGGTTATATAATACCAGAAGAAATCTTTATAAGAGCCAATATGGTAATAAAGTAATGTTTGAGGAAGTTAATAATGACCTAGGACTTACATTTAGATATCAATGGAGCTCAAGCAATATTTTTGGTTTTGTTAAAGAATCTACTCTTTTAAACCATAGTGAGAGTTCAGTAAGCATATCATTATTAGATGGTATTCAAAATATTATGCCATATGGTGTTGGAAGTGATTTGCAGAATCAAAGCAGTAATCTGGTTGATGCATACAAACGTAGTGAATTAGAAGAAAAAACAGGATTAGGTATTTTTGCCTTAAGTGCTATTATTGTAGATAAAGCAGAGCCAAGTGAAGCATTAAAAGCTAATATCGCTTGGTCAATGGGATTGGAAAACCCAAAATATCTTTTGTCTTCTCTTCAATTAAGAGCTTTCAGAAATAGGCAATCTATTACTCAAGAAACTGATATTAAAGCTGAAAAAGGAGCTTATCTTATAAATGATACTTTAGAATTACATCCCAAAGAAGAAAAACAATGGATGATAATTGCAAATGTTAATCAAAATCATTCAGAAATTGCAGCATTATCTAAAAGTATTCTAGAAGATGCCGAGTTGATTAACAAAGTAAAAGAAAACATAAATTTTGGTACAAAGCGATTAATTGCACTTAATGGATCATCTGATGGTATTCAACTAACAGAAGATAAGTTCAGGGACACCAGACATTTCTCTAACACATTGTTCAATATAATGCGTGGTGGTATTTTTGATAATAACTACCAAATTGAGAAAAGTGATTTTAAAAATTATATTTCAAAAGCAAATAAAAAAGTAGTAAGGAACAACGAGGTAATCATTAATAAATTGCCAGAGACATTTACACTTTTTAAACTACACGATATAGCAAATAACAGTAACGATCCTAACTTTAGACGTTTGTGTTTAGAGTATATGCCTCTAAGGTTTAGTCGTCGTCATGGAGACCCAAGTCGTCCTTGGAACAAATTTTCAATTAACACGCGTAGTGAGGTAGATGGTTCTAAAATATTAGATTACGAAGGCAATTGGCGTGATATTTTTCAAAACTGGGAAGCTTTAGCAATTGCTTTTCCAGAGTTTATTGAAAGTATGATTCATAAGTTTTTAAATGCCACAACTTTTGACGGTTACAATCCTTATCGTGTTACTAAAGATGGTTTTGATTGGGAAACGATTGAACCAGACGACCCTTGGTCTTACATTGGATATTGGGGAGATCATCAAATTATATATTTGCTTAAGTTTTTAGAGTTTATAGAAAAGCATAAGCCTGGTAAATTGCAAAGTTATTTTACTACTGATCTATTTGTTTATGCCAATGTTCCTTATAGAATAAAAGATTACAAGAGTATCTTAAGCAATCCAAAAGATACTATAGAATTTGATGAAATGCTAGATGCTAAAATTCGACAAGAAAGATTAGAACTTGGAGCTGATGGTGCTTTACTTAGGGATGAAAATAGATTTATTGTTAAAGTAAACTTTATTGAAAAAATATTAGCTACTACATTAGCAAAGTTATCCAATTTTATTCCTGAAGCTGGAATATGGATGAACACACAGCGACCAGAATGGAATGACGCGAATAATGCATTGGTTGGTAATGGCGTATCTATGGTAACGCTATATTATTTGCGTCGTTTTCTGGACTTCTTTAAAGCAGTTTTTGAAAATACGAATGAAAACTCATTCGAAATTTCAACAGAACTAGTTAGGTTTTATAATAACGTTCATGACACTCTAAAAACTCATCAGCATCTTTTATCAGACAGTTTTGACGATGCACAGCGCATGCAAGTTTTAGAGCCATTGCTTAAAGCTGCTAGTGATTATAGAAGTAAAATTTATAATAATGCATTTACTGGTCGTAAAACTAATATTTCGTTAGATAGTCTTAAGGATTTTGTAAATACAAGTATATCACATTTAGAACATTCTATTCGTGCTAATAGGAGAGAGGATAAATTATTTCATGCCTATAACTTGATAACAGTTGAAGATGAAACTGCTAAAATTTCATATTTAAATGAAATGCTCGAAGGTCAAGTAGCAGTATTAAGTTCTAAATACTTATCTGCTACAAAAGCTGTTGAGATATTAGACGCAATGAAGCGAAGTGCTTTATTTAGAGAAGATCAATACAGTTACTTATTATATCCTAATAAAGACTTACCAAGCTTTATTAATCGAAACACAATTCCAAAAGACCAGGTTCTTAAATCAGTGTTATTGCAACAACTTGTTGCTGATAAAAATACTCAGGTCATAGAACAAGATATTAATGGAGATTATCATTTCAACGGTAATTTAAAGAATGCAAACGACCTAAAATTAGCTTTGAATACTTTGCAAAAATCTGGTTATAAAGTACTTGTAAAAAAAGAAATACAGTTAGTACTCGAGATTTTTGAAAACATTTTTAACCATAAATCATTCACAGGTCGTTCAGGTACTTTTTATGGCTATGAAGGTTTAGGCTCTATTTATTGGCATATGGTTTCTAAACTATTATTAAGTGTCCAAGAAAATTGCTTAAAGGCTATTAGGAATAATGAAAGTTCGGAAATAATTGGAAAATTGTTAGATCATTATTATGAGATTCATGCTGGAATAGGTGTACACAAGCCACCAAAATTATATGGTGCATTCCCAACAGATCCTTATTCTCATACACCTGCTGGTAAAGGAGCGCAACAACCAGGGATGACTGGACAAGTAAAAGAGGATATTTTATGTCGCTTTGGTGAGTTAGGGGTTTTTGTTGAAGGTGGTAAATTACAATTCTATCCGTGCTTACTTAGACAAAGAGAATTCCTCAAGGAAGAAAAAACATTTAGATATATAAGTACAAATCAAGAACAAAAAAATATAGAATTATCTAAAAACTCGTTGGCATTTACGTATTGTCAAGTACCTGTGGTATATGAAATTTCGAGCAAAAATAGTATTGAAGTTTTTAAGAATGATAATTCAACTGAACTATTAGATAGTTTAATTATAGATGCTCAAACTAGTGATAAAATATTTAAAAGAACTGGAGAGGTTACAATTATAAAAGTGAGAATCCAAGAAAATATTTTAAAATAAAATACAGATATGAAAAACAAAGCAAACATTATACTACTGGCCCTAGCAGTTGTGCTTGCTTTTTCATGTAAAAAAGACCAAACTAAACAACAATTAATGCAGTCGCAAATAAACATCACAGCTAAAGATATTTTGGGTAATCCAAAATATTTGGCAATTTCTTACGGAGCTTATCGAGAAAATTCACGTAAAGTACAACCTACTATTCCCGAAATTAAAAATGACCTTAAGATTATGGCTGCTATGGGAATTAAAATATTGCGTACTTATAATGTACACTTTCCTCATGCCGAAAATATTTTGAAAGCCATTTCTGAACTTAAAAAAGAGGATTCTAATTTCGAAATGTATGTGATGTTAGGGGCTTGGATTGAAGCAAAACATGCCTTTACTGATGTAACAGAAAAGATTCGTAATCAAGATGGCGAAAGATATATGCCACAAATCGATAAAATGATTGGGAATGAGAGTGAAATGAAAGAAGCTATCAGACTCACTAAGCAATATCCAGGTATTGTTAAAATTTTGGCAGTAGGTAATGAAGCAATGGTTCATTGGGCAGCAGAATATTTTGTTGAACCTTCAATTATACTAAAATGGGTTAATTACCTACAAGACCTCAAAAATAAAGGAGAATTACCTAATGAATTATGGATTACTAGTTCAGATAATTTTGCAGCTTGGGGTGGAGGTGACTTGGTCTATCACAAAGAAGATTTAGTTGAGTTAGTGAAAGCAGTAGACTATATCTCTATGCATACTTATGCCTACCATGATACTCATTATTCACCGAACTATTGGATTAATGATACCAATATTTATAATTCAGAATTAGAGAAAATTGATGCAGCAATGTTAAGAGCAAAGAAATACGCCATCTCACAATATGAAGGGGTTAAATCTTTTATTGATAGCATAGGTGTTGATAAACCAATTCATATTGGTGAATCAGGTTGGGCTACTCAGTCTAATGGAATATATGGAAACAACGGTTCTAAAGCTACTGACGAATACAAAGCTGCTCTTTATTATAAACATTTACGGGATTGGACGAATGAAGCTGGTATTTCATGTTTCTATTTTGAAGCTTTTGATGAAAATTGGAAAGACGCCGAAAACCCTGGAGGTTCGGAGAATCATTTTGGATTATTCACTATTGATGGTAAAGCAAAATATGCACTTTGGGATTTAGTAGATAAAGGTATTTTTGATGGTCTTACAAGAAACGGAAATTCTATTACTAAAACATACAATGGCAATAAGGTAAAATTAATGGAAGATGTTTTAGTTCCTAATACAAAAGCTGAGGTAATTAATAATTAAAAAATGAACAGGAAAATACTATACATAGTTGCTTTTTTAAGCATGTCATTAATGTCATGTAACGGTGAATCACAAGTTGATGAAGTATCCGTTTCTGAAAGACAGTTGTTAGTAAACGAAAAACCATATATCATCAAGGGTATTTGTTACCATCCAGTTCCTAAAGGCAGTGAGAATTATAGGGATTTTGATAATCTCACGCAAGATTTAGAGTTAATGACTGAGGCTGGAATTAATACCATTAGAGTTTACGAACCAATTGATGACTTACAGGTTTTAAACCAAATTCATGATGCTGGAATTAAGGTTATTATTGGTTTTGGTTATGACCAAGATGGTATTTACGACATAGTTTCCGGTACATTCATCAATTACGTAAAAAAATATAAAGATCACAATGCTATACTAATGTGGGAGTTAGGTAACGAATATAATTACCACCCAGAATGGTTTAAAGGCGATATTAAAAATTGGTATGCCGAAATGAATGATGCTGCTGGGTTAATTCATGAAATAGATTCAAATCATCCTACAACTACTGCACATGGTGATTTACCTGATGCACTAGCTCTCAAAATGGGAACAAATATAGATGTTTGGGGAATGAATGTATACCGTTGGGATAATCCAGGAACCATTTACAAAGAATGGGAAAAGGTAAGCAATAAACCAATGTATTTATCTGAAGCTGGAGCAGATAGTTATATGAAAATAACTAAAGCTGGTTACCAACAAGGCGAAAATCAACAAGCTCAGGCTGATGCTAATACTAAAATTTTAGATGACGTTTTTGCTAATACTAATATTGGTTCTGGAGTAACTCTTTTCTCATTTTTAGATGGCTGGTGGAAAGCAGGAAATCCTAGTATTCAAGATACAGGTGGAAGTGCTCCAAATAGCACTGGAGTGCCATATGATGGAGCGCCAAATGAGGAATATTGGGGAATTGTAGATATTGATAGAAATAAGAAAATAACCTTCGATGTTGTAAAACAGAAATATAAATCATCAAATAACTAAAATAAGATGATGAAACTAAAACTAAAACACTATATCATTATATTAATTGGATTATGTATGAGTTGTAATTCTAATCAATTAGAGGTAGACGTTTACGAAACATCTGCTTCAGGAAATAAATTGACAAAATTAACTGAATTTACGTCTTCTGATAACCCATCAGAAATCATGATTAATCCTGATAAAACGTATCAAACAATTACTGGTTTTGGAGGCTCATTTACAGAATCTTCGGCCTATTTACTAAATCGATTGAGTAAAAAAAATAGAGATACAATCTTACAAGCTTATTTTGGAGAAGAAGGCGCTCGATATTCACTTACCAGAACGCATATTGCTTCTTGTGACTTCTCATTGAATAATTACACCTATGCACCGGTTGAGGGAGATTTAGCTTTAGAAAATTTCACTATCGAAGAAGATAGAGACGATTTAATTCCGATGATTAAAGATGCTATGGCAATTTCAAAAGATGGCTTTAATATTATTGCATCTCCCTGGACAGCGCCACCTTGGATGAAAGATAATAGGAATTATGTTGGAGGAAAACTATTGCCAGAGTTTTATGATGCATTTGCCTTGTATTTTAATAAATACTTAGATGCTTACGAAGCTGAAGGAATTGATATTTGGGGTTTAACACCAGTTAACGAACCTCATGGAAATGGTAATAATTGGGAAAGTATGCACTTTACACCTAAAGAAGAAACTGATTTTGTTCAAAACCACCTAGGGCCGAAATTGGAGGCGGCAGGAAAAAGCGATGTAAATATTCTTGGGTATGACCAAAATAGAGCAGGTTTAAAAGAATGGGTTGATGAGATGTTTAAAGATGAAGCATCTTCAAAATACTTTGCTGGAACTGCTATTCATTGGTATGAAAGTACTTATGATTATTTTCCTGAAGATTTGCAATATGCACATAATAAAGCACCAAATAAATATTTAATTGAAACCGAAGGATGTGTAGATTCTGAGATACCTAAATGGAAGGACGATGCTTGGTATTGGAGCAAGGAAGCTACGGATTGGGGCTGGGATTGGGCATCAGATAAGGACAGACATTTGCATCCAAAATATTCACCAGTTTATCGTTATGCAAGAGATATTATTGGTTGCCTTAATAATTGGGTAGATGGTTGGATAGATTGGAATATGGTTTTAGACAGACAAGGTGGTCCAAATTGGTTTAAAAATTGGTGTGTGGCGCCAATAATTGTAGACCCTGATAAGGATGAGGTTTACTTTACGCCAATATATTATACAATGGCACATTTCAGCAAATACATCAGACCTGAAGCAAAAATTATTGATGTTTTAAATTCAGAAGATGACCTTATGGTTACCGCAGCCAAGAACCCAGATGGAACAATCGCAGTTGTGGTTCTTAATCAAAGTACTGAAGTAAAGAACTTCACTATTTTCTTAGGTGAAAAAGAAAAAAATATGTCAATCAATGCACAAGCAATTCAAACTATAACACTAACAAATTAAACTATGTCTAACCTTAAGTCAAACAAAGTCCCAATGGGTCAGAAAATAGCATTCGGTTTTGGAATGTTTGCTAACCAAATGTTTCCAGCCATTATGGGAATATTTATGGTAGTACTAGTAGAAGACTTAGGATTTCCTGGTTGGATGTGGGGTGTAATTTTCTTTGCACCAAGAATTTTCGATTCAATCACTGACCCTATTATGGGTTTCATCTCAGATAATACAAAATCAAAATGGGGTCGTCGTAGACAGTATGTGCTCATTGGAGCTGTTATAATGGGAGTTGCCTATATTGCTATGTGGCAGCTTTTTAAGGAAAACTCATTACAATTTAATTTCTGGTATTTCTTTCTATGGTCTATTGTTTTCTATTTAGGGCTTACCTTTTTTAGTGTTCCTTATGTAGCTATGGGTTATGAAATGAGTGATGATTTTCATGAACGAACTCATATTATGGCAGTGGCGCAATGGATTGGTCAATGGGCTTGGGTGATAGCGCCTTTATTTTGGATTATTATGTATGACCCAGAGTGGTTTCCATCTGCTGAAGTAGCCGTAAGGCAATTATCTGTTTGGGTAGCTATTCCATGTGCTATTTGTGCTATGGTACCAGCACTTTTTATAAAAAGTGAATCAACTGTAGATAAAGACTACGAGCCTTTAAATAAAGCCAATATTGGAAATAGTTTAAAGAAAATTTATGACAGTTTTATAGAAGCTTTTAAGATTAAGGAATTTAGAAAATTATGCGGAGCTACCTTTTTAATTTTTAACGCATTTAATACAGTTGCGGCACTGACATTTTTTGTAATTGTCTATAAATTATTTAATGGTGATGCAGGAGCAAGTGGTATTTGGGTGTCCTTATTTGGATGTTTTGGTGCTTTGGGCACAACATTTATTGTAATACCTATAGTGACTTGGATGGCAAAAGTATATGGAAAGAAAAAGGCATTTTTGATTGCACAAAGTATTTCGATTATTGGATATGTAATGCTATATTTTTTATTTATACCAGGTAAGCCATGGATGTATATCATAGCATTGCCATTTTTCTCATTTGGAATTGGTAGCCTGTTTACTATAATGATGTCAATGACTGCAGATGTTATTGATGTAGATGAGCTCAATACAGGGAAAAGAAGAGAAGGAATATTTGGGGCTATATATTGGTGGATGGTTAAAGTTGGTTTTGCAATAGCTGGTGCATTAAGTGGTGTTATAATCGCAATTGTTGGTTTTAACGCAGATCTTCCAACTACAGATCAGCAAGCTGCTGTAGATGGTTTGCATGCATTCTTTTGCTTCTTTCCGTTAGTAGGAACTCTTTTGGCTATGTACATTATGCGCGATTATAATATAGATGAAAAGCGAGCAAATGAAATTAGAGCAAAATTAAAGAGCGTAAGAAAACAACATAATAGTAAATTACAAAAACAATAAATTTTATGTCACTTAGAGAAGAAAAGTTTTTAGCATTAACAGCTGTAGATTATGATGATGTATCTATTGAAGGATTAAGAAAGACATTTAAAAAAACACTAAAAAATGGCATGCATGGATTATGCTTTAGTCCATATATGGATGGACAAGAGCCAGGTGAAGTACTTTCAGAAGCACAAATAAGAAGACGTATTGAAATTATTAAACCATATACAAATTGGATTCGTTCTTTTTCATGTACTGAGGGTAACGAACTTATTCCAAAAATTGCTAAAGAATATGGATTAAAAACTTTAGTTGGCGCTTGGTTAGGGGATGATGATGAAATTAATAAAAGTGAGATTAAAGGCTTAATAGAACTTGCAAATCAAGGGTATGTGGACGTTGCAGCAGTTGGCAATGAGGTCATGTATCGCGGCGATTTAACTGAAGAAGAATTAATTACATTCATTCTAAAGGTTAAAAAAGAAGTAAATGACAAAGTCCCAGTTGGCTATGTTGATGCTTATTATGAATTTTCTGATAGACCAGCAATAACAGAGGTTTGTGACGTTATTTTAGCTAATTGCTACCCTTTTTGGGAAGGTTGTGACCAAGATTATTCGTTGTTATATATGAAGGATATGTACCATAGAGCTAAACGAGCAGGTGGCGGTAAGCGCATCATTATCACAGAAACTGGTTGGCCCAATGAAGGTGCTAATTTGGAAGGTGCATTTCCATCAGAAGAAAATGCCTTGAAGTATTTTATAAATGCTCAAAAATGGTCAAAGGATGATGATATTGAAATGTTTTATTTTTCGTCTTTTGATGAATCATGGAAAGTTGGAGCAGAAGGTGATGTTGGGGCTTTTTGGGGAATTTGGGATAAAAATGAAAATTTAAAATATTAAGACAATAAATCAAAGACGCTCTTTTTATATTAGTTTTAATATATGATAACATTAAAGAATTTAGCAGAGAGATTAAATGTTTCTATTTCGACAGTTTCTAAGGCATTAAGTGATAGTGATGAAATAAGTAAAGAAACAATTAGTCGCGTTAAGAAATTAGCAGGAGAACTCAACTATCAACCAAATAGAGTTGCCTTAAGTTTAAAGCAAAATAAAACAAAAACTGTTGGAGTTATCATTCCAAATATTTTAAATCGCTTTTTTGCAATGGCTTTATATGGTATTCAAAATGAGGCTACTAAATTGGGATATAGTATAATTACTTGCATAACCAACGAACAATTGGTTAAGGAACAAGAAAGTATTTCACTATTATCTAATGGAAGTGTAGATGGTTTTATTATTGCAGTTTCAGAAGAGACGTTATTGTCCTCTAGAATTCAACATCTTCAAACACTTAGTGAAAAAAGAATTCCAATGATAATGTTTGATCGTAACTTAAATGATATTGAATGTAATAAAGTTATAATTAATGATTTTAAAGCTGCACATGAAGTAACAAACATGCTTATAAATAGAGGAAAAAAGCAAATTGCTTTTATTAGTACTATAAATGATTTAAATGTTGGAGCATTAAGAAGAATAGGCTATGAAAATGCTATTAAAATGAGTGTATTGCCTGATTTAAATCCTATGTATTTATTTATTAAAAAAGAAGATGATTATCAAGGTTTGATTAAAAATTTCTTAATAAATAATCCAAATATTGACGCTATCATTGCTGCTGATAATATTACAGGAACTATTACAGTAAATGTAGCTATAAACATGGGTTATGATATTCCAAAGGATATAAGCTTAATAGGATTTACAGATGAAGTTGTTTCAAATTTATCTATTCCAAAGTTATCTTATATTGATCAAAATGCAGAAACAATTGGAGAAAACGCTTTACGATTGTTAGTTAATGAGTTAAACAATAAGGATTTGGATAATGCGTATTCAACACTTAAAATTCCATTTACAATAGTACATAAAGAAACAACAAGAAGCTCAATTTAATATAATAAGCACTATCTATGCCTACAGCAAAATATGCTGAAATCCCATGAAATTCTTTTTAAACAAAATCTTCTCGTAGTGTTTACTACAAAAGATATTACTACAGAGTAGTACCAAACAAAAAAATTGTATTTTTAAAGAACCAACCAGAATACTTTTAATCATGCGCAGCTTTGTTTGTTACTTCTTTGCATTTTTTGCTATTTCCTTAACTTTTTCACAAACCAATCCATCTCAATACCAAGAACTGAATTATAGGATGATTGGTCCATTCCGTGCAGGAAGGACAGTAGGCGCTGTAGGTGTTCCTACACAGCCTAATGTATTTTTTATTGGAGTAAACAATGGAGGTGTATGGAAAACAGACGATTATGGCCGAACATGGAATCCTATTTTTGATGAGGCTCCAACTGGTTCTATTGGAGACTTGGCGGTATCACCTAGTAATCCAAATATTATCTATGTAGGAACAGGCGAAGGAATGCATAGACCTGATTTATCTGTTGGTGATGGAATGTTTAAATCTATCGATGGTGGGAAAAACTGGCAACATATTGGATTGGGAGACGTCCAACAAGTTGGTCGAGTTATTGTACATCCAACCAATCCTAATATCATTTTTGTAGCTGGAATGGGTCATCCTTATGGTGCTAATACTACACGTGGTGTCTTTAAATCTATTGATGGTGGAAAAACATGGAAAAAAACGTTATATATCAATGCACAGACAGGAGCTATACAAGTTGAACTTGACCCAAACAATTCACAAATTGTATTTGCAACTATGTGGGAGCATCAAGAAGGTCCTTGGGAAAACGCCAAATTCTCAGGAACCAATAGCGGTTTATACAAATCTACAGATGGTGGTGAAACTTGGAACAAAATAACTAAAGGATTACCTGGAGCAAGTGATGGTCTGGGTAGAGTATGGGTTACAACTTCCTTAAGTAACTCTCAACGAATGTATGCCATGGTTAGTGCTAAAAATAATGGAGGAATTTACAGAAGTGATGATGCAGGTGAAAGCTGGAATTTGGTACATACCAACAGACGCCTTTTGGGACGTGATATACAAGTACATCCAAATAACGAAAATATTGTGTTCATTGCAAACGTAGCTTCGTATCGATCTGATGATGCAGGAGAAACATGGACTTCTATAAAAGGAGCACCAGGAGGTGATGATTATCAACGTTTATGGATTAATCCATTGCAACCAGAAATTAGATTGTTCTCTGCAGATCAAGGTGCTGTGATTACTGTAAATGGAGGAAAAACATGGAGCTCGTGGTATAACCAACCAACAGCACAGTTGTACCATGTTACTACCGATAACCAATTTCCTTATTGGGTCTATGGTGGCCAACAAGAAAGCGGAGCTATTGGTGTTGCAAGTAGAAGTAATGGAGGTCAAATTTCCTTTAGGGAATTTATTGGTGTTGGCGCAGACGAATATGCATATGTGGCGCCAGATCCAAAAGATTCCAATATTATTTATGGAGGTCGAGTAACGCGTTTTAATAAAAAAACAGGACAAAATCAATTTGTTGGGCCAGAAGTACTGCGTTCTGGTGAAGTAAGATTTCTTAGAACAATGCCACTTCTATTTCATCCGTTGGATGATAATATGTTACTCTTTGGTACTAATGTGATTTGGAAAACTTTAGACGGAGGCCAAAACTGGGAGCAAATTAGTCCCGATTTAACAAAAAAGAATCCAGAAGTACCTAAAAATGTGGGCAACTATACAACAGATGCCCATAGAAATATGCCACAACGTGCTATTGTATATGCTTTGGCACCATCTTCTATTGATAAAAATATTATTTGGGCAGGAACCGATGATGGTTTAGTACACATTACTACCAATGGAGGTGCCACATGGAAAAATGTAACACCTCCTGATTTGACATCCTGGGATAAAATTTCACAAATTGACGCTGGTCATTTTAATAAAGGAACCGCTTATATTGCTGTAAATGCCATTAGAAAAGACGATATGAAGCCTCATATTTATAAAACCCACAATTTTGGTGAAACTTGGATAAAAATTGTGTCTGGTATGAATCCTTCAGGACCTGTAAATGTAGTGCGCGAAGACCACAAGAAAGAAGGCTTGCTGTTTGCTGGAACCGAACGTGAAGTCTATTTTTCAAATGATGACGGTGCTTCATGGAAATCACTACGACTAAATATGCCAGCGTCTTCAATTCGTGATTTGGTTATTCATGAAAATGATTTGGTTATTGGTACACATGGGCGTTCAATTTGGATTTTGGATAATTTTAGCCCACTTCGAGAATTAACAAAATTACAATCTCTAAATACTTATTTATTTCAACCAAGTGATGCAATACGTGTGCGTCATAATGTGTTTACTGATACGCCGCTACCACCAGAAGAACCTACTGCACAAAATCCACCTGATGGTGGAATAATTGATTATTTTCTAGGAGGGGCTGCAAATAAAGTTCAGCTAAATATTCTCGATCAAAAAAATCAATTGGTGTCAACGTTCTCAAGTGACGATGTTGTTGAAGAAATAGATTCTACAACAATGCGACACCCAACGTATTGGGCTCGCCCAGAGCAGCAATTATCAACAAAACAGGGCCATCAACGTTTTATTTGGAACTTGCGTTACCAATCTCCTCGAGGAGCTCAGAGAAGCTATGGTATTGCTGCAGTACAATACGATACACCAAGCGGACCTGTTGGGCCTTATGTAGCACCTGGAACTTATAAAGTGCAACTGATTGTTGATGAAGTAACTACAGAACGTAGCATTACGGTAAAACTTGATCCTCGGTCACAACTAAGCTTAAAAGCAGTAGATTTACAAACACAACTTTCTTTGCTTTGCTACTCTAATTATAACAAGTTGCAAACGATACGGGAACTTATAGATAGCAAAATTGCTACGCAAAATCTAAACAAGAAATCGCTAACAGACTTAAATAATTTTAGAGGCAATGGTCAACCTAGAAGCATTAGTTTTTTTTATGGTAGTATCCAAGCGAGTGATTTAGAAGATGAAACTTTGGTTGGACTTCAATCCAAATTATTGTACCTCATAGATATACTTCAAAGTGCCGATGCAATGCCAACTGTAAAAACAACAGAAGCAGTAAGTTTATTAGATACTCGTGTATTGGAGTTGTTAAATCGGTGGAAAATGATAGATAAATAAAAGGGTACTAGAACGTTAGTTTAATTTACTTTTTTATCCGTCAATAATTTTTTTAAAAAGAATTCAGAATATCTTACCAAGGGCTACGATTACTAGTACAGGCACAATCACTAATGCCTCTAAGGAAATCCAGTCCGATAGTGACAACGTGAGTACCAGAGTTATACGCTGATAATCCATTGGTAGTAAACTGATACGCATATCCAAAATAGAA
>JALKAW010000006.1 GCA_023015825.1 Flavobacteriaceae bacterium S0862 | reverse complement strand
CCTTTTCTTAACTCTTTTTTACAAAATATAAAACACAACACCACAACACCTAATAACCAAACATTTATCACATGAAAAAATCCCATACCAATCCAAATCGAATACTCAAATCCCGATGAATACTATTAGGTGAAGTGTAATAATTGTAACCTGTAAATGGAGCATTGAAATGCTCTAACTTAAAAAAGATACGAGTTTGCTTAACTTTAGCATTTATAAAGAAGTCTAATCTAGGAAAACCACCTAGTTGTTTTTCGTTTTGAACATAGAATTCTGCTAAAACTGGATCGTAGGCATTCATATTATATTTGGAGAAGTAATTAAAAGTTATTCCTGTGTGAAGAAATAAGGCTTTATCGAAAAAATGATTAGCGTAATAAAAGGTATTCCTTGTAATAATATCTGGAACATTTAAAACATCGTCACCATCTATAACTGTTTGGTAAAGCAACGTGTTATTAAGGGCGAATTTCCCAAACTTCACCTCTTTTTCTAATCTTGCTCTAAAATAATTAACCGTACCATTATATTGATTCGCTTTCAAAAGCGGTTCGATTCCAGATTTATCAAAATAAGTATAGTTATTAATTGTAGTATAGTCCAAATCAACATTAATCAACTTATTTGATTCGAATTTAAAACCTAGTTGCTTTGTTTGGACATTATCAAACGAGTTTTGCCAATTGTAATTTATATAGTCACTTTGATATAATAAATAGTTATAATTGGGTGCTTTGGAACTTATATTGATTGTGGCACTAACTTTAGAATCCTCATTAATACTGTACTTTGCTTTTCCATTTAAAAAATTTCCGTCAAAATCTCCTGAAACATTCAATCCAAAATCTCCCTGAATTAGAAATTTACCAATGGTATTTTTATAGCCTCCACCAACTGAAACTACATTTCCTTTTAAACGGTTAGTAATATCATTACCATTTATAGATACCAAGGTGTTATAACCATAATTATATTGATTATAACCGACATTAAACTTTAACTCTCCAAGTGTATTACTTCTATATCTTGTGTTGGCTTCAACATACACATTCTCTAAATTAGTTTTATCATTTAAATTGGAGCTTGGAAAAGCATCACCAAAGTAATCGGTATAAGGTGAAGTCTGTTCATATTGATAATACTTGCTTTCGTAAGACACTATATTTCCAAGACTTAAAGTGTTTTGGCTTAATGTATCTTTCTGCTGAATTACATTATAATAATGGTCAAAATGAAATCTTTTTCCTTTTAAAACATTTTTGGCATCTTCAAAAGCTGGATCAAAAACCGAACGATCCAAAAATCTAGGATTTCCTGATTCGAATTCATCAAGATCCTTATCTAAAATACCTCCATTTTCTTCATTCATTAGGTCTTGAATTACAGAATGTGCCCTAATATTATATCTACCATTTTTTGTTATATAATTAGTTGTAAACCTAAAATTTCCAGTACTTGTTAATATATGCTGATACTTGCCTAACGACCTAAGTCCTTTATAAGCTATTGAAAAGTTAAATTGCGGCGTCGTATTTACAGTAAAAAAAGCATCCAATAACTGACCTTGCTCAAAAGCTGTTTTAAACATTAGCTCGGTAAAAGGTGTAGGTACATAATAATAATTAACATCCTCTATCTCCATAAAATTGAAATGTCTTGCACGAGCTCCAAAAACTGGCATTAATGAATTGTTTTCAAAATTATAACTTAAAGTGTTATAGGTTTGGCCAATATTTGAAAACGGTAAGACATTAAAATTATCTCTTCTTAAATAGTTGAATTTATAGTCTTTGTATATTGTAAGAGTTGTATCTACAAAAGTTGTATCATGCTCTTTAGAAATAATTTTGTAAAGGTCAATGGTTGCGTTTTTGTTTTTACTATTACCACCAGAATTATTTCTATTTAACGAGTCATTTTCTTGAATACTAAATCTAGTTCTTCCCTCCGATTGTTTTACAGGTGGATTAACTTGAGCAGTTAAAGCTTCAATAGCAAAAAAAGAAAACAACAATAAAACTATACGATTCATAAATATTTTATAATCTTGTAAATACAAGTTTTGTGACGTAAAACTTCGTGCAAAAATAGTAATTATCAAATGTAATCACTTTTTTTATACGAGAAAGAAAATTACTAAATACCATAACGGTTTTAACAATGATTTATTAAAATGCTTGGACTAAAATATTCGGAATTTGAATTTGAATGTGGCACAGACGAAGCTGGTCGAGGATGTCTCGCTGGTCCAGTTACTGCTGCTGCTGTAATTTTACCAATAGATTTTGAGAATGATATATTGAACGATTCCAAGCAACTATCACATAAAAAAAGAGAGGCTTTAAAACCCTTTATTGAAAGCGCAGCAGTAAGTTTTGGAGTTACACATATTTTTGAAAAAGAAATAGATATTATCAACATATTGAATGCTTCTATTTTGGCGATGCATCAATCAATTGAAAAACTATCAACTATAACCGAATTTATTGCTGTGGATGGCAACCGGTTTAAGCCTTTTAAAGACATACCTCATAAAACTATTGTTAAAGGTGATGGTAAATATTTAAATATTGCTGCAGCTTCAGTTTTAGCAAAAACGTATCGTGATGCTTATATGCTAAAAATTCACGAAGAATTTCCAATGTATAATTGGAAACAAAACAAAGGTTATCCTACTGTGGAACATCGCGAAGCTATAAAAAAATATGGCATAACTAAATATCATCGAAAATCCTTCAAGCTCTTGCCAGAGCAATTAACTTTTGAATTTTAAGTTATACCTTTGCATGAAATTGCATTAATTAGTCCTAATGAAAAAGTTTTTTGTTTCCCTTATTATTCTATCAATATGCTTTAGTTGTAATAATTCTAGAGGAAACAAAACCATTATTACTCAGCTTATTCCAGATTCAACTACGGTTATTCTAAAAATAAATACGCTCGAAACATTTAAAAGCGACCTTAAAAACAGTGCCTTCATAAAAGGACTATCATCAACAGATTTTTACGAAAACTTCAACTCTTCTTTAGAAAGCTTGGAAAGTTTTAATACAAATAATGAAATATTAGTTTGCTATAATAATTCAGGTGATTCTTTAAACTATACTTTCATCACTAAATATCATGATAGTTTATTACAAAAAAGCGATTCGCTTAAACTATATAACGCCATATTAGATAGTATTTTAGTCGCCTCAAACTCAAATAGTATTATTACTAATTTAAGTGTTCAAAAAAGCAATAGCTTTAATACTTTTAGTAAAGCTTTAAGTACCCATAAGTCCTTCTCATTGTTAATTAATAACAAGAGCGTTAACAACTTTGGCAAAGGTGCTTTTGGCCTTTCAAGTGATGATTTTGCAAATACCATAGCTTTTGATGCCGAAATTACTCCAGACCAACTTATACTTAACGGCGTAAGTATTAATAATGATTCAGTTAGCAAATTTATTGACATTTTTAAAAACACTATACCTCAAGAAAACACCATCCAAAATATCACCCCTTTAACAAGTGATGGCTTTTTAAGTTTTACTTATAACGATTTTCAAACACTGCATCAAAATTTAGCGACTTACAAGCAACAAATAGTAGACAGCACTCAACATTTTGAACTTTTAGAAACGCTAACCGAAGTTGGATTAATTTATTTAGACGATAAAAAAGTCTTAGCACTTAAATCTATAGATGCTTTTAGTACAAACGACATTTTAAATAGCGAAGAAAACAAAACAGGAAGTTTTAGAAATACAGACATCTTCTCTTTTAATAATCCAAGCTACTTCGAAAACATCTTTGCTCCTATTGTTGCATTTAAAGATGCTTTAAAATACATTAACATCGATGACTTTTTTGTGTTTGCCAATGACGAAGAGCTACTCAAGACTATTATAACCAATATCCAAAACGGAAGCACTTACAACACCGATACTAATTACTCGAACTTACAAAAATCATTAAGTGACGAGGCATCACTATTAGTAGTAGCAAATTCTAAACAATTAGAATCCATTTTAGAAAGCACTTTTAATGAAACAGTAACAAGCCTCAATTTAAGCAATCATAAATTTTCTGGATTTCAAATAGTGCAAGATGATGGTTTTGTGCATATTAATACCGCTATAAAAAAGAACAAATCTAGGAGACAACAAAATACCATAAGCGAAGAGTCTAATGTGTCTTTAGAATCTGATATTCTAACCAATCCGCAATTTGTAATTAACCATCGCACCAAACAAAAAGACATTGTTGTACAAGATATAAACAACAACTTATATTTAATTTCTAATAAAGGAAAAGTCCTTTGGAAAAAACAATTACAAGGCACAATTCTTGGTAGCATTGAGCAAGTAGACCTTTATAAAAATGGACGCTTGCAACTTGCTTTTGCAACACCTAATCGTGTTTATATTTTAGATAGAAACGGAAGAGACGTGAGTCCTTTTCCATTAAAATTCAATAATGAAATCACCCAACCTTTAAGCGTTTTCGATTATGACAACAACAAAAATTATCGCTTTGTTGTAGCACAAAACAATGTGCTTATTATGTACGATAAAAGCGGCAAACGTGTTAATGGCTTTAAATATCAAAATACTTCAAACGATATTCTAACCCAACCAAAACATTTTAGAATAAACAATAGAGATTATATTGTATTTGCTTCTGGAAAGACATTAAAAGTTTTAAACCGTCGTGGACAATCTAGAATAAACGTTAACGAGAGCATCGATTTTTCAGGCAACGATATTTACAAGTATAATGACGTATTTACAACCACTACCAAAAGTGGCGAGTTAGTACAAATAAACCTTAGTGGTGCTGTTAGTAAACAAGCGTTAAACCTAAGCAGCAATCATTATATTACAACTACAAGCAAAACTTTAGCTTCTGTCGATGAGAATAAATTAACTATTAAGCAACGTACTCAAGAATTGGATTTTGGTAATTACACAGCACCAAAAATATTTTACATAAACGATAAAATTTATATCACGCTTACCGATTTACAAGCTCAAAAAATCTATATGTTCGACAGTCAATCTAAACCCATTAATAATTTCCCCGTCTATGGTACTTCAATAATTGACTTTGCGAATATTGATGGAGACAGTAACTTAGAGTTTGTAACAAAGGGCGAATCAAACTCAATAATAATTTATCAAAAAAATTAAGCTAATTATTTAATTTATAACGGTTTAATTTTGTAGATTTGACTATTCCCAAGAGAATATTTATTATTAGCACATTTAGCCATTAGTTTTTGGTCTTTGCCCCACATTTTTAATTTATAAAATTTACAACTAGCAACGATAACCAAATCGAAAGCCGAATCTATTATGAGATGCCAAGGTAGAAATATCTTGGCATTTTTTTATTTCATATATAGCGGTAAAGCTTGAATTAAATAAATTCCACTAACTTACCCTGGCAAACAATTTACCAATGGAATTTTTTAGCAACCCTATTTATGTTTTAGCAGTATTATGCTTAATGGTAATTTTATCTGTTTATGTTGGAAAAACCAAATTCGGAAAACAGTTTGGAGCCGCTTTACTGGTTATCCTGTTCACAGCAGTTTTGGCGAATCTTAAATTAATTCCTTCGGCATCTAATAGTATTCCATTATACGATGGGATCTTTACATATGTTGCGCCAATCTCCATTTTTTATTTGTTGTTAAATGTAAATCTAACATCTATTAAAAAAGCTGGATTACCTATGATTGGGTTGTTTTTATTAGGTTCGTTGGCAACCACTTTAGGCATTCTAATTTCATGGTATATTATTTCTCCTGAAAGTGTTTTAGGAGATGACGGGAAAATTATTGCTGGCATGCTCACAGGGACTTACACAGGCGGAAGTGTTAATTTTAATGCAGTCGCCTTGGAATACGGTTTTCAAGAAAAAGGTGTGTTGTATGCAGGCACTATTGCAGTAGATAATGTGGTAACCACCTTATGGATTATTGTTACTTTATCTATTCCAGCAGTATTGAGACGCTTTTGGAAAGGTAAATTGAATATAAAATCGACCACAAACAACAAAAACGACACACATCCAGAAGACGAAAGCATCGATTTAACCTCGCTTATGTGGTTACTGTTTTTAGGTGTTGCTGCCTATTATGTGTCTGATGTTATTGCAGACTTCTTACCACAAATCCCATCTATACTCACGCTCTCCACCATTGGTATTTTATTGGCACAAACTAAGTTTATTGCAAATTTAAAAGGTAGCCATAATTTAGGTTTGTATTTGGTATTTATATTTTTGGCAGTCATTGGCGCCTATTGTGAACTAAGTGCCGTTGCCGAGCTTAAAGATGTTGGCATCACCTTATTAGGGTTTGCAGGATTGGCTGTGTTATTACATGGTGTTATTGTAATACTCGTTGGTGGCTTGTTATATCGTGATTGGGAAATGATTGCCATAGTAAGTCAAGCAAATGTTGGTGGTGGGACAACTGCTATTGCATTGGCAGAATCGTTTAACCGAAAAGACCTCGTATTACCAGCTATTTTAGTCGGTACTTTAGGAATTGCTTTAGGTAGTTATTTAGGGTTTTTGGTGGTTTACATACTATAAAACATAATTCTCACTATGAATTGTAGATACAAATATTCATTATAGATTTTACCTATTAATTGCTATATTTATCAAGAATGAAATCCGTATTAAGAACATTATTTATAATCCTCTTTCTTCTTAGCACCTCAACCTGGTCGCAAAGTCTGGATGAGACCTATATCAATGAATGGAAAAAATTCTATCCATCAAAATCACTATCAAAAGGAATTCATGCTTCTATATTTCAGTTTGAAAATTTCTCCAGTGGAAACATTGAAAAATGGCTTGATTTTAATGAACAATTCTTAAAGGAACTTACAAAATCAGAAGCTAATGTTGATCCAATAGATGTCCGTTTATTGCGTGTTCAAGTTCTATCAGAAATAGACCAATGGAAAAAGCTTTCATTACACAGTCGCTCACTCTCATTGTATACAACAATTATTTCTAACGCGATAGATCCTGTGTTAAAAGCAGATTATCTTATTGCACCAGAAAAAATTGATTTAATTTGCCAACGTCTCAATGATGTTATAGAAATATGTAATGCTGCTAAAAACAATCTAGCAATAGTTCCTGAAGATGATTTAAAAAGAGGTTTCAATAGTCTTAATTCCACTTTAGAGTTTTATAAAAACAACTTTAGTCAATCTCTTGAAAGTGATGTTTCCACATTAAAGTGTACTGAGTTCAAAATGAATCTTGAGAATGCAATCAAGAGCATAGAAGAATTACTTTCATTTACTAACAATAAACTCAGCCCAAAAGCCTCAAAACCTAAAAAAAATATTGGTTACGATGAATATGCTAGAAGGCTAAAACTTTATACAGATAGCGAACTTTCTCCAGAAGAGCTTTCACAAATAGCCTTAGAAGAAATAGAAATTGTTCGCAACTTAATGGGAGACGTTGCTAAAACATATTTAAAAGCAACATATCCAAATGAACCTATTCAAGATAATTACAATGAGCTGACAGCAAAAGCTCTTGGAGACATGGAAAAGGATGCGCCTCTAAATGCTGAAGATTATCTACAATTTTGGAATCAACTTTCTGAAGCCGCTGTTCAATTCATCGAAAAATATAATATTGCCACACTACCAAAAAATCAAACGTTACGAATTATAACTGCGCCTGAAAGTGCTGGAGCAGCAGCAAGAATTGGTTGGGTAGCGAGTGCTCCACCCTTTGATCCTAATCCAATTACAACACTCTATTTACCTTCAATTCCTGAGACACTTCCTAAGCAAGAACAAATAGATTTCTGGGCATCATTTAACAGACCATTTAATCGTATGATTGCTATACACGAACTATTTCCTGGTCACTATATGCAACTCAAAATAAGTAGAGAAACTGCACACCCAATTCGCTTATTATTCCCTTATGGAATTTATACCGAAGGTTGGGCAACGTTTACAGAAAAAGTCTTGTTAGATGCTGGTTGGGAAAAAGAAAATCATTTGACATATTTAGCACATTTACGTAAGCGTCTTGAAAATGCAAATAGGTCGTATACATCAATGCAAGTACATTGTAATGGCTGGAGCCAAGATCAGGTCATGAAATTTTCAACTGAGACTTCATTGCTAGCACCTCAATTTGCAAAAAGCCTTTGGGGAAGAATCATGAATTCTCCTATGCAATTAACATCCTACTTTTTAGGAGGAAGTCAATTCACCAAATTATGGCACTCAGAAAAAGAACGTTTAGAAGATAAATTTGACTTAAAGCTTTTTATGGATACGATTATGAAAGCAGGTCCAATTCCAATCGATGAGTTTTACAACATCTTTGCTTTAACTACACCAAATTAAATATGCAGCGCATTGAAATCAGACCAGGTTATTCAATTTCAAAAGTCATTAAAGGAGGTTGGCATCTTGCTGGAGGTCATGGTAAGATTGACGAGAATAAAGCTCTTGAGGATATGTACGAATTCGTAAAGGCTGGAATTACAACTTTCGATTGCGCAGACATATATACAGGAGTTGAAGAACTTATTGGTAAGTTTCGAGAAAAATATCAAGACGTATTTCGAGCTGGAGAATTACCTCAAATTCAAATTCATACTAAATATGTTCCAGACTATTCTGCTTTAGCAACCTTAAAAAAAGAAGATACAGTAAAAATTATTGATCGCTCACTTAAACGACTTAAAGTTGAACGACTTGACTTGGTTCAATTTTCATGGTGGGATTATCAATTTCCAAAGTATCTAGAAACTGCCATACATCTCACTGAATTACAACAAAGTGGTAAGATTAGATACGTTGGCATCACCAATTTTGATACACCAAGAATTAAAGAAATGCTCGATGCAGGTGTTGAAATTACCACGAACCAAGTGCAATACTCATTGCTAGATCGTCGTGTGGAGAAGAACATGACTGCCTTAGCTCAACAATATGACATTCCATTTTTATGCTATGGTTCTGTTGCTGGCGGATTTCTTAGTGATCGTTATTTGGAAGTTCCAGACCCAACGCAACCTTATGAGAATCGTTCTTTAACAAAATATAGATTGATTATTGATGAATTTGGAGGTTATGAACTCTTTCAAGAATTACTAAAAATACTTCGTAACATTGCCAATAAATACAATGTTGGCATCGCAGAAATTGCCAGTAAGTATGTCCTTCAAAAAACAATGGTTGCGTCTATAATTGTTGGAGTGCGAAATAACAAACATCTTGGAAGTTTGAAAAAATTGGATGATTTTAATTTAGATAGTGACGACCTAAAAGCGATTGCCAAAATAACTGATCGTAGTGAAGGACCAAATGGACCTTTTTACGAATTAGAACGTGACAAAACTGGTAAACATGGCTCTATCATGAAATACAATTTAAACGAATCATAAACTCATGGAACTGGATCTGAAAGAAGAGAATACGCAATCGCTCGAATTCCATGGTGGACTTTTCGGAGCATTAATTCCCTTTATTATTTTCATCATAGGTGTTGTGGTCATAGCATTATCTGGAGCACCAGACGAAAAAGGATTTTGGCCTGTACTTATTTTAGCCATTGGCGCAGGACTCATTTTAGCAAAAGACAAAACGGCTTTTTCAGAAGTCATTATTTCTGGAATGTCACAAAAAATAGTCATGATTATGATTATGGCTTGGATGCTGGCTTCCATTATTGGAATCCTTATGACGCTCACTGGATTTGTTGAAGCGCTCATTTGGATTTCAGATCAACTCAGTCTTAATGGTATTGGATTTGTGATTGCGACCTTTGTTATTTGTTGCATTGTATCCTTATCTACAGGTTCTAGTTTTGCAACCATATTAATTTGCAGTCCTTTACTTTATCCAACTGGAGGAATTTTAGGAGCGCATTTGCCATCGCTTGCTGGAGCCATTATTGGAGGAGCAGCTTTTGGCGATTTTACTGCACCAATTTCAGATACGACCATTGCGAGTGCACTGAGTCAAAAAGCCAAAATTGGTGAAACCGTAAAAAGCAGAATTAAATATGTGGTTCCTGCAGCCATAATTGCAATTGTTGGTTACGCTTTAACCTCAACGATGTTGAATACGAATTCAAACTCTAGTGAAACAGTATTGATTGGCGAACCTGAAGGTTTATTAATGCTAGCAGTTCCTGCTCTCATTATTTTTCTCTTTTTAAAAGGAAAACATTTAGTGCATGGTTTGCTCTTTGGCTTATTATTCGGAACCATATTAGGATTAATTTCTGGGCTTTTAAGTTTAGAACAAGTGATTTCGTTAGACTTAGAAAATTTTGCAGCAAAAAGTTTTGTAATCGATGGTATTAATCGTGCAGTAGGCTTAAGTATATTTACCATATTACTCATGGGGCTTGTTGCTACCTTAAAAGCAAGTGGTATTATGACGCAGCTGGTAGATTATGCTGCCTTGCGAGCAAAAACAAAAAAACAGGCAGAAGGTTGGATTGCTAGCGTAATGAGTATTGCTGTACTATTAACTACACACAGTATTGTTGCTATATTAATGGTAACTGATTTCTCGAATAAAACAGGCAAAAAACTTGGTGTTCCAAAAATAAGACGAGCAAATTTATTGAGTTTAGTTGCTTGTATTTTTCCATTTTTACTGCCTTATTTTATTCCTGTAATTTTAATGGCAAACATGACCTCCTCTGGACAAGAATTTGGCATACCTCAAGTGAGTCCATTAGATGTAGGATTTTATAATTTTATGTCTTGGGGATTATTAGTGGTAGCCTTGATGACTATATTCTTTGGGTATAGAAAACACAAAAACAAAAGTGATGACAAACAAAAATAAACTTCGTGACGACCAATTTGAGCTGTACGACCTTGAGGTGGTTGTAGAACAAATTAATGGGAACTGCACCTGCAATATGGCCATTGGAGATTCCTTTTTTTTAAAGGGAGGAAAACTTTCCTTACCAGAAAAAAGTGATTTTTGTCTCTATGCGCTTCAAAGCACCATACCATTATTACCAACCAAACAGCGAAAAAACAATCCAGCAGATTGGATGGAAACCGACTCACAAGTGACATGTCCTGATCCAGAATGCGGGCTCATAATGAACATTAAACGCGGCAAAACAAGAGTTTTAAACCACGATGATGTAAGTGCTATAAAAATGGGAAAAGACTCACAGCAACAATAAAAAATACTTAGATCTTCTCATAGATTTTGCGGTTAAAATTGACTAACTTGTTTTATAACCATAAACTTCAATTAAAACTGACTTTATCTAAGGATTAAACGAACTTCAGAAAAATTCTAATTATTATTCAAACAATAATCCTCTCAAATTTAGTAGTATTGCACTTCTAAATTACACCAATGATAAAACGTACAAAAGCCTCCATATCAAAATGCATTTTACATAAAGTTGGTAACAAATTTAACGACACTAAAAACGCTTTTTCGGAGCAACCCATAGATTTTGATGAAGCTAGTTACGATTTGATTTTACCGTATTTGTTACGCCCTTTTGGTAGCGTTTCAGAAAGCTACAGGTTTAACCATCACGCAAACATAAACCTTAATGAAATTAATAGTTATGCTAGTCAACTATTAAATGACGATACCAATTTTGTTGATGTTTCAAAGCACATAGTGATGCATTTATTTGAGCAATCTAATTCTGCGCAAATAAAAACTGGTGATGTTATTGTGTGTATGTTTCATGATATTCAGCATGAAGATTACCTTACTGATGCCATTGGTATTTTTAAAATTGAAAACAAGTCACATTTCTTCCAAACACATTTAGAAAATAATAGCTACGATTTATATGTGCAAAAAGGGATTCAGACCAAAAAAGTAGATAAAGGTTGTTTGATTTTAAATGCTGCGGATGGAGAAGGCAAAATTGTACTCAGTGTCGATAACAACAATTACGATGCACAATATTGGATTAAAAGTTTTTTAAACATTAAGTATCCTGACGACTCCAACCAACACACCAAAAACTATATTGAGATGTGTAGAGAGTTTTCTAAAGAAGTGATGCAACCACAATTTGGCATGCAAGAGCAAAGTAGTTTTTTAGCAAAAACAGTAGATTTTTTCAAGGAAAACGAGATTGTAAATATTGAAACGTTTAAAGAGGATGTTTTTGAAGAAGAAGACCACATACAACTATTTGAGGACTACAAAAAAACATTTGAAAGCGATAACAACGTCCTTATTAGAAATCAGTTTGAAGTTTCTGAAGTTGTGCTGAATAAGCAAAAACAGAAAATTAAAACGGAAATAAAACTCGACACTAATATTCAAATAAAACTCGATGTGGATGCTCCTGATGCCTCTGCCGAATATTTGGAACGCGGTTACGACGAGGAAAAGAAAATGCACTTTTATAAAGTGTATTTTAATGCCGAGGGTTAAATAATTTATAACCCTCCTAAACATTAAATCTTAAAAAAATTGTTCTAATTTGTTAGACTGCCTTCTTTTTTCGCATAAATAGTAATGGTAATCCAAACAAAGCTGCAACAAGAAATGTTTTTATATAAACCATCATAAGTCCAAAAAAACCAGTGTCATGTGTATGTTTAAAAATTGTAAATATGCGATATAAGACAAATAAAAATAATAAGAGTACAACAAGAAATCCTATAGCTAATACATCATCATTCAACGCTCCAGAAATGGCTATAAAGGGCACATAAACACAAAATATAAGCATCCCTAAACCATACATAAATACAAATACTGTTTCTCTTGAGGTTCTTTTCGTGGTTTTAAAAACACGATGTGCAATTAGCCAATATAGCATACACCACAATACAAAAATGTTTAGCCAAATTACCTGACCAATTTCTCCGATTTCCGAATCTTTTTGTGCTTTTTCGTGATCCACTTTCTGTTTTAAAATCACGTAATCTGCTCTTGAAGCGAGTAAATAATTTGGTGGGTCTAATAGAAAATACTCCTTTAATTGTGTTGCAGTTACTGGAGAATTATGTCCTGTGGCCTCCATTAATCTTTCGTCTACACGGTTAAAATATTGCTCCTCATCTTCTATACTCTCAAACTCATATAAACCAAAAACTTCTTTAAATTGTTCAACTTCCTGTTCTCCCATTGTGGATATCATTTCATCCCAAGCACTTGGTGGAGCAGGCTCATCAGAAAAATCTAAACCCCAAGGCGAAATAGACCCGATAATTAATGACACACCAACAGCAGTAAATAAAAAAGCTAATGGTTTTACTTTATCATCCCATTGTTCTAAAAACACCTCATCAAAAAATTGTTTGTGGTTAAAAAAGTAGCTTTTAAATGTCTGAATAAAGTCTCGAGGATACATTTCTTCCCACCAATCGTAAAAGAGGTTTGGTTTTTTAGTAGACGGAGTTACTTCAGGCAAATTATGTTGCTCTTGCATGGCTGGTTAGTTTTAATAAAGTAGGTGCAGGTAATTAGGGCAATAAAAATGAATTTATTTAAATATATTCTAGCTTTTTAAGAAATTCTTTACGGAAAGATACCTTCTATTTAAGATATATACAAACATTCAAATAAAATTGAATATTGGTACACTTGATATCTTAGTAGAATATTTAGAGTTAATCACGACGAATTTAAAAAACGCACTTTTACAACGTGAATTTTAATGCGGAGGTTTAAGCTTCTAAAATTCAGCTTCAAAAAGTTGAGAAAAATGCTTTAGTAGTTTTGTTTTTACTTCAGCTTCGTCTACCTCCTTTTTACCAAGTTCTAAATTAAGAGACGTGACTGCTTTACCACGAATACCGCAAGGAATCATTAAATCAAAATAACCCAAATTAGCATTCACATTTAATGCAAACCCATGCATGGTAACCCAACGACTAGCTCGAACTCCCATAGCACATATTTTACGTGCAAAAGGGGTTCCTACATCCAACCAGACACCTGTTTCGCCTTTACTACGTTCAGCTTTTAAACCATATTCGGCAAGGGTTAGAATAATCATTTCTTCTAGTAAGCGTAAGTACTTATGGATATCTGTAAAGAAATTATCTAAGTCTAAAATAGGATAGCCAACAATTTGCCCAGGACCATGATAAGTAATGTCACCGCCTCGATTTACTTTATAAAACGACGCACCTTTTTCTGCAAGTTGCGCTTCATCAACCAGTAAATTACTCATATCACCACTTTTACCTAAAGTATAAACGTGCGGATGTTCTACGAATAAAAAATAATTGTTCGTGTCTAGATTAGCATCTTCCCTTCTATTCTTTATTTTGGTATCGACAATACCTTTAAACAAGGCTTCTTGGTAATCCCAAGTGTCTTTGTAATCTTTAAGTCCTAAATCTTGAAGTTCTATTTTCTTATTCATAGAGCGCAAAATTACGACTTATTTGGAATATACTTCAACTTTGACTAACTGGAAACTTAATACTACGACTGCAAACTATCTTTCAGGATTATTTAAAATAACTAAGGCAGCAATAACACCAGGAACCCAGCCACAAAGCCACAATAAAAAGACGATAAAAATTGAGCCACAACCTTTATCCAAGACTGCTAAAGGTGGGCAAAAAATAGAAAGTAAGACTCTCCAAATACTCATAAGATTGATTTTTTTAATTGATGATTACCTATTTGACGCATTTCAAACAGTTTTGTTACATCAACATAAACCATAATTGAAGAGCTTTATTGTTTACTCAACCTATTTACAAACAGCCTTTAAAGCATCTTTAATATCTCCAGGTGTACTCATTATTTTTATAAATGTTCCCATAGTTAAATCTGGCCAATGCAGTGCTATTCTATACCTACCATGTAACATTGTTGCTTCATTACCTTGTAAAATTATTTCGTACGGCAACGCTGCAGTATGAGATTCTCCAATTTTATGTAAAAAATTAGCTTCTCCTTTTTCTGCACTTTGTAAGCCTACTCCAAAAACAGCTACCTTTTTATTTGGATATACCAATTTGTAGACTTCTATAGTATTTCCTTTTTTAGCTTTTAAATTAGCCTCTATAGTTTTAAGCCCTTCTTCAAAAGAGGCATATTTGTTTAACTCAACTGGATCGGTAAAATATGGCATTGCTATTTTGTAGTGATACTTCTTTAATTTATCTGCTTTAACCGTTCCTCCAAATGGCTTAAATTCATTTCCAATTGATGAAAAAGTTGTTTTAACATCTGCACTAAACTTTTCAAAAGTAGATTGAAAAGTCACATAATTATCTCTTAAATAAGCTCTGAATATATAATCTGGATTCGTATACGAAACCACTACTTTTTCGTCTAATTTAATCAAACCAACTTTAAAAGCAGCTGCTAAAGCACCTCTATCGGCAACTTGAACTACTTTGTTTTTAATATCGCTTCTAGTAAATACAACTACTTTTAGGGATGATTTATTTGAAGGGTTATAAGTTCCTAAAATTGTAAAGTTATCGCCCTCTAAAGTAGAAATCACCTTATCATAAGCACTTTGTATGGATTCTGTTAATTCGCCAACTTTTATATAAGGCGACAGTTCTTGTGAAAATGAATAATACCCAATCACTAGGGTGGTTACTAAACTTAAAATTACTTTTTTCATTTCTTTATAATTTATTGATATGCTTTCTCATTTATATTTCTCAATAATGCACCTCAATGAGGTTCAAATTTTAATAATTATGTAAAATAACAACCAAAATGGTTTTTAATCTATGACTATAGTCATAATTATTAAAAAGATGCTTTCCCTTTTTTCTAAATAGTTTAATTTTGGCGTTTTAAAACCTTAATTATCATGCAGCTTTCTGAACAAGAAATAGTACGACGCGAAAAGCTTAAAAGTTTAAGAGCTTTAGGTATCGATCCTTATCCAGCAAATTTATATCCAGTAGACCATACATCTAAACAGATAAAACAGGATTTCGCTGAAGGGAAACAGGTTATTATTGCTGGTAGATTAATGTCTAGACGTATTCAAGGTAAAGCATCGTTTGCTGAGCTACAAGATAGCGAAGGTCGCATACAAGTGTATTTTAACCGTGACGAAATTTGTACTGGAGACGACAAGTCTTTATATAATGATGTTTACAAAAAATTGCTTGATATAGGTGATTTTATTGGCATTGAAGGTGAATTGTTTACAACCCAAGTTGGTGAAAAAACAGTGATGGTTAAAAACTTTATCGTGTTAAGCAAGTCACTAAAACCATTGCCATTACCAAAAACGGATGCCGAAGGAAACACACATGATGAGTTTAATGACCCTGAAATGCGTTACAGACAACGCTATGCCGATTTAGTAGTGAACCCAAAAGTAAAAGACACGTTTGTAAAGCGTACACAAATAACCAATACCATTCGTGAGTTTTATAACGATATGGGATTTCTAGAAGTAGAAACACCTATTTTACAACCTATTCCTGGAGGTGCCGCAGCAAGACCATTTATGACGCATCATAATGCTTTAAATATTCCTTTGTATTTAAGAATTGCAAACGAACTATATTTAAAACGATTAATTGTTGGTGGTTTTGATGGTGTATATGAGTTTGCTAAAGACTTTAGAAATGAAGGAATGGACAGAACGCATAACCCAGAATTTACAGTTATGGAAATGTATGCAGCATACAAAGATTATAACTGGATGATGGATACCACAGAACAACTTCTAGAAAAGATTGCTATGAAATTACATGGCACTACCGAAGTTGAGTTCAATGGTAAAATGATTGACTATAAAGCACCTTATAAACGCATTGGAATATTAGATGCCATAAAGGAGCATACAGGTTTTGATTTGTATCAAAAATCGGAAGATGAGATTAGAGAAGCATGCAAAGCCTTAGATATTGAAGTTGATGAAACTTTTGGTATTGGTAAAATGATTGATGAAATTTTTGGTGAAAAATGTGAACCACATTACATTCAACCAACATTTATTATTGATTACCCAACCGAAATGAGTCCGCTGACTAAAAAGCATCGTTCTAAAGAAGGTTTAACCGAGCGTTTTGAGTTGATGGTAAATGGTAAAGAATTAGCGAATGCCTATTCTGAGTTAAATGACCCAATTGAACAACGCGAACGTTTCGAAGACCAGTTAAAACTATCGGAAAAAGGTGATGATGAAGCGATGTTTATAGATCACGATTTTCTTCGTGCGCTTGAATACGGAATGCCTCCAACATCTGGAATTGGTATTGGTATTGATAGACTAACCATGTTTATGACTAATAATCCGTCGATACAAGAAGTGTTGTTTTTCCCTCAAATGAAACCTGAGAAAAAAGCTATTGAGATGAGCGATAATGAAAAAGCAATTTTTGAAATTTTAAAAACTCAAAAAAGCATGAACCTCAACGATCTTAAAACACAATCTGGTTTAAGCAATAAAGGCTGGGATAAAGGCATAAAAGGTTTAGCAAAACATGGTCTAACTAAAATCACTAAAACGGATGATGCTTTAATTGTAGAGTTACAAGATTAAGTGCTTTTTATAGCATTCGTTGCATTATCTAATTAGATAAAAAAAGGAATCACCAATGTGATTCCTTTTTTTTATCTCTTAAATTGATGTTTAGTGGATTACAACAACTTCATTAGTTTCCTTTGTCATGCCTTTATAAGGATCAAACCCTACAGGCAAATATGCCTTAACATCAAAATCAATTTCTATGTCTTCTTCAATTTCTATTAATTCGATTTTACTCCAATCCAAATCGTTTTTACCCTTTAAAGCATTAAAGCCTTCTGGTAGATATTTTGAAGTATCAAAACCTAATTCCACTTCTTCTTCAATCTCTATTAATTCAATAGTACTCCAATCTAAATCGTTTTTCCCTTCTAAAGCATTAAAGTTCTCTGGTAGATATTTTGAAGCATCGAAGTCCAATGTTACGTCCTCTTCAATTTCGAAAACTTCAATATCATTAATATCTATATTTTCATTGTTAGGCTCTTCGGCATAAGTAAAAAGTAATTTTTCTAAATTGTACTTTTCGACACTTAAATAATCATTTAATGTGTCACCTTCTATGTTAATTTTAGCAGTAATATTTAACGTAAATAATACACTAAGTAAAAAAGTTAATAGGTATTTATTAAAACTTTTTATGTGGTTTGTTTTTGGTTCAATTGTTTTCATTTTTTTTGTGTTTTTTGATTTGCTTGATACTTAATAGACGACAATAAATTAAATTTGTTACAGTACTATGTATTACATAATAATAAATTAACAGACTTTAACTCTTAACTCATACATATTAAGATACTTTAAATACAAATACCGCTTTATCAAGTTCAAAATGAAGCCAAAACACTTAGTTAAACAGCTTAAAATCATCTTAAAACAAAAAAACCAGTAATTTAGTAATTACTGGTTTAATTTTTCAATAAAGATTAGCTATTAATGTATCGCTTCGATTTCGTTACTGATGGTTATCATGCCTCTGTAAGGGTCAAAACCTAAAGGCAAATAAGCCTTAGTATCAAAATTGATTTCTATGTCTTCTTCAATTTCAATTAATTCAATAGTATTCCAATCCAAATCGTTTTTGCCTTTTAAAGCATTAAAGTCTACTGGTAAAAACATTGAGGTGTCAAATCCTAATTCTACTTCTTCTTCCAATTCAATTACTACAATCTCACTAATTTCAAAATTTTCGGTGTATAGGTCTTCTAATTGGGTAAATAAAACTTGTTCTAATTTTTGTTTCTCATTATCCAAACTATAAAATGTATCACTGTTTGTGTTAGTCTTAGCGCTAATATTTAACGTGAATATTGCACTAAGTAAAAAAGTTAGTAGGTATCTACTAAAATTTTTATTCTGGTTTTTTTTTGGTTTAGTTGTTCTCATTATTACTGTATTTATTATCAGTTTTATTATGTTTTTTATTTTGTTTGACAAATTTACAAAAACATTAAACAAAAATATTTTTAATTATAATAAGTTTAACACAAAACAGCCTAATAGAGTAAATTTACTGTTAGATAGAACCACAAACTCTATAAGACCATTAAAACGAAATGCTCTAATGTTAGAGCTACAGCATTGACGGAATTGGCTTTCTGAGCTAAATTGAAGAATCTAAAAAATGAAACCATGATTGGGTTTCATTTTTTGTATATTTAATTGTATTTTCATTTATAGCTAAAGAAATGAAATTTATTAAAAATTTACTTTTTACATTTTCCTTTGTTTTACTCTCGTCTACTCATGGCTATACTCAACAAAAAACAACCAAAAACAATGATTCAAAATTAATTGGTGCTGCAAAAGAAATAATGCAAAGCGCTAAAACTTGTGCACTAGTTACTATTGATGATAAAGGAAGACCAAGGATAAGAACTATGGATCCATTTTCTCCTGAAGAGGATTTAACCGTTTGGCTTGGAACAAATTCTAGTTCTAGAAAAGTAATTCAGATAAAAAACGATAATAGAGTAACATTATATTATACTGACAAAGACGATACAGGATATGTAATGATTCATGGTATTGCTAGTATAGTAAATGATGTTGCAGAAAAAGAAGAACATTGGAAAAAAGAATGGGAAGAGTTCTACCCAAATTACCCAAAAGACTATTTGTTAATTAAAGTATCTCCAGAATGGATGGAAATATTAAGTACCTCACGTAATATTCTAGGGGATTCTAAAACTTGGGAACCACAAAGAGTTACATTTTAATCCTTAAAGGCTATTCAATAAACATGATACAATCGTACAAACAAAATCCAACTCTTGAAGAAAATTATGACACAATAATTATAGGTTCAGGGATGGGAAGTTTAACTTGTGGTGCCATACTTGCAAAAGAAGGTCAAAAAGTATTAGTCCTAGAGCAGCATTATACGGCTGGTGGTTTTACTCATGTTTTTAAGCGTAAAGGATACGAATGGGATGTTGGTATTCATTATATTGGCGAAGTAGGTCGCCCAAAAAGCGCTGTAAAAAAATTATTTGACTATATCACAAATGCAGAATTGAAATGGGCTGACATGGGAGATGTGTATGATCGAATTATAATTGGTGATAAGTCTTATGATTTTGTAAAAGGTACTACCAATTTTAAAGCTAAACTTATCTCCTATTTCCCAGAAGAGGAAAATGCTATTACTGAATACATTAAACTCGTATTTGAAGCAAATAAAGCAAGTAGAAAGTTTTTTATGGAAAAAGCTGCTCCTAAATGGATGAGTAATCTTTTTGGTGCATTTATGCGTAAAAAATATCTAAAATATGCTGACCAAACTACGTATCAAGTTTTAAGTTCCTTAACCACTAACCAAGAACTAATAAAGGTGCTTTCAGGGCAATATGGCGATTATGGTTTACCTCCTAAACAAAGTAGTTTTGTGATGCATGCAAGCGTAGTAAGACATTATTTAAGTGGTGGTAATTTCCCTATTGGAGGCTCTTCTCGCATTGTTGCAACTATAGATCCAGTAATTGAATCTGCTGGCGGAACCATATTAGTTAAAGCTGAAGTTGATGAAATTATCATAAAAAACAATACAGCCGTTGGTGTAAAAATGCCTGATGGAAAAGTTATAAATGCCAATAATATAATTAGTGGTGCAGGAATAATAACTACCTATAATAAACTCTTGCCTAAACAAGAATTATTAAAACACAATCTTAAAAACCAATTACAAAAAGTAACCCCTTCAGTAGCTCATATATGTTTATACATTGGTTTAAATGGCTCACCAGAAGAATTAAATTTATCAAAAACTAATTTGTGGATTTACCCTGATGATGGTGACCACGATTTATGTGTTGAACGTTATCTAAATGACAATGATGCTCCTTTTCCGTTAGTTTATATTTCATTTCCTGCTGCAAAGGATCCTGATTGGAACAATCGCTATCCAGGGAAAAGCACCATTGATGTGCTTACATTAATGCCCTATGAGTTAGTTGAAAAATGGGAAGATAGCAAATGGATGAAACGTGGTAATGAATATGATGATTTTAAAGAAAAATTATCACAGCGGCTTTTAAAGATTCTTTTTGAGCATGAACCTCAACTGGTTGATAAAATTGATCACTACGAACTTTCCACGCCATTAACTACAAAACATTTTGTTAATTACGACAAAGGAGAAATTTATGGTTTAGATCATACACCAAAACGTTATCATCAACGGTTTCTTCAACCAAGAACACCTATTAAGAATTTATATCTTACTGGACAAGATATTGTAACCGCTGGGGTTGCAGCTGCATTATTTTCAGGTGTTTTAACTACGTCTGCGATGATAGGAAAAAATTTAATAAAAAAGATTATGACTAAAAATTAATTCCTTATTATGAAAAAAAGTATAAAAATCTTAATTCTCTTCATTCTTCTCATTGTAATTTTTGTTGCTCATACTTTTATTTCAACAGGTTATTTTAGAACTATTGAAAACACTTTTAATGGTAGCATTGTCAAACAAATTAACCTTCCTGGAGCTGAAGACATAACTATTAGCCATCAAGATAGTTTCGCAATCATATCATCAACAAAAAGAGGTATGCATCCTCTTGAAGAAAATGAAATAGGTGGCTTATATTTTATGGATTTAAAAACCCAAGAATTCAACGTTATTCCATTAACATCTAATTTTAATAAACCGTTTGCACCTCATGGTATTTCATTTAAAAATCTTAATAGTTCCTATAAAATTATGGCAATTAACCATACATTGTCAGGACATTCTATTGAGGTGTTCAATCTTAAAAACAAAACATTCACACATGAAGAAACTTTGACAGATGAGTCAATGATAAGTCCAAATGATGTTGTTATGATTGATGATAATACGTTTTATTTCACTAATGACCACAAGTACACTGAAGGTTTTGGGAGGCTTACCGAAGATTATCTAGGACTCGCTTTATCCAACGTTATCTATTTTGATGGAACATCTTATAGAGAAGTTGCTAACAGAATTGCATATGCTAATGGTATTAATTATGATGCAAAACGCAATTTGCTTTTTGTTGCTTCACCTAGAAAATTTCTAATTAAAGTTTATAATGTGTTAACTGACGGTTCATTAGAGTTTATTGAAGATATTGATTGTGGAACTGGAGTCGATAATATTGAATTCGATAAAGAAGGACAATTGTGGGTTGGAGCTCATCCTAACTTGTTAAGATTTGCGTCTTATGCCAAAGGAAAAAAGGAGTATTCTCCTTCAGAAATTATTAAAATTGATTATGGAGGAACAAATGATTATTCAGTAGAAATCATTTACCTTGAGGATGGTAAAACTATGTCTGGCTCAACCGTGGCTGCTCCGTTTGATAAATATATACTTACAGGAAATGTAATGGATGATACGTTCTTACTGCTTAAACAAAAATAAAAAAGCCAGCACAATGTGCTGGCTTACAAGGTCTTTATTAATACTCTTTGGCAAAAATTAATAAAGACTCACTACTACATTTTCTTTTTCACACTTCATTCCTTTATAGGGATTAAAACCCTTTGGTAAATATTTACTAGTATCAAACCCAAATTCAATCTCCTCTTCAATTTCTACTATTTCAATTTTTGACCAATCAATATCATTTTTTCCTTCTAGTGCATTAAAATTTTCAGGTAGATATTGCGCTGTATCAAAATCTATTTCAATAGTTTCCTCAACCTCGACTAATTCAATTGTAGACCAATCGATATCGTTTTTCCCTTCTAAAGGATTAAAACCTTCTGGTAAATACTTTTTTGTATCAAAATCAATATATACTTCTTCTTCAATTTCATAAACCTCAAAAAGACTTTTGTCTGTGTCACTTTCAAAAAGTGTAGCTTCAAGGTTTATTTGTACTAACGTTTTATGATTTTTTTTAGTATTATCGGGACTCATTCCTGATAATGCACTAGCATTGGTTGCTATAAATGCAGCTAATAATAAGATTAATCGGTTCATAATATTTTTGGTTTTTTGTTTTATTTTTATACTCTATTGACGTTAAAAAAACCAAAACGTTACAGGTATTTAGAAATGTTTAACACATTTAAATCCTTTTTAATTCTTTTTTAAGAATAGTAGTGTGGAATGTTAATTTTTTAAAACAACTATTGTAGAATTTCTTTGATAAGTTTATGATACTCATCAAACTCATTTAGATTATTGTGACCTCCTTTTTCTATTACTGTTAAGGTCGTTTTGTCCTTTGGTGATGCTTTGTACAATTTTTCTCCACTGCTGAAAGGCACAACAACATCACTTGTGCCATGAATTATTGAAATGGGACATTTAACATGTTTAATATGTTGGTTGTTTGGCAACCTGTATTTAAGCAGATTCTTAATAGGAAATATTGGAAACCGTTTTTTGGCAACATCTTCAATATTATAAAAGGGAGATTCTAAAATTAGTTTTTTTGGATTTTTAATTGATGCCATTTTCGTCGCCATTGCAGACCCTAATGAACGACCATAAACAATAATATGTTCTTCGTTCCAAAATTGTTCTAAATGCTCATAGCATACTTGTGCATCATTATATAATGCTTCTTCACTCAAAACACCTTTGCTTTTCCCATAATTTCTATAGTCCATAACATAAACATCATAATCCAAGGCCACAAAGTCCTCAACAATCTTACTCCATCGTTGTAAACTTCCTGCGTTTCCATGAAAATATAATATGGCACCTTTCGGATTGTTTGCCTTTATATGCAAAGTATTTATAACACCATTATTTGGTGTGTCTAGAAAATACTCGTCATACTCATAAGCTAATTCATACGTATAATCTTGAGGTAACGTTTCTGGTAAAAACAAAAATTTCTCTTGTAATACATAAAGGCCAGTTCCAACCATAATATAAAGTCCTAAAAGAATTAGAGCGAATTTTTTAAGCTTTTGTTTTAGATTTTTTGGACGAGTGTATGACATTTATACTTGTTGTTGAAAAATCGATATCTACTGGTTTCGAATTAATGATTTCTTCAATCATTTTATGGTAAGACTCAAAATTATTCAAATTTTTATGCCCTCCACCAATTACTGTGTGCAATTTAGTTTGTTTGGGATTAACTTGAGATAGCTTGACACTAGATTTATAAGGAATCAACTTATCATGAGTACCGTGAATAATATGAATTGGACACTGTACGTATTTTAACCATTTGTAGGTTGGTAAAGGATATTTCATTAACAATGACAAAGGCATAAAAGGCATATATCGACCAGTAACTTTAGTTAAACTGTAATAAGGCGCATCCAATATTAAAAGTCTGGGATTATTAATGGACGCTAACTTAGCTGCGAAGCCTGAACCCAACGAACGACCATATAAAATAATATGCTCCTCTGGAGTTCGCTCTTTTAACTTATTATAAACTTCTTGCAAATCTCGTTTAATCGCTTTTTGCGAACGTCTTCCTGTGCTTTTACCAAAGCCTCGATAGTCGACCATAAACACACTGTAATCATGTCGTGTAAAATCTACAGCAAATTTCCCCCAACCTTTAATACTTTTAGAATTTCCTTTTAAATACAACACAATGCCTTTAGGCTGATTTTTACTTTTAAATAACAGCCCATTTATTTTAGCGCCATCACGTGTTTCTAGAAAGTATTCTTTAGTGTCTTGGTTTTCGTAAGCAAATTGAAAGTCCTTATCTAGCTTTTCTGGTTTAAACAACAAATAATCTTGCAAATAATACAAAGCTATACTTATCACGATATACGCAACAAGAACTATCAAAACAATTTGCAACCAATAAGGCATCTTTAATAATTTCTATACAATATATGAAATTTCAATCTATGATATGATTTATGTACCACAACTCATTAAACATAAGGTTTTAGTCAAAACAAAGTAGATTTACAGTAAATATTGACAGCATATCGGTTTTTTTAGGACTTTTTATGGCATTTTTATTATTTTCCGCATCTATTATTAAAACCCAAATTAATGAAACGCCTCATAATTGCCTTAGTGGTAACTTCTATTTTTACGTCATGTTTAAATGATTCGGATGATTATGTAGTATTACAAGATGATCCAATTATTGCTGAATTTTTACCAAACCTTTCTCAATTAAATTTATTTATAGGAGATTTAAAAACATTAACCATAAACTCCAATATGTTTAAATATGGGCTTAACACGCAATTGTTTACCGATTATGCACATAAATTAAGAATTATTGGACTTCCAGATGGTACAGCTTTGCAGTATGAGGACGATGGATTTCCAATATTTCCAACAGGAACGCTTATTGCAAAAACGTTTTATTATAATTTAGATGAAACCAATCCAAATTCTGGGCAACAAATTATAGAAACCCGTGTGCTTATTAAAGAAGAAGCTGAGTGGGCTATTGGAAACTATGTTTGGAACGAAGGGCAAACCGATGCAGTTTTGGATACAAATGAGCATCAAGTAAAAGTAGATTTTGTAAATAGTGAAGGTGAAGATGTTGAAGTAAACTATATTGTTCCAAGTGCAAACGATTGTATAACATGCCATAGCAACAACAATAATGTAACACCTATTGGCCCAAAATTGCGCACTATGAATTTTAACATAAATGGTGTTAACCAATTACAACAATTTATAGACAATGGCCAACTAATAAATGCTCCTAATCCATCAGAAATAGAGGTATTACCAAATTGGGAAGATGATGCAAATTATAGTTTAGAGGAACGCTCTCGTGCTTATTTTGATGTTAATTGTGCACATTGTCACACAGCTGGAGGTTTTTGTGAATTTCAATCCACTTTAGATTTAGCTTTTGAAGCAGATTTTAATGACACAAATATCTTTCAAAGACGTTTTAGTATTTCTAATAGAATGAGCAATTATACTCCAGGAACCAGCATGCCTCTAATTGGCACAACTATGGTACATAGTCAAGGCTACAATTTAATTCAAGAGTATTTAGATTCTTTAGATTAGTAGTCCTAAAAAAATTTAGAAACAAAAAAACCAAGCAGTTAACTTCTTGGTTTTTTTGTTTTGCAAATGCAATTGCTTTTACCAAATCCTTACACGTTTTTCTGGAGCTAAATACATTTTATCTCCTTCTTTAATATCAAACGCTTCGTAGAAGGCATCAATATTTTTTAAAGGTTGTATAGCCCTATTTACGCCAGGAGAATGAGGGTCTGTTTTAATTTGTGTTCTTAAAGCATCTTCTCTAATTAAAGTTCTCCAAACAGTTGCCCAAGACATAAAGAAGCGTTGTTCTGCTGTAAAACCATCAATATCATCTGGTCTTCCATTTCTTTCAAAACTAAGCTGTAAGCCATCATAAGCACCAAGTAAACCACCTAAATCTCCAATATTTTCACCTAGGGTAAATTTACCATTAATGTAAACGCTATCTAAAACTTCTATGGAACTATATTGTTCTGCTAAAGCATCTCCTCTTTTGGTAAATTCTTCTAAATCTTTAGGTGTCCACCAGTTTTTTAAGTTTCCATCGCCATCAAATCTAGATCCAGAATCATCAAAAGCATGGGATATTTCATGTCCAATAACAGCTCCAATACCACCATAATTAACTGCATCATCAGCGGTATAGTTATAAAAAGGAGGTTGTAAAATTGCTGCAGGGAATACTATTTCGTTATTGGTTGGGTTAAAATAAGCATTTACTATTTGTGGCGCCATTCCCCATTCACTCTTGTCCACTGGCTCATCTATTTCAGCTAAGTTTTTATCATTATACCATTTACCTACCGCCATCATATTTTCAGCATAACTGTTTCCTTCTTTAACCATTAATTCTGAATAGTCTTCCCATTCATCAGGATAGGCAATTTTTACTGTAAATTTTTCTAATTTTTCAATAGCCTTTTTTCTAGTCTCTTTACTCATCCATTCCAAGGTGTCAATTCTATTTTGAAAAGCTTTAATAACATCAGCAATCATAATTTCAGCTTTTTCTTTAGCTTCTGGTGGGAATTTTGCTTCAACATATAATCGCCCAATAGCTTCCCCAACTGTTCCAGTAACTGTTTGTAAAGCTCTTTCGTCTGCTGGACGTTGTGTTTTTGCACCTCTTAGTGTTTTAGCGTAAAACTCCCAGTTGGCTTTTTCCAAATCTGTGGTTAAATATCCAGAGATGGATCTAAGCGTACTCCATGTCATTAACGTCTTAATGTCTTCTATTGAAGTGGAGTTTAAAAATGTATTAAGTTCTTTCATGTACTTTGGTTCCATAACATTTACTCTAGTTATGGTTTTAGTAACACCCATATCTGTAATAAACTTATTCCAATTAATAGCAGGTGTTAGTTCTTGTAATTCAGCAATAGACATTGGATTATTTCTATTACGTGCATCTCGTCTTGCTACTTTATCTAATCTAGGTTCTGCTAATTGTGTTTCTAAAGCTAGAATTTTTTCTGCAGCAGTTTTTGCTGTAGCTTCATCATAATTAATAAATTGAAGCATATTTGTTACAAAATCAACATATTGACCTCGTATTTTTTTTGAATTATCATCTTGTTCTAAATAATAATCTCTCTGTAAACCAAGTCCACCTGAATATACCCAAGCCATATTCATGCTACTATTATTCATATCAGTTGAAGCACCAAATCCAGCAAAAGGAGCATCAACACCTAATGTTGTTGCCAATACGGTTTGCATGTCGTTAAGATTGTTAATGCTATTTATTGCATCAAGTAATGGTTGAAGGGGTTTAATGCCTGCCTCATTTCTTGCAACAGTATCTAAATTTGTTTCAAAAATTAACAAGGCTTTCTTCTGGTCGGTCCCTTCAGCATATTTCCCAAGTTCTTTAGATGTCTTAATAATGCTTAAAACATCCGCATCAGTAGATTTTCTCAATACACCAAAACCACCCCAACGTGTTTGATCATCTGGAATTACATTTGTTTTCATCCAATTACCGTTTACGTAATTGTAAAAATCATCTTTAGGGCTTACATCAGGATCCATGTTTTCAAGGATAATTCCTGGAATTTTTTCCACTTCAGCAGTGTCTTTGCTTGTATCTTCTTTACAAGCCATAATTACCAAAAAGGCAAAAAGACTTAATAACGATACGCTTTTTGAATTGATTTTCATTTTGTATAGTATTTATTTAGTGTACAATTTACTTATTATTTAGAAGCCTAAAAACTTTTTTTGTTACACCAAGCAAGAATTTAATTTTAAACTTTTACCAAAAAAGTAATTAATTTAGGTTTTTATAGTCTTTTTGAGATTGTCTTTCTATAACCTTATTAATTTGATAAACACAGTTATTGTAAGCCAATAAAAGATTTTCTACATCTTTAATAATAGCGTCTTTTGAAGAACTTTGGAGGTTTATGGTTTCATCAAATTTATACATTGCCGTTTCCAATACTGAAAGACGTACAATGATTGACGAACTATTTATACTATCTGGTATTTCATTTTTAATATCAGCAATAAGCGCTTGAAGAATAGTCTTATCGTCTTTAAAAAATGAGAGATTTCCATTTTTAAGATTTTCAATTTCTACACTTAGTTCTTTAAATTTTGTCCAATTATCAACTTTTTTTTGTGCTAAATCACTTAAAACATATTCCGTATACTTGATATCTGTTATATCTTTAGGTGTAATTCTTGTGAGTTCGGTAGGTATTTCTCCTTTTGTAGTTAATGTTTCGTCTTCAGTGTTTTTACATTGAACATTAAAAAGCAGGATTGCTACCAAAATAAAACGAAAAATAACAAAATGTAATTTAGACATAAAAGCAAAACTTAAATCATACAAATATATTGTTAAAGCTGCATTGTAAAAAGTTTTTGTGTTATTTTCATACAATGCTCAAAATCTTATTATTTTTGAGAACGAATAAAACTAAATAATGGTATCAAAAGTTTTAATTATTGGAGCCTGTGGACAAATAGGCTCAGAGTTAACTAATGCATTAAGAATCCTATTAGGAGTTGATAATGTAATAGCAAGTGATATTAGAGAAAGTAATGAAGCTCTTGTTGCTTCTGGACCATTTGAAATTATTGATGCTAAAGATTTTGAAGATATTAAGAAAAATGTTCTTAAGCATAACATAGAAACCATATACCTCATGGCAGCAATGTTGAGTGCTACTGGTGAAAAATATCCAGAAAAAGCATGGGATTTAAACATGACATCTTTGTTTAACGTACTTAATTTGGCTAAAGAGAACACTGTGAAAAAAGTATTTTGGCCTTCAAGTATTGCAGTTTTTGGTCCATCTACGCCTAAAATTAACACACCTCAACAAACCGTTATGGAGCCGACTACTGTATATGGGATTACCAAACAAGTTGGTGAGCGTTGGTGTGAATATTATTTTAACAACTATGGTGTCGATGTGCGAAGTATTAGATACCCTGGAATTATAAGCTGGAAAACCCTACCTGGAGGTGGTACAACTGATTATGCTATTGATATTTTTCATAAGGCCATAAGTGATGGTCACTACGATTGTTTTTTAAATGAAGATACGGCTTTACCAATGATGTTCATGGAAGACGCGGTTAAAGCAACATTGGACATTATGAATGCCAATACTAATGATGTAAAAATTAGATCTTCCTATAATTTATCGGCTATAAGCTTTACACCTCAAGAATTAGCAGCTGAAATCGCCAAACAAATACCAGAATTTACCATTAGTTATACACCTGATTTCAGACAAAAAATAGCAGATTCTTGGCCAAATTCCATTGATGATAGCTCAGCAAGACAAGACTGGAATTGGAATCATTCGTATGACTTGGAAGCTATTACAAATGAAATGTTGTTACAATTAAAAGAGAAAGCAATATCTTAGTTTTTCTTTAGTGGTAATGATTCGGCTGGTCTAAACTCGGTCAACCCTTTTTCTTTTATAGTTTTTTCAACGTCACTTATTTTTGTTGGCACAAAAGCGCTTAAGTTTTCAACACCAGTTTCAGTAACTACTGCTACGTCCTCAATACGAATGTAAGAGCGTTCCTCAGGGATCCATATCATTGGGTCAATAGTAAACACCATTCCTGATTGTAATTTTACATTTCCCCTAACTTGTCCAACATCATGAACAGCCATACCAACTGGATGTTGAAAATGACCTCTAAATGTAATACCCTTTTCCACAGCTTTTAAATGAGCAGGTTTTATAAATGTTTTTCCAACAAGATATTGCTTCATATCTGCCGCTGCCTTATCCATGACTTCATTAGCTGTTGTCCCTGGTTTTATGTATTTAAATAAGGCATCACTGTATGCAAGAATATACTCGTATAATGCTGTTTGCTCCTTATTGAATTTTCCATTTACTGGCCAAATACGAGTCACATCGCTTGTGTAATTATGATAATCTGGAGCATAGTCCATAAGTACTAAATCACCATCACTTAAGACATCGGTTTTTCTAAAATAATGTCCCATAAAAGCATTAGTACCACCTCCTATTATTGCAGGATAACCATCACCTTGTGAACCGTGTTGATAAAACACATACTTTGCAGCAGCATCTAATTGATATTCGTAAACACCAGGTTGAGTCGACCTCATAGCTTCCATAATAGCAAGACCAGCTATTTCGGTAGCTTTTCTAATAATTTCAATTTCTTTTTCACTTTTTATTAATCTCATCGAATCTAAAAGCGGTGACAAATCTCTAACTTCAAATTCAGGAAATCGTTCATTTATTAGCTTAATAAATCGTGCTTCTCTTGTTGTTTGTGAATCCCAAGGGTCAGCAGCTGCACGCGCATGACCATGTAGTATTTCGTCTCTGCTATCGTTTCCTGTTTCTGCTGGGCTAAATGGCGTGTATAATGTTGGTGTGCTTCCTTTAATAAGCCCTGTCCCAACCAAATCATTTCCAAGAAATTCTACTGGACGGACTCGATTAACGCCAGTTAATTCCATAATTAAATCAGCATCTTCTGCAGATAATATTTTTCCTTGACTTTTTTCTCTGCCTTCTTCTCTATGAGGCAAATAAAGAGTAGTACTTCTGTTTTTTCCATTTAGGAGTAAATACGCATGTCCCTCTTCCAATCCACATAAATAATAAAAAGTGTTAGACTGTCTAAAAACTTTAAAACCAGCAACACTAGGTGCACTTTGTATTAGCGCAATGGCATTGTTGCCAATTTCATTAAATATTCTGGTTCTTCGAGTTTCAAATTCTTCAATTTGGAAATCTGTCTGGAAATAATGTTTTTCTTGAGCTTGAACTAAAGGGTTAAAAAATAAGACGAATAATAAAAGGTATGAATGCTTTTTTAAAAACATAATGTTTGTTTTGGTTGGTTTAACTAATAAGGTGCTCAACAATTTATGAATATTTTTTAAATTGTTTTTAGTTTCATTTGTTCTTTTAATGCACAGGCTGTTTTTGTAATTGCTAGCCCTCCTTTGCCTGTACATTTAACGCATGTTGGCATTTGAAGACTTACCGAAGATACAGTTTCTATCACTTCATTTAAAGGAATGAGCGCATTATATCCAGAACATGCCATGGTTGCTGATGAAAGTGCATTCACTGCTGCACTTACATTTTTACCTAAGCAAGGCGCTTCAACACGGTCTGCAATTGGGTCACAAATAAGTCCAATCATATTTTGAATTGCCATAGACGCTGCATCAATAGCTTGTCTAGCAGTACCTCCAAAGAGTTGCACTATTCCAGCAGCAGCCATACCAGCTGATGCACCACATTCTACTTGACATCCATGTTCTTCGGCTGAAAAGCCAGGGCCTTTTGCAAAGTAGACACCTATTATTCCAGCAGCAAAATATGCTTGTATTAACTCGTCATGCGTTGCGCCAATATCATCAGCTACTGCTCTAAATACGCCGCCAACAACACCACAAGAACCTGCCGTTGGATTTGCAACTATAACTTCCATGGCACTCTTAGACTCCATAATGGCTGAAACATTTGAAATAATCTTATTTACAATAGAATTTTCAAGGATTTTATTTTTCTTTTCTGCTTTAGCAATTAAATGAGATTGTTGCGGTAAAAGCCTATCTTCATATGTTGTGCCTTTTAATCCAGTTTTAATACTATCTTCAATTATACCAACTATATGTTTCATTTTATTTTCTACATCTTTTGAGCTTAATCCGCTTTGATGCTTCTCATATAATAATCCTAAAGATGCCAAGTCAAATGTTTGTTCTTCGGCATAATTTAGAAGCGAATCAATTGTTGTAAAAGGAAGGTCAGTTTCATTTCCCATTATTATTGGCAAAACGGGTTTTGTAATGATGAGCTCATCAAAACTAAAGATGCTGCTTAATTTATCAATAATTTCATCAGAAATCTCTTTTGAAAACTTCAAATTAAGTAATCGTTCATCATCCTTAAATGATTCAAAAACTGATTTGCATTCAGGAAATGTAGATTGTATGTCATTAAATGAAATATTAGAATTTGCATTAATAAGAATTACTTCGTAAAAACCGCCATTTATATGGATTTCAAAACCATTTACTTCTTGTATTTCAAATGAGCCACCACCAATAGATATAGCAATTACTTGAATTTGTCTTCCATGAATTCCTTCTAACGCTAATCTAAAGGTATTCACATGGTTAGTTGGAAAGCTATTTACTTCATATATGATTGAAACTCCTCTTTCATCTGCAACTTTTTCAGTGTGTTTTATTCTGTCATCAGCCATATCCAAACCTAACAAACCACCATCTATACCAATGGTGGTTCCCTGTTCTCTATAGTTTGGAGCCCAAGCACCATCTTTATCAAAATCTATTACTGCTTTTCTAAGAGGTTCATTTAATATGTCCATGCATGTTTTTGCAGCACGCCATGAGGCTGCTGTATGAGAGCTAGAAGGCCCTCTCATTATTGGCCCAATAACATCATTAAAAATTCCAGGTCTTTTTCCCATAATATTACTAAATATGTAATTGTAAGTAATTTAGTGAATGATATTATTATTTGATTGAAATATTTTAAAAAACTTCATTTTAGTTAGAAAGTTGCCATTTAATGTTCATGCTTGATTAAATTTAGTATTTTTAAGTAACCAACTAAAATACATTTATGAAATACTTTTTATTCTTCTGCTTAGTATTAGCAGTAACACTCCCTTCAATATCTCAAGAAAAATTAAAATTAGACAACATCTTTAAAAATGGCACTTATAGTTCAAAAGGCTATGGACCTGTGAGATGGATGAAAGATAACAAAGGTTATTCTACTCTTGAAAATAATCAAGATGTAGGAGGAAGAGACATTGTTAGATATGAAGCTAAATCAGGAAAGAGGTCAATTTTAGTCTCTGCAAAAACTTTAATTCCAATAGGAGAAGACAAACCATTATCAATTAGAAATTATGAATGGTCTTTGGATAATTCAAAACTTTTAGTGTTTACTAATACAAGACGAGTTTGGAGACAACATACTAGAGGAGATTATTGGGTCTTAGAAATGGATTCTGGTAAGTTAACGCAGTTAGGTAAAACCGTAGAAAGAACAACGATGATGTTTGCAAAATTCTCGCCAGATGCTTCAAGAGTTGCCTATGTGAGTAAAAATAATATTTATGTAGAAGACATAGAATCTGAGGAAATTACACAGTTAACTTTAGATGGTAGTGACTCGATAATTAATGGTACATTCGATTGGGTTTACGAAGAAGAATTATCCTGTAGAGATGGTTTTAGGTGGAGTCCAGATGGCGAACAAATAGCCTATTGGCAATCGAATACGGAAAATATTGGCACGTTTTATTTAATTAATAATGTAGATTCTCTTTATTCAAAACCTATTCCTCTTCCTTATCCAAAAGTGGGTACCAAAAACTCAGACGTAAAAGTAGGTGTTGTAAATGCTTCTGGAGGCGACACCAAGTGGTTTGATGTTCCTGGTGATCCTACAAATAATTATATAGCTCGAATGGATTTTATACCAAACTCAAATGAGGTCATGATTCAGCAACTCAATAGAAGACAAAACGCAAATACGGTTTGGATAGGGAACACTAAAACAATGTCACTAAATAATATTTTTACTGACAAAGATGATGCTTGGTTAGACATTCATGATAATATCATGTGGTTAGATAATGAAAAGTATTTTACTTGGACAAGCGAAAAAGATGGATGGTTGCATCTATATAAAGTTTCCAGAGATGGCAAAGAGTTTAACACCATTACTAAAGGTAATATGGATGTAGTTCGTATAAATTGTATAGATCCAAAAGGAGGCTATGTTTATTATATAGCTTCTCCAGAAAATTATACTCAACGCTATTTGTATAGAAGTAAAATAGATGGAAGTTCTAATCCAGAACGCGTTAGTCCTATTGATCAATCTGGTCAACATGCTTATCAAATTTCAGCAGATGCAAAATATGCTATTCACACATTTCAAAATGCTAATAACCCAAATAGAATTTCGCTTATCAATCTTCAAAAACATAAAACAATACGATTACTGGAGGATAACAAAGAACTTTCAGATAAAGTAAATAAATTGGTGCTTAATCCAAAAGAGTTTATAAAGATTGATATTGGTGATGTTGTGTTAGACAGTTGGATGATAAAACCTGTAAATTTTGATGCATCAAAAAAGTACCCAATCGTATTTTACGTCTACGGCGAACCTGCAGGTTCTACTGTTCAAGATGCATGGCAAGGAGGTGATTTATGGCATCATTATTTGGCGCAACAGGGATATGTGGTTGTAAGTATAGATAATAGAGGTACACGAACACCTCGAGGAAGAGCTTGGAGGAAATCCATATATGGACAAATAGGAATATTAGCAGCGTATGACCAAGCAGCAGCAGCAAAAAAAATATTTGAAACTTATAGTTTTATTGATACCAATAAAGTTGGAATGTGGGGCTGGAGCGGTGGAGGCCAAATGACTATGAATTGTTTATTTAGATATCCCGATATCTATAAGTCAGGTTTAGCAGTGGCCTTTGTTGCCGATCAAAGATTGTATGACAATATTTATCAAGAACGCTATATGGGATTATTAGAAGATAATGAGGCTAATTATATAGAAGGATCACCCATTACTCATGCTAAAAAGCTCGAAGGCAACTTAATGATAATGCATGGGACTGCCGATGATAATGTTCATTATCAAAGTTTTGAGAGACTCACAAACGAACTTATTAAGCATAATAAAATGTTTGATATGATGTCTTATCCGATGCGCTCGCATGGCATTAGAGAACGCGAAAACACGACATTACATGTTAGGGAAACCATGGCTAGATATTGGAAACGTGTTTTTCAATAAGAAATAATCGAATATTAAATTTCAATAAATCTTCCACAAACCAATCAATATGAAAAAATTAAACAAAAGAATTTTAGCATTACTTAGTTTTTTACTCATTACAAGTATTGCTTTTAGCGCAATTATTCCAACTGACGGTTATCCGAAAAACCCAAAAATAGATGCTTTAAATTACATTTTCAATATTGAATTATCTGATAATACAGACGTTATCACTTGTGAAGTCACAGTTGATATCCGTTTTAAAGGTGCAGGTGTTGAGCAAATAAGATTAGATTTAATAAACGCTTCTAGTGCTTTAGATGGAAAAGGCATGGTGGTTAGTAGTGTTGAGTCCAATGGAAAGACATTAAAATTCACTCATGAAAACAATGAGTTGTTTATTCATCTTCCTGAACCTTCAACACTTAATCAACGTGACCAGTATATTATTCGCTATAAAGGTATTCCAGCCAGTGGCTTACATATTGGAAACAATAAACATGGTGATAGAACATTTTTTAGCGACAATTGGCCTAATCGAGGACGCAATTGGTTGTCTACCATAGACCATCCATATGATAAAGCCATGTGTGAGTTTATTGTGACAGCTCCTAATCACTATCAAGTAGTGTCAAACGGATTAAAAATTGAAGAAACCAATCTTGACAACAATAAAAAGCTAACACATTGGAAACAATCTATACCAATAGCTTCGTGGTTATATGTACTCGGTGTTGCCGAGTTTGCTGTGCAATATGTAGATGAGTTTGATGGTAAGTCAATTGAAACATGGGTATTTAAGCAAGATAGAGATGCAGGCTTTTACGATTTTGCTGAACCTACAAAACAAGCGTTGGAGTTTTATAGCGACTATGTTGGGCCGTTTTCTTATGAGAAATTGGCTAATATTCAATCTAACAGTGTAAGTGGTGGCATGGAGGCAGCTTCGGCAATTTTGTATAGCGCAGGCTCAGTAGTTGGCGATAGAAATACACGATGGCGAAATGTAGTTATTCATGAAATTGCACATCAATGGTTTGGTAATGCAGTTACCGAATATGATTGGGACGACATTTGGTTAAGCGAAGGTTTTGCTACTTATTTTACGCTACTTTTTATTGAACACCAATATGGAAGGGATGAATTTGTTGACGGACTTCGTTCAAGCCAAAAAAGAGTTGATACGTTTTATGAAAAACATCCGGAGTATACCATTGTACATGACAATTTAAAAGACATGAAGGATGTTACTACGTCGCAAATTTACCAAAAAGGAAGTTGGATTTTACACATGTTACGCGGTGTTGTTGGAACAGATGATTTTTGGAAGGGAATCCAAATTTATTATAATCAATATAAAGATTTAAACGCTACTACAGCCGATTTTATGAGAGTGATGGAAGAAGTATCAGGTAAAGACCTGGACGCTTTCTTTGAGCAATGGTTGTATAAACCTGGAATATTAAAACTAAAAGGGAATTGGAAGTATAATAAAAGAACCAGTGAAGTGATAATAAGTTTAAACCAAATGCAAACTGATGGAAGTCTATTTGAAATGCCAATAGAGATTGGCGTTGATTTTGGAAACAGACCACAACACATAGAATTAGTCCAGATAAATGGAAAATCGAATAGTTTTAAAATAAAAGTAGATAAAGAACCAAAAAATATTATTCTCGATCCAAATTATTGGGTGTTAATGAATTTCGACTTTAAAAAAGATTAATAAAGGCATGAGCATTAAGCGTAGAAAATTCATTAAAATGTTACCCATTGGAGCACTTTTGCCTACCCAAATGCTAAGTGGTTTATCCTCCCAAATTGACCTTGGACCAGCTTCGTTATTATCAAATAATAAATTGAAAAATATAGATCAGCTTTTTAAAAATGCAATTGTTGTTGATGGGTTAGTTATCTCTCGTGGTTGGAATGAAAATTCTTTTAAAGCATTAGACAAATCTGGTTATACAGGTTTCGGTACTTCCTTATCTTCAGGAAATTTAATTGCTGCATTGAATTCATTATCAAGCTGGGAAAAAAGAATAAAAGAGAATCCAAAAAGATTAATTTTTGCGAAGACATCAGCAGATTTTTTACGTGCTAAAAAAGAAAATAAAACAGCTATATTATTTGGCTTTCAAAATGCCACTATGATTGAAAAATCAATCGATAATATAGATATTTTATATGAAGCTGGAACACGCTGGATTCAATTGACATATAATGAACGTAACTTACTTGGTGACGGTTGTACTGAACGTACTAATGCTGGATTGTCAGATTTTGGGATTGAAGCGGTTGAACGCATGAATGAACTAGGAATTATTATAGATGTATCACATAGTGGACAACAAACTACAGACGATGCCATAAAATTCAGCAAAGCAGGTATTTCTTTTAATCATACTATGTGCGAAGCACTGCATAAAAACCACCCAAGAGCAAAAACAGATTCTCAAATAAAAGCTATGGCAAACAAAGGTGGAGTTATGGGAGTTATATGCTTAGGATATATGATAGGTCCAAATTTAGGAACAGAAACTACGTTAGAAACGTACATTAATCATATAGACCATGCTGTTAAAATAGCTGGAATTGACCATGTAGGTGTAGCTGCTGATTTTGCTATAGAAGGACTTGAAGCAAACGGTGCTACTCGTGAAAATTGGTATGTACCTAGATTAACAAGATTTAAACCATCATATAAAGTTCAATGGCCACCATGGATTCCAGAATTAGACAAACCTGAGAGATATAAAAGTGTTGCTTATGCGTTGGATAAAAGAGGTTATAGCACAGGAGATATAGAAAAAATATTAGGTTTAAACTGGCTTAGATATTATGATGAAATATTAAAATAAACACTATTTAAATGAACTTTAAGAAGTATAACGCATGTGGTATAATAATTTCAACTTTATTGTTTTTTAATACTGCACAAAGTCAAACATTAGAATTCTTCAACAGTAGCCGCCTAATTTTAGGAACACATAAAGAACGAACTGCATCCATTGGAGTTGGTGACATTGATAAAGATGGAGATATAGATATTCTAGTTGCAAATGGAAGACATTGGCCTGGTCAGAATCGGGTATTCGTAAATAATGGCAAAGGTGTATTTACAGTTTCAAGAATATTAGGCAATGAACAAGAAACGAGTTACTCAACGGAACTTGCAGACTTTGATAATGATGGAGATTTGGACGTTGCCGTTGGAAATGACATGGCGCCAAATTTTATTTTCTTAAACGACGGTAATGGGGTTTTTACTAAGGGTGCTAGTTTCGGTAAAAAATATACACCCACGCGAAATATTGTAGTTTCTGACATAGATAATGACGGTGATATTGACATTTTAATTACCAACAGAGGGAGTGAAAATGAAATTTGCTTAAACGACGGAAATGGCACTTTTTCTAAATCTATTGGATTTGGTTCAAAAAAAGATTCTACGATAGATGTTGAAGTTGCAGATATGAATGGAGATAGTCACAATGATTTGATATTAGCAAATAGAGACGACCAACAAAATTACGTTTATTTAAATGATGGTAATTTGAACTTTCCCAGAAAAGTACCTTATGGAACAGGTACAGACATTACTAGATCTGTAGCAATTGCCGATGTAAATAATGATGGAAATAAGGATATTATTACTGCCAATATTGGCGAACCAAATGTTATTTATTTTGGAAGCAACAATGGTACTTATGAAAATAAAATAGTATTTGATTTAAGCTCAGACCTAACCTATTCCATAGACATTGGCGATTTAGATTCTGATGGCGATATAGATATTGTTCTTGGGAATGTAAGAGGAGAAAATAATGTATTTGTAAATAATAAAAATGGTCAAGAATGGAAAAAAATCTCATTAAGTGATAAAAAGTTTAACACCTATGATATAATCATAATAGATTTAAATGGCGACGGTAAATTAGATATTCTTGAGAGTAATTCGGACGAGCAAAACATCTATTATTTTAATCGATTTAAACCAAAATTTCCTTAATAAATTAGTTAATCTCTTTTGAAGAAATAATCATCAAAAATGCAACCAACCAAATAATGTCAAAAAATAAATTTAACATTCTAACCCAACATATTTCTAACCTATTTTTCTTTTTGCTAATAATATTAACCGGATGTAGTTCAAGTTCCACATCTTGGGAAGAAATTGAAGAAGAAGGTGCTTTTTTAATATTTAGAAGGCAATCGAAAATAGGTGAAGAAAACTACAGCATTACAACTAATGACTCTTTAATTATAGTTAATTCATTACAAGGCGAAAATGAACGTGGTAGAATTTCTGGTACACAAGCAATTTTGCATTTAAACATGGATTTAACTCCAGCCTATTATATAAATAGAAGGATAACTAATAATGACACTATAGTCAATTATAAGATGACAACTTCTGGAAAGGAAGCTTCGGTATGGGAAGAAAAATTTGATGTAGAAACTTTTAATATTCCAGAAACATTTTTCCCATTGCATAGTAATATTCCAGCCGCTATGGAAATGATGTTGTACCATTATTATTTTAAAAATGGTAAACCTAAAAGTATTAATACTTTACCAAGAGGTGAAGTATCAATCGAACATACTGGGCAAGACATAGTAAATGTGAATGGTGAACAGGAAATTTTGAATCGTTATGTTGTTAAAGGAATAAATTGGGGTGGTCGAACAGTTTGGATAAATGAATCTAATCAACTAGTTGCATTGGTAAAAGCCAATACTCAAATTAGAGAAATGATTAGAAAAGGCTATGAAGATGCAATGCAAGTTTTTATAGATGGTAATGTCATTGAACAAATAAATGCGCTAAAAAAATATACTAAAGATCACAAATCAAAACAAGTTGAAATTACTGCCTTGATTGGAGGCGATATTGTTGATGGACTAAGTGACAATACTCAAAAAGACATGACACTGTTAATTAAAAATGGGAATATAAAAGCCATTGGAAGTCGATCAGATATTGAAATACCTGAAAACGCAAAAGTTATTGATGTATCTGGTAAGACCTTAATACCAGGGTTATGGGATATGCATGCGCATTCAAATCAAGTGCAATGGGCTCCAGCTTATTTAGCAGGAGGGGTTACAACCATTAGAGACAATGGTAATGAAATAGAATTTGCAACTGCCTTTAGAGATGAAATTGATTTAAATGGTGCCTTAGGGCCTGATATTCTGCTTGCTGGCATGACTGATGGAGAAGGAGTTAGAGGAAATGGTATTATTAGAGCTAGAAGCATTGATGAAGCCAAAGAGGTTGTAGCTAAGTACCATAAAAATGGTTATAAGCAAATCAAAATATATTCATCTCTTGAACCCGAAATGGTAAAGGTACTTTCTAAAGAAGCTCATAAATTAGGCTTGTCTGTAACAGGTCATGTTCCAGGGAAAGTAGGAAATACAGTAAAAGCAGTAGAGTTAGGTATGGATCAATTTAGTCATAGCGGATTATTTTTAACAGTGCTATTACCGGATAAAACTACAGGTGAAATTGGTCGAGGATTTCTTCAAGAAATGGATGTAAGTCAAAAACAAATTGACGACGCTATTGCATTTCTATTGAAACATAAATCGGTCTTAGATCCCACAATTGCATTGCAAGTCATTAGAGGCGTTCCAAGAGGAATTCCAATAGAATCTGTAGAGCCAGATGCTCATAGAATGGCTTATGAATTATGGGAAGGAAAAAGGTTTAGATTTGGTCCAACTAAAGAACAATCTAAAAACGCGATTAAGGGATATACTAAAGAAATGGACATTATTGGTCAATTCTATAAGGCTGGAATACCTATAGTCGCTGGAACAGATAATGTTGTACCAGTTTTTAGTCTTTATTTAGAAATTGAAACGTATCATAAATTAGGAAAATTAACACCACTTGAAGCAATTAAAACAGCGACGATTATTCCTGCAAAAGCAATGGGGTTAGATGCAGTTACAGGCACATTGGAAATAGGCAAAGAGGCCGATATTGCCATATTAGATAAAAATCCTTTGATAGACATTAGTAATATTAGAACTGTATCTGCTGTGATTACCAATGGAAACTATTATGAAAGCAATCCGCTTTGGTTAGCTGCCGATTTTAAACCAAGAAAGAACTAACAATTACATTAAACATTATCGTTATGAATAAAATTTATACATATATATCAAGTTTTTTGATTATGGCAACGTTATCATTTGGATGTACAGAAGCAACCAAAACTGAAACACCAGAAGCAGGATATAATCCTGAGGCAAAGTTAGAAGAACTAGGCATTACTTTACCTTTACCTCCTCAACCAGTAGCTAACTATGTAAATGGTGTAAGAGTAGGTAATCTAATATTTTTGGCAGGAAAAGGACCGAAATATGCAGATGGAACCGAAATGTCTGGAAAACTAGGTGCAGATATTACCATTGAACAAGGATATGAAGGTGCAAGACAAACTGCTATCAATCAATTATCAGTATTAAAAACAATGCTAGGTGATTTAAATAAAGTTAAGCGAATTGTTAAAGTTTTAGGGTTAGTTAATTGCGATCCCTCTTTTATAGATCAGCCCAAAGTTGTTAATGGATTTTCAGATTTAATGGTGGAAGTTTTTGGAGAGAAAGGCAAACATGCACGTGCAGCTATTGGAGTTGCTTCGCTTCCTCGTGGGCAATCAGTAGAAATTGAATTGGTTGTAGAGGTGTATGAGTAAATTTTAACAAAAAACCCTAAAAACAAAATGTTTTCAGGGTTTTTAAGTGGTACCTCCAGGAATCGAACCAGGGACACACGGATTTTCAGTCCGTTGCTCTACCAACTGAGCTAAGGTACCTCACCAAAGCGGATGCAAATATATATCCTATTTTATTATTCCGCAAAATAAAAAGATAAAAAATGGTTTTGTAAATTTACATCTTTTATTTTGCTTATGAATTTAATTGTTGATGTAGGTAATACCAGTGTGAAACTTGCTGTTTTTCAAGATAGTGCAATAGTCCATAAAGAGACTATTGACTTAGATGTGATTGAAATTAAAATTCAAGAACTCATTAAAAAACATCCCTTTTTAAGCAAAGCAATATTGTCTTCGGTTGGTAATTTAAGCCAAGAACAGCTTACAAATATTGCCAAACACCTTGAAACCATAGTTTTAGATCATGATATTAAAGTTCCTTTTAAAAACAAGTACAAAACACCACACACATTAGGTGTTGATAGAATTGCTCTGGTGAGTGCTTCAGTATTAAATTACCCTAAAAAAAATGTACTAGTTATAGATGCTGGAACTTGCATAACCTACGACTTCATCAATGCGAAAAATGAGTATTTAGGAGGCGCTATTTCTCCTGGGATTTCAACACGCTACAAATCTTTAAATAATTTAACGGCTAACTTACCGTTATTGAAAAGAAAAGCACCAAAAAAATTAATTGGCAATTCTTCAAAAGAATCAATTCATTCGGGAGTTATTAATGGGATTTCAATGGAAATTGACGGAATTGTTAATAAATACCGAAAAAAATATAAAGATTTAACAGTTATTTTAACAGGAGGAGACTCAGATTTCTTGTCAAAGCGATTAAAAAGTAGCATATTTGCGAACTCTAATTTTCTTTTAGAAGGTTTGAATTTCATATTAGAATTTAACTTAAACGAATGATTAAAAAAATCTGTTTAGTATGTATTGCATTTTTAGCAATAAATAGTCATGCTCAAGAAGGAACAACCTCTCCATATTCATTTTATGGGTTAGGAAGTTTAAAATTTAAAGGTACTGCCGAAAATGTGAGTATGGGAGGTTTAAGTATTTTTACGGATAGCATTCATGTTAATTTACGTAATCCAGCGTCTTATGCTGGAAAGTTTATAAAGTCTACAGGCGAAGGTCACATTGTGAAATTTGCTGTTGGTGGGAGCAGCTCAAACACTACTTTAAAAACCAATACTGCATCCGATAAAGCTAACGCCACAACTTTCGATTATTTAGCATTATCAATTCCGATGGGAAGATTAGGTATGGGTATTGGGCTTATGCCTTATACATCAGTTGGGTACAAACTAGAATCGATTAGTGACGAAGATGTTTTAGATTACAGATATAGAGGTCAAGGAGGTGTAAACAAAGCGTTTTTAGGAGTTGGTTATTTACTTTCTAAAGATTTAAGCGTTGGTGTTGATGCTAGCTATAACTTTGGAAACCTTCAAAATAGCGTTGTTAATTTTAGGTATGATGACGAAGGAAACCCATTGCAATATCACAGTAGAGAGGTAAACAGATCCGATTTAAGCGGATTGAATTTTAATTTCGGACTTACATACACACCAATGCTCTCAGAGAAATTGCAATTAACATCATCCATTACATTTTCTCCAAAAGCAGATTTAACTTCTACAAATCAAAGAACGTTTGCAAGTGTTTTAGTGAGTTCTACTAGCCAAGAATTTCCCGTAAATGAAATTGAAGCAGATCTTGGAGCACTAGGTTTAGACAAAACAGTACTATCATTGCCAACCAAAACTGCTTTAGGAGTTGGTATAGGACAGCCTAGAAAATGGTTTTTAGGTGCAGAATACACAATGTTGAAAACCAGTGAATTCTCAAGTGAGATATTTACCTTTGTTAATGCTACTTACCAAGACGCCTCTACAATATCTGTTGGTGGCTTTTTAATACCACAGTTCAACTCTTTTACTTACTGGAAAAGGGTCGTTTACAGAGCTGGATTTAGGTTTGAAAACACAGGATTAAAAATAGAGAATGAATCAATAGATGAGTTTGGCATGTCTTTTGGAGTAGGATTACCAGTTGGAAATGTATTCTCTAATGTAAACATCGGAATTGAAGTTGGACAAAGAGGAACAATAAACCAAAATTTAGTAAAAGAAAAATTTGTAAATTTCCAGCTTAGCCTATCATTAAATGATATATGGTTTGAAAAAAGAAAGTATAATTAATTAATAACTAGAATTATGAAGACGAAAATTACACTGTTAATAGCAATGCTTTTTCTTGGGTTTAACACAATTAGTGCACAAAGTCAAGAGGAAGACATGAACACATTGTCAATTTTTAGTGAATATGCAAAAGCTAAAAATTATGATGCTGCTTATGGTCCATGGATGGAATTAAGACAAAGAAACCCAAAGTTTAACAGAGCAATTTTTACCTATGGTGAACGTATCCTAGATTATAAAATTGAAAAAACTACTGGAGCAGAAAAAGTAGGCTTTATTAAAGACCTAGTAAAAATGTGGGAAGAAAGACGTGAGCATTATGCTAGCAAAACACCTGAAGGAGAGTTTTTAGCTAAAGCTTGCCAATTACAATATGAATATAAAGACGAATTGCAAATGACTGATAGTCAATTGTACGATTGCTTTGACAATGCTTTTAAAACAGATGCCGAAACATTTAAAAATCCAAAGTCTTTATATACGTATTTCAAGTTAATGGTAAGTTTATACGATGCTGGCAAAAAACCTGCAGAAGTATTATTTACTAAGTACGATGAAGTTTCTGAGAAAATTGAAGCAGAGATTAAACACTATACTAATCTATTAAATAAGTATGTGCCTGCTGATGATGATACTGATGCTGACCCTCCAAAATTAAGTACTAAAGATGCAAGTAGAGTAAAATCATACACTAGCTTTTTAAGAGCTTACGATCAAATTACTTCTGGAATGGATAGAGATTTAGGTGACCGTGCAAACTGCGAGAACTTAATTCCTCTTTACAATAGAAATTATGAAGAAAATAAAAATGATGGTTTGTGGTTACAAAGAGCTATGAACAGGTTGTATACTAAGGAGTGTTCAGACGATCCATTATTTGTTAAAATTGTAGAGCAAAAAAACACCTTAGAGCCTAATGCTTCTACTGCATATTATTTAGGAATCTTAAAAGATAAAGAAGGTGATAGTGCTGCAGCATTAACATATTACAATCAAGCAGTAGAATTAGAAACTGATAACATTGATAAAGGCAATATTCTTTATAGAATTGCAGCTGGATTTAAAAGTAAAAGAAGCTATGGTCAAGCAAGAACATATTACCAAAAGGCACTTGCTGCAAACCCTTCAATGGGTAGAGCACATTTAGCCATAGCACAAATGTATGCTGCAAGTGCTAATAGTTGTGGTACAGATAACTTTAGCAAAAGAGCTGTATATTGGTTAGCTGCTCAAGAAGCTAGAAAAGCTGGTAGAGTAGATCCTAACTTAAAGAGAGCGGCGTCTCAAAATGTTGCAAATTACATTGCTAAAGCACCTACTAAGAGTGAAATATTCACTAAAGGTAATGCTGGAGAAACAATTAAAATTGGATGTTGGATTGGTAGAAGTGTAAAAGTACCAAACCTTTAATGGGTTCAATAGTAAAAAATAGTATTATTTGCATGGTCACAGTTTTAACTGTGACCATGTTTTTTTCATGTAAAGACAACTTTAAAGAAGTTCAAAAAATTGGGCTTTTAAGCGATAAACCAATAACTGAAGCAGAAAACATCAATACGAAATATACCGATTCTGGAAGACTTAAATCGCATTTAATAAGTCCTAAAATGTTAGATTTCTCAAACAGAGAGTTTTCTTTTGTCGAATTCCCACAAGGAATCAACTTCACTATTTACGATGAAAAAGGCAATAAAAATAATGTGATAGCAGATTTTGCTATGATATATAATGACACCGATTTAATAGACCTTCAAGGAAATGTTGTTGTGGCAACTCAGAGTAATGACACATTATTTACCGAGCAATTATTCTATGATCAAAAACGTGAATGGATGTTTACGAATAAGCCTGTAAGATTTCGTCGAAAAGACGCTATTGATTTGGGAACAGGTTTCGATGCAAATAAAGATTTTACAATTGCCAACGTTTTAGAGTATTCAGGCACCATATATTTAGACGAATAATTGTTATCTTTGCGTTGTTATAAATTACAACAATCACTAACTCATTATTAGTAATGAAAGTATTACAGCTTTTTCAATATGCGTATTTAATTTTCGCAGTATTGTTTATATACGATGCTATAAGCAACTGGAATGTAGAAGAAAAAAGTCCATATTTATCATTAGCTCTTGCAGCTTTAGCAATTTTTATGTTCTTTTTTAGAAAGAAATTTAGAAAGCGTTTCGAGGATAGAGGAAAGCTTTAAAAAATGAGTTCCGAAATCCTAATTATTATTATCTCTCTGCTGTTTTCAGCGTTTTTCTCAGGAATGGAAATAGCCTATGTATCTTCAAACAAGATTCATATTGAAATTGAAAAAAAACAAAGTGGTTTTTTAGCCAAAATACTAACAAGACTTACAGCAAAACCTTCAAAATTTATTGCCACCATGCTTATTGGAAACAATATAGCATTGGTTATTTATGGCTTTTACATGGGAGATATGTTAATGGCTTGGTTTCAAGACATGACACTTAACAATGCTATTCTTAGTGCATTAATTACCGATTTTAGTCTATTAACACAAACCATAATCTCCACTTTAATAATACTAATTACCGCAGAGTTTTTACCAAAAGTCTTCTTTCAAATATATTCTAACCTGCTATTAAAGCTATTTTCTATTCCAGCTTATGTGTTTTTCTTACTGTTTTCATTAATTTCTGATTTTGTTATTTGGATTTCCGATATGGTATTAAAAACCTTTTTTAAAACAGATGGTGATCAAGTACAATTAGCATTTACAAAAGTAGAATTAGGACATTACATAAGTGAACAGATGGAATCGGTTGAAGATGATGATGATGTAGACAGTGAAATTCAAATTTTCCAAAATGCTTTGGAGTTTTCCGAAGTAAAATCTCGAGAGGTAATGATACCACGTACCGAGTTGGTTGCAGTAGAGATTCATGATAAAATACAGACCCTAAACGAGCTTTTTACATCCACAGGACATTCCAAAATTCTAGTATATAAAGATACTATAGATGATATTTTGGGATATGTACATTCTTTTGATCTTTTTAAAAATCCTAAAACTATAAAATCCATTATTATACCAGTAGAATTTGTTCCAGAAACCATGTTAATTAAGGATGTTTTAAATGTACTTATTAAAAAACGCAAGAGTGTTTCGGTGGTGCTAGATGAATATGGAGGGACTTCAGGAATCATAACCATTGAAGATATTGTTGAAGAACTATTTGGCGAAATAGAAGACGAACATGATACAATTGAATTACTAGAAGAAAAAGTAAGCGAAACCGAATTTAATTTTTCTGCAAGATTGGATGTAGACTATATTAACGAGACCTATAAACTAGATTTGCCGGAAAACGAAAATTATGAAACCCTTGGTGGCTTAATTGTTAATAGCACCGAGGAAATTCCGCAGCAAAACGAAAAAGTAACCATAGACAACTATTTGTTTACAATTTTAGAGGTCTCCAATACTAAAATAGAAATTGTCTCCCTTCGCATTATCAAAGACGATTAAAAATCTTACAACAGTACAATTAATACGTTGTTCTGCTTTTATTATTAAGCAGAAAATGGTATTTTCGCGCACGATATTTTATCGAAGTTAATCAAAGATCATCACTTACCTATTTTTCGTATGTATTGATCTATATGTTAAACCCCAAAAAAGGTTACTTAAAATTTATAATATTTATGGCAATTTTAAATAAAATTAGACAACGATCGTTATTTTTAATCTTAGTAATCGCTATGGCACTTTTCTCTTTTGTCCTAGCCGATTTATTTAAAAATACCGATGGCTTTAATAGTAAGTCACAAAACGTAATCGCTACCGTTAATGGTAAAGATATTGACCGTGCCGATTTTCAACTTAAAGTTGAAAATGCTCAACGTCAATTTGGAGGATCGCTAACAGCTACTCAAGTAATGAATAGAGTTTGGGATCAAGAAGTAAACGATGCTGTAATGAATGCGCAATACGATGCTTTAGGACTAACTGTAGAGCGGGACCAAATGAGAGACTTGTTAAGATTAGGTTTAACTAATTTTGAAGAGTTTAAAAATGAAGATGGTATTTATGATGAAAATAAATTAAACGAATTTATTGCAAACTTAAAAGCTATTTCTCCTCAAACAGCTATATTAGGAGGTTCTCCAATAAACTATGAAGCTTGGACCAATTATGAAAATAATATGGCAGTTTCTGGAAAACAACAAACATACTTTAACATGGTTAAAGCTGGTATTTCTGGAACACTAGCCGAAGGAGAATTAGATTATAAACTAGAAAACGACAAAGTAGATTTTAAATATGTTAGAATCCCTTACACATCTATTGCAGATAGTACAATAACAGTTACTAAGTCTGATATTTCTAGTTATATAACTAAAAATAAAAGCCAATACGAAGTAGATGAATCTAGAGATATTCGTTTTGTGCAATTTATGGAAGAACCTTCTTTAGAGGATGAAACAGCAATTCAAAATGAATTGATTGAGGTTTTAAATGGAAAAGAAGACAACCCAACTACACCAGAAGTTGATGAAACTGTCATAGGATTTAAAAACGCTACTGATGACGAAGGCTTCTTAGCAGCAAATTCAGCAGTTAAATTATACAATGATTTTATCTTTAAATCAGATTTACCAGTTGAACACGCCGATAGTATTTGGAACTTAAACAAAGGTGAAACTTACGGTCCTTACAAGAATAACAATATGTTTATGATTAGTAAGATTGTAGATGTTAAACAAATAGCAGACTCGGTTAAAGTAAGGCATATCTTAATTCCGTTTGCTGGTGCTGTACAAGCTGCTCCAGATGTTGTAAAAACAGAAGATGAAGCAAAAGCAACTGCTGATAGTATTTTAGGAGTTGTAAGATCCAATCGTTCTAAATTTCAAGATTTACTTATATTATCATCAGACTTAGTTAGTAATCAAAATGATGGAGAAATTGAATTTGCATATACTGCAGGAATGGCTCCAGAGTTTAAAGCATTTGCATTCGACAATAATGTAAGAGCCTTAGACGTAGTTAAAACTGATTTTGGATATCACGTTATCGAAATATTAAGTCAAGGAGAAAAGCAAAAAGCGATTAAGGTTGGTAACTTAGCAAAAGAAATCGAACCTTCTGATGCAACGGTTGATAGAGTGTTTAACGAGACATCTAAATTTGAAATAGCAGTTGCAGATAGAGATTTTGCAGAAGTAGCAAGCGAAAGCGATTATACTGTAAAACCAGTAAGCGCTGTTAAAGAACTAGACGAAGCTATTCCAGGTTTGGGTAGCCAAAGAGCTATTGTTAGATGGGCTTATGAAGACGGCGTTAAAGTTGGAGACATTAAAAGATTTAATATACCTGGAGGTTATGCAATTGTACAACTAACTGGAATCAATGAAAAAGGGTTAATGAGTACTGAAAAGGCATCTATTACTGCATTACCAGAAATTAGAAAACAAAAGAAAGCAGAACTTATAAAAGCACGTATTTCTGGTGCAAGTTTAGAAGATATCGCAGCCAGTGAAAGTCAAACAGTTCAAACCGCATTAGCAGTTACTATGAAAAGCCCAACAGTATCTGGAGCTGGAAATGAACCTAAGGTTGTTGGAACTGCTTTTGGATTAGGCGAAGGGACAGTATCTAAACCAATTCAAGGAAATACAGGTGTGTTTGTTGTTCAAGTAACAAAAACAACACCAGCTCCTGAGCTTCCAAATTATCAAGCTGCTGCAAACCGAATTGGAACAGCTAAGGCTACAACAGTTAACACAGCATTATTGGAAGCCCTTAAAAAGGCTGCTAAAATTGAAGACAACAGAGCTGCTTTCTATTAAGAATAGCTACAATATTTAAACTAAAAAGAGCTTCACAATGTGAAGCTCTTTTTAGTTTAATATCATGTCTTTATAATAAATAATTGTAGGATAACCTTTTTCTTTAAAATAAGAGCTTGGATTATCTAAAGTACTCACTAAAATAAAATCACCTCCCCAAGCCCCAAGACTTTTAACAGAGCCATTAAAGTCTTTAAAAAGAGAATCTTTAACTGTTGGTTGGTTTATAATGGAACTTACAATCGATTCATGTAAATCTATAAGTTTATTAAAGTCTTCTAATGATGTACAATTAATAATTTTATTTGTAATATCATTTATATCACTGATTTTAGAAGAGATTGCGTCTTTGCTTTTATGATATTGAATAATTCCTTCACGACTATTCTGTTTTTTATTTAAATGGACAAAATACAGATTACCTTTAAACTCTGGATTAAACACTACATCATTAACGTCTCTGTAAGAATCTTTTAATTGATACGTAATGGAATTACTGTGTTGAGCACAAGCAATATCGTAACCACTACCTCCAAATGTCATTTCTAACAACCTGTAAGCATCAACTTTTGCCCAATTGGCTATATTATTTATAAGTGTAGAAGAACTACCAAGTCCCCAGTTTCTTGGAAAATCGAGCTTAGTAGTAACTCTAAAACCAGTTTTTATATTCAAAAAACTAGGGTTTAGTTCTTTTGCAGTATTTAATATTTGAATGATTCTTTTCGAAATGTCATTGCGAGGCTTTAGGAAATCTGAAGCAATTTCCTCTATTGGAAAACTATCTTCAAACCAAACGTTGTTTTCGCTATCTATACTTTTCCATATAATATTATTTTCTGGAATTGGGGCAACTGTTAAAGATTGTCCATACTTAGTGGGAACTGCCAAAGCTAACGCTCCATCTAGAACAGTATATTCACCAGTAATTAATAATTTTCCGTTGCTATAATAATGACTCATTAACGTCTTAGGTTTTCAATAGCCTCCACAACAGCACTATGAGTTACGACATTAGTTTTAAAATGTTCAATAAGTGTTGTTTTCTCATTATCATTTGCATTAAACTGATTTAATATATTCATTAAATGCATTTTCATATGACCTTGTTGTATTCCAGTTGTTGTTAACGACCTGAGAGCAGCAAAGTTTTGTGCTAATCCAGCTACTGCCACAATCATCATAAGTTCTTTAGCAGATGGTTTATTAAGCATTTCTAAAGATAACTTTACTAAAGGATGCAAACCAGTTAATCCACCAACCGTTCCTAAAGCTAAAGGGATTTCAATCCAAAACTTAAAAATACCATTCTCTACTTTAGCGTGGGTTAAACTGGAATAACTGCCGTTTCTTGATGCATAAGCGTGTACACCAGCTTCAACAGCTCTAAAATCGTTTCCCGTGGCTAATACAACAGCATCAATACCATTCATGATGCCTTTATTGTGAGTGACTGCTCTGTATGGTTCTACTTCAGCTATTTGTACTGCTTGAATAAATTTATGAGCAAAGTCTTCTGGTGAAACATTTGGATCTTCATTTAAATCTTCTACTTTGCAACTTACTTCTGCTCTAACCAAACATTCAGGAACATAATTGGAAAGAATACTCATTACTATATCAATATCTGAATCTTTTATACCATCAAAATATGTTGCTTCAGTCTTAAAAGTGTTCGCAAAACTTTCTAAGCATGAATTAATGAAATTAGCTCCCATCGCATCCAAGGTCTCGAAAGTTGCATGCAATTGGTAATAATTAGCAATCGAACTTGTTTTATCAATTAATTTTATATCCAAAATACCACCACCACGCTTTTCCATGTTTTTGGTAATAGGTTTTGTATTGGTAATTAATTGAGGCTTTATATGCTGAAAATATTTTTTTAGGATACTATAATCTCCGTTGAAAGTAAAATGGACTTGCCCTATCTTAGTAGTTGAAATCACCTTTGTTTTAAAACCTCCACGATTTAACCAAAATTTGGCAGCTTTACTAGCAGCAGCAACTACCGAGCTTTCTTCGATAGCCATAGGGATGGTATATAAATTATTGTTTATAAGGAAATTAGGCGCTATACCTAATGGCAAGTAGTAATTAGTAATGGTGTTTTCAATAAATTCGTCATGTAATTGTTGCAACTTGTCGTTGGCATTCCAATACTGTTTTATTATGGTTTTAGCTTCTTCTTTATTAGAAAAATAAGTATCGACAACCCAATCAATTTTTTTAGATTTAGATAGTTTAGAAAAACCAGAAATAGACTTACTCATTTAATCAAAAATTATATTCGCAAAGATACTATTCTTACCTAAAATATGGTTGCTTCAGCGAAGCATTCATTTATTTAACTGCTAATATTAGGTGTTTTTGCTTATTTTTTATTAAACTTGGCATACTAATAAACTAACTATACTAATTATTTAATTATGGCAGATACAGTAGAAAACAATAATCAACCTGATTTATTTGGGCATCCAAGAGGTTTATTTTATTTATTCTTCGCAGAATTATGGGAGCGTTTCAGTTTCTATGGAATGAGAGCGTTGTTAACGCTTTATATGGTTGAAGTAATCTTTGAAGCCTTAGTAGAGCGAGATACTGCCACAGCAGTTGTCTATGCGTCTTATGGATCTTTAGTGTATGCTTCTACGGTGATTGGAGGTAGAATTTCTGATAAAATATTAGGAATGCGAAGCTCTATTTTTTTAGGAGGAGTTTTAATGGCATTAGGACATTTTGTTTTAGCTATAGAAAATAACATTGCATTTTTTTTAGCTTTATCGCTTATCATAGTAGGTAATGGATTTTTTAAACCTAATATATCCACGTTTGTCGGGGCATTATACCCTGATGGTGATATGAGAAAAGATTCTGGATTTACCATTTTTTATATGGGGATAAATATTGGAGGCTGGATAGCTCCGTTATTATGTGGCTGGTTAGCTTATACTTATGGATGGCATTATGGGTTTGGTTTAGCAGGCATAGGGATGTTAACTGGACTTATTTTCTTTTGGAGTGGTATTAAAAAGAACGTTTTTGGTGATAAAGGATTGCCTCCAAATCCTGAAGTATATGAAAAGAAAGTTTTAGGAATTCCTCAAAAAACGTTTGTTCCTATTATTTCATTTTTAAGTGTACCTATAATCGCTTATATGCTTGCATCTTATAAAACAATAGCAAATGGAGAGTCATTTTTAGGCGATGAAACCGTTGTAGGACTTTTGTTTAAAATAATAGGCATAACAGTTTTACTTTATATGGGATATATAATGTATAAAGCTACATTAGATGAACGTAAGAAACTGTTTATGGCTGTTTTAATTACGTTTTTTATGATGCTTTTTTGGGGTTTTCATGAATTATCTGGAAGTGTGATTACATTATTTGCATCTAGAAATGTAGATTTAGTATTTTTTAATGCTAGTCAAACCAATTCTTTTAATTCCATGTTTATCATTATACTTGCTATCCCAATCTCTATTTTGTGGGGATATCTGTCTAAAAGAGGATTAAACCCTAGAACACCTTATAAGTTCGGTTTAGGTTTGGTATTAGCAGGTGTCAGTTTTTATGTGTTGGCACTAAGTGGTGGAAGTGCTAACTCAGAAGGTATGGTACCAATGTGGTATTTATTAGCGATGTATTTTATAATATCTGTTGGTGAGTTATTTATGTCACCTGTTGGATTATCCAAAATTACTGATTTATCACCAAAACGAATTGTAGCCTTTATGATGGGTATATGGTTTTTGTCTTCCGCTTTTGCATTTCAAATAGTTGGATTTATTGGAGAGAAGCTTGCTATTGAAAGTACAGATGCCAATATTGGAGGTTTTGATACGTTGAGTGTTTATACTGATGGATTTAGCTTAATTGCACAGTATTCCATTGGAGCAGGTTTAATTGTATTGGTATTTGGACCACTAATGAAAAAACTAATGGGCAACGTCCATTAATCGAAAATATCGTTAAAATAAACGTAAAATGCTCCTTTTTAGGGGCATTTTTTGTAAGTTAGGCACATATTTTGCAACAAATCGAATTATGAAAAAGATAGTAATTGCCTTCGTATTAGTCTTTGCCGTAAACCTAATATCGGCACAAGACATTAATTGGGTGTCGCTTGAAGAAGCACAAGAACTTCAAAAGAAAACACCAAAAAAAATCATGATTGACATGTACACCGTTTGGTGTGGACCATGTAAATTGATGGATAGAATTACCTTCCAAAACAAAAATGTAGTTGATTATGTTAACAAACATTATTATGCAGTGAAATTCAATGCTGAAGGGAATGATGAAGTGGTTTTTAATGGTAAACCATTTGCCAATCCCAATTACGATTCTGGAAGAGCAAAAACTAGAAATTCTCCGCACCAACTAACAAGGTATTTTGGTGTCCAAGCTTATCCAACGGTTGTTTTTATTGATGAAGATTTAAAAATGTTAGTCCCTTTAAGAGGTGTTAAGAAACCTCAAGAATTGGAGTTATATTTAAAAATGTTTAAAAATAACGATCATAAAAACATTAAATCTCAAGATGCTTTTACTGAGTATTACAAAGCGTTTAAACCTGAGTTTACAGAGAAATAATTTATATTACATATATTAAAAAAAACCTTTTCACTAGATTAATGAAAAGGTTTTTTTTAATATAAAATGAGTTTTCATTCTTTTTTATGTTGTTTACAAAAGTGTAAATGTTAAAAAATTCATAAAAAAATTGTAAATTGTATGGTGTGCTATTTGTCACTGCCGTCAATTTCGCCCTTTGGATTAATTAACTTACGATTAATAAATACTGAAATTATGAAAAATCTAATTCTATTTTTAGGCTTGTTTCTTTTTCTGTTTTCTTGCAAGCAACAAGAGGCGACTAAAGAGGAAATCACTGAAGAAGACATTGTCAAAAATGTTGAAAAACAATCTCTTGATGGTGTTTGGGAACTTATTAGCTTTTATAATTACGAAGGCAATAAAATTAAAGATACCATTATTAATAATGAAAACAATAGGCAAGTTAAAATATTTAAAGATGGTAAAGTTATGTGGTCTCGTAGAGCACCAGCCAATAAGATTGATTATTTTGGATATGGTTCTTATGAAATAACAGACTCAACATTAACTGAGTATTTAGAGTATGGTTCGATTGCCATGCTTAAAGTAATTGATACGATGCATATTTTTAATTTTGAACTTATTATTGGAAAAGACACATATAGTCAAATAGATCTTGGCCCTGAAGGGGATCGTATTTTTTCAGAGAATTATGTTAGAGTATTAAATTAACTTTCTAATAATTATATATAAAAGCTCCCTTTTTACTCGTTTGATGAAAAGGGATCTTTTTTGCTTCGCAAGTTGTTCTCCATCGCTCTTGGTAGCTTTTATAATTGCTTCCATCACTTATTATTAATTCTGGTTGTAGCTGTTCTATTAATCGTTCCAAATTAATTTTTGGAGAGTGTTGTAACAATACTATTGTAGGTTTGAAGTTTTTGGTTTTATAAACACCTAGACTATCTATTACTAATAATTTATAATTATTAAAAGTATAAATGCTTTTTATAGAATCAATAATTGTAGTCTTTGAGTGAATACCAACTTTGTAGTTGGTAATAGTTTTATCATTCTTTAAAATACTATCATTACTATTTGAATAAAGATGTAGCTTTTGGTTTAATTTATGCCCAATAATACTGTGCCTTGATTTGTGAAATACAACAAAGGAGTTGTTAGCCCTCTCCTTTTTATCAAAGATTAAAGCACTTTGGCTGATAATAATGATGACCAATAAAGAAACAACACTTTTAAAGGTTTTAGTTTTTAAATAAATTAGAATACTAATAATGATTGCATAACTAATGAGTACATGTATAATATCAAAAGAAATATTTCTGAATAAAAAAGATTCTTGAGCTGCAACCCAACCAACAAGCTCATTCATTTTTGAAATAATAGTACCGTATGCACTTGCAAGAAACGAAGGAAGCAGATTTATCAACGACAGTCCAATAACGACTATACCCAAACCTAAAATCACACCTAAAAAAGGAATTATAGCCAAATTAGAAATAAAAAACAACCCAGGAAACTGATGAAAATAGTAAAGACTTATTGGTATAACGCCAAACTGTGCTGCAAGCGTAACCGTAAAAATATTCCAAAAAATTCTCACTAATTTAAGTTTAGGTCGCCATAGCTTATCCAACATAGGTTGTATGGCTACAATAGCAAAAACAGCTAGATAACTTAGTTGAAAACCTACATCAAATAAGAAGGTTGGTTTCCACAGCAAAAGTATAAACATGGATATGGTTAAGGTGTTGTAAACATTGGTTGGTCGCTTTAAATTTAAAGCAATTGCAACTACTGTAAACATACTTACGGATCTAACAACCGAAGCAGATAAGCCAGCTATTACTGCGAAGCTCCATAAAACAACAATTAGCAGTAGAGTTTTAAAAAATAAACCATGTTTAAAATATTCTATTGGTTTAAATAAGATGTTCAAAAGAATAAGAATAATCCCAACATGCAACCCAGAAACCGCCAGTATATGTATGGCTCCAGCTTGCGTATAACTATCATAGATATCTTTAGATATATCTTGTCTTTGTCCTAACAGTAATGCATTTATTATAGCAAGCTCTTCAGGTTTGAAATTATAAGTTTCAAGTTTATTATTTATAGTTTCCCTTAATAAGCTTGCATAGCCAAAAAGCGTATGCTTGTCATTACTTATAATATGAAGCTCCGAATTAGAAACAAATAGCTGGTGATAAATATGTTGTTTCTTTAAATAGGTTTTATAATCAAACTGATGCGGATTTAAAGGTGGAATCAATTCCTTAAACTGTGTTTTGGTTATTAAAACATCATCAACTTTTAGAGGTTCTGTAGTTGACTCTTTGACAACATTGAGTAATAAGCTACCAGAACTGTTTATGTTGTCAAGATTCAAAATATCTATAACATATTTATTGTAAAAATTTCCTGGTTTTAAAACCTCTCTAACTCTAAAATTTATAAACCGAGATACATCTTCATGCTTTAGATTAATCTTAGTGTAGTGGTTTTTAAAATTAGACTCATTATGAGTTGATAGGCTTAAAAAACCAATACAAATAGTAGCTAAATAAATAACAATAGCTACCCAATAGTATTTTTTACGAGTGTATTTAGAGACAAATAAATCAACAACTAGCAATAATAAAAAAGTAACGCTTAAACTTATAAGATAAACTATGTTTACATCAAAGAAATATCCAAGAAGAATTCCTGTGATTAAACAGATAGTTAGTTTAATTACCTTGAAATTAAGCAATTGCATCTATGCAAGATAATAAAAATCTTACAAAACACGTCTTGCCTGTACAAAGGCAAAATACCAATAACGATTTTTTAATTTTGAGTTAATAACGCCTTTACTTGTAGAGGCATGAATGAATTCTACATCATCTTTATTCACATAGGTTACTATGCCAACATGATTTACTTTTCTACTGTTTTTCTTAGTTGCAAAAAAGAGTAAATCACCTTTTTTTACTTCTTTTAAATCAATCCAATCACCTGTTTTAGCTAAATCATTAGTTGTTCTTGGTAGTAATACAGATTCGCTTTTATATGAAGTTTGAATAAGTCCAGAACAATCCATTCCTCTTTTTGTAGTGCCTCCGTACTTATACCTAACACCTTCAAATTGCTGAGCATAATCAACAATGTTTTCTGCTTTTACACTTTCTAAACTTATGTTAGTCGCTCTCTTACTTTTTTTAGATTGATCTGTTTTCGCAATGGACTCGCTCTTGTTTTTAGATGCAAGTTTTGAAGATTTACAAGATGTAAAACCTATAAGAAGTATTAAAATTAGGGGCAAAAATCGCATAAACACTATATGTAATCGATGCTAATTTAAAGAATTAAAAATTAAATTTGCAACTTTCTCACTTGCGCCTTTTCCACCAAGCTTTTTTTCAAGTTCGTAATAGCTTATAAAAAACTTAGAGCGTTCATAATCATCTAGAATTTTTTGTAGCTCCTTATTTAAACGATTTGTATTACATTCATTTTGGATAAGCTCAGTAACAACTTCCTTGTCCATAATTAAATTCACTAGTGAAATATATTTAATATGCTTCACCAAACGCTTTCCTATTTGATAAGACAGCCATGAGCCTTTATAACACACTACTTGAGGAACTTTAAACAAAGCCGTTTCTAGGGTTGCTGTCCCAGAAGTTACCAAAGCAGCCTTGGACACACTTAGTAAATCATACGTTTTATTACTTACAAAATGAACATTGGCTTTTTTAATAAATTGTTGGTAGAAATCATAATCTTGACTAGGTGCACCAGCGATAACAAATTGGTAATCTTTAAAATTTTCAACCACACTCAGCATTATAGAAAGCATTTTTGTGATTTCTTGTTTTCTACTTCCCGGTAATAAAGCGATAATTGGTTTGTTGCTTAATTCATGTTCTGCTCTAAATTCATATAAATCAACTTGAGCTCTATCTGAAATTGCATCAATTAAAGGATGACCAACAAATTCTACAGGAAAGTTGTGTTTGTCTTCATAAAATGATTTTTCAAATGGAAGAATCACATACATTTTATCAATATCTCTTTTTATGGCGTTTATTCTATTCTCTTTCCATGCCCAAATTTGTGGAGAAATATAATAATGTGTTTTAAAACCTTTGGCTTTTGCCCATTTAGCTATACGTAAATTAAATCCAGGATAATCAATAAATATAATCACATCGGGATTATAGCTTTCAATATCTTGCTTACAGAATCTAAGATTTTTAGTGATGGTTCTAAGGTTCATAATAACCTCGATAAAACCCATAAAAGCTAATTCTTTGTAATGCTTAATTAAAGTACCGCCAACATTTTGCATTAAATCACCTCCCCAAAACCTGAACTCAGCGTTCACATCTTGGTGTTCGAGTGCTTTCATTAGATTAGCTCCATGTAAGTCTCCCGAAGCTTCTCCTGCAATGATGTAGTACTTCATGTATTTATAATTTAATCACAAACGTAAAAACAGCAATTAAAACAGTGGCTAAAAGCACACCTTTAGCACGATGATCTTGTTTCTTTTTTATAAAAACAAAAAAAGCTCCAAGGTTTACAATAGCTCCAAGACTCACTAATTTGCCTAAAAACCCTTCAGTATTTGCAGCTTTAATAACCGTAAAAGGATCGTCTCCTTTTCCTAAAAACATTGCTGCAAAATACAAGCCAATAGCGTTAGCAACTAGTCCCACTAGTATGCCAATAATAATATCTTTATTCTTCATTAAAAGACCATGAATTTAATTGTTGTATGAAATGGTGAGCCGTCATGTCAAATTGTACAGGAACTACCGAAATATAACCTTCTTTTAAAGCCCACTCATCAGTATCTTCACCTTTATCTAAATTTACAAATTCTCCAGTTAGCCAATAATAATCCTTACCTTGAGGGTTTTGGCGTTTATCAAACTTTTCTACCCAATTCGCATTAGCTTGTCTGCAAACTTTAATTCCTTTAATTGCCTTTTTAGATAAGTTGGGAATATTCACATTTAAAACCACACCTTTTGGCAAACCATTGTTCAATACATTAAGCGTAATCGTTTTGATAAAATCTTCGCTAGGCGCAAAATTTGCATCATAATTATAATCTAACAGCGAAAAGCCAATAGCAGGAATGCCTTCTATTCCAGCTTCTATTGCAGCACTCATAGTGCCTGAATAAATTACATTTATGGAAGAGTTTGAGCCATGATTAATACCAGAAACACAAATATCTGGCACTCTATCTAAAATTTCATGCCTTGCTAGTTTTATGCAATCGGCAGGTGTACCAGAAGTACTATATTCTATTTGTGGACCATCATCAATATGTTCTTTTCTGCAATGTAAAGTAGCATCAACAGTTATGGCATGACCCATTCCGCTTTGCGGACTATCTGGCGCCACAACAACAACGTCGCCAATAGTATTCATGACTTTAATTAAAGTTCTAATACCTGGAGCCGTAATACCATCATCATTTGTAACAAGAATAAGTGGTTTTTTTTGCATGTTTTTAGCTGCGTAATTTTGAATTACAAAAGTAAATAAATTCGCTCGAAATATCTTGTTTTATACTGTTTAACAAAAAATTAGTACTAGAACACAATATTGGCATAATTTTTTCTTTAATTTAGATAAAAATTTCACCCAAAAAGAAAGAAAAATGAAAAGGAATTATAATATTTTACTACTAACGTTACTACTGGCTTTTGCATCATGCAGTTTTACTACAAAAACTATAGATGATGACACTGATAAGGACAGAGCTCTTATGGAATTAATTACCATGGTATTAGAGCAAGGTCATTTTCAACCCAAAGATATAAATGACAATTTTTCGGAAGCAATTTTTGATGAATATATAAATCAAATAGATCCCTTTAAGCGCTATTTTTATGAGTCTGACATAAAGGAGTTTGAAAAATTCAAAACACAACTTGACGATCAAATCATGGCTTACGATGTTTCGTTTTTCAATTTAACTCACGAGCGTTTATTAAAGCGTATGGCTGAATCACAAGAACTTTACCAAGAAGTTTTAAAAAACCCTTTTGATTTCAATGAAGATGAAGTTTTCAAAGCCGATTATGAAGATTTAAGCTATGTATCCTCTAAAAAAGAAATGAAAGAACGTTGGAGATATCAATTAAAGTTTTCGACCATTGCTAATTACCATGATCTTGTTTTAGAACAAGAAGCTGGTATCAAAAGAAAAAAAGAGATAAGCGATATGAGTGCTGTAGAAATTGATGCTTTAACTGATTTAGAGAAAGATAAATTTATTAATGGTGATGACGAGAAACAATTTGTTGTTAAATCTAATACTGAATTAGAACAAGAAGCGCGTGAAACAACTTTACGTTTACTTGATGAACTTTATGTTTTTATTGGTGAAAGAGAGCGTAATGATTGGTTCACAGTATATATAAATACTATTGCGAGAGAATTCGATCCACACACCTATTACTTAGCGCCTGAGGAGAGAGAAGATTTTGACGTTAGAATGACAGGTAAATATGAGGGCATTGGTGCTAGATTAATACAAAAAGGAGAATATATTACGATAACCGAACTTATTTCAGGAGGTTCTGCTTGGAGGCAAAACAAACTAGAAGTTGGGGATGCCATATTAAAAGTAAGACAAGAAGACGAAGAGGAAGGTGTAAATGTTGTAGGGATGAGGTCTGGAGATGCTGTTAAATTTATTAGAGGTCCTAAAGGAACAAATGTCATTTTAACTTTAAAAAAAGTTGATGGAACTATCGAAGATTTGTCAATACCTAGAGATGTTATAGAACTGGAAGAGACGTATGCAAAGTCGTCTACTGTAAAAAAAGGTGATAAAACTTTTGGAGTGATTAATTTACCAGGATTCTATGATAATTTCAATGACAATAATGCACGTAATTCTGCAAGTGATATTAAGAAAGAAGTAGAGCGTTTAAAAGCTGAAGGCATGGAAGGTCTTGTAATCGATTTAAGAAATAACGGAGGAGGGTCTTTAAGAGCTGTAATAGATATGGTTGGACTTTTTATTGAAGAAGGTCCCGTTGTACAAGTACGAACTACTGGTGAGCCTGCTGAGGTTTTAAGTGACCGTGACCGATCTATAGCTTGGGATGGACCATTAGTAATTTTGGTAAATGAGAATTCGGCATCTGCATCAGAGATTATGGCAGCTGCATTACAAGATTACAAGCGTGCCATAGTTATTGGTAGCAAACATACTTTTGGTAAAGGATCTGTACAGAGAGTTGTTGATTTAAATAGGTTTGTTAGGAACAATACCAATGGCGATATGGGAGCTATTAAGCTTACAATTCAAAAATACTATCGTATTAATGGTGGTTCAGTACAATTAAAGGGTGTTGAAAGCGATGTGGTAGTACCAGACCGTTATAGTTACATTGACATAGGTGAAAAGGACCAAGACAACCCATTACCTTGGGATAAAATTCAAGCAGCTACTTACAATACTTGGGGTAATTACTTTGATTATGATGACACCATTAAAAGAAGTAAAGAACGTATGGAACAAAGTGAACAACTCAAGTTAATTGACGAAAATGCCAAATGGATTAAGAAAATAAGAGACAATGACTATTATCCATTAAATTACCAAGACTATAAGGCTCAACTAGACACTAATGAGAATGAGGCAAAACTCTTTGATAAGCTAGCTGATTATAAAACTAACTTAACCTTTAATTCATTGCCTTACGAATTGGCCTTAATGTCACAAGATTCTACACTTAAAATGAAGCGAGATCGTTGGCATCAAAGTTTAAGTAGCGACGTTTATATCGAAGAAGCACTTAATGTACTTAATGATTTAAAAATGTCTTACGAAGTAAAAACTAAATTAGCTACGACTATAAAAAATTAATTTAATGGGTAAAACCAGTAACTCATTAACCAGTTTAGCGCTCCAAAAGTTTAAAAAAAACTTTTGGGGCGTTTTAAGTTTTTGGTTTATAGTTTTGGCGGGTTTAATTTCAGTGTTTGCCTATGTAATTGCTCCCGATAGTTCTCAAAATGCCAACCAGATGCATTTACCCATTCACTCAAAAAAACCTGGTTTTAAAGTGACGATGTTATCCCTGCCTTTAGAAAATATATCGGAGCAATCTTTCTTGGATAAGTTATTTTTTGGTGAAATAAATCAAATAGAAGAAATTCCAATATCTAATTATAACATTGAAAACAACGTTTTAAATTATACTGAATATGCATCTGATGGCTTAGTGGGTCAAATAAAAACCTTACCACTTAACAGTTTCCCAAAAGGTAATGTTGAAGATTATATTAAGGATAAAACATTTGTTTTTGGAACAGATAAATATGGGCGTGATTATTTTAGTCGTATTCTAGTAGGTGCTAGAATTTCTTTCTTTATAGGTTTTGTGGCTGTATTTATATCGCTAGTCATTGGGATTTTATTAGGTAGTCTTGCAGGCTATTTTGGTGGGAAAGTTGATGCTATTATTATGTGGCTCATCAATGTTACTTGGTCTATCCCAACACTGCTTTTGGTGATAGCCATTACATTAGTTCTTGGTAAAGGCTTTTGGCAAGTGTTTATAGCAGTAGGTTTAACCATGTGGGTTGAAGTAGCAAGGGTTGTGAGAGGACAAATAATTGGTGTTAAAGAAATGCAATATGTTACGGCAGCAAGAGCTTTAGGGTATAATGATTTTAGGATTATTACCAAACACATTCTTCCTAATATTATGGCGCCAGTTATTGTAATATCTGCTGCTAACTTCGCTGCTGCTATTTTAATTGAAAGTGGTTTGAGTTTTTTAGGCATTGGCGCACAACCACCTATGGCAAGTTGGGGAGCTATGATTAAAGACCACTATAATTATATTATTCTTGGCAAACCCTATTTAGCTCTAATCCCAGGATTATGTATTATGACTTTGGTTATGGCTTTTATGCTAATAGGTAATACATTACGTGATGCTTTGGATGTAAAGAGTTAAAATAAAAAAACACCCAAAAAGGGTGCTTTTTTATAATATTTATTGTTCCATTCCAGGAGGGTACTTCTCCATGATTTTAGCAACAAATTCTTTAATACGTTCTTCTTTGTGCTTCATGTTTTGCGAAATATTTCCAGTTCCCATACCTTGCCAAACGAGTTCTTTTTTATTAGCATCTATTAAATCTACAAACAACGTTCCTTCTGTTGAAGTTGATACAGTGGTACCTCTATAGCTATTCCAATACCAAGGGCTCCAGTTCCAGCCATAGCCATAATGACCCCAACCGTTATTGTAAATATTCACTTTATCTCTGGATTTTGTAAAAATACTGACTAACAAATCTGGATTTTCAGATTTTGTAAACCCTTTGGCTAATAACTCAGCTTCTACCGCTCTTAAGATTCTTCGCTTATCGAGATCACTAATTTCTGCTTTGTCAATACCATCCTTAAAAAACGCAAATGTCTTATACGTATTGAAATTTACATTTCGGTCATAATCAGATGCTACTCTTACTGATGTACAAGATGTCATCAGAAAAGCAATCATCAATACTTGTAATACTTTGATTAACTTTTTCATTTGTTCAATTTTTTTAGTTTATATATCAATAACCATTAATAATAACTATTGTGAGCGTAAAAAATACCATAGCAAATATTTTAAATGCCTACTAAGGGCCTAATGGTTAAAATGTATTCAACAAATTATCATCAACATTATTTGGAAGTGTGACTTTTAAGTTAGGCTCCATTTCCATAGCTCGTTTTATCGCAAACACAGCTTCCTCATTTCTTGCCCAACTTCGTCTGGAAATACCGTTATTTACATCCCAGAATAACATTGATTTTAAACGCCTTTCGGCATCTTTACTACCATCAAGAACCATACCAAATCCACCATTTATCACTTCTCCCCAACCTACACCACCTCCATTGTGTATGCTTACCCAAGTAGCACCTCTAAAGCTATCACCTATAACATTGTGTATAGCCATATCTGCTGTAAACTGTGAGCCATCATAAATGTTTGATGTTTCTCTGTATGGCGAATCTGTTCCTGACACATCATGATGGTCACGACCTAAAACCACATAACCAATCTCCCCTTTTGCAATAGCATTATTAAAAGCAGTGGCTATTTTCATGCGTCCTTCTGCATCAGCATATAATATTCTAGCTTGAGAGCCCACTACTAGTTTGTTTTCTTGTGCTCCTTTAATCCATTGGATATTATCAGCCATTTGCTGTTGAATTTCATTAGGAGAATCCTTTTTAATCTCTTCTAAAACCTCACAGGCTATCGCATCTGTTTTTTCTAAATCTTCTGGCTTTCCAGTGGTACAAACCCAACGGAAAGGTCCAAAGCCATAGTCAAAGCACATTGGTCCCATAATATCTTGAACGTAGCTAGGGTATTTAAAATCTATGCCGTTTTCAGCCATAATATCTGCTCCAGCACGAGAAGCTTCCAATAAGAAGGCGTTTCCATAATCAAAGAAATAAGTGCCTTTAGCAGTATGGTTGTTAATAGCAGTTGCATGACGACGTAAAGATTCTTGAACTTTTTCTTTAAACAATTCAGGATTATTTGCCATCATATCATTCGCTTCTTCGAATGATAAACTAACAGGATAATAACCACCAGCCCAAGGATTGTGTAGTGAGGTTTGGTCGCTTCCTAAATGGATGTATATATTAGCTTCATCAAATTTCTCCCAGACATCAACAACGTTTCCTAAATAAGCCAACGAAATGATTTCTTTATTCGCCTTTGCCTTATTTACACGAGCAACCAGCTCATCTAAATCTGTTATTTTTTCATCAATCCAACCTTGATCTAATCTTACTTGCGTAATTTTTGGATTAACTTCCGCGCAAACGGTTATGCATCCTGCAATATTTCCTGCTTTTGGTTGTGCTCCAGACATTCCACCTAATCCAGAAGTCACAAACAAATTGCCTTTAGGTTCTTTTTTAATTTTTCTAAAACCATTCAGTACAGTAATGGTTGTGCCATGAACGATCCCTTGTGGGCCAATATACATATAGCTTCCTGCTGTCATTTGCCCATATTGTGTCACACCTAAGGCATTGAACTTTTCCCAATCGTCTTGCTTAGAATAGTTAGGTATCATCATCCCATTAGTAACCACTACTCTTGGTGCATCTTTATGCGAGGGGAATAATCCCATTGGGTGACCCGAATACATGACTAATGTTTGCTCATCATTCATTTCAGCCAAATACTTCATGGTCAATCTGTATTGTGCCCAATTCTGGAATACAGCACCATTACCACCATAGGTAATAAGTTCATGTGGATGTTGTGCCACAGCATAATCTAAATTATTCTGAATCATTAACATAATGGCCGCAGCTTGTTTAGATATAGCAGGATACTCATCAATTGGCCTTGCATACATCTTATAATCTGGACGCAAACGATACATGTAAATACGACCATAGGTCTCTATTTCGTTTTTAAATTCAGGAATAAGTGTAGCATGATGTTTTTTATCGAAATAACGAAGCGCATTTCTAATGGCTAATTTTTTTTCATCTACAGAAAGAATATCTTTTCGTTTAGGTGCATGATTTATTGAGCTGTCATACAATTTTGGCTGAGGCAAAACCCTAGGAATTCCTTCTAATATTTGTTCGCTAAATGTCATAAATGTTTCTGACTTTACTTTTTTTTTATTGTGCCTGTATTTTTGTTAAAACCATAAGGGCAATGTCTGCAACCACTTTCGCAACAATATCCTCTTTTAAGGTGGTATTGTTCAGTAAAACAACGGTAGCCTTCTGGTGTTAAATAGTAATCTCCTTCTTCGATTGGGACAAACTCCTTCATAAATCACAAAGATAACGTAAATTTGATTGATTTTTTAGCGCAATATCTATGATTTTAATCTCGAAATACTTAGTTCCAAAAGGATATACAGGACTTACTATTTATCCTTTTGTGTTTTTAAAATACCGAAGACTGAAAGCTGATATGACGTTGATTAACCATGAACGTATCCATTTACGACAGCAACTTGAGTTATTGGTAATTCCATTTTATATTATTTATGTTGTTGAATTTTTAATGAGATTATTGCAATATAGAGATTGGAAAACAGCTTACAGAAACATTTCTTTTGAGCGCGAATGCTATCTTAATGAGACCAATTTAGACTATCTTAAGACAAGAAAGTTGTGGGCTTTTGTAACCTATTTTCGAACCAATGAGTTTTAATCTAGAATACAGCATCAACCAAAAAGTTGAACTCCCTGAGGATTATGAAGTTGAGTTACACATAAAAAGGGAAGACAAAATTAATCCATTTATTTCTGGAAATAAGTACCGAAAACTAAAATACAATCTTCAAGAAGCTCAAAGTTTAGACTATAAAACAATACTAACTTTTGGAGGAGCATATTCAAACCATATAGCTGCCGTTGCTGCCGCTGGAAAAGAGTTAGGATTTAAAACCATAGGCATAATAAGGGGTGAAGAATTGGTAGCTAAAGTTAACGAAAATCCAACGTTGCGTTTTGCTAAATCTCAAGGTATGCATTTTAAGTTTGTTTCTAGAAGTGCTTATAGAGACAAAGAAAATGAGAGGTTTTTAGAAGTTTTAAAAGAAGAACTTAATGATTTCTACTTGGTTCCCGAAGGGGGTACAAACCTATTAGCCGTTAAAGGTTGCGAAGAAATATTAAACGAAGAGGATTCAGCATTTGATTATATATGCTGTGCAGTTGGTACTGGAGGCACTATTTCAGGGCTTATAAACACCTCTAAATCTCACCAGAAAATTTTAGGATTTCCTGCGTTAAAAGGTGATTTTTTATCAACCAATATTAGTAAATTTGTAACCAAGAATAATTGGGAATTAATTACCGATTATCATTTTGGAGGTTATGCCAAAGTTAACAAGGAGTTAATTGATTTTATAAATCAATTTAACCAAGAGTATAACATTTCTTTAGACCCTGTATATACTGGAAAGCTAATGTTTGGCGTTATTAAAATGATTGAAGCTAATTATTTTGAGAAAAACTCTAAGATATTAGTAATTCACACAGGAGGTTTACAAGGCATTTCTGGAATGAATAAAAGATTAATAGACAAAGAATTACCATTGATTAATGAATAGAATAATATTAATACTCGCTCTAAGTATTTTTATAGTAAGCTGTGGTTCTAGGAAAAAATCGGCTAGGAATGTAGATACTAGAATTAAAAAAACCGATACTAGATCAATTCCAAAAAAGAAAAAAGAAATTGTCACTGAAACTAAAACAATTACAAAAGCTCCAGTTATTAAATCTACCGATGAGTACATTGCTTTTTACAAAGATATTGCCATTGCAGAAATGAAGCAATATGGCATTCCAGCAAGTATTACATTGGCTCAAGGTATTTTGGAGTCTGGTTCTGGGAGAGGTCGTTTGGCAGTAAAGGCAAATAACCATTTTGGAATAAAATGTCATGACTGGGAAGGTGCTAAAATCTTTCATGACGACGATAGAGCTCAAGAATGCTTCAGAAAATATAGAGATGCTAATACCTCATTTAGAGACCATTCAGAATTTTTAGCAAATCGAAAACGCTATGCTAAATTATTCGAATTAAACAAAGACGATTATAAAGGTTGGGCAAAAGAATTAAGACGAGCAGGCTATGCAACTGATAGAAAGTATCCAGAAAAGCTTATTAGTCTTATAGAGCGTTACCAGCTTTATAAATTTGATGATAAACCTTCAAAGCGAAACAGAAAAACCAAGGAAGAATATATAGTAGCTAAATACACGGTGGCAAAAGGAGATACGTTGTATTCCATTTCAAAAAAGCACAATATAAGTGTTAAAGAACTTCAATCACTTAATAATTTAAAGGGGACAAAATTGAATGTTGGTCAAGTGTTAAATATTCTATCTAAAGAAGACAATTAAAATAAAACATAAAAAAGCACTGCATAAAGCAGTGTTTTTTTTAACTAACCAATCAAATAAACTAAGATTTTCTGAATCTTTGTTTAGGCTTTTCATGCTATTTTTGCTGTTTGCGTTGTTTAATTTTCTTCTGTTTAGAACCTTTTTTAAACTTTTCAAATTGCTCTATAGTAAGTATGGATTTCATCTGTCTTTTTTGAGCTATTTGCTTATCCAATCGCTCATTCATTAAATCATAACGAGCTTCTTTTGATGGCTTTTCACCACTTTCCCTCATCTTCTTTACAGCTTCCATTTTAGCCTGACGTTCTTTAGCATTCGCTAAATTTAGCTTGTAAATTTCTTTTTGTTGTGCCTCACTTAAATCTAAGTGTAAAGCCATTTTTTTTGATTGTAGTGTTGCAGCTTGTTCAGGAGTTAGATTTCTTAACGTTCGTGAGCGTTCACTTCTATCTCCATTACGAAGTTCTCCTTGTCTTTTTTGTGCTATACCTTGTAAACTTATAAGTGCCATAGCAATTAATAATATCTTCTTCATTATTTAATTATTGATGTTATACTGTTAAGACCTAGATGTTATAAAAAGGTTTAATCTTGTTTGCCTTTTTAACTATGCATTAACAGTTTGCGCTAAAGAAATTATGTCTAAGGTTGTTGGAAATAACTTCTTGTTATCCATTTTACTTTTTAACCATGCATAAAAACTCATTACAAAAATATCTTCTTGTTCTGCATCAATCCATTCAAACGAAGACTCTACTTTATTTCTAAATTCATGACCAGAAATAATTTCTGGGTTTTTATAATAGGCTTCAACTAATAATAAATAGGTTATTGCTCTATCTTGTTTAATACTTTTTAAATATTCAAAATGGGACCTTTTAAAACTGATAATTCTAGATTCTACAAACTCTAAATTTTCAAGTTCAATATGTAACAATATTTCTATTAAACTTTTTTTCATAACCCATTCAACTCCGGCTTTTTTTATATACCATTGATCAGTGTGATACAGTTTGGATAATACATGATGTGCTTTTGTGTATTCCTCATTTTGAAAATAAAATGTAATTAAGCTAAGATTTATATTTAAGAGAGATTCAATATCTGAATGGTTTTTACTCACTAATGGTTTTAGAGTTTCAATGGCTAGTTGTTGTTTATTTAAGTAATTTATATTTAATGCTAATAGTAAGTTGTATTTTAATTTAAAGCTATTATGGTGCTTGTTTTTTTTCTCCTGCATTAATTCATGCATTTGTTGCAAGTACTCTAATGATTTTTTAAATTTTTTATTTCTAAATAAAGTGTTTGCAATAATATAAATAACATGTATATGAAAATATAATTGTTTGTCTTTGTGTTTATGAACTTTTATGGATTGATATCTATTTAGTAAAAATGGCTCAATTTGTAAATAGTCATTTGTTACAAAGGCAGAAATGCTTACAATAGTCATTAATTGATATAATGATTTAAATGATAATGATTCGTTGGTATCAATATTATACTCCTTAAGTGTGTTGTTTAAAATGCTTTGAAAATCGATTACCTCTCCTTCAAAGCTAATTTCATTTAGTGTTTGCCTGATCTTAGCATATACAATATTTAGTTGGTTTTCTAAATGATGATTTTTCTGGTTTTCTTTAAGCTTTAAAATTATGCTATCAATATCTAGATCTTTATAGGTGTAGCTATACTGTATTTGTGTGTGATATATTTCATTTAGTAAAGCGAATAAATAATATTCATTTGCGTAAGTTTCTGCCTTATTTAAGATATTATATGCCAGTTTATATTGACCCTTTTGAAAAAGCGCCCTAGATGCTAGAATATATTTAATTATTTGCATGTCTATGGAGTTTTCTTCTTCCAAATTTACATTGGCTACAAAGTCAATTAACGATTTATATAATCTTTTTCTTAATGCATGATAGGCATTTTGTTTATTGCTTTTATATAGTTTAAAACAAATTTCTTTAGAGGACAATTCATTTTTTACTAAAAGTTTAAATAACTGAATATTCTTAAAATCATTTCGTTTGTTCTTTTTTTCTAAATAATGTAAAAAGCTTTGTTGTTCTTCTTTGGTAAAATCTAAAAAAACATGATTTATATGATTCATTATATCGTCATTAATATATATAAAAATACATATTAAATAGTATATATAAGTTTTTATAGTGAAAAAATATCGTCAGTAATTCAAAAAATATCAATTTTCAAACTATTATTTCATTCGCACTTTTGTCAAGTAATTATTAAAACAAATCATTATGAAACGACATTTTAAAGTATTACTATTTGTAGCTGCAATAAGTACAATAACAATATTTTCTCAAACAATTTCAAGAGAAATAATAGAAAGGTATAATAATTCCATTTCTGGAATGCCCATTCCATCAGCACATCAAATTTGTTACCAATTGGCTAGTAGATAGTAAAACAAATAAATAACCAAGATAATAAGGTATTTTTCAAAGGTTACTTGGTTGAATAATTATTAAAACAAAAAACATGGATTATCAAACAACCGTTTCGGTAGACGAAACATTAGAAAAAAAAGAAAAGAAAGCAAAAGTATTTGATCAGAAACCTACTGCAGCTTTTATAGGAGCGTCTTGGGCTACACTATTAATAGCAATGACTGCTTATTGCATAGGTTTATGGAATGCAGATATGGAATTGAACGAAAAAGGATATTACTTTACGATATTACTTTTTGGTTTATTTTCGGTCGTTTCTTTGCAAAAAGCAGTTAGAGATAAGTTAGAAGGGATACCTGTCACAGAAATATACTATAGTATATGTTGGTTTTCAACGGCGGCAGCAATAATACTTCTAGTTATTGGTTTATGGAATGCAGATTTATGGTTAAGTGAAAAAGGATTTTATGGAATGTCTTTTTTACTTAGCATTTTTTCGGCAATTGCTGTACAAAAAAATACTCGAGATATTCAATACATTGATCGTGAAAGAGATGAAACTGTAGATTAGCTATTCGTTCAAAAAGCATTATTAAACTAAAAGGTTTTGTTTGATGATGAGTTAGTGCTAACTAAAAAAGCCTTTCCAATTGGAAAGGCTTTTTATATATCTAATTTTAGATTATTTAGGATCCAAAATAGCATCTATACGCTCAACGATATCCTGTAAATGATATCTAGTTAAGGTATTTCCTCTATTAGCTCCACTTTGAGCTAAACGCTTAATTCTATTTAGTTCACCACGAACTATTGGAAGAATATCTGATTGCTTTACAGTAACGGTCCCTCTAAAACCTCTTACGTCATTAGAGTTCATTAGTGTTGCCAATCTTTCAACATGCGCACGTTGTAGATTTCTTCTGTAAGTGTCTATATTTCTTCCTGAACGCACTTCTGACCAAATACCATTACGCAAATCTGTCATCATTGACGTTAAAGAATAAGCCTCAGAACCATTAAGAGTTTCATTGTCAATCATTCGCATCATTCTCGTAAGATTTAAAATGTTATTTAATGTTCTTGCTTGGATTCCTCTAATACGCTCGGTTACACCATTAAATTCAGTTTTCTTGATGATAGCTTCGTCAATTAACCAAGTTGGTGTTTTAAATAGTTCTTCATTTAAAAATTCTAAACAGTTTTCTTGGTGCTCTTTATCAACATTAACAAAAACATCCCCAGGTTGATCTGCAGTTTTTGTGTACTTATACACACCGCCAATATTGGTTGTAACGTGCCCCATGTAACGATTGTACTGTGATACAACATGGCCATACATTTCAGATAAATCACCAAACGTTTCACCATCTTTAGTAGTCCACTCAATTAAGTTTGGTACAATGCGCTTTAAGTTAGCAATACCATATGCGCTTGCTTTTATAGCATCATCACCTAAATCTTCGGTTTGAGCAGAAGGATCAATTCCGTTTAATTGACCAAAACGATACATTGGGTCATCAGCATGGTCTAAAATCCACTTATCTAAAGTTGCTTTTTCATCGTAAGGTGTTTTTGCATCTAAAATTGGACGATATCCCCATCGAATTGCATGTTTGTCATAAACACCAATATTTGGCATTAATGCAACGCCTTCGTCTCCTGGTTGTGCTACGTAATTAAAACGTGCATAATCCATTATAGATGGCGCTGTACCATATTTTTGTGTAAAGGCTGGATCACGTAAATCGTCTACTTTGTAAGCACTACTACTTCCCATGTTATGCGGCAATCCTAAAGTATGTCCAACTTCATGAGAAGATACAAACTTGATAAGCTCACCCATTACTTCGTCTTTAAACCCAACCATTTGCGCCTCTGGATTTATAGCTGCCGTTTGAACAAAGAACCAACCTTGTAATAAACTCATAACATTATGATACCAGTTAATATCTGACTCTAATATTTCGCCCGAACGAGGATCTGCAACGTGAGGTCCATTGGCATTAGGAATAGGAGATGCCAAATATCGCACTACTGAATAACGAGCATCCTCTGGTGTCCACTCAGGATCTTCTTCAACTGTTGGAGGATATTTTCCAATAATGGCATTTTTAAATCCAGCTGCTTCAAAAGCTACTTGCCAATCGTCAATACCTTGTTTTATGTATTTACGCCACTTTTTTGGTGTCGCTCTGTCTATATAATAAACAATTTGTTTTTTAGGCTCAACTAATTCACCACGTTTAAATTTTTCAATATCTTCATCTTTTACTTCTAGTCTCCAACGATTCAAATAGGTCACTCTTTTGCTTTTTTGATCTTCAAGACCATAATCGACTTGCGATCTGGCAAACCATCCAACACGTTCATCAAAGTGACGTCTTTTCATTTGCTCTTTTGGTAATAATAGCATAGAAGTATTCATTTCTACAGATACTGTTCCTGTAGAACTATTTGAAGGAGCCGCATTAGCTACATATGTTTTTACATGTCTAGCTTCAATGTTAATAGGATAACTTTTTACACTTTCGATGAAAGATTTTTTGGAGTCTAATCTGCTTATTTTGTAGCTAGTTCTAAGGTACTGTGGTAATCCTAAAGCTTTAACATCAGTACTATATAATTCTGTTACATCAATAACTGTAGCTGTTTTATCGTCGTTAAAAGCTTTAATTGGGAAGGTATACAAAACAGGTTCAAAATTGGAGTTTACAACCGCTTCGTGAACAGGTTTGTCTTCATCTGCAACAATGCTGTGCGATACTATACGAACAACAATTTGCTTATCCTTTTTTTGCCAACGTAATACTTGAGTATTTGCTTTTTGCCCGCCAAAATTTCTATTATTAGATGTGTTTTTAGCAATTCTAGAAACAACCAACATTTCTCTTCCTAAAAGTGAATCTGGAATTTCATAAAGGTATTTATCGTCAATTTTATGGACTTTAAAAAGACCTTCGTCTGTTTTGGCATCTTTAGTTACTACCTTACTGTAAGGTTGAATATCACCTTTTTTTGGTGTTGGCTTTGCTTTTTTAGTAGCTGCTGCTTTTTTGGTAGCCTCAGCTTCGGCTGCTTTTTTGGATGTGTTACATGAAGATACAATTAGCGTTAAAGCTAATAGTAACACTTTAATAGAATGTTTCAAATTAATTGGATTTTTGGTTTAGTCTGTGAAAATAGCAAATGCTAAACAAATCCTTGTTTTTTGTTGATAAATATTAGTATTTATTTAACTAAAAAACCAACTAGTAAGTGTTGTTTCTAATAAAGCAAATTAATTATTTTCCTAATTGTCTTTTTTTACTGGTGGTGGGTTTTTTCTAGAAACCAAAGCATTTTTACTTACTATAGCGATATTGAAATTAGGGGCTAAAGCAATAGCCTCGTCTAGTAAAGCTATAGCTCCATCTAAATCACTTTGATTTAATTTAAATTTCGCCAAACCTTTTAAATATATAAACGCCGCTTTTGAAGGTACTTGATATGGCGTTTGCGAGTCATAATATGCACGCATTTCACCTTCCTTAGAATTAGTAATTCCATATTCAATGTTTGCTATTGCTCCAGCAATATTATCTACTTGAATTTTAAGATCAGCCATTTCATAGGCAATCATCACATTAGGCGCTCTTTTAAAAAGCTCTTCAAAATGAACCAAAGCCCTTTGAGGTTCATTCACGGCTTTTAAACATACAGCTTTTACTTCTACTGCCATATCAGAATCACTAGGGTTACTATCATATCCAATAGTATTTAAAGCTTGCATGTGTTTGCCTCCATTCATGTATAATACCGCTAAAGTGTCTAACCTGGCTTGATCAGGGGATAACACGTTTAAGTGAGTTAAAGCATTAACAACACCTTGCATATCTCCTTGCTTTTTCATTTGCGCATAATAGGCTTCATAATGCTTTAATAGCTCAGTATTAGTTTGTGCACTGGCTTGAAATGCAACTGCTAAAAATAAAATCCCAATAACTTTTTTCATGTCTATTTATTTAAGGGTTCAAAACTAAACAATTAAGTGAAATAATAGTAATGCCAAAGACTAAATTTTAGTTAATATCAATGGTTTTTGTAACTATAATTGCATCATTAAGTATAAATGGTTTTGGTATCATTTCTTTGGTTCTTTCTGGAACCGTAAATAATTCGTTTGATAATAAATCAAAAGACGCCTCGTAAATTTTAAATTGTGTTTTCTGATCTTTAGGAACTGTGAAATTTAAATTTAAAGAATCATTATCAGACACAAAATAACTAAACAGCCTTGTGCTTCTTCTATTATCAAAAGCAAATCCCTCTGGACTTCCTTTAGGCACTTCAATTCCATTGGCTTCAAAATCTTTAAACTTAACATCCTTATTTGCATACAAATCAAATCTATTTATCCTTCTTTGCTGCACAACAGATAGTTTAATATGTCTTAAATCATCAATAATGGTGTCTTTATAGACGGTGATTTTTGATTGCGGAATTTGTTTAGCTTCTGCTTTTTTCGTGTAGGTAAATCCTGAGTTATACTTACTACTAAATGTATTATCCTCTTTACTTAAATCTGCCGCATCATCTATGAAATTTTTTGTCCACGGATCTAGTTTCTTATCATAAGTTGCCCAATTTGCTGTATTGATATCTGCATTTAAAACATATACTAAGCTGTTTGGTTTTGGTCGTTCTTCATTAAAACCAGATGTAAACTGTGCTGAAATCAAAAAACAAAATGCGATAAAAAACAACACATAAGCCATACGCTTTTTTTGTTTAAAGAATCCGAATATCGATATCATTAGTCCAAAGATTAAGGCAATAAGTAACATGGACACTAGTTTTACTGTAATTGAAATTGAACCGATTTTCATAAAAAACCCTAATGCTACAGGAAAAAGCTTTATAAACGGACTAAAAATAAACAACAACGGAAAACACAAAATAGCCATTAATAATAGACTTGGTTTTTGCTGCCTTGTAAGAATGAATAAGCTAATTAATGCAAAATACACTGGAATTATAAAAAAGCTAGCGCCTTCCAAATACTGCCCTACTAGAGCACATATTATTAACCAAATAAAAATTGGCGCAACAAGTAAGCTTCCAGTATTGTCTTCTTTATAGTATTTACTGTAAACACAAGCAGACACACCAATAGCTACTAAACTAAAAGCCGCAATATACGTGTAACCATTATAGGTGAAACCATGTAGCATTTCATAATACTGAGGATTCAAAAATTTAATAATCCACCAAAGAATGTAGCCAACTACCAAACAACCTATAATAGAAAGAAATAAAGGAATAAAGCCTTTAATTACATCTTCTTTAATCAATCGAGAAGTCTTAAACCCATAAAAAACAAGAACAATAAATAGTATTACCGCTAGAATAAACATTGGCCATATTAAAGCATAGTCATAAGCTATGGTTTTAAACAATGGTACGTTAAAATAGATGTTATCATCAGTGCTTTTTAGGTTACTCAAATCTACATTTGAAAAATGATTTAATAATGGCATTAAATATGATCCTTGATGTTCCAATGTATTTCTGTCTAAACGCTCAAAAGTATCATTAGCAGTGTGGTAGTCGTAATGATCATCAATAAATGCAAAATTAAAACTTTCTATATCACCATCTTCTCTAAATCGAGTCGCATCCGTGTCGTTTGGTAATAATTTGTAGATACTATAAATTAACGAGTATGCCACTGGGTATGATGGATTAGCCTTAACAAATTCATCTACAAGTTTGGCATTTCCTCCATTAGTTTCTGGCCACATTACAGCTGATCCACCGCTTCCTCTAGCTTCAAAATTTAGTACTAACCCAACATCTTTTGCCCATCGATGCTTATTTACAAAAATATCTGCACCATTAAGTCCTAGTTCTTCAGCATCAGTAATAACAATTATAATATCGTTTTTCGGCTGTTTCCCACTATTTAAATATGCTCTTAAACTTTCTAGAATTGCAACCACTCCAGATCCTGCATCACTAGCTCCTAAGGATGCTTGTGGTGCACTATCATAATGTGATAATAATAGTAATGCTTTAGTATTGTCGCTTCCTTTTATTTTTGCAATAATGTTTTTAGGCTTAGACAAATTTCTCCATTCTCTCATTGAGAAACTTTCCTGAATTTCTACATTTAACCCTAATTTTTCTAACTCATTAACTATATAATTCCTTACTTTTTTATGTTCTTCACTTCCAACGTAATGTGGTGCTTTGGTAATTTCTTTAAGATGAATTAAAGCTCGTTCGGTTGAAAATTCATTCTTATCAGTACTTAAATCAGATATTTTTGATGGTATGATTGCTGAAAAACTCCAGTACACAGCAACAATTAACAACATTAATGCTATTGCTTTTTTTATCATTTTAGGAAGATTACTTAGTTTTTTATAAAAGTAGTAAAAATTCGATTTAAAGTAAGTCGCAAAAATTTAGTAACTTAAAGGACAACACTAAATTTAATATTATGGGAATAAAAAGCTTTCAAGGTTCCAGGAAGATGCAACAAGAGGTAGAAATGCCTCCTTTACAGGTTAAAAATTATATGACTACGAACCTAATTACATTCAAATCAAAACAATCTCTTGAAGAGGTTATTGACTTAATTATAAAAAATAGGATTTCTGGTGGACCAGTAGTAAATGATAATAATGAACTAATTGGAATCATATCAGAAAGTGATTGTATTAAACAAATAAGCGAAAGTAGATATTACAATATGCCCATAGATAATAGTACAGTTGAAAAACACATGACAAAAAATGTTGAAACTATTGATGGAAACATGAATGTCTTTGATGCAGCAAGTAAGTTTTTTGAGTCTAAAAGGCGACGTTTTCCTATTGTTGAAAATGGAAAATTAGTTGGGCAGATAAGTCAAAAGGATATTTTAAAAGCAGCTCTGAAATTCAAGGGCCACAATTGGAAATAAATTAAAATCTACTCCGACTTTTTTCCTTTAATGGAAGGTCGGTAATTATTAATTTTTCTTTTCCTTCGCTTACTAACTCTGCAATTTTGGAATAATGGTAATCTGGTATTGGTTCGCTTAGTGTTTTCCATTTAGCAATTCCTGCAACTGTAATTTGCTCGCCAATTTCAATAACGCCTTCCTTGTAACGAAGTGGTTTATTAAACCCAAAAAAATTAAGAGGGTCAATATTATATTGCTTTAAAAGCGATTCAAATTCTGGAGTAGGGTCATTAAAAGTTCCAGACGATGTTTTTTTGTCTTTTACCAAATAACTAATATAATTTGTTGGTGATTGTGTAGGCCTCACAATAACAAAATCGCCATTACTATTTATAAAGAATTCTTGCGTCTTTTCTTCATCAATCACATTTTTCCAATGTGAACTTTTTCCTGTGCTAACACGTTTTTCTATTTTAATAGTGTAAAACACACACTTTCTTCCGCTTAGTGGTGCTATTAAAGGCTCTTTTACATGTAATGCTTTACCAGTGACTTTTGTTAGTTTGCTAGTTTTTAAACCTGTAGCTGGTTTTAAAGGGATTTTAGACAACTTCCTTAAAACAACTTGCTTCTTTGAGAAATAATAAGATAGAAATATTATAGCGCCAACAAATACAATAATTATTGGGATGATTAGCATAATATCATTAACAACAAGAGTTTTCATATTAGTGGTTTAGTGTATACTAATTAGTATGTCATTTCACTTTAATGTTACAAATTCTATGAATCCCGTTTTACCAAAGCATAGTAATCATTTTCTAAAGGTAAATATCCTTGGTCATACACAAAGTAGTAAATAGCTCCTGCTTTGGTTGTATAAATACTTGTAAAATAATTAAAATCGAATCCTTTTTCTATTAGTTTAGCACGTGAAGTTCTCGTTTTTTGGTCAGGATTAAGGTCCTCAAGAATTCTGTAATTTTTACGCAATCTATTATTGGTGTTACGTATTAAGTTCTTACTATCTTTATTAACTCTATTGTTATAAGAATTTCTGCAAGCGTCGCTACAGAACTTTTTATCTACACGACCAACAATCTTGCCTCCACATTCTGGACATTGTTTTTTCATAATTTTTAATTTAATGAAGCATTTTACTTGCAAGCTCTTTAAACAATTTATAAGCCACCATAGCAGTAGCATTATTTATATCTCGTTTTGGATTAAGCTCTACGATGTCTGCTCCAACAATTGGAACTTTTATTTGCTGAATAATATCTATTAATTGCCTTGTGGTCATTCCTCCAGGTTCATGATGCGAAATTCCAGGAGCATAAGCAGGATCTAATACATCCATATCTAAAGAAATATAAAGTGGTGCCTTAAGCGAATTGATAAAATCTGTGTTAAAATCCTTCATTTCAACAACCTTAACATCAAAACGTTTAGCTTGTTCCTTTTGATGCGTATTAAATGTTCTAATACCTACTTGGGTTAATGAATTTAAGGCATTTGTTTCCATTAATCTTGCAAAAGGAGATGCATGTGAATAAGGGTTGTTTTCAAAGTTGTCATACAAATCGGCATGTGCATCAAGATGCAATACATTTAGATTAGAATATATTTCCGAAAATGCTTCAATAACAGGAAAAGAAATAGAATGATCTCCTCCTAAACTTATTACCTTGCTCCCATCCTCTAATTCTTTACTTATCGTTTCTTTAATTTTTTTGTAAGCAAAAGCTGCATCAATCTCTTTAAATTCTATGTCACCGCAATCTTTATAATTTTTGCCTTCAATTATTTCATTACCAAATTCGCAAAATTTATTTGCCGACCCTTCAGTATCCACTAATCGAATATGTTTTGGTGCTAAAGCTGAACCTCTTAAATAAGATGAGTTGGCATCATAAGGTATTCCTATTAGTTTAAGCATGATTTTTTTAATACTTTTTAAATGCTAGTAAATAGGCAACTATAAACAAAGAGGGGACAGATACAAATTTATTAATGACTAATAATTTAAAATAAATTTAAGAAAAATAACTCATTCAATTAATAATTAAAAAAGTTATGCTCTTAAATACGTCGTAATATTTTTAAATATAGTATATGTTATAGAATAGGAAACGCTTCGTGAAGAAAAAAAGCAAAAAAAAAGCGGGACAAGCCCGCTTGATATTATTAATATTAAATTACCTAAAACGTCTTTTTAAATTCCAAGTGATAGCACTTGTATTACTAAATGTTTTCGTTTTAATTCCAGCTTTACTTACCGCTGTTACTCTGTTATTATTATTATTCATTACAATTTTTTATCTTAATTTATGAGCCTGCAAAATTAGTCATATTTCTAATAATAGAAGTATTTTTTTATATAAATTTAGCAATTAATATACTAAAACATATAAAAAACCTTATAAACAAAAGGATTCAAGAGTATAATATTTTCGTTTTTAAGTCATTAAATTATTTAAAATAAAGATTTTTACGAAAAAAATGAAAGAAATTTCATAAAATAAAAAGCTTAAATTGTTCAAAAAAATCTAGTTAAGACTAATAATTTGTTTAAAATGCTGTTGAATTATTCGTTTGCAAACGACTACAAACATTTACAAACGATTTTAAATACGTAACAACCGACTAATATTTTGTAGGTGTCGCATCTTTGCAATGTCGAAACATAAGAACTCGATAGTATTAACTGTTTAACACGAAAATTTAAAATTATGAACTCATTAAGAAACAAAGTACAGTTGATTGGAAACCTTGGAAACGATCCAGAAATTATCAATCTAGACTCAGGAAAAACATTGGTAAAATTCGCAATCGCAACCAACGAAAGCTATAAAAATGCTAGTGGTGAAAAAATTACAGATACGCAGTGGCACAATGTAGTTGCTTGGGGGAAAACGGCTCAAATCATTGAAAAATATGTCACTAAAGGAAAAGAAGTTGCTATAGAAGGCAAACTAACCTCCAGAAGTTATGACGATAAGGATGGTAACAAAAGATACATTACTGAAGTTGTATGCAATGAATTACTAATGTTGGGCAAATAAACTTAGCATTGTATTAAATATAAAAGCCGTCAAATTTTGACGGCTTTATTTTTTTATTCTGAACTTAATCTTAAGATTATTTCCAATTAGTAAATGGGTTATTAGCCAACATAGAATTATAATATTTTTTTTGACCAATAACTTCCTCTTCTAACCATTTAGGTTTTAAAAATTTTCATCTTAAGAGTCCAGTTCAATTTCTTGAAGCATAATTAAATTACAATGAAAACAACTTGCATTGGACTAAGGTTAAATATCTCTTTTTAAACAACCATTAAAAATTAATATTATATTTGATAAACATAACCTATTATGCTTACAAACGCCACCAAAATTGCTATTCGAGCTACACTATACCTAGCAATGTTCTCTAATGAGACAAAAAAACTAGGTGTTAAGTATATTGCTGAAACGTTGGAGATACCAGGACCATTCCTTGCAAAATTATTACAGAAGCTTAATAAAAGTGATATTGTCTCTTCTACAAAAGGACCTCTTGGTGGTTTTTATTTAAACGAGATAAATACTAAAAAAAGAGTTTGGGATATTATTGTTTGCATTGATAATCCGGATCGTTTTAACCAATGCTTTTTAGGACTTGCTGAATGTAGTGACGAAAACCCTTGTCCTGTACATTTTACTGTTGCCCCTTTTAAGAAAAAGATTTTGAACGATTTTAAAGGCAAAACCATTGCTCAGTTTGCAAATGAAATTAAAAACTCAGATAAGATTATTATTTCTTTAAAAGATTTTGATGTGTTAGGTAAAAAACAATGCTAACTTATAGATAACCCATTTGTAATCTTTTCATTTTCATTAGGGCTAACAAACACAAGATTCCCAGATTCGTCTTCGGTCATTAAAATCATACCTTGACTTTCAACACCACGTAATGCTCTAGGAGCAAGATTTACTAGCACAGTTACTTTTTTTCCTATCACTTCTTCTGGAGAAAAGCTTTCGGCTATTCCAGATACAATAGTTCTTGTATCTATTCCAGTATCTACTTTTAAGACCAATAGTTTTTTGGTTTTTGGCATTTTTGTAGCTTCTAAGATTGTGCCAACACGAATATCTAATTTTGAGAAGTCATCAAAAGTGATTTCTTCTTTTTGTGGTTGTACCTTTTTGTTAGCTGCTTCGTTAGCTTTTTTACTGGCCTCAAGCTTATCCAATTGAAATTGCACATCCTTATCTTCAATTTTAGTGAATAATAATTCTGCTTTTCCAATAGTATGATTAGCTGGAAGTAGTTCTTGGCCTTCTGAAATGCTATTCCACGTAGATGCTTCGACAAGCTCAGAATGACAAAGAATGTTTTTAAGTTTTTTAGTTGTAAATGGCAAAAAAGGCTCGCTCAATATGGCTAATGCTGAAGCTATTTGTAACGCTACATACATGATAGTTTGCACACGAGCTTCGTCTTCTTTTATGACTTTCCAAGGTTCTTCATCTGCCAAATATTTATTACCAAGTCTGGCCAAATTCATTAATTCTTGACTTGCCTCTCTAAAGCGATAACGTTCTATAGAGCTTGCTATAACCGCTGGAAATGCCTTTAGTGTGGCTAAGATTTCTTCGTCAACAGTTGAAAATTCATTAGGTTTTGGCACAACACCTTCATAATACTTATTGGTAAGCACTACCACTCTATTAATAAAGTTTCCAAAAATGGCAACTAACTCATTATTATTCCTTGCTTGAAAATCTTTCCAAGTAAAATCATTATCCTTAGTTTCTGGCGCATTAGCCGTTAAAGCATAACGCAATACATCTTGCTTATCTGGAAATTCTTGCAAATATTCATGCAACCAAACTGCCCAGTTTTTAGACGTTGATAATTTGTTCCCTTCTAAATTTAAAAACTCATTTGCAGGAACGTTATCTGGTAAAATATAACTTCCTTCGGCTTTTAACATGGCTGGAAATATAATACAGTGAAATACAATATTATCCTTACCAATAAAGTGTAATAACTTAGTGTCTTCATCTTTCCAATAAGGCTCCCAATCTTTTCCTTCACGTTCAGCCCATTCTTTTGTTGCCGAAATATAGCCTATTGGTGCATCAAACCACACATACAACACTTTACCTTCGCCGCCTTTAACTGGAACTGGAATTCCCCAATCCAAATCACGTGTGACTGCTCTTGGTCTAAGTCCATCATCAATCCATGATTTACATTGTCCGTAAACATTCGATTTCCAATCTTTTTTATGTCCTTCAAGAATCCATTCTTTTAAAAAAGCTTCATGTTTATTTAAAGGTAAAAACCAATGCTTAGTTTCCTTTAATGTTGGCGTTGCTCCTGTAATAGCCGATTTCGGATTTATTAAATCGGTCGCATTATGACTTGTACCACAGTTTTCGCATTGGTCGCCATAACTTTCTTCATTACCACATTTCGGGCAAGTACCAACCACAAATCTATCTGCTAAAAATTGATTTGCTTCAGCATCATATAACTGTTCCGTGACCTCTTCAACAAACTCTCCTTTATCATATAAGGTTTTAAAAAATTCTGATGCAGTATCATGATGAATCTTAGCAGTTGTTCTTGAATAATTATCAAAAGAAATTCCGAAATCTAAAAACGACTGCTTAATAATGGCATGATATTTATCGACTATATCTTGAGGTGTTACACCTTCTTTTTTAGCCTTAATGGTAATTGGAACACCATGCTCGTCACTACCACAAATAAATGCCACATCTTGATCTTGAAGACGCTGATAGCGTGCATAAATATCAGCTGGCACATAAACACCTGCCAAATGACCAATATGAATTGGACCATTAGTATAAGGCAAAGCCGCAGTTATAGTATATCTTTTAGACATCATTTTTCTTTTTGGAGGCACAAAAATACACAATTTGAATCCTATTTAGAAACCAAATTAATTAGAACTTCGTTATATTTACAAAAAGCCTCTAATATGATTTTTAAACGCATTACATACGCTTTGTTAATACTGACTCTATTTTGTCAAACTATAGTTTTAGCTCAGTCGTCAAATTCAACTTATTCAATTACCAAAATGTCTAAACCTTTTATACAACCACTACATTTAAAAGCAGGTGATTCGGTTGCTATTGTTGCACCTTCAGGAATTTTAAGGAATCGCGAAAAAGAAATAAATCAGGCTAAAGATTTGCTTAAAAGCTGGGGACTTAAAGTTATCGTTGGGGAGCATGTTTTTAAAAAAGCTAATCATTTTGCTGGTACAGATGATGAGCGTGCCGAAGATTTTCAAAATGCCTTAGATAACCCAAATATTAAAGCTATTTGGTGTGCTCGAGGTGGTTATGGGACAGTGAGAATGATTGATAAATTAGATTATACAAAATTTAGAGAAAACCCTAAATGGGTGATTGGTTATTCTGATATTACAGCTATTCATAACCAACTTAATATTGAAGGCAGTGAGTCTATCCACGCTATGATGTGCACCAGTTTAAAAGATGATTTAACAGAGATTGAACAAACCATTGAAACTTTTAAATGCGCCTTATTTGGTCAACCTTTAAGTTATACTGTCAAGGGTTCAAAACAAAATAAAAGCGGCACAGCAACTGGCCCATTAGTTGGTGGAAATCTAACTTTACTCCATACTATGCTAGGCTCTAAAACTAGCATTGACACTTCAGGAAAAATACTGTTTATTGAAGAAATTGGTGAGTACAAATATCATATTGACAGAATGTTGCAAAGCTTAAAACGAGCTGGTTATTTTAATAATCTAAAAGGTCTCATTGTTGGAGACATGAGTAACATGCGAAAAAACACAACACCTTGGGGAACTTCCATTGAGCAACTTATTTTAGATGTAGTTGCCGACTATGATTTTCCTGTATTGTTCGATTTTCCTGCTGGTCACGAAGATGATAATCGTGCTTTAATTTTGGGGAGAACTATTGAGTTAAAGGTAAGTAAAGAATCTTCATTATTGACTTTTGCGAATTAATCAATGGCACAACACAACGAACTTGGTAAAAAAGGCGAGCAATTGGCTGTAGATTATTTACTCAAGAATAAGTATGAAATCATTGAACGCAATTACCGATTTGATAAAGCAGAAGTTGACATTATTGCTAAACAGAAAGATACACTTGCTATTATTGAAGTTAAAACACGTTCTACTTTAGATTTTGGTAATCCACAAGATTTTGTAAAACCAAAACAAATCAAACGTTTAGTAAAAGCGGTTGATGAATATGTTACTGTAAATGATTTAGATGTGGATATTCGTTTTGATATTATTGCCATTGTAAACCAAGGAAAATCTTATGATATTGAGCATTTAGAAAATGCCTTTTATCATTTCTAATTTTCACAAAAGTGAAAATCTCATAAATTATAACCTAAATAAAAGTGGGTTATTCATCTATTGCAGAATAATAGAATTAATTACTTAAGTACTCTTTTAACACGCTAATATCATAAGGTTTTGCAAATATTTTTTTCTCGCTATCTAAAATAAAATACGTGGGCGTAGCATTTACATTGTAACTATTTCCAATTTTGTTTTCCCATTTTCCCATACCAAGTACGTGCATAAATTCAGGATATTTAGTAATCTCCTTTTCCCATAAATACGTATCATCTTCTAAGCCAACGGCAATGACTTTGTAATCAGGATTATTCAAGCTTTTTAGGTGTGCTTGCAGTTGTGGGATTTCCTGTAAACAATGCGAACATGAACTACTCCAAAACACAAGGATATACTTTTTAGCTACATCTAAATCGTATATCGAAATTGGAGTTCTTTCACCATTTTCTTCAATAAATACATCAAATTCTGGTGCTTTATTGCCTATGGACAAACTCTTAAATTGTTTGAGTCCATTTACTAATTCAGTATCTTTTAAAGATTCTGCAAGTTTAATTAAATACCTATCAGAAATATAATTGGCTACGCTATCAAAATTTGTATCAACCATTTGCTGCCAAATTATTTCTAGTAGTGTGCTTTTAATTTCTGGTTGAGCTTTTTTCATTGCCGAATATACCTCGTCGATATTACGTTTGTATATATCAATTTCATCTTCATTTGTAGATGCCATCCCAAACACATAATTAGACACACGGTCAATTAAGAAATTTGAGCTCTGTAGTGTTTCATTATTAAAATCGACAAAATCAAAAAAGTGCTTTTTTATATTAGTGATATACCTGGCAATATCTTCATAACTATTAGGAACATAAGGCTTATTAGCTCTTATGAAGTCGCTCACTATAGTTCCTTCAGCCGCCTTTTCGTATTCTATCTGAGTCTCTTTTTGAGTTTTAAAGATAGCCATTAATGTTAGACTATCCTGACTTTGTTGATTGTAAAAATTACCAATGCTTTGACTGATAAGTGACATACTATTTGTATACGAAATCATTAATGTGTTTTCTATAGATGCTTTAAAATCGACTCCTGTTTCAGCATTAAATGTTAGTGAGACATCTTCTTTTGCATTATAAATGATATCGAAATTAAATTCTTCTTGTGGCAATGCATAAACCAATCTATACATCCCCTGAGTAGCTGTAGAATCAAGATCAAATTGAAAATTACCCTCCTCATCCATTTGAGTATTTGCTACGTACAAAGTAGATGTTGGAGTTACTTTATATAGCACAGCAAAAGGATAATCTTCAGCAGGAGAAAAAGTTCCCTTAATGGTATGTTGCGCCATTAAAAAAGTTGGAAAGATTGAGAGGATGAAAATTAGTTTTTTCAACATTGTAATTATTTATTAATAAGACCCTTATTAAGCTTAATGGTCACGTATTTTTTTAATTTTAATTATTCAATAATCAAGCCAAAATGGGTTGTAATGCTTTTAAAGCATTATCTACCGATTTTATATTTTCAAAAGTAAGCAATAATCGTAAACCTTGACGTGTTTGTTTTTCTTTCATTTTACAAGCAGTTGGATGATTTTGAATGTATTGTAACACTTTGGTAAAGCCAGCACTTTGGTAAAAACTACTCTGCTGATCTTTTATAAAATAGCCGATGCACTTGTTTTGTTTCATTATTAATTTTTCGAAACCTAACTTGGCTGCTATCCATTTAATGCGAACACTGTTTAAAAGGTCTACAACTTGAACTGGCAATTCGCCAAAGCGGTCAACTAATCTTGTCTCAAAAGCCTCCAATTCTTCCTCAGTTTTAAGCTCATTTAATTCGGTGTATAAGTTTAAACGTTCGGCTATATTGTTCACATAATCATCTGGAAATAATAACTCGAAATCGGTGTCGATTGTTATATCTTTTACATAGGTTTTTTCTTTTCCTTCATCATTGTACAAGTCTTTAAACTCATTCTCCTTTAGTTCATCTATAGCTTCATTCAATATTTTTTGATACGTGTCAAATCCAATTTCATTAATGAACCCGCTTTGTTCACCACCAAGCAAATCGCCAGCACCACGAATTTCAAGATCTTTCATAGCTATATTGAAGCCACTTCCAAGTTCGGTATGTTGCTCCAAAGCTGTAATGCGCTTTCTAGCATCATTGGTCATCGCTGAATATTCTGGAGTGATGAAATAGCAAAATGCTTTTTTATTACTTCTACCAACACGTCCTCGCATTTGGTGCAAATCACTCAGTCCAAAATTATTAGCATTATTAATAAAAATAGTGTTGGCGTTTGGCACATCTAATCCGCTTTCAACAATAGTAGTACTAACCAACACATCAAATTCACCATTCATAAAAGCTAGCATGAGCTGCTCAAGTTTTTTGCCTTCCATTCGTCCATGACCAATACCTATTTTAGCATCAGGAACCAAACGCTGAATCATACCAGCAACTTCCTTAATGTTTTCAATACGATTATGGATGAAAAATATTTGTCCACCACGTTGAATTTCGTAACTCACAGCATCGCGAATGGTTTCTTCATTAAAACGAATTACATGACTTTCAATAGGGTAGCGATTTGGTGGAGGCGTTGTAATTACTGATAAATCTCTAGCTGCCATTAAACTAAACTGAAGCGTTCGAGGTATTGGCGTTGCTGTTAAGGTCAACACATCTACATTTTCTTTAATGGTCTTTAATTTTTCTTTGACAGCGACACCAAATTTTTGCTCTTCATCAACAATAAGTAGACCCAAATCTTTAAACTTTACATTCTTATTTACTAATTGATGTGTTCCGATAATAATATCAACCCTTCCATTTTCAAGTCCCTCTAAGGTTTCACGTTTTTGCTTAGCAGTTCTAAATCTATTAAGATAATCTACAGTAACTGGAAAATCTTTTAAGCGTTCTGTTAAGGTTCTATAATGTTGATACGCCAAAATGGTTGTAGGCACTAGAATAGCGACTTGCTTCCCATTATCAACTGCTTTAAATGCTGCTCTAATAGCAACTTCGGTTTTACCAAAACCAACATCGCCACACACCAAACGGTCCATTGGTTGTTCACTTTCCATGTCTGCCTTGATATCAGCAGTTGCTGTAATTTGGTCTGGTGTATCTTCGTAAACAAAAGATGCTTCCAACTCGTGTTGCATGTAACTATCTGGGAGATATTGATAGCCTTTTTCTAATTTACGCTTTGCATATAGTTTAATAAGGTTAAAAGCAATTTCTTTTACACGAGATTTAGTTTTTTGTTTAAGAGTTTTCCAAGCTTTGCTTCCTAATTTGTAAATCTTTGGAGGTTTGCCATCTTTACCATTAAATTTCGTGATTTTGTGCAATGAATGTATGCTCAAATACAGTACATCGCGTTCGTCATAAACCAATTTTATCGCCTCTTGCTTTTTACCTTCAACATCAATTTTTTGCAAGCCTCCAAAACGACCAATACCATGATCTATATGTGTTACGTAATCGCCAACATCTAAATTTGTTAGTTCTTTTAATGTAATTGCTTGCTTTTTAGCATATCCATTTTTAAGATGAAATTTATGGTAACGCTCAAATATTTGATGGTCTGTATAACAAACAATTTTGTTGTCATGGTCAATAAATCCTTGATACAAAGACAACACAAAAGTCTTATAATGCACATCTTGCTCTACATCGTCAAAAATGTCATGAAACCGTTTAGCTTGTTGTTCAGAAACACAACTAATATAGTTAGTGTAGCCTTTATTATGATTAGTATTTAAGTTATCAATTAATAAGTCAAATTGTTTATTAAATGAAGGCTGCGGTGAAATATTAAACTCAATAGTTTGTGACGTTTCTAATTCATTCGACATAACAGCAACATTACCAAACTCAACCAAAGTAAAATCCAGCAGTTGTCTTTTTAATAATGCTGAATTACAAAAAAGTGCTTCTGGCTCTGCGTGTTTAATCTCAGAAGGTAGATTATTAAATGCTTCGACAGCTTTACAATAAAAATCGTCAATTCTTGTAAAGAGCAAATCAGTGTTTTTAGTGAAAATCACTGTTTTTTGAGCAATATACTTTAAGAAACTTTGTCTGCTTTCTTCTAAAAACTTATTGGCAACATTTGGAATAATGTTGATTTTTCTTACCTGTTCTGTTGATAATTGTGTTTCTACATCAAACGTACGAATACTATCTACTTCATCTCCAAAAAACTCAATCCGATAAGGCTCATCATGTGAAAAAGAAAACACATCTACAATACCTCCTCTTACAGAAAATTCACCAGGTTCGGTCACAAAATCAACACGTTTAAATTTATATTCAAACAATACTTCATTTACAAAATCGATTGATAAATTATCGTCTTTTGAAATCTTTAAAGTATTCCGTTCCAACTCCTTTCTAGTCACAACCTTTTCAAAAAGAGCATCTGGATACGTTACTATAATCGCTGGTTTTTTTCTAGAATTTATTCTGTTTAAAACCTCAGCTCTAAGTAACACATTGGCATTATCGGTCTCTTCTAGCTGATAAGGTCTACGGTAACTTCCCGGATAGAATAACACATCTTTTTCATTAAGCAATTGTTCTAAATCGTTTAAATAATAAGCCGCCTCTTCTTTATCATTAAAAACCAGTAAAAATGGTTTGTTGGCTTCATTAAAGGCATTAGTAATTACAAACGAAAAAGAGGACCCAATAAGACCTTTTAAATGTGTTTGAGTTTGATTTATAGCAATAGAAGATTGCAATTTTTGCTGTTGCAAAGACTGTGAAAAAGTTTGCGAGATTGTAGTTTTACTCACTAAGAAAATTTTGAAACAAATATATAATAATTGTTGATTAGAATTTTACCTTTTATAGAACAAAAAAGTATTAATAATATTATATTTGCATCACAAAAATAATTTCAAGTTATGTCAATTTTAGATTTATTCGATAGTGGTTTTAAACAACGAAATGAAGACCATTTTGCAGCTATTGTAAGAGTTGCTATGAGCGACGATGTTATTAATGAAGCTGAAAAAGCATTTTTAGATCGTTTAGCTAGAAATTTAAATATTTCGGAGCAAGAATATAAAAAGATATTAAAAGATTATAAATCTCATCCTATCAACCCTCCTTTATCGTATGATAGGCGTTTAGAGCGTTTGTACGATTTAGCAAGAATGGTTTGGGCAGATCACATTGAAGGTAAAGATCAAATAAAAATGCTCAAGAAATTTGCTATTGGTTTAGGTTTTAAAGCTGAAAACGCAAAATATATTACTGATAAGGCACTTAAGTTAGTACACCAAAATGTTGATTTAGACACATTTACTGAAGAAATGAAAACAATGAATCAATAATCATATAACACCATAAAAAAAGCGAACTGAAAAGTTCGCTTTTTTTATGTTTAAATTTTGTTTTTTATTTAGCCTTTTCCATAAACTCTTCAACCTTTTTAACCATATTCTTACTACCACATAAAAAAGGCACACGTTGGTGTAGTTTGGTTGGTTCTATATCCATAATTCTTGTAAATCCATCACTAGCTCTACCATTAGCCTGTTCGGCGATATATGCCATTGGATTGCATTCGTACAATAATCTCAATTTTCCATTTGAGTTCATTGAACTTTTTGGATACATATATATACCCCCCTTAATCATATTTCTATGAAAGTCAGACACTAAAGAACCTATATATCTACTAGTATATGGTCTATCCCCTTCTTCCATCTGGCAATATTTTATATAATCTTTAATCCCTTGGGGGAAATGAATATAATTTCCTTCATTTACCGAATAAATTTGTCCATCTTCAGGAAATTGCATGTTTGGATGCGACAAGTAAAATGTACCGATAGCTGGATTTAATGTAAATCCATTAACCCCATCTCCAGTCGTGTATACTAGCATGGTTGATGTTCCATAAATAACATAACCAGCAGCTACTTGTTTGTTTCCTTTCTGTAAAAAATCATCAATTATTACAGGAGTTCCAACTTCGGTTACACGTCTATAAATAGAAAAAATTGTACCTACAGATACATTAACATCAATATTTGATGATCCATCTAAAGGGTCGATTAATACCACATATTTATTTTGATTATTCTCGTCTTGACTATTAATTGCTACAAAATCGTCTTCCTCTTCACTTGCAATACCACAAACAATATTACGTCTAGTCATAGCTTTTATAAACAAATCATTTGCGAAAACATCTAATTTTTGCTGATCTTCACCCTGAATATTTGTATCACCAGCCTCACCAATAATATCAACTAATCCAGCTTTATTCACCTCATGATTAACCACTTTAGCCGCTAAACGAATAGCATTTATTAATCGTGAAAGCTCACCAGAAGTATACTTAAACGATTGCTGATTTTCTATAATAAATTCTCCTAAAGTTTGTTTTCTTTGAGACATATATGGTTGAACATTAATTTTGTGCAAATATCGTACTTTTTAACAAATTTATAGAGTTTCGTTATATAATAAATAAACAATATTATCAACTTTAAACTATCTTTGGCCTTATTAATTTCCTAGATAATTATAATGAATTTTACAATTAGAGATGCTACTAAAAATGATATGCCCAGTGTATTAGGGCTTATTAAAGAATTAGCTGTTTTCGAAAAAGAACCAGATGCCGTTGAAGTAACAACCACTAGTTTGATTGAAGATGGTTTTGGAAACAACCCAGCTTTTAAATGCTTTGTTGCCGAAACTAATAATAAAGTTGTTGGTGCAGCCGTTGTCTACAACCGATTTTCTACTTGGAAAGGCAAAATCCTTCACCTTGAAGATTTAATCGTTTCTCAAGACATGAGAAATCATGGTATTGGTACTTCTTTACTTGATGAAGTTGTAAAATATGGTCACAGTCTAGGTGTAAAACGTATAAATTGGGAAGTTATAAGTTGGAATGATGGTGCCATAAAATTATACGAACGCAAAGGTGCAAAAGTATTGCGTGATTGGAACGTAGTACATCTAGATGAAAGTGGAATTAAGAACTATATAGCAAACTTAAGTTAATGCGCATATTTAAATTTGGTGGTGCATCGGTTAAAGATGCCGAAGGTGTAAAGAATCTAGCTAAAGTATTACAAACCGTTGGATACGATAACACTTTGGTAATTGTTTCGGCTATGGGTAAAACAACCAATGCCCTAGAAGGCGTTATTAACAATTATTTAAACAATATTAAAGAACTTCAAAGTTCTATTCAAGAAGTTAAAAAATTTCATAATGCTATTTTATTAGATCTTTTTGAAAATGAAAACCATCCAGTTTTTAAAACCGTAGCAAATCTTTTTGAAGAGTTAAATATTTTTTTTAACAGAAATAAATCACCTGACTACAACTTTGTATACGACCAAGTAGTTGGATTTGGAGAACTTGCTTCTACAACTATTATTAGTAATTTTCTTGCTGAATTAGGCATAAAAAACAACTTGTTAGACGCTAGAGAGTTTATAAAAACAGATAGCTATTATAGAAATGCCACCGTAAATTGGGATACCACTCAAAATAATATTTCAAACAATATAAATACTTCTGTTCTAAACATTTTCCAAGGTTTTATAGCTAGTGATAAAAATAATTTTTCTACCACTTTAGGTAGAGAGGGGAGTGATTATACCGCAGCTATTTTTGCTTATTGTTTAAATGCCGAAAGTGTTACTATTTGGAAAGACGTTCCTGGTGTTTTAAATGCGGATCCAAGATATTTTGAAAATGCTCAATTATTACATAAAATATCCTATAGAGAAGCTATCGAATTGGCATTTTTTGGAGCGTCTGTCATTCATCCAAAAACGTTACAACCATTACAAAGAAAAGAGATTCCTTTATTTGTAAAGTCATTTAAAAACCCTACAAAAAAAGGTACTTCTGTTAGTAAAGGAATAAATATTGACCCTAAAATCCCTTGTTTTATAGTTAAGAAAAATCAGGTATTACTTTCGCTTTCTTCATTAGATTTCTCGTTTATTGTAGAAAAAAATATTAGTCATATCTTTCAATTATTACATCAATACAAGATGAAAGTAGATGTTATTCAAAATTCTGCTATAAGTTTTTCGGTTTGTGTCGATAATAATTATAATAATCTTGAAGAATTATTGCTGCATCTTAAAGCAAAATTCAAGGTCGATTATTTTAAAAATGTATCGCTTTATACTATTCGCCATTATAACAGTCAAGCTATTAAAGCTTTAGAGAAAGATAAAACCGTTTTATTGAAACAAATCTATCAAGAAACCGTTCAAATTGTAACAAAATAAGACCTAAAATTGTCTTTATTGATATAAAAAAATTGATTAGGTTTGTAATTCTTTCAATAACACAACCAAATGGGATTAGTAACCGCAAAAGAAGTAGCAAAAGCCATTCATGCTGATAAGTATGGATTTATTGGTACTTTTTTCGGATGGGTACTAATAAAAGTCCTTAATATTTCTACCATTAATAAAATTTATAATAGAAATAAACACCTCAACGACCTTCCGTTTTTAAATGCACTTTTAGACGATTTTCAAATTAAGTTTGAGATCCCAGATGAAGACTTAAAACGCCTTCCAAAAGATGGTGCCTACATCACCGTTTCAAATCATCCATTAGGTGGTATTGATGGTATTTTATTACTCAAATTAATGATTGAGCAACGAAGTGATTTTAAAATCATTGGAAACTTCTTATTACATCGCATTGAGCCATTAAAACCTTATATCATGCCTGTAAATCCATTTGAGGATAGAAAAGATGTAAAATCTAGTATTGCTGGTTTTAAAAATTCTTTATTACACTTAAAGCAAGGACATCCATTAGGTGTTTTTCCAGCAGGTGAAGTTTCAACTTATAGAGATGGCAAACTAGTTGTTGACAAACCCTGGGAAGAAGTTGCTATGAAATTGGTTAAAAAAGCTGAAGTTCCTGTGGTTCCCATTTATTTTCATGCAAAAAATAGTCGTTTGTTTTATAGACTTTCTAAAATTAGCGACACATTACGAACTGCTAAATTACCTTCAGAATTACTAACACAAAAGCATAGAACCATTAAGGTTAGAGTAGGAAAACCTATTTCTGTAAAAGATCAAAAAGAGCATGAATCTTTAAAAGATTTTTCGGAGTTTATTAGACGTAAAACATATATGTTATCGAATGTTTTTGATAAGCCAAAAAGACTTGACAACTTTCAATCTAGTTTAAAAGTTCCTAAAGCTCCAAAAAACATCGTCACTCCTGTAAGCACTGAAAGTATGATTGCTGAAGTTGAGACTTTAAACCAAAATGACTGTAGACTTTTAAAGAGTAAAAACTATGAGGTTTACTTATGTCATGCTCAACAAATACCAAATATTTTACGTGAAATTGGTCGGTTAAGAGAAATTACTTTTAGAGAAGTTGGAGAAGGTACCAATGAGGCTATCGACCTAGATAAATTTGATACCTATTATCACCATATGTTTCTTTGGGATGTTGAAAACAAAGCATTGGCTGGTGCTTACAGAATGGGATTAGGTTCTAAAATTTTTGAAGCTTATGGTATTGATGGCTTTTATTTACAAGACTTATTTAGGTTTGAACCTGAGCTTTATAAAATGATGAGCCAATCTATTGAAATGGGACGTGCCTTTATTATTAAAGAATATCAACAAAAACCAATGCCATTATTTTTACTTTGGAAAGGCATTGTGCATACAACACTTCGTTTTCCGGAGCATAAATATTTAATTGGTGGTGTGAGTATTAGTAATCAGTTTTCAAACTTTTCAAAATCACTGATGATCGAATTTATGAAATCTCATTATTACGATCCTTATGTAGCACAATATGTACATCCTAAAAAAGAGTTTAAAGTAAAACTAAAAGATGCAGACAAAGACTTTGTTTTTGATGCCACAGAAGCAGATCTTAATAAGTTTGATAAAATTATTGACGAGGTTGAACCAGGAGCGTTACGTTTACCTGTACTTCTTAAAAAATACATTAAGCAAAATGCAAAACTAGTTGCATTTAATGTAGATCCTTTATTCAACAATGCAGTTGATGGATTAATGTATATTAAAATTGCCGACTTACCTGAAAGTACCGTACGCCCTGTTATGGAAGAATTTCAAGCTGAACTCGAACGTAAATTTTCTGGACTGAATAATAATGAAGATACTAATTAGAGCTCCAAATAATTAGTAACAAATTCCTTAAAATAATTTTTTATTTCATTCCTAGCTTTTACAAAAGCTGTATGTTTTTCTTTTTCAGTTCCATTAACTTTGGAAGGATCAAAGAAGTTGTGATGCAAGCGCTCAGCATTTTTACTAGGAATATAAGGACAGTTTTCATTGGCATGATCACAAACTGTAATTATGTAATCAAAATCAATGTCTTTATATTCATCCACATGGTTTGATGTGTGTTTGAATATATTAATGCCATCTTCTTTCATAATTGCTGCAGCTCCAGGATTTATACCATGAGTTTCAATACCCGCACTATAAACTTTTACTTTTCTGTTATCTAAAAAATGGTTTAAATAACCATGAGCCATTTGGCTTCTACAGGAATTACCTGTACATAATACTAAAATGTTTTTCATCTAATTTTCTACTTTTATACTTCGTCTTTCTAAAAAATGATTATCATGCCACTTTCCATCACGTTTGCCAATTTTTTCTCTAACTCCCACGACTCTAAAACCACATTTCTTATGTAATTCTATACTTGCTTTATTTGCTGAGAAAATTCCAGCTTGTAAGGTCCAAAATCCTTCTTTCTCACTGTTATAAACTAAAGCTTCTAATAACCGTTTCCCAAAACCTTTTCCTCTCTCATCTTGAGCTATATAAACAGTTACTTCGGCTACGCCATTATAAACTTTTCTTTTAGACACTTTAGATAACACGGCAAAACCAATTACTTGATCATTAATTTCTGCAATCAGACGACATTTTTTAATAAACTTATCATTCCAAACCTCAAAAGAAGGCACTTTGGTTTCAAAAGTTGCTATTCCAGTAGTTATACCTTCAGCATAAATTTTTGAAACCAAAGCCCAATCTTGGTTTTTAAACTTTCTAATTTTTAATTTCAACAGAATAAGATTCTTTCGATATACTTAGAATGACAAATCACCTATAATTTAGCAACAATTTCCATCTGGTGCACAACAAGGTTCATCTGAAACTAATGCTGCATCCACTTCTTCAACTATGCCACAAACTGTTTTTGCTTTACAGTCTGTTTTTTCAATTGCTAACTTAACAATTAAATTCTTGTTTTGTATTTCAAAATCGTTAACAAATAATTGCGCAGTATTGAACGTATCATTGTTGTATTCAAATTTAACTTCAGCTTCTAAGTCATAAGGTTTCATTTTACCTACTTTGTTTAAAATACTCAAAGCCTTAAAAACGGTCATAAAATCTCTTTTTTCAATTTCAAGAGGACTTTCCCAAAGCTGAATAATTGTTTCATTCCAAGCATCTGTTCCAGATCCACAATCTACTGAATCAATTTTTAAATGTTTAACCTCTGTAATATGATAATTTGCACGAACATATTGATTGGGTTGATACTCGAATAATAGCGATTTATCTTTATGTGCATTAAAGATTTCAAATAGTTCTTTTGTTTTCATGATTTATAATTTATAGTCTGTCCTAACATATTGTAAAATCCCATTATAGGTTAGCAACAATTAGATTTTGTTTGATTAAAAAAGGAATTAAATAAGCTTTGTAATTCTTGAAATCGTTCTACATTTAAACAGTAGCAGAGGCTTTTACCTTCGAAAGTTCCTTCAAGTAATTTTGCGTCATTAATAATTTTTAAATGTTGTGAAATAGTTGCTTGAGCCAAACCTATTTCATCAACAATATCGTTACAAATACAAGTATTTTGCTTACTTATATATTGTAATATAGCGACTCTTGCAGGATGAGAAAAGACTTTTGCAATTGCTGCTATTTCATTTATTTCGTTTGAATAAATATCTATTTTAGATGCTCCCATTTCTTTAATTTAGAATACAAATATACAAATATATTGTATTATTGCAATATTACGATAATAAATAATTAAAAAAAGATCGGAATAATTATCCCGACCTTATGTATTTAGAACCAAGATTTTTTTCCTACTTGATAGGTGTTATGGAACTCTGTATCTGATTTAGTTAAATAAATAATTCCTTCTATTAAACCTATTAAACCCGATATAGCAGAGGTTATTCCACAAGTAAAAAACCCTAATAGACCTAATACTAATAATACAATTCCTTCAGTATTATAGCCTAAAATAAACTTATGAATTCCTAACCACCCTAATAATATAGCCAGAATTCCTGTTATTAATTTTTTATTATCCCCAGCTGTTACATCTTCAAATGTTTCTTTTGCACTACTAGCAAATTCTTTTGCGCTTTCTTTTGCTTCATCAGCAAATTCACTTGCCTTTTCTTTAGCATCTCCTAATACTTCTTTTGCTTCATCAGCAAACTCACTCGCCTTTTTTCCAGCTCTATCTGCTGCTTTTTTTACTTCATCTTTTGCGTCACCTAACATATCGTTAAGATCATCGCCTAAACTTTTTTTATCTGACATTTTAAATAATTTTGGTTAGATTAATAAATATACTAAAAAAATTAGCTGGTTAGTTGATTCTCTATCAAAACAAAGCATGATATTAATCACACTATATTTTATTGAAAAGCCTTATCTATTGGTTCCCAAAGCTCAATTTTATTTCCATCATTGTCCATAATATAACCAAATTTCCCATAGTCATATTCTTGAATATCACCAATAACATTTACACCTTCTTTCTTTAAAGTAGCTAATAGCTCATGCAAATTTTCAACACGATAATTAAACATGAAATCTTTTTTTGATGGCTCATAGTATTTGGTGTCTTTAGCAAACGGACTCCATTGCGTTGAGCAATCTTTTCCTTCTTTGTCTTTCCACCAAAAGGTACAACCATAATCGTCGGTGTTAAAACCCAAATGCTTTTTGTACCATTCTTTAGAAGCTTTTGGATCTGTGCTCTTAAAAAACAACCCTCCTATTCCTGTGACTCTTTTTTTCATGTGTGCAATATATTAGTCTTTATTGGCATCGATTTGTTACAAATTATTTTCTGTCCTTAACTGCTGATTCATAAATATTAATCCATTCATCTACACTTAATTTAGTAGATAACTCACCTATTAAGTCAAACGGAATTTCATCTAATTTCTTAAAACGAATGCAGCTTTTACCCATATCTAACTTCCGTTTGCTATACTTTGGGTATTCTTTCACAAACCAATCATGTATTTCTGGAACAGCATAAATTCCACTATGATAAAGGTTTACTGAGTTTTTTTGTGAAGCAAAACTCATAAATGGCAAAGGTTCCTCTGGTTTACAATGGTAACCATCTGGATAAATACTATGAGGCACATAATAACCTATCATACCATATTGCATACCTTCTTTAAAACCTTTTGGTAAGTTTCCGTTAATTACTTTTCTTAGTTTTTTTAAAGTCTCTTGACGTTCTTCAGGTACTTGACTTATATAGTCTTCTGGTGATGTGGCTTTGTATTGCATAGAAATCTTATTTAAAGTACTAAATTTAACAAAATTTCATCTTTATTTTATTAACAATGGTTTGTGCTAATTTTTCTTTGCTTTCAATAGTCCAACCTGCTACATGAGGCGTGAGCAAAACATTTTCGGCTTTAATTAAATATTGAAATGCCACAGGCATCTCGACTGCGCTCGATGTGACATTATTTTTAAATAGGTTTTCAAAAGACGCTTTCTCATATTCTAAAACATCTAATCCTGCTCCTAATATTTTACCTGTTTTTAATGCTTTCACTAAATCTGAAGTTACCACACTTTTACCACGAGCTGTATTTATAAGCCAAAATGGTTTTTTGAATACATCAATAAATTCCGTATTTATCATATTGGTAGTTAAAGTTGTTTGTGGTGTATGCAAACTGAGAACATCTGCTTTATTTTGAAGTTCAATTAGAGTTACTTGTTTGGCGTTGTCATCACCTACATTGGGTTTAATATCGTAACAAAGCACATCTACATCAAATCCTCTAAGTTTTTTCGCAAAGGCCTTTCCCATATTACCATAACCAATAAGTCCAACAGTTTTTCCATCAAGTTCAATACCTCGATTGTCTTCACGCAGCCATTTCCCTTGTCTTACTTCTTTATCGGCTTTAATAAACTTATTAAACAATGATAACAGCATTCCTAACGTATGTTCACCAACAGCATTTCGGTTTCCTTCAGGAGCTGAAATAAGATAAACTCCTTTTGATTCGGCATAATCACAATCTATATTTTCTAAGCCTGCTCCTACACGACCAATAAATTTAAGGTTTGTTGCTTTGTCTAAAAATTGCTTGTCAATTGTGAATCGACTTCTAATTATTAATCCATCATATTCATAGATTTTAGCTTCAATATCTTCTTTAGAAGATGTGTAATCTTCATGATTTGTAAAACCTAAATCATTGAGTTGATTTATGAGTAATGGATGATTGCTATCTAAGTGAAGGATTTTCATATGTACTTCCTGCAAAAACAGAAATCTTATTATTAGTGTAATTATTCTTTTAATTCATTTTCAATAAGCTCTAAAACTTCAGCCTGAAAATCGTACAGCTTTTTAGCAGCATTCAATGCGTCACTTGCGTCAATTACTCTTTCAGCAACAATACTTTCAAACTCTAGATTAGACATTAAAGCTTCTTGTGAAAATTCAAACTGACTATTTACTTTGGTCTCTGCCCCAAAGTGCTTTAATGTTCGTTTAAAAGGATACTTATCTTTTATGTACGGTAGTACCAATTCAAATACATCCTTTTCACTCCAATTTAAGGTTGTGTTATAATGATTTAATAAACTACTCCAAGCTGCCAATTTAGAATTCAATTGATTGTTCCTAATCAAAGAAATTTTACCCGAAGCTAAAATAGAATTTATAACACCTTCTTTAGGGGTGTAAGCTGGTAACCATGCTAGGCTAAACATTAAGGAGTCTAGTCTTTTAGTCTCAATTTTTTCAGGTCCAGGTGAAATATAATCGCTTAACTCTTTTATTAGCCTAAATGCATTATCATGCTTTTTGAGGTCTTTGGCAAGAATTAATTGATTTTCTGAAATTTCCATTTGCAAAGCGATTAAAATGGTTTTTTCTTCAATAGTATTAATTCTATTTTCGTTCCAATTGTTTATCTGTAATGCAATGAGAATACCTATAACTACTAGCACAATTTCACCAATTGCATATTTGAAATACTTTCCGGTTTTGTTTTCCATGAGTAACGATTTTCTAATGTGTCTAAAAAACTTAATCAAAATAAGAACTTTTAAATTTTAGGATAATGAGTTTGCGTTTTCTCATGCTCAACATTCCCTGTATGTGCTGTATTTAATTTTTCAAATAACAACACATGTACTTCTTCATTATTTTTTGTGCAAGGGTTATGTTCTACACCTTTTGGAACCACAATAATTTCTCCTTCATTTACAACCTCTGTTCTATCCCGAAATTGCATATAAAGTGTGCCTTTTACAACTTGAAATAACTCATCTTCGTTATCATGGCTGTGCCAAACAAATTCGCCTTTTAATTTTGCTAAAATGACTTGCATATCATCTACCACAGCAATTTGATGTGGATGCCAATTTTTAGAGAATTTTGTGAATTTGTCTGATATACTTATTGGTTTCATTTTACAAATATTTAATTACGATTTCTAAATATTAAGAATCAGTTTTGCAATCCAGAAGTAAATCAGGATTCCAAAAATATCATTGCTTGTTGTAATGAAAGGTCCAGTTGCAATGGCTGGATCAATGCCTCTTTTATTTAAAAACAATGGTACAAATGTGCCTATTAATCCTGCTACAATAATTACAACAACTAGAGATACTGAAATTGCGAACGCAGTGGTTTGGTCTTTAGTCAACCAAACAAACAAAAATAAAAACAGTGCTAAAATGACGCCATTTAGAGCAGCTAGTAACATTTCCTTTATCAATCTACTATTAACACTACCTTTTACATCATCATTTGCTAATCCTTGTACAATAATTGCACTAGATTGCACACCAACGTTTCCCGCCATAGCCGCAATTAATGGTGTGAAAAAGAATAAAACAGCATATTGTTTAAAAGATTCTTGAAAACCTTCCATTATTAAAAATGCACCAATACCTCCAATCAAGCCAAGAAACAACCATGGCAATCTCGCTTTGGTTAGTTCAAAAATACTATCATCAGCCTCAACATCTTGCGTTATACCTGCAGCTAATTGGTAATCTTTATCGGCTTCTTCTTTTAAAACATCAACAATATCATCAATGGTAATTCTGCCTACTAATGCTTGATTGTCGTCAACTACTGGAATAGCTTCCAAATCGTACTTGGACATTATTTTTGCAACTTCTTCAGCATCATCATGAACATTTACAAAATCTACATTATCCTTTGCAATATCAGCTATCTTAGTCTCGCTTTTCGCAACAATTAAATCTTTTAAGGACAAGCGACCAATAAGTTTTTCTTGCTTATCAACAACATATATTGAGTGTACTCTAGTCACATCTTTTGCCTGACCTCTAATTCGACGCATACAACCAGCTACTGTCCAAGTTTCATACACTTTTACAAGTTCTTTTGCCATAAGTCCACCAGCTGTATCTTCATCGTACGCCAGAAGTTCTTCAATTTCTGCCTTATGCTCTTCGTCTTCAATTTTTGAAATTACTTCTTCCTGACGTTCTTCAGGAAGTTCCAAAATCATATCAGCTGCATCATCAGTATCTAGCTCTTCAATTTCTTCTGCAATCTCTTTAGCAGATAAGTTTTCAAGTACTTTTTCTCGAATATCTTCATCGAGCTCCATTAAAATGTCCGAAGTCGTCTCAGAATCTAACAACTTAATAATATATGTGGCTTCATCTAAATCGAGTTCATCAAGAATTTCGGCAATATCAGCATGGTGATACTCACTTAAAAATAATTGTAACTCCTTATCGCTGTTCTTAGCAATAAGTTGTTCAACATTTTCAATGAGTTCATCAGTAAGTTGAAATTGTATATTTTCTTTTTCTTCTGACATAAGGCACTTCGACTGCACTCAGTGTGATAACTGATTCGTTATTAAATATCGTTTTCAATTAATTGTGTAAGCTCAATAAATGAATCAACACTTAATTGTTCTGGACGTTTGCCAAATATAACATTTGCTTTTAAATTATCGGAAAGATTGAAAGTTTTTAAGCTATTTCGTAATGTTTTTCGGCGTTGTTGAAAAGCCGTTTTTACTACTCTAAAAAATAATTTTTCGTCGCAAGGCAAGTCAAAATTTTCTTTTCTAGTCAAACGCAGTACACCTGAGTCTACTTTTGGCGGAGGATTAAACACAGATGGTGGTACTGTGAATAAATACTCAGCGTCATAAAAAGCTTGGGTTAATACTGAAAGTATTCCATAAGCTTTACTACCTTCTTTTTCACAAATACGTTGCGCTACTTCCTTTTGAAACATTCCAGAAAATTCAGGAATTTGATCACGCATTTTTAATGTTTTAAAAACTATTTGAGTGGAAATGTTATAAGGGAAATTACCAATAATAGCAAATTGTGATCCGTTAAAAACTTCATTTAAATCATACTTCAAAAAGTTTTTTTCTATTATTCTTGGTGCTAAATTTAGGAAATTAGCTTGAAGATATTCAACAGATTCTGAGTCTATTTCTATAACATACGTCGTAATATCCTTTTGAAGCAAATATTTAGTAAGCACACCCATTCCTGGACCAATTTCTAAAACCTTATCATATCTTTCTAACGATAATGTATTAGCAATTTTTTCTGCGATATTTTCGTCTCGCAAAAAATGTTGACCTAGGTGCTTTTTAGCTTTTACTGTCAAAAAAATATTTTAATTAAAGGTTACCGAATACTCATCTATCACTTCCAATTCTGTTCTAAAGGCCAACATTTTATCTGCAAATCGTTTTAAACCTTCGTTTCTTAAACGCTCAGCATCATGCGCATAATAGCTTTCTAAAGCTTCTCTGGATATAGCTTTATATTGTACTGAATAGGTTGTGCCTCCCATCTCTTCGTCTATTAAAACTTTAGTAAGCTTCGCGTCTATAAATTTTCCAGTTGCCAATACCTTTGGAATGTGAAGTTTAATCCAATTAAGCCATTCTTGATGAATGCTTTCATCTACATTAACGGTTACATTGTAAATTATCATAATAATATTAAAGTGGATTCATGCCTATACAGGAATGAGAATTAAAGTAATTGTTTTACAAAGAACAGAAGTTCTTCGTCATCATCAAAGGGTTTTATCTTTTTTTCGAAGGAAAAATCTAGTTTTTCTAAAAGTTTAATCGAATTTATGTTTAATTCTAAAGTAATTGCTCCAACTTCAGTTATATCATACTTATTCTTTGCTTCTTCTAAAACCGCAACCGAAGATTCATAACCATAACCTTTACCTTCATATTGTGGTAACATTGCAAAACCTAAATCCGGAATTTTAAGCTCCTCTCGCTTTATTAAACCACAAATACCAATAGTTGCACTTGAATTTGATTTTAAAACAACTTTATAAAAACCATAACCTAAGGCTGTATAACTTTTTAAAATACCTTTTTTAAGATAATCCTCGGCTTCTTTAACTGTTTTAACATTTCTATCTCCTATGTATTCAATCCAGTTTGGTGAATTCATTAACTCTAGGAAAAATGGCGCGTCTTTAAGTGTGACTTTAGAGATGATTAAACGACTAGTTTTTGCAATAATCATAAGGTTAATTTATAGCATCACCACGCAACGCTCTATACTTTTTGCGTGCTTCCACAAAAAAGATACTATCGGCATAATCGAAAATGACTTTTTCGTAAAATTCTTTAGCTTTTTCAGGTTGTGCTAATTGGTTACTATATAGTTCAGCTAATCTGTAATAGGCATCATCAGCTAAAATATCTTCGCGATAGTTTTCGATAATAGCTAAATAATTCGCTTCGGCTCTTGTATAGTCTTTTAATTCTTCAAACAATCTAGCTTGCTTATACAAAGCTTGATCCATAATGGACTCTGTTTTATGATTTGCGATAATAACATCTAACTTTGTAATGGCCTCGTTTGTTTTATTTTGAAATGCTAATAAATCTGCCTTAGCATAGAGTTTTAAAGCGGTTTGTGTAGAGTCGTCGTATTTGTTATCTGATATCAATAACTTTAAATCTAAAGCGTCATTAGCAATTAATTGCGATGTAGATGATTTAAGGATTTTTAATTGTGATTCTGCCCATTTAAAGTCGCCTTTATAATAACTTGCTTTCGCCACTCGAAATCTTGCTTCTTGAGAAATAATACTGTTTTTTAAACTCGCTTGAATTTGCGAATAATAAATAAGTGCCTCATTAAATTTTTCTTGAAGTATCAATATATCACCTAACAATAACTTTACTCTGGCTTCCTGGACTCTGGATGTTCTGGTTTTAAGTGTTTCTTTTAGAAAGTCTATCGCCTCTATTGGCTTATTGTTATAAAAAGCCATAAATTTTGCATAAGACAACTGTAAATTAGTGGTTTGAACATTTCTACCGTAAAGCTCCAATAAGTTTTTGTATTTTTCGTCTATTGATAAATAATCATCCTTTAAAGCATGTTTTACTCCTATTTCTAATAAGTCTTTGTGAGCATCAAGCACAATGGACGGTTCCATCACATTCTCGATGACATAATTTAAAATAGTATTTGCTGTTTCTACCTCATCTTGTTCGATGGTTATTCTTGCTAAATCTAAGATTCCTCTTAAAGATTCGGGCGCTCTTTTAAAAATAGCTCTTTCTTGTGCAAATGCTTTACTATAGTCTCTTTGCTGAATAAACAACCAGCTTAATAATTGATTCCAAATGATATCTGGGTTAAGCTGTGCTTTACGCAATAATGCTTTTCTTAAATGCTCATTATTTTCATCGTCTCCGTTTTCAGTAATGTACTCACTAAATAAGCGTTTGGCCTGATGTACGAACGTTGGACTTACCTCTATGAAATTAACATAGCTGTTGAACATTTTATCAACTTTTCCCTGTTCACCATAAATGCGTGCTAATTGTCTATGAAAATTTGATTCAGGACGAAGTTCCATTGCTTTTTCGTAAACAATCGCTGCTTCATCTATAAGGGAATGTATCTCAAAACGACGTGCTACAAAATACGCAAAAAGTGGTTCGGTTTCTATTTGAGAAATAGCTTGGTTGTAATAATTTTCGGCATCTTCTTGATTACCTTTTAATTGAAAATTATACCCTAGTTCTACAAGAAATTGCCCATCCCTTTGTCCATTAATTTTTTCTTTTAGCAATATTTCAGCTAAATCATATTTTTCTAATTGTTGATGTATTTCAATTATCCTAAAGAAATAATTTAAGTTATTCTTCTTTTCTTGATAAAGATTTTGATAAGAGATTAATGCTTTTTCAAATTCACCTCTATCAAAATAGTTTTTAGCCAAAGCTTCATCATTCTGCGAAAAAGCAGTGACAGATAGAAAGAAACAACAAATGTAGATTACAAACTTCATAGCTTTGTAAATATAGTAAATGTGAGTTTTGATAGTGTGAATATTTTAATAAAAAAATGCCTGAACCGAAGTTCAGGCATAACCATCCAAAATAAATGTGCTATTAATCATATTTCACAAAATGATTCAATTATCCTGTTGTGGTCTTTTATATTTCTTAAGGGAATTGTTTCGATTTGAGCCCTAATTTAATTAAAAATAACTTGAACTACCAGTACCACAAGGGTTACTAATAGAAATATTCGTTTAAAATTTTTCATAACTGTAGGTTAATAATTAGATTTGGTGCTACTAACTTCTGCAATTTTTTTGAAAAATCAAAGGAAAATGATGAAAAAATCGTCAAACAACGTATTTTTTTTACATTTTAACGATTTAAATGTTAAAATTTAACATTTAAATTTCAATCAAAAAATTAATTAATCGATATAGTCAAAGCCTGTATATGGCACTAAAACATCTGGAATTTTAATACCTTTTTCTGTTTGACAGTTCTCTAAAATTCCAGCTAATACTCTTGGTAAGGCTAAAGAGCTTCCGTTTAGGGTATGTGCTAATTTACTTTTACCATTACTATTTTTAAAACGTAATTTTAAACGATTTGCTTGAAATGTTTCAAAATTTGACACAGATGATATTTCCAGCCATCTATCTTGTGCTGTAGAAAATACTTCAAAATCGTAAGTAAGTGCAGATGTAAATCCTAAATCACCACCGCATAATCTCAAAATACGATATGGTAATTTTAATTCTTTTAGAATAGACTTTACATGTGCTACCATTTCATCAAGTGCTTGGTATGAACGTGTTGGGTGTTCTACACGCAAAATTTCCACTTTATCAAATTGATGTAATCTATTTAATCCACGAACATGTGCTCCGTAACTTCCAGCCTCACGACGAAAACATGGCGTATATCCTGTCAAGGCTTTTGGCAACTCATCTTCTTTTAAGAGTTCATCTCTAAAAATGTTGGTTGCAGGCACTTCGGCTGTTGGAATTAAGTACAAATTATCTTCAGTTACATGGTACATTTGCCCTTCTTTGTCTGGTAATTGTCCTGTACCAAAACCTGAAGCTTCATTTACCAAATGGGGCACTTGTACTTCTTGGTAACCTGCTGCTGTATTTTTATCTAAAAAATACCAAATAAGTGCACGTTGTAATTTTGCTCCTTTTCCTTTATATACTGGAAAACCAGCTCCTGTAATTTTATTTCCTAATTCAAAATCAATAATGTCGTATTTTTTAGCTAATTCCCAATGTGGTAAAGCATTTTCATGCAAAACAGGGATATCGCCTTCTCTAAATACTTCTTCGTTATCTTCGTCTGTGTTTCCAGCTGGAACTGACTCATGCGGAACATTTGGAATCTTGAAAAGTAATTCTTCCAGTTTCTCAGATGTACTATTTAATTTTTCGGTTAACGCTTTACTATCATCTTTTAGTTGAGCAGTTCTGTCTTTAATGGCATTAGCTTGGTCTGCCTTACCAGATTTGTATAGCATTCCAATTTCTTTAGAAAGCGCATTAGATTCAGCCAAGGTGTTATCTAATTCTGTTTGGGCCTGTCTGCGTTCTTCATCAAGTTCAATGGCTTCTGCAATCATTTCTGCTGCATCAATATTTCGTTTTGCCAAACGTGCTATTACCAAATCTTGGTTTTCTCTAATAAAAGGGACTTGTAACATTGCGTAAAAATTTAAGCGACAAATTTACGGAATTACTAAGAAAATCAGTCGTGTTTTGAAGGTAAAATCCATGAAGAATGTTTATAAGCATTCCACTTGACTAAAGCCAAATCTACTTCTGGGTCGATAAATGTTTTATAAGACTTACCATTAACTTTAACTTGACAATCTACAAATACCATTACATCTCTATTTATCTCTTCTTTATAGGTTTTTTTTATGAATTGTGCGAATTGCCAAATCATATCTGGTTTGGTTGAAAAACTTCTTTGTTGTTTATAAGTTAAAAAGGTGTCTAATTGAATTGGAATTGTTTGATTGTTATGTTTATCAATTACTCTAAACGAAATTATGCCTTGCTTTGCTCTTAACATCATTCTCCATGATAGTCTATGTCCCTCTTCAGTCCAAAGCACATCATCTCTAATTACCCAATGACGAAGTGGTAACACTAGTTGAACCATAAAATAAATGATAAGCACTATTTTTAAAAAATTTGGTCTTTTAGTGGCTATCACTTTCTGATTTTCAATAGGTTTTAGCTTCTTAAAAGCTATTTTTCTTATGGTATTAGGTTCAAAAAAGAATATACATACAGCTAAAGCCATATAAGGAAATATGCCTATTTGAAAAACAATAGAATTAAATAGATGAAACACAATGGCTACTAAAAAAGCATACTTTCGACTTCGTTTCCAAAGTGATAGTGGTACAATTAGTAAATCGAAAATTATTCCAAAATAAGCGATTACATAATGTACCCATTTTTGTTGTAATAAATCTCCAATAATAAGGTAATCTTGTTTTGATTTAAGTAATATTTCAACAGCTGTTGCATTTAACCAATCTGGATATAATTTTGCAATGGATGCATAAGTGTACACAATAAACATTTGTACAACAAAAATTAAGGAACACCATTGTGGCATTAAGCTACTTTTAATGCTTGGATTATTTTTAGAGTCAACAGAAACATTAGCATTTGCGGGCACTATTGTCATAAACAAACTTAAAAGGATAAGTAAGTAATAATGATTGTTATAAGACGATTTTTGCATAAAATAGGTTCCTGTCCATAAAATGGTAAACGTAATGATACTCCACCTATACTTATAACCAGCCATGACCATCAAACCACAAATTCCCATGATAGCATAATACACATACATCCCGAAACCTGGAAGTGGTTGTAGCCACTCAAAACCAATAAATGAAAACGTAAACTTGGGCTCTATAAATGCTTGGTGAACCCAACCAGAAAGTATTGCACCAAAAGCCTCTATTGAGATAAGTAAACCAAATAATATTCTAAACACAATAAGTGCGCTATTATCTATTGGTTTAAATAATAATTTATTAAGCATTAGATTGCGCGAGGTAGTTTAAGCTGGTTTCTTTGTCTCTTTGTAACTGCATTTTTAAAGCATCAATCGAATTGAATTTTTGTTCGTCTCTTAATCTTTTTATAAGTTCAACTCGAATTTTTTTATTGTAGATATCTTTTTGAAAATTAAAAAAATGAACTTCTATTGATTGCTTTTCACCATTTACAGTTGGATTAATTCCAATGTTCATCATTCCGTATATAGTTTTGTTGTCTATAAAGGATTTCACTATATAGGAGCCATTTTTAGGAATAAGTTTGTAAGATTCTTCAATATTAATGTTTGCAGTAGGAAATCCAATTTTCTCACCAAGATTTCTGCCTTTAATAACAGTTCCTGTAAGCATAAAATTATAGCCTAAAAAAGCATTTGCAACTTCCATATCTCCATCATTTAATGCTTTCCTTATTTTTGTGGAACTCACGGCTACTTCGTCAATTTCTTGAGCAGATATCTCGGTGATTTTAAAGTTATAAACCTCACCGTATTCCCTTAAATTATCCACATTTGCAGTTCTATTTCGTCCAAATCTGTGGTCATAGCCAATTATAATGTGCTTTACATGAAGTTTATTCACTAAAACATCTCTTACAAATTCTATGGCTCCTAATCGAGAAAAATCTTTTGTGAATTTTTGTATAACCAGATGATCTATACCTAAATTCTCCAATAATTGTGATTTCTCATCAATGGTATTGATCAATTTAATACTTGTGTCTTTTTGTAATACCATTCTAGGGTGAGGGAAAAACGTAAGCACAATAGCATTATAATTTTCGCCCTTTGCAATTTTAACTAACTGTTTAATGATTTTTTGATGACCAATGTGTACACCATCAAAAGTCCCAATGGTCACTACCGAGTCCTTTTTTGGGTAAGCTTCTAAAGTGGTCTTAATTTTCAACTAACTTCTTTTTTACAAAATTAGATATTATGTTAGTAAAAACACTTTATTTTTTAATAAACGGTAAGGATAATGAAGCCTTTTCTTTTATTACCTTAATAAAATATATGCCATTACTTAAACTAGAGGCATCCACTTTTAATTGTGAACTATTATTTATTTGCTTTTCTTTTACTAACTGACCCAACATATTATATATTTTATAACTATCAGGTAAATCATTACCATTAGTTAACTTAATATTAATGACATCTTCGGTAGGGTTAGGATAAATACTAACTCCATTATTGGTAAAATAATCATTCATTTTAAGTGTAATAGTAGAAATTCTTGTTGTTTCAGAACTTTCAAATTCTCCGCCTGAGGCAATTACAGTATTGTCATTTGCTTTTAACTCATAAGATCCATTTCCAAAAACACCACAACAAATACCATCGCCTGCTGAATCAAGAATAGTAAACGTATAACAATCGTCATCGCCAACTTCAAATGACTCGTTTATGGTTACATTATCTAAATATGGCCCTCCACTATATAAAGTAGTTCCTGCACTATTTTTAAATGTCCAAGTTGTTTCTCCTCCGAATCCATCTGTATTTAAAGTTAAGTGAACTTGTCCTGTTCCAGCGTAAGACGGATTAACACTAAATGTTGCATTGGTATCATTATTACAGTTTCTTGAATCTGAGTTTCCATTAGGACTGGATACTGAAGCATTAAAGGTGTGGTTCCCTGGAGTCGACACTATTACGGGTAAATTAAACACTTCAAATTCTCCATAATTTAAAGATCCTGACCAGTTATAATTAGAAGAAGCTCCGCCATCTTCATCATAAGTGATAACTGCAGATGTTAGCGTATTTGTTCCCCAATTGGTAATTCTTACTGAAGCTGTTGCGCTATATCCACAATCTGCAACAGCAATACTCTCTATTTGAGCACTTCCATCATCATTAACTGATGCTAGTGGTGAACACACATTAGACGTTAATGTGGTTGGCCTATTAGCTGCACTCGTTAAAGTTGCCACAACCCTTGCTTTTTGGTCATTTGTAAACACATTCATACATGAATCTTGACTGTAATCCATATAATTTTCAACCATATCGACCATTCCTGCTGGGCAAGAATCATTTCCAGTATTACATATATTTGAATTAGAACTAGAGCTGGCTACAGCTGGTGTATCGGCACATAAATCACCTCCATCAACTTCGGCACAACCACCTTGAAACGTATGGTATAAACCTAGATAATGGCCAACTTCGTGTGTTCCGGTTCTGCCTAAATTAAAATCTCCTGGAATAGTTACATTTGGATCATCATCTGATCCAAAATACTGGTACCCAACTACAACACCATCAGACGTTGCTGGCCCTTCCGGAAACTGAGCAAAGCCTAGGGTACTAGTGCTTGAGAAATTTACAGACCAAATATTTAGATATTTGGATACATCCCAAATTGTAGCTGGTTTTAAAACTGTATCTGTATTTCCTCCTGGTCCAGACCATGAAGTACTTGTTGCAGACATATCAACTCTATTAATCCCATTTGTTACACATCCATCAGGCGTTCGCTGTGCTAAACAAAATTCAACCTCAACATCGGCTCCAGCCAAATTAATATTATATCCTCTAGTGCCTATCATTCTCCTAAAGTCTTCATTCAATACTTGTATTTGAGACAATACTTGAGCGTCAGATATATTTGGTCCAACACCTATGGCTTCACCATTATGAATTACATGAACAACTACAGGAATGGTATAAACCATTCTTCTGCTTGTAGCACCTTGAATAGCGCCCTGCTCTACCTTATTTAATTGAATTTGTTTACTGAGTTGTTTTTCAAATGCTTTGCTACCCATCATGTTTGGGTAATCTTCTAACAGCATTTTGTTATACTCGTCTGTAGCACAACGCTCTGGCACTATTTCCTGAGCAAATGTCGCCATACTTGACAATAAAAAACTCAAAAACAAAATGTTACGTGTAGTGTTCTTGAAATCCATAATCTTTAGGTTAAACTATTTAAAGCAGTTGTAAAGTTACTATTTTTTTTATTTACCGTTAAAACCGTTCATCGTGTTATTCATTCCAGATAACCCAAAAGACTTGATTACCTCGACACTTTTGTTCAATCTCTCTTCAAGTTTTTCATTTTCTTCAGCTGTCCACTCGCCTAAAACATAATCTACTTGACGTCCTTTACCGAAGTCATCACTAATACCAAACCTAAACCTATTGTACTTGGTTGTATTCAATTTTTCTTGTATATCTTTAAGTCCATTATGCCCTCCATCGCTTCCTTTTGTTTTTAATCTTAATGTCCCAAAAGGAAGGTTTAAATCGTCAGTGATAATCAATAAATTCTCTAAAGGGATTTTTTCTTTTTCTAGCCAATATTTAACCGCTTTACCACTTAAATTCATGTAAGTGTTTGGTTTTAAAAAGATAAAAGACCTTCCTTTTAACTTATAATTTGCCCTATCTGCTAGTTTTACTGTTTCAAAAGTCAAAGTCTCTTTAGACGCAAAAAAATTAAGGATTTTAAACCCAATATTGTGTCGTGTGTTCTGGTATTTTTCACCAATATTTCCTAGGCCAACTATTAAATATTTTTTCATTATTGTTTCATCTTCTTTAAAAGATTGCTTCTTTTTTATAAAAATCCATTTAAAAAAATTGCACATATAGCTTAAGTATATAGTGTAAAAATAAAAAAGCATCCTGAATTAACAGAATGCTTTTGATTTTATTAAAAAAGAATGGTTCTTATTCTTGAGTAGCTTCTGCTGCTGGAGTTTCAGCTCCTTCAGCTGTTCCTTCAGCTGCACCTTCAGCACCTTCTTCCAATTCTTCTTCATCTTCATCATCAACAATTGCAGTTCTAGCTGTCTTAATTTGACAAACTACGGTATTGTCTGTATGTAAGAATCTGTATTTATCTTGATCCAAATCGCGAACGTAGAATTTACTACCAATTTTCATAGGAGTAATATCTATTTCTATAAAATCTGGCAAGTTAGTTGGAAGTGCTTTAACACGAAGTTTTCTGTTATTTCTTCTTAATACACCACCATTTTTAACACCTCTTGAGTTACCTACTAAACGAATAGGAATATCCATCGCTATTTCTTTATCTTGAAATAATTGATAGAAATCCACATGTAAGATTCTGTCCGTAACTGGGTGAAATTGTATGTCTTGAAGCACTGCATCCATATTGTCTCCATTATCTAAGGCAATCACAACTGTATGCGCATTAGGCGTGTATACTAGTTTAGAGAATGCCAATTCAGGTGCTGAGAAATGTACTGGCTTGTCTCCTCCGTATAATACGCAAGGAACCTCTCCAGCATTACGTAAGGCTTTTGTTGCTTTTTTGCCCACGCTTTCTCTTTTCGATCCATTGATTGTAATTGATTTCATTTTGAAATTGTATATTAATTAATTGTTTACATTATAAATTTTGAACTGATTGATTTGTTATGATGCACTTTATGCATAACATCGGCAAATAAATCGGCACAACTTAGTACTCTTATTTTTTTACTTTCTTGTGATAACGGAATAGAATCGGTTACGATTAATTCTTCTAATTTAGAATTTTCTATGCGTTCATAAGCATTTCCTGATAATATTGGGTGTGTACATATAGCTCTCACACTTAACGCTCCTCTTTCCATCATCAAGTCGGCTGCTTTAGTAAGTGTTCCTGCTGTATCTACCATATCATCTGCAAGCACAACGTTTTTACCTTCTACATTACCAATTAACTCCATGTGAGAGATTACATTAGCTTTGGCGCGTTGTTTATAACAAATCACCACTTCACTCTCTAAAGCTTTAGAATATGCATAAGCTCTTTTAGAACCTCCCATATCTGGTGAAGCTATAGTTAAATTATCAAGGTTCAAGCTTCTTAAATATGGTAAAAAGATTGTTGATGCAAATAAGTGATCAACTGGTCTTTCAAAAAATCCTTGAATTTGATCAGCGTGTAAATCCATTGTAATAATCCTAGTTGCTCCTGCTGTTTCCAACATTTTAGCTACTAGTTTAGCGGCTATTGGCACTCTTGGCTTATCTTTTCTATCTTGTCTCGCCCATCCAAAGTATGGCATCACAGCTGTAATATGTCTTGCTGAAGCACGCTTAGCTGCATCTAACATTAACAGCATTTCCATTAAATTTTGAGGACCAGGATTTGTTGAACCAATAATAAATATCCTAGCACCTCTTACTGATTCTTCAAAGGAAGGTTGAAACTCTCCATCGCTATAAGTAGATGTAATAACGTTACCCAAATCCTCTCCGTAAGCTTTAGCAATTTTTTCTGCTAACTCAGTACTTTGGGTACAGGCAAATATTTTAGCTTGTGTTTTTATTTTTGTCATAACTAACTTCTTGTTAATGAGTCAAAAAAGTCTACTTATTTTTAATGAGGTGCAAATTTAGGGATTTATTTGAATTCCAAAAGGATAAAAGCCACTATTTTAATAGTAAGGAGTTAAATTATTTTTTATTTTTGCAATCCGTTTTGCTCAAGTGGCGGAATTGGTAGACGCGCTGGATTCAAAATCCAGTTTCTTCGGAAGTGTGGGTTCGATTCCCACCTTGAGTACAAAAGCCCTCTTAAAAAAATTTAAGAGGGCTTTTTAAATTTATAAAAAATATATTTATCCTTCCTTAGCTGCTAAATAACGTTCGGCATCTAACGCAGCCATACATCCTGTTCCAGCAGCTGTTACGGCTTGTCGATATACGTGATCTGCTGCATCTCCACTAACAAATACACCATCAATATTAGTCTTTGATGTTCCAGGCTTATTAATAATATAACCTGTTTCATCTAACTCTAAATAGTCTTTAAAAATATCGGTATTCGGTTTATGACCAATTGCCACGAAAAATCCAGTCGCTGGAATATCGTGCTTTTCGTTTGTTTGGTTATTAAAAACTCTAACACCAGTTACAACTTGACCGTCTCCTAATACTTCATCAGTTTCGGTATTAAAAAGAATTTCAATATTTTTAGTATTCTTAACTCTAGCAGCCATAATTTTAGATGCTCTAAATTCATCTCTTCTAACTAACATAGTTACCTTAGTGCATAACTTTGATAAATAGTGAGCTTCTTCACAAGCTGAATCACCTGCTCCAACAATAACAACTTCTTGGCCACGATAGAAAAATCCATCGCAAACTGCACAAGCCGAAACACCTCCACCGAGTTTTAGATATTTTTGCTCAGATTCTAAACCTAAATATTTCGCCGACGCTCCTGTAGAGATAATTACTGTTTCACAATGAATTTCTTTGGTATCATTCACCCAAACTTTATGAATATCTCCAGAAAAATCCACTTTAGTAACCCAACCATCTCTAACATCGGTATCAAATCTTTCAGCTTGTTGTTGAAGTTGAATCATCATTTCTGGTCCTGTAACTCCGTCTGGATACCCAGGGAAATTTTCAACTTCGTTTGTTGTTGTTAATTGTCCACCAGGTTGTGTCCCTTGGTATAGCACTGGATACATATTTGCTCTTGCCGCATAGATAGCTGCTGTATAGCCTGCAGGTCCTGAACCTATAATTAGGCATTTTACTTTTTCTATTGTCTCTGACATTTACTAATCAATTTTAAACATTAAACCAATTACTGGTTATTTCTTTTTCTATTTCTAAATTTTGGTTGTGTTCGAATTCGTTTTTAATCGCATTATATTCGTAATCCTTACTCCATGTTTCAAAGTTTTCTGCAACATCTTTAATTGCATCACAAATAAAATGAATTTCCTCATTGGTCATTGTAGGATGAATAGACATACGGACCCAACCTGGTCTTTCTATTAAACAGCCATCTAAAATTTTAAGTTCTATGGCTTTAGATGTAGGTAAATCTACATTTAACAGAAAATGTCCATAGGTTCCTGCACAAGAACAACCTCCTCTGGTTTGAATCCCATAACGGTCGTTTAAAAGCTTCACTACTAAATTATAATGTGCATCAATGATATAAAATGAATACACTCCCAAACGCTCTTTTTGATGTCCTGCTAGTATTTGAAGGTTATCAATTTTTGAAAGTTTATTAAAAACAATATCGTTTATTTCATGTTCACGATCTAAAATATTTTTAACTCCCATTTGGTCTTTAAGCTTTATTGCCAAAGCGACCTTAATAGCTTGTAAAAACCCTGGAGTTCCACCGTCTTCTCTAGATTCTATATCATCAATATAATCGTGATCTCCCCATGGGTTTGTGTAAGATACTGTTCCCCCTCCTGGATTATCTGGTACTAAATTTTTGTATAATTTCTTGTTGAATATTAAAACTCCCGAAGCTCCAGGTCCTCCTAAAAATTTATGTGGCGAAAACATCACTGCATCTAAATATGCCTCTTCATCTTCAGGATGCATATTTATTTCTACATAAGGTGCCGAACATGCAAAATCCACAAAGCATAATCCATTATTTTTATGAATTAGTTTTGCAATAGCATGATAATCTGTTTTGATTCCTGTAACATTTGAACATGCGGTAACAGCAGCTATTTTTATAGGATGGTGTTTATATTTATCTAAAAGTTTTTGGTAGCTTTTCATACACACCAAGCCAACTTCATCACAAGGAATAACTTCTACCTTAGCAATAGTTTCTAACCAAGACGTTTGATTCGAATGATGCTCCATGTGAGTTACAAAAACCACTGGACGTAAGTCTTCAGGAACTTCTGTGTAATCTTTTAAGTTTTCAGAAACTTTAAGTCCCAAAATACGCTGAAACTTATTGATGGCTCCTGTCATTCCAGTTCCAACTGTTATCAAAACATCATCTTCCGAGGCATTTACATGTTTCTTGATGATGTTGCGAGCTTCATGGTATGCATGCGTCATTGACGAGCCAGTAATAGATGTTTCTGTGTGGGTATTAGCGACATAAGGACCAATAACGTTCATCATTTTTTCTTCAATAGGTTTGTATAACCTACCACTAGCAGTCCAGTCGGCATAAATAATGTCTTTTTTTCCATAAGGAGACTCGAAGGATTGATTGATTCCAACGATCTTTTCTCTGAATTTTTGAAAATAGTTTTCTAAATGTGTTGACATTATCTTCTTAAAATTTAGCGTGTACAAAAATAGTGAAAAGAATTGCTTTACGTAACTAAAAAATTAGGGTGTTATACTAAAATCTGTTTTATTAGTTTTATTAAACACATTTAGCCCACATTCTAGGAACTTAGTATACGCTTCCTCATCTGGAGTGTAGCCAACAGGTTGATTTAATATTTTAGTACCATCAGGACTTAACAATACATAATAGGGCTGTGAATTAGTTTTAAAGAACTGTGTTTGATAATGCGCCCACTTGTGTCCATAATTTTTTAAAGTTCTTGTGCCACCATTAATTCTAGGAACTTCAATCCGTTCACTTTCTGCCAGTTCTTTTTTATCATCAACATATAACGATATTAACACATAATCGTTTCTTAAATACTTGTCTATTGAAGGTAATGGCCAAACATGCTCTTCCATTTTTCTGCAATTGACACAAGCATAACCTGTGAAATCTAAAATAATTGGTTTGTTAACTTTCTTGGCATGAGCAATACCAGTTTTTAAATCTTTAAAACAATCCAAATTATTTGGGCACTCATTGGGTTTTAAGAAGCTGTAACCAACTGGTGGCGTTAGTCCGCTCAACAGGGTAAGTGATGTAAAGGTATCTGTTTCTTTATTAACCCTAAACCCTGACGCTAAATAGACTACAAATGCTGCGACTAAAATCCCAGAAGCGACTCTAAAAAAGGATAATTTTCTAATTGGAGAATCATGAGGAAATTTAACTTTTCCAAATATATACAAGGCTAACCCTGCAAAAATGACAATCCATAAACCTAAGAATACTTCAATTTTTAAAACTCCCCAATGTTGCACTAAATCGGCATTCGATAAAAATTTAAATGCTAAAGCTAATTCTAAAAATCCTAAAACTACTTTGGTTGTGTTTAACCATCCTCCAGATTTTGGCAATGCATTTAACATATTTGGAAACATGGCAAACAGTGCAAAAGGCAGTCCTAGGGATACTCCAAAACCAGCCATTCCAGCTGTAAGTTGCCAAGCACCACCATCTGCTGTTAAAGAGCCTGCTAGCAATGACCCCAATATTGGTCCTGTACATGAAAATGATACTATAGCAAGGGTAAGCGCCATAAAAAATATTCCTAAAACGCCTCCGATGTTCTCACCTTGTGTCGTTCTATTTGTCCAACGAGCTGGCAAGGTTAATTCGTAATACCCGAAAAACGAAAAAGCGAAAAACACAAAAATGATAAAGAAAATAACGTTCAATACAACATTTGTTGAGATTTCATTTAAAATATCTGGGTTTACCGAATCCAATAAATGAAATGGCACACTTAACACGACATAAACTGCAAAAATGAAAAAGCCATAAAGCAGCGCTTTTGACACACCTGAACTCTTAGGATTATCTCCCTTTTTGGTAAAGAAACTAACTGTTAAAGGTATCATTGGGAACACACAAGGGGTTAACAATGCTAATAAGCCTCCTAAAAATCCAAGACCGAAAATACTCCATAACGATTTTCCTTGTTCTTCTACATTTGATACTGTTGCACCTCCTTCTAAATTGCAATTAATATCTGACTTTGACATATCACTTACAGACATACCATAAAGCGATATATTAGTGTCCTCAGTATTGGAAATAGTTGGATTAGGGAAGAAGTCTTCATTATCTGATACTGCTACTAAGCCTTCTTCTGTTGAATAGCTGAATGCAAACGGATTATCGGGTTTAAAAATACATTGTTCATCATCGCAAGTCATATATTCGATGAAGCCATCAATATCAAATTGATTACCAATTACTTTTATACGTTGGGTAAAAGTGGCTTGGTTATAAAACTTAGACACTTCCATATCGAACACTTTATCGTGTTTGGTTACTTTATTTTCATCGCTTTCTACAACACTGTTAATGAGTTGATAATTGGCACTTTCCTGAAAATTAAATATAGTTGGCAAGGGACCTCCTTCTTCAACAAATTGCGAATAGACAGCCCATGTGTCTTCGATATTAGCTTTAAAAATAATATCGTATTCGTCCTCACTAACTTTGTTTGTTTCAAATTCCCACAATACAGGGTCTAAAATTTGAGAATTTCCTATATTAAATGAAGGAATATTTTCTACTTTATCATCTGTTAATCTAAACTCAAAAGGAACATCTGTTGGAGGCAAACAACGCTTGTCGTCGCAAGTCATGAAATTAAGTGTTCCAGTAATAGATGTATTAGGGTTTGAAAGCTTAACTATTTGTGTAAATTCAGCTCTTTTATAGAACTTTGACAATGTCATATCAAACACTGAATCATGTTTGGTGACTTTATTTACATCACTTTCAACAACATTATCAACTAAAGTAAAAGCATCACTTTTATCAAAATCGAAACTTGTAGGTATTGGACCGTATTCAGGAATATCTTGTGAGTAAATTGCCCAATTATCATCCACTAAAGCAATGAATTTTAACTGATACTCATCTTCGGATAGTTTTTCTGTTTGAAACTCCCACTTTACAGGTTCCAATATTTGAGCAGTAAGCATGGTACTAAACAGTAAAGCAACAACTACAATGATATGTCTCATTATGATGGTTTTAATCAAATCCAAAAATAGCACATTAAAATAAAAGTATCTAAACCCTATTTTATTTTAACTTAACATTATAACTACTGTTCAGGTTTAAATACAATTTCAAACGATTTATGGTCATCTAGCAGTCTTTTTGCCATATCTTGAATATCTTTCTTTGTTATTGATTTAACAATGTTTTCAAAGTTTTCTGGTGCATTCATGTTATAACCTTCTAAAATCAAATTCTTTATTGATGCCATTTCGTAAGCATTACGACTCTTACTATCTTCTCTTTCTTTTAAAATATTAGTCGTTATTTTATCCAAATCGTTTTGTAAAACTGTACCATTTTTAATCGTTTCAATCTCTTTATGAACTATTGCAATTAATTTTTCAACAAGATCAGGATTACAATCAAATGATACAGATAAATATGCCAAAGACCTAGGTTCTTTCACCATAAATCCAGAACTACTAGCACCATAAGTACCTCCTTCGTCTTCTCTTAAAGCTTCGGTGTAACGCAACTGAAGGATTTTACCTAATGCTGACATTAAAATTTCGTCTTTTAAAGTATGAGGCATTTCCTTTTTATAAGCAATACGAACAGAACTTTTAGGATCTTCCATTGGTAAATAAATATCTTTATCTACATTTTTTGCAGACCATTCTACTGCATTATTCTTCCAATTTTCTTTGATATTTGTCGTAGGTATACTTGCTATATAGTTTGCCAATAATGGTTTTAAATCTTTTTTTGTAACATCTCCAACTATGAAGAAATTAAAATCGGCTGCATTATTAAATCTACTATTGTAAATTGCTTTTGATTTTTCAAAACTCATATCTTTAACAAATGCTTTATTAAAAATACGTTTTGTTGGGTGGTTATTACCGTATAGTGTTGTGGTAACGCTATCAGACATTTTTGACTGTAAATCTTTACTTTTTCTTGTCAAGAAATTATCAACATTCTGCATTAATACACCATAACTAGTTTCATCAAAACGTGGTTTTGTAAAACGTAAATTAACCATTTGCAACATTGTTTCTACATCTTTTGTTGAAGATGAGCCAATTATGGTTTCTGTAGTTTCAGAAATACTAAAGAACGTGTTTGCTGTTTTTCCAGCCAATACTTTAGGTAAATCGGTCATTGAGAACTCACCAAGTCCAGATAATTGCACCACATTTCCAACAATTTCAGCTGAAGGTAATTCATCAATGTTTAATAATGATTTTCCACCATCACTAATAGCTTCCAATTTTACATCGTTTTTATTCTTATCGACAAACTTATAATGCACATTTATGCCATTACTTAAGGTAAAGGTTGTAAATCCTAGAGTTTCATTTGTCTTTTCATTTAAAATCTTTCCAGGAACTAAATTAACTCCTGTCATCAAGGATTTTACTTCTTCTTCCTCTTCATAAGGTTTTAATGTTGCATCATTTTCAACATCTTTTAAAATTTGATTTGCTTGCTCCTCAGTTAAATTATTTTTCCCTTCAACACCTGTTACAACAAGACTTCTATTTTTTTGAGTGTACATATCTTGCATTCTTTTCAACAAATGATCTTGTGTTATAAGATTGAATAGCACTTTTACTATTTCATATTCCTTTTCTATATCTGTTAAATGCGCATTCTCCAGATAATTTTTTTGAATAGACTGTATAATTTGTCTATGTGGACGGTCATTACGCTTTGCTATTTGATTTTCGTAACTGTTAGATAGTTGCGCTTTAACTCTTGTAATTTCAGCATTGGTAAATCCAAATTTAACTGCTCTGTTAATTTCTGCCATAGCTAATTTAAACGCTTCTTGTTGCATATCAGGCTTTGGAAAAACACGTACATTAAATGCATTATGCACTCTAGTCATATTTCCAAAACCAGCTCCAACTGCCATAAAAGGCGCATCTGGTGTTTGCGAAATTTCTTGAAAACGGGTTCCTAAGATACTCGAAATCATATTATCTAATAAGCCTAAGCTTAAATCAACAATTGTTTCTTCTTTTAAAGATTTATCATGACGAATCCCAAATGAAATATTTGTAGTAGACACTTCCTTGTCCATCGCGATATCGTACATAAGTTTTTCGTTATCCTCAATTTTAACCACAACACGTTCTGGACTATTTTCAACCGCTGGAATAGATGAAAATTTTTCTATTATTTTTTTCTCCATCTCATCAATATCAATATCTCCAACAATAGCAATTGCCTGTAAATCTGTTCGATACCAGTCGTGATAAAAATCGCGAAGTGCTTTATACTCAAAATTCTCAATAACGTCCATGTCTCCTATTGGAATACGTTTTGCATATTTTGAGCCACCAAACATTGTTTCTATAGATTGCTGCAAAATTCGCATTTGTCCACTTTGACGTGTTCGCCATTCTTCTTTAATCACACCTCTTTCCGCGTCAATTTCTTCATCAATTAGTAACAAGTAGTTTGACCAATCACGAAGAATTTGCAACCCTGTTTCAACTAATTCAGGTGTTGTTGGTACATTATCAATATTATATACTGTTTCGTCAAAAGATGTATATGCATTAATATCTTTTCCAAAAACAATACCTTCTTTTTCAAGGGTATTCAAAATGCCTTTTCCTTCAAAATTTTCAGTACCATTAAATGCCATATGCTCTAAAAAATGAGCCAACCCTTGTTGGTTATCATTTTCTAAAACAGATCCTACATTTTGAATAATATAGTAACTCGCCACATCTTTAGTAACATCTGTACTGTGCAAGTAATAAGTCATACCATTTGGCAAAACTCCTTTTTTAATAGTTTGATCTAGAGGTAGTGGTTGGTTTAAATTCTGTGCAGAAACTGAAAAACCTAATACTACAAGACATAAGTTTAATAATGTATTTTTAATTTTTTTGGCACTCTTCATTTTCATGTTATTTGTTTTTTATTAAGTCGCAATTTAAATACTTTTCTTAAAGGATTCTTTATTAAATCGCTTTTTAATTTACACAATGCATGCTTTTATTATATTATTGTTAGAGAATAGATACAATTTTAATTGGGAATCTTTTAATAGCATAAGTGTAATCTTTTGTATATTTTTCGAACTAATGAAAACGACTAAAATTTATTTAAATGTCTAAAACATATTACGATCCAGCAGATCTTAGAAAATTTGGAAATATTACTGAATGGAGCGAAGAATTAGGAACCAAGTTTTTTGATTATTATAACTCTGTTTTTCAAGATGGTGCACTTACTGCACGAGAAAAATCATTGATAGCTTTAGCTGTGTCTCATACCGAAAAATGCCCTTATTGTATTGATGCATACTCAAAAGACGGATTGCAACGAGGCATTACTAAAGAAGAAATGATGGAAGCGGTTCATGTTGGCGCAGCCATTAAAAGTGGAGCTGTTCTAGTGCATGGTGTGCAAATGATGAATAAGGTGAATAAACTGGATGGATAGTAACTAAATATGACGAAACTTAAAACACAATCATTACATAAACGTGAAAGCGAATTAGCCAATAGCAATAGACAAATAGAAATTTTGTCGAATGGTATTTTCAAAAGTGGTGAATTGCCAAAATTTAAGGATAAAATTTCTGAAATTGGACATTTCCCTTTAAGGCCTAAAAAGCTTGAAATTCTACAAATTAATGTTGGTTATATGTGTAATCAAGTTTGCGAACATTGTCATGTAGATGCTGGACCAGACAGAAAAGAAATAATGACAAAAAAAACCATGCAGCAATGTTTGGAAGTCATTAAAAATACTGGAGCTCATACTTTAGATTTAACTGGAGGGGCACCAGAAATGAATCCGAATTTTAGATGGTTTGTTGAAGAAGCCTCAAAAGCTGGGATAAAAGATTTTATTGTACGCTCTAACCTAACAATTATTAGAGCCAATAAAAAGTATTATGATTTACCCTATTTTTTTAAAAAGCATAATATACATGTAGTAAGTTCTATGCCTCATTGGACGCGTGGAAAAACAGATAAGCAACGTGGTGAAGGTGTTTTTGATCAATCCATTAAAGCATTACAAGACTTAAACGCAATTGGTTATGGTATGCCAAATAGTAGATTAAAATTAGATTTGGTTTATAATCCTTCTGGTGCTTTTTTGCCAGGTGACCAAACATCTATGGAAAAGGATTTTAAAAAGGCACTATTAGAAGATTTCAATATTCAATTCCATAATTTGTTTGCTATTACTAATTTACCAATTTCAAGATTTTTAGATTATTTAATTGCTTCTGAAAATTATGAAGATTATATGTATTCTTTAGTTGAAGCCTATAATCCTTCAGCTGTTACAAATGTAATGTGCACCAATACTATCTCGGTAAGTTGGGATGGTTGGTTATATGATTGCGATTTTAATCAAATGCTAGATTTAAAGGTTGCAAGTAAAGTGAAACACATAAGTGATTATAACGAAGATTTACTCAATGATAGAAACATTGTAATCTCTCAACATTGTTATGGTTGTACTGCAGGAGCAGGAAGTAGTTGTCAAGGAACTGTGGCATAAATAATATTTTCATGAAATATATAACTCAAATCTTAATTCTACTCTTTTCTATATCTAGTTTATCTCAAGAAACATTATCCGATTTATTAAAAAAACACAACACCCAAAGTATCCCTTATATATCTGTTCAAGAATTGGCAATGCCTAAAACAAAAGCCGCTATTTTAGATGCAAGAGAGCTTAACGAATACGAAACAAGTCACATAAAGAATGCCATTCATGTAGGATATAAGTATTTTAATATTGAAACTGTTTCAAGCATCATAAAGAATAAAGAGGAACAAATTGTTGTGTATTGTTCGCTTGGTATTCGATCAGAAAATATTGCAAAAAGACTCAAAAAAGCTGGTTATACTAATGTTTATAATCTTTACGGAGGTGTTTTTGAATGGAAAAATAAAGGTTTCAATGTTTATAATTCCAATGGAACAGAAACAGAAAACGTTCATGTCTTTTCTAAAGAATGGAACCAATGGCTAACAAAAGGAATAAAAGTATATGAGTAAAAACTTGCTCATCATATTCACTAGAAATCCAGAACTTGGTAAAGTAAAAACACGTTTAGCAAAAGCTATTGGTGAAGAAAATGCACTAATCATTTACAAAACTCTTCTGGACATAACTGAAAGAACAACCAGAAATTTAAGCTGTGACAAAGCTGTGTATTATTCAGTAAAAATTAGGGAACATGATATTTGGGATGCTTCAATTTATCAAAAACATCAACAGCATGGAGACGATTTAGGTGTTCGTATGCACAATGCTTTTTTTGAAGCATTTAACAACAATTATGATAAAGTTGTAATTATTGGAAGTGATCTTTATGATTTAAACCCTAGCCATATAAATGAAGCCTTTAAAGCGTTAGATGAAAATGATATAGTCATTGGTCCAGCACACGATGGAGGCTATTATTTATTAGCAATGAAATCTTTATATTCACAAGTCTTTAAAAATAAAAATTGGGGAACCTCAACAGTTTTTAAAGGCACTTTAAAAGACCTAAAGAACAAAGATTTTTATTTACTAGAAACACTAAATGATATTGATGTTTACAACGATTTAAAAAATATTCAAGCTTTTAAAAAATATTTAAAATAAATGATTAAACAAATAGAAAAAACAACTGAACATTTAATAGAAAAAGGATTCGATAAGCCAGAAATAGGCATCATTCTTGGTACAGGTTTAGGACAATTAATTAATGAAATTGAAATTATTAATGAAGTTAGCTACAATCACATTCCATATTTCCCAACAGCCACAGTTGAGTTCCACAAAGGGAAACTTATTTACGGAGTATTAGAGGGTAAAAAAGTAGTTGTAATGCAAGGTCGTTTTCATGTATACGAAGGCTATTCGCTTCAAGATGTTACATATCCAGTTCGTATCATGGAGAAATTAGGAATCCACACCTTATTAGTGTCTAATGCTTCAGGAGCCATTAATTTAAATTTTAAAAAAGGTGAATTAATGCTAATTGACGACCACATTAATTTACAAGGGAGTTCGCCATTAGCCTTTAAAGGCGTTTCACAACTAGGAGAGCGATTTGCTGATATGAGTGCACCTTATGATTTAGAAATCAATTCTAAAATTGAAAAAATTGCTAAAGAGAATAATATTAAACTTCACAAAGGAGTTTATGCGAGTGTTGTTGGACCTCAGCTTGAAACAAGAGCAGAATATAGGATGCTAAAAATAATTGGTGCTGATGCTGTAGGTATGAGTACAGTTCCAGAAATCATTGTAGCTAATCATTTAAAATTAAAAACAGCAGCTGTTTCTGTTTTAACTGATGAATGCGACCCAGATAATCTAAAACCAGTAAACATTGAAGAAATCATTGCCATGGCTTACAAAGCGGAACCAGAAATGATTACTTTATTTAAAGAACTTATTAAGACCTTATAATTATGAGCAACTATTTAGAAACTACCCACGACATATATAAAGAAGCCGCTTTAACACCTGATGTTGGTTTATGTTGCACAACAAATCCAATTTGGGAATTACCAGGTTTAAAAATTCCGCGTATCATGCAGGAAATGAATTATGGTTGTGGAAGCACAGTTCATGCTCGAGATTTAACCAACAATCCCAAGATGCTTTATGTTGGTGTTGGTGGAGGTATGGAGTTATTGCAATTTTCGTATTTCAACAGAACAAAAGGAGGTGTTATTGGAATTGATGTGGTAGATGAAATGTTAGAAGCGTCAAGAAAAAATTTCATTGAAGCTGAAAGACAAAATGATTGGTTTAGAAGTGAGTTTGTAGATTTAAAAAAAGGAGATGCTTTGAACCTTCCTGTGCAAGATAACAGTATAGATGTGGCAGCCCAAAATTGCTTGTTCAATATTTTTAAAGCTGATGATTTAAAAAAAGCCATTGCCGAAATGTATCGTGTACTAAAACCTCATGGCAGATTAGTTATGAGTGATCCAACTTGTGAGCAACCAATGAATGATGAGTTGCGTAATGATGATAGACTCAGAGCTTTATGCCTAAGTGGTAGCTTGCCCATAGCAGAATATGTGAAAATGCTTACTGATGCTGGTTTTGGTACGATTGAAATTCGTGCAAGAAAACCTTACCGAATTCTAGACCCAAAGCAATATGCTACTGATGAATTAATCTATATAGAATCGATTGAGGTAGCAGCCATAAAAGACCCTATGCCAGAAGATGGCCCTTGTGTTTTTACAGGAAAGGCTGCTATTTATTTTGGCTATGAAGATTTTTTTGATGATGAGGCTGGACATGTGCTTTTAAAAAATCAACCACTTGCTATTTGTGATAAAACAGCTATAATGTTAGCTTCTCTAAAAAGAGACGACATATACATTAGTAAATCTACTTATCATTATGATGGTGGTGGTTGCTGTTAGTTAGTGTTGATTAAATCTAAATTTAAAAAAGTGAGATTATTATCTCTTCTTTCTATAGTTCTATTATCTTGCTTTAGTAATAAAGCCATTGCTCAAAGCTCCAGCCAACAGAATATGCGATTTCATCAAGAACTATCAAAACGAACCGGTCCGATTCATTTATTATGGGGTGAGTTATTACAAAAACACGTTTCGGATGATGGAAATGTAAATTATAAATCGTTTAAAACTGAACATGAAAAATTATTAGGATACATAAAAGTCTTAGGTTTATTTCATTCCAATGATATCTTTCAAACTATTTCAGGAGAAGAAAAACTGTCGTTCTGGATTAACGCTTATAATGCACTAACAGTCGATTTAATTATTAGAAATTATCCAGTAAAAAGCATTAAAGACATTAAAAAACCTTGGAAACAACGTTTATGGGAACCAGCAAATATAAACTATAATTTAGATGAAATCGAACACGAAATTTTACGCAATATGAACGAACCTCGTATTCATTTTGCTATTGTGTGTGCGTCTTATTCTTGTCCGAAGTTACAAAATAAAGCCTTTACTGCTGAGAATTTAGAAACGCAATTAACCGCAGCAACTAAAGAATTTTTAGCTGATACAAACCGAAATGAAATTTCAGAAAACAGCATTAAAATTTCAAAAATTTTCGATTGGTTCTTAAAAGACTTTACCAAAAATGGAAGCTTGATTGATTTCTTGAATCAATATTCAGACATAAATATTTCACCAAACGCTAAAAAGCGATACAAAGATTACAATTGGGAATTAAATGACTAAAATTTCAATCATTATTCCTATTCTTAATGAAGCAGAAACTATTGAAAAACTGCTAAACCACTTACTTGAAAATTCTTCAAAGCAAAACATAGTAGAAATTATTGTTGTTGATGGTGGAAGTACTGATGGCTCTTTAAAGATAGTGTCAGGTCGAGCGCAGTCGAGATCTATTGACCTCTCGACTGCGCAGGAGGAGACAGCAATTATTGTATTAAACTCTCAAAAAGGCAGAGCCAAACAAATGAACACAGGCTCTAGGATTGCTACTGGGAACACTCTATACTTCTTGCATGCTGATTCGTTTCCTCCTAAAGATTTTGACCAACACATCATTAACGAAGTTGAAACTGGAAATTTTGCTGGTTGTTTCAGATTGCAATTTAACCACAAACATTGGTGGTTGCATTTAGCAAGTTGGCTAACACAATTTAGTTGGAGAGCTTGTAGAGGTGGTGACCAAAGTCAATTTATTACTAAAGCGCTTTTTGATGAGATTGGTGGTTTTGATGAAAGCTATATCATTTATGAAGATAATATTTTAATTAATGAGCTTTATAAGCGCAAACAGTTTAAGGTCATTAATAAAAAGCTAATTACCTCAGCAAGACGCTACGAAAAATTCGGGATTTGGAAACTACAATACCATTTTTGGACTATTTACGTGAAAAAATGGTTTGGTGCTTCTGCTGATGAATTATATTCATATTATAAGAAGAATATTAATTAAAAATACTGACCAATTCCAAACACTATTCCACGTGTACCATCTTTATTCAAGCCAACACCATAATCAATTCTAAATATAGCATTGTAAATTTCTTTATGTATAAAACGTAATCCTAATCCAGAGTATAATTTAATATTATCCAAATCTGTAAAATCCCTTAGTTTTCCTCCAGGAAGTCTCCAAGAGCCAAAATCTATAAAGGCGTTTCCTTGTAGAATAAACCAGTTTTTTTCATATAGGGTGTACCTATATTCTGTGTTTAAAATAATCGTTCCTGTACCTCTGTCAATAGTATTTCCAACACCTCTAATGTTTATATTGTTTTCAATGGAAAATGGTGCAAATGGCGTGTCTTGATTACTAGATAATCCAACACGTAATCTATTTGCCCAATTTCCTTTATTTCCTACACGACTAAAATAGTAGAAATTATTCCACCAAATAACAAAATCTGGTTGCTTGCCACTAGTAGCTGTAACATATTGAAGTTTAAACAAGCTTCTAAACCCAGATACATATTGATAAAAATAATCTAAGTTATAATATTCATAAACGCCTTTAAATAAGAGTTTACGAATGTGCAGTTTTTGAGTAATATCTGGACTTGTATCGCCTAATTCATAACTATAGTCTTCAGTAAAAACATTAAAACCTAATTCAATTCTGTTATTAAAATTAAGTTCAAACAAACCTAAAATCTCTAGCGATTCATTGTTGTATTTATAATCGGCTTTAGCATTATAGAAAAAAATAGATTCTAGTGTTGAAAGGTTTTTATAATTTATAGCTAGACCAAATCGTTTTGCAAACAAATTAGGCGCTCTAAAATTAATAGCATATGAACTGTATATATCTTTTTGATAAAAACCTCCAAAACCAATATTTTGACCAAATAAATTATGCTCATACAACCCCAATCTATAGGCAAACTCATCGTCATTTGTTGTAAATACACTTATTGATGGAATAAAAGTTAAATTTTCTTCTATGGTGTAAAGTACATCATAAGCATTATCATACGAATGGAACACTTTGTAATATGCATGTGAAACTGAAGGCAAGCGTTTTAATCGTTTAATATCTTGTTTAATTAATGCTGAATCAAGAAGCTTTCCACTTTCGGTAACAACAAGTTTCTTAATAAATGACGTTTTTACTTTTTCGTTTCCTTGCACTTTTAAATTGGCAACTACATTATTTTGAGTATAGCTTTGAATATAAAAACAGATAAATAAAAAACGAACTAAACGCCTCATTACTGTTTAAAATAAGATTCTATAATTGCTTCTACAGGCTTATTCTGTGGTGTAAATTGGGTGTTGTTTTTACCACCACTTTTTTCATGATTACGAAACCATTTCCAAATAAAGCCTCCAGCAAACCAGTCTTCTTGCCAAAAGGTATCGAACAGTGCCTTAGTTGTATTTGTTTGAGCTTCCATATTTATACTGTTCATGCTTCTATCAGATTTCCAAGGTTCTTTTCCAGAATAATCCACACTTCTATATCCAAATTCAGTGAATAAAATAGGTTTATCAAATTTAACAGAAACCCCACTTATAAGGGCTTTATGAGCCTTCCAACCTTCTAAACATTCTTTAACAGTGGGTGTTTGTGAATCACTTACAGGAAAATAAGCATCAACACCAATATAATCTAATTCTCCCCAAAAAGGAGTACGTTTAAATTCATCCCAATTGGCCGCGTAAGTCAGTTGGCCTTTATAAACAGTTTTAATTTTTTTTATTAATTCGTACCAATACGCTGGTCTGTGCTCGATAAATTTTTCTAATTCTGTTCCAATACAAAGTATTTCGGCATTTGTTTCTTCTGCTAATTCAGCAAAATCTAGAATAAACTTTGAATATGAAGCTTCAAACTGTCGCCACTTGTCTTCTGATGACATAGTTACATGACCTGTAAAATCACCTCTACCTATCCAAATATGAGGCTTCATCATGACTTTAATATCTTGTTTGTGCAGTGCTTCAATATATTGTTTTGCTCCCAATTTTGATTCCCCAAACCATTGTCTATTTGTATTGTAAATAATCTCAGGATTCTCAACGTCTCTAAAAAACCCAAAAGGCATAATAGCTGCATAATTGGCATTAACATTTAATACTGGCCGAATGTGTTTTTCAGAAATTGAATCTCTTGATGCAACAAAACTCACTCCATTTATTTTTGGAGCCTTGTAAGTAGTCATACTACATGAGCATAGAAACAATATCAAACAAAGCCGAAAAAGAATCTTCATAAGTGTTAATTAATTTCTAAATTTAAACAATCTGAAATTATCTAGTTAAGGATTTAACAAAACGTTCGACAAACCTTTCAACTAAACCACAAATATGGAGCATATTGTAATTATTGGAAACGGAATTTCTGGCGTGACTGCTGCTAGACACATTCGAAAAGGTTCTGATAAAAAAATTACCATTGTTTCTGCCGAATCTGACTATTTCTTTTCACGTACTGCACTTATGTATGTGTATATGGGACACATGAAATTTGAACATACTCAACCTTACGAAAATTGGTTTTGGAAAAAAAATCGCATCGATTTAAAAAAAGGCTATGTTGAAAGTATTGATACAAAAAATAATACTTTACATTTTGCCAAAGGCGACTCTTTGCAATATGACAAACTCATTATTGCCACAGGAAGCAAGCCGAATAAATTTGGATGGCCTGGACAAGATTTAAAAGGTGTCCAAGGATTATATAGCAAGCAAGATTTAGAGAATTTAGAAGTCTATGCACCAAATAACAAAGTATGCAAGCACGCTGTCATTGTTGGTGGTGGACTCATTGGCATTGAACTTGCAGAAATGCTACATTCGCGTCATATTCCTGTGACGTTTTTAGTGCGAGAATCAAGTTTCTGGAATGGCGTGTTACCAACTGAAGAAAGCGCCATAATAAACAAAGAAATACTCAGCAATGGCATTGATTTAAGACTGTCTTCCAATTTAAAAGAAATTAAATCAGATGAAAACGGAAAAGCTAAATCTGTTATTATTCAAGAAACAGGCGAAGAAATTCTATGCGATGTTGTTGGACTAACAGCTGGAGTGTCTCCGAATATAGATGTTATCAAAAATTCAGAAATAGAAACTGGTCGAGGTATTAAAGTGAATCACTATTTAGAAACAAATATTCCAAATATTTATGCCATTGGCGATTGTGCAGAACAACATGAAGCCATTGAAAATCGCAGATCAATTGAAGCCGTTTGGTATACAGGGCGTATGATGGGAGAAACAGTAGCGCAAACCATTTGTGGTAACCGGATTGAATATAAACCTGGACATTGGTTCAATTCAGCTAAGTTTTTTGATATTGAATATCAAACTTATGGTTGGGTTTGGTCACAACCTAAGGACAAAGAAACGCGCTTCTATTGGGAACACGAAAGTGGGAAGAAATGTATTCATATAAGTTATGATAAAAATACTCGTGAATTTATTGGAATTAATACCTTCGGCATCCGAATGCGTCATGACTTTTTTGATGAAATACTTACTGAAAAACAAACTGTTGAATACGTATTAGAACATTTAGCTGATGCCAATTTTGATCCTGAGTTTTATAAACTTCATGAGAAAGACATTGTAGCAAAGTTCAATACTGAAAATAACACCAATATTCAACTAAAAAAGAAAAGCTGGAAACGAATCTTTTCAAACCAATTAAAATGAAAACAATTCAAAATATTGGGCTAGCTTTATTTTTAGTTGCTCTCACCATATTTACTTCACTTATTTTCTTTGGAAAGTATAAAGTCACTCCTGAAGTTCTGGAGAATCTCGTCAATAGCAAAGGCATAAAAAGTGAATTATTCATAAATAACATGAACAGTCATGTTGTTGGTAAGGAATTTAGTAATCCGTTTTCGTTTTCAACTGAAATTACATCAGCCTTAGAAAGTGCAAACGAAACACACAAGCAGAATAGTGAATGGGATAAAGTAATTTGGGACAAGCCTCATAGCTTTTCTTATGAAATAGTAAAACAAGGAGGAGGTGGTTTAGTTAAAAACAATCAATGGTTATTTTGGTGGTTTACCTTTGGATTAGGCATTATTGGCGCTTTGATGTATATCATTCCGAATGTGGTTGTAAAAGGACCACCTGGAATCAAAAACAATGGCATTTGGTTTAATGCTGCAACCAATAGAGGTTGGATTGGTTGGTTTGCATTTATCTTTTTAGTTGGCTTTTATTTGTTACTCTATTTCAGACCAGATTACATTGTCAATTGGACATACATCGTGGAACCAATTAGTGAAAGTTTAAGTGGCAATTTAGCAAGTCAGTGGTTTTTATATGGTTTTTTGTACTGTACAGTTATGACTGTTATGGCTGTGAGAATGTATATAAAATATCGTCATAATAAGTATCAAATATTACGAACCACTTCCGTGTTATTCTTTCAAATTGTATTTGCATTTTTAATCCCTGAAATTCTCGTTCGCTTTGAAAAACCTTGGTATGATTTTAAAAATGCTTTTCCGCTTGATTACGATTTCTTCTTTAAATGGAATCTAGATGAACTTATTGCAAGTGGTGGATTAGGATTATTTATTCTCATTTGGGGAATTGTTCTAACACTTGTCATAGTTCCTGTCATGGTGTATTTCTTCGGAAAACGTTGGTACTGCTCTTGGGTTTGTGGTTGTGGTGGTTTAGCCGAAACATTAGGAGACCCTTACAGACATCTTTCAGATAAATCATTAAAAGCTTGGAAATTAGAGCGCTGGGTTGTTCATGGCGTTTTGGTGTTTGCTTTAGTTATGACAGGATTCACGCTTTACTACTATTTTTCGGGAGCAGATGCTGTTTTAGGAATCAAAACCCAAACCATTCAAGATATTTACGGCCTTTTAATAGGAGCATTTTTCGCTGGTGTGATTGGCACAGGTTTTTATCCAATTTTTGGAAATCGTGTATGGTGCCGTTTTGGGTGTCCATTAGCAGCCTATTTAGGCATTGTGCAACGTTTCAAATCTAGATTCAGAATTACTACTAATGGTGGACAATGTATCTCATGTGGCAATTGTTCTACTTATTGCGAACAAGGCATTGATGTAAGAGCATATGCTCAAAAAGGTGAAAACATTGTACGTTCTAGCTGTGTTGGCTGTGGTATTTGTAGCGCTGTTTGTCCTAGAGGTGTTTTAAAGTTGGAGAATGGTCCTGAAAAAGGACGTATTAACCCAACAGAAATCCTTCTAGGTAATGATGTGGATTTGATGGAATTGGTGAATCAAAAATAACCGCAAAACTATTGTACTTTTGCAACTTCAAAAGAAACTTTAAATGCCAATAATAAAAGTCATCATTCCAGCTTATAATGAAGCTGATTCAATCTCTCATGTCATAAACGACATTCCTGAGATTGTCGATGAGGTTATTGTGGTGAGTAATAATTCAACTGACGCAACCGAAACTAATGCCAAACAAGCTGGAGCAACCGTTTTAAAAGAATCGAGAAAAGGATATGGCTATGCATGCTTAAAAGGAATGGGGTATGTTTCAAAACAGGAAACGAAACCAGATATTATTGTTTTTTTAGATGGTGACTACAGTGATTACCCAGAAGAACTTACCAAAATAGTAGAGCCGATTGTAAATGAGGACATTGATTTTGTAATTGGATCTAGAGTTAAGCGACTTAGACAACAAGGTTCAATGACCATACCTCAAATATTTGGAAACTGGTTAGCCACAAGTTTAATGCGATTAATGTTCAAATCAACATTTACTGACTTAGGTCCTTTTAGAGCCATAAAATATGAAAAACTATTGGCTTTAAATATGGAAGACAAAACCTATGGTTGGACTGTAGAAATGCAATTAAAAGCCTTAAAACAAAAATTTAAATATGTCGAAATTCCTGTGAATTATAGAAACCGAATTGGTGTTTCCAAAGTATCTGGAACTATAAAAGGTGCTATATTTGCAGGCATAAAAATATTAGGTTGGATTTTTAAATACAGCTTTAAAAAATGATTTTAGAAACCATCACAATCATTATTTATTCTGCAGCGCTCATACTTATTTTTATTTACGCGTTGGCGCAATTGAATTTACTTTTTAATTATTTATCTGCTCAAAAAAAACAGGATAAATCTCCTAAGTTTGATTTTTCAAATCCTGATGAAATTCCTTTTGTAACTATACAGCTTCCTGTGTACAATGAATTGTATGTTATGGAGCGCTTGTTGGAAAATATTTCTAAAATTGATTATCCGAAAGATAAACTAGAAATTCAAGTATTGGATGATTCTACAGATGAATCCTTTGAAACAACTGCAAAGCATATTGAACAATTACAACAATTAGGATTAGACATAAAACATGTGCTTCGCGACGGTCGAAAAAACTTTAAAGCTGGTGCTCTAAAAGAAGGTTTAAAAATTGCTAAAGGCGAATTTATTGCCATTTTTGATGCCGATTTTCTACCTAAAAAAGATTGGTTAAAACGAACAATTCCTTATTTTAAAGATGAAAAAGTTGGTGTTGTACAAACACGTTGGGGACATATAAATAGAGATTATTCGGTACTTACCAAAATTCAAGCCTTTGCATTAGATGCACATTTCTCCTTAGAACAAGTTGGCAGAAATAGTAAAGGCCATTTTATCAACTTTAATGGTACTGCAGGCGTTTGGCGTAAAGAGTGTATTCTTGATGCTGGAAATTGGGAAGGTGATACATTGACCGAAGATTTAGATTTAAGTTACCGTGCTCAACTTAAAAATTGGAAGTTTAAATATCTAGAGGATGTTGAAACTCCAGCTGAATTACCAGTTGTAATCAGTGCAGCACGTTCACAACAATTTAGATGGAACAAAGGTGGTGCAGAAAACTTTAGAAAAATGATGTGGAAAGTTTTAAAAAACCAGAATATTTCAGCAAAAACTAAAGTTCATGGACTGCTTCATTTGTTAAATAGTACTATGTTTTTAAATGTCTTGATTGTTGGGATTTTGAGTATCCCAATGCTATATATTAAAAACGAACACATACATCTTAGAATGTATTTTTATATGATGAGTTTCTTCGTGATTAGTACAGTCATATTTTTTATTTGCTATTGGTTTATATTTAAGAAAACTTATGGAAGTAGTTTAAAGAGTTTCGTACAATACATAGGTATGTTCATTACCTTTTTCTCTATTGCAATGGGCTTCTCCTTGCATAATTCCATTGCAGTAATAGAAGGGCATTTAGGTAAACGTAGTGATTTTATTAGAACTCCAAAATTCAATATTAACTCATTAAAAGATAGCTGGAAAGGCAACAAATACCTTAAAAAGAATATCTCTTTAAATGTTATTTTTGAAGGTTTACTGATGCTTTATTTCGCATTCGGAATGTACAGTGCGTTTATTGTTGGTGACCAAGGTGGTGATTTTGGTCTGTTCCCTTTTCATTTGATGCTATTCCTTGGTTTTGGGTATGTGTTTTTTAAATCTCTAACTTCTAAGGCTTAAGCTATTCTTGCTGTACCAAAATCCAATTGTCAATTTTTTCTTCTAACAATACTAAAGGTAAACTCCCTGAATTTAAAACCTGATTGTGAAATTCTGGCAACCTAAATTTATCCCCAAGTTTGTTTTCAGCTTTAGTTCTTAATTCTCTTATTTTAAGTTGTCCTATTTTGTAGGATAAAGCTTGTCCTGGAGTTGCCATATAACGCTCAATTTCAGCAATAACAGATTCTTCAGATTCTGCCTCATTGTCCAGAGAATATTGAATAGCTTGTTCTCGTGTCCAGCTTTTACTATGCATTCCAGTGTCAACCACCAAACGAATGGCACGATGCATTTCCATACTTAGCATTCCGAAGTATTGAATTGGATCTTCATAAATACCTAATTCCTTCCCTAAAGACTCCGCATATAATGCCCAACCCTCAACAAAAACCCCCATACTTTCTGGATGCAAAAATTCAGGCAACGCTATATTTTCTTGCTGCAATGACAATTGATAATGATGTCCTGGAATGGCTTCATGTAGAAACAGTGCTTCAGCAGAAAATTTATTATATTTTTCGACATCTGGAATTGGCACATAAAAAGTGCCTGCTCTTGATGCGTCTTTAGTTCCAGGCACATACTCTGCACTAGCTGAAGCTTCACGGAAGGCTTCAGTACGTCTTACTACAAAATCTGCCTTTGGTTTTAAATCAAAAACCTGATTTAAATTCTTATTAATCCGCTCCTTAATACTATTAAAATTATTAATGACTTGTTGTGGATCTTTAAAAGGCATTTGTTCTGGACTGTTACGTATAAAATCAAAAAAAGCTTTGAGGTCTCCTTCAAAACCTATTGTGTTTTTTACGTCTTCCATTTCAACTAAAATACGAGCGACTTCACTTTTTCCTAGTTCATGAATCTCATCAGCTGTCATATTAGTTGTGGTGTGTAATTTTATAAGATAGTTATAAGTTTCTCTACCATTTGGCAAGGCTCCAATTCCTGAGGTTTCTCTACAAACGGGTAAATATTCATTAACCAAAAACTCCTTTAGTTCTGTATATTTTGGTTTTAATTTATTAGTAATCATCTCACCATAGTCAGTTGAAATTCGCTTACGCTCTTCCTCACTAATGTCATTAGACATTGCCAATATTGGTTTATAAAATAAATGTTCATTAACTGAATTTGAAATAAACTCATCAAGTTGGGGAATCATTTTTTTGGTAAGGACTTTTGGTAACACAATATCTTTAGACATGCCTTCTTTCATCTTCACAATACAAGTATCTAGAAAATCCAAGTAGTCATCAACTCGTTTTAGCCAATTATCATAATCTTCAGCAGTCTTAAAAGGCTGCACGCTTGCTCCAGCTGCCAATTGTGCTACATATAAGTGTAATGACTGTATTTGAATTAAAGGCATCAATTCAAAACTTGGCAAATTGTAAATTGGAGATGCCATGGTCACAATGTCATTATTTAAACCTTCTAGTTTTACCTCACAATCCCATTTCATCACTTTCATACTCAAAAGGTCTGCCTCAGACAGCTTAGCTTGATTAATGTCGTTTAAAACATTTAGAAAGTATGTATACTGCTCCTTTAAGTCTTTTTGATACTCATCAGATATATAATTAGCTATGTAATCATTGTATTCATAATTGCCTCCTTTAGTGGCTTCAATTGGATTTATACGATCCTTAAACTTATAATACTCATCAAAAACAGTATCGATAGTTTTTGCTTTAAGTTCTTCTTTATTTGAATTATTCTCCTTGCATCCAAAAGCTAGAAGAACAAGAATGATTATAAATAAATTGTATTTCATGGTTTTGTCTTTATTCAACGAAGTGTAAACTATATGCTCCTAAGTTAAATTATTTTTGCATCAATAAGTAAATTAACGCATACTAAAACAACCATCAAATAATATTATCTTTGGTTCATGCCAATAAACATCACTTTTTTTAAGGTTTATAGAATTCAATTGTTATTGGTAATAACTAGCTTATTATTTTACTGGTCCTTCGCATATGACCTTGTAAGAACCGATTACATAAAGCTTATAGGTCTTTACACAGCTTTGTTTTTTTTGTTTTACAAACTTATACAACTAACTAAGCACAATCTTAAACTCTTAACTTGGATGGCTTTCGGATTTCGAGCGGTTTTTATTCTTGCTATTCCAAACTTATCTCAAGATTTTTACCGTTTTATTTGGGATGGTCGCATGATTTTAGAGGGTTTTAACCCTTATCTTTATACACCAGAATCGTTTATAGCTAATGGTGAATTTCCAGTGGCGAAAGCTCAAGAATTATACGCTGGAATGGGAAGTTTAAATGGAAGTCATTATTCCAACTATCCACCATTAAATCAATTGTGCTTTATCATAGCTGGATTATTTGCTGGAAACAATATTTTAGGTTCAGCTGTGGTTTTAAGACTGATTATTATTGCAGCCGATTTTGGTACACTCCATTTTGGAAAAAAACTACTTGAAAAACTTAAATTACCTGCTCACAATATCTTTTGGTACATTTTAAATCCGTTTATCATTATCGAACTAACAGGAAATTTACACTTTGAAGGTGTGATGATTTTCTTTTTAGTGTGGAGTTTGTATTTATTGCATTCTGGAAAATGGCAACTAGCTGCTGTTATGTTTGCTTGTTCTGTGTCAATTAAATTAATTCCGTTGTTATTTCTACCTCTGTTTTATCAATGGTTTACCAAAAGAGATGCTTCGACTGCGCTCAGCCTGACAAAATTGATAGGTTTTTACCTAATTGTTATTGCAACGACCATTGTATTATTCCTTCCGTTTTATTCTTCACAGTTTATAACCAACTATGCAGAAACTGTTAGTTTATGGTTTTATAATTTTGAGTTTAATGGGAGCTTGTATTATATCGCCAGAGAGATTGGCTATTTGTTTAGAGGTTATAACGAAATAGCCATTATTGGAACATACACAGCTATTATTGTGTTCTTATTTGTTGTTGCTATGACTCTTTTACGAAAGAATACAACAATGACCCAGCTTATTACTGCAATGCTTTTTGCTTTATCGTTTTACTACTTTACAGCAACCACAGTACATCCTTGGTATGTGGCAACCTTACTGATTTTATCCATTTTTACTAAGTACAAATTCCCACTGGTTTGGAGTTTTGTAATTATACTAAGTTATTTGGCTTATTTGCAAATAGGAAAAGCCGATAAGGCCGAAAACTTATGGATTATAGCTTTGGAGTATGCTCTGATTTATGGCTTTTTTGTTTGGGAAGTTTGGTTACAACCTAAACGATTACAAACTTGACTTTGTCCTAAAAAAAGGCGAACTTCGTTTAGCAGTCGATAAACTTCAATTGAAACTGAATTTATCTTAACATTGGCAACAATTTGATTATTTTAACCTTCATCTGAAAAAATAAATATTATTCTTTATGAGCATTTACCTCAAGCGGATTTTACCTTTCATTATATTTTTAATTGGAAATTACTGCTATAGTCAATATTCTATATCTGGATATCTAGATACACCAGAAAAAAATAAAAGAGTATATCTATGTTTATTACAATTTGATGAAATTAATGCCCTTGATCCTGACCAAATCCTCACTTCAACGGTGACAGATAGTCTAGGCTATTTTTCTTTTGAAGGAAGTTTACTATCAGATAAGCATGCTTTATACCGTATATACGCCAATTTAGATGAAGATGTCGAAGGTTTGCAAAAATACGACATAGAAGATCTAAAAAACTTTCACAATTTTATTTTCTCCAATACAGATACCATCGTATTCAAAAAGAATAAAAAGCTCTGGTTTTCTAGTTATAATAATACCAACCACATTGATAAAGAATGGAGAACCTACGATTCTTATGCTCAAAAACTACGTACAGAGTTCTTAGATCTTAACAATGAGAAGATCATTAAACAAACTACCGATCAATTTCTAAGGGAATTAAAGTCTTTTGTACTTGAGAAAGAAACACATTCCCTAACAACTTTAATTTTACTAGGAAGCCTACCAAAAAGTGCAATTAAAAAAGATTTGAGTGATGACCCAGAATTCTACGTTCAACTTCTTGGCCAACTTAATGATTATTATGATAGTTCCTCTTATGCGCTGCAGTATAGAGGCTTTTTGGATGATCTGTATAGGTCTGAATCCAAAGAAGGATTGACCTTCTTTAAAAAGTTAAGCTATGCTTTGGGTTTTTTATGTCTTCTGTTTTTAGGAGGTATGGTATTTCTGGGCATCAAACTAAAACATGCCCTAACTATACAAAAGATTCCTATGGATTTTAGTCTCACCAGTCAAGAAGAAAAAGTAGCTGAGCTCATGATTGCTGATAAAACCAATAAAGAAATTGCTTCAGAACTCTTCATATCCTTAAATACCGTAAAAACTCATATTCGCAATCTATACGCGAAGTTAGAGGTGAGCAATCGCTCAGAATTTGTAGAGAAGTTTAAAAATCACCCTAAGGATTAGCCCGCAAATCACCTCGGTTTTTCCCAAATCTTCTTGAGATTCCATCTACTTTTGCTCTGAACAAAGGTCAAACCTATGCTTTTGAAATTGAATTCTTTAATAGCAGAACGTAAGATCATTAAAAACACAAAAAATGAAACTATTTAAACGAATACTTCTAGCCCTTTTCTTAATTGTTATAGTAGGTGGAACCGTTACCTTCTTTTATTTTAAAAACAAATTTTTAACGGCACCCCCAAATGAATTAACCGTCTCTAATTTTGATAAACCTTTCGATTTTAGATGGAGTGCCGAAACGATTAATGGAAATCGTAATCCTCATGCGGCCATGCTAGTTCCGGTGAGTGTCCCTGGAGTTGATCATAAATTTTTTATGCAATTTGATACTGGTGCCGTATCAACACTATTATATTACAGCCCTATTCTTTCTATTAATGAAGCCTATGGTGAAATTTTTAAAGTAGACACCATAAAGGGTAAAGTAAGAGCCATAGAGACATCCTTTAAAGTGGGTACCGTTAATGTAAACGCTACCTCTCTTGGTTTCGGAAAAATGGGAAAAAAGCTCAATCTATCTGATAGTACTGCCATCCATATCATTGGTACCGTTGGAAATGATTTTATAGAAAAGAATCCTCTAGTTTTAGATTATAAAAATCAAAAAATCACGCTAAAAGAGACCATTGACGATGAGGGCGATTTTTTACCCTTTACCTTCGATGCTAGAAAAATATTCCTTTCAGCTAAGCTTAACGACAAGCCTGCTAGCCTTTGGTATGACTCAGGATCTAGTATATTTGAACTGATTGTAGAAGAAAGCTCGTTTTGGGATTTAGCAGCTCCAGGAGCAAAAAAGGAATCCTTTTCAATAAATTCATGGGGAACAAAAGTGCCTGCTCATAGCATAAAAAGTAACGGAGAATTTCAATTTGGTTCCGTAAAAGTTCCTCTAACTACCGTTACTTATGTGGAATGGCCTAACAAGTTACAAGCTTTTGTTTTGAAGGCAGCAAATATAGGTGGTGACTTAGGAGGAATGACAGGGAATAAGTTGTTCCTTGGAAAAACCTTGATTCTGGATGCCCCTAATTTACGATACGCAGTAAAAGAGTAGAAATCACGTATGGTATTGAATTCATAAAAGCAGCAAATCATGAAAAAAATAAATTTCAAAAAAATTCTAAAATACATTCTAATAGCATATGTCTCCCTCACAATTATAGTCTGTGTAGGTGCAATCATTAAGTATAATGTAGACCTGAATGCGTATATTAACAAGGATGAACCTACTACAAGGACTCAAAATAAAGACACTTCCAATACTAGAACAGAAGTTTATGTGGTTGGCTCCATGCATTTTGAAACGAATAATTTTAAAAGAGATGATCTCTATACCTACATCAATACAATTGCTCCCTCTATCATCTTATATGAAAGCGATGAACAGACTGTAAATCGAATGGTAAACAGAACGGATTTCTTGGGTCAACTGATGAGTTCATTTAAAAAAGGGAATAAAGTAGAGAGTTTTGTGGCCCTTAGATATGTAAAACATCACCCGGAATCTAAAGTTTTAGGCTATGAATGGGAAGACAGAGATCGATTTCACTTTAAACATAATTATCGAGAGAATATGGGCAAACTTATTGGAACGGCACATAAACTAATTCGCGAAAAAGCATTATCTAATCAAGAGTCTGAAATGATGAGTGATTACCATGAAGTAAGAAAGAAATACAATAACCTTGGAAATTCTAAAACGCTTTACGACTTTAATAATCGAATTGCTGATAGTATTATTAAAATAAGACAAGAGTTTATTTACCATAAAATTCCCCAAATTTTAAAGACGAAAGAACTATCGGATGATTTAAAAGAATTTCTACCATTTCATATGAATTATTGGGATACAAGAAATATGGCTATGGTAAATAATATTGTCAATCAAATAAAAAACAATCCCAATAAGAGCATTGTTGTATTGACGGGCTACTCGCATCGATATTATTTAATTGATGAATTGAAAAAACTAGAAGAAGAACTTCATTTTTCTGTCAAACCGATATAATCCATTTATCATAATATTGACGAATTGGAAAAAAGCACCTCATATCAGGTTAGTTGAATACTATGAATAAAACTATTGCCAACAATGTGTATGAGCAATAACGGTTTAGATTCTATTCCGAACCGTTTTTATATTTTTAAAATAGCTATATTGCTATCAGACAGTTTAGCGGATTTTGAATCCGCTACTGCTCATACACAGAACGATGATGTACAATTCACCAAAAGGTGAACTCAAGTTGCTACATTGTCGCTACGCTCCAATTCCCACAACTTGAGATATGTACATCATCGCAGGGCTATACCATATTGCATACTGTATATGAGATAGGTATATAACTAATATTCACCTTTTGGTGCCATCGAAGAAAACTGTACATATCAATAGCTATATGCAACCTGTCCACGTTTAATTTGTATTCTAAAACTATGCAATAAATTGCTTACTTTTAAAATCCAAAACGTGGCTTCACATAGCCCTGCGTTAAACGAACTTCCTAAAAAAATAACTTAGCCACAAACATATCTACCACTTCTACCAGAATTAAAATAATGATAATCCATTCTAGTTTACTGCTTTCTTTATGGTCCATAATATCTTTAAAGAGTTCTAAATTTTCTTTAATAATATCAATACGATCATGGATAAGGTGGTAACGATCTTTTAAATCGAAGGTTTTTTTAAGCTCTATATTTAAACGGTTTAATTGCTCATCTTCCCAAGTAATTTCTGGTGAGTCGAAAATGTACAGATTCTCTGAAATCTTATTTTTAATATTCAATATTTTACCAATAAAACGCTTAAGCTTATTTCTTGAAATGTCAAGTTTTCCTTTATTTTCTAGGTATTTTGTATGCTCATTGGTTTCAATCAACAAAGCTTCCGTAATTTCTGAAAAACGGTTTAATGCAACCGATTGTGAAGCATTGAGCATTACCAAACGTATCATTTCAGAATCTAACTTAGGCAACACAACATGTTCAAACTGAACTTTTAATAGGTTATCTTCAACTACAACATTGATTTCTTCTAAAATTCTTTCAGAAAAATAATTATTGCAATGAGGTTGAATTTGTTTTAAGGTTGCATTTATTTCGTCATTAGTCATGTTGAAAAAGCTCACCATTCCGTAATGAAATATATAAACAAACTTATCTTTTGAACTGCAATAAAACAGTTCGTCACTATCTTGAAACAACAGTTGCCACTGCAACTGCTGTTTGCTCGCCTTAATATTGATAGTGTTGGCTACGTGATACGCAACAACAGTGTACATTAATAGTTTAACTAGGTGTTAAATATGTATAATAAAAATTGGTTATAAAGGAAGTTTCATACTCTCTATTCGATAGGCCAAATAGTCCTCATCTAAATTGTCGAAAACCTCAACAAAGGAAACCCTAAAAGTTTGGTCTATAAGGGAACTATCGTTTTGAAGGTCAAATTGTTTCAACACTCTTGGATGTACCTCTTCAAAAATCATCTCTCCTCCATTATTAAACAAAAACGTGTAATAACCGTTTTCGTAAGACTTAAAAACAGCTGTTTCCATGCTAAAATTTTTTAATCGAAATCTTCAGGTTCTTCTGATGGTTCAGTTTGAGGGTCTTGCACTGCTTCTGGATCATCATCGTCATAATCTTCATAATCATCTTCATCATAATTTTCCATGGTCTTAACTAATTTGGTACTTACTTTTACCAAATATTTAGTATCATCAGTATCTACTTGTACTGCTTCAACAATTTCATTCTTAGCATTTCTAAAAGAAATGATATGATCTTCATCGTATCCATCAGGATATTTTTCAACTAACAAGCCTAATATTTCAGGTGTTAATTTCTTAAAATCTACGATAATACGTTTAAGATTGTCGTTTGCTTTTTTCATGAGTTAAAATATATGCTCTATTTGAGGTTTATTGTAAATTTAACAACATTAATATTACAAATCCAAAAGATATGCAAAAATTAAAGGCGCAACTATCGTTGCATCACTTTCTATAATAAATTTTGGCGTATCAATATCTAATTTCCCCCAAGTAATTTTTTCATTTGGCACAGCTCCAGAATATGACCCATAACTAGTGGTTGAATCACTTATTTGACAGAAGTAACTCCAAAATGGTGTGTCTGTACGTTCCATATCTTGGTACAACATTGGTACCACACAAATTGGGAAATCGCCTGCAATACCACCTCCAATTTGAAAGAAACCAATGCCTTTTTGAGAATTAGCTGTATACCAATCTGCTAAAAACGTCATATATTCAATTCCTGATTTCATGGTACTTACTTTCAATTCGCCTTTAAGCACATAGCTTGCAAAAATATTTCCCATAGTACTGTCTTCCCAACCTGGACATACAATAGGCAAATTCTTTTCTGCAGCAGCATACATCCAAGAATCTTTTACATCAATTTCATAGTATTGCTCCAATACTCCAGATAATAGCATTTTATACATGTATTCGTGTGGTAAGTAACGTTCTCCATTGGCTTCAGCATCTTTCCATATCTTGTAAATATGCTCTTGCAATCTCCGGAACGCTTCCTCTTCAGGAATACACGTATCAGTTACTCTATTCAATCCTTTTTCTAATAAATCCCACTCTTCTTGAGGTGTTAAATCACGATAGTTAGGCACGCGTTTATAATGTGAATGCGCTACTAAGTTCATGATATCTTCTTCAAGGTTGGCTCCTGTACAAGAAATAATATGCACTTTATCCTGACGAATTATTTCAGCAAAACTTTTACCAAGCTCGGCAGTACTCATAGCTCCTGCAATAGACACCAACATTTTAGCACCAGATTCTAATTGTGTCTCGTAACCTTTTGCGGCATCCACTAAAGCAGCTGCATTGAAATGCAAATAGTGCTTTTCAATAAATTGTGAAATTGGGCCTTTAGTAGTCATCATCTTCTACAAATTTTAAAGAGTTGTTTTTATTTACGTAAGTACTGTCGAACGAGTTATCATAATCATCTTCAGTGTCTTCATTTTTAAACTTATAGCTTAACATTTTATAGTACAATTTTGCTGCAAGAAAATCTGAAGATTTTTCTTTTAGATTAGGACAAAGTTCTACAATGTCGAATCCAACCACATTTTTTTCTTCAAACACTTGTTTTAAAAACTCCAGTGTTTCATACCATAACAAACCTCCTGGTTCAGGTGTTCCAGTACTTGGTAAAATAGAAGGGTCAAAAGCATCCAAATCTATGGTGATAAACACATTTTCTGTCATTTGGTCAATTGCTGAATCCATCCAGTTATCATCTACAGCCATATCATGTGCAAAGTAGGTTTTCTCCTCATCCATAACAGTTTTCTCAATGATATCCATTGAGCGAATCCCAACTTGAATTAAATTGGTTGTTTGGCTTGCTTCGTAAACAGCACAAGCATGATTGCAAGTAGAACCTTCGTAGCTTTCGCGTAAATCGGCATGAGCATCCAGTTGCAGCACAGTCAAGTTTGGAAACATTTCGTTAAATGCTCTAATAGTACCAATAGATATCGAGTGTTCGCCTCCAAAAATGGTTACAAACTTGTTCTTCTTGATATACTTTTTTGTAACTTGATGTACAGCATCTACCATAGCTTCAGGTGAGCTGTTTTCTGTTACTGCCTCAGCAAGATACACACCTTGTTTGTAGACTTCTGTATCTGTTTCAATATCGTAAAGCTCCATATTTTCTGAAGCATTTAAAAATGCTTCTGGGCCTTTGTCTGCTCCTTTTTGCCAAGTGCTTGTGCCATCATAAGGTACAGGAATTAATACGATTTTTGCTTGCTCTAATTTTGCAAGGTCTTCTGGAATCCCAGCGTAAGTTTTTGTTTTCATTTTTATTTATCAGCTAACACTACGTTAACATTTGTGTTTATTATTTGTGTTGTGCTTATTTCAGGCTTTGTATCGTAACCTAAAATCTTAAGCAAATCTTCACTTTTTTGTTGTTCGCTAAATAACTCAGTAGTCATGTCCCCTTCAGCATCCTTATTAATTAAAATATGCTTTGGTGTTGGAATTAAACAGTGTTGTAAACCTCCAAAGCCGCCTATGGTTTCTTGGTAGGCACCAGTATTAAAAAAGCCAATATATAATGGTTTTTCCTTGTTATACTTCGGTAAATAGATAGCATTCATATGCTGTTCGCTATTGTAATAATCGTCGCTATCGCAAGTTAAACCACCAAGTAGCACACGCTCATAACTATCGTCCCAACGGTTTATTGGCAACATGATAAAACGTTTGTTAATTGCCCAAGTATCAGGTAGTGTTGTAATGAATGATGAGTTAATCATATTCCATTTTTCACGATCGTTTTGCTGTTTTTGGTACAAGACTTCGTAAATAGCACCTCCACTTTCACCAACTGTAAAGCTTCCAAACTCAGTGAAAATATTTGGCACCTCAACATCTTCTTCTTTACAAGTTATGTTGATTTGGTTAACAATTTCGTCCACTAAATACTCATAGTCAAAATCGAATGCTAATGAGTTTTTAATTGGAAATCCTCCTCCAATATTTAAGCTATCTAAGCTTGGACATATCTTTTTTAAGCTCGTATAAACCTTTAAACATTTTAATAATTCATTCCAATAATAGGCATTATCACGAATGCCTGTATTAATGAAAAAATGAAGCATTTTAAGTTCTACCTTTTCATTATTCTGAATTTGATTTTTGTAAAAAGGCACAATGTTTTTATAGCCAATACCTAATCGTGACGTATAGAATTCAAACTTTGGCTCTTCTTCTGAAGCAATACGAATTCCTACGTTGAATTTGCCATTGATTTCTTGCGACAACAAATCAATTTCCTCGTAATTATCAATAATAGGAATACAGTTATTGTGCCCTTCATTAATAAGTCTCGCAATGTTTGTTACATATTGTGCTCGTTTAAAACCATTGCTTATTACATATGTATCATTATTGATTTTGCCTTCACGTTTTAGGTTTTCAACAATATCAATATCAAACGCTGAGGAGGTTTCAATATGAATATCATTTTTTAACGCTTCATGTAATACATGCTTAAAATGTGAGCTTTTGGTGCAATAGCAGTAGTTGTAATTACCTTTATATTCATGCTTTTCAATAGCATTGTTAAACCAGTGTTTAGAGCGCTGAATATTGTTAGATATTTGAGGTAAATAGGTGAATTTTAATGGTGCTCCATACTGTTCAACCAATTGCATTAGGTTAACATCATGAAAGCGTAGTTTGTGTTCCGCAAGTTTAAATTCATCTTGAGGAAAATCGAACGTTTGATTGATTAGATCAATATATTTGGTATTCATTATTATTTTTAAAAAGTTGTGAAATTTAAATAGAAAAACAACAGTCTAAGCTGTTTAAAAACAAACAATAATGTGCGTATATCAAACTTGTATTTGGCTTTGTGTAGTAGGTACAAAGCCAAAGCTATGCTGACTAGCATAGATAGGTAAAACGGAAGTTAGCTTTAAAATTCGGTCGCTCATCCTATAAGCTGCTTTTGAATATGACTTCCTAATTTTCAAAAGCCCGAACATAGAAACAGGTTTCAATTTGTTCAGCTAAATGCGGCGTAAATGTAATTTATTTTTTAATATTCTAAACTTTTTTATAAAAAAATTTAATTTTTTTTGAAGAGCTTGAAACTCCCTTGTTTGTTTGACTTTTTAAGAAAAATAGTCGAACTTCGTTGAACGTCTGATATAAGTCATTAAAACGACTCCATATCATTACAGTTGTAAATAATATATATGATTAAAAAATTAATTAAGTATCCAATAGCCTATTTAATGGCTATAGTAGTCATATATTCAGTATATGATTACTTTGAACATATAGGTAGAAGCGGTTCGACTTTTGAAGAACATCCTTGGTATTGGCTTTTATTTAGTATATCCGTAGTATTATCATTGATTGTAATTGTGCTCCTCGTCAAAAAGATTATCCAGAGGATTTTTAAACATAAAAATTTAGTGATTGAAGTAGCAGCTATTGGAATTTGGCTAGCACTTTACATTTCAATATTAGGCCCTATTATTAACAAGTTATTTTGGCCATTTGACAATTTATATTTTAGCCTTAGATTTGGTCCTTTTTTTATCATACTAATTGGCTATTTCTTAATTAGAATAGTAATTAATCTTATCATCCAAAAAAATGTTTTGTATTCGAAATAATTCCTATTTGCAATAATGTACATAAGTCATTGAAACTGCTCATATAAAAACCGTTAAACAAATCTAAAAAATAATTTAAAGCATCTTCAAATTATTCACCTCTTGTTCTGTTAGGTGTTTCCAATGACCACGAGGGATATCTTTTTTAGTCAATTCGGCAATCATGACGCAATCGACCTTAATGATATCGTATTTAAAGTGCTCGAAAATGCTTCTAATAATAGTGTTTCCTGTATTCTTGATTTTTAAACCAATTTCTTTTTTTGGAGCACCTTCAATGTAGCTAATATCCACAACCGATATTTCTTTCCCAGCTATTTTAAAACCTTCTCTTATTTGCTTAAGGTCTTCGTATTTTAAGTTTTTATCTAATTCAACCTGAAATAATCTAGTAACACCATTTTTAGAATTGGTAAACTTATTATGTACAGCATCGTCATTAGTAAACAATAGTAAACCTGTAGAGTTTCTACCAAGTCTTCCTATTGGTCTAATACGTGAACTGGTTGCATTAGCTACTAAATCCATAACTGTTCTTCCCTTTCCCTCACTAGTAGTTGTGGCAAAACCTTTAGGCTTATTGAGTAATACATACGCTTTTTTTTCAGGATTCACACGTTGTCCATCATAACGCACTTCATCTTCTAACTTGACTTTATAACCCATTTCGGTCACTACTTTACCGTTTACAGTAACCAAGCCTATAGCTATATATTCATCGGCTTCACGACGTGAACAAACGCCTGAATTAGCAATGTATTTATTTAAACGTATTTCGTTAGGGTTAGACACACTTTTTTGTTGAGGCTTTTTCTTTATTGGAGCATTTCCTCTTGCATAACTTTCTTTACGTGTGTTATTTGCACCACGTCCAGAAGGCTTCCCTTTACTTTTATTATTTCTTGGTTTACTCATTGCTCTAAAATTTTTGCAAAGGTAAGACAATAGTTTACATTAACTATTATATTCTACTGTAGATTGTCGTTCTCGATTAACGCTTAATTTGGTTACATCTGGGCGCGAATAATGACCAACAGGATCGAAGTTTTGACGCTCTTCGTAAACACGATTAAAATCTATAGTTTGAATAATTAATCCTTCTTTATTTAAAACAGGTTCAATAATCCATTCGCCATCAGGTCCAGCAATACAACTGCCACCATTTGCTAAATTATCTGGAGCATTTTTAATGACTTCATCTAAATGAGGTGTGTTTTTTGGGAAATCATTCTTACGCATTAAACTTGATACTGACACTACATATGACCGTGACTCTCTTGCAATAAAACGTGTAATATCTTTAGTATTATGGTCGCTTCCAGGCCATACAGCAATATGCAAGTTTTCACCTAAACCATACAAAGCAGCACGTGGTAAAGGCATCCAGTTTTCCCAACAATTTAATCCTCCAAGGGTAAATTGCTTTAGAGGATGTACTTGTAGACCATTACCATCTCCAGGAGACCATGTTAAACGTTCGTCGTACGTTGGTTGTAACTTTCGGTGTACAGATTTTATTTTTCCGTCTTGATTAATATACACTAACGATGCATACACACTATGTCCTCCTCTATCTAATGGTCTTTCTATGATTCCTAAATAGATAGCCATTTTATGAGCTTTTGCCAATTGACAAATAGAATCTAAATCGCCATTTTCAATGGTAATCGAATTGGCAACGTAATGTCTATGTAATTCTTTATTAGTTTTTTTATCCCATTCGGCTCCTCCAGTTAATGCTAGCCAAAATGGGTAACCAGGAATTAGACCTTCTCCAAAAACAATTAACTCACATTGTTCTTTTGCTGCATCTTTAATTGATTGCTCAACTTTTTTTATGGTTTCTCGTTTATTCAACCAAACTGGTGAAATTTGAGCCATGGCTATTTTTAAAATGTTCTCCATTATAAAATTCGGTTTAAAACAACATTAATATCAATTAATACTATACTAAATACACCAGCGACAATAATAAATTTCAATATGTTATGCAACAATAAATAGTGGGGTTTGCTATTTGATTTCCAAACTAAAATTAGAAAAATTAAAAGTAACACAACACTTAAATAAAAAAAATAGGTCATGCGCCCTGCCTGATAGTTGTAAATCAATAAATAAGCTGGAATAAGTGTTAATATTGCTAATATGGTAAGCATTATTTTAGACGTCTTTTCACCATAAACAATTGGAATGGTTTTATAACCCAATGCTAAATCACCTTTCATGTTTTCAAGGTCTTTTGTAAGCTCACGCATAGACAATATTAAGAATAAAAACATAGCGTGAACAAAAATAACCGTTTCAAAATTCTTGTAATAAATAAATACTGCAAAAAAGGGTGTAATGGTTAATATTGCTGATGTTAAATTACCTATAATTGGCATTTTCTTCAACTTGTGCGAATAAAACCAAATACCAAAAATGTAAAACGAAAAGAAAACAACTGCCCTAAATGACACATAACTTGCAAAAATGACTGCAATAAAATTCAGCACAAAATAAAACACTAATTTGGTATTTTGACCAACTAATCTATCTAACATAGATTTTTGGGGGCGATTGATTAGATCTTTCTCAGAATCGTAAAAATTATTAATAATATATCCACTTGCAATAGTTGTTGCAGAGGCGAGAATTATCATGAGCAAATTTAAATCGAAAACGACTGATTTTACTGGCTTGTCGTGAGCAAGAATATATATAGCTGATAAATATTGTGCTATAATAACGATAAGTACATTGTAACCTCTAACGACAGAAAACATACTGAAAAACTTCAGTAAAACGTGTTTTTGTTGTCTAGAAAACATATGAAGATGTTTAGAAGTTATAAACTACTTCTAATTTATAATCGGATAATGATTTTTGGGCTTTATCAAAGTCTTCAGTGAAGCCTAAAATATAGCCTCCTCCTCCAGAACCACAAAGTTTTAAATAATAGTCGTTGGTTTCAAGTCCTTTTTTCCATAACTCATGAAATTGTTTAGGAATCATAGGTTTAAAATGGTTCAACACGACTTTAGACAGTTGCTTTGTATTACTAAATAACGATTTAATATCGCCTTTCAAGAAGTCTTCAACACAAGCATCTGTATGTTTTATAAATTGGTCTTTAAGCATTTTTCGGAAACCTTCTTGTTTCATGTTTTCCATAAAAATACCAACCATTGGTGCTGTTTCTCCAATAATACCACTATCTAATAAAAATACAGCTCCTTTACCATTACTTTGCTGTGATGGAATCCCAGTGGCTTCAATATTATCTTTAGAATTGATTAGAATTGGAATACTTAAATAACTATTTAAAGGATCTAGACCAGAAGATTTTCCATGAAAAAAAGATTCCATTTCAGAAAATATAGTCTTTAATTTTAATAGTTTTTCACGAGTTAAGTTCTCTAAAACCGTTATTTTATCTTGAGCGTATTTATCGTAAATAGCTGCTACTAAAGCACCACTACTACCAACACCGTATCCTTGCGGAATTGAGGAGTCAAAATACATTCCAGAATTCACATCGGCTTTAAGTGTTTCAAAATCAAAAGATACTAAATCAACATCTATGGTTTCTAAATAGTTTACAAATGATTTTAGGTTTTTATTAGAAATAATTGCATGTTCTGATGGGTTATCATCTTTCTTCAATGCACCATTATAGAAACTGTAGGGTATTGAAAGCCCCTTGGAATCTTTAATGATTCCGTACTCTCCAAAGAGTAATATTTTTGAATAAAATAAGGGTCCTTTCATAACTGTTATCCTATTTTGTTTAAAAATATAGTGAAATTTTGAAACGTTTATACAAATCTAACTAATTTTTTTAGCACCAAAGCCAATTCTGTCACAAATATAATGACCATTTTGGCAATACACAACTAACTCATTATTTATGAATTCATAAATCTCTTTCGCTTCCTTTTCTGGATATAAAATATGCACGTTTGCTCCAGCATCTAAAGTGAAGCAAATATGTAAACCTGTGTCTTGTCTAAAACGCCAAATTTTATTGATTATTTCAAGCGTATTTGGTTTCATTAAAATAAAATAAGGCATACTTGTCATCATCATTCCATGAAGTGTTAGAGCCTCGCTTTCAACAATTTCAATAAACGATTTTAAATTTCCTTCTTTAAATATGCTTACCAACTTAGAAAGATTTTCATGCGCTTGTGCAAAACGCTGTTTGGCAAAAGGGTGATCATGCATTAAATTATGTCCAACAGTACTGCTTACTTGCTTTTCGCCTTTATCAACTAAAAGAATTGTATCGTGATAATTTTTAAAATTCTCATGCACTTTAAAAGGATATTTTACTCCAAACAAATCTGAGCTATTCGGAATCTCCTTGTGTTTTCCCCAAACTATTAAATCGCCTTCTATACTTCTGCAAGCGCTACCTGAGCCTAATCGTGCTAAAAAGGACGCTTTTTTGTAGAAATATTCATCAAAATAGTCACCATCTAGAATAATATCTTCTTCAACACTCATTAAACATAAGGCCAAAGCACTCATTCCTGAAGCTGAAGATGCAATACCTGAACTGTGCGGGAATGTGTTTTTTGTATCTATTACAAAATGATAGTCTCTTAAAAAAGATACATATACTTCAATTCGCTCAAAAAAAGTTTGAATTTTTGGTTTAAAATCATCCTTTTTTTCTCCATCTAGGAATATTTCAAAAGAAAAGTCAGTATTATTTTCTTTTTTCGAACATGTTAAAGTTGTAGTTGTCTTACATGCGTCAAGTGTAAAACTAATGGAAGGATTTGCTGGAATTTGCTGTTCCTTTTTTCCCCAATATTTTACTAGAGCTATATTACTAGGTGAAGACCAAGAGTATTTATCTCCTACAAAGTTTTTATTATAATTTTTTAATATAAAGTCTTTCTCTGCCATTATTTATTAATCTGCTGACAAAGATAACAACTTTAACATTGTGTTGTAATTTCTTGCTGTGGCAAATGTGATGAGTTTTCGTTCAAAAAATTTGGCATCAAATTTTGACTGACCAAAACCATTCGCTGAATAATAATAAATACAATCTTCAATAATTTGATACGCTTCTGATTCGTAAATCTTTTCTGAAGCAATTTTTACTAACTCTTTATCTGGAGTATTGTGCAACATTATAAAGTAACTAGCCTTTTTTTCGTCTTCTGAAAATGGATAATTATTAAAAATACGTTGTAAATCTTGTCTGGTTTTAACTAAAACAGACACTTCAAATCCAAAATAATTTGTAATAGCTTCCTTAACTGTTTTTTCAATTTTTAGATTGCTTTTTTCTGAAGATTGTAAAATCACATTACCGCTTTGAATATAGGTACGCACATTTTCAAATCCAGATTGAGAAAGCAGTTCACGCAACTCTGCCATTGGGACTTTTTTGTGTCCACCAACATTAATTCCTTTTAAAAGTGCAATGTATGTACTCATTTTGACATGGCTTTGGCTGCAACATAAGCTCCTGTCCAAGCATTTTGAAAGTTAAAACCTCCAGTTATAGCATCGACATTAATAACCTCTCCAGCAAAATACAAATTGTTATGTAATTTACTTTCAAAGGTTCTAAAATTGATTTCTTTTAAATTCACTCCTCCTGCTGTTACAAACTCTTCTTTAAAAGTACTTTTTCCATCTACACTAAAAACAGCTTGAGTAAGTTGTAAAGCTAAATTTTCTAATTGCCCTTTGTTTAAATCTGCCCAACGAGTTTCTCGATTCATATTGGAAGCTAAAACCAGTTTTTGCCATAGGCGCTTTGGCAGCTCAAACTGTGTAGATTTATAAACTGTTTTCTTTGCAAATTCCTGTTTAAACTCTTTCAATGTATCTAAACAATCTTCAAGTGATTGTCTTATAAAATTGACTTCTATTTTGAAATTATAATTGCGTTTAGCTAGCTCTATCGCTCCAAATGCAGACAGCTTTAAAATTGAAGGCGCGCTCATTCCAACATGTGTAATTAGCAAAGGACCTTCGCTCCAAAGATTAGTTTCTAGGACTTTAACCTCAACATTTTGAGCGACTACACCAGGAATATCTTTAATGCGCTCATCCTTAATATCGAATGTAAAAAGTGATGGAACAGGCTTTATAATAGTATGGCCTAATCCTTCAAGTAATTGCCATATTTTGACATTGCTTCCTGTTGCAATTAATAGTTTTTTTGTTGTGAAACCGCCTTGAGATGTTTCTATTTTCCAGCTAACTTCTCCCTTTTTAATAGATTTTACAGAGTGATTGTATAATATTTCAACATGATGCTTTTTTACTTCATTTAAGAAGCAATCTATAATGGTTTGGGATGAATCTGTAATTGGAAACATACGTCCATCTTTCTCAATTTTTAATTCTACACCACGCTTTTCAAACCACTCTATAGTATCTCCTGTCATAAACTGATGAAAAGGTCCCAGCAATTCTTTGTCACCTCTGGGATAGTTTTGCACTAATTTCGAAGGTGTAAATTCAGCATGAGTCACGTTACATCTACCACCACCAGAAACTCTAACTTTCTGCAAACCTTGTTTTCCACGCTCAAGAATGGCAACTTTTAGTTTCGGATTTTGTTCAGCAATATTGATGGCTGCAAAAAAACCTGCTGCTCCTCCACCTATAATTATAACATTGTAATTAGTCATTTATATTTTTAATCTGTGTAAATTTAGCATTATTTAAATCAATTGAAGTGAGAAAACTAATAGCTCTTATTTATATTTCATTATTAAGTTGTGATACAGGGAATTTAACTGTTATAGCAGATTTACCAAGATCTCTAAATGAAGCTTCTGGTTTAGAAAAAACCTCTCATTTTGATCTTTTATGGATGATAAATGATGGCGGAAATAAGCCTGTTTTATATGGTTTGGATACTTTAGGAACTATAAAAAAGCACATAAAAATTAAAGCTAAAAATAGAGATTGGGAAGATTTAGCAGCAGACGACACTGGAAACATTTATATTGGTGATTTTGGAAATAATAGCAATGACAGCAAAAATCTTTCTATCTTAATAATTAACAATAAAGATTTAGATACTGCTAAAGCAATTACACCAAAAAAAATCTCATTTACTTATCCAGAACAAAAAAAATTTCCCCCAAAAAAGAAAAAACGTCACTTTGATTGTGAGTCCTTTTTCTATTTTAATGATAACTTGTATTTATTTACAAAAAGCCGTAGTTCTTCTGACAAAGGAAGAACCAACCTCTACCAATTACCTGCTAAACCTGGAAAATATGAAGCTAAGTACATTAGCTCTTTTTCAACCTGTGACGATTCTGGTTGTTGGGTAACTTCGGCAGATATAAATGATAAAAAAGATCAAATAGTTTTACTTACTGAGCATAGTGCATTTATATTTTCTGATTTTAAAGAAAATGATTTTCTAAATGGAGATGTTAAACACATAGATTTTAAACATAGATCTCAAAAAGAAAGTGTCATTTTTAAGAATGATAGCACACTTTTAATTACTGATGAATATTTAGGTGTGAATGGTGGAAACTTATATCAATTGGATATTCGTTAAAATCCAAAACCTAGCTTAAAAGCCAATCTTAAACCATCATTACCAGAAAAAGCTGAAATATTACCAACAATCATATCTGCTCCATTAAAAAATAATCCTCCACCAAGGGAATTGTTCCATTTATCGGAATCTTCACCATCAACCCAAACACGACCATAATCTAAGCCACCATAAATCCCAATATTAAAAGGAAGCAAGCTTGTTTTTACTTTTCTAAGGTTTAAGCGTAAATCTGTACTTTGCACAAACGAGCTCTTACCCGTAAAACGTTCATTTCTATAACCTCTTAACCCATTATTAGCTCCTAAGTTAGCTCCTTGATAAAATTCAAAATCATCACCAATATTAATACGTCCACCCAATTTTGTGGCTAAAACAAGTTGCCCATTAGAAGTCAATCTATAGTCGAAAGCAATTGAAGGAATTAAGTACCCAAATCCATTTGAGTCATTAATATTTGATTTATAACCTAGATGCACGTTTGTTTCCATTCCTAAAGTTGGAAAAGCCTTGTTATCTCTATTTTCAAATCCATAAGATAATTCAGCGCCAACAAAATTATTATAGACATCAACATTGTTGCCAATAATTGTATTAATAAATCTACCCTCGGTTTCTTCAACTTCAATGGATTCGTATGATAATCCTAATTTAAATTTCGAGCCTAAATCACCATGCCATTGTAAAGAAGGTGCTATTTTTATGGTTCTTAATTTAACTCTGTTATAATCTAAATCTACATCTAGGCCATCATTCTCATCAGCTTCAGGATTAACTGTTTCGTTTCCATAGCCAAAGAAATTTATTGCATAATTTGGACTAGTAAATTTAGCGTCTACCATTAAATTAGCACTCCCTATTATATTTGCAAACTCCCCTAAATAAGAAATATCAAAGCCTTTAGTAGCGAAATAATACGCAGCAGATACTATGTGTTGAGATGTAAAAGGATTTCTTTCAAATCCATTTACTGTAAAGGTATTTGCAAAACCTATTTTAAAACCATCATCTGGATTTGACCCTATTGATGGTACAAATTGGTTAGAATTATAGGTTGGTTTTTTATAATTGTAAACATTAGTTTCGTAATCATCTGTTAACTTTCTGCTTCCTTTATTGGTTATAAACTTGCTCTCCTTGGACTTATAATCGTAAACCTTTATTTGGCTGCCCTCTTCTATAATGTAAGTATCCTTATTCTGTCCTCCAATAATTCTGATTTTAATCAAATTTTCACCTTTTCCCGACACTTTAAAAATATCTTCATCATCTAAACCATACACCCAAATTTCTTTAGTATCCAAATGTGAATAATCACGCTGATGAAATACTTCTCCCTTTTCTCCTTGCTGAATTCTATAAACTGTAACCTTAGTTAATTTTTGATTACGCTCTATTTCAAACCAATCATCTTTATCAGTACCCTTAATGATTGCATATTTGTTTACTTGATTGTAATATTCGTTTGAAATCTTTTGAAGATTGGCTCTTCTGCCAATTAATTTGCGCTTAATATCTTGAACTGTTTCATCATGAACTTCTTTTGGAAAATGTTTAAAGGCACTATCTATTACTTCATCAGTAAGGTTTTTAACAATATGTTTAACTTGAACATTCCAATCTTGTCTAGTAGACTGATTTATTAAAGCAACATCTAAAGGATAAGGCTCTAAATTGAACCATTTTGGACTTTTTAATTCTTCATCATAAGATTGCATTAATCTTAAAGTTGGAACAATTTTGGTTGTAAAACCTAACAAAGTTCCATCTGCCATTATCGAAAATGCTTGATCTCGATCTCTTGGCATTGGTCTGTAAATAGTTTTTTTATTTTCCTTAAATTTTGCCCAACGCCATTGATCTTCATGTCTATCCCAATCGCCAATTAACATATCGAATAAACGCGCTCTTATGTAAGCCGCTTCATCAACAAGGTTATCTTCATCTTCTCTTAACTCTCGAAGCATATCATGTGTGCTTATAAGCTCATTTGAAAACCCAAAACTTTCCTTGTTTCCATGACCATCAGCGGCACGTTCTTCTATCATATATAATTCATCTCCAAATTCGTTATTATAAGCACCTAAAGCCTCTTGCTTAGGCACATAATACAATTTTGGGTTTGTATGCATAACACCAATAGCTTTAGATAATGTTGCTATTGTAAAAGGTGCATAAGGATGTGAGCCTGTAAAAACATCAAGCAACAAATTCTCTGCAGCTGTATCGTCAAATTGACCTTTTATATACTGATTTTTAAAAGCTACTGCTTGCAAATATTGCAAAGCATTTTTGCGTAAAGCTCTCATCACATACTCTCTACCTTCGGCATCTTCTAAACGCAATGATTTAGATTGATGCCCACCTCCTTTTCGTATTGGTTTTAAGCCTCCAAACAAAGTATCCAACCTTATAGCTGGAACTGTTACATCTTTACTAAAATATTCCCTATAACGCTCTCCCCATAACTTTTTAAAGGCCTTTGTTTTTGCTGTTTTTTCTTTTGTATAAATAGAGGCTGTTTTATGAGTTGGTAAATCCAAAGGATATACTATTTGAGTTTCAATGTTATTTGGTTTTATAACTTGAGTCTCGAAAACAATTTTATTAGTTTTTGCTTCAAAGAATCGCACATAAGAAGATCCATCTTTAAATACATCTAATCGAGCATATCCTTGTGTCGCAAATGAAAATTTTCCAGAACCTGAGTTTTTCGCAGGATTCGTTTTAGATCCTGAACCGCTGATAATTTGTGGAAGATTATCTTGAACTAGATATTGTAAATTATGATCATGTCCGGAAACAAAAACCACCTTTTCATTTTCTTGAGAAAGCGTAACTAAACGGTTTTTAAACTCTCTATATTTCTTGTTTTGATCATCAACTGTTATTATACCTCCTGTTTTTCTAATAAGATTTTTTAATGTCCCTAAAACTGGTAATGGCGACATGTGACTTTTAAAGGAATATTGTCCTCCATGTGATCCATTTGTAAATAAAGGATGATGCAATGCTACTATTGTTGTTTTACCTCTTGCCTTCTTAATTAAGCTTTCATATTCATCAAAAAAAAGCGCTCTTGTTTTTATTTCACAATCATCATTAATTGTAGGATGCTTATCCCAATTAGTTAAATACCACTCTGAATCTATTACAATTAACACCACATTATCACTAACCTCAATCTTTTCAATTGGACACCCATTTTCAGGAAGAAAAGTGTTTTTGCCAAGGATGGCTTCTATGTAATTTTCTTGACGCTTTAATCCTTTTAAACCATTACTATACCAATCATGATTTCCTGGAATAAAAATGGCACTCCCTCTAAAGTTTTTCGCTGCATCTGCTTGCACATTAAGTTGGTGCTCTGCAAAATCACGCTGTTCATGTTCCTTATTTGGCATTCCTGATGGATAAATATTATCTCCTAAAAATAATGCCGTACTATTCTTTGCTGCTTTATCAAGTTGCAGTTTAAATTCTTTTAAAGCCTTAGTTTTTGTGCCTATTGGAGAATTCCCTCCGTCTCCAATTAAATAAAATGAATGCGCAATTTGCTTTTCGTCTGTAAAAACCTGATTACTAATACCATCTTCATACTGAAGCTTGTATGTAGCACAACCATTTAGCATAGCAAAAACAGCTATAAAAATTAAGGCTTTAAAAGTATTCTTCATTACTAAATTATTTATCGTACTTCATATTGCAGGTCTCGCAAAAGTAAGTATCTTTTTGTAGAGTAATTTTATCTAACTTCCCTACTACTTCTTTAATAAAATTATTATATATGTCTGACTTTTGGTCAGTATTTTTTCCTTTTATTTTTCTATAAAATTCACCATCCCATTCTTGTTTTCCCCAACAATTTGGACAAATACCTTCTGGTGCTTTTCCTGTTTCTTTATTTTCTGATTTTGCTTTAAAATAATTCTTAATGTTAGCTGTTATGTTCATTCTCTAAATTTTTATTTAATTCTTTATCTGTTGGATTTCTAAGCTTCTTTTTTCCAATGGTAATTGTTGGAAAATTTAATTTTCTATTTTCATAAAGACTACGTAACTCTTCAGCAAAGTCTTCATTTTTTTCTACATCTAAAAACACATATTCTACTTTTATATTTTCTAAAAAAGCTTGATAGTATTTAGTTTTATGGCACCTTTCGGTGCCATAAAGTTTAATTTTTGGTGTCATTTTAACTTATCAGCATGAAGCTCACGAAGCTTTGCTAGTTTTGGTGTTATTACAAAACTACAATAACCTTGCGCTTGATTATTTTTATAGTAATCTTGATGTTCTTTTTCGGCTTCGTAAAAAATATCTAAAGGAGATATTTCGGTAACAATTGGATCGTTATAATAAATAGAAACTTCTTTTATAACAACTTCAGCAATTTCTTTCTGCTCATTATTATGATAATAAATTACCGAACGATATTGTGTGCCACGATCGGCTCCTTGACGATTCAACGTCGTTGGATCGTGAGTAGTCATGAAAATGATTAATATATCTTCATAAGAAATTGTATTAGCATCATAAGTTACTTGTACTACCTCTGCATGTCCTGTTAAACCAGAACAAATTTCACGATAGGTTGGTTTTCCAGGAACGCTCCCTCCAGAATAACCAGATACCACTTTATCTACTCCTTTTACTTCTTGAAATACTGCTTCTGTACACCAAAAACAGCCACCACCAAATGTGGCTTGTTGTATGTTTTTAGTTGTCATGTGTAACCTCCTTATCTAAAGTCATAGATTCAGAATTTACGCAATAACGTAATCCACTTGGCTCAGGACCATCTGGAAATACATGACCCAAATGTGCATCGCAAGTATTACACATAACCTCAACTCTAACCATACCAAAAGTCGTATCCTTTTCATATTTAATAGCATTTTCTTTAATTGGTTGTGTAAAACTTGGCCAGCCTGTTCCAGAACTAAATTTAATAGTTGAGTCAAATAAAGGTGTATTACAACACATACAGTTGTATTTACCTTCATCATAAATACTACAAAGGTCGCCACTATGTGGACGTTCAGTTCCTTTTTGTCTTGTAATTCTAAATTGCTCTGGAGTTAACTTATTTCGCCATTCTTCCTCTGTTTTTTCAACTCGTCTATCTGGAGTTGGGTTTCCGTTAACAGAGTAACTAATTATATCTTTCCAAGTAAGCATACTGTTGGTTCCTTTCTAATTTAATTAATAATCATACTTTTCAAGATAAATATAGTCGAAATATAGTTTTAATCATTACAAATGTATTTAACTGAAAGTAACTGTAAAGTTTACGACAAACATTCTTGTTGAATAAAGTTTAGTATTTTTACTAAAAATCATCTTTTTTATATGGATAATCTTATTTATGAATCTGAAAAATTTGTAGTCCACTTATTAAACAATAAACTGGATAACAAGTTTGTCTATCATAATTTGGCACATACACAACGTGTTGTTGAAAAAGCCAAAGAACTTGCAGAACTTGCTCAAATTAGTGAGTTAGAGAAGACGCACCTTATATTAAGTGCTTGGTTACATGATACTGGTTTTACAGTGAAAATTGAGAATCATGAAGATGAAAGTGCCAAAATTGCAACGACTTTTTTAACTGAACAAGGTTGCTCAAATAATGATATTGAAGCTGTTTGTAATCTAATTTTAGCAACAAATCTTGATTATGAGCCAAAAAATAAACTTGAAAAAATTATTCGTGATGCCGACTGTGCTCATATTGGCAGTAAAAACTACCTTGAAGTTGCTGAATTACTAAGAAAAGAATGGGAATTAACATGTAACAAAACGATAACTGAAGCCAAATGGTTAGAGGAAAGTATAAACTTTTTAACTACACAACATCGTTTTTACTCAGACGTAGCTTCTTCAATTTGGGATAAAGGAAAGGGTAAAAATTTATCGCAGTTACTAAAAATGCAAAAAAAGTTAATAAGCGAAGAATCTAAATTAAAACACAAAAAAGACGAATTAAAGTTTAAAAAAAACAAAATAGAATTACCCGAGCGTGGTATTGAAACCATGTTTCGAGTTACTTTAAAAAATCACATGCATTTAAGTAATATTGCAGATACTAAAGCCAATATTTTGCTGTCTGTAAATGCTATAATAGTCTCTTTGGTCCTTTCAAATTTGGTTTCTAAACTTGACAACCCTTCTAATGATTACTTAATTTGGCCTACAGTTATTTTTGTGATTTTTACTGTAATCTCTATAATATTATCCATTCTAGCCACTAGACCAAATGTTACAAGTGGTAAATTCACAAAGGACGATGTTGCTAACAAAAAAGTAAATCTATTGTTTTTTGGTAACTTTCATAAAATGAGTTTAGATGATTTTGAATGGGCAATGGGAGAAATGATGCAAGACAGAGATTATTTGTATTCATCCATGAAGAAAGACCTTTATTTTTTAGGAAAGGTTTTAGACAGAAAATACAAAATATTACGCTTAACCTATGCTGTGTTTATGGTTGGAATTGTTTTAAGTGTTTTTGCCTTTGCAATCGCCTTTAAAGCTCAACCAGTAATGTAAATTATTTAAAATAAAATCAGGCTTTAATTTCCTTCATTAAATCATCGTAAGTATAAAACGCTTTATCATCTTCACTTTTATGATATAGCACGCTAACTCTAATTGCCTTTAATCCAGTTACTGCTTGCAAATCCTGTAATTCAACTATTTCTACATCAGTATCTAAATATTTTTTAGATTGTAAAAATTTGATATATCGTAAATATTCTACTTCATCTTGTTTTTGAGAATAAACAATACTAATCTTTCCTTTTTGGGTAACACGTTTTTTTGTGCCTTTTATGTATGCTTTGTCTACACGTTTTTTTACAATTTCATAACGTGCGTTGTATGTGCCATCAACATCAAATTGCTTTTCATCCATTCTAAAACTAATGGATAATGGCTGGTTAAACACTAAAATCATTGATGCTACATCTAATGATATTGGAAATTTAGATTTCATTTGATAATATGAATTTTCCATTTCGCATATCACTTGTAATTGCCAAAGTCTTAAATTGTATAAGTAAATAGGATTAAAACTATCATCTTTAGTTATGGACTCTCCTATATACATATTATGTTCAACACCATCAGTTTTAAAGCGCTCAAAATAATGAGGATACATTGCCTGTGCCTCCACTTGCTTTTTATCTAGAAGAGAGGCCATTTCTTTGTTAATATGAGCAATTGTATCATCATATTCTTTTCTATGTTTATATAAAACATCAACTTTTTCATCAATGCTATTATAATAACTATCAATTTTAGATTTTAAAATATTTGCATTGTATAAATGCTGAAGAACATCGTGGATATCACCTTTAAAAAAAGAAGATATTTGCTGCTCACTATCAACTTTAAAATGATTATCTAAACCAACCAAATAATCTTTTACTTGATACATATACTGCTCGTATATTGGCAATCCTTCAATTTCATAAGCCCTTTCAAGTATTGAATTAACAGACTTCAATTGTATTTTTAAATCCTGTTGGGTCGCCCAATTTCTTGCTTCAGAAGAACCTTTTATATCTATTTGCCCATATAGTGGATAGATGTTATCAAATGCAATTTTATTAAATGTTGGTTCACTATCACTTAATTGATTTCTAATAAAGTTTTTAGCTTCCTTTACAAATCGCCAATGCACACTAGGGTGAATTGATGTACATTCTTTTTGAATTATGGCTTCTATTAAATTCTCTTCATCATTTTTAGAACGCTCCACAGCCGAAACAATAAAAGGCATTACATCTTCCAACTTGTTTGCATTTATGCTATTTAAAACTTGTGCTTCATTAGAGGCTATTTCTAGTATCCCCATTAAACCATCATCATTTGCTATTGGAGCAAATATGGCACTTTTAATACCTTGTTCATGTAGTACTCTAATATGTGGCGCTTTACCTTTTGATATTTTGAACATTCGATCCACATCAGATACAGAAAAGTATTTGTTTTCGTTAAGTAACCTATTGTAAGACCATTTACATAAAGAATCTTCACATTTCAAACTTTCGGCATTATTTAGAAGAAAACTATTAGCTCCAACATCATATACACGCTCAAAAGTACTTTCTTCTTTATTGTAAATTGAAAACCCTATCCTAATATTATTTATACCTAAAAGAGATTTAAAAATTTCTTGAAAATCTTCAATAATATTTTCATCATTACATTTTTCGTCACCAATAAGAGCAGACTTTACATTTGAGATGGATTGATCATCTGTAACATCAAAAATATTTGAAATCACAAATCCCTTAAATGTGTAGCTGTTTGGAGGGAATTTTTCTTTCCATAAATCAATATTCTCAAAATTATCGAGTAATAATTCGTAATCCTCTTGAGTGATTTTAGGTGCATTCTTTTTTGGTGTTATTTCAGTAAAATCTGCATTATACAATATCTTGTAATACCTCATAATACCATTTGCATCTGGAATTTCGTAATAAAATGGACGCTTAAAATTTATGTTATATCCATAACAAAATGCTAAAACAATAGTACAAGCAATAATGTACTTATCGTCTTCTGGCATATTTTTAATCTTTAATTCAAAATCGTTACCTGCGGTTTTTATAATGTTTTTAAAACGTTCGGAAGAGTTGAAAATCAAATTATGAAAAGGTACAGAAGCAGTCTTTATTTCATTTTTAGTTAATACTGGACTAAATGAGTCTTGAAGAATTACACTTATTTCTTTTTCTCTTTCTTTTAAGATATTATAATCACTAAAACCATCACGCAGTTCTGGATATGCTTCAGCAGTCCTTAAGACACGCTTTGCCTTTGCAGCAATAAATTCATCTTCATTATTCGCTAAAGCTTCGTAATGATTAAGCAACTTATTGAAACTTACTTTAAGCTCAAAAGGCGACTCAATATTTTCATTAATATCCATGATATGTAATTGATTATAAAACAAATTTACAAATTATTGGTTTAGTCGTTATAAACTAGACTATCTAACAATAAAATTGTTTCAATAATAAATATTAAACTTTAAACAAATACTTGCAAATAGTTTGTGCGAACTTTAACTAAAAATTAGTTATGAAATATTAAATTAAAAAAAGCCTCTCAAAATATGAGAAGCTTTTAAACTTTGTGCGGGCGGAGAGACTCGAACTCTCACACCTCGCGGCACTAGATCCTAAGTCTAGCGTGTCTACCAATTCCACCACGCCCGCAAAAGGACTGCAAATATAAACATTCCTTTGAATATTCAAATCTATCTACAAAAAATAATATCTCTTTTTGTACTTTTAAGGTTCATTAAAACTTATTCTCAATGCAAGGTATAAAACCATACATCAAAAATCATAAAGATCGCTTTTTAAATGAACTAATCGAATTGTTGAAGATTCCATCTATTAGTGCAGATTCAGCATACAAAAAAGATGTTCTTCTAACAGCAGAATTCGTTTCAGAAAGTCTAAAAAAAGCTGGCTGTGATAATGTTGAAATTTGTAAAACTGAAGGCTATCCTATAGTATATGCCGATAAAATTATAGATACAAACCTACCAACTGTTTTGGTTTATGGTCATTATGATGTACAACCACCAGATCCTTTAGATCTTTGGGATTCCCCACCATTTAAGCCTGTTATAAAAAAAACAGACTTACATCCTGAAGGAGCAATTTTTGCAAGAGGTTCTTGTGATGATAAGGGACAGTTTTACATGCACGTTAAAGCTATAGAGTTCTTAATTTCAACAAATCAATTACCATGTAATGTAAAATTCATGATTGAAGGTGAAGAAGAAGTTGGTAGTACAAGTTTAGCTGGATTTGTGAAAAACAATCAAGATAAATTAGCCAACGATGTCATATTGATTTCGGATACTGGAATGATTGCCAAAGATGTACCTTCAATAACAACTGGACTTAGAGGTTTAAGTTATGTTGAAGTTGAAGTTACTGGTCCTAATCGCGATTTACATTCAGGATTATATGGAGGCGCTGTCGCCAACCCAATTAATGTACTCACTAAAATGATTGCATCACTTCATGATGAGAATAATCATATTACTATTCCTGGGTTTTATGATAAGGTTGAAGAACTCTCCACAGAAGAACGAGCTGAAATGGCTAAAGCACCATTTTCATTAGATGCTTATAAAAAAGCATTGGATATTGAAGCTGTTTATGGAGAAAAAAGTTACACAACAAACGAACGTAATTCTATTCGACCTACACTTGACGTAAACGGAATTTGGGGAGGTTACACAGGTGAAGGTGCAAAAACAGTGATAGCAAGTAAAGCCTATGCTAAAATTTCAATGCGTTTGGTGCCTGACCAAGATTGGCTAGAAATTACTGATTTGTTTAAAACATATTTTGAAAACATTGCGCCAAAAGGAGTTACGGTAAAAGTAACACCTCATCATGGTGGGCAAGCCTATGTAACACCAATAGACAGTATTGGTTATAAAGCAGCTTCGAAAGCCTATGAAGACACTTTTGGAAAAACACCAATTCCTCAACGAAGTGGTGGAAGTATACCAATTGTTGCTTTGTTTGAAAAAGAGCTAAAAAGTAAAACCATATTAATGGGCTTTGGTTTAGATAGTGATGCTATTCACTCTCCAAATGAACATTTTGGATTATTTAACTATTACAAAGGCATAGAAACAATTCCTTTATTCTATAAATATTTTACTGAGTTGAAAATGAAATAGTTCCAAATTCCTTACATTTATACATCCAACTAAAACATAATTCTCATGAAATCCAGATTTGCACAATTAATTGTAGTAGTTTTTACAATTTCAATAATTTTTAGCTGCTCAAATTCAAGCACCTCAGAAAAAAAACAGCTAACAGAAGCTGATTATAAAAAAGCAACTGCTCACATGAGTAGTGATTTAAATAAGCTTATTTCTAATCAAATTACAAGTCAAAAGTGGCTAGACGATGGTTCTTTTTTATATTCAAAGCAAACAGAAAATGGCAATGAATTCATTCTTGTAAATCCAGTTTCAAAAGAAAAAACAACGGCTTTTGATGTCGCAAAATTGACATCTAGCTTATCTTCAAAATTAGATAAAACAATTAATGCAAAAGATTTGTCCTTAAGAAATGTCAACTATTCTAAAGACTCTAATAATGTAACTTTCTCTTATGGTGGCAACAATTATTCGTATAATGCTTCCGATAATTCTATAACCGATTTTGAAGGTAATTCTCCAGAAGTTAGCAAAAATGAACATCCGTCTCCTAACGACAAACTTACAGCCTATATTGATAATTTCAACCTTTGGGTTAGAGATGTCAATACCAATAAAAAAACTCAATTAACTTTTGATGGGATTGAAGATTACAGTTATGCTATTAATAATGCAGGATGGACCAAAGGGGATAATGCGGTTTTAAAATGGTCACCTAATTCTGATAAAATTGCTACTTTCAGACAAGATGCACGAGGTGTTGGTGAAATGTATTTAACCTCAACAAATGTTGGTCATCCGAGATTGGAAGCTTGGAAACATCCTTTGCCTGGAGATTTAAAAGTATTTAAAATTGAGCGTGTTATTATTCATTTGGATGGCACACCAAGAATGACACAATTAAAAATGGAATCAGATTTTCAACGCTCCACAACCACAGATCATATTGCTGGAAGAGGTGGTGAGTTTTTGGATGTAGAATGGAATGAAGATGGGTCTCAATTGTCTTTTGTATCATCCTCAAGAGATCATAAAATTGCGCACCTAAGAATTGCTAATTCCAATTCAGGTGATGTTCGCTCAGTTCTAAAAGAAGAGACTGAAACGTATTTTGAGTCTGGTGTAAGAATGAGAAACTGGCATTTATTAGAGAAAAGTAATGAAGTAATTTGGTTTTCCGAAAGAGATAATTGGGGACATTTATACCTATACGATTTAACAACTGGAAATTTAAAACAACAAATAACCAAGGGTGAATGGGCTGTTCAGCAATTATTATACATAGATGAAGACAGTAGAGAATTATTTTTTACAGCAGGAGGAAAAGAAGATGGAAACCCTTATCATCAATACTTATACAAAGTTGGTTTTGATGGAAACAACCTCATTAATTTAACTCCTGATGCTGGAACGCATAGTATTAACTTCTCGCCTAATTACGATTATTTTGTTGACACCTATTCTACAGTTGAAAACCCTCCTGTAGCTGTTTTAAGAAATAGAAATGGAGAAAAGATTGCTGACTTAGAAACTGCAGACATTACTAGGTTAAAAGCCAACAACTGGCAACAACCTATAGAGTTCAATGTGAAAGCTAGAGATAATAAGACCGATTTATATGGTATTATGTACTTGCCAAGTCATTACTCTGAAACTGGTTCGTATCCTGTATTAAATTATATCTATCCTGGGCCACAATCTGGCAGTGTAAGAGGCTTTGGCTTTAGTGCGGTAAGCAGAGATTATCAAGCTGTTGCCGAATTAGGTTTTGTAGTGGTAGCTGTAAACGCTATGGGAACTCCAGGACGCTCAAAATCTTTCCATGATTTTTATTATGGAAATATGGGAGACAATGGTATTCCTGATAACATTGCAACTATTGAGCAATTAGCAAAAAAATATAAAGGAATGGACCTTGACCGAGTTGGTATTTGGGGGCATTCTGGTGGTGGTTTTGCATCAACAAGAGCATTGTTTGCTTATCCTGATTTTTATAAAGTAGCAGTGTCTGGTGCTGGAAACCACGACAATAGAAATTACGAAGCCGATTGGGGAGAAAAGTGGCAAGGGCTTTTAGTAACCGATAAAGAAAGTGGCACTACTAATTACGACAATCAAGCAAACCAGTTGATAGCTGAAAACTTAAAGGGAAAACTTCTTATCACTCATGGCTCTATGGATAATAATGTACCTCCATCAAACACAATGTTGGTTGTTGAATCCCTAATTAAAGCTAATAAAGATTTTGATTTTATTTTATTCCCAAACCAAAGACATGGTTATGGAAATATGACCGATTATATGACTAGAAAACGTTGGGATTATTGGGTAAAGCATTTACTGAATATGGAACCTCCCAAAGAGTTTTCACTAGATAACTTTTAATAATAACATCACTGCTTAATAAAGCATGAATGAAGAATGACCATTTAGTTCGACTATTAGAACTAAGTTTAGCCACATTATTTATTAGTACCTCAGGTGCTTTAGGTAAATTTATTGCAATGCCAACGCCAGTCATTGTATGGTGGCGTTGTGCATTGGCCTTGGTGTTTTTATTTGTTTTTTCCAAAATTGTTAGAATTCGTTTAGCTCCTAAATCGAAAAAAGATTTACCAACTATAATTATTAGTGCATTATTCCTTGGTGCACATTGGATTACTTATTTTTATTCACTAAAACTCTCCAATGTTGCAATAGGAATGTTGTCGTTATATACCTTTCCTGTAATAACGGCCTTGTTAGAACCCTTTTTTACGAAAGTAAAACTCGAAATAAGTCATGTGTTTTTGAGTTTACTCATTTTAGTAGGTATTTACATTTTATCACCTGAGTTGAATCTTGAAAACTCGCAAGTTAAAGGTCTGTTATTAGGAATACTATCAGCCATCTGTTATGCTTTAAGGATTTTGATTTTAAAGAAGCATGCAAAAAACTATCATGGCACGACGTTAATGATTTATCAGTTGGTTGTATTAACTATTGTTTTAGTACCCTTTATGTTCTTAATGGACACTAGCGGAATAGAAACACAGTATCCTTATGTAATTTTATTAGCTTTACTTACTACAGCAATTGGACACTCGCTCTTTGTACACAGTTTAAAATATTTTTCAGCAAGTTCGGCAAGTATTATTAGTAGTTTTTTGCCGATTTATGGGATTATAATTGCTTACTTCTTTCTGGGAGAAATTCCGAAACTAAACACCATTATTGGTGGAAGTTTAATTATGATAACTGTAATTATTGAAAGTGTTTTATCTAAAAGAAGAATGGTGAAAAAATAGCTTATTCTTTTATAACTTTATAACTCAACGTTCTTCCTTGGCTTTCAATGTTTACAAAATAAATACCATTAGCGAACTGAGAAAAGGACACTTCGTTATACTGTTTGTCAATTGTGGTTTTTAATAGTTCTTTACCTTCTATTGAAATAATAGATAAAGTCGCTTCGCTAATAGTTTCTGGAATACGAATATTTAAAATAGACGCTACTGGATTAGGAAATACTTCTACTGTTTTTTTAGTAAATCCATCAAGTCCAAGTGTATTGAAGTTTACGCAATTACTAATCTCAATACATGATGCTAAAGTTATTTCAACTGCATAATTTCCATTAGATGATGGTGTAAACGTCTGTCCTGTTTCAGAAGGAATAATAGCCATATTATTATCACAATCTAACCATTGATAGGTTGCACCAGATTGATTTGCAGTAATATTCGATATCGTTGTTGTAACCGTATTATCCACAGCTTGTAAACTCCCTTTTGTTGCCATATAATACAGCGACAACTTTGTTAAATCTGTAAAATAGTCCATATCTAAATCAGCAAATCTATCATTGGCAGTGTGATAGTTTGGTGTTTCATCTCCATTAAACCACGATTCTCCAACAAAAATTGCTGGAAAACCATTGCTCCAAAACCAAAAATGATCGGATGCGCCTGACCCTGGATTAACAACATTGGCATTTAAATTTAGACCAGAACTAGTTAAAGCACTAAGCATATCATCCTTTAAGGTTAATGATCCTGCAATATTCCTAACATCTATATCAAAATCGTTATCACCGTCGCCATCATACGCCATCATATCTAAATTTAAAACACCCAAAATATTATCACCATTTACACCTGCAGCATTAGCATAATAGCGTGATCCGACCAGACCGTCTTCTTCTTCATCCCAGAGTGCATAAATTATGGTGTTATCAAAACATTGGGCTGATAAAACTCTTGCTATTTCTAACACAGCCGCTGTTCCACTTGCATTATCATCAACACAATAATCATCCACACTATCGTAATGTGCACAAATAATGTAAATATCATCTGGATTTGTTTTTCCTAACTGAGTCGCAATAATATTTCTACCACTATAAGTTATAGAACCATACGTAACTGTGTAAGCTTGGTCGTTAATGGTTAAATTATTGAACATAGACAGTCGTTCCTTTAAATAATCGGCTGCAACGTCGTTATTAGCACTTTCCCTATTTAAAATAGTAACCGTACTTCCATTAACAACCGTTGGATCCTCACCTGAAAATTCACGAATCACCTTAGTTAAAGTATCTTGACTTACTAAATTCATTAAATCAGATACGGTTTGAGCCGATAAACTAAACGACACAAAAAAGGTTAGTATCAATAAAGAAGTAAGTTTGTTCATTTTTGGGCTTTTTTAATAATAACTATACCAAATATACATGATTTATAAAAAAAGGCTCGTTTAAAACTAAACGAGCCTTTTTATTATCTATAAAATCAAACATAAAATTAACAATTAAAACTAAGTAAACCTTAATCATTTTTGTTTTAAATGCTTTTCAAATTTAATGTATATCTATATAATTAAGAGTAACATTTGTTACAAAGCAATTGCATCTGTTCTGAAAAATTCTGTGTTAAATTTTTAATAATCTGAATCAATAATTTGGTTTTTATATTTTTTATTCTACATTTGTAGAGTTAATTCTAATTTTGTAGAGCAATGCAATTATCCAAAACCGAAGAACAATTAATGCAACATTTATGGAAGCTCGAAAAAGCATTCATGAAAGACCTTCTTAATGCTTACGACGAACCTAAACCAGCAACAACTACGATTGCAACCTTATTAAAACGTATGACTGGAAAAGGATTTGTAGCCTACAACCTCTACGGAAAATCAAGAGAATATTATCCACTTGTAAAAAAGAAAGATTACTTCTCTAAGCACGTTAACGGGCTTATAAAACACTTTTTTAATGATAGTGCTACACAGTTTGCATCATTCTTTACTCAAGAAACGGACTTAAGCAAAGATGAGCTTGAAAGTCTAAAAGAAATTATTGATAACGAAATTAAAAAGAAGTAATGATGTCACTATATCTTTTAAAATTTTCGGGATGCCTTTTAATCTTTTTAACCTTTTACAAATTGGTGTTAGAAAAAGAAAACATGCATGTGTTTAAGCGATTTTTTCTTTTGGCTGCACTTGTCTTATCAATAAGCATTCCTTTAGTAACATTCACTCATTATGTAGAACCTTCTCAATTAACGTTTAGTGAAATTTCACAAGATATGCTTATTACTAACAACTCTATAGAAATTGAAGCAACCACTAACTATCTACCTTATATTATTTGGTGCATATACCTAATTGGTGTATTAATCTTTGGTTTTAAATTTATTAGAAACCTCTATCGATTAAACCATAAAATAAAACATAACCCAAAGCAACGCTATTACAAATTCACACACGTATTATTAAAAGATTTAATAGCACCTCACACCTTTTTCAATTATATCTTTTTTAATAAATCTAAATTTGAAGCCAACGAAATACCTGAAGAAGTGTTTTGGCACGAACAAACACATGCAACGCAAAAACACAGTATAGATGTTGTCTTTATTGAGGCTATACAAGTGGTGCTTTGGTTTAATCCGCTAATCTATATTATTAAGCACGCCATTAAATTAAACCATGAGTTTTTAGCAGACCAAGGCGTATTACGTAAAGGAATTAACACCAACACCTATCAAAAAATTATTTTGGCATTCTCATCAAATGCTGCACAACCACAATTGGCTAATGCCATAAACTATTCATTAATAAAAAAACGATTTACAGTTATGAAAACTCAAACTACAAAACGAGGTGTTTGGCTTCGAAGTCTAGTATTACTGCCTCTTTTAGCAATTATGTTGTATAGCTTTAGCGATACAAAAGTTATTGAAAAAACTTCTGAAGAAATTTCAGGAGCTAATCATACAGCTAGAAGCATTGATATTGAAGTATTCGACAACGGTACTTATAAAATAGATGGTCTTAAAGCTACTAAAAAAACATTTGCATCAGTTATCAACCAATTGCATCAAGATATAACTCCAGAAATACGTAATCGAATTATAAATGTTCATGTAAATAATGGGAAAGCTGTTTTAGATGAAGACGTATGGTTTATTTATAATTCTGTAATTGATTATGGCTTTCATCGTATTGTTACCTACAACCAAGAAATAATTCGAGAAAAAGGAAATAAACCTTTTGCGATTACAAATACTGGTACTCAAGAACAATCAAATGCCATCTTTAATCAATCTGAACAACAAAAAGCAACAAAAGCCCAAATAAAAGAGTATAATAAGCTGGCAAAACATTTTAATTCTTATCCTGGAAAGGAAATAGTAGTTAAAGAAAAAGATGTAAAGCGTATTAAATACCTTTATAGCTTGATGAGCGCAGCACAAAAAAAGGATGCAGAACCATTCCCAAATATTCCACCTCCGCCTCCTCCAGCTCCAAATACTCCTAGAGTTATTGAAGTAGAATCAGCAATGCCTCCACCTCCACCTCCAATCCCAGCCAATGCCTCTCCTGAACAACGAAAAAAGTATGAGAAGGCAATTAAAATGTATAAAGAAAAGGCTGCAAAAGTAAAAAGCATGCTACCGCCTCCACCTCCTCCCCCAATTCCTGACAATGCAACGCCCGAACAAAAGAAAAAATACGAGGAAAACATTAAAAAGTATGAGTTAGCTGTTGCAGAATCTAGACAAAACATGGCTAAAGTAAGAGAGGCAAAAAATACTGAAAGAGCCCAACTCATTAAAGTAGAAGAACAATATGCTGCTGAAAGAAAAGCATTGCAAGAAGTTAAACTGGCTCGAGTTGCTGAAATGAAGGTGAGACAAGAAAAATTAGAGCAGCAGAAATTGAAACGCGTTGTAGAGAGACAAGCCATTAGTGAAGAGCGTAAAGCACAATTAGTAAAAGAAAAACTAAAATATGTTGAAGAACGTAGAGCTGAAACTGAAAAGCTAAAGAAAGAAAAACTAAAGCATGTTGAAGAGCGTAAAGCTTTAGCCGAACAAAAAAGAGAGCTAGCAAAAATTGAAAGACTAAAAAGAGACTTGCCACCTCCACCGCCAAAATCATCTTTAGACCATGTTATCGATATGGCTAAAAAAGATGCTGTTTTCTATTTTGAAGGAAAAGAAATTTCATCGGATGAAGCTATTAAAAAATTAAAGCAAAATAAGAAGATGAATATTCGAACAATTGATAGAGATTCTAAGAGAGCAAAAGTTCATCTCTCTACCAAACCAATGATAGTTGAAATTAAAGAAAAAAACTAAATATTTTTTAAAAGCCTCAATTTTCGAGGCTTTTTTTGTAACATTTTGCCAATAGTTGCGTTCTAATAGACAATCAATCAAAACCAATACATTATGTTACAGCAATTTTTCATCATCTGCTCAGGCTCCGACACCGATATTTTAAAGAACTGTTCCAAAGGCGAACAAAACAAATACGCAGGCATTGGCGCAACTGTGTTTTTTACTGCACTCATGGCATTTATAGCAGCTAGTTATGCACTGTATACAGTATTCGATAATTTATTTGCAGCTATTGGTTTCGGTCTTGTTTGGGGATTACTCATTTTTAATCTAGACAGATATATCGTATCTACAATTAAGAAAACAGGTAATGTTATTGACGAGCTTATACAAGCGTCTCCCAGAATTATTTTGGCCGTTATTATTGCTGTTGTTATTTCAAAGCCTCTTGAATTAAAAATATTTGAAAAAGAAATCAATCAAGTGCTATTGGAACAAAAAAATGAGTTCACTTTAGCAAACAAAGAACAGATTGCGCAACAATACACACCAACTGTTGAGTCGTTAACCAATGATATCAATACACTTCAAACCCAAATAGACGCCAAAGAAACTGAAGTTAACGATTACTACAACACTTATATTGCCGAAGCCGAAGGTCGAGAAGGCACTTTACTACTTGGTAAAGGACCTGTGTATAAAGAAAAAAGAGAGAAACACGATGCTGAATTAGCAGCCTTACAAGAACTGAAAGAAACTAATAATGCAAAAATTATGGCCGCTGAAGCACAAATAGCAAAATTAAATTCAGATTATGAATCTGCTGTAACAACATCGCAACCTATTATTGATAATTTTGATGGTTTAATGGCTCGTGTAAATGCTTTGGGCGAATTGCCTTGGTTACCCTCATTTTTTATATTCTTACTATTCCTAGCGATTGAAACGTCACCAATTTTTGCAAAACTATTATCTCCAAAAGGGGAATATGACATCAATTTTTTAGAAGACGAATCTAAACTTAAAACTTGGGCAGAACAACAAACACATCAACGAAAAGCAATTTTAGATACTGACAATATCATAAATGATCGTGTTTATGGAGATATAAGTGAAGAAGAAGAGCTCTATGCTTATAAAAAGAAAATTGCAAGAGAACTTATGAAAAAACAACAGGAAGCTTTTTACAAAAAGCAAACTAATATTTTAAGATAATTTTTTAAGCTGACTAGTATATATTAGATTTTTGATAAAGCTAATGTTAAGTCTTCAATTAAATCTTCAGCAGATTCTAAGCCAACAGATATTCTCATATCTCCTAAACTAATTCCTAAGCCTTCAAATTGTTCTTTGTTGAGCTCTTTTAGATAGCTAATAGCTGGAGCATAAATTAAACTTTCATGTCCGCCCCAACTTACTCCTATTTGAAATAATTCTAATCCGTTAAAAAACGTTTTTATACTATCTAAATTAGAAGTTTTTAACTGAAAACTCATTAATCCTGTATAACCTGACATTTGTTTCTTTCCTAATTCGTATTGCGGAAAACTTTCTAATCCAGGATAATTTACTTTTTGAATTTTTGGATGACTTTCTAAGAACTTTGCTACTTGCAATCCATTTTTTTGATGTTGCTCCATTCTTATCTTTAGAGTTCTTAAGCTTCTTAATAACAACCAAGCTTCAAATGGGGCAATTTTTGCACCAAGTAATTCAAATTCTTTAGTAAATATATTTTCAATATCAACTTTAGAGCCAACAACAATCCCTGCAACAACATCACTATGTCCACCAATATATTTTGAACATGAATGAATTTCTAAATCAATTCCGAATTTCAATGGATTTTGATATAAAGGAGAAGCCCAAGTATTATCAATTGCTGTTTTAATACTATTTGCTTTTGCTAACTTTGATACTGCTTCTAAATCTTGTAAACTAAAAATTACTGATGATGGACTTTCTAAATAAATTAAAGAAGTATTTGGTTTAATCACATCCTTAAAATCTTTAATATCTGTTCCATTAACATAAGTGATTTCAATATTAAACTTTGGCTTAAAATATGTTTCTAATAAGTTATTTGCTGGCCCATAAATATTTTTTAATGTGATAATGTGGCTTCCATTTTTGATGCACGAAAGGAATACTGCGCTTATTGCTCCCATTCCAGATGCAAAGAGTTTTGCTCTCTCTCCTTCACAAATTTTAGCTAGTTTTTCTTCAACAATTTCAGCCGATGGATTATTACCTCGAGAATAAATATAACTGTTCGTTCTATCATCAAAAGCTTTATCAATATCATCCCAATCTTTCATCGTGAAAAGGGAATTCTGGTAAATTGGTGGAACTACGGCACCTTTGCTATGAGCTTTTTTTCCGTCGTGAGCCAGAAAGGTTTCTATCTTTTTTTCTTTCATGAGTTCTTTGAATCTTTTTTATAAAAACAACCAATACCAGTAATTGCTAGTAAAGGAGCGATAATTAAGTTTATTATTGTGAGTAATTGCCATTGCCAAAAATCTACAAAAGAAACACCTAATGTAGCAACTACATATAAACTAGATGCGTGCCAAGGAATTAAGGTTTCAATCATAGTTCCATAATCTTCAATTGATCTTGAGAGAACTTTTCTTGAGACTTTTAATTTATCATACGCAGGTTTAAAGGCATCTCCAATAATAAAACTGGTAGCGCTTTGATTGGATGTAAATGCATTTGTGAACGCAGTTGCAACTAACGAAGACAATATTAATGTCCAACGTTTTTTTACACTCTTAAATACAATATTTACTATAGTAGGCATTGCTTTTACCATATCCAAAATACCAATAAAAATAAAAACCATAAATGTAAAGAAGATAGCTTCGTTTAGCGCATACAATCCACCTCGATTAAATAAAACGGTGACATTTTCTGGCACTACAGAGATCCATGTTGCCATGTCAACTTGAAATCCTTTTAAAAGAGTTTGTACTAAATCTTGTAATGTGTAATCTTGAATAAACAACGCTAACATACACGCAGAAAATGCAGATAATAGCATTACTGGAACTGTTGGTTTTCTCTTTAATGAACCAATCAACACAATAATTGGTGGTATGATTAGAAGCATATTAAAATGAAATAAGCTTTGAATTGCCGTTAAAGTTTCTTTGGTTGCAATTTCACTGTTTACCTCAGCCGATACAGGGTAAATAAAAGATAGACTAAAAAATATTATTGCAGCGATTATTGCAGAAGGAAATGTAGTATACATCATCGATTGAATATGATCGTATAATTTTACATCCGTTGCTGCAGAAGCTAAATTTGTAGTATCTGAAAGCGGCGACATTTTATCTCCAAAATAGGCGCCACCTACTATAGCACCTGCTGTGATACCTAAATTAACTCCAGCTATAGATGCAATTCCAATAATAACAACTCCAATAGTTCCTATCGATCCCCAAGAAGTTCCTGTTAATAATGAGAATATAACAGGAACTACAAACCCGATTAAATAAATATAATCTGGATTAATAAGTTCAATTCCATAATAAACCAACATAGGTATTGTTCCAGAAATAATCCAACTCCCAATTAAAATTCCAATAGAAAAAAAGATAAGAATCACTGGGAATCCTTGTGCTATTTTTTTAACAATTGCATCTTGAATGTCTTTCCACTTATATCCTAAAATCATTAATTCTGCAGCAGAAAAAACAGCTGCAAATAGAAATATAATTTCTAATGGAAATGGTTTCAACCCAAAATAGTTTGGACCAATTACCAATCCGAAAGAAATCAGAATAAACAAAAAGATTAATGGTAGTAAAAGTTGATAGGTTTTTAATGTAGTTGGCTTCAAAATATTAAACTCGTTTTAACTAATTTCATTATTTACGATCTAATGTTAATGTAATTTTTTCTGTTGCATCAAATGATGATATCCAAACCTCTGGTTTAATATCTTGATGTTCTTCGTTATAACCTAAAACAAAAATCTCTATCTTCTTGTTTATATATTCAGGCTTCATAGGAATGTAATATGTGTAGTTTTTATCTCTCCTTGCATTAATATATTCCCAAGTATTTGATGGATAAGATACTGCACGATCAGGTGCTCCAACATATTTACTATCTATTTTTGCAGCCACATAAGCGCCTTCAATGCCATGTGTTCCATTAAGTCCTACACTTAAATAACTATTATTTGCTAACTCTGGTAATGTAAAACTGCCTTTCCAAGCTTTTTTAGGTTTCATTACTTCAGAATGTGCAAATAAATTTGAAGCTCGCCATTTTGACCTATCCAATGATTTTCCATTAGAGAATCCTTCAACTTCCATAATTTGTTGAGGAAACCTTCTAAACCTTAAAAACCTAACACTATCATTAATAGTAATTCTAGATTTTAAATCCGCTAAATACAAAATTTGTGTCCAGTTTTTTAAATCTGTGGAAACCTCAACATAATTGCCTTCATGACTTAAAATTGGATGTAAAGCAAAATGATTAGGTACAGTTATAACTAGTTCATCTAGATGAATTACTTCTCCTAAATCAATTCTTAAAGCACCTCCTTTAACACTCTGATCAATATCATATTTTTTTGATTGCCAAAAACCTGTGCTCTCATTACCATCAAATAAATTTTTATCCCAGATGCCTCTTTTTACAAAAACCTCTTGATTAAAAAAAGCATCTCTTGCTGCTTTTACTTGCGGAATATTTGTCTCACCAGAACGTAAAACAGAGCGTACTTCCAAGGCATTATTGTCAGCAGCAAATACTGTCGCTTCATAAAGTGCCTCTTCATCTTCAGGAATAGGAGTCTCTGTTAAATCGGTCAACTTTCTATGAGGTTCATACTGTAACTTTTGCCCTGTAAATTCAATGTTTTTCTTTCTACCTGAAAGAATTCTATTATCGTTTTTATCATCAAACGATACTCTTTTATAATCTTCTGAATTCACTAATTTTAATGAATATTTTTCACCTGGCCTTCCAATTAATTCAATAGAGGCAGGAGAGTTATCAATATTTTTTACAACCCTATAAGGCGTTCCTTCAATTAAAGGCTCATCAATTTTATTAGTCGATACTATAAACATTGCAGAACGAAATGACGCAACTTCAACATCTACTGTTTTATTAAAATCAAACTTTCCAAAATACTCATCGTGAGGATGTACTTGCAATACAGAAATTTTAGTATTAGAATTTTTCAATCCTAGTTCTTCATTTAAACTAATAGTGTACGATGTTTTGTTCCAAGTAAGATTTCTTAAAGTAATAATTCTAGTATTGTCATCTCCTCTAGACACTGCATTTGGACCGTAACTTTTAGGTAATACTTTTCCATTAATTAAAATGTCTTTATACTTCCTGTGCAGATTAAAAATTCTTGCCATTTTAGAAAATTCATCGTCTCTTAGCAACCAAGGGTTACCATAAATTTGAGGTGATAGAATCAAATTTCTATTAAAAGCTTGTAACACCAAATCGTCTTCCCAATAATCTAAACATGATGAAATACAAACGCCATGATCTTCAGTTAATCTTAATAAATTTGGTGGCAAGCCTCTAGAAATAGCTCCTGCTCTATGATGTGGTGCAGTGACGTCATTATTCATAAATACATCTACATAAGTTTCATTTCCTCCCCAAAGAAATGTTGTTGCATAGGCTTCTGCTTTTTCAAGTCCTAAGCGATGATTTAACAAGATTAAGTCTGGGCTATGCTTACGTACTTCCTCCATCATGTTTATAAACGCTCCTTCTTTTTCAGGTCTTAATGGTCCACAAACAGCATCAAACTTAAATAAAGCGAAGTCATAATCTCGAGCTAGTTTTACCATTTGCTCAGTACGTTCAGCTTCATCTTCATGTGTTTCACCAAATCCATCTGGTCCTCCCCAAATCCCTAATCGTAATCCTAACTCCTTTGATTTATTATAGATTGGATCAAATCCGTTAGGAAACTGACTTTTAAATCTATCTGATTTTACACTACCATAAAAACGTTTTCCATCAATCGCTCCAGCATCAAAAGCATAAATGTCGAGTTGCATACCATACTCATCTTTTAGCCATTGGAAAAACTCTAAATTTATTAGTGTATGCGCCTCAGTTGTGCCTTCGTTAGTGTTATTAATCCAGCTAAAATATTGTGCTCTAGAAGGTGTAGCTTCGTCTGCGCCTGGAAAAACCTTCTCTTGCGAAAAATTAATAAATGGGAAACAGCATAATGCTAAAAAAATGATTGGTCGTTTCATAATTAAAGTGGTTGGAAGTAATTTTCTTTAAAGATAATCAAAACAATTATCCCTTAATTGATATAAAATTATCAAAGATTGGTTTTATCTTATTTAAAAATGGATAAATATTTTATCAGGCATTAAGAATTCTTATTTTTAACATCATGGATAATATTGTTCAAATTGACACTAATTTTATTGAAGAAAATACATGTTTTACTGAGTTAATTTCAGCTTTAAAACAAGGGTTTTCAAATGATGATATAATTGTTCCAATGCGACATCATCATGACTTTCCAAACCCAGAAGTAAATGCAGATTCAACATTATTATTAATGCCTGCTTGGAATCCGAGTAAAGAAGCTGGAGTAAAAGTAGTCACAGTGTCTTCAGAAAATGGACAGTTCAACTTGCCCTCCATTCAAGGAACCTATATTTATTTAGATGCCAAAAAGGGCACTATAAAGGCACTTTTAGAAGCTAAGAGCTTAACTGCAAAACGTACAGCAGCAGCTTCAGCTTTGGCATCGAAATTTTTGTCAAGAGAAAATTCCAAAAGGCTCTTAATGATTGGAACTGGAGCATTGTCAATCAACCTCATTAAAGCTCACGCTACCGTTAGACCTATAGAAACAGTTTATGTTTGGGGAAGAAACCATGAAAAAGCTAATGAGGTTTGCAAAAAACTTTCAAATGAAAACTATACAATTAAAGCTATAAAAACCATAGAAGAAAAAATTTCTGAAGTCGATATAATTTCTTGTGCAACATTATCAAGAACACCTTTAGTCCTTGGAAGAAAATTAAAAGAGGGACAACATGTTGACCTCGTAGGTGCTTATAAAAAAGATATGCGAGAAGCAGATGATAACTCGATTAAAAAAGCTTCTGTTTATGTTGATACCTTTCAAGGAGGGCTTAAAGAAAGTGGCGATATAGTGATTCCGATTAAGAATGGTGTACTTAAAAAAGAAGCAGTAAAAGCCGATTTATTTCAACTTTGCTCAAATACAAAATCAGGTAGAACAAGTGACTCTGAAATCACAATGTTTAAATCTGTTGGTCATGCCCTTGAGGATTTAGTTGCAGCAAAATACTATTACACAAAGTTTATTAATGAGTAAAACCTATCAAAACATATTAAGTATTACAAATTTCAACCCTCCAAGTGAGTGGTTAAAAATAAAAACCATTGATATGCACACTGGTGGAGAACCTCTTCGAGTTATTGTAGATGGTTTCCCTGAATTAAAAGGTAATTCCGTTCTAGAATACCGAAAATATTGCAAAGAAAATTTTGACCATCTTCGAACAGCATTAATGTTTGAGCCTCGTGGTCATGCAGATATGTACGGCTGCATTTTATTGCCTCCAAACGATAATGAAGGTGATTTCGGAATCTTATTTTTACATAATGAAGGCTACTCAACTATGTGTGGTCACGCAATTATTGCTATTTCTACCTTAGCTGTTGAAATGAAATGGATTGATGTGAAAGAAGGTGACAATATTATAAAAATTGATGCACCTTGTGGAAGAATTACATCTTTTGCAAATGTTAAAGATGGAAAAATTAAAGGAGTTCGTTTTCATTGTGTGCCTAGTTTCGTTGTTGGTTTGGATAGAACGGTTGAGATTGAAGGTTTAGGAACTATTAAATACGATTTGGCTTATGGAGGCGCATTTTATGCTTATGTTGACATGGCTAAAAACAACTTCAATTTTGATTTAAGTGCCAATTCGTATAGAGAACTCATCAATCAAGGAATGAAAATCAAGCAGGCCGTAATGAATGCTGATAAAGAAATTCTTCATCCTTTTGAAGATGATTTAAGTTTCCTTTACGGAACCATATTTATTGACAACAACAAACAACCTTGTGGAGCAGATAGTAAGAATGTTTGCATTTTTGCCGAAGGTGAAGTAGATCGCTGCCCAACAGGTTCAGGTGTATCTGGGCGCATGGCAATTCATAAAGCGAGAAAAGAAATTGATTATGGAGACATCATTAGTATTGAAAGCATTACAGGGTCGGTTTTTAAGGGCTCAGTAATATCTGAAGAAAATTATGGATCATTTAAAGCCATCATTCCGCAAGTTGAAGGAACGGCACATATTACAGGAATGCAAACCTTTGTAATTGACCCTAGTGACCCAATGAAAAACGGTTTTATTTTAAGATGAAAAAAGTAATAGTACTATTGTTAATATATTCTGTTTTTGGTTGCAAACCAGAATCAAAAACTATGGCGGAAACTGATTATCTAAAGTTCAGTGAAAACATTTTAGACTATCACATTACACCTAAAGATTCTATTGACAAATCTGGTTTAATGTTTTCAGACCAAGGTGCTTGGTTTGCTTATAGTTTGACTAAAACCAATAGAGGTTTAATTGGCTTTTCAGGTCCTTTTTTAATGACTCAAGATAATGGTATTTGGAGTAGCGGAATATTATCAGGCATTTTACTTACGACAGGACATCACAATGACAATTTATTGAGTTTAAAAGAAGACTTAGTTGAACAATCAAGTTCTTCAAGTCATTTACACAGAATATTTCAAAACGAAAAACTAAAATTAGAACAATCATTAGTTTTCTTATCAGGACATACTGCCTTACAAAAAGTAATTATTACAAACATTACAGATGACACAATTCTAGTTAGTGCTAATATTCAAGGTGGTATTTCAAATATTGGAATTGAGCTATCAAATGAAAACAATGAAATTAAATTAACTTCTAAGAATTCTGAAGCAGTAGGTTACATAGATACATTAAACAAAATTGAAAGAATTGATATTCTAGATGAAAATAGATTTTATGTTATTCAATTAGAAAGCTCTTTTCTTGACCCAAATGAATCCAAAGAAATAATTATTTCCCAAACCTTCATCTTTCCAGAATACTCTTGGGAAAAAGAAAAAGCACTCATTGAACGTGTTGATTTTGATTCTATTTTAAACGCTAGAAAACAAGAAAAAAACAAGCAGCTAAAGTCTCTTATCGATAACAGAAAACCACAGTTTCAAGATGATAAATACGCCGAAGTTTTAGCCAAAGCACATTTAACTTTGCAAAACAATTGGCGTATTCCAGCTGGCGAAATTGAACACGAAGGCTTATTCCCTAGTTATCATTACAAATGGTTTAATGGATTTTGGTCTTGGGATTCTTGGAAACATGCTGTTGGTTTATCCTATTACGATTTACGTTTAGCCAAAGAGCAAGTAAAACTCATGTTCAAATTTCAAAATGGAGATGGTTTTGTAGCAGATTGTGTATATCGTGACACTACTATTGAAGCTCATAACTATCGTGACACAAAACCTCCTTTATCAGCTTGGGCTGTGGCTAAAATTTATGAAAAAGACAAGGATTTAGAGTTTGTGAAATACATGTATCCAAAACTCAAAAAATACCATTATTGGTGGTACAACAAACGTGACCATGACCAAGATGGACTTTGCGAATATGGTTCAACTGATGGTAGTTTGATAGCTGCCAAATGGGAAAGTGGCATGGACAATGCCATTAGGTTTGATGATTCTAAAATTCTAAAAAATGAAGAAGGTGCTTACTCTCTAGATCAAGAAAGTGTTGATTTGAATGCTTACCTCTATGCTGAAAAATTATTTTTGTCACAGTTGTCAGAAGCCTTAAATTTAAACGATGCTTCACAGTATAAAAGCGAAGCAGAAAGTTTAAAAGTCAAAATTCAAATACAATTTTATGATGAAAATGATGGCTGGTTTTATGACACCAATTTAGAAGGCACTCAATTTATAAAAGGAGAAGGCAGCGAAGGTTGGACAGCCCTTTGGGCAAATGCTGCAACCCAAGAACAAGCAGCAGCAGTAAAAAACAAAATGATGAATCCTAATAAATTCTATACCAAAGTACCATTTCAAACCATGAGTGCAGACCATGAAAAGTTTGACCCTTTAAAAGGGTATTGGAGAGGTCCAAATTGGCTAGACCAAGCTTATTTTGGAACTAAAGGCTTACGCAATTATGGATTCAACGAGGAAGCAGACAAAGCAATCATACAAATCCTTGAAGGTGCAGAAGGCTTATTAGGAAAAGGAAAATCCATTAGAGAAAACTATCATCCATTAACTGGAGAAGGCTTACATGCTGAAAATTTTAGTTGGAGTGCAGCGCACGTCATCATGTTACTAATGAACGAAACAAATGATTAAAAAACTTACAATTTTTACGCTTTTGCTTATTAGCTTGTCAATTTACAGTCAGCAAAAAGACCCAATAAAAGACTACAAACATTATATAAAAAACGAGCAAGTTATTTCTGAAAATAAAGAACCTGCTCATGCATCGTTTACCTCTTTCACTTCAAAAGAAAATGCATTAAAAAACAATCCGCAATTTCTAAAATCACTTAATGGTATTTGGAAATTCAATTGGGTAAAAAACCCAAAAAACAGACCAACTCAATTTATGAATTCAAATTTAGATGCATCTAAATGGGATGACATTAAAGTGCCTTCTAATTGGGAGGTTGAAGGTTTCGGAATTCCAATTTACGTCAACCATCAATACGAGTTTACAGATTACAAAGCGATGATTGCTGAAGACATGGAATTGGTTGATCGCATCTATCCAAAAAATCCAGGTGATGTTCCAGATAGTTATAATCCTGTTGGTACTTATCGTCTTGATTTCACTATTGAAAAAAACTGGACTGAAAAGGAAATATTTCTTCATATTGGAGCCATGAAAGCTGGAGGATTTGTATGGCTGAATGGTAAATACATTGGCTACTCTCAAGGCAGCAAATTACCTTCAGAATTTAATATTACTAAAGCGGCCAAACCAGGAAAGAACACCATAGCGATTCAAATTTTTCGTTGGACAGATGGCTCCTATTTAGAGTGTCAGGATTTTTGGCGTATCAGTGGTATTGAACGTGACGTTTTTATTTATGCGCAACCTAAAATTAGGATTCAGGATTTTGAGGTCACTTCAACACTTGATAAAGGATATGAAAATGGTGTGTTTCAATTAGACGTTGACTTACAAAATCACACTACGAATAACAGACACATTGAGGTCAGCTATGAGTTATTAGATGGTAACAAAATCATCTCTTTAGGAAATAAAAAAATTGAAATCCCTTCCTCTCAAAAAGATGCTACTGGTTTTAAGGCAATAATTCCTGATGTAAAACAATGGAATGCCGAACATCCTAATTTATACACACTCATTATTGAAACTAAAGATTCTAAAGGAAAAACTATAGAAGTTACGAATAGAGAAATAGGGTTTCGTTCTGTTGAAATAATAAATGGATTGCTTTTGGTAAATGGCCAACGCATTACCTTAAAAGGCGTCAACGCTCACGAAGTTGACCCAGAAACTGGCCATATCATGTCTGAAGAGCTTATAAAAAAAGATATTCAGCTTTGGAAAGAAAACAACATTAATGCGGTTCGATTAGCGCATTATCCAAGAGGAAGGCGATTCTATGAATTATGCGACAAATACGGAATTTATGTGGTCGATGAAGCTAATATTGAATCTCATGGCATGTACTATGGCAAGTATTCATTAGCAAAAATACCATCTTGGGAAAATGCACATGTTGATAGAATGTTACGAATGGTTGAGCGAGATAAAAACCATCCTTCTGTGATCATTTGGTCAATGGGAAATGAAGCAGGAAATGGCATTAATTTCTTTAAAGGTTACGATGTTATTAAAGCAAACGACAACACTAAGCGTCCTGTGCAATATGAACGTCCATATAAAGATTATGATGGTAGTTTGTACGATATGGATTCTAATACAGATATTATTGTGCCTCAATATCCAAGTCCTGCACGATTTGAAGAAGTAGGAAAATCAAAAACCGACAGACCTTACATTCCGAGTGAATATGCGCATGCTATGGGAAACAGCACAGGTAATTTTCAAGATTATTGGGACATTATTGAGTTATACGACAATCTACAAGGCGGATTTATTTGGGATTGGGTAGATCAATCCATTTGGAAAACTAACGAAAAAGGTGAACGCTTTTATGCTTATGGTGGCGATTTTGGCGAAAACATGCCAAGTGATAACACGTTTTTAAATAATGGCATTGTGTTTCCTGACAGAACACCTCAACCTGCTTTGTATGAAGTTAAAAAGGCTCATGAATTTATTAATTTTAAGGATAAAGGCATTAATCATCATGATGAATTAAGAGTACTCGTTGAAAATTTATACGACTTTACGAACCTTAATCGATTTGATTTTAAAGTGGACATAAAGGCTGATGGAAAAGTGCTAAAGACCATCAATATTGATGACATTTCAGTTGAAACACATACGGGGAAATTGATTCGTATTCCCTTAAAAGATATTGCATTTCAACACAATACTGAATATTTTGTTCACTTCGCAGCAACCACAAAAGAAGATTGGGGAATATTGCCAAAAGGCTTTGAGGTGGCTAGAGAACAAATTCAGTTAACAAATAAATTCAAAGAAGTAAAAACTGAAGTTAGAGAAAGTTCTAATGTAAATATTGCTGAAAATCGAGGTAAGATTATCATCTCAAATAGCATCCTAAATATAGTATTTGACAAAAACGAAGGTCGAATCACTTCTTACAACATTAACGGGACTGAATTATTAAAAGACGAAAAAGGGCCAAAACCTAACTTTTGGCGTGCCGTAACTGATAACGATTTTGGCAACAAAATGCAAAATAGAAACATTGAGTGGAAACGAGCGTCTTTAGAATCAAAAGTTTCTGGTGTTAATTATAAAACACTAGAAAGTGGCGCAATTACAATGACAGTAAATTATAGTTTACCAGGAGTTGAAACGACTTTTATTTCAAACTACACTATATATGGAAATGGTGTCATTCACATTGAAAATACTTTAAACGAAACCACTTATGAAGGCGATATTCCAAGAATTGGCATGCGTTTACAACTTCCAAAACCATATGGAAATCTAAGTTATCTAGGCCGTGGTCCACATGAAAATTATCAAGATAGAAATGCCTCAGCTTTCGTCGATTTATACACCTCTAAAGTAAGTCAACAATATGTGCCATATATTCGTCCTCAAGACAATGGCTACAAAACTGAGACACGTTGGTTGGCATTGTCAAACCAACAAAACAAGGGATTACTTTTCATATCAGATTCCGAAAATTATTTCAGCTTTAGTGCATTACACATGGAAAATGAAGATTTTGATACGACTCCTCGATGGGATTATAAAAACTCAAATAAAAGTAAGCACACCATTGACATTAAAGAAAAGGACTTGGTACAACTCAATATAGATTTAGGTCAACGTGGTCTGGCTGGTGATGATAGTTGGTGGTCAAAACCACAAGAAAAATATCAATTTAAAGGTTCAAAAAAATATAGTTATAGTTTTTATATGATTCCTTTTGAAAATAAAACTGAAACCGACTTCATTAAACTCAGTAAACAATACCAAAGTCAAGATTAAAACTAATGAATTACACTGATACCAAAATTTCAATTCAAGAAGCCGAAAAAATACTTTTTGAGCAGTACAATATAAAGGGCACTGCGCATCCTCTACCTGGTTATGAAGACTATAATTTTAGAATAAAAGTTGACAATGAAGATGGTTATGTATTAAAAATTTCACGTCAAAACGTTAACAAAAATGCCATTTCATTTCTTAGAGATATCTTATTATATCTTGAAAAAAACTCAGAAAATTTAATTACCCCTAAAATAATTGCAGACACAAAAGGCGATTATATTTCTGAAGTTTTAGATAATGATAAAAACAGACGAAGTGTTAGGCTTTTAACTTGGATTTCAGGACGTGTTTGGCATGAAGTAAATCCAAGACTTAATAATCTTCATTTTAGTTTAGGAGAGACAAGTGGGAAAATCACAAATACCCTTCAAGGATTTCATCATGAATCAATTGAATCTGATTTAGATTGGGATATTGCACATTCACTTTGGACAAAAAAACACATTCATCTTTTTCCAAAGGAAGAGCAAGAAATAGTCAGTTATTTTCAAAACCGTTTTGAGAATGAATTGAGTACTTATACTCGACTTCGAAAATCGATAGTACATAACGACGTCAATGATTACAATATTTTGGTTTCAGATAATCTAATTAATCCTAAAGTAAAAGCTGTTATAGATTATGGAGATGCAATGCAAACACATATAATCAATGATGTTGGCATTTGTTGTGCTTATGCCATTATGAGGCAAAACGATTCTTTAGAACCAGCTTTACAAATAGTTTCTGGGTATCACTCAGTTTTTCCACTTCAAGAAGAGGAATTAGACCATTTGCACACTATAATTGCAATGCGTTTAATTGTATCTTATACTTCAGCACTAATAAACTTAAAAAAAGAACCTGAAAACATATACTTACAAGTCAGTGCAAAACCTGCCTCAGAAGCTCTTAAAAAATGGTTCAACATAAGTTCTGATTTTGCACATTACAGTTTTAGAGTGGCTTGTGGTTACACTGCGCATCCTGACACCGAAAAATTCAATAGATGGGCTTCAACTTATCACTTTAAAGTATCTGAATTATTTCCAACAGCACCAAGTGATGATTTTCAGCACATCGATTTAAGTGTATCAAGTAAGTGGATTGGTCATCAAGAAAATTTTAATGATCTCGATTTATTTCAATTTAAAATTGATAAACTTCAAGCCGAATATCCAAACAAAGTACTTGCTGGTGGCTATTTAGAACCTCGACCAATTTACACTTCAACGGCTTATGACAAAATAGGCAATAATGGTCGTGAGAGTAGAACCATTCACTTAGGAATCGATTTTTGGTTTCACGCAAACACTCCTATTCATGCCTTGTTTGATGGCGAAGTGGTGACTGCTTGCAATGATGCTGGGGATAAAGAATATGGTGGATTAGTCATCCTAAAACATCGCGTTGAAGATTTTGAATTTTACACACTTTATGGTCATAACACAGTTGAAAGTGCTACAAAACATCAAATTGGTGACCTCATCAAAAAAGGTGAGAAAATTGCAGAACTAGGTAATTATCCTGAAAATGGAAACTGGGCTCCACATCTTCATTTCCAAGTTATGATGTCTATGTTAGATTATGAAGTTGATTTTCCTGGAGTTACTTATTTTAAACAACTTAATGTTTGGAAAGGCTTATGTCCAGATCCGAATCTACTGTTTAAGTCTGAGGCGCTTAAAAACTCTAATAATATAACCAACGCCGAACTCATTGCCTACAGAAAGCAGCATCTAGGTAAAAGTTTAAGTCTTCAATACAAAACACCAATAAAAATGGTTAGAGGTGCTGGAGTTTATCTCATGGATCAGTATGCGCAAAAATATCTTGATACAGTAAACAACGTGGCACACGTTGGTCATGAACATTACGATGTTGTGAAAGCTGGTCAAGAACAGATGGCTTTGATAAATACCAATTCGCGCTACTTGCATGATAATATTAATGAACTTGCTAAAGAACTTATTGAAACCTTACCTCCAGAATTGAATGTTTTACATTTTGTAAATTCTGGTAGTGAAGCTAACGAGTTAGCTATTAGAATGGCAAAAGCCTATTCTGGAGAAAAAGACATCGTAGCTAGTGAAGTTGGTTATCATGGTAATACCAATATGTGTGTAGACATTTCTTCGTACAAGTTTGATGGAAAAGGTGGGCAAGGTGCTCCTGAACACACGCATATTTTTCCAATTCCTAATGCATTTAGAGGAAAATATCGAGGCAAAAACACAGCAGATAAATATGCCGAAGAAGTTAAACAATGTATTGATAACATTCAAAGCAAAGGACGTAATGTTGCTGCCTTTATCATTGAACCGATTATTAGTTGTGGTGGTCAAGTGGAATTACCTCAAGGTTTTTTACCAAAAGCATACAAATTAATTCGAGAAGCTGGAGGTATTTGTATTTCTGATGAAGTTCAAACTGGTTGCGGTCGCATGGGAAAAACATTTTGGGGATTTCAATTGCATAATGTAGTTCCTGATATTGTTACTATTGGGAAACCTCTAGGTAATGGTCATCCTGTTGCAGCTGTGGCTTGCACAAAAGAAATCGCAGATAAATTTGCCAATGGTATGGAGTATTTCAACACCTTTGGTGGTAACCCTGTGTCATGCACAATAGCCACTGAAGTGTTACGTGTTGTAAAACGTGAAAAACTTCAAGAAAACGCACTAGAAGTTGGTGAGTTTTTAAAAGAAGAATTGAAGAAGCTTTCAAACGAGTATCCTATTATTGGAAATGTTCGTGGACAAGGGTTGTTTCTAGGTATTGAATTTGTTGATAATAATTTGAATCCATTAGCTGAACAAACCGATTATTTAGCAAATAGAATGAAAGATCATGGTATTTTAATGAGTATTGATGGTCCAGACCATAACGTGTTGAAAATTAAACCACCTATTGTTTTTAGTAAAGAAAACGCGAAAGAATTATTATTCTATTTAAGAAAGATTCTAGCTGAAGATTTTATGAAAACTCGCTGATGAAAAAAATCCCACTCTTATTTTTTGCTTTTATTTTTATAGGTTGCCAACAAGAACCTTTACAAGAAGTCGCAGAACAAACTTTTCATTACAATCATGAAATCTTTGAAGACAGTAAACTTCCTCCTCGAGCAACCTTTTTCTCATTTGAAAATAAAACAATTAAAGAAAAAGAAAACTCCAAACGGTTCGTGAGTTTAAATGGTGAATGGAAATTTCATTGGGTTAAGGATCCTAAACAACGACCTAGTACCTTTCAAAACAACAATTACGATGATTCAAATTGGACAACTATTCCAGTTCCTGCCAATTGGGAAGTTGAAGGATTTGGAAACCCCATTTATTTGGACGAACGCTATCCTTTTACCACCAAATGGCCTGATGCTCCAACCGATTATAATCCAGTTGGTACCTATAGAAAATTCATCGATATAGATTCTGAATTTCTATCTGAAGATGTTATCCTTCACTTTGCAGGCGCAAAATCTGCCATGTATTTGTATATAAATGGCACTTATGTTGGCTATTCACAAGGCAGTAAAACGCCAGCTGAGTTTAACATTACTAACTACTTAAAAAAAGGCAAAAACCTTATTGCACTACAAATGTTTCGTTGGAGTGATGCCAGTTACTTAGAAAGTCAAGATATGTTGCGCATGAGTGGTATTGAACGTGAGGTTTATTTATTTACTAGACCTAAAATTCATGTTTCCGACTTTCACGCCAACACCAATTTAGACAACACCTTTAGCAATGGTATATTCAAAGGAACTGTTTCAATTAATAATGAAACCGATGAAAGCATTTCAAAAAAGATTTCTGTTGAAATTTTTGATGGTGAAAAATCAATCTTTATAACTTCAGAAAATGTTGAAATACAAGCAAATTCTATAAATGAATTTAAAGCTGACGCTATTATCAATGAAGTGAAACCATGGTCTGCTGAAATTCCGAATTTGTATACTCTCAAAATATCATTAGACAACAATCAATTCATCACTAAAAATATTGGTTTTAAACGTGTTGAAATAAAAAATAGTCAAGTACTCATTAACGGCAAAGCTATTAACTTTAAAGGTGTTGATAGACATGAAACAGACCCTTTTACAGGTCATGTGGTATCAAAAGCATCAATGGAAAAAGATATCAAATTAATGAAACAGAATAATATTAATGCTGTGCGTTCTGCTCATTATCCAAACGACCCTTATTGGTTGGATTTATGTGACAAATATGGTCTATATGTTATTGATGAAGCCAATATTGAAAGTCATCCTTTAGCAATTTCGAAGGACACACAAATTGGTAATGAAATGTCTTGGTTGCCAGCACATATGATACGTACAAAACGTATGTACTATCGTGATAGAAATCATCCATCTGTATATTCATGGTCGCTTGGAAATGAAGCTGGAGAAGGTGATGTTTTTAAGGCTACTTACAAGTGGCTAAAAGAACAAGATGACAATAGAATTGTTCAATACGAACCTGCAGGAAAGGAAGACTACACTGATGTGTATTGTCCAATGTATCCAAAACCAGAATATCTAATCAATCATGGAAAATCAGATTCCGACAAACCATCCATCATGATAGAATACGCACATGCTATGGGAAATTCTGTCGGAAATTTACAAGATTATTGGGATATCATTGAAACATACCCAAATTTGCAAGGAGGCTATATTTGGGATTGGGTAGACCAAAGTTTAGAGTATAAAGACGAAAATGGAAAGCCTTACTTGGCTTATGGACACGATTATCATCCAGATTTACCAACAGATGGCAACTTTTTAAATAATGGTTTGGTGGACCCTTATAGAAATCCGCATCCTCATTTAACTGAAGTCAAAAAAGTATATGAGCCAGTTCAGTTTAACTATTTAGGAAATGGCATTATTGAAATTGAAAACAAGAATTTCTTTGCTGATTTTTCAGATAAAACACTTCAATTAAAACTACTGGTTGATGGCAAAGAAACAATACTAAAGAATAATATTGAGCTTAATATTAAGCCTCAAACCAAAGTAAAAATGACTTTTCCTGAAATTCCTGAAATGTTTATTCCAGAGAGTGAGTTCATTCTAGAAGCAACTTTAATCCAAAAAGATGCTACTGAATTAATTCCAAAAGGACATGAAATTGCTTGGGATCAATTTATTATTCAAGAGTGGCAACAACCTGAACCAGAATATGAGCTAGAAAATGACCTTAAAATTGTTTCCATTGATAATAATTTTATAATAAGAAATGATATTGTTGAATTAAAATTAGATAAGAAAACAGGAGAGATAACATCATGGAAACATAATGGTAAAATTGTAACCAATCAACCTATTCGTCCAAATTTTTGGCGACCACCAACAGATAATGATTTAGGGAATGGGATGGATAAATGGGCGAAAATATGGCAAGAAGCTACATATAACAATAGTGCAAACTTAAGTAAAACACCATATATAGACAGAAATCGTGATGGTTATGTATTTGAAGTAAACTATAAACTTCCCAATGAAATTGCAGAAGCCAACATATTGTTTAATATTTTATCCAATGGTAATTTACTGCTAGAGTATAATTTTAATCCAAACAAAAATGAGTTACCAAACATTCCAAGATTAGGAATGTACATGACTTTAAACAATACTTTTACTGATGTTTCATGGTATGGAAAAGGGCCTGAAGAAACCTATTGGGATAGAAAAACAGGGCAAAAAACTAGTTTGTATTCAGGTAAAGTTGAGGAACAATTTCATCGGTATTCTCGTCCTCAAGAAACAGGAAACAAAACAGATGTGAGATGGATGGAAGTTTCATCAAAAGATTTAAAGCTTAAAGTTTCAGGACAAGAATTATTGAATACAAGTGTTTGGCCTTTTGATATGAAAGAAATCGACTTTAATAGTGGTGATGGAGCAGAATCGGCTTCAGGATTAGTTCCAGTAACCACAAAACATGGAGCAGATATTAAAATTGGAAATACAGTTCAATGGAATATTGATTATCTTCAAATGGGTGTTGGTGGCGATACGTCTTGGGGACGGTTGGTACATCCTGAATATACTATTCCAGTAAATAAAAACTATTCGTATTCATTTACTCTAACCCCAAGCAACAAATGAATCAGCAACTTATAAATACTGTAAAATCTGAATTTATTAAAACCTTTAATTCTAATCCGTTAATGGTTTTTTCTCCAGGCCGTATTAACCTCATCGGAGAACATACCGATTATAATAACGGTTTTGTATTTCCTGCTGCCATAGATAAAGGCATTGTTGCAGCTGTTACGAAAAGCAGTTCGGAGAAATCAACGATAATTGCTTTAAACACTAACGAACGATTTGAGTTTTCTATAAATAACAAAGCTCCTTTAGGTAATGGAAGTTGGCAAAATTATATTTTAGGAGTTGTTTTAGAGATTCAAAAAACTAAAAAACGAATTGAGAATTTTAATCTTGTTTTTAATGGAGATATACCTATTGGTGCAGGTTTATCTTCTTCAGCTGCATTAGAGAATAGTGTCGTATTCGCTTTAAACCAACTTTTTAGCTTAGGGTTTACTAAAAAGGAAATGATTTTTGTATCCCAAAAAGCAGAGCATAATTATGTTGGCGTAAAATGTGGCATTATGGATCAATATGCTAGTATGTTTGGACAAAAAGATGCTGCAATTTTACTAGACTGCGAAAGTTTAGAAGCAAAAACTGTCACATTAAATCTTAAAGACTATTCCTTGCTTTTAATTAACACGAATGTTAAGCACAGTCTAGCAGAAAGCGCCTATAATGAGAGGCGTAACGTGTGCGAAAATGTAGCTTTAAAACTCGGCCTTAGTAGCTTAAGAGAAGCATCCTTAAACAGCTTACAAAGTATAAAAGAATCTCTTTCAGAATCTGAATATCAAAAAACTTCATATGTAATTCATGAAAATAGTCGTGTACTTGAAGCGCTCGAAGCAGTTAAACAGAATGATATTTCCAAACTTGGCGAATTACTTTTTGCTTCCCACAACGGTCTACAAAACCAATATAAGGTAAGTTGTCAAGAACTTGATTTTTTGGTTGAATTCGCGAAAAATTCCAATGCAGTCATAGGCGCTCGAATGATGGGAGGAGGTTTTGGAGGATGTACAATAAATATTATTAAAAGAAACCAAATAGAAGAATTTAAAAAAGCTATAGCAAATCAATACAAACAAAGATTTAACAACAATTGTTCGTTCTATGAAGTTAACCTCTCGAATGGTACTAGTTTGTTAGAATAAACTTGTTAATCCCTAATTTTAAGCCGCGTTAAATGTTTTTATATGCTGATAAAGTTCTTTACATCCTAAACCAACAATTGTTAGTTTTTTGTTGTTTGAAATAGCATTATTATGAAGCTTTGTGATAGCACTTACACCATCTCTATCAATACCATCCAACCCTTCAATATTGATTGTAAGCTCATTTATTTTGGAGAAAATATTTTTAAAGGTATGCTGAAAGAGACCGAGATTTTCTTTAGTAAGATTACCTTTAATCTTGTAGCAGTTTTCGCAATTAGTAATTTCCAGAACCATAGGTTAGTGTTTTAAGTTGTATAGCTGCTGAAAATCAAATATTAATCTAATTTCGGAAAAATAATTCCATATACATTTTTTTTTCGATGAAAGGAATAAATTTTAGATTTGAAAACTGTTACAAATTAAATAATATCATCAACTAAGAAATATGACTCCAATTGTTAGGAAAGCAACATTAGAAGATCTTCCTGTTTTAATGGAATTTATGGATGGATTGGTTAATGCCGAAAGACCAATGGACCCAACTATCAAGGAAGGAAAAGTAATATATTATGACCTTTCTGAAATAATGGCGAATGAAGAATCTGATTTATATGTTGTTGAATTGAACAACGAATTGGCGGCTTCAGGTTATGCTAAAATCAAAGATGACAGGCCTTATTTAAAACACAAAAAACAAGGTTATCTAGGTTTCATGTTTGTTCCAGAGAAGCATCGTGGAAACGGCTATAACAAACTCATTATGGATGCTTTATTGAAATGGTGTGAAGACAGAAATATCTTTGAAATTAGGTTAGATGTTTATGATGATAATCCATCAGCTATTAGAGCTTATGAAAAAGCTGGTTTAAAAAAACATCTTATCACTATGCGTATGAATTTGAAAGATTAAAACTTTCTATCTGGGTGAAAAGGGTTAATATCCAAAGATAGGTTTTGTTCAGAAATTATCTCAGACACCAATTTACCAGTTGCTGTAGCCATACTCCAACCCATCATTGCATGTCCAGCAGCAATGGTTAAATTATTACATTTTTTAGATTTTCCAATATATGGCAATCCATCTGGTGATACAGGACGCAATCCACAAGCTGCATTATTTTTTTCTTCTTCGGTTAACTCAATATTTGGATAATATCGTTTTGCAGCATTTGCTATAGCTTCTACTCTTACTTTATTAATATTTTGATTAATTCCAGCAATTTCCATAGTACCTGCAAACCTTGTAAATCCGTTCATTGGTGTTATTGCGACCTTTGCTTCAGCTAATATTGCAGGAATAGTGATTCCTGTTTCTCTTTCTGAATTTACACGATATCCTTTTCCTGCCTGTAACAGTAATTTAATGCCTAATTTTTTACTTAACATATTACTCCATGAGCCTGCAGCAAGTACAAATTCATCTGCTTTTATAATCTGCTTATCAGTTTTAATTGATTGAATGGTATTGTTTTCTACTTCAAGATCGACAACTCTTTCATTTGCATAAAACTGAACGCCTTTATTTTTGAGCACATCTTTTAATCCAGACATAAATTCATGCGGTGTAGTATGATGATCACACTCAAAATATGCAGCACCTATAGCATTTATTGGAACATTAGGCTCCATTTTTTTTATCTCCTCTGCATTAACTTCTCTTGCTTCAAGCCCTAATTTATTCGCATAATGAGCTATGTTTACTTCTGTTTCTAATGCTTTCTCAGTCTGGCAAAGCATAAACAAGCCTTTAGTTTCATAATGGGAATCTATATTTTCTTTTTCTGAAATATCTCTATAAAGATCTTGACTTAATACTGCAATATCTTTAATTACTGGTGCAGCTTTTTCTACATGGTTTTTATTACAAGATTTATTAAACGCCAATGTCCATCTTAAAAAATCTGAATCTAATCGAGGCTTTATATATAAAGGACTAGATTTATCAAACATCCATTTTATACCTTTTCGCATAACTCCAGGGGCAGAAAGTGGTATGATATGACTTGGCGACAAATAGCCTGCATTTACATAAGATGCTCCTGCATCCATGCTTGACTGATCAATAACTGTAACCTGATGACCTTCATTTTGAAGGTAATATGCAGAGGATAATCCCATTATTCCTCCTCCAATAACTACAATATTTTTACTCATTTATTTCCATTTAAAATCCCAAATTGGCTTTGCATCTAATAAATGCTCTATAAAATAATTCCAACGCTTTTTTATAAAATAGCTTCTTGCTTTTCCAACATATCCGTGTCGCTGACTTGGCAAAATTAATAAATCAAATTCTTTATCTGCATTCACTAACGCCTCAGCCAACTTAAAAGTTGCCGATGGATTAACATTATCATCTAAACCACCATGAACTAATAGTAATTTACCCTTTAAATTTCCTGCATTAGTTATATTGGATACCTTTTCATAAGTCTCATCTATTGGCCAACCTTGATACATTTCGGGCCACCAAGCTTTTTCCATTCTAAAATCATGGTCAGCAGAACTTGCAACACCAACTTTATAGAAATCTGGAAAACCTAACATCGCTCTACCTGTATCGTAACCTCCAGCTGAATGACCATAAATTCCAACTTTATCTATATTAATCCATGAGTGCTTTTGTGATAAATGTTTAATTGCCAATACATGGTCTTCAAGATTGTTCTCCATGTTCTTATATGAATGATTATGGAATTCTTTTGAACGACCAGAAGTTCCTAAACCATCAACTCCAATAACAATAAAACCTAATTCTGCTAATGACTGATTACCAAAAGCTCTATCAAACGACTTTGGAAACACTTGCGTATGCGGTCCTGTATACGTCGCATCAATAATTGGATAAGACTTAGAGGGATCAAAATTTGTTGGTTTCCAGATAGCACCATAAATAGTGGTTTTTCCGTCTTTGCCAATAAGCTCAAAAACCTCTGGCGATTGCCACCCTTTAGAAGCGACCTCTGAAACATCAGCTTTTGTTAATTCTGCTAGGATTTTTCCTTTTTTAGAATCTCTTAAAACCGTTCTCGTTGGAATATTGATTGTTGAATAATTATCCACAAAATGTTTACCATCTTTGGAAAAATTAACTATATGGTGTGCTTTTTCAGGTGTTAATAATGTGATTTCTCCTTTAAAATCAACTCTATAAAGTTGTTGATGATAAGGGTTCATTTCCTTGTGCTTACCAGAGGCTAAAAAGTATATTTCTTCATTATTCTCATTTGTGTGCACAATTGAGTTTACATAATAACTCCCATTGGTAATTGGCTTTATCTCTTTTGTTTTTAAATCAACCATATATAATTGTCGCCAACCACTACGTTCCGATAGAAAAATAATTTTGCCTTTCCCTTCAAGGTTTCTAAACCAAAAATTATCAATATTTGTTTCGCTTGTTTCTTCAATCAATGTTTCTTCTTTTCCATTGATTAAGTTAACATGCTTAAGAGTTTCTTTTTTAAATCCTCTTTCTGAATAATTAGCTAATAATTCTCCCTCATTTTCTAACCATTCAACTGCAACCGAATTTATGTGAGTTCCTGTTGGCAAACCTGTTTTTACTTCTTTTTTGCTTGAAACATTATAAAAAACAGGAGTAATGTGAACCATAGTGGTATCACCAGGAGACCCTCGGTAATAAGACAATAATTTTGGTTTGTAGAGTGAGTCGATACTGTAATCTAACATATACATTTTCTCAGCATTTCGAGTATCCACAATACTTGTTCCAATCCATTTTGAGTCAGGTGACCAACTCACAAAAAACCGTTTAGGACGCTCTCCATTTCCCCCTTCCATTTTATCATACCACCCATACCATGATGCATATTCATAACCCTTTTCACCTTTTGAGCTCAATTGGTATTCTTGGTTATTCTCAGTTGATTTAATAAATAGATTATAATCTTTGGTATATGCTATCCATTTCCCATCAGGTGATTTAGATTCAAATTCGTTGTTTTCTTCTTGCTGTTTTTCTTCTTTCAGTTGAAGTTCATAGGATTTAAGATTTAAAGTATATGCCTTGCCTTCAAAATTTAAATCCAAATTTCCATCCTTTAATCTTTCAATATTGGAAACAGATAAATTATTTGCTTCTACTGATTTGTCATTCAATTTACTTAAAGCAGTTGCCAACTTTTCATGATTAAATAAATCAACAACTTTATTTTTTTTAAAACTTACTGTCTTATAAGACTTCGTGTCCTTTGAATAGTCAATAAACCAAAGTCCAGAATTGTCTTTAAACCAGTTAGCATCTGTAAAGAGATTGAATACTGTCTTGTTATAGGAATTGTTATACATAAAACTGACAGCACGCTCATAATCATTTAAAGTGACTTCTTGAGCTTTTAATGAAAAAGTCAACATTACACCTACTACTAAAAATAAAATCTGTTTCATTTTTCTAAATTTATATTACCTGAAACCCATGTGCATAAGGATCATCTTTATCATCAATAAAGATAGTATTATATCCATAAATTTTTGCCCAACCTTGAATGCTAGGAATAATTGCTAATTTGCCATCTAAACTTGTTTCTTTTTCAACTCTTCCAATAAACTTACTTCCAATAAAACTTTCGTGTATAAACGGCTCACCTACTTTTAGTTTTCCATTTGCATACAATTGTGCTAATCTAGCCGAAGTCCCTGTACCACAAGGCGAACGATCAATAGCTTTATCGCCATAAAAGACTGCATTTCTTCCAGATGATTTTGGATCTATTGGGTTTCCGGTCCACAGCATGTGTGTCACGTCTCTTATTGTTTCATTTTCTGGATGAATAAATAGGTTTGGGTATTTCTTATTTATTCGTTCTCTAACTACTTGTGAATATTGTACAATTTTGCTTGCTGTAAAATCATGCACTCCTGAAAAGTTTTGCTGAGGGTCTACAATAGCATAGTAATTCCCTCCATAAGCCACATCAAACATAATTTCACCCAATTCTGGGCACTCAACGGTTAAATTTTCGGCAGCTAAATAACTTTTTACATTAGTGAGTTTTACCCAATCTACTTTTCCATTGGTTTGCTGATACTCAATTTCAACCAAACCAGCTGGAGCTTCCATTCTAATTTTTCCAGGGATTTTTGGAGTCACTAAACCTTCCTCAATAGCAATGGTAATAGTTCCAATAGTGCCATGACCACACATTGGTAAACAACCTGATGTTTCAATAAATAGAATAGCAAAATCGTTTTCTGGATTGTGTGGAGGAAATAAAAAACTACCACTCATCATATCATGACCACGTGGCTCAAACATGAGTCCTTTACGAATCCAATCGAATTCTTTTAAAAAATGTTGGCGCTTTTCGCTCATGGTTGCACCAACCAAATTTGGATGCCCTTCGGTTACCACACGAACTGGATTTCCGCAAGTGTGAGCATCAATGCAAACGAACTTTGTTCTACTCATTTAATTTATTCTGAATATAATCATCCATTCGTTTTTCCATAATAGAAAGTGTCACGGTTCCTTCTTCAAGAATTACTTCATGAAATTCACGAATGTTAAATTTTTCTCCTAGAGCTTCTTCAGCCTTTTTACGAAGTTCTCTTATTTTTATTTCTCCTATTTTATACGATAATGCTTGTCCAGGCCAAGAAATATATCGGTCTGTTTCGGTAGTTACTTCATGAATGGATAAGGCTGTATTTTCAGCCATATAATCTAGCATTTGTTGTCTTGTCCAACCTTTAGCATGCACGCCTGTATCAACCACCAATCTACAAGCTCGCCACATTTCGTAAGTTAGTTGACCGAACTTTTCGTAAGGCGTTGTGTAAATGCCCATTTCTTCAGCCAAATATTCAGAGTACAATCCCCAGCCTTCACCATAAGCCGATAAATATAGGTTTCTTCTAAATTGTGGAATGGTTTCGGGTAATTCGTTGTTCAAAGACATTTGTAAATGATGACCTGGAACTGCTTCGTGAGCTGTTAGAGCTGGAATTGTATATAAAGTTCTGCTTGGTAAATTGTAAGTGTTTACCCAATAAAAACCTGCTGTTGTGTCACTGTAAGATCCCGAATATCTTCCTCCTGTATAGTTAGGTGCAATTGCCGCAGGAACTGGGACAACACCATATGGTTTTCTTGGTAACGTAATAAAATACTTTGGTAGTTCAGCATCAATTCTCTTTGAAATATCACGCGCAAACATTAATAATTCTTTGGCTGTTTTTGGATAAAATTGTTCATCAGTACGAAGAAATTTTAAAAAATCTGCAAAGCTTCCTTCAAACCCTAAGTCATCTATAATTTTTTGCATTTCTGCTTTAATTCTTGCCACTTCATTTAATCCAATTTGATGAATATCATCTGCTGTATACTTCGTACTTGTTGTATAATAATTGATTCTGTTTTGATAAAAATTATCGCCATTGGGTGTGGTAGAAACACCTAATCCTTTTCGAGTATTTAGAAAGTAATCATCTTCAAAATAGCTTTTTATTTTTTTATACTGATTTACCGCATTTTTCTGAACACTTACCTTTGCAACTTTAATAATGGAGTCTTTTAGTGTTTTTGAAAATGATTCTGGAAGTTTATGAAACGGTTTATAAAATTCGCTTTTAGTAACATCTGAAACGATGTGCTTATCATACGTAATTTCATAATTATTAAACACTGCTTTTGGTTGTGAAATACCTTCTTTAACTCCTGCTCTTAATAAATCTAAATTATAATCAACTCGTTGTGGTAACTCTTCAAGCTGCTCTAAATATTTAATGACTTGCTCTTTGTTTTTGAATGTCCTATTAGCCATTCTACTTAAATTCAAATGAAAAGCTCTCTCATTTGTAATAGGATTCAAGTACATCTTAAACGTATGCGTATCTATTTTATCCTGTAATACAAACAGTAGTAACTCTCTTGAAATTTTCTCAGATTCTGATAATCCTTCAACACTAACTTTTTCTAATTCTGCTTTGAGTGATTTTGCAAAATCCGATTCTGCTTGATAGTATTTAATAGTGTTTTCAACAGATTCATTGCGCTTGAAATCGTAATTTCTATCTGCTTCATATTTTGCAATAATGTCATTCAATTTATCGGAATTCGAAGAGGCTTTAAAAGCTAAAATTCCAAATAAAACGAAGACAACTAAATACTTGAGCAATTTCATAATTATTGTTTTTAAATTTTTTGGCTAGTTAGTTTACCATTAACATTTCGAATAATTCCTAATGGGTTTTCGCTTTTTAACTCATCTGGAAGTAAGTCATTTGGCCAATCCTGAAAGCTAAATGGTCTTACAAATCGTTTAATCGAATCTACACCAACAGCTGTAAATCTCGAATCTGTTGATGCTGGATAAGGCCCGCCATGTAGCATTGAAGGACAAACCTCAACGCCAGTCGGAACTCCATTGAATATAATCCGTCCAACTCTATTTTGAAGCGCATTAACAACGTTAGAGTATTCTGCTACTTCATTATCATCTGAAATAATTGTTCCAGTCAATTGTCCTTCTAAATTAGAAATAATATCTTCTAATTGTTGTTTATCTTCACACTGTACAACTAAAGAAAATGGTCCAAATACTTCGTGATGTAATGTTGGATTATTTAAAAAAGTATCCCCTTCAACAGTTGTCACAACTTGTCTTGCATAATTAGGCTCTACATCATTTTCATAACCAGCTAATACTTTTATTCCGTTTTGTGATAATGCTTTAGATTTATTAGTCTCGTATGCTCCAGCAATATTTGGATGCAACATACAAGACGGTTCAACTTTTACAATTTCTTCAGCTAAATTATTCACAAAATTGGTTAATCCTTCAGATTTTACACCAATAATCAACCCTGGATTTGTACAAAACTGCCCTGTTCCTAAAGTAATTGAGCCTGCATACGTTTTAGCGATTGCTTTAGCTCTATTATTTAATGCTTTTGGCAAAATAACAACTGGATTAATACTTCCCATTTCAGCAAATACAGGAATTGGTTCGTCGCGTTTTGCAGCTAAATTGTATAATGCTCTACCACCATGAATACTGCCTGTAAAACCAACTGCTTTAACTTTAGGGTGCTGCACTAATTGTTGTCCAACTTCAATTCCACTAGAATTAAGATTAGAAAATACACCATTAGGCATACCAGTTTTTTCTGCAGCCTTAATCACTGCACTACTAACCATTTCCCCTGTTGCTGCATGCATTGGATGCGATTTTACAATTACGGGGCATCCTGCTGCAAGGGCTGCTGCTGTATCTCCTCCTGCTGTTGAAAATGCGAATGGAAAGTTCGATGCTCCAAAAACTACAACTGGTCCTAAAGGCACATTCATTTTACGTAAATCTACTTTTGGTAGCGGTTTTCTATCTGGTTGTGCAGTATCTATAGATGCATCTACCCAATTACCTTCTTCTACATGATTCGCAAAAGCACGTAATTGCCCGAGTGTTCTTCCTCTTTCTCCCATGGCTCTTCCATTTGGCAATCCACTTTCTGAAGAATAAACCTGTAATAACTCATTGCCTAATGCTTCTATTTCGTCTGCAATAGCTCTAAGGAATTCTGCTTTTTTTGCTCCTGAAATTTTGGAGTATGCTTTGAAAGCTTCAGTAGCTAATTCTGCTGCTTGATTAACCTCATCTTGAGAAGCCTCAGTTATTTCCCATGGGTTTTCTATATTCAACAAAGGGTTAAACGTTTTGAACGTTTTGCTTCCTTTGGCTGATAGTTGATTTCCTATATAATTTTTTCCTGTAATCATTATTTATTATTTTTTATCTCTTAAACCTTATTAAATCCTAACCAAGAATTAAGTATTTCTAACTGCAAGAAGCTTGGTTTTTCAATTTTTTTCAAAGTATATTTTCTCTTTTTATCCGTTGGATTAATTTTAAATTCTATTTGCAACCCACCAAAATTTAAATATTTATTATAGTCAATTTCTTTTGTTGTATAAACATATTCGAAAAGTGATTTTAAAGACACTCCAGCAATAGTTTCACAGGCTTCCTGGAATTCTGCATCACTAAATCCTCGCTTTTTTTTCTTGTAATATTCCCTGTATAAATATCGCATAACATCATCTAGAGATTTTTCATTTTCGGTAGCATTTCTAATTGCAAAATCAAATAACAATCCTACTATTGGTCCTTTTTGATAGTAAGAAATAGATGTTCCTTTTCCTCGATTCCCAAATGGCCCATCTTTCCATGTTTCGTAACTTGCTTGTGTTAACGATTGATGTTTTCTGTCTGGGTTATTTTCGAAAGTATTAATATTCTTTTCAAAATTCTGCAATAAAGTTCTATCATTAATAAGTCCTGCTCTTTTTACTATTATATATTCATAATACACAGAAAGCCCTTCGCTTACCCAAAGTAAATTAGTCTTACTTCCTTTTTCATAATCAAAAGGCCCAACTTCTAATGGCCTTATTCGTTTTACATTATAGTGGTGAAAATATTCATGAGCCAAAAAGTTCATCATTTTATTCATTCCTGCATCAGTACCTAACCTAGCTCCATTAAAACTAATAGTCGTGTTATTTAAATGTTCTATCCCTCCATTTCCTGGTCCAATAGCTATAAAAGTATATTCGTTGAATGGTATATCTTCCATGATATCTACTGCAGATTCTACAACTAATTTTAGATTTTGCATAAACTTCTCTTTATTGAAATCTCCCATCTTATAACCAACAAAGTGATGTTCTACTCCTTTTACCTTAAACGATTGTAGTTCTTCTAAATCACTTATGAGAATCGGGCTATCATAAAGTATATCAAAATCTGAGGCTATAAATTGATTTTGAGCATTTTTAACTTTCTCCAAACCTGTCGCTATATTCTTCCAATTTGAATGGTTTTTTATTTCTATATATACTGGAAAATTTATAAAACCATCAACATATAAAAAAGAAGCACCTCCAATTAAATATGCATGATCAATATCAACATAACTTGTTGCAACAAACTTGCGTTTTGTTTTTATGTCGTAAATTATTTTAAAAGATTTGCCCTTAACCTCACTTATTTCCCATGTACTATTGTCTATTTGCTTTAAAGGAAGCATGTTTTCTTCATTATCAATAGCAAAAATATTGTTAACGTTTTTCCCGTAATCCATTATTTGATAATACCCTGGCATCCACCTTGGCATTTTAAATTGTACAGTATTTTCATTCCATCCAGAAGTATTAAGCTCTATATGATATGATTGTTCTCTTGGACTTGGAAAAGAAACAGTATAATTAAAAACCGGTTTGCTTACCTGTGCAATAACACAAATAGTAGGCAATATTATTAATAAAAGGGAGACACATAACTTACTAAAAAATGCTTTCATCTTTATAAATGTACTTAGAGTTTGCTTTTATTTATTAGAATTCGTTTTACATGAGCATCAATATCAACTGGTTTACGGACAATTTTGGTTGAAACTGGATATTTTTCTAATAAATCTTTTGGTCTAATTGGTCGTTTCTCAAAACTACCTCCACAATTTGGACATACATGCTGTAATACACTCTCAACACAATCTTTACAAAAGGTACATTCAAACGTACAAATCATTGCCTCACTAGAATCGTGTGGCAATGATTTGTTGCAATGTTCGCATGTTGGTCTTATTTCTAACATATTTACATGACTATACGAGCTCTTGTAAATTTTTATATTCTGGTAATGTTGGTCTGGTTCTCATTCCTTTTGCAATAATTGCTAGTACTTTTGTTCTTTCTTCTCCAAAGAGAGGTAAACGAGGTGCACGTACATTTTCGGTTCCTATTCCAGTAGCTACTTCAGCAAGTTTAATATTTTGCACTAATTTAGGGTTAATATCTAACTCTAGCAACGGTAAAAACCATCTATAAATTTCTATTGCTTCTTGTATTCTACCTGCTTTTTGCAGTTCATAAATCGCAACGGTTTCTCTTGGAAAAGCACAAACTAAACCAGCTATCCATCCATCGGCTCCCATTAATAGACTCTCAAGAGCAACAGTATCAACTCCTGTCATTATTTTAAGCCTATCTCCAAATCTGTTTTTTATTCTCGTTACATTCGATATATCTCTTGTGGACTCTTTTACAGCTTCGATATTATCGCATTTTAAGAGCTCATCAAACATATCTAAAGTCACCTCAATTTTGTAATCTACAGGATTGTTATACACCATAATTGGCAACGATGTATTGTTGGCAACTGCTTTAAAATATTCTACGGTTTCTCTATCTCCAGCTTTATATCGCATAGGAGGTAACATCATTAAACCTTTTGCACCATCATCTTCTGCTTTTTGAGCTGCTGCAATAGCTCCTTTAGTTGATTGCTCAGCTACATTCATTAACACAGGAACTTTTCCATTAACTATTTTAACTGTTTCTTGCGTTAGAATGCTTTTTTCCTCATCTAATAAGGTACTTGCTTCTCCTAGGGTTCCTCCTAAAACAATACCGTGAACTCCAGCATCTAATTGTGCTTTGATATTAGTTTCAAACATTTGTAAATCTAAAGTATCATCATTTGTGAACTTTGTTGTTACTGCTGGCATTACGCCTTCCCATTTTAAACTCATTGTAATTAATTTTGTTTTGATAAAAATACACTAGAAATCAAATAAAAAATAATGTCGTTTTATCCAAAATACATACAATATTATCCTTAATAAATAATTAAAATTATATATTGAATATTATTTGCATATTTTTGCGCTATGAAAGTATTACCATTTCAAATACCTAAACCTGAAAATAATGCCTTGATTTATCAAGAAGACAAAGAATTGATATTCTATGACAAACTTCATCATCATGACGAAATACAGGTGAGTTATATTGCTAAAGGCGAAGGCACACTTGTTGTTGGAGATACCATTAATTACTACAAAGAAGGAGATGTTTTAGCAATTGGGAGCAATTTGCCTCATGTCTTTAAAAGTGACGCAAGTACTAATATTCAATCAGAAATGTTAACCTTATTTTTTTCAAAAGATGCTTTTGGTAAAACCTTTTTTCAATTAGAAGAATTAAGAGAATTGAAATCATTTTTTAAAAAAGTAGATTATGGCTTTAAAGTATCACCTAGATCAAAAATACTAGAAACTCTTTTTTTGCAATTAGCTAAAAGTAGTCAACTAACACGTTTTATAATATTATTGGAAATCTTAAAAGTGCTTTCTAAGTCCAAAACCCAAGCTTTGTCTTCTTTTATTTATGACAAAAAATATACTGATAGTGAAGGGAAGCGTATGAGGAATGTTTTAGATTTTACAATGCAAAATTATCATCAACAAATTAGTTTGAACGACATAGCTCAAGTGTCGGCTATGACTAAAAATGCATTTTGCAAATACTTTAAAAAGCGTACCAACAAATCCTATTTCACATTTTTAAACGAGTTGCGTATTGAGAACGCTTGTAAATTACTCTTATCTAAAGAAGGTTTTTCAATTGCCGAAATTGCCGAAAAATCTGGCTTTAATAATATTTCAAATTTTAATAGGCAGTTTAAATCAGTAAAAAAAATGGTCCCTTCAGAATATCGAAAAACTAAAGTTATTTAAACTTATATCTTTTTAACGTAATCTGTAATAATAACGATTTGGGTTGGTCCAACCTTTCCTTCGATGTATTTTTCGTTATCTCTATCTAAGCGAATATTTCTAACAGCAGTTCCTTGCTTTGCGACCATGCTGGAGCCTTTTACTTTAAGATCTTTTATAAGCACCACTGAATCTCCAGCTTCTAGAACCACACCATTTACATCACGATGTATCATCTTATTTGGGTCGTCTTCACCTTCACCTGTTGCTTTTGCAAACTCAAGTGTTTCTTCATCTAAATACATCATGTCTAACAAGTCCTGCGGCCAACCCTCTTTTCGTAACCTAGAAAGCATTCTCCAGGCAACTACTTGCACAGCTTTATGTTCACTCCACATACTATCGTTTAAACATCGCCAATGGTTTGCTTCTGTAGCTTCTGGATTTTCAATTTGTTCAACACAAGTTTTACAAGCCATAAGTGCGTTTTCTAAATTCTCGTCTTTAGATGGAGGCACTATATACACTTGAAGGTTTTCATCACTTGAACATAACTCACAAACTGAATTACTTCGTTTTTTTAACTCTCTTTCTAAACTCATTTTTGAATACTATTTTACTTTGCAATGATACATTTATATAGTTGCTTCTACAATTTGTTCAGCTCTTCTCTTAACTTCTTTGTCATTCCTTTTACAACCATATCGTAACTATGGTCTATGAGTTCCAAAACTAATTTAGGTGATAATTCATTTTTATAAATTGCCAAAGTATTCCAATGTTTATTACTTACGTAAGGTCCAGCATAAACGCTCTCGTATTGTTCCCTAAGTTCAATTGTATATTCAGGGTCACATTTTACTGTTACTGAAGCTTCTCCTTTCTCAAACTTATCTAAAGGCGCCATTAAGAACATTTTGTTCATTACTTTAAACACAAGCGTGTTTTCGTCAAACGGAAAACTCTCAGTCGCAGCTTTTTTAGACAAACAATGGTCTCTAATTTGATCTATGTGCATTAATCTATAAGTTTTTGGTCTTTATCTTCAATTTTTAAAGATCCATAATCCAGTTTCCAACCAATAGTTTGTACAATATTCTCTATTAGTAAAATAGCCTCTAAGGCTTCTTTTTGTGCAGCTTGGTATAGTCCGCTTTCTGGAATTTTATCCTTTATATGAATCTTAGCTTCGTTCTGTAAATCGGTAAGGTCGTTTGCTTCAAATCTATTGAAATAGCCATCTTTTTTATCGTAATAATCTAAAGTGGTTTCGATTGATAATACTTCTGCTTCAGGAAAATTTTGTAATACAAGTGTTTTAGTATTCGAATTTGCTTTCATTTCAACTTTTGACAAATCAAAACCAATATAGGCTTTGGCGTTAACTACAACTAGAGCTTTCTTCTTACTAGTTATAAGTTTTAAGAATTTTTGCTTAACATCTTGATAATGATAAATTTCAGCAAAATCACCTTCAACTGTTATGAATTTGCAAACGCTTTTAACTTTATCCAATAGAATAATAGATTGTGAATTAGCGAGTTTCTTTGATTGCAGATATTTGATGTAAGTAATAGCTCCAATACTTAATAAAATTCCAAAAATAGTTCCTAAAAACACTTCCATACTATTCGTATAACTTATATAACACAGGTTTACTTGGTGTCGCATCGTTTTCAAATGGTGCTATTTGAAGATTGAGAATGTATTTACCATCTTCAATATTATTTGGCACAAAAATAAACTCTGTAATAGTTGCTTCAGTACGTATTTTTCCATCGGTATTCCAAAAAGCATTGTGCGCTAACAAATCGCCATCATCTCTTTCTCTATCAACACTTGGTAAATCGATGAGCAAATGTTTTACACCTTTACTTTTTAAATAAATAGCTGCTTCTTCTAACAAGTATGGTGGATTTGTATTTGAGTAATGCTGTGTTAATTTTTCGGTGGTATTTGGCAATGTTCTAATAATCACTGCTTCACGCTTTTTATTGCCAATAGCAAAACGCAATTGCTTAGCCGAAATCACAAAATCATCTCCTAATTTTTCAGGTGCCACGGTTATTACTTCAGCAACAAAAAAGAACTGTTTTAAGCATTGATTAATACTGTACTTTTTTTCTGTGATATGTCCAACACATTCGGTATGTGTACCGTGAGCATGCGGATTAAACTGAATGTTATTGAAATTTACAGGCGCACCTTGTTCTACGCTTACAATGAAATCGTCCATTTTTACTGGCTCTATACTTGGCTCATCAATATACCAAGCATTTACGTTGCTTTTTGTAGCTCGCAGAGGAATGGAAATATCTAAAGGTTTATCTATATATATAGCGTAGGTACGACTGTTTACGTTTATAACTGCTTTCATGTAATATGGTTGTTAAGCGTAAATTTAAGGATTATATAAGAAAAAGACTTGATGAAATTCCATCAATTAAAAATTTCCCTTTTTGGGTTGCTTGTAACTTCTCGATACAATTGCTATCGCAATCACTCGAAGTGACAACAAGTAATTCTTGATTAATAAATTCTTTAGAGGCTGTTAGTAAATGCTCTTTAAATTCAAGTCCAAAATCTTTTTCAATTTTATTTAATGAAACCCCCCAAATAGTTCGCAAACCTGTCATAATATACTCATTAAACCTATCCTTTTTAGATAGTGTTTCAACAGTTGAAGGTAATTCGTTTTGCTGAATAGATTTAATATATTTTGTATTATTTGACACATTCCAACTACGTTGATTGTTATTAAACGAATGGGCTGATGGGCCAATTCCTAAATAAGATTTCCCTTGCCAATAGCTTGTATTGTGTTTAGAGAAATAATCAGGTTTTCCAAAATTAGAAATCTCGTATTGCACAAAACCTTGTTTATCGGTTTCAGTTATTAAATGATTAAAATGTTCTAGAGCCAATTCTTCATCAATTGGTGGGTAAGTTCCTTTTTTAATGAAGCTTTCTAAGGCTGTTTTTGCCTCTACCGTTAAGGCGTAGCTAGAAATATGATTGACACCAAAATCAAAAGCTATCTGTAGATTTTGATTCCACTTATCTAAACTCATGTTTGGAATACCGTAAATTAAATCGATGGTAATGTTATTGAAATGACGAGTTGCTTCCTTCAAACATTCTTTGGCTTCTGTTGCACTATGAGCACGATTCATACTTTTTAAATCATCCTCAAAAAAAGACTGAATACCAATACTTAAACGGTTAATTTGTGTATTTGATAAATCGTTTATTCGTTTATTCGTTAAATCATCTGGATTAGCTTCTAAAGTAATCTCTGGATTCTCTACAACTTGATAGTTTTTATAAACGGCATCAATCAACAATCTTAATTCTTCATTCGATAATAATGAAGGCGTACCTCCACCAAAATAAATGGTTTCAATGGTTTTATTTTGAAGTTCGCTTTTACGCATCTCCAATTCATTTACAAGTGCTTGGAGTAATTCATCCTTTTTCTTTAGAGATGTAGAAAAATGAAAATCGCAATAATAACATGCTTGCTTGCAAAATGGTATGTGGATGTAGATTCCTGCGATGATTTAAAATTTAAGGTTAAAAATGTGGATTCCTACCTTCGCAGGAATGACAATACAGCTACTTTTTTATTCTTTTTTCATTGTTTTTTACAAAGCTTTCCCAGCCAGAATAACTTTTACCAACCGTTACTTTTCCTGAATTATAAAAATGACACACAGCTGCTGCTAAACCATCAGTTGCATCTAGATTTTTTGGTAAGGTCTTTAATCCTAAGGTGCTTTGCAGCATTTTTGCAACTTGTTCTTTACTAGCATTACCATTTCCGGTAATAGCCATTTTAATCTTTTTTGGTAAATATTCAGTAATTGGAATTTGTCGTGATAATCCTGCTGCCATGGCAACTCCTTGCGCTCTTCCTAATTTGAGCATACTTTGTACGTTCTTTCCAAAAAAAGGCGCTTCAATAGCTATCTCATCTGGATGATGGGTATCTATAAGTTCTATGGTACGTTCAAAAATGAGTTTTAGTTTTAAGTAATGATCATCATATTTTTTCAAACTGAGTTCATTAAGTTGCATAAACTGCATTTTTTTACCAACCACTTTTATGAGTCCAAAACCCATAATAGTTGTTCCAGGGTCAATGCCCAATATAATTCGCTCTTTATTATCCATTAATCACAATATCTACAACCACTTAAAGCCACTGAAAGTCCTACAGTCGCATACACTAAATCTCCGTTAAATGAGAAACCATCTGCAAACAGATCATATTTGTTTTTACTTGTAAAGCTTTTTGCATAAGCAACATCCACAAAAAGAGACAACTTACGCGATAAACTATAGTATACATCCAACCCTACTAATCCATTTAAATAGGTATACGTGTTTTCAGAGTCATTTAATAAGGGTTTTGTAAAGCTAATTCCTGGTCCAACATGTGCTTGAATAGTCATTTCTTGTGGCAAGAAATTCAACAAATCGTAAAAATCGTACATAATCTGTGCATTAACGCGTGTGTAATTAAGTTTAAACTCTAAAGACCCTACATCACTTTTTGACCTATTATAGCCAACGTCTAGTTTTGCTCCCAATTTGTTAGGCTTAAACATATATCTAATCCCAAAGTTAATGGTTGGCAAATTGATGTCTTTAGCATAATAACCATCGTTTTCAACATTGTCAATTGGGTTGTTTATACCCAATGCTAGTTGTAATCGGATTTTTTCAGTATCACCTTGAGCAAAACTAAAGGACATCGCACTAAAAAGGAATAAACAAAGTAAAGGTCTTTTATATTTATTTTTTATAAAGGTCATTTACAATAATAGTTTTAATTTGTGACAAAATGATTAGCGGACTTCCATACAAAACTAAGCAATTCTTTTTTGTACTTATTAAGTTAAGTATAGTTGTTGGTGCTTCCTATTTTATTTACAATAAACTTACAAATAATGATGAATTAGATTTTTCCACATTTATTGATTTTTTATCCAAAAACAATGCTTTTTCGCTTAAAAACATCATTTTTCTACTGTTTTTAACCTTTTTTAATTGGTTTTTTGAAATTATAAAATGGCAAAATCTAGTAAATTCTATCTCTAAAATTTCTTTTTTTGAAGCGCAAAAACAGAGTCTAGCTTCGCACACAGCGTCTTTATTTACTCCTAATAGAATTGGAGATTATGCCGCTAAAACTATCTATTTTAGTGGACAGCTGAAAAAAAAAGTAGTCCTCTTGAATTTAATTGGGAATATATCTCAAATGCTTATAACACTTTTGTTCGGAATCGTTGGTGTTTTTATGTTTACTTCTCAATATGAGGTCGATATTTCTTATTACAAATTAGTGCGGTTACTCACTTACACTTTAATAGGTATTGTTGCTATTAGTGTTGGTGTATCACATAAACGATTTCAAATTAAAGGGTTTTCATTTTCAAAAATATGGGCTTTTGTTAAAGGACTCTCTGCAAAAATGCATATTAAAAATATATTGCTATCACTCTTTCGATATGTGATTTTTTCATTTCAATTTTATTATTTGTTTGTGTTGTTTGGAGTAGACATCACATACATAGATGCTATGGTTTTAATAAGCACCATGTATTTAGTGGTTTCCATAATACCAACCATATTTATTTTTGATGTTGTCGTTAAGGGAAGTGTCGCTTTGTACGTCTTTGGCTTTGCCGACATCAATAATATTACCATTTTGTGCGTTACTACATTAATGTGGCTATTAAATTTTGTGCTTACAAGTATTTTTGGAAGTTACTATGTGCTTAATTTTAATTTGCCACTAGCTTCTAACTTTGATGACTAAATGATTTTTATCATTATAATTACAACCATTTTATATGCCCTATTAATAGGCCTTTTTATTATTGGGTTTAACAGAGTCCAACCTTTCGAGGAATCTTTTTTAAGGAATCTAACGCGTTTTACCATTATTGTTCCTTTTAGAAATGAAGAAGAAAACCTTCCAGATTTAATCAAGTCTCTAGAGAATTTAAACTACTCCAAGAATCATTTTGAAGTGATTTTTGTGGATGATGATTCTACTGATAATTCGGTAGAATTATGCTCACTATTATTAAGTTGTTCGCAATTAGATTTTCAAATCATTAAAAACAAACGTTTAACAAATTCACCAAAAAAAGATGCTATTACCACAGCTATTAATAAAGCTAAATACTACTGGATTGCAACCACAGATGCCGATTGCGAAGTTCCAAATAAATGGCTTGAAACATGCAATTCATTTATAAACAGTGAGGATGTAGCGATGATTGTTGCTCCATTAACTTACACATCGTCAGAGGCTTTTTTCAAGCAATTTCAAACCTTGGATGTTTTAAGTCTTCAGGCTGCAACTACTGCTGGCTTTGGGCTTTCATTGCCTTTTTTGTGTAATGGTGCCAATTTATTATATCGAAAAGATTTATTTGAAGAACTTAAAGGCTTTGATAATAATAATGATATAGCTAGCGGCGATGATATTTTCTTGCTTGAAAAAGCGGTGAAAAAATATCCTAAATTGGTAAAATACTTGAAATCTAAAAACAGCATTGTATATTCTAAAGCTGAAAACTCTTTGTCTAATCTTATTCAACAGCGCATTCGATGGGCTGCCAAAACCAGTAATTATAAAAACACTTTTGGAAAATTTGTAGGTTTATTAGTTTTATTAATGAATGCATTAATTGTTATTACACTTTTTTTAAGTGTTTTTGGTCTTTTTAACTGGCTTTATTTTGTTGGGTTTTTAATACTCAAATTATCTGTTGACTATATGCTAATAGCTAAATCAGCAAAGTTCTTTAGCCAAACTAGTCTTTTAAGTAGTTATTTTTTTAGTGGTCTACTATATCCATTTTTTTTTGTATTTATTGCTTATAAAGCGATGTTCTCAAAATATAAATGGAAAGGTAGAAGTTTTAAAAAATAAGTATCTTTCCAATCGATATGCAAAAACTATCCAACTACAAAACATCTAATCCTGCATTCTCAAATTATTTCTGGGAAAACAACTCTAACACTTCAAAAACCATGAGTATTCGTGGTATTATTGTTAAATCAATGGTCTGCATTTTAATTATTGCTGTAATAACTGCTTTTGTTTGGAAATTATTCGACAATGGTATTAAAGTTAGGTGGTTTACAATTGGTGGTATGTTGGCTGCCATTGTAATAAGTATCGTTATTTCTGTTAGACAACATTGGGCTCATTTTTTAGTGCCATTATATGCCGTTGCTAAAGGCTGTTTTTTAGGTGGCTTTAGTGCTTTTATTAAAGCTAAATTTCCTGAATTACCATTTCAAGCCATTGGTGTCACTATTGTTACTTTTTTTACCATTCTAGTGTTATACCAAACACGAATTATTATAGTTACCAAAAAGCTTAGAAGTGTTATATTTACTGCTGCTTTTTCGATTATGATTGTTTATTTGATATCGTTTGTATTGAGCCTATTTGGCATTAAAACATTTATTTGGGGAACATCATGGGTAGCGATAGTGTTTAATGTTATTGCTGCTATTGTTGCCGCATTTACATTGTTATTGGACTTTGATTATATTGAAAAACACAAGAACAAAGCCGACAAATACAAAGAGTGGATTGCTACTTGGGGCTTATTGGTATCACTTGTTTGGTTGTACACAGAAATTTTAAGACTCATGCGAACATTCGCCGTTAAGTTCTAATTACTCTACCTTAATTATTATTGGAATTTTAAATTCCGTTTTAACCTGTTGTCCTCGTTTTATTGCTGGAGATATTTTAGGTAAATTAGACAAACTCTCGGTTAAAAATATGTTTATTTCTGGGATTTGAGAAGTGATTTTTGGATTACTTTTAATATTTAAAACACTTAAGTTTCCTTTCTCAGAAATAACAAAAGACATCTCTATCGTATCATTTAAATCTTCTGTAACTACAATTTTTCTTAATGCTAATTGCGAAGTGATATGGTTGGTAAGTGTTGCTTGAAAACATTGTTTACGAAGCTCCTTGGTGTCTGATGAACTACAAACATCAAATGAAGGGTATTCATCTACCTTGTTCCAGTTAAACGTTTCTAATTCTTCTTTAACAATGTCTTGAGAATTCACTTTTTTCTTGTCGAAATAATCGCAAGATGACAAGCAAACAATAAGAATTAAAAACTTTAGATACTTCATTGTTAAAAACTGAAGTGGAAAAGTACGATTTTTTTAAATTTATCGCCCTTCATGTGCTTTTCTTATTTTAGTTTAACCAACTTTTGTTCAAAAAAAAATGTAACATTTAAGCTATGTCTTCGTCATACATTCAGTATTAATGACATAGATAATTAATGGATATATTTCTAGTTTTTGTTGCTGCACTATTTATGCTTTTAGGCATTATAGGTAGTTTCTTACCCATATTACCAGGGCCTTTAACGAGTTGGTTTGGGCTTCTAATTTTGCATCTCACAGATGCCATACCCATGAATTGGACGTTTCTTGTGATATGGCTCGCTATAGCAATTTTAATTTGGTTATTAGATTATTTTATTCCTGCTTTGGGAACCAAAAGATTTGGAGGTAGTAGATATGGTATGATTGGTACCACCATTGGGCTCTTGGTTGGTTTGTTTTCCCCTATTCCGTTTGGAATTATTATTGGTGCTTTTGTAGGTGCTTTAATTGGAGAACTCATCAATAAGAATGATAAAGACGTAGCTTTAAAAGCTGCTTTTGGGTCTTTTCTTGGATTTTTAACCTCTACTTTTCTGAAATTTATTTTTGCAGTGATTTATTTAGGACTCTTCTTCATGAAAGTCTGGGAATACAAAAGTGACTTATTTTAAAACAAAAACCTTATGACCAACAGAGTTAGTCATAAGGCGTGTCAATTGCTATTAATTCAACAAATAAATTAGAGGGATAATTTTAATTCTTTGTTGTCTTTCCAAATATAAGTAAGAGTACAAAAATTTTGTTGTGGTTTTACCGTAGACTTACTACGGTAAAACCGTAATATTAAACAATGACTAGTGATTATGGAGGATTTTTTTATGTGGAAAAAGTAAATTTTAACATTTAAGTACGAATAGGTTTACGCACTTATTACAAAAAGCCTTTTTGTCTTGCTTCTTTTAATAAAGTTTCATCTTTACCATCTTCAACGTCAAATAATAATTTTAAGTGTTTTTTACGTTTTTCAATGGCGCTCATAGATAAATCTATATGCTCTTTAAGGGATTTTGTTTTTATTCCTTGAGATAATAAATGAAGGATTTTTCTATTAGTTTCATCTAAATAGATGTCACTTGTTATAGCTGTGTTTAAAAAAGTATTGACCGTACTACTATAATATGGAGGGCTGGATAATATATGTTGAAATGCTTCTGCTAATTCGCTAGACGTTAAATCGCTTTTAATTAGCAAACCTTCTGGATTTATACCTTTAATGATGTTTAAAATTCTGAAAGACTCATTAAACATGGTAAGTATAATCACTTTCGCATCTGGCAAATAAACTCTAGCTATTTTGGCTAAATCTTCTCCAGATGTAATTAAACCATCTTTTGAAGCTGGTAAGCTTATATCAAAAAAGCATATATCATAAGGTTCGTTTTTTGCTGCTTTTAAAATTAGCTCATTTGCCATATCACAATCGTGCGCAATATCTATATCTAAATGCTGATGTGGTTTTTTTGTAGCAACCAAAGTCATTTGGTAACCTTCAATAATCATTGGGTGATCATCGACCATTAGTATTTTTAAATGCTGCTCCATAATAGCTATTTGACTGGAATAAATATTTTAATAGTTGTCCCAGTATCAATTTTAGAAAATATTTCGGCTTTCCCTTCTATTTCTTTAACTCTAGAGTCAATGTTTTTTAAGCCTATTCCTTTTCTGGCCTTATTGACGTTAAAGCCGGAACCATTGTCTTCAATGGCACATAAAATTACGTTATTTTTTAGTTGGAAACTAATTTTTACAAGGCTTGCATTAGCATGTTTGTAAATATTTTGCATTGTTTCCTGTAACATTCTGTATATGTGAATTTTAGTTTTGTTCGGCATTTCCTCCCAATCTATGGCATCATCATTAGAGAACTCGAACTCTAAATTATAGGCTGTGGTTTGGGTTTCTATTAATGCTTTTATGATGTCTATAAAACTCGAATCTGATACAAAATCGGAATTTAAATCATGAGATATTTTTCTAATTTCCGTTTCTATAGTCTTTAGTTGGTCTATATAATGGCTTCTATTTTTAGCAGCTTCTTCCGTTTGTACCAAGTTTAGGCTATCTAGACTTAATCTTGTGCCAAAAAGCTTACCTAAAATACCATCATGCAACTCTTCGGAAATTCGTTTTTTCTCATGTGTTCTCCCTTCTTCAATTTTATCTTGTTGTGCTAACATTAAATTATAAATCTCTTCGTTTGCTTCTTGCTGTTTTTGAATAAACTGTAATTTTCTATTTCTCGCTCTTTGGGTAATAATTATATATATAAACACTATACTAAAAAGCAGTGCTATGGTTACTATTGTTAAAATCAATGTCTGTCTTGAAAGCTGTTCATTATCTGCTTCAATTTTATCTACTTCAAAGCTTATCCTCGCAAATTTATTTCTAAAGGCTCTTTCGTTTTTTATTAGGCTATCATTAAGATGTATATATTGGTCTAGATATTGTTTTCCTTTTTCTCCTCCTTCAAGTTGTGACATTAGCTTTAAAGCTTTTAAAACTACGTCATTGTTGTCTGACTCTTTAGCAAGATTATAATTTTCAGTATTTAATTTTAAAGCTTCTTCATATCTATTAATTTCATAGTAAAAATTAGCCCAATCTCCCAATACATTTATTTTGCTTGTTGGGTCATTAATACTATCAGCCACTCTATAAGCTTCCCTAAATTGATTTTCAATACTATTTAAATCTGGATTATTATTAAGGAATTTAGTTGTTGCATCATTTTCCATCACGATAACAAACAATTCTGGTGAAATTTGTTTTAATCGTTTATCGTCGAGTAATTCTTGAAACATTTCCAAGGCAGTATTTAACTCTCCTTTTTCTCTTAAGGTAAAGGCAATATTATTTCTAGAATTAAATTCATAGAATAACGGATATTCCATTTTACTGGCAATATCTAAGCTTTTCTGGTAATATTCTAAGGCTTGATCCCGTTGCTCAAACCGTTCAGAAATAATTCCTAATAAATTATAAAGTGCCCATAAAGTGTCTAAATTTCTTTCGGTAGTTGGCAACGTCTCCATAAGTGATATTGCTCTTATGGCTGTTGCTTCGCCTCCAGTATAGTCCTTAGTCGTTTCTTGAATATTGGCAATATTTAGCAGTATTTCACCCTCTTTTCTTAAATCGCCTAAAGCATTAAACATTTTCTCGGCATTATAGAAATGAAAATATGCACTATCAGTTTTTGCTTCTTCCCAATAGAAATATCCAAGACCATAATTTATGTTTGCAATAGCTACAGAATCGTTCAACTTTGAAGCTAGGATTAAATTTTTAAGATTTGTGTTTTTATATAAATCTCCTTTATCCATATCTGAATACATATATGATAGGATAATATTACTTCTTAATATAGTTGAATCTAATTTTGTCTCTAAAGATAATTTACTGGCGTTTTGAGCGTGTTCTAACCTAAGCTTCATGTCTAGATTAGAATCTCTAGATAATTTTCTTAGCGACTCAATACTATCTAACTTCTGCTGGAGATTGTCCCTTTGAGCAAAGCAAAAAAATGAAAAAAATAATAGTATAAATAAAATACAATAACGAAACAATGTAATAGTTTTAGTTGACTACCAAATTTAGGATAATTTATGACAAAATTTGCGTCTTATAAAGATTCTTAATTATTGGGCATAAAAAAACTCCAATTGTTACCAAAAGGAGTTATATAATATACTATTTTGATATATACTAAAGTTCTTGCTCAGGCTTTTTGCCTTTTTTTCCAACACTTGCTATATACTTAAACTCTGATTTATCTACTTTAGTAATAATCTCAGATGTAGGTTCTGTTTTGGTAGTGTTACTTGTTCCAGAAATAGTTAAGCAAAATACTGCTGCTACCAATAATGTAATTTTTAGGGACTTCATAGTTATTGTTGTTTAGGGTTTATAAATCGTCTATTTTATTAATATTATTTAAAAATTAAATACATAATCTATCTGTAATTAAAACTACAGAGAGGGATAATAAAATGGATTAATAAATACTAAACACACAAAGTGCCTAATTGAGGGAATACAATTTTAGATACAAAAATCGTACTATAAAGGATTAATTAAATTTTCTTTAAAAGCAGAGGGAATTGTTTTGGGGCTTTTAAGAACTGTAAATTTAGGGTCAGGTACGACGAAGTATGAAAATATACGATGAAATGTACAAAATAATCGATGAAATGCTTCAGAAAAGTATTTTTCCTACAAATAATATGAGTTTATCAGAATTATTTGTTCTGTAAAGATATACATTAAAAGTAGATATTATAGTATTGCCTTTCTTAATACCGAAATTGGGTGTTCTGAAACTCTACTAACACCGTCACTTATTTGATGCCTACAACTTGTTCCAGATGCAACAATAATAGTTTTACTATCTACATGGCGAAGTTTATCAAATAAAGAATCCTCACCAATTTGCATACTTAACTCATAATGCTCCTTCTCATATCCAAACGACCCAGCCATTCCACAACAACCCGAGTTTATAATAGTGACCTTATAGTTTTCTGGCAAAGTCAACATATTAAATGTATGGGACATGTTACTTAATGTTTTTTGATGACAATGGCCATGTATTTTAATAGTCCTTGTCTCTTTACTAAAACTACTTGATGTGATTTCTCCTTGTTTTATTTGTTTGTCAATAAACTCTTCTATAGTAAACGTGTTTTTCGAAATGCTTTGTGCTGATTGTTTATCATTAGCTAATCGTAAATATTCATCCCTAAATGTTAGTATTGCCGAAGGCTCAATACCAACTAGAGGCGTATCTTCGTTAATTTTGTCTTTAAAAATTTTAATATTCTTGTTAGCAATATCCTTTGCTTTATCTAAAATACCTTTTGAAATATAACTTCTACCACTTTCTTCATGATCAATAACATGGACTTTATAACCAAGTTTAGTTAATAGGGTAATTGCATCTATGCCTACTTCAACATCATAATAATTTGTAAACTCATCCATAAACAAATAGAGTTCACCTTTTTTGAATTCATTTTGTCTAAACTGCGCCTTATTCTTAATATACCATTTAAAAAAAGACGTTTTATACAACTTTGGAATACTTCTCTGCACAGCAATTCCCATCATTTTTTTAGCTATTGAAGTATTTAGTAGTGCATTAGTAACCTCTGGAAATATACTTCCTAGCTTGTTCCATTTTTTATTCGAAGCAAATAATTTAGTCCTAAATGGAATACCATTCGTTTTGTAATATTGATACTGAAACTCAGCCTTTAAAGCGGCAACATCTACATTACTTGGACATTCACTTGCACAAGCTTTACAACTTAAACATAAATCAAAAACTTGTTTTAGTTCTTCACTATCAAATTTATTGGCTTTCTGATTAGTTGTTAAAACTTCTCTTAAAGCATTAGCACGAGCTCTAGTAGTATCTTTCTCGTTTTTAGTTGCTCTGTAACTCGGACACATCGTTCCGCCAGCAAAACCTGGCTTTCTGCAATCACCTGAGCCATTACATTTTTCTGCAGCTCGAAGAATACCTAGGCTATCCGTAAAATCGGTTAAGGTTTCTATGTCTGGTTCAACTCTATCTATTTCATATCTAAGATTTTTATCCATTGGAAACGGATTTACAATCTTACCTTGATTAAAAATATTATATGGATCGAAAGTAGACTTAACTTTTTTTACTAACTCATAGTTCTTTTCGCCAATCATTATTGGAATAAACTCTGCTCTTACAATACCATCACCATGTTCACCACTAAATGACCCTCCATATTTTTTAACTAGAAGTGCTGTTTGGTGAGTAATTTGCCGAAACAGCTTTATATCTTCTCCTTTTTTTAGATTCAAAATTGGACGTAAATGCAATTCACCAGCTCCTGCATGTGCATAATACACTGCCTTTTGACCAAATTTATCCATCATTGTTGTAAATTCTTCAATATAATCCGGAAGGTCTACCACCTCAACTGCTGTATCTTCAATACAAGGCACTGCTTTTTTATCGCCAACGATATTTCCCAACAACCCTAAACCTGCTTTTCGTAAACTAATGGCTTTATCAATATCATCATTAAAAAGTATTGGAAAAGCATATCCTAAATTGTGTTCTTTTAAAATATCAATCACATTATTAGCAAATGCTTCAGTATTTTCTAAATTGTTTGCTCTTACTTCCAACATTAAAATAGCTTCAGGATCGCCTTCAATAAAAAACCTGTTTTTAAGTTGCTCACGGTTATTTTTAGTGCAATCTAAAATGGTTTTATCCATGAGTTCACACATATACAAATTATGTTTCATAGCATGAACCACGGCTCGTAAACTTTCATTAACACTTGTGAAATGAGCTGCTATTAACACGTTATTTTTAGGAGGAAGTTCATCTAACGTAAGTGTGATTTCTGTTGTAAAAGCCAGAGTTCCTTCGCTTCCACATAACAATTTAGCTATGTTTATGTGTTTTTTAGAATCACAAAATATCTCTGAATCGATTAAAGTATCTAGTGCGTACCCTGTATTTCTACGATGAATATTAGGTTTAGGAAACTCTTTGGTTATTTCTAACTGAGTGTCTTTATTCGATAACTCATCATAAAGCATGTTATAAATACTACTCTCTAAATTGTTTTGCTTCAACTTTTCTCGAAAGTCATTTTTTGAGAGAGAGCCAAATGTAGCTTCAGTTCCATCGCTTAAAACAGTGTTAAGCGATAAGACCTTGTCTCTTGTTACTCCATACTGAATTGACGTTGTCCCTGATGAATTATTACCAACCATTCCTCCAATCATACAACGATTACTTGTAGATGTGTTTGGCCCAAAAAATAATCCGTGAGGTTTTAAAAATTCGTTAAGTTCATCACGAATAACTCCAGGCTGCACTCGTATGGTTTTTTCTTCCTTATTAAAGTCTAGAATTTTATTAAAATACTTAGACACATCTACAACTATGCCATTGCCAACACATTGTCCAGCTAAAGAAGTACCAGCTGCTCTAGGAATAAGTGTGATATTGTTTTCTTTGGCAAAGTTGATTAACAGTCTTACATCATTAATAGTTTTGGGTAGTGCTACTGCTTCAGGTAGCATTCTATAAGCTGATGCATCCGTTGCATAAATAGTACGATGAAGGTCATCAAAATAAAGTTCACCAGAAAATTCTTCTTCTAACTTAATATATCTTAGATTATCTATTTGCAACACAGAATTTATTATGATACAAATATAAGCAAGGTTTTTTGTAATTTTCTGTAAACTAAAAAACACCATTATGAATCGTCAATTACTTCTCTTTTTTTCTATTATTGCGCTTCTTGTAATTAGTTGTGCTAAAGACATTACTTACGACATTGTTATTATAAACGGACAAGTGTTTGATGGCAATGGAGGCGATGCTGTTTCAACAGACATAGGAATAAAAGATGACATTATTATAAAAATTGGCGATTTATCTAAAGGTAAATCTAATCACATCATAGATGCGAAAGGTCTTGCAGTTACTCCTGGTTTTATTGATGTACATGCTCATTTAGAACCAATTTTTGAATTATCAAATTGTGAAAGCCATGTTAGGCAAGGTGTTACTACAAGCCTTGGAGGTCCAGATGGTTCTAGCCCTTGGCCTTTTGGTAAGTATTTAGATAGTTTACAGCAAGTTGGTGTTGGAATGAATGTAGCTTATTTAATTGGTCATAATACTGTTAGAAGAAATATTATGAATCTAGACAATAGAGCTCCAACAGATAAAGAGTTAGAACAGATGAAAGCTCAAATATCTCAAGCCATGGACGAAGGTGCTTTTGGTATTTCAACAGGATTAAAATATTTACCAGGTAGTTTTTCTGAAGTTGATGAAGTTATCGAACTATCAAAAGAAGCTTCTGAAAAAGGAGGTATTTACACATCACATCTAAGAGACGAAGGCTTAGGTTTATTTGATGCTGTTAATGAAGCTATTGTCATTTCAGATAAAGCTGATATCCCTGTAGTACTTACCCATCACAAAGTAATAGGCAAGCCAATGTGGGGAAGAAGTCTTGAATCGTTAGCGCTTGTAGACTCAGCTCGAGTTGCTGGTTTAAATATTATGGTAGACCAATATCCTTACAATGCTAGTTATACAGGAATTTCAGTATTAATTCCAGGGTGGGCAAGAGCTGGCGGAAATAAAGCTTTTATTGATAGAGTCTCAAACAAAAAACTTAGAGATAGCATAAAAGCGGGAATTGTTTTTAATATTTTAAATGATCGTGGAGGAGATGATTTAGATAGAGTTCAATTTGCAAAAGTAAGTTGGATGCCAGAATTAGAAGGAAAAACTTTAAAATATTGGTGTGAGCAGAATGGTTTAGAGCCAACCGTTGAAAATGGTGCTGACCTTGTTATTGAAGCTCAAGTAAATGGAGGTGCATCTTGTGTGTTTCACGCTATGGATGAACGTGATGTTGAAAATATATTAAAGCACCCACAAACTATGGTTGCTTCTGATGGTAGGTTGGTTAAACCAGGCGATGGTCATCCTCACCCTAGATGGTATGGTACTTTTCCAAGAGTGCTAGGTCATTATGTTCGTGAAAAGAATGTCATTACACTAAGTGAAGGCATTTATAAGATGACTGCATTACCAGCGAAAAACATAGGTCTAAAGGATAGAGGTGTTTTAAATGAAGGCATGAAAGCAGACGTAACAATATTCAATCCTGAAACAATTATAGACAAAGCTACTTTTGAAAAACCTCATCAATATCCGGAAGGCATACATTATGTTTTAGTAAATGGTCAATTAGCCATAGATAACAAAGACTTTAAAAATATTAAAGCTGGCAAAGTTTTAAGAAAGAACTAGAAAAAATTAGGCTTCACTATTCAACCAACCAAGAACGGTGAAGCCCATTTTCCATATTAATATAATTTAATACTATATTTTGTTTAGTTTTTCATTACGCTTCTTTTTTTCTTCCAAAAAACCATCCAACAACACCACCTACGATAGCTGAAACAATTGTCATTACAACAATATCAACAACTATTCCTGTTAAGCTAGCAATGTGCGTAGAACCCAACTGAATCAAATCGAAAGAAGCCCCAATTAAGAATCCTAATAATGCTCCTGATTTTGCTCCAGTAGCAAAAGTTGAAATATTAGCCCATTTTCCAAAAACAATTGCAAATAACATTCCCCATGTAACATGTCCTAATATCATTGGAATCCATTGCATTTCATCGTCTCCTCTCATTACTCCCGATGCAGAACCTGAGTTTTCTACAAAAAATTCAGCTAATAAATTTCCATACACAATAAATCCTAATAAAAAGGCAACGATAGCACCTACTAATCCTGCGGTAAAAATTTTACTGTTTGACATAATAATTTAGTTTTAGTTAGTATTATTTTTGATAGTTTAATCCCTAAAAATAATTAAAAAAAATATAAATTACTGATTATCAAACAAAAAACAGTCTTGCTTCAAGGTTATTACAGTACTTATATATGTGAGGGACTTTTGTAGTTAATAGTCTACAATGCAGTAATTAAAAACAAAAAAGCCTCTCCAATAAAGGAATAAGAGTCGAAAAGGTCTGTTTCCAGACTACTATCCCATTTCTGTGACACAACACAACTAATTTTAAGCTATTAAAAGACATCTATGTTATTAGTTGATACTTTTAAATCTTCTTCTCAACAATAAGAATATAATCAATTTTAGCAGTTGCTCCCATCAATTGAAAGGTAGGTCTTACGTGAGGAATTATTGAAACTATTTCTCCATGAAGATTATTGATGTACTGTTCAAGATCCTCTTGCATAGTTCTAGATTTAGCTTCTAAACGATGTACTTTGTATTTCATAATCTTAATATTTAAATTAACAATATGGCTAAATAAAAATACGACACAAATTAATTATAACCTATTAAAATACGTGTATCATTTTTAAATAGAAGGTTTAGCATAATGAGTAAATAACCTCATACAAAAAAGCCTCTCCAATAAAGGAAAAGCTTATCAAAGGTCTGTTTCCAGACTACTTGACACATTTCTGTGTCACAACACAACTTCTTTAGTTTGCTTAAAAAAAGCCTCAACTAGGTTTAGGCTTTTAGCAATCTTGCAGTCTGGAAGGGACTAGAAACCTATAATTATTTCATTAATAAAAGTATTTTATTATTACCCAAATTAAAATATCTCTCCAGTATGCTTCGAGGTTTTAAATATATAATCTACTCCTTTCATTTTTTTTGCTTTAAATAACCAATAGAAAAATTTAGGTTGTTGAGAGGCTTCTAAATGAATATCTGTTAATTTATATGCAGGTACTGCCGGATGCGCATGATGTGCCTCATGAAGGTTGAAATTAAATAAGAAATATTTTGCAAAGAATACATTGACACGAAAGCTTCTTGTGTATTGTACTTGATCAAGGTATGATATTGGCTTCACTTCATTATCATTAGAAATAGGAATTTCTATATGTGAATGTTGCGTCATAATAACCAGCTCTTTCCACAATAAACTTATTGCAAATGCAAAAACAAAAACCTGTACAATATATTCCCAAAAGAAATATACTAGAACTGCATACATAATTAAGTAAACAAGCATTTGTGTTCTAACCTTTCGATATTTTTTTGGGTTTATAAAGCGTTTTATTTTAAACAAATTCCAGTAATTACTTAATTTATAACTTAAATAAAATAAAGGAATGCATAATTTCCAAGCTATATTTACAACACTATTTTTAGCCCTTGAAGAACTTGGACTAACTGTAGATTCTGTGGTAGGATCTTTGTCTCTCCAACCCGTCCAACGATGATGTAAATTATGCATTTGCTGCCAAGAATAAAATGGAATAAGGGAAAAGAAACCAAAGAAGTGTCCTAATACAACATTTACCGAACGTGTTTTAAAAAAACTTAAGTGAGCACATTCATGTAATAAAATAAACGTCTGAAGAAAGAAAAATGATAATAATAATTGTCCTATCCAATATAACACTCCATCGTGTTTTATAGAAAGTAGCACTCCAAATACTAATAGTAGTATCGGAATGACTAAACTAAAAAATGCAATATCATTTCTTGCTTTTAAACTTGTTGAATTCTTTGTACGTTGAATCATTGAGTTAAATTAATTCTCTATTTTTTCACAAACAACAGTTTGCATAGATAAGTTTAAATATTTCTGGAACCATAAAATAGGCGTTAATATCAGTTGCCCTAAAAAGTAAGGGAAAATAATACGATTTAAATTTAATTTCTTACCAAGAATTCTAAAATAAAATCCAGAAAAAATATAAAAATATGCAGGAAATGCGCCATAAGGCAAATAGGTCGTAACTTTAAAACCGTTTTTTTTCATCATAGTAATAAATGCTTTTTTATCATATAAAACGGTATGTTGAGGAGCTTGAACTCCTGGCCATTTCCTGCCAAATAGTCTATAAGTTAAGCTATCAAGTCTTGGCACTTCAATTATAATCTTCCCACCTTTTTTCAATACTTTTTTTGCCTTTTGTATTGATTTATTAGGGTCGTAACAATGTTCTAAAAAATGCCACATCGTTACTGCATCATATCTATTCTCTTCTATTTCTTGCTCATAAAACAATCCTTCGTAAAATTCAATTTTATCGAAGTCAGGATATTCCAAACCTTCCTTAAAATCTACTCCACTAATTTTAACATCATATTTTTTGTTGAGATGTAATAAAAATGTACCTACAGCACAACCCACATCCAAAACTTCTGTTTGATTATTAAGTTCAATATGTTTTGCAACTATTTTTTCTTTATCTCTATCATGCTTATTCATTGTCCACTCATACAAAGGGGTTAATACTCCCCAATTTTTCTTCTTACGGTGGGCAATATACTCTCCGTCATAAAATTCTTTAATTTGATCTAAAGAAATTCTTGGATTTTGGTAAACCATCTCACAGTTATCGCATTTCACATATTGAAACTCGCCTTCCTTACCCGTTAAATCTTCTTCCCCTTTCAAAAAAAAAGAATACTTGTCGCTATTACAAGAATAACAATTAATCACTTCAAATTGATACCTTTCTGGATTCTTGAAATCTTTTAAAAATGGACTGTTCATATTATAAATGTGTTAGTATAAAAAATGTTATTGGGAAATAAACGATTGAAAAATAGCGAACAAAACTTTCGTTTCTAATTATATAAATTAGGATTAATGGCAGTAAACTAAATAGAATATCTATATAATTTAACCATGGCTTATAGAGTAATAAACTACAACAAAAAAGAAGTAGCAAAGGTTGCCAAATTCGATTTGAATTTCTTTTTACAGCATCAAAACTATCAAAACCTGCCATTAATAAAAATGAAGAAAGGAGTATCCCTAGTTCAATTTCGTTAAATGAAATCAAAGAAACACAATTGAGAAGAATAGGGTATTTTACTAAAGGAATTAATTTCAACACCACTACCTTTTTCGCGAACAAAAGATATAAAATCAATGAACTGACTACAAGCAGAAATATTATTAAGAAAGCAGTTGGAAAAAGCAACCAGATACTTAATAAATAGACACCAATAATAATTGTTGTTATTATTTTAAATAATTTGAATTTTTGAGGGATTAAATACGTCCTTTCTGGGTGTTCTACCCTATCCGTTTTCACAGAAAAGGCATCATCAAAAATTCTAAACACTATAAAAGATGCAATTAAAAATAGCATTGAATGCACCCATGTTACTAAAGTATTTTTAGTAGACAAAACAAGAATGGACATCAGTAATGTTAACCCTATTAGTTGAACGAGGTGAATTCTAACTTTTATATATTCTACTAAAATAGCTATCATAGAACTTGTATTTTACCAAGATCTCCATCTAATATCACCTCATCGTTATCTTTTAAAATTTCTGCAATACCCGTTATTCCAATTACTGCTGGAATTCCAAATTCTCTTGCAACTATTGCTCCGTGAGATAAAGCGCCACCACGTTCAACAATTAGCCCCCCTATTAATGGAAAGACCATAGCCCAACCTGGATCAGTTTGTTTAGTTACTAATATATCTCCTTTGTTGAGTTTCGCACTCTCTAATACAGATTCTAGTACTTTTATTCTTGCTTTAATCTTCCCACCACTAACAGCCAATCCATTAAACTCTGTAAAGTCTCCATTATAAGAAACATCTTCTGCTATTTTTTCTGGTTTTTCACCAAAATTAGTAGTGAAATTTTCTGGACATTCATTTTTAGACTCAAGGTTAAATCTTAAACGTCTTTGCTGAATTACTTGCTTAAGGTCATTTGAAAACATAGCAGAAGAAGATAGCAATTCTCCAATCTCTTTATAACTCATAAAGAACAAATCTTCTGTAGTATTAATTTTCTGCTCTGCTACATATTGAGCGCCAATTTTTTTAATAATGGTTTTAAAATGATAATACATTTCCGCTTGTTTATAACGAACTCTTTCTCTGCTAGATATGGCTTGCTTACATAGTTTTGCACTCAAGTACAACATGCCTACCTCAACAATAGATACTGGGAAAAATATTGATCTTTTCTTTATGATTTTTAAAGCAAAACTACGCATCGCTAATTTCCTTTCTCGGTCTTTAATTGCAATTGCTTCTCGAGGATCTTGCGCCTCTTGAGACATAAAGACTTGTAATAACTCAATAAACTTTGTAGGCTCTTCAATATAATTTGTGCTAAAAAACATGAGTTCACCAGAACATCTGAAACCCCATTTTTTAAGATAAGAATCAAGGCTTTTCTTCAATTGAAAATAACTCGGATTCTCTTGAATTTCTTGGTATACTTCTTTTGATGAATGTGATTGAAAAAAGGACTTAATCTTATTGTTATTATTAATTTCTTGAACAATATCATAGGTTTCGTTCAATGGTTCACTACTCATTAATCCAGGAATGGCCTGTACCAAAGTATTGTGTATTCCGATACTTTCTTCTCCATAAAACTTCTTTGTTATTTCACCTAACACTTTATAATGAATCATAGAGAAAAAATCAGCTAAACTGGCATGATACCATTGATTGAATCTCAGATCTAAAAAGGAATAAAATAAGGATGGCAATGGAAGATTCTGATCTTTTTTATTCGCTTCAAAAGCAAAATCATCTACCATACTCTCAATGCTTTTCACATGCTTCTCCAAAGAAAAATTTAATCGAATTAAACGAAAACCAAAACGAAATATAGATGTAGATTTAGAAGTGTCTTTTTGAGCTACATCTTTTTCACCATACCCTACAAATTTGTTAAATGCATCCTTGAAATATGCTTTCAGTGGTGATGAAGAAAGAATATTATGAATGCTAGTCATATTATAATACAGCCTATTACCCCAAATACCAACAGTATTACTAAAATCATATTCCAATTTTCGAAGGCTTTTTTTATGTATCTGTAACAGACCTGCAAGGTTTTTAAAATAGTGATAGTAGGAATCTCGTGCTATAGAATACAACAACGGAGACATTGGTGTTGGATAATTCTCGTTTAAATTTGTGTTTGTCCAATGGACTTTCTTTTTTTGTAATACCGTGATGGGTCTAGCTTGTACAAAAAATACATGTTGTCCTTTAGAAACCCATTCAATATCTATATGAAATCCATATTTTTCTTTTAATGTTGTTGCTAAACGAATTAATTCAACGTCATTAAAAGGAAGTTTTTCTTTTGGGGTTTCAGTGAAATCAACCGAGAAATTTTTCGGAGTTACTTTCCCAGAAACCAATTTCTCTCCAGCTCCTTTTACATATTCTGTATAGATTTGATCAGCATTATAAGGTGATGCTGTAAATGTAACTCCAGCATAATCTGCTTCTACAAATTCTTGAATTATCACCCCCATCTCTACAAGCTTCTTTCCTGAAAGCTTTTCGTAGGCAATAACTCTATCATTGTTTAAACCATTCCAACAGTTTTGAATTGCTTCAATGGCATCTTCCATGTTGTTTTTTACCACAAAAGAATCTAACTGTCCTGCAAAAGAAAAACTTTCAGAGTCTTCTCCAATGGCAGAGCTTCTAATAATGATTTTTTGAGAATTCAGAGTCCCTAAACAATCTTCTAATGATTGTTTAAAACCAAATGGAAGCTTATTGTCTTTAGTATAATATTCCAATACTTTTTTAGAAACTGCATATCCATTAGGCACAGAAAATCCATAGCCAAATAAGGCTGAAAGACTTGTGGCTTTAGCACCTACTAAGTCTGTAGATAGCTTTTCTTGAAGTGATTGTATATACATCAAAATTTCCTTTTTATTTTGAGTAATACTAATAATTGACTCAAACTTAAATGTAAGACGATGCCAATGCAAAACAACACTAAAATAGTCTCAAAAGAAACATCAATTGCAAAAAAATAGAAAACCAAAACACCAAGTAATGAATCTGCTTTATCAGTAAAATATTGTAAGTATTTATACTTTTTTGATTGTTCTCCATTTACAATCCCCATTCTTCTTTTTATATACGAATTAGGTAATTCTGCCAAAATATAAGCGAGCCCAAGTCCAAACCCTACAAATGCATCATAAATTAATGATTTTTTAAATGGTCCAACCCAATAACTAATTAGTAAGGCTAACAAGCCTGTTAGGATTGGCAGGGCAATAATCCCCCTGTAAGTCTTATTATCACCAAACATTCTTTTTGAAATAGGAAAAGCCAAACCAATAAACCAATTTCGTTTGACAATAATCATATGCAAAATATTCCCAAGGATTAATGGAAGATAAAACAGATATATATGTGTATAAAAATCACCCATTTAAGATATTTTTTTAATCATATCTAATATATTAAAAGACGTTGCAAATACTCTTTCAATAAATGGATAGTTCATTAAAATGCTTCCTGTCAAATAAAAACTAACTCTCGATATTAAAAATGCCTGACCTCCCAGTTTAAAGTCATACAAATAATCAGACCAACTATAGTCTTCAGTATTTATTGATTGCATCAGATTAAAATGATGTTTTAATACATCTACTAATTCGGTCTTCTCAAAATTTGGTGTAAGTGTAAAAGCTAACAACTCAAAGATATCGCGTTGTGGAATGCCATATGTTGAAAGTTCCCAATCATAAATACAAGGATCTCCATTAGTTCTTATAGCGATATTTCTTGGGTTAAAATCATTATGAATTAAGGTCAACTTACTTTTAGGTTGATACCCTTTTTTTCCCCAATCATTTATATAATCTGTTAATTGATCAAAACAATAATCTGCATTTAAATAGTCATAATCCTTTCTGTTTAAAGCCACAAAAGCGGAATAAAGCTCAAGTGCTTTTGTTACATCAAAAGCCTGCACTGATTCAATCTTATTTGTCTCATATTCGAAATTTGAATGTACAATATGAATACTATCTATGGTGTTTTTTATGATTGAATTAGTCCATTTTTCAGGAGTTAATTCTGAGTTTATAAGCAACATGTTTTCCGAAGCTAATCGCTCCATTAAAATCATATAAATCTCTCTACCTCTATCTTTTTTTGTACCATATAACACTGGCATAAACTGATAGTTAATATTTTGTAATGCTTCATAAACATCTAGCTCTTTTGTATGATTATCTTTATATTCTAAGGCATGGTAATGTTTTGCCAGAATATCTGCTAAATCAACACTCACATTACTTGCCATAAAATGTAAGCCATCAAGAACCTCCTTACCAAGTGCTTTACTTTTTAATAATATAGGATACTCTTTTTCATCTGTTGTATGAATATTAGCTTGAATAAAACCAATAGCTTTTTTTGTTATCTTCTTTGTTAAATCTGTAAGAATTCCATTTTCTATATGGATTTCTTTATTAAAACTAACACTAGCAATCTGTGAAGTAAAAAAGGGAGTATGTGTTTTTATGAAATCTGAATTTACTTCAGATCTGAGCAACCATTTTACAGGTTTATTTCTACCTAATTTTTGATGTGCTCTTGCAAATTGACCACTTACAATAGCCGCCAAAGTTGATATTTCTATGGACAATGCAAATCCGGCAATTAATTTTGCAAACCGCTCAACTTTACCTGCGCCTTTACAACCCATTAATTCTAAAATTCGTGATGGCACTGGTAAATGGGTACCACCTCCAACAGTTCCTACGACTAAATTTGGAAGGACTAACGATAGATACAAACCTTCTTTTGTTAATTCAATCTGTAAAATACCAATTGAAGATTCATGAATACATGCCAAATCTTGACCTGTAGAAGCATAGATTCCTGCAATAGCATTTGCTACATTTACATTATGACCTACCATACCATCTAATCGGCTAATGGATAGTGAGTGATTGTAAGAATTAAACATGTCTTTAGCATTTGTTCTCAACGTTTTTTCAATGACTTCATTTTTTAAAAAACATTCACTAATTACATGGCACCCTCTTCCGTTTTGCATCGCATAAAAAGAAACTTTTTTGTCTGACGCACCATTCCCTTCAATTACAAAATTCAAAATTTCTATTGAAGTCTCTATTTCAAAGTTTTCTTCTATCCATAAACAAGCATTCCAAGTACAAGAAGTTGTCATATTTTGCCCAGAAGCATCACTTGTAGAGTATACAAATTTTAAATGCACAATTTTTCCAATTATAACACTTGAAATTTCAAGTAATTCGGCATGATTACTATGCATTTGTGCCTGAAACTTTATTTTTTTAAAATTACTTTTAATCCATTCATCAAAAGCAATAGACTCAGACAAACGTTTAAAAGTATACATAGGAGTTCTTACCATTTTTTGATGCACAATATGCGCTTCAAATCCACCACTTTCACTTATCGCTTTCGCCCCTCTATTCATACTTGCTACTAAGGCTCCTTCTGATGTAGCTACAGCACAGTGCACCAATTCTGGAGTGTTTTTCTTGTCAATAAATAATAACGGACCTATTAAACCTAAAGGGATTTCAACGGTTCCAATAAAACTTTCAATGTTGTTCTGTATCTGTGACAAGGCTATAGATTCTGACTTTAAATCCTTTCTAATATCTTTGGATAAAGTATCTAAATAGTCCATTCTTAAATCAAAAGCTGTTTGATTCATTAAACCTCTTCCAGGAACTTGTTGATATTTTGCTTTCATGTAGTTTTATTCGTTGGATTTAATTCATTGAAACGCTTTACAAAAACATTTCGCACATCGTTAATATGTTTTTCAAGATTGTTATAATTCCAATCTTTCGTTGAAATTTCTTCTAGAAGTTCAATTCCAATTGTGCCGTTTTTAGCGTATTTTGAATAATTCATATTACTCTCTTCTGGTACATGAATATAAATGGGAACAATTGGTAATTTTGCTTCTAAAGCCATTTTATATATGCCAGTGTTAAAAGAGGCTATTCCATGGAAATGATTATGAACACCCTCAGACGAGGCTGCTATAGAATAATTTGTAGTTTTTAAAAATTCTGTGGTGTTTTTAAAGAATCTCGCTCGTCTTTTGGGATGTTTTTTTTGAGCTATATACCTAGTCCCAATTGCCAAAGCAGAAACTACAATTGGAATATAAATCCATGTCTTTTCTGACAAAACAAATCTGGTATTTGCTAATCCTAAGGCAGTTAAAAGAAAGATGTCTTGTTCGGCATTATGATTAAAAGTATACATAACCTGATGCTTAGGAAACTTACTTAATAATGGGTAAAAACTTTTAAACCCCATTATTCTCAAGATAAATTTCGATGAGTATCGGACGATGTATTTAATACAAAAGCTTCTGAGAAATCCAAAACTTATTATTACAAGAAATAAAGAGATGGTTCCTGTAATAAACATAAATGTAAATCCAGCTATCCACCTATATATTGTTATTAGATTTTTCAGTTAGTAAAATGGTTGACTTAACATACAAGTTAAATATTTTATTTTAATAGTTAGTAAATGTATTAATTAAATTAGAGACTTATTTAAAATAGACTTCCTTTCCTTAAAACAAAAAAGCCTCTCCAATAAAGGAATAAGGGTCGAAAAGGTCTGTTTCCAGACTACTTGACACATTTCTGTGTCACAACACAACTTCTTTTAATTGCTTAAAAAAAGCCTCAACTAGGTTATGGCTTTTAGCAATCTTGCGATCTGGATGGAACTCGAACCAAAAAGTAAATTATTATACACTTTGTTATGCTATTTAAACTACATTTTATTTAATGACTTTTGATAACAGCATAAACTTATTCCTGTTCATCAATGAGCTTGATTAAATTAACGATTCTAGGTTTTAATAGTTCTCTTTTGTAACGCTGTTCAACTATGCTCTTATTGTAAACATTTTTTAAGAGTAATATTATAGATTTATCTTGAGAAATTTCATTTAAATCAAACCTTAGACCTTTATATGAGCTAGCA
>JALKAW010000005.1 GCA_023015825.1 Flavobacteriaceae bacterium S0862 | reverse complement strand
CTAATGGTAAAATTTCGAAAGAAGAATATGAAGAGTCTAAGAAAATTTTAGAAGAGGATCTTTAATTATTTAAAAAACTAAATAAGCACTCTGTTGTATTTATAAGAAGTCGCCTCTTTTTGTAGCTGGTGTACAACGGTCTCGTGTATGAGCAGTAGCGGATTTCAACCCACTAAACTGTCAGATAGCACCGACCTTTGATTTATAGTTTTACATTTCAAAATAGCACTGAACCCGCTATTGCTCATACACAATGTTGTGCTTTCGTTAAAATTAATTGACATTATTGGATTAATAAATATCCATTAGTTTTTGCTTGGTATTTCTTGATGCATTCTCCGTGAAACATTATTTCAAGAATTGAATTTTCTTTTAAACGTTTAGACACGGGATTAATAGTTAGTTCGCCAGGTTTTATTTGAATTTCATATTTAAAAGTATTGTCATCATCTTTCCATTGAATACTTAATATATTGTTGGTAGAATTTAATATGGGAATATATGTAGCAGGTTCATCAAAATTGCTGATTGATTCTTCCGATTCATTGTAGGTTTTTTCAGAATAGGGTGTCATATTATACTTACTAAAAAGCTCATTTATATCTTCTGTATTAATTTTCTCCCTTACTCTTTTAATTTCAGCTAAAATTACAAGGCAAGCATTACGAACACCTATCATTTCTCTAAGAGAATAGCTGTAGCCATAAATATAGTTTGATAGGTAGTTTTTATAAATAGGATTTTTGAGATAAAATTCAACCTGTTCATTAATTGCTATGGAATCCACAACCTTGACATAACTACTGGAATACCAGGGTTGTGTTTCTATTAAATAATTTTCATATTCTGTAACCTGTTTTCCGTAATCAAGTTGGTTTTTATTATACCGACTTTCAAATTTTAGATAATTTTTTAAGTGAGGAATTAAAACCTTATAATTCTCTGGAAATTCTTCTTGCCTATAAACCAGAGATCTGATATCGTCTGAATTAATGTCTAATCTATTCATTTCTATTAAGCTTCTAAAATTTCGGTCTTCTAAAAGTTGTTTATGTGATATTTTATTTGATAGAATTTTTGAAGCCTTTAATTGAGTTTCTCGATACACCTCAATCTCATGATTCGCTTCTTCAATATTCTCTATGATTTCATTTTCAAACGCATCAATGAGTTTATCAAAATTAGCATCTTGACTTCTTTTTTCATTCCAATTATTCAAACTCAATGCAATCAAAATGCCAATAACTACAAGAATAATTTCACCAAGGGCATATTTCATATACCTTCCAGTTTTGCCTTCTGAAAGTAGATTTTGTCTGATGTGTCTAAAAAACTTGATCATACCTTTTGTTTTTTCAGCCCACACACCGCCTGGCTCCTCACTATCAAAGGTCTGCCAGACCTTTGCTTTCCGTTCGGCCCTCTAAAGAATTTTATCATTGGTCATTGGTTGGTTATAATGAAGCACAACGTTTTGAATATGGTGCGTTTGGCAATTTAAAGCAGCAAGTTTTCAATTTTACTACTGTGTTTCTCTTTTACTATCATCTTCATTTTTAGTACTATCTGCCAAATGCACTATATTTTTTGTTGTAAGCAGTTTTTATTTACATTTTCCTCTAATTGCTATTGCTCTTCCTAATAGTTTAATTGAACCATCGGATTCAAATTGTAGTCTTTCTTTAATATTGTTTTTTAAATCTTTCTGAAGTTCACTGTTTAGAGAAGCTAAATAACTTGGTGCTGGTCCTTGTACACCTAAAAAAGGATTCCAATAATCATCAAAATTTTTAAAAATTGTATCTATATCAAGTTTAGCAGATTCAACCTCTATTAAATTAGCATTTTCGAATGCGCTTATTAAGTTCTCGGAATTACAAATTGGGAATCGCAACCCTTCATCAAGTTCTCTGGATTTTGGGTCAATTTGATAAGCTGCGTCCCAGAAGTACCTTAAGAAATCCATTCGTCCTGAATAATCCCAAACATAAGCAGCAATAACTCCATTCGGCTTTGAAACTCTTTTTAATTCCGATAATGCTCTTTCTAAATTTGGAAAGAAGTTTAAAGCGAGTCCAGATACTATTATCTCAAAGCTTTCATTTTTAAATGGCAAATTCTCAACATTTCCTATTCGAAATTCTCCTTTTGTTAAAATTCTATTTTTTACTTTTTCTATAAAACTTTTTGAAGGGTCTATACACGATAAGTTCTGTGGTTTGTTGCTTTGCTCAATAGCATAAGTTAAAGCTCCAGTTCCGCATCCAACGTCAAGCCAGTTCAGGTTGGAAGGCATATTCAACCATTTTAAAAACTCAATGGACATTAATGAACTCCATCTCCCCATAAAATATTCATATGGGTCTCCATCATTCCATTTGTCCTTAATTCCATTCATAAATCATCTTTTCTCAAATTGCTTACAACAATTGGATAAACGCAATTGCGTTTATCTACATTATATTTATTCCTAAATATATGGTGTTTATTCCAATAATTTTAAAGAAACACCGTACAAAACAGATATTTAGCCTTTTAAATCATTCATTTAGTGCATAGTCTATCCTAGACCACAAGATAATACCTCTACCTACTTTATTTACTGAACTAGCTATCCTGTGTTATCTTCATACTGGAATGTCCTAATAACTTGCTTACTATTTCCATAGGCACATCATTAAATAACAACACAGTACTAGCAAAGGTCTTTCTGGCTACATAATGAATAAAATATAACAATACAATAATTAAGCTTAATTTTATAAAATCTTAAATCAAATTTTGATCTTTAAAATGATACACAAATATTTAAATATCTCATTCATTCTATTAATATTAATTAATATAAATCCTATCATATCAACCAATGATGGTTTTAAATTGGTTACTTATACCACTGATGATGGTGGAATCATAGAGGCCTCTTTTTTTGAAGCAGACAAAGACCTTGTTGTAATCTTTGCACATGGTGCAATTTTCAATAAAGAAAGTTGGTACTTTATGACTGAAAGACTACAAAAAGACGGTGTGTCTTCACTTTCTTTAGATTTTAGAGGGTATGGTAACAGTACAAAAGGAAGCACGAGTAATAAATCATTAGATATTTTAGGTGCAGTTAATTATTTGAAAGGAAAAGGGTTTAATAATATAGCCATTGTAGGTGGAAGTATGGGGGGTGCAGCTATATTAAATGCACTGGATATAAAAACAGATACTGTTATAGAAAAAGTTGTACTCCTTGCTCCAGCTGGTGGTAAAGGAATTGCTAATAAATCTATAAAGAAACTAATTGTAGTTTCAAAAGATGAAGGACTCTTTACTAGAGTTAATAAAATATACATTGAATCATCTTCACCTAAAGAACTAAAAGTTTATCCTGGTTCATTTCATGCACAGCATATGTTTAAAGCTGATTATAGTAATGAACTTATTGACTTGATTATTAAATTTTTAAATTTCTCTGATTAAAATATATTAATACTTCAACCTCCCCATCTCATCACTAATCCTTCTCTCTACAACTTTACCATAATGGTCTTGTGTAGTCTGTAATTTAGAATGACCTAAAAGTTTACTAACTATCTCCATTGGCACATCATTATAAAGTAAAACAGTACTAGCAAAGGTCTTTCTAGCTATGTGATGAGTTAAATTAAACTCTATGCCAACTACATTAGCAATCTCCTTTAAATATGCATTAAACTTAGTATTAGAGACACTAGGAAACACATAATCAGTATCATTTTCATACAGCTCCATGATCTCCTTTGCTTTTGGTAGTAATGGCACTTTAAAATCCTTATTAGTCTTCTGCCTATTAACATTAATCCAAAGCTCTCCATCAAATTCTACTGTGATTTGTTTCATCTTTAGATACTTCATTTCACTAAAGCCTAACCCTGTATAACAGCAGAACACAAACATGTCCTTTATCTGTTGAATCCTAACAATAGAAAAAGTAGTTTCCTCAAGCTTCTTTAGTTGTTCAGGACTAAGAAATACTACTGGTTTCTTAAATGTTTTAGGGCTATACAACATAAATGGGTCTTTAGCTAAATAATCCTCAGCTACAGCATACTTTATCACCTTTCTGAACCTCTGAACAGCCTTATTTAAAGTGCTTTGTTGGAACTTCTTCTCTACTTTTAGGAAATAGACGTAATCATCTATAAAACTGCTTCTAAGAGTCTTTAATTTGACGTCTTTTTGCTTGTATTTGTGCTTAATAAAGTCTTTTAAATGTTTACCTGATTCTAAGTACTTCTTGTAAGTAACCATCTGTATATCTATACCTATTAATTTCTTAATTCTTAGGCTATGCATATCATACACTTCTACTACGCCACGTTCTTTTTTAAGTGGTTTACCTTTGTATTGCTGGTAGATATCATGTACATCAAAGTTTACTTCATTAACCTGTAGAAATAAAAAAGCCTGATTAAGTTTAGTTCTTATCAGGCTCAATTGAGTGTTTATTAGTTCTGCATCTGGTTCAGGTGGTTCTACAAGTTGTTTTTTAGAGTTCCATTTGGTTGGATTAATGAATTTTCCAGTGGAGAATTCTTTACGTTCAAGTTAATATGTAATTCTACATTTTAGAGCAGAACTCCCTTTTTATTATTTCTACTACGTACTAATAGAAACAATACTTTCATATCATATTTATTCATTATTCTGATTATTAATTTGTTAGAAAAAAAGGTGTGCATTTTAAAAAATAGAAAAGACACCTAGTTGCACACCAGAATGGAGATTAAATATTTTTAATAATTCAATTTATTGAAACCCCTTATTTTATTGATGGTTCAATTTTATTAAAATTTATAAACACCTGTTTACTAGTGTATTATGTGATTTTTGAGTTGAATTAAATGTAGGAAAATAAGCACTCGTTGTTAAAATCTTGTTAACAATGTTTATAAAATAACCTTTCATTTACAAGCACTTTTTTGAATCTTTGTAATAGCAAAGAGGATAATCTAAAGCTCTTGCTAATTCCAGTTGTATTGGAGCTTATAGTTAACTTTAGATTATCCCTGTAGAGACCACTTCTTTTGTACAGAAGTGGTTTTTTATTTATCAAATATATAAACTTTGAAAAAATAACAAAAAAATAAAACATTAAAACAATTAACAAGGCTATGTTAATATCAACTATCCTAAAAACAAAAAAGCCTCTCCAATAAAGGAAAAGCTTCTCAAAGGTCTGTTTCCAGACTACTTGACACATTTCTGTGTCACAACACAACTTCTTTTAATTGCTTAAAAAAAGCCTCAACTAGGTTAAGGCTTTTAGCAATCTTGCGGTCTGGACGGGACTCGAACCTATTTGTTTTATTTTAGGCTATTTTTATATTAGCGCCAGTAAAATCAATTAATGACGTTACAAACCCTTTATTACAGATGTGTTGTGATAAAATGTAAAATCAAATGAATTAAAAAGAAATCAAAATTAACCGTACAAATACCGTACAAATATATTAAATTTGTATTATTCAAAACCTATACAACATGGCGACAGTTAACTTTTTATTTCGGTCCACAAAACAAAAAGCACCTTTAACCCTTAGACTTCTTTACAGACATAATAACAAGGATTATGTATTTAGTGTTAAAACTAAATTTGACGTCGAGAGAGATTACTGGAAAAAGCATTATAAAAATACTAAAGATGCTGAAATCAAAAAGATGCAAGTAAAGGTTAACTCTGAATTGCAAAAAATAGAATCCCATGTACTTGATGCTTTCAATGAAGAAAATGTCAATCTTATAAATAAGGAATGGTTAATAGAGCAAATAGATTTATTCTACAATCCGTTAAGTATAGAAAAAGAAAGTGAAGATGCATTATACTGGATTGCCAAAATAGCCTTAGATGCACATTTAAAGGATAATGGAAAAGGCGGTGTTGGATTGAGCAAATCTAGGATTAATGCCTATAATAGGCTTTCAGAGTTATTCAAAGAGTTTCAACGGAACAAGAAAGTTAAAATTAAGGAGTTAGACAGAAGGAAGTTTGAAGACTTTAAAAAGTGGTTATTTAGCAAAGAATATTCGGAAACTTATGCTTTAAAAAAGCTATCAGATTTAAAAACTGTTTGCAAAGAAGCCAAAGCAAATGGCATTGAGACAGCAAGCGATTACTTTGGCATAAAAACTAAACAAGGTAAAACCTATGAAGAGGACATGGATGTAATCACCTTGACGAACGCTGAAATAGCATCTATAGAGGAAGTTGAGTTAAAAAACCAAGCCTTAATTAATGCAAGAAAGTGGCTAATCTTAGCTTGTTTTACTGGTCAAAGAGGTCAAGCTTTAATAGAACGAATTAAAGAAGAAAATTTCCATATCTACGGAAAAGATTTAATAATTAAATTTAGGCAAAAAAAAGGCAACAAACCTGTCACAATACCTGTTTTACCGAAAGTGAAGCAAATTTATGAAGAAGGGCTACCTTACCCTATTTCAATTCAAAAACTTAACAAACACTTTAAAACTATTGGAAGACTAGCCAAAATCAATCAACAGATCATGGGACGAAAACAAGAAGTAATTGAAATTGAAACCAAACATGGCAAAAAGAAAGTTCGAAGAGGCGTTAAGAAATTAAGACCAAAATTTAAATACTTTAGCTCCCATATAGGAAGAAGAACATTTGCCACAATTCACAATAATATTTTACCAAGACCAGTAATTATGAAAGTTACAGGCCATACAAAAGAGTCTACATTTTTATCATATATAAACCAAAGCAATGATGAACATTTAGATATATTCTTTGATTACTACAAAACCAAAGAACTTAAAGAACAAAAAACCTCGGAATTAAATATTGTTAAAGAAGCACAATAATTATGATACCAAAAGAATTAAAAAAAACATATCAATTACAGGAGGAACTTAACGGATTAAAAGCTAAGAACGAGTTTAATATTTTAAGACAAGAAAACCATCTTTTGGCTGATCAATTAAAAGCTGTAGAACATTTGAAAGATATTTATGACGATCAACCTGAAGAACAATATAAAAAGCAAATTAATGAGAGCTGCATCATTGAATATAAGCAACTAAATAATGCTAAAAGCTATTTTTTAGGCTGCTCTCTTGAAACATATTCATCAACATATAAAAACAGATTAAAGGCCTTTAAATTAGCTTATATTGATGCAGCCGAGCATAATTTTATTTACGATGAACTAAACTCACTAATACATTTTAATCTACCTTATTATATAGATAAAAAACTAGTCAAGTCAATCAATTATTCCATAGAGCGGACAAAAGAGTTTTTAATTAATAAGTTAGAAGACCAAGGTTTTGAAGTTACCTACTCAATAAATAAAGCAGGAATAGAAACACTATCCATAAAAACTAATCAAAAAGACCTTTCTATTAAAAAGATCGATAATTCTATATTAAAGTGGAATAGAAGTAATACTGATATTATGGAATTAGCCAAAGCACTCTATGACTCTAACTGCGTAGAAAACATATCCCAAACTCAGTTCTTTGAGTTGTTCCTTAATTTCTTCAATATCCATATAAAAGATCCATATCCAACTTTAACAAAGATTAGAAGCAGAGTCAAAGACAAACTTACATTAATCCCACAACTTGAAACTGCGATGATAAAATGGATTGAAGAAAGCCAACAAAATAAAGGCGAATATTAACCTATTATTGTTAAACTTAGTTAATTTTTGTAGTTACTAACTATTAACTAACTATTTGATTTTCAATTAGTTAATTATCTTTGCATCATAATTAAATTTAAAACTTAAATATTATGGTAAAAAACAAAATCACGCAACTACATGGGTTAGAGCCACAAGATTTATTAACCCCTTTAGACTGTCTAAGAAAACAACTAGAAGAGTTAAAAAGAACGCTTTCAGACAAATCCCCTGCCGAGTTATTATCTCGCAAAGAGGTAGCTCTATTATTAAAAACAAACCCCCAAACAATTAACAACTGGACAAATGAAGGGAAATTAAAACTTTATGGCTTAGGAGGACGTCGTTATTACAAAAGAAATGAGGTTGAACAAGCTCTTATTGAATTAAATCAATAGAGCTATGAAAACAGTTATTATCCAAGAGAAACTCTTAAGGGATTTAAGGGTTGCTATAACAGAACACAACACAACATCTAAACATAAACTTAAAATTGATGTAGCAGTTTTTTTCTTAAGCCTATTCAATAGCATTCCAAGTTACTATAGAGAAGATGAACAAACAGATAATGTTTCTTTAGATTCTCAAAGATTAAAATTCTATTATACTAGCTATAAAAAATATTTCAACTTATTTGAAACAAAAGGCTTTATTGAGAAAGTTAAATCTTATGGAGCTGATATTAATAAATGCAATGTTTTTAAACTGTCAAATAAATATTTAGATGGGGGTATAGTATCATATAAAATTAAAAACAAAGTTTTACTTAAAAGATTTGACACGAATGGTTTAACAAAATTCCATTTGGCCAAAAATCAATTCTGTATAAAGACTAGGCCTCATCTTGTGAAATTTTTTGATAAGGATCTTACTATTGATTCCAAAGCGGCTTATAATGAAATTAAAGGTTTTATTAACGACGAGGCAACAAGAAGAAGGTACCTAACTAGCGCTACGCTTATCACAGAATTTCATAATCAAGTATGGAAATATTCAATAAAACCAAAATCTGATAATAGGCTGCACAGTAACCTAACAAGGTCATCTAAAATTTTAAGAAAACACATAAAGTATGACGGAAACCCTATCATTGGAGTCGATTTAAAGACGTCTCAGCCATTCTTTTTGTGTGTGATTATCAAAGCCATATTAAAGAAAGATATGGGCTTATTTAAGCTTATAAAGGCTACAGAAGTACTACCAAACAACGTAATTAAAACTCTTATTAATCTTGACTTAAATAGAAATGAATTAATAGGTTTTGTTCAATCGGTTTTAAACAAAGATTTTTACGGAGAATTTGAAAATCAAATAGATATTCAATATGATGAAAACGGTATGCCATTTAGAATGATTTCTAATTACTCCAGCAGGAAAATACACAAAAGCAGAAGCAGGTTAGACACAACAAAAAAAACTAAAAGAAAAGTCATCTATATGACTAACAGAGAACTTGTTAAAGCGGTAGTTATGGAAATATTTTATAGTAAACCAAAAACAACAATCAAAGAAGCAGCAATTTTCAGAAAAGCTTATCCAAGTGTTACAAAAATTTTTAAATGTATTCATGAGAACGAAGTAAAATTCTCATATGTGTTACAATATATTGAGGCATATGTTCTACTAGATTATACAGCAAAAAAAATTAATAAAAAGTATCCCAATATGCCTTTATTCAGTATTCATGATGCCTTAGTTACTACTAAACCATGGAAATATGATTTAATACATAGTATGGCAAAGCACGTTCAATATATTACAACACTGCAACCAAATATTGATATTGAAGAATGGAATAATATTCAAATACTTAAAGATGCTATATAAGATAATATTATTAGCCCCTAATGTAGCACCTTTTTAAGACATGTGAAAAGGTGCTAAATACTGATTAACAACAACTTAAGTTATTTGTTTAATAGATCTATTGAATCCGCAATACCAAAAGCCCATTTTAGCCATTCTTCTTTTTGCTTATTCAAATTATTATTCCTCTTTGAGCTTTGCTTAACTGCATTAACATAATCCTTTAAAATTTTAGCTTTATGCCAATTTTGACTATCAATAATCAAATTATCATACTTTTCTTTTTCTAAAACCTTAAGCCTTTCTTTTTCGACAGCCTCTGCTACTTCTATAGCTCTAATCTTCTCTTCTTCTGCTTGCCTTTTTCTTAAATCGTGCCAATACTTACAATCCTGTTCTATCCATGCTATAATATTCGGAATATAGTCTTCCAGCTTTTTCTTTTTTTTATCTATCCAACTTTTTTGACGAAATGATGGTCCAGCTTGAAACTCTAGGTTATTAGATTTTACCCAATCTTGCCTACCCCACCCGTTATCATCTTTAGTACGAACTCGATTAATTTTTTGTCTTAAATTAATTTCTGTTTTTTGACCAAACATTTCCACATGACATCTATTATATCCAAATACTATTGAATGGTTATTCTGATAAATAAATGTTACCAGCGTATTCATTATTCTAAGCGCTCTATTTCTAAGTTTTAAATCAGTATGAATTGGAAGTATCTCCTTAAATATACTAGTTCTTATTTCGTAATTAGGCTTAGTAATTTTGTCTAATTCTTCTAGTTTATTCTTAGTCTTTAAAATAAGAGGATGTAGCTTCTTTAACCTTAAAGGAACCTCAAGATTTATTGATTGGTCATTTTGTAATTCATATGCTCTTATTTTTAATGGACATATATAAAATGGAATATCTTCTTCTCCTCTTCCACGCTTTATAAGTATGATTTCAGACTCTAATAGGTTCTCAGGAAGTTTAATTACTGGCGCTGGTTTATTATGTTTTATTTTTTGCCAATAACCGGTTATAGGAGTTGGTATGCTGTAATGCTTACACATTTTTATTAAATCTGATGTAGAAACCCTAAATTCTTTTGACAGCTCTGAAATAGACTTAGACCAAACTAAATTGTAAAATGATTCTCTAGTAAAAGTGATTTGCTTCATTATTTTAATAATCCAACTTTAGTTTTTTTAAAAAGAGGATAAAGTTTTGATTTCAAAGTTTAATTATCATTCAGTTAAGTTTGCCGATTTTTTTAAAGTTCTATTTTAAAAACACGTATTACTTTTGACCATCCTTTAATCCAGGCTCCTTTACTTTTTGTCTCTTCTAATAATAACGTACCGTTATTAAGCAACAATTTAGATGTAAATAGATTTATTCTTTCTGTTTTTGCAACATCAATGCATGGGCTGCTTAATACTATATATTGTGTTCCAGTAAAACTCTGCTCAATCTTACTGATTAGAGAAGATAAGTTAAAGAAATCCATATCAATTACATTAGAGAATAAATGCACATTTACCGCTTCTGGAATTGTTTCTTCTTTTAAATCTGATATTTTTAACTCATCAAACCCCTTATTTATAGTTTTGATATTTTTAACATCGGTATTAATATGAAGAGCTGCCCTTCGTAAAGCACACTCTGAAGGTTCAATAAGTGCCACAGAATTTACCGTGCAAATTCCAAAAGTATCTATAAACATTTTAGAAGCAATCCCTTGACCGCAACCCCAGTCAATAAGATTTACCTTTTTAAATTTAATGTTGTTAATACCTTTAAAAGCATCTTTAAGTTTAGCTATGTGCTTTTTACCATGAGCATACATATATGCTAGTAATTGCTTTTCAGATTTTAAAACAGCTGTACCACGTCCCAATGAGTAAAATATTTCATTTGTTTGGATTGGCATGTAAAGTTTTTTATTCAATTCCTGTATTTCTGAAATGCTAAAACTGTTACCATTTAATTTCAAAGCGTAGTCTGTATTTTGCTCCAATAGGAAGCCCGAAATATAAGATGTAGAAATATGATGCCTTTCAAGAAATTTATCTAGTAATTTCTGGATGTTACTATAAGGATCTTTTTGATGATCAATAGTAACAGCCAAAACATCTTCAATAAATACATCATCTAAAAATCCGTACGTTTTATTCTTATAACTTGTTTCTATCTTTTCTTTGAGAATTAATACATCTTCTCTTGCAAATTCAGCAAAGTATTTTACAAAAAGAGCATAAAAATATACTAAAATTGCCATCGGTTCTTTATTGCTATCCGTGTCATTTTTATATGTCTCTTCAAGCAATTTCAGCATAGTATCATACGCGTTCATAAAATCATGCGATGAGCGCGATAACATAAACAGTGCACTAGCTTTTATTAAATTTGATTGGTGTAAATTTTCCTCAACTAATATTCTATAAAACTGCTGAAATACAAATAAGTCTCCTAATCTAACAGATGTGTTTAAAATAAGGTTTAAATACGCTTCATTTTTTTTTATATTAAAATCTAATATTCTTATCGTGTTAATACGCAACGCTAATCTTTTAAACTCTTCTCTGTTTTTTGAAATATTTTCGTGATTAGATAAGCTGTAATTATCATAGACCTTATCAAAATTGGAATTGATATATTCTTGTAAGCTATTTGAACTGCTTAATGCGTCATTATAAGATTGTATAAAAGTCATGAAATTATTCTTGATTTGAAAGTATAATTTTAATGATGTCGCCTTTTTTTGTAATACCTTTAGGTATTTTTATTTGCAAATCATTAGCGAGTTTTTTTAATGTAGGGATTGTAAAATCTTTATCTAATTCTGACGCATCATATACTTTATGTTTAGATGTAGCATCATCATTTAAACTCGACTCAACTTCAACTTCTGAATTTGGTTTATTTGCACCACTAAATAAATCAGGCTCCTCATCTAATGACTCCTTATATTCTTCTTTATTTTTTGATTTAATCGGATCAATAGCAGGATTTAACTTTACTTGGTTTGATTTGCTTTGTTCTTTTTCAGAATCAATTTTATTTATTGAAATGTTGGGTGTTTCTTCATCATTCATTTGATAAAGTGCTTCGTTGTCTGATCTAACATTTTCGATTAAACTATTTAGTTTGGGATTTATAAGTGTGCTTAGTTTATCTGATAATTTATCATTATCTAATTTAAATAATTCAGCAGGAAACCATTCTGAAACCTCTTTGATTAAGGCATCAATAATATTTGTTTTCTGAAGTTTATAATCTATTTTTTTGTATGGATAGTAATTGCTTAAAACTTTTATATACTTATATTTTGCATCTTTTCTATTTGAAGTTTTACTAGAAAGAAAATTAATACTCAAATAATCGAAATCATTACTAATCGTTTTGTTGTGAAATGCGTATTGATATATCGACTCAACTGTATAAAAATCAATTTTTGAATTTAAATCAAATTTTACTTGAATTTTTTTATCGCCGATTTTATAATAATTCCTTAATGCATTATAACCTACGTATAAACCATAAATTAAAGCTATTTCTTCACTAATACCTTCCTCAAGATTTGATAGTAAACTATTAATTAAGTCTTCTACACTTTTAGAACTATCTTTTCCAAAGGATTCTAAAATTGCTAATTTAAAGGTAAGCGAGTCTTTTGGTAAGCTGGTAAGGTCTATAACTCCAAACTTTGACTTTAATTGAATTCTTTCTTGTTTTGATACTTCTTCTACTAAAGCCGTGTTAACTTGTTTTGCCAAGTAATTAAAAATCCTAGAATCGCCTTTAAAAATTTCATGGAATCGATCATCTGTAACTACATTATTTTTTTTAATATCAGAAGCTATTCTTTTATTGAAATATGCCAATGTTGAAAAATAACTTTCAGAAAAGTTAATGTGATTTTCAGAATTAATAGCCGCACTAACTTTTAGAAAAGCTAGACCACCTAGTAACCGATCGAAGCGTTTTAAAGTTACTGTTAGTTCTTTTGTTTGATCTTTTTTAGTGATATATGTAAAAGGAAACTCTTCAGCCACATCAGACTCCTCTTTATCTGTATAGTTTATAGACCATTTTGGTATGAAGGCAACGGTACTGTTAATATTCCAGATTACAGTATCAGCTTTTTCTTTATCTTCAAAATTAATGGCTTTTATACGCGATATTGGTATAGCTGTATGGCATAAAAAAAAGTCTTTTGACATTTGCTCTAAAGCTTTGTCTTCATCATTGTTTAGTACCACCTCAATAGAACAATCACTTATTTTATTCCATTTTTTTAAGGATAATATAATTTGATTACCACAATTGTTTTGGAAATCATGCTCTCGATTTTTAATCAAGCTTGCTGGACGAATAATGCCATCCACTAAATAATGTGGTAGTGTATTGGTATTAAGGTGTATATAATACTTATTTCCCATTGGTTTACGTTTTAAAAAGGAAGATCGTCATGGTCTTCTATTATTCTTCTAATTGGTGGTGTTGTATTTGTTAAATAGTTTTTATCTACCTCAACAATACCATTAGTTATTTGATTTTGGATAAAAGGAATACTCGAATTACCATTTACAGTTGGCCTGTGATCTATTAGAATTAGATTTCTTCTCGTTCTCGTAAATACTACATAATAGTCTTTCTCTGTAACCACGTATAAATTGTTAATAAAATCCTGGTATTTATTAAAATTTGGTATTATAACTGTATCAAACTCTAGCCCTTTGCAAGACTTATATGTAGTAACGTGAATATTTTCTATAGTATTCATTTCTTCTTCTGTATTTACATACATACTGCAGGTATACCCACTATTTTGTAATTCATGATGCCAATGATGTACATGATTTTCTAATGGTACTAAAACAGCAATGTTATGCGTGTTACTTTGAAACGTATCAATAACATCTTTAATAATTTGTGTTTGATTGTCGTTGATACCATCACTACAAATTAATTGTGGTTTTGGTCCACTTGATTGCCCATTGGAAATTATGGTTTGTGGAAATAATGACCGCACAAAACGCACTACTTCATTGGTGTTTCTGTAATTTGCATGTAAGGTGAATCTGGGGTTATTAAAGAGTTCTTGTAATTGTGCCTCTGTAGTCGCTCTACTGGGATATAAAATTTGGTTATCATCTGCAGTGTAAGAGACCATAGAAGTTAAACCATGTATTTGCTCGTATCGGTATCTGCTTACATCTTGCGCTTCATCAATAATTATTTCGTCGTATTCCTCTGTAGCTTCATTGGTTGTCCACCAATAAGTTCTATTTACATTAATACCAGCTGTCGGGTTTTCTGAACTAGCAGATGACGCCAAATAGCTTTCTAAAGAAACTGTATAAGTTAATAACAAACTATGTCTTCTGCCCATACCATGATTTTGAATGTGACGCCACAAAGAAACTACGCTTTTACCTGTGCCTGGTCCACCAGAAACTGCAATAGCATTTGGTTCGTTTAAAACCGCTTGCTGCTCTATGGTTAAGTCTGTTAATACCGGAAGTCTAAAATAATATGCCATATTAAATACTTTTAATTACTAACAATCATATCCGCAAATTGATTTTCTTTATGTTTTTTATAATTCTTTAATGCTAGTTCTTTTGAGGTATTTGCATAACAATACACGCACTCATGTGGACATGTGTTGTATTGCCCAATATCTTTGCTCATAATACACCCGCAAGCTTCACGTTGACCTTTGTCTTTTAGCACTTTAGTTTTTTTGACTTTATTTGATTCATTAAATAAGTTTGCTTCTTCAAATTTTACTCCTAAAAAATCCATTAATTTGTAATCATTTGCAAATAACTCAATCATAAGGTCGTCATCTATACATTTATTGTGTTGTATACCGTATTGCTCTAAAGGAATTTTTTCTGCACAAGTGGCTATTTCAAGATTCCAACTCTTGTTTAATTCTTCAAGTCCTTTTGCAAATTGATGCATGGTTGCTTCTGTGAATTCTATATGATTGATATTTTCCTTATTCAGGTTATTGGCTACTTTTTTATAAATAGCAATATCCGCAAAACTAAATACTAATTTTTTAGTGTAGTTTTTAAGTTGATCGCCAATGTTTTTTACTCGTGTTAATAATTCATCTACATCTAAATCTTGGGTTAAAATCATAGGGTCGAAGCGCCAAACGACACGTTCTTTCCCTATGCGTTTTGAAAGTGCTTTAAAGGTTTTTATTCTACTTTCTAATCTTGGTACTTTACCTTCAAAGCCTTCTTTATCGTAATCATTTAACGAAAATTGGAAATAGTAATTTTGTACATGCTCCTCTAAAAAATTAATATATTTCATCATGGGTTTTGGATTTTTTGTCCAAAACACCACGCATCTTGTATTTTTAAAAGCGACATACGAAGGCACGCCATTAAATGGATTCATCCATTTTACGTAGCCTTTTCCCCAACGTTCCACAAACCAATCGGCATAAAAGGTTGGTATATCTGTAGAGCGACTTGCCGAAATAATTACTGGTGCTTGCGCGCTCACCATTTCGCCATCATCATTTTGTATGTCTACTTTTTTCCACATTATTTTATCACTCTAAAGGTTAAATTAACACGTTCCTGACTAACAGTTTTACTTTTAGGAATTTGATGTTTCCAATAATGTTGTAATTCGCCTTGCATAATTAATAAACTACCATGCTTTAACAGAATATCAATACGCTCATTGGTTTCTTTATGTTTTAATTGAAACTTACGTTCTGCACCAAAATTTACGGATGCTATGACTGGGTTTTCACCTAGTTCTTTTTCAGCATCGGTATGCCATGAAATGGAATCATTACCATCGCGATAGCGATTTAATAGGACACTATTAAAAACTACTTTAGCTTTGGGTTCTATATCGGCTTTTATTTTTACTAAACCCGGACTCCAAGGATGCGGTTGTAAGGTTATGCCTGAAAAACTATAAGGCTTGTCATTATCGCCATACCAAGCTGTTAAACGCGGAAACGGAATTTCCTTTCCATACATTTTCATAGACTCTTGTTTCCATTTAATATCGTTTATTAAGCGTTTTAAATAGGTGTCTGCATTGGTCTTGTTATAAAAATTTGGAATATAAATGTATTCCCCATTGTTAATTTTTACAGGTACGCCATACACAGGTTCTGATGAAAATATATCTAATTGATCCATAGTTTAATTAATATTTTTATTCAAAAAGCTTCCTGTATTATACAAAAAACTGAACAACAATGAAGCACCTATTACAACATTAATTACTGGAATCATCATTAAAACAGCAATGAAAGTAAATTTTGCAACTTTAATGCCAGTTAACTTTATAAACTTAATTTTAAATGTACTAAATGAAATTTTTCCTTTATTGTATTCTGAAAACAAATAATAGCCTGCTATCGCAATTGATATGGCCGGAAGTTCAGGCATATAATCCCAAAGGGAATCATTATCATCTAAGTTTATTAATTTATTACAAAATTCAGACACATCTGCTGTAAGCCCTTCATTAGAAATTTCTGTAGATTCCAAGCCCATTTTTTCAGCAATTTCTTCTGTAACTAATATGTCGCCGTCCTCATGATTAGATATCCAATTATTTACATAAGAGTCACTATCAGTAGCTTTAAGTTGTAATGTTATAGTTTCACCTGATGATTCATTAGTTAATATAACATCTGTATCTGGATGATTTGTATCTGTAAATAAGGCTGCAGTAATTTCATCTCCATCCTCATTTTCAATTTTAACAAATTGAATTTCGTGCAGAACACCCTTTACGTTATTAGCCAATCCAACCAATTGATCTTCATTGAAACCTTGTAAATATTCTTGAATCTCATCTAGATTCTTTTCTTGTAAATCTGGCACAGCTCTTTTTAGAGCCTGCAATACTAATTCCTCATTTTCGTTTAAATTTCCTCCATTATTAAAAACTATTTTAGCAATAGCTCCCAAGACTAAAGTCTTATCTAAATTTTTTTTTATGTACTTTAGTTTAGACATTAAAGCTCCGCTCCCTTTTTGTTAATTTCTTCTTTATTTTCTTTAGATACTTGTTTACCTTCAGCTCTGGCTTGTTTAAAAATATTTTGTAAAGCCCCTTTATCTATTTTTTCACCTTTCACTTTTTTTATAAAGTAATAATCCATTACTCTACCCATACCGAAAGTAAGTCCGAAAACTAGAGGTATTGTAGTAATGGCTCCTAAAAAAGGTAATACTGTTTTATAAGCACCAATAGCTAGCTGTTGTGCTAAAAAACCTAGGCCTACTAATCCCGCTAATTCTTTAAACACTTCTTTAGCACCAGCTTCAGAAATATTATAACCTCTAATATCTGCCAATTTTTTACCCATATAACCTTGAATTGGTGTTAGCACAAAAACATCTGCAAAAGGAATAGGTTGAACTGCAATTGCTGCACAAAAGGTGCTAAACACCTTTATGATTTGGTCTATCTTTTCTTGATCAGATAAGTCGGTTCTGTTTTCAATATCTGAAACCTCTTTTTTAATTTTCTGTTTAGCATTATTAATGACTTCTGAAACTTTATCTGATAATCCCATAATTATATTTTTAGGCTGATTAAAAATAATTAAAAAGTTGAGTGAACTCAAACATTTATATCAAATTTAAACATTACAAATCTTATTTAACACCTTGAATATCTTCACCATAGCGTAGGTATCAAGTTTACAATATTCTAATAAATTCATTCTTGTTTTTTCGTAATCTCCAGTAAACCCACCGTTTGCCATTTGAGCAAAGACGGTACTTGCAGTACCACCCTCTTTAATTTCTAGATCTTGGTATGATAAGTCTGGAACTAAGGCTGGTAATACATATTTTATAGAATAACTCCCTTTCATTTCTGGGGTGTAATACCATCGTTTTTGGAATGGAATCATTAAATCTTTTAAGCGATTTATGATATTATTTATTTCATTAGCATATTGAGGAAATAACTCTATTAAATCGTTGAGTTTACCTCTTTCAAAACCTATATTGTAGACTAATATATCGCCAAAAGTTCCGCAATCGTTTATTAATTGTTTTATAAAACCTATTCTAGGGTCTTCATTGGTTGCAGTTTCTGCTAAATAATCAGAATGACTTAAAACTCCATTTTCTTCTGGTAATATATGTAGCGAGTATTGAAATACAAATTGTTGATATGGCCTCGTATTATCGTAAATGGGAATGGCAGATCCCATGGTTTCAAAATCCAGAAAATATAATGGATAGCTTAAGTCTTTTAAAAATATCGAAATGTTCTTTTTATCAATTTGCTTTGCATTATTTAATTCGCTTGATACTTGTAAGAGTTGATTTGCATTTAAATGATTATTGTCTAAATCTATCTGATCAAATGAGGTAATCCCTTTTTCGTATAACTGAAATTTTTTGCTGGTCCACAAATTTGCTATATCAAATATGGAATACTCGGGAATGTGTTTCCAGCAATGTCCTTTAAAATCACAGGAGTAGGGTGTATCACAATGTGCACCAATATCAATGTTGGGAATTTCCTCTTGCTTTATAACTTGTTTAAGTTTTTCTACTTGTTCTGGAATATGTGTTAATACTTCTTGAACTCTATCAAATACAGATTCTATAGTAAACAGTTCATGAATATTAATGGTTCCATTTTTTACATATTGGTTATTAATATATACTATAGAAATGTCTTTTAAATCTATACCAGAGTTCACAATGGAATAGTATTGAATGGCAGCGTCATTTATATAGGTTTCTGAGACACTTGTAGAGCTTTTTACTTCATAGGCTTTCCAGCCATCATTATCTTTTACAAGGACGTCTAGAGCTGCTAAAACACCGTTAAATTGAAAGGTTGCTTCATAAATTATAGGGTAGTCGTTTTTTATAAACTCATGTGTTTTAAAAACAGATTCTTGCATTTTAAAATGACTGGAAGGTGATGCATCAACACCATTAGGAAACAACTGTTGAGCTAAAATTCCAACATTAGTGCCTTGATCAAATATAGCTTGCAACTGTGCAGGCGTTTCATCCTTTAAGTTATATCGGTGTTTATAGAGATACAACGATTTTTCGCATTGTAAGCCTCTTATAAATGTTGATTTTGAAAGGATGGGTTTTTGCATTATACAATGTTTCTTATCATTTATTTTAATTCAAATACATCTCCATGTTTTTAACGTTCCAAATTAATTTTGCTATTTGCTCATATAATCCTTGTCTCTCCTTGATTGTTTCTTTATTATAATCAATTGCAGGCTTAAAATTGAGATTATTGTTGTTAACAAATCTTAAAAAATTAGGGTTATTTCTGTAGCACTTGTCATTTAAGGAAGCAGCCAATAAATTTTGACCATAATATTTTTCAACCTTTTTACAATAAACATCATCATTTAAACTTCTATTAATGTCTTTGGGTAGGATTAATAAGTCTCCAAACATATTTCTTGTTCTATCAAACTCTGTCTCTGTATCAAAATCATCCATATATCTCTCAAAATGATCTACCCAAATATGCTCTATATCATATGAGTTTTTAATATTTCTATCTACATAAACATCAAATCTTGTATCTCTCCCACTTTCAACTTCAATAAAATGAGTAATTCTGGCTAATTGGTGTAACATATATCTTTTAGTCCATCCATTAAGAGAAAAATCCGATATAGCGTCTAATGAAAATTCCATCTCACTTATTTCATTAGTTAATATTTCAACTAGTTCGTATGGAGATTTATTCCTAATCTTTTTAGCAAGCATAAACATTGTATATGTCATTGCTGAATAATCCAATGTTTTGTAATTGAAAATTCGAATAGACATGTAATAGTCTAAAAAGCAAGAAACTATCTTTAACTTCTTATCTATTATTTCTTTCGTGTCATTCTTCTCTAATGATGCTAATAAGATAAGTGACTGTAATGTAAAATTTCTGTTTGCATTATAAAATATATATTCAAATCCATCCCTTAAATTATTAGAATAATCTAAAATTCTCGAATATGTATTTGCAAATAGAATAAATTCCTTTTGAACAAAATCATTATAATCTTTAGACTTATGTAAACCGATAGAAGAAGATTTTTCTCTTACCCACTTATGAAATGATGTACCAATAACATCAAAATCACCTGGTAGAGCATTCTTTTTTCTTTCTCTTATGGTTTCTGCATATTGAGCTCTTAGCCAAGTTTTAATGCAATCACTTTCTTGCTCTTTACCCAATGATTTGAGATCAAGCATAGTAGTTTTCCAAAAATCATTAGCCTTTTCTCTCTCATCGTTTTCAGCAATTTCTGACAGCAAGTATCCTTTTAACATTTCTGCAGCAGTAAGACTTAATCCTCTATCGTTCATCGATACAAATATCTTATGAGCATCTTGTTCCGTTTGTGCGACAATTTTGATGAATTGGACATTATCAATTAACCAATCCTTAAAAAATGGCAAAGCCTCTTCAGGTAATGCATCAATCATGAGATTTGATATATCCCCATATCTTTTCCAAATATTTTGAACACTCTCTGGATGTCCTTCTGTTTCAAACTCAATACTATCAATAATAGATTCTAAACATTTGTTACGCTCCTCAACATTAATATTAAAGGTTGTTTTTCCGTATTTTTTGGAATAGATTAAGTTTAATACCTCAGCCTTATCATCTTCATCGTTAAGCTGTTTAGTTATAAAAAGCAACAGAAGGCTTAAAGATGTTAATCGTTGTTGTCCATCTATGATAGCATTTTCATCTTCAGTTAAAACAACAGAGCCCATAAAATAATGCCCATATTTTTCAACTTCTTGACGCTCATGGGTTTCATTATAATAATCTAAAAACTCCCCAGTCAAGTCTTCTATTAATTCCTCAATTTGTTTGCGTTTCCATTGGTACTCTCTCTGATAATAGTGTATACTATATTTAACTCCAGTGAATAACTCCCTTATACTTTTTGGCGCTCCTAATATTTTTTTCATTTTAAGATTATTCTTTAATTGCTTTTATTATTTATTCAAAAACTCATCTAACAAATCTCTAAACTAACGAGCTTTTTCTTTAGTAAATTGAACGATTATTATATTAGTATAATTATTTCCCAATACCTCTAACACGATCATCATACAATTCATTAAACCACATGGTTTTAAATAAAGTGTTCACTTTGTCCTCAGTCATCTTGTTATAAAACTCCAACTTTTTATCAATAAAGTTTAATAACTCACCATCAATCTCATCATTGAATTTATCTTTAATATTATCCTTTGAATTACCTTTATTAAAGAAAGACATTAACTGATCATTGTCATAAATATTCGCTTTCATCTTCTTAAACTCCACTTTATCCTCTTCACTTAATTCAAGTCCATAGGTGTCGTTTAATACTTTTATGATTTTGGTTAAAAAATCGAACTCATCATCTTGTGCACCACTAGAAGCACCTGGTTGCATGCCTTCTTTTTCACCATCTGCAGATTCTAATTTTAAGCTAGTGGTGTATTTGTGCTGAATCTTATAACTATCCAACTCTACATCGTTTACAACGTCTAGTGGTAACGATGTTTTTGCATAAGGCAATATTTTTAAAAGTGCATTTAAAAACACATAGGTTTTTTCTAATTCTACGTCTGTAAAACGAATAATCTGACTTAAAAAACGATAGAGTTTTATGAATGACTGTGCTGCAGATTTAAAAGCTGCTTGATCTTCCTCTTCTATATCATCTACAAATCGGGCTGAAATGCCTTGTAAAATGGGTTGTAACTTTTCAAAATCGTCTTTAGGCGAAAAAAATATGTTAGCAAACGCTTGTACTTCGGTGTCATGATATACTTGAAAGTTTTCAACTTCATTTAAACTGTCATAAACCGCATTGGGATCTGTTAGGTTTTCTTCTTGAATAAAATTCTTTCCATAGTATGCTTGAAAATCTTCTTGTATTAATTCGGGATCATTTACAAAATCCAACACCATAGTACTGTCTTTCCCTTTCATACGTCTATTTAAACGTGATAGCGTCTGTACTGTATTTGTACTCCCTAATTTCTTATCTACAAACATGGTATGCATCAACGGTTCATCAAAACCGGTTTGAAATTTATTGGCAACTATAAGTAATCTGTATTTAGGAAGTTTTAAAGCATCTGGAATACTGATTCGCCCACCTAAATCATTCATACTGGTTTCCGTATAATCTTCCCCAGTTTCTTCATCTTTTACAGTTCCGGAAAATGCGACCAATGCTTCATATGGCAACTTCATTTCACGCATAATGTCGTCAAATTTTCGCTTAAAACGTACCGCATGTAAACGAGACTTGGTGACCAACATTCCTCTAGCTTTACCTTGTATTTGGTTTTGTGTTTCAGCAGCAAAATGTTCTAGTATAATACGCGCCTTTTTTTCAATAGCATGGTCTTGTAGATCTACATAGTTTCCTAAGACACGAACTGTTTTTTTCTTATCGTACTCACTGTCTTCTATATCACTTCTCTTTATGAGTTTGTAGTATCTTTTAAAAGACATGTAGTTTTCTAACACATCAATGATAAAGCCCTCTTTTATTGCTTGCTCCATCGAGTATGAGTCAAATGGTAATTTATCCCCGTTTGGTTGAACGGTTCCAAAAGATTCTATAGTTTTAGACTTTGGTGTTGCTGTAAAAGCAAATTGAGATAGGTTAGGTTGTTGTCCTTTTCTTTTTATTTCTTCTGCGATAACCTCATCTATATCTTTTCCTGGAATATCTTTTTCTGCAGCTTCTTCAAGGCTTAATGCTTTGCGCATATGTCTAGATGCTTCACCCGATTGAGAACTATGAGCTTCATCAATTATAATGGCATATTTACGATCTACTAATTGCTCTACGACATCACTAATTATTGGGAATTTTTGAATAGTAGTTATGATGATTCGTGTCCCATTTTCTATCTCACGTTTTAAATCTTGTGCTGTAGTTTTTTCATCTAGATAAGCTACCATACCCGGAGTATTATCTAGTTGCTTGATATTATCTTGTATCTGTTTGTTCAATACACGACGATCTGTTACTACAATAACAGAATCATACATCCCTTTTTGATCGGTGTAGTTTTGATAAAAATTCGCTAAGCGATAAGCTAACCAAGTGATCGTATTAGATTTCCCTGAACCAGCTGAATGTTGAATCAAATAATTTTTACCAGTACCATCTATTTTTAGTTGTGCCAATATCTTGCGAACAGCTTTTAACTGGTGAAATCGTGGAAATATTAATTTGGTTGACTTCTTCTCAACTAATTTTCTGGATTTTGGGTCATAATTTTTACTTACATCTTCTTGCAGGTTGATGAAATTTTGTACTAAATCCATTAACGAATCTTTACGTAAAATATCCTCCCACAAATAAGCCGTTGCAAAACCATTATGATTATAGTTTGTTAGACCTGTGTTAAACGGCAAAAAGTAAGTGGATTTACCAGCTAATTTGGTTGTCATAAACACTTTTTCTGTGCCTACAGCAAAATGTACCAAACAACGCTGAAACTCGAGAAGAGGCTCACCTTTTGGGTCTCTATCTTGCATGTATTGTTTAATGGCATTGTGATGATTTTGACTAGTTAGCGCATTTTTTAACTCTGCAGTGGCAACAGGTATACCGTTAATAAAGAACCCTAGATCTATCTCATTATTATTCTTGGTTGAGTAAGCCAATTGACGTATAACAGATAAGCGATTTTCCTTATACCATTGCTCGTGCTCTGGTGTTTTGTCATTTGCTGGCTGAAAGTAGGCCAAATGAAGCCTAACACCATTCATTTTAATGCCATTACGCAATGTGGTAATAGTTTTATTTACTTTTAAACTTTTGGTAATTCGCTCAATTATCTTAGCATCTACAACTGCACCTAATTGATTTTTAAGATTTTTGTATTTGGTATCTTGTGAGGTTTTAATAAATTGAAGTGCCTCACTTGGTATAATACACAATTGCTTATCATACTCAGAAGCATTGACCTGATAGTATTCCTTTACACCGCCATTTTCTAGAGTAGTTAAATACTGTACTATATGGTCTTCAAAATGGATTTCTTTTGTACCTCCTGCCATTTATATATCTGAGTTTTTATTATTCAATTTAAGAATTTCATCCGTATCAACTTCATTGCCTTCCAAAAAAAGAGGATCTAATTTCTTTTTGGAGTCAACACCCAAAGCTTTCATCTTTAGGGTTTGAGAAACTAGGTTGTCATTTCCACCTGCTAGTTGTTTTAAAGCAGCATTATAAGTTGAATCCGCTAATTCAATATGTCTCCCTACCTTTTTGAAATTATCAGTAAAGCCAACAAATTTTTCATATAATTTCATACCTCTATCCGCAATGGCCTTTGAGTTTTGATTTTGATATTCTCTTTTCCAGAGATCTTCAATAATTTTTAGAGTGACTATTAAGTTGGTTGGACTTATAATAACAATTCGTTTTTTATAGGCAAATTGCCATAAGTTTGCATCTTCCTTAAGAGCTACCATAAAAGCTGCTTCATTTGGAATGAACATCATCACATAGTCGAGAGATTTTTCAAAGTTCTCATAACCTCTATTACTTAATGTATTGATATGGGTTTTTATGGCAGCAATATGTTCCTTTAAATGTGATTTTTGTTCCTCTGATGTTTCGGCTTCTACATACCTAATGTAAGCGTTAATGGAAACTTTAGCATCAATAATAACTTTGCGTTCATCAGGATATTGAATGATCGCGTCAGGTCGCATTTTTTGACCTTCGTCATTTATCATATAGTTGCCATTGTCATCCTTTAAATAATTTTCTAAATAATATTCCCTGTCTTTAGCTAAACCAGATTGTTCAAGAATACGTTCTAAAATCATTTCGCCCCAACTACCTTGTTTTTTAGGATCGGCCTTTAGCGCTGTTGTTAAATTTTGTGCTTCTTTTCTCAAAGATTCACTCAAATCAACCAAATCTTTAACTTTTTCACCAAGAGAAAAACGTTGCCTAGCTTCTTCATTATAAACGTCATCTACCTTTTTCTTAAAATCTTTTAGGTTTTGGCCGAGTGGATTTAAAAGTTCTTTAATTTTAGTTTCATTAAGCTCGGTAAAAGTCTTGGTATTATCCTTTAATATTTTAGCTGCAATGTTCTCAAACTCTGTATTAAACTTTTCACCCATAGCTTCTATTTCATCTTTTTGGGTAGCTAATTTATCTTCTAGAGCTGTGTTATTTGCATTTGCTGTTGCCAATTGGCTATTTAATGCATTGTAATTATTGGTTTTATCTTTAAACTCTTGTTCGAGTTCATCCAAACTAGATTGTAATTTGTTAAGGTCTTTATTTAAACCACTAATGGAAACCACTTTTTCAGCCAGAGATGTTTTTAAGTCTGCCTCATTGTCTTTAAGTGTGCCATTTTCATTTGATAGTACATCATTTTCTTCTTGCAACTCTTGTTGTACTTCTTTAGCCTGCTTTACATTCGCTTGTAGCGTTGCATTTTGAGCAGAAAATTGTTGTCTTAACCATAGGTAAATAATTAGAGCGCCAACTCCAAAACCTACTACTAAATAAATGTACTTTTCCATGCCTTTAAGTTAAATGATGGTTGTTATTTAAAATATTGAGTGTTTTATAATAATGTTTCCGTTTCCGGATAGTTGCGACTCGAGTTCTTGTTCATACCGTTTTAACATATAGTCTTTGTAGAACGCTCTTTTTTCTTCAAAGAAATTTTTATTTGGATTATTATCCATTAAAATATTTAATGCTTCTTCTGCGCTTCTACCTTCCTCTGTATGCGCATCAATAGACCCTTTATAGCCATAGATAATAGATGCCTCTAAAACTTCGTCAGTAATGTAAAAATCTTCACTTTCTTTTAAACAATAGTTTGTAATGTATGAGCTATTTTTTTTAAGTATTTCTAATACCGTTTCTCCCTTGTATTGCCCGAATGTTAACACTGTATCTAAATCGTATAATTTCATACTTTCTTAACTGATTATTTTAGTTTTGGTGTTTTAGGTTGCAACTCTTTAACATCTATTTTACCAGTCTGTAACTGTACTGGTTTGTTCTGGGTCACTGCACATGCAAGGATCTTCTTGGCAAGCTCCACAGTATGCTTTTTGCATTTCTAATTTTTCGATGTGTGTTCTTTCTGAATTCATTGTATTGTTTCTTTAGGTTATTATTTATTTAAAATGGTAAGTCTTCTTCTATACTTTGGCTGTTCCCTTTTAATTGTAACTCCAACTCTTTTTCAAAAAGATCCATCATATGCTTTTTGTATTTGGTTCTTTTTTCTTCATGTAATTTTTTGTTGTTGGCTATAGCTTTCCTTACTTCATTAGCATCTACACCACCACTTTTTAATGCTGCCTCTAAATTTCTATGTATGTCCATAGCATACCAAACAGCATCCGTAACATAAAAGTCATCAATATGCGCATAGCACCATTCTAAATAGGTCGGGTTATTTTTAAGAGCTTCAGCAACTGTTTCTCCCTTGTGTTGCCCGAATGTTAATACGGTATCAAAGTTGTATAATTTCATTGTTCTTTTAACTATTAGGCACTTGCCAGTCTCTAATATCTATTTTACCGGTAACCGCTTCGCTGATTAAAGATTGACGGTACTCTTTTAGTTTTTTGATTGATTGTTCTAGTTTTTCTCTGGAAGCAAATATTTTATTAACCTTTTCATCTATAAATTGAGCAATAGCTTTTTGCTCTTCTTCTGGTGGAAAAAACAAAACAGTATCCTTTAAAATTTTATTAGTAATACTATAAACTTTGACACCTTTAACTAAATTCTGTATTTGAGTTCTATATGATGAAGAATCCATGAAATAAGCGACGAATCTATAGTCACTATTATCATTTAATCTAGCGATAATAGTATGATAGCCTGCAAATGTTGGAATATCAGAATTTAAATGTGTGAAATTACCTGCTCCTTCAATATCTTCTGAAGTATCTGCGAACACGAAATCCCCTTTAGATAATAATGAACCTTTGTTTGTCTCTACATATTCTTCGGAAACATATTTTAAATTATGAACTTCGGGATTTACTTCAAAACCATACTTGGAATGAATTTCACCATAGTTAACACAAGGTATACCTTCGTCTTGTAAATTAGCTTTTGTTATGGTTAACCCTTTAGTGGTGTCGAACTTATATCGAAATTTAATTGCCTCCCAATGCTCCGGAATCTCTCCCAACCACTCAATACCAGAGTCTTTCATTTTGGTATTTGGGTTTAAACCTTTGGTTACCGCCTCGTTAATAATGGCTTGGCGTTGCTCTTTGAGTTTTTGTATCAACTCTTCTTTTTGAGCAATGATGTTATCAATTAAACCGGTTTTATAATCTAGGTAGGTAGCTATTTGGGTTTGTTCTTTTAAAGTTATTGCTGGTATCTTCAATTCTCTCAAGACGGATGTTGAGATTGCCGTAAAAGTTGACCCTGTACCTTGTGCATTTAAATATTCATTTGCCGATGTAAGAAAGTAATAGAGATATTTAAAAGTATGATTTACTGCTCTTACAGAGCACAATCCTCTACCAATACCGTAAACTTGATTGGAAATATTAATTGCTCCTATTGGTGCTCTTACCGAAATCAAAATATCATTAATTTCAGAATATTTATTGGCAGTATTACACCATAACTTAGGTGTTGGATTAAGTTCATTAAATTCGGCATTCCCTTGTAAAAAAGGAATTGAATTATTAACAGGTTCTAATAAATAATCATCAGAGTTTGGTGACTGTCCCATAATTGTCTCATCTGAATACTTTAATGAAACCATATCCCATTTGTCAGGAATATCTCCAATCCACTTTAAACCACTTTCCTTGTATGTTTCGTATGGCTTTATCATTAGGCAATCAGGTCTTTTAAAAGGTCTGTAATACTGCTTTCAAGCTCTACAATTTCACTTTTTACTTCACTTGCAGGACGCAATGGTTTGTACTGGTAAAAATACTTGGTAAAGTTAAGCTCATAACCAATACGTGTTTTGTCGTAGTCTATCCAAGCCTCTGGGACGTGTGGCAATACTTCATTTTTAAAATACTGTGCTACATCTTCATTAAGGGGCACACTTTCGTTATCTCTTTTTTTAGAGTCTGGCTTGCGTGCTTTTTTTAGAAAATCTTTTAAGTCTTTGATGTCTTTATTACTTAAATTAGATGTGTAATCTTGGTAAACTGATTTTGCAGTTACATTAAATCCGTCTTTATCACCAACAATTTTTCCTTCGAGATCTCTAGGAAAAGACTCGAACACTGTTCCCATGTCTGCTTCTCTCTTAAAATGCTCAATATCATCCAACCAGCTTTGTAGTTCGTTAACTGTTTTATTATTAAATGCAGGGTTTTTAAAACAGTCAAATTTATTTTTTAAATCGTTAATTTCTGCTTCGTTTAATGCTGGTTGCTCCACTGTTAGTTGGTAGTATCCAAAGTATTCGTTATCGAATATTTTACTGTGTTCGCTTTCTTCAAAGCTAGTGTATAAATCGAGTAACTGCCCAATGTGCTCACTGGTGATTTCGTTACGTTTGTTACCCAAACTTTTTTTGTTGGGTTGGCAGAATAGGTGGCTTTCTTTTTCTTTTCCATTTACAGTAATCGTTTCGGTGGCATTCCCATCTATGAGTTGGATTTTACCTTTGCGTTTGTCTTCTTTTTTATTGGTTAAAAACCAGATGTAGGTATTAATACCCGTATTGTAAAATAGGTCCTTTGGTAAGGCAACGATGCACTCTAACCAGTCGTTTTCTATAATCCATCTACGTATATCGCTTTCGCCACTACCAGCACTACCAGTAAATAACGGTGAACCGTTGGTAACGACACCAATACGAGAGCCTTCACGCTCCATTTTAGAAAGCATGTGCTGCAAGAACAGTAATTGACCATCGCTTACTCGAGGAGTCCCTGCGTAAAAACGACCTGCAGGATTTAAAGCTTCGTTTTCAATAAACTTTTTATCTTTTTTCCAAGTAACACCATAAGGCGGATTTGCCATCATATAATGAAAGGTCTTACCTGGGAATCGGTCTTCGCTAAAGGTATTACCAAGTTTTATGTTGTTGGCATCTTCACCGGTAATTAGGGATTCTGATTTTGCAATAGCATACGATTGCTCATTCAATTCTTGACCATACGTTACTATAGTGGGTTTGTGTTCGCTGTCTTTACAAACTACATTTTGGATGTATTTTTTTCCAAGATTAACCATACCACCAGTACCACAGGCACAATCATAAATGGTGCGAATGATTCCGGGTTTGGTAAGTGATTCTTTTTCACCTGCGAATAGGAAGGTATTCATGATTTCAATAACATCACGTGGCGTGAAATGTTCTCCGGCAGTTTCGTTGGATTGCTCATTTGAAATACGGATGAGTTCTTCAAACACATAACCCATGCCGTGGTTATCAATCGCTTTTGTGTGTAAATCGATTTTACAAATGGCATCGATCATTTCATAAAGTAGGCGATTTTTAGTTAATCGTGCTACAATTTTATCGAATTGAAAACTCTCTAATATTTCTTGTACTTCAGGATTGAACCCATTAAGATAGTTGTTGAAATTAATCTCTATGTATTGAGGTTCATCCTTTAAAGAATGTAAGGTATGTTTTGAGGTGTTGAAGAATTTAAGTCCGCCAGAAGCCTTACGCAGAATAGGTACTAATTTGTCTTCGTTAACTTTATCTTTAAAGTTAGTGTAGGCATCACGTACTTTTTGGTTTACTGGTTCTAGAATACAATCTAAACGACGCAATACCACAAATGGTAATACCACATCACCAATTTCATTTTTCTTAAAGGCATCGCGCAATACATCGTCTGTGATTTGCCAAATAAATCCTACTTCTACTTTATTGTTCTTATCGCTCATTTTGTTTTTACTGTCTTTATATCTTATTGACTCTGCAAATATATTATTAATGTGTGCAGTAGTTGTGCATAGGTTAAAAGTTTAAGTATCCAGATACTTTATCTCCTGAAATATTATCAGGGCTTTTATCGATTATGTCTTGTAAATCAATGAGTAAGTCTTTAAATAATTTATGGTTATCACTCCTAGCATTACTCGAATAGGTAATCTCCTTACCTTTTGTAATTTTTCTTCCCGCACTATCCCAAAAATTGAAAGTATCTCCTGAATAGACTCTATTATAATTAGTTAAAATTGTTCTATCGTGTTCTTTCCTAGTTTTAATAAGTGTCGCTGTACCCTTTTTACCTGTTGCTTCTTTAATACACTTTTTTATTTCTTTTAAAATTTCAGTTTCGTCTCCATCAATTCTGTCTGGATGGGCATATACCACCACATTAGCCTTTGATTGACTTTTAGTCATTAAAACAGCCAAATAGCTTAATAAGTTAGTTGCAAAAATTTCTTTACTGCTTAAAATATAATTATCAACTATTATGATATCCGTTAATGGTAATGAATAATCTTGAATATCTGTCCATTGATTAAATCCTGCTCCGTTTATTCTCCATTTTTTTTCAAAAAGGTAATCTTCTTGAAGAAAAAATAACTGGTTTATAATATTTAATTCTTGACCTAGTTCTCCTAAAATTACAGATCCAGAATCCATTAATTTATTACAATCATCATCACTTATCCAATAAACAGCTGATAATTGATTCGAATCAAAGTCATTTGCTGAATTAGATTTTAAGGGTCTAGAAGGGAAATCGTTATTAAATGTAATTTGTGTATTTCCTAACCCGCTAGTAAGTATTGGAATTAATGGAGTAAGCTTTGTGTTTTCCTTTAATCTATCCTTTGAAAAATTAAACCTCAAATCTAATTGTCTCTTCAGTAGCTTTAAAGCATCTTCATACAAAGAGTTATTCTTTTGATTTAAAAAAGATTCTAAATTGGGTTCGTCAATGTATATATCCATATTATAAAATATCAAATGCCAAATCAGAACTCACCTCAAAAAAGCCTTTTCTAAACTCATCCATAAATGCTCCATCTTTTCTATATCTCATTTCATAAGGGCTATCGTCTATAGGAAAATAAAAGGTTTTAAACGGATTTGGGTTTAATGAATCTTTATCTCCATATTCTTCTTTTTTCGTAAAAACTTGAGATCTACGAATAATATATTCCGAATGTGTTTCAATAATAAAATTTAGTTTATATTTTTTATTTAATTCATGGAAAAACTCTGTTAATTTTGATTGCAATGCAGGATGCAAATTGAGTTCAGGTTCTTCAACCAATAGTGTGATTGTTTTTTTATGCTTTTTATTGCTTCTGATTAAGCTAGCCACTCTTAAAATAAGCATCATTGCTTGTAATGATCCCATACCTTTATCTGAAAGATGATTCTTTTTACCTTCCTTAAAAACATGAAATTCATAAGCTTCCCCAGCGTAAAATTCAATATGAAAATCGTCGCCAACTTCAAATTCATTCATCCAAAACAAAACAAGTTCCCATTCTTCATCTCCTTTTTTTATTCCTAATTGATAAAAATTATGAATGGCTTGCGAAAGTGCATTATCCTTATCTCTTAAATAAAATAAAGCTGATTGCTTGGAAGGGTTAGCTCCCAAATAATAGTAGGATTCCTGTTCTATATTTTTCACCAATTTGTCCATCCAGTCTTTTAATTCCTCTTTAGTATTATCTAACTCAACAATGTCTGAAGAAATATCATCTTCTGAATTCTCATCACTTAAATTCTTACCACGCTGTTCTATCCATTGTTTGTAAGCAATGGTGTTGTGATATAGAAAAACACTAATTATTTCTTTGAGTTGGTTATCTTCAGTTCTTGAATAATTCTCTATTCTATATTCTATGGATACTTCGATCGCTTCCCCTTCATAATTTTCAAAATCTACTTCATAAGATATTACGTTATCATACTTCTTAAAGAGATAATCTAATTTAAGCTTTAGAACATCTTCTCCAGATCCATGTATGAATACAATTTTTTGTTTACGACTACTTATTGCAGACTCCAATTGACGTTTTGCAGTATTTAATTGGTAAGTTAATATTTCGTGTTTAGTCATCCCTTTGTACGAATTAACCAATTGGTGAATATGTAAATCTACTTCCATAACTGAAGATGCTTGTTTTTTATCAAAATCCTCAAGCTCTTCAATTTGTTCTTCGCTGCTATGATCGCCAGAATACCATAGAGAATCGTCATCTTCCATTTGATAATTTAACGGATACTCTAAATCATATTCAATATCATCTACATCTTCTTGAGGAGTTTTAGAGTGTACAATTTTATTCCTTCGTTCCACCATCTTATTGATTAAATCTACCAATTGTAAGGCTTCTTTAGAAACCTTAGAGGTGATATTCTCACGAGCCTCTTTTAATCTGTTAATTTCGGCATGTAATTTTTCCAATTCCTCGTTGGTATCAACTATTGTGCTATTTGAGAATGATTTTTTTACGACTTGAATGCGTTTAGTATTATAATTTACTGTTAATTTATAACCATTAACCTCATCCTGAATGCGCAATACATTCACATTTGCTTTTGTACGATCATCATTCCCTGAAATATGAATAGTGATGTTATAGTTACCAAGTTTATAGTTGAATACTATTTCGGGTTCATCAATTAAATTACATTTTGCTCTGCCAAAGGTTACAATATTAGCATCTTCTAGCGCCTGATTATCAAAAGAGAAGGTGTCTGATAGTTGGTTTTGGAGGTAATCTAAAATTAGTAACAGTGCTTTAACCATGGTTGATTTACCAGAGTTATTTCGTCCAACCATGTATGTGATATTACCAAATTCTAACATGGAAAACTCTTTAAACCTTCTGAAGTTTGTAAAGGATATTCCTTTTGTATTGTTATTAATCATTGTGCAATGTTATTTCTGTTGTGTGCATTTAATCTGCACTGTTGTATTTTTTTGAATATATCTCACTCATTTTATCTACATAATCCTTCATTCTTATTCGGACATTTTCCGGCTCTATAACTTCCAGGTCGCTACCAAATGACAATAAGGTTTGAAATAATTCATTGTTTAGAATGACATCAATTATAATTGTCCTGTTTTCTGGATCACTTTTATCAAAGCGTTGTGTTGCTCCATGTATAGGTTTGGTAACTACATATTTCATCCGTTTGTTGCTAAAGCGTAGTTTTATTTTAACAGCTTGATCATTACTATTTTTTGAAACACCAACCATGTCATCAAAATAATCCCCCCAAGAGGTGTTATCTGGTTTTATGTCTTCATTAGTTTCAGTAAATCCAATTATTCTGTCCAAAGCTAAATTTGTAATGCCAGTATATTTTTCTTCTTTTTGATAGCCAAATAAAAACCATCGATTATTAAATTGCTTTAAATGATAGGGATGAATTCTTCTAATACTACTTTCCTCTTGATCAAACGCTTTGTACTCAATGTTCAGTATTTTCCTTCTAATTAATTGATTGTATAATACTCCAACCAAAGATTGCCCTGTATAGTCTCTATTACTTTGATAACTAATTAATCCATCATAATCTTCTTCTACTAAATTAAAGGCAGCCTTTATACGAGGAAACAATTCGTCTAACCAATCGAATTCCTCCCTGTTTTTATATCGGGATAAGATGGCGAGCGTTGTTTCAAGCTGTTCTGCATCACTTTGGTTTAGTGGATGATCTGAAATGGAAAACGATTTATCTTTATAACGGAACACACGTTTTTTTAAATACTTATTATGTTTAAGACCTTCTTCTAGTTCTATACTAAAACCAGCTTCGGATTCCATAAATCGAATATCATATTGTAATTGTCTGAGTTTAATGCCATTTGTGCCTAGCTCAATTAACACCCTATTTACCTCATTTAATAACTCATCATAACTTAATGGTTTCATGAAATTACTAAAGCACCTATCTAGGACGTTATAACGAATTTGAGCATGTTTGTTTGTCGCCATGAAATTATATGGTTGGTTGTTCAGAGCTATTATTTATAAGTAGATTTAAATGTAGTGAAATTGAGTATAAATGCACCTAAAATATGTCAGTAATTTTATACTTTTTTTAATATGCATATCTATTGCAGATTATGAAAATACTTTTGTTTAAAACTTAGTAATGAAAAATAGTTCTATTATACAATTAGAAGATCTGGGAAAACACCGGAGCATTAACAATTTTAGCTCAATTTGTTATGCTATTATGTGTATGAATACCAATTTCCTTAACGGTTTATTGGATAAGGACATAAACTATGAAGATATAGGTAAAGCTAAATTTATTGAAAAACTTAACTGCAAATTTAGTTCACTCAAAGCCCTCGGTGACAAAGAACTTTTACTTGATTTTGATTATTGTGAAGGATGTAATTGTAATTTGCCAGTTTGCAAGTTTATAGGAAATAATTCTAGAGCTCATTTTGCACTTTATTTTGAAATTAAGGACAATAAAATTAAAGATATTTATCATTGTAATTGGTACGATGATATTGTTTTTTAAAATCCTTTTAAAAAGTATTTTGTTCACTATGAAGTTATATGCAGATTGGCTGCATACATTTAATTAATATTTGCATTAAGAAAAACAACATAAGACACAATTTAAAGTTAACTATTATGATAAGCGATAACTCTAAAATTTCCGAATCAGTTAAAGATGAAGATGAAATAAAAATATCTAAGGAAACTAAAGCCTTAACAGGCGCAGTAGTAGCTGGCTTAGGTGTTCCTGCAGGTGTAGTAACTACAGTTGCATCGATTGGAGCTGCTAGTACAGGAACAGCAATATCAACACTAAGTGGTACGGCAGCTACAAATGCTACATTAGCAGCAATTGGAGGCGGATCTCTTGCGACTGGAGGTGGTGGGATATTACTTGGAACTGCATTACTTACAGGAGGAGGTATCATAATTGCATTAGGTGTTGGGTTTGGTATATGGAAATATTTAACCGGAAATGACAATACATTGGTAAAACCAGATTTAAAGTTTATACCTGAAAAACTTGACCGATCTATATCAAACCGACAACAAGGCTCTAGTTAAGAATAATTAATATGTAATTATGATAAACCAGATTACAAATAATTATAAAAAGTTCATGACTTATGTCATACAACAATATATTTCTTTAAATTAAATTTAGACATCTTAATACTTATCAAAAAGAAAGCATAAATTCAACAAAGAAATTAAATATATTCTAGATAATTAAAATTGTATTAAATAATCTGTACGTTTCGTATGACAATTGAAGAAGTTTTTAGAAAAGAAGAAATAAGTGTTCGATCGTATCACGTATGTAAATACAACAACTTGAATTCAGTCAAAGATTTACAGGAATATTACTACAAACACAAATCCTTTGATAAGCTTAGAAAATGTGGAAGAAGATCTAATGAGGAATTAACTGAAATATGTAATAAATATACAGAAGACTATTTAGAGAATCGCGAAATTCAAATCAAAAAAGAAGCTCCTCTAAAAACAATAATTTCAGAATTAACAAGGTTTCAAAGGGAAGCAATAAATAGCTTCATACTTGTAAATACAAATAGCCTTTCAGTTAGAAGTAAAAATGCAATATCCCTTCTTTTAAAAGGGAATTTCAAAATTAAAAACTTCGCTGAAAAAATATTGCTTTCAGATAGTTTTAATGTCAAAAACATGAAGAATGTTGGAGCAAAATGTGTTCCTGAAATAGAAACTTATATTTCTATTATAAAAGATTCCTTAATTGAAGTAAGTCAATCTAATGACCAAAAACATTTGATTTCATTAAAGAATAAGTTTTTTATTCAAAACACTTTTTCTATTTCAAAAATTCCGAGTGAAATACTTGAATCGGAATCAATTTTCTTATTAACAGATTTTTTACTAAACCAAAATGCTTTATTTGATGAAACTCAATCTGTCATTGTTAAAAAAGCTTTAAAAATATATCAAAATAAGAAAGAATATACTCTTGATGATATTGCAGATAAAATTAACCTGACAAGAGAAAGAGTTAGGCAAATAAGAAATAAATGTCTTGACAAATTATTTGATAAACTCTCCTTTCTTCAAAACTTCAATGACGATTTATTGCAAAAATATAATATTGACATTAATTCTAATCAAATAGAAATAGACACTGATATTGTAGATAGAATAAACAATACAAATAACACAAATTTATCTAGAGAGTTTATTACGTACATTCTATTTGTGTATTTATGGGATAAATTTTTATTGATTGGAAATATTGAAGATATATTGCAACCAAGATACTTCAATACTCGAAATAGACATAATTGGAATAATTTCTATTTAGTAGAAAAAGATATAGTTCGTCAAATTGATTTTAATGCTTTAGTTAATGATATATATATTAGAATAAATAATCGGATAATAGAATCATATTCTTTTAATTTTAAGAGTTACTTGTCAAGGTTTTTAACTAACAATCATATCGAAATTTTAGATTCAGCTCTTCCCATTGGTGAAAAAATCATTAATGACGAATTTGATCTATATCTAGATTTAGATGAAAATATATCCTTTAAAAGAAATACTCACAAACGGGTGCCAGAATATATTATTGAAGCTTTAGAGAGTTTTGGCAAGCCTACAAAGTTAAATGTTATATATCTTTGGATTAATTCAAAATACCCAGAAGTCACTAAAAGTGAAGAGGCCTTAAGAGGCAGTTGTCAACGAAGTAAGGAAATTATATATTTTGGGCGAAGTAGCACTTATGGTTTAAAGAAATGGGAAACATCAAAAGAAAACATTAAAGGTGGCACCATAAAAGATATTATTACAGAACAGCTAAAAAAATCTAATAAACCATTACATATTGTTGAAATACTAAATGAAGTTCACAAATTCAGAGAGAAAACTAATGAAAAAAATATAATCGCGAATTTAAAATTAGATCCGTATAAAACATTTATTTTTTTTAATCAGAAATTTATTGGATTATCTAACAAAAAAAATGATTATGATTTAAGTAAATATGAAAACCTACCTCAATTTTTAGGTAAAAAAATCAAGAATATAATAAAGAAGCGGAATAAAATTAGTTTAAATCAAATGATACTTTTTCTAGAATTAAATTATAACCTCACACCAAAAGAAACTAAAAATATACTCACCTCATTAAAGGTAGAATTATGAAAATAAAAGAAACTAAAAAATTGCAAAGCCAAAGGCTTCAAGAAATATGCGATTCCCAAAATGTCAATTTCGAATCTATTGAAATTCTATTGGAATCTGTAAAAACTAAAAAATTGCGTAAGAGAAATAATTATCATCAACAAAAAATTAATGATGTAATAGAAAGAGTTATAAAATGAAGTTATCAAACATAGAAATCAACAACTTTAGGCAATATTACAATGATGTTAATATTGACTTAACGACAAATTCTGATCAAAACATCATTGTAATTGGTGGTAGAAATGGTTATGGTAAAACAAACCTTTTACTATCAATAGTTTGGTGTCTTTATGGAGAAAAAATATCTCAAATTGATGACAACTTCAAAAAGGAAATCCAAAAGGAAAAAAACTATTCATCTTTTATGCAACAGTCAATTAATTGGACTGCAAAAAAAGAAAATAAAGATACATTTTCAGTTAGCATAGTTGTTTCAGAAATCGAGTTACCAGAACTTCAGCAATTAAATTCAAATTCTGAAAGTGTAATTATTACTAGAACATTTAATGTTACTAGTATGAATGAGAGGCTTTCTATTGAAGATCCAAATTCAAATATGGAAATTTTTGATGATGTGGATGATAAAATTAATTTCATCAATGATTATGTTATTCCTATAGACGCTGCAAAATTCGTCTTTTTTGATGCAGAAAAAATATCAGAAATAGCCAACTTATCCATTAAAGAAGAAGGAAGTTTTATTAATGATGCTTTAGGTAAAATTTTAGGTTTAGACATTTACGACACACTTATAGAAGATATCGAATTTTACATCAATAATCTAAAAAAAGAAGGGGCAACAAAAAATTTACAGGAACAAATTGTTGATAAGGATAAAGCCATTGAGCTTTTCAACATAGATATTGAAAAACTTGAAGAAGAAAACGCTGAAAGGCTAAAAGAAATAGATGATTTAAAAAAGACTATAAGGCAATACGACAATCTTATATCTCAACATAGCAAGCAAGGTAATTCAACTTTCGACAGAGAATCAGTTTTATCAGAAATAGAGAGACTAAAAAAAGAAGAGCTAGAACTCTCCGAAAGATTTAATGAATTAAGTGAAATTATTCCATTAGCAATATTAACAGGCAAACTAGAGGAAGTTAATGAACATCTTGAAATTCAAGAAAAAAACGAATTATCACAAAATTCTTCAAAAGAAAATTCTGAAAAAATAGAAAACTTTATTGAACTACTTTTTAATAAACCACCAGAACCAGATAATTCTACAATGTCTTTTAAAGACAAAAATTTTTATTATGAAAAAGCTAAAAATTTAGGTTCGGAATTATTCAGTGTTAATGGAGATTATCAAGAATTAGAATTTGAACACGATTTAAATAATGCTGAAAAGGATTTAATTTCAGACGGAATTAATCTTGTTAATTCTCAATCAAAGGATTTATTTGAATCAACTATTGAAGAATTTAACGAAATACGGATTAAACTTTCTGAACTCAACAAAACATTGAATAAAGTTGATGCAGATTTAGAAGATGAATTAATTTTAGATTATTCATCAAAAAAAGAAACAGCCGATTATAAGATAACTGAAAACAATATAAAAATTGGCGAAAACAACCAACAAATATCAAAATTACAAAGTGACATTATTCGTCTTAATCAACAACTATCAGTTTTGGTTAAAAAAGTGAATGTAAATGCTCAAAATAAACTTAAAATTAAAGAAAGTCAAAAATACATTGATGTCTTGAATTCATTTCTTGAAGAACAAAAAAGCAAACATAAAAATAGTTTAGAAAAGACTATTTTAAGTGAGTTGAAAATTTTAATGCACAAACTTGGTAGTGAAGAAAACAATAGCAAATTTATTGAAGATGTAAAAGTTACTATTTTAGCTTCTGGTCAAGGAATGAAAATCACGTTGTTAGATCAAGATGACAACGAAATAAGAAAAGAAAGTTTGTCTTCTGGAGAAAAACAAATTTATATTTCGTGTTTAATAAAAGCAATATTAAACGAATCTATACAAAGTTTACCAATATTTATAGATACACCACTTGGTAGGCTTGATGAAGAACACAGAGATAATATTACTAAAAAATATTATCCTGCTCTTTCAGAACAAGTTGTATTATTCTCTACAAATAGTGAGATTACACCAAAACGTTACAAAGATATTTCAGAAAATATTTCAAAATCCTATCTATTATTTAATGATGGAGCAAACACAAATTTAAAAAAAGGTTATTACCAAGGCTATGAGAATTAAAATAAGTAAAGAAAATGATGAGCTATTGTATAAACTAAAAACTTTATACAACTTTAAAAATGATGGTATAGTTCCAAGAATTGCGTTTTCGAGCAGTTTGCTGTCTGGAAAATTATTTGACATTGAAAAAGAAATTATTCCAAGTTCTGACGGTAAAGAATTCAGAGATGATAAAGCCATTTTCGGTACTATTATTGGCAGTGGCTCTAATACTGTAATTTTCAAATCAATTTTAGATCAACATTATGGCAAAAACACTTTTGAAGATGAGTTTATTAAATTATTTAAGCTTCATTTAAATCACGGTTTAGATACTTGGAATACCAAAATAGAAAACGCTAATATATCTAAAGGTGACCACATAGATATTCTTTTAAAAGTCGTTAAAAACGGCCTTGATTTGAGAAAAAATATTACTAAAACAAACATTTCTTTGAAAAACATAAATGTAAAAGAATTTGAAAACCTTTTAACATTTGATTTAGGAAAAACAGAAGAAGGCGAAAATGTTGAAATTAGAATTAATGATTTAAGAGAGTTTGACAATAGGAATATTGCAATTGCTGGAATGGCAGGTTCTGGTAAAACACAATTAATAAAAGATATTTTATATCAAATTTCAAAAAACACTAACAATGAATTAAAATTCATCTTCTTTGATTACAAAGGCGAAGGTAATCCAGAGCAATTAAAACCATTTTTAGATGCTACGAAATGTGAATTTGTCGATATTGTAAATGATGGAGGTATTGAATTTAATCCCTTTTTATCAATTAGTTTGGATGAAAGACAAAGACCTTTTAGTATAAAAGCATTTGTTGATACTATAGCAACTTTTGTTCCTAGCGTTGGCATTGCTCAAAAAAATATTTTGACAAATGTTATTACTGATTTATTCGATAGTAAAAATGGTGCTTATCCAACTATAAACGAATTATTTGAAAATTTAGAAGAATATTATGATGAAAATAATAGAAGACCAGATACATTATTTGCAGGTATTCAAGATTTAACTACTAATATTTTTAATTGTAGTCCCGATAATACTGATATTTTAGATAAAAGCTTATATCTTAATCTTCCGCCTGCATTATCTGATACTTTAAGACAATTAGTTGTGTTCTTGCTATTACGTTATTTTAACACATATTTTAGTTCTACAAATGATTGTGAACCAAAAGATCATATTTTCCCATTACGTTATGTAATTGTGATTGATGAAGCCCACATATATTTAAAAAATAAAAATGCACGTAAAGCGCTTGAAGAGCTATTGAGGCTATTAAGATCGAAAGGAGTTATAATTGTAATGCTCTCACAAGGAGTTGAAGATTATAAAACGAAAGACTTTGACTTTGCATCGCAAGTTAAGTTACCAATTTGCTTGAATGTTCAAAATAAAGATTATAAAGCAATTAGTAATTATGTTGGAACACCAAGTAGTAAATACAAATTAGAAACGGAAATCAAAAAATTAGAATCAGGAAAAGGCTTAATAAATATTGGAGAACCGAAAATCATTGAATTAAGACAATGGTGGAAAACTAAAAAAGAAGGAAATATATAAGCATATGCTCCACGGAATATAGCCGATTTATTACAAAACATATAAAGCATCGCTATGGTTAACTACACCAATATGAAATGTTCATTAGCTTACTTCTAATACTTCTTTGGAAAACCCTCGCGTACAAACATGCAACTTTCAATATTCATTACGCTCTGCGATATAATAAAAGATAACTAATAATTTATGATAGACCTTATTGGAGACATTCACGGACATGCAGACAAACTTGAAGAATTACTTCTTAAGTTAGATTACAAAAAAAGAAAAGGAGTTTATTCGCATCCCAACAGGAAAGTATTATTTGTTGGCGACTACATTGACCGCGGACCAAAAATTAGAGAAACACTTGCCATTGTTAAGTCTATGGTTAAGAATGATAATGCAATTGCACTTATGGGCAATCATGAATACAATGCCTTATGTTTTCATTTCCAAGAAACCGAAGGCGGACACCTTAGAAAGCATTTAATTAAAAATATCATTCAACACTACGAAACGCTCAAGCAGTTTCAGAATAAACAAGAGGAATATGAAGCGTATTTAGAATGGTTCAAAACGCTCCCTCTTTATTACGAGACCGACATCTTTAGAGCAGTTCATGCCTGTTGGGATAATAATAATATTGAATATCTAAAAAAGACCTTAGTTAACGATAGATTGACTGATGATCTTATTCATCAATCTGTAAGAAAAGGAACAAAATTAAATGAAGCCATTGAAGAAACTCTAAAAGGTAAAGAAATGAAAATGCCCAAAGGACTTTCTTTTGCTGATAAAGACAAAACCATAAGAAGTGAAATAAGGATAAAATGGTGGGAAGACCCTTCTAAAATGACCTATAAGTCAATAAGCGTTTTGCCTATTGAAGAATTACCTGAGCAATCAATTAAATTATCCGATTTAAAATCCCTTAACTTTTATCATAGTAATGATAAGAAAGTGTTTTTTGGACATTATTGGTTAAAAGGTCAACCCTCCATCTACAAAGACAACATTTGCTGCCTAGATTATAGCGTTGCAAAACAAGGAAAACTTGTTGCATATCGACTTAACGAAGAAAACATTTTAGACAATAAAAACTTTGTTTATGTTTAGGAAGATTTTCACGCCTTTATGCTCTTCTTAACTTCAATTGATTTCATCACTATATGACTTATATCATAGTATATTAATGAGCATAAGGATACATTCCCTAAGAATATTTATACTTTAACAATTTAAATTTTATTTATTATGAAAAAATCACTTTTTATTTTTTTATTAGCCTTGTTAGCTTCTTTTCCTAGTTCAATAATAGGTCAGGTAGTTCAAGGGCAAAAACAAGCACAGGCACAGGCGACATCAGTTAAAGTACAATCCACAAATGTCACACAAAGACCTTTAGTTCTTTCACCTGAAAAGACTGATATAAAAGTGTCTATTGAAGTAGATTTAAATAATTATACTCATTTAGCCTTGGTTGACATTAATTCACTAAATAGGAGGAGCAAATCTAATTACAATCTTTATGCGGATAGATTATTAAGTTCTCCTTTGACCATAGTTAACCCAATCGAATTTGATAAGAAAAAGTGAAAAAAAAACCCCTTGTTTCTAAAAAATGAAAAAAATCCTGACTGGCTTTATTTATATTACACAAGACAAGGTGGCTCAGGAAATGATGATATAAATACAACTATAATAGTCAGAGACTTTAAGAATAAAATTATTTATTCTGCCTCACATACTAATACAGGGATTCCTGAAATATTATATCCGTTAATCGGATTCTAAAAACAACGTATTTAATTACTTTAAAAAATTATTTTTTTTAGAGGCCCACAGTTTAGGGTCTATATATAAATACACTCCTTTTTATGCAATGGAAAAATCAACTTAATATTGATGGGTGGGTTAACATATTTTAAAATTAAAGCAAAGCTTTTGAGATTTTATCTCTCTTGAAGACTCCTAATGGAGCCTCTAGTCACTTTTTTATTATATATAGATTTTAATCTATATTAGACTTTAAAAGAGAATGTCTAGAGTATCAAACTATTTAGTAATAGAGCATTTGCCATCATATTTGTCATCCGTTATTCAGCAAAGTGCGTAGTAAAGAAATAGCTAACAAATGAATTGACCGTACAAATATCGTACAAAAACAAAAAAAACATCCCAATCTTCTATAAAGAAAAAGAAACCTCTCTAAAACAAAAAAGCCTCTCCAATAAAGGAAAAGCTTCTCAAAGGTCTGTTTCCAGACTACTTGACACATTTCTGTGTCACAACACAACTTCTTTTAATTGCTTAAAAAAAGCCTCAACTAGGTTAAGGCTTTTAGCAATCTTGCGGTCTGGACGGGACTCGAACCCGCGACCCCCTGCGTGACAGGCAGGTATTCTAACCAACTGAACTACCAAACCGTTGCATTATTGCGGTTGCAAATATACATTGCATTTTTTATAACACAAATGTTTTTTAATAATTTTTCAATAAAATCGACCTAAACAAATTTTTGTCGTTCTAACATATAGGTAGTGAGTATTTTATTGAAACTCTCATTTATATCAGCCTCAACGTATTTTATTTGATATTGCCCACACTTTAATTTAATAGTCTCGAAATAGTTTGCAACTGCTTTTTCATAGTTCTCTTTGATGTTTTCGGCATATAAATCTATATGTTCACCTGTTTCTACATCTACAAAGCGTTTAGGCGCATTATCAAAATCAAAATTAAATTCCTTTTCTTTATCCATCACGTGAAACAAAATAACTTCATGCTTATTATACTTTAAATGCCTTAAGGCATCAAAAAGCTTCACCTCATCAATACCATCTTGAAACATATCGGTAAACAAAAATATCAGCGAACGCCTATGAATTTTTTCTGCTATTTGATGAAGGTATTCGTAAGTATTAGTCGTTCTTTGAACAGATTTTGAAACTACCATATTGGCTAACTGATCTAACAGCATTCTATGATGACGCTCACTACCTTTTTCAGGCGAATAATAATCATACTCATCACTATAAATACTTAGCCCAACAGCATCTCGCTGCTTTTTTAAAATGTGCATGATTGATGCAGCGGCTAAGGCTGAAAAACCAATTTTATTTAACGAATCGATTGAAAATTGCTTTAGCTCAGGATAGTGCATTGAGCTACTATTATCGACTATAATATGACATCGTAAATTTGTTTCTTCATCATAACGTTTTGTGAAAAGCTTGTCTGTTTTTGCAAATAATTTCCAATCTATATGACGTGTACTTTCACCACGATTGTATATTTTATGTTCAGCAAATTCCGCAGAAAACCCATGAAACGGGCTTTTATGCATCCCTGCAATAAAGCCTTCAACCACTTCTTTTGCTAATAATTCAAGGTTTTTAAACCCTGATGTTTTATTTACTTCGTCTCTTAAATTCATTATTCTTTGGTGCTTTCAAAAATAGTTTGTGCTCTAAAAATTGGATCTGCTGTTTGAAGCAATTTGTTTTTTAATATAGGACTAAAATCAGGGTTTTCATTTAAAAAGGTTTCAATAACTTCTTTTGCATACGCTGAATTATATCTACCTATGGTACTACTAAGCCATCTTTTTGGAAAAAATATATCTCCTGTTAGTTGAATTTCCTCTAACAACTCCAAACTCGTCTTTAAATGTTTTTGACTACTTGCTTGACGTAATGGATGGTGAATATTACCCAAGGCTCTTAACACCCAAGACTCTTTTGCTCTGTTATCAGTATCTTTAAACGATTCGAATAAATTATCTCGAGTTGCTTCATTATTTGATAAGGATGGCAATAAAAATTGAAACCTCTCTAGTTTATCTTGGTTGGTAATTTCTGCTTTAGCAGTTTTTAAAATATTTTGTGTTTCTGGATGGTTATATAAGGCTAATGTTGAAGCTAAATTAGTATAATCATCTTTATTTAATTTTAAATTAGAAATGGTTTTAGTTTTATTCCAAATAGTATATAAAAAGTCTTGCCCTTTATTTGAATAAGCTATCGACCTATACAGTCCAAAAAGTGATTTTTTTATTCCAGATGATTCCGTTCCTTCTAGGCGTGAGCTTATATCCGTTTCTAATGTTTCTTGAACACCCTCTCGTTGTCTTTGAGTTAAATATGTCCAGAATATACTTTGCAATTTTCCTGAAACCAATCGAACTAGCACTTCTTCTTGTTCTTCTAAAATAGCACGCTTGAATAGATTAAAAGCTACTATAGGTGACACATCATTATTTAATGTTTTTTCAAATAAGTTTATGTAAGCATATCCTCTTGCAACTTGATCTTCAAGATTTAAAAAGGCATCCAGATTTTCTTGCTGAACAGGAAAAACACCATATCCAAAGCCATTGAAATTATAAATAATATTAAGCGGTTTTGGCAACCCAATGGCTTCTTCAACAATAATATCTTGTTTTTGCATTCCCACGTTTATCACGTGTATAGAATCTGTATACACGAGTCCGATTTCAAATTGTTGCGGCCATATTTTGTCACTTTTATTCTCTGCTTTTTGAACTATTTTAAATTTAGAAATTGTATTATTTGAATCATAGGTTACATTATCAGTGATTATTGGTCTTCCAGATTGATTTACCCAAACATCACTCCAAGCTTTCATATCAATATCTGTTTTCTTATCAAGAATAGACACTAATTCATTCCAATCGGCATTACCATTAGCATACGTCTTTATATACTCTTGTATACCTTCTTGAAAGGCTTGCTTTCCCATAGTGGCTTCTAATTGACGCATCATAATTGGTGCTTTGTTGTAAATAATGTTTCCATATAAAGAACCTGCGTTTTTCAAATTATCTAAATGTTGACGGATAGGTGTAGCACCTTTTGTACGATCTTCAGCGTATGCACTAGAATAATGCGACAACACAAATTGTAAGTCGTGGTTAAACTCCGGAAAACTAGGATTGGCAATTTTATCTGCCATAAAGTTGGCAAATACTTCTTTCATCCAAACATCGTTAAACCATTTCATGGTCACTAAATCTCCAAACCACATGTGAGAAACCTCGTGGGCTATCAATTTTCCTCTACCTAACTCTGAACTTTTTGTGGCAGTTTCATCTAAAAACAACGTAGATTCTCTATATTGAATAGCGCCTACATGCTCCATACCTCCATATTGAAACCCTGGGATTGTTGCAAAATCTAATTTTTGAAACGGAAATTTATAATCGGTATAATCTTCTAAAAACCTAACTGCTTCATAATGTAGTCTAAAGATTTCTGGAATGCTTGCAGTAACTTTTGCCGAATCGGTTTCTCGATATAACAGATTCATTTTAAAATCATCTATAGTTTTTTGAGTCGTCTCAAAAGCACCTGTAACAAACGAAAATAAATAGGTGCTCATTTTATCGGTAGGGTTATATATGTGCTTTGTTTTATTTTCTTCTTCAATAGTGTCTTTTAATAATGCACCACATAATACGTTCCACTCTTTAGGTGCTGAAATGCTTAAATGATAAACTGCTTTTAAATCTGGTTGATCAAAACATGGAAACAATGTACTTGCTCTATCTGGCACGAGTAAAGTATATAAATATTCCTTATTTCTGTTTAGAGATAATTCGCCAGCATTAAAAGCAACTTCAATGGTGTTTTCACCTTGTTTTAAGTAAGTAGTATCAATTATTAAATGCTCATTTTCATGCTTAATATCAATATTACTTCCATTGGCATTAACGCTTAAAAGCAAGGACTTGTCTGCGTTGAAATCTAAAATAAGTGGTTGTTCTAAATTTTGAATGGTAGTTTCCAGTTTTAAATTGGAAACTACAGGTGCATCTAACGATTCTGGAATATCAAAGATTAAATGATACTCGATATTTGAAAGTTGCTCTGCTCTAAATTCTGCTAAATCCAACGATATACCTTTAGCTAATAAAGCAGATTCGGTAACTTTATCATTATTATTACATGCTACCAAAAAAAGGGCTAAAAGCCCTAAACATATTTGCTTCATAATACAACTATAAAAGTAAGAGGTACTAAAAATAGAAAAGGTTTAGCGCATTGCCAAACCTTTTCTATAAGCTTATTTGTTAAATAAATTTATAACAATGAGTCTATTGCTTCTGTGTAAGCATTTTTTGGAGCTACGCCTACTTGTCTTCCTACAACTTCTCCATCTTTAAATACTAAAACTGTTGGTATATTTCTAACACCATATTTCGCTGCAAATTCTTGATTTGCATCTACATCTACTTTTCCAACAACAGCTTTCTCTGCATATTCTTCACTTATTTGGTCAATGATTGGTCCAACCATTCTACATGGTCCACACCAAGCAGCCCAAAAATCTACCATTACTGGCTTATCGCTTTTTAAAACCGTTTCTTCAAACGTTGCATCTGTTATTTCTAATGCCATAATATTTTAATTTAATTGTGTATTACTACTAATTTATATGCAAAATTAGTCAAAAATTTTGCCAAAGCTTACAACTACACTATTTGTTTTGCTTATTTGGAAATTGATTGATGTTATAAGAGCTAATTTAATTTATAAAACACTTGCTGACTCTCTAATTCTTCAAGTAATTCTTGCGAGATTTTTACTTTTTGCTTTCTACTAGGCATTTGCAATTTAATTTGCTCTTTATTATCGTAAATCACAAAATTTAAATGATGATTACCTTCGTGCATTCTCAACAATTCTTTAATTCTTTTTATACGATCTTCTTGAATGTCTTTAATATCAAATTGGATAGATAGTTTCTTTGCATAACTGTCCATTACATCATGTAATAACTGGAAACTATTATATTGAATTCTTGGTTCACCTTTCTTTCCTGTATCTCTATTTACCCATCCTTCTTTAATATAAGCTCTCACATATACAAAATTACTAACCATTAAGAAATGCCTAAATTTTAAGTATTCTTCTCCAAAAATCCTAAACTCATAAGATTCCACGTAATCTTCGATAGTAAATAACGCCCAACCTTTTCCTTGCTTACTTACACGATGTTGCACATCTGTTACTACACCACCAAAAGTCAACTCTCTATTTACATAATTTTCAAGGTCTTTAAATAAAGACACTTCAGCATTACAGAATGTGGTCATTTCAATTTTGAAATCGTCTAATGGATGTCCAGAAATATAAATACCAACTACTTCTTTTTCACGTGCCAGTTTTTCCATAGTTCCCCATTCTTCACAAGGAGGCACTTCAGGTTCCGGAATTTGAACATCACTAGATTCTCCAAACAAACTTACTTGCGCTGAATTCTCATTTTCTTGATACTTATTTGCATATTTAATTGTTTTTTCTAGAAATGTTATACCATCTCCTTCATCAATAAAATATTGTGCACGATGTGTTTCTTTAAAGCAATCAAAACCACCAGCATTAGCAAGATTTTCAAATGCTTTTTTATTAGCTGCACGCAAATCAATGCGTTTTGCTAAATCAAAAATGGATTTAAATGGTCCATCTTTTTTCCGGTTTTCTACAATGGTTTTTACAGCTCCATGACCAACACCTTTAATCGCTCCCATACCAAAACGAACTGCATTATCTTGGTTTACTGAGAACTTATAATAGGATTCGTTCACATCTGGACCAAGCACGTTTAATTTCATGCGCTTGCATTCTTCCATGAAAAAAGTCACTTGCTTGATATCGTTCATGTTATTTGATAACACAGCAGCCATATATTCGGCTGGATAATGCGCTTTCAAATAAGCAGTTTGATAGGCTATCCAAGCATAACATGTTGAGTGCGATTTGTTGAAGGCATAACTTGCAAAAGCCTCCCAATCTTTCCAGATTTTTTCGAGTTTCTCCTTGTCCATTCCTTTTGCAGCAGCTTGCTCAATAAACTTAGGTTTCATTTTATCAAGAACCGCTTTCTGCTTTTTCCCCATGGCTTTACGCAATACATCTGCTTCACCTTTGGTGAAATCTGCCAACTTCTGCGACAATAACATTACCTGCTCCTGATAGACTGTAATACCATAGGTTTCTTTAAGGTATTCCTCCATTTCTGGAAGGTCATATTCTATCTCTTCATCGCCGTGTTTACGTGCAATAAAACTTGGAATGTATTCCATTGGACCAGGACGATACAAGGCATTCATTGCAATAAGGTCATCAAAAACGGTAGGTTTTAAATCCTTCATGTGTTTTTGCATCCCTGGAGATTCGTATTGGAAAATTCCTACGGTTTCTCCTCTTTGGAACAACTCATACGTCTTTTGATCATCAATTGGGAAATTGTCAGGATCTAAATCTACATTATGTTTTGCTTTTACAATTTTTACAGTATCCTTTATAAGGGTTAAGGTCTTTAAACCAAGGAAATCCATCTTCAACAATCCAGCATCTTCCACAACTGAGTTATCAAACTGAGTTACGTACAAATCGGAATCCTTTGCAGTGGCTACAGGCACATAATTGGTTATATCGCTTGGCGTAATAATAACGCCACAAGCGTGAATTCCTGTATTTCTTACAGAGCCTTCTAAAATTCTTGCCAAATTCACCGTTTCGGCCTCAAGATCCTCTCCATCTGCTATATTTAATAGCTGATTAACTTTTTCTAAATCTTCAGCACGAAACATCCCTTTAAGTTTCTTTTCGTCTGCACCAAAAATCTTTCCAAGTTTAGACATGGTAGGAATGAGCTTCGCTATTCTGTCAGCATCAAATAATGGTAAATCCAATACTCTAGCCGTATCACGAATAGAGGACTTTGCAGCCATGGTTCCATAAGTAATAATTTGCGCTACTTGATTGGCTCCATATTTATTAATTACATAGTCCATAACACGACCACGACCTTCATCATCAAAATCGATATCAATATCAGGCATACTCACACGATCTGGATTTAAGAAACGCTCAAAAAGTAAATCGTACTTTAAAGGGTCAATATTGGTAATCCATAAACAATAAGCTACTACAGAACCTGCTGCTGAACCACGTCCTGGACCAACAGATACATCCATATTTCTTGCTTCTCGAATAAAGTCTTCAACAATTAAGAAATATCCTGGATACCCTGTATTTTCAATAGTTGCAAGCTCAAAATCTAGTCGTTCTTCTATTTCTTTTGTGATTTCTCCGTAACGTTTTTTAGCACCCTCGTAAGTAATATGTCTTAAATAAGCATTCTCTCCTCGTTTGCCTCCATCCTCTAAATCTTGCTCATCCTTGAATTCATCAGGGATACCAAATTCTGGCAGCAATACATCTCTAGCTAGTTCAAAAGCTTCCACTTTGTCTACAACTTCTTGAATATTAACAATAGCTTCAGGAGTATCCTTAAACAACGCTTTCATTTCTTCAGAAGACTTAAAAAAGTATTCTTGATTTGGTAAGCCATAACGATAGCCTCGACCTCTTCCTATTGGAGTCCCTTGTTTTTCACCATCTTTTACACACAATAAAATGTCATGCGCATTGGCATCTTCTTGCTCACAATAATAATTGTTATTTGTTGCGACTAACTTGACATCGTATTTATTTGCTAACTCTTTTAATACTTGATTAACACGTCTTTCATCCTCTTGATTGTGTTGCATAATCTCAAGGTAGAAATCATCTTTAAATTGGTCCTTCCACCAAACCAAGGCTTCTTCAGCTTGTTTTTCTCCAACATTTAGAATCTTGCTCGACACTTCTCCATAGAGATTTCCTGAGAGAACTATAATGTCATCTTTGTATTGTTCTACTACTTTTTTGTCAATTCTTGGCACATAATAAAAGCCATCTGTATAGGCAATGGATGCCATTTTTACCAAATTTTGATAGCCATTTTTATTTTTTGCTAGCAGCACAATTTGGTAACCATAATCTTTGTGTGACTTGTTTAAATGGTCTTCACAGACAAAAAATTCACAGCCAATAATTGGTTTTATTTCTTCTCCAACTGGAACTTCTCCTTTTTCAAGAGCTTCTTCGTTTTGCTCCTTAATAATTCTATTATGGTTTTTCACTTCTTTTACAAAATGAAATGCTCCCATCATGTTAGCATGATCTGTTAATGCTACAGCATTCATGTTGTGTTTAGCTGTGGAAGCAACTAAGTCTTTAATACTAATAGTGGACTGTAATACCGAAAACTGCGAGTGATTATGAAGATGTACAAAATTGGCGTTTTCTAATTCTGAAACATCAACAAAGCTTTCAATGTTTTCAATCTCTTGTGTTTGCTGTAATTGCTCATGAATTTTGGCAGATGCTTTCTGGAGATTGATATGCTTTAATCCAATAAGTTGAATTTCCTTAGGATTAGCTTTGGAAAAATTTACAAAATAATCTGGCTGAACATCCAATTGTTCTTTGGTGTACTGTTTTCTTCTAATTAATTCTAAAAAACAACGTGTGGTTGCCTCAACATCGGCTGTTGCATTATGCGCTTCGTTAAAAGCTTCTCCAAATAAATATTCGTGCAACTCTGTAAGTGTTGGTAATTTAAATTTTCCACCACGACCTCCTGGGAGCTTACATAATTCAGCAGTATGTTCCGTACACGTATCTAAAACAGGAAGTTCCAACAATTTAGTAGATTTTTCTTCTCGAAAAAACTCACAAGCCATGATGTTTAAATCAAAGCCAACGTTCTGTCCAACAACAAATTTCGATTTATTAAGCGCTTCGTTTAATTTTTCTAAAACCTCAACTAAAGGCAAACCTTGTTCCTGTGCTAATTCTGTAGAAATACCATGGATTTTTTCGGCATCATACGGAATATTAAATCCGTTAGGTTGTATTAAATAATCTTGATGCTCGATACAATTTCCCATAGCATCATGCAGTTGCCATGCAATTTGAACAGCTCTTGGCCAATTATCAGTATCAGTGATTGGTGCATTCCAACGTTTTGGCAGTCCTGTTGTTTCTGTATCGAATATTAAGTACATAAAAGCCTTTTTTAATTTCCGTTTTGCGAAAAAAGTAAGACGATAAAATTACGTAGAAATAATCCTTTTTTAAAGTGAAGTTATGAACAGTTTTGAACAAGAAAACTAATTAAATGTTAAGATGTTAGTTTAACATCTTAAAACGGTATTCAAAATTTAAACATCTCAAGAAAACACTAACATATGCTTATTTTAATCTAGGAGAAAACAATTTTACAAGCCATATAATATATTAAATCTCATTAGTGATTTTTCTTCTGAAGAATACCAAGCGCAATCTGATGGAGCTTTATTTTACAAAACTTCTTTTGGGCGAGACGATATGCCTGAATATACTAAAAAAATGCCTGACGATGAAGACAGATGGCTAATCGTTAATTACATGAGAACTTTAAAAGATTAAAACTTATCTTTTCTAATAACAAAAAACACAACTAAACTTGGTTGTGTTTTTTGTTTATATGAAAAATCAACTTAATCTATCTTAACTAAACCTCCAACCAAAGGAACTTTGTAGAATACTCCTTTATTGAAATTAATTACTTTTAATCCATCAGCAGTGTATGCATAAAACCAAAACGTCCCATAGAGATTTTTTGGGTCGTCATTATCTATGTCTTCAACAATAATTTCACCGCTTGTTGGGTAAGTCCCCAAACTTGGGTCTGGAGCATTCTTGGTAGAATACGTAGTTCCGTCAGCAGCGACAAAAACGGCAACGTTATCACTATTTAAATCAAGATTAAATGTCCCTCTAGAGTCTGTTGTAGTGATTAACTGAATTATTTCACCAGAATTTCGACCTTCTATCACAAAACCTCCGTTATCAATATCTGCTGCAAAAAAATCTGAACGCCACAACTCATTATTCTTATTTGCTTGCATAGCGGGTGAATTAAATCTAATTTCATCACTACAACTTAACATTGTGAGAATAACGATAAGGACTACATTTAACTTTTTCACAACTAAATAACGATTATAAGCCATCAAAAGTATAATAAAAAAGTAAACTAAATAATTGTGAATTAGAAAAATATAGTATCTTTGCGCACTCATTAATAATCGAGGTCGTGAACCTCACTAATTAATTTTTATGGCAGTTAAATTAAGACTACAAAGACACGGTAAAAAAGGAAAACCTTTTTACTGGATTGTTGCAGCAGATGCAAGATCAAAAAGAGATGGTAAATTTTTAGAGAAATTAGGAATTTATAATCCAAACGTAAACCCAGCACATATAGAATTAGATGTCGACGGTGCAGTAAAATGGCTTCAAAATGGAGCGCAGCCTACTGACACAGCTAGAGCAATTCTATCTTATAAAGGTGCTATGTTAAAAAATCATTTAGCAGGAGGAGTACGCAAAGGTGCTTTAACAGAAGAAGAAGCTGAGAAGAAATTCCAAGCTTGGTTAGACGAAAAAGCAGCTAAAGTTGACGCTAAGAAAGATGGTTTAGCTAAAGTAGATGCTGAAGCTAAGGCTAAAGCTTTTGAAGCTGAAAAAGCAGCAAACGAAGCTCGTATAGCAGCAGCAGCTCCAGTTGTAGAAGAAACAACAGAAGAGGCTCCAGCTGAAGAAGCACAAGCTACAAACGAAGAAGAATAAAAAATTATTTTTTATACTTTTAAACCCAGACCTTTGTGTCTGGGTTTTTTATTTAATCATATGAAGAAAGAAGATTGTTTTTATTTAGGTAAGATTGTTAAAAAGTACAGCTTTAAAGGAGAACTTTTAGCTAAACTAGATACAGACCAACCTGAACTATATGAGCATTTGGATGCTATGTTTGTTCAAGTAAGAAATAACTTAATTCCTTTTTTTATTGAAAGTTCGCAACTTCATAAATCTGAATTATTACGCATTAAATTTGAAGAAGTCGATACTGAAGCGGATGCTGATGCCTTACTAAAAAGCGAATTGTATTTACCATTAGAATTCTTACCAAAATTAGAAGGCAATAAATTTTACTTTCACGAAGTGATTGGATTTAAAATTACTGATAAAAACTTTGGAGAAGTTGGAACTGTTAGGGCTATAAATGATTCCACAGCACAAGCTCTTTTTGAAGTAGATCGCTATGGTATTGAGATTTTAATTCCAATGAATGACGAGTTTATCGTAGAAGTAAATAGAGAAACAAAAACTATTTTAGTTGAAACTCCAGAGGGATTAATAGATTTATATTTCTAAGGTTTCTCTTACCTTTAGGCTATTCATTTTATAATGAAGTAAATCTCGCTGTTCTACCAACAGTTTACATAAAGATAAAGACAAATTAAACTCCTGTAGTAAATCATTGTAATTATCAATACCCCATTCTTTGATACTGCATATTTGGTCAATCAATTCTGGAGTATTAGTTTCTTTTAGCAAAGGTCTTAAGTTTTTCCAAAAAATATAATACGCTCTACTTAATTTGTTTAACCCTTCAAAACTTTGAGGCTTCTCTCCTAGGTTAATAGTTTCATTTCGCAATGCTCTAACAAATTCATTTCTTTCGAAAGCGAGTTCCCTAAAAAAAGATTTTAAATTATCATCATCAACAATATCATGGGCATCTAAATAAATTTTTTCAGCCTCATAGTTCATCATCAATAAATTATTTGCCTTAGTTATAACTTTTTCTGAATGCTTTATTTTCATATTCCTACTTCTAAACATTTATATAAATATAACTCAAAAAGAAGGCTTAAATTATAAACTTTCACATGATTTAATAATAAGTTTTCAACATTTAAATAATTACTCTTTGAATAAAGTTGAAGTCAAAATTATTAATACATTTAGCCTCAAAAACTTAATATGTCTTTTAAGCCTTTTCTTTTTAAAAAATTTAGTGTTAATCAAGATAGATGTGCCATGAAAATAGGCACAGATGGTCCATTACTTGGGGCTTGGGCATCTATAATCCAAGACCCTTTTTCTGTTTTAGATATTGGCTCAGGAACAGGTGTTGTAGCGCTAATGTTGGCTCAAAGATGTCATGCGGAACTTATTGATGCTATTGAAATTGATGCTAATGCTTATGAACAGTGTACAGAGAATTTTGAAAATTCACCATGGAACGACAGATTATTTTGTTATCATGCCTCATTAGAAGAATTCGTTGAAGAAATCGATGACAAGTATGATTTAATTGTATCCAACCCTCCCTTTTATTCAGATGAATTCAAAAGTGAAAACAATCAGCGCAATATGGCTCGCTTTCAAGATGCATTACCTTTTAAACATCTTTTAGAAAGTGTGTCTAAATTGTTATCTGAAATAGGAATATTTTCTGTTATTATTCCATATAATGAAGAAACCACTTTTATTGACTTAGCAACAAATTTCAATCTATTCCCAAAAAAGATTTTAAGAGTTAAAGGTAATCTAACTTCAGATACAAAAAGAAGTCTTTTAGAGTTCTCGTTTACTAAAGGTCACATTGAAACAAATGAACTTGTTATAGAGACCGAACGTCATCAATACACACAAGAGTATATAAATCTTACTAAAGATTTCTATTTAAAAATGTAATTAATATGACCTTAGCATTGGTCGTGTTAAACAGGTTGGTCCACCACCCCCTTTTACACTAATATCCTCGCCTTTATAGGTGGTCACATTACACCCTGCTTGCTCTAATAATAATTTAGTTTTTGGGTTTCCAGAAACCATTAAACATTGTCTTGGTGCAGTTGCTAGCACATTACAACCCATAGATTCAAATTCATCATCTGGAACTTCAACTAATTGAAACCCTCTATTTAATAATTCATTTCTAAATTTAATTGGCATTAATGGTGAATATACCACTGCCAGATCTTTATCAACAGGACTCAAAATACTCATTAAATGAAACACGTCACTCTTCCCTTTATAATGAGGTAATTCAGCAACAACAACATCAATGCCTTTAGGCTCTAATAAATCTTTAAGCTGCTCGATGCCTTCAAGATTGGTTCGGTAAGTATGGCCAACAGCCAAGGTTGTTGAATCTAACCAAGCAACATCACCTCCTTCTAAAGTTCCAGGGGCTTTAATAGTTCCTAATATTGGAATATTATTGGCTTTATAAATCTCTAAATGTGATTTGGGCTCATTAATCCGTCCTCCTTTTCCCATATTACAAATTATCATTCCAAAATCTGTAGCAATTGAGGCATCTCTAGAATACATAGAATCAATTTGTACTTTTTCATCATAAGGGAAAGTATGTGTTTTAATATTTCTATCTAAAAAATAATTCTGAAACACTTTATATTCATCCAAAGCATTATCAAAACTTGGACGAGATAAATAATTGAGCACTTTCCATTGTTCACTTATATTGATATCGGATACAAACGCATCTTTTGCTGGTTTAATATAAACCTCTTGCAGTTTTAAATATTCTGAATGATGTGTTGTTTTCATTTATTCCTTTCTTCGGTTCCATTTCATTATTGCATACATTGGCACTCCACACAATAATAATAAAAATCCATAAAAAACAGTATCATTACCAGACCCATAAATTGCCCATAGTGAATAAGCAATTCCAAGCATCCCAAGTACTATTGTTTTAACCCAACTATTTATATGAATTTTTCTTTCAATAAGAACTAATATATATGCTGCAGCCACAAATAAGTAAGGTATTAAATTAGAAAACACCACAATACCAGCAATAAACTCAAATTGTTTTACAAGGCCATCCGATAAATTCATTAACATTATAAAAGAAGTTAATAAGCCTCCTATAATCAATCCTTTTGCAGGTGCGCCATTTTTATTTTCCTTTCCAAATATTTTTGGAAACAGCCTATCCTTCGAGGCTGCCATTGGTATTTGGCCTGAAAATAAAATCCACCCATTTAGGCAACCTATTGCAGATATTGCTATTCCACCTGCAACAAAATACCCTCCAAAGTCACCTCCAATTAATATTGCGGCATCGGCAAAAGGTGATGGAGAAGCAGCCAATACATCCATGGGCAAAATTCCAAAAAGTACAAACGTACTCAAAATATAAACCAAAGCAACAATTATTGTCCCTAACAATGTGGCTTTCGGAATTGTTTTTTCTGGATTTTCAATATTAGCCGCAGGAATAGAAGCTGATTCAAGCCCTAAAAAGGCATATAATGTAGCTGCCGCAACTACTGGAAATATCGCAAAATTACTTTCGGTCGTTAAATTAAAGGCAGGGAAATTATTAATATCAAATAAAAATAATCCTGCTATAATCACAAATGCTAATGGCAGTAATTTTAAAAAAGTGGTTATAACCTGTATTTTACCGGACTCTTTAATTCCTCTAGTATTAATCCATATAAACAGCCAAATAAAGGATAGCCCTGTCAACACCCTAATTATAGGATCATTATCAAGAATAGGGAAAAAGAAACTCAATGCACCTACTATGGTTATTGCCAATGCTGCATTGCTCACCCAAATTGAGATCCAATAACCCCAAGCTACTAAAAATCCAATAAAATCACCAAAACCAGCCCTAGAATAAGTATAAGGGCCTCCACTTTTATTGACAATTATCTTGCTGAAATTACCAAATATTTTTGCTAAAATTAATGCTCCTAATGCGGTAAAAATCCAACCTAAGAAGCTTATACTACCGTATGATGCAAGGGTGGCGGGCAATAAAAAAATCCCTGCTCCAATCATACCTCCTACAACATATGAAGTAGATGTAATTAATCCAATTTTTTGTGGTTTAGATGCCATTTATTAAGTTTAAAAAAGAGGTAACGTTTAATTGTGTAAATTAGGAGCAACCTTACGAATGTACAACTATATTATTTATGATGAAGACATATCTTATCCATCCAGATATTAAAAAAGCTGAAACACTTCCTGCTAAATTTTATAAAGATGCTGAAACTTTTGAAGATTTAAAAGAAGATGTGTTTCTTAAATCTTGGCAATTCATTGGTGATGAAAATTTAGTAAGACTGCCACAATCAGTTCACCCTTTTGTGCTATTAGATGGTTTTCTTACTGAACCAATGTTATTAACTCGTGATAAAGATGAACATATAAATTGCTTAACTAATGTATGTACACATCGTGGTAATGTAGTGGCATTACATCCAGGAAAATCTAAGAAACTAACCTGTATGTATCATGGAAGACGCTTCAATTTGAAAGGTGAATTTGAGCATATGCCAGAATTTAATGATGCCGAAGATTTTCCCAGACCATGTGATAATTTACATACGTTCCCATTACGTAAATTTGGACCATTATTGTTTGCTGGATTGAATCCTTCGTTCGATTTTCAACAAGTGATTAACAAAATGAACGAACGTGTTGGTTTTTTACCTTTGAATGAATTTAGTTTAGACAATTCTCTTTCCAAAGATTTTTTAGTTCATGCGCATTGGGCTTTGTATTGCGATAATTATCTTGAAGGATTTCATGTGCCTTTTGTTCATGAGGATTTGAATGCAGTATTGGATTATGGAAGTTATAAAACCGAAGTTTACGACTATTGCAACTTGCAGATAGGTTATACAGATGAAGCCACTGAAGTGTTTGACTTACCGGAAGGCCATATTGATTATGGTAAAAATGTAGCTGCCTATTATTATTGGGTATTCCCGAATATGATGTTCAATTTTTATCCTTGGGGACTCTCGATAAACGTTGTTAAACCCTTGGATATGAATCGTACCAAAGTATCATTTATCTCTTATGTGTATGACCCTTCAAAACTTGACAAGGGCGCAGGAGGTGGTCTTGAAAAAGTAGAACGTGAAGACGAATTTGTTGTTGAAAACGTTCAAAAAGGAGTTCGCTCTTCGTTTTATAAAGCTGGACGATTTTCTCCAACTCGTGAGCAAGGTGTTCATCATTTTCACACTTTAATTAGTAAGTTTATTAACTCATAAATTTCTTCTTAAAATCCTTAATGATTCGTTTTGCTTTAGTTAAATTTGGCATATTATTATGCCTAATAAAAATATAGGTTAATTATTAATGAAATGAGGGACTAATGAAATGAGCATTTATGCGAATTACATCTGACCTCTAAAACAATATTGTCTATCAGATGAAACCAGATTTATTTGAAGCTCCAGATTACTATAATATCGATGAGCTTTTATCAGAAGAACATAAATTAGTACGCGATGCAGCTAGAGAATGGGTAAAACGTGATGTATCTCCTATCATTGAAGAATATGCTCAAAACGCTGAGTTCCCAAATCAAATTATAAATGGATTAGCTGAAATTGGTGCTTTTGGACCATACATTCCTATGGAATATGGTGGTGCAGGATTAGACCAAATTTCTTATGGCTTAATCATGCAAGAAATTGAGAGAGGAGATTCTGGAGTTAGAAGTACAGCTTCAGTACAATCATCATTAGTGATGTATCCAATTTGGAAATACGGAAACGAAGAACAGCGCCAAAAATATTTACCGAAATTGGCTTCTGGTGAATGGATGGGTTGTTTCGGATTAACAGAACCTGACCATGGCAGTAATCCTGGAGGCATGACTACTAATTTTAAAGATATGGGAGACCATTATCTTTTAAATGGCGCAAAAATGTGGATTTCAAATGCGCCTTTTGCACAAGTTGCTGTGGTTTGGGCAAAAGATGAAAGCGGACGTATTCATGGATTAATAGTTGAACGTGGTATGAAAGGTTTTTCAACTCCTGAAACTCACAACAAATGGTCACTTAGAGCTTCAGCTACTGGTGAACTTATTTTCGATAATGTAAAAGTTCCAAAAGAAAACTTATTACCAAATAAATCAGGATTAGGAGCACCACTTGGATGCTTAGATTCTGCGCGTTATGGCATTGCTTGGGGAGCTATTGGAGCTGCTATGGATTGTTATGATACTGCACTTCGTTATAGTAAAGAACGTATTCAATTTGGCAAACCAATTGGACAGTTTCAATTACAACAAAAGAAACTTGCCGAAATGATTACTGAAATCACTAAAGCACAATTATTAACTTGGCGACTTGGCGTGTTGCGTAATGAAGATAAAGCAACCTCAGCGCAAATCTCTATGGCAAAACGTAATAATGTAGATATGGCCATTAATATTGCTCGTGAAGCGAGACAAATGTTAGGAGGAATGGGAATTACTGGTGAGTATAGTATCATGCGTCACTCCATGAACTTAGAAAGTGTTATTACTTATGAGGGTACTCACGATATTCATTTGTTGATTACTGGATTGGACATTACAGGATTGAATGCGTTTAAGTAGACTCAACCAAATACATATTTTAAAAGTGAGTTTTAAAACTCACTTTTTTTAATGATATTTACACAATGTCATCCAAAAAAAGATTAGATAGAGCTTACAAGAATGCCAAAATTCTAAATTTTGACGACTCTAGTAAATTCATTTTATTTAGTGATTGCCACAGAGGTGATAACAGTTTTGCTGATGACTTTGCCAATAACCGTAACATATACTTTCATGCATTAAAACATTACTATACTGAAGGGTTTCAATATTGTGAACTTGGTGATGGTGACGAGCTATGGGAAAATATCTCTTTCCAACCTATTTTAGAAGCACATAAAAATGTATATATGCTTATGAAACAATTTCATGAGCAAGAACGTTTACACATGATTTGGGGAAATCATGATATGGTATATAGAAATCCCAATTATGTAGAAAAGCATTTATCCACTTACTTTGAGCCTAAAATTGGTGAAGATGTCGAGTTGTTATGCAACTTGCAATATCATGAAGGCATTGTTTTAAAACATTCAGAAACTAGTCAAGAATTGTTTTTAACTCATGGCCATCAAGCAGATTGGTGGAATTACACCTTCTGGAGATGGAGTCGTTTTTTGGTTCGTGTGCTTTGGAAACCATTGAATGTCATGGGAATTGCAGACCCAACAAGTCCAGCAAAAAACTACAAAGAGCTTATAAAAGTAGAACGCAGAACCAAAAGATGGATTATTGAAAACAAAAACCTTTTAACTATTGTTGGTCATACACACCGACCTCGATTTCCTGAACCTGGTGATATTGCTTATTTCAATGATGGTAGTTGTGTGCATCCACGAAGCATTACAGGAATTGAAATTGAAAACGGTGCTATTTCATTAATTAAATGGCAAATTGCCACAACGGATAGTGGTACACTAAAAATTGTAAAGGTGTTGTTGGAAGGTCCTCAAAAATTGATTGATTACAAAACTGATTAACTCTCAGGAGCCAGCTCTACTTCTAAACCATCCATTTCAGGTGTCATTTGAATTTGGCAACCTAATCGTGAATTATCTTTTACATAAAAAGCTTCAGATAGCATAGCTTCTTCATCATCTTGCATTTTAGGGAGTTTATGATTAGAGTTTACGTAACACTGACATGAAGCACACATTACCATACCGCCACAAATACCAATAGTTCCTTCTGGTGCAAGCTCGTAGGCACGAACTACTTCCATGAGGTTCATTGCCATATCTGTTGGCGCATCTATTGTATGAGACACTCCGTCTCGGTCAATTATTGTTACTTTTATATCTTCTTGCATCAAAAAAACCTTTAGACTGTGCTCAAGGTGACTTTAAGTTAATTAATCTTTTTTACAACAGCCTTTGGTGCTTCTTTCCTTGTACCATCAAAACCATCTACGCCACTTACGGTTGTATATTTTAATACATATTTCTTACCTGGATTGATAATTTGATATGCTGCTTGACACATTAGTGTAGCTTCATGGAAACCACATAAAATCAATTTTAATTTTCCTGGATATGTATTCACATCACCAATAGCAAAAACTCCTGGAATATTTGTTTGATAGTCTAAGGCATTGTTAACTTTAATCGCATTTTTCTCAATTTCCAATCCCCAATTTGCAATTGGTCCAAGTTTTGGAGACAAACCAAAAAGAGGTATAAAATGATCGCATTCAATATTAAATTCTTTGTCTTCTTCCCTAGATTGTTTTACAGCAACCCCATTTACATGTCCATTACCAATAATTCCAATCACCTCAGCAGGTGTCACAAGACTAATTTTTCCTTGATTTTTTAATTCTTGAACTTTTTCAACAGAATCTAAATGACCTCTAAATTCATTTCTTCTATGGATTAAGGTTACTTCTTTTGCCACATCAGCTAAAAAAATACTCCAATCGAGAGCTGAATCTCCACCTCCTGCAATAACTACTTTTTTATCTCTATATATTTCTGGGTCTTTAATGATATATTCGACACCTTTATCTTCAAAATCTGCAATATTTGGAATTAAAGGCTTACGTGGTTCAAAACTTCCTAAACCACCTGCAACAGCTACTACTGGTGCTTGGTGTTTTGTTCCTTTATTTGTGGTTACAATAAACGTACCATCTTCTTGTTTTTCTATAGTTTCGGCACGTTCACCTAAAGTAAATCCTGGCTCAAACTGTTTACATTGTTCTAGTAACTTATCTGTTAAATCTCCTGCAAGAATTTCAGGATAAGCAGGAATATCATAAATAGGTTTTTTTGGGTATATTTCTGAGCATTGACCTCCTGGTTGTGGTAAAGCATCTATTAAATGACATTTTAGTTTTAGTAATCCAGCCTCAAAAACGGTAAATAATCCTGTAGGTCCAGCTCCAATAATAAGTATATCAGTAGAAATCATTAAAAAATCAATTTATTAAGCGCAAAATAAAAATTATAAGTGTGGTAAAATGTGATAAAAGTCACATTCTTAGGCTTCAATATTAATAACACTCTCTATTTGAGGTGCATACTTTTTTATAGTCATTTCTACTCCCGATTTAAGTGTCATCTGGTTGACGCTACAACTTGTACAAGCGCCTTCTAACTGCACTTTTACAAATCTATCATCTTCTATGGATAAGAGTGAAATATCGCCTCCATCACTTTGCAAAAACGGACGAATTTCATCTAACGCTTTTTCAATATTTAACCTAAGTTCTTCTGTAGTCATAAATTACTTATTTACTGCTGAGCATCCAGCCATTGTGGTTATTTGTATGGCTTCAGTTGGAGGCAAATCTGTATTTCTATTTACTACTTCTTGAACCACATTTCTAGTTAAATTTTCAAAAGCTTCCTCGATAGGAGTCGCTGTTTGTAATGCTGCTGGTCTTCCAATATCACCCGCTTCTCTTACACTTTGTACTAAAGGAATTTCACCTAGGAATGGTACTCCTATATCTTCAGCTAAATTTTTAGCCCCTTCTTGTCCAAAAATATAATATTTATTGTCAGGCAATTCTTTTGGTGTGAAATAAGACATGTTTTCTACCATTCCCAATACAGGAACATTGATGTTTTCTTGCTGAAACATTGCCACACCTTTTTTAGCGTCTGCCAATGCTACGTTTTGCGGTGTACTCACTACAACTGCTCCAGTAATTGGAAGCGATTGCATGATACTTAAATGAATATCACCAGTACCTGGAGGTAAGTCTATTAATAGAAAATCAAGCTCTCCCCAAGCCGCATCAAAAATCATTTGATTTAATGCTTTTGCAGCCATTGGTCCTCGCCAAATTACTGCTTGATTTGGTTGGGTAAAAAATCCGATAGATAAAATCTTAACACCATAATTTTCAACAGGTTTCATCTTAGATTTCCCATCAATATTGACGGCTAAAGGTCTTGCATCAGCAACGTCAAACATAATTGGAATGGAAGGCCCATAAATATCCGCATCTAGAATTCCAACTTTGAATCCCATTTTAGACAAAGTCGCTGCCATATTTGAAGTAACAGTAGATTTCCCAACACCACCTTTGCCAGATGCCACAGCTACAATGTTTTTAATTCCAGGTATTGGATTGCCCTTTATTTGATTTACCGAGTCCGTTTTTGGAGCATCTACTTTAACATTCACTTTCACCTTTGCTTTTTCATACACTAAATCGTGAATGGTTTTCATTATGTCAACCTCAGTGCGCTTTTTTGCTTGTAAACTTGGGTTTTTAATCGTGATATCTACAATAACTTCATCTGCAAATGTCATCACGTTTTTAACTGCGCCACTTTCAACCATGTTTTGCCCTTCACCAGGTACAGTAATTAATTCTAATGCTTTTAATATGTCTTGTTTGCTTAACTTCACTATTTCTTATTTAGATTAATTCTAAGATACAAATATACTGCGAAATGTTGAAAATGAGAAGTACTTATATTGAAATGATTTATAAGTGAATTATGTTTTGTTATGAACCTATTTTTATAATTATTTGTAAATCTTAAAGAGATTATTAAATAATTACAACTCCTTAGAAGGATCCCAATACACTTTATCCAAGTTCTGTATTTGATTGTCAACGACCTCAACACCTTCACTTTCCAAAAGTTGTTGCATAAGGTTTGTGCCTTCAAAATGATGCTTTCCAGTTAATAGTCCTTTTCCATTAACAACGCGATGTGCAGGTACATCTTTACCTCCTGAACCATTCATGGCATAACCAACCATTCGTGCACTTCTAGCTGCTCCTAAATAAGTAGCGATAGCTCCATAACTTGTAACTCTTCCGTAAGGAATACACTTTGCCACTTCATACACTTTATCAAAGAAATTAAGAGTTTCAGGTTTCATTAATTATATTTCTTTAATAATATTAATTAGTGTAAAAACAGCAATGATTCCAGTGATGGCCCCAATAATATAATTCATGCTCTTTTGGGAAGTTAATTTTTCATTTTTAATCTTATCGAAAAAGAAAATGTATATGTAAAGCATTACAAATGTCCCTGTTGCGGCTCCAGCCACGTAAGCTATAATACTATAAGTTTCAAATGTTAACCAACCAAATGACGCCAAAGTCAAGGTCATGTATGCTTGGTAGGGAATTGGAAATACATTCAACGCAGACAGCAACATGCCTTGAAAAAATCGTCGATGCTTGCTTCGTACATTTGCTTCAACATCTGGTTTGGGCTGCTTTCTGGCTAGTAAAAAAAAATAAATGGTTATTAAAACGAATATGACAAAGGCTACTCGCTGAAGAATATTAATCACCTCGGGATGATTGCTCAAATATTTCGCAAAAATAGCTGCGAGATACGTTTGCAAACACACAACAACACAAACACCAATAGAAAATAAAATGCCTCGATTTGCATCTTCTTTTAAACTGATTTTTGCAGCTGTCATATTAAGTAAACCTGGAGGAATTACACCAACAAATGCTATAACTAACCCTAAAAAGAAGATAAAAGTAATGTCCAACGTTTACTTAATTTTGAACCTAATATACGTAATTGGTTTGTTTTGTTCTAAATATTGACCTTCATAAAAGGTTTGAATACTTGTAACTTCCTCAGGGCTGCCTTCTTGTTTATACACATTATTGTTGGCATAAATCACGTCATGTCCTTCACCATGTAATAATCCTAGCGTATAACCATGCATAAATTCGCTATCGGTTTTTAGGTTAACAACACCTTCTGGTTTTAAAATAAATTTATAGCGTTTTAAGAACTCTGAATTGGTCATTCTATGTTTAGTACGCTTATATTTTATTTGAGGATCTGGAAAAGTTATCCAAATTTCGTCAACTTCATTTTTTGCAAACACATATTCAACTAACTCAATTTGTGTACGAATAAATGCCACATTTTCAATTTGCTCTTCAATAGCTGTTTTAGCACCTCTCCAAAAACGAGCCCCTTTAATATCAATACCAATAAAATTTTTATTTGGATATTTTTTTGCAAGTTCAACACTATACTCACCTTTTCCACAGCCTAATTCTAAAACTAATGGATTATCATTTTTAAAAAACTCTTGTCTCCAATTGCCTTTTAATTTATAATCACCTTCAACCAAATCTTCTCTAGATGGCTGAAATACATTTTTAAAGGTTTCATTTTCTTTAAATCTTTTAAGCTTATTCTTACTTCCCACGTATTATTGATATTTTGGCAAAAATAATGAAATAAATGAGAGTGTTTATTATAGTTATCTTTGACTTTCAATTATGAGCAAACGAATTTTAATAGCGCCTTTAAATTGGGGATTAGGTCATGCCACACGTTGTATACCAATTATTAATGCTTTAATAATTAATGGTTATGTGCCAATAATTGCAAGTGATGGCAATGCTCTATCGCTCTTTAAAAAAGAGTTTCCTGAATTAGAATTCATAGAGTTACCTTCTTATAATATTGAATATTCAAAGAAAGGAAGCCGCTTAAAATTTAAATTACTAAAAGATGCTCCAAAGATATTGAGAGCCATTAAAAAAGAACATCATATCATTCAAGGTTTGGTGGCAAAAAATAAGATTGAAGGTATTATCTCAGATAACCGATTCGGGGTGTATTCAAAAAAGATTCCTTCGGTTTACCTAACGCATCAATTGAATGTTTTAAGTGGAAATACAACATTGCTAAGCACCAAAATTCATCAAAAAACCATCAAAAAATTTGATGAGTGTTGGATTCCAGATTATAGAGGACATAATAATTTGAGTGGTGTATTAAGCCATTCCGAAAACAGTTTGATTACAATAAAATACATTGGTGCTTTAAGTAGATTAAACAAAATAGATTTGCAACAAAAGTATGATCTTATGGTCTTATTGTCTGGTCCAGAGCCTCAGCGAACATTATTGGAAGAGCAGCTGCTTTTAGAGTTGAATGATTATAATGGAAAAGTAATTTTTATAAAAGGCGTTGTTGAATCCGAACAAAAAGTAACCACTCAAAACAATGTTATTATTTATAATTACATGATATCAACTCAGCTTGAAACAGCTATCAATGAAAGCAAACTTGTATTGTCTCGATCTGGCTATACAACTATTATGGATTTAGCTACATTGGAGAAAAAAGCATTTTTTATCCCTACTCCTGGGCAGTTTGAACAAGAATATTTAGCAAAATATCTAACAGAAAAATACATTGCTCCTTTTAGTAATCAAAAAGACTTTAGTATAGAAAAATTAAATGATGTGACACATTACAAGGGGTTTTCAGCTATTGAAAACAAAACAAACTATAAAGAATTATTTGCTCTTTTCGAGCGTAAATGAGAATTCGCTTCCAATACCATATTCACTTTCTACATATAACTTTTCTTCGTGTGCTTCAATAATATGTTTTACAATAGCGAGTCCTAATCCAGAGCCTCCTTCTTTTCGCGAACCACTTTTATCAACTCTGTAAAAGCGCTCAAACAATCTTGGTATATGTATTTTTTCGATGCCCTCACCATTATCGGTTACCCTTACAATCACCTTGTTTTTAATTAGGTTTTCAATACTTACTTCGGTAGTCCCATTGGTTTCACCATACTTTATAGAGTTCACTATTAAATTTGATAGTACTTGCTGTATGCGTTCTTTATCACCATTAACCATAATTGGATATTTGTAATCCATATCAAAAGTTAGTGCGATTTTCTTTTTTGCAGCTTTCATTTCCAGCAGTTCGAAAACATTTTTGACAAGTTCTACAATATCAAAAAATGTGATTTCCAACCTCAAATCACCAGCTTCAAACTTGGTAATCATGTCCAAATCCTTAATAATATATATTAAACGCTCAACACCTTTATCTGCTCTTTTTAAATACTTTTCTCTTAAGACTTCATTGTCTGCTGCACCTTCAATTAAAGTAGAAACATAACCTTGCACCATAAATAATGGTGTTTTTAGTTCATGAGATACATTACCTATAAACTCTTTTCGGTACTGTTCTCTTATTTTAAGTGCTTCAATTTCAATCTTTTTATTCTTGGCATATTTATCAATTTCTTGAGTAAGTGTTGCCATATCTGTAGTGATTTTGCTTCTGTTAAACGTACTAGACTCTAACAAGGTAAGATCATCATAAATCTTTTTAACCCTTTTGTATATAAATTGCTGTACTCGGTATTGAATTATTAAAAAAGACACCAAAAAACAAACAAAAGCAAAGGTTGCAATAACCAAAATGTCAAGTGAATAAACTGTATAAAAAAAAACACTCACTAAGAGTGTTAAAATTGCGGTAATAAATAATGAAGATTTAAACGCAAATTTATACGATCTTTTAAAAGTTTTTGCCATTAATTTACAAACTTATACCCAACTCCTTTTACAGTTTTAAATGTATGGTCACCAATTTTTTCTCTAAGCTTTCTAATGTGTACATCTATGGTTCTTCCACCAACCACAACTTCATTTCCCCAAACTTTATCTAAAATTTCGTCTCTTTTAAACACTTTTCCAGGCTTAGAGGTCAATAAAGATAGTAATTCAAATTCTTTTCGTGGTAATGCAATCTCTTTGCCTTTCAACAAAATTTTATAGGCTTCTCTGTCAATAGTCAAATCCCCAATTATTAAAACATTTTCTTGTTTATCTTCTTCCTTGTAACGACGTAATAAAGCTTTAACCTTACTAACTAATACTTTTGGCTTAATTGGTTTTGTGATATAATCATCAGCTCCAGCATCAAATCCTGCCAATTGCGAGTAATCTTCTCCTCTTGCCGTTAAAAAAGTAATAATCACATCTTTAAGCTCAGGGATTAATCTAATTTGTCCACAAGCTTCAATACCATCCATTTCAGGCATCATTACATCTAAAATAATAAGCTGTGGTTTTTCTTTCTTTGCTTTTTTTACAGCTTCTAATCCATTCTCAGCTTTAATAACCTTGTATCCTTCAGATGATAGATTATAGCCAACAATCTCTAAAATATCTGGTTCATCATCAACAAGAAGTATTTTAATACTGTTATTATCCATTTATTAGTATATACTATTAGATAATACAAAGATAAAATTAAACAAAAACAATAAGGCTAAAACGCCATTTAATAACATTTTGGTAACCTGTAAATGACATTATTTTAACCTTTTCGATAAAATGCAGGTTTTTTTAACAGCCCTTTGGTATAACTTTTGCATACTTTTATTACTTTTACATGTAACGATTAATAGCATGACCCATTTTTATGAAAAAAAACTACATTTTTAAACTTTTATTTTTAATGATGCTATTTGCATCTGTGTCTGCTTATGCGCAGTCCAATGAAGGGGTTGCATCTACGAATGCTACTGAAAACATTGAAGGTTTAACCATTTTCCCAAACCCAGTAAATAACGGAAAAGTATATATTAGCACGAAGTACAATCTTGCTAAAAACATTGAAATTTTTGATGTATTAGGTAAAAAAGTGATTTCGCAAGTGCTTTATGGTAAAGAACTTAAAATACAAGACCTTAATCCAGGTGTATATATTTTAAAAATTAAAGAAGGAAAACTTTCTGCCACACGTAAATTGGTAGTACGATAACTTAATAACACATTATATTTATATAAAAAGCAACCTTTTATGGTTGCTTTTTTGCATTTAAACGTAAATTAATTACTATATTAGGTGTCCAATTAATTAATTTAATCCTCGTTTTATGAAAAAAATTTACTTTTTATTTAGTGCCCTTTTTATAACCTCATTGTCCTTTGGGCAAATTATAGCTTCTGATGATTTTACATATGCCAATGGGAATCTAGTTGGAAATGGAGGTTGGGCAAATCATAGTGGAACTGGAAGTTTTATTCAAGTTGCCTCAGGCGAAGTAGTATTGACTCACGGCTCTGGGTCAAGAGAAGATGCAAGTATTTCGTTTGCTGCGGTTCCTGGTATAATTTATTACAAATTTGATTTTTCTGTTGATAATCCAGGTGGTGGCATTACTGGAACAGATTTTGAGTATTTTGCTCATTTTATGCAAGGAACAAACTTTAGTGCTCGTTTAGATATTGTTGCTCCTACTGGAGGGGGCGATTTTTCAGTTGGTATTGCTTCAGATGAGTCTACAGCAGATGCTGTTTGGGGTACAGATTTGACATTTGGAATAACGTATCAGGTAACAGTTGCATATAATCAGGACACAAATCAAGCACAACTGTGGATAGATGCTTCAGTCCCAGGTGATACTTCAATATTAGGGGAAGATAGAGCAGATCCAGGTGATTCTGTTACTGCTTTTGCTCTTAGGCAATCTACTTCTTCTACAAATGAGACTGTTCGCGTCGATAATTTAATTATTGGTACTTCTTTTGGTTTATCAACCAAAGAAAACCAAATAGATGGGTTCGATTTATATCCTAATCCTTCTTCGGAGGCATTTGTAAATATTTCTAGTGATAAGCATTCACCAATGAAGGTTAGTGTTTTTGATATTCTTGGTAAGCAAGTAATACAAAGAACTATTACTAATAACCGTATAAACATCTCTAATTTAAATACGGGTGTATATATTTTAAGAGCTGAGCAAGACAATGCTTTTACTACACGAAAACTGATTATCAACTAGTCAACTATTATACAATTAAAAAAAGCGTTACCAATGGTAGCGCTTTTTTATTTTATATACTTTTGCCAAGACTATATGATAACTCCAAACGACATATTTAATATAAGCTCTCAAAATCAATTTGAAGAGGTTGCAATGACAGTTTTTAAACATCAGTTTAACAACAACAAAGTGTATCGTTCATTTTGTGATTTACTATATAAGCATCCTAGCGAAGTGAAATGTATTAACGATATTCCTTTTCTTCCAATTCAATTTTTTAAATCGCACAAGGTAATTAGTTCGCAAGCAGAAGCTCAAGAAATTTTTACAAGTAGTGGAACCACTGGGCAAACGATAAGTAAACATTTGATTTCTGATATTGCTTTGTATGAACAGAGTTTTAGAAAAGGGTTTCAATACTTTTATGGCAATATTGAAGATTATGTTGTTTTAGCTCTATTACCTTCTTATCTGGAGCGTGATGGCTCTTCGTTAATCTATATGGTTAATGATATGATTGCTAAGTCTAAACAGCCAGAAAGCGGGTTTTATCTACATAATTTAGAAGACTTAAAAAACATCATTATTGACCTTGAATCTCGAAATAAAAAAACACTGCTTATTGGTGTGTCTTTTGCTTTATTGGATTTTGTTGAGAGGTTTCAATTGAAGCTCAAAAATACCATTGTCATGGAAACTGGTGGCATGAAAGGTAAACGAAAAGAACTTATTAGAACGGAATTGCATGAAATTTTAAAGCAAGGCTTTGGAGTAAACGCCATACATAGTGAATATGGCATGACCGAATTATTATCGCAAGCCTATTCTAAAGGTAATAGCCTGTTTAAAACACCTCCTTGGATGCAAGTGCTAACTCGTGATACTGAGGATGCTTTAACAATTCAGCATCACGAAAAAACTGGTGGTATTAACATCATCGATTTAGCAAATATTAATTCTTGTGCTTTTATCGCCACTCAAGACTTAGGTAAAGTTTATAAAGATGGTAGTTTTGAAGTTTTAGGACGTTTTGACAACTCCGATATTAGAGGCTGTAATCTTATGGTTATTTAATTTCGAAATTATTTCTCTAAAGACTGTAAGGTGCAATTAATAAGTACGACTACAACAAGGTAGTCAAGTAAAATTGCTGCAAAAAAGAAAAATTAGGTTGGTTAGTTTTTCGAAGTCTGGTTGCGCTTGCAGCCAGACTTCTTCTTTTTAGACCACTTTTAGAATATAAGTGTTTCTTTTTCCTTTATTTAAAATCACATAAATCTCATTAATTAGATCGTCTGTTGTGATTTTATAATCCTCTTTTACTTTTTCTTTATTAACCGATACAGAGTTTTCTTTTAAAGCACGTCTTGCTTCTCCATTCGATGCTAAAAAGTTAGTTTTAGAGGCTAATGCACCAATCATGTCTAATCCTTCTTCAATATCAGACTTTGTGATTTCTGCCTGAGGCACACCTTCAAAAACATCTAAAAATGTCGCTTCATCTAAGGTTTTAATTTCTTCTTTAAAACTCTTGCTGAATAAAATGTTTGATGCTTTTTCGGCATTTTCAAAATCCTCATCTGAGTGCACCATAGATGTGATTTCTTTGGCTAAACACTTTTGCAACAATCGTAAATGTGGTGCTTCTTGATGTTCTTTTACTAAAGCATCAATGTCTTCTTTAGTTAAAAACGTAAATATTTTAATGTATTTAACCGCATCTTCGTCGCTAGAGTTTAACCAATATTGGTAGAATTTATATGGCGATGTTCTTTTGGCATCTAACCATACATTTCCTCCTTCGGATTTTCCGAACTTTGAACCATCGGATTTAGTAATTAATGGACAAGTAATCGCATAACCTTTTCCGTTGCCTATTCTTCTAATTAACTCAGTTCCAGTAGTAATATTTCCCCACTGGTCACTTCCTCCCATTTGTATAGTACAACTGTTTGCTCTATACAAATGCAAAAAATCATACCCTTGAACTAATTGATAGGTGAACTCTGTAAAGCTCATTCCTTCGGAAGCTTCGGATGATATTCTATTTTTTACAGAATCTTTAGACATCATGTAATTTACAGTAATGTGCTTCCCAACATCACGAATGAACTCTAAAAACGAGAATTCTTTCATCCAATCGTAATTATTCACTAAAACTGCGGCATTTGCTTCATCACTTTCAAAATCCAAAAAGTGTGCTAACTGATTTTTAATAGCGTCTTGATTATGACGCAATGTTTTTTCATCTAATAAATTACGTTCACTCGACTTTCCCGAAGGATCACCAATCATTCCAGTCGCACCACCAACTAAAGCCACTGGTTTGTGCCCACAACGCTGATAATGTGCCAAAAGCATTATTGGTACTAAGTTTCCAATGTGCAAAGAATCGGCCGTTGGATCAAAGCCAACATAAGCACTACGCATGCTTTCCATTAAATGCTCTTTAACTCCAGGCATGGTATCGTGTACCATTCCTCTCCATGTTAATTCTTCAATAAAATTCTTTGCCATTTGATTTAAAAATTTGAACAAAGATAATTTTTTACATAATGATGAGAAAAGAAAAAACACTAATTTAGTTCTATGATATTAGTTACAGGCGGAACAGGTTTAGTTGGGAGTCATTTACTCTATAAATTAGTTGAAGGCAGAAAAACCGTTAGAGCTATTTATAGAACCGAAAAAAAGATTGAAGCAGTTAAAAATGTGTTTTCATATTATTCCCTTGATTATGAAGCACTTTTTTCTAAAATTGAATGGATTCAAGCTACTTTGAATGACATTCCTAGTTTAGAAGTTGCTTTTAAAAATGTGACTCATGTCTACCATTGTGCTGCATTTATTTCGTTTGACACAAAAGACTACCAAGCCTTGAGACGTATTAATATTGAAGGAACAGCAAACATTGTTAATCTTGGTGTTTCAAATAACATTAAGAAACTTTGCTTCGTAAGTTCCATTGCTACTATTGGTAAGGAAGTGAATGACCAGTTAATTACAGAAGAAACTCATTGGAATCCTGAAGAAGACCAAAGTGTTTACTCTATAACTAAATACGGTGCTGAAATGGAAGTATGGCGTGGTACCCAAGAAGGTTTAGATGCTGTCGTTGTGAATCCTGGTGTTATAATTGGTCCTGGATTTTGGCGAGGTGGTGGCAGTGGTAGTTTGATAAAAATGGTTTACAAAGGAATGTCCAGATACACTAAAGGTGTTGTTGGTTATATAGATGTAAATGACGTTGTTAAACCTATGATTCTATTAATGGAAAAGGATATTGTTAATGAGCGTTTTATACTCATATCTGAAAATTTATCTTATCAAGATTTTTTTACAAAAACAGCTGTTCACTTAAATGTACAGGCTCCAAAAAAATTAGCTCCAAAAACGTTATTAAGTTTGGCTTGGAGGCTAGATTGGATGCGAAGTTTTTTATTAAACAAAAGACGAAGGCTAATGAAACAGACTACAAAAACAATTACTACAAAAGCATATTACAGTAATAAAAAAATAAAAGATGCCATTGACTTTAAATTTAAGCCTATTGACGAGTCTCTAGCTGAGACGTGTCAATTTTTCTTGAAGGAATTATAGTGCCTCTAGTTTCTCTTTTTTCTTTATTAATTTTATTTAGCGAATCTCTTTGGTCTCGTAATTTTTTTCTTTCTTCTGCTGCAATATTATTTAGAGAATCTATATGTGTTTTTTCTACAGTCAAGCGTTCTTTAACACTATTAAAAATCTCCTCATAAGTATCTAGGTTATAGGTGTAATATTCATTACTCAAAACAAATTGCAAGCTATCGATTCCGTATTTTTCAAACACAAAATCTTTAGGCATAATACCGTTGTTTTCAAGTAACTCACTATTAACACCTTTTGAAGCGGTTAAAATTGCCATATCATACAATATGTTTACCATATCCTGTTTTTTAATCAAGTTTTTTGGCTTTTTTGGTTTTTCAATGCGATTGGAATTACATCCAAACCCAACCAAAACACATAGTATTGTAAGAATTCTAATATACTTCATTATCTACTAAAAGTTAATCGTTTTGCAGCATTCACTTCATAAAAATTTGAATTTTCATATACTAGCTGTCCATTTACTAGTGTATGTGTCACTCTCGATTTAAAAGTAGTGCCTTCAAAAGGTGACCATTTACATTTATACAAAACATTATCTTTACTAACTGTCCATGGATTATTGTCATCAACAATTATAATATCGGCAAAATAGCCTTCTTTAATATAGCCTCTTTTTTCAACTTGAAATAATATTGCTGGGTTATGACACATTTTTTCTACCAATTTCTCAATAGATATTTTTCCTTTATGATATGCTTCAAACATAGCCACAAGCGCATGTTGTACCAATGGACCTCCAGAAGGTGCTTTAGTATAAACGTTATTTTTTTCTTCTAAAGTATGTGGCGCATGGTCGGTAGCAATTACATCCAGCCTATCATCTAATAACGCTTCCCATAATTGAGAACGGTCTGCTTCTGTTTTTACAGCTGGATTCCACTTTATATACGTTCCTTTTTCTTCATAATCTTTATCTGAAAACCATAAATGATGTATACAAACCTCGGCCGTTATTTTTTTGTCTTTTAATGGAATTTTATTCGTAAATAGATTAGTTTCTTTTCCAGTAGATAAATGAAAAACGTGCAGTCTTGCTCCAGTTTTCTTAGCAAGTTCAATCGCTTTGGAAGATGACAAATAGCATGCTTCTTCGCTTCTAATGATTGGATGGTATTTTATTGGAATATCATCGCCATATTTATCAGTATATAGCTTAGTGTTTTTTCTAATGGTAGCTTCATCTTCACAATGCACGCTAATTAATAAGTTAGTGCTTGAAAATATCTTTTCTAATACCTCTGGGTTATCTACTAACATATTTCCTGTAGAGGAGCCTAGAAATAATTTTAAACCTGCCACATTCTTTGAGTCTACTTTTAATATCTCCTCTAAATTGTCATTGGTTCCACCAAACATGAACGAATAGTTTACGAACGATGTTTTTGAAGCAATCTCGAATTTATTTTCTAACTTTTCAATAGTGGTTGTTTGAGGATTTGTATTTGGCATTTCTATAAACGAGGTAATTCCACCAGCTGCAGCTGCTCTAGACTCAGTTGCAATAGTTGCTTTATGAGTTAGTCCTGGTTCTCTAAAATGTACTTGATCGTCAATAACTCCTGGAAGTACGTACTTATTTTTGGCGTCAATAATTTGCGCTTCTGGGCTATCTATAGATTTTTCAATTTGAACTATAAACTCATCTTCAATTAAAATATCTCCTTTGGTAATGCATCCTTCATTTACAATTCTAGCATTTTTAATAAGTACTTTTTTCTTGCTCATGTTATCTTTTTCTAAATAAACTTTTAAACTTCATGGAAATAACTCCAAATATTGCTTCAGAAATTATGCCACCACTTAATTTAGATTCCCCTTTTGTTCTATCTGTAAAAATTACTGGAACTTCGGTGATTTTATATTTTTGCAAATACGCTTTAAATTTCATTTCAATTTGAAACGCATACCCTACAAATTTTAATTTATTTAAGTCGATACTCTCCAAAACGCCTCTTTTGTAACACACAAATCCAGCTGTGGTGTCATGAATTTTCATTCCTGTAATTATCCTAACATATTTAGATGCCAAATAAGACAACAACACTCTAGACATTGGCCAATTAACCACATTTACACCTTTTACATAGCGTGAGCCAATGGACATATCGGCGCCATCAACATGACATGCGTTATACAATTTAGAAAGATCATTTGGGTTATGTGAGAAATCGGCATCCATTTCAAAAATATACTCATAACCTTTTTCTAAACACCACTTAAAACCATGAATATAGGCAGTTCCTAAACCAGATTTTTCTTTGCGAACTTCTAGAAAGAGTCTTTCTTTAAACTCTTCTTGCAGCTCCTTTACTTTTAGTGCTGTTAAATCGGGAGAGTTATCGTCAACAACCAAAATATGAAATTGCTTTTCTAAAGAAAATGTAGCTCTTATAATAGCCTCAATATTCTCAATTTCATTAAAAGTTGGTATGATAACAATTGCGTCCTGCATTAAAAAACTAATTTTAGCAAAAGTAAGTTTTTTACAGCATTAATTTTATAGAAATATTCTTCATAATTTAGCAATCATGTTACGCGAAATAATCTCAAACGAGTGGTACGTTATTTTCTTTGTTTTATGCCTATCTATTTTGGCATTAGCTAAACGATCTTTTTCGACAAGGTTTAACGATTTTTTATTGCTAGTAGGGAAATCAAAGTATTTGAAAATATATGCTCGCGATCAAAAGTTTATTGATCAATTTGATGCCTTATTGTTTGTTAATTTAATTATTTCATTATCGTTATTTTGTTTTTTAGGCTATAGCACATTTATAGATAGTATTCCTTTTAATCTAGGTAGTTTACTGAAAATTCTGTTAGGTATTGGCTCTATAATTCTAATTAAAATTTTATTAGAGCGCCTTATAGGCAGCCTTTTTGGGATAGATACACTGATGGATTCATATCTTTTTCAAAAAACAAATTACAAGAATTATACTGGATTATTGCTGCTCCCAATTAACATATTGTTAGTATTTACTATCCCTTTAAGTGTCAATGTATTTTATGTAATATTTGCATTAATATTTATTATAAACCTAATAGGCTTTATTACATCTATTAAAACACATCAAAAAACAATAATAAATAACATTTTCTATTTTATTTTGTATCTTTGCGCTCTTGAAATTGCACCTTATGTGATTTTATATAAGCTATTTAGTAATAGTTAATTAGTGTAAAAGTTAAGTCGACCTATGAAAGTGAAAACAATTTTGGTTTCCCAACCAGAGCCTAAAGTAGAAAATTCTCCTTATTTCGATTTGCAAGAAAAGCAACGTGTAAAAATTGACTTTAGACCATTTATTCATGTTGAAGGTGTTTCTGCCAAAGAAATAAGATTACAAAAAGTAGATCTTAGTAGCTATACAGCAATTATTTTAACTAGCAGAAATGCTGTAGACCACTTTTTTAGAGTAGCCGATGAAATGCGTTTTAAAGTGCCAGATGCTATGAAATATTTTTGCCAATCGGAAGCTGTTGCCTTCTATTTACAGAAATATGTGGTGTATAGAAAAAGAAAAATTTATGTTGGTAAGCGTAATTTTTCAGATTTAACGCCTTTAATCAAGAAGTATAAAGACGAGAAATTTTTACTTCCAACAACAGATAAACTAAAACCTTTAGTTCCAGAAACACTAAATAATTTAGGTGTAGATTGGAAACAAGCCACTTTCTATAAAACTGTAATTAGTGATTTATCTGATTTGGCCAATGTATATTATGATGTATTAGTATTCTTTAGTCCTTCAGGAATAGATTCTTTATTCCATAATTTTCCAGATTTTCAACAAAAAGATACTCGAATTGCTGTTTTTGGAAACACGACTATTGAAGCAGTGAAGAATAAAGGATTACGTGTGGATATATCTGCTCCAACGCCTGAAACACCTTCAATGACAATGGCTTTAGAAAAATATATCCAAACGGTTAACAAAAAATAATTTTACTGTTTTTATTAAATACAAAAAAGCGTGATTCTTTAGAGTCACGCTTTTTATTTAAATTTATTTAAGTATTGTTTGTTATCTTACTTTAGGTGCTCCAGCCATGATTTCATCATTAGCATAATCTTCAAATTTCTTGAAATTCTCTTTAAAAGATTTTGCTAATTTATCTGCCATTTGGTAATAACCTTCATCATTATTCCAAGTTGATCTTGGGCTTAACACTTGAGAAGGTACCTTAGGGCATATTCTTGGTTGTTGCACTCCAAATATTGAATGTGTATGGTAATTTCCTTTATTTGCTTCTTCTAAACTTCCGTTCATTGCAGCAGTAATCATTGCTCGTGTGTACTTAAGTTTCATTCTTGTTCCAACACCATAAGGTCCTCCTGTCCAACCAGTATTTACCAGCCAAACATTTACACCAGCTTCCTGCATCTTTTTACTTAACATCTCAGCATACTTTGTTGGATGTAATGGCATAAAAGGCTCTCCAAAACATGCCGAAAATGATGGAACTGGCTCATCTATTCCTGCTTCTGTTCCAGCGACCTTTGCTGTATATCCAGAAATAAAGTGATAAGCAGCTTGTCCTGGTGATAACTTTGAAATAGGAGGCAATACACCAAAAGCATCAGCAGTTAAAAAGAAAATATTTTTTGGATTTTTAGCATATGATGGTTGTTGAATATTATCTATATGATAAATTGGGTAACTCACACGAGTGTTTTGTGTAATGCTACTATCTTCATAATCCACTTCTCCATTATCTTTAAAAACAACATTCTCTAAGATTGCACCTGGCTTAATAGCTCTAAAAATGTCTGGTTCTTTTTCTTCCGTTAAGTCAATTACTTTGGCGTAACATCCACCTTCAAAATTAAAGATGCTATTTTCAGCTGTCCAACCATGTTCATCATCACCTATTAACTTTCTATTAGGATCAGCAGATAAAGTTGTTTTTCCTGTACCAGAAAGACCAAAGAAAATAGCTGTATCACCATCTTTTCCAACATTAGCAGAACAGTGCATTGGAAGTACATTTTTATCTACTGGTAAAATCATGTTCAAAGCAGAGAAAATACCTTTTTTCATTTCGCCTGTGTAGGCCGAACCTCCAACTAATGCAATCTTTTTTGTGAAATTTAAAATTGAAAAGTTGCCTTGTCTTAAACCATGATTTTCTGGTTCTGGACATTCGTATCCGGGCGCGCAAAGCACCAACCATTCTTCTTTGAAATTTTCTAGCTCTTCTTCACTTGGCCTTAAGAACATATTATAAATAAACATATTAGACCAAGGATATTCTGTTATGGTTCTAACATTCATTTTATATTTTGGGTCTGCACATACGTAACCATCTCTTGCATAAACTTCTTTACCACTTAAATAGTTTTCAATTTCAGATTGTAGGAAGTCAAAATTCTCAGGAGAAATAGCCTTATTGGTTTTTCCCCACCATACACGATCTTTTGTGTAATCATCTTCTACCAAAAAACGGTCTTGAGGAGAACGCCCAGTGTATTTACCTGTATTGATAGCTAACGTGCCGTTGGCTGTTTCCTTTCCCATTCCTTTTTCTACAGTAATGGCTTGTAATTGTTTGGGAGTTAGTTGATAGTTTACTTTGGCATTTTTAATTCCGTATTGATCCAACGAAATCGATTTCGAAGTTTGGGTGTTATCCACCATAATTTTGTGTGTTGTTTAGAGTACAAAAATATAAATTTTTATAAAATCATGTTTTAAAAACTTGATATTATTCTTCCTTATTTTTAACAAAGCTTATAAGCATGACTATCCATGACAAAATAAGCAATAAACCCCCTATTGGAGTTATGAAAGCAATTGACTTAAAATCAAATGATGTTAATACATTTGTTGCCAAACCATAAATGGATCCTGAAAATAATAGTACTCCTGCAATTACAAGATAAAGTACTCCTTTCTTAACATTTATTCTTAAATATGATGTTTGCGCTACAAACAAAAGTAACAATGCATGATACATTTGGTACCTCACACCTGTTTGAAAAGTTTCGATAGCATCTTCAGTTACTTTATTTTCTAGGCCGTGAGCTGCAAAAGCACCCAATATTACTGCCAACATTCCTAAGATACTTGCAGAGATTAGTATTTTTTTGTTCATATTATTTATTGGTTTTAAGTTTTAAAAACAATTTCATTTGTTACATTCGTGAAACATTTAATCACAAAACTACTCAACTAATTTTACTATGCGAAACATATTAGTTATAGGTTCAGGGAAATCTGCATCGTACTTAATAAAATATTTTTTAGATAAATCAGAGTCAGAAAATTTACATATTACTATTGGTGACATAAATATTGAAAACGCTAAAAAACTGATTAATAATCACCCTAATGCCAATACCATAACTTTAGATGTTTTTGATAAAGGCTCTCGCCAAAAAGCAATTGAAAACGCCGATGTTGTTGTATCTATGCTTCCAGCACGTTTTCATATTGAAGTTGCTAAAGACTGTATTACTTACGGAACAAACATGGTAACGGCTTCTTATGTAAGTCCTGAAATGCAAGCTTTGAACTCGGCTGCAAAATCAAAAGACCTTGTTTTTATGAACGAAATTGGTGTTGATCCAGGAATTGACCACATGAGTGCTATGCAAGTCATTGATGAAATTAGGGATAAAGGAGGTGAAATTATTCTGTTCGAATCTTTTACAGGTGGTTTGGTAGCTCCTGAGAGTGATAATAATCTTTGGAATTACAAATTTACCTGGAACCCAAGAAATGTTGTAGTTGCTGGACAAGGAGGTGCCGCCAAATTTTTACAGGAGGGCACATATAAATACATTCCTTACCATCGCTTATTTAGGCGTACTGAGTTTTTGGATGTAGATGGTTATGGTCGTTTTGAAGCTTATGCCAATCGTGATTCTTTAAAATACCAAAGTGCCTATGGACTCGATAGTGCAAAAACCTTGTATCGTGGCACCATGCGTCGTGTTGGGTTTAGTCGTGCGTGGCAAATGTTTGTGTTATTAGGAATGACTGATGATAGCTACACAATCGATGACAGCGAAAATATGAGTTATCGCGACTTTATAAATGCTTTTTTACCTTATAGTCCAACAGATTCTGTTGAGCTAAAATTTAGACATCAATTAAAAATTGACCAAGATGATATTGTTTGGGAGAAGTTAGAAGAATTAGACGTATTTAATCCTAATAAAATGGTAGAACTTAAAAAAGCAACACCTGCTCAAATTCTACAAAAAATACTTATGGATAGTTGGACTCTAGATGAAGATGATAAAGACATGATTGTAATGTATCATAAGTTTGGATATGTGTTAAAAGGAGAAAAATACCAAATAGATTCTACTATGGTAGCTATTGGAGAAGACCAAACCTATACAGCCATGGCAAAAACTGTTGGGCTCCCTGTGGCTATTGCGACACTTGCTATTTTAAACGGTAAAATAACTACTCCAGGTGTACAAATTCCTATTTCAAAAGAAGTATATGAACCTATTTTAAAGGAGCTTGAAGCTTATGATATTGCTTTTACCGAAAAAGAAGTGCCATATTTAGGATATAATCCTTTAACAACTTAGTCTTTCAGTTTGATCTACTTTTAGTACTTTTATATTGTATTATGAAAGCCATTTAATAAATGAAGTTTATAAATCAAAACTTACATATAGACGGTATCGACAAAAAGATACTGCGTGCATTAATGAATGATGCTCGAACACCTGTTTTAGAAATAGCACGACAAGTTGGTATTTCTGGAGCAGCCATACATCAACGATTACGGAAACTTGAAAAATCTGGTTTATTGGCTGGATCGAAATTTGTGATAAACCCTAAAGTTTTGGGCTATACCACCATGGCATTTGTTGGCATATTTTTAGACAAAGCAATGAATAATCCAGACGCAGTAAGGCAACTTAAAAAAATTCCTGAAGTGTTAGAATGTCACTATACAACTGGTAATTGGAGTGTTTTAGTGAAAATTTTATGTAAAGACAATGAGCATTTAATGCACGTTTTGAATAAAGATATTCAAACCATTACAGGTGTTTCAAGAACCGAAACATTTATTTCTTTAGATCAACAAATTGATAGACAAATTAAGATATAATTATTTGTCGTCCTGAACTTGATTCAGGATATATTATGGATTTCCCATCAAGTGTGAAATGACATTAACAAAAAAAAGCGCCTTAAAGACGCTTTCATTATTTTTTAAAGATAGAAGAATTAATCTCTTCCACCAAACACTTGAAGCGCCCAATATAGTAAGGATGCTAAAGCACCAATGGCAGCAACCAAATAAGTTCTTGCAGCCCATTTAAGTGCATCTTCCGACCCTTTATATTCTTCTTGAGACACCATGTTTTTATTCTTTAACCACACTAATGCTCTATTACTGGCGTCATACTCTACTGGAAGTGTAATAAAACTGAACAAAGTAGCAAAGCCCATAAATACTAGACCAGCCACAGCAACCCAATATCCCATTCCAACACCAGCAGCACCACCAAGAATAAGTCCTCCAATAACCAACCATTGTGACATCCCAGAGGTTATACTAACAATAGGTACTAAAGCAGAACGCATCCCTAAAGCACTATATGCTTGAGCATGTTGTACTGCATGCCCACATTCGTGAGCCGCAACTGCTGCAGCTGCAGCATTACGCTGATTATAAACCGCCTCACTTAAATTGACGGTTTTATTTTTAGGATTATAATGGTCCGTTAATTGTCCTGGAACAGAAATTACCTCAACATCAAAAATACCATTATCAGCCAACATTTTCTCCGCAATTTCTTTACCAGTCATACCATTACGCAACTGGACTTTAGAGTATTGCGCAAACTTTTGCTTTAATTTATTACTAACTAACCAACTTACTAGAGCTATCGCTCCAATTAATATATAATATCCTATCATTTTCTTTAATTTTTTTGTTGTGTAAATTTAGATAATGTATAGCAAAAAATAAGCCAAATATTCGTTAAGAAATTTTGTCATGTAGCTCATTCTTCTCCATACAAAATTGCATTGCAATTTCCCTCGAACTGACAAGCTCTTTTCTAATATCACTTAGAGTAATTTTCAGTCACACTGAGCGCAGTCAAAGTGAAGAAAATAGTATTGAGAAGCTATCCAACAATATTTACAATTTTACCAGGAACTACTATTACTTTTTTAGGTTCGCGACCTTGTAATTGCTCTTTAGTTTTTTCGTTTGCTAATACAGCAGCTTCAATCTCTTCTTTGTTTAAGTCTAACGATAGCTCCATTGTGAAACGCATTTTACCATTAAATGAAATTGGGTAGTTCTTTGTGCTTTCTACCAAATGACTTTCATCAAATTTTGGGAAATCTGCAGTTGAAATCGATTTGTTATGACCTAACTGATTCCATAATTCCTCAGCGATATGTGGTGCATAAGGTGAGATTAACACTAATAATGGTTCTAATATTTGCTTGCTTGTACACTTTTGAACAGTGAGTTCATTACATGCGATCATAAAGGTAGAAACAGACGTATTAAATGAGAAATTCTCGATATCTTCTTCAACTTTTTTAATGGTTTTATGAAGTGTTTTTAGGTTGTCTTTAGTTGGTGCAGCATCAGTGACTTTTAAACCATTGTCGTCATTATACAACTTCCATAATTTTTTAAGGAAACTATGGACTCCTGTAATACCAGCAGTATTCCACGGCTTGTATTGCTCTAAAGGCCCAAGAAACATTTCGTACAAACGTAAGCTGTCTGCACCATAATCAATACAAATTTGATCAGGATTGACGACATTGTATTTGGATTTGGACATTTTTTCGACGTCGCGCTTTACTTTGAAGGTGCTATCATCTTCATATATAAACTTCGCATTTTTATATTCTTCTCTCCAATTTTTGAATGCTTCAACATCTAATTCATCTGAAGCATTTATAAAAGATACATCTGCATGAATTGGTGTGAAATTTTTCTCAGTTGTTTCTGAATCTTCAACAAAGAAAGCTTCTCCTCCTTCCATTGTTTGTTTAGGAGTTAGACTTTTAAAGATATTTGAAAACTTATCAGAATGTCCTAAAGGTTTTTCTTCCAAAATAACTTTATCGTAAACACTTTTACTCAAAAATATTGGTTCTTCAAAAGCATTAGAGCTCCAACGATAAACAAAAGCACTAGTCCCAAGTATCATCCCTTGGTTAATCAGTTTTTTTGCAAACTCATCATAAGGCACTAATCCCAAATCGAACATGAATTTTTGCCAGAAACGCGAATACAATAAATGTCCTGTTGCATGTTCGCTTCCGCCAATGTATAAATCTACTTGTTGCCAATAGTTAATGGCTTCTTGAGAGAAGATTTCCTCGTCATTTTGAGGATCCATGTAACGGTTAAAATACTGCGAACTTCCAGCCCAACCAGGCATTGTGTTTAGTTCTAATGGGAAAACCGTTATGTTATCAATCTTATCATTATCAACTACTGAATTAGTTTCAGTACACCAAGCCCAAACCGTTGCGTTTCCTAAAGGTGGTTCGCCAGTTTCGGTTGGTAAATATTTTTCAACTTCTGGAAGCTCAATTGGCAAATGCTTCGCATCAATCATTTGCGGCATTCCGTTTACATAATACACTGGAAATGGTTCGCCCCAATAACGCTGACGAGAAAACACTGCATCACGTAATCTGTAATTGGTTTTCCCTTCGCCTTGACCTAGTTTTTCAAGTTCATAAATCGCAGTTTTCACTGCTTTCTTATACTTAAGTCCATTTAAGAAATCGCTATTAGTAATAACTGTATTGTCTTTGTCTGCAAAGGCTTCTTCTGAAATATCAACGCCTTCGAATATATTCGGAATAGGAATATTAAAGTGCTTTGCAAAATCGTAATCACGTTGATCACCGCAAGGCACAGACATTACTGCTCCTGTTCCGTAACCAGCTAGCACGTAATCGCCAATCCAAATTGGAATTGGTTCTTTGGTAAAAGGATGTTCAGCATAAGCTCCTGTAAACACTCCAGAAATGGTTTTTACATCTGCCATTCTATCACGTTCACTACGTTTTGCAGTCGCTTTAATATAAGCGTCAACCTCAGCTTTCTGTTCTGGGGTTGTGATTTTTGATACCAACTCGTGTTCTGGAGCCAAGGTCATGAAGGACACACCAAAAATAGTGTCAGGACGTGTGGTGAATACATCTATCTTGGCATCATAGTCTTTTACATTAAAAGTGACCGAAGCACCAACAGATTTTCCTATCCAGTTACGCTGACTCTCTTTTAAAGAATCTGTCCAATCTATAGTCTCTAATCCTTGAAGTAAACGCTCCGCATAAGCTGAAATACGCATACTCCATTGTGTCATTTTCTTTTTAATAACAGGATGACCACCACGTTCAGACACACCGTTTACTATTTCGTCGTTTGCTAAAACAGTTCCTAAAGCTGGACACCAGTTTACTTCTGTTTCAGCCAAATAAGTTAATCTATATTTTAGTAATATTTCTTGTTGTTTTTCAGACGAATAGTTGTTCCATTCATCAGCAGTAAACACTTCAACATCATCATCACATTCCGCATTTACATTCGTATTTCCTTCAGCTTCAAAAATTTTAATTAATTCAGAAATATTTTCAGCTTTATCAGAATTGTTGTTATACCACGAATTAAAAAGTTGAATGAAAATCCATTGTGTCCATTTGTAATAACTTGGGTCAGAAGTACGAACTTCGCGAGACCAATCGAATGAAAAACCAATTTGATCTAATTGTCGTCTGTATGTTTTTATATTTTCGGCAGTAGTAATTGCAGGATGTTGTCCAGTTTGAATCGCGTACTGCTCTGCAGGTAATCCAAAACTATCATAACCTTGAGGATGCAATACGTTAAACCCTTTATGACGCTTGTAACGAGCATAAATATCACTGGCAATATAACCTAATGGATGCCCAACATGTAAACCTGCGCCACTTGGATATGGAAACATATCCAACACATAATACTTTGGTTTGTCTGAATAATTTTCGGCTTTAAACGTTTGGTTTTCTGCCCAATATTTTTGCCACTTGGCTTCTATCTCGTTGAAATGGTATTTCATCGTATTGTTTCCGTAATTAAAAGCGCAAATTTACGGTTTATAAACAAACTGTAAAACCTTTACAATTAATAAATACGTTAGTTTTCATAACTAAAATCAAAATAATAGATTTACTTTTGAATACATCTAACAAAAACAATAACAAACTAACCTCTATTGCTAACTAACACTCACAAAGCACACTTAGCACTTCTTGGAGCTAATGTTATTTATGGTGCTAATTACCTAATTGCAAAAGGCATTATGCCTAACAAAATTGGTCCTTCAGCATTTGTCTTTTTACGTATTGTTGGTGCTGGTATATTGTTCTGGATTATTAAGTCGTTTATTAAAGAGTCTATAGAGAAGAAAGATTTTTTAAGATTGGTACTTTGTGGCATTTTAGGTGTTACAACTAACCAATTACTATTCTTTCATGGTTTAAATTTAACATCGCCAATTGATGCCTCCATTATTATCACCTCTATTCCTGTCATGGTATTAGTATTTAGTGCCATTATTTTAAAAGAAAAAATAACGACCAATAAACTCATTGGCATCACCGTTGGTGGTATTGGAGCTATATTACTTGTTTGGTATGGTAAAAGTACCGCTGGAACGAGTTCTACATTAGGAAATCTATTCGTTTTCATTAACGCATGTTCTTATGCATTATACTTGGTTATTGTAAAACCCATGATGAAAAAATACAATGCATTAACGGTTATTAGTTGGGTGTTTTTATTTGGGTTTGTGTTTATGTTTCCTTTTGGAATAGGTGATTTCTTGGCTACAGATTTTTCAGCTTTCGATTTAAACACCTATCTAGCTGTTGGGTTTGTGGTTGTTTTCACCACATTTTTTGCTTACCTATTTAATATTTATGCATTGAATTACGTGTCGCCTTCGGTTACTGGAAGTTACGTGTATTTACAACCTGCTGTGAGCTTTATAATGGTGAGTATTTATGCTTATGTGCTTATGCATGATGAATATGCCCAAGACATAAATCGAGTAAAAATATTAAGTTGTTTATTGGTGGTTTCTGGCGTGTACTTAATAAGCCGAAAACCTAAAGCAAAACTAACTTAATCCACGAGCTTTTCTTTCCTGTGGTAATAAACAGTGATATATAAATGAGTTTGCTGGAGTTAAAACATGAAGTTCTTTTCCTTGTTTTACGATATAGCCGTTAAAATTTTCGAGCTCACTTGGTCGTCCAGCCATGAAATCTCGTTGCATAGATGCTGTGGTTCCGTGATTAAAACCATCTATAATTTTTAACGTCATTTCAATATCACTATTTGTTAACGCAACACCTTTTGCATTCGCTATTGCTACAATTTCATTAGCTGTTTGATACATAATTTGTCTTAAATAATCATCCTTTCTAATCTCTCCGTAAACCACACGTGTGATAGCTCCAATACCACTTATTGTTGTAATAAAAAGAAACTTTTCCCAAATATCTAATTGGATATTTTCAGAGATGGTGCTTTTAAATCCAGCTTTATCAAAAACTGATTTTACTTTTTTTACTCTAGATGTGAGCTTACTATCAAATTCACCAAAAACAATTTTCGGTTCAAAAGCAAAGTGATTAATGACGCCAGGTGCTTCAATTTTACTCACTATTTTGCACAGTCCTGCAAGTACGTTTTCATGCGGAAGTATATTTCGTAATCTATCGGCATTATCAGCTCCATTTTGCAATGGTAATACCATCGTTTTTTTGGAAATCACCTCTTTTAGCTCTTTGGCAATAGGTTCAATTTGCCACGATTTCACACCAAGAATCACTAAATCTGGATTTATTAGTTCTTTAATATCCTCTATAGTTTTAGGATGTACTACAAAATCACCATTGACACTTTTTACTTTCAATCCACTAAGTTTTATTGCCTGAAGGGTTTTACCTCTAGCTATAAAGGTTACATCAAAGCCAGCGTGTGCTAATTTTCCACCAAAATAACCTCCTACACCTCCAGCACCTACAACAACAATGTTCATATGTTTTAGTTATTATAATTATAGATTAAAGATACTTTTATATTTTTACGCTAACAAGAAAAAATTTATGAGTTCAGCATTTGAAAAACATCAAAAACGTCGTTTAATATCTTCCTATTTTTCAGTAGTGATTAGTATTGCTTTAGTGTTGTTTTTATTGGGTTTGTTAGGTATGTTAGTTTTAAATGCTAAAACTATTTCCAATAATTTTAAGGAACGTGTCGTAATGACCATTTACTTGAATGATACTGCTAAGGAAGTTGAAATTAATCAGCTAGAAAAGAGTTTGACGCTTGCTAGTTATATAAAGGAAACCAAATATATTTCTAAAGAAGATGCTGCCGATTTCATGAAAGGCGAATATGGTGAAGATTTCTTGGATGATATTGGACACAACCCACTACAAAACTCCATTGAAGTTAATTTAAAAGCAGATTTTGTTACCGAGCAACGCTTGGATAGTATTTCGCAAGCTACGTTAACTAAAAAGTTTGTAGATGATGTACGTTATGATAAAGATTTGGTCTCAATGATGAATAGCAATGTAAAACGCATTAGTCTTTGGGTGTTAATTATTAGTGCCTTATTCACCTTAATTGCGGTATTACTTATTAATAGTTCCATTAGATTGTCTGTATACTCTAAACGTTTTACTATAAAAACCATGCAAATGGTAGGTGCTACCAAGCAATTTATTAGACGTCCGTTTATTTGGAAAAGTATTAAACTAGGCATTATTGGTGCCATTATAGCCTTATTTGGAATGGCAGTTGTGCTCTATTATATTGATAAAACATTTGCCGATTTAGAGCTCTTAAGCAACTCAATATTAATTACTGGATTGTTTTTAGGCGTGTTTATACTTGGTATTGTAATTACTTGGATAAGCACATATATTGCCACGCAACGCTTCTTGAATTTAAAGACCGACCAGTTGTATTATTAGTTGTTTAAAAATAAAACCCGCAGATTATCGTTGATATAAATATTAACCAACAACTCTAAAATGAAACGAAAAACTCCTTTTTTTGTCCTTGCCCTTTTCCTTTCTATATTTCTAGTATTTAAATCATGTGCGATTAACAATCCGCAACCTGAAGATTGCGAAGTTGTAGAGGTTACAATAAAGAAAATAACCGAGGGTTCGTCTTATGACATTGTGTTTCATGATACTGGAACAGACTATTATTATATAAATCGTGGTTTAGAACAAGGATTAAATTTAGAAACTCTTAACGCAAAAGTTTTAAATAAAACCGTTACTTTGCACCTACCAAAGCTATTAATTAGCACGTCAGAGCATATTGCACAAATAGCCATTGGAGATGACATTATTTTTACCGAGTTTGATTAATTATGGGAGAACAAAAGCGCAAACAAGACACAAAAAGTAATTTCCTATTTGGAAAGAAGAACTACAAATTCATGCTTATTGGCATTGCTTTTATTGCCTTAGGCTTTATTTTAATGTCTGGTGGTGGTAGTGACGACCCAAATGTATTTGACGAAAGTATTTTTAGTTGGAGACGTATTAGGTTAGCACCAACACTTGTATTAATTGGATTTGGCATTCAGGTTTATGCGATTCTACTGAATCCTGATAAATCAGATTCTCAAAAATAAATTCTCTTTCTTATTTAAGGTCACCCTATTTTGATACATTTGCCTTATGGAAGTAATTGACGCCATTTTATTAGGAATTATACAAGGGCTTACTGAATTTTTACCTGTATCATCCAGTGGTCATTTAGAACTTGGAAAAGCCATTTTAGGAGATAATTCGGTCCCGGAAGAAAGCCTTTTATTTACAGTCGTTTTACACTTTGCGACTGCATTAAGCACCATTGTGGTTTTTAGAAAAGACATTTATGATATTATTAAAGGCGTTTTTTCTTTTAAATGGAATGAAGACACCCAATTTGTAACAAAAATCGTAGTCTCAATGCTACCAGCAGCTATTATTGGATTTACGTTTGAAAGTGAATTATCTGCACTTTTTGGAGGTAACATAAAACTAGTTGGTTTTATGCTCATCATTACAGCATTGTTACTTTACTTGGCTGATAAAGCAAAAAATACCAACAAAAGAGTATCGTTCTCTAATGCTTTAGTTATTGGTTTTTCGCAAGCCATTGCGATGCTACCAGGAATTTCTCGTTCGGGAGCTACTATATCAACATCTGTGCTTTTAGGTAATGACAAAACAAAAGCAGCACGCTTTTCATTCTTAATGGTCGTACCTTTAATTTTTGGAAAAATAGCTAAAGATATTCTTAGTGGTGAATTGACTTATGACAGTCAGAATTTCACTGCCTTATCTATTGGTTTTGTAGCAGCATTTATTTCTGGATTGTTTGCTTGTACATGGATGATTGCTTTAGTAAAGAAAAGTAAGCTTAAATACTTTGCTTATTACTGTGTTGTTGTTGGGTTAATTGCCATTGGCGTTTCATTTTATAACTAGATGAAAGCCTTAGAAGACTTTAAAAACGGTCAAGTATTATTAATTGACAAGCCTCTAAATTGGACCTCGTTCCAAGTGGTTAATAAGTTACGATGGCATATTAGAAAGACCTTTGGTATAAAAAAAATAAAGGTTGGTCACGCAGGTACTTTAGATCCTTTAGCCACAGGATTATTAGTGATTTGTACTGGGAAAATGACGAAGCAAATCAATGAATTTCAAGCGCAAGTAAAAGAATATACTGGAACCATAACCTTAGGAAGTACTACGCCATCGTTTGATTTGGAAACAGACATAGACAAAACCTACCCAATACAGCATATTACTAAAAAACTTGTTCGTGAAACAACCAAAAACTTTATTGGAGATATCGAACAATATCCTCCAGTATTTTCAGCCATTAAAAAAGATGGAAAGCGTCTGTATGAATTTGCCAGAGCTGGAGAATCTGTAGAAATTAAATCAAGAACTATCAATATTTCAGAATTTGAAATTACGCGATTTGAAAATAGCGAGGTGGATTTTAGAGTGGTTTGCAGTAAAGGCACTTACATACGTTCACTTGCTAACGATTTTGGAAAAGCATTACAATCTGGAGGACACTTAACAGCTTTGAGGCGTACCAAAATTGGTGGTTTTCATGTTGACAATGCATTTTCTATCGAAAATTTTATAGAAAGTTTGCCTTCGGAATAATTCTTGATAATCCTTTTGCTTCTAACAAAACAAATCTATGAAGCAATTATTCACAATACTTTTTCTATTTATATCAATTGCCATGTTTTCTCAAGAAGATGAAGAAATCAACGGTTTTTACTATAAAATATCTTTGGCAACTACCTTAACTATTAATGAAGAATACTCCATAACTAATGATGACGATACAGGTCCATTAATACTCCCAAGTGCCTTTTTTGTTAATAACACATTTGGTTATAGATTTGACAAACGCTCAGTTATTGGGCTTAATTTAGAGTATAATTGGCATTCGGAAAGTGGTTTGCATTTCTTTCCCGTTTATTTGAGTTTTAGATATAATATTATTGCCGATGATGACAATGTGTTTATTAGGTCTGGTTATGGTCGTCTCTTAAATTTAGGAAAACCTTTTGAGTCTGGAACCATGTATAAAGTGGGTGCGGGAGTAGAAATTTTTAATGAGGATTATACAAATTCGTTTCTAATTGGGTTGGATTTTTCAAGAAAACGGTTTGGGTATAAACAGTTGGATAAACTATCAAGTATCGCTATTTTTTTTGAATTTATGCTGTTTTAAACTATTTTCGAGAACTCTACGTATATAATAATGCGTAATTTTATTACAAGAAAATGTCTGTTTCTAACACATATAAAGCCCTAATTATTACTGCACTGTTATCTACTGCAGTGATACTTCTTGGATTTACTATTCATATAAAAAAGAAATCTAAACTGGTTGCCGAAACCTTTTATGAAATGGATGCTGAAGCAGTTGAAGAAGAAGAAAAAGAAGAACTAGAAGATATTATAAAAAGTCTTGATAATTTAATGGCAACTCCAGCAACAAACCAAGCTTTTAATGAAACAAAAACTTACGAAAATGATAAGGCTGTCGATGAGGCATTTGAAGAGCAAATGGAAGCCATTAAAAATCGTACAAGTATTGAAGAATTAAAGGCTGCCAATCAAGACAATAATGTATTAACTGCCTCTAATAGTGGTAGTAACAAAGACAAATCTTCTGCTTTTGGCAGCATTAATAATATAGTAAGTAAGCGTCTTGAAAGTCAGAAAAATGCCGACAATAGTGCCAATAAAAATAGCTCGGTGAGTTACTCTTTGGTGGATAGATTACATACTTTTTTACCAACGCCAATATACTTGTGTGAGCAAGGTGGAAAAATAGTGGTAAACATTACCGTAAACCATGAAGGCAATGTTGTGGATGCATATATTAATGCCTCATCATCCTCTGAAAATGGTTGTTTAATTGATCATGCCTTGGAATATGCTAAAGAATCTAAGTTCAATAAAAATCCGAAAAAAGCTTCACAACTAGGAACAATTACGTTCTTGTTTAGAGGCAAGAACTAGGTTGTAATTCGCAAAGTAATTCTGTTAGATCTTCTAATGTACTCTGCCCTTTATCTTTATTATACCACACTTGTAAATCCTGTTTAAAATCAACCGTTAATACACCATGCTTCTTTTTAAAATCGTTTACCATTTGTGTTGCAGTATTTGATCTTGGTCCATACGTTGATACAATTTCATTTGCTGCATCATCAATCATGATTAGTTTTGGAATGGACTTACTACCATTTGTTAAAAACTTATTCATCAACGCTTCATTTTCATCTCTAAGAACTACTTGAAAATTTATGTTTTTATTCGTTTCAGCTACTTTATTCATCACAGGCATTAGGTGAGCAGCATCACCACACCAACTTTCGGTAATGACTAACCATGTAACTTTGGAGTCTACAGATGTGATTTTTTCTTCAAGATTTGCAGAGATTCTCAAGGTCTTGTCCCAGCGCTTCATTCTCCTATCGTTTAGCTTGGTATATTCAATAAGAGCTTCAGTTTTTGAGCTTCCTGTAGTTGACTTTTCTTCGACTAGTTTATTGACTAAACTTTTGTATTCTGGATAAGAAATTCCTTTTTTTAGGCTTTCTTCAATTACCTGGTTGTTCATCATATTAGCTTAGTAATTCTTTACAAATTTAATAATTATACTACTACCGTTTTGGTAACAATCATTACATTAGTAGTACTAATTTAATAACCTTACAAATATGGAAAAACATAGATGTGGTTGGTGTGTTGGAGATGCTTTATATGAATCATATCATGATGAAGAATGGGGCGTTCCTATTTATGATGATGCTACTTTATTCGAGTTTTTAATTCTTGAAACATTTCAAGCAGGTTTAAGTTGGATTATTGTATTACGCAAGCGTGAAAATTTTAGAAATGCTTTTGACAACTTTGACTATAAAAAAATTGCAAGTTATAATGAAGATAAAATAGAATCCCTGTTAAAAGATGCTGGAATTATAAGAAATAAATTAAAGGTAAATGCCACCGTAAGTAATGCGCAAGCTTTTATGAAAATTCAAGATGAATTTGGCAGTTTTAGTGATTATATATGGAAATTCACGAATGGAAAACCTATAAAAAATACCATTGCCAATTATAAAGATGCGCCTGCAAATACTGAGTTAAGTAATACCATTAGCAAGGACTTAAAAAAACGTGGTTTTAAATTTGTTGGCACTACAGTAGTATATGCTCACATGCAAGCTACTGGAATGGTCAATGACCACGAAGTATCGTGTTTTAGATATAATCAAGTTTAATGATAATAACTATCTATTTCTTGATGGTTATAAGGAATAATACTTAACAAATGCTTTATAGATTCTAATCTAGCCTTACTTTTTCTATTAGCCTTAATAATAATCCAAGGGGCTAATTCGGTATTCGTTTTATCAAACATTGTCGTTTTATAGCCAGTATATTTATCCCAAAGTCTTTGCGCTTTCTGATCTACAGCACTAAATTTCCATTTTTTTATTGGACTAGCCTTAATCTCTTTAAAACGTTTAGCTTGCTCAATTTTAGTTATTGAAAAATAGAATTTAACCAATCTAATTCCAGACTCTATTATCATTCTTTCAAAATCATTAACCTGATTCATAAAAATATTATACTCCTCTTGGGTACAGAATCCGTTTACTGGCTCTACTACTGCACGATTATACCAACTTCTATCAAAAAATACAATTTTTCCTTCTCTTGGTAACTGATTTATATAACGCTGAAAATACCATTCTCCCTTTTCTTCTTCGGTTGGCTTTGGTAATGCTACAACTCTAAATTCACGAGGATTTAAATGTTGTGTAATCCTCCTAATTGCTCCACCTTTTCCTGCAGCATCTCTTCCTTCGAATAGAACGACCACTTTTTCATTATTTCTTTTCACCCAATGTTGCAGTTGAATTAATTCTTCTTGTAATCTTTTAAGTCGAACTTCATGATTAACAATCCTTACTGCTTTGGCAGGAGTCATATTCTCCTCTGTAAGGAATAACTTTATTCCCTTTTTAGAATTTAATCTCTTTAAACTTTTATCTGATAAACCTCTCATTAATTATCTATTTGTTTTACCATTCTATGATAGCGTTGTACAACATTTGGGTCAGGCAATATGGTTGTGTTTGATTTACCTTTACCTTCATAATTAAAGCGTGATAATACGTACCTAATACTTTCTAAACGCGCTTCTCTTTTTTCGTTAGTTTTAACAATAATCCAAGGACTAAATGTGGTGTGCGTTTTACTAAACATTTGCTCTTTATAAAATGTATATTTATCCCATAAACGTTGACCTTCTTTATCAACTTCACTAAACTTCCAACGTTTTAATGGATTTTTTAATCGTGCATCAAAACGTTTAACTTGCTCTTCCTTTGAAATGGAGAACCAAAATTTAATAATCTCGACACCATCTTCGTAAAGCATGTGTTCAAATTCAGGCACTTGCACCATAAATTTATTATACTCCTCATCATCACAAAATCCCATAACAGGTTCTACGACTGCACGATTATACCAACTACGGTCAAACAGCACAATTTCTCCAGGGTTAGGCAGCTCTTTAATATAACGTCTAAAATACCATTGTCCTTTTTCAACATCTGTTGGTTTTGTTAAAGCTACAACACGCATGGAACGTGGATTTAAATGCTCAGCAAAACGACGAATAGCGCCACCTTTTCCAGCAGCATCTCTACCTTCAAAAATAATACATACTCGTTTTTTGTGTTTTGCAACCCATTGTTGTAAATCAACTAGTTCGGCTTGAAGTTTTATTAACTCTTTTTCATAATTTACAGCATACATGATGTCATCATAACGATCTCTATCTAGCTTTTCTTTGAGTGTTTGAAGAAATTCTTCTCTATTTGTATATTTTTCAAAATCTTGTTGTGTTAACATAGGCATTTTTATATTTTACAAAGATTTATTTATATTTATTTTAAATCTATGACTTTTGTCAATTTATGAAATTAATAAATTCTTTTCTTGACATAAATTCTGCTCCTAGGCTTTCTAGATGCCTTGTATATACTTGGCAATCTATTAAATTATAATTGGAATTTTTTAAAAATGTTATTAAACCCACCTTACTTGCATTACTTTTTTTAGTAAACATGCTTTCGCCACAAAATACTTTTTCGTTTAAATCTATTCCATAAAGTCCAGCTACTAATTCTTTACCTTCCCAAACTTCTACAGATTTAGCATATCCCAAATCATGCAAATTGCAATAGACCTCTATCATTTCATCCGTAATCCAAGTATTGGATTGTCTGCCTCTTTTAATTTTGGCACATTCATTAATTACTTGTCTAAAATCTTTATTTATAGTTACTAAATAGTTGCAGTTTTTTAATATTTGCCTCATACTTTTTGAGACTTTCAATTTTTTAGGAAAAAGCACAAATCTAGGGTCTGGAGACCACCATAAAATAGGTTGACCAGCTTCATACCATGGGAAAATCCCTTTTTTGTAGGCATCTATTAATCGATTAACCGTTAAATCACCTCCTATAGCAAGTAAACCTTCTTCATTGGCTTCTGTAACCTCTGGAAAATCTGGATTATTTGTTAAAAAGTGCATTAAATTTATTTGTTTAAAAGAACAATTAAGATAGTATAATTTAAGTCAATAAAAAAGCCTCAGTTAATAAACTGAGGCCCTGTTTTCTTTTTGATCATGCTTAAAAAGGAAGGTCGTCGTGTTCGTCTTCATTTAAACTATCAACAGGCTCAAAAGCTTCTGCTGGTGGTACAGGAGGGACATTCTCGTTTGAAGCGTCTTGCTGTACATTTTCTATTCTCCACCCTTGAATAGAGTTAAAATATTTAGTTTCACCTTGAGGATTTACCCATTCTCTTCCTCTTAGGTTTATGTTAATTTTAACTTGCTGCCCAACTTGATAATTATTTAATAAATCTGTTTTATCTTGAACAAATTCAATCATTATATGTTGTGGGTATTGCTCTTCGGTAGTGACAACTACTTCTTTCTTTCTAAACCCGTTTGTCCCAAACGTTTGAGTTTCTCCAATTACTTTAATTTTACCTTGTACTTCCATCGGTTCTTACTTAATTATTTATTTCTGTTAATTTTATTTCTAATTTATTTTTCGGTTAATAAAAGTTTCCACGCACTTTCTACATCACCATAGCTCAAATAATTTTGAGCAATTTTATGCCTTTCTCTGTGCGACATATCTCTAACATTAGGATAACGCTCACTTACATCTTTTAAAAACTCTTCTATTTCTTGTTTACTTGGTAAAGCTTCAACATTTCCTAATACTCCAAGATCATTTCCTGTTAAAATCATGCTGTTTTTAACATGCTCAGGCATTACATCTACACCAATACCTAGAGTTGATAGTGGCTTTGGTATTTCAAAAAACCCTTTATTGGCTCTACTGTAATAACTTCCACCAGCTCTAGCGACCAAATCCAATTGTTCTTGGTTAATAGTATTATCGTCATTGAGGACTTCACTCGTTATGTGAAATTTCACCACTTCACAAATTATTAAATTTCCTGCACCTCCTTCGGTTCCCAATTTAATAATATCGTTAACCTTACATTCAAATTGAATTGGCGATTCGGCTACTCTAAATGGTTTTACCAAATCGGACTCCAACATGGTTAATCCTGCTTTTTTAAATTCATTGATATTTTCAGGATATTCTGTACTAGCTAAGGACATTTGCTGAACAATGTCAAAATTCACCATATTAATAACCACTTCCTTTACTTGTTCTACATTATCTAAGGTATGTTTTGTTGTATTCCCTCTAACGCGTCTAGCAGGTGAAAATACCATGATTGGTGGATTCGCACTAAAAACATTAAAGAAACTAAATGGTGATAAATTAGGGTTTCCATCTGCATCAATTGTGCTAGCAAAAGCAATAGGCCTAGGTGCAACCGCACTTAGCAAATAGCTATGCAATTTTCCTGTCGATAAGTCTTTTGGTTCAAACGAAAGCATCTCTAAAATTTTGAGTCACAAAGTTAACAATCTAAGTAGTAACTAAAAACCATTTTACTAACAACTAGAACAATAATATTAACATATTTACATTATATTTAAAATTGAAAAAACAAACTTATTTTTTTTGAGTAACAGAAATATTTTACGTTGGGTTATTACAATAGCATCTTTTGCTATTATTTCATTAATTCTTTGGAATACTTACACGTTTTTTCAACATTTTAAGGCTGAAGAACGTGTGAAAATGGAAAATTGGGCTAATGCTCAAAGAGAGATTAACAGAACTCTTGATTTAAATGCCGATTTAGGTGATCTTCCTCTTCAAATACTTTCAAGCAACAAAACAACTCCTATGATAAGGTATAATGTTGATGGAAGTTATAATTATAATAACATTGATGAAGAAAAAGCAAAGGACTCTTCATATATAAAGAAGTTGATAATACAATTCGAAAAAGAAAATGAGCCAATAGAAATGGTTTATACTGACCCCGTAACTAACAAAACAGAAAGCGCAGGCATTCTCTATTATGGAAACTCTCCTTTACTTGAAAAATTAAAATACTACCCATTAGCTTTAATTCTAATCATATTATTATTTGGCGCAGTAGCTTTTTTCTTTTATAAAAGTTCAAAGGTAGCTACGCAAAACAAGTTATGGACAGGAATGGCAAAAGAAACTGCACATCAAATTGGCACACCTTTATCGTCTTTAATTGGTTGGGCAGAAATATTAAAAATGGAAAATGTAGATCCTAATCATATTCTTGAAATTGAAAAAGACATCAATAGGCTTCAAACCATTACAGATAGATTTAGTAAAATTGGCTCTATTCCAAAGCTTGAAATTTCAAATATTGTTAATGAAACCAAAGAGTCTTTCAATTATTTAAAAACACGCTCTTCAAAACTTGTTGATTTTGAATTTACAGCTACAAATGAGATTGTTAACGTCAACCTAAACAAACAGCTTTATAGCTGGACTATAGAAAATCTTGTAAAAAATGCTATTGATGCCATGAAGGGAAAAGGGCAAATAAAAATTGAAGTTGTTCCTAATGACAAATATGTTCATGTACGAGTGTCAGATACTGGTAAAGGCATACCTAAAGCGAGATTTAAAAAAATATTTGAGCCTGGTTTTACTAGCAAAAAACGTGGTTGGGGATTAGGATTATCGCTTGCAAAACGTATTGTAGAGGATTATCATGATGGAAAAATTAAGGTAATTTCATCCGAAATAGGTAAAGGCACGACTATACAAGTTTCTTTAAAAAAAGTTTAGATTTAACTTATTGAAAAACCAATATATACATATAAAAACAGAATGTCTGAACAATCATTGTCCTGAATGTTTTTCTACTGAAGGCTTACAATTGTCTTTCAAACAAAAATACAATGAAACTCGTTTTTATAAGGCAATGACCAACGATATTATCAATGAATTAAAATGCAAGATTTGTAACACTGAGATTTTCCCTGTGCGTTGGACCAATGATATTGAAGGCGTAGTAGATTACAAGAAAAAAGCATTTACACCTAAACCAAAATCTTTTAAACTAAAACGCTTAGCTTGGATTCTTTTAATAAGCTTAGACGTTTTAATTTTACTAGGGATATTATTTGCAGTTGGAGTAATAAAAATTTAAAGATTACTTTTAATAGCTTTTGCAATAGCTTCAAACTCTTCTTTAGTTAAAGATTCCTTACTTGTAAAACGAGCATCTTCCATTGAATTTAAAGGAATTAAATGCACATGTACATGAGGTACTTCTAACCCAATTACAGACATCCCAACACGCTTACAGTCTATTGTTTTTTGAATAGCAATAGCTACTTTTCTAGAAAAATTCATTAATCCACTGTAGGCAGATTCATCAAGGTCGAAAATCTTATCTACTTCTTTTTTAGGAATGCATAAAGTATGTCCTTTTGCATTAGGGTTTATGTCTAAAAAGGCCAAGAAATCGTCTGTTTCTGCAACCTTGTAACAAGGTATGTCTCCGTTAATTATTTTAGTAAAAATAGATGCCATTAGGATCTTGATATTTCTAGAATTTCAAAATTTATGATGCCATTTGGCACTTGAATTGCTGCAACATCACCAACAGACTTCCCTAACAATCCTTTACCTATTGGAGAGTTTATGGATATTTTTCCTGCTGCCAAATCTGCTTCACCATCAGCTACTAAAGTATAGGTCATTTCCATACCATTAGCTTGATTCTTTATTTTAACAATAGAAAGAGCCAATACTTTTGATACATCTAATTGAGATTCGTCTATAAGCCTTGCTCCAGCAAGTGCTTCTTCGAGTTTCGCAATTTTCATTTCCAGCATACCTTGTGCTTCCTTTGCTGCATCGTATTCTGCATTTTCACTTAAATCGCCTTTATCTCTTGCTTCAGCAATAGCATTTGATGCTTTTGGACGCTCTATATCTTTTAATTGTCGTAGCTCTTCTCTTAGCTTTTTTAACCCTTCCGCAGTGTAATAAGATACGTTGCTCATAATTCCTCTTTTAATTAAAAAAGTGCTCATAGATTATCTATAAACACAGTACATCTCATCTACGTGAAATTGTAGTACAAATATACAAAATATTACATTAATAACGTTTTTATTGTAAATTGCAACTGAATTGAATCTCTATGAAAAAGCCTATATATTGCTTCCTTTTTACTTTGCTATTAGTTTCTTGTAGTAAGAGTAATATTAATGACCGTAACTGTAGATTCCTATTAAATATAGGCGTTAACACTACTATAAACATGAGTGTTTTTCCATATAGCTCTTTAGAGTTTGTAAGTAATTCGGTATATGTCCCTAATGCTGGAAATGGTGGTATAATTGTAACCAATTCTGGTACTGGATTTTTAGCTTGGGATGCTAGCGATCCAAACCATTCGCCCAACACATGCTCAAGGTTAGAAATAAACGGATTGGAAGGTACTTGTGGTTGTAGTGATGCTAACGTATATAGTTTAATTACTGGACAACCTTTAAGTGACCCTGATTTAAACTGTGGCTTAAAAGCCTATCGTGTTGAGCAAAATGGAAACGAATTAATTATTAGTAATTAATAAAAAAAGCGACTCCTAAAAGTCGCTTCTTTGGTTAAATTTAAGGTGGAAATTTAAAATTTTAATGTCACTCCAATTAAAAAGTTAATTGTTGCTTGTGGATAATACCCTTGTTCTTCAATTGCTGTTGGTCCGCTCCAAGTATTTAAATACGTATAGCCTCTATCAACATATTCTTTACTAAATAGATTATTAACTAGTCCTTTAAAAACAATTGATTTAAAAATGTTATTCATTTTTAGTTCGTATATCGCATTGAAATCACTCACAAAATACCCATCAATTTTTGATGCTTCAGTATCAGTATTACTTAAGTATTGGGAGCTTATATATTTACCTAATAATGCCAATTGTAAGTTCTGATTTGGTTTGTAAGTGACAGAATTTCCTGAGATAAAGCTTGGTGAAAATGCAATATTTGTTTTTCCAAAGTTGTTTAAACCTCCATCTCTATCAATTATAAGTTCATTAATTTTATTCTCGCTTATCGCAATGTTTGAATTAAGTATCCAGTTTTCTGAAATATTCAAATTTGCATCAACTTCTATACCTAATCGATAGCTTTTATCAATATTTTCCCTTAAATATTCACCTGAATTATCTAAAGCTCCAGTAAGGACTAATTGATTTTTATAGTTCATATAATATACATTCGCGTTGAAATTTAGCTTATCATTAGCAAATCGCCAGCCTAATTCAAAATCGTTTAAAGTTTCGTGTTTTACTTGGTCTGCATTACTCTCAAAATCATTTCTATTTGGTTCTTTATTTGCTTTGGCGTACGATGCATACAAACTATGATAGTTATTAATTTTATATGTTAATCCTAGTTTAGGATTGAAGAATTTATAGCTTTCATCTACATCAATAGGTGCTCTGTTGGATGTTAATCCAACCGTTTTGTAATTAACAAATCGCCCTTGCAAATCTATAAACGCTTTTAAGTTACTAGATACTCTAAAATTAACTTTTGAAAATATGCTCCAATCTGTTTTATCAGAAATACTGAAATAATATCTATCATTAATATTGGTATTTGGCGCTAAATCACTTCCCCAAATTAGCTCTCCAAAGTGGTCATTTTTATAAGTACTAACAGATGCTCCTGAGATAATTTCTGTGCCATTTTCTTTATAAGTTACAGTTCCATTCACAACATAAAAATGATTATCTAACCAACGACGTACAATAACATCACTGCCATCATTAATTAAATTATTATAATCTGCTGCATCCCTATCGTCTTTAAACTGCTCAAAATATCCTTCGCCTTTTGTGTAGTTCAAGCCAAGGTTTGTTGACCATCGATTATTTAGTTTTTCATTCCAATGTAATTGATAATGGTTTTGCCAGTAATTATCAGTTTCATTGTCATAAGTATAAGGATTTTGTCGTCTATCTTCTTCTAATTCGCTTGCTGATAAACCATACCAAGCTTGATATGTGTGCTCTTCACCACCAAAAGCAAGTGCTTTTATTAAAGTATTCTCGTCAAAATAACTCCCTTGTAAAAAATAGGATTTTAAATCGGTAAATGCTCTATCTACATAACCATCAGAATAAATATTAGAGAGTCTTCCAGCAAATTCAAACTGGTTATTAATTTTACCTGTAGTAAATTTTACTGTATGTTTTCTAGTTCCATAAGAGCCAAATGAATGTGAAATCTCACCTCCAGTTTCATCAGAAACAGCATCAGTTAAAATATTTAAGCTCGCACCAAAAGCTCCTGAACCATTTGTGGAAGTTCCAACACCTCTTTGTAATTGTAAGCTTTGAGTTGACGACGCAAAATCACCTAAGTTTACCCAGAATGTTCCTTGACTTTCACTATCGTTATACGATATTCCATTTATGGTAATATTTATTCGAGTAGCGTCCGAACCACGTACACGAAGATATGTGTAGCCAATTCCTGCACCAGCATCAGAAGAGGTTACTACAGAAGGCAAATAATTTAAAAGCGCTGGAATATCTTGTCCTAAATTTCTTTTTTCAAGATCTTCTTTTTTAACGTTGGAATGTGTAATTGGTGAGGTAGCATCAACGCGAACTGCTTTTACCAAAACCTCATCAAGTTTTTGAACTTTAGTTGTGTCTTGTGTCTTTTTTGATTCTTGTGCTGTTAGACTGACTGATAACACTAGTAGTGTTAAAAAAAGAAATAAATTTTTCATATCGATTAACTAAAATTATAATCGAATAAAAAGAGGTAATTATTCTTTTGTTGTTTTTAAAATTTGCTTTTGAAAATGACCCTTCAACTAAGTTCAAGGTAACAGAATCAAAAAAAATAATTAATTGGCGATTATCGCCTTCCTAAACAGCATTACCTGTTCTAGGTTCAATGGGTATGATCTCAGCCACTTATTGGCACCCCTTTATGAGAACGCTGCAAATATAATTATGAATTAGGAATAATAGATGATTAATTGAGCAAAAAATCACTCAATATCTGGTTTTTTTCTGGTTGCCTTTATTTCAGCTTTTTGTTTTTTTGCTTTTAATCGTTTTCGCTTTGCTGCTTTAGGTGTTTTTGTTGGAATACGTTTTTTTTGCTCTTTAAGTCCTTCTTCAATTAAATCTAAAAACTTAGTAATTACTAATTGCTTATTTTTAAATTGACTCCTAGTTTCAGAGCTTTGAAGTATTACAATGCTATCCTTGCTAAGCTTTTTGCTTAAAGATTTTTTTAGTTTAGTTTTTTCTTCTTCGGTGAAACTTTGTGAGTTTTCTAAGTCAAAATATAATTCTACTTTAGTTGCAACTTTGTTTACATGTTGCCCTCCACTTCCAGAGCTACGTACTGCTTTAAAACTGAGTTCGGATATGAGCTGTTCTTTTTCCAACTTACTTAATTTGATGTGGCGCTTTTAAAAGGTCATTAACTGTTTTTACTGGATTAAAAGTAATTAGTGGCACTTCAACAAAAATAGTGTTCCAATACGCCATACTTCCATTCCATAAACCAGGTAGTTCCAACGCCTTTAAATCTTTTCCTGTTTTAGTTTTCATGGTAATAAATGCAGTGTTTGAGTCTACATATTTTGTAAGGTCAAATTTTTCTCCTTTATAATTTTTTACACTACATACTAAATCTACAGGGTTAAAATGAGTAGCATTTTTAAGAATAGTATTTTGATCTGGATTTTTTTTATCGATTTGTGCAGACTCCACAATTTGCAAAGATATATTACCAGAACTATTTTTAACCCAAAAAGGGCCTCCTCCTGGTTCTCCTTCATTTTTCACCATACCACAAACTCGAAGTGGTCTATTTAGCTTGTTTTTTAAATAGACTTTCTTTTCATGAAGGCTTAGATTATTAAAATTAGCATCTAAAACAACATTGATTTTCGATGATAAAAAATCAGCTATTTCTAAGAGCTTTTCATTAGAAATCTCATAATTTAAAGATTCTTCATATTCAAACGCTTTTTCTTGTATCTTTAAAATTACACCTGCAAGCATTTTTTTGTACTTAGCAACCTCTCCTTTATATTTATTAACAACTACGTTATCTATATTTTTAATAAAAATAATATCGGCATCAATCTCGTTAAGATTTTCAATTAAAGCGCCATGACCAGAAGGTCTAAAAACTAACATGCCATTATCATCCCTAAATGGGTAGTTTGTTGTAGTTACCGCAACGGTATCGGTAGCATGTTTTTGATATGAAAAGGTGATATTGAATTTTGTTTGGGTTTTTTCTTCAACATCTTCCTCAATGTATTTAAACTCTTCATCGAATTTATCTTTATGCTTTTCTGAAATTGTAAAATGTAAATTTGCATCCTTATTAGATGATGCATATTCAGCCGCTTCAAACAAATGTTCCTCAAATGCTGTTGATGAATGCTCTTTGTAACGATGAAATGGTAACAATCCTTTAGGGAAAGAAGAATAGTTTAATAGATTCTCATCCAGCATTGTTTTTACAAATAATAAACGTTGCTCATTATAGGAAAGTTCATTGTAATTAGGATGTGATTTATGAATTTTGGTAACAACTTCTTCAAAAAAAGGGAGCTTTTCTAATCCTACAAAAAAAACTGAAAGCTCTTTTTCCTTATTTTTATTTATATAAGAATTTATACTCTCTTTTTGTGGATTATACTCTTTTAAAAACGTAAAAAGTGTTTTAAACATCCTTGTTGCTGCACCAGAAGCAGGAATAAATTTCATTATAGAAATTGTGTCTCTTTTTTTATCGAATAGTTTAATTAAGTCTTCCCTTTCTCTTTCATTGAATGCTAAAATTCCATTCCCAATTGTAGCAGTACTTTTAAGGTTAACAAATGGCACTCCCTTTTTAAAGAGTGCTATTTGAGATAAAACTTTATCTACAGTTAATCCTTTCTTTTCTATTTGATTTATGTCGTTTTGGGTAAAATTCAATGCTTATCTTTAATTAATTTGTCTATGTATTTTACGGCTTCGTCTAGTCGTTCTTTTTTACTCCCTTTAAGCAATACATAAGGTCTATCATACTTTATTAATGCATCTTCAAAGGCTTTAAACATGCGTTCTCGCTCATTGGGTTTGTCTCGCAAATCGTCGGCTTCCCATGGCACATCAATATAAGTTAAAAAATATAAATCGTAAGTATTTTCAACTGCGTATTTGTCTAAAATTTGGTCACAAGTCCCAGAGTAATATGCTTCGGAATATACTTTGGTTTCCAATAAATCAGTATCGCAAATTAAAACAGAGTCTGTTTTTTTAGCAAGTTCGTTTTCTAGTGCCATTTGACCAATAGCGATTGGCAACAAATCTTTTGCTTCGCAAGTTCGTCGTTCATTATTCCAAACGTCTTGCAAATATGCTCTAGCATACTCTGGCACCCAAACAGAATTGTAATATCTAGCCAAATGTCTAGACAAAGTTGTTTTTCCTGTAGATTCGGGACCAAACAATACTACTTTTATGCAGTTTGCTGGTTGTTGTTTAAGTTCTTTTTCCATTCAATGTATCCTAAAATAGCTAGCACTAAAAATATGGTAAATTGAATTCCTGAGAAACCCAATCCTTTTATAAAGTATAGTGGAATTGAAATAATGTTACCTCCAATCCATAATAACCAATGTTCAATTTTTTTGTTTGCCATCATCCACATAGCAGCAAAGAAAATGCCTGTGGTAAATGTGTCAAAATAATCTGTAATTCTATCAAACCTATTAAAGTACAAGTAAACACATATCACAAATACTGCTGTGCTTATAAAAATACCAACAGCTTTTAGCATATCTTTTTTTGAAGATTTCGTGATTTCGATATGTTCTCCTTGTATAAGTTTTGTCCACATATACCAACCATAAATGCTCATTAAGGTATAATATATATTAATAATTAAATCGCCATAGAGTGTATAATGATAACATATATACACATAAATAGCTGTGCTGATAATACCTGTTGGATACACCCAAATACTTTCCTTTTTAGCAAACCATACACTCGCCACACCAAAAATAACAGCTAAAATTTCTAAACTAATATCTAGGGTTGTAGCTGTTCTATAAGGTTCTAAAAAAAAACCTATGATTTCGTTCATACTAACTCATTAAAAAATGATTCATCTTCTTCAAAAGCATTACCAATTACTACCATGTCTGCACCAGCTTGATACGCATTGTTTAATTGTTCATTACTCCTAATGCCTCCACCAATAATTAGTGGAATGTTTAATTCTTGTTTTACTGAAGAAATAATATTTTCAGTAATTGGATGTAATGCTCCACTTCCTGCCTCTAAATATGCAAGCTTCATTCCTAGCAACTCCCCAGCTTTCGCTGTATCCACAATTTCTTGAATATTATTTCTTAGCATTGGCGTTGTTGCTGTAACTTTTTGCACAGACGTTTCCTTGCCATTTTCAATTAACAAATACCCTGTTGGAATTACCTCAAGATTTGTTTGACGTAATTTTGAAACCGCTTCAACTTGCTTTCCTATTAAATAGTCTGCATTTCTCCCTGAGATTAAAGATAAAAACAATAGTGCATCTGCCTTTTTTGTAATTTGCGATATATCTCCTGGAAATATAATTACAGGCAAATCTGTAAGGTTTTTAATTTCCGAGACTAATTTTTCAGTAACGCTCTCATCAACTTCGCTACCTCCAACAAAAATATGACTCGCCATTGAGGCATTCACTTTTATCATAAAGCCAGATACATTTTTAGGTTTCGTTATATCTGGATCTATTAAAACAGCTAATAGCTTTTTATTCTTAGAAATCGAAACAAGTATGTCTTGGTAGATGCTTTTCATTTAGGCAATGACATAAGCACATGTAAATCCTTCAAACTCAAGAAAAGTAGTGTTGTAGCGGTATTTTTTCTTTTCAAAATCTATCCAAGCAACAGTTTCATTATCATTTACCATAAAAGGAATCACTAAAAAATGATCCTTAAAAACCATTCCTGGTATAGCAAATAGTTTATACAACGATTCTTTTATGCACCAAATAATGGTCAATTCGTTTATATAGGTTTCCGATTCATTTTTTAAATAATTGAATTCATAATCGATAAACTTTGGTGCAATTCGAGCAATTTTATCTCGCTGCATTTCTATATCAATCCCAACTTCGGCTTCACTCACAATCACCCCAGAATATAAAAACGAATGTGTAATTGAAATACACTTTCCATCTTTTAAATGCGGTTTCCCATTGTCATCATAAAATAAATCTTGGTCTGTGTATCCTAAATCTCTAAGAATGTGCCTCACACTCAAAAATCCACGCTGATGCCATTCACTTTTCATATCTAAAACACGTTCTAAACTATTTGGCTTTAAATCTAATGGCTTTAGTAATTCATCATAAGACTCAGTAATCTGCCAGATTTTAACAGTAGTTTGTGAGTTTGGAGTAAAGGTTTTATAAAGTGGCATTTACTTTTCTGAAAGTTAATAGTTATCTTTGCAGCGCAAAGGCGCATTTGGCATTTTTAACATAGCGAATTTAACTAATTTTAAGTTCCAAACCCAAAGTTGACGCCTTTAAAATAAATAGATAAACATACTTATATGAACACAAAAACAATTCCTTACGTAGCTAACAAAGTTAAAGATATGTCGCTTGCGGCTTGGGGAAGAAAAGAAATTGAATTAGCTGAAGCTGAAATGCCTGGATTAATGAGTCTTCGTGAAGAATATAAAGATTCGCAACCATTAAAAGGTGCACGTATTGCTGGTTGTTTACACATGACTATTCAAACAGCGGTGCTAATTGAAACTTTACAAGCTTTAGGAGCAGAAGTTACTTGGAGTTCTTGCAATATTTTCTCAACGCAAGATCAAGCTGCTGCTGCCATTGCTGATGCTGGAACTGCTGTATATGCATGGAAAGATATGACTGAAGAAGAATTTGATTGGTGTATCGAACAAACCTTGTTTTTTGGTGAAGACCGTAAACCATTAAATATGATTCTTGATGATGGTGGTGATTTAACTAATATGGTTTTAGATAAATATCCTGAATTAGTTGATGGTATTAACGGTTTAAGTGAAGAAACAACTACTGGAGTTCATAGATTATATGAACGAATGGAAAATGGAACATTACCAATGCCTGCGATTAATGTAAACGATAGTGTTACAAAGTCTAAATTCGATAACAAATATGGTTGTAAGGAAAGTGCTGTTGATGCAATTAGACGTGCTACAGATATTATGCTAGCTGGAAAACGCGTGGTTGTTTGTGGCTATGGCGATGTCGGTAAAGGTACTGCTGCCTCATTTAAAGGTGCTGGAAGTATTGTAACTGTTACAGAAATTGATCCAATTTGTGCTCTACAAGCTGCTATGGATGGTTTTGAAGTGAAGAGACTTGAGACCGTAGTTGGTAAAGCAGATATCGTTATTACAACAACTGGTAATAAAGATATCGTTCAAGGACAACATTTTGAGGCCATGAAAGACAAAACCATTGTTTGCAACATTGGCCATTTTGATAATGAAATTGATATGGCATGGTTAAACAAGAATCATGGTCATACCAAAGATGTCATTAAACCTCAAGTTGACAAATACACTGTAAACGGTAAAGATGTGATTATTTTAGCACAAGGTCGTTTGGTTAATTTAGGTTGTGCCACTGGTCATCCAAGTTTTGTAATGAGTAACTCATTTACAAACCAAACCTTAGCTCAAATTGAACTTTGGACAAACAGAGATGCTTACGAAAACAAAGTGTATATGTTACCTAAACACTTAGATGAAAAAGTAGCAAAATTACATTTAGCCAAAATTGGTGTTGAGCTTACAGAATTACGTGAAGATCAAGCAGATTATATTGGTGTTAAACAAGAAGGACCTTATAAGCCTGAGTATTATAGATACTAAGAAATTGCTGCGAAGGCAGGAATCTCATTTTAATTTAAACCCTTGCAGAAATGTGAGGGTTTTTTGTTAGCTTACAGCATGTTTAAACGAAAACCTGAAATTCTTATTCCTATAATTAAAGAATTAGAAAGCTATATTCTTTTAAAAGATAAAAGGAACGATGCTGTTTCAACCTCAGATGTGGCGTGGCAAATTGGCCATTCTCTAAAAGTATTTAATCTAGTGTCTGAAACTTTATTGAATTCCAATCCCGAATTACATTCAAGTAAATTTAATAAATGGCGTTTACTGTGTTTTACTATAGGCTATTTCCCCAGAGGAAGGGTAAAGGCTCCAAAATTTGTTAAACCACCAGAAATAATTTCTATTGAAGATTTAAATTCTCAACTTAAAATGGCTTATCAAAATATCGAGAAGCTAAAATCAGCACATAAACATGCACATTTTAAGCATTTTATTTTTGGTGTGTTACATAAAAAAAGAACTATTCGGTTTTTGCAATTACATACCAATCATCATTTAAAAATAATTAGAGATATTATAAAATAAAAAGCCACTCATTTTGAGTGATTTTTTATTTTAAGTCTTATTGGAAAACTTCCTCAACAATCACTTTCGTATAATGTTGTGTCCCATTATCTCCAGACACCAATGGTGCTGTCCCGCTAATATTATTAATGTCATGGTTTCCATTAATTGTGGTTGGTTGTTGATATGACCTAAAGTAAAACCTAATTTTAACCGTAAAGCTTGTGGTCTTGTTAGGGTCAATTAAAAGTGTATTATTGTAAGTTCCAATACTTTCAGATTGTCGAACCATAATATTTCCATCAAATCCAGATGATCCTAAACTTTCCCATGATGCTCCACCATCAAATGAAATTTGCGGCTCAATATATAGCCCTCCCCAAGCACCTACATTCGCATTAGTTCTTGAAGGTACATTATAAGTTAACTTTACTAATGAGCCAGCTTTGAATCCAGATACAGTTTCAAAGGTAGGTCCTAAAACCCAAGGGTTTTCAGTAACATCTCTTGAAACTTGATCTATAAAAACCTTTGTTATAGGTGTGTCTGTAGTTTTTGCGTGTAATGCATAAGGCACACTTAATAATTGGCTTGTCCCTGTAATAGTATAACTAGTACCTCCAGATGGGTCGGTTTCAGTTTTTATGAAATATGAATCGTTAGACCAGTCAATATCAGCAAATGTTCCGGAAACAACAGAGCCGCCTCCAATTTCTAACGTTACCAAGCCATTAGCATTGGTTGTTGGTGAATGTGTTTCAACATAAACAGCAGTGCCTCCTGCAGAACCTTTTAATATGCTTATTTGCATACCTATTCCTGTATTGGCTACAATAGCATCTCCCGCATCTCTAATAATTGCTTGATAACTAAATTTTTCTGGTGATTGGCTATAAGTACTCATCGCTAAAATACCTATAAAAAATAATAGTAATTGTTTTTTCATTGTTGGTTATTGTTTAATAATTCTAAATGTTTTTAAATTGTTGTTTAGCTTTTTAATGTTTAAAATGTAAATCGCTGTTGGCAAAGTAGACATGGACACTTTAAAATTGTTCCGCTCTATTTTCGCCGATTGAATAAGGCTTCCATTGACATTATACAACTGATATGATAAACCATCATAACTTTCAAGGTCTAATTTGATTTTTAAATGGTTAGAAGTTGGATTTGGATGGACGGTTAAAGATGTTACTATTTCTAAATCATCGTCAATACCTAAAGTTAGTAATTCAATAGAATGCTGTACTCCTGGACTTACAGAACCATTAGTTCCTTTGTCGCTATTGATAATAAGTTGCCCAATAGAATAATTTATGGAACCACCCGTTCCAATAGCATCTCCTCCAGAGGCATTAACAGTATCTTGAGCACTAAGTTCAACACAAGTGAACATAGACAAGATGAATGCATAATAAAAAGTTTTATTCATTTTTTAAATTAGTTAGTTATGAAAATAGATTACTTTAGAAGAAAGATTTATAGCACATTAAAACTAATGTATTAAATGATAAAAAACAAAAAACCCTTTCTATTTACAGAAAGGGTTTATATATTGTATCAAGAAAATGTTTCTTAAGCCTCAAAAGGCTCAATAGAAACATAAGACTTATTATCTTTTTTCTTTGTAAATTTTACAAGTCCATCAACTTTAGCATGTAAAGTATGATCTTTTCCTTGGTATACATTCTCACCTGGGTGATGTGTGTTTCCTCTTTGTCTAATGATAATGTTTCCAGCTATTGCAGCTTGACCACCAAATATCTTAACACCTAAGCGTTTCGATTCTGATTCTCTACCATTCTTCGAACTTCCGACTCCTTTTTTATGTGCCATTTTATTTCGATTTTAGATTATTAAAATTAACTTAAAGCAGCAATTAAATCGGCTTTCTTCATTCCAGAAATACCTGTAATTCCTTTTGCTTTAGCCATCTCTTTCAATTCTGCAACAGTCATTTTGCTTAAATCTTGAGTAGCTTCTACTTTTTTAGCGGCTGGTTTAGCTTCTGCCTTTGGAGCAGCTTTTGCTTTTGGTTCAGCTTTTTTAGTTTCCTTTTTTACTGGAGCCGCTTTTTCAGCTTTAGCTGGTTTTGCTCCTGAAGCAACAATTCCTTCAATTTGAATTTCAGTTAAAGATTGTCTGTGTCCATTTTTAACACGGTAACCTTTACGTCTTTTCTTCTTGAAAACTATTACTTTATCACCTTTAAGGTGCTTTAAGACTTTTGCACTTACTTGTGCTCCGCCTATAGCTGGGGCGCCTACAGTAACTTTGTCACCATCACTTAACAAAAGTACGTTATCGAAAGAAACTTTCTTACCCTCTTCTGTTTGTAAACGATGAACAAAGACTTTTTGGTCTTTTTCAACTTTAAATTGTTGCCCTGCTATCTCTACAATTGCGTACATAGCGTAACGTTTATATTAATTAATTTTGTTCAAAAATGAGTGCAAATATACTGCTAAATAATTAATCTACAAACGTTTTAAAGTATTTAATATGCTAAAAATCTAAAGTCTAATTTCGCTTATTGGCAAGATAAATGCCTAATAAAATTAAAATTGTTGCCAACGCCTGTAAAACACTAAAATTTTCGCCATCTAAAATTCCCCACATTAAAGCAACCAAAGGCATAGAGTAAGTGACGGATGATGCAAAAACTGGCGTCGCCATTTGCACTAATTTATTGAACAATACTTTAGCTAAGGCAGTTCCAAAAGCCGATAAAATGACAATATAAAGCATTGACATAGCAAAATCTTCGTTGTTAAAATCTGCTTTCTCAAAAAAATCGGTTGATAATAATACTATTATTGCTGGAATTATTATCGCAGTAAAATTTCCAACTGCAATTGTAATGGCTTTTACATCTTGTAAATGTTTCTTTATAATATTGACATTTATACCATACATAACAGACGAAATTACCACAAGTCCAGCGTATAAATAATTTTGGTCTGGATTCAAGTCTGCGCCTTTTATAATCAACAAAGCAGTGCCAATAAAACCAATAATCACTCCCATTATTTGCCTTTTAGATGAAGCTATTTTAAAAATGGCAAAACCTAATAAAATGGTATTTAATGGCGTAAGTGAATTTAAAATCGAAGCTACTGCGCTATCAATTTCAGTTTCGGCGTAAGCAAACAAAAACACAGGGAAAAACGTACCTAAAAGACCCGAAATAATTAACCATTTCCATTGAGTTTTTGTAATGTTTTTAATAGTATAAAACCCAAAAATAAAAATAAAGCATCCAGAAATAATAATTCTCAATGCTCCTAACTGTAAAGGCGTTAGACCAATTAAACTCTTTTTTATGAGTATGAAAGAACTTCCCCAAATTAGAGATAGAATTACAAGATAAAGCCATTTTTTATTTCCTGAGTGCATTGATTATAAATTGTCTAAAAACCATACATTTAAGTGCAAATAACAGCAATTATTCGTAATTTTGTAGATAATCTAATATTTAAAACCTATGAAGACATTTAAAAACATTTTAGCGCTTGTTATGGTAATGGCTCTAATAATTTCTTGTAAAAACGAGACAAATCCTGAAGTAAAAACTGTTGAAACTGATATGGCTGTAAAAACAGAAAAAGTATTAAATCTTGATGCTAATTTTGTAAGGACGGAATTCACTATTGATGGTATGACTTGCGAAATTGGATGCGCAAAGCTTATCGAAAAAAACATTAATAAAATGGATGGTGTGAAATCTGCTAAGGTAGATTTTAACAATAAACTAGCTATGGTTGAATATGATGAAGCCATGGTTAACCATACATCCTTAGAGGAAGCAGTAACTAAATCGGCTGATATTTATAAAGTGAGCGAGATGAAAACTGTAAAGGAGTTTTCGGCTAAGAAAGACAAAGAATGCGATGAAAATTGTACTATGGCTTGCTGTAAAGACAAAACCGAAATTGAGAAAAAAGAATGTGCTGAAAATTGCACTAAGGCATGTTGTGCTGAAAAGAAAGGAAAAGCTTAGTTCTTTAATTTAGAATAAAAAAAGTCCACTTTAAAGTGGACTTTTTTTTTATCTATTTATTCATCAAATCTTCTATTTCGTCTACCTCAATTGGAATGTTTTTCATAAGATTAAATGGTTCTCCGGTTTCTTGAATTATAACATCATCCTCCAATCTAATTCCCATACTTTCTTCTTGGATATATATTCCAGGTTCCACAGTAAATACCATATTGGCTTTCATTCGTGTTTTTAATTCGCCATAATCATGAGTATCTAATCCCATATGATGTGAAGTTCCGTGCATAAAATACTTTTTATATGCTGGCCATTTTGGGTCTTCGTTCTGTACATCTGCCTTATCTAATAATCCTAAGCCTAATAATTCTGAGGTCATTAATTTACCAACCTCAACATGGTAGTCTGCCCAAATTGTTCCAGGAACTAACATTTTAGTAGCTTCATCTTTTACCCGATTTACGGCATTATATACTGCTCTTTGCCTATCTGTAAATCGTCCATTCACTGGAATGGTGCGCGTCATATCACTAGAATAATTAGCATACTCTGCACCAACATCCATCAATAACATATCGCCATCTTTACAGGCTTGATTATTCTCAATATAATGTAACACACATGCGTTAAATCCAGAACCAATTATTGGCGTGTAAGCAAACCCTTTAGATCTATTTCTTAGAAATTCATGCATAAATTCTGCTTCAATTTCGTATTCCATTACACCAGGTTTTACAAAATCAAGAATACGTCTAAATCCTTTTTGAGTAATATTGCAAGCCGTTTGCAAAAGCTCTATTTCTTCAGGTTCTTTTACACCGCGAATATTTTGTAAAATAGGGAAGCTTTTTGCCCAACTATGCGCTGGAAACTTGTTTTTGACTGTTTTTATAAAACGTGCTTCACGTGATTCTAATTCAACCGCTTGACGATAATGTTCGTTTGTATTAAAATAAATGGTTTCAGCTTCAGTCATTAAATCAAAAAACACTTTGTCAAAATCACTTAGCCAATACACTGTTTCTACTCCAGAAGTTTGTATTGCCTGTTCTTTAGTAAGTTTTGCACCTTCCCAAATAGCTATATGGTCGTTAGTTTCTCTTACAAAAAGTACTTCACGATGTGCCTTGTCCATGGCATCTGGAAATAAAAGTAAAATACTTTCTTCTTGGTCAACACCACTTAAATAAAAAATATCGCTATGTTGCTCAAAAGGCATTGTGCTATCTGCACCAGTTGTAAAAATATCATTGGAATTAAAAACTGCAATAGCTTTTGGTTTCATTTGAGCTACAAATTTTGCTCTATTTTTTATAAAAAGTTTGTTGGATATTGGATGGTATTTCATGTGCAAATATTTATTGTTTTTAAATGGTCACATGTAACATCTATAAAATTATTTTCTTGGATATCGAAAATTTAATTGTTGATGTTTCATGTTCAAATATTTAATGAGTAACAAATGTAACCATTACCTAATAGAAATAAAAAACATACTTTAACCAAGTGTTATTTTAATTAAATACTTGGCAGTTACTATTGATTTAATTAATTTCCACTTTCTTTTTAACCAACCAAAAACAAACACTATTCAAAAATGAAAAAATTAGGAATTCTTTTAATAATTGCTTTCATCACGTTTTCTTGTGCTAAGGAAGAAAAAGCGCTTAGTAACGCTGAATTATTTGCAAAAATAGACTCTGAAATTAAAGCAAATTCTCAAGCATATAAAGATTTGAAAGTTGCTTCAGAAACTATTGGTCATCGACTCACAGGGTCTGAAAATGGTGCAAAAGCTGAAACATTTGCTTACAATAAATTCAAAGAGTATGGTTTTGATGATGTGGTGTATCAACCTTTTGCTGTTGAAGCGTGGTCTCGTGGTGACGTATCTTTACAAATCGATGGAAACGCCACAAAGGTTGTCACTTTAGGACATTCTCCTATTGAAGCTAAAGTTACTGGAAACATTGTCGATATGGGAAATGGATTGGAAGCTGATTATGCTGCAAATCCTGACGCAGTTAAAGGCAAAATAGCCTTAATGTACATTGGGATTCTTCCTGATAGCGGAGAAGGACTAACCAATCTTCATCGAAGTGAGAAATCTGCCATCGCTATAAAATATGGTGCCATAGGGATTATCATCATTAATCAAGTAGATAATGGTGTTTTACTTACTGGAACAGCATCAGTAACAGGTGCTTTATTACCTATTCCTGCTGTATGTATTGGTAAAGAAGATGGTATGGCATTAAAAGAAAAGCTAAAAACATCTTCATCAACCGCAACCATTAGTATGACTAATAATAGCAGTATGATTAACGCTAGAAATGTAGTTGCTACTTTAAAAGGAAGTGAAATTCCCGAAGAAGAAATTGTTATTGGAGGTCATTTAGACTCTTGGGACTTAGCAACAGGAGCGATAGATAATGGTATTGGTTCGTTTGCAGTCATAGATATTGCTCGTGCATTTCAAGCCAATAAACTAAAGCCAAAACGCACAGTGAAATTCGTCATGTTTATGGGCGAGGAACAAGGCTTATTTGGTTCTCGTCACATGGTTACTGAAGCTGTAAAAGAAGGCAGTATTGACAAAATCAAATATATGATGAATATGGACATGGCTGGAAACCCTGTTGGGATGAATGCTGGTGGACAATTAAATAATGAGAATTTCTTTACGGAACTGGGCGCAACCATTCAGCAACAAGACAGTATCTTTAAAAATAGTTTTTCAAACAGGTCTGGACTGCATAGCGACCACCAACCATTTATGTTGGAAGGCGTGCCAATCCTTTCGGTTCATAGCAATTTAGACCGTTCCATTTATGGATGTTATCATTCTGATTGTGATGATTTTGATTTAGTAAACGAAGAGCATATTACAAACACCGCACGTTTTGGAACGATGATACTTTATGGACTTGCTAACGTTGAAACACTTCCTGCAACAAAAATGGACAGCGAAACCACTAAAGAGTTTATGATTAAAAATAATCTAAAAGAAAAACTAATAATTGGTGGTGATTGGAAGTGGGATGAATAAATCTTTTTATTCCCGTTGTTTTTGAAATTCAGGATACAAGGTTTTAAGTACAGTTTCAGAAATTGAAATCATATTTACATCTAAAGTAATTTTTGAAAGAGGCTCATCAATCGAGTCTCTTTCTACATTAACAATAGTGTCAACGACATCCATTCCTTTAATAACTTTACCAAAAATCATATAGTCTCCATCTAAACGATGCAAACCTTCTTTGTTATGAACAATATAAAACTGGCAACGTGCAGATAGTTTTTCGGCGTTACCATCACGTCCAGCACCAAAAGCTCCATAGGTATGTGTCAAAGAATCTATAAATTCTGGTTCTAGTAAATATTCTGGGTCATTAAATCCCTCAGGCGTATCTGGACAACCTCCTTGCGCTACAAAATTTGGAATCACTCTGTTAAAAGATAAACTATCCCAATAACTATTGTTTGCTAGCTCAATAAAACTAGCTTTGTGGTTAGGCGTTTCATCATACAACCAAACTAATATCTCACCTTTAGGTGTTTTTATTTGACCAATGTCAAACGTTTTTTCAGTCGTACAAGAAACTATTAGGAAAACTATAAACAGTGTTGTTATTTTTTTCATTTTGATAAGATTAAGTCTAAAAATAGCAAATAAATGCTGTATAATGTTAAAAACATAATTTTTTCATAAGCAGTATTTGACCGTTTATGAAGTTTTAATTACTTTCATCACTTCTTAAACAACCAACCAAAATGAAAAATTTCAAACTATTTCTACTTCTAAATCTTGCATTCATTCTTTCTATTAATGCGCAAGAATCTATTGTGAAAAACGTACCCTTCACCAATATTGGCCCAACTATTATGAGTGGTCGTATTGTTGACTTTGATGTAAACCCAAATAATCCCATCGAGTTTTACGCAGCTTATGCATCAGGAGGATTGTGGTACACCAATAATAATGGTACTTCGTTTACTCCTGTTGCCGACAATGCACAAACGCAAAATATGGGAGATATTGCTGTAGATTGGAACAGTGGTACTATTTGGATAGGCACTGGAGAAAGCAATTCTTCGCGTTCATCCTATTCAGGAATTGGTATTTTAAAAAGCACCGATAAAGGTAAAACATGGACGAATATAGGCTTAGCAAATTCACAACATATTGGTAGAATAGTGATTAATCCAAATAATCCTGATGACGTTACTGTAGCTGCAGTCGGTAATTTATATACATCAAGTTCAGATAGAGGTATTTACAAAACCATGGACGGCGGAAAAACATGGAAAAATGTATTGTTTATTAATGATGGTACAGGAGCTATTGATTTAAGTGTATCTCCAACAAATCATAATGTCATGTTTGCTGCTATGTGGGAGCGAGAAAGAAAAGCATGGGATTTTGATGGTGATGGTGAAAATTCAGGCATTTATAAAAGTACAGATGGAGGAAACACATGGACAAACATGACGCCTGAAGGTAGTGGTTTCCCAACAGGAACTGGTGTTGGTCGTATCGGTGTATCAGTATTTAACGACAATGTTATTTATGCACTTTTAGATAATCAATTTAGACGTCCTGAAGGAGAACCTAGAACGTCTCAAGGGTTACAAAAAGAAGATTTCAAGACCATGAGTAATGCCGATTTTTTAAAATTAGATGATAAAAGTTTAAATGGTTATTTACGTAATAACCGTTTCCCAAGTAAATACAGTGCTAAAAGCGTAAAAACATCAGTAAGAGATGGAAAAGTAAAACCTGGTGATTTGGCATTATACTTAGAAAATGCTAATGCAGCATTATTTAATTCACCAGTTATTGGTGCCGAAGTTTATAAATCTACAAATGGCGGGGAAACTTGGAAAAAAACACACGATGGTTATATAGATGGCATGTATAGCTCTTATGGATATTATTTTGGTGTGATTGCTGTTCATCCTTCAAATGAAAATAAGATTTATATGTTAGGTGTTCCTTTATTAAAATCTGATGATGGCGGAAAAACGTTCTCTCGTATTGGGAAAGAAAATGTACATAGTGACCATCAAGCGATTTGGTTAAATCCTAAAAAAGAAGGACATATTATTAACGGAAATGATGGTGGTGTAAACATTACATATGATGATGGAGAAAACTGGACAAAAAACAATTCAACAGCTGTTGGGCAATTCTATTATATAAACGTCGACAATCAAAAACCATATAATGTTTATGGTGGTTTGCAAGACAATGGAGTATGGTTTGGTCCAAGTAATTATAGAGCTTCCAAAGGTTGGGAAGGCAGTGGCAGATATCCTTACCGAAGAATTGGTGGTGGTGATGGTATGCAAGTACAAATAGATAGTAGAGATAATAACATTGTATACTCTGGATCTCAATTTGGGTTTTACTCACGTCAAAACTTAGAAACTGGAGAACGTATTAGTATTAATCCTAAGCACGAATTAGGAGATTCTCCTTACAGATATAATTGGCAAACACCTATTTTATTATCACCTCACAATCAAGATATTTTATACATGGGTTCTAATAAGTTATTACGCTCTATGGATCAAGGTGAAATGTTTAGTGTTATTTCGGATGATTTAACCACAGGTGGTAAAAAAGGTAACGTCCCTTACGGAACACTTACGGCGATTTCTGAAAGTCCTTTCCAATTCGGAATGATATATACAGGAAGTGATGACGGTTATATTAACTTAACCACCAATGGAGGTGGTTCTTGGACTAGAGTATCTGATAATTTACCTCAAGGACTCTGGGTATCTAGAGTGATTGCTTCACAACACAAACAAGAACGTGTGTATGCAACTTTAAATGGTTATAGAAATGATGACTTTAAAGTGTATGCTTATGTAAGTGAAGATATGGGAAAAACGTGGAAATCTATTACAAACGGTATTTTCAATGCGCCAGTTAATGTAATTAAAGAAGATACTAAAGATGAAAATATTTTATACCTAGGAACAGACAACGGTGTCTATGCTTCTTTTGATAGAGGTAATAGTTGGCACGAATTTTCAAATGGCTTAACCAAAGCTGCTGTTCATGACTTAGTAGTTCATCCAGAAGCAAATGATTTAGTAGTTGGTACACATGGGCGCTCTATTTACAAAGCTGATATTTCAGACTTACAAAAATACAGTACTATTGGTACAAAGGCCATTACCGTTTTTAAACCCTCTCCTGTGCAAATGCCTAGATTTAGAGGAAGATCGTTTGAGTCTTCAGCAACAATAACATTTTATTCTAAAGCAAAAGCCACTCAAGGAATTAATATTTTATCTAAGGGAGGTGCATTGCTAAACTCCATAAAAGTAAACGCAGATAAAGGCTTTAACTATGCGAATTATGATTTAACCATGTCTAGTGGAGGCAGAAAAGACTTAATGAAAGAAGATAGTAAACTAAACATTCCAAAAGCTCAAAACGGTAAATACAATTTACCAAAAGGCACTTATACTATAGAAATTGGTAGCCAAAAAACGACTTTAGAAATAAAGTAAAATTATTAAAACACATTAAAAAGCTCCATGACGATTGTCATGGAGCTTTTTAATGTGTTTTAATAATAGTTACAAAGGCTAATTTGGTCTCTCAAAAGCTACCTTGGCATTTTGAGATTTTTGTTTTTTAAATAGGCGCTGTTGCTGTTTTACGGTCATAGTACTATTATTGTGACTCCATCCTGGAGGCCCAAATACATACATTAACTTGTGTGTTAATTTTGAGGTTTTTTTGGTGTCGTTCCAAATATCTTTGAATTCATGAGTGAGTATAACCATGGGGTTATATGATTGAGGAGCATGAATAACCCCATATTTTATATCTATGTCATCATCCAATTCTTTCCAAGTGCCAAATAGTTTGTCAAAAATATTGAGAAAGCCACCATGGTTTTTATCTAAATATTCCACATTCTGGGCATGGTGAACTTGATGCATGGTATGTGTGTTAAATATCTTTTCTATAATTCCCATTTTAGGGATATATACTGAGTGCAATTGAAATTGCCATAAAGCTTCAATACCTAAACAAACAACAACCATTTCGGGAGGGAATCCAACAGCGGGCATCCACATATAAAAAAGAGGTTTATATAAAATTGTAAACCACCCATTTCTAATAGCTGTACCTAAATTGAAATTATTAGATGAATGATGAACAATATGTGCAGCCCAGAGAATACGTATTTCATGATTTGCTCTATGAAACCAATAATATGTAAAATCATCTGCTACTTGGCAAAAAAACCAGATATACCAAACATATCCAAAGGACTCGTAACCCAAAATATTGGTACGCACGCCATTTTCTACTACATTAAATAGGTCATAGGTAAAATTAAAGATAACAATAGCTGAAATAACTTTAATTAGTGGCGCAATAATAACTGAGCCGACCCCCATTACACCGCTAGCCATGAGGTCTTTCCACTCATAAAGATTATCATGTCCATGTGTTTTGCTATAGGTTAATTCCAATAAAATAAAAGCAATAAAGCTGGGTACTCCGTAAACCAGAGGGTTTGTAAAATCCATAAAGTGATTTAAAATTTTGTTAAAGGTATTAATATTAAGAACGTAAAATGTACTATAACTGTTTTAACTGTTCTTATTTATTAAAAATCTTTCTAAAATATACAATCACTTTTTAACAACTCTTGACACTTCTTTTGCACTTTTTTAACATTACTTCTTTTAAATCAAGGTAGTTTTATAAATAAGTAAATTCTTACAAAATAAAATTTGCTATTTTTTTTTGGAATGGTATTTGTCGCAAAAGAACTATTTAAATAACTAAACCATCAATCAATGTCAAAATCATCTTTAGCACTAATTTTAGTGTGTGTATTCTTTTCTTTTCAATCCTATTCTCAAGAAACAATACAAGGCACTCAAACGGAAGATCTTAAAATATATTTAGATTGTAGATTTTGTGATAATACTTTTTTAAAACAAAACCTAGGTAACGTACAGTTTGTACGTGATCAAGCTCAAGGTGATGTCCATTTGTTTTTCCTTGCCCAAGGGACTGGTAGTGGTGGTAGACGTTACGATGTTGATTTTATTGGTAAAAACAGCTTTAAGGCTATTAACTATAAACTATCGTTTACGACCAATTCTAATATGACAGGTGACGATGTTAGAAAACGCATTCTTGAGTACATCAAACTTGGTTTAGTACGTTTTTGGATAGAAAAAGGTACTTTAGAAGGTGTTTCGGTGTCAGCTCCAACTCCTGAAATTGAAGAAGAGTTTAAAAAAGTAGAAGTAAAAGACCCATGGAATTCTTGGTTTTTTAGACTTGGTGCTAATGGCTGGTTTAATGGCCAAGAAACCAATAATTCAAGTAATATAAATTTTAATATGTCGGCAAGACGAGTTACAGAAAAGAACAAGTTCTTTATGCGTGTTGGCTTTAATGAAAGTAAATCTACATTCACATACGATGGAGATGACATTGTATCTATAAATAACGGCAAATCTTTGTATGTTAATGACGTATTAAGTATAAACGACCATTGGTCTTATGGCTTTTTTGGAGGGCTAGGAACATCTACTTTTGGTAATTATGCTTTATACTGGAATTTTAAACCAGCACTTGAATATAATTTTTTTAAATACGACGAATCGGCAAACAAACAACTGGTTTTAAGTTATAGTAATGGTATTAGATATAACGATTATGTTGAGCGAACAGTATTTATTAAAGATTCTGAGTATCTATGGGAACACTCTATTTCATTTGGTGGTAGTGTAAAGCAAGAATGGGGTGATGTAAATGGAGAAGTGTCTTTTGACCAATATTTACACGACACTACTCTCAATGCTTTAAATTTCAATTTAAGAACAAATATTAGGTTGTTTAAAGGCTTCAACTTTAACATTGGTGGTGGTTATAGCATTACTAGAAACCAAGTAAACATTTCTTCTGATGGCGCATCACTTGAAGATTTACTACTACAGCAACAACAATTACAATCAGGCTATAATTACTATTTTAATATTGGTTTCAACTATTCTTTTGGATCTATTTATAACTCTATTGTCAACCCTAGATTTAATCTTTAAATTAAAACCATTCTAAATAGCAAAAACTAAGAGCATATTTTTGCTAGATACTCCACCCTGAAGTATTTTTGTATCAACTTATAAACTACAACACATTATGAGTGGATTTTTTAAATCTTCGATTGGAAGAAAAGTAGCTATGGCTTTATCTGCTTTCTTCTTAATGTTTTTTTTAATAATACATTTAGCGGTTAACATCACTTCACTTTTTAGTGTTGAACTTTTTAACCAATTGTCTCATTTTATGGGAACAAACCCATTAATACAATTAGCATTACAACCAGTATTGATTTTTGGAGTAGTGTTTCATTTTGTTATGGGATTTGTTTTGGAAATTAAAAACAAAAAAGCACGCCAAATTAGCTATGCCAAAAATAATGGCGCTGCTAATTCTACTTGGATAAGTAGAAACATGATTTACAGTGGACTTGTTATTTTAGCCTTTTTAGTATTGCACTTTATTGATTTCTGGTTTCCAGAAATGAAAGTAAAATATATTGAAGGAGACATGACAGGAATGATTGCTGGAACACAAGAATTTAGATACTTTGATGAACTACAACACAAATTTCTTGAACCATGGAGAGTTGGAGCTTATGTTTTGGCATTTGTGTTTTTAGCATTGCACTTATTACATGGTTTTACCTCTGCTTTCCAATCAATGGGCTCTACCGCTGGACGTAAAAAAGCTTTACAAAACTTTGGGAAAATATATGCGTATGCAATTCCACTAGGATTTATAGTCATTGCTGTTTGGCATCATTTTAATCACCTGTAACATTTAATAACTATGAGTGTTTTAAATTCAAAAGTACCTAAGGGTCCAATTAAAGATAAATGGACAACTTATAAGGATAAAATAAATTTAGTAAATCCTGCCAACAAGCGTCATATCGATATTATTGTTGTTGGAACTGGTTTAGCTGGAGGTTCTGCTGCGGCCACCTTAGCAGAATTAGGATATAATGTAAAAGCCTTTTGCTACCAAGATTCGCCTCGTCGCGCACACTCTATTGCTGCACAAGGAGGAATAAACGCTGCTAAAAACTATCAAGGTGATGGCGATTCAACATATAGATTGTTTTACGACACTGTAAAAGGTGGTGATTATCGTTCGCGTGAAGCCAATGTATATCGTTTAGCCGAAGTATCGACAAACATTATTGACCAGTGCGTCGCTCAAGGTGTCCCATTTGCTCGTGATTATGGTGGTTTATTAGACAATCGTTCTTTTGGAGGCGTGTTAGTTTCAAGAACTTTTTATGCCAAAGGACAAACAGGACAGCAATTATTGCTTGGAGCTTATTCGGCAATGAACCGTCAAATTGCACGTGGAAAAATTCAAATGTACAACCGTCACGAAATGTTAGACGTTGTAAAAGTTGATGGAAAAGCGAGAGGGATTATTGCGCGTGATTTAATTACTGGAAAAATAGAAAGACATTCAGCACATGCTGTCGTTATTGCTTCTGGAGGATATGGAAATGTGTATTTCCTATCCACCAACGCAATGGGAAGTAATGCAACAGCTGCGTGGAAAATACATAAAAAAGGAGCGTTTTTTGCTAACCCTTGTTATACTCAAATTCACCCAACATGTATACCGCGTTCAGGAGATTATCAGTCTAAATTAACTTTGATGTCTGAATCGCTTCGTAATGATGGACGTATTTGGGTGCCAAAAAATATGGATGATGTAATGGCAATTCGTGAAGGTCGTAAAAAACCAACTGACTTATCAGAAGACGAAAGAGATTATTACCTAGAACGTCGTTATCCAGCTTTTGGTAACTTAGTCCCACGTGATGTAGCATCTCGTGCTGCAAAAGAGCGTTGTGATGCTGGCTATGGTGTAAATGCAACAGGAGAAGCTGTATATTTAGATTTTGCAGCAGCCATAGAACGTTATGGGAAAGAGCAAGCTAAAATTCATCATATAGAGAATCCTTCAAAAGCAAAAATTACTGAATTAGGTGAAGCCATTGTTGAGGCAAAATATGGAAACTTATTCCAAATGTATGAAAAAATTGTAGATCAAAATCCGTACAAAACGCCAATGATGATTTATCCTGCTGTACATTATACAATGGGTGGCGTTTGGGTAGATTACAATTTAATGACAACCATTCCTGGGTGCTATTGTATAGGTGAAGCAAACTTTTCAGATCATGGTGCCAATAGATTAGGTGCATCTGCATTAATGCAAGGTTTAGCAGATGGTTATTTTGTACTGCCATATACAATTGGTGATTATCTTTCGGATGATATTAGAACAGGACCAATTCCTACAGACTCAAAAGAGTTTGATGACGTTGAAAAAGAAGTAAAAGATAGAATAGACTTCTTTATGAATAATAAAGGCACTAAATCTGTAGATTATTTTCATAAGAAATTAGGGGGAATAATGTGGGATAAGGTAGGAATGTCTAGAAATGCAACAGGACTTAAAGAAGCTATGGTTGAAATTAAAGCTATTCGTGAAGAATTTTGGAAAGAGGTAAAAGTTCCAGGAGGAGCAAACGAAATGAATCCTGAACTTGAAAAAGCAGGACGTGTTGCAGACTTCCTTGAATTAGGTGAGTTATTTGCTAAAGATGCTTTAACAAGAGAAGAATCTTGTGGAGGTCACTTTAGAGAAGAATCTGCTGAAGAGGATGGGCCACAAAAAGGAGAAGCAAAACGAAACGATAAAGATTTTGCATTTGTATCTGCTTGGGAATATAAAGGAGAGCCTGCTGATGCTGTGCTTCATAAAGAAGAATTAGAGTTTAAAGATATTGAACTGAAACAACGTTCATACAAATAAGTAGACATTATGAATTTAACATTAAAGATCTGGAGGCAAAAAGACTCAAATACAAAGGGTCAAATGGTCGATTATAAAGTAACTGATATTTCAGAGCACATGTCTTTCTTGGAAATGATGGATGTTTTGAACGAACAATTGGTAAACTCTGGGGAAGAACCTGTTGCATTCGACCACGATTGTCGTGAAGGAATTTGTGGTATGTGTTCTATGTATATAAATGGAGAAGCACATGGTCCAGACAGAGGTATTACAACATGCCAGTTACACATGCGTATGTTTAAGGATGGTGATACTATTACTATTGAGCCTTGGAGAGCAAAAGCCTTTCCAGTGATAAAAGATTTAGTTGTTGATAGAACTGCTTTTGAGCGTATTCAACAAGCTGGAGGTTATATTTCTGTAAACACATCTGGAAACACACAAGACGCAAATGCCATCCCTATTTCAAAACATGCAGCCGATGAGGCCATGGACGCAGCTGCTTGTATTGGTTGTGGTGCTTGTGTAGCCACTTGTAAAAACTCTTCAGCAATGTTATTTGTTGGTGCAAAAGTGAGTCAATATGCTTTATTACCTCAAGGACAAATAGAGGCTGCCGACCGAGTTAGAAACATGGTAGAGCAAATGGATGCCGAAGGTTTTGGAAACTGTACCAATACTGGAGCATGCGAAGTTGAGTGCCCTAAAGGGATTTCTTTAGATACTATAGCTCGTATGAATCGGGAACTAATGAAAGCCAATTTAAAATAGACCAAACAATTTTATATAATTAACAAAAACCTAAGTTCTCACTTAGGTTTTTTTATTAGCTTTGGTTTCCTAATAAAATAAAAAAATGAAATTTAGACTTTATTCCCTAGCATTACTTGCCTTACTTACTTTTTCTTGCAAAGGTCAAACAAGGGAAGCAACTCAAGAAGTTGAAACCATAGAAAAAGAAGTTGAACTATTTGATCCTGAAGCACTGTTAGAACGTGTGAGATTTTTGTCTTTAGACTCTTTAGAAGGTAGGCAAACTGGAACAAAAGGTAATTTAATTGCGAGAGAATATGTTATTAATCAATTTAAAAAATACGGTATTGCTCCTTTATTGGATGATTATACACAGCCTTTTAGTTTTGAAGGTCGTCGTGATAAAAAAACCTATGAAGGTGCTAACGTGTTAGGTGTTATTAAAGGCACAGAACATGCCGAAAAATATATTGTAATATCTGCACATTACGACCATGTTGGTGTGAGAGGTGGAAAAGTGTATAATGGCGCTGATGACGATGCTTCAGGTACAAGTGCTATAATTGCCATGGCTGAATATTTTAAAAACAATCCACCAAAACACTCTGTGGTGATTGCTGCATTTGATGCCGAAGAAATGGGCTTACAAGGCGCTAGTCATTTTGTAAAAGCCAACTCATTACCTAAAGAGCAAATTGCCATGAATGTGAATCTAGACATGGTAGGTCGTAACGATAATAACGAATTGTATGTGGTGGGGACTAATTTATATACGCAATTACAACCAGCAATTGAAGGCTTAGAATTACCAGAAAACTTTAAACTATTAACTGGTCATGATGGATTAGATGGTAAACAAAGTTGGGTGTTCTCATCAGATCACGGACCATTTCACAGAGAAAAAATTCCGTTTTTATATTTTGGCGTAGAAGACCATAAAGATTACCACAAGCCAACAGATGATTTTGAAAACATACAACCAGAATTTTATGCAAAAGCAGTGACTGCTGTTATTGCAGTGTTTGAAAAGTTGGATAAGATGAGTTTATAACTTTAAAACTCCTCATGAACAACACATTACAATTTTACAACTCACAAATAGCTTTATTCCAAAGCAAGATAGCTGCTTTAAAAAAGAAGCTCTTGGTTTTGAGTCTATCTAGAGTGGTTATTTACCTTGCAGGCGTTATCGGAATTTATCATTTTTTTCATAACATTCCAGTTACAGTAGCTATTGGCATTATTGCTATTTGCTTGTTTTTATTCTTCGTATCAAAACATACAGATGCCAAAGCGCAACGCAATTTATTCAAAGCCTTATTACACATTAACAACGAAGAGTTAGAAATAGCTAAAGGTAATTTTCATAAACGGTTTAGCGGTAATCAGTTTCAAAATCCAGAACACCCTTATAGCTTAGATATCGATTTGTTTGGTCGTGGTTCTTTTTTTCAATACCTCAACAGAACAACCATAAACGAAGGTACACACGCATTAGCGGAGGTGCTAAAAGCTAATGACATTACTAACATTCCTAATCGTCAAGAAGCCCTTAGAGAGCTTTCTAAAAAACCTAAATGGCGACAGTTATTTACTGCTAAAGCATCCTTAATAGAAACTGAAACACCAACAAATGTTATTATTGATTGGTTACACAATTACCAACCCTTTGTGCCTAAAATAATGCGTTGGTTACCTTATCTTTTTGGAGCAATTTCAACAGTAATCATTGTTTGTAGTGTGTTGCAAATTATTCCGCTTCATTATATAGCGTATTGGTTAATCTTTGGAATTTTTATCATAGGTTTTGTATTTAAAAAAGTAAATATGCTATCCATGCATACCACCAAGATTAAAGATACGTTTAGACAATATGCTTTGCTATTAGACCAAATAGAAACGGAAACGTTCACCTCAATATTACTAAAAGACAAACAACTTCAAATCGCTTCTGAAAACGAAAAAGCATCAGACATTTTGAAATCGTTTTCAAAAGCATTAGACGCTTTAGATAATAGAAACAATATATTTTTCATCTTTTTTGGAAATGGTTTTTTTCTTTGGGATTTAATTCAAAGCTATAAAATAGAACAATGGATAAAGATGTATACTCACAAAGTTGAAGATTGGTTTGATGTCGTTGCCTTTTTTGATGCTTATAATTCCTTAAGCAACTTTTCGTTTAATCATGATGAATTTATATATCCAAAAATTACAGCAAACAATACCGTTATAAGCGCCAAAGAGTTAGGGCATCCTTTATTAGATAAAACCAAGCGTATTGCTAGTGACTTAAACATCAATAAAGCACAGTTTTTTATTGTAACAGGTGCTAATATGGCTGGAAAAAGTACTTTTTTACGAACCGTGTCTTTACATATAGTTATGGCTAATGCTGGCTTACCTGTTTGCGCAGCATCAAGCGAATACACACCTATAAAACTCATCACGAGTATGCGTACCAGTGATTCGTTAACTGATAATAGTTCGTATTTCTTTTCGGAGCTTACACGACTTAAGTTTATTGTAGACACTATAAAAACAGAGCCATATTTTATTGTATTAGATGAAATTTTAAAAGGCACTAATAGTACCGACAAAGCTCAAGGTTCTAGGAAATTTGTAGAGAAATTAGTGGCTGGAAATGCCACAGGTATTATCGCCACCCACGACCTTAGTTTATGTAAAATTGAAAAAGAATTAGACGACGTAAAGAACTACTATTTTGATGCAGACATCGTAAATGATGAGCTCTATTTTGACTACAAATTAAAGAAAGGTATTTGCCAGAATATGAATGCGAGTTTTTTACTTAAGAAAATGGAGATTGTTTAATCTATTTCTTTTATAGTTTTCTCAGCTAAGTTTGTCTTTGTGTATTTTGGTATATACGCTCCTTCCAATATCGCTTTAATATCTTGTTCAAGCGTCACATGTGGTGACTCTACAATTCTATTAATCTCATTCCCATCTTTATAAAAAATAACCTAGGCACTTTGATAATATTTAAGCCTTTCTCTTCACCTGTAGGGCTTTTTTTTATAGGCTTCTGGAGTTCTATCTACAGCAATTACTACCTATATAGACTCGCTTAAAAACTGGACAGAAAAACTTTGTGATGAGCAGTTTGTACAAGTTCATAAATCATTTATCATTAATAGCAAAAAGGTCGATAAGTTTTCAGGCAATCAAGTATTTATAAACGATTTAAAACTCCCTGTTGGTAGAACTTATAAGCAAGAGCTATTAAAGCAGTTAAAAATTATGTAATTTTCGGTTTATAACTCATTTTATGAACCACCAATCCAAACTTCCAAATTTAGAGACCACCATTTTTTCGGTGATGAGTGCATTAGCTCATAAGTACAAGGCTATTAATTTATCTCAAGGATTTCCAGATTTTAAAGGCGACCAAAAACTAATAGATTTAGTAAATGCCAATATGAATGATGGCTATAATTATTATGCGCCAATGCCTGGAGTGTTAAAATTACGTGAAGCCATTGCAAAAAAATACGATGACCTTTACAGTTCCACCTATAATCCAGATAATGAAATAACGGTTACAGCAGGTGCAACACAAGCAATTTATACAGCAATCACTGCGTTTATTAGACCCGGAGATGAAGTCATTGTATTTCGTCCAGCTTACGATTGTTACATTCCATCTATAGAACTTAATGGTGGAAAAGCGATTTCTATTCAATTACATAAACCTTATTATAAAATTGATTGGAACAACGTTGCTAAGGTGATTAATAATAATACCAAAATGATTATTATTAATACACCTCACAATCCAAGTGGTACTGTATTTTCAAAAGAAGATATGCTACAATTACAAAAACTAACCAATAACACAAACATTATTGTGTTAAGTGACGAGGTATATGAACATATTATTTTTGATGGCGAACAACATCAAAGCGTGTGCTTATTTCCTGAGTTAAAATCTCGTAGTTTTATCTCAGCGTCTTTTGGCAAAACGTTTCATAATACTGGCTGGAAAACTGGGTATTGTTGTGCGCCTAAAGACTTAATGGATGAGTTTGTAAAAGTGCACCAATTTAACGTATTTAGCGTCAATCATCCTATTCAATTGGCCTTAGCTGAGTATTTAAAAGAACCAAAGCATTATCTAGAATTATCTGGTCTTTTTCAAGAAAAAAGAGATTTGTTTTTGAATCTAATTAAAGAATCGAGATTTGCGTTTACGCCATCTAAAGGCACTTATTTTCAAGCCTTAGATTATTCTAATATTTCTAATGAAAACGATTATGATTTAGCTATTAGACTTACTGAAGAAAAAGGCATTGCTTCTATCCCAATTTCGGTATTCAATAAAAACAAGTTAGACGAAAAAATGTTGCGTTTTTGCTTTGCAAAAACCGATGATACTTTAAAGCGTGGAGCTGACATTTTAAATTCAATATAAATTGTGCCTTTTTATATAGAATAGAGTCCAAATAAAAGAGATAAAGATTATTAAAATGAGATATCTATTAATACTGCTATTTATAGGAATAGGCTTTTTTGGCAATGCACAAGAAGTAGAAAGAAACGGGAAAACATATATTGTAAAAAAAAGGTAAAATTATGCATGACGGTAACGATGTTACTTCAACATTTTCCTTAGAAGAACAAGCAGCCATTAAAAAAGAGTTTTTCAAACTTGTCAACGAGTTAAAACAGAAAGAGAAAGAAGAAAAAAGGCAAAAAAAAGGCAGAAAAGGTTCTAAAACAAAAAGAGAAACTATCTCCAAAAGAGGAAACTAATTTGCTAGAAAAAATTGAAAAACTAAACGAAAAAGTTAAAAAAGCCGAGAAAAAAGTTCAGCATTCTTAATTTATACTCTTTTCAACTTTGGTCATAAATTCTTTAATTTTTGAAGGCTCTAACCATCTTGTAACAACTACGAGATTTTTTTCTTTATCTATCACAATAAAGTTGCCACCAAATCCCGCAGCGAAGTATATGTTTTCAGAGAGTCCTTCCCAATGTCTGCTCCCTTGTTTATTCAACCACCACATGTAACCATAATTAGCATTTGGTTGAGATGGTGTTATGGCTTTTTCAATCCAAGATTTACTAATAAGTTGTTTGTCTTTCCATTTACCGTTATTTAAAAATAACAATCCAAATCTTGCCATATCTTCTGCAGAAATAAATATGCCTCCTCCTGAATGTCCTCCTCCAGTAACCGATTTCATTTTTATGCCGTCAATAACTGTCCACGCATTATCATATCCAAACCATCTCCATGTGGTAGACGCTCCAATTGGGTCCATTATATGTTCTTTTAAAACTTGAGGAACTGGTTGTCTCCACACATGAGTTAAGGAATACGCTAGTACATTTACACGAACATCATTATACTCCATAACTGTTCCTGGTTCTTTTAGCTCTCTGTATTTCCAATCGTCAATATCGCCTTCTCTTGGTGGTCTGTCTGCCCAATCTTTTCCTCCCCAAAGCTCTCCAGACCAATCTGAGTTTTGTTGTAACAAATGCTCCCAAGTAATCTTGCTGTTATGGTTGCCTCTAAAAGTGCCATCCCAAATATAATTGGCTAATTTATCATCTATGCTACTAATTAATTTGTTATCATAAGCCAAACCAGCTACTGTAGATAAAAAACTTTTGGTGACGCTAAACGTCATGTCTACTCGTTTGGTATCTCCCCATTTTGCAACAATGTAACCATCTTTAAGTATCACTCCTGCTGGACCTCCTCTTTTCTTAGTTGGTCCAGAAATTTCATGAAACGGCTCTCTAGCAAATCCTTTCAAAATGGCAATTCTTAAATCTCTTGAACCTGAATATTCATTGTCGTTTGCAAATTTTACGGCTTCAGCTAAAAGTTCAGAATTGATATTTAATGCATTAGGAGTTTTTTCTTGCCATACTGCATTTTTTTCTGGGAAGTATCCTATTTCTTGCGAAAAACTATGATTGAAAAATGACACTATAAAAACGATGGCTAAAAAATAGTTTTTCATAAAAGAGGATTTGAAAATTAATTCTAAAAATAAATAAACTAAACCAAACCTTGATATTAGTGAGTATTTATTTAAAAACAATTTAGGATAAATCACTACTTTTGAAATATGCAAAACACTTTGAAAATAGCCATTATTCAATCGGATTTAGTTTGGGAAAACCCCGAAGACAATAGAGCGCATTTTATAAATAAAATCGAATCGATTAAAGAGCCTGTTGATGTAATACTTTTGCCAGAAATGTTTACTTCAGGGTTTACAATGACTCCTGAAAATGTTTTTGAAACCATGGATGGCTCAACAATAAAGTGGTTAAAAAAAATTAGTCAAGCAAAACAAACAGCCATTGGAGGAAGTTTAGTTATTAAAGAAAATAATCATTTTTACAATCGTTTTGTTTTTGTAACGTCTGATGGGTTGATTGAAACTTACGATAAACGTCACACCTTCACCTTAGCTGGAGAAGATAAAGTCTATAAAGCTGGGGCAAAAAAGATTGTTATAGATTATAAAGGATGGAAAATTTGTCCATTGGTGTGTTACGATTTACGTTTCCCTGTTTGGGCGAGAAACGCAGAAAATTATGATATGCTTTTTTATGTCGCTAATTGGCCAAAACCAAGAATTGATGCTTGGGATACATTGTTAAAAGCAAGAGCTATCGAAAATATGAGTTATTGTATTGGCGTTAATCGTGTTGGGAATGACGCTAATAACCATGAATATTCTGGACATTCGGCTGCTTATGATGGCTTAGGAACACAACTAACATCTCTGGAAGATGATGAAGAAGGTATAGAGATAGTTACTTTAGATAAAAAACATATATCTACAATTAGAAATAAGCTGAAGTTTTTAGATGACAGAGACAGTTTTACTGTAAAATAAACGTTACTATTTGCTCAGAAAAAGCTCTGACTTCAATCTCTTTTGTATCGTGACTAACACGTTCTGGTTGTAATTTCATTAAATAATTACCAGAATCGTATTTTCTGTTTTTGTTAGAATCAAAAATAACTCTTAGAAAATAGTTTCCAGGATTTAGGCTTAGAAAGTCTATTGGTTTTGATACTTCTTCTACAAATTGTTCAGCAATAACATCACCTTTTTTGTCTACTAATTGTACAATTACAGGATAGGTGGCATTTTGCAAATTTACCCTCACATCACCATAATCTAATTGCTTTTTTGTACGGACATTAAAGTTAAGTGTGTCGTTTCTGTCTTCAAAAAAATCGATAAATGCCCCTGGAAGCAATTCAAAACGGTAAGCATTATCTTCAGTTTTATCAAAACTAAAACTATAGATATTGTTAAATGCATCTAATTTTGTAGAAAAATCGACATTGGTGGAGTCTTTATCAAGAATAGTTATTTTACTTTCATCTATTTCTGCAAATGGTGTTGTTCCTTGCAATTGGAAGTCTTCTTCTAGTTTCAGTGACCTCCCTTCTATAGGCTTAATTATAAGCGTATCCTTTTTTAAATCTCTTAAGTTCACTTTAAAAGTGTCTTCATAATTTGCCTTAGACACTTTAAACATCAATGAGTCTACTTCAAAATTAGGCTTATACCAATAATTAAGTGTGTCTTTATCTGTTTCTTTTGTGATAATAGTTTTAAAATCTGAAGGTGCTTGGGATAATAATTCAATCTTCATGTTTTTTGCGTCACCTTCGTATCCAAAAGCAATCTTATTTCCAGAAATTAGACTAGGTCTTACTGCTTTAAAATCTGGTACTTCCTTGAATAAGTTTAGTTCATAAACAGAATCAGATGGTACAGTAATAAATTCTTTTTTAAAAGCTATTTTATCTCTTTTTTGCTGAAAAGTATAATTTTCGTTTTCTTCTTTTAAAGCCACCATTAAGTACTTCCCTGCTTTTAAATTTTCCAGCTTAAAGGATGTCACGCTATCAAGCGTATTAGTAATATATTTTGGCTTTTCTTTGTAAATAATGGAATCGTTAAAGGTCTCATTCACTTCATAAAGCATAACCGACACAAAATCGTCTGGCTCTCTTTCAAATGAATTTTTAACAAATCCACCAATACTCAAGGAGTCTATATAACTTCCTGTTGAAAACACATAGCGATAATACGGATAAGGATTGCCTTCATTATTATCAACAATACTTGTTCCAAAATTAATGGCATAAGTCGTGTTTTCTTGTAAGGTGTCTAGAATTTTAATAGTAATATATTTACTTGCAGAACCCAAAGGTGTAATCTCTGGTGCAGGCTCCATTGGAGGCGAAATAATTAACTGTTTCTGTAAATCATTAAGTTTTACATACTCATCAAAATATATCTTAATTTCCCTAACATTAAAGTTTACTGAGTTATTATCGGGAACAGATCTTTCAATTTCTGGTGGTGTTACATCTTTTTCTCCGCCTGAAGGTGTGCCTCGATTTGCGCAATTAAATAGCACGAAACAAATAACAAGCAAAAGAGATAAATTCGAGAAAAAACTGCGCATTAAATCAATTATTTAGGCAAATTAACGACTTATTTATATAAACGAAAAAAGTTATACCTAAAACATATAGCTTTTAAGTTTTTTCAGTTGTTCTTTTTTACTTTCTCTGTGTTAAAACTCTAAACCGTAGCTTAGGCTATGCTTGAAAGTTTTGCCTTAATAAAGAAAAAAAACCTACCTCAAAATTACCTAAAAGCTATATGTCATAGGCATATTAAGCAATTGCCATAGTGGCAAGACTTATTTTAACATTGTTAGCTTTTACTAACTCCATTGTACAGGCTTCAATAGTTGCTCCTGTGGTAATAATATCGTCCACCAATAATATATGTGTGTTAGCAATAGTATTAAGATTAGTGATACTAAAAACTTCGTTGTTATTATTCCATCTTGCTATACGTTCTTTAAATACTTGTGTTTTAGTAGAGGTTTTTTTTATTAGTACGGAATCAATATATGGCACATCTAACGCTTGAGCTATTTCCTGCCCAAATTTTTCAACCTGATTATAGCCTCTCTTTTTAAGTTTCTTTTTATGCAAAGGCACTGGAATTACAACATCAACTTGTTTATAAGCTTCAATAGTTTTTAGCTCATTACCAAGCCACTTTCCTAAAAAAATACCAATATCTTCATAACCTCTATATTTTAAACCATGCAATAAGTATTGCACCATTCCCTTTTTATGGAAATGTAAAAGTGCTGTTGCATTTTCTAATTCTACCCGCCCATAGAGTATTTTTTTTACATCATCTTCAGCTTTAAAATGATAATTGGTCACAGGCAAATTATGTCTGCAGTCGGTACAAACATACGCTTCATTATCGGCTAACAAATTATTGCAAGCGTAACATACTTTTGGGAAAAACAAGTTTAACAAGTTTTTTACCATTTGAACGATTAAAATTAGTTACTACAAACTTAATATATATTTTCGCATCAATTAATTAACCCTCCAACCAATAATAGTGTATAATGATAGTTAACCCTCAAGTATTTAACTATAGATTTACTATAGGAACCTTAGTGGTTGCTTTTACAGTTTTAGCTGCTTACAGTTACACTAGCTATGTGTCTGCACAATCTAAAGAAGATTTTTTAAATCAAGAAAAAAAGCTTTTGGAAAATCAAATTTCTAAAGTCATATCTAGCTATGATGAACTTGACGATGCTAATAAAAACTTGAAATCGGAATTAGACAACACAAAAAACATCATTGCCCAAACTCAAGATTCTTTAAAAGAATTACAAGCTGACATGTTTTTGATTGATAAGTATCGTGATGAGTTGCTATCACTAAAAAAACAACAATCAAACTTAATTAAGAAAGGCGACTCTTTTTTGGCTGTTAATGCAGAATTATCAAAACAAAACACTTCTATTTCAAGATTATTAGATAAACAAATTGATGTTATTTCTAATTTAAAAGAAGATAAGAAAAAACTAGGTAACAATATTAAATTAGGAGCTTTAGTTACAGCTAATTCGTTTGAAGCAAACGCTTTTTCAATAAAAAACTCTGGAGAGATTGTTAAAACCACAAAAGCTAGTAAAACTAAAAACATTAGTGTGGCCTTTGTTTTAGCAGAAAACCCATTAGCAACACCTCAAGAAAAAGAATTTTATATTCAAATTATTGGCCCAGATAATAATGTAGTTGCAGATAAAGGTGCTATCGAATTTGACACATCATCTTTAATCTATAGCCATAAAACAAATGTTCTATATAATAAAGCAACTTTAGAAGTATCTGCCAATATTGAAACCAATAAAACATTAGAATCTGGACGTTATATTGTAAATATTTTTGACAACAATAGACGAATAGGAGCTACTGAAATAATTTTACTTTAATTCAATAAATAATTTTTAAGTAACCGTTCCATTTGTTTGGAACGGTTTTTTATTTTTGCACCATGGCAAATCAAGACGATAAATTCAAGAAAGTAATATCTCACGCAAAAGAGTATGGTTATGTATTTCAGAGTAGTGAAATATATGATGGTTTAAGTGCAGTTTACGATTATGCGCAAAATGGCGTTGAGCTCAAAAAAAACATACGTGATTATTGGTGGAAAGCCATGGTACAAATGCATGATAATATTGTAGGATTGGATGCTGCCATCTTTATGCATCCAACCACTTGGAAAGCATCTGGACACGTTGATGCCTTTAACGATCCTTTAATTGATAACAAGGATTCTAAAAAACGATATCGTGCCGATGTGTTGATTGAAGACTACTGTGCCAAAATTGAAACTAAAATTGAAAAAGAAGTCAAAAAAGCTGAAAAACGTTTTGGTGATGCTTTTAATAAAGAAGAGTTTGTTTCAACTAACGGCAGAGTATTAGGTTATCAAGAAAAAATAAATACCATTCTATCAAGAATGGCAAAGTCTTTAGAAAATGAAGATTTAGCAGATGTAAAAGCTTTAATTGAAGAACTAGAAATTGCCGACCCATTAACAGGAAGTAAAAATTGGACTGATGTAAAGCAGTTTAATTTAATGTTTGGAACTAAACTTGGTGCTTCTGCTGATAGTGCTATGGATTTATACTTACGTCCTGAAACTGCACAAGGTATTTTCGTGAACTTTTTGAATGTTCAAAAAACTGGACGTATGAAAATTCCGTTTGGAATTGCTCAAACAGGAAAAGCCTTTAGAAACGAAATCGTAGCGCGCCAATTTATTTTTAGAATGCGTGAATTTGAGCAAATGGAAATGCAGTTTTTTGTAAAACCTGGCACTCAAAAAGAATGGTATGAAAAATGGAAAGAAACGAGGCTTAAATGGCATCTATCTCTTGGTTTAGGTGCAGAAAACTACCGTTTTCACGATCACGAAAAATTAGCGCACTATGCTGATGCTGCTGCAGATATTGAATTTAAATTTCCTTTTGGTTTTAAAGAATTGGAAGGTATTCACTCTCGTACTGATTTTGATTTAAAAGCACATGAAGAGCATTCTGGAAAGAAGCTACAATATTTTGATCATGAAGACAACAAAAGCTATGTGCCTTATGTTGTTGAGACTTCAATTGGTTTAGATAGAATGTTTTTAGCAGTTTTTTCTAATTCTTTACAAGAAGAGGAGCTGGAAAATGGCACAACAAGGACTGTTTTAAAACTTCCAGCAGTGTTAGCGCCAACAAAAGCAGCTGTTTTACCATTAGTTAAAAAGGATGGATTACCTGAAATAGCTCGCAAGATTGTTGATGATTTAAAATGGGATTTCTCTGTAGCTTACGATGAAAAAGATGCTGTAGGGAGACGCTACAGACGTCAAGATGCTAACGGAACACCATTTTGTATTACAGTAGACCATGACACCTTAGAAGACAACTCGGTTACTATAAGACATCGAGATACCATGGAGCAAAAGCGTGTGAAAATTGAAGAATTACGCAACATCATAAAACAAGAAGTAGATGTAAAATCTTGGTTGATGAAAATGTAGATTTTACTCACCACCAGACAACAACATAAAAGCATCTTTAGCAAGCACTTGCTTATCTCTAAAATCTTCTATGTTTAAAACTTCAACAAAATCTTCAGTTTGTTTTCCAACCTCAACCTTTGTTTTCTCAAAAATGTAATTGTCTTGTTGTTTTTCTAGAACTAGTGCGTAAAAATCCCCTTCAATTTCTGCTACTGCTCCTTTTGGGAAAGCATTCCCTTTTGAAGCACCAGTAACAATTTGAGCTTCAACAAACATTCCTGTTACAAAGGGTGAATTTTCGTCATCTTCAATATGTCCATGTACTTTTATAGTCCTATTTGTAGGGTCTATTGAGGTTCCTACTAAATAAACTTCAGCATTAAAAATATCGTCTGACGCTTCAGGCACTTTAAAACTAATTGGCTGTTCTTTCCTTATTTTTAAAATATCCTTCTCAAAAACCATTAGCTCCAAATGAATATGGTCAGTATTCACTATTTCCAATATCTCGGTAGATGCAGATACATAAGAACCGTTACTTATATTTACTTTGGTAATAGATCCTGCAATTGGTGCATATAAGTTTATAGTTGTTGAAGTTTTACCATTCTCAACATTTTCTAGGTTTATATTAAGCATTTTTAGCTTTTGTTTCAACCCATTATAATGTGCCAAATTACTTTTGTAATCACTCTCAGCTTTTAGGTAGTTTTTTTGAGAAGTAATATTCTCTTTATACAAAGTGGATTGTCTTTCAAACTCCGACTTTAAATAAGCGAGTTGGTTAGAAACTTCTAAATAGTTTTGTTGCAACTCTACAAACTCTGGGTTTTCTAACGTCACAAGTAGCTGCCCTTTTCTTACCTCATCGCCAACTAGTAGTGGCGTATTTTTAATATATCCAGCCATAAACGTTGTGATACTTGCTTTACTTGATGGCGGTACATCTATAAAACCTGTAGCTGTTATTGTTTGATTAAAATCTTGCATGGATAGTTCAACTAGAGCCATGTTTTCTGATTCAAATTGAGATGCTGAAATAGCGACCTCTTCCTGATGACTTTGACTTTGACTTTCAATGCTAACTTCTGTTTCTTTTTCATTATTCCCACAAGACAAAAAGACTAATAAAAATAAAATGCTAAATATATGTTTCATGATATTATTTTATAATGTTAAGTGATTAATAGCTATGACTGTTTGATTGTATTGATTTAAATTATCTAAATAACTAAGTTCAATCTCTTTTGCATTTTCAATACTTTGGATGAATTGAAAAAAGTCTATTTCTCCGTGTTTAAAGCTTTGCTCTGCTGTTTTAATAATCTCTTCGGAAAGATGTTTCCCTTGAGTTTCATAATATACTAGTGCTTCATCTAGTTGCTCTAATTTTGCTAAGAGTTTACTAAACTCTGCTTCATAACTTAAACTGTAATTTTTTTGCTGTTCTTCAGCAACTTTAAAAGCAAGTTTAGAAGCTTTAATCTTTGATGAATTTCCGCTAAACAACAATGGTATTTTAACACCTATTTGATAACCATTTATGCTTGAATTTAAAGTACTGCTTATGCCTTGAAAATACTCGAAGCTTAAATCTGGCAACAAATTTTGCGATTCTAAATTGATTGCTGAATTGTAGTAATCTTTAGAACTTTCAAAATATGCCAACCCAACATCAGGACTGCTAAGTGTTTTTTCTAATTCTAGCCTATTAGGAGCTTGAGTATTAAATGAAGATATATCAGACTGCACTACTTTTTTAAGTTGATGTTGTGCAGCAATAACTTCTTTTGATGCTTGTCCTAATAACATTTCTATTTGACGTTGTTTTGATTTTGCTGAAATCATTTCAAGATAATTGGTTTCACCTAATTCAAACCGTCTTTCAGAAGCTTTCGAAAAGTTTTTGTACAAACTATCTAAAAATTTAATAGCTGCAACTTTTTCGTTGGTATAACTTAATTGATAATAAGCTGAATACACCTCTCTTTTAACATTCAACAATTGGATGTCATACTCTGCTTGAGCAATATTTTGTACAGCTTTGTTAAGCTTCTTTTCAGCAAAATAAACTGTTGGAAATTTAAAACTTTGTGAAATTCCAAAGACTTTTAATGGTTCATTGTTTATAGCTAGATTGCTTTCATCATAATTGTAATAAACACTTGTTTTATCAAAATTAAACGCACTATTTATGAGCGCTTTTTTTTCTTCTACAGTTAATGACGATGCTTTTAAAGATGCATTATTTTCTACTGCCAGTGTCAAAACCTCATCAATAGTTATTGGCTTTGTTTGTGCATTTATTTGAAATGCAAACATTAATAGCAAAGTGGTTATTATTGTGTTTTTATTCGTCTTCTTAATCTTAATAGTTTCAAACCAAGAATATAATACAGGCAACACAACAAGGGTTAGTATGGTTGCTGTAATTAAGCCTCCAATAACAACTGTTGCTAATGGACGCTGCACCTCAGCTCCAGCGCTCGTAGAAACTGCCATTGGCAAAAACCCTAAGGCTGCTGCCATAGCTGTAAGCAGTACAGGTCTTAATCGTTCGGTGGTGCCTTTAATAATTAGTTCTTTCATATTCATAGTTCCAAATTCTTTTAAAGATTTAAAATGCTCAATGAGTACAATGCCATTTAATACAGCAATACCAAAAAGAGCTATAAAACCAACACCTGCCGAAACACTAAAAGGCAAATCTCTAGCCCAAAGTAATAATACCCCTCCAACTGCTGCAAGTGGAATTGCAGAATAGACCATTAATGCTTCTTTTACTGAGCCAAAAGCAAAATACAAGAGAATAAAAATTAGAAATAAGGCTACTGGAACAGCTACTTTTAATCTAGCTGTCGCATTTTGCAGATTTTCAAATTGACCTCCATAGGTAATGCTATAACCAGCTGGTAATTTTAAGTTGGCATCTATTAGTTGACTTACATCATACACAACCGATTGCAAGTCACGATTCCTAACATTAATACCAACAACGATACGTCGTTTGGTATCATCTCTAGAAATTTGGGCAGGACCTTTGTTATATTTAATCTCTGCTAATTCACTAAGCGGAATTTTTATTCCGTTAGGTGTGTCGACATATAAATTTTGAAGATTTTCAATCCCTTTACGTTGCGATTGGTCAAGACGCAATACTAGATCGAAACGTTTTTCACCTTCAAAGACACTCCCTACTGCTTCTCCTGCAAATCCCATAGAAATAATTTGATTCAGGTCAGAAATATTTAAACCATACCTTGCAATTTTACTTCTATTATATATTACGCTCATTTGTTGTAATCCTTCAACTTTCTCAACTGTAATATCCGAAGCACCTTCAACATCATTAATTAAACTTCTAATCTCATTTGCTTTATCTGCTAGAATTTCTAAATCTTCACCAAATATTTTAATGGCCACATCTGCTCTCACTCCAGTTACCAACTCATTAAAACGCATTTCAATAGGTTGTGTAAATTCTACTTCCATATTAGGAATAATGGCAAGTGCTTCTTTAAACTTATCTGCCAATTCGTCTTTAGATGATGCCGAAACCCATTCTTTTTTAGGTTTGAGCTTTATAATCACATCACTCTCCTCCATAGACATTGGATCTGTTGGAACTTCAGCAGCTCCAATTCTGGTTACTACTTGTTCTACTTCAGGAAACTGTTCTAGTAAGGTTTTCTCAATTTTTGTAGTAATTTCTATGGTTTTAGTTAAAGATGTTCCTGTTTTTAAAACAGGCTGAATTACAAAATCTCCTTCATCTAAGGTTGGCACAAATTCGCCTCCCATTCTGGTAAAAATCCATGAACTGAAAACCAATAGGATTGTTGCTAAACCAATAACCATTTTTTTATGGTCTAATGCCCAATTAATAACTGGCTTATACCAAGAGGTTACTTTATTCATTAATTTATCTGAAAATGTAGCCTTTTTTTTATTTGATGGTTTTAAGAACATTGACGCTATAACTGGAACATAGGTTAAACATAATATCATTGCACCTATTAAAGCAAAACTAAATGTAAGCGCCATTGGTTTAAACATCTTTCCTTCAATACCACTTAATGATAAAATTGGTATGAAAACTATAAGAATAATAAGCTGCCCAAATATGGCAGAATTCATCATTTTGGAAGCGCTTTTTAAAGTGATACTGTCTATCTCTTTTTGTTGCTCCAGTTTATTTAGATGTTTTAATTTGGAGGATTTCATTACTATATGAAAGGCAATAAATTCGACTATAATAACTGCGCCATCAATGATGATACCAAAATCTATGGCTCCCATACTCATTAAATTGGCATCGATATTAAAGATGTTCATTAGTGTAATAGCAAACAATAAACTTAAAGGAATTACAGAGGCAACTACTAAACCTGAACGCAAATTACCAAGCAAAAGCACCACAATAAAAACAACTATTAAAGAGCCAATTATTAAGTTTTCGGCAACAGTAGTAGTTGTTCTTTCTATAAGTTCGCTTCGCTCCAAGAACCCATTAATGTATACCCCTTCTGGTAATGTTTTTTGTATTGATGCCACACGCTCTTTAACTGCATCTATAATTTGCTTAGAGTTTCCATGCTTAATCATCATGATTTGTCCAAGCACCTTTTCGCCTTCGCCATTCCCAGTAATAGCTCCAAATCGAGTAGCACTACCAAAACCTACATTAGCAATGTCCTTTATATAAATTGGTAAGCCATTATTATTTTTTACAACAATGTTTTCAATATCCTTTAGTTTTGATATTAACCCTTCACCACGAATAAAAAAGGCTTCATTGGCTTTCTCAATATAACCTCCGCCTGCAACACTATTGTTTTTTTCTAAAGCTGTATATATCTCTGAAATGGCAATATTCATTGCCTTAAGTTTTTGCGGATTGATGGCTACCTCATATTGCTTTAAATGACCTCCCCAGGTATTAATCTCCACCACTCCTGGAATACCAGATAGTTGTCGTTTAACTATCCAATCTTGAATAGTTCTTAAGTCGGCTGTGGAGTATTTTTCTTTAAACTCAGACCTAACATCTAGTGTGTATTGGTATATTTCACCTAAACCTGTTGTAATTGGACCCATTTCAGGTGAGCCAAATCCTTCAGGAATTTTTTCGGAAGCTGATTTAATTTTTTCTGCAATTAATTGTCTGGGTAAATACGTTCCTAAATCGTCATCAAAAACAATAGTAACTACAGATAGTCCGAACTTTGAAACCGACCTTATTTCATTAACTCCAGGTAAATTTGCCATTTCAAGTTCTACTGGATAAGTAATAAATTGCTCAACATCTAAAGTTGATAGGTTTCTGGATGTAGTTAATACTTGCACTTGGTTATTGGTAATATCTGGAACAGCTCCAATAGATATTTTTGTTAGGGAAAAAATTCCAAAACCAATAAGTATCGCTGTAAAAAGTAATATAATAAGCTTATTTTTTAAGCTAAATCGAATAATATTTTCTAACATAATTCATTGTAAAATATGATGTAAGCTACATGAAAATAGCTTATGAATAAATGATTTTAATCAGTAATGAATTATGCTAATCGTGGTGGTTGAAAAACAGATGGTTTTTCAAATAATGAATAGAATTCTTTATAAAAGAACATTTTACCAGAATCAATAAATAGACATTCTTTTAGTTCAATAGCTTTAGATTGCGGCATAAAAATAGTAGGTGAATGATGACATGTTTGTTGGTCATGCTTAAACGGAAGGTTTTCGTGTTCTTTATGCTCATTACTATGGTTCTTGAATTCTTCGCCATAATGCTCTGCTATGAACTCGAAAAAATTATCCCCATATTGTTCTTGATGAAAAGAAGCATGCTCCAAGAGCGTATTAAGTTTTGAAATATCATCAAAACCAATATTGAAACTTTGAAAAAGTATCAGATTTGCAAATATTATAGAAAATAACTTTGTCATATCGTTCGTCAAAAGTAAACAAAAAACTGAAAATTATTTATACCTAGGTTACATTCAATCTAATTGAAGATTTAAAAATAGGCTTTTAATTGTATGGTTCCTGTATGAATGGTTTTACTCAATTCGCTTTTTCTTCCAAAATAATTAATATTTAAATCTAGAAACTTTGTTAGTTTTTTTTGAGCTAGTAAGTTCCATGTGAAGTTTTTTCCTGGTTGTAAGCCTTCCATCATTTGATAACCGACTGGCGAATTTGAATTACCTTGAAACTTGTTTGAAAAGTAATTTACCTCTGCAGTTATTGCAGCCTTTTGGCTATTAGCTAGTGCAAATGATACACCATATTTTTGTTGAGTTAATGTTTCTAAATTTCCTATAGTATTTTCTTTATTTGCATATTGGTAAAACACATCAAATCGAGTAGTGTCATTAAATAAATAGGAGAGTTTTGGATTTAGTTTTGTTTCATCAATATTATAGTTTTTACTCACAAAATTCTCACTTATACTTTCGTTGTTATTGAATGCTGAATCTAAGTTTAGCAACCATGTATTAGCAATTTTATGGTTAAAATTAAATTGGTGACTCTTTAAATTATTTTCAATAAACCCAAACGATAATACATTTCTAGATTTGTTCGATAAATATGCATACGAAGAAGTATAATGCTGTTTCCCTCTATTAAAGAATAATACATTTCTAAAATTTAATTGCAACCCTAATTGATTTTCTGCTTCACTCTCAAAAGGGTTTAAATTGAAATTATTGCCTTCTCTTTTTATTTTCCTATCAATTAAATAAGAGGTTTGATTATAAAAATGAGCCCAAAATTTTTGGGTTGAATTTTCAGAAGATGACCAAACCGAAGGATTAATAGTTAGTGTTTGACTCAACCTATTTTGGTGTGTTTTTAAGAATACTTGATTTGGCAATAAAACTCTAATATATTGTCCTTGGTCTTGAAATTGTGCCAATTCAAATTCTTCTAATTCTTGAATTCCATTGTTGTTATAATCAATCCAAGTGTAAGATCCTTGTCCTGGTTCTACCTCAACATAAGTAAATTGTTGTTGAGGTAAGGTTCCTGAGTTGGTTTCAAAAATGGTATTCCATAATACAATTTGCTTAAATAGTTTTTGGTTGAACTGAATTCTTGAATTTAGAGATGGCGAATCGTCAATAGAATTATCCTCACTTTTTAAAACACGATAATTTGCGTAAATGCCTAAATTGGTGTTATTATTCTGAATAAGTTTTGAACGCACATAATACGTATTAGAGGTATTTACTTTTTGAAGCTGACCATTTTTAATACTATCATTCACCCTGTTTTTATAACCCACTTCCACAAAAACATTAGTGCTATCGCCAATTCCTGTAAAAATCTCATACGATGAGAATTTTTGACTTAATGGTGTTAATGTATTGGTTGTTTTTTCTTTTTGCTCGTTATCTTCAATAGCTACTTTAGTGCCTATCCACCCTTTATTAAAATTATAGGCAATTCTATTAAAAGACCTTGAGAATTCAGAAGTATTTAAACTTGAGTTAGCTGTTAAAAAACTTGAATTTGAAAAGATGTTGAACCTTCCTAATCTTAAATCGGCTAAAACAACATGGCGATTTCCATTAAAGCTTTCAGAATATCCTAAATGCTCAAATTGATAGGTAGCTATACCTTTATTACCATGAACTAACTGCAAGCCTGTTTTAAATAATTGTTGATTCCCTAAAGGCATATCCAAGTTCCAATCTCTATTAAATTCAGCATTGTATAATCGTTCAATGGTTTTAAAGTCTTTTTGAATATAGTCGCCATCTACAAAAGCGTTTAAATTCCACAGACTATCATTTTTAATAATGCTTTGGGTGATTTTTAACTTTCCAGCAAATCCATTATTGTCAGCATCATCTAATGCCGAAAATAAATTAAGGTCGTTTTTACTTGCCGAAATTTCAAAATCAACATTCGTTTTTTCTGAGGGTGTATAGGAGCCATTAATCACAGCCATTTGTAGTTTTGTCGGTGCAATTAACTGGACAACTGGCTCATAATTTCCTTGAGATACACCTAAAATTGGTGCTACATATTCGTAAATTGTTGAAATCGCATTATTATTACTAATCACATAATTTCCTTGGTTTTCGCCAACCAAGGAAAACCTAACGCTAAATAATTCATCATTTGGGTCATTGGAAAACACGAATGCTTCAATACCATTTATAATTTCTTTCTTGTATAGAATTCTATTTTCATTAAAAGCTTCTGGTACTGCCGAAGGTGCTACCATCAACCTATTATCGTCTCCAGCATCTTTTAAAATCTGTACTTGATTAGTAGACAAATTTTGCTGCAAAGGCTGGTTTTTAGCATCGTTTTCGGTGTAAACAGAAGCGCCAATTTTTAATTTTTCACTTTGGTAACTCCCTCCTCCATAACCAACAAACCTAGAATAATTTCTATCGCTAAATTGATAATCTATTACTATACGCATCTCAGATGTAATAGGGTACGTTGCATTAAAAATAATTTCACCAGCATTGTAGTCTATGATATAGTCCTTATTTTCTCCTCGCTCTAAAGCAATCCCATTCACATAAACTGTTTCACTACCAGACACTATTAGCACAAATAATTCGCCATTTTGCCCTTGTAATTTATAGGGACCTTGGTTGCCTTCTTGCCCATTAAATGTACTACTACTAAATTGTCCTCGTACCAATGCACCAGCAGCAAAAATATTCGACTTAGAATCGTCTCCGTTTAGATTAGCATTAATGGATAGGCCTTGAACACGTTTGGAAAATCGCCCAAAATAAGACCCTGTATTTTGTAAATCAATATCTCCAGCACGAATGTTCCATATGTCACTATATAACTCAATAAATATTTGATCAAACTCGTCCAACCGTTGCGAATAACCACTTTCTTGTAGCGGAATATTGGCATCTTGTATAGATGCTCTTAAAGAGACTTTATCATTTAACTTCCCTGAAATTTGTAAATCTAATTCACTATTTAAAACCGAATTTTGATTATTACCAACGGTGATACCTCTGGAAATACTTCCTGATGTTGTCAACCCATCAAAAGGAATAAAACTATTGGTTTCGCTTGGTTGTGATAACTTATATAGCTTATCTAGATTATCTGTGTTTTCAACAATAATACTTTCATCTAATTGCTTATAAGTTTTCGTTAAAAAATCTGGATAGCGTAAATACTCAATAATAATGGAGTCTGTTTCTATGGGTTTTTTAAACGTTAAAAGTGCTTTTGAAAAATCAATACTATAGAAAGTTGAATCTAAAGTAATTCCATTTTTAAGTTTTACTAAAAATTTACTAGAATTAATACTTACACTATCAACCAAAATAGAATCCTTTACAATAACTTTTTTAGTCTTGTAATTAGAGGTTTGCTCTTGAGAAAAACTCAAAAAGCAAAAGAAAAAAAAGAAAAAAGGTAATGTTACTTTCATCTAGTATGATAAACTAAAAAGCTTGTGAAATATTTTGTTGATAGTTTTAGTTAAAACTCCTTTAAAATTATAGTGTAAAAGTACAGCATTATTTATTTTAGCTGAAACCAATATTTTAATGAAAATCATTTCTTATAACGTCAACGGAATTCGCGCAGCAATTAACAAAGGTTTTATAGATTGGTTACAAAGTGCAAATCCAGATGTAATCTGCTTACAAGAAATAAAAGCTTTAGAAGAACAGCTAGATTTATCAGTTTTTGAAGATGTTGGATACAAGCATAATTATTGGTTCAGTGCTCAAAAAAAAGGATATAGTGGTGTTGCTATTTTAAGTAAAACCGAGCCTGATCATGTAGAATATGGTACTGGAATACCAACTATGGATTTTGAAGGACGAAATATTCGTGCCGATTTTGGTGACCTTTCGGTAATGAGTATGTACTTACCTTCTGGAACTAATATGGAAAGGCTTGAGTTTAAGTTTAATTACATGGACGAAATTAAAGAGTATTTAACTTCTTTAAGGCAAAGTAAACCCAATTTAGTTGTTTGTGGTGATTATAATATTTGCCACGAAGAAATTGATATTCACAACCCTAAAATGAAAAATGTTTCAGGCTTCTTACCTGAAGAACGTGAATGGTTAGGAAGATTTATCAATAGCGGATTTATTGACTCGTTTAGACACTTAAACAAAGATGTGCAACAATATAGTTGGTGGAGTTATCGTGCTAATGCTAGAGCAAATAATAAAGGTTGGCGTCTAGATTACGCAATGGTTACAGAGCCATTACAAGAAAATATTAAAAGAGCCGTTATACTCACTGAAGCAGTGCATAGCGATCACTGTCCAATTTTAGTAGAAATAAAAAAATAATCAAATCTATAAATAACCTAATAACAAAAAAATCACAGTTATGATTAAAAAAATGTCATTAATAGTAATAATAACAACTCTTGCGATTTCTTGTGTGTCTCCGAAAGTTTATAAAGAACTTGAAGATAAATACTCAAACTTAAAAAAAGAGCACAGACAATTATTAGACGATAATGAAACACTCCAAAATGCAAAAACTAAGTTAGAAAATAGCTTAAAAGACCTACAAAAAAATTATGATGAAACCTTAGCAAAACGTGATAAACTACAAAGTGATTACAATGCGCTAAAGTCTAATTATGATAATTTAACAGCGTCGTATAATGCGTTAGAAAAAAACAGTTCGGCAGCCATTGCTGAAAATTCAAAGAAGAACAGAGAATTATTAGCTCAATTAGAAGCCAAAGAACAAGCACTTGCAGCTGAAAACTCAAGACTAGAAGCGCTTAAGAAACAATTGGAAGACCGTTCTAATCGTGTGGCAGAATTAGAAGCAGTTATTGCTGCAAAGGATAAAGCCATGACCGATTTGAAAAATGCCATTTCAAGAGCATTAACCGATTTTGAAGGTAAAGGCTTAACCGTTGAACAGCGAGATGGGAAAGTATATGTTTCTATGGAAAATAAACTTTTGTTTAGTTCAGGAAGTTGGGCGGTAGGAACAGAAGGAAGAAGAGCAGTACAGCAACTTGGTGCCGTATTAGCAAACAATCCTGAAATTGCCATTTTAATTGAAGGACATACCGATAATGTACCATACAAAGGCAACTCTCAACTAAGTGGCAACTGGGATTTATCAACCAAACGAGCTACTGCTATTGTTAATATTCTAAGAGAAAATGCCAATATAAATCCAGAAAACTTAACAGCAGCTGGACGTGGCGAATATGCACCTATTGCAACCAACGATACGGCCGAGGGAAAAGCAAAGAATAGACGTATTGAAGTTATTTTAACGCCAAAATTAGATGAACTAACTAAATTGTTAAGTGACATATAAAAATTAAATTCTTAATACTTTTAAAACCTTTCAGAATAAAAACTCTGAAAGGTTTTTTCTAATTATTAAATATAAACTATGAAATACACTACACTTCCAAATACTAGTATAAAAGTTAGTAAAATTTGCCTTGGCACGATGACTTGGGGCAATCAAAATACCGAAGCCGAGGGTCATGCACAACTCGATTATGCTATTGCTAATGGTGTTAATTTTATTGATACTGCCGAATTATATCCAGTACCTGCAACTGCAGAAACGCAAGGTAGAACAAGTAATATTATTGGTACATGGTTACAAAAAACAGGAAATCGTGATAAAGTAATCTTAGCAAGTAAAATTGCTGGAGGAGGTGACTACACAGCACATATTAGAACTACTGGCTTTGCAAAGGGCATTAAAGATGCTGTAAACAAAGAGTTAAAACGTTTACAAACCGATTATATAGATTTATTTCAACTACATTGGCCAGAACGTGAAACCAATACGTTTGGCGTTAGAGATTACACACATAATCCAAACGATTCTTGGCAAGATAATTTTAACGAAGTACTTCATGTATTGGAAGATGTTATTAAAGAAGGTAAAATTAGACACGTTGGCTTATCAAACGAAAAAGCTTGGGGAACCATGCGCTATTTAGAAGAATCTAAAACTCATGATTTACCAAGAATGATAACCATTCAAAATGCCTATTCTTTATTAAACAGAGTGTTTGAAGGCGATATGGCAGAAATAGCCATGAGAGAAAATATTAAATTATTAGCCTATTCGCCAATGGCGTTTGGTGTTTTATCTGGTAAATATATTAAAGGTATTGCTGCCGATAATTCTCGATTAAAGTTGTTTCCAAGGTTTGCAAGATATAGTAGCGAGCAAGCTACTGAGGCCACAAAACATTATTTGCAATTAGCGGAAGCTAATAATATGAGCTTAGCACAAATGTCATTAGCATTTGTTAACCAAAGGCCATTTGTAGCAAGTAATATTATTGGCGCCACAAGTTTAGAGCAGTTAAAAGAAAATATTGATAGCATTCATGTTGAATTAAACGATGAGCTTATTAAAGAAATTAATGCTATACATGCTACAATACCAAATCCAGCACCTTAAAACTTAAAAAGTTATTAAATCAAAAAAGCCTTACTCGCATTGAGTAAGGCTTTTTTTATAATGTAATTACGTTACCATCTTTATCTTTAAAGTGGTACTCTAGATATGTGTAAGCATCTCTTGGTAATATTTTCACCCATTTTTTATGTTCAAAATACCATTTTGAACGTTGTGATGGAAAGCCTTTTGTTAAAAAAGCTGCTATAAAAGGATGTGTGTTTAATGTCACCTTTTTATAGTCTTTTTTCATAATTAAGTCCAGATCATGCTTGATTTTTTCAACAATCTTAATTGGTGCTTCCACTTCTTTACCATTAATACCATTAGGATCTTCCTCTCTGGTTTTAATTTTCATTTCAGGTCGCACACGCTGTCTGGTTATTTGTATCAATCCAAATTTACTTGGAGGTAAAATTTTGTGTTTTGCTCTATCATCTTTCATTTCGTCGCGAAGATGATTAAAGAGCTTCCTTCTATGGTCAGCCGTATTCATATCAATAAAATCGATAACAATAATGCCTCCCATATCACGTAAACGTAACTGTCTTGCTACTTCTGTTGCCGAAATTAAATTAACTTCTAGCGCTGTATCCTCTTGGTTTCTAGCTTTATTAGAGCGGTTTCCACTATTCACGTCTATAACATGAAGTGCTTCGGTGTGTTCTATCACCAAATATGCTCCTTTCGCCATAGAAACTGTTTTTCCAAAGGAAGTTTTAATTTGTCTTTCTATTCCAAACTTTTCAAAAATTGGAACTTTAGACTGATACAACTTAACTATTGATTCTTTTTTTGGTGCAATTTCTTGCACGTAATCTTTAATTTGAATGTAAAGCGATTCGTCATCTACTACTATTGAGGAAAAAGAATCATTAAATATATCTCTTAAAATTGAAGAGGCTTTATTCATTTCTCCTAATACTTTACTTGGATGACTTGCTCTTTGTAGCTTTTTACACATTGCGACCCAACGGTCATACAAATTTTGTAAATCTTTATCTAGTTCTGCTACTTTTTTGCCTTCTGCTACAGTACGTACTATTACACCGAATCCTTTTGGTGTAATACTTTTTAACAATCGTTTTAATCTATCTTTTTCTTCTTTGCTTTCTATTTTTTGAGAAATTGAAATACGATCAGAAAAAGGGACTAACACCAAATATCTACCTGCAATGGATATTTCCGAGCTAATTCTCGGTCCTTTTGTAGAAATTGGTTCTTTAACGATTTGCACTAATGCAGATTGATTTGATTTTAAGGCGTCATTAATTTTGCCGTCTTTATCAATATCTTTTTCAAATGGGAAATCTTTTAAAGAGTAATCTTTAAGTTTACCTGTGCTTACACGTTTAATGAATTTTAAAAGGGAAGGGAGTTTAGGTCCTAAATCATGATAGTGCAAAAATGCATCTTTTTCATAGCCTACATTAACAAATGCAGCATTTAAACCTGGTACAGATTTTCGGATTTTGGCTAAAAACACATCACCAACCGAGAAATTACTGTCATCCTCATCCTTTTGTAATTCAATAAGTTTTCCATCTTTTAATAAGGCAAAATCAACATTGTTTGAACTAGATCTAATGATCAATTCTTTATTCATTTTGTTAATTTTTATCCATCACGACCATTAACGTCACGACAGATGGATTAAACATATTATTTGATTCACAGGATTTTAATCCAGAAAATTCATGATTATGTTAGGTAGTAACATAATAATACATGAATTTGATATCAAAGAACGATTTTTAAATAAAACTGAAAAAGTAGTTTTGCAACTACTTTTTCAAATTATTTTTTCTTGTGACGATTAGCGCGTCTTCTTTTTTTACGCTTATGCGTCGCTACCTTGTGTCTTTTACGTTTTTTACCACTTGGCATAAATAATGTTTTTTTTAATTAATACTTTTTTTTAATGTCTTATTTAACTTCAACATTTGCTTTTACACCTTCTACAAATACTTTTGCGGGCTTAAATGCTGGAATGTTGTGTGCTGGAATTTTAATAGTCGTATTTTTTGAAATATTTCTACCTGTTTTCTCTGCTCTTGTTTTTACGATGAAACTACCAAATCCTCTTAAGTAAACGTTATCTCCTCCTTCTAAAGAGTTTTTAACTTCCGTCATAAAAGTTTCTACTGTTGCTTGTACATCTCCTTTTTCAATTCCTAATTTCTCAGAAATTTTAGCTACTATATCAGCCTTCGTCATTGTTAATTATTTTTTAGGGTTATCTATTAATTCTAAGGGATGCAAATATATGTATTTTATATTCAATATTTCAAGCCTAAATCATTAAATTTTAACCCAATAAACGTTTATTTTTGCAGCTCATATAATTTTAAAATGATTTTTAATAAAATTTTAATTGATTGGTACTCAGCACATAAACGTGAGTTGCCTTGGAGAAAAACTAAAAACTCTTATTTAATATGGCTATCTGAAATCATTTTACAACAAACGCAGATTAAACAAGGGTTACCATATTATGAAGCTTTTGTGAGCAAATTTCCAACTGTAATTACACTTGCAAATGCCGAAGAATCAGAAGTCTTAAAGTTATGGCAGGGTTTAGGATATTATTCTAGAGCTAGAAATTTACATTTTTCAGCTAAATACATTTTGAATGAATTACAAGGTGAGTTTCCCAAGACTTATAAAGAACTCCTTAGCCTAAAAGGTGTTGGTGATTATACCGCAAGCGCCATTGCTTCTATTTGTTACAACGAAGCAACCGCTGTAGTTGACGGAAATGTGTATAGGGTTTTATCAAGATATTTTAATATCGATACGCCAATTAATTCTACAAAGGGAATTAAAGAGTTTAAAGCTTTAGCACAGCAGCTCCTTCCAAAAACCAATATTGGTGATTACAACCAAGCTATTATGGAATTTGGTGCTGTACAATGTAAACCAACAAATCCCAATTGTAATGAATGCCCTCTACAAAATGGTTGTAAAGCTTTTGAACTGGATAAGATTAATTTACTTCCTCTAAAGCTCAAAAAAACAAAGGTCAGTAAAAAGTTTTTTAATTTTTTAGTATTCCTCTCTAACGATGGAAAAACTATTATCGAACAACGAACCGAAAAAGGTATTTGGAAAAACTTATATCAGTTTCCTTTAATCGAGTCAGAAAAAAATTTAACAATAGATGAGCTAAAATCACATTCGGAAATTAAGACTTTATTAAATGGTAATACATATGAACTCAGTTTATATAACAATAAAGCAATTATCCATAAACTATCACATCAACATTTGCACACAAAATTCTGGATTATTGAAACTCATAAGCTTCCAAAAGATAGTATTCCAAAGTCTAAAATTAGACAATATCCAGTTCCTATATTAATTGGAAATTTTATTGAGCAATTTAATTTTTAAAAGCTTTTTTATTACCTTTAAATAAATCAATTAAAAACCACTAATTTAGTAGTCTAAAACAAATTATTATGTCTGGAACATTAAACAAAGTAATGCTGATTGGGCATTTGGGAGATGAAGTGAAAATGCATTATTTTGATGATAAGAATTGTGTTGGTCGTTTTCCGTTAGCAACCAACGAGACTTATACAAACAAGCAAACCAATGAACGTGTCACCAATACCGAATGGCACAACATTGTTGTACGTAATAAAGCTGCCGAAATTTGTGAAAAATACTTAAGCAAAGGCGACAAGGTCTATATTGAAGGTAGAATTAAAACACGTAAATGGCAAGATGACAAAGGTAATGATCGCTATTCAACTGAAATTTATTGTAACGATTTCACATTTTTAACAACCAAAAACGAAAGTGGCAATACTCAAGGTGCTCCACAACCTGAGGCTAAACAGCAAACACAAAATCAAGTAAGTGAACCTATTGGAGACGATAATGACGATTTGCCATTTTAATATTAACCAAAACGTATAAATTTGGATCCTGATCCCATTAGTTTAACAATATATTTAACTGCCATTGATACCTCAACCGTATCTGGAATTATATTGTTTTTTATACTATTAATCTGTTCTGCACTAATTTCTGGAGCCGAAGTAGCATTGTTTTCGCTAACACAATCAGATTTCGATAATTCAACCGAAGAATCCAAACCTCTGGAAATTATTTATAAGTTATTAGAAAAACCTAAAAAACTTCTAGCAACAATTTTAGTAGCAAATAACTTTATAAATATTGCCATAGTTATTTTGTTTGCCTATTTAAGCGAATTCTATTTTGCCAATCTATCTCCAACTTGGTTTAAGTTTTTAGTTGAAGTTGGAGTAGTAACCTTTTTAATTCTATTGTTTGGTGAAATTTTACCTAAAATTTATGCCAGTAGAAATAGTGTGAAATTTGCCAAATTCATGGCATATCCTTTACGGTTTTTAGATGTAATCATTTCTCCTTTAAGTTTACCTATGCGCAGTATTACTATCGCAATGCATAATAAATTAGGAAAGCAAAAATCTAATATAAGTGTGGATCAATTATCGCAAGCATTAGAACTAACTAGCGAAGAAGACACAACAAAAGAAGAACACAAAATATTGAAAGGCATTGTGTCGTTTGGAAATACTGACACGAAACAGGTTATGAGGCCGCGTATTGACATTTTTGCGCTAGATAACACTTTAAAATATAGCGATATTGTTCCAGATATTATTAAAAATGGCTATTCTCGAATCCCTGTCTTTCAAGACAATGTCGATAATGTTGTTGGTGTTTTATATGTAAAAGATTTGTTGCCCCATTTAGGTAAAAAACAGTTTGATTGGACCACATTATTGCGTGATCCATTTTTTGTTCCCGAGAATAAAAAGCTAGACGATTTAATGCAAGAATTTCAAGAGAAAAAGGTGCATTTAGCAGTCGTGGTAGATGAATATGGAGGCACATCAGGGATTGTATCGTTAGAAGATGTTATTGAGGAAATTGTTGGCGATATTAGTGATGAATTTGATGACGACGACCTTATTTATTCTAAATTGGATAATAACAACTTTGTATTTGATGGTAAAACAACTTTAAAAGATTTTTATCGTATTATTAAAATTGAGGACGAGGCTGTTTTTGAAGACAATAAAGGAGAGGCAGAAACTATAGCAGGGTTTGTATTAGAAATTTCTGGAAATTTTCCAAAATTAGACAGTAAAATAAATTTTGAGAATTACGTTTTTACTATAGAATCTTTAGATAAAAAACGTATTAAACAAGTAAAAATCACTATCAATTAAATGAGAAGCATTTTTCTATTAATAATTATTGCCTTTTGTATATCGTGTGGAAACGACCCAACACCAAAGCCAAAAGCTTTTTTAAGATTAGACTACCCTAAACATCAATATGTTCAAATTCAACAAGAGCTACCTTTTTCCTTCGAGAAAAATCTGTTTGCTAAAGATATTAGTAATATTAAAGTATCTGGTGACCAAAAATCGTATAGTTTAGACATTTCTTATCCATCATTAAAAGGGACTATTTATATTACCTATAAAGAGATTATTAATAACAACCTAGAACCCTACTTAATAGATGCACAAAATATTACCCAAAAACATTCTCAAAGAGCCGATGAAATTATTGAGCAACCCTATTTAAATTTTGAAAATAGAGTCTTTGGAATGTTTTATGAAGTTGGTGGTAACGCTGCCTCACAATCGCAGTTTTATGTTACAGATAGTGTCAAGCATTTTTTAACTGGCTCTTTATACTTTTACGCGAAACCTAACTACGATTCTATTCTTCCAGCTGCTGACTATTTAAAGAAAGATATTCAGCATATTATGGAAACCATTCGATGGAAGGAATAAAAAAACCCGCCTAGAAAGCGGGTTTCTAATAATAACATACCATTAAAAACTATTGATTAGGTAGCATTTTGTTGCAACCTTTTCATTAGAATTTAACTTAATAATATAGATACCCTTACTTAAATTATTGGTATGTAATTCAAGTGTAAAGTTATTTCATTTTATATGTATTATAATTAAGGGTTGAATGTACTTCTTTGAAAACCTCACCCCAAAAATTGTGCCTATACAAACCCATAATTAATAAAAAGTTTACATTTGCACACAATGTTAATTATATAACAAATGAAAACAATTGCAAGTTGTGTAGAAGATGTGCTAATTACCCAACCATACCTAGAAGAAGCGCTGTCACGAGGTATTATTAATTATAGTGCCTTAGCCGAAGAACTCCAACAACCAATTAGCGACATACTAAAAAAGCCTGTGAAATCGGCTGCTATAATGATGGCATTAAGGCGCTATAACTCTCCTCTCGTCCCTGGGCATTCCTTAAAGATGAAAAAAATTATAAATAACTTGGGAGATATCACGGTGCGCTCTAACCTTACCGATTTTACAGTTAAAAACTCTCATACCTTAATACAAAACCACTCTAAAATACTTGAAAAAGTAAAAGGTCAATCCAAATTGTTTTACACCTTTACAAGAGGTATTCATGAAAGTAATATTATTATTTCTAGCAGTTTAAAGCCTTTTATTATGGAATGTTTTAAAGGCGAAACGTTTATTGCTATACAAGATGGTCTTTCTGCAATTAGCATTAATTTACCCGAAGAAAACTCAAAAATTGCTGGTTTGTATTATCATTTTTTTAAACGTTTGGCCTGGGAAGGCATTATTTTATACGAAGTAGTTTCAACCACTAATGAGTTTACTATTTTGGTTGAAGACGATTTTGTTGATAAAGCATTTTCGGCTGTTAAAAAGCTTAAGAAATAGATAATTCATTGCTTGGTTATGGCCTAATTGGAAATTCCTTCTGAATTTCCAATGGTTCGTTTTCTTTTGCTAACTTAGTTCCAGCCAACGCAACTAATCATATAAAAACACCTTGTACTTCATTATGACCAACTAATAAACAATGATAAAATTCTTTAGAAAAATTAGACAAAGTCTGCTTTCAGAAAATAAGTTTCGCAAATATCTGCTTTATGCTATTGGAGAGATTGCATTAGTCATGATTGGTATTTTATTGGCTCTTCAGGTTAATAATTGGAATGAATCGAGAAAAGAGCGAGTTCAAGAAATCAAACTCTATGAGAATCTATTGGTAAGTTTGACCGCAGATTCTACAGATGTAGTATTATTTAGTGGATTAATAAGTGCTGGAATGGAAGCTCAAAAATTTTTTATCAGTAATTCATATCAAGAACTTATTGAGAACTATACAGTTCAACAACTCGAAGACTCCCTTAAAAGTATAGGCCAAATCGGGGCCAGTTTTTTTCCAAGATATAGCGCATATAATCAAATATCAAACAGCGGTTTTCAAGCACTTCTTCAATCTGAAGAGATAAAATCTAAATTGTTAGAGCTATATGACAGAAGATACAAACGGTATCTGCATATTGACGCAAGCATTGATGAGAAATCGGAATTTCATCTCAAGCCAATCATTAAGGGGGATCTTCAAATTTTTAATGACCTCAACAACATACAGCCTGCAAGCATATTCGATATAAAGAAATTCGAAACCTTTTATCCCGAACTAATAAGAGAATTTAGCAGTATTCTTAGTACGGCTGGTAATGCTCTTGATTCTCTTCGAAATTGTCAAGAGGCAATCCACGAACTATTGTCTCTCATTCGAGACGAACTCGAACACTTAAAAAGTTAGTTATTAAATATTTAAAAATAACGAAAGCAGAACAAAAGCTATACGATAATGCTCCCTTAACTCTCGCACTACTTATAGCTAGTTCGTTGTGGGGATTTGAAAAAACATTTCGTCCTCAGAAAAATTTCAAAATAAAACAATCATTTTTCAATATAATACTCACTAAAACCAATTCATAAGCTAAGAATTAGTTGTAAATTTGGACCGAATTTAATTCGGTATATTCCACAAAACATTCTATGATACTAAATGTCCAAATTACCAAAAGAGCACAAATTTGTTGATCTTTCTGACTATGGTAGACCGATAGCTAAAGTTATCGCAAACTCATTAAAGAATACTACTTTCACTCCTATTCACGTTACTATTGGTTTTATAATATCTGGTTTTATTGCCATTTTTTGTATTGTACAAGGATATTATTGGCTAGCTGCATTCTTTTTAATTTTCAAATCTATTTTAGACGCTACAGATGGTGAATTAGCTCGCGTAAAGCAAAAACCATCATATACTGGTCGTTATTTAGATTCTGTAGCAGACATTATATTAAACGCTTTATTCTTTGTTTCTATATGGTATGTTACAAATACTACCATTTGGATATGCTTCTTAGCATTTTTGGGATTACAATTACAAGGGACGCTTTACAATTACTATTATGCTATTTTAAGAAATAAATTTGATGGGGATACTACTAGTCGTGTGTTTGAATACAATACACCAATAGCATTAGAAGGTGAAAAACAAAAGCATGTGAATATTCTTTTTTGTTTGTATAAATTACTTTATGGTGTTTTTGATAAAACCATTTATTTCTTAGATAGTAATGCAGATAAAGGTAAAATAATACCAAATTGGTTGATGACAAGTGTTTCTACATTTGGTTTGGGTTTCCAATTGCTCATTATTGCAGTTATGCTTGTATTTGGTTTAAAAGCCTTTATTCTACCGTTCTTTTTAGTTTATACTGTTATGGTTTTCATTTTTATTGGTATTAGAAAATTTTTCTTTTAAACAAAAAATGCACCACAACAACGTGCATAATTAATTGCTTGGTGCTAGTCTACTTAGGGAAATATTTGCGGATGAACAGTTGAGTTTCAGTTTAATTGCTATCTTAGTTCTCACGCAACTAACCATTCACGACCAATTTGGCGATAATTCATAAATATTAAACAACAGATCAATGCTTATAACAATTCTAATGCAAGATGCACAAGGAAATCATGGATTGACAGTTGAAATCATATCAATTGTTGTGGCATTTGCAGGTGCAATTCTCGCTGTATATTCAACAATTAGAACGACACAAGCCAATAAGGAATTGACTTCACTTCAGCATGCACTAAATGTTAGAAATAAATTTCTTGAAAGACAAACAGATTTATACTTCGAAGCTTCAGGTCTGGCGTCGAGAATTGCAACTAATACCTCTGAACAAGATGTCCAGGAAGCTATCGTTAGATTCAATGAAATTTATTGGGGTGAGCTTGCGGTTGTTGAAGACAGTATTGTTGAACCTGCAATGGTTGACTTCAAACGATTACTTGAACGTGAGGATTGTTCAAAACGTGATCTTAAACTGAGCGCTCTTAAATTGTCGCGCGCTTTGAGAGACTCATTGAATAAATCTTGGAAAGCTGAATTATCTGAAATTCAACATTTACGCACAGAGGACACACAAGATACTTCTCATGAAAGTAATGACAAAATAGAAGAGGATGAAATGATATCTCAAGATTCTGACTCTTCTGATCAAGATAGTGAAACTCAAACTAAAGAGGGTGAAGAAAGTTAGCGACCTATCAACAACAACGTGTATAATTTATTACTACTTTTGGCATCGCCAAAAAGCCTTTTAAAAAGGCATATTAGCTGTTATTTAGCACCTCGTTGTTTTAAGAGGTTTTGAACCAAATTAACTACAATAAAGGCAACCAATCCAGGAAGTACCCAGCCTAAATTTTGCTTTGCAAAAGGTATTATTTCTTTAATATTTTGTAACCAATCGGCTTCCATTAAAAAACCTAAAAAATCAGGAATACTAAAAATAAAGGTTACTAAAACCACGGTTTTAAACACTAGTTTAGTTGCATATTTCTGTGGAATTACATTCAATAATATAAGTACAATCGTTAAAGGGTAAATAAACATTAAAGCTGGTAACGCCACTACAATAATATAATGAACGTCGAATTGACCAACTAAAACACCCATAATACAGGATATAATAGCTGTAATGGTGTATGCTAATTGTGATTCTTTAAATAGGCCTTTAAAGAAATCGGCAGTTCCAACAATAACACTTACTGCAGTTGTAAAACATGCTAAAGAAATAAGTACGCTTAAGAATAGATTACCTATATTCCCTAAAGTTTTTAAGCTTAAACCTGAAAGTAATTCTGGTCGTGTAATTGAGGCTTCAAACTCCGTATTATGCAAAGCTCCAACAGCTATCATTCCTGCATATATTATAAATAAACCCGTCGCGGCTACTAATCCAGATTTAGCAATGATGGCTTTTTTATCTTCAAAAGAAATACCTCCTTCCAGATTTAGTGAAATTATCACAACGCCTCCAATTAAAATGCCTCCAAGTGCATCATAAGTTTGATACCCTTCCAATAACCCTGCAACTAAAGCTGGTGCTTCTAAAACCGAAGCATTTATACTTTCAGGTGACGTGAAAAGACCAATAATTATTATGGCTAATAAAATAAGAACTATTAAAGGCGTTAAAAATTTACCAAGGATGCTTAGTATACTATCTCTTTTCATTATAAAGATAAAAGCAATACCAAAGTATAAGCTACTAGTTAAAAGCGAAGACGTATCAAAAAAAGGCTGAATTGCCATTTCATGAGTTACTGCTGCAGTTCGAGGTATTGGCAAGGTAATGGCAATTGTATATACGCATAAACAATATACCAAACTAAATAATGGTGATACCTTATTACCAAAGTCCAGCATGGTTCCTTGCAATCTAGCATGACCAAATAAAGCCAGTAAAGGAATAACTGTCGCCGAAGTTACAAACCCAAGAGTCACAAGCCACCAATCTGGCCCAGAATTAAACCCTAAAAAAGGCGGTAAAATTAAATTTCCTGCACCAAAAAAACTTGCAAACAATGCAAAACCAATTATTAATATCGTTTTCTTATTATTCATCTTATAGAATTATCTTTGTGGAAGATAATAAATTTGATGAATACTTTCGTTTTATTTAAAAATGCTAGAGTCCATTATAATGTCTATGGACAAGGAGACGTTGTTGTTTTACTGCATGGATTTTTAGAAAACTCAACTATGTGGCATAATTTTATTTCGCAATTCTCTAAAAACAATTGTATAATCACTATCGATCTTTTAGGCCATGGTCAAAGTGAATGTATAAGCCATGTTCATTCTATGGAACTTATGGCAGAAGCAGTTAATAAAGTATTATCTTACTTAAAAATCCAAAAAGCTACTTTTATTGGCCATTCCATGGGAGGCTATGTTGCATTAGCTTATGCAAAATTATTTTCTTCAAAAATTTCTGGACTCTGTTTAATGAATTCAACTTATAAAGCAGATGATAAAGAACTTAAATTATTACGTGCTCGGGCTAATGAATTAGTTAAAAGTAATTTTAAGAATATGGTACAGCTGTCTTTTACCAATTTGTTTGCACCTCAAAGCAGAATCAAATACAAAGAAGCCTTAAATTCTGCTCTATCTGAGGCATTAAAAACTTCGGTTAATGGATATATTGCAGCTCAAGAAGGTATGAGAATTAGGTTAGATAGCAAAAATGTATTTAAACAACTTAAATGCAAAAAACTAATTATTTTTGGCGAAAAAGATACTGTTATTAATGGTCATATTTTAAGAAAAGAGGCTAATGAATTACAAACAGAAATTATTGAATTACCTGGTGGGCACATGAGTCATATTGAAAATAAAGAATCTTTTTCCTACAATATTATGCATTTCATCGAAAATTTATAGTCTTTTAGCGTTTATTTGTATTTTTTTTCTAAGTTTATATCCCCAATAACCGATAGCTTATGAAAACAACTACTTCTAACTCTCAAACTAATTATTCTAATCCAGTTTCAAAATTTTATTGTAATATTTTCGGTCATCAATACGATGTATCAAAATTAGTTACCAAACACGTTAAAGAATACACCTGTAAATGTTGCAAAAAACAGTTAACAACAAATGGCAATGGTCATTTAACCGAACTTACGCCAACATTTCAGGAAATAAATTCAATTTTAGAATATATTCACACTAGAAGAAAGACAAGACTTGAGCAAAAAATGTATTCTACAACTGCTGCTTAATTATTACTAAAAGACAGTTAATTTATTGGTTTTGAAACCAACTACTTAGCTAAAATATATTTAGCTCTATTTTTCATGTTAAATAAACAATTTGTCTTTTCTAAGTTTCATTTTTAATAAAAAATGTTGCGTTCAAAGAAAAAAAGAAACTCTTTAACGAATACTTCTCGTTAAATCCTATTATTTTTGCAAAAAAAATTACTTTTAATAATCCCTCATTATTAATTAGCTAAAACTAAAAGGTTTGAAACATTTATATTGTTCATTTTTTGGTCATGATTACACAGTAACAAAGAACGTTACATATCATGTAAAAGAATACACTTGTAAACATTGTAAAGAGCAAGTGACTACAAACGGTAACGGTAAATTAACTTTATTAACTCCAAAGTATAAAGAAATTAACGCGGTACTAGAAAGAATCCATAATAACAGACTTAGAAAAAAGAATATCCCTGTAATTGATTTAAGCGATAACTCGTTATTCCGATTGGCTAAGTGAGTTCCAACCTTGAGCTTTTAAAGGTATTTTTTCTTCGGCTCTTGTCACCAAATGCATACCTGCGCTCTTATCAGTAATATACCCAATAACAGTTAAGTTAGGATTAGCCTTTATTTTAGGAAAATCTTCTTGAGAAATTGTCATTAATAATTCATAGTCCTCTCCTCCATTTAAAGCGATAGTTGTACTATCTATATTAAATTCCTCGCAAGTCATAATAACTTGAGGATCAAGCGGCATCTTGTTTTCGTAAACATCACAACCTACTTCACTATGCTTACACAAATGCATAATTTCAGAAGACAAACCATCACTAATATCAATCATGCATGTTGGTTTTACATCAAGCTCTTTTAACAGTGCTACAATGTCCTTTCGGGCTTCTGGTTTTAATTGACGCTGTACGATATAAGTGTATTTATCTAAATCTGGTTGATTATTAGGATTCACTTTAAACACTTCCTTTTCACGTTCTAAAACTTGAAGTCCCATATATGCGCCTCCCAAATCTCCCGTTACTACTAACAAATCATTAGGTTTAGCTCCTTTTCGATAAACTATATCTTTTTCGATTGCTTCACCAATAGCAGTTATTGAAATTATTAGCCCTGATGTTGACGAAGTAGTATCTCCTCCAACTACATCTACCTTATATATCTTAGCGGCAGTTTCAATTCCTGCATACAATTCTTCAAGGGCTTCTAATGGAAATCTATTGGATACAGCAATAGACACAGTTATTTGAGTTGCTGTAGCATTCATTGCGTAAATATCTGATAGATTTACCATAACTGCTTTATAGCCTAAATGCTTTAGAGGCATATAACTCAAATCAAAATGAACACCTTCAACCAACAAATCTGTTGAAACCACTACTTTTTTATCATTAAAACTTAGTACAGCTGCATCATCACCAATGCCTTTAAGAGTGCTTTTATGACTTATCTTAAAGTTTTTTGTTAAATGATCTATAAGTTTGAATTCTCCTAAATCACTTAATGGTGTTCTTGTTTGGTTTTTATCTTCTATCATGCTGCAAAGATATGGCAATTCCTTTTATTTACTCGATAATCGAGATTTAAATACACCAAATTTTGTCTCGAAATCAAAATTAATTTCCTGCAAATACCTCATGCTCATGTACCAAGTTAGTTTACTAATAAATCATATTCTATAAAACAAAAAAAGCACCCTATTTAAAGGTGCTTCTTCTTTCTTTAAACAAGAGATTATCGCAATTTGTAATATTTAAAAACTGGATAGGCTACAGGTTTCTTCTCAATACCCTTTTCATTAAAATAATCGTCAAAGAAATTCCAAGTTACCAAACCATCATCCGATTGTGGTTCGAGCATGTAAAAAATAAGGTTAGATAATGGTTGTGCCATATCTATCCAATAATCGCCTTTTTTGAATTTTTTTGTTTTAGCAACAAATTCTCCTTTAGCATTTGCCATAAAATGTCCTTCAAATTTACGCTTTGAGAGGCTTAAATCAGACATTACAAACTCTTCACCCACTGCTCTTTCTGATGCCTTTAATTCAGTTACCTTAACACCTTGTTTTCTCAAATGATCTACAATATGCTTCATAGACTTAGGTAAGAAATAACCTCTTGGCAACGTACTTTCCACATCAGCTTCAAATTTTGAATAATTTTGAACATCTGGTATCTCAATAATTTTACCAGAGCGAGCATAACGCTGTTCTCCTTCTTCATTATTATAAGCAACATAATCGTATGTTCTTAAGGTAAAAGTATCGTCTAAAGGCACCATTTTAAAACGCACACCTTTTTTAGCTTTGCCTGCATTTTGTTTTACATTATCAATAGCGTCTTGAGTTGCCTTAGCATTAATCTCTGCCATTTTCCTTCCATTATTATGGGTGAATTCTAAAATTTCAGCTACAAAACCATAAGTGCCATTCATACGTTTGTAAAAACGATCATGAGCAAAGGCTTCACTTAAAATGCCGACTTTATTTCTTAAACCCATTTGGTTTACGATATATCTTGGGTGATGATTGTAAGTGTAAATAGCTTTCGCAGGCCAACCTTGACGTAGTGAATAACCACCATAAGGCCCTAATTTTACACCATAATTCTCATCAATAGATGTAACAATACTTGGCAGCATAGTATTCCAAGTGAAATCGTAAGGTGCTTTTTCTCCTGCATAATGATAGCTTGGTGCATAAGTGACTCCGTAACCATGCCAAGTACCATTGGTAGTATGTAAATCGACCAACATTTCAGGATCCCATTTTAATATAACATTTTGAACCAATCCTTCTGTTTCAAAAGCTTCCATTTTAACGCCATCCCTATTTAAATCAAACCCTTGACTATTGGCTCTAATCCCAACTTCAATAGGACTGTCTTCTTGCGATGGACGCCTTCCTTTTTCCATTTTATCATTAGAATCTGTATTATATATTGGAGCAAAAATGATAATTTGATTATCTAACAAATGCTTTTTATCTCCTAATAAAATATCTCGCATTAATTGTTGTAATACTTCTTTCCCTTCAACTTCTCCAGAATGAATATTTCCTTGAACATACATGACTGGTTTTCCTGAATCTTTCGCTTCTTGAGATGAACTAATTTTTGGATTCGCCATTACAACAACAGGGATGCCTTTCCCTTCCATACTTTTTCCCATAAATTCAAGATGAACTAAATTTGATTTAGCTTGAATAGCTTTTATAAAATCCATTACATCACCATATGTTGATGTTTTTTGGTAATTAGACTTTTCTGGTGTTGTCATCAAATCTTCACTCCAAGGGGTGTTTTGAGCTGTTAATTGGAGGCTTAGTAGAAAAACTACTAATCTTAAAAATGATTTCATATTCAATCTGGTTGGTTTATAAATTACTTTGCATAAAAATACTTTATTAAGCCACAACTACGCAATTATTTTGAGTACAAATTATCATGTAGCCATTTTTTGTGAAACTGACTATTGAACTATCTCGTTTTTCTTGTATTTTAGTAAAAAAGAATTGCATGAAAAATATCAAAACACAGCTTCTAGCTGTTTTATTGGGAACTCTTATATTGCTTCTTGAGCAAAGTTGTTCAAAGAACAATACATTATTCATAGATGAACCTACTCCCACCAGTTCTAATGCTACATGTGAAAACGGATTTGCAGGAGTGTTTCCTTGCAATGATTACGATTTGCTAGCACATATCACATTAGAAGAACTTAGAGGAGGTAGTGATGGAAATGACTCTTGGGGTTGGACAGATCCTGTTTCGGGAAAGGAATATGCCCTAATGTGTACGTCCATTGGTGTGTCTTTTGTTGATATTTCTAATCCTATAGATCCCATATTAGTTGGCAACCTGCCAACTGCAACAACGAGTAGTATATGGAGAGATGTTAAGGTCTATAACGACCATGCATTTATCGTTAGTGAAGCGCCTGGTCATGGTATGCAGGTTTTTGATTTATCGCGATTACGTGATGTAACTTCTGCTCCAGAAAACTTTACAGAAGATGCTCTTTATACACAATTTGGTAATGCGCATAATATTGTAATTAATGAGGATACTGGTTTTGCTTTTGCTGTAGGAACCAATACTTTTGGTGGAGGCCCACATTTTGTGAATATTCAAGACCCATTAAATCCTACACCAGCAGGTGGGTATAGTAATGATTCTTATTCTCACGATGCTCAAGTAGTTACCTATAATGGACCTGATTCCGATTATAGTGGTAGTGAAATTTTAATTGGAAGCAACGAAAATGAAGTAGTTATTGTAGATGTAACCGATAAAAATAACCCAACTAACATATCTAGTATTTCTTACTCTAATATTGGTTTTACCCATCAAGGATGGTTTACTGAGAACCAAAAATATTTCATTCTTGGAGATGAAACAGATGAAATTAATTACAATACAAGAACAAGAACTTTAGTGTTTGATTTTACTGATTTAGACAACCCAACATTTCATATGCAACATTTAGGACCAACAACATCAATAGATCACAATGTATATGTTAAAGGTAATTTATTGTATCAGGCAAATTATACGTCTGGTATTAGAATCATTGATATTTCTAATATAGAAACCAACACAATGACCGAAGTTGGTTTTTTTGATACTTATCCAGAAAACAATAGTACGTCCTTTCATGGTGCTTGGAATGTGTACCCTTATTTTGAAAGTGGAAACATAATAATAAGTGACATCGAAAGAGGATTATTTATTATACGTAAAAACGGAAGTTAACATGAAAAAAACAGCCTACTTATTTTGCATGATACTATGCCTTACCGTTAGTTCGTGCCATGAAGATTTCGATGATAATTACGTGTCCATTTTTAACGATATTGCCTTTATAAATACTTATGGAGGCTCACAAGAAGACCATATTGTTTCGATAGTAGAAACCTCTGATGGCGACTTAGCACTATTCGGTTACACAAACAGTATTGATGGAGATATTACAGATAAGACATTACAAGAAAACGACTATTGGTTAATTAAAATCACTCCTGATGGCAACCTTCTTTGGAGTAAAACTTATGGTGGTAGCGGTGATGATGTTGGTCAAAAAGTGGTAGCTACAAATGATGGAGGTTTTGCTATTACAGGGTACAGTATGAGTAGTGATGGTGATGCAAGTAACAATGAAGGTTTTCATGATAATTGGCTTTTAAAATTAGATGCAAATGGCAATATATTATGGGAAAGAAGCTATGGTTTTTCTGGTCATGACCATTCTTACTCAATTATACAAACAAGTGATGGAGGTTTTTTAATGACAGGCTTCTTAGATGTAACAGCTTCTGGAGGTTTAGGAAATACAAAACTCACCAACTCCAAACGACATGGAGTTGGTGAGTTTTGGTGTCATAAACTAGACGCTAATGGTAATATAGAATGGCGTAAATATTTTGGAGGCACTAATAATGACCGCTCTTTTGACGTTGTACAAGCTAATGACGGAGGATATGTAATTACAGGATTTTCTGAAAGTGATGATTTCGACATCACTAATAGTTATGGTTCTTACGATTATTGGGTCATAAAAATAGACACAGCTGGTAATTTACTTTGGGAGAAATCTTTGGGTGGTAGTGAAATTGACCAAGCTAGATCTATTGCTAAAACTGATGACAATGCATATATAATTGCAGGTAATTCTTTTAGTGCTGATGGAGATGTTTCCTCAAACAAAGGAAATTCCGATTTCTACATTGTTAAAATAGATGATAATGGAAAGGTGAAATGGCGAAAAAACTATGGAGGTTCCGATTTTGATTATGCAACATCTATTTCGCCTTCAACTAATGGGTTTCTACTTACAGGAAACTCAAAAAGCAGCGATAAGGATGTAACTTCCAACTATGGTGAAAACGATTTTTGGGTCATTAGAATCAATGCCAATGGTAAACTTTTAGATCAAAAAAACTTTGGAGGTTCTGGTTTAGATTTCGCTTTTGATCTTCTTGAAACATCACAAGGAGAGATCTTTATTGTTGGTGAAACTGAAAGCAACGATTACGACATTATGGAAAATAATGGTCTTAAAGATGCTTTAGTTATAAAGGTAAATAACTAATCTACTTTGCATAACAAAAACCTATCTAACTATTGGCTAATATAATGTTAGGTTTTCTTTAAAAACAGTACATAAATTGTATATTTGTTCTTTATTTAGAAATAATCTACATAAGAATATGATTAAGGTTTCTGAAACAGCTAAAAAGAAAGTTGTTGAACTCATGCAAGATGATGGCTATAATGCCACTACAGACTTTGTACGCGTAGGCGTTAAAAGTGGTGGATGCTCTGGGTTGTCGTACGATTTACAGTTTGATAAACAACAACAGGAAGGAGATAAAGTATTTGAAGATAATGGCGTAAAAATTATTGTCGACAAAAAGAGTTTTCTATACCTTATTGGCACTACCTTAGAATATTCTGGAGGGTTAAACGGAACTGGATTCGTATTTAATAACCCCAACGCAAACCGAACATGTGGTTGCGGCGAAAGTTTCTCCTTATAATTTACAAAAATGAGCAAGTATACAGAAGACGATTTAAGAGAAGAACTTAAAACCAAGGAATACGAGTATGGTTTTTACACAGATATTGAATCTGAAACATTCCCTAATGGTTTAAATGAAGATATTGTTCGTGCAATTTCAAAAAAGAAGGAAGAACCAGAATGGATGACCGAATGGCGCCTAGAAGCTTTTAAAGTATGGAAAGAAATGGTAGAGCCTGAGTGGGCTAATGTCCATTACAAAAAACCCGATTTTCAAGCAATTTCTTATTATTCTGCACCAAACAGCAAACCAAAATACGATAGTATCGACGAAGTTGACCCAGAATTATTGGCAACATTTGAAAAGCTAGGTATTTCTTTGGACGAACAAAAAAAATTAGCTGGAGTAGCTATGGATGTTGTGGTAGATTCTGTATCAGTTGCAACAACTTTCAAAAAGACCTTGTCGGAAAAAGGAATCATTTTCATGAGTATTTCTGAAGCCATAAGAGAGTATCCAGAATTAGTAAAAAAATACATTGGTACTGTAGTACCACAAAAAGATAATTTTTACGCCGCTTTAAACAGTGCTGTATTTAGTGATGGTAGTTTTTGCTACATTCCAAAAGGCGTAAGGTGTCCAATGGAATTATCAACCTATTTTAGAATTAACCAAGCAGGAACAGGTCAGTTTGAAAGAACATTGGTAATTGCTGACAAAGGCAGTTACGTAAGCTATTTAGAAGGCTGTACGGCTCCAAGTAGAGATGAAAATCAGTTACATGCTGCCGTAGTAGAATTAATAGCACTTGATGATGCCGAAATTAAATACTCAACAGTACAAAACTGGTATCCTGGAAATGCCGAAGGAAAAGGAGGCGTTTATAATTTTGTAACCAAAAGAGGGTTGTGTGAAACCAATGCAAAAATCTCTTGGACGCAAGTTGAAACTGGAAGTGCAGTAACATGGAAATATCCATCATGTGTACTAAAAGGTGATAACTCTGTAGGTGAGTTTTACTCTATAGCGGTAACTAATAATTATCAGCAAGCTGATACAGGAACTAAAATGATTCACTTAGGTAAAAACACCAAGTCAACCATTATTAGTAAAGGTATTTCGGCTGGGAAATCTCAGAATAGTTACAGAGGTTTAGTACAAATAAATTCAAGAGCAGATAATGCTAGAAATTTTTCACAATGTGATAGTTTATTAATGGGTAATGAGTGCGGTGCACATACATTTCCATATATAGAAGCTAAAAATAAAACAGCTATAATAGAACACGAAGCTACTACTAGTAAAATTGGCGAAGACCAAATATTTTATTGTAACCAAAGAGGTATCGATACCGAAAAGGCTATTGCATTAATTGTAAACGGTTTTAGTAAGGAAGTTTTAAACAAGCTCCCAATGGAATTTGCTGTAGAAGCTCAAAAATTATTAGAAATAAGTTTAGAAGGATCTGTAGGTTAAAAATAATTAGATTATGAAAAAACTAATTTTATTATTGGCAATTATTGCATTTGTAAGTTGTAAAAAAGAAACAAAATCTGAAGAAAACACAACAGTTTCTGAACAACAAAGCGTCCCTGAAATAACTGAAAAGCAAAGTGATGGCTTGACACTTTTGAAAGGTGATTTTATCTATTTAGTAGATGCTGCTGTGTTACAAACACCTAGTGAAGTGTATAGTGTCATAATTAATGATAAAATGCATGAGCTTAATGAGCAGGCAATGAAATATAAAACTGCTGACACTGACATGGTTCCTGTGGAAATAAGAGGTGAAATTACACCAAAACCTGAAAACGAAAAAGGCTGGCCATTGAGGGTAGAAATAAAAGAAATATTAAAAGTTAGTAAGCCAAATCCTGATGGAGGCGAAATGATAACAATAGGCAAAGATTAATATGTTAAAAATTAAAGATTTACACGCAAGTGTTGACGATAAAACAATACTAAGAGGTATTAACCTTGAGGTTAAAGCTGGAGAAGTACACGCAATTATGGGACCAAACGGTTCTGGAAAAAGCACTCTTGCTTCTGTTATTGCTGGAAAAGAAGAATACGAAGTTGACAAAGGACACATCATTCTTGAAGGTGAAGATATTGGCGAGCTAGAAGCAGATGAAAGGGCTCACAAAGGCATTTTCTTATCGTTTCAATATCCTGTAGAAATTCCTGGAGTTTCAGTGACTAATTTTATGAAAACTGCAATTAACGAAACTCGTAAAGCAAGAGGTTTAGCTGACATGCCAGCAAATGAAATGTTAAAGCTAATTCGTGAAAAATCAGAGCTGTTAGAAATTGATAGAAAGTTTTTATCACGTTCATTAAACGAAGGATTTTCTGGTGGTGAAAAGAAACGTAATGAAATCTTCCAGATGGCGATGCTTGAGCCTAAATTGGCAATTCTAGATGAAACCGATTCTGGATTAGACATTGATGCACTTCGTATTGTTGCAAATGGTGTGAATAAATTAAAAAGTAAAGACAATGCTACTATTGTCATTACACACTATCAACGTTTATTAGATTATATAGTACCTGATTTTGTACATGTAATACATAATGGTAGAATTGTAAAGTCTGGTGGCAAAGAATTGGCCCACGAGTTAGAAGAAAAAGGATACGATTGGATAAAAGAAGAAGTTGGCGCATAACGCTAGTAAGCAGTAAACAGTCTCAGCAATCAATTTACTGAACGCTGCGACTGAAAACTGAAAACTGAAAACATGGAATTAAAAGAGAAATTATTATCATCATTTTTAGCTTTCGAAAATCAAGTAGATGTAGATACCTACGTTCACGACATTAGAAGCAAAGCCATAAAAACCTTTGAAACCAAAGGGTTTCCTAATAAAAAGGATGAGGCTTGGAAATACACTTCTTTAAATAAAATTTTAAAGGAAGATTACAGCGTGTTTTCAAAAGAAGAAAACGCTTTAGAATATAGTGATGTAAAAAAGTATTTTATTCACGATATCGATTCGTATAAAATCATCTTTATAGATGGCAAATATTCGTCACACCTTTCCGATACCACTCACGATGGAATGGATGTCTGCTTAATGTCAGCAGCATTAACAAAGCCTAAATACCGCTTAATTATTGAAAACTATTTTAATAAAGCAGCGAAAGACGATGGTTTATCAGCATTAAATACCGCATTCTCCCAAGAAGGTGCTTATATTAATATTCCAAAAAACAAAATTGCTGAAAAGCCTATTCAAATCATTCATTTTTCTACTGGAAAAGAATCTGCGTTAATGCTTCAACCCAGAAATTTGATTGTTGTTGGTGAAAACTCGCATGTACAAATTATCGAGCGTCATCAAAGTTTAACTTCTAATCCTGTGTTAACAAATTCGGTGACCGAAATTTTTGCGAATAAACGCGCCATTGTAGATTATTACAAAGTGCAAAACGATGACCAAAATGCGTCTTTAATTGACAATACTTATATCAACCAGAAACAGCAAAGTCATGTGTCAGTTCACACCTTTTCTTTTGGAGGGAAATTAACCAGAAATAATTTAAACTTTTTCCAAAATGGCGAGCATATTGACTCTACTTTAAAAGGTATAACCATTATAGGTGATAAACAGCATGTAGACCACAATACGCTAGTACATCATATTGAGCCAAACTGTGAAAGTCACCAAGACTATAAAGGCATTTTTGGAGATAATTCTGTTGGTGTATTTAACGGAAAAGTTGTGGTTGAAAAGGAAGCACAAAAAACCAATGCATTTCAAGCTAATAATAACATATTAGTAAGTGATAAAGCCTCCATTAATACAAAACCACAACTAGAGATTTTTGCTGATGATGTAAAATGTTCTCATGGTTGTACTATTGGACAATTGGACGAAAGTGCTATGTTTTATTTACGTTCTCGAGGTATCCCTGAAAAAGAAGCCAAAGCCTTATTAATGTATGCCTTTGCGAATAACGTTTTAGAAAGTGTAAAAATACCAGAACTAAAAAAACGCATTAATAAGCTTATCGCTAATAAATTAGCTGTAAATATTGGGTTTGATTTATAATCCTATTCTCAATTTACAAAACACAAACCATGTTAGACGTTGCAACCATAAGAAAAGATTTCCCAATACTTTCTCGTAAAGTAAATGGTAATCCTTTAGTCTATTTAGACAATGCTGCAACTTCACAAACACCTCAACAAGTTATAGATGTAATTGTAGATTACTATAGTAATTATAACGCTAACATACATCGTGGTGTACATACTTTAAGTCAGGAAGCGACTGATAAATACGAAGAGGCTCGCAAAAAAATCCAAACGCATTTTAATGCTGAAAAATCGCACGAAATTATTTTTACTTCTGGAACTACTCATGGTATAAATTTAGTGGCTAATGGATTTGCATCATTAATTCAGAAAGATGATGAGATTATAGTATCTGCCTTAGAACACCATAGTAATATTGTGCCTTGGCAAATGCTTTGCGAAAAAACTGGAGCTACTTTAAAAGTGATTCCAATGAATGAAGAAGGTGAATTAGTAATGAGCGACTATGATAATTTACTTTCAAACAAGACTAAATTGGTGTTTGTAAATCATATTTCAAATGCATTAGGAACCATAAACCCAATTGAAGACATTATCAAAAAAGCGCATCAAGTAGACGCTGCTGTTTTGATAGATGGCGCACAAGCTTGCCCTCATATAAAACCTGATGTACAAAAACTAAATGTCGATTTTTATGTAACATCAGCTCATAAAATGTGTGGCCCAACTGGAGTTGGTATGCTCTATGGTAAAGAAACGTGGCTAAACAAATTACCACCTTATCAAGGAGGCGGTGAAATGATTGCCGAAGTGACTTTTGAGAAAACCACGTATGCCGATTTACCTTATAAATTTGAAGCAGGAACACCAAACATTTGTGGTGGAATAGCATTTGGAGCAGCTATTGATTATATGAATTCCATAGGTTTTGACAATATAACAGCTTACGAAAATGAGTTACTCATCTATGCAACTAAAAAACTTTTAGAAATAGAAGGGTTACGTATTTATGGAAATACGGACAACAAAACCTCAGTCATTTCTTTTAATGTTGGCAATATTCACCCATATGATATTGGTTCTATTGTTGACAAATTAGGTATTGCTGTTAGAACTGGACACCATTGTGCGCAACCGATTATGGATTTCTATAAAATTCCTGGAACTGTTCGTGCTTCATTTGCTTTTTATAACACATTTGAAGAAATAGATACTTTTGTGGATGCTATAAAAAGAGCAGCTCAAATGCTTTCTTAACTTAATTATTTGAATATCATATAGTTGATTTTTCATGCCAAAATTCTTAATTTTATTTAATGTGCATTTTATCGAAAAAATTGATGTTTTTTGGTTAAAATGTTAATTTTTTCTTAAAATATTAATATATTCTCAGCCATTAACATAAATCAACTATTTAATATGAAAAAAGTACTTTTAATTATGGCAGTTATTGTCATGATTTTTACATCTTGTAGTGAAAATGAAAACGAAATTTCACAAGACCAAACTAATGTCGATATGAGCGACTTTTATGTTTATACTGATGCCGACATTGATGAGAGTTCAAGATCAGCAAATAGCAAATCTTGTTATAGTATGGTAAATCTTAACCGTCAACTTAATTTAAATCCAGGACTGGAGAAAAAAATGTATGATGTTGAATATCATACAAGAAAACTTATTGCTGGTAAAGGCAAACCACCAGGAACTGGTGGAGGTGGAAGTGGAGGTGGATCTGGAGATTCCGATGTTGACGTTTTACCAATTGATGACAATCTAGGAGTAATAAATATTCCTGTATATGTCCATGTAGTCTATGCAGATGCAAATAGCATAAGTAACAATCAAATACAATCGCAAATTAATGTATTAAATAGTGACTTTAGCAATACAAATGTAAATCAGCTACCTAGTGGAACTACTTTTGAAAACGATGCGACAAATGCTGGTTTTCAATTTACACTAGCAGGCACATTTAGACATAATGACAGCAGATCATCATGGGGAACTAATGATGCAGTAAAAAGCGCTTATCCTCCTGTGACACCAGAAACTCATTTAAATATTTGGGTTTGTAATATTGGTGGTGGTATTTTAGGGTATGCACAATTTCCAGGCGGAAACTCTTCTACAGATGGTATTGTAGTTGGAGGTAATTATTTTGGTGTTACTTCTGGTGTTTATGGTGGTGGAAGAACAACTACTCATGAAATTGGACACTATTTTAACTTACGCCATATTTGGGGAGATGGAAGATGTAATAGAGATGATTTTGTAGCTGACACTCCAAAGTCTGATAGATCAAATGGAGGTTGCCCAACATATCCAACTGTACATTGTAAAGATGCCGATATGACAATGAATTATATGGATTACACCTATGATTCATGTATGTATATGTTTACAGATGGACAACGCAATAGAATGCGTGCAATTTTTGCTCCTGGTGGCGCAAGAGCCTCTATGGTTGGAAGCTAGTTATTTTTTAAAATAAATAAAATTTAAAGACGCCTACTTTGGCGTCTTTTTTGTACCTTAAATTAAAACTTATATTCATAAATAATGAAACTACTATTTACAATATTCTCTTTGATTATTATTCCAAAAGAATGTAATAATATGTCTTCAAATTTTACAGCTTTACAAGAACGACAGGATACGATTATTATAACTTACGAAGCTGTTTCAAGAGGTTTTTTTGAAGAGATTTCTTTATCAAAAGATTCATTGACTATTTGTAATGATATTAATAAAAAAGACTATAAAACTTACAATTTATCTAAAGAGAATTGGAGTACATGCCTGAAATTATTATCAAAAATTGACATGAATGGTTTATCTGAATTAGAAGCACCAACTACCTATAGGTATTCTGATGGTGCTCCTCATGCTACTTTAATTATTAAAGACAGTGATAAAGAAATTCGATCAAGTGAATTTGACCATGGACATCCGCCAAATGAAATAAAAGAACTCGTAGAAAAGCTTCTTACTATTAAAAAGATGGCCACAAAACAATAAGGAATTGTATTTTTGCATAAAATAAAATTGTAGTGAAAATTAAAGACATACAAAACGAGATTATTGATGAGTTCTACATGTTTGACGACTGGATGCAACGCTATGAATATATGATAGAACTTGGAAAGTCCTTACCATTAATTGACAATCAGTATAAAACCGATGATAATATTATTAAAGGTTGTCAAAGTAAAGTTTGGGTTCATGCCGAAATGAAAGACGATAAAGTGGTTTTTACTGCCGATAGCGATGCCATTATTACAAAAGGTATTATTACCATTTTAATTAGAGTATTCTCAAACCAAACACCAAAAGACATTATTGAAGCTGATACAGCTTTTATAGATGAAATAGGGCTTAAAGAACATTTGTCTCCGACAAGAGCAAATGGATTGGTAAGTATGATAAAGCAATTAAAAATGTATGCCATAGCATACCAAACACAAATAAAATAATGAGTACAACACAAATAGATGTAAACGCCTTAGGCGAAAAAATAGTTAGAGTAATAAAAACCATATTTGATCCAGAAATTCCTGTAGATATTTATGAATTAGGATTGATATATGATGTTTTTGTTAACGAAGATTATGAAGTTAAAATTTTAATGACCTTAACAACACCTAACTGTCCTGTTGCAGAAACGTTGCCAATGGAAGTTGAAGAGAAAGTAAAATCTATTGATGAAGTTAAAAGCGCAGAAGTAGAAATTACATTCGATCCCCCTTGGAGCCAAGATTTAATGAGCGAAGAAGCAAAACTTGAATTAGGAATGCTTTGATTTAATTAGCAGTATCCTGTCACAGTATTCAGTAATTAATTACATATAACTAAATGTCACCTTGAGCTTAGTCAAAAGGTCTTTTATTAAATGTCAGACGAAATAATAAATCGCGTAGCGAACAGTAAACTTGTAACCATCGATTTAGAAGACTATTATCCTGAAGGAAATCGTATTCTTTTCGATATTAAAGATTGGTTATTGGAAGGCTTTGTGCTTAGAGAAAAAGATTTTAGACAACAAGCGAGCGAGCATAATTGGGAGCAGTATAAAAATAGTTTTGTTGCTTTACATTGTTCAACTGATGCTATTGTTCCTGCTTGGGCTTATATGCTGTTGTCTACATATTTAGAGCCTTATGCTACTAAAATTGTTACAGGAGATTTAAGCACATTGGAAACTTCAATCTATCAAGATATCATTTCAGAATTAGATGTTTCTGAGTTTCAAGACAAACCCCTTATTGTTAAAGGATGCTCTAACAAACCTATTCCAGATAATGCCTATATTCAGCTTACAACAAAGCTGAAGCCAATTGCAAAATCCATTATGTATGGTGAGGCTTGCTCATCTGTGCCTCTTTATAAAAAATCAAAATCTTAAGATTTTTGTGACTTACTTATTATCTTTGGGTCTTAATTATAATTATAAAAAACCCAACAAATAACAATAAACTTAAACAGATGAAAAAATCAGTATTATTAGCCGTTTTCTTTTGTGGTATAGCTTTTACACAAGCCCAAACAAAAGAAGAGTTGAAAGCACAAAAAGCCGAAAAACAAGCTGAAGCTGATGCTGCTCAAGCAGAAGCAAATGCGATTCAAGCTCAAATTGATGCCTTACCAGGTTGGAGAGTTGGTGCCTTTGGAACTATTGGCGGAAGTCTATCCAATTTTAAAAACTGGTATTCACAAGGAACACCAAATAACTCCTCAGGGAATATTGGTTTTACTGTAAATGGGTATGCAAATCTTATTGAAGATAAATTCTTTTGGAGAAATTCTTTATCTACCAATTTAAATTGGGTGAAGTTAGATGATAAGGACAACAACTTAGATGATGAGAGTTTTAATCCAACGACAGATGTGTTTAATTTATCATCACTTTACGGTAGAAAACTTAGCGAAAAATTTGCTATATCTGGATTGGCTGATTATAGAACGACACTTTTAAACAACTTTAATGACCCAGGCTATTTAGACCTTGGTGTTGGTGGAACATGGACTCCTGTTGAAAATTTAATTGTGGTAATCCATCCATTAAACTATAACTTTGTGTTTAGCAGTGGCGATACCGTGTTTGACTCTTCAATGGGTGCTAAAATCGTTGCCGATTATACAAGACAAATTGGAGCTATCAATTTTAAAACTAACTTCTCAACATTTCAAAGTTATAAGTCTGGAGACTTATCTAACTGGACGTGGACCAACTCTTTTGGATACACGTTGTGGAAAATGATTGGTGTTGGTTTTGATTTTGGCTTAAGAAGCAACCAACAAGAAGCAGCCAATTATCAAGGTGTTGCTTTAGAAGATGCTGATAATGACTTACAGAGTTATTATACGTTTGGATTGAGCTATAAGTTTTAATTCTAAACAATTCGAATAAAAAAAAGCCGCTTAATGCGGCTTTTTTTTATTCGTAAGTTTCATCATAATCTGGATATAAAAATTCATTATAAGGAAAACGTTGTACATGAATTTTTCTAACTTCATCATACACACGTTTTTTAAAATCCTCTAAATTTTCTTTATTTAATGCCGAAATAAATAAGGCGTTATCCCCGATTTTAGCCATCCATGTATTTTTCCATTCTTGTAACGAATAGTTTGCTTTTGTTCTTTCGGCTATTAAATCGGTATCATCAAAAGGTTCAGCTTCATAAGTATCAATTTTATTAAATACCATGATAGTTGGTTTATCATCACTTTTAATATCAGTCAAGATATTTTGTACCGATTCTATGTGTTCTTCAAAATTTGGGTGCGAAATATCTACGACGTGTAATAATAAATCTGCTTCACGAACTTCGTCTAAGGTGCTTTTAAAAGATTCTATCAATTGCGTTGGTAATTTTCTAATAAAACCAACCGTATCACTCATTAAAAAAGGCAAATTCTTAATCACTACTTTTCTAACTGTGGTGTCTAAGGTTGCAAACAATTTATTTTCGGCAAACACTTCAGATTTGCTAATCACATTCATAAGTGTAGATTTTCCAACGTTGGTATAACCTACCAAAGCCACTCTAACCAATTTACCTCTATTGCCACGCTGAACTTCCATTTGCCTATCTATCTTCTTGATTTTGGCTTTTAGAAGTGCTATTTTATCTCTTACAATACGTCTATCTGTTTCTATTTCGGTTTCTCCAGGACCACGCATTCCAATACCACCCTTTTGTCTTTCAAGATGCGTCCACATCCCTTTTAAACGAGGCAACAAATATTGACACTGTGCCAATTCTACTTGTGTGCGCGCATAGCTTGTTTGTGCGCGTTGCGCAAAAATATCTAGGATTAAATTTGTTCTATCAAGTACCTTACAGTTAAGTATCTTGCTAATATTTCGCTCTTGTGCTGGCGATAATTCGTCATCAAAAATAGCAGTTCCTACTTCATGCTCCTCAATATAACGCCTTACATCTTCCATCTTTCCAGTTCCTATAAAAGTCTTGGGATTAGGCATGTCCATTTTTTGAGTGAAACGTTTTAAAACGTCACCTCCAGCCGTATAGGTTAAAAACTCCAACTCATCTAAATACTCTTTAGATTGCTCTTCGTTTTGATCTTGAGTAATAATTCCTATTAAAACTGCTTTTTCTAACGCTGTGTCTTTCTTTTCTATCATAAATTGAATTGCAAAGGTACAAATAGAAATGCAGATTATAATTGTGGTTCGACTAATAAGATTTTAGTATTTTAGGCTCTTATTAGAATAGAATGATAACACCTTACCATACCATTGCTTTCTATAATCTTGAAAACTTATTTGATACGTTTGATGATAAATTCACATTCGATGATGATTTTTTACCTAACTCGGAAAAAAATTGGACTAAAAAACGCTATCGAAAAAAGGTAAGTAAATTAGGGTATGCCATTTCTAATATTGGTGTAAGAATATCGAAAAAATATCCAGCAATTGTTGGCTTAGCTGAGGTTGAAAACAAACTCGTAATTGATGACCTTCTAAATTCTAAATTTTTAAAAGATAAATCGTATGATTATGTACATTATGACTCTCCTGACGAACGAGGTATAGATGTCGCAATGATTTATGACACGACTGTTTTTGAGGTTATTAATACCGAAGTTTTTCCTTTAGATCTTTTTGATGAAGATGGTAGCAGAGATTACACGAGGGATATTTTAATGGTTGAAGGCAAATTAAATGACGAACTTATGTACTTTGTAGTTAACCATTGGCCTTCACGACGACAAGGTGCCGAAGAAAGTGAGCCAACACGTCTTTTAGCTTCAGCCAAAGCACTAGAAGTTATCTCTAAAATTAAAAGTGGGAACCAACAGGCTAAAATCATCGTTATGGGTGATTTTAATGATGGTCCTTTAAACAAAAGCGTCAAACAATTAGTCCATACTGAAGATTTGTTTAACCCTATGGAAGAACTTAAATCGTTTTTTAGAGGTAGTTTGAGTCATCGTCGTCAATGGAATTTATTCGATCAAATATTATTCACCACAAACTTTTTTGAATATCAAAAAGGAGAACACAGTTTTTCTAAAGCTGATATTTTTGATAGGGAATTTTTAAGGCAATATAAAGGAAAGTATCAAGGAAACCCTTTTAGAACATTTGTTGGCCGAATATACAAAGGTGGTTATAGTGATCACTTTCCTGTATATATTCACTTAAAACGCTCTTAAAACTTATCTAAGAGCAATATAGAAAGCACTATACAACCTAGAGGCAACAGCCAAAGTACCCAAATATTATAAGAGCTATCTATTTTTTTGGATTTGGCATTTACTACTAACCTCCTTTTTCCCGAATACACCATCCAGTTTTTAAAATAAATAATAACCGAGGTTATGACAAATAATGTCCATGCATTAGAAGACGACATGGTTTCAACTTTCATTTGCTTAAAAAATTCAGAGAAAAAAACACCCAACAATAATAACAAGGAGCACTGTAATAAAGACATATAGAATACAGCTATAGCATTAGCCTTTCTTTTAAATCTTGGCTTGTAATGATTGAAAATGTTTAATGCAAATTGATCAAAAATTGTCATAAATAGGTCTTTAAAAAATAAGGTCTGACTTTAAAAGCAGACCTTAAAAGTATAAAATATTATTAGGATTAGTTTGTTCCTAATACTCTAAAATCTTCAACATGGTAAGCACCGTCTAATTGGGTATCAGTTCCAGAACCTACTACTTTAAATGCAACATAAAGAGTTCCTGTATAAGATGAAATGTCTATTAATCCAGAATCTTGAAATGAGTACCACGAATCGCTTTGCTTAGCTAAATTAGCTTCAATTGGTTGCCAAGTAGCAGCCAACACATCTGTGCCATTAAAATCGGTAGATATAAACACTTCTAATGTATTGTCAGGAGAATCTAAATGGTGCTGTGCTGTTTGGAAATTTAAAAACTCATTACTTTGAGCATCCATATCAATTCCTGGAGATATTAACCATCCAATATTAACATCATCACCTGTGAAATAACCGCTAAATTCTGCATAACCATTACCACTAAATACCTGCTCTGTCCAAAGTTCTCCACCAACTTCAGCAAAATTTGTCCAACCTGGTAGGTCTAAATTCGTATTATCAACAGCTGCATCAAAATCTTCTTCATAAATAACTGTAAAGTCATTTATGTTTAATGGTTCACATTTTGAGTCTGTTAAATTAACATCATCGAGACTATTTAAAACCATGACTATATTACTACCATTAAATGTTTTACTAATTACACCAGCAATAGTTCCGCCAGCATCTGTTGTAAGGATTACATTTTTAAAACTTGCAAATGAACTTGTTTCTAGTGGGAAATTAACATAGCTAAATCCTTCGCAACTTTCCATCATTCTTGAAGTATCAAAATCATCACTCTCATCTACATACGATTCTCCTTGTAAACTATTTGGAAATTGTACGTTTTCAACCATTACAAACATCCCAACATGAGAGTCATTAATTTGAGAAAACGTTAATACTTTTGGTGAAATAGTTTCTGTCACTTCAGATCTAAAAATATGCTTCGGAATTTGGTTAGCGGTAATTTCTTCTATCTCTTCACCATCATCATTAGGTTTCCCGCCTATACCAATAACATCATCACCTGAACGTGTTTCACCAAGATATAATCCTTTTAAATTAATATACACTTCGCGCCCAAAATTAAATTGATTGTAAGAATCGGTTAAATTTAGCACCACTTTTAAAGCCGAAGTTGGGTTTGTAGGATGATCTTGAATAAAAAATTCTTTATAAAAATTCCCTGTAGCATCCGAAGAGCTAACGTATCCTTTTACATAAACATCCGATACTATTTCAGTTGCTTGACGAAATACAAATTGGTCTTTTAATTCGGCTATCGTCATAGGCGTAGCAGAACTAGAAAGTAATGCAGCTAGTCCTTGATTATTTTCATCGCCTAAAGACGTTGGTACTGTAAAGTCATCGTCTTGAACACAAGAAACCATAGCTAAAGTCGCTACAGTAACCATTATTAAAGTTAATATTCGATTGAATTTCATTGTTTGTGATATTATATTTTTCATAATTATTTTTTTTAAAATCTGAAGTTTAGGTTAAGAAAATACGTGGTGCCTCTACCATACCAATACTTTGGTCCAAACACACGTTTAGGATTGGCATTATCATCTCTTAACTCTCTAAAATTCGCGTTTCTCCCTTGTTCAAAACCTCCTGTTTTATATTCTTTATCCAGTAGATTATTAACACTAGCAAATAAACCAATAAAATAATCGCCAATTTTCCAAGATTTACCTCCAATGGCATTAACCGTCATGTATGAATCAAACTTTTCTTGCTTTAAAAGTTCTCTTGCCAAAGCGGGATCATAATCGTTAAATGGCAACCCATCATTATCCAAATAGAAGTTTTGTGTTCTTGTTAAAGGACTAATATCTACATATGCATTAGAAAAGAAATTCGCTGTAGCTCCAAACCACCAATAATCTGGGTCTCTATATTCAAATCCAACCGAAGAAGCGCGTTGTGGTCCTCCAGCAATTTTGTAGTCTTTTAAATTGGCTTCTTCAAAATCTTGAAAACCATTATCAAAATCATCAGAAGTTAAAATAAGGTTGGGATTATTGTCATACGTATACTGTCCTATTGAAGCTGCTCCTTTCAACTTGATAGTTGGTGTTACTTGTACTTCAATACCTAATTCCCCTCCAAAATGTTTTTTATTCACCCCCTGAAGAATCTCTTGTACAAAAGCTGTGTTATCACCTCCAACACCGTCGGCAAAGAAGAACGAAATTTCATTTGCATCTTTAATGGTTGTATAATAACCTGTTAATCTTGCTTTAACTATTGGCGACCTGAATATGTAGCTAGCATCTGCAGACATTATTTTTTCTTCAGTAATGTCTACGCCACTCCTGTCTCCAACCACACTATGATTTTCTCTTGAATTTGAAAACGTATTACGTAATGAAGGTGCTTTGGAAATATATGCTGCATTCACATCAAATAGATGCTTCCCTGTTAGCTTATACGTAAAGCCTCCTTTAGCACCTAATCCGTTAAATTTAAGTTTTTCCCCTTTACCAAAAGAGTTGTCTTCATATGCTTCGTGTTGATATAATCCTTCTCTTTGATATTGTGTATTAGTAATGTTCCCTGCTAAGTAAAAATCTATTTTGTTGTATTTAAATACCGCTTGAACGTGCGCACTAAAAACATCAGCATGTAAGTTATAGTTGTATCTTAGCTTGTCGCCTTCGCCAACAACCCTATCTGGGTTTCTAAGGTCATATTGATAGCCATCAAAAGAATCTACATTTAAATAGCCCGTAGTGCTTCCTAGCATATCGGTTATTTGTGCAAAATTTTCAGACTTCAATTGTCTTAAGTTCAAAGCTCCGTTTAAAGTAATGTTATCCGAAATCTCAGTATTGAAAATCGTATTTGCAGTGAATTGCGTATCGTCACTTCTATCTTCATAAAGTACATAAGCTGCGTTATTACCACTTGTATTATTGGTTATGTTAGCGTCATAAATTCTGTTCCAGTTTATTTGTCCTTTGCTAATGAAGTCTTGCTCAAACTCATAGGCATTCTCTAAATCATCTCTAGAAACCCAATAACTAGGCAAGTTTTGGTAATATGCTGGACTTGGATTTGCACCTCCAGCATAATCTAAACGACTGTTACCCAACTCCCCAAATTGATATGCTAGATTGGAGTTTAATGTGGTCTTCTCGCTAATATTCCAATAATGGTTTAACATGATGATTGGTTCATCGGTACGCTTAACTCTTGAGTTACGCTTTTCGCCATCTTGCCAACCCCAATACTCATTGTATCTAATATCTTTTAAATCGTAAACCTCTTGTGTATTTGCAGAAGATTTACCTCTTCTATTAGGCGCATAAATTCCGGTGACGTTAATACTGTGCTTATCGTTTATTAGTTTTTCAACTGACATGAAAAATGAATTAGCATCATAAAATGTTCCGTCTTGGAAACCTTCATTCCCCCAACGTCTTCCAAGTGACATTGAATAAGCCCAACCACCTTCTACTAAACCAGAAGCATAAGACGCCATCATACGGTTTGTGTAACTTCTATTCGAAGATGAATAAGTAATACGACCACCTTTTCTATATTGTGATGCTCTTACATTAATGTTGGTAGTTCCTAATATACCTCCAAAGTTATATGCCGAAGGTGGTATACCATTTGTAAACTCTTGGTTTCTCATAGCATCATTTAAACCTCCCCAATTACTCCATTGTGGTCTTCCATTGAACATTTTATTCATTTCAACGCCATTAATAAGTATGGTTCCGTTTTCAGAATCTAATCCTCTCACTCTAAAAAAAGACGAGCCAAATTCGAAAGCAGCAGTACGTAAAAACACATCTTGAGACGATTGTAGTAATCCTGAAATATTATCGGCACCACTTGTGTCGTCATTAAGCTCATCATCGGATAAATTAATAGTAAACAAATCAGCCGAATCTGATACATCAATTTTCAAAAACATATCGGTTATATTTACAGTACTACCTTCGTTTACAACAATTGGATACCGTGCTGTGATATAGCCTTGCTTAGATACATTTAATACTTGCTCACCTAAAGGGACATTTCTTGTAAAACTAAACTCACCTTTAGCATCCGTTTTAGTTGAGTATGAAGTTTCTTCGATTGTAATAGTAACTTCGGGAATTGGTAAATTAGTAACTGCATCTTTTACACTTCCTTTAATAATAGTTTGCTGCGCAAAAGCTGTAGAGACTAGAAAAACTCCCAATAAAAAAATTAGTGTGTTTTTTTTCATTTTCTATATTAAAATTAATACTCTTATCTCTTAAAAAACAAATTTTATAAGACTATCAAATTTACATTATTTATCACTAATATTTACCTTTGGCTTAAGATTTGATTGTATCTTAACGGACTTTTAATACACATTTAAATGAAAAAAATAAATTATTTAACGGTAGTACTTCTCTTTTTTGCTTTTATAAATTTAGATGCACAAGAGAAAAGAAAATTTAAAGTGCATACTGTTGCTTTTTACAATGTTGAAAACTTATTTGACACTATCAACAACCCAAATAAGTTTGATGAGGCTAGCCCGATAATGGAATTAAATTTTAACAGAGGAGAAATTTATAAGAAGAAAGTCCAGAATATGGCTCGAGTTATATCTGAAATTGGTGCAGATGTCTCCAAAAATACGCCAGTAATTATTGGTCTATCGGAAGTAGAGAATAGAGAGGTTGTTGAAGATTTAGCAAATGACCCTGCTTTAGTTGCAAAAAATTATGGCATTGTACACTTTGAATCTCCTGATGCCAGAGGAATTGATGTTGCATTAATGTACCAAAAAGATTTTTTTACTCCAACTAATACTAGCAATCATGAATTAAAAATATATGATGACAATACTAGAAAACGTGTCTATACAAGGGATCAATTACTGGTTACTGGAAAACTTGATGGAGAAACGATACATGTAATTGTAAGTCATTGGCCTTCAAGAAGCGGTGGGGAAGCAAGAAGTAGACCTAAACGCATTGCAGCAGCCCAATTAAATAAGCGTATCATAGATTCTTTGCAAGCCATCGATCCTTATGCCAAAATATTTTCGATGGGAGATTTCAATGATGACCCAACTAACTCAAGCTTTAAGGATGTTTTAAAAACAGAGAAAAACAAAGAAGCTGTAAAACTTAAAGGTATTTACAACCCGATGGAAGACTTTTTTAAAAAGGGATTAGGGTCTAATGCCTATCGAGACGCTTGGAGTTTATTTGACCAAATATTAATTACAAAACCCTTATTAGAAAAAGACTACTCATCTTTTAGGTTTTATAAAGCAGGTATTTTTAACAAACAGTATTTAACAAATAAAAAAGGGAGGTATAAAGGGTATCCTTTAAGGAGTTTCGCCGATGGAGGTTTCACCAATGGCTTTAGCGACCACTTTCCTGTCTATGTGCACATTATTAAAGAAGTTAAGTAAGCACGAACTATAAAACATAAAAAAAAGCAGCAATTAAAATTGCTGCTTTTTTTTATGTTTTTAGCCTAACCAAGTACTCCACGGAATTCTCGATAAAAACAATACTAATCCTAATAAGTAAAAAATAGTAATTGTTTTAAATTTAGAAGCCGAAGCCGATTTCTTTTTATGCTTAGAGTAACCAATAGTAATTAATACTACAGCTAAAATATTTATAAATGGATGTTCTACAAGATATAATCTAGAAATAGAATCGCTCATTACTCCACCTCCTAATTCACTCCAATTACTAAACCAAGGCGACACAAAATATAATATAATTCCTATTAGCAATTGTATGTGAGATACTATTAGTCCAAACAATGATATTCTAAACGCTTTGGCATCATATTCTTTTTTGCCTGTTAGTCCAATAATAGCATTTATAACTGCTATTATTAGTATAATTAACACTAAATAAGCCCAATAAGAATGGAGCATTTTTACAGTATCGTACATAATTTATAGTTTTAGTTAAATTTCAAAAATAGTGATTTTTATCCATAAAAAAACCTGCTCAAAAAAGAGCAGGTTTTTAATATCTATAATAGGGTATTAGAATTTGTAACGTAAGCTTACGTTCCAAGTTCTACCTAATCCAAAGTAACCTTGGTTACGGTTACTAATACCTTTAAAGTTAGCTTCACCACCTGTGTTTTGGATATTAGTTCTTATGTCTGAAAGATAAATTTCATAGAATACGTTGTTAACGTTAGCTCTAATGTTTACAGATTTATCTTTATCTTTTCCTACTAACATTTTGTATGATATACCTGTATCAACAATCTTGTAAGTAGGTAATTTCAAGTTTTCTTTTACTGCTCCTACATCAGCATATAATCTGTCATAGAATCTAAAATCTGCATCCCAAGATAATCTTTCTGCTAAATCGATATCTAGACCAAAACCAAGAGTAAACTGAGCAGCATCTCCTACTTCACCACCATCAACATCAGTTTCAGATTCAGAAATAATATTTCTGTCCTCATCTGTTATTTGTGTTGTAGATGATCCCTTATATCTCCAGTTACCTGCAGACATAAATCCGTTAACTCTAAATCCATCAGAAGGTCTTGCTGTAAAGTCTACTTCAACACCAGAGTGTAATTGCTCAACTCCAAAATTTAATGTGTTTTGCACAAGGCCACCTACGATACGAGAAGAACTAACCACTCTATCTTTCCAAGAAGTTCTGTAAGCATTTACATTAGCAGAAAATGCTCTAGTACTGTAAGAATATCCAGCTTCAAGACCAAAAATAGTTTCATTTTGGTGACCAGGACTTACTTGGTTATTAAACTGTGGGAAGATATTATCATGATAAGGTTGTCTTGAATAAAGTCCTGCATTAACATATGCTTTATTTTCTTCAGCTTCATCTAACACAAAACCTAAACCACCTTTTACATTGTATCCAACATTATTAACTTTTTCAGAATCTACAGCATCTTTTGTTCCACTAGGAAGTGGTGTTCCAGTCCATTGCGATGATGTACCATCTATAAGCGATTGGTCAGCATACTGATAATGATCAAAACGTTGGTGTGATTGATTTGATAGTGCTCCTTGGAAGAATGCAGAAAACCTATCAGTAGAATATTCTAACTGAGTAAACATCCCTGCATAAGAAATACGCTCATCATTACTGTAAGCAATTTTCTCATCTTCATCAAACGAAGCAAACATTGCTGTCCATGGATTTGCAGCCATATCTCTAGTAGTAATTACGTTTTTATAAGTACCGAAAGACCCATATGTTTGATGGTTTTCATCTCTTAAACGAATATTTTCTTGCCAAGATGTAAGGCCATGGAAATTCTCTACAATTCTAAAGTGCTTACCATAGTATGTTCTTAAATCAACACCAACATTAAATGATAAGTTTTCGCTAAGTTGTGTTTCCAAGTTAGAAACAACTCCATACCAGCTGTGCAAATTCATTGAAGCCCTAGTGATATATCCACCCTCAGCAGCAAAATTACCTCCAGCACCTGAAGTACTTAAGTTATAAGCATATATAGCATCATAATCTATTCGTCCTTCAGCAGTTCTAATTCTATTACCTCTGTTTCCAGTTCCGCCACCGCGTCCCCAAGAGGCATATAATACCGTAGATAAATTAGTGTCATCACTAATTTTATAATCCCAGTTTAAATTAGCAACAGGCTTATGGTAAAAGTTTCTTCTTTCAGTCATGTACTTGCCATTATAAGTTCCCCAGTTATTATTATAACGACGACCATATTTCTCGTAATCAGATAATCTTTTAGAGAAGTTTTGATCGTGAAACTGTGGTGCACCTGTAATTAAGAAGTTAAAGTTATGTGTCTCGTTAGGTGTGTACCCTAAAGAGAAGAAGTATGTTTGACCTTCACCGAAGTTTCCTTCATTGTAGCCATCACCTTGCCAGTGAGATAACATAAAACTTGCTCCCCAACCCTTTTCAGATTTTCCAGTACTGTATTGGTAAGTAGTTTTAATGTAATTATTATTAGCAACACCTGCATAAACAAATCCAGATTCTCTTTTATCGGTAGTTTTAGTTACAAAGTTAGTTGTACCTCCTACTGAAGAGATTGCTAATTTAGAAGAACCTAGTCCTCTTTGAATTTGAACTGCACTAGCAATATCGTTAATTCCAGACCAGTTAGACCAATACATTTTACCATCTTCCATACCATTAATTGGTTGTCCGTTTAATAAGTAAGCTGTGTTATCTTGTTCAAAACCACGAACTGCAATTCTTGAATCTCCAAATCCACCTGACTGTCCAGCGACATATACTGAAGGCGTATTAACAAGAGTCATTGTAATATCTTGCGTTCCAATTTTCTTTTGGATTTCACTAGCTGTAATGGTAGACACCGCTACTGGTGTTTTTCTATCATCGGCTAAATCAATAAGTCCTGTACCAACAACAACGATTTCTTCTAAAGCGTTATCAGGAAACAAAGTAACTGTTCCTAAGTTAGTATTACCGTCAAATTTTAAAGTTACAGATTCATACCCTACATAAGATATAACAATCTGTCCCGAAGCTGCTTCAGTGGTTAATGTAAATTTACCATCGAAGTCTGTAGATGCTCCATTTGTAGTTCCTTTTTCAAGGATGTTCGCTCCTGGTAATGGAGCATTCAGTTCAGAATCCATAATGGTTCCTGTAACTGTGCTTTGAGCTATTGCGCTTGTAGTAAACACTAATGCTAAAGCAAATAATAAAAATTGAGTAGTTTTTTTCATACTGAAAAATTAAATTGATTTTTTAGTTCTAGGCAAAATTAACCATTAATTGTTATAGTTTATTAACTAATAGTTAAGAATTTTACCGCCGCAAATATACATACTATTGTTTAATTTTAACAAATTTTAACGTAATTACATACGCAGACACCTATTTACAGTTACTTTGCTCGATTTTTATAGTAATTTATGAGGTTTTTCGTTGAAGAATCGTGGTTATTAATTTTTATAGAGTTAAATTCCTCCAATACACTTGTAGCTAGCTGTTTTCCTAACTCTACGCCAAATTGGTCATAACTATTAATATTCCAAATTACACCTTGTACAAATATTTTATGTTCATACATGGCTATTAACTTTCCCAGATTCTCTGGGGTCAATTTCCTAATAAAAAAAGTTGTTGTAGGCTTGTTCCCTTCAAACACTTTAAAAGGGGTTAGTGTTTTTTGTGCATCTTTAGGTAATTTGCTGTTTATAAGCTCATTCTCTACCTCCTCTTTTGTCTTTCCATTTAACAGTGCCTTAGTTTGAGCAATAAAATTAGATATGAGTTTATCTTGATGATCTAAATTGCCATACAAGCTTTCTTTAAACCCAATAAAATCGGCTGGAATTAATTTTGTACCTTGATGTAATAACTGAAAAAAGGCGTGTTGTGAATTTGTTCCAGGTTCTCCCCAAATAATATTTCCTGTTTGGTAGTTTACTTTATCTCCATTTCGCATCACAGTTTTGCCATTACTTTCCATAATTGCTTGTTGAAAATATGTTGCAAACTGATTTAGATATTGAGTATAAGGGATAATTGCTTCACTTTCAGCTTTAAAAAAATTATTATACCAAATACTTAAAAAGGCCAAAATAACTGGAATATTTGATTGAAAAGGTTCATTTTTAAAATGCTCATCCATATTATGAGCACCAAGTAATAGGTTTTCAAAATTTGAATAACCAACAGACAAACTAATGCTTAACCCTACTGTACTCCATAGTGAAAATCGACCACCAACCCAATCCCACATTGGGAATATGTTTTCTTGTTCAACACCAAACTCTTTTGCCTTTTTAATATTGGTAGACACTGCTACAAAATGTTTAGAAATAGCTTCTTTATCTCCCGATTGTAGAAACCATTGTCTTATGGTATTCGCATTAGATAGGGTTTCTTGGGTCGTAAATGTTTTAGAAACAATTACAAATAAGGTTGTTTCTGGGTTCAGTTTTTTTAAAATTTCATTAACGTGGTCTCCATCTATATTGCTAACAAAATGCGTTATTAAATGATTTTTGTAAAAACTTAGTGCATCCACAACCATTGCTGGACCAAGATCGGAGCCACCAATACCAATATTTACAATATCGGTAAATTGTTTTCCAGTAAACCCTTTTAACACACCGTTTACGACATCATTTGTAAAGGTTTCCATTTTTTTCTTGGCGCTATAAATCTTTGGAATGATGTTTTCGCCATCAACATACACTTGAGAATCTATTGGAGCTCGTAAAGCTGTATGCAACACTGCTCTTTTTTCTGTTTGATTTATTTTATCACCTGAGAAATAGCTAGATATGGCTTTTTTTAATTCCATTTCTTCCGCTAATTCCAAAAACAAATCAATGGTTGATTTAGTAATCCTATTTTTTGAATAATCCACAAAAAAATCGTCCCATTTAATTGTGAAACGAATCGCACGATTTGAATCTTCTTCAAACCATTGTGTCATGTGAACATTTTTTATCTCATGGAAATGTTCTTCTAGCTTTTTCCAAGCTTTTGTTTTGGTTGGATTAATGCTCTTTAAAGCCATTATTTTTCGGTTATTAAATCGTCTTCTACCAATATTTGATTATCTAAAATTTTAGTACTATCAATCTTTATTTCCAATTTTTCTCTTAAAAAATCAATACCATCTAGTTGAGCTTTAAGAGGTTTAATAAATTCTAGGAATTCCGCTTTAAGACTATCCGAAATTGGTTCTGCTTCAGGTAGTTTTTGCTTAAATGGATCTACTTGTTTTCCATTTTTCCAAAAACGATAACACACATGTGGTCCTCCAGTATTCCCTGTCATACCAACCCAACCAATGACATCTCCTTGCTTTACAAACTGTCCCACCTTCACGTTTCGGTTTTTCATGTGCAAATATTGAGTGCTATATGTCGCATTGTGTTTGATCTTTACATACTTGCCATTTCCTCTTGTATAACTTGATTTTGTAACCGTTCCGTTAGCTGTTGCTAAAATTGGAGTCCCAATACCTGCAGCAAAATCAGTTCCTCTATGTGGCCTAACCCTATTGCCATAATAAGCAATACGTCTTTTTAAATTATAGCGTGATGATACACGACTAAACTGTACAGGTGCCTTTAAAAAGGCTCTACGCAAATTTTTAGCCTCTTCGCTAAAATAATCCCTAAAACCTTTTTCTTTATCGGTTTCAAATTCAAAAGCGTAGAAAGGTTCTTTGTTATGTTCAAAATATGCTGCTTTTATATTTTGAACGCCTACGTAAGTACTATCGTCTATATATTTATCGGTATAAATAACTTTAAATTTATCGCCTTCTTGCAGTCTATTAAAATCTATTGTCCAAGCATAAATATCATCTGCCATCATAAATGCCAATCTCTGGCTTAGCCCTTGTTCATCTAATACTTGAGAAATGCTTGAACCAGGAGCAATGGTTCCTGTTGCTTCCTTTTCAACATATTTAATAGGCTTTTTATTAGTATATGCATGAATGGAATCTTGAAAATTCACAACTACATATTCTTCCTTATTAGGTTGGTAAATAAAACATGTTGGTAATTGTAAAGAGTCTTTCGTGCAAAGTAATGTGTATGGTTTTCCCTCTTGAAGTCTTGCAATATTAAAAGAATCTTTGGTTTTTTCTACTATGTTGTAAATTTGAGGATAGCCAATTTTATTACGCTCTAATATTTGACCAAAACTATCACCTCTTCTTATTGTATCTCTAACTACAATAAAGTCGTTTAGGTTAAATCCAAATTCATATCTTTCGATTTCTATATCTTCTTCTAAAGCTATTTCATCATTTATGATTTCTTCTTTAGGTTCATTTTTACAAGAAATAATGCCAACAATAATTGCAAGCATCAAACATATATTTTCTAGTTTTTTGTTATTAATAATCATATTAAATAGTTTCTCCCCAATTATCTATTTCTTGTTGGCTCCAAAGTTCAGGAAAAAAAATACGTTTTTGATACTTTGGATGCATATATTTTTGCCAATCGCTTCCTCCTGTTGCTTCACCATCACCATCAGGTCCTAGAATATAATGAACAGCTGCATTATAATGTGCCATTACCCAAGTAATATTAACCGTATAATCGTAATGTCTCATGGCTTTTACCAAATCCTTATTTTTTTGATCTGCTTCTGGTAATTCTTTAAATCGTGACCATAAATTTTTAGTATTGTAAATTTTCATAAAGGTTATAAATTCTTCTTTATAACGCTTTTCAAAATTTATAAGCAATTTAGATTTGCTACCTGTTTTATAATCTTTACCGGCAGCTTGCCAATATAAATGGTCAAAAGCATGCTCGAAAGGTGTATTTCTATTTATAGTTTTTCTAAAACGATTGTCTATGAGATTAATGAGCTCGGTAGAAGCAAATTCGATTTTCCGGTATTGCCCACTTTGGAAGCCACTTGCAGGCGTTAATGTATGCCTAAATTTGCTATACTGCTCAACATCCATACCTTCGCGCATGATATTAAATGAGGTCGTTAACATATCGAAATAACGACTGATACGCATCAATTTATCTTCAAAAAATTTAGTTGTTAATTGCTCATTTTCGGCAACTTGGGAAATCTCCCAAAGTATCATTTTAAAAAGCAGCTCATTAATTTGATGATAAGTAATAAACACCATTTCATCAGGAAACGTAGTGCGTTGTATTTGAAGACTTAATAAGGCATCCGTATGAATATAGTCCCAATAAGTAATAGAGTTTGAATACAATAAGCCTTCTAAGTAATTTTCAGTGTCTTCACTTTCGGCGTCGTACTTTTGTTGAATTTTATTTAATAAGTGGTTATAATATGGTTGGTTAGACATAATTATTAATCAAATTGTATTTCAAAAGGATGCTTTAATCCTTTAAAAGCTTCTAAATCGGCTCTTAAAGAACCAATGGCTAAATCGGCTTTTAAACGCAAAGGTATTTTATTTTTATCGGCACTTACCCATAAAGTTAAACTTTCTTCTTCTTTAAAGACACGTCCAGCCATAACATATGGTCTGAACATTAAACATTTTACTTTTCCGAAATTAGTCCTAATGGTTTCTTCGCCTAAATATTTTAATTTGAAATTATAGTTTTCAAAATCAAAAAACATGGTTAAGTTAACCTCGTCTCCTGGCTTTATATTTGTTGTGTCGTAATTGTTACGTAAATAATAAAATGCCGACACCATATCCTGTACACCAAACTCTGTGTCGTGAACAGTTTCTCTTTTTTTCTTAATGTTATTTACGTAAGCTTTTTGATTTTCTTGGTCGAATTCTATTTCTAACTTTTTGGTATGACCTCCCTCATTGATATCTCTTATAAACTTATAAGGTAAGTTATTGTCTATATCAAAATAGCTTTCGTATCTGTCTTTTACCTTAAAAAACCAGCTAATTGCTCCAGTTGTTTTTCCTTTGCCAACTACATGGAATACAGGCTTACCGTTGAGTTTCTTTTCTTTTATCTCCATAGTGGCTTCACCTGCTTTCATCCAACCACTATAGCTCATCTTAAATTTAAACCATTCTCCAGCCTGATACGCAGATTCTTTGTTTCGACTAGGCTCAACAATCTCTTGGGCAAAAGATGGCATACACACTAGTAATACTATAAGTAGATTCTTTTTCATAATTTGAGTAATTATATTTAAACCAATTAATTACATTTTTATTGTTATAGTACTTAAAAATACAATTACTGTTCCAAAAGTATTAAAACCAAAAAACTCTATCGATATAATCAATAGAGTTTTTAAGCTAATTTTAGTTAAATATTTGTTATAATGTGCCTCTATTTGCTTGTTCACGCTCAATAGACTCGAAAAGTGCTTTAAAATTTCCCGCTCCAAAGCCACGTGCTCCCATGCGTTGAATGATTTCAAAGAATAATGTTGGTCTATCTTCGACTGGTTTAGTGAAGATTTGCAATAAATAGCCTTCTTCATCTGCATCAATCATAATCCCCAAACCTTTTAAGGTTTCTATATCTTCACGTAATTCATGACTAAATTCTTCTAACCTTCCAGGAACTGCTTTATAATATGCTTCAGGTGGTGTCGATAAGAATTCGATACCTCTTTTTCTTAGCTGTGACACGGTTGATATAATATCGTCTGTGGCAACTGCAATATGTTGAACTCCTGGACCTTCGTAAAAATCTAAGTATTCTTCTATTTGTGATTTTTTCTTTCCTTTTGCTGGTTCGTTTATTGGAAACTTAATTCGTCCATTACCATTACTCATTACTTTACTCATTAGTGCAGAGTATTCCGTATGAATTTGCTTATCATCAAAAGAGAGGAAGTTTTCAAACCCCATAACGTCTTCATACCATTTTACCCATTGATTCATTTCGCCCCAACCTACATTACCAACCATGTGGTCTATGTATTTTAATCCTACCGAAGTTGGATTATAGTCTGATTCCCATTTTTGGTATCCAGGAAGAAATGTCCCCTTATAATTTTTACGCTCTATAAACATATGAACCGTTTCTCCATAGGTATGAATCCCTGCTTTAATAACTTCTCCAAATTCATCTTTTTCAACAATAGGCTCCATGTACGATTTTGCACCTCTACTTGTTGTTTCTTGATATGCACTACGAGCATCTTCTACCCAAAGCGCAACTACTTTTACACCATCACCATGTTTTACAATATGGTCATTAATTGGTGAACTACTATTTAAAGGCGTAGTTAGTACTAATCTAATTTTATCTTGAACCAACACATAGCTTGCTCTATTTTTCACTCCTGTTTCCAATCCTGCATACGCTAAAGATTGAAACCCAAACGCTGTTTTATAAAAGTGTGCTGCTTGTTTTGCGTTACCCACATAAAACTCTACATAATCTGTTCCTAGAAGTGGCAGGAAGTCTTGCGCTCCTTCAAATATTTTTTCTAAACCGTAGTTTACTGATTTTATTTCTTTACTCATGATTAATCGTTTATTTGTTTAATCGTTGATGTGTTTATTTGTTAAATTATATTACTCTAGCCAAGATTTAAAATAATCTTCGTCAGCTATTTTTAATGCTTCTTCTGTTACTTGTAAAGGCTTAAACGTATCTACCATTACAGCAAGTTCATAGGTGTCTTTTTTACCAATACTTCTCTCCATAGCTCCTGGATGTGGTCCATGAGGTATTCCAGCTGGATGCAAGGATATATGTCCCGCTTCAATATCGTTTCTACTCATAAAATCTCCATCTACATAATATAACACCTCATCGCTATCTATATTACTATGATTATAAGGTGCTGGAATTGCTTCTGGATGATAATCGTACAAACGAGGCACAAAACTACATACCACAAATGCGGCAGTTTCAAACGTTTGATGGACTGGTGGCGGTTGATGTACACGTCCTGTTATTGGTTCAAAATCGTGAATAGAAAACGCATAAGGATAATTATAACCATCGTAACCAATAACATCAAAAGGATGTGATGCATACACCATTTCAATAATTTCTCCTTGCTTTTTTACATTAATAGTAAAATCTCCGGTTTCGTTATACGTTTCTAATTCTTCTGGTCGGCGAATATCTCTTTCACAAAATGGAGAATGCTCTAATAGTTGCCCAAACCAATTTCGATAACGTTTGGGTGTATAAATTGGGTGATATGATTCTACAATAAACAGTCTATTATCTTCAGTATCGAAATCTATTTTATAAATCATTCCGCGTGGAATAATTAAATAGTCTCCATACTTAAAATCGAGATTTCCATACATAGTACGCAGTTTTCCTGTGCCTTTATGAATGAATATCATTTCGTCTGCGTCTGTATTTTTATAAAAATAATCTTGTGTCTTATTTTTAGGAGCAGCCAAAATAATATTGCAATCGCTATTTGTAAGTATTGCTTTTCTGCTTTGTAGATAATCCGCTTCTGGTTTTACTTGAAAACCTCTAAAACGATATGATTGAATATTGTTAGCTTTAGCAACTTTTGGCACAATGCTATATTGTTTTTTAATAGCTTTTACTTGTGTTGGACGCTGCTCATGATAACTGTTAGTTGACATACCATCAAATCCAATGGTACCAAATAGTTGCTCGTAATAAAAATCTCCATTTGGTTTTTTAAAAATGGTGTGTCGTTTAGGTGGAATTTCTCCTAGTTTATGATAAAATGGCATTTTTTAAGATTTAAAAATTAGTCCTAAGAAGTTATATCATAGGATTTATAATTTGTTCGATTAAAGATACGAAAATGCCGCCTTATTCAGGGTTTCTCTTGATAAGGTAATGTAAAAAGATTAAATATTCAATCCAGAATGGTTTCATATTGTAACAAATATCGGGAAAATTATGCAATGTTTTAAAACCAAAATCCAATGTTAAAAAACCATTTACTTTGACTAGCTTCAGGAGACCAAGTATATTTAGCTTCTATTGGGCCAATAATAGTGTCAAAACCATAGCCTATTGCATAACCACTATAATCTGGAGTTGTAAACCATTCTCCCTCTGTGAAAATATTATCATCTACATTGGCATAATTAGCTGAAAAATTAAAATGGTGGTTTTTTACAAACTCATAATCCAAATTAATAAGTCCTTTTACAAAACTGTCGCCGATAATTGAAATGTGGTCATAACCATAAAATGAAATAAAATTATTGATAAAGTTATTCCCATAACCTCCCAAGGCGAAACTTAATGATTGATTGGAATTATCGCCAATTCTAAAACCTCCTTCAGAGCCAAGAAGCATTGATAATTTACTAGAGAAGCTAAAAACATATCCAATGTTCGCTTTTGCAAAAGAAAATTGAGAAAAATCGTTATTAAAATCTGATGATGACAAATACAAATGGAAATCGCTATCAAACAAAAATCCGCTTTTGGGAAAGTGCTTATTACTATAGGTGTCGAACTTTAATTTGCCAAACAAACTGAAGAAATCACTATTTTCAAACATGGTTTTATCTGCGTTTGGATCTGGATTATTCACAATGGTTTCAGAGGTAATTTGAAGTTTTTTGTGTTCTGCTCCCAAAACTAAAGACATATCTTTTCTAAATAATGTTTGTAAGTAAAACTGATTTGTTAAATCCTCTAGTTGAATGTCTAATTTATTTAAGCCTGTTGTTGTAATTTCTGCTTCGCTTAAAAGTAATGAAGCATTAATATCTTTATGAAATGTATCAAATCTAGAACGCAGGCCAATACTCCAATAAAATCCTTTGTCAATATAATATTCAAAATTATATCTAATATTATCTCCTAAAATCAAATCTAAACTCGCTACATCATTTCTTAATAATACTCTTTTTTGAGTAAGATTTAACAATGCAGCACTTTTATACAAATCGTCATAATGTGCTCCTAGTTTTAAATAGGTTTTTGTATCGCTTTCTTTTAGGTTTGCATATAAATCGTAACCATCATTACTCGGCTTAAATTGGTATAAAAAACTATCAAAATTATTAGTCGCTACAAGATTGTTTACACCTCTTGTAAACTCTCTATAAGTGGTTTTTTCATTACCTTTTATTTTTAATTTACCTAGTACATACGACCTTGTATACTTTTCGTTTCCTTTCAAATAAACATTATTAATCGCAATACTATCTATTTTGGGAATAGCAAGTTCTACTTTATTAGTATTTCTTACTATTTCCTTTAACTCATTAATCTTTTTTAACGCCGCTGTTTCACCTCTTTTAATTATTTGTTCGCCATCATCAAAAGACACAACTGTAAATTCTTTAATATCTGGTTTAATATAAATATCAGTCCTAGTGGACTTTTCTTTCATATCCTTGATGGTCCTATAATTATTAATTTGCAATAGTATTTCTGGTGCTGATTTTAAGTTCTCTCTAGTCGATAAGTCATCTTGCACATCGACACCAATAATAATATCTATACCTTTTGCTTTGAGCTCATCTATCGGATAATTATTAACCACACCTCCATCAATTAAAATTTGATTATTAATAGTAACTGGTTGAAATAACGACGGGAAAGCACCACTAGCAGCAATGGCTTGTGCTAAACTTCCTTGCTCTAAAACAACAGGCTTTCCAGTTTCAATATTAGTAGCAATACAGAAAAACGGAATTGGTAAATTTTTAAACTCTTCAATATCACTAACATGAAGTGTTAGTTTAGAGAACAAGTTAAACACATTTTGTCCTCTTGAAATTGCCGAAGGCAATTGTATTTTAAGATTATTAAAAGGAATAGAAATAGCATATTTCTCAGTATTATCACGCTCATAGAATGTTTTAGAAGCCCTTGGTAAATCATCGCCTATTAACTTGTCAAAATCTATTCCGCTAAATATTCTTTCTAACTCTTTTCCTGAATACCCCGAAGCGTACAACGAACCAATTACCGCTCCCATACTTGTGCCTGCAATGTGGTCTATTTTTATACCAAGACTATCTATAGTTTTTAAAACGCCAATATGTGCCAATCCTTTTGCACCTCCGCCACTTAGTACTAGACCAATTTTTGGCTTTGGGTTTTCTAGAGTCTCATTTTGGGCTTTCGAAGAAAACGAAATGAGTATTAATAGGGTTAATATGATGGTTCTAGTTTTCAATCTATTTGTTTTGATTGTAATAATTATAAATCTTCTGAGCTCTAGACGCACCTACCACATCTTCAAGTTCATCTAGCTTTGCAAACGAAATACGTTTTGCCGATTTAAAATGCTTTAACAATTCCACAATGGTTTTTTCTCCAATACCAGGAATAGTTTCCAACTCCGTATTTAACGCAGTTTTACTACGTTTATTTCGGTGATGTTCAATCCCAAAACGATGTGCTTCATTTCGTAATTGCTGAATGATTTTTAGGGTTTCGCTTTTTTTATCTAAATATAGTGGAATTGGATCATTTGGGTAGAATAATTCTTCTAAACGTTTTGCAATTCCAATAATGGCAATTTTTCCACGTAAGTTTAATTCATCCAAACTTTTTAAGGCTGAAGACAGTTGACCTTTTCCACCATCAATAATAATCAATTGTGGTAAGGATTGTTTTTCGTCCAATAAACGTTTGTAACGTCTATAAACCACTTCTTCCATGGAGGCAAAATCATCTGGTCCTTCAACTGTTTTTATGTTAAAATGTCGGTAATCTTTCTTACTTGGTTTTCCGTTTTTAAAAACCACACAAGCAGCTACTGGATGTGTGCCTTGAATATTACTATTGTCAAAACACTCAATATGTCGAGGTTCTTCATTGAGTCGTAAATCGGCTTTCATTTGCGCCATAATACGATTGGCATGTCTATCTGGATCGACAATTTTTACTTGCTTTAGTTGCTCTAATCTGTAGTACTTCGCATTCCTGATAGATAAATCTAGAATATGTTTTTTATCCCCTAACTTTGGAATAGTTACTTTTATATTATCTCCAATATCAATTTTAAAAGGGACATAAACTTCTTTAGATAGTGAATTGAATCGTTGTCTAATTTCTACAATGGCAATTTCTAATAATTCTTTATCTGTTTCGTCCAGTTTCTTTTTAATTTCAAGCGTATGAGAACGTACAATAGAACCTAAAGAAATTTGCAAAAAGTTAACATAAGCATAACTCTCATCACTAACTATCGAAAACACGTCTACATTATTTATTTTAGGATTGACAATAGTCGATTTAGCCTGATAGTTTTCTAGTACATCTATTTTATCCTTTACTTTTTGTGCGTCTTCAAAATGCATGTCCTTTGCAAGAGCATTCATTTGCTTTTTAAAGCGTTGCAGGGAATCTTTGAAATTACCTTTTAAGATCTCCCGAATAGCTTTTATATTCTCCCCATATTCGGCAACCGTTTCATGTCCTTCACATGGCCCATTACAATTTCCTAAGTGATATTCTAAGCATACTTTGTACTTTCTAGCATCAATTTTTTCTTGTGATAAATCGTAATTACACGTTCGCAATTGATACAACCCTCTTATTAAATCTAATAAAGTATAAACGGTTTTTACACTCGTATAGGGTCCAAAATATTCGCTACCATCTTTTATGAGTCGCCTAGTTTGAAATACTCTTGGGAAACGTTCTTTTTTTATACAAATCCAAGGGTACGATTTGTCGTCTTTAAGCATTACATTGTAACGAGGCTTGTATTTTTTAATAAGATTATTCTCCAGTAGCAACGCATCTGTTTCGGTATCTACCACAATATGCTTGATGTTTGAAATCTTTTTTACTAGAATTCTGGTCTTTCCGTTTTCGTGCGTTTTAGTAAAATAAGAACTAACCCTCTTTTTTAAGTTTTTGGCTTTACCAACATAAATTATAACATCATTTGAATCGTAATATTGATATACTCCTGGTAAATTTGGTAACGTTTGTATTTGTATTTCAAGTGGAGATTTAGCCATTACTCAAAGGTATATTAATTCCTAGATAATGTAAAAATTCATCTTGCTTTTTTAGTATCTTGCGCTAATAACATTCCATATTTAACTCCATGAACATTGTTATTTTATCTAGAAATGAAAATTTATATTCTACTAAACGCTTGGTGGAAGAGGGTGAAAGTCGTGGTCATGAGGTTGAAATTATTGATCCTTTAAAATGTGATATTATTATTGAAAAGGAAAAGCCAACTATATACTATCAAGATCGCTACCTAGACTATGTTGATGCTATTATTCCGCGTATCGGAGCATCTGTTACCTTTTTTGGTTGCGCTGTTGTAAGACAATTTGAAATGATGAATGTATTTACCATAGCAACTTCAGATGCTATTATAAGGTCTAGAGATAAGCTAAGGAGTTTTCAGCGTTTAAGTAAAGCTGGGATTGGCATGCCAAAAACAGTATTCACTAATTATTCAAGGGATGTCGAAGAGGTCATTGCTCATGTTGGCGGAACACCAGTTATTATTAAGTTACTAGAAGGCACTCAAGGCCTTGGAGTTGTTTTGGCTGAAACAAAAAACGCTGCTGAATCTGTTTTAGAGGCATTTAATGGTTTACAAGCAAGAGCCTTAGTTCAAGAATATATTGCTGAAGCTAAAGGCGCAGACATAAGAGCGTTAGTTGTAGATGGTCAGGTAGTTGGTGCTATGAAACGACAAGGAAAAGAAGGTGAATTTCGTTCTAATTTACATCGCGGAGGTTCTGCCGAAATTGTAAAACTTAATGAAGCCGAGCTTAAAGTTGCAATGAATGCATCTAGAGCTTTAAAATTACCTGTTTGTGGTGTCGATATGTTACAATCTGATCGCGGACCATTATTATTAGAGGTAAACTCAACTCCTGGATTAGAAGGCATAGAAAGAGCCACACATAGAAACATCGCAAGAGCCATTATCACTTTTATTGAACGTAACAGAAAATAAGAGAATGAGCGAAAAAGAAGTTTTAGATATTTTAGGGCAAAAAGTGGCGCTAGGTGAAAGTGCCACAGTGTATTTTAATGTTGCCAAATTACATACACAAAATAAAATAGACGTTCCTGTTATTATTGAACGCTCAAAAAAACCTGGTCCTACCGTTTTAATGACTGCAGGAATCCATGGTGATGAAATAAATGGTGTTGAAATTGTTAGGCAGATTATTGCAAAAGGTATTAATAAGCCCAAAAGAGGGACTATTATTTGTATTCCAGTAATTAACGTATTTGGGTTTATACACATGGACAGAGAGTTTCCTGATGGGCGTGATTTAAACCGCGTTTTTCCAGGAGGCAAATCTGGCTCTTTAGCGAGTAGGGTTGCCCATAAATTAATTACAGAAATTGTACCCCATGCTGACCTAATTATGGATTTTCACACTGGAGGCGCAGACAGATTTAATTCTGCACAAATACGAATTAAAAAAGGAGAAATCGTACTCGATGAATTAGCCGAAGTATTTGGGGCTCCTTTTGTTTATTATTCTAAAAACCTCAATAAATCGTTTAGAAATACGAGCTACAAACTAGGCATTCCCATGCTCCTTTTTGAAGGCGGAAAGTCTTTTAACATACATCCAACTATTACAAATACAGGTGTTAATGGCGCTAAACGTGTATTACACCACCTAGAAATGTTAAGCAGCAAATTTAAAGTATCTAAACCAAAAAAAGCATGTATTTACATCTCAGAAAGCAAATGGATTAGAGCTAAATATTCTGGGATGTTCAAAGCTTCAATTGCTATCAATGCTAAGGTTAATAAAGACGATGTCATTGGTCACATTACAGACCCTTATGGGAGTTTTAATCATTTCGTAAAAGCGCCTAATAGTGGCTATATTTTTAATTTAAACGAATCACCTTTGGTATACCAGGGCGACGCTATTTTTCATATTTCTACAAAACTAGAAGAATGACAAAAAAAGAGTTAAGAAAAAAATATAAAGCATTAAGAAACAATTTGTCTTTTAAAGACATTGATGAAAAAAGTTTAGCTATTGCTAATAGATTATTGACTATGGATATTTGGGGTAAATCCTTCTACCATGTCTTTTTAACAATTGTCGAACATAAAGAAATAAACACAGATTATATACTAAACATTCTTGCTGGAAAAGATAAACATACGGTCGTTTCAAAATGTAATTTTAAGACTATAAATCTTGAAAATTACTTACTAACAGATAGCACTACTATAAAATCAAATAACTGGGGGATTCCTGAACCTATAGATGGTATTTCAATTGAAAATTCTAAAATTGAGATAGTCTTTATACCTTTATTATGCTTTGATAAACAAGGTCATCGTGTTGGCTATGGTGCAGGTTACTATGATAATTTTTTAGGTGATTGTAATCCTGAGACCGTAAAAATTGGGTTGTCATTATTTGAAGTTGAAAAAGATATTGATGATGTTTACAAAGGTGATATTCCTCTTAATTATTGTGTCACTCCTCAGCAAGTATATTGGTTTTAACAACCTTTTCCTTTGGAAACGCTTTCCTATTAAAAACAATCAATATTCCAACACCTGTACTTATTGCCATATCTGCAATATTAAAAACAGGATTAAAAAATGTAAAATAATTACCTCCGTAAACAGGAATCCAATCTGGCAAATAACCCTTCCACAGTGGGAAATGAAGCATATCTACAACTTTTCCGTGTAATAAACTATCATAGCCTCCTCCTTCGGAAAAAGCGGTAGCTATTTGTCCATAACTATCATTAAAAATAATACCATAAAAAACCGAATCTATAATATTTCCTAAAGCACCTGCAAATATGAGCGAAATAGCAACTATTAACACCCTAGAACCTTTATTTTTAATTGAGTTAATAAGCCAGTAACCAATCCCAACAATGGCAAATAACCTAAAACATGTTAGAATTACTTTGGCTGTTCTATCTGTAATCAAAGAAGTGAAGTCACTAAGTTTTGCTCCCCAAGCCATGCCATCGTTTTCAATAAACAAAATGCGAAACCAATTAAAAATCTTAATTTCTTCTCCTAGTTCAAAATTTGTTTTGATATAAACCTTAGATATTTGGTCTATTAGCAAAATAATAATAATTATGAATGAGGCTTTTTTTAAAGACATTTTAAACTCCCGGTTTGTAAATGGTAAATATAAAAAAACGCCTCTAATGAGAGACGTTTTTAAGATAAGTATAAGTGTATTTTATTTTTGCATGTTTTTAGCTTCAATGCTCAATGTTGCATGAGGCACTAATTCTAAACGTTTTTTATTGATGAGTTTTCCAGTGACACGGCAAACGCCATAAGTTTTATTTTCGATTCTAATTAAAGCGTTTTTTAAGTCACGAATAAATTTTTCTTGCCTAATTGCTAAAGCTGAGTTAGACTCTTTACTCATTACAGCACTTCCTTCATCAAACGCTTTAAAGGTTGGTGCGGTATCTTCTGTACCATTATTGTGATCGTTCATATAAGCACTTTTAATCAACTCTAAATCGTGCTGCGCTTTGCTTATTTTTTCTTGAATCAATTTTTTGAATTCTGCTAAATCTTTGTCAGAATATCTTACTGTATTTCCTGCTGCCATAGTTCTAAATTTTTTGAATAAATAATTTGGTATTTACATCATCGAAAGCAATATCTATACCATTATTTAAGTCGTCTAAAATTTCCAATTCATCTGTTAATGTCTCGGTTTTTATATACTCTAAGTTTTTATTTATTGCGTTAATAATTTGTTCATCTTTTTGAATTTGTACTGCAATTCTATCTGTCAATTCAAAACCAGAATCCTTACGTAAATTTTGAATTCGGTTTACCAATTCTCTTGCAATACCTTCTTTCTTTAAATCGTCTGTTAAGGTTACATCTAAAGCCACTGTTAATGCTCCTTGACTTGCTACAAGCCAACCTTCAATATCTTGCGATGTTATCTCAACATCAGACTTTTCTAATGTAATACTTTTTCCATTAATTTCAACGTCAAAAATACCGTTTTGCTCGATATTTTTAATATCGTCTGCTGTAAAGTTATTAACCGATTGTGCCACTGCTTTCATGTCTTTTCCAAAACGTGGTCCAAGCACTTTAAAGTTAGGTTTAATTTGCTTTACTAGAATGTCTGAAGCATCTTCTAAAACTTCAACTTCTTTTACATTCACTTCAGATTTTATTAGATCGGCAACTGCTAAAATTTCCTGTTTTTGAGTTTCACTGCTAATAGGAACCATAATCTTTTGGAGCGGCTGACGTACTTTAATCTTTTCTTTAGCTCGTAACGATAAAACTAATGATGATATTGTTTGAGCTGCTTCCATTTTACGTTCTAATGACTTATCGACAAAAGATTCATCAAATTTTGGGAACTCAGATAAGTGTACACTTTCAAAAGTCTCTTTTTGGGTTACTGAATTTAAATCTAGATACAACTTATCCATAAAGAAAGGTGCAATTGGTGCTCCTAACTTAGCAATGGTTACCATACAAGTATACAATGTTTGATAAGCCGAAATCTTATCTGCTTGATAGTCTCCTTTCCAAAAACGTCTTCTACTTAACCTTACAAACCAGTTACTTAAGTAATCTTGGGTGAAATCTGAAATTGCTCTTGCTGCTTTTGTTGGCTCATATTCAGCATAGTAATCATCAACTTTTTGGATTAAAGTATGTAATTCTGATAAAATCCAACGGTCTATTTCTGGTCTTTCATTTAATGGAATATCTGCTTCAGAATAACTAAAGTTATCCAGATTTGTATATAATGTAAAGAAAGAATAGGTGTTATAAAGTGTTCCGAAGAATTTGCGCTTTACTTCTTCAATGCCTTCTAAATCGAACTTTAAATTATCCCAAGGATTTGCATTAGCAATCATATACCAACGTGTGGCATCTGCTCCATAAGTTGATAATGTTGTAAAAGGGTCAACCGCATTTCCAAGACGTTTAGACATTTTTTGTCCGTTCTTGTCCAACACTAATCCATTAGAAACAACATTTTTATATGCAACCGAATCAAACACCATAGTTGCAATAGCATGAAGTGTATAGAACCATCCACGTGTCTGGTCGACACCTTCAGCAATAAAATCGGCTGGGAATGATTTATTTTGGTCAATCTTTTCTTTATTCTCGAATGGATAATGCCATTGTGCATAAGGCATAGAGCCAGAATCAAACCATACATCAATCAAATCACTTTCACGCTTCATTGGTTGACCTGAAGGTGATACTAATACAATTTCATCAACAATGTTTTTGTGTAAATCAATCTTAGCGTAATTCTCGTCTGAGTTGTTACGAACTTCAAAATCTTCAAAAATATCTTTTGCTAAAACACCAGCTTCAACAGCCTTTTGCATTTCAGCTTTTAATTCTTCAACCGAACCTATACAAAGTGCTTCTTTACCATCTTCGGTTCTCCAAATTGGTAAAGGAATTCCCCAATAACGTGATCGCGATAAGTTCCAATCATTAGCATTAGCCAACCAGTTTCCAAAACGTCCTGTTCCAGTAGATTTTGGCTTCCAGTTAATCGTTTCATTAAGCTCAAACATTCTGTCTTTAATGTCTGTCACTTTAATGAACCAAGAATCTAATGGGTAATATAAAATTGGCTTATCAGTTCTCCAACAATTTGGATAACTGTGCTTATATTTTTCAACCTTAAAGGCTTTGTTTTCTTCTTTTAATTTAATAGCAAGCTCAACGTCAACCGAACGTTCTGGAGCTTCACCATCGTTGTAATATTCGTTTTTTACATACTTCCCAGCAAACTCACCTAATTCTGGTCTAAATTTACCTTGTAAGTCTACAAGTGGTACCAAATTATCATTCTCGTCTTTTACTAGCATTGGTGGCACTTCTGGTGTTGCTTGCTTTGCAACTAAAGCATCATCTGCTCCAAAAGTTGGTGCTGTATGGACGATTCCTGTACCATCTTCAGTTGTTACGAAATCTCCAGCTATAACTCTAAAGGCATTTTCAGGATTATCATTTGGCAATACAAAAGGTAGAAGTTGTTCGTAAGTAATTTCTACTAAGTCTTTTCCTTTAAATTCTTTTACTACGTAAAAAGGAATCTTCTTATCTCCAGATTTATAATTTAATAATTCTGTTTTTTCTTCAACTTGACTGAACTTTCCTGAAAATTGATAGTTAACTAGTTTTTTAGCTAAAATCACATTTATTGGTTGGAATGTGTATTGGTTGTATGTTTCAACCAATACATACTCAATTTTAGGCCCAACAGTTAAGGCTGTATTACTTGGCAATGTCCAAGGCGTAGTTGTCCAAGCCAAGAAATAAATATCCCCTTCATTTTTTAGGAAATCAGGTAAAGAGTCCTCATTTGCTTTAAACTGAGCAACAACCGTTGTGTCAGTAACATCTTGATAGGTTCCAGGTTGGTTCAATTCATGTGAGCTTAACCCAGTTCCTGCTTTAGGCGAATACGGTTGAATGGTGTAGCCTTTGTAAAGTAAGTTTTTGTTGTAAATCTGCTTTAACAACCACCAAACAGACTCCATGTATTTAGGTTCGTAGGTCACATAAGGATCATCCATATCGACCCAATAACCCATTTTTTGAGTTAGGTCATTCCAAACATCAGTATAACGCATAACGGCTTTTCGGCAAGCTGCATTATAATCTTCAACAGAAATGGTTTTCCCAATATCTTCTTTTGTAATCCCTAGTTCTTTTTCAACACCAAGTTCAATAGGTAAGCCATGAGTATCCCAACCAGCTTTACGTTTAACTTGATAACCTTTCATGGTTTTGTATCGAGGAAAAATATCTTTAATAGCACGAGCTAAAACGTGATGTACTCCTGGAAGTCCATTGGCAGAAGGTGGTCCTTCAAAAAACACATAAGGTTTATTTCCTTCGCGTGTAGACACACTTTTTTCAAACACATTATTTTCTTCCCAATAGTTTAGAATTTCTTCGGCTACTTTTGGTAAGTCAAGTCCTTTATATTCAGGAAATTTAGTACTCATTCTGTCCTATTTGATTTCGAGCTGCGAAATTAAGGAATTTTGGTAAAATAGAAGTATTGAAAAGGTGTATTTTATACTATAAAATCTACCAAATCTTCAATCTTAGAAATAAGTTGAATTTTAATAGCTGTGTTTTTTAATGAAATCTTATTGTATTTAGAAACAAAAATGGTAGAGAAACCTAGTTTTTCAGCCTCTAAAATACGTTGCTGAACACGCTGTACAGGGCGAATTTCACCAGATAGTCCAACCTCAGCCGCAAAGCAAAAGTCTTTTTGAAGTGCTTCGTCTTCATTAGAAGACAAAATAGCAGCAACAACAGCTAAGTCAATCGCTGGGTCGTCAACTGTTATACCTCCTGTAATATTTAAAAACACATCTTTAGCACCTAATCGAAAACCTGCTCGTTTTTCTAAAACAGCCAATAGCATATTAAGGCGTTTGGCATTGAACCCTGTTGCAGAGCGCTGCGGCGTACCATAAACTGCAGTACTAACTAAAGCTTGGACTTCTATCATTAGAGGTCGCATACCTTCTAAAGTCGCAGCTACAGCATTTCCTGATAATTCTTCGTCTTTTTTAGAGATAAGTATTTCAGAAGGGTTTGATACTTCTCGCAATCCAGAACCTTGCATTTCATAAATACCAAGCTCATTGGTAGAACCAAAACGGTTTTTATTGGCTCTTAAAATTCTAAATACATGATTTCTATCACCTTCAAATTGCAAAACTGTGTCGACCATGTGCTCTAATATTTTCGGACCAGCAATGTTTCCATCCTTTGTTATATGGCCTATAAGTACAACTGGAGTCGCAGTTTCTTTGGCAAATTTTATAAGCTCAGTAGTACATTCTTTTATTTGAGAAATACTTCCTGAAGACGATTCAATATAATCGCTATGAAGTGTTTGAATGGAATCTACCACCACAATATCTGGTTCTAAAGCTTCTATTTGCTTAAAGATATTTTGAGTTTTAGTTTCAGTTAATATGTAGCAATTACTACTATTTGGGTTTATACGTTCTGCACGCATTTTAATTTGCTTCTGACTTTCTTCACCAGATACGTATAAAGTTTTGTATGGTAATTTTAAAGCTATTTGAAGCAATAAGGTACTTTTCCCAATTCCTGGTTCACCTCCTAAAAGTGTTAAAGAACCTGGAACAATTCCACCACCTAAAACACGGTTAAATTCTGCATCACCAGTTTGCATACGTGCTTCTTGTGATACATCAATTTCATTAATCAACAAGGGTTTTGAAACTCGTTTTGATGAATTTGAAGGTGTCTTCCAATCGCTTTTTTCAGCTTTTTGAATCACTTCTTCGGCAATGGTATTCCACTCTTTACACGCAGAACATTGTCCTTGCCATTTTGAAAACTGATTGCCACAATTTTGGCAAAAAAATGTTGTTTTTACCTTTGCCATTTAATATCCGAAATCTCTTTTTATTGCATCTGCTCTTTCCATCATTTCATCTTTGGTATAACCGCCAATTTCTTCTAAAATATAAGCCGATTTATATGTTCGCATAGCTTTTTTAGGTTCGCCAGTTTCTTCGTAAAAACGACCTAAATAATAATTTCCTAATAATGTGTCTGGATATTCTTTTCTAGCAAGTTTACCAAGGGCTTCGTATTCATCATACGTTTTGTTTTTTTCGATAGCTGCAGCTATTGCTTTAAAGTCGTTAACGAGCACTTGTTTTTCTATATTAAACAATTCATTTATCATTTCGTATTTTTCATTCAAATACGCTACAGGTGAAGTTTCTAAAGTTAAAATACGCTCGGTATATTCCTTTTTACTAATAGGTTGAAACACAAAAAACATACTTTCTAAAGCATTTGGTATAGCGTGAGCTGGCAACGAATAATGTGTTGGTCCGTCAAACTCATTAAAACCAAAAAATATGTTCTTGTTTTCTAATGCAGATAATCTTGTGTTTAAAACATTTGCGTCTTCTCTCAATGGTTTTATATCGTTAGTTGAAGTAGCCAAATAGTAAAATATTTTTCTTTCTAATTCGCTAAGTCTCGTTGGTAAATTATCAAGCATACTCATTACTAAGTCTGGACTTAAAGCCATGTAGCCATTAAAAAGTGGTTCTTTCTTAAATAAGAAATAGTTTATAAAATTGGCTGTTTCGCCATGTCCAACTGCTACTCTGAAATTAGCTGTTCTATACTTATCTTCAATGTATGGAATAAGCTCCATACCAATAAACTCAAAGAATTTTGCTCCTGATTCTAATGGAAAATAGGTTTGGTCGGAGTAATGATTGTCTTCGTTCCTTGAATCAACTTGATTAATCCCTACTACAATTGCTTCAGGCATGTCTTCCCAATAAGAGTAATAATCAACATTTCCTGCTACAGGTTCGAATAAGTAATCACCATCAAACACTATGAATATAGGATATAACTTTTCTATATTCTCTTCGTAATTTCTCGGTAATTGAATTTTTAATTCTCTTGAGATGCCTAGTTTTGCCGATTGAAACTCTTCATATATCGTTTGTGAACTTAAAACGCTAAAACAAAGAAATGCAATGAACGTGGTTAGCTTGGTTTTCATTTTAATTCGATTTGAGATTAATAATGGCAAGGTAAACATTTAGGGCTAAAAATGGAAGCATTTTTAAGTTAGCTCGCTAGTGTTCTTTTCTTGCTTTTATTGTAGATAGGCAAAAATAGTAACGATAAACCTCCTAAAACAATTACCATTAAAGTTTGTGCTGTCCACATTATCCACCCAAACGCCATACTAGCATCTTCAGCAATTCCAAAAAATGAAAACGCTAAAAATATGGCTACTGGATACGAACCAACACCTCCGTTAGTTGCTGCAATACTAAAACTTCCAGAGATAAAGCCAATTAAAATTGCTGCAAACGGAATTCCTGAAGTTTCATCTAAAGCAAAAGTTGTGACATAAAACATAAGGACATACATAAGCCAAATAAACAATGTGTGTCCTACAAATGCCCACTTTTGTTTCATTTTAAAAATGCTTAAAACACCTTCAATTAATCCTGCAACAAAACCTTTGATTTTTAATGCAAGTTTAGAATTACTTCGTCTTATAAACAACACAAAAACTATAGAAAGTGCTATTAACCCACTAATTCCTATAAGTATTTTATTAGGGTCAAACCGTTCGGCAAAGAATTTATAGATATATTCAAATTCTAGAAAAAGTGTTATAGCAATTATTAGTAGCATCATTACTAAATCTGCAATACGTTCGGCAACGATAGTTCCAAAACCCTTTTCAAACGGTATATTTTCATAATTGGCAACTATTGAGGCTCTTGATATTTCTCCTGCTCTTGGTATGGTGTAATTAATAAGATATGCTGCCATAACAGCCATGAAGCTATTTGGAATATGCAATTTATAACCCATTGGGTTAATCATAAACTTCCAGCGATAGGCACGTGATAAATGACTTAATACACCGAGTAAAACGCCTAAACCTATCCATGTATAATTTGCTTCTTTGAAATAAGAAAGAAGTTCAGATATTGGCATTTTTGACAAAGAATACCAGACCAATACTATTCCCAAGATCAAAGGAAGTACTATTTTAATAACATTCTTTGTTTGTTTATTCAATGATTTATTTTAATAAATTGGTGTTTTCATCAGGAAACACCAAGGATGGTTTAAAAGTTTTGGCTTCTTCAATATTCATAAATGCATAGGTTATTAAAATAAGCGTATCTCCTACAGCAACTTTTCTAGCAGCAGCACCATTTAATGTTATTTCTCCACTATTTCTAGGTCCAGGAATAACATATGTTTCTAGGCGTTCTCCATTGTCATTATTTACAATTTGAACTTTTTCGCCTTGAATAATATTGGCAGCCTCCATTAAGTCTTCGTCTATAGTAATACTGCCTATATAATTTAGGTCGGCACCTGTACATTTGACTCTATGAATTTTTGATTTTACAACTTGTATTTGCATTGGGCAAAGGTAATTAATTTAGCGCGATATTGTCTATAAGTCTTATCTCTCCAGCATAAACTGCGATAAACGCACGGTATTTTTTTGATTGTGATTTTCTTTTTACTGGCTTTAAGGTTTCTATGTCGGCAATTATAAAATATTCTAACTCTAAAAGTTGATTTTTTTCAAATTGCTTTTTAACCCATTCCGTTACTTTCGTAGCACTTTTTGTGCCAAATTTTTTCTTGGCTTCTTGTAAGGTTCTAAAAATGAATGGTGCTGCTTTTTTATATTCTGGAAGTAGCCTCTCATTTCTTGAACTCATTGCCAAACCTGTAGTTTCACGATGAATTTTACACCCAACAATTTTTACTAGTAAGTTATTCTTATCTACTAACTTTCTAATTATTTGTAATTGCTGAAAATCTTTTTCCCCAAAATATGCTCTATCTGGTGTAATAATTTCAAATAAGCTCTTAACAATTGTACCTACTCCATCAAAATGACCGTCTCTAAATTCACCTTCCATTTCGTTTTCTAATCCATCAAAATCAAATCTTTTAGCTTTAGGATGTTTCCCATAAATATCTTCAACTGTAGGAGCAAACACAAAAATTTTGAAATCGGATACTGTTTTTAAGAGTTCTACATCTCTGTCTAATGTTCTAGGGTAGTTTTTAAGGTCTTTTTTGTTATCAAACTGTGTTGGGTTTACAAAAATGCTCACAAAAACAACATCATTTTCTTGTAGAGCTTTCTTTATTAAAGATAAATGACCTTTATGCAATGCACCCATAGTAGGTACAAACCCAATAGAAGTGTCATTTTTTCTAAGGTTCAATATTATGTCTCTAATATGTTCTTTTGACTTTGCTACTTGCATTTTATAAAAAAATTAACAGCGTGCAAACATAATATATTACTGTTAATCTGCATAATTTTTGTAATTTTGCGTGTTTTTTATTCTAAAAATTAAAGCAGAAGCGTTTATGAAAGATAAGAGAATATTATATGTGTCCTCTGAAGTAGTGCCATATTTACCTGAGACAGAGATTTCTTCAATGTCCTTTGAGGCACCAAGAATGGTAAACAAACAAGGAGGTCAAATACGAATATTCATGCCAAGATATGGAAACATTAACGAAAGAAGACATCAACTTCATGAAGTAATTCGCTTATCTGGAATAAATTTGGTAATTAATGATCTAGATATGCCATTAATAATAAAAGTGGCTTCTATCCCAAAAGAAAGGATTCAAGTTTACTTTATTGACAACGAAGAGTATTTTAAAAGAAAGGCAACATTAACTGACGAAAATGGTAAGCTGTTTGAAGATAATGACGAGCGCGCTATTTTCTTTGCAAAAGGTGTCATTGAAACTGTTAAAAAACTAAATTGGGCACCAGATATTATTCATGTACATGGATGGTTAGCATCATTACTTCCACTTTACCTAAAAGAATACTACAAAGATGAACCGCTTTTTAACGAAAGTAAAATTGTGACCTCATTATACAATCAAAGTTTTGATGATTCGTTAAATAAAGAAATGATAAACAAGATAAAGTTTGATAATATTGAAGAATCAGCAATAAAAACTTTAGAAACACCTACTTATAATAACCTTATGAAAGTAGCTGTAGATTATTCGGACGCATTAATTATTGGATCTGAAAATATGCCTGATGAATTACAAGACTATTTAAAAAATTGCAATAAACCCGTCTTAGAATATCAATACCCTGATGAATTTGCTGAAGCTTATACAGCATTTTACAACACCCAAGTTTTAAGCTAAAAAATACATGAAAAAGAATAAAATATTATTAAAAAACATAGCTCTTTTGGCTGTAATAGTTACCATATTTGCTGCTTGTGAAAGAGATTTCGCAAGTTTAGATTCAGATGTGGTAAACTCTGAAAATACGACACACTTCAATGCTGATGTTGTGACGTATCCAATTGTGACTTACACTAAAAAAATAACACCATTCCACTCCAATAGATTGCCTTCACATTTAATAGGACATTACAATGACCCTGTTTTTGGGAGTTATTCGGCTAACTTTGTTGGACAACTTTCTCCAAGCATTTTTAATCCTCAATTTGGCGAAAATGTTGTTTTAGATTCTGTTGTACTTACAGTGCCATATTATAGTCGAATTATAGGAACTAATGCTGATGGAGGATCTGATTATGCATTAGACTCGGTTTATGCTGACACTCCAATTAAGCTCTCAATTTATCAAAACAACTATTTCTTAAGAGAGTTTGATCCTAATTCAGATTTAAACCAATCTCAAAAATATTATTCAAATGGAGCACTTTCAGAGTCTGTTCAAATAAATCCTGCCGATTTGGAAGGACAACTTATCTATGATGCTGACTTTATTCCTAGTGAAAAACAAATTATTTTGAAAGGGTTTGACGAAGATGGTGAACCAGATTCTACTTTTGTAGCACCGTCCATGAGGCTTCATATACAAGATGCTCCAAGTAACACATATTGGCAACAATTATTGTTTGACAAAGAAGATGAACCCGAATTAAGTAATCGAAATAATTTTCTCAACTACTTTAGAGGGCTTTACTTTAAAGCTGAAAATATAAGTGGGTCGGGCTCAATGGCAATGCTTAATTTTAATTCTACTGATGCAAACCTTACTGTGTATTATACAAGTGACAAAGATAATACAGATGAAGATGGAGATGGTATTCCAGATTATGCCGATGTTGATAGCAATGGTGACAACGTAAATGATAATGGAACAGATACAGATGGCGATGGCATTAACGATGTTCATGATGTAGACGAAACACAAGGTAGTGATCTAAATAATAATGGAATTGATGATACTTTAGATTCAAACAAAGGCGAGTACACCATGAATTTCTTTAGAAATCTAATTAATTTAATGGATAATAATTTAATTACAGTTCCTAATGGTGATGAAAACCTTGGTGATGAAAAATTATATCTAAAAGGAGGAGAGGGATATATGGCTGTTATAGATTTGTTTAACGGAACCGTAGAAGATGAAAATGGAAATCCTGAAGATGCCTTTGATAATTTTAAAAGAGTATTTAGAGAACAAGACGGTGAAAACATTTCAAGAAAAAGATTAATAAATGAAGCTTATTTGGAGTTTTATGTCGATCAAAGTACTGTACAAGGAAATGAACCTGATAGGCTTTTAATCTACAATCTTAGTGACAATTTGGCTTTAGTTGACTATTATATCGATCAATCTGCAAGTGGTGCAACAGTAAATGCAAAAATAGACCATTTAGTTCCTTTAAAAAGGGAAGACGATGACCCTGAAGGTGATGGTATTAAATACAAAATAAGAATAACCGAACATTTAAAAAATATTTTTGTTAACGATTCAACAAATGTCAAATTAGGTTTATCAGTAATATCTGGGGTAGGTTCAGTTAATTCTCAAGCACTTTTAGATGATAGTGATGCCAATGTGAAAGCAATACCTAATGGGACCCTCTTGTCTTATAAAGGAACCGTGCTTTTTGGAAATAACACTACAAATGAACTTAAAAAAGCTAAATTAACTATATATTATACCGAACCAGAAAACTAAATTTTATGTGTGGCATTGTTGGATATATTGGACACCGAGAAGCTTACCCAATTATTTTAAACGGACTTAAGCGTTTAGAATATAGAGGTTATGATAGTGCAGGAATTGCTTTATTTGATGGAAATGACATCAAGCTTTCTAAAACCAAAGGAAAAGTTGACGATCTAGAAAAACGAGTGGCCAGTGAAATATCTACACAAGGAAGTCTTGGCATAGGTCATACGCGCTGGGCAACACATGGTGTTCCAAATGATGTTAACTCACACCCTCATTATTCAAATTCTGGAGACTTAGTAATTATCCATAACGGAATCATTGAGAACTACGAGGCCTTAAAAAAAGAACTTCAAAAAAGAGGTTACACTTTTAAATCTGATACTGACACAGAGGTTTTAGTAAATCTTATCGAAGATATTAAAAAAAGCAACAATGTTAGATTAGGAAAAGCAGTTCAAATAGCTTTAAACCAAGTTATTGGAGCTTATGCCATTGCTGTTTTTGACAAAACCAAACCCAATGAAATTGTCGTGGCACGTTTAGGAAGTCCGCTAGCAATTGGTGTTGGTGAAGATGAGTTTTTTATTGCAAGTGATGCTACTCCTTTTATAGAATATACTAATAATGCCATTTATTTGGAAGATGAAGAAATGGCAGTAGTAAGAAGACATAAAGATGTTAAAATTCGTAAGATTAAAGACGATTCATTAGTGAATCCCTACGTTCAAGAATTGCAACTCAACCTAGAACAAATAGAAAAAGGTGGTTACGAACACTTTATGTTAAAAGAGATTTTTGAACAACCCCATGCTATCAGAGATACTTACAGAGGTCGTTTATTAAGCAAAGAAGCCATCATAAAAATGGCAGGAGTTGAAGATAACATGAAAATGTTTCTAAATGCCAATCGCATTATCATAGTGGCTTGTGGGACCTCATGGCATGCAGGCTTGGTAGCTGAATATATATTTGAAGATTTAGCAAGAATTCCTGTTGAAGTGGAATACGCTTCAGAATTTAGATACAGAAATCCTGTAATCAATAAAAATGATGTTGTTATTGCTATATCACAATCTGGTGAAACAGCAGATACTTTAGCTGCAATTAAATTGGCTAAATCTCATGGTGCATTTGTATTTGGCGTTTGTAACGTTGTAGGATCATCCATTGCTCGAGAAACAAATGCTGGTGCATATACACATGCTGGACCAGAAATAGGTGTAGCATCTACAAAAGCATTTACAACGCAAATTACTGTTTTAACTTTAATGGCATTAAGACTTGCCAGAGCAAAAGGCACTATGTCTAGTTCTGATTTTAGACGTCATTTGGTTGAATTAGAGATGATTCCAGATAAAGTTGAGCAAGCTTTACAATCTGATGATTATGTAAAAACGATAGCTGAAGTCTATAAAAATGCCAAAAACTTTTTGTATTTAGGTCGTGGTTATAATTTCCCTGTAGCACTTGAAGGTGCATTAAAACTTAAAGAAATCTCTTATATTCATGCAGAGGGTTATCCAGCTGCTGAAATGAAACATGGCCCTATAGCACTTATTGATGAAAATATGCCAATTGTTGTTATTGCTACAAAAAAGGGACACTACGAAAAAGTTGTTAGTAACATTGAAGAGATTAAGGCCAGAAAAGGCAAAATTATTGGTATCGTTACTAAAGGAGATACAAGTGTTCGCAAATTGGCAGATCATGTTATTGAAGTCCCTGAAACAATCGAATCTCTTACGCCGCTTTTAACAACAATTCCATTGCAATTACTATCATATTATATTGCAGTAATGTTAGAAAAAAATGTGGATCAACCTCGTAATTTGGCAAAATCTGTTACAGTAGAATAAGTTTTCTTATTTAAAATTAATCCAAATTCAAATTTTAAGATAATCGCTATCTAAAAAGTCTTATATTGTATTATACAATTTACTATGCGTGCATAATTGTTTTATTTTTTTATATTGCAGTGCCTAGTTAAAAGCAATTACTAAAATTTAATTAATACCCAATATGAGAACTATTCTAAAGATTTTTCTATTTTTCTTTTGTGTATCATCCTTTGCACAGACGACTATCAAAGGTAAAGTTACCGACGATAGCGGACAACCACTCCCTGGAGCCAACATCATTATTGTTGGAACCTCAACTGGGACTATGACAGATTTTGATGGTAATTATACCTTAAATACAAGTCAAACACCTCCATTTACACTTCAAGTTAGTAGTGTTGGTTTTGAAACACAAACAAAAGAGGCAACAACAAATAATCAAGTAATTGACTTCACTTTAAAAGAAGGAAGTGAATTAGATGAAATTATCGTCTCTGCTTCAAGAACTCCAGAGCGTATCTTTGAGTCTCCTGTAACAGTTGAACGTTTTGGGCTTAAAGAAATTAAAAATACAGCATCAGCTGACTTTTATGACGGTCTTGAAAATTTGAAAGGAGTAGACGTAAACACAAACAGTTTAACATTTAAAGCCATTAATACTAGAGGTTTTGCAACGTTTGCCAACACAAGATTTATGCAATTAGTAGATGGTATGGATAATTCCACTCCTGCTCTTAACTTCCCAATTGGAAATTTAGTAGGTATGACAGAAACTGACGTGCAAAGTGTTGAGCTACTTCCAGGTGCATCTTCTGCATTATATGGCGCCAATGCTTTTAATGGAATATTATTCATGACTAGTAAAAGCCCTTTTGATCATCAAGGGATTAGCGGTTATTATAAACAAGGAATGACTTCTCAAGAAGCAGCAGGTGATAATACTTATACTGACTTTGGCATAAGAGCTGCTTATAAGTTTAGCGATAAGTTTGCAGGAAAAGTAAATTTCGCTTACCTAAAAGGAACCGACTGGGCTGCAACTAGTGAAGTTGACAGAAATGATCCTTCCAGAAGTCGTTCTCATCATGGCTATAATGGTATAAACGTTTATGGAGATGAAGTATCTACTAATATTAGGTCTGCTTCTGGTTTAGGCATTATCCCTGATGTTGTTGTTTCAAGAACAGGGTACAACGAAAAAGATTTAACCGATTATAATGCCGAAAGTGTAAAAGCCGATTGGGGATTATATTATCGCCCTTGGGCAACTGACTTTGAAATAGTATATCAAGGGAAAGTAGGTACTGGGTCGACTATTTATCAAGGAACCAATAGATACAATATTGACAATTTTACACAAACTCAACATAAATTAGAGTTTAGAAATGACAATTTCTTTTTAAGAGGTTATGTTGTGGGCGATAAAGCTGGTGATTCTTACGATATGGTGTTTACAGGAATTAATATCCTTAACGATTGGAAACCTCATACACAGTGGTTTCAGGAATATATAGAGACTTATGCAGGCATCGAGTTAATGGGCAACCCATTAGGTTTAAGCGAACAACAAAAACATGATGCTGCACGTGCAGTAGCTGAACAAGGTAGGTATCAACCTGGAACTCCTGAGTTTAAGGCGGCTTTCAATAAAAGTATTAACGATCCAGATTTATTGACTGGTTCGAAATTTCAAGATGCTTCTAAGTACTACCATGCAGATGGTAATTATAATTTTAGTCATTTAACCGATGTTGCCGATATTCAAGTTGGTGGTTCTTATAGAAAGTATAGCTTAAATTCTTTTGGAACGATTTATACCGATTTTGATGGTACCATTGATTATTCTGAATATGGAATTTATACTCAAATTCAAAAGAATTTATCTTTAAGTGATAATGTTGAGCTTAAATTAACAGGATCAGCTAGATACGATAAGTCTGAATTTTTTGATGGATTTGTATCACCACGATTATCAGCTGGTTTCACTATAAATGATAATCATAATATTAGAGCCTCTGCGCAAACAGGATTTAGAAACCCGACCACTCAAGATTTGTTTATTGGATTAGATGCTGGCGTTGGTACATTAGTAGGTTCTGCTCCAGAAAACTTAGATAGATATGAAAGAGATTATGATATTAGTACAGAAGGCCAAGGCTTAGGTGTTCCTGCCATGGTAACACAAACAGGTGCTGCGGCTTATAATAATTCGTATTCTGCCGCTTCAGTTCAAGCCTTTGCTGCATCTGGTAATCCTGCGCTTTTAGAAATAGGAAATCCTAAAGTTGTAAAACCTGAAAAAGTAAGTTCTTTAGAGGTTGGATACAGAGGGAAATTAGATAAAACAATTATAGATTTAAGTATATACTACAATAAGTATCAAGATTTTATCTCTGGTGAAAATGTAGTTGCTCCTTTATACGGAACTGTAGGAGACAATTCTCTATCTATTGCTGCTTTAGCAAATAACGATTTTGTAGGGTATCAAACTTACACCAATTCTGAAGCTGATGTGAATTCTTACGGTGCTTCTATTGGTATTTCAACTAAGATATTGGGAGGTTTTGATTTATCTGGTAATTATACATACTCAAAACAAGATTTCGATCAAGATGCTTTTCCAGATTTTAGAACCAATTTTAACACACCAGAACACAAGTTTAAAGCATCTTTTGGTAATACAGATTTGTTTAAAAACTTTGGTTTCAATATAGCATATAGATTTAGTGATGATTATTTCTGGCAAGCAACCTTTGGTGATGGTCTAGTACCAGAATTCCAAACTATAGATGCTCAAATAAACTTAAGAGTTCCTAGTTTAAAATCTACTTTTAAAGCTGGGGCAACAAATTTATTGGGAGAGGAGTACTTTACAGCATTTGGAACTGGTTTCATAGGTTCTCAATACTATATCTCATGGACAATTAATAACTTATAAAATGAAAAACAATATTATGAATACTAAATATATATGGTTGCTATTAATCTGTCTAGGTTTTGTAGCATGTAACGACCCTGAAGATTTTGTTGATGCGCCAGAGCCTGAAGCAGTTCTGCCTCCTTTAACTGCTGGAAGTGCCGATTTTTCTAAATTTGTTTCTGTTGGAGCGTCTTTTACCGCTGGTTATGCCGATGGTGCATTATTTATGGCATCACAACAAAATTCATTTCCAAATATCATGGCAAAGCAATTTGCGAAAGTAGGTGGTGGTTCGTTTACACAACCAATGATGAATGATAATTTTGGTGGTTTGGCCATTGGTGGAACAAGAATTCAAGAACCTCGTTTGGTTTTTGACTTAGTAAATCAAATTCCTGTCCCATTAGAATCTATTATTGGCCCTGTTACGGTAACAACTGATCTTGTTTTAAATAATCCAACTGGTCCTTTTAATAATATGGGAGTTCCTGGAGCAAAGAGTTTTCACTTATTATCAGACTCCTATGGTAATATAGCTGGAGTAGGGTCTTATGCAAACCCTTACTTTGTGCGTATGGCTTCAAGCTCTACAGCAACTGTATTAGGAGATGCTGCGGTTCAAGCACCTACTTTCTTTTCATTATCATTAATTGGTGGAAATGATGTGTTAGGATATGCTGTCTCTGGAGGCACAGGCATTGACCAAACAGGAAATTTAAACCCTGCAACTTACGGAAGTAATGATATAACAGATCCAAATGTATTTGCACAGGCTTTTAGTACTATAACAACTGTACTTAGCTCAGGTGAAGCAAAAGGTGTTGTAACAAACATTCCTAATATTACTGATTTACCACATTTTACGACAATTCCGTATAACCCCGTACCTTTAGATGCTGCAACAGCTGGAGCATTAAATCAAGGTTATGCAGCTTACAACGGAGGGCTTCAACAAGCTTTCGCTGCATTAATAGGAACTGGTTTGTTTACTCAGGAAGAATTAGATAGAAGAACCATCAATTTTGTTGAAGGACAAAACGCCATGGTGGTTGTTGATGAAGATTTAACCGATTTAGGAGCCATTAACCCTGCTTTTGCTGGAATTCCACAATATAGACAAGCAACAGAAGATGATTTATTTGTATTACCATTATCCTCATTAATTCCACAAGGTTATGGAACTCAAATTCCTTTAGAAGATAAATGGGCATTAACGCCTGAAGAGCAAATGGCTATTCAAACAGCAACTGATGCTTACAATGCTACAATAACATCAGTTGCATCTGCAAATGGATTAGCACTTGTGGATTTACAATCCATTTTAAATCAAGCAGCTACTACAGGTATTCCTTTTGATGACTATGTTGTAACAGCTGATTTAGTTACAGGTGGTACAGTTAGTTTAGATGGAATTCACTTAACAGCTAGAGGGTATGCCTTCATGGCAAATAAATTTTTAGAAGCTATTGATGCAACTTATGGTTCAAACTTTGTGGCTTCAGGAAATGTTGCAAAAGCAATTGATTATAACGTCACGTATTCCCCAGGATTATAATAAAAAGTTCATTTTACAAATAATTAAAACCCAGAATTTTGTTCTGGGTTTTTTATTTTCTAATTCAACTTTTATATGCTCTAATTTGGGCATTAAAAAACTTCAATTTTTTGATACTATTTATGTATGATTTTTTAATTAAAACTCATATATTTGCAGCGCGAAAAACAGCTTGTTTTTCAATTAAATTTTAAGCAAAAACAATAAACATAGAAGTAATGTCAAAAGTTACAGGTAAAGTTGCACAAATAGTAGGTCCAGTTATCGATGTTGAATTCGGTGCTGGTGCTGAACTTCCAAAGATTTATGATTCGTTAGAAATTAAGAACGCTGATGGTTCTATTTTAGTACTAGAAGTACAATCTCACATTGGTGAAGATACTGTTCGTACTATCGCCATGGACTCGTCTGATGGTTTAAGTAGAGGCACAGAAGTTACTGCAACTGGTGCTCCAATACAAATGCCAATTGGTGACGATGTTTATGGTCGTCTTTTTAATGTAATTGGTGATGCTATTGATGGTCTTGGAGATTTACCTAAAGCTGGAGATGCTGGATTGCCAATTCACAGAGAGGCACCAAAATTTGAAGATTTATCGACATCTACTGAAGTTTTATTTACTGGTATTAAAGTAATTGACCTTATTGAGCCTTATGCAAAAGGTGGTAAGATTGGATTATTTGGTGGTGCTGGAGTAGGTAAAACAGTATTAATACAGGAGCTGATTAACAACATTGCAAAAGGACATGGTGGACTTTCAGTATTCGCAGGAGTAGGTGAAAGAACACGTGAAGGAAACGATTTACTTCGTGAAATGTTAGAATCTGGAATTATCCGTTATGGTGATGACTTCATGCATTCAATGGAAGAAGGTGGATGGGATCTTAAAAAAGTAGATAAAAAAGCGATGTTAGATTCTAAAGCAACATTCGTTTTTGGACAAATGAACGAGCCTCCTGGAGCACGTGCTCGTGTGGCGCTTTCAGGATTAACAATTGCCGAATATTTCCGTGATGGAGCTGGAGAAGGTCAAGGAAAAGATGTGCTTTTCTTCGTAGATAACATTTTCCGTTTTACACAAGCTGGTTCTGAAGTATCTGCATTACTTGGTCGTATGCCTTCTGCGGTAGGTTACCAACCAACATTAGCAACAGAGATGGGTGCGATGCAAGAGCGTATTACATCAACTAAAAGAGGTTCTATTACATCTGTACAGGCGGTATACGTACCTGCGGATGATTTAACGGATCCTGCTCCTGCTACAACCTTTGCTCACTTAGATGCAACTACAGTATTATCTCGTAAAATTGCTGAGCTTGGTATTTACCCAGCTGTGGATCCATTAGATTCTACTTCAAGAATTCTTACTGCTGATATTTTAGGTGATGAGCATTATGATTGTGCACAAAGAGTAAAAGAGTTATTACAACGTTATAAAGAATTACAAGATATTATTGCTATCCTTGGTATGGAAGAATTATCTGAAGAAGATAAAATGGCAGTAGGACGTGCACGTCGTGTACAACGTTTCTTATCTCAACCATTCCACGTAGCTGAGCAGTTTACAGGTATTCCAGGTGTATTAGTTGATATTAAGGAAACTATTAAAGGATTTAACATGATTATGGATGGTGAATTAGATCACTTACCAGAAGCAGCGTTTAACCTTAAAGGAACTATTGAAGAAGCTATTGAAGCTGGAGATAAAATGCTTGCTGAAGCGTAATTTAATATAATTAAAGAATGCATTTAGAAATTGTAACACCAGAAGCCACTTTATATAGTGGAGAAGTAGTATCGGTTGCTGTTCCAGGAGTGAACGGTGAATTTGAAATGCTAAAAGATCACGCGCCAATTGTTTCTTTGCTTAAAGAAGGACATGTAAAGGTGTATGGTGATATTCAACTTGATGAAGAGGTTGAAGATAAATTTACTAAAGCTGATAAAGGTGTTTGGTTACCTATAAACTCTGGTACTATTGAAATGAATGATAATAAAATTATAGTTCTAGCAGACTAAATTTTATTAACTCAAAATACAAAAGGCGAAACTATATGTTTCGCCTTTTTCTTTATTAAACTTTAATAAAAACCTTCTTTCTATATAATACGTTTGCTAACCACAAATAAAATCCTATCACAACTAAAGCATAAAGAAAAGAAGAGAGTTTACTACTTAAAAAATCATATGTGAAAAAGGTTTCATATAACCAAGAGTGGATTCTTTGGTTTTCACCAACTTTAGTTAGATAAAATGTTTTAGCAATAACACCCGATAAGAAGAATATCGTAATTGCATTCATTCCTACTTGCTTAAAAATAACTCCAAATTTAATCTGCTTAATATCTTGCAAATAATAAATAATAGCCAAGATTAAAGTTGCCCAACCACTAGTAACTAATACAAAACTACTGCTCCAAATGGCTTTGTTTAATAGAAACCACAAGCTCCATATATAACCAGTAATTAAGAAGGCAATAGAAATAATAATTAAGTTAGTAACTAAATTACTCTTATTACTCGTTAACATTCTACCTATTAAAATTCCTGTGATACAAGTAGCTATTGCTGGTAAAGAACTCGTTAATCCTTCAGGGTCATAATCTTCTTTCCACATATGTTCTCCAAGTATATTTGAATCAATATACATAGCCCAGTTATTTGACGCTCTATCAAATGTTGGTAACGCTCCATCTGGCAATGGGACAAAGCCTAAAAGTAACCAATAACCTATTAAAATTACTAAACCTATTCCAATCAGTGTTTTCCAATTACAATTCAAATATAAAATAGCTGAAAAGAAAAATACAAATCCTATTCGTTGCAAAACTCCTGGAATTCTCACAACTTCTAAGTCTCTAAAAAAAGGAAAGTAGGGTAAAAACCATGCAAGAAAAAAACCCAAGCCAAATAGTTTTAAACTCCTAATAATTATCTTTTTATAAGTAGACGTATTCTTAGGTTTGTTTCTATAAGCCAAATGAATAGAAATACCAACAATAAATAAAAAGAAAGGAAAAATTAAATCGGTTGGTGTTAATCCATGCCATTCTGCATGAAGTAAAGGTGCATACACATGGCTCCAAGTTCCTGGATTGTTTACCAAAATCATTGCTACAATAGTTAGTCCTCGCAATAGATCAACAGACTCAACTCTATTATTTAAAACCATCTTATAAGATGTTAGCCTTTATTTTTTTCCAAAGTTTAATTAGAATAAACGTCGAAGCTATAGCCAATCCAGACAATGCCAATGCACTTGTGTATTCACCGTAAATGAAGTGTCCTGTAGCAAACATGACACTATAAATCAACACACAACCAACTAACATAGCAATAATCCCTGATGGTACACTCCAACCTTCATTAGAATCAACTACTTCAATATTTTCAGCACGTGCTTCATTAACCACTTTGTTCCATCCTGGACCTCCTGGTTGGATTTTCTTATAAAACTGCTGAAGCACTTCTTTGCTTTCAGGCTGTGTTAAATATGTTACAGCAATCCAAACTATGGAAGTCACTAAAACTATAAACGGAAATTTTGCCCAAGAAGGCATAAGTCCATCATTTCCAAACAGCGTTTCCCCTAAAGAAGTAAATGTGATTAATATAGATACAAACCCAGAAACAAACATGGCAGAAATTTCACTCCATGCATTAATACGCCACCAAAACCAACGCAAAATAAATATGAGTCCTGTTCCTGCTCCAAACATTAAAATAATATCAAATAACTGCAATGCGTTTTGTAAAACGAGGGCAAATAATGCACTAAAAACCATTAATAATACCGTTGAAATTCTACCAACTCTCACTAATTGCTTTTCTGTAGCATTTTTATTTATTTGCTGCTTGTAGAAATCGTTTACTATATATGAACTTCCCCAATTTAAATGCGTGGAAATGGTACTCATATAAGCAGCAACTAATGACGCTAATACCAAACCTAATAAGCCACTAGGTAGCTTAGTTAACATAGCTGAATAAGCCAAATCATGTCCAAGTTTGTCTTCGGCTACATTTGGGAAGGCCTCTTGAATACTAGCTAAATCTGGAAAAATAACAAGTGATGCTAATGCCACAATTATCCAAGGCCACGGGCGTAAAGCATAGTGCATAATATTAAAGAAAAAAGTAGCTCCAATAGCATGATTTTCGTCTTTGGCTGCTAACATTCGTTGTGCAATATAACCTCCACCTCCTGGTTCGGCTCCTGGATACCAGCTACTCCACCATTGGACTGCTAACGGAATAATAAGTAAAGTAATTAGTGCTTCTGTATTACTAAAATCTGGTAAGATATTTAGCTTATCTGCTACATTTTCATGTTGAAGCAAACTCTCTAATCCCCCTATTTCTGGCAATCCAACTAAATAATATGCTGCTCCAATAGCTCCTGCCATTGCAGTAAAAAAAAGAATGAAATCTGTATAAACAACGCCTTTAAAACCGCCTAAAGCACTAAAAATAACCGTAATAACACCAGCGTATAGAACAGTTTCTATTGGTGCGAGACCAAGCATAACACTTCCTATTTTAATGGCTGCTAATGTTACACCAGCCATGGCTAAAATATTGAATATAACACCTAAATAAACGGCTCTAAAGCTCCTTAAAAAACGAGCAGGAGCACCTCCGTATCGCAACTCATAAAACTCAATATCTGTGTTTACTTTAGACTTACGCCATAATTTTGCATAAACAAAGACAGTCAGTAATCCAGTAATCAAAAACGCCCACCAAACCCAATTACCAGAAACACCATTATTACGTACAATATCTGTAACCAAATTTGGCGTATCTGTAGAAAACGTTGTCGCTACCATAGAAACACCCAATAACCACCAAGGCATACTTCTTCCCGATAAAAAGTATTCGGCTGAACTTTTACCTGATTGTTTTGAGACATAAATGCCTATAAAAAGTGTGATTGCAAAAAATAAGATGATAAGAGAAATATCTAATGTGGATAAATCTACCATTAGTGAAAGATTTTAGTTAGTAGTGTTATAAATATATAAAATACAATCTTACCAATTTGAATATCTGCTTTTCATTTTATTTTCAATAAAAAATATTTTAAGTTCTTCTACTTCTTAAGAGTAAATTCTAATATTGGCTTAATTTTTGATACTTATTAAGTTGTCATTTTATATATTTACTAAACTTAAAAAAAATATGATGAGAAAAATTATAGTTTTATTTATTGCTCTTAGCTTTTCTTTTAATTGTCTAGCTCAAGGAGTTATCCCGAAAGACATAAGAAACATTGGTGATCAAGTAGATTTAGATAGAATGCAAGCTGCTGATGGCTCTAGATATATAAATGTAAAAGGCTCTCCTTATCTAACCGATGTTTTTGTTCCTGCTACAGTTTACCCTGATAATGATTTATTTTTTGTAAAATATAATGCTGTAGACGATGAGATAGAGGTTAAATTAAGTGCTACCAAAACTATAATATTAGATAACTCCTTTAAAAAATATATTATTGTTTTTAAAGAAAGTGGAGAAACATTTACGACTCTGGATGATGCCTTAAATAATAAACCTGCTTATTTTATTGATGTTAAAAAAACAGACAACGTTTCTCTTTACAAGAAAAAAACAAAAGATTTTATCCAGGCAACAAAAGCTACCGATAATTACAGTAAGGATAAACCTGCTCACTTTTCGAAACTCGAAGAGGTTTTTTATATTCAGCTAACTCCTGAAGGCCCCGCAAAACTGATATCAAAAAAGAAAAAATCTTTTCTAGAAATGTTTAAAAACAATCAAAACGATATTAAGAACTTTATTGGGGATAATAAAATTAAACTTACTAAAGAAGAGGATTTAATAGAACTCATCTCTTTTATAAATAATCTTAAGAAATAATATTTTATTAAACTCTTAATATAAAAATCATAATGAAAAAACCCTTATTCATTCTCATATTAATTGGAATTTCTTTTAACTGTTTTTCACAGCAAATACTAAATAATTCCATCAGAGATGTTGAACATCTTATAGCAACAGGTCGTTCTCTAGAAAACAATGAAAACAGGTATTCTGATGCTAAAGGAACACCTTACTTAACGGAAAATTTTATTTCAGCCAAAATTTCCCCTGGTGACAAATTCTACTGGGTTAGGTATAATGCTTATGACGATGAAATGGAGGTGAAATTAAATGACCAAAAGACCATTGTTTTAGATAATAGCAAAGGAAATTACAGAATAACTCCCAAAGGTAGTCCAAACTCCTATGTTTCTTTAAAAGAAGTAAGCAAAGATAAACTTGGATATTTTGTTGAAGTTTTAAAGACTAATACCACTTCTCTATACAAGAAACTGGAAAAAAAGTACACTCCTAAAACACCTGCTATTACTACTTACGATAAAGATAAACCTGCCTATTTTTCTAAAGAAAAAGAGACCTTTTATATCCAACTGAGTAGTGAAGATGTCTTGCAAGAATTACCTTCTAAACAGAAAACATTCTTAACCCTGTTTTCTAATGATAAAGAGATAAAAGATTATATTAAAAAAAATAAAATTAAGCTTTCAAAAGAACCTGATTTGATAAAGCTTATTAATTTTATAAATAGCTCAGTTAATAAAGGTTAGACACTTTTAATTACGTTAACTACAATTCCCCAAATAACAAATTGATTGTCTTGGGTTATTTTAATAGGTTTATAATTATCGTTTTCTGGTTGAAGCCATACACCATCGCTTTCTACTTTTAATCGCTTAACTGTAAACTCTCCATCTAAAAAGCAAACAGCAATTTTATTATGTTCAGGTTCTAGGCTTCTGTCTATAATTAATAAGTCATTATCATTTAAACCTGCGTTAATCATAGATTGCCCACTTACACGTGCAAAAAAAGTTGCTTCCTTATTTTTAATAAGCACTTCATCTAAAGATAAACGTTCTTGTTTAAAATCTTCGGCAGGCGATGGAAACCCAGCGGAAATTCCAGTATCTACTAATATTGCACCTAAACTATCTGTTTTTTGAGGTGTGAAAAAGGTTAAATTTTGGGTTAATTTTGTCATTATCTTACTTTAATAATCTCATTAATATTTGTTGTATATCTTGGTGATAATCGCTCTTGGCGCATTTTCCATGTACGTTCTAAATCTTGATTCCCAAGTTTGACCTTGTAATCTCTATACTTTTTATTGATGCCATCAATAGCTGTCATTAGTGGTTTATGCTTAGGATTCTCATGTTCAAACAAGTGTAATTGGTGATTGTTAGTAGGGACTAATCCCGTTACAATAACACCTGCTCGTTTATATTTTATACCTTTTTTAAAAATTGATGTCACAGCTTCTACTGCATATTTGCATATAGTAAGTGTTGAATCCGTAGGATATGATAGTTTTACTACTCTACTAGCACGATGTTGCTCTAATTCTTTTTTATGTCTATCACTACTTAATAAAACAATAATCATATGACAGCTAGATTCTTGTTTGCGTAGCTTTTCGGCACAACTTGTTGCAAAGGTTGAGATACGTTCCTTTATATTATCAATATCTGAAAAAGTATATTCAAAACTTCGGGTTGTAGCAATGGCTCGTTTTGTTTTAATCTCGTCTAGTTTTAACGTAGGGATCCCTTCTAAATCTTTTTTAAGTTTCCACTCGGTTATTGAAAAATTTTTGCGAACCCACTCATCCGATAGTTGTACAAAATCAAACGCTGTTTTACAGTTTTTTACAGCTAACCGTTTTTCTAGCTTCCTTCCTATTCCCCAAACATCTTTTAGTTTAATCCATTTTAGAGCTTTAATTCGTTTTTTTTCAGAATCTATAACATAAACACCATTAGTTTCACTAGGAAACTTTCGTGCAATTTTATTGGCTACTTTGGATAATGCTTTTGTTGGCGCAACACCTACAGATGTTGGAATACCTGTCCATTTTAAAATACGCTGTCTTATTTGATTTCCATAATCATCCAAATTATATGCATCGAAACCTATAAATTCTAAAAATGCCTCATCAATACTATATACCTCAACATCTGGTGTATATTGTTGCAAAATTGACATAACACGACTACTCATGTCTCCATACAATGGGTAGTTTGATGATAATACTTTTATATTGTTTGCTTTACAGAATCCTTCCCACTTAAAAATTGGTGCTCCAAATGGTAATTGTAGTGCCTTGGCTTCGTCACTCATAGAAATAACACAACCATCATTATTACTTAAAATAGCAATAGGTTTTTCGCGTAAATTTGGATTAAAAACGCGTTCACAGGAGGCATAAAAATTATTACAATCAACTAAAGCAAACATGTTTATAAAGGTACATATTTGCTTTAGTTTTTAATATAAAGAAGTTCTTAAATTATTTGCTTTTTTTGCTCAACCAAGTTTCTCTTGCTGCTTTTTGCTGGTCGCTAGCATTTTCATCTATACTTATAGAATACGAAGGATCTGGTTTAAAAGTTAGGGTTGTTTCTTTTCTATTTCCTAAACGTTCGTACACTACTTTAGCGACATCGCCTGCTTTAAACTTTGTCATTACTGTATTAAAATTTAAATCATCACTTAACACATAATCTCCCATTTGAATAATTGCATCACCATTCTCCAATCCAGCTTCATAAGCTGATGAACCAATACTTGTATAGCCAAAAATTTTGCCCTGTCTAACACTTGCTCCAAAACTTGGTTTTGTACCGTCTTGCGCTAACGATACACCAACTGTTTCAAACAAACGTTTCATGTCTGGCATACCACTTTTATGTACATAATTATTGAAGAACGTGTCTCCAAATCCTTCGCCTGCATATTCGTTAAGTGCATTCTGTAAATCTGGAATGGTATATGGTTTTTCATCCTTTCCTAATGTATTCCACACTAACTTCATGTAGTCATCTATATTTAGATTTTTTTCACGAAGGGACAAATCTAAAGCTAAACCTAAAGCACTTCCATAAGAATAATACGAAATAAAGGTATTTCCTCTATTTACAGGATCTACTGAACGAGCAGCATCAACAAAAGGTGCTTGATAACTCATTTCAATAACATTAAAAAATTGTCTCCCTGGAGAATTCCATACATAATTAAAGGTTCCTGAAAGCCCTCTTACGTAATTTTCTGGTTCCATGAGTCCTGCGCGACATAAAATTAAGTTGGTATAGTAGCTTGTAAACCCTTCAGCAAACCATAGTTCACCACTCATATTTGCTTCTTCAAAATCGAAAGGTTCTAAAGATTGAGGCCGAATACGCTCAACATTCCACGCATGGAAAAATTCATGCGATACTGTACCAATATTACTTCTCATACCTCCATCAGCCAAACTTCTTGTAGATGTAACAACTGTGGAGTTACGATGCTCCATGCCATCTCCAGATGCATTAGGTATGTAGCATGCTAAGAAATAATAATTATCGTAATCGAAATCTGGCAATTCACCAAAAACAGCTTCTTGCTCTAATACTACTTTTTTTACTTTTTCGAAATACTCATCCAATTCGGCATCTGTGCCATTATGATGCAATACAAGGTTTACTGTTTGTCCATTTACATCAAACGAGCGCACGCCATGGTCACTAATTTCGGTTGGACTATCCATAAAATACTGCAAATTAGGTGCATAATATGTGTTTCCCTCTTTATGTTTTAACTGTGTTGCTACTTTCCAGTTTAAGTCTTCTCGCACGTTAAATGTTACTTCCATTTCGTCATTAGCCAAACTTGGTGCATACATAAAAGTCGCAGGAATATTTAAATGTGCATGTGTTTCATCTATTTGAGCATACGTTCCACCTCCTCTATTAGCAAACAATGTGTATGATACTTTTAGGGTACCATCATGACCATTTACTTTCCAAGAATAAGGATCTGGTCTCGTCGCTTCCAGTTCGTTTCCTTGGCTATCGGTTACTTTAACTGCATATATATTTTTCATAAACTCGTGCAACGCATAACGTCCTGGAGAAGTACGACTCATTCTAAACTCTACTTCACCATTATTTAAATTAGTGAATGTTGCTTCGACATTGGCTTCGTGATGCACTGCATTTCCAAACGAAATATCATACGTTGTAGAAACCCCTTTTGAGGCCTCTTCTTTTTTTAACATGTCTTTACAGTTAAAAAAGACTAAAAGCGTAAGTATTAAAAATATTTTTTTCATGATTGATAATGTGAATAGTGTTTAAGCACCTAAGATACTGTTTTTGTTTAATCACAAAAACTCAAACTTCATTCTTAACACAATTAATCTTCAACATACTCCAAAATATCACTTGGTTGACAATCTAGAGCTTTACAAATGGCTTCCAAAGTTGAAAAACGAATAGCTCTTGCTTTACCAGATTTTAGAATCGATAAGTTCGCTGTGGTTATGCCAATAGTTTTAGCCAAATCTTTGCTTTTCATTTTGCGCTTGGCTAACATTACATCTAAGTTTACAATAATTGGCATAAGTTATATGGTTAAATCGTTTTCATATTGAAGCTCTAATCCTCTTTTAAATAGTAATGAAAACACATATACAATACCTGCAATTAGTACAAATTCGCTAGAAATTAAGGTTGCTTTAATACCTTGTGTAGCTTCTAAAATGCCTACATGAATATTGTGGGTTACTACAATTGCCCACATTAGCAAAAGACTGTAGCTAATAGTTTGCATCCATTTTAAGGCATTGGCATTAAAAGGTCTGCTGATATTTAAATTACTTAATAATTTAATTACTAAAAATGCAATGTAGGCTTGTAAACTAAACTGTATAATTCTGTAACCAACTATGATGGAATATTGAACTATATTATTTTGTCTATATGCCATTAAATCAAGTCCTTCATATAAATTTTTTGCTGCTTCTTCGTTGCCTAAACTTATTAGATACGTTACTATTATTGCTCCTGCTTTAATTGATAACCCAATAAAAGCAATCCAAGCAAAAACATGCATTATTTTAAGTATTCTTTTTGTTTTCATAATTTTATTTACTTATCCATAAACCAATGTACATGACCGCAATTATTACATATATAGTTTAATGCACTCTTATTAGCCCAATCTAGTTTAAAAAAGGTCATTTTAGGAGTGTTCATTAAAGTTCTTCTTCCCCAAAATTTGTCATGCCTACAAACGTTGCACTCTAATTTTTTTCCTTTAACTATTCTTTGTTTTACTTCTTGACTATTAGACATAACTTCGTTCTATTTTTAATTAATTAATAATACAAATATACTAAAATTATTGTTAAACAATAATTTATTACTCTTTTTTAATAATATTTTGAATTCATGGGAGTTGAATAAAAATGAAACTTTGCATTGCTCATCCCATAAATTTTCTACTTTTGCCTCATCAAAACTAAGGTATGAGAACAATAAATAGCTATGTAATTGCACTACTTTTAGTATTAGTTGGTTACACATCTTTTGCTCAAGAAAAACAAAACACTAAACAATTGGATTCTGTAGTCATTACATCTAGCAGAATTGACTTACCCTTTAAAGAAAATTCTAGAACTATCACTGTAATATCTGCTCAAGAAATTGCACAAAGCCCAGCTATAAACATTACAGAATTATTACAGCAAGTGGCAGGTGTTGATATGAGACGTCGTGGTGTAAATGGCATGCAAGCCGATTTATATATTCGAGGTGGAAGTTTTGACCAAACTTTGATACTTGTTGATGGAATTAAAGTAGAAGATGCGCAAACTGGGCATCATACCATGAATATGGCTTTACCAATAGAAGTTATACAACGTATTGAAATTATTAAAGGCCCTGCTGCAAGAGTATTTGGGCAAAACGCTTTTACTGGAGCAATTAATATTGTTACAAAAAATAGCACAGTTGATGTAAATTCCGCTGGTTTTCAGGTTGGGTCTTTTGGTCAGCAACATATTACTGGAACTACTGGAATTGATTTTAATAGAACATCCATTATTGCTCATGCATCAGTAAACACATCAGATGGCTATAGATTTAATACCGATTTTAAAAATCAAAACTATTTTATAAAAGGAACGTTTAATAAAAATCATACGCCAATTAACCTTATAGGTTATTTTACCGACCGCAAGTTTGGCTCTAATGGATTTTATGCATCCCCTTTAGCTACCAATCAATATGAAGAGACACAAAGCAGTTTGGTTGGTGTCACATCGACTTATAAAAAAGGGAACATCACATTAAAACCCCGTTTATATTGGAAACGTAATCAGGATATGTATTTATTTGTGAGACATATTCCTTCCATTTACCGAAATCTACATATTACTAATAAAGTTGGTGGTGAAGTAAATGTATCGTATAAATCTGACTTTGGAGTAACTGGTTTTGGAGTTGATATTGCTAAGGTGTATTTATCTAGTAATAATCTTGGAGATAGAGATCGTTTTATGGCAAATGCATTTTTAGAGCACCGTTTTACTTTTGCTAACGACAAATTAGATGTTACTCCAGGAATTGCAGTAAACTATTTTTCCGATTTCAAATTCCATGCATTTCCAGGAATTGATATTGGCTATAAAGTAAATGACAATATAAAAATATATGCTAACGCTGGTTACACCTATAGAATACCAACATATACTGATTTGTTTTATAGCGACCCAACCACACTAGGAAATGAAAATTTAGATCCTGAAGAAGCACTTTCTGAAGAACTTGGGATAAAGTATACTAAAGGAAATTTCTCTGGTTCAATTGCTGTATTTAATCGAGATTCCAATAATTTAATTGATTATGCAAAAGAAAAATCGGACGATTTATGGAAAGCAACAAATATTCAAGATTTAAACACCATTGGGTTGGAAGCAAATGCGTCTATAAATTATACTATGAATGGTTTTAATCAGAATATTACTTTAGGATATACGTATTTAGATGAAGATTTGAAAACATCAAAGGTTAATTTCTCACGATATTCAATCAACTCATTGCAACATCATGCAACTGCAAGTTTCCGCACACAGTTTTTAAAGAATTTTAGACAGAGCATCGCTTATAAATTTGCAAAACGAACGGAAGGAACTGACAATGATTACCATGTGGTTGACGTAAAGGCGACTTTAGATTTACAGTCTTTTGAAATATCAGTAATTGGAAATAACATTTTTAACACCAATTATACTGAAACTAATTTAGTGCCAATGCCAAAAGGAAATGTGCTGATTGCTGCTAAGTACAAGTTTTAATAATTCTGATTTAGCAAATGAAAGAAACCTTTAAAACTATTGCAAGATTTGAATACTCAAGTGAAGCTCAGATAATTAAGGGTCGTTTAGAATCAGATGGTATTAAGGTGTTTTTAAGTGACAATTTAACCATAGATACAGATCCACTTATAAGCAATGCCATTGGTGGTGTAAAACTAAAAGTGCTTTCAGAAGATGCTCAAAAGGCTATACAAAGTTTAAGAACTATCGAGAAATATTCTCTAGATGATGATGGGAATTTGGTTAAATGTCCAGAATGTAATAGTAAGCATATACAACTGTTTTCAACAATTAAGGACTTAAAATCTTTTTTATCATTTATTTCTGGATTTATGTTAGGAACACTACCATTTTATGCAAAGCATAAATATAGGTGTGAAGACTGCAATACTCAGTTTGATATTAAATAATCTATAAATTCAACTTACGCTTATTATAGTTTATTAGTGTTTTCTTAAATTTGAAGTGTTAAAATTAATGCCTTTGAAACTAAATCTTCAAGAAGTTCCTCGCGTAAAAACTATTACAAAAGAGGAATTCATAAAAAACTGCTTCAAACCACAAAAACCTGTGGTAATAGAACGTTGTATCGAGGACTGGCCAGCTTTTTCTAAATGGAATTTAGATTATATGAAAACTGTTGCTGGTGATAAAACTGTACCACTATATGATGATAGACCTGTAGATTATAAAGATGGTTTTAATGAGCCACATGCTACTATGAAAATGTGTGAGTATGTAGATTTACTAAAAAAAGAGCCTACAAAATATCGTATTTTTCTTTGGAACATGTTGAAAGAAATTCCTCAACTACAAGAGGATTTTAAATATCCTGATTTTGGCTTACGACTTATGAAAGGGTTACCAATGCTCTTTTTTGGAGGAAGAGATTCGTACACATTTATGCATTATGATATTGATTTAGCCAACATTTTTCATTTTCATTTTGAAGGTGAAAAACAATGCATCTTATTTGACCAAAAACAAAACAAACACCTCTATAAAATACCTCATTCTCTTATAACAAGAGAAGATATTGATTTTTCAAATCCAGATTTTAAAAAATGGCCAGCTTTAAAAAACGCTCAAGGTTATGTTGCTAACTTAAAGCATGGTGAAGTGCTTTATATGCCTGAAGGATGGTGGCACTATATGAAATATGTTACACCTGGTTTTTCTATGAGTTTACGTGCTATTGCTAGAAATCCTAAAAATCTAGCACAAGCAGTTTACAACGTGTTTATTATGCGCAATTTTGATAATGTAATGCGGCGTTTAAAAGGTCAAAAATGGATAGATTGGAAAAACAAACAAGCAATAGTTAGAACAAACAAACTATTTCAAAAAAACTAATTTTCCCATCCCCAAGGAGCAGGTGGAGTTTCTATTTCTTTAGTTAAATCGAATGCTACTTTAAACACTCTCGAAGTTCCTAATCGTCTTAAATTATAAGTAAACTCTTTATCATTTAAGGTAACCCACCATACATTTGCTGAAGCGGCTGGAATTAAATTTTTAGTTTCTTCATCAGCAGGAAAAATTTGAATAGTAGATTGTCCTGCATTAGTTGTTTTACCACCATACATGGTGATTTTATCTTCTGCTCCATCTTTATGTCTATGGTCATGCTTTAGCAGAATTTGATTATTTTCAAAAGTTAATACCCAAGTTCTAGATTTATCATCTCCAACAAAAAATGGAATCTTAATAACTTTATCACTACAAGAACGTACATGCATTACCAATTTCTTTCCTCCAAATTGTTCATCATTCTCAGGCAATAATAAAGTTCCTTTAAACGATTTTCCGCATAATTCTTGTAGAGAATTCCAAAATTGTTTCGCTTCACTTTTTTCTTGCAAAAACATAATTGAAAAACTAAGTAATATTAAAAGTGTGATGCTATTTTTCATAGGCATGGATCAGTTAAGAAAGATACTATTATTTAATCAATTCATTTACTTTGTCATACACTAAAAAGGATTCCCACCCTCTGTATAACAAGTAATCAGTTAATTTCTTCTTCTTTTTATATTTATCTTTTTCTTGTATAGAATTAAAGCTTTTTTCGGCTAAATCGTTAAAAATATCAATATACTCATTTTCATCTATGTCTGTAAGAGCGTGATTAATATTGGTTTTAGAAATATTTTTTCTTTTTAATTCTAAAATCAATCGACGTTTCCCCCATTTCTTGATCTTTAATTTACCGCTTACAAATGCTTTAGTATAACGCTCCTCATTTAAAAAGTTGTGTTGTAATAGGTGTACTATAATTATATCTATTGCTTCAGGTATCATATACATATCCCTTAGCTTTTGAGTTACTTCTTTATGACAGCGTTCCTGATAAGCGCAATAGTATTCCAGCTTTTTTTTAGCTTCATCTACCGTGTAAGTACGTTTTTTAATCATCACGCTAAAATAGTAATTGAAAACAAATTAGATGTAATACCTTAATTTTAAAACTTCTTCAATAATTTATTATTGCTAATAGTTACGGTTTTTCCGTAGTAAGTCTATGGTTTTTCCACAACATTTCAAGCAAGTATCTTGGTATATTTGAGCAAATGACAAATATTTAATCGCCCCACTAAATTTTTTGTTTGATTAATAGCAAATGAAATATAAAATTACTTTTATACTGCTTTTTGAGGCTCTATACTTTAGCTATGGGCAAACTATATTTTTAAATGAAATAACAGGTGCTAATCCATCAGCAGATAATCCATATATCAATGGACAGTTTGTTAATCCAAACATTACAGTTTCGGGAATTGGTAGAGGGCCTGGGATAGATCCTATTCCAGCTGCACATGGAGAAAATACTTACGCTGCAGATAGTTTTTGGCCAGATCGTTTACATCTTGATGATTACTTTGAATTTGTTCTTACCCCAAATCCTGGATATGAAATTAACTTCAATAATTTCATTTATACAGGAAACCCATATGGTTTCTTTGGTACTCCACCAGATAATATTTCTATTAGGAGTAGTTTAGATAATTTTGTCAGTTACAATGATATTGGTATTCCCACGTTAACAGGCAGCACAATAGACCTATCAGGACCAGACTATCAAAATATTACAACTACTATTACATTTAGAGTATACGCTTGGGGAGGCGTTACACCAGGGGTTTTTGGGATAGATAGATTTGAATTTAATGGTACAGTTACCTCAATACCATGTTATGGAGGCACCGCATATACCTGGGAATCTACGGGCTGGAGTCCTGTTGGAACTCCAACTTTAAACGATCCTGTAGTAATTAACGAAAACTATAATACCGCAATAAATGAAAGCTTTAGTACTTGTAACTTAACTGTTAATACAGGTAAAACATTAACTATTTCTAATGATAAGTATGTTGAAGTTGAAAACGACATAATTGTTGATGGAACTATTATTGTTCAACCTCATGGATCTATAGTACAAGTTAATGATACAAGTTTTGTGACCAATAATGGGACAATAACAGTGAATAAAGAAACAGCTCCTGCAAACAATTGGTATGAATATACCTATTGGAGTTCTCCCGTTAAGAATGAAACCATAGGCAATGCTTTATCGGATTCAGACGTTAGAAGGCGTTTTTGGTTTAATGCAAAAAACTATTTAGATGCCACCATGGAAACTGCTAACAATAACGCTAAAGAGGATGGTCAAGATGATATTGATGATGATGGTAATGATTGGGTGTATGCTAACTCGGGAGATATAATGAAGCCAGGTGTAGGTTATGCTTCAACTCATGATGAGGATATCTTCAATTTTTCTCTTGGAAATAAATTTATTTATTCATTTGACGGAGCTTTTAATAACGGTATTATCACTGTTCCTATTTATAGAAATGATGAAGAACTGTACGATAATAACTGGAATCTAGTTGGCAATCCATACCCTTCAGCGATAGATGCAGATTCTTTATTAGCTGTAAATAGTGCTATTGCAACTAACATCCCTCATAATGCAGTTTTAGATGGTGCTCTATTTTTATGGTCTCAAAATACAGCCCATTCAAATACTAATAACGGAAATGAAAATCAAAATTTTGCAGTTTCTGATTATGCTGTTATTAATCTTGCCGGACAAACTGCAGGTGGTGATGGAGAAATGCCATCGAGGAATATTCCATCAGGTCAAGGGTTCTTTGTTTCTATGGATAACACAGCAGCTGCAACGTACTTTTCTATGGGAGATCCCGATGTTACTGGTGATATTGTAACTGCTAATATTGTATTTAATAACTCTATGAGAGTGACTGATAATAACAATCAGTTTTTTAGAACTTCAGATAAGAATACATCTGAAAAACTTTGGTTAAACCTAACTTCTGATAATGGTGTGTTTAATCAAATTCTTGTAGCTTATGTAAAAGGAGCTACAGATGCTTACGATGGAATGGCTTATGATACACCAAAAAATTTGTCTTCAGGTGCCTCAGCAATTTTATACTCAAACATAGAAAATGAAGCCAAAAAATTCGTCATTCAAGGTAAAAGTATAAATAGTATTAATGAAGACGAAATAATTAGTATTGGATATAAAACAGCTATAGATATACCAACAATTTACACTTTATCAATTCCTCAAATAGAAGGTGATTTTTTAACTACTAATGCTGTTTATTTAAAAGATAACTTACTGAATAAGATTCATAATCTAAAAGATAGTGATTACAATTTTATCTCGGAAGTTGGAGAGTTTAACAATCGTTTCGAAATTATGTTTAGTGAAACAGCCTTATTAATAAATACTCAAACGGTTGACGAAAAAGCACTTTCAATCGTTGAACATATAAATGGTGATGTCCAATTTAAACTAAATGCTACTAATAAAATAAATAATATTAAAATTATTGATTTACAAGGGCACATTGTATATGATTTTAAAGTAAATAGCAATGATGAAACTTTTAAGCTATCTAAGCTAAGTCATGCTCCTTATTTCGCTAAAGTATTACTAGACAATAATTATGTAATTACTAAAAAGGCAATTAAGAAATATTAATCCTTAAAATTGTAAAAAATTAATAAGTGAAGAATTCCTGGCTTTTTTCTTGTAATTGTATTTTCACTTAGCGAATTAACCATTTTTTCGCTTAAATCATTGAAATTCTCGTCATACTCCATACTCTAAGTACTTGATTTACACTAATTTTGTAAGACATCTTATTTAGCTTTAATTACTCCTTGAATAATTAGACCACAATAAGAAAAAATTTAGATTCCAAATCAAATTTTTAAACTTAGCTAAATGAAATATAAAATTACTTTTATACTCCTTTTTTTAACTCTTGGCTTTAGTTTTGGGCAAACCAAACTTGCCGAATTAACTTTTGAAAACCCAGGAGGTTACTCAACTACAATACCTGAATTCACTGATCAAGCGACTCAAGAAGGCTGGGATTATTTTATCAGAACTGATGGTTCAAATATAAGCAATGAAAATTTTTTAAATATTCAAGGGACATATTATTTTGCTGCACAAGACATAGATGGTGAAGGTGCCACATTACCTGCTACTTTGTTGTTAGATAACGTTAATATTAGTGGTTATTCAAACATTCAATTTAGAGTCCATTTAGCTGAAGATGATGATGGTACAAACCAAGATTGGGATAATCAAGACTATGTTCATTTTAATTATGATATTGATAATACTGGGGTGTTTACAAATTTGTTATGGATTGAAAATGATGGCCCTGGCGGCAATAGAGAACCTTTAATTGATAGTGACTTTAATGGAATTGGAGATGGCACAGCCATCACAAATACATTTACTCAATTTACTCAAAACATAACTGGTACTGGTGCCTTATTAGATATTGAAATTGTTTTAAGCCTAGATGATGGGGATGAAGATATTGCCATTGATAATATTGAGATTTGGGGTACATTAATTCCTTGTACTTCTACAGTAAGTTGGAATGGTGCTTGGGTTGGTGGTACTCCAGATTTAACAACTAATGCTATTCTCGATGCTCCATATGATACTGCTACAAATGGTGGTAGTTTTCAAGCATGTAGCTTAACAATTAACACGGGAACTTTGACTATTGGTAATGGTTATTCTGTTGAGGTACAAAACGATATTACTGTAATTGCAGGAACAGGTATTAATGTACAAGCTCAGGGATCGTTAGTTCAAAATAATGATAATGCACTATTTACTGACAACTCTGCAAATGGTGTATCACTTACCAAAACAAAGCAAATGCAAAATAGTATTAGTTATACATATTGGAGTTCTCCAGTATTAGGCGAAACTATTGAAAATACATTTGGAACAACGCCAATCGATAGACGATACCAGTTTATTGCAGCGAATTTTGTAGACAACGATACTGAAATTGGTAATACAGGGACTTTTAATTTTGGTACTCCTGATGATATTGATGACGATGGTAACGATTGGCAATTAATGTCTACCGGAACGATGCTTCCTGGCATAGGTTATACCACTATGCCTAGCTCAATTGTTGGTCCTGGTGGCTATCCTTCTAATCAAAGTTTTATTTTTACTGGTGCATTTAATAATGGTGGTATAACCGTTCCTATTGTTAATGCTAGTGGTGGAATTTATAATGATTGGAATTTTGTCGGAAATCCATATCCAAGTGCCATAAGTGTTGATCAATTTTTTAGCGTTAATGCTGGTTTGGTCGATGTTATTTATTTATGGGACCAAGCAACACCTCCAGATGCAAATTCAGGTGGAAGTCAAGGTTCAAATTTTTCAAATGACGACTATGCTATAATAAATGGTACAGGTGAAATAGGTGCTCGAGGAGATACGGGAGCTCCGCCAAATAGATATATTGCTTCTGGTCAAGGCTTTTTTATTGAAGCTTTACAAGCTGGTTTAATTTCGTTTAATAATTCTATGAGAGTACCTAATAATAATACGCAGTTTTATAGAACCTCTAACAAAAAAACTAATTCAAGCACCTTAGACGACGATAAGTTATGGATTAATCTATCTTCAGATAATGGTGTTTCAAATCAAATATTAATCGGTTATTTAGAAGGAGCTACTGCTAATGCTGATGCAACTTATTATGACGCACCAAGAAACCTATCAACAAACGCATCGGCTATTTTATATTCCAATATTAAAAATTCCTTAAAAAAGTTTGCAATTCAAGGTAAAGCACCAAGCAATCTAACTGATGATGAAATAATAAGCATTGGGTATAAAACCTCTATTGATGTACCTACAATCTATTCCTTATCTATTGCTCAAATAGAAGGTGATTTTCTTAACAATAGTCCTATATATATAAAAGATAATTTATTAAACAAACTTCACGATTTAAAAACTGGTGATTACAACTTTACATCGGAAGTAGGTGAGTTTAATAATCGTTTTGAAATTGTTTTTAATCAAGCTGCTTTATCTATAGGTGATATAGCTATAGATGACTACGCACTTTCTATTATTGAGCTTAACAATGGTGATGTCCAGTTTAAATTAAATGCTACTAATAACATAAGTAATATTAAAATTATTGATTTACAAGGACGTATCTTATATAATTTTAAAGTCGATAGTAAAGACGAAACTTTGAATTTATCTAACTTAAGTCAAGCGCCATATATTGCTAAAATTACTCTTGATAATAACTTAGTAATTACTAAAAAGGCGATTAAGAAATATTAACCTTATTAATTATTAAAATAGATATTTAAAAGTGAGGATTCCTCCTCACTTTTTCTTTTTTACAGACTATACTTTAATGACAAAATAATATTAGTTCCGGGAGCTGCAATACCAGAAGAATAAGTTCTATACAACTGGTTTGTAATATTTTCAATAGTAGCAATTAAAGATGTAGATGGGCTTAAATGATATTGAGACCTAAAATTTAATGTATGCCATGAAGGTGCATAAGGTTTACCATTAGCATCTAAAGCAAAAATATAATCGGCTAAAGACGATGCTAATTGATTGTTAGATAATTCCCCATTGTAATTTATAAAAGCATCCCACTTTAATTTATTCTTTTCCCAAACTAAGTGTGTATTCCCAAAACTTGGAGCTACATGCCTAACTGGAACTTCTATTCCATCTTTATCCTCTTCAGTTCCTCCAACGATACTATATTGAGATGTTAATTTTAAATTATCACTAAAAGATATTTTAATTCCAGCTTCAAAACCATAAATCCATGCCTTGGATGCGTTTTGTATAGCTTGAATATCGCTTAATTCACCATCATACATCATTTGTGTTTCTCCATTTACTTCAAAATCTCTTCTAACCAATGCGTTATCGAGATATGTATAGTAGGTTGCTAAATCAAAAACAACATTTTCATTAAGGGATAAAACCAAACCTAATTCTCCTCCATAAGCATATTCAGGTTTCAAATTCGTGTTAGGAACAACTACAGATCCCGGTTCAGAATCAAAAACTTTTCCCACATCATCAATATTTGGTGCCCTAAATGCGGTAGACGCGTTTAACTTCCATAGTAATGTTTTATTTGGTGCCCAACTAATACCCGCAGTTCCAGTAAAAGCTCCTGTATTAATAATAACATCACTAAAAGGGAGATTCAAAAAATCATTGTTCTCTTCTAAATTAGCTTTAATTGATATATGGTTAAACCTAACACCAGATTGAAAAGTAAACTTCTTATTTGGCTTATATTTATAACTTACATATGGGGCAATAGACTGCCAAGTAGAACCGTGAGGATACCTTGTTGCAATAGGTTGAGATGCATTTGAAGAAATAGATACTTCTTTTGCTTTTGAGCCAACCGTATTATAAATATATTCAGCGCCATAAAATAACCTTGATGTGTCTGATAAGGTTTTTTCGAAATCTAAATTGGCAGTTAGCACATCTACATTTTCTTCTCTAATTCTTCTTGAATCTGAATACAAATTTCTATCTATCCTGCTTTCTTGAAAGTTTTGATAGGCAGCAGTAATCTTAAAATTATCGTATAAATTAGATTTACTGCTTAAAGTGGTCATTTTAATATTTCCCATAAACCACTTTTGTGGACCATAACTCCATTCTGCAGAGCGAAGGTCATTTCCGCTATACCTTATAAGTCTATCATATCGTGGATAATCTGAGGTTGCAGAATAATGTATTCCTAAATCAAAATGCAATTTGTCATTAGCCTTATAATGGATTTTCTCAAGCAGGTTTATTTGGTTGTAACCCGTAAATTTTTGTAATCTTGGATCATCACTTAGGGTAATAACATCTAAACCATTACTAGTATTTACATATTCATTTCGTAAATAATCATTAGGGCCAAATTTTCCCATTTTTAAATCGTCAAAATCTGTATAACTCACACTAGTTAAAAACGCCCAATTTTTATATCCTAAATTAACATCTAAATGACCAGTTTTTTCGTGTGAAGCAGAAGCATATCTCAAAATTGTATTTGTCTTTAACAACAGTGAATCCGATTCTGATAGCTTTGGCTTTTTTGTATAAAAATTCATGACACCACCAATGGCATCACTCCCATAGATAACTGATCCTGCGCCCAAAATCACCTCTGTGTTTTGAATAGCGAAAGGATCTATAGATATAACATTTTGCACATTACCTCCTCTAAAAATTGCTGTATTCATTCTAACATCATCAACCGAGATTAAGAGCCTATTTGTAGAAAATCCTCTTATTAAAGGGCTACCGCCTCCCATTTGACTTTTTTGAATAAATACTTGTCCTGAGTTTTGAAGCAAATCTGCGCTCGTTTGTGGATTACTAAACACTACATCTTCAGCTTTAATACTCATAATTTTTTGAGGCACTTCTCTTTTGCTTTGTTCAAACTTTGAGGCTGAAATTACAATTTCATCTAAATCTTGAGATTTGGGCTTTAAATAAACAATATTTGTAATATGCGATTTAACTATGGTTGTAGTAATATGCGTAATGTGTTGAAACGTTATTCTTTCATCTTCTAAAAAAATATCAAGTACTATTTTACCATCTAATCCTGAAATAGTGCTTTTTGATTTACTGGCATTATACGCAGCTACACCTGGAATTGGTTCGCTTGTTGTTGCATCTAAAACTGTAATTTCTTGAGCGCTAGTGAAGAGACAAAAAAAACATAAAAAAAAGAAACAAATGCTTCTCATAACTTAACTAAATACTTGATTTAAAATTGATATAGATTTTGGGTGTTTAAATCCGTCCAAATGTAACTTAAAATAGAGTAATATCATACTCAAAAAATCACGTTTTTGAGACGACGTTATCTCCAACGATTTACTATCATCAAATTTTATGCCTAAGCACTGTTTAAGTATTGTTAAATTATCGCCATTAATACAGTAAATATTTGTTTTGGTGTTTTGAAATTTACCTTCTTCTAGATTAAAATATGTACTATTTGTAATTTTAGGGCTCTCTGGATAAAACCCTAAATATTTTGTAAGTTCTGTTAAAAAGAGCAAGTGGAAATTTGTGTTTGTTTCTGTTTCATCGAACCAAATCATGGTTGTTTCTAAAAAACTATATAAAGCTTCATTTTTTTCTTCTTCAACTAAAATACTTGACAATACTTCAGACAAGAACATCGCAATGGTACTTTTAATAACATTGGTGTGTAATGAGCTATAATATACGTGAAGTTTTATGTCTCTAAGATATTGTAAAGAACGGTTTTCCTTATGGTCTGCTTCAATTTCTAACAAACTTAGAGGTTGAAAATAAGCCGATTTAAACTTTCCCTTCCTTGTTTTTAAAGCATTTCTTACTAAATAAGTAATTACTCCAAAATTTTTGGTATAACATTTAATAATGAGGTCATGGTCTTTATATTTGATTTTTGATAATACGATGGCTTTTGTAGAAACTATCATTGCCTAATTATCATTAGCTTTAAAACCTTAGTCTCCAAGGATTCCATGTCTGAAATCATGACAAGATATACGCCTGAAGCTACCACATTGTTTGCCATATTTTTTCCGTTCCAATATGCTGTTCCACCATCTATTTCAAGGTTATAGCCTCGATATCTTGAATTAGCTCTGGATTGTGCTTCGGCTACTAAATTACCTTCAATGTCGGTGATTTTAATATTGACATTATCAGTAATGTCTTTAATTTTCACTTTTTCGGCAGCGATATTAAAACCAGGTCTTACTGGGTTTGGGTATACAAAAGCATCTACAAGTTCATCAGTAGGTGCTGATCCTCCCGATTTAAAAGACACTAACCCCTTATCTGTTCCTATAAAAATAACTCCATTAGCATCATCGATGGTTATATCATTAACATTATTTGATGGTAATGGTGAATTATCTTTTGTGAAGTGGAAAATGGTTTGTTGTCCATCAGGTGAAAAATAAAATAATCCTGCGCCAATAGTTGCTATCCATTTATTGTTTGACCCATCTACTTTAATGTCAGATATAAATTGATCTTGTAATAGTTCTTTTGGAATACCATTGTCCAGTATCACAATTTCATCAGTAGTCAAGTTTTCATCGTCAAAAAAACCTGATGTATTGTAAAGCACTCTTAGTCCAATATCTGTTCCAATCCAGAGTTGTCCTCCTTTATCTAAGGCTATGGCTCTTACAGATTTATCTGGTAAGTTGCCATTTTCTTTATCAACGTTTTTAAATATATGATTTCCTCCATTTTCTTTAAATCCTATTACTCCATAAGAAAACGATGCAATAAATATATCCCCTGAAGGAGCAACTAAAAGCTCTTTAAATCCTAAGTTATCGTTTATAGGGTTAGGAATCAAATCGGTAAAATCAAAACTTCTCCATAAATTTGAACTTGGGTCATAAGCTTTTAAGGGCTTGCTTATTAGACTAGTGATAGACCATAATACCCCAGAATCATCAAAAATAGTTCCTGACAATCTAAGACTTCTATAAGTTGGAGAACTGGCTAAGAATAGTGATTCTAACCCACTATTTGTTTCATCAAGTTTCTGCGTTGCAACGCCATCATTAACCTCCAACATACCATCATGAAAAGAACTTATAAATACTTGTTGAGGGTTTAAGGGGTTTATTGATATTGCGTTTAAATTTCTTAAACCAAATACATCATCATACGGTATATTATTCCATTGTTCATCATGTAACTGACTTACACCTTCTCTTTTAAATGGACTTGGATTGTAGAACCGAGTATAATCACCATAAGAAACCCAAACATTACCAAACCCAGATGTAATTGAAAACACATCATTTCTTAATGGTCCATCTGGATGAATTTCTTGAAATGTTGATACATTAGATTGAGTAGTTCTTAGAACTCCAAAATTAGTCGTTCCAATATAAATACCTTCTTGCGTTGATGATGAAACAGTAAAAGTAGTATCAAACTCTGAGGTTTGCGTTGGGTTTGCCAATAAACTGAAGTTGACATCATAAACGTAAACATTATCTTGAGTTGTTACAATTAATTGGTTGTTTGAGCTTTTTAAATCTAAAACTTGATTAGGATATACCTGCAATTGATTTAGTGTCGTGCCAATTATTTCATGAATCCTGCTATTAGTTGAAGTACAATATAGTTTGTCCAAAACTGCTTCAATTCCATTAAAATTTCCTGTAGTTACTTGTTCCCATTCTTGAAAATCTATTAAGTTTGGGCTACTTAATAAGCCTCTTTTTATACCCCCATTGTCTTCACAAGCTGCATAGATGTAACCATTGGAAATAGCTGTCTGTTTAACTCGTATTTGCGACCCAGCACTTCCAATAAAATAGGTGTCTCCAAACTCTAATCTGGATAAATCATAAACCGAAATACCAAAATCTGCTGAAACAAAAATACTACCATCCAACTCACTAAAATGATTAATTTTTTTATTGTTTGGTGGAATGGTATTTTTATCTAGAATATCGACTACAGTTGTCATTTCTTGTGTAGATTCATTAAAAATCTCCATCAATCCATTTTCATAACCTATAACAAGGAGGGCATAAACCTCACTATAATGAATGGTTGAAATCAACTCACCTGACAATCCATTTATAGTTGAAATTGTTTTTAGTTCTTCGGTAATTATATCATAGCTAAAAATAGCATTCTCTGAAGCTGCGTAAATTTTTTCTTGACTGGAAACAACATCTTTAATATTTAAATACGAAAAATGTCCTTCCCATAACAAGGATGTATTTTGAGCATTTGAAAAAAGCATGCCTATGAGTGCAAAAATTATTACAAAAAACTTCTTTTTCATGTATTTATTTCAATATCCAAATATATTTATAACTAACGACAAATACTGTAAAATCATATATATTAAAAGTAAAAAAGCTTCCAGAAAACTGGAAGCTTTAATCTTATTTGGTTCGTTTCTTGCTTAAACTACACCTTGGTCAAGCATAGCATCGGCTACTTTAACAAAACCTGCAATATTTGCGCCTCTTACATAATTTACATATCCATCTGCATCTGTCCCATATTTTACACAAGACTCATGTATATCATCCATAATTTTATTAAGCTTTGCATCTACCTCTTCTCTTGTCCAGTTTAAACGCAGTGAATTTTGACTCATCTCAAGTCCTGAAGTTGCTACACCCCCAGCATTTGATGCTTTTCCAGGCGAAAACAAAACTTTTGCTTTTTGAAGTGCTTCGATTGCTTCTGGTGTTGTTGGCATATTAGCACCTTCAGCTACTGCAATAACATTGTTTGATATTAACACTTTTGCTTCATCTTCATTTAACTCGTTTTGAGTAGCACATGGCATAGCTATATCACATGAAATAGACCAAGGTCTTTTCCCTTCATGGAATGTTGCCGAAGGGTATTGAGCAGTGTACTCACTTATCCTTCCTCTTTTTACATTCTTTAAATTCATTATAAATGCTAATTTATCTGCATCAATACCATCTGCATCATGAATAAATCCTGAAGAATCCGATAAAGTAACAACTTTCGCACCTAATTCAGTAGCTTTTTCACAAGCAAATTGAGCAACATTTCCTGATCCAGAAATAACAACTGTTTTTCCTTCAAAGGAATCACCTTTTGTTGCTAACATATTTTTAGCAAAATATACAGTTCCATAACCGGTTGCTTCTGGACGAATTAATGAACCTCCATAACTTATTCCTTTTCCAGTCAATATTCCTGTAAACTCGTTTCTAAGTCTTTTATATTGTCCAAACATAAAGCCTATTTCACGTCCGCCAACACCAATATCTCCAGCAGGGACATCTGTATTAGCACCAATATGACGAAAAAGCTCATTCATAAATGATTGGCAAAAACGCATTACTTCATTATCAGATTTTCCTTTTGGATTAAAATCAGATCCTCCTTTTCCACCTCCCATTGGCAGAGTGGTTAACGAGTTTTTAAACACTTGTTCAAAGCCCAAGAATTTAAGTATACTTAAGTTAACACTTGGATGAAAACGCAGCCCTCCTTTATATGGTCCAATTGCTGAATTAAATTCTACCCTAAACCCTCTGTTAACTTGGGTATTTCCATTATCATCAACCCATGGTACTCTAAAAATGATTGTTCTCTCTGGTTCAACCATCCTTTCAAGTAGCATTTTACCTTGATATTTTGGGTTTTCTTCAATAAACGGAATTACCGTTTCTGCAACTTCATGCACTGCTTGCATGAATTCTGGTTCGCCTCCGTTTCTTTCTTTAACAAGTTCTAAAAATGCATCAATTTTAGCTTTCATTTATATAATTTTGAAGTAATAATAAATTATTGAATTTTTATGACGACAAATATCTTAAAAAATAACAGACTTTTTTTTATAATTTCACAATAACTTTTTAATATTTGTTGTTATTTGTATTGGGTAAGATTTTTTAACTAACTTGTGCGTTTAATCGGATTTACTTGTTCTTTCGTCGAAGTTTTTTATATTTGCTCGTATTAAAGTCATAAATGGCGACAAAGTTACTATGCTTAACCTTAAACAATTAGTTTCACTAATATGCTTGTTAGCCTTTGCGCAAACATCATTTTCTCAACTAGGCTTTTCCCATGAAATTGGTGTAATTGCTGGTCCTGTTCAATTTAGATCAGATTTTGGGCAACGATTAAATGAAAAAACTAATTTGAAAAATTCAGGATACGGTATAGGTATCGTTCATTATTTAAACTTCGCTTATAGCTCAGATTGTAATTGTTATACTACATATAATTATTTTAATGATCATTTTAAATTAAGAAATGAAATCTCCTATAATAAAACACCGTTAAATCATCATGGTGAATGGGTAGCTCCATACCGCACAACTATTGAAGCGAATCAACTAAGAGCACATAAAGGTGTGGCTGAAAATTTTGACATTGGGACACAAATTGAATTTTTCCCTAGAAGTATTAGAGATTTTCAGGGTTTTGCTTACAGGTTTGCTCCTTTTATAAGTTTAGGTGTGCACTATACATACTCAACTCCAGAAGTATCTACAACTTATGGAGATGGTAATATTAATGACCCTAATAACTTCTACTCTTTCTGGCAACCTGGTTCGGTTAGTGATGAAGCCAAAAGTGGCTGGTCACTGGTTACAAGTGTTGGGACAAGATATAAAATTGGTGTTTTATCAGATGTTATGATAGATCTCAGATGGCAATATTATGGTCATGATTGGGTAGATGGTTTGAACCACCAACTCACATCAAATAAATACAACGATTGGCTTTTATGGCTAAATGTAGGGTATATTTATTATCTAGATTAATTCTAGAGCCTGCTTTAAATCGTTTATTAAATCGTCTTCGTCTTCAATTCCGACGCTTAATCTAATTAAAGAATCTACAACACCTGTTTTTTCACGTTCTTCTTTTGGAATACTTGCATGCGTCATACTAGCTGGATGACCAGAAAGTGATTCTACACCACCTAAAGACTCTGCAAGTGTGAAAATTTTAAGATTTTCAACAATTCTAATTGATTTTTCGTAGTTATTCCCTTTAGTGGTAAACGATAACATACCTCCAAAATCTTCCATTTGTGTTTTTGCTATATCATGATTTGGATGTGTACTAAAACCTGGCCAATATACTTTTTCAATCTTTGGATGCGATGCTAAAAATTCAGCAACAGCTTTTCCGTTTTCACAATGTCTTTGCATTCTTACATGCAATGTTTTTATACCTCTTAATACTAAAAAACTGTCTTGTGGTCCACAAACAGCACCGCTTGCATTTTGAATAAAATAAAGCTTATCTGCTAGTTCCTTGTCTCTTAACATAAGTGCTCCCATAACAACATCACTATGACCTCCTAAATATTTTGTAGCAGAGTGCATAACAATATCTGCTCCCAAATCTAATGGTCGTTGTAAATAAGGTGTCGCAAAAGTATTATCAACAGCTAAAAGTATATTATGCTTTTTTGCAACATTCGCTAATGCTTTAATATCAATAATATTTAGCATTGGATTTGTAGGTGTTTCTGTCCAAATTAATTTTGTATTTGAATTAATTTTTACTTCTACATTCGAAACACTTTCCATGCCTACAAAATGAAATTTAATCCCAAATTTCTCGAACACGTGTTTAAACAAACGATAGGTTCCACCATATAAATCGTTTGTAGAAATAACTTCATCTCCTGGTTCTAAAAGTTTAATTACTGCATCAATAGCTGCTAACCCAGAGCCAAAAGCTAAGCCAAAATCACCGTTTTCAATACTTGCAAAAGCATTCTCAAGAGCTTTACGTGTTGGATTATGCGTTCTTGAGTACTCAAAGCCTTTGTGTCCACCTGGAGTACTTTGGGCATAAGTTGATGTTTGATAAATTGGAGGCATTACTGCTCCGTAAGCAGGATCATGTTCTTGACCTCCGTGAATAGTCTTAGTGTTAAACTTCATATCTCTAATTATTTACAACAAATGTATATATAATTCGTTGTTTTAAAAAGTATACAATACCTTTATAGTATTAATAAAACTCCATTGTATTGAAAACAAATTTTTTAGGACTTCTTTTAGTTTTAATTCTCTTTTCTTGTGAAGAGGTTACACTGATAAACTTTTCCGAAACGAACAATATTTATAATGAGAATGCTATTGTTGAATTGAATATTCCAAAAGCAGAAGGCTCTTCAACAAAAGCGCAAGCAATTAACAAAGCAGTTGAGAACCACATTGCAAATATGTTAGTGTTTCTTGAAGAACCATCAGATACACTTCAATTAGATTATGCTATAAAAACCTTTGATTTGGAATACAAATCATTTAAAGATGGTTTTGGAGAAAGTGCTATGGTTTGGGATGCTAGTTTTGATGGTGAAGTCACATACCAATCACCTATGCTTATTTCAATTGCCATAAATAGCTATATTAATTCTGGTGGTGCTCATGGCAACTTAAACGTAACATTTTTTAATTTTGATGCATCGACTGGTGAACTATTACAATTTGAAGATATATTTAATAACAAAGAAGCGTTGATTGAAATAGTTGAAACTTATTTTGAAAAAGAAACTAAAGATAGTGATATAAACTATTTCTTTGGTGAATCATTTCATCTTCCAGCAAACATTGGGTTTAATGATGAAGGAATTGTATGCTTTTATAATGTATATGAAATAGCCTCGTATGCTGATGGTATTACCGAATTTACAGTGCCTTTTGAGGATCTTGAAGCTTATCTAAATATATACTAAGTTTTTGGCTTTGTTAATTTTTTTACGATTGGCTCCACGGTTAAACCTTGTCCGATAATTGAAAATGCGACGATTATATACGTAATTACCAAAAATAATTCTTTGTGCATTTCTTGTGTTAAACTTAAAGCCAATGCAATTGAAATACCACCTCTTAAGCCTCCCCAAGTCATTATAATATTTGTATTAGGAACAAACTCTAGTTTTTTATCGAAAAACTTAATTGGCCCCCAAAGTGAGACAAACCTTGCTAAAAGCACAATTGGGATACCCAATAATCCAGCAATAATATAACTGCCTTCAAATGTTAATACTAACATTTCCATACCAATCATTACGAATAAAATGGTATTTAATAACACATCTATTAGCTCCCAAAACTTATCAACGTACATTTCGGTAATTTTGGACATTGCTGAGTTTCTAACAGTATCGTTTCCAACTATTAATCCAGCAGTTACCATAGCCAAAGGCGCAGACATATGTAAATTTTGTGCTACATGAGTTCCTCCCATGACAGCTGCAATAGTAATAATTACTTCAATTTCATAATCATCAATAGAGCGCATCATTCTGTAGGTAATCCAACCTAAAATAGCACCAAGTAAAATTCCTCCAATAACTTCAATACCAAATAGTTTAACTATTTCCATTACCTCAACATTTCCTGAAGACGAAGACGCAATATTGAATATGGTTAAGAAAACAACCACTCCAACTCCATCATTAAATAGTGATTCTCCAACAATTTTTGTTTCCAATTTTTTTGGTGCGCCTGCTTTCTTTAGGATTCCTAAAACAGCAATGGGATCTGTAGGTGAAATTAACGCTCCAAACAACAGACAGTAAATAAAGTCTACTTGCAACCCAACAAGTTGAAGCACATAAAACATGATAATTCCAACTAAAAATGTTGACATTAGCACACCAAGTGTTGCAAATACAAACACAGGCCAGCGTTGTACTTTTAACTGTGCGAAATTTGTATGTAATGCTCCAGCAAAAAGTAGAAAACTCAACATAATGTCGAGTAAAACAGTTTTAAAATCTATTTGTGAGATGAGCTCCTTTTCTCTTAGTAACAGTGTATCATCAAATTGACCTATGGCTACTACTACAAGTGTAAAGACGATGGTAATTATCATTAAGCCAATAGTGATTGGCAGTTTTAAAAACCTCACATTTATGTAACCAAAAACTGCCGATAAAACCGTTAAAATTGCTGCTATTGAAAAATAATCCATCATTATAATGCTCTTTTTAATGCCAAAATATATCCTAAATGAATGCCTTCGTGAAAGTTGTTAAACGCTATTGCTTCTTCAACATTTGTCATTGTACTATTTGTAGATGTGGTGTAAGCATTATAGTTTCTAAACATTCCTTTTTTGTAATCTTCTTTAGTTTTATCTAAAGTAGAAAACAATAAATTTTTTATTTCATCAACTTCTTGTTGAGTTACATTTCCTTCCACTTTTGCGCCTTTTCTATATTTAGCTACCAACTCGTCATTTGCCATCATAGGCAGTCCAGATAAACCATACACTAACAATTGTTGTGTTACAATTACATGCGCTAAATTCCAAATAATATTGTTATTGAATCCTTCTGGAAGTTTGTTCAACTCTTCTAATGTACATTTCTCAAAAAAAGAGTTCAAAATGGTTCTATTTTTTAAAGTAATATCGAATTGGTAATTCATTTTATTTAATTAAAAATATAAGTATTAATCTTAATTGATTTTCTTTGTAAAGTTAATGTTTGTTTATCATGAAAAAAATATACTTTTTAAAAACTTGTAATACGTGTATGCGTATTATTAAGGAACTTAATCTTCCTTCTAATTTTATATTTCAAGATATAAAAGAACAGTCTATTACTGTTTCTCAGCTAGAAGAAATGCACCAACTAGCAGGTAGTTATGAAGCATTATTTAGCAAAAGGGCAAAACTTTATAAAGAAATGGATTTAAAAAATCAATCGCTTAAAGAAGCTGATTATAAACACTATATTTTAGACCATTACACGTTTTTAAAACGTCCAGTAATTATCTTAGAAGACCATATTTTTATTGGTAACTCACAAAAAACCATTAAAGAAGCAAAGTCGCAAATAGAAAAATTGTAGTTTGTAGGGAATTAAAAAAATGAAACTAATACTACAATGAGTCATTTAAAAGCAGTTACCTATAACACTGTAAGTGCTATTTCTTCTAAACAATGGAAAGGGCTTGAGTGCACCAGTAATGTTTATTTTAGTCCAGAATTTCTTAATTCATTTGAAGTATCTAACCCAAACATAGATTTCAAATACATTGTTGTAGAAAAGAATAATAATGCTGTATCTCTGGCCATAATTCAAACTATTGAATTAAGTGTTGATGTTATCTTAAAAAACATAAAACTAGCAAATTGGACAAAAAAACTTGCTCACTCATTATTCTGTAATAATGTTATAAAGATTATGACTAATGGTAATATTTTTTTAAGTGGTGAACATGGCCTTTATCTAAAAAATGAAACCGATAAAGTTAAAACCATAGGTGTGATTGCAACTGAGATAAACCGAATTGCTAAAAACACAAAACCACTTCATGCCATTGTTTTAAAGGATTTTTTAAACGACTCATTACATCTCACAAGTCAATTTGAAGATTATGGATTTACTGCAATGTACGTTGAACCAAATCTAATTTTGAAACTTGACAGTAATTGGAAAAACTTTGATGATTATAAAAAGGGCTTAAAGTCAAAATACCGAGTAAAAGTTAATAAAGCTGACACATCCAGTAGTTCTTTACCCGCACGTTTATTTACTGAGGACGATTTTGCAACTTATAAGGATGAGCTCCAAACACTTTACGAAAATACTATTGCTAATGCTAGCTTTAATGCTCAGGTGTTAAACTTAGATACTTACATCCATTTGCGAGAAATATATCACGAAGATTTTATAGTGAAAGCCTATTTTTTAAATGGTAAATTAGTTGGCTTTCTTTCAGCCTTAGTAAATAATAATCATTTAGATGCTCATTTTATTGGTTTGAATTATAGCTTAAATAGAGAACACGCTATTTACCCAAGAATTTTAAATGATTATATTCGTATTGGTATTGAAAAAAGTGTGTCGCATATTAATTTTGGCAGAACAGCTTCCAAAATTAAAACTACTATTGGTGCTATTCCTGTTGACTTAACATGCTACATAAAACACAAAAGATCATTTATGAATTGTATTATTAAATTTATTATTAAACGAATTAAATTAAAAGAGTTTAAACAACACCATCCTTTTAAAACAAAAAAAGAGGCTATAGAAGCCTCTTAATTTAACTATTCTACTTTCTTTTAAACCCAAGCGTTAAGCAGTCCTCCCATTAACGCAAACGTTAAAATCCAATAACCTACATTAATTAGTACGTACTTAGCTGATTTCATTTCGAATAAGGCATTTGTTGCAAATACAGGTAACACTACCATTACAGCAACTAAAACTCCATGAAAAGCACCATGTTTAAATGTCATGTAGGGCTCTACTCCATGAGGCTCACCAGGTCCTCCGCCTACCATTACCTGTGCCCAAAGAAAAAATCCTGCTATAAATGCAAAAACCACTGCTAATCCATAGGTTTTTCCAGGGTTCATACTTTTCGCTTTTTCTTCGGTCATTCCTGTTTCTTTCATCCAAGCAGTACCCAAAACTTTAGGATGATACCAGATAAATCCTGTTACTAAAGGTATAATTGCTGCTACAATTAGGGCAATCCAATTAACATCAAATTCTTCCATAATATTATTTGTTTAGTTAGTAATTATGGTATTAAGTTAGTGAAAAATCTATTATAACAGTCTGTCAGGCAGATTGATAGGTTTTTTAATTAAGCTTTTAGTCTCATTTTTTGTGAGAACTTTAAAGTTTTTTGTTTTTGGAAAATTTTCAATTTTTTGCAGTAATTCTTTTGGTATTCTTCCAAATCTCCGTGTTTTCAAATCCATCCATGAAAACAACATTTCGGCATTCGCTAAATTTTTCCCTTCGTCATTATAAAAATTGTGTTCAATTTTAATAAAACGACCATCTTCACTCATTCCAGAGACTTCTAAACTTACTTTTATGTTGTCATCAAGACCAATTTCTTTAAAATAGTAGATTCGTTCATACATTACAATTGGTCCTAAGCCATAGCCATTAATTACGTCTAGACTCAAACCATGACTTGTTAAAAATCCCATTCGAGTATCACTCATATATTCTACATAAGTTGAGTTTCCCAAGTGCTTATTTGCATCTAAATCATTCCATCTAATTTCAAATGCTTTTATATACATATATTTTAGTTTGCTATAAAGGTAATATTTACAGTTTTATGTTTCAATTTTATAACTTCATTACTTAAGTGATTTAATTATCTTTGTGCAACTTTAAATTTTACAAATGATACAATCAATGACAGGTTATGGAAAATCTGTGCTTCAGTTTCCAACTAAAAAGATTTCCTTAGAAATAAAATCGCTCAATAGCAAAAACCTTGATTTGAATACACGTATGCCATCAGTGTATCGTGAAAAAGAATTACATATTAGAAAACTTATTGCATCACACCTTGTAAGGGGTAAGGTGGATTTTTCGCTATATCTAGAAATTACTGGTGAAGAAACTACAAGCAAAGTAAACAAGCCTGTTGTAAAAACTTATATGCAGCAACTAAAGGATGTTGTTGATGGCGATGATACTGAATTATTAAAAATGGCTGTAAGGTTTCCTGATGCTTTAAGTACCGAACGTGATGATATTGATGTCGATGAATGGAAACAAATTGAAGATGGTATTAAATCAACTTTAGAAAAAATTAAGGACTATAGACTACAAGAAGGAAAGGCCCTAGAAAGTGACTTTAACGATAGAATTAAAAACATTGATGATTTACTCGAACAAGTCATTGCAATTGATCCAGAACGAATTGAAAATGTTAGAGAACGCTTAAGAAAAGGGATTGCTGATATTAAAGAAAAAGTAGACGAAAACAGATTTGAACAAGAGCTTGTTTACTATATTGAAAAATTTGATATTACTGAAGAAAAAGTGCGCCTTCATAACCATTTAGAATACTTTGTTAAATCATTAAACTCAGATGATTCTAATGGGAAAAAACTAGGTTTTATTGGTCAGGAAATAGGTAGAGAAATTAATACTATTGGCTCAAAAGCCAATTATGCACCAATGCAAAAATTAGTAGTACAAATGAAAGATGAACTGGAGAAGATTAAGGAGCAATTATTAAACGTGTTGTAGTTATGAGCAATGGCAAATTAATTGTGTTCTCTGCACCTTCAGGCTCTGGCAAAACAACTATTGTAAAACATCTTTTAAATCAACCTGAGCTCAATTTAGAGTTTTCTATTTCAGCTACTTCTAGAGATAAAAGAGGTGAAGAAATAAATGGGAAAGATTATTATTTTTTATCTGCCAAAGAGTTTATTTCTAAAATTAAAAAAGATGAGTTTTTAGAGTGGGAAGAAGTCTATCGAGATAATTTTTATGGCACTTTAAAAACCGAAGTAGAGCGCATTTGGGCACTTGGTAAGCATGTTATTTTTGATATTGATGTATCTGGAGGCTTACGCATAAAACGAAAATTTCCAGAACAAACATTGGCTGTTTTTGTAAAACCGCCAAGTATTGATGAACTTAAAATACGACTTAAAAAGCGTAAAACTGAAAGTGAAGACAAAATAAATATGCGAGTAGCCAAAGCATCAGCTGAATTAGCTACAGCGCCACTTTTTGATGTGATTATTGAAAATGATTCTTTAGATAAAGCTTTAGATGAAGCCTATACTCTAGTAAACAATTTTGTAAACCCAAGCTCTTAAAAATGAAAGTTGGTCTTTACTTTGGTACGTTTAACCCTATTCATGTTGGTCATTTAACTATTGCCAACCATTTGGCTGAATATAGTGACCTTGACCAGGTTTGGTTTGTAGTTACACCTCACAGTCCTTTTAAGAAGAAAAACTCATTACTGGACGATTACCAACGACTGGAAATGGTATATCTAGCCACAAAGGATTACCCAAAACTAAAAGAAAGTAATATTGAGTTTGGTTTACCTCAACCTAATTATACCGTAAACACCTTAAGTTATCTAGAAGAAAAATATCCTGATAATGAGTTTGCGCTTATTATGGGAGAAGATAACTTGAAGAGTTTTCATAAATGGAAAAACTACGAGGTAATTTTGGCTAGACATAGCATTTATGTGTACCCAAGAATATCAGAAGGGAAAGTAGACCATCAATTTGATGATCATCCAAATATTGTAAAAGTTGACGCGCCAATTATGGAACTCTCTTCTACTTTTATAAGAAAATCTATTAAAGCTGGGAAAAACGTAAAGCCTATGTTGCCAGAACACGTTTGGCAATACTTAGACGAAATGAATTTCTATAAATAAAGATAGCCAACTAATTCAGTTGGCTATCTTTATTTAATTCTATTAAGTGTTAATACGAAGGTGGGTCATTTTCATCACAATCAGATAATTTTGCCTCAACATACATTGCCCAACTGTTTCCTGAAAACTCTGTACCTTCGGCCCAAGCAGTCTCTCCTCCTGTAGGTCCTTTTACTTCGGCATGAGCAGCAAAACAATAGTCTTCTAAAATATCATCTAAGCTAACCGTATAAGTTACTTGATTAACCCCATCGGAATGTGTAGAATGATATTCAAAATGTCCTATTTTAGGATTTCCAGAGCCAGTAGTTGGAATTGACCCATCGTCGCATCCACCAATACTTAAATGTGTTGCATCTATCGTCCAATCATCATTTGTAGTGTATGTAATAATTAAATTTTCTCCGTCATTCTCAACTGTTACTGTACCTGCAATATGATGTTGACCAGCAATTAAATTAGTGGTAAAGCATACTTCATCATTTGTACTATTTTGATTATCAGCTACAGTATTTTCAGTAACAGTATAATCTACATTATCAGTATTTGTTTTTTTATTTGTAGAAGCTTCATCATTACTAATTAGTTCAGTAGTGCATCCTAGTAACACAATTAGATTTAGCGTTAAGGCTAATAACATATTTTTTTTCATAACATAAGTTTAAGTAGGTTTGGTATAAAAGTATAATAATCACTTTTAAAAACACTATTTTTTAGATGAACGGCTAATTTTTGTAGTATTATTTTTACTTTTATAGAGCTATTATAAAAAAACCAGCTTTTTTAGCTGGCTTTTTTTACATGTACTAAAACTCTACGAGTCTAAATGAGGAATACGTAATACTTGACCTGGATAAATTAAATCTGGATCTTTAAGCATTGGTTTGTTTGCTTCAAAAATTACAGGGTACTTCATAGCGTTTCCATAAAATTTCTTAGCAATTTTTCCTAATGTATCACCACTAACTACTGTATGAAATTGCGCTTCTGGCTCTACATGCTCAACCGTCATTTGGTCATTTACTGTTGCAATTCCGTTAGAATTACCAACAACCAATACCACTTTTTCTTTTGTTGCTTGATCATAAGCTGCACCTCTAACTCTTGCATTATCACCTTCAATGTGAATCTCTAAGTTTTCTACTTCTAATTGTAAATCTTTTACTGTTTGCATCATGTGCTCTGCAGCCGCTGCTTCTGCTTTTCTTTTTGCTTCTAATGCTTCGGCAGCCTCTTCAGCATCTGTTTTACCAATTCCAAAAACTTTTTGCTCCTGCATTTTTAATAAATGAAAATATTCCCATTGTTTCTATTGTTTCTATTGTTTCTATTGTTTCTATTGTTTCTATTTTAAGGTTAATAATTTATATTTTATAAAGTTCTTAAATTGTTATTGGTATTCCAATTATTGTTAATAACTCTATACGCTTTTTAGACACATCATTTTAAGTAAAGTCACTATAAAAAAGAAACTGCTTAGAATACATATTTCTAAGCAGTTTCTAAACTAAAATAACCAACCAAAATTTTAGCTTCTTGTGTTTTCCCTTGGGTTATCTTTCCTTTCTGTTTTCTGTTTACGCTTTTTTTGAGATTTAGACGTTTTAGTATCTGTTGTTCTCATATATTCTATATACCCTCTTCCTTCAAATTCGTAGTAGGTTCCAGATGTTGGATGATATAATTCTATTTGCGCATCATTAAGAACGTTGAGTTCAAAATATTCATTGTCAAAATAATCGTAATCTAATGTTAAAGTTTTTAAGTAGTCATTATTTGCTACATCTTGCACACCATATTTTCCTGTGTAATCCCAATAAATATTAGCAACATTGTTAACGTTTTCATCTTGTGAGCTTCTAAAATCTGAGTCATCTCCACCAGATAAAAATTGCATATAGTTTTCGTAATCAAATTCGTTTAATGCACCAACTTCACTTGTATATGTTTTTTCCCAAGCTTCATATTCTTGTAAGAAATAATGAATGTTGTCGTAGAATACAAAATCGTAGTCGAAGTTACTACGTTGGTAACCGTTTAAAAAATATGAGGTGTCGTTGTTTGGGTTATATAATTCGATGGTATTAGAATCAATTTGATACACATCAAAGGTGTTAAACCCATCAACATCATGGTCTATATCCAAAATCATATCATAAGTACCATAGCTTCCAACTGGAATGCCAAAACCATTTCCTTGGCTTCCAATACCAACTAAGTTATTGTTTGCGTAAAGCGTACCGTTTTTAAATGAGATTGTAAATGCAATCTGCAAAAACGTCGTTTCACCATTTCCAATCGTTTTATTAATATCTACATACCATAACTCATGAGTATTTAATAACTGATTTAAAGATATTGATGGTTCGTCATCTATAATAACCTCTGTGTAACAAGAAGTAAATAATACTGCGACTAGCGCAAATCCCGAAAGTAGTTTTAAAGTCTTCATAAGCTTTTCTTTTAACATTTATAATTAGAGCTTTTCAAATTACGTGCCACAAATGTAATTCACTGATTATCAGGTAGAATTGAAACTTAATATTTTACGTATTTTTGGGCATACTAATTAAAATTCTTTATGGCGTCAGATTTAAAATATGCAGTATTTGGTGGTGGAAGTTGGGCAACTGCTATTGTAAAAATGTTATGTGAAAATTTAGATGAAGTTGGATGGTATATGCGTAACGAGCAGGCCACAGATTATATAAAAAAACATCAACACAACCCAAGTTACTTAAGCTCTGTCGAATTTAATTTATCGCAACTAAAACTAAGCAACGATATTAATGAAACAGCCACATATGCTGATGTACTGATTTTTGTAATCCCTTCGGCCTTTGTTTATAAGGAGCTAGAAAAACTAATGGTTGACGTCTCTAATAAAATTATTGTATCTGCTGTAAAAGGTATTATTCCAGAAACAGGTTTATTGGTTGGTGAGCATTTTCATGATAATTATAACATTCCGTTTGAAAATATTGGTGTTATTGCTGGACCATGTCACGCCGAAGAAGTGGCTTTAGAGCGCTTGTCGTATTTAACCATTTCATGTGCAGATGCTGCAAAAGCGCAAGCCATTGCAGACGCTTTGAGCAGCGATTATATTAAAACCAAGATTAGCGACGATATTATTGGTACTGAGTACGCAGTAATGTTGAAGAATATTTATGCCATTGCTGCAGGAATTGCTCATGGTTTAGGTTATGGCGATAACTTCCAGAGTGTGTTAATGAGTAATGCCATTCGTGAAATGAAACGTTTTATTAAGAAAATGCATAAAATGAAGCGTAATATTAATAACTCTGCTTATTTGGGCGATTTATTAGTAACTGGTTACTCGGTGTTTTCTAGAAACCGCATGTTTGGAAACATGATTGGTAAGGGTTATACTGTAAAATCTGCTATGATGGAAATGAGTATGGTGGCTGAGGGTTATTATGCGACTAAAAGTGCCCATTTACTCAACGAGAAAAACGAAAAGAAAACTAAACTACCTATTATTGATGCAGTGTATCGTATTTTATACGAAGGCAAAGACGCCAGAAAAGAGTTTAAAAAACTGACTGAGAAGTTGGATTAATACTTGTGTAAATTAATGAAATATCAAATTATTACTTACTTATTAATCCTTTTTTTGGGTTTTCAAACTGTATGTGGTCAAAGTAAAGAAAACATTTCAATTGGTAGTGCTTTTAAAATTTACTCAAATATTTTAAATGAAGAGAGAACTTGTTTCATAAGCCTCCCTGATTCTTACAAAGAGCATTCTGAATTTAAGGATTACCCTGTGTTAATTCTGTTAGATGGTTATACATATTTTAAAACAACCGTTGGAATTGTTCATTTTATGTCTTCATCTCGTAATAGAAACAACATTATTCCTGAAATGATTATTGTTGCCATTGAAAATGTTAATCGCGAACGAGATTTTACTGTAACTAAACTAAAGACAAAACGAGCTAATTCTATGGGTGGAGGTAGAAATTTTTTAAGTTTTATAGAAAAAGAACTTATTCCTTTTGTTGATAAAACTTATAGTACTCAGGCTAATAGAATTTTGGTAGGACATTCTTTAGGAGGTTTACTAGCAGTCAATTCTTATATTGATGAAAACAGTTTATTCGATGATTACTTATCTATTGATCCAAGTATATGGTGGGATGACAAAACGATGTTAGAAAAAGTGAATTCAATTCCTCAATCATCTTTCAATAAAAAACTATATATAGCTACTGCTAATCAAGGAGAAGCTAATCAGGAAAGAAATAAAAAAAGACATGTTGCTCTATTCAATTTGATAAAAAAAAGACATAAAATACCTAAAAATATTAAACTTGAATATTTCAAATCTGAAAACCATAGATCGGTTCCTCTAGTTGCAATATATCAAGGTTTAAGATATTTATTCAGCGATTAATAAACCTCTTCTTTAAAGTATTTACCTCATTAAAACACCCTTAGCTTCCATTAAAGAAATTGATTGTAATGCCTTTTTATTAATCGTATTTTTTCTAAACAAGTAGGTTCTATCGAACATCTTATTGCCCTCAAAAAAGGTCACTTTAAACTCGTTATTTAAGGCTAAAATATCCTCTTGTATCAGTTCTATTTTTGCATAACTTTTAGCAGGTAGTTTTTCTAGTTTATGGCGCATTGTAGACGTCTTTTTCGTTTCAGAGTACCCTCTTGTTACAATTAGTACCATTTCTAAATCAACGTCCTTATCGTTAATAATGTATGCATTCCAGTCATGAGTTTTGTAAATATCGTTGTACTCATTTACAACAGCTACATACACATCTGTTACCTTAGGAATATAAATATCTTTTTGCAAAACTAAAGTGCGGACTTAAATTGGTCGAGGAAGCGAACATCATTCTCACTTAGCAATCTAATATCTCCTATTTGATGCAATAGCATAGCAATCCTATCGATTCCCATACCAAAAGCAAATCCAGAATACACTTCAGGGTCAATAGCACAGTTTTTAAGAACATTAGGATCTACCATACCGCAACCCATAATCTCTAACCAACCTGTTCCTTTGGTGATGCGATAATCAATTTCTGTCTCTAATCCCCAATACACATCTACCTCAGCACTTGGTTCCGTAAATGGGAAATAGGATGGACGCAACCTGATTTTTGACTTTCCAAACATTTCGGTTGTAAAGTATTGTAATGTTTGTTTCAAGTCAGCAAAGCTTACATTCTTGTCTATATACAACCCTTCTACTTGATGAAAAAAGCAATGTGAACGCGCCGAAATTGCTTCATTACGATATACTCTTCCTGGAGAAATAGTGCGAATTGGTGGCTTGTTATTTTCCATATAACGTACTTGCACAGAACTTGTGTGCGTACGTAATAATATATCAGGATCTGTTTGAATAAAAAACGTATCCTGCATATCACGTGCTGGATGATATTCTGGCAAGTTCAAGGCTGTAAAGTTGTGCCAATCGTCTTCAATTTCTGGGCCTTCACTAACGTTAAATCCAATACGAGAAAAAATATCTATAATTTGATTTTTTACAATTGAAATAGGATGACGAGATCCAATCTCTATAGGTTCGCCTGGTCGAGATAAATCCCCAATATTTCCTTTTACTTCGTCTTTGCTTTCAAGCTCTTCTTTTAAAGCATTTACTTTTTCTTGAGCTGTAGTTTTAAGTTTATTTATAGCTTGACCAAATTCTTTCTTTTGCTCGTTTGCTACGTTTTTAAACTCTGCAAAATAATCGTTAAGCAATCCTTTTTTACCTAAATACTTAATTCGGAATGCTTCTATCTCGTCCATAGATTGTGCTGAAAACGCTTCCGCTTCTTCTATGAGTTCTTTAATCTTTTCAATCATGATATCTCTCTTGTGCTGAATACATTTCAGTATTCAAAATAATGGGTAAATTTAACAAATCTTATGTTATAAACTCTGCTTGAAGAAAATAGTTTACAATAGCTTCTTTCATTAAAACGCTCTGTTCACCAGCTTTTAAATTTGGTAATTCTTCTTTTACAATATAATGCGGCCAACCTTGTTCGTCTATATAATCGAACGTATAATAGCCATATGGTTCTAATAGTCTACAAATAGCTATGTGCATGAGATTGACTTTCTCATCCTTCTTAAACTTACGATGTAATTGTCCTAACTCTTGAACGCCAATTAAATAAATAACTGCATCCAAATCCAACGCATCACCATCTGCAAACTGGGTTGAGAGCTTTTTAACTAATAGTTCCCATCGTTCTTTTAACTGTTCGTCTCTTGCCATATTTATCTTCGTTGAGAATGGTAATTCTTTTATTTTTAAGCCACAAAGTTACTGAGATATAAAATACTAAGGAAACTCTATCGTTATTATTACACCACACTTTTAATTTCTTTTTTTGAATTAAAAATATGTAGGTTTGTAAAACACATATTTGTATGAACATATTAGACATCATTTTAGGAGCCCTAATTCTATTTGGTTTAATTCGCGGGCTATCTAAAGGACTTTTTGTAGAAGTCGCATCTTTAGTCGCACTTATCGCTGGTGTGTTTGGCGCTATTCACTTTAGTGATTTTGCGGCTAGTTTTTTAGAAAGCAAAGTGGATTGGAGTGAGCAAACGATGAATATTACTGCATTTGCCATAACCTTTATAATTATTGTTTTGGTAATTTCTCTTGCAGGAAAAGCATTAACTAAACTAGCTGATTTTGCTGCTTTAGGGATGCTAAATAAGCTTTTAGGTGGTGTTTTTGGTGCGCTAAAAATTGGACTAATTTTAAGTATTGCATTGATGATTTTTAGTAAAATGAATAGAACAATTCCTTTTTTAGAAGCAGACGATATGGAGAATTCTTTACTTTATAAACCTGTGCAATCGTTAGCGACTATGATTTTTCCTTATATCATAAAATCTGAAGAAACACAAGAAAGTGCTTCAAATACAAGTATTTAGTTAGTTAACACTCATCACATACTGCTTTGGCGTAGTGCCATACTTTTTTCTAAAGGCAGCAATAAAATGACTTGCTGTACTATAACCAACTTGCAAGCTAATTTCAGATACGTTGTACTTTTTTGTAAGCAACTGCTTTCTGGCATATTCCAACTTATAATCCAGCAAGAAATTAAATACCGATTCGCCATAAATATGTTTGAAGCCTTCTTTAAGTTTCGAGATTGACAACCCTACTTCATCTGCAATTTCTTGTAATGATGGTGGCTCGTCCATATTATTAATAACTATTTGCTTTGCCTTTTTGATTTTCTCAACATTGGCTTCATTTTCCAAAAAAGGACAACTTTGTTGGTCATTGCTAGCCTTACTAAAGTACAAACTTAATACCTCATATACTTTAGCTTTTATATAGAGTTGGTGCATCCCATTCAATTTTTGATCATCAAAAATTTGATTTAAAACCAATATCTCGTTTGGAGAGAGCTCTTTATCTAAATAATACTTTTTGTTTTTGTTCTCTTCATTTAAAAAAGGAATAATATCTGCCACTTGAGAAAAGAACGAATGAAACATCTTAATAGAAACAATAAACACTAAATATTTTCCATTCGGTTTCAAACTTAAATTAATGGATAGTGCTTGGTTTGGATTATATAATAAAACAGAATTTTGCGATTTTACATCTAAACTATAATGTGGCCCATAGTGTAATTGAGCATCACTATTAATACTAAAGTGAATTTGAATAACATCACTGTTTACTTCTTTTATATATCTTAAAACTTCATTAGAGTTGTTATCTATTTCCAATAAACTAAATCCATCTTGAACCAAATGTTCTTTAACCACTCTTTGCTCGTTATTTTTTATACTCATTTTTCTTTATCGACACTTTTTTATATTCAAAAAGAACTGCAAATATATTGAAATCATTGGTGTTTTAAGCATTTTTAAAAATTATTTTTTTAGCGACACTATTAAATCTTTAGTCGTTATTAAATTCTTTTTAATGATTCTAATTTTGCCCAGTATAATAATCTAAATCACTTTAATGCGATTCAAATCTATATTTATTATAGCAGTGCTATTTCCTCTTTTATGCTTATCGCAACAACAGGTGAAAAAAACAAAAGATACTGTTTTAATACAACAACTAAGTGAGGTTGTAGTGACTGCTACAAGAACAATAAGGCAATTATCTTCTTTACCTTTACCAGCTCAACTTATTTCAAAAAAAGAATTGAGGGAAACCAGCAGAACGCGTTTAAATACTATTTTAAATGAGCAAACAGGCTTAATCACCGTGCAGAATTTTATAGGTGGTGAAGGTGTGCAAATGCAAGGTCTTGATTCAGAATATACTCTTGTGCTTATAGATGGTGTGCCATTAATTGGTCGTTCTGCTGGAACTTTAGATTTAAGTAGGCTCTCTGTTGGCAATATAAAACAAATTGAAATTGTTAAAGGCGCTTCGTCTAGCTTATATGGTAGTGAAGCACTTGGTGGAGTAATTAATATTATTACAGATAAGTCTAATAGAAATGGTGTTCATGGTAATTTAATGCACCGCTACGGCACGTTTAATGAAAACGAAACCAACATTAATCTAGACTACAAAAAGGAAAAAGTAAACATCGGCGCATTTATTAATAGAAGCAGTAGTAATGGCTATGATTTAAATAATGCCACAAATGTAAATACGCTAGATCCCTATTTTAACTACACGTTTAACACCAAGTTAAGCTATGATATAACCGAAAATACTAACCTTTTTGCTTCGGCTAGATACTTTTTGCAAGATTCAGATTACGTTCCTACAAACACCGAAGCTGGTGAAAGTAAGGTAAGAGAATGGAACGCACATCTCAAGGCAGATCATAAATACAACGAAAAATGGAATAGCTATTTTGAGTTTTATGCTTCAAGATATTTTGCTGAAGATTTCCTTAATAATGTGGAAGACAATTCACTTTTCAGTGAAAGTTTCTACAAAGAAGTACTAATAAGACCAGAAATACGTGCTACATACAAAGTGAATAATAAGTCGTCTTTTATTGGTGGATTAGGACTTGATTATGAAGCCTTAAATAGAGCCGATTTTAGTACGACACCAAAATTTACTTCACCCTTTATGTATTTACAATATGACACCAATCCTAAAGAAGATTTAAACATTATTCTTGGTGCTCGTTTTGATGGTCATAATGAGTACAACTCACAGTTTAGTCCAAAGGTGGCTTTTAGGTATCAAATATTTGATAAAATTGCGGCAAAAGGTTCGGTTGGCTATGGATTTAAAGCACCTGATTTTAGGCAACTCTATTTTGATTTACAAGGTATTGCTGGTTACACTATTTTGGGGTATAATGTAGTAAATACAAGAATTCCAGAAATGCTTAATAGCGGTGAAATTATAAGTGAAAATGAGATTGTTGTGCCTCTATCAAATTTTAATGACAAGCTAAATCCAGAAAATTCCATTTCCTACAATTTTGGTGTTACCTATAATCCTATTTCAGAGCTTAAACTTGAAGTTAATTACTTTAGAAATGATATAAAAGACTTAATTGATAATCAACTCATAGCAAATAAAACTAATGGTTCTGGTGTTTATAGCTACCAAAATATTAAAAAGGCGTTTACTCAAGGGATAGAATTTAATTCATCTTGGCGTATTTCAAACTCGCTAAAAATAGATGGTGGTTATCAATTTTTGCTGGCAAAAGACAAGGATGCTGCAGAGTCATTTAAAAATGGGGAAGCTTTTGCTTCTTTTCCTGGACAAGGTGCCTTTCAGCTTAAAGAGTCAGACTATTTTGGGTTATTTAATCGTTCGAAACACATGGCAAACTTTAAAGTCTTCTATTCGAATACACAGAATAAATTCAACACAAACATTAGAGGAACATATCGCAGTAAATATGGTGTTTTAGACACTAATAGCAATACATACTTAGACAAATATGACGATTTTGTTGATACTTACACTATGTGGAATTGGGCTATAAATAAGACTTTTAAAGAAATTTATGAGTTGGGAATTGGTGTCGATAACATTTTTGATTTCACTGATGAACCAACTTCAAATAACGATTTCACTTTCATTAATAATATTCCAGGAAGAATTTTTTACACAAAACTTAATATTCAATTTTAACACTTATAAAAAAAACATGAAAACAGTTAAATTAATTACGTTGCTTGCATTATTTATTTCAATATCATCATGCAGTAAAGATAACGATGACCCACAATTATTACAAGTAGAAATAGACTCGGTATTAAATCTTCATGCTCCTCAAGAGGGAGGAATAGATCAAATGGGAAATCCTATACCTATTTCTGGAGAATTTACAAAGTTTGATTTCTCAACCGGAGCAACAACTACTAGCAGTACTGAATGGGATATTGCTTTTAGAGGAACTTCTATTATTATAAATGGTGGTATTTCTTTAGGAACTACCGACGAGCCTGAACGAACAGGGAATGCTGCTGCATACATAGGAACAGGAACAATGGCTGGTGTAAAAACTGTTAACACTTCATATTTAGAGCAAGATTCAGTTAATGGTTATGTGTTAAGTAATTGGTATACTTATGCTGGACCTCCAACACATTTAATTTCACCAACTGCTGGTAAATTATTAATTATTAGAACGCGAGATGGTAAATATGCAAAAATTGAAATATTAAGCTATTACAAAGATGCTCCTGAAAGTCCTGATGCCTATTCAAACGAAGAGCGTTATTATACTTTTAATTATGTATACCAACCTAACCAAGGAGAAACATCATTTGAATAATGCAGCAATTTATAGAGTATATACCTATTGCTACCACCCTTTTTTCTATCTTTTTTATTAGAGAAATCTATAGCCACTATCAAGAGCGTAAGAATACTTACTTACTTTGGTGGACTATAGGTGTGTTGACTTTTGGCTTAGGAACTTTAGCAGAGAGTATTCATGCGCTTTTTGGTTGGAATGAAATAAACCTTAAGTATTGGTATATTGTTGGTGCTTTATTAGGTGGTTTTCCATTAGCCCAAGGGTCTGTTTATTTATTGATGAATAAACGCTTTGCGCAAATAACCGCTATACTAATTGTTGCTTTAATTATAATTGCCTCTTATTTTGTAATAGGTTCTCCAATAACAATACCTGAAGGGTTTGATTATAGATTAACGGGTGCTGTTTTTGAGTGGGAATGGGTGAGAATGTTTTCACCGTTTATTAATATATATTCTTTTATATTCTTGGTAGGTGGAGCGATTTATTCTGCTACAAAATACTACGGTTATAAGGATAAACAAGCACATTTTAAAGGAAATATATTTATCGCCATTGGTGCTTTACTCCCAGGAATCGGTGGCACCTTTACAAGGTTGGGCTATGTTGAAGTGCTTTTTATTACTGAACTTATTGGCTTGGTACTCATTTACGTAGGTTACCGAATAATAAAGCTAAAAAACTCTAGTTATAGAGAAACAAGCTCTCAATTAGCTTAAATAAAAAAGCCGCTAAAAGCGGCTTTTTTATTAGAACGAAAAGATTAATTATAATAATTCTACCTTTCCTGAAGAAAGCATATAAACGCCTCCTACAATCTCAATTTCACCATTATCTTCCATTTCTTTAAGAATTGGGCTTTTCTCTCTAATTCTATCCATGGTGAGTTTTACATTATTCTCAACAGTTTTAGCCACAAACTCATTATTAGAAGAATTTGCTTCTCCTTCAACCTCAACAGCCGATTGTTTTACTGCTGGAAGAATATTCCCCAACAAAGCAGTAATGTTGCCAAGTTCCACACCATCGCATGCCGCTTTTACAGCACCGCATGCTTCATGACCTAAAACTAGAACCAACTTACTTCCTGCAACTTTACATGAATACTCCATGCTTCCTAGAATATCAACATTTTCGAAGTTTCCAGCAACTCTTGCTACAAAAACATCTCCAATTGCTTGATCTAAAACTGTTTCAACTGGTACTCTTGAGTCGATACATGAAAGCACTACTGCTTTTGGAAATTGTCCTCCAACAGTTTGTTCAACTAATGCTTTATTATCTATACTTTGAGTATCCCCGGAAATAAATCTCTGGTTTCCTTCCATTAAATCGGCTAAAACCGATTGAGGAGTTAATTGGTCTTGTACGTCTTTTGTTATTGCTTGATTTTTTATCATGATTTTAAGTTTTTAAAAATTGTTAATATTTGTCTTCTACGTTTTCTTTTACCCAACTTGCACAGTCGTTAAAGTTCTTGAAAATGTGCTCTTCAGGTATAAAGTCTGGAATGATATCAATTCGTTCCATCATATAGCGAGGCTGTTTTAATAAATTTACGAATAATACATCAACACCTTTAGATTTCAAGTCCTGAAGCATATCTTCCATAGCATATAATCCGGATTGATCCATATACTGCATACGACCTAATCTCATAATTACAGTGCTTGCAGTATCTGGTATTTGTAAGGTGAGATTTTGGAATTCGCTTGTAGAACCGAAAAATAAAGGTCCTTTAAGGTGCTTAATAAACACTTCTTCTTTAAGCCTTTCTGGGAATCCAATCTCATCTTTCCAAGCTTCTTCTTTTATCGGTTTCACATCAGATCGCTCTGCGGTTAAGTCACCTATTTTCTTCATAAACATTAATGAGGCAATTACTAGTCCTACTCCAACAGCGTAAACTAAGTTCCAGAATGTAGATAGTAATAATACAACTAGCATTACGACTACTTCTGAGCTAAGTTTTAATGGCCCAATTTTTATATCTTTTGGTAAAACTGGTATTGCTCTCAATCCTTTATAATCCATAACACCTATACCAACAGTAATTAAAATTCCAGCTAACACTGCTGCAGGAATTTTTGATGCTAATGGTGCTAAAGCCAATAGGATTACTAACAACATAACACCAGCTATCATTCCTGAAAGTCGTGTTTTACCCCCCGAATTGATGTTTACAACAGTTCTAATAGTTGCTCCTGCTCCTGGAATTCCACCAAACAAAGAACCAATTGTATTACCAATTCCTTGACCTACTAGTTCCTTATTTGGTTTATGCTTAGTCTTCGTCATATTATCCGCAACGACACTCGTTAATAAAGAGTCAATTGCTCCTAACAGTGCTAATGTCAATGCTGTGAATATGTATGGTGTTATAGAGCCAAGGCTAAACTCTGTAAATATTTCTGTTCTTATAGTTGGCAAGCCCTCTGGAATTCTTTCTATTGGTTGATAGTTTAATCCAAAACCAATAGCTACAGATGTCATAACCACGAGTGCTACCAAAGTACTTGGAACTGCTTTTGTGATTCGTTTAAACCCATAAATAATAAATATGGTTCCTAAAGCTAAGAGAAGTTCTAGCCAATTAATATTTTGCAATGCTCTTGGCAGTACCTTAAACGCACCAACAACACCTGATGCATCTTTTGCTGCCAGTGTTTGAGATTCTTTAAGGATTTGATCTGGTGTTACTTTTTCTGCCCTAGAGATTGTTTCTTTAAAATCTTCAAGTACCAAAATGCCTTCGCCAGCTTCTTCTTTTAGGATATTTTCTAAAATTAGTTCTTCAGCAACTGGTTTATAACTTTCAACAAACTCTGCGTCATCTTTTGGATAGTATCCTAAAGAAGGTAATATTTGAGTAACTAAAATTATAACTCCAATTGCTGTCATAAATCCTGAAACTACTGGATAAGGAATATATCTAATGTATTTACCTAAACCCAAAATTCCGAGACCAATTTGCATTAATCCTGCTAGAATAAACACGGTTAATATTGCTGGCAATGCTTTTTCAACATCACCGTCATTTACTGCTATTATACCTGCAATAACAACCATACTCACAGCTGTCATTGGAGCAGTTGGTCCAGATATTTGTGTATTGGTTCCTCCAAAAAGCGCTGCAAAAAAGCTAATAAAAATAGCTCCATATAATCCTGCACTTGGGCCTAATCCTGAGGAAACCCCAAAGGCTAATGCTAGTGGTAATGCTACAATTCCTGCTGTAACACCTCCAAAAATATCACCTCTTAAATTCGAAAATAAATTTTTCATGGTTAGTGGTTTTTATTGTTACTTATCTTTTTTTAAAAAGTAACAAACGTTATTAAATTTAATTGATCTCTACTAGTTGTTTCAAAAAACTGGTTCATATACCCTAATTCAATTCTTACATTTTTATTAACATTATATCCCAAGCCTCCATATAATCGATTTCTATCAAAAATAGAGCTTTTAGAGTTTAAGAAAATTTCATTGTAAGCTGATAAATAGAAGAGGCTTCCCCCAGATTCATTATTTTTTAAAGGTACATTTAAACTTAAAAAATAACGGAATCTCAATTTAAAATCTTCTTCTACAAATCGTTGTTCAAAACGATAACGGTGACTTAATTTAACTTTACCTATACTTTGCTTAGTAGTGTACTGCTGAAAGATGCGGTGTTCGTTAACTGACACTTTATCGTCAGTATTTCCTACATAGTTCTCTGACAATATATAACCATATCCTAATAAGATGTTATTCTTTTCAGTAATATTATAACCAATTCCTGTACGAAGTATTAATTGCTCTAAATCGCCAATAGCATTATAGTTTCTATATTGAACTTCATTATGAATATTCCATTTAGAATTTAACTTCTTGTTTCCAATATAAATTAACCAGTTTCCTAAATTACTTTCTTGACTAAATCCTATTAAAGGTAATGCTAGCGCAAAAACCAGCAAAGTAATTTTCGATTTTAAATTTGTTTTTATTTTTTTCAAAACTTAGTATTTTATTTTAAACATTTAAAGGTCTTAATCTAAAAAACTCAATATAGCTTGGAGGGTTTTCAACAATACCTCGTTCAGAAATTAATTTTATCGTAATATTTCTATTAGCCGCCTTAAAAGCAAAATCATCTAATATTTCAATTATATCATTGTCTAAATATCTAGTTTTACTAACATCAAATTCTAAATATGAATTCTCTGGAATATTATCTAACTCTTTTAAGATAGCTCCTTTATTAAAAAAAGTTACTTCTTCTGCCAAAGTCATCTTTATTTTTCCATCATTTTTTTCTTCTCCTTCCTTATGCAAAAAATGAGAGTTTTGATAGCTCTTTATAAGAATAACAACTATCCCTACTGTTAATCCAAGGCCAATTCCATACAAAAGATCTATAAATACAATCCCAAAAACAGTTACATTAAATGGAACCCATTGTTTCCAACCTAAATTGTACATTTTTTTAAACAATGCTGGTTTCGCCAATTTGTAACCTACAATTAATAATACAGCTGCAAGCACTGATAACGGAATCATATTTAATAAGGTTGGAATAATCATTACAGATATTAATAATAAAAACCCATGAATAATAGCAGACATTTTACTTCTACCACCAGATTGTATATTAGCAGAACTTCTTACAATAACTTGTGTTATAGGTAAACCTCCAATCATTCCAGAAATAATATTTCCTGTTCCTTGTGCTAATAATTCCCTATTAGTTGGTGTCACATTTTTATTTGGGTCTAACTTATCGGTTGCCTCTACACACAATAATGTTTCTAAACTAGCCACTAAAGCAAGTGTAAATGCTACTATCCAAACTTCAGGATTTGTAATTATGCTAAAATTAGGAAAACTAAATTGCCCTAAAAAGGATGATATATTGTCTGGTATTGGAACATTAACTAAATGCGATTGTCCAATTGCTAAAGAGCTTTGAGACTTAGTTGCTACAAAAAATATTATTCCAACAACTACTGCAACTAAAGGTCCCTGTATAATTTGAAATATTTTTGACTTTTTTGATAGAACTTTATCCCAAAGTAATAAAATAGACAAACTAATTATACCTATTAAAGCAGACCCTAATTGGATGTGATCAAAGATATTCAATATTTGAGTTGTCGTGCTTTCCCCATTTACTTTAAATAGGGTAAATGCTTTATCATACCCAAAAAAGTGAGGGATTTGTTTTAAAATAATGATAATTCCAATTCCCGTTAGCATACCTTTTATAACCGAAGACGGGAAATAATATCCAATAATTCCTGCTTTTAATACGCCAAATAAAAGTTGAATAATTCCTCCTAATACGACAGCTACCAAAAAGTTTTCATAACTTCCTAGAGTACCAATAGCTGTTAATACTATAGCCGCTAAACCTGCAGCTGGACCACTTACTCCTATTTTCGATCCACTTAAAGATCCTACTACAATTCCTCCAACAATTCCCGCTATTAATCCTGAAAAAAGTGGCGCTCCACTAGCTAATGCAATACCCAAACATAATGGTAATGCAACAAAAAATACTACTATACTTGCAGGCAAGTCATTTTTAATAGTCTTAAACATCTTATAAATTAGATTTTATCAACCTAACTAAAGGTTGAAATTTATTGAACTTTCAATTTGGGTTAAATAACCCTTAAATCTGAATTATTAAATGTTTGTTTCGGGTGGAGGTGATGTTAATTCTTTGAATAAAGAATTATAATTATCGGAATGAGCGTTTAGCAATTTTGATAGACTAAAATATGAGGCGTATTCAAGGTTATCTCTTGAAGGAACCTTAATTTTAAAGTCTTTAACTTTTTCTTCGCCCTTTTTCTCTTCTTCTTCATTTGTGTCGATAAGAATTGAGATATCATAATTGTCGTCAACTATAGCAAATATATTAGGTGTTATAGTAAGTACCGAAAAGATTATTGAAAAGAATATTGCTAAGACTGTTTTATTCATCTAAAAATTTTGAATAGCAAATATACTTCTTGATTTTGTTAAAATTGTTAAGGAAATATTAAATATTGTTCAACATTTTGATATCTTCTGATGGAATCCAACCTGTTTTCCCGTCTGCTAATTTAATTTTAGTCCAATTCTCATCATAAATTTCTAGAACTTGAACTTTGGTGCCTTCATGTAGAGTAAAAACTACTTCACTTCGTAAATTAGGATCTGACTTTATATCCGTTTCTTTCGCAAAAACTATAGCTGGTTTATCTTTTTGTACGTATTGATATTTTTGGTATGCAAAAAACAAACTTACAACAGCTAATATGATAGCGGATGAACTTACTATAAAAGCAAGTCGTTTTTTTGAAGTAGCTGATGAAAAATAATATCCTAAAAATAAAATAGCAAAAACCATAATTAAGGTAATAGATACTATTGCCCAAGTATCAAAACTAAATCTATTTATAATGCTTTTACTTATTCTTGATAAGCCAATTTCTGGTACAACCTCTATATCATCGATTGTCATATTTTGAGCAAAACTCAAATTTGCTTCTATATCTTTATTTTTTGGTGACAACTGTAAAGCCTTTTCATAATAATAAATACTAGGAGCAATTCTATTAAGTTTATAATAAGCGTTACCTAAATTAAAATACAACTCACTGGAATGAACGCCTTCATTTAATATTTTTTCATAACTCTCTATAGCTTCTTGGTATTTACCATCGTTATATGATTTGTTTCCAGAATCAAACAACAAGTCGTTTTGGGCACTTAAGGAGATGCTTAATAAAATTGTTAGTATGAATATTATTTTCTTCACCCTACTATCGTTTAATTTGTTTGTCAATAATAGATATTACCCTTGCTGCTTTACTATAATCTTGTTGCATTTCTACATTAGAGAAAGGTGTATACCTTGCCAATTCACAACTTTTTAGCAAATCAATAAATTCAATGACAACACTGTTATTAACCGATTTGTTTGTTAGTAATTCTTCTATTTTATCTTTACTAAAATCACTCGTTTCTATGTGAAGTTTAGATTTTAAATAATTGTGTAGAGCACGTTCCATAGCATTGTAAAAAGCCTCTTTGTTTCCAAGTGTCTTTTTTGCTTCTCCTAAATACTTTTTTGCTAATTTATTTGCGGTTCGAACTTTATTTCCAACAATATCACTATCTCTTTCTTCTTTTTTGTGCCTTAAGAAAATAGCTAATGGTATTGCTAAAAAAGGGACTAATAACAATGTCCAAAATAATTTAGATTTAAAGAAATATGAAGATTCTACAGGAGTAAAATTAGTAGTTGTCTTAAACGACAAGAATTGCCCTCCAGATTGTGCAATTGGTTGTTTTGTGAAAGTCGATGTATTGTTTTCGACATTATTAATTGGGCCTTCATTGACATTTATAACAATTTCCTTAGATGTAATTGTTTTATAGCTTTTTGTCTTTAAATCGAAATATGAAAAAGATACACTTGGTACAGGGTATTTTCCTTGGAAGGATGGCACAATGGTATAATTATCGATTATTTGACCTTGCATTCCAGATAAGTTTGTAGATACTTTTTCGCTGTGTTCTGGTTCATACACTTCCAGTGAGCTTGGTAATGTTAATTTAGGAAGCTCAAATAATTTTAAGTTCCCTTTTCCAGAGACTTTTACAGTAGCTTGTAATGCTTCCGTTGCCTTTAACTCGCTCTTGTTTGTAGACACTTCAAAATCGAAGCTACCAACTGCTCCCGAAAAATCTAGTGGTTTTCCCGCTTCTGGTAATGGTTTCACATTAATTGTTCTGCTACCAGCAGCAACTGTACGATTTACCATTTTCACTAACCTACTACCAAAGATATCACGTCTATTTGTTGGTACTTGTACTTTAACGTCTAAAGTTAATGGTTCAATGTTTAGCTTACCCGTTTTTTGAGGATACAATACTGTTTTCCTCAAGACTACATACCTATAATCTTCGCCATTATATTTACTTGGAACTAGCTTTAATTCTTTTACATTAATATTCTGGCTCCAAAAATCGGTATATCTAGGGTTATCAATTTCCCGCCATGTTTCCACACCTGTGTTTGGCGATATATATAACTTATATACAACTGTAATAGCTTCATTTAAATAAGGATTTGTTTTAGAGACTTCGGCGACTAAATGTATACTTTGTGAAGCAATGTAATTAGGGTCATTAGGGTCTTTAGGCTTATCGATTGCAGCAGTCACTTCTATGGTTACTGGCACTGTTTTATAAATTTCCCCATCAATTTCAATGGTAGATTGGCCAATGGTAAATTTTCCTCTTTTTTTAGGTGCTAAAAAATAACTGAACGTTTTAGAAGATTTTTTAACACCATTGAGCCATTGCGTGCTAATTGTTTGACTTGGGCCTCCAACAATTGTAAAGTTTTCAAAACTAGGTGGCATAAAATTATCGCCATCTTTATTCATTACAAAATCAATGCGTAAACGCTCGTTTACACCTAATTTTTTCTTACTAACCTTTGCTTCAAAAGTAACTTGAGCTGAAGCAAAACAGGTAATTAAGAATGCTACTATATGGAGCTTCCATTTCATTTTTACCAATCTTTTTCGACCTTTACTTTCTTTCCTTTGGCTTTTTTAGCATTTATTTTTTGCTGCACCTTTTTCTCTTCATTATTCATGGCTTCAAGCAAGTTTTTAACTTGTTGAGGTGAGAGTTTTCCTTGTTGCGGCTGTGGCTTTTCTTTCTTGTTTTTAGGATCGCCATCTTTCTTTTCGTCTTCATCATCTTTAGGCTTTCCTTCATCATCCTTTTTATCGTCTCCATCTTTTTTATCTTCGTCACCTTCATCTTTATTTTCATCTTCTTTCTCACCATCATCCTTTTTTTCTTCATCCTCTTTCTTTTCGTCTTCCTTTTCTTCGTCTTTCTTGTCTTTGTCCTTGTTTTCGTCTTCGTTTTGTTGCTGCTCTTTGGCACATTCCTTGGCGACTACAAAATTATACCTAGACTCTTCATCACTTGGATTGTTTCTTAAGGCATTTTTATATGCTTCAACAGCTTCTTTACATTTTTTTTGCTCCATTAAGGTGTTACCAATATTGTGAAAAGCTCTATGCTTCTCCTCTTTGGTTTTTGCGATATTAGCAGCCTCAATATGCCTTAATAAGGCTTCATCAAAATTTTTAGTATCGTAGTAGGCATTTCCTAAGTTGTAAGCGCCTACGGCATTACTTGGCTTTTTAGAAATGGCTTTTCTGTATTCTTTTTCTGCTGAAATAAAATCCTCTTCAATTAAGGTGTTTCCTTGATACACAAAATCATTAGATTTTTGCAAAGCTTTATCCTTCTCTTGTGCAAAGGCATTAGAAACTAATAACGCTAATAAAAAAACTAATACATACTTCATATTAAATTTTCCTTTCATTACTTTATGAAACTTACCGAATAATACTGCTTTTTTATGTGAAAAAATCATAAGTTTTCGTTAAATAAATTTAAACGATTTAACCATGCTGTTTTGCGTTCCAGTAAAAATATATCTAACAATAAAAAGAAAATGCCTAGGCCTAAAAACCATTGAAACTGGTCTTTATACTCTGCAAATTCTTTAGCTTCAAACTCTTTTTTATCCATGTTATTTAAAATATCTCGGATAGTTTCAACCACTTCGGCTGTATTGTTGCCATTGATATATTGTCCGTTAGCCTCTTTAGCGATATCAATTAATGTGTCTTTGTTTAACTTGGTTATAACAGTTTCTCCTTGATTGTCTTTTTTATAATTAAGAACAATGCCATTTCGCTTTATAGGTATTGGAGCTCCTTTGGTTTCTCCTACACCAATGGTAAATATTTTAATGCCTTCTTCACTAGCTTCTTCGGCTATTGATGAAGCAATATTCCTGTGGTCTTCACCATCAGAAATAATAATAAGTACTCTATTTGTTTGTTCCTCATCATCATAATATGTTTTTGCTAATTGAATAGCTTCATCGATTGCTGTTCCTTGTGAAGACAACATATCTGTATTCATGCTTTGTAAAAACATTTTAGCCGAAGCATAATCAGTTGTAATTGGTAGTTGCGGAAATGCTTTTCCAGCATATGCAATAATGCCTATTCTGTCGCTTGCCAGATTATTGATGATTTGAGTAACTAATTGCTTAGACTTTTCGAGCCTGTTTGGAGCAATATCTTCAGCTAACATACTTTTAGAAACATCTACTGCAAAAACAATATCTACGCCTTGGCGCTTAATGGTTTCTAGTTTGGTTCCAATTTTTGGATTTACCATGGCAATTGTTAAGCAGGTAAAGGCTAAACACAATACTATTAGTTTTAATACTGATTTAAAAATCGACCTATTTGGGCTTAAGCGTTTTAATAAATGGTCATTTGCGAATTTTTTTTGCACATGTCGTTTCCAAATTTGAAGCACCAAAAAAAGAACCACTATCACGGGGATAATTAGCAGTAACCAAAACCATATTTTTTCTTCTAATTGAAACATCCTTTTCAGTATTCAGTTTGCAGTAACAGTATTCAGTTACTGACTAGAACATTAGCTTTTGTCTTTGTTCTTAATTCTTTTCTCTTTATTCTATTTTATACAAAACTTCTAAAAATTATAAAACGTAATAGTAACTCTATTAGTAATAGTATGCCTGCAAATAACACCAATGGGCGGTATTTTTCTTCGTAATTATAGAATTTAAACTCTTCGATATCTGTTTTTTCTAATTTGTCAATCTCTTTATAGATTTCTTTTAATTTTCTATTATCGGTTGCTCTAAAATATTTTCCACCTGTAACATCTGCTATTCCTTTTAACAGTTCTTCATCAATTTCTACTTGAATTCTGCCATATTGAAACTGGCCTGTTGTTTGGCTTTGACCAATTGGTGACAATGCCATCCCATTTGTTCCTAAGCCAATGGTATACGTTTTTATACCATATTCTAGTGCTAACTCACTTGCAGTGGTTGGGTCAATAAATCCTGCATTGTTTACACCATCTGTTAATAAAATGATGATTTTACTTTTTGCCTTACTGTCTTTTATTCTATTAACAGCTGTTGCCAACCCCATTCCAATAGCAGTTCCTCCATCAATAATGGTATTGTATTTAATGTCTCTTAAAGAGCGTAAAACGATAGATTTATCGCTTGTAATTGGTGTTTTTGTATAGCTCTCTCCTGCATATTCAACGAGCCCAATTCTGTCGTTTGGTCTTCCATTAATAAATTCGGCAGCCACATTTTTTAAAGCTTCTAATCGATTTGGCTTTAAATCTTTTGCCAGCATACTTGCCGAAACATCTATTGCCATCACTATATCTATTCCTCGTGTTGTTTTTGTTTTTGTAGATACATCTACTGTTTGTGGTCTTGCTAAAGCAGTAATTAATAATGCTAAAGCAACTAAACGTAAAAAGAATAAAATATGTCTAAATTTTGGCAATATTGAACTTCCTGTTTTAAACCCTTTGATACTAGAAATTTTAAACTCAGCGGTTTGCTTTTTATACTTAAAAGCATACCATAGAATAGCTAAAGGTATTGTTAAGAATACCCAAAACATCTGTTTATTTAAAAAGTCTATTCCTTCTAACATTATTCTTCGTCTTCTTCTAATTTAATTAGTTCTATCGAATCCAATATGCGTTCCATAATTTGGTCGGCATAGACATCATTATCTTTCCAAACTAAAATCACCTCTTGCAATAAGTTATGAGTTGTAAAGCCGAGAATGACATAATTACCTCTTTCTTCATTTCCATTTTCGGTAACAAAATCGGCTGTTCCATAAGTTTTTAAACCTTCTTGACCATTTGGTGTGATAAATTGTTCTCTTTTAGTGATAATGTTTTTGGTACCTCTACTCTCAAAGTTTTTAAGGTGCGCTTCGGCAACTTGTATGAGGTCTATTTTATTTTCGTCTTCTTTATTTTCTTCTTGATCACGTCCTCCTGGAGGCTCAGTTGAAGCCATTTTTGTTGAAATAACTGCAATATCAAAATTAGTGCTTGCATTACCATAACCAAAAGTCGCCACTTGCACTTGATTTTTTAGATGCTCTGGCAGTTCGATGGACCTTCGCTCTAGCACTTTAGGTGTCGTTATAATTACCCCTGGAGCTCCGTATTCACTTGTCACCCAATCCTTTTCTTCCAAAAGTTCTAAGCTAGAATCCCCAAGAATAGTATCTTTAACGTATTTGAACCCAAAATACATTCCAAAACCAATATAAGTAGCAACCAATAGTATAATTGAAGCTGCAACTGTTATAACTACTCTTCTTTTTCTTCTCTTTTCTTCTAGTTCTTCTTGATATTTCAAATCGGCTAGAAGTTCTTCTTCGGTTGGTTCTGGAAGTGCTTCTTTTACTTGATCAATCTCCATATCAATGGTATTTCTATCCATTATTGCCAACTCTTTATCTGGTTTGGATTTTGCAAACTTTACCAAATCGGCTCGTCGTAAAATAGTGTCAATATTATCGATGTCTTCTTTGCTAAGGTCTATTTGGTTGCCATCTCGTAATAAATTCAACCTATTTACTAATTCTTCGGTAGTACTTTCTAAAGCATGGTCATATACTTTTTCGTCAAGATATTTTCTTATAATACCTGTTAGTTCAGAATAATATTCTTTGATTTCATCGTTTTGCAAATACCCAGATTTATCCAGCTCTACTAATGCCAATTTTGCACGTTCATAAGGAGGCAATAATGCGACTTTTTCTTCTTCGGTCAATGGCTTTTGTCGCCAAATAAACCAATACAATAAAAACGCCACAAATGCTAAGGACAATACTATAATAAGAAGATATAGCCACCAATTACTTGGGCTTTTATCTACTTCAATAATTGGTTTTATACTATATAAAGGTTGCTGTGTTGTATCTACTTCAATAGTTCTTACCTCAACTTTTAATGAATCTGTAAAGGCCTCATAATCTCCTATTAATATCTTTTGCCTAGGGATGGTATATGTTCCAGAATCAAACTGTGTAAGTCCATATTTCTTAATTAATTTAAAACGACCTCCTAGCTTTGTAGCATCAACTTTATAGGATTCTATCATTTCTAAAGGTAGAAATGTTTGTCCTTCAGGAAAAACCACCAGACTTGAGGTATCTACTTCAACTTCAATACTATAAATTAATTCTTGTCCAATTTTTATAGATGTAGAATCTATTGATGAAGATATTTTTTGTGCAAATGAGACTATTGAAAATAGCGCAAAGCAAAAAGACAGAACAACTGTTCTATACTTTTTTGCTTTTAAATCTATATTTTCTAATTTATAATTCATCACTCTTTTATCCTCTTCTCTTGAAATAACCTAATAGTTTTTTTACATAGCTTTCATCAACACGACAATCAATTACTCCTGCACCTGCTTTGTTGAAGCTATCTTTATAGTAGTTTACCTTCTCGTTATAAAATTTACCATAATTTATTCGCACACTTTTCGAGGCGGTATTTACTAACATTAACTCTCCTGTTTCTTCGTCTTGCATCTGCACCATCCCTAGGTTTGGAATAGTTTCTTCATGTTTGTCGTAGACTCTAATTCCTGTGACATCATGTTTTCTTGCAGCAATTTTTAGTGTATGGTTATACTCATCTGCAATAAAGTCACTTAACACAAAAACAATTGCTTTCTTCTTGATCACATTTGATAAAAACTTCAAAGCTTCAGCAACATTTGTGTTTTTACTTTTTGGATGAAACTCAATTAATTCTCGAATAATACGTAGCACATGAGACCGTCCTTTTTTAGGCGGAATATATAGCTCGACTTCATCTGAAAATAAAATAAGCCCAATTTTATCATTATTTTGAGTTGCGGAAAAAGCCAATGTTGCTGCTATTTCTGTGACAATCTCATTTTTAAACTGGTTAACTGTTCCAAACAATTCAGATCCTGAAATATCAACCATCAACATCATAGTAAGTTCTCTTTCTTCTTCAAAAACTTTAATATGAGGTTCATTGGTTCGTGCAGTTACGTTCCAGTCTATGTTACGTACGTCATCTCCATATTGATATTGACGCACTTCACTAAAGGTCATACCTCGTCCTTTGAAAGTAGAATGATATTCTCCTCCAAAAATATGATCAGACAAACGACGTGTCTTAATCTCAATTTTTCGAACTTTTTTTAGTAACTCTTTAGTATCCATTTTGCAGTTTCAGTTTTCAGTAGGTGTTATTCAGTAGCACTTACACATTTAACTGTGTGCTGTGACTGAATACTGTGAACTATTATGGCACTTCAATCTCGTTAACAATTTTATTGATGATGTCTTCTGAAGTCACATTTTCTGCCTCGGCTTCGTAAGTAATGCCTATTCTGTGACGCAATACATCATGTACTACAGCGCGAACATCCTCAGGGATTACATAGCCTCTACGCTTAATAAACGCATAACATTTTGCAGCATTTGCCAGGTTAATACTTCCACGTGGAGATGCTCCAAAAGAAATAAGTGGTTTTAAATCGGCTAGTTTATATTTCTCAGGGTATCGTGTTGCAAACACAATATCCAAAATGTATTTTTCAATTTTTTCATCCATATAAACTTCCCTTACTGCCTTTTGTGCATTAAGAATTTGTTTAACTGACACTACTGGATTTACCTTTTCGAAGCCTCCTTTTAAATTGGCACGAACAATAAGTTGTTCTTCATCCATTTTAGGATAATCAATAACCGTTTTAAGCATAAAACGATCCACCTGTGCTTCAGGTAAAGGGTAAGTTCCTTCTTGTTCAACAGGGTTTTGAGTTGCCATTACCAAAAATGGTTTGTCTAAAATAAACGTTTCGTCACCAATAGTTACTTGCTTTTCCTGCATGGCTTCTAATAAAGCCGATTGCACTTTGGCTGGGGCTCTGTTAATCTCATCAGCTAATACAAAATTGGCAAAGATTGGTCCTTTTTTAATAGAAAAATCGTTTTCTTTTATGTTGTATATTAATGTTCCAACAACATCAGCTGGCAACAAATCTGGTGTAAATTGTATTCTACTAAAACTACCGTCAACAGCTTGCGACAAGGTGTTAATAGCTAATGTTTTTGCCAAACCTGGAACTCCTTCTAGCAATATGTGCCCTTGTCCGAGTAAACCAATAAGTAAGCGTTCAACCATATGCTTTTGACCCACAATAACCTTGTTCATTTCCAATGTCAGCAAATCAACAAAAGCACTCTCTTTTTCTATTTTTTCATTAATCGTTTTAATGTCAATTGTCCCTGTATCTTCTATCATTTTGTTATTTTTTGGATGCGTGAATATAACTCGCATTTTTCAACACCGCAAATTGTTAAAATATTTCGTGTATTGCTGTTAATAATTGGTTAAAAAAAAGAGCATTGCTTAGTGCAATGCTCTTAAAAATCAATTCTTTCTTAATTCACTATTCAAGGTTAGCTGTTTCAATGGTCGTTGTGTTTCCAATTGTTACTTCAACGTCTTCAATAATTAAAGGACTTAAACCTGAGGATACTTCAGGGGTAATTGTTAAGTCATAGGTTCCTTCATCCAAACCTACCAACACAAAATTTCCATCTTCATCTGTAAAGGTTGACACAATTTCCGCTCCAACTACCGTTGAAACCTCTACTTGAATACCAGTTGGTAAAACCTGTCCTGAAATTGCTCCAGTATTTGCTTCTAGCGAAGCTCTAATAACTGGTTTTAGATTTATATTCCCTGAATTTCCTGCAATTACGATAGACTCTTCAACCATAAAATCAAGTAAAAAAGTATATGCAATATTTGCTTCAAGGGTTTCATTTACTTTAATTTTTAATCCGCTTTGTTGAGCACTTGGTGTATTTAATGAAAATGATACGCCATCCATAACAACTGAATTATTACTACCTAGAACCAGCCTAATTTGATTTAATTCCCCTGATGGGATTTGAAAATCGTCAACTAACAATACATTGATTCCTCCAGTAAGGTCTAAAAGATCATAAACTCCAGTATTTATAACATTTAAGCTTTGCCATCCATTTTCATTATCACTATCATCATTTAATTTTATCTTAACATCAACTACCTCAATAAATACATTATCAAAGTCAGCAGGATCATCCATTAACCTTACTGAAATACTTGAAGTTCCATTATTTGAGGAAACAGTATCTTTATTACAACTAAAAGACATTAAAATTAAAAGTAAAATAGTTGTTGATTTAAGATATTTCATTCTTTTCATATTTAAGTTTTTGGGTTATACAATAATTACGAATAACTTTAACCTTTGGATGTTTTTATAATCTTACTTTAAAACAATATTATTGTAAACTAAATAGTAACCAATGATACAATAATTTTAAAGTAATAGGTATTTTTCTATACGAATTACAGAAAAACAGCCATTAACTGACTATAAATTAAAAAGCGTACTAATGATTCAAAACAAAACTGCTTTAATAACTGGAGCAACAAGTGGTATAGGTAGAGCAACAGCTCATGAATTTGCTAAACATGGCATTCGATTAATTTTATGTGGAAGACGACAAGAGCGTTTAGGTATCATACAAAGTGTGTTATCAAAACAAACGGATGTCATCACTTTAAATTTTGATGTTAGAAATAAAACTGAGGTTTTTAATGCTATCTCTTCACTTCCAGCTTCTTTCAAAAACATAGATATTTTAATTAATAACGCAGGTAATGCTCATGGTTTAGACCCAATTCAAACTGGAGATACTGATGATTGGGATGCCATGATGGATATAAACGTAAAAGGATTATTATATGTTAGTAAGGCTGTGATTCCACAAATGACAGAAAGGCAATCTGGACATATTATAAACATAGGTTCTTCTGCTGGAAAAGAAGTCTACCCTAAAGGAAATGTCTATTGTGCTAGTAAACATGCTGTTATTGCTATTACAGATGGAATGCGAATTGATCTAAATCCGTTTAATATTAAAGTAACAGCTATTAATCCTGGATTGGTTGAAACCGAATTTTCGCAAGTTCGTTTTAAGGGAGATGCTGTGGCTAACAATGTTTACAAAGGTTATAAGGCGTTGCAGCCAGAAGATATTGCCGATATAATTTATTTTGCAATTACAAGGCCTTCTCATGTTAATATTGCCGATTTGTTAGTATTCCCAACTGCTCAAGCTAATAGTGTGACTGTTAAAAAAGAATTTAATTAACAAAATTTCCTCTTTTGAGGGAAGTAAACATGATTAACAAACGCTTGCTTATTAAAAACCTATTAGCTCACAACGATGAGAATAGTTTTTATGATAAAAAGCGAAAAATTAATATTAGTGAACGGGAAGGGAAAGCAAAATTTTTAAAACATATATGTGCACTTTCCAATAGTAATCCTAAAAATAATTCGTACATCGTTATTGGGGTTGAAGATGAGGACAATAACATTGTAGGGGTCGATTTTTTTGATGATAGCAAAATTCAAAACCTCATCAATGCGTATTTATCAAATCCTCCAATTGTGCAATACGAAAACATTCCGTTTCCACATTTACCAGATGACAAAGTCGTTGGCTTAGTAACCATTAGACCTATTAACGAAATCACCTCATTACGAAAAAACATCTGGAAGTATTATGGTGGCTCAGTCTTTTTTAGAGATGGCAGTATGAGTATGCCAAAAGTATTTGACATAGAAATTAAAGATGTTAATTCTGAGATTGTTGCTGCTATAGAAAATCATGCTCAGAATAATATTGAACACACTCTAGATGGTGTATTTGACTTTCTGCAAAAACGAAAAGATTATAATCCACAATACAAAGTGTTTAAAGAATACTTTGTCATGTGTTGGGCTGGGCAAAAAAAGGTAGTAAAGAAAGAAGTGTTTTACTCAAGAGTCGATATAGAATTAATAAACGAGCAAGTTCGATTGTTTTTTTCAACTCTTGATGAAGTATCTATTGAATATGACAACCATTCCTTTAAAATAATTGAATATGTGAACTTAGGATTTCAAGGAACTAATAAATATTTTCAGCTTGAAAAAACTATTATCAGTTTTGGTGAAAGTGCAAATTATACTATTAACACACAATTGCTTTTCGAACCTCCACAATATGATAAAAAAGTATTGCATCATATTTACAATTCTAACAATGCCCTTTTAAAAAACATTCAACTTGGGACATTACTTAATAAACAGCAAGAATTGGATTTAAAAAATCTTCCTGTGACCTATTTAATTTGTTATTTCAATGGGTTTGAAGATGCGATTGATAAACTAGAAGACGCAAAATCACATTTAAAAAAGCATAGTGATGAGGTTTATCAACTTTATAAAGAGGCGATTCGAATTTTAAGAAAAATCAAGTACAATTAGAAACAAAAAGCCACATCGTTCGATGTGGCTTTTACTATTATGTCTAAATACTTTTAAAGGTCAAACTTTATCCCTTGTGCTAAAGGTAACTCATCAGAATAGTTGATTGTGTTTGTTTGTCTTCTCATATATATTTTCCAAGCATCGCTTCCAGATTCACGTCCTCCACCTGTTTCTTTTTCACCTCCAAAAGCGCCTCCTATTTCAGCACCAGATGTTCCAATATTAACATTAGCAATTCCACAATCAGAGCCAGCATACGACAAGAATTTTTCAGCTTCTTTCATTTCATTCGTCATAATTGCAGATGATAATCCTTGAGCAACACCATTTTGCTTTTCAATAGCATTTTCTACTTCACCAGAATATTTCATTAAATATAAAATAGGAGCAAATGTTTCATGCTGTACAATTTCAAAATGATTTTCTGCTTCAATAATTGCTGGCTTCACATAACAACCGCTTTCGTAACCTTCACCTTCTAAAACACCTCCTTCAACTAGTACATTTCCGCCTTCAGCTTTCGCTTTTTCAATAGCAGCTAAATACGTATTTACAGCATCATGATCTATTAATGGTCCAATATGAATCTTTTCATCTAAAGGGTTACCAATAGTTAATTGTCCATAAGCACCAACAATAGCATCTCTTACTTTATCGTAAACAGATTCGTGAATAATTAAACGACGTGTACTTGTACAACGTTGCCCACAAGTTCCAACTGCTCCAAAAACAGCACCAGGAACTACCACTTTTAAATCTGCAGTAGGTGTAATAATAATCGCATTATTCCCACCTAACTCTAATAAAGATTTTCCAAAACGTTCGGCAACTGTCTTTCCAACAATACGTCCCATTCTAGTCGAACCAGTTGCAGACACTAGAGGAATTCGAGTATCTGTGGTTAAAAATTCACCTACTTTATAATCTCCATTGATGATACAAGAAATTCCTTCAGGTAAATTGTTTTCTTTTAAAATTCCAGCAATTATGTTTTGACAAGCAACAGCACATAAAGGTGCTTTTTCAGAAGCTTTCCACACACAAACATCACCACAAATCCAAGCTAAAGCAGTATTCCAAGCCCAAACAGCTACAGGAAAATTAAATGCTGAAATAATTCCAACAACACCAATTGGATGCCATTGTTCTCTCATGACATGCCCTGGTCGCTCTGACGGAATAGTTTGTCCGTTTAATTGTCTTGATAATCCAACTGCAAAATCACAGATATCAATCATTTCTTGAACTTCGCCATAACCTTCTTGTAAAGATTTACCCATTTCATAAGAAACTAATTTCCCTAATGGTTCTTTTAAGTCTCTCAATTTATTTCCAAATTGACGAACAATTTCACCACGTTGTGGTGCTGGCACATCTCTCCAAGATAAAAATGCTTTAGTAGCTGCATCCATCACTTTGTCGTAATCTGCTCTTGTCGTCGTTTTTACTTTCCCAATTAGTTGTCCATCTACAGGTGAATATGATTCAATAATCTCACCGTTCGAAAAATTATTAGACCCTGTTGAAGTTCCTTCATTTATATCATTAACACCTAGTTGTTTAAGTGCATTTTGTATGCCAAAATTGGTAGCAACTGCTTCCATATAATCAATATTTTAATTTGTATTTATTTAGCTGCGAAGATACTAATTTATTATATTTTTATAGTTGAATAATTGGTTTAAGATTTTGGGTTGTACTTGATTTTAATACTTATTTAACATTCGTTGGAAGTCTAAACACCTAAAATCTTCCGTAATTATTTAACAAGAGATTACTTACGCTCTTTTAACAAATTCGTTCAATTAAATACTATTTACAATTATGCAGCTAAAAAAATCTCTTGTCGTTTTCCTTCTCACAATAGTTGCTTTTTCATGTAAGCAAAAAGAAACTCAAACTAATAATCTTTTTAAATTCAAGGATTATATTAACTACACAACGTCTGGGTTGGTTTCTGTTACAAGTCCAATAACTATCAATCTTGTAAAAACTGTAGATGGTTGGAAACCTAACGAACAGGTTTTAACAAATGTAGTAAGTATTTCACCTAAAGTCTCTGGAAAACTCATCTCTAAAAGTAGCAATCAGCTTGTGTTTATTCCTGAAAATTCCCTACAACCTGATACTGAATACTCAGTAAGAGTTAATCTTAAAGATATTTACGAAACTATGCCGAAAGGTTTTGAAAATTATACGTTTCAGTTTAAAACCATAAGACCAAATTTTTCGGTTATCACCAACGATTTACAATCTTATAGTAAAGAATGGCAATATATTGATGGCATTATAAAACTAGCTGATATGGTGCGTTTAGAAGATGCTAAAACAATTATTGGAGCTTCACAAAACAATAAAGATCTTTCAATAAAATGGGATGAATCTATTGAAACATCTCGAATATTTGAGTTTAAAATAGATAGTATTCATCGTGATATTGATGACTCAAAAGTAACCATCAATTGGAACGGAAAATCCATCAATGCCAATAATAAAGGCGAAAACACCATTACCATTCCAGGTATTAACAGCTTTTCGATTGTAGATGTAAAAGTGGAGCAATCACCTGAGCAATACTTGTCCATTAACTTTTCCGACCCATTAAAAAAGCAACAAAACTTCGACGGTTTAGTAACATTACAAGGCGTTACAAGCCCAAAATATATTGTGGATGGCAATGTGTTAAAGGTTTATACAGACTCACGTGTGGTTGGCAATATTCAAGTAGATGTGTTTCAAGGCATCCGAAATACTGACGATTTCAAACTAAGAACACCTTTTTCAGAATCCATTTCTTTTGAGGCTATAAAACCTCAGGTTAGACTTATTACAGGAGCTGGAATATTACCTAATTCACAAGATTTAAGATTCAACTTTGAAGCTGTAAATCTTAAAGCAGTTGATGTGCGTATCATTAAAATTTTCGAGGATAATATCCTTCAGTTTTTACAAGATGATAAGATTGGTAGCAACAGTGATTATAGCATTAAACGTGTTGGACGACGCATTGCTAAAAAAACGATTCCACTAATAAAAGATGAAAATATAAACACTGGAAAATGGAAAGCATACAGCATTGACTTATCTGAATATTTCAAGGCAGATGCTGGAGCCATATATCGTGTTGAATTAAGTTTTAACAAAGACTATTCACTTTACAATTGTGAGGATAAAGAAACCAATACTGAAAATGAATACTATTATGAAGATGAATATTATAGTGATGAATCCTTAGCTGAAAGCTCAGATGAAGACCTTCGCGAAGAACAATATTGGGATAACGTTGTTTACAATTATAAGCGTTATTCGTATAACTGGGGAGAACGAGATAATCCTTGTCATGATGCATACTATAATCAAGAACGTATGGTTTCTGGCAATCTCATGGCCTCAAATCTTGGTGCAATTGTAAAACGAGGTACTAACAATTCGTTTCATTTTGCAGTCACCAATATTTTAAACACCAATACTGAAGCGAATGCAAAAGTAACATTGTATAACTTCCAGCAACAACCTGTTGCTTCCAAGACAACTGATACTGATGGATTTACCATTATAGATTCAGATGCCAATGCTTATTTTGCTTTGGTAGAAAAAGGAAACAATACATCTTATGTAAAACTCAACGAAGGGAACTCGCTATCCTTAAGTAAGTTTGATGTCTCTGGAAAAACATTACAACGTGGATTAAAAGGCTTTATTTATGGCGAACGTGGTGTTTGGCGACCAGGAGATTCGTTACACTTAACCTTCATGTTAAACGATAATGCCAACCCTTTACCAAAAGGACATCCAGTAAAAATGGAAGTCACTGATGCAAATGGAAAGCTAGCCTACAGAAATATTACACAAAACGGATTGAATAATGTATATCGCTTTTCTGTACCAACATCGCCAGAAGATAAAACAGGAAATTGGAACGCTAAAGTTTCCGTTGGTGGCGCAAACTTTTATAAAACATTAAAAGTTGAAACCGTTAAACCCAACCGTTTAAAAATTAAACTGGATTTTGAAGACGAGGTACTTTCAAACACAAAACCATTACAAAGTAAACTCAGCGTTAATTGGCTTCATGGTGCACCTGCTAAAAACGTCAAGGCTGAAATAAAAGCAAAATTTAGCACAACTTCAACTGGATTTGAAACCTATCCAAAATATGTGTTTAGTGATCCAACACGTTCATTCAATACAGAAGAAATTACCATTTTTGAAGGGAATGTAAATGCTGAAGGAATTGCAAATGTGAATAAGAAATTGAACGTTGGCAACAATGCTCCAGGAATGTTAAACGTATCATTCTTAACCAGAGCATTTGAAAATGGAGGTGATTTTTCTATTGATGCTTTCAGTAAAAAATATGCGCCTTATAAATCGTTTGTTGGTCTGCGTTCGCCAAAAGGAAATGCTTATGGCTCATATTATACTGATGAAAATCAAACCTTTAATTTAGTAGTTGTTGATACTGAAGGAAAACCTGTAAAACGTGACAACTTAGAAGTAAAAGTCTATAAAATTGAATGGCGTTGGTGGTGGAATTCCTCTTATGATGATTTGGCTTCCTATGAATCATCAAGCTATCACACACCTTTTACGAGTATTACAGTTAATACAAATGCGAAAGGCGAAGCAAATTTCAATATCAATATTCCAGATGATGAAAGTGGTCGTTACCTTATTCGCGTGTATGACAAAGAAAGTGGTCATGCTACAGGACGCGTTGCTTATTTCTACAGAAATTGGTGGCAACGCAATTCTGGAAACGACAAAGAAGCCGCAAAAATGTTAGTCTTTGCTGCTGATAAAGAAACCTATACAATTGGTGAGGAAGCTAAAGTTACATTTCCTTCTGGAACCGAAGGTCGTGCATTAATTAGTATTGAAAATGGTACAGAAGTACTTAGTACAAAGTGGGTGAAAACTCAAAAAGGTGAAACCATTGCAAGCATTCCTATTACTAAAGAAATGACACCAAATGTGTATATCAATATTTCTTTGTTGCAACCTCATGCAGTAACCGAAAATGATTTGCCTGTTAGATTGTATGGTGTAATTCCAATTATGGTGGAAGATAAAAACACCATTTTAGAACCTCAAATTTCAATGCCAAATGTGTTACGCCCAGAGCAGAATATCACAGTAAAAGTCAGCGAAAAAAACAACAAAGCAATGACTTATACAGTCGCTTTGGTTGATGAAGGCTTATTGGATTTAACTCGTTTTAAAACACCAAATGGTTGGGATGAATTTTATGCTCGTGAAGCATTAGGTGTAAAAACTTGGGATATTTTTGATGATGTTATTGGTGCCTATACTGGAAGTATTGACCAAGTTTTTGAGGTTGGTGGAGATGGTTCAGCTTCGGAAGGCAAAAATAAAAAAGCCAACCGCTTTAAACCAGTTGTGAAATATTTAGGTCCTTTTGAACTGAAAGCAGGTGAAACCAAAGCACATGAAATTCAAATTCCAAAATACATTGGGTCAGTTCGTACCATGGTTGTTGCTGGAGATTCTAAAAATGCTGCTTATGGAAGTGTGGATAAAACAACACCTGTAAAAAAGCCCTTAATGGTATTAGCAACCTTACCTCGTAAACTAAGTCCAGGAGAAAAAGTAACACTTCCAGTGACCGTTTTTGCTATGGAAAGCAATATCAAAAACGTCAACATCAGTTTAAAACTAAGTAATGGGATTTCGATTGTTGGTAACAAAACACAAAACTTAACATTTGCTAAGCCAGATGAACAAATGGCGTATTTTCAGTTGGATGTTAGCAAAGCAAAAGGTATTAATACGGTTGAAGTTATTGTATCAGGACATGGAGAAACATCGTCGTATCAGGTAGAAATAGACGTAATGAATCCGAATCCATATAGCACAAAAGCAACAGATTTTGTTCTAGAAGGAAACACGTCTCAAACCATAGATGTTCAAACCTTTGGCGAATATGGAACCAATAGTGCTACAGTTGAGCTTTCAACCTTACCACCAATGAATTTCAGTGGACGATTACAATACTTAATTCGTTATCCACATGGTTGTGTGGAGCAAACCACATCGAGTGTATTTCCGCAGTTATTCTTAGCAGATATTTTCGATTTAACCTTTGAAAAGAAAAAAGCTATTGAAGATAATGTGAAAAATGGTATTAAGAAATTAGCACATTTCCAAAGAGCAAATGGTGGTTTATCTTATTGGAGTGGTCAAAATAATGTTAATGATTGGGGAACAACGTACGCTGGACATTTTATGATTGAAGCTGAGAAAAAAGGCTATGTGCTACCACTAACATTCAAAAGTAATTGGGTGCAATACCAAAAACAAGCTGCCAAAAATTGGCGACCAAGTTATAGATATTATAGAAGCGATGTGGCTCAAGCATATAGGTTGTACACTTTAGCATTAGCTGGACAACCAGATTTAGCATCGATGAACCGATTAAAAGAGTTTTCTGAGTTGAGTAATGATGCCAAATGGCGCTTAGCTGCTGCTTATGCACTTGCTGGACAACCTGAAGCTGCAAAAGCGATTTCAGCCACAGCAAATATAGAATTCAACAGCGTGCAATATGATTATTACACTTATGGTTCAGTTGATAGAAATAGAGCTATGGCACTAGAAACCATGGTGGTTTTAAATGACGTGAAAACTCGTGAATTAGCCGAATTAATTGCAAAACGTTTGTCATCAAGTCAATGGATGAGTACACAATCTACAGCTTACAGTCTGTTGGCTATGGCAAAAATGGTCAATAAAACTGGTGGTAAAGATTTGAATCTAACATTCAAACTTAATAATGGTAATCAAGAAACTATCGACACTAAAAATGCCATTTCACAACGTGATTTAAACATCAACGATGGTAATAATCAAATTGTGGTCAACAATACAAAAAACAATACCATTTATGCTCGTGTGATTACTTCTGGAAAATTACCATTAGGAAAAGAAATTACTGAACAGAGAGGGTTAAAAGTGTCTGTGACCTATAAAGATTCACAAGGCAATACTATAGATATTACTAAGCTACAACAAGGTCAAGATTTTGTTGCAAGCATACAAGTTACTAACCAGAAAAATGAACCAATCAACGATGTGGCACTCACCCAAATTTTCCCTTCCGGATGGGAAATAGTAAATACACGTTTTACTGCATTTGGAGAGGCAGCCACAAATCAAGCTGATTATACAGATATTAGAGATGACCACGTAAATTTCTATTTCAATCTGAATAAAAGCTCGAATGATGGAAGCACAAAAACCTTTAATGTGCTGTTAAACGCTTCGTATTTAGGAACCTATTATTTACCAGGAACACAAGCCGAAGCGATGTATGATAATGACTATTTCGTGAGGACGAAAGGTCAGTGGATTGAAGTAATTAAATAAACAAATCGGTCATTCTGAAATTGGTTCTGAGAGCCAAAAAAATTTCTGAAACTTTTTCGGAGTGACTTTTAACACCTTAAAAAAATGAAAACAATAATAAGTTTATTAGTAACAATTGTAGCATTTGGCTACGTAGAAGCACAAGACATTCAATACGTTAATGCAGAAAACGGGTTAATAGTAAGAGAAAGACCAAGTCAAGGAGCCATTAAAGTAGGTATGTTGGACTATGGAACAGCCATTGAAATTACCGAACACACCAATTTAAAACTCGAAGTTATGGATGGTGGAAACAAACTCGCTGGTGAATGGGTAAAAGTAAGAGGCATTGACGCTTACGAATTCTTTGAAGAAGGCTATGTTTTTAATGGTTATTTAACCGAAGAAACATTAGAAAAACGCTTTAAAGCAGCCTATGACGAATTCACTGTAACTATTGAAGGTATCACAGAAAAAGAAAGCAGTAAAGATGATGTTAATCCAGATTTTAATGGCATTTTATTCTATAAGCTAAATGATAATGAAACTTTAGAAGGCAAAACGGTTAGGGTAAAACATCATCAAGAATTTAGAACTATTGAAGTATTTCAAAAGCATGAAAACAGTATCGCTATTTCTGATGATAAATCGCACTGCGATATTATTAACTGGCAGCATTACTACTCTAGCTGGAAGCCTTTAAAAACCATTTCAAGCAATAAGAAGTTTGAAGCTTTGCCAATTTCAGAAAAAGAAGCAAGCAGATTTATAGACGTAAATATTGAAGAATTAAAAACGGTTGTTAACGATGAGTGTGGCGAAACTTGGAGTAAGGCTATAAAAGATGTTGCCTCTTTGAATGACTATCCTACAAAAGTTGTGGTAAGCAAAATGTATTTACGCATTTTAATGACTGATATTGATGGCTATAAAACAGAGAAGATAATTATCTTTGAAGTACCACTTAATAGTCAAACAAAAAAAGAGTCTTATGCAAAACTTTAAACCATACTACGCAGTAATATTTACATCCACTTTAACTAAAAACAATGAGGGCTATAGTGAGATGGCACAAAAAATGGAAGATTTAGCCAAAACACAAAATGGCTTTTTAGGCATAGATAGTGCTCGTGAAGGTGTAGGTATTACTGTGAGTTATTGGGAGAGTTTAGAAGCCATAAAAACTTGGAAACAACATTCTGAGCATTTGGTTGCACAACAAAAAGGGCGTGAACAATGGTACAGTTGGCATAATACAAGAATTTGCAAAGTAGAGCGTGAATACGAATTTGAAATTTGAAAATAATAAGCTACATAAGACGCAACAAAATAAAATCAGCAGTATTGTTACTACTGCTGATTGCTTATTATTTCTGTTTGCCAAAACAACTGTTTACGAACCCAACAGCAACGGTTATTGAAAGTCGGGATGGAGAATTGCTTGGTGCTATTATTGCTAAAGATGGTCAATGGCGATTTCCATATAACGACAGTATTCCTGAAAAATTCAAAGAATGTTTAATCTTGTTTGAAGACGAATATTTCTATAAGCATCCTGGATTTAATCCAATATCAATTTACAAAGCCCTAAGAGATAATATAAGTTCTGGCGACATTAAACGTGGAGGAAGCACACTCACACAACAAACCATTCGTCTGTCTCGAAAAGGAAAATCAAGGACTTATACTGAAAAAATCAAAGAGATTATCCTTGCAACAAGGCTTGAATTAAGATGTTCCAAAGACAACATTTTAGCTTATTATTCAAGTAATGCACCTTTTGGTGGCAACGTCGTTGGGATTGATGCAGCTTCATGGAGATATTTTAACAGAAATGCTAACGACTTGTCTTGGGCAGAAAGCGCTACACTTGCTGTATTACCTAATGCACCAAGTTTAATTTACCCTGGGAAAAACCAAGAACGTTTACTCAAAAAACGAAATGCTCTACTTCATAAATTATTAGAAAACGAAGTCATCGATTCGCTCACTTATGAATTATCAATTCTAGAAGAATTACCTCAAAAACCTTATCCTTTACCGCAAATTGCGCCTCATTTATTACAAAATGTTGCCAAAAGCAATTATGGAGAACGCATACAAACAACCATTAAAAAACAAGTTCAAGAACAAACCAATGCCATTGTAAAAAACCACTATAATCAATTGCGACAAAACGAAATTCATAACATTGCTGTGTTGGTTTTAGATGTCAATACAAGAAAAATTGTGTCTTACGTTGGTAATGCACCAACCGACAAACAACATCAAAACGCAGTAGATGTTATTAACAAACCACGAAGCACTGGAAGTATTTTAAAACCATTTTTATACGCTGCCATGTTAGATGCTGGCGATTTATTACCAAACACCTTGGTTCCTGACGTACCAACACAATTTGGAAGTTACAATCCGCAAAACTACAGTAAAGATTTTGATGGTGCTGTCACTGCAAAACGCGCTTTGGCTCGTTCGCTTAATGTACCTTCTGTACGCTTGTTGCAGCAATTTGGTTTGGATAGATTTTACCATTACTTGAAACAATTACAGCTTAAAGATCTTAAGTACAATGCCAATCATTATGGTTTGTCGCTCATTCTTGGAGGTGCAGAAAGTAACCTCTGGGATTTATGCAAAAGCTATGCTGCTATGGCTGGAACAGTTAATCATTTTAATGAAAACTCAAGTCAGTATTTCACAAACGAGTTTTTAGAGCCTACCTTTTATGCAGATGCGGAAATAGATTTTGGTAAGCTTAATGAGGAAAAAACCATTTTTGACGCAGCTTCTATTTACCTCACCTTTGAGAGTATGAAAGAGGTCAACAGACCTGAAGGTGACGAAAATTGGCAATTCTTTGATTCATCAAAACAAATTGCTTGGAAAACAGGAACGAGTTTTGGCTTTCGAGATGCTTGGGCAATTGGTGTGACCAAAGACTATGTGGTTGGTGTTTGGGTTGGCAATGCCGATGGTGAAGGTCGTCCTGGATTGGTTGGTGTGCAAACTGCTGCGCCTATTTTATTTGATGTGTTTGATATATTGCCGCATAGTGAATGGTTTAGCAAACCCTTTGATGAAATGCAAGAAGTAGCCATTTGCTCAAAAAGTGGCTATAGAGCATCGCCTAATTGCAGTGACACGAAACAGAAATTCATTCAACTAAGTGGATTAAAAACCAAGCCTTGTCCTTATCATGTATTGGTGCACTTAGATACTTCAGAACAATATCAAGTGAACTCTTCTTGTGAATCGTTAGTAAATATTAAGAACACCTCATGGTTTGTGTTGCCTCCCTTAATGGAATATTACTACAAGTCTAAAAATCCATTTTACAAACCCTTACCTCCTTACCAAAGTGATTGTATGGCTGAAGGAGCTATAACCATGCAGTTTATTTACCCTAAACAATCTGGTAAATTCTTTTTACCTAAAGATTTTGATGGCAATACTAACGAGTTAATTTTAAAAATCGCACACTCCAAACCAGAAACAACCGTTTTTTGGTACTTAGATGATACGTTTATTGGAAGTACTAAAGCCATTCACGACATGGCAATTCTACCAAAACCTGGAAAACACTTGATTACAATTGTTGACGAATTTGGTAATGAAGCTAAACGACGTATTGAGATAACAGAATAAATTGTGAAATTGTCAGACTATCTAAAGCTTACAAGAACAAATAAAAAGCAGATCACCGCAATCATGATTTTTAACAATGATAAAACATAATGATCTTCTTAACATATGTTTATACCATGGAAATATGACAAATTAATTAATTGTGCTCTTGTTTAAATTATAATCTTAATACTACTTTTTGATTCAATTCAACATAATACTTTTGTATTTGATAGAAAATTTAACGCTTTGTCTAATATTATTGTACATTGGTAGAAATATTAGAAACATCCTCTTGTTTTGATTTTTCAATATTTTACATTTCAAATGGTTGATTAATAGCAGCATATCAACCACAAATTCTACAATAGATTAATTTTCTACATGTTTGGTTTTAATTAAAATTAATTATTAACTAACAAAAACTTCAAACATGAAAAAAATTACAATTACATTATTTTTACTTCTACCCTTTTTTATCTTTTCCCAAGAGAAGGTGGGAAAAGTAGCGAAGGACGTTCAATCCGAAAAAAGTCGGATTGGAATATTTAAACCATTCGACATTTTTAAATCGGGTTTCGAAAGTGCCCGCAATAATTATTCTGATGAAACAAAAGGCGGAATAGTTGTTACTTTCGATAAGGCTGGTGTAGCATCTATATATAGCGAAAATCCAAAACAAATGGAACTCAACATTCCTCTTAAAGAAAATGGTGAGACCATTAGTTTAGATCTCTTACAAGTAGATATATTCGGGCCTAACTTTAAGGCTATTACTAGTGATGGGAAGGATATTACCAATGAGATGGATCGTGGAAAGCACTTTCGAGGTACTGTTACTGGAAACTCCAAGTCATTAGTGTCTATTAGTGTGTTTAAAAATGAGATTGTCGGTTTTATTTCTAATGAAGAAGGAAGTTTTACTATTGGAAAGCTCAAAGATTCTAATACAAAACATATAATTAATAAAGACAGTAATCTTCGTACAACTCAAGAGTTCATCTGTGAAACACAAGATGATGGTGAAGGATATACCGCTGAACAATTAAACTACGACAACTCACGTAGAGCTCCTGGTGATGCAGTTGGAGTATATGTGGAAGCAGGCCAATCTGTTTATAATTCTTTTGGAAGTAACATGCTTCTTACCACTAATTTTTTAAATGGTCTTTTTGGACAAAGTTATCTTATATATGCAAATGAGGGCATTACAATGTATACGTCAAGTATGTTTATTTGGACAACTCCAGACCCTTATACATTTAGTGGGTCTAGTGCTCAGTTAGATGCTTTTCAATCTCAAACTGGAGCTTTTCAAGGGGATATTGGTCATTTAGTTGAATATCGTTCTGGAGGTTCTGGAGGGATTGCAGCTGGATTTAATGGCATATGCAATCCAAACACAGACCTAAGCCTATGTTATACAAGACTAGGTCAAAATACCGTTATTAATGTACCTACTTATTCTCGAGAAATGAAAGTTATAACACATGAAATGGGACATCTTTTAGGATCTAGACATACCCATGCATGTGTTTGGAACGGTGATAATACTCAAATTGACAATTACGGGAACTACTCTCCTGGCCCTACTTTTATTTCGAATTCAGAAGGAGCCAATTGCGTAGATCAAACGAATCCAAAACTAAACGTAACACCAACAATTATGAGCTACTATGACAGTAGAGGTTTTGGTGGTTTCCCCATGAGTAATGGTTTTGGTACACAACCTGGTAACGTGATTCGTAATACCATTAGTAATGCTGTTTGTTTAAACTGTACAGGACCAACAATTACTTGTCCCGCAGATGTAGCATTAGAATGTGGTGATGACAAAACTCCAGCTAACACAGGTATGGCCACAACAATAAATGGCTGCGGTAATGTAAGCGTTGTATTTAGTGATGTAAATACACTTGGTAATTGCCCTGGTAATTACACTATTAATCGTACTTGGACTGCTACAGATGAAGTAGGTAATCAAGTCCAGTGTGTTCAAACAATCACCGTAACAGATACAACTCCACCTGTTGCACCAGTACCACCTGCTGATCTCAATGTGCAATGTGCAACTGATGTACCTTCTCCTGTTGATTTAACAGCTACAGATAAATGTGATGGTGATATTACTGTAAGTCCATCGGCTGTCATCACTCCTGGTAGCTGTGATAATCAGTTTACAATGGTGCGTACTTGGACTTTTGTTGACACATGTGGTAACCAATCAAGTGTCTCACAAACTATTAACGTGAATGACACAACACCTCCAGTGCTTATCATCCCTAAAGATGAAATAGCTGAATGTGATAAAGTACCAACGGTTGGGCAAGCTACGGCTACCGACAATTGTGATGGTAGTATTTCTACTACGTATTTAGGTGAAAGAAGAGAAGATGGTGATTGTATTAATAACTACACATTATATAGAACATGGACAGCAAAAGACATCTGTGGTAATACAACAACCTTAACACAAACTATTACTGTTCAAGATACTACTGCACCAACAGTTACAGGTATCATCAACAATACTTTTGATATGGGATGTAACATAGATCAATCTACGCTTCCTGATCCGCAAAGTCATATTGATAATGGTGATATCACTGGAAAAGATAATTGTGAAGGTGATGTTACTATTAAATTAGATAG
>JALKAW010000004.1 GCA_023015825.1 Flavobacteriaceae bacterium S0862 | reverse complement strand
TTACCAGCACAGTCAGTTACTGTCCACGTACGAGCAAGTGAATACTCAGAGTCACAAGCACTATCAGTTCTTACTTCATTAAATATAACAGTAACAGAAGCGTCACAGTTATCAGTAGCCGTTAAAGTATCAGCAGCAGGAACGTTATCACATTCAACCGTTGCATCAGCAGGAAGTGCTTCAACAAATGTTGGTGCCGTGTTATCTTCTACAGTAATAGTTTGCGTGTGAGACGTAGTGTTACCAGCACAATCACTAACAGACCATACACGAGTGATCGTGTATTCAGAAGGACACGCATCAGCGTCACCATCAGTAGTTTGAGTGAAAGATACCGTTACAGAAGCATCACAGTTATCAGTAGCCGTTAAGGTAGCTGCAGTAGGAACGTTATCACATTCAACCGTTGCATCAGCAGGAAGCGCTTCAACAAATGTTGGTGCCGTGTTATCTTCTACAATAATAGTTTGCGTGTGAGACGTAGTGTTACCAGCACAATCACTAACAGACCATACACGAGTGATCGTGTATTCAGAAGGACACGCATCAGCGTCACCATCAGTAGTTTGAGTGAAAGATACCGTTACAGAAGCATCACAGTTATCAGTAGCCGTTAAGGTAGCTGCAGTAGNTCCACAAGCATCCGTTGCAGTCCAAGTTCTAACAAGTGTATAGTTAGACTCACAATCACCATCGTTTTTTACTTCACTATATGTTACAGTTGCATCACCACAGTTATCAGTAGCAGTTAATATAGCTGCAGTAGGAACGTTATCACATTCTACCGTTGCATCAGCAGGAAGTGCTTCAACAAAAGTAGGTGCTGTTGTATCTTCAACAGTTATAGTTTGTGTATGAGACGTTTCGTTACCAGCACAGTCAGTTACTGTCCATGTACGAGCAAGTGAATATTCAGAATCACAAGCACTATCAGTTCTTACTTCATTAAATATAACAGTAACAGAAGCATCACAGTTATCATTAGCCGTTAAAGTATCAGCAGCAGGAACGCTATCGCATTCAACCGTTGTATCTGCAGGAAGTGCTTCAACAAAAGTAGGTGCTGTTGTATCTTCAACAGTTATAGTTTGTGTATGAGACGTTTCGTTACCAGCACAGTCAGTTACTGTCCATGTACGAGCAAGTGAATACTCAGAATCACAAGCACTATCAGTTCTTACTTCATTAAATATAACTGTAACAGAAGCGTCACAGTTATCAGTAGCCGTTAAAGTATCAGCAGCAGGAACGCTATCGCATTCTACCGTTGTATCTGCAGGAAGTGCTTCAACAAAAGTAGGTGCTGTTGTATCTTCAACAGTTATAGTTTGTGTATGAGACGTTTCGTTACCACATTCATCAATCACAGTCCAAGTTCTTACTAAAGTATATTCAGAATCACAAGAACCATCAGTTCTATCTTCATTATATGTTACAGTGACATCACTACAATTATCTTCAGCTGTTAAAACTTCAGCAGCAGGAACGCTATCGCATTCTACCGTTGTATCTGCAGGAAGTGCTTCAACAAAAGTAGGTGCTGTTGTATCATTTATAGTAATAGTTTGGCTATCAGATGCTGTTTTACCACATTCGTCTGTAACAGTAAATGTTCTTGTTACTACTGTTGAACATACGTCTCCAGTTAATACATCTATATATGTGATAGTGTCTATTGTAATATCGTCTGAGGCATTTCCGCCTCCATCTAATGCTGCTTGTAATTGACCTAATGAAATACTAGTTTCAACATCGCTATATGGCAAGTCGCTAATATCATTTTGATCACAACCTTCGAAGCTATAATCTGCAGGCGCTGTTATTACAGGGTCTTCTTTATCATCAAAATCAATTTTTGCTTTAGCTTCAACTATACAATCGTTAGAGTCTTTAACTAAAATAGTATAATCACCATCAGTAAGACCTGAAAAAGTACCACTATTTTGGTAATTTGCGCCATTATCAATTGAATAAGTATAAGGTGGTGTTCCGTTAACACCTTCAACAATTATTTCACCTGTTGTATCTCCTTCGCAAACCACATCAGTTGTTGAGGATATTTTTGAGTCTAAATCTGAAATTATTAAATCTAATTGAGCAACTGGCGAAGCGCAATTATCTATGCTATTATAATAAAATGCATAATAAGTACCTGGAGCAGTTACATTAGTATTTGATAAATGATCAGATAATACTAATGGATCTGAATTTGTACTCCATGTTAAAACTGAACTAGGAGGTTGAATTGAAGCTGGAGATATATAGTCATTTAAATCAATTATTTCTGGTTGACAAAAAACTACAGATTTAGTGCTACTTACAGTTGAAGTAAATTTAGGTGGATTAGCATAGCCTTCCATACTTAATCTTAAACCATCAACAAGAACTACAGATTCTCCAGGGTTACCAGTTTGATAAAACACATTAACATTACCAGAATTATCAGATTTAAAAGTTATACAAATAGTTTCCCAGAATGGATCAATTTCAGTCCAACCTCCTGGATTTTGAAATCCACCATTTCCACTTGTGGCAGTTGATAGTTCTAATGGAAAATCTGAAGCAGGATGAATATTTAGGTCATTATGTGTATAAGTTAACGCGTCAGAAATTACAACGCCACCAGAACCAATGCCAAACGATAAGTTTGGATTAAACACATCAAATTCACCATTAGAATTATTATATCGTGGAATTACTGCTACCTCAAAACAAACTGTGTAGTTTGTATTTGGAGATACAGCTATATTTTGATTAATAGCTTCATTTCTATAAGAGAAAATTGCAAACCCTCCACCATCTGGTGATTGTTTTATAATAGCTGGTGTATCTATATTGGCATTTTGATTAGAATAAGAAATATACTGTCCTTCGGAATAATCGATAGTACCATTGTCTTTCCAGCAATCATATTGAACATTGGCTGCATAAGTACTTCCATCTAAAGCAGTTTTAAATCCTCCCCAACCTGAGTTCGGTTTTGTTTCGTCAAAACCAAATCCGCCACAAGTAATAATATTACAAGTTCCTACTTTGCTAGGAGTATTTGAACTTGATCGGAGTGCCATAGAATTTTGAGCCTTATACTTTATTGCTCTTTTCTTTAATAATGTTTCAAACTCAATCTGTTCTGTTTTAGATTTAGTTCTTTTTGGCCAATCGGCAGATTCGCTACCTATTTGTTGACCAAACATGGTAAACACATTGAAACAGATTAAAATTACTAGTGTAGCAGTTGTTTTCATATCTAATAATGATTAACTAAAACTTTTCGCTAAGCGATTAAACTTTTATTGTTTGTTGATTAAAACCCAAATATTCATGTACGACTTTACTCGTAATGAATTAATTCGATTAAAATGTGAGGGAAGTGCACTAAAAAGTGCGAATGGATTAGAATGTTGAATTAGATTTGGGATCATTTTCATTAATTTCTACAACAAAGCAAAAGATATACTGTATCGTTAACAAATATTAATGCTATAAAACTTAAAAATTCGTTAAAACGATTTGAGGATACTCCTTAACGGTAAATTAAGTATTTAATCGATTGTTCATTATTTATTTATTTTAGAGTGCCAAAGTAAACGTAAAAACCGAAAAAAACAACATTTTGTCGATAAAAAATGTATTTAAACGATATATTATGAAAGAAATTACTTTTGTTAGACACGCAAAATCATCATGGGAGCATAATGTTTGTGATAGAGAAAGACCATTAAAAAAACGTGGAATTAATGACTCTCACTTAGTTTCTAGTTCTTTTAAAGAAACTAATTTTACTCCTGATGTTATTATTACAAGTCCAGCAGTACGTGCAAGAAAAACCTGTAAAATATTTGTAGAAAATTTGTATAAATCTAGTATTAATGTAAGAATAGAGGAGGAGATTTATGATTTTGGTGGCAGTCAACTAATCAATTTCATCAAATCTTTAGATAATGAATTAAATAAGGTTATGATTTTTGGACATAATTATGCCTTAACTTCGATTGTAAATTTGTTTGGTTCTAGGTATATTGATAATGTTCCTACATCTGGTTTGATTAAAATATCTTTTGATGTTGATAATTGGAATAATATTAAAAAAGGAATAACCACATTAACAATTTTTCCAAGAGATTTAAAGTGATTTTTGATGAATTGTTAAAAACTACACCAAAGTTTTTAATCTTAAAATTAAAAGACTTTATATATTTGAAGCATTGATAAATCTGCTTTTCATTTTTTATGCCAACAAAAAAACACTTCAATAATTAATGCTAGTTATAAAAAAATACGCAGCTATAGATATTGGTTCAAATGCTGTTAGATTATTAATTGCAATAATTATTGAGGAAGAAGGAAAACCTGCACGCTTTAAAAAGAGTTCTCTAGTGAGGGTTCCAATCAGGTTAGGAGCCGATGTGTTTTTAAAAAACACAATTTCCAATGAAAACAAAAGACGCCTAAAGGACACAATGATGGCGTTTAAATTACTTATGAAATCGCATAAGGTTGAAAAATATAAAGCATGTGCAACCTCTGCTATGCGTGAGGCTACTAATGGAAATGAAATTGCACAGGAAATATTTGAACATTCTAAAATTCAAATTGATATTATTGATGGCGAAGAGGAAGCTGCTATAATAGCAGAAACAGACTTGCATGAATATATAGATAACGATAGAAATTATGTCTATGTTGATGTTGGTGGAGGGAGTACAGAATTTTCAATTATTCATAATGGTGAAAAGGTGACCTCTAAATCTTTTAGAATAGGAACTGTAAGACTTTTAAATGATATTGTAAAACGAGAAACTTGGTTAGAGCTGGAAAATTGGATTAAAGCCAATACAGAGAAATACGATAAAGTTGATGTGATTGGTTCTGGTGGAAATATTAATAAGATTTTTAAAATTTCTGGTAAAGCAATCGGTAAACCACTTACATACTTTTATTTAAGTACTTATTATCATACACTAAAATCCTATTCGTACGAAGAACGAATTACAGAATTAGATTTAAATCAGGATAGAGCCGATGTTATTATTCCTGCAATGCAAATTTACTTATCGGCAATGAAATGGAGTAAGGCTAAACACATTTATGTGCCTAAAATTGGATTGTCTGATGGGATTATAAAGAGTTTGTACTACGAAACTATATCTAGTAAGGTTATTAGTTAACCGTGAACGGTTTCCTTATTTCCCAAATTTTTCATGATTTTGGCTTCATATTCCAATAAATCTTGCCATTTTTTATCAACTTCTTTTCGGTCTCCATATTGTCTCGCATAACCTAAAAACATTGTATAATGGTTGGCTTCACTAATCATTAATTTTTTATAAAACGATGCCAGCTTTTTGTCTTGTAACTCTTCAGATAATAACCTAAACCGCTCGCAACTTCTAGCTTCTATTAAAGCTGCATATAGTAGTCGATGAACTAATTGTGTAGTCCTACTTCCGCCTTTTGGAAAAAATTTTAACAACTGCACAACATAATCATCCTTTCTATCTCTACCTAAGTTGTAACCACGTTCTAGAATAATGTCATGTACCATTTTAAAATGACTCATTTCTTCTTTAACTAGCTCAATCATTTCTTGAACCAGCTCAGTATATTCAGGAAAGCTCACAATTAGAGAAATTGCAGTACTTGTTGCTTTTTGCTCACAAAAAGCATGATCAGTAAGTATTTCCTCAATGTTTTTTTCTACAATGTTAACCCAGCGAGGATCTGTTGGTAGTTTAAGTCCTAACATAATTATTTGATTATGAGGTTTCAATAAGCTTTATTGTTTTCTCTCCAGAATTGTTAAAATGAATGCTGTACATTTTATATTTTTCAGATTCTGGCACTAAAAAGGAGCAAAATAGTTTGTAATTATCATCACTACTCTCAAAATCGTCTAGCCAAACATATTGCAAAACAGCATTTTTCCAAAAATTTTGTTCATTAGTTATAAAATTACTTTTACTAATAATGTCTTCAAATAAAAGTTTATCATTTTTAAAAACTTTTATTTCAGATTCAAATTCTCTATAATGTGTTTCATTATGCTCATTATTTGCAATAATTACAGACTTGTTAGATGATGAGTAGTATGACACTTGAATATTAGTTTTAGAATCTAATAAAGTATCTGTAACAGTTTTTAAATATTGTTCGGGAACAAATTTGACAACTTCAATAGCATCAATAGATACATTGCTTCTAGATACGCGCTCTTTATTACTTTCAAGAGCTCTATCTCTTCCATCACAGGATGTTACTATAGTTATTGCTATAAGGAGTAATATGAACGAGTAATTTTTCATTAGATATCTAAGTCAAAGGTTTTACGCAACAAGTCAATATTTGGGTTCTTTTCCTTAAGTTTTTCATACTTTTCAATGGGCGTATAAGCGTATTGTTTTTCTAACTCTTCATTAACAGTAATATCTAGAGTTACTGAAAAATTGTTAAGTTTTTTTCTAAGATAAGCCAGTAAATCGTATTGCTGTCTTTCTACTTCTACCTTATTTGTTGAATTTGGAAACACCACGTTAATCACTGTTTCTGATGACAGCTTAGGTGCATCAATTCGTAAAATAGAAGCTAAATTGTATTTTCCTTTTTTCTCAAGATTAACAACAAACTCTTCCCAAGCTGCTTGCATATGTTTTTCAGAAAAAGAATCCGTTGGCAGGTTTTCTTCATCAATTACAACTTCCATTTGTCTAATAAGATGCTCCTTTTTCTTTTTTATACTGCTAAGGGAGAGACCAGAAGTAGCTTTTGATTGCTTATTTAAAATTATTTTTGGTCTCTTTTCAGCTAGTTTTTTAGCAATGTCTTTCTCAAGCGACGCCTCTTTAGCAATATTAGGTTCTGGTTCACTAACAACAGATGACTCTAATGGGTTTTCGGTTATACTAGGTCTTATAATAGGAATAGGAGTGATGCCTTTGCCTTTAAAGTATGAAGCAGGAATTATAAAGTGGCTATTGCTGTTTTTTTTTTCTCCATCATAAGTGATAGAGGCAAGTTGCATGAGGCATAATTCTACTAGTAAGCGTTGGTTTCGGCTGGTTTTGTATTTAAGGTCACAATCGTTTGCTAGTTCAATTCCCTTTAATAAAAAGCTCTGTGATGCCTTTTGCGCTTGCTTCAAATATTTTTCTCTAGTTTGGTCTCCCACTTCCAGTAAATCTAAAGTTTTAGGTGTTTTACAAACTAATAAATCTCTAAAATGTGATGCTAAACCAGCTATGTAATGATGACCGTCAAACCCTTTTGAAATGGTATGGTTGAATTGTAATAGCAATTCAGGAATTTTATTTTCAAGAATTAGGTCAGTACTTTTAAAATAGGTTTCGTAATCTAAAACGTTTAAGTTTTCTGTAACAGCTTGTCTTGTTAAATGTTTCCCAGAAAAACTTACTACTCTATCAAAAATAGATAATGCATCACGCATTGCACCGTCAGCTTTTTGTGCAATTATATGAAGTGCATCATCCTCGGCATCTACATCTTGCTGTTTTGCAATGTATTTCAAATGTTCTTTTGCGTCTTTGACACTAATTCTTTTAAAATCAAATATTTGACAACGAGATAGGATGGTTGGAATAATTTTATGCTTTTCAGTAGTCGCTAGAATAAAAATGCAATGCTTTGGAGGTTCTTCCAACGTTTTTAAAAAGGCATTAAATGCCGATTGAGATAGCATGTGTACCTCATCAATAATATATACTTTGTATTTACCAACTTGAGGAGGAATACGTACTTGATCTGTTAAATTTCTAATATCATCAACAGAGTTGTTTGATGCAGCATCCAGCTCAAAGATATTAAACGCAAAATCTTCATCTTCTCTTTCGTTACCATCGCTATTTATCATTTTGGCAAGAATTCGTGCACATGTAGTTTTACCAACACCACGTGGACCTGTAAATAATAAGGCTTGAGCTAAATGGTTATTTTCTATAGCATTTAATAAAGTATTTGTAATAGCTTGCTGACCAACAACATCTTTGAATGTTTGTGGTCTGTATTTACGTGCTGATACTACAAAGTGTTCCATTAAATAATCTTAGAATAGCAAAGTTAAAAATTCAACTTAAATTTAAGAATTATGGTCACTAAATTTAAAGCGAGTTATTAACAATTGTCATTCCTTTTTATGGCATTATTATTGTAATTTTGCATGCAAGTAGATTGCCTTATCGCAGTGGCTATAAATGCCACTGAGGAAAGTCCGAACACCATAGTGCAACATAGTGGCTAACAGCCACCAGTCGTGAGGCTAGGAAAAGTGCAACAGAAAGAATGTACAGGTCATGCTGTAGTGAAATCAGGTAAACTCTATGTGGTGCAATGTCATGTAAACCAATGTTTGAGCGTTGCACGCGCGATGTTGGAGGGTAGACAGCTAAAGTTTGCTGGTAACAGTAAATGTAGATAAATGATAAGGCCGTGACACGGTAACGTCGTCATCGGACAGAATTCGGCTTATAGATTTGCTTTAACAAACAAACCCTTTGCCTATAAGCAAAGGGTTATGTTTTGTAAATTATTCTTCTGTTTCTGGAGGTGTTATTGTAAAACCTTGGTTAGTTATAACATTTAACATATCATAAAAATAACGCATTTCTACAATTTTACCATTTTCAATTCTGCTAACTGTATGGTATGGTACAGGAAATGCATTTTTTGTTTCTTTGTTGGTAATGGAATTAATTCCCCAAGAAAGCAACCATTCTCCTTCATTCCAATTATTTTCTACTTTAACAGGGAGGTATAAGTCTTGACTTAAAGTATGAGTATAATCAGTTGTACTTGTAGTAAAGTAGGCTGTATGTTGCTCTACATTTAAAGAATCTAATCCTCCGCCTAGCCCATATATCATAGCGTTATCGGCAAGTTGAGCATTCATTTTTGACACATTTCCTTCTTGAAGCCCTTGCACATAATTTTGAACAAGTTGCTCTGCAGATTCTGCATTGTCAAATTCTAGAGTTACTTGAACCTCGTCTGGATTTATTGTTTCAGCATAGTTCTCATTAGTTTCTTCTTGATTTTTGCAAGAAATAATAAGCATAGTAGCTAGTCCTAATAAAATTAATTTTTTCATTTTAATTGGTTTTAGTGTTGATTAATATTTTTTATTAAAAACATTAATAGGTGGTGCAAGTATATCTAAGGCAACCTAAGTGAATTACAGAAGCAAGAAGATTTTGAGCTTTTATTGAATCCCTAAATTACTGAAAATAAAGTGATTTATAAAATTTCAAAAGAATTACTCACTTGTATTTTCAAAAAAACTAAACCTATTGCCTCCGTAGCTTTTGGAATAGGAATAGTTTGCTAAACTTGATAAATCGGTATATTTGGAGTGCTCAACAATCAAAATCCCATCTTCTTCAAGTAATTCATTTTCAAAAACTAGTTCAGGGATTTTTGAAAATGCATCAATATCAAAATCGTAAGGAGGGTCAGCAAAAATAATATTTTGCTTTTGCTTAGTTTTTTCTAGATATTTAAATACATCGGCTTTTATCACTTGAATATCAAATTCAAATTCTTCTGCGGTTTGTGCAATGAATTTTGTACAACCATAATCCTTATCAACTGTAGTAATATTTTCAGTTCCTCTCGATGCAAATTCATAACTTATATTTCCAGTTCCAGCAAAAAGATCGAGTATTGATATGTCATCAAAATAGTAGCGATTGTTTAAAATATTAAATAAGGCTTCTTTTGCCATATCTGTTGTTGGTCTAACAGGTAGCTTTTTTGGTGCAGTGATGCGCCTGCCTTTATATTGCCCAGAAATAATTCGCATTTAGAAACTATTTAAAAGCACAAGATTTGACAAAAAATCTTCGTTAACACCATTTGCTAAGGTGATTTTTGTGCTGGTTTTTATAATTGAGACATTACGAATGTAAGTATAAGCTATTTTAAAGAGCTCATCTTCTTTAGTAACATTACTAAATAAAACAAGAGGAAATTCTTCAGGGTTTAGTCCTAGTTGCTCGGCTGTAAATAATAGATAGTAAATAAAATCTTCTTTGGTATTATAATCAAACGTATTGTACAATTGTAATTGTCCATTTTTTGTAACAATAATTTCAAAATGAGAATTGCCTATATGTGCATACATTTTGGTGTCACTAGCGTTTTTTTCAAGCTTCAAAATAGTTTCTATAACAATTGTAGAAAAATGTTTGAATTCAAACTCACCAAAAATATCGTATAAATAATTATTAATATTTACGTAAGGAACATATACATTAACACTTTCGTTTGCTGAGATTTCGTCATAAGTTATAAAATCTGAGCGAAGAATTTTAGAATTAAATTTTAAATAATCTGCCAAATGGTCTTCGTTAAATAACGATTTTGGGACTAACGCCGATAATTCATTTTCATGAATGACAGTTACTGATTTGAAAGATTGTTTTAAAGTACTTTCAGTATTAAACAGGTGCTTTAATTTATCAAGCAAGTCATTAGGATTTCCTTTTTTTTCAAAAGGAAGGCTTCTAAAAAAAACGACTGACTGTGTATTTGTATTCAAGATACAAAAAGAAAGTCCACTCAAGCTAACTTGAATGGACAATGCAGTATTCTGTAATATGTTTGTTTTACTGTTCGTTTGAAAAGTTTTTAGGCCAGTTACCAGTTGTTTTAACTTCTTCCATTGATCCAACTTTTATTGCGTCACCATTTACACCATCAACCGAAACCACTTGGTTTTCTTTTGCAACAAAGTTTTTATCTTGATCGAATAATATTACCGATTTCATTGCTTTTGCTTCAAAAACAGGAATTCTAAATCCATTCTCTTCTAAGAAACCAGCTTTTAACTCAAACTTAGATCCTGGCTCTGCAGATGGAATGTTCATCATTGTTTTATATCTTGGATCTGCACCAAATAAAGAATCTTTTACAGATACGTAACCAAGAGTATCAACAATTATTTCGTCTTTGTATGTATCAACTTGAAAAAGTCTAGTTTTTTCAACATCGATAACTGAAGTGTCTCGACGCTCTGTAATTGTAAATTCAGCAGTATCTATAAACTTAACTAAGTTATTAAAATCACCTTCAAACCTTCCAGTAACAGTTCTATGAGCCAATTCGGCATCTCTAATATCTATTAAACTCTTAATGACTTGAGCGTAACGCTTATCTTTTAGTTTGTTAAATTGAATTTCTCCATAAACAGACATGAAGGTGGAATATCCTAAGTAACCAATGAGTACCCAAAGCACAATCATTATTAATGGCTTAACCTTTTTTGGAACATATTTATCTATTACCCAAACGATTCCAATTGTGAGAGCGATTACAACTAAAGCTGCAACAATAATATTCAACATAATGATTTTATTAAAATTAATTAATGGACTAACGCAAATCTACAATTTTTTTTTATTCACGAAAGTTATTGTTAGTAAAAATCATTTATATCTTTGATAAATTCAATAATAGTATTAAAACTTAATGAATTCCACAGAATTTTATAAACTCATAATAAATGATTTTCCCTTTGAGCCAACGCTTAAACAAAACATTGTTTTACAGCAACTTGCAGATTATATTATTGATACTTCACCTAATACATTATATGTTTTAAAAGGTTTTGCAGGAACAGGTAAAACAACAATTATTGGAACCATTGTTAAAAATTTGTGGAAAGCAAAAAAAAGCGCAGTCTTAATGGCACCAACAGGAAGGGCAGCAAAAGTGATTTCTAATTACTCAAAAAAAGAAGCGTTTACTATTCATAAAAAAATCTATACAGCAAGATATTCAAACAGTGGTAAAATGTCGTTTGTATTAGCACCAAACAAGCATAAAAAAACTATTTTTATAGTAGATGAGGCGTCTATGATATCAGATATTCCAGGTCAAAGTAGTTTGTTTGGAAGTGGATCTTTATTAGACGATTTAATGCAATATGTGTATTCTGGACACCAATGTAAATTATTATTAATTGGCGATACTGCACAATTACCGCCAGTTAAACTCGATTTAAGCCCAGCTTTAAACGAAAATACATTGAGCTTGAGTTATAATAAAGAAGTCGCTATAATGGAGTTGGATGAAGTTGTACGTCAAGAACAAGATTCTGGAATTCTATTTAACGCAACTTTATTGCGAGAAACTATAGCTGCATCTTATTTTGATGCATTCCAGTTTAATTTAAAAGGCTTTAAAGATATTGTACGACTCGTAGATGGCTACGAAATCATGGATGCTATTAATGATGCTTACAGTACTCTTGGTAATGAAGAAACAGCTATTATTGTTCGCTCTAACAAACGCGCCAATATGTATAATCAACAAATTCGCTCACGTATTTTATTTAATGAACATGAATTGGCAGCTGGTGATTATTTAATGATTGTTAAAAACAATTATTTCTGGCTTAAGCCAACTAGTGAGGCAGGTTTTATTGCTAATGGTGATATTATTGAAGTGCTCGAAGTTTTTAGCATAAAAGAATTATATGGTTTTCGCTTTGCAGAAGTTAAAGTACGAATGGTCGATTATCCAAAGATGCGTCCTTTCGAAACAGTATTAATGCTAGATACCATTAACTTGGAGACGCCATCATTGCCTTATGAAGAAGCTAATAGCTTTTATCAAGAAGTGTTAAAAGATTATGAGGATGAAACATCATCTTACAAGAAGTTCATAAAAGTTAAAAACAATAAATTTTTGAATGCTTTACAGGTTAAGTTTTCGTATGCCATTACTTGTCATAAATCTCAAGGAGGTCAATGGAACACGGTATTTGTTGAACAACCGTATTTACCAGAAGGTATTAATAGGGATTATTTAAGATGGCTTTACACGGCAGTTACAAGAGCAAAAGAAAAACTATATTTAATTGGCTTTAAAGATGACTATTTTGAGGCATAGTTTTTGAAATCTATTTAGTAAATTTAAGCATGACAACAGAAACTATTATTAGCATATTTTTGGGCATTGGACTTGCAGCATCAGTAGGTTTTCGAATTTTCTTACCACTATTTGCCTTAAGTCTAGCATCATATTTTAATGTTTGGGAACTCAACGAAAGTTGGCAATGGATTGGCAGTATGACTGCTTTAATCATTTTAGGAGTAGCTACATTAGTAGAGGTTTTCGCTTACTACATTCCTTATATCGATAATTTATTAGACACTATTGCTGTGCCCTTGGCAGCTATTGCAGGTACAGCAGTTATGGTTTCTACAGTTGCTAATTTAAGTCCTGAAATCACGTGGGCTTTGGCTATTATAGCAGGTGGAGGTACAGCAGCCGCAATTTCTGGAGCCTCTGGAGCTACAAGATTAGCATCAATTGCAACAACTGCAGGAATAGGGAATCCAGTAATTTCAACTTTAGAAACAGGAACAGCAGTAGTAACCTCTACTGTGTCAATTTTTTTGCCTATCGTTGGCTTTATCCTAGTTTTAATAATTGGATTTATCATTTTTAAAATTTATAAAAAGATTAAAAGAACAAGCACTTAAATCTTTTAAAAACTGTATTTTTGAATTAGAGAAAGCACAACCAAATGAAAATAATTTCGATGATTCCTGCACGCTATAGTGCGTCTCGATTTCCTGGAAAATTAATGCAAGACCTTGAAGGCAAAACAGTAATACTTCGTACTTACGAAGCGACTGTTGCTACAAAGTTATTTGATGATGTGTATGTGGTAACAGATAGCGATGTTATTTTCAATGAAATCACGTCAAATGGTGGGAAAGCTATTATGAGCAATAAAGAACATGAATCTGGAAGTGACCGTATTGCTGAGGCTGTTCAGGGTGTAGATTGTGATATTGTTGTGAATGTTCAAGGCGACGAACCTTTTACTGAGCGCTATAGTTTAGAAAAAGTATTGAACGTATTTCATGACGACCCAAATGAAGAAATAGATTTAGCGTCTCTTATGGTAGAAATTAAAGATTGGGACGAAATTTCAAACCCAAATACTGTAAAAGTAATTGTAGACCAACGAAATTTTGCATTGTATTTTTCCAGAAGCCCAATTCCTTATCCTAGAGACAAACAAGCAGGCGCAAGGTATTTTAAGCATAAAGGTATTTATGCTTTTAGAAAGCAAGCACTCATAGATTTTAGTAATTTACCAATGCAATTTATTGAGGCTACCGAGAAGATTGAATGTATTAGATACCTTGAATATGGTAAAAAAATTAAAATGGTAGAGACGAATATAGAAGGTGTAGAAATTGATACACCTGAAGATTTAGCAAGAGCAAAAAAACTGTGGAAGTAGACTATAAACACATAAAAGTTATTGGCTTTGATGCCGATGATACCCTTTGGGTAAATGAAACATTCTTTAGAGAAGCTGAACTAGATTTTGCTCGTTTGTTAGGTGCATACGAAACAGCAAATAAGATTGATCAGGAACTCTTTAAAAAAGAAATGGACAACTTAGGCTTGTATGGGTATGGTGTAAAAGCATTTGTGTTGTCTATGGTAGAATCTGCTATCGAAATATCTAATGGTTCTGTATCAAATAAAACTTTGTCTAGTATTTTGAATATAGGAAAAACAATGCTTAATCAACCAGTTGAATTGTTGGATGGTGTAGAAGACGTCCTAAAAACACTTTCAAAAAAATATCGATTAATTTTAGCGACTAAAGGTGATTTACTAGACCAAGAACGAAAACTGGAAAAATCAGGATTGACGGATTATTTCCATCATATAGAAGTATTAAGCGACAAAAAGGAAGCAAACTATTCTAAATTATTAAATCATTTAGATATTAATCCTTCAGAGTTTTTAATGATTGGAAATTCATTAAAATCTGATATTTTACCATTGGTTAATATTAAGGCACATGCTATTCATGTACCATTTCATACCACATGGGCACATGAACAAGTAACTGAAGAAGAAACCAACGGAAAAGCCTATAAAACAGTGAGTAGTTTACGAGATATTTTAAAATTTTTAAATTAGAGAAAAAAGAATAAATGAGTTATAAAAATTTCCCAATGGTGCCAAGAGTTGTTTTTGGTCGTGGTAGTTTTAATCAATTAAACGATATTATCACCCCAAAGCGTTTAAGTAGTCATGCTCCCTTTATTTTTTTGGTAGACGATGTCTTTAAGGGTAATTACTGGTTAACGTCAAGAATTCCGTTGTCTTATCAAGATAAGATTATATATACCTCAGCAAATGAAGAACCTAAAACTTCTCAGGTTGACGAATTGGTTGAACAGTTAATTCTAACCAATAAAGAATTACCTTCTGGTATTATTGGTATTGGTGGTGGCACTATTCTCGATTTAGCAAAAGCAGTTTCCATAATGTTGACTAATAAAGGAAGCGCTAGCGATTATCAAGGTTGGGATTTAGTAAAAAATCCAGCTATTTACCATGTTGGTATTCCAACAATTTCTGGAACAGGCGCCGAAGTTTCTCGAACAACTGTATTAACTGGTCCTAAAAAAAAATTAGGTATCAATAGCGATCACACGCCTTTTGATCAAGTTGTTTTAGACCCTGAATTAACCAAGGATGTACCAAAAGACCAATGGTTTTATACAGGAATGGATTGCTATATACATTGTATTGAATCTCTTAGCGGTACTTATTTGAACGCTTTTAGCCAAAGCTATGGCGAAAAAGCCTATGACCTTTGCTTAGAAGTATTTGTAGAAGATAAATTATCAGTCGAAACATCTCAAGATAAATTAATGATGGCTTCATGGCATGGAGGTATGAGTATTGCTTATTCTCAAGTTGGTGTCGCTCACGCCATGAGTTATGGTTTGTCTTATTTACTGGGTACAAAACATGGCATAGGCAACTGTATAGTTTTTAATCACCTAGAAGAATTTTATCCTGATGGTGTTACATTATTCAAAAAAATGATGACTATTCACGACATAGAACTCCCTAAAGGGATTTGCGCACATTTAGATGATTATCATTTTGATACGATGATAGATGTAGCACTTAGTTTAGCACCACTTTGGGAAAACGCGATAGGCAAAGACTGGAAGAAATCCATTACCAGGGACAAATTAAAAGTATTATACCAAAAAATGTAGTATGCGTTGGTTAGCAAAATTTATATATCATAAAATTTTAGGTTGGAAGGTTACTGGATTTAACGATTTTGAAAGCGTTAAAAAAGCGGTAATTATTGCTGTGCCTCATACCAGTTGGCATGATTTTTATATTGGTGTTTTATTGCGTTCGGTTATTGGTATAGAAACAAATTACGTTGGTAAAAAAGGACTGTTCAAGTTTCCTTTTGGTTGGTTTTTTAGATGGTTGGGAGGTGCGCCAGTTGAAAGAAAGAGCAACGAAAACCAGGTTGAAGCCATTGCTAGATTATTTGAAGAAAAGGAGGTTTTTAGAATGACCATGGCACCAGAAGGCACACGAAAAAAAGTAGAGGAGTGGCGTACTGGTTTTTACTATATAGCGAAAGCTGCCCAGGTCCCAATAGTGATGTTTACCTTAGATTTTGAAAATAAAGAGAACAAATTTTCAGAGCCCTTTTATCCTACGGATGATAAAGACGCCGACTTTAAATTTATGCACAAATTCTTTGAAGGCGTTAAAGGAAAAGTTCCTCAGTATTCTTAATTATTGATGATCCCAAGCACTTTCATCATCTTTATTCTTAGGAGATAAACCTAATATTTCACCATCGGTATTCACGCCTAAACCCATAACCGTGCGATTAGCATAATTAAAATAAGCTACTACTTGATTGACTTCTAATATCTCACCATCATTATAGCCTAAGCTTTTTAAATAACTAATAGTTGCTTTAGAAAGCGTATTTGCTTCTAACGTTAGTTTGTGTGCATAATCTATAAGTGCATATTCTTTTTCTTTTAGGTAATTAGCTAAGGTGTCATGTTCTATATGGTGTCTTAACGCATCAGCTTTTTTATCATCGTTTAAAAAGCATTTCATACCTGTAAAATGATGTTCATAGCAATAGTCACACTTATTGATAAAGCTAGTGTAAGTACCTAAAAGTTCCAATATCCAGTTTGGAAAGCTGTTATTACTGTGGTGCAAGGTGTTCTTGTATAAAGACATGTGTCCTACAAGTGTATGAGGTCGCAAACTATGAATGCTCAACACATTATCTATTTGGTTGTTAGGTCCTTTTATTTTTTTATAAATCTGTTTTAATTTCCCTGTGGCTTCCTCAAATGGAATGACGTGTATCCAACTCATTTTGATGTATTATGAATTACTAAAAATCGCCTGAAATAATCTCCATTAGCTCGATGGGTTCACCATCTGGACCCTTAAAAAAAGCTTGTTTAGCCTCAACACCCTCTGCTTTTACTAATCGAATTGGAACTGTGACTTCTGCACCAATATCCTTTAAACGATTAAAAGCTTTTTCAATATCTAGAACATCGACCCCTAAATGTTGGAAAAATGGAGATGGATTCTCTGAATTTATATTTGGAGTTTCAGATAATTCTAAAACAAAATTTTGGTCTGGAAATTTTAGGAATGCCATATTTACATCTCGACTAATGGTACTTCCATCTTCATTAAAAACTTCAATTTTATTTAATTGGTTGGTTACTTGTAAATCAAAACCTGAAGTGTAAAATTTTACAGACGCTTCTAAATTAGAAACACTAAGCATTACATGATTAAATCGAGGAGATGTAGCTTGTTTTGACTCACACGAAGTTAAAAACAGCAATACTAAAAATAGTTTTAATAGTTTCATTATGGTTGTTAGTTAGTTTAACAGCTAATTTACTAAATATGTGTCTATAACCCATTTGCAACATGGTAAACTACCAATACAAGAGGGTTATAAAGTAGTTAATAACACTCTTTTCGATGAATCGCACTTAAATTTGTATTAACCGATTGGAAAATTAAAGTATTGGTACGAGATTTGCAATACTATAATTGGTTAGTACTTTTTTTAAAATGAAACATAAATTAAATACGTGAAATTCGTATCCCTAAAAAGAAACATTTGCTATTAATTAAGAATAACCATTTTAAAAGCTGCTTCATGTATTTGGATGCAGCTTTTTTTTAGTATTAAGTGAAATTTTGGTGATTCGTTTAACTTCAATAATATGACGTCATTTTAATGACTTATAGCAAACGTTAAATGGAGGTGGCCTTTTTTAATTATGAAGTCAATACGTATATCTAAGTATATTTAACCTTTATATAATATTAAAATTGCTGTAAATGCAATATTTTCGTATCAAGAAAAGCACTTAGTTAATGATTCCAAGTTTCGACAAAATTCATAACAAATTCAAATTAAATGGTGAGCATTATGACCAAAGTACCTTAAAGGAAGTTGCTTGCGATTTTATTAAAGAAGGCCTTCCATTTCAAAAAGTGATTGGCGATTTTTTATTGGACTGGTTAAATGATAAGGATGCCATATCTGTAAGGACTTCTGGCTCTACTGGAACCCCAAAATTATTGGCTTTAAAAAAGCAGTCTATGGTGCATTCGGCTCTAGCGACTGGCGATTATTTTGGTCTAGCGCCAGGAAATACAGCATTGCATTGTTTGCCTACAGGATTTATTGCAGGAAAAATGATGTTGGTAAGAGCTTTAATTTTAGGGTTAGAACTAGATTTAGTAGAACCAAGCGCAAAGCCTTTGTTGTATATTGATAAACCTTATGATTTCTGTGCAATGGTACCTTTACAACTGCAGAATTCGATAAATCAATTACGTGATATAAAAACGCTTATTGTTGGAGGTGCAGCTGTATCAAACAAGCTCCAAAATAAAATTCAAGAAACCAGTTGCGATATTTATGCAACCTACGGCATGACCGAAACCATTACGCATATTGCTGTTAAGAAATTAAATAATTTTTCGTCATTGGGAGGAAGCACGACAAAACAACCTGATGATGAAACGTTTGAAACACTCCCAAATATAAGCATATCAAAAGATGATAGAGAATGTCTTGTAATCAATGCGCCTCAATTAACAGATGTTCCAGTAGTGACTAACGATATTATTGAACTCTGTTCTAAGAACAGTTTTAAACTGCTTGGTCGTATCGATAACGTCATTAATTCTGGTGGTATAAAATTATTTCCTGAACAGATTGAAAAAAAACTATCTGAGATAATTAATATTTCTTTTTTCTTAGCAGCAAAAAAAGATGATTCACTAGGTGAGTGCCTAATTTTAGTTATAGAAGGTTCTTGTGATATTGAACATATTACTGAAAATATAAAAAAACTCCTAAATCTAAATGCCTACGAAATTCCAAAACAGATATTTTGTATCCCCCAGTTTGCTAAGACTAATTCAGGAAAACTTCTACGTAAACAAACGTTGCATTTATTGAATTTTAATGAATAAGTTTTATATAGTATTTTTTTGATATTTTTATATCCTAACCAACCAAAATTGTTAACATGAAAAAAGTATGCTTCATTGTTTTTTTAATCACTCTTCAAATTAATGCACAACGTATTTTGCCAGAACGAGAAAGAGCTAGAGTAGTCGATGAAATTTTAGCTGATAGATTCAATTATCTGTTGCCTCAATTAATGGATAGAACAGGAATAGATATGTGGATTCTAATATCAAGAGAATATAATGAGGATCCAGTACTTAGAACCATGTTGCCAGCTACTTGGTTAAATGCACGCAGACGAACAATTATTCTATTCTATAGAGATAAAGCAAAAAATACAATTGAAAAATTAGCAGTTGCCAGATATAATTTTGGCGAAAATATCATTTCGGCATGGGACAAAGAGAAAGAACCAAACCAATGGAAACGACTCATGCAGCTTATTGAGGAACGAAATCCTGATAAAATAGGGCTCAACTATTCTAAGCATTTTAATATAGCCGATGGCTTGGATAAAACTGATTATGATGAGTTCATGTCCTACTTACCAAAAAAGTTTGAAAAAAGAGTGACTTCGGCACAACCATTGGCTACAGGATGGATAGAAACCAGAACAGAACGTGAAATGGTTATTTTTAATCAGTTGGTAGATATTACACATGATATTATTGCTGAAGCCTTTTCAGAAAAAGTGATTACTCCTGGAATTACAACAACAACAGATGTAGAGTGGTGGATGCGTGACAAAGTAACGCAATTAGATCTAGAAACTTGGTTTCACCCAACGGTTGATGTACAAAGAACTAGTGAAGAATTAGAAGGCCACTTATATTCTTTTTCCGATAGACCAGGAAAAATGGTGATTTTGCCAGGAGATTTATTGCATTGTGATTTCGGAATTACTTATTTACGCTTAAATACCGACTGTCAAGAATTGGCGTATGTATTAAAACCAGAAGAAAAAGCACCACCAAAGTTTTTATCGGATGCTTTTGCTGAAGGAAATAAACTTCAAGATATTTTTACTAATAATTTTGTAGAAGGCGCTACTGGAAATCAAATTTTATTAAAATCTCTAGAAGAAGCTAAAGCTGCTGGATTACGTCCATCTATTTATACACATCCATTAGGTAGTTATGGACATTCGTCTGGAACCACATTAGGTATGTGGGATGCTCAAGGTGGTGTTCCTGTAAATGGCGATTATCCATTACATATAAACACGGTTTATGCCATTGAATTGAATACAACCGTGAATATTCCTGAATGGAAACGTGATATTCGTATCATGTTCGAAGAAGCTGGTTTTTTTGGTAAAGATGGTTTTAGATACGTAAACGGTAGACAAACAAAGTTGTTAACTATTCCGAGAGTTAAAGACCATCAGGGGAATTAAACTTGAATCACTCCTAAATTAAAAGGTTTCTCAATAGGAGCGTGGTTTGCAGCCTCTATACCAATGCTTACCCACTTTCTTGTATCAAGTGGGTCTATGACACCATCTGTCCAAAGTCTTGCAGCTGCGTAATATGGGGATACTTGGTTATCGTATCTATCTTTTATTTTATTGAAGAGTTCTTCTTCTTTTTCAGGTGTAATTTTTTCACCTTTTTTAAGTAACGAGGCTTTTTCGATTTGTAGTAACACTTTAGCCGCTGAGTTTCCACTCATTACAGCCAACTCAGCACTTGGCCATGCGACTATCAACCTTGGGTCATAAGCTTTCCCACACATAGCGTAATTTCCTGCACCATAACTATTACCAATAATAATAGTGAATTTTGGCACTACAGAGTTACTCACAGCATTCACCATTTTAGCACCATCTTTTATAATACCTCCATGTTCACTTTTACTTCCAACCATAAAACCTGTAACATCTTGTAAAAACACCAACGGAATTTTCTTCTGATTGCAATTGGCAATAAAGCGTGTTGCCTTATCTGCACTGTCATTATAAATAACACCACCAAACTGCATTTCACCTTTTTTGGTTTTTACTAATTTTCGTTGATTGGCAACAATACCAACTGCCCAACCATCAATTCTTGCATAAGCAGTAATGATGGTTTTTCCATAGCCTGCTTTATATTCATCATATTCAGAATTATCAACCAAACGCTTTATGATGTCGTACATGTCATATTGGTCTGCACGACTTTTAGGCAGTATACCATAGATGTCTTCTTGTGTTTCTTTTGGGAACTCAGCTTTAGCTCTATTAAACCCAGCTTTATCGTAATCACCAATTTTGTCAATAATGTTCTTAATGGTATCTAAAGCATCTTTATCATCTTTAGCTTTATAATCGGTTACACCACTAATCTCACAGTGTGTCGTAGCACCACCAAGTGTTTCGTTATCGATGGTTTCACCTATGGCTGCTTTTACTAAATAACTTCCAGCTAAGAAAATACTACCAGTTTTATCAACGATTAAAGCTTCATCACTCATAATAGGCAAGTAAGCGCCTCCAGCAACACAACTTCCCATAACTGCAGCGATTTGGGTTATTCCCATACTGCTCATCACAGCATTATTCCTGAAAATGCGACCAAAATGTTCTTTATCAGGAAAAATCTCGTCTTGCATTGGTAAATACACACCAGCCGAATCAACTAAATAAATAATTGGCAATTTGTTTTCTATAGCAATTTCCTGAGCACGTAAGTTCTTTTTTCCAGTAATAGGAAACCAAGCTCCAGCCTTCACAGTTGCATCGTTTGCTACTACAATACATTGCTTTCCTTTTACATAACCAATTTTAACGACAACACCTCCAGAGGGACATCCACCATGTTCTTCATACATATTATCCCCTGCAAATGCTCCAATTTCAATACTTTTTGATTTGGCATCTAGAAGGTAATCAATTCGTTCACGGGCTGTCATTTTGCCTTTAGCATGATGCTTTACTATACGACTCTTACCACCTCCAAGCTTTACTTTAGCAAATCGCTTCGTTAAATCTGATACTAAAAGTTTATTATGATCTTCATTTTTATTGAAGTTAATATCCATTAATTCTTTTGTTTGATGCTAAAGTACAAAAGAACTTGTTGCTATAAAAGATAGATTATTGTATTTATATATTCCATGGGAATATATTCCATGGAATATATAAATTTTATTTTGTATATTTGCATCAAATAATTAGTTTATGAAAAAAATAATAGCCTTTGCAGGCAGTAACAGCAAGAATTCAATAAATAAGACATTGGCAATTTATGTTGCAAATCAAATAAATAACGCTGAAGTTGAAGTTTTAGATTTAAACGATTTTGAATTACCACTTTATAACATTGATTTGGAAAATGAACATGGAATACCAGATAATGCTCAAGTATTTCTTGATAAAATAAAATTGTCTGATGGTATAGTACTGTCATTAGCTGAGCATAATGGAGCCTATTCAACAGTATTTAAAAACATTTTTGATTGGATGTCTAGAATTGATGGAAAACTTTGGAGTGATAAACCAATGCTATTAATGGCTACTTCACCAGGAGGTAGAGGAGGAGCGACCGTTTTGGAGATTGCAAAAGGACGTTTTCCTTATATGGGAGGAAATATTGTATCAGATTTTTCATTACCATTCTTTGGAAATAATTTTTCGGATGAAGGAATTAAAGAAGAAGAATTAGATCAACAACTAAAAGTAGCTATTACTAAATTTGAAATGGCACTATAATGGGAGATATTTCAAAAGATATTAATTCTAGCTTTCCAAATAACAAAGTAAAAGCATTATTGAATATTATTTACACAAGCAATTGGATTAACCGTCATCAAAATACGTTTTTTAAGCCTTTTGGTATTTCGCCACAGCAATTCAATATTCTCAGAATTTTAAGAGGTGCAGGTGAGCCTTTAAAAGTGCAAACCATTAAAAAACGCATGTTAGAACGTGCTCCCAATGCTACAAGATTGATGGATAAATTGTCCGCCAAAAATTTAATTGAACGCATTCCTTGTCCTACAGATAGAAGAGTAGTGCATATAGCAATTACTGATGAAGGCTTGAAATTACTTGACGATATTTCTAAAAAGATGAATTTTGATTTATTAGAAAATATCAATGAAAAAGAAGCAGGAATATTAAGCGACTTGCTGGATAAAATTCGCTAAAAATTAATCAAATAGTTTACAGTAAACTAAAACAGAAAGGAAGAAAGATGAAAACAATAATTCATAAAGCAGAGAGTAGAGGATTCGCTAATCATGGTTGGTTACAAGCAAACCATTCGTTTAGTTTTGCCAATTGGTATAATCCTGAAAAAGTTCATTTTGGAGCATTAAGAGTATTAAATGATGATATTATAGCACCAAAAATGGGTTTTGGTACTCATCCTCATGATAATATGGAAATCATAACAATTCCTTTAGGGGGAGAGTTAAAACATCGAGATTCAATGCATAATGAATGGCAATCTGTGTTTCCAGGAGAAGTACAAGTAATGTCAGCTGGAACAGGAGTCCAACATTCTGAAATTAATGGATCTGTTGATAAGCATTTGAGTTTATTTCAAATATGGATCATTCCTAATAAACAAAATATTGAACCTCGCTATGATCAAAAAACCTTTCTAGAAGAAAACAGGAAAAACAAATTGCAAACCTTAGTAACTTCCATTGATGAAAATAATGAAGGCAGTTTAAAAATTCATCAAGATGCAATTTTGTCTAGAATAGATTTAGATAAAGGTAAGACATTTAAATATGAATTAAAAAGTGAAAAGCATGGCGTGTATGTAATGACAATACATGGGAATGTAATGATTAATAGCAATAGTTTACAGACTCGTGATGCTATTGGGGTTTCTGAAACTGAAGATTTTGACATTAACGTTTTAGAAGATTCTCAACTGCTTTTTATTGAAGTACCATTGCTTGAGCTGTAATAATTACACAGGCACTAAAAAGCATCCTAATAAAGGATGCTTTTTTTATATAAAAATGCGATATTTGTGTTTCGACTAACTATCAAAACAAACTAAGAATAGATTATGGCAATGAATAAGAACACAGTATTAGCATGGGCAACTGTGCTAATGGTAATTATGGGAATAGTTTTAATATTAATGGGAGCTTATAGGTATGATGATGTTGCAGGTTGGGGTTTTGCAACTGTTGGCATAGGTTTTTTTGCAATAGCATGGGTGTTTAACGCATTAAAAGGTAGAGTATAATGAGTGATGATAAAAAGATAATTTTCTCAATGTCTGGTGTTACAAAGACATATCAAAGTGCAAATACACCAGTTTTAAAAAACATATATTTAAGCTTCTTCTATGGAGCTAAAATAGGAATCTTAGGACTTAATGGTTCAGGTAAGTCTACACTTCTTAAAATTATAGCAGGAGTTGATAAAAACTATCAAGGAGATGTAGTTTTTTCACAAGATTACTCTGTTGGGTATTTGGAGCAAGAGCCTCAATTAGATGACAATAAAACGGTTATGGAGGTTGTTAGAGAAGGAGCTGCTGAAACTGTTGCTATACTTGATGAGTACAATAAAATAAATGATCAATTTGGTTTAGAAGAAGTTTATAGCGACCCAGATAAAATGGAAAAGCTCATGAACCGTCAAGCTGAACTTCAAGATCAAATAGACGCAGCCAATGCTTGGGAATTAGATACCAAATTAGAAATTGCCATGGATGCACTTAGGACTCCAGATGGTGACAAGAAAATAGGTGTATTGTCAGGTGGAGAAAGACGCCGCGTGGCTTTATGTCGTTTATTATTGCAGGAACCAGATGTATTATTATTAGATGAACCAACAAACCACTTGGATGCTGAATCTGTACATTGGTTAGAGCATCACTTAGCGCAATACAAAGGAACAGTAATTGCAGTAACGCACGATAGATACTTTTTAGATAACGTAGCAGGTTGGATTCTTGAACTTGATAGAGGTGAAGGAATCCCATGGAAAGGAAATTACTCATCATGGTTAGATCAAAAATCTAAGCGTATGGCTCAAGAAAGTAAAACAGCTTCAAAACGTCAAAAAACTTTAGAGCGAGAGTTGGAATGGGTTAGACAAGGAGCTAAAGGTCGTCAAACAAAGCAAAAAGCACGTTTGAAAAACTATGACAAGTTAATGAGTCAAGACCAAAAACAGTTAGATGAAAAACTTGAAATTTATATTCCAAATGGACCTCGTTTGGGAACCAACGTGATTGAAGCAATTGGTGTAAGTAAAGCTTATGATGATAAGCTCCTTTACGAAGATTTAAATTTCAATCTTCCACAAGCAGGCATTGTTGGTGTAATTGGACCGAATGGAGCTGGTAAAACGACCATTTTTAAAATGATAATGGGAGAGATTGAACCAGATAAAGGCGAGTTTAAAGTAGGTGATACAGCAAAAATAGCTTATGTCGACCAAAAACATTCTAATATAGATCCAAATAAAACTATTTGGCAAAACTTTAGTGATGAACAGGAGTTGATTATGATGGGAGGAAAGCAAGTAAACTCTAGAGCTTACCTAAGTCGATTTAATTTCTCTGGAAGTGAACAAAACAAAAAGGTGAATTTGCTTTCTGGAGGTGAACGTAACCGTTTACATTTGGCTATGACACTTAAGGAAGAAGGTAATGTATTGCTTTTAGATGAGCCTACTAATGATCTTGATGTCAATACACTAAGAGCTTTAGAAGAAGGTTTGGAGAACTTTGCAGGTTGTGCAGTGGTGATTTCGCATGACAGATGGTTTTTAGATCGTATTTGTACACATATTCTAGCTTTTGAAGGAGATAGCCAAGTTTATTTCTTTGAAGGAAGTTTTAGTGATTATGAAGAGAATAAGAAAAAACGTTTAGGAGGCGATTTAATGCCAAAACGAATAAAGTATAAAAAATTAGTGAGATAATTGTAAATAAAAAGAGCCAGCATTTGCTGGCTCTTTTTATTTTATGTTTATAAATATCTTAATCATATAAATGACCCTCAGTAAAATCTTTATAAATTTCATTATCTTTAGAAGAAGACGAATAAGATTTTTTACTTAGCTTTTCGTTTTCAGCTTTTAGTTTGTAGGACTTTCTCACACCCAATATTAAAAGGATTAAAAAGAATACCACAGTAATTATTAATACAGTGACGATGCTAGATTGCTCTATCAATAAAATTGAATTAAAATGAGTTATTAGTAGGTTGATTGGTAGCATTTTATAGAGTGATTTGGGTTAATCATTTTCAAATATAGCATAAATATTTTACTAATTTACTTGAAATGAATAAATTATTGGCAAAGTACCACTTCAAAGTTTACTCTATTATATTCTTATAATAACACAAATTACAACATTGTATTTAGCATATTATTACATAGCGCCATTATATGTAACTTAAGTTACATAAGAAGGTTTAGTGATTTTTGTCATGATTTAGATAGTTGTTTAGTATTAACTTCACCAAAGTAATTTGTTAGTACAGATTATTATTAAATGATATTAACTAAAAACACTCATATTATGAAATCGAATTTATTTAAACTATTTGCATTGTTTTTTTCAACAATTTTATATGCACAATCTGGACATATTATGCAAGGAGTAGGATCCGTCAATATGTCAATGGGTGGGGCTTCAACCGCTCAACCGCTAGATATTTCAGGTGCTATGCAATGGAACCCTGCTGCTATTAGTACTTTTGATTCAAAAATTTTAAAATTTGATTTGGGATTATTCTTTTCGTCACCTGAATTATATTCAACTGTTCCTGAATTTGACGCTTTTGGGCAGCCTACTGGAAATTTCTTTAGTGGTAATACTAAAGATGACAGAGGTGTTTCACCAATGCCTGCATTAGCTATGGTTTGGGGGAAAGAAGACAGTAAGCATACTTTTGGTGCTTCCGCATTCGGTATCAGTGGGTTTGGGGTTACTTTTCCAGAAAACATGACCAACCCTGTTAATGCTCCTCAGAGCGCCGGAGGATTTGGGCATATTGAATCCGATTATATGTTATTACAAATTGGTTTTACTTGGGCCTATGAATTATCAGATGAATTTTCTATTGGTGTGGAGCCAACTTTTAATTATGCTGCATTGCAATTAGAACCAAACCCTACAGCAAGCCCAACAGCTACAGGTTATCCATCTACTAATAAAGCCAAGGCTACAGGTTTCGGTGGACAATTTGGTTTATTCTATGACTCAGGTGTTGGATTTAAAGCAGGTGCATCTTATAAAACAACACAAAATTTTAGTGAGTTTGAATTTGATAATTCAGCTGGAGATGACAATAATTTTGATATGGATTATCCTTCCATTCTTTCATTTGGCTTAGGGTATTCTAATGATGCAATCGATTTAGCGCTAGATTATAGAACAGTTAATTATGAAAATACAAATGGCTTTAAAGAAAGTGGCTGGATACCAGCAACAAGTGGGCCAGCACAAGGTTTTCCAGTAGTTGTTGCAGGTTTTGGATGGGAAAACATTTCAATAGTATCTGCAGGTATTCAATATAAAGGGATAGATAAACTGCCATTGCGCTTTGGATATACATATAGTTCAAATCCTATTCCAGAAGAGCTGACATTTTATAATATTCCAGCGACTGCAATTATTAAGAATGCTTTTCAATTTGGATTTAGTTATGAGGTAAATAATAACTGGCAAATCGATGCTGTATATCATTATGGTTCAAGTGGAGGTAAAACAACCGGACAAATTCTTAATCCGAATTTCATTCCTACTTTCCCTCCATATGGAGCAATACCTGGAAGTGAAGTAGCTTACGATATGACAACTTCAATGATTCAATTTGGTATGAGTTATACTTTTAACAAAAAGGAGGCAAAACAATAATATGAATTAGCCTTTTAATAAATTTTATAAAGCGGTTTCAATATTTTGAAATCGCTTTTTTCTTTTATTTCAATATTATCTGTAACATTTTTCACTTTACTACTACAAATATTTTGAGGAGTTTCTATTTAAAAAATCATATTTTTTAACGAAATTGCTTAACTATTCACATTATGTTCAACTACTTAAAAAAATACTACACAATATGTCTGATGATTTTGATTTATTAGAAACCAATTCTAACGAGAAACAAGAAAAAGTAGATGTAAATTGGGGAAAAGCTATCGATACAATGAAATCGAAATTAGCTCAGGAAGACGACCCTGAAATGCGTCAAAAAATATTAAATGCTACATTGGATGATGTTGTTCATATGGCTGAAAAAGACAGAACGTCTTTATTAGATGCCATTAAGGATCTTACAGACTACCAAGATGAAGTAGGGATTATTTTCGAAAACTTTTCCTCGTTAAATGGTGATGAACAGAAAATTATTGATAGTGCTATTAAGCGTTTAGAGCGTGCGAGAGTTGAACTTGAAGATGCTGAAAATAAACCAGATACTTGGTGGAATAACCTTTGGGGAAGAAAAAGCAAGATTAAAAAAGCGCAAGACGAACTAAAAGCAGCTCAAAAGTCTCGTGATGAGGCAGATAATAAAGCAAAAGCCTTATTTCAGCAGCGTATAGAAAATGCTGATGTACAAACATTATTAAACGAATTATCTTTTAAAAGTCAAGCAGCCGTTAAACGTTTAAAAGATCGTGAAGTAGAGATTAAAGAGGTCGAAGATAAACTTCAAGATGCCATTGTCGAAGCAACTAAAAACCATACTAAGGCTCTTGAGAAGAAGAAAGAAGTAGAAAGCCTTTTAGAAGAAAAATATGCGCTTTTAAAGCAAGCACGTCAAGAACTAGAAGAAATTGTAGATAAACAATCTGCAGATTATGCTCAGGCTATAGGAAAAGTGACACAGTTAGAACAAAAAGTAGAAGAATTGGAAGGTTTGAAAAACGCTTATACCACTTTAGCCGCTTCTAAAGACAGTTTTGTGCATAAGCATAACTTGACAATTAAGGTATTAACATCGTTAAGAAGTAACCTACAGACTCATAGAGCCAAATTAAAATCCGACACCGAAGAACGTTTAAAATATTACGATGGTTATGTTGTTGCATTAAAAGCACGTACAGACCAAGAATTTGCTGCTATTTTAGAGCACTTAGGTGTAAAAACCGATGAGCATATTGGTGAAACTTTAGCAGCAATGCATACTGCTTCTGCTAAGGCCAGACAAGAAATGATGGACAATATTCCTGTGCACGAAAAAGTAATGCAAGGCGTGTATGGTAGTTATGCTGAGGCTTTACAAGAAATCCGTGTGAAGGATGCTGAAATTCAGAAGAATTTTGCTGACCGTTATGGCATCGATATGAAAGAGATTTTCGAAGAGTATTATAAAGCAGAAAACAATCCTCCAGCTGGAGATGATGGAGGCGAAAGAGCAAATCCTAAACCTGAAGGAGACGACGATTTGTTATCATAATAATTTGTGCTTCTTTCGAGAGGCACAATTTTTCTTATTAAATTTTTTAACCATTTTCTTAATTAGTAATGTCTATTAACCACATTGTAACACCATTAGATTCCGCAGAACTCGATTCTAAAGAGCAATATGTGTTTTACCATAAAATGGTAGATTTCACTTTAAAAGAACTCATAGTTAATGTTCAGCGTCAGCAAATATGTAATGAGAAAGAACTAATCTTTTTTAAGCAATACTCTGATTTGTTGCTATATTCTATAGAAGCCATGCGTGTAAAATACATGTACGATGAAGAGGATAATATGAAGATTGATTTAACCGATTCTGGTTTTCCAAATTATTTAGAGTTTCGCTATTTGTTCAATGATTTATCATTAAGAACTGAATATTTAGATAAATTAATTCCTGCTGAAGCATTAAAAAAAGAATTTTTGGACACCTTAATGCGTAAAAAAGTACAAGTTAAGAAAAGCAAGCTCTTTCAGGCTGCATCTATAGTGTATTATAAATCTGTTCAGCAGAAATTTATTTTTAATCGATTTGTCCAAGGCAAAATTATTTCGGCACCAAAGCATAGTCAAGGAGAATTATTAACTAGCTGGAGTTTCTACGATGTATCACTTAACAGACCATTTATCTGCTTTATGTATTTTGATTATGATGGTCAAAAATTTCTCGATTATAAAGATAAAGTATATGAGGTTTTAAAAAACGTAGCAGATAGAAACATGTCTTTAGATACTATGGCTTATGCTATAGATAGAAAGCTACCAAATTTTTTTCCAAAGCATATAAAACGAATAGACTTAGGGCCTTTGCATAATGTATTTGCAAAGGATGAAAATGAGATTACACACGCAATTCTTGATGGCATTGGCAAAAAAGAAATCCCTTTAGAATCGTACGCAATATCTCTAAAAATAGATGAAGTGTTTTCTGGTTGCGAATTTAAAGAAGGTAGTTTTTTTAGTAAACAAACCCTACAAAACTGGAGTGATGTTGTAAAGCAAGAATATGTATTTGCACCACATCGCATTATACAAATGCTCTATAATAAAACACCAGATATTATGAATATGTTGGCAAAACCACCAATTCAAATGGCTGATTTAAAAACAATATAAAAGTATTTCTCAGTCTCTCCAGTCTTAGTATTTAGAACTGTTGACTGCGACTGTAGCTGAACACTAAAACATATGGAACACAACTCAACATTTCCAATAAAACAAAATGAGCTCGATGCACTTCGTGACGAAGCGACGTCGTATATAAAAAGTGTACAATGGGAACAAGGTCAACGTGCAAAAAACAAAGAAAATAATGGTAAAGATGAATCTATTTTATTGTATTTATCAAGAGCCCAAGGAGGTAATGGAGGTGTTGAAGTCACCTCTGTATCTAAAACTATTTTAGCATTGAAAAAACGCTTATTACCAGATTCTGTGGCAATCCCCATTCACTTAAATGAAACTTTATTTGCTGTTCAAGAGGGATTAACGTTAGGAATTTGGATAAAAGACAGTTATTACGACGCCTCTGGATTATCTAGTTTGAGTGAACGTAAATCTTTTCTCGATAATGCTGGAAAGCGTGAGTACGAAAGTAAAATGCATACAGCAACTGCTTTTATGTTATTTGCAACAGCATATAATATTCTTCATAATTTACAACCACATGCTTCAGATGATTTAAGCGTTATGAAAAATAAATTCGCAGGTATTCCTGAAGTATCCTTTATGTCGCCTCTTAAAGGAATTGCTTGTGCTTTATTCTATTATGACAAGTATTTAAGCCATCCAGATATTGTAAAGACTGATAAAGATGTAATTGATTTTACGATTGTATATTTTGAAGCACTAATTGATGAAATTCAATTGCGCAAGAGTTCTTTAGAATATACCGAAACTATTCTCGACAGAACATATAAACTTGAAAACTCAGATTTTGCGGTTTCAGGTTGGGAGAATGTATTTGCAGGAGCTGCCAAAAGTGTAGAGTTTAATAAAATACAATTTGAACAAATAGTTGGTAACAGAGATGCAAAACATTTTGCTCGTCGTTTAACCGAACGCATGTTGAGCTACGATTTTGCAGCTCAAAAAAACCCATTTCAAGAATTAGGTGGCTTTATGCCAGTATTTATGGGTTACGGAATTCCAGGTACTGGGAAGAGTATGTTGATTGCTGCGATTGCTACACGACTAAAAGAACATTGTGATAATCTAGATATTCCATTTTTGTTTCATCCAATGCCTGATACGTTAATTAGTACATTTCAAGGTGGCTCTGCTGAGAAAATGGTAGAGTGGATGAAACCCTTACAAGACCCAACACGTTTGATTTTTGCTCCAATTGATGATGCCGAAAACAACTTGCAAGAGCGTACTGCACAAGGGGTTTCTGCTGGTGTCAAAGAAGTTATAGGCGTGTTTTTGAGATATACCGAAGGTGCTTATGCTGTAAACTATGGAAATAGTTCTATTGGATTGTTTACTAACCTTCCTGAGATGTTAGATAAAGCAGTGATTTCGCGTGTTCAAGGGCGATTTTTAATTGATGGAGCACGAACGGAACATGACTTCTTAGATCAAGATCATTTATGGTGGCGAAAATTGGATGATACTATGCCAGATTTTGTAAATATGCAAGGGCCAGAAAACTATAGTTATTTGCAAGATCAAGGCTTGGCAAAAAATATGGGAGAAATCCTAAAAATAACAGATAAGCCAGCAGAAGAGCTAGTTTTAGAAGCCTATGATAAGGTAGAGAAGAACTTTAAAACAAATCAGCATTTGTTTTATGCGAATTTATATAAGGAAATTCAAAAGATATTCCCGTTTTTCTCATCACGTGATGTGAGAAACATTCAAAGTGCAGTGTCATTGCGCTTAACCGATTTCGACTTGGAAGAAGATTGGTTTGAAAACCCAGATATCTACTTTAAGAAAGATTACGACACTAAGTTTAATATGCTACAAGAATTGATGCGAGCCAATATGAAAGGTTTGGATTTCTCTGAAATTAGACGACAAGAAGTAGTGCGTTATTTAGATAATGTAGCAACCATTGCAGATACGGATTTTAAACGAAAAGTGGATGCACGAGTTAATCAATTAAACATTGATCAAGAGGCAAGAGAACAGTTTGGTAAAAACTAGTTATAAGGAAGATGTATCCATATCATAACATTATTTAAAAGAGAATTGCGAATAGTGAATTAATTAATCAAGAGTTTATGGATTCATATAGAAATATTTCTCCTTGTCTGTTGTTATATTTTAATACTGAGCCTTATGTTAAACCAATAAGAGAACATAGATTCTAAGAATATGAAACTATTTTGGCAAACTATAAATAAGTAGAAAAAGATACCTTAATAGAAAATGAAAAAACTAAAAGCAGCAAATTTATATAGAAGCGAGCTCATTCCAGTAAGTGGGAAGATGGTTGAGCGTTATAACTTATGTTTAGAAAAATTGGGCTTTAAAGCGACTAAGCTTAAAACCTTTTCTATAGATGGTTTAGGTTGGAGTCCAGAAATTGCCGAAGAAAAGAAAGATTTACAGTATCTTAATCATGGTGAAGCTAACCCTCATGGAATCATTATTTCTCCATTGCAAAAGGGCAAACCTGTATATGTGCCAACCCACACGTTTGATAGAGATATGATGCAACTTATCTTTAAAGAGCATGGAGATGCTATAAGCGATATCACCAGAGATTGTGCCATTTGTATAGATTTCGACCAACACATAGACACGTTTTTTGGACCATTAGATGTATTGAAATATGATACTGTTTCTATTAATTTTCATTTAATAAATAACTTATTTCATATTCAAGAGGAACAATTAGAGCTAGTCGAAAAGTTTAATCAAGGCAATAATTTTGTTAATGAAACAATTCATCAAGAATTATTAGATTCGGCAAAAAAACATGGTGATTTACGTCATCGAAAATTATACTTAAAGCCTATTGAATTTAAGACTAATTCTTTTTTTACTAAGGCTTTTGGTGGTATTTATGTGTTGCGTGATTTTATTTCGCCAATTGTAGTGTTTCAAGATGAAGAAGCACATAAAGAGGCTATTAAAGATACAGTTCACGATGTGTTAATTTACCATATTTCACAACCAGAATTGATGGATAAATTAAGAGATCACTTAATTATTGAATGTAACTTAGATGAGGTTGTAAAAGACAAGCGATACGACCGCATTAAAAAAGTAATGTTATTTAATGAATTAAAGAAAACTGAGCATCCAATTAAGGATATTTTGAATGATAAAGTATTATTCCGTAGATATTTAAATACCATTGATGCAAACGCTTTAAAACGTGTAACAGGTGTAGAAATATACTTAGAACGGATAGAGCGAAGTAATGCTTTTAAAATTGCCGATTTAGTTGACCAGAGCTTTTATTTTGCTTTGCATCAACCACATTCATCGTTAGATATAAAACAATACGATTTAATTTGGAGACTTTTAATTAATGTATCCCCAAAAGATGTGTTATTTCTGTATTGGTATGATAAAGAACAGTTTTACAAGAGTTACGAAACTTGGAATGAGTCCTTTCAAGATTGGGTAATTGAGACAATTAGTAACAATATTTAAAAATTATAGACTAACTTTATAGGAATAGTCACTAAAAGTATAAGTTATGACCATAGAACTCATTGTATTTATCTCAGCCATTTTATTTGGCGTGCTGTTATATTGGAGAGAATCCAATGGAAATGGCTTGTATCGTTTTGTAAACAAGATTGTTAATTATAAAGAATTGCAAATGAAAGAAAACGACAGAACAGGATTTGTATTTCAGCAAAAATTTCTGTTGCGTATAGTTTATGTTGCGTTTTTATTTCTAATGGTGTCCCTAGTGCTACAATTTTTTACGCCATTTAAACCTTTTGGAAGCTACAATGGCGTTTCTACTTTTGCTTCTAGTGTTGTTGGAACTGTTATAGGCACCTATTTAGCCAATTTTGTATTAAAGTCTGGAAAAATTGTAGACGAAAAAAGTGATACTTTAACTGATATGGTTAGTGAAACTATTGAAAAGAGTAAAGAATTTCTAGATGATATCACTACAAAAGATGATAATGTGGACGAAAACGTAATAGAGAGTGATGATGCTCCGGAAGTTAAAGACGCACCAAAAGAAGAAAAGAAAAGTGCTAGAGAGCGCTTAAAAGATAAAGGGTTTTTAAAATAGCATGATTAACAATAAGTTCCGATATATCATGATTGTTTTATTTGGTATTTTATTAATACTAGATTTTATTTACACTGTTGATTATGATAAGGTATTTTCATGGGGAAACGTTCTAGGACCTTTATCTAAAGTACTGATGATTGTTGCTATGGTCTTAAGTATTAAGCATGTTAATAAGCGTGGTGAAAATTAAATAAAATTACTATACATGATAAAACGATATTGGAATAAAGGAAAAAAGCAAAAAGGAATTACTATTATTGGTAGTATTATTTTGCTATTCTTATTGTTTATTCTTCGTGATGAATACCAACCTTTTTTGCTGTTTATTAGAAAATTCATTTTTGTTATCTTATTAAGCGGAATAATTCTGTTCTTTTTATTAAAAAAATTCAGACGAACACCCAGTTCTGGTAAACGCCTTGCTATTTTAGGTTTGTTAGTGGTAATCTTCGGAATAATTTACGTCGTTGGTTGGCATTATAAAATGTACGACTACATGAAAACCTATAATGTATTTAATGATTTAAATAAAGTTGAAATTCATGAGTTACCACTTACTCAAAACGAACGCATACAACCATTACGCAATATTTTCTCCATGGCAAACGAATCTGTTGGAGAAACCAAAGATGTATCGTTGCCACATTTAGTAAGAGTCGATGGAGAAAACCAATGGACAATGGCTATTCAACCAACAGTAAAATATATTTGGCAACGAATAAGCGATAATACCGAAGAAGTATTTTCAGTGTCCAGTACAAACCCTTTTCCGAGGTTTTCTAGTGAAAATAGAATACCTGTAACATTCTCCATTGGTGAATCATTAAAATTTAGTCGAAACACTTATAATGCAGTAGTACAACGCTTCGGAATTGCAAAACTATTCTCAACAGAACCTGGAGATGTGTTTTATATGAAAAATGATGATGGTGAATGGGTTCAAGTCGTGAGTTTGATTAATTGGAAAGGTTTTTTCTTTCCTTATCCAACTTTTGGAGGTGTAGTTATTATTGAAAATGGTGCACACGATTTTAACGATTATCTTGAACGTGTTTTGATAGGTAAAGGCACTTTCATTAGTCCTGAGGATATGAAAAACTATCCCTTTTTAACCAAACAAAATACCTTATCTGAAAAAGTATCACGTTTGCAAGCAGAATCTTTAAAATTTTTGGGAGGTTTTAGCGACCCGTTGCCTTGGAATATGGAAACTGCTGTTAAAATTCCAGATTTACCAGATGACCAAAATCAACAACCATTTGTTACCGATTTTAATTTTGAAGGTTCACTAACTGATGCTTATAGTGGTTTATACCATTGGTTTGGGTTAGAACCAGTAGGAGTAGAGCGAACAAGTTTAACTTTTAGTGTCTTTATTCCTGCAGATGGAACTGATAAATTGTATTATTTTGACCATGCAGCCAAAAAACAAGGATATGCAGGTGTGTCTGCAATGCCTTTAAAGATAATTGAATCTCGAAAAGAATTTGATTGGTCTGTAAATAAACCTGTAGAGTTTAGACCATATATTAAAGATATTGCTGGAAGAAAGCGAATGTTCTTCTTAGGAACAGTGTCTGCGGTAAAAGAAGGTTCTGGAAATTTTGATGGTTCTGCAACACCTGATTTAGCGTTGGTTGATAGTGAATATCGTGATGTGGTTTGGATAGATGTAAAGCGTCCAAGCACTTGGGATAAGACTGTGTATGATCAATTATCTGAGGCGTGGCGTTCTAGTGAAGGTATTGGGTATTATTATGAGGAGAAACCAACGGTCGATATCGATTTAATCAAAGCAGTGACCGATACTATTAAAAACATTCCAAATACTAGCAAAAACCAAGAACAAATAGACGCCTTGCAACGTAAAATTGATTCGTTGAAGCAAGTTGATAATTAGCTTTTCATTTCGCACTTGATGCGGAATCTACAATAATTTTTATTTTGGTAGTTATTATAACTTAATTAATAAAATAACTAGCTCCAAAAATATAAACGCTACATAGTACCAATTCTCCCAATAATAAAGCGCTAACAAACACAGGTAGTTTTATACGTAACGCCCCTGACACATAACAAATAATATCAGTTGGGACTATTGGAAAAAACGACCAAAACAAGATATAATAAAAACCATATTTTCCTGATAGTTTCTCTTTAATGAGTTTTATGTTTTTGCTTTCACTTTCAAAAAAGCTTGAAAACCCAAGCTTATCAGAACAATAGTAAATAAGTAGTGATGAACCCAGAATACCTATTAGAGACACTAATAAAACCCAAATTAATTGATCTGGAAACAAAATGACACCTGCAAAAATTAAAGGTGTGCTTGGTAATAATACAAAACCTCTTAACAGATGTATTAAGAAGTAAATGCTCCAGGCATAGCCATTAAACTTGCTAATAAATGCTGCAATTGTGTCATTTTTAAAAACTGCAGGGTCAATAATATACACGGTAATACATATAGCTATAAGGCTAATCCACAACCATTTTAATAGTTTTTGTGTTTTTGGAGACATAGATTTAGTTTCAAATACGACGAAGATATTCTAAAAAAGTTACACGAAAACAAACTTCGTTTTAAATTTTAACAAAACTTTTACTACAAACTAAAATGGTGCTATCGCTTTATTTATCGATGTTTTGTAATATCGATGTTAGTTTGTAAAAGATATTCAATAGGGTTCGACATCTAAACTTTTTAGTTTGTCGTATATAATGCTGAATGAGGTTTTAATTAGTAATTGTTAATTACATGGTTATAATTATTTGCTCATTACAAAAACAAACATTAAAGTTTTAATTAGATTTATAAAACAATTAACAAAACAATTATCAATTATGGAAAACAAAGCTGCAGAAAACAACAGAAGTTTAAAAGTAATTTTAAGCATCGCAGTATTATTACTAGTAGGTACAGCATTTTATTCGTACTCATTATACAACGATAGTGTAGATACAAAAAAACAATTAACAGAAGAAAAAGAATTGGTATTAAAAGACCTTAACAATATGGCTGCTCAGTTTGATGTGGCAATTGGTGAAAACGAGGTTGCAAACCAAAAGCTAGTGGAAGCTAGAGAACGTATTAAAGGCCTAATGGATTCTTTAAAAGTTTCGGAAAACTCAGTGAGAAGTTTATGGAGATACAAAAAGAAATTCTTAGATCTTCAATCTGAAATGGATGTGATTCTAGCTGAAAATGATTCTTTAAAAGTAGAGAACGTATTATTGGCATCATCTTTAGACAGTACAAAAATTGAGCTTGAATCTACAACTATGTTTAACGACTCTTTATTGGTTCAAAACTCTGAATTAGCTGATATCGTTGAAAACGCAGCAGTTTTAACTGCAGCTAAATTGGAAGGTTATGGTGTATTGGTCCGTACTTCTGGAAAATTAGTTCCAATGGAAAGAGCTAGAAGAGTAGATAAAATTAGAGTATGCTATACAGTGGCTAAAAACAACTTAGTTGAAAAAGGTGATAAAGAGTTCTTTGTACAGGTATTGGATCCACAAAGCAATGTTTTGGGATTAAATGAGCAAATTAAATTTGAAGAAACAACATTAAACTACAGCTTAATAAGCAAGTTTAATTATGAGTCAAGAAATTTAGATGTATGTGAGTTTGTTGATGCAAGAGGAGCAGATAAGTTTAGCGCAGGACGTTATGTTGTAAACGTTTTTGACCAAAAGGATTTAGTGTCTTCTACAGAATTTATACTAAAATAATCCTTTAATTAGGTTTAGATAAAAAAGAAGCCTTGGCATTATTGCTAAGGCTTTTTTTATGTCAATACTTTTCCAGAAAGAATAATAGAGTCAATATGGTTATTTCCAAAGGCATAAGGCAAAAAACCATAACTTGGAATCTCTTTCGTAATTATGAGGTTAGCTTTTTTACCTTTAGTAATACTGCCACATTTGTTAGATAGCCCCATAGCATAAGCACCATTTATGGTTGCAGCATTAATGGCTTCCTCAGGAGTCATTTTCATTTTTATACAAGCTGTACTCACTACAAAATTCATGTTGCCACTTGGTGTAGAACCTGGATTATAATCGGTTGCTAAAGCTAATGGTAAACCTGCATCAATAAGTTGTCTAGCTGGAGTATAAGGAATACTCAAAAAATAGGAGCAAGAAGGTAAAGCCACAGGAACGGTGTTGCTGTCTTGTAAGGCAGTAATGTCTTCTTGATTCAATTCTTCCAAATGGTCTACAGATAAAGCATTATGTTTTACACCAAGTGCAACGCCTCCAAATGCATTAAATTGATTAACATGAATTTTAGGAATTAGATTATACGTTTTTCCAGCTTCTAAAATGCGTTCGGTATCTTCTAATGAGAAATAGCCCTTTTCACAAAATACATCAATGTAGTCTGCCAATTGTTCTTGGGCAACTTTTGGCAACATATCGTTAATTATCAAATCGATATATTTATCTTTTTGGTTTTTATATTCTAAGGGAAGTGCGTGAGCACCTAAAAAAGTGGTTTTAACTAATATAGGAAACTCCTTTTTAATTCTTTTGGCAACACGCAACATTTTAATTTCAGCTTCGGTTGTTAAGCCATAACCAGATTTAATTTCAATGGCGCCTGTACCAAGTTTCATGACCTCTTTAACACGAGGAATAGATTGGTTATATAAATCATTTTCAGACGTTTCTTGAAGTGTTTTTGCAGAATTTAAGATACCTCCACCACGATTGGCGATTTCCTCGTAACTCAAACCATTAATTCTATCAACAAACTCTTGCTCTCTATTTCCAGCATAAACAATGTGTGTGTGCGAATCGCACCAGCTTGGTAATACTATTTTATCCTTAGCATTAATTAGCTTATCTGTTTGTGCTTTTGGTAAATCTTGCATTTCTCCAAAATCTATAATAACATCATCTTCAATTAAAACAAAGGCATTTTTAATGGTTGGTAAATGCTTCATATCATTTCCTGAAACTTTGTCGATACCTATATCACGTATTTGAAGTAATTCTTTAATATTAATTATGAGTGTGGTCATTTAAATTTTGAATAATTCTGTTTCGAGCTATAAATTTAGAATAAATATGATGCTTAATAAATTATAGCTTAAATTAATTTTGTTATTTGCAGAGATTCTACTAACAAATATGATTTTATGAAAACTATTGGACTTATTGGAGGCATTACACCACAATCTACCATTTTGTATTATCAAATCTTAAACGACTTAGCCAATAAGGAGTTTGGAGGAAATCATTCTTGTAAAACAATAATCCATAGTTTAGATTTTGGAGACATTTCAAGACTTCAATCACAAGATGATTGGGATACATTGAATGAAATAATGAAGGGTGCTGGAAAAAGTCTGGAAAAAGCAGGAGCAGACCTTATTATTATTTGTGCAAACACTATGCATTTGTCCATTGATGCTGTAAGGGGAGTGGTTTCAATACCAATAATACATATAGCCGAAGCAACAGCATATAAAATAAAAGAACGGCAAATTAATGAAGTAGCTCTATTAGGAACAAAATATACTATGGAGAAGGAATTTTTTAAAGATATTTTACTGTCTAATGAGATTAAAGTGATTATTCCAGATTTTGAACTGAGAGAAAAAATACATGATGTTATTTACACAGAATTATCAAAAGGCATCATAAATAATGCATCTAAACAAATTTATTTGCAAATAATAGATAAATTAATTGGCAATGGCGCAAAAGGTGTAATTTTAGGTTGTACCGAAATTCCCTTGCTAATTAAACAAGAAGATGTCTTGGTTCCTGTATTTGATACTACAACCATACATGCAAATGCAGCATTTAATAGCGCTTTAGACAAGTAATTATGAATGCTAATTTCGCTTTTTTAAACTCATTTGCTAACATTGATGAAGAATCCTTTAACAAACTTTCTAAAATATCTAAGTTTCGAGTATTAAATAAAAATACTGTATTGGCTAAAGAAGGTGACATTCCATCTTATAAGGTATTTATGTTAGTGTCTGGGATTATGAGAGCTTATATTAACTCTGAATCTGGAAAGCAGCATAATAAAAAAATATTTTCTCCTAAATCTTTTGTTGGATCTTTAACAGCTAATATAACAAAAAAACCATCGAAACTGACCTATGAAACTTTAACTAGGTGTGAGGCTGTAGAAATAGATTTTTCAGCTTTCTTAGAATTATGTAAGTCAGATATTCGAATTTCGAACTTATATAATAAAATTCTTGAAAATGTTTTTATTGAATACGAAAGGAGGAATATAGAACTCATGTCAATGGATGCGACAGAAAGATATAAGAAGTTAAGAAAACGAATTCCTAATATAGATGAGCTTATTCCGCAATTTCAAATTGCTTCTTTTTTAAACATCACTCCTGTACAATTGAGTAGAGTTAGAAAAAAACTAAACTATAAACATATGTTAATGAAGAATTAGTTTGAGAATAATATTTTTACACTTCATATTACATAATTATCCTAAGAGAAGATTAATAGCTAACTAACCAATTGAAAAAAGCAGGAAACTTGATGTTTACCTGCTTTTTGCATTAATTATGTATTTGTATCTATTGTTTTATAAACTTATAGGCTTTGCTAAAATCGTAAAGTTTTAATATATAGATTCCAGATTCTAAAGTAGAAACATCTAAAGGTGAATTAACATTTTAATGGTTTCTATGACTTTTTGCCTAGCAAATCATAAACAGAGATATTAAAATCCTCAGAATCAGCACTCCTAAAATTCAATCTATCTAATGTTGGGTTAGGATAAATACCAAACGAATCTTTGTCGTTATCATCCAATCCTAAAATGTAATATTGATTTTCAAACCAATTTAAATGGTCATCATTATAAGCAGAACTTGCAATATCGGAATAGGTATCATTATCAAAATCTGCAACTTCAAACACATATGCTTGATTTTGTATATTGTCTTTTACTTGTTCAGGTCCAAAACTTCCAGTACCGTTATTTCTAAATATCTCCACAGCATTCATAGAGTTGTATTGACCAATAACCACTAAGGCATCCAAATCGTTATCTCCATCTAAATCCTCTAAAGTAATGGTGTCTGGACTCGTAAGTGGATTGACTGGATTTAGTATTATGACCAGTAAATGTCCCAGAGCTATTGTTACTAAACCTTAGAATATCGGTATCATTTAAAGCCGAAACAACTATGTCATTTGTAGGGCCAGCATCAATTGTACCTGCTGCCAAGCCACTTGCGCCATCTACAACAATCGATATTACTTTTCACCAGCAATACTAAAATTTCCACCACCACAATCGTTGGCAAACCAAACCACTTTATCATTGTTATAAGAACAAACCACAATGTCTTCAAAAGTATCACCATTTAAATCAATAAATTTAATTCCTGTGATTCCACCTAACGTGTTTGGTAATAAAGAGAATAATGAAAAGTTACCACTACCATCATTGCTATACAACTCGATGGTATTATCTCCAAAGGTCGAAACAATTAAATCTATATTACAGTCGTTATTAAAACCTCCAGAAACCATTCTGTAAGGTTGGTCTCCAGTAAGGGCAATTATATTTTATGAGCTAAAGGTTGTTTGTGCATTTGCAACAATAGATACACAAAAAAGGATAATAAAAAAAATGTAATTTGTTTTTCATAATAGCGCTATTAAGATTAATATTTTTTATTTAATTGTTTTGAGCATTTCTATTTCAAATTTCCAACCATATCTTCAGGTTTTACCCATTCGTCATAATCATCAGCAGTTACATAGCCTAAATTTATTGCTTCTTCTTTTAAAGTTGTTCCATTTTTATGAGCGGTATTGGCAATTTCTGCTGCTTTATAATACCCTATTTTAGTATTTAAAGCAGTTACCAGCATTAAAGAATTGTTTAATAACTCTTTAATTACAGCATGATTAGGCTCTATACCTATTGCACAGTTCACATCAAAGCTTACACAAGCATCTCCTAATAATTGAGCCGATTGCAATAAGTTGGCAGCCATCATTGGTTTAAAGACATTTAGTTCATAATGCCCTTGTGTGCCCCCTACAGTTACAGCTACGTCGTTCCCCATAACTTGAGCACATACCATAGTTAATGCCTCACATTGAGTAGGATTTACTTTTCCAGGCATAATTGAGCTTCCTGGTTCGTTGGCTGGAATAATAATTTCTCCAATTCCCGAGCGTGGCCCAGAAGCCATCATACGAATATCGTTGGCTATTTTATTAAGTGATACAGCTAGTTGTTTTAAAGCACCATGCGACTCTACAATGGCGTCATGAGCTGCCAAGGCTTCAAATTTATTTTTGGCAGTTATAAATGGTAATCCAGTGAATTCAGCAATATATTTGGCGACTAAGACATCATAGCCTTTTGGCGTGTTTAAGCCAGTTCCAACAGCTGTTCCACCTAAAGCTAATTCAGCTAAATGTGGTAAGGTGTTTTCTAGTGCTTTTAATCCGTGGTCTAATTGAGACACATAACCAGAAAATTCTTGACCAAGTGTTAAAGGTGTGGCATCCATTAAATGCGTTCTACCAATTTTTACAACGCTCTTAAAATCACTAGCTTTTTTATGGAGTGTGTATCGTAATTGCTTTACTCCAGGAATAGTGTTTTCTACAATCTTTTTATAAGTTGCAATATGCATTCCTGTAGGGAAGGTATCGTTTGATGATTGCGATTTATTGACATCATCATTAGGCAGAATGGTTTTATCGCCCTCTCCAATTACTTTTCCAGCAATTTGGTGCGCTCTATTGGCAATGACCTCGTTTACATTCATGTTACTTTGTGTTCCAGAACCAGTTTGCCAAATTACCAATGGAAACTGTGCATCATGCTTTCCGCTTAATATTTCATCACAAACTTGAGCAATTAAATCACGTTTATCATTAGGTAATACACCAAGCTCACAGTTTGTATAAGCTGCTGCTTTTTTTAAATATGCAAACCCATAAACTATTTCTAAAGGCATTGATGCTGGTGCTCCAATTTTAAAGTTGTTTCTAGAGCGTTCAGTTTGTGCTCCCCATAATTTTTCGGCAGGAACTTTAACGTCGCCCATGGTATCTTTTTCTATTCTATAACTCATCACTACTCTTAAATTTATTACTGCAAAATTAACGTTTTTAAATATTTTTAACACCTAAACTAGTACTTAATCTTAATAATTTATTCACCATAAATCGTGGATATATTTGTAAATATTTTTTAATTAGTAAATTAGTGAACTAAGACTAATAATTAATTATTTATTAAGTTGCAATCTCTGAAGTAATTATAAATTCTAAAAATGGCATGAGTAAAATTTTATTTTGTAACAATCGATTTTATAAACTGGTATTATGCACTCTTCTTATTTTGAACCAGTTTGTTTATTCGCAGAGTGGTATTATTGAGGGCTGTAAGCAAATATTGAATGGCCATGTGTTTAATAAAGTAACAATGGAGCCAATTACTGGCGCTGCAGTTTCATTAATTGACGAATCAGGAAAAATTATTGGTTATTATATTACGAATCAATCTGGGGATTTTAGTTTTGTACTGGAATGTAATAAAAATTACTCCTTATTAGGTAGAAAAGAAAGTTACAGAGAAGATATAGAAAGTTTTGTTACCACTAATGTAAGTAATCAAGAGCAAAAAGTTGATTTATACTTAGAGCTTGTGCTAGTGGCTTCTTATATGCCGCCTGAGGTTATGGATTATTTTTTTCCTTGGCCTCCACCTATTGCCTCGGCTAAAATTTCTTTGTCTAGAGAATTATTCAAAGGATGTAATACATTTAGTGATGTTCAATTTAAACTTAAAAATGCTCTGGAAGAGAATGGATATGAAGAAATAGTATATATGGGAATGCTAGAGGATTTGTCAAATCCAAGAAAATTAAATGGATTTGCAACAGTTACCAAGATGGAACAAATAAATAAAAATGGATCATCAAAAAGAGAAAAGCATAGATGGAGTGCAAAAGTTTCAAATGATATTTCTTCTATAAGTGATTATATTCAAGCGCTTTTTTTTACGAGACCTGGTTATTTTAGAGTAATTGTATTTGTGGTTGTAGATGAACAATTTAACTCCATTCAAAAAGCAAGTAGAGAAGATGCTTTGGAATGGTTGATAAGAGGCTCACCTTTTTTAGAACCTGAATTAGCTAACTCTAAGTTTACAGAAAACCATGAAGTTATTTCATTAATTTATGAATATCGTTTGAATAAAAATAAAGAAGCTGCTTTACTATCGATGCCGAGTGAATTATCGGGAAAAAAGCACTTGGAAAAATCAAAAATATTAGGGACACTCAATAAGAACTAAATGAGAACAATTGGTCAACAAAAAAAAAGATTGTTAAGAGTTACATTAATAGCTTTTGTTTTAGTGTTTTTAATTTTGTTATTACAATCAATTGTAGGTCAGATATATCAAGATTTGGCATACGCACCTTGGGTATGGTTAGTATTTGTTTATTTTCCCTTATTATTTGTTTTATTAAAAGTCAAAAATATTAATTCTAAAGTTGATGGACTCTATGTGTTTTTATTTATAATACTTTTTAATGTTTCAGGCTTAATAGTTCTTTTGATACAGCCTTTGCTTTCTGATATTATTGCTCCGTCTAAAATTTTATTAAGATCATTCGCCTTTTTAATACCACTTGAATTAATTATTATTTTTTCAATATGGAAAAGAATGATTAAGACTTATAAAAATGAAAATGAGGAGTCGTTAGACCCTATTGTTTTTATTTCATATAACCATAACGATAGTGAGATTGCTTTGAATATTCGTGATTCTATTGAAGCCGAAGGGATTGATGTTATAATTGATCAAGAGGATATGCTAGCTGGTGAAAATATTAGCAGTTTTATTAATGAGTCTATAAATAATTCAACTATAACAATTTCTATAATTTCCAATAGGAGCTTAAAATCTGCTTGGGTGGCAATGGAAACAGTAAATTCATTTTACCATAAAATATTTTCAAAAAACAAAAAGTTTATTGGGTGTTTTCTAGATGATGATTTTTTCAATAAAAATTTTACATTAAATGCAATAAACGATATTGATGATCAAATAAAACAAAACCAAGAATTAATAGCTCAATATCATGATAAAATGATAGATACTAGAGATTTGAATAATCAGAATTCAAGATTATTGGCTCTTAGAAATAACTTGGATGGAATTATTGGAAGATTAAGAGATAGTCTTTGTCTAGATATTAGAACCAGTAAATTTGATGAGAGTATAACCAAAATTTTAAAGGTAATACGCAATAATGATTAACTCGTATGAAGAGCCTGAGAATATATTCTTTCAATACTTCAATATGTTTTTATTTTCCTATATTCGATTTCAGAATTTTAAAAAATCAAATTGATTATGAAATTAAAGAACACTCTTCTAATTGCAGCATTTTTTGCGACATTTATTAATGGTTTTTCTCAAACTGTTAAAGACGAGAAAATATTAGCCCAAATACGAACGGAGGGTTTCTTAAACACGCAAGTAATGAATATGCTTGAAGAGCTTAGTGATGTTTATGGACAACGTTTAACAGGCTCTAGAGAGTATTATGCTGCTGCACAATGGATGTCAAATAAGATGAAAGAATCTGGATTGCAAAATGTTCGTTTTGAGAACTATTGTGATAATTGTCGAGGTTGGAGCATGAAAAGCTTTAACGTAGAAATGATAGCACCAAATTTCATGCATATAAATGCATATCCTTTAGCTATGGCTAAGAGTAGTAATGGGATAGTAGAAGGTGAAGTGATTCATATTAAGAGTTTTAGAAATATGGATGCTTTAAGAGCTGAGTATTCTGGTAAATTGAATGGAAAAGTTATCTTGTTAGGTTCTGAACCAGCTAAAAAATTGCTTACTGGAGATGTTCAAAAACGCTATACTGATGATGAATTGGACAAAATGGAAGACAAATTAGTTCCTAAAACCAAACAAACTCCGTTACCTGATTTATTTGAAGGCTGGAAAACTAGTGACGTCTATGATAAAGAATTTCTTGAATTTGTTGAATCTGAAGGTGCTCTAGCTGTTCTGAAATCACGTTCAATTTTACTTGGAATACTTCATCCGGATGGTACTTATTATTATCAAAACGGCGTATTAAAGCCTTTGCCTTATTTTACAATTATGCCTGAACATTTTGGCAGATTAGCTAGAATGATTAAGCTTGGTGTTACACCAAAAATAAGGTTAAATCTAGAAACTGAATTTTATGATGAACAAAGTAATAATGTGAACATAATCGGTGAGTTAACTGGAACAGATTCTAAATTAAAATCTGAGACTATATTAATTGGTGCACATTTCGATTCTTGGCATGCTGGCACTGGAGCTACAGATAATGGGGCAAACAGTGTTGTACTAGTTGAAGCCTTACGTATTTTAAAAGCCATTGGTTACAAACCAAAACGTACCCTTAGAATGGGGCTTTGGGGAGGCGAGGAGCAAGCCTTTTTGGGTTCTGCGGCTTATGCAAGACAACATTTTGGAGGCTTGCTAGAAAAACCTAATAATGCGTCAAAGAAAATCTCAGCGTATTTGAATTTAGACAATGGTGCAGGAGCTATTAGAGGTTTGTATTTACAAAATAATGAGTTGGCACGGCCTGTGTTTGAAGATGTTTTTAAAGCAATCGCTAATTTAAGTGAAGGTGCATTAACTATTGAGAATACTTTGTCGACTGACCATGAAACGTTCGACCATTATAATATTCCAGCGTTTCAATTTATACAAGATGAGCTCGCTTATGGTAATGTGACACACCATACACAATTAGATGTGTTAGAGTATGTGCCAGAAGAAGATATTATGAAGAACGCCGTTATTTTAGCTTGGACGATTTATAAGTTATCAGAAAATGAAGAGATGGTGCCAAGGAAAGTATTAGATTAGATTCTAATAGACGATTCAAGGTTACAAAATCCAACCGTTCATATCCTGTTAATAAATTTGAAATTTCCTATTGTATAACAATATTTGTTAACTTATCTTTGTACACAGTTTAAAACAATAGACCACAATTATGTTTGAATTTGACCAATATTTAGGATTTTTAGCTTTTTTAACCATTTTAACCATAGGTTTCTGGTTAATGATTTTTTTAATAACCTTTGTAGTGCCCTACTGGATTGGAGGTTCGTTAATAGAGCGACTTAGAGAAATTAAAGCTGAAAAGAAAGCAAAACGCGACGCATTAACACAGTAATATTGTGTTTTATCATATAAAAAAAGGAAGCCAATTGGCTTCCTTTTTTAGTTTATATATTATTCTATCTTATTAGAACATCATTTCCTCGTCACCACCCATATCTTCTCGACTTTGTCGTTGACGCTGCTTTTTCTGGTTGAATCTATAAGTGAATGATAGGTTAAAACTACGTTGTCTCCATCTAAATTCTCCATAGCTCTCATAAGTATCAGTAAACGTTTCTGATTGACGCATACTTGTGTCAAACAAATCACTTACTCTTGCAGAAATTGACCCATTACCTTTAAATACATCTTTGCTAAAGGCCATATTGGTTGAGATGACTCCTTTGCTTTTAGACTGTGCTCCTTCACTTGGGCCTCTATACGATATCGTAGTTTGCCAATCAATCTTGGCTGGTAATGTATATTTATTACTTAAACGTGCTCTATAACTAACGTTTTCATTATCAAAGTTTATCCCATTAAATTCACCTCTGTCAATAGATTTAAAGAAGTTAAAATCACCATTAATACGCCATGCTCTGCTTGGACTATAGGTTAAGTTAAACTCATAGCCAAAGCGATCGTTAGTCGACAAGTTTATAGGCGATCGTTGTATTACTGGAACTTCTTGTCCATTTACTGTGGCAGTTTCTCCAGTATCAAAGCTAATAAAGTTCCAAGAATTTGTTGAATGCGTATGATAAATAGAGGTGCTTAATACAAATTTACCAAAGCGATTTAAATATCCTAAGTCATAAGTTCCAGAGTAAGTTGGGTCTAAATCTGGATTACCAGTAAAAACACTTGTTACACTTGATCTTGATGGAAAAGGATTAATAAAATATGAACGAGGACGACGTAATCGTCTACTATAACCTAAAGTTAAGTTTTCGGTCTCGCTTATCTCATAATTTAAATTAACAGTAGGGAATAAACCTGTATAGTTTTTCTTAATATAATCACCACTTGTTGGTTGGTCAATAGTTATTCTTGTATTTTCCATACGTAAACCTAATAAGAATGAAAACTTATTAAATTTAGTACCATATTGAGTATATAAAGCATTAATATCTTCTTTGAAATTTAAAACATTTGAAAGGTTTGTGTCGATTTCAAAATTATTGGTCATGTCATTTAAAAGCTCAACGGTGTAGTCTGTAATATTGTCTTTAAAACTTCCACGGTATCCTAATTCAAACTGAGTATTTTCACCAATTGGAAGTACATAATCGGATTGTAACAAAATACGTTCTTGTTCATTAAGCGTTGTAACAATTTCGGAGTTAAGACTTTCAACAATCACATTCGACTCTTGATCTTCATTAGTATCTTCTAATTGAAATTCTAAAGTGAATTTCGCATCGTTTTCAAAGTTTTTTGTAAAATTTGAAGTGAATTGAACAGTTTTGTTATCTTGAAATTGAGGATCCAAACGTGTACTTTCCCCAGTTAAATTGCGATTACTGTCGTATTGAAAAATCTCATTAAGTGTTGTACTCTCATTATTACTATCCCTATATACAATTGAATTAGTTAATGAAGCTGAGTCATTTATATACCATTCTACACCAAAATTAGTATTGATACCCTTTCTAATACGCTCAGTTTCTCTAAATTCATCTACAAAACTATTCGTTCCATAATATTCCGTCAACGATAAAGAACTTCCAGGAGAATTACTATATCTATATCCCGATGTATTAAAAATATTAAGATCACCAGTTCTATAATTGATGTTACCGTTGATTCCATAAGAATCAGGATGACCAGCATTAAGCGTTATAGCGCCATTTAAACCTTGTAATTTACTACGACGGAGTATAATATTTAAAATTCCTGCAGTACCTTCAGATTCATATCTTGCAGAAGGAGAGGTGATAACCTCCACTTTTTCAATCGACTCAGCTGGTAATTGGCGTAAGGCATCCGTGGAATTTAAACCAACTAAACCTGAAGGTTTACCATTAATGAGTATTTGTACGTTGTCATTTCCTCGTAGAGCAACATTACCTTCAACATCTACAGAAACTGACGGTACATTATCTAATACATCACTTACAGTTCCACCACTTACAGTTAAATCCTTACCAACGTTATATATTTTTTTGTCAAGTCTAATTTCAACAGTTGTTTTTTCTGCAATAACCTCTACTTCACCAAGAGATTGCGCATCAACTTCCATTTCGAAAGTCCCAAGATTAATGTCATCTAATAGACGGCGATCTGTTAATGTTATCTTTTTAAATGCAATGTATTCTATTGAAACATCATAAACTCCAGCAGGAACAGGAATGCTAAAATTTCCTTTTATGTCGGTTATACCACCTGTTACAATTTTATTTTGTTGCTTACTAAAAAATGCAACTGTGGCATATTCCAAAGGCTCTTTGGTTTCTTTGTCAATAACCTTACCAGTTATTTTTACATCCTTTAGCACATTTGAAGGACTTGGTCCTTGATGTGCAACTAAATTATTCACGAATAATCCTATAAAAAGGATGGTTAGAGTTAATTTGCTCATGTTGTTCTTGTGTGATTTTTGCGATTTAGACCGCAAAAGTAGCCGAAGGTTTAACCATGTTTGGTTAAACTTATGTTAAAAGAAATGATTGTTTTGTTAATTGATAAACAAAAATAATTAAACAAAACTAAATAATATCTAAAATGCTTTCAGGAGGACGAGCAATAACGGCCTTATTGCCATTAATAACAATAGGTCTTTCAATGAGTTTTGGGTTACTAGTCATTGCATCAATAATTTCATTATTAGTTAGGTTTTTACCTTTGTAGTGTTCTTTCCAAATGGCTTCGTTTTTTCTAACCAAATCTATTGGCGAAATGCCTAAAAGCTTGATAATGCTTTTTAATTCTTCACTTGTTGGTGTTTCTTCTAAGTATTTAACCACTTGAAATTCTTTCCCTGAATCTTCTAAAATTTGTAGTCCACAACGAGATTTACTGCATCTGTTGTTATGGTATATTTGAATCATATTATAGGTTTTTGTCTTCGGTTTTTTGCCCCATCATCATTAAATACGATTTTAAGAACGGTTCAATGTCTCCATCCATTACTGCGTCTACGTTTCCAGTTTCATGATTAGAACGCACGTCTTTTACCAATTTGTAAGGGTGCATTACATAATTACGTATTTGGCTTCCCCATTCAATTTTCATTTTTCCAGCCTCTATGTCGTCACGTTGAGCCATTTGCTTTTGTAGTTCAATTTCATATAATTGTGACTTTAGCATTTGAAGGGCTCTAGCACGATTATCATGCTGTGATCTTGTTTCGGAACATTGTATTTGTATTCCTGAAGGCTTGTGCAATAATTGAACTTTAGTTTCAACTTTATTAACGTTTTGTCCTCCAGCACCACTAGAACGAGCAGTAGTAATCTCTATATCTGCTGGATTGATATCAATTTCTATGGTATCATCTACTAAAGGATATACATACACCGAGGCAAAACTGGTATGACGTTTTGCGTTGCTATCAAACGGAGAAATTCGCACTAAGCGATGTACACCATTTTCACCTTTTAGCCAACCAAATGCATAATCGCCTTCAATTTCTAGAGTGACTGTTTTTATTCCAGCAACATCACCTTCTTGAAAGTTTAGTTCTTTAACTTTAAAACCGCTCTTTTCAGCATACATCAAATACATGCGCATAAGCATGCTCGCCCAATCACAAGATTCAGTACCACCAGCACCAGCGGTTATTTGTAAAACAGCACTAAGTGAGTCGCCTGGTTCTGACAACATGTTTTTAAACTCTAATTTTTCAATAAGGTTTAATGCTTTGTCATATCTATTTTGAACATCTTCAGAGGAAGCCTCGTCTTCTTTGAAAAATTCGTAAATCACTTCGAGGTCTTCAATTAATGTCTTAGAAGTTTTATAATCTTCAACCCAACTTTTTTTCTCACGAATCGATTTCATAACGATTTCGGCTTGCTTAGAGTCGTTCCAGAAATTCGGATCAAACGTTTGTTCTTCTTCGTTTTGAATTTCTATAAGTTTGGCATCAATGTCAAAGATAGTGCCTTAGTTTGTCAAGACGTGTATTTAGATTTTTTATTTGATCGGATGTAATCATGATTCAATTTTCAACAAAAATAGGATTATTAAATCGTGTTAAAAATTAATATTGAAAATTTTATTTGCAGCTTAGAAATTCATTTTTTGATGCTTTTTTCTCCTAATTAATTTATGTAGATTTATAATCTATTTTTTAAAACATACTTTTTACGCAACCAACAACTTCAAAATAATGAAAAAACTCATTTTATTCATAGTAATTGCCTTAACAGCGACATTTACTTATGCTCAAGAAAAATCTGATAAAGCATTAAAAAATTATAAAGGATATTTTAATTTCTCTTATGACGAATCTCAAGACAAAATTTTATTGGACGTTAAAGATTTAGATAAAGAGTTTTTGTATGTAAGTTCGTTATCTAGTGGTATTGGATCTAACGATATAGGTTTAGATAGAGGTCAATTAGGAGGTGAGCGTGTTGTGAAATTTATTAAAACAGGTAATAAATTATTGCTTGTACAACCAAATCAAGATTATAGAGCACTTACCGATAACGCACTAGAACGCGCAAGTATTGAACAGGCTTTTGCAAAATCAGTACTTTTTGGGTTTCCAATTAAAGAAGAAAACAAAGGTGTATATACTATCGATTTGACACCTTTTTTAATGCAAGACACCCATGGTGTGGCTAACAGGTTGAGAGGCTCTCGTGAAGGATCATATAGCTTGGACAAGAGTAAAAGCGCTATGTGGTTGCCACGAACAAAAGCCTTCCCAAAAAACATAGAATTTGACGTATTACTTACTTTTAAAGGGCAGCCAACTGGTCGTAACTTAAGAAGTGTGACACCTACAGCCTCGTTAGTAACTGTTAATCAGCATCACTCATTTGTAGAATTGCCAGATAATAATTACCAATCACGAGAGTTTGACCCAAGAAGTGGTGCTATTTCAATGTCTTATATGGATTATTCAACTCCAGTTCAAGAACAAATTAGAAAGCGTTTTGTTGTTCGTCATCGATTACAAAAAAAGAATCCTGGAGCTGCAAAAAGTGAAGTTGTTGAACCAATTATTTATTATTTAGACAATGGAACACCAGAGCCTATTCGCTCAGCTTTGTTGGATGGTGCTAAATGGTGGAATCAAGCCTATGAAGCAGCAGGGTTTATTAACGCATTTCAAGTAAAAATGTTACCAGATGATGCAGATCCAATGGATTGTAGATATAACGTGATTCAATGGGTACACCGTTCAACTAGAGGCTGGAGTTATGGAGGTAGCGTAACAGACCCAAGAACGGGTGAAATTATTAAAGGCCATGTTAGTTTAGGAAGTTTAAGAGTGCGTCAGGATTTCTTGATTGCGCAAGCTTTAATGAACAAACCTTTTGCAGAACGTGATGATAACTACAAACCAATGTTGGATATGGCTTTGGCAAGAATTAGACAATTAAGCGCTCATGAAGTTGGACATACTATTGGATTTACACATAATTTTGCAGCAAGTACTAACGGTAGAGCTTCAGTGATGGATTATCCTCATCCAACAATCACTTTGAAAAATGGCGAAGTAGATTTAAGCAATGCGTATGCAGTTGGTATTGGTGATTGGGATAAAGTAACGGTTGCATACAGTTATGCTGAATTCGACAAAGGAGTAAATGAGAGAGAAGAGCTTAATAAAATTTTGGACAAAGCAAAAAATGATGGACTTCGTTTTATAACTGATAGTGATGCAAGAGCTCAAGGTGGTGCTCATGCCTTAGCACATCTTTGGGACAATGGAAAAACTGCAACAGAAGAATTAAATAATGTATTAGCTGTTAGAAAGAAAGCTATTACTAATTTTTCGGTAGATAATATACGTACTAACGAACCATATTCTATGTTAGAAGATGTGTTTGTGCCTCTATATTTCTTTCATCGTTACCAAACAGAAGCAGCATCAAAAGTTGTTGGAGGATTAGATTATAACTATGCTGTAAAAGGAGACAATCAAATGACAGTAAAAAGTATTGATGTATCTGCTCAAAAAGAAGCCCTAAACATCTTATTTCAAACCATTGATGCTAAAACGCTTGCTATTCCTAAGAATAAATTAGAATTATTCCCTCCAAGGGCTATGGGTTATGGAAGAAGTAGAGAATCTTTTAAAGGAAAAACAGGTGTAGCCTTTGACCCTTTAAGCGCTGCATCTACTGCTAGTGATATGACACTTCAATTTTTATTGCATCCGCAACGTGCTAATAGAATGATTCAGCAGAAAAGTTTAGATGGCAAGCAATTAGGTCTTGAGGAAATGTTAAATACGCTTATTAAAAATACGTTTAATAAAACACATAAAGATGCTTATTTAGCTGAAGTTCAGCAGATGATTAATTTAAATGTATTAAAGTATTTAATGAATCTTGCTACAAGCGACCAATCATTCTTTCAAGTAAAAGCAATTGCGAACAAGACTATTAGAGATATAGCGATGCAATCTATAAGTTTTGATGATGCTTATAAAATGCAATATGCGCTTATTATGAAGCAATTTACAGACAAGCCAAACGATTTTAAATTACCTCCAGCTCCAGGAATTCCTGATGGTTCTCCAATTGGTAGTGATATGTGTAATTACAATCCTAATTAATTTATGACAATAGATTTAAGAAGCGATACTGTCACCAAACCAACTAAAGGCATGTTAGATGCTATGTTATCGGCGCAAGTTGGTGACGATGTCTATAAAGAAGACCCAACTGTTAATGCGTTAGAAGAACGTATTGCAAAAATGTTTGGGAAGAAAACTGCTTTGTTTTTCCCTACAGGAAGTATGGCAAATCAAGCGGCTATTAAATTACATACTAATCCTGGTGAACAAGTAATATGCGATAAGTACGCGCATATATATAATTATGAAGGTGGAGGTGCCTCCTTTAATAGTGGCGTCTCTTGTAAACTCATAGATGGCCATAGAGGTATGTTTACTACACAACAAGTTAAAGAGTCTATAAATCCACCAGATTTTTATCACAGTCCTTTAACAAGTTTAGTGGCTGTTGAAAACACAACTAACAAAGGAGGAGGAGCCTGTTGGGATTTTGATGAAATCAAAAAAATAAGAACTGTTTGTGATAATCATAACTTAGGTTACCATCTCGATGGTGCACGTTTATGGAATGCATTGGTAACAAAAGATGAGACAGCAAAGCAATACGGAGAAGTATTCGATACTATTTCTGTTTGTTTGAGTAAAGGTTTGGGTTGCCCAATTGGCTCTGTGTTGGTTGGTGATGAATACCTCATGAAAGGCGCTATTAGAATTAGAAAGATATTTGGTGGAGGTATGCGTCAAGTAGGGTATTTTGCAGCAGCTGGATTGTATGCTTTGGATAATAATATTGAAAGACTAGCTGAAGACCATAGAAAAGCAAAAGAAATAGGAGAGGTGTTGAGCTCCTTATCTCAAATAAAAATCGTTGAGCCTATAGAAACCAACATTATCATTTTTGAATTACACCCAGATATTAGTGAAACTGCATTTGTCCAAAAATTGACAGATAATAATATTCACATTATTGGTATGGGAGGTGGTAAATTACGCATGGTAACCCATTTGGATTATACTGATGTGATGCATGAGAAGTTACTTTCAACCATTAGCATTTTCTAGATTCTTAATTACTTTTGGGATTTTTCGTATCTTCAAATAAACTACAATACTGGTTTATGCGAAATACCTTCTATTTGTTTTGTGTCATTGGATTGCTTGTGAGTTGTAACTCTAGAGACTCAAAAAAATACGTTTGGCACACTAGAGAAGTGACTGCAACTGCCTATAATTCTTTAGCGTATCAAACAAGTTCTCAGCCCACTCTTACAGCATTTGGTGATTCTTTAAAACCAGGAATGAAATGCATTGCAGTATCTAGGGATTTACTTTCTCAAGGGTTAAAACACAATACATTAGTCACTATTGAAGGTTTGGAAGGCATTTACCTTGTAAAAGACAAAATGAATAGACGCTGGCAAAATCGCATTGATATTTATATGGATAACGACGTAAAAGCGGCCAAAGAATGGGGGCGAAAAAAGGTAACTATAAAATATCGCCTAGAAATAAAAGATTCTATTTAAACATATCCATACCAGGAATATTTGGCATACCTTCTTTAGCAACTGCAGCTACTTCTGTCTCGTGTACATTGCTAGCTTTTTCAATTGCTTTGTTTAGTGTTAAAATTAAGTAATCTTCTATTTGTTCTTTGTCTTCAAGAAGTTGTTCGTCGATTTCAATAGATTTAATGACTCTATTTCCTGAAAGCGTAACTTTTAATAAACCATCAGAACTGGTTTCATCAATATATACAGAGTTTAACCGCTCTTTAGTGGCTTCAACTTTGGCTTGGGTTTCTTTAAGTTTTCCCATCATACCCATTAAATCTCCAAACATAATTTTTTAGTTTTTGGTTTCTAGTGCAAAACTATTTAATTTTTATATTTTTGAGGGCTAAATAAAGCTTAAAATTTATCTTCTTGAGAAATAATAATGTCCCTCCAATTGCAAAACAAATTCCTAAAGAATTAGTTGCTCATAATGATGTTAGAATTGATAATTATTTTTGGTTAAACGATAGAGATAACCCAGATGTTATTGATTATTTAGAGCAAGAGAATGCGTATTGTGATGGTATGATGAAGCATACCGAACAATTTCAGAAGGATTTGTTTGAAGAAATGAAATCACGCATTAAGGAAGATGACGAATCTGTACCATACAAATACAATGGCTATTGGTATATCGTAAAATTTGAAACTGGTAAAAATTATCCTATTTACCTACGACGAAAAGAATCATTAGATGCTCAAGACGAATTGTTGTTTAATTGTAACGAAATGGCTGAAGGTTATTCGTATTTTAAACTCACAGGAATAAGTATTAGCCCAGATAATTTAAAAGTTTCATTTGGTATAGATACTGTTGGAAGACGTCAATACACAATTCATATAAAGGATTTAGAAACTAATGAGCTTTTTTCTGATAAGATAACCAATGCAACAGGTTCGTCAACTTGGGCTAATGATAATAAAACCTTGTTTTATACCTCTAAAAATGAGCAAACTCTTCGTTCAGAAAAAGTGTTTAAACATCACTTAGGGGCAGACTCTAAAAACGACCAGCTCGTATATCATGAAAAAGATGATACTTTTAACGTATCTGTGTATAAGTCAAAATCACGACAATATATCATTATTGGAAGTCATAGCACACTAACTAACGAATATCAAGTGTTAAATGCTGACACACCAAATGCTAATTTTAAACTATTTCAGGAGCGTATAAGAGGGTTAGAGTATAGTATCTCACATTTCGAAGATCATTTCTACATACTAACTAATTTGGATAATGCGACTAATTTCAAACTAATGAAAACTAATGTCGCCAATACTGCCATTGAAAATTGGAAAGAAGTCATTCCACATCGAAAAGAGGTGATGCTTGAAGGAATCGACATTTTTAAGGAATTTTTAGTTATGAGCGAGCGTGAAAATGGCTTAAATAATATTAGAATTAAGCGCTGGGACAATACAGATGATTATTATTTGCCTTTTGATAACGAAACCTATACTGCTTACACAAGTACTAATGTAGATTTTGATACCAGCATTTTACGTTATGGCTATAATGCGCTTACAACACCAGCTTCTATTATAGATTTTGATATGGTTAACAAAACCAAAAACATTAAAAAAGAACAAGAAGTTTTAGGTGGAAAGTTTAAAAAAGAAAATTATGTATCTGAGCGTATTTGGGCAATAGCAGACGATGGCACAAAAATTCCAATATCTATAGTGCATCATAAAAGTACAATAAAGAGCAAAGACACACCATTGTTAATGTACGCTTATGGATCTTATGGACATACAATAGATCCGTATTTTTCAACGATAAGATTATCGCTCTTAGATAGAGGTTTTATATACGTGATTGCGCATATTAGAGGAAGCGAGTATTTAGGAAGACCTTGGTATGAAAACGGAAAACTCCTGTTGAAGAAAAATACCTTTACCGATTTTATTGATTGCACAAAGCATTTAATTGCACAAAATTATTCATCGCCTAGCCATTTATATGCTATGGGAGGAAGTGCAGGAGGACTACTTATGGGAAGCATTATGAATATGGCACCTAACCTTTATAATGGTATTGTAGCGCAAGTACCTTTTGTAGATGTTATAACAACGATGTTAGATGATTCTATTCCGCTAACTACTGGAGAGTATGACGAATGGGGAAACCCAAATGACTTAGCATATTACAACTATATGAAATCATATTCGCCATATGATAATGTAAGTAAGCAAAACTATCCTAATATATTGATAACAACAGGTTTGCATGATAGTCAAGTACAATATTGGGAACCAGCAAAATGGGTTGCAAAATTAAGAGAGCATAAAACAAACGACACAGTTTTGTTGCTTAAAACCAATATGGATGCTGGACATGGAGGCGCTTCTGGTCGTTTTGAATCTTTAAAAGAAGACGCACTTGATTTTGCATTTTTACTGGACTTAGAAGGAATTACAGTCTAATAAAAAAAAAATTGTACTTTTGCCAAGTTGAAGAGCTGCTATACGTAGCTTTAAATTACATTTATGAAACAAAACAAAAATGTATTTGATAATGTGTTAGACCTTATCGGAAAAACACCACTTATTAAACTCAATAAAATAACTTCAAACTTTAAAGGTGATTACTTAGCAAAAGTAGAAGCCTTTAACCCAGGACATTCTTCTAAAGACAGAATAGCACTTTATATAATTGAACAAGCTGAGAAACAAGGTATTCTAAAGCCAGGTGACACTATTATAGAAACTACCTCTGGTAATACAGGGTTTAGTATTGCTATGGTAAGTATTATTAAGGGATACGACTGTATTTTGGCTGTAAGCTCTAAGTCATCGGCCGATAAGATTGATATGCTCCGTACTATGGGAGCAAAGGTTTATGTTTGTCCTGCGCATGTAAGTGCAGACGACCCACGTTCGTATTATCAAGTTGCAAAGCGCTTGCATGAAGAAACAAAAGGTTCAGTTTATATTAATCAGTATTTCAATGAGCTTAATTTACAAGCACATTATAAAACCACAGGACCTGAAATTTGGAAGCAAACGGAAGGCGGAATTACACATCTTGTAGCTTGTAGCGGAACTGGAGGAACAATTTCTGGGACAGCAAAATATTTAAAAGAACAAAACCATGATATAAAGGTTATTGGTGTTGATGCTTATGGATCAGTACTTAAAAAGTACCACGAAACACGTGAATTAGATACTGACGAGATTTACCCTTACAGGATTGAAGGTTTAGGTAAAAACTTAATTCCTACTGCAACTGATTTTGATGTTATTGATAAGTTTGTAAAAGTGAATGATGAGGAAAGTGCGCATACAGCACGTGAAATTGCACGAACAGAAGGCTTATTTGTAGGATATACAAGTGGCGCAGCAATGCAAGCCATAAAGCAGCTTAATGAAGAAGGAGAATTTAAAAAAGGAGATAAAATAGTTGTCATTTTTCCTGACCATGGGTCTCGTTATATGAGCAAAATATACAGCGATAAGTGGATGGAAGAACAAGGCTTTTTTGATAGTGAAAATGAAGTGTCAATTAAAAAGACACAATATATTAACTAACCAAAATAACTAACCATACCTACCTGTAATGCTTTTCATACAAGTGTTACAGGTTTTTTTGTGGATTAAGTATTATAAACATATAGTGTATAAAATTAATTATGTAGTAAAGATTAATTTGCATAATTTTGCTGCATCTAACTAAGACTAATAGCTGAATGAAGGATTTATTTGAAAAGATATATAAAGACAAGGGACCATTAGGAAAATGGGCTTCACAAGCAGAAGGTTATTTTGTATTTCCTAAACTTGAGGGTGAGATTAGTAACAGAATGAAATTTCAAGGTAAAGAAGTTATCACTTGGAGTATCAATGATTATCTAGGATTAGCAAACCACCCTGAAGTGCGTAAAGTTGATGCAGAAGCTGGAGCTGCTTATGGTTCAGCGTATCCGATGGGAGCTAGAATGATGTCTGGACACACCTCACTACACGAGCAATTACAAAAAGAATTGGCTGCTTTTGTCAATAAAGAAGCTGCGTATTTGCTCAACTTTGGTTATCAAGGAATGGTGTCAACTATTGATGCACTTGTATCCAAAGACGATATTATTGTTTATGATGTTGATGCACATGCTTGTATTATTGACGGTGTACGTCTTCACATGGGAAAACGCTTTACCTATAAGCACAATGATGTAGAAAGTTTAGAGAAAAACCTAGAACGCGCTACTAAAATGGCAGAACAAACTGGCGGTGGAATTTTAGTAATTTCTGAAGGTGTGTTTGGAATGCGTGGAGAACAAGGGCGTTTAAAAGAAATTGTAGCCCTAAAAGAGAAATTTAATTTCAGGCTATTTGTTGATGATGCACATGGTTTTGGAACTCTTGGAAAAACTGGTGCTGGAGCAGGAGAAGAGCAAGGTGTACAAGACGATATAGATGTTTATTTTGCAACTTTTGCTAAATCTATGGCAAGTACAGGAGCGTTTATTGCTGCAGATAAAGAAATAATTGATTATTTAAAATATAACTTGCGTTCACAAATGTTTGCAAAATCATTGCAAATGCAGTTGGTTGTTGGAGCATTGAAGCGTTTGGATATGCTTAGAACAATGCCAGAGCTTAAAAACAATCTTTGGACAATTGTAAATGCATTACAATCTGGACTTACAGAGCGTGGTTTTGACATTGGTACTACTCAAAGTTGTGTAACACCTGTATATTTAAAAGGTAGTATTCCAGAAGCGATGGCGTTAGTTAGAGATTTAAGAGAAAATTACGGAATCTTCTGTTCTATAGTGGTTTATCCTGTAGTACCTAAAGGAATCATTTTACTAAGAATGATACCTACAGCAACACATACTTTAGAAGATGTTGAGATAACTTTAAATGCTTTTTCAGCAATTAGAGAGCGTTTAGAAAACGGAACATATAAGCGCCTATCAGCTGCAGTTAGTGCTGCTATGGGTGAGTAAGAGTATTAAAAATTAACAAAAAAAGAGCCACTCATTGAGTGGCTCTTTTTATTTTATGTCTTTTACGTATGTGCATCGTTTTTTAAATACTTGAGGATTAAAATTTTTCCAAAGTTTTTGAATAGCAGTATTGTCATCAAGTTCAGGACCTCTTATACACATTGTGATTCCTTTGTCACTAAAAGTTTTATGAAACTCTTCAAAAATAATGGCTGTAACACCTTTGTTTTGGTATTCTGGTAGTACACCAATAAGATAAAATGTAACAGTTTTACTATGCTTTTTTGAACGTAATAAATGTTTAAAACCAAAAGGCCATAGCTTTCCTTTCATTTTTTGTAAAGCTTCAGCGTAAGATGGTGTCACTATTCCAAAACCAATGAGGTTGTCATCTTTGTCTAAAACGAATTTTACATATTCAGGATTTAAAAAACCAATAAATTTCTTTTTAAAGTATTCTCGTTGAGCATCATTAATGTCAACAAAAGAGGATAATACCGAGTGTGACTTGGTAAATACCTCAAACATTTGATTAGTGTATGGTAATATTTCCTTATTACTAGTAAAATTTAAGGCTTTTAATTGATAGCGCTTTTTAACAAGCTCTTGAATTCTAGAAAAATACTCACGCTTGATATCACTAAAAGCCATTTTATTTTCAGAATATCCTTTTCCAAAAGTCATCCCGTATGCTTCTAGGTGCTTAACATAATATGGGTGGTTTTCCCAAGTAATCATGCTGCCTATATGGTCAAAACCTTCATATACTACACCAACTTTGTCTAGGTTAGAAAACCCAATTGGACCTTCCATAAACTCTAATTTGTTAGTTTTACCAATCTCTGCTACTCTATCAAGTAGTGCGTTAGTAACATCTTGATCATCAATTACATCAAACCAACCAAAGCGCATTTTTTTTATCTCTTGTTCTTTTACTTCAATCCAATTAATCAAAGCAGCAACACGACCAACAATTTTTCCATCTTTGTATGCTAGAAAAAAGCGTCCGTCTGCATCTTGAAAAACGGGATTAATATTTTTGTCGAATGTTCTTAGTTCTTCACTAATAATAGGAGGTACCCAAGATTTTGAGTCTTTGTAGAGCGAAAATGGAAATTTTACAAATTTCTTTAAATCCTTTTTCGAAAGTGCTTCTTTTATTATAATCATATATCAATTTCTATTGCTCCTTATCGCTATGAAAATCCAAGCGATATGATGCTCCAAAATTTACACTAAACACCGAAGGTGTATCTTTGGTATTAAATGTTACTGCAGTATCTAACTGAAAATCTTTCCCAAATAAATATGCGCCTCCAAATCTAAACAAATTATCGGCATAAAAATCACTTTGAATGCCCTGAGTCTCAGCAAATATTACCCATTTTGGACTAAATGAGTGCGTTAAAGTTAAAATGTATTGAAAATCAGACTGTTCTGTACCAATACGCTCTTTAATAAAATTCATTACAAAAACCCAACCACCAGCAAAATTGTTTTGTGTAGCAATCATCACTCTAGGACTAATACCTTCAATCCCTGGGGTAGTATAAGGATTGTCTTTTGTGTCATAATGCATTCCTGCTCCAACAGCAATTGCTGGAATCAACGATTTCCACTTAAACCCCCTATTCGCATGGTAGCTATAAAGGTTTGGTTTATCTTCTCCAGCATTTCTGTTAGGGTCAAAAAACATGTATTTAGCTCCAACAACTAAGCTCTTAAAATTGGCTCTATTTTGCTCAGAGCTTAGGGATGTAAAATATGTTTGGGTATCGTTTTGATATGTTCCTTCAATGTTCAATTCGAGCTCTTCAAAAAGTAATCCATAGCGTACTGCGAAATCTGCTCCAAAGCCTGAGATTTCATAACGAGCAGCAGGAGTTCGTTCTTCTTTTATTAAATATGGTCCAATTTCAAATTGTGCTACATTTGTTCCAACTGAGAAAGCACTCCGTGAGACTCCAGGACGATTTGAGTTAATTACTTCGGTGTATTGCCCAAAAGAATTTATAGAAAAACTAAGGCAAACTAGTAAGAATAAATAGGTTTTTGTAGATGACATAATCGATTTGTTATTTACCAAATATATAGATTTTATTATTTTTTTATGAACTTAAAACGGAATTTAAATTAGAAGAATTGTATTTTTGAATAAAATTTGATTCATGTTGCAGTACGCTTCACTTACTGGGTTTTTAAGAACCATTTTAATAATTCTGCTGGTTTGGTATGGAATAAAAATATTATCTAGAATATTTGCTCCTGTATTAATGCGCTATGTTGCTAAAAAAGCTGAACAGAAATTTGGAGGACAATTCGATCAATATCAACAGTCCGAGCCAAAAAAAAAGAAAGAGGGCGAAATTTCTATAGATAAAATGCCAAATGAGAAAACATCTTCAAATAAAAAGGTTGGCGAATACGTAGATTACGAAGAAATTGATTAATTTTCTACAAATATTTTTTACTGAGTTAATCCATGAATTTTTCTTTTAAAAAAATCATACCGCATTTACTAGTTCTTTTAGCGTTTGTGGTAGCTTCCTTAATATATTTTAGTCCCGTTTTACAAGGCAAACAAATATTCCAAAGTGATATAATGTTGTATAACGGAATGGCTAAACAGCAAAACGATTTCCGTACAAATACAGGTGAGGAAACCTATTGGACCAATAGTGCATTTGGAGGAATGCCTACGTATCTATTAGGCGCAAAATATCCGCATAACTATATTAAAAAACTGGATTTAACTTTACGATTTTTGCCTAGACCAGCAGATTATTTATTTCTATATTTCTTAGGATTCTATATTCTTCTATTGGTGTTAAAAATAGATTTTAAACTCGCTGCTTTGGGCGCTTTAGCCTTTGGATTTTCCACGTATTTAATTATTTTGTTGGGTGTTGGTCATAACAGTAAAGCACATGCTATTGCTTATATGCCCTTAGTGTTATCAGGAATATTGCTCACATTTCAGCGAAAATATATCCTCGGATTTTTGTTAACTGTTATTGCCATGGCATTGGAGATCGTGGCTAATCATTTTCAAATGACGTATTATCTATTGTTATTGGTAATAGTATTAGGGATTGTCTATTTAATTGATGCTTATAAAAAGCAAGAACTACCTCATTTTTTTAAATCTGTCGGTGTTTTAGTTGTTGCTGTTATTTTATCTATTGGACTGAATGCAACTAGTATTTTGGCAACCCAAGAATATGTTGGTGAAAGTTATCGAGGTAAAAGCGAGCTAACTATTAATCCTGATGGCTCCCCAAAAGAAGTTACCAATGGTTTAGACAAGGAGTATATTACCGAATATAGTTATGGTATTTGGGAGAGTTTCAACTTGTTTATCCCTAGATTTATGGGAGGCGGAACGCTTGAAAATGTTGGAAGGGACTCTAATGTATATGATGCTTTTATCAAATTAGGAGCAACTCCTATTCAAGCTTTAAATGAAGTTAAGCAAGCTCCAACCTATTGGGGAGACCAACCTATTGTTGAGGCACCTGCGTATGTTGGTGCAGTTGTCATCTTCTTATTTGTTCTTGGTCTCTTTCTTGTAAAAGGACGCTTAAAATGGTGGCTTGTTGGAGGTGTTATTTTGTCTTGGTTATTATCATTAGGAAAGAATTTTGGCATACTAACAGATTTGTTTATTGATTATGTGCCATTATATAATAAGTTTAGAGCAGTAAGTTCTATTCAAGTTATTTTGGAATTGTGTATTCCTGTGCTTGGAATTTTTGCATTAGTTAGATTATTCAATGATTTTGAAAAGAAAGAAGTAAAGCTTAAAGCATTTAAATATGCCACGGCAATTACTGCTGGCATTGCACTTATATTCTTATTGTTTAAAGGCAGCTTATTTGACTTTTCAGGGATTAGAGACGGACAATATTTACAAGCTTACGGACAATCATTTATAGATGCTTTAAAGCAAGATAGAAAGGCTATTTTTAATGCTGATACTGTTAGGTCATTAATATTGGTATTGATTTCTGCTGGGGCCATTTGGATGTTTTTAAAAGAAAAGCTATCTGAAAAATTAGTGATTATTGTTTTTGCTGTTTTAATTGTATTCGATTTGGTAGGTGTTGATAGGCGTTATGTAAACAATGATGATTTTGTATCAGCGATTCAAGTGCAAAAACCATATCAAGCTAATGCTGCTGACCAAGAAATTTTAAAAGATAATTCGCATTATAGAGTATACGATTTGACCACTGGAAACACGAAGCCATCCTATTTTCACAATTCGTTAAATGGTTATACAGCGGCACGAATGAAGCGATTTAACGAACTTTTCGATTTCTATATAAGAAGAAATCATTTGGAAGTGCTTAATATGCTGAATGCTAAATACATTATCGCACCAGCTGAAGATGGTCAACCGCAAGTATTTACAAACACGGATGTAAATGGAAATGCTTGGTTTATTGAATCATTTAAGGCAGTAGAAACAGCAAATGAAGAAATTTTGGCATTAGATAGCCTAAACACGAAAAAGGTTGCTGTTTTAAATACTTACCAATTTGGATCTAAATTGAAAGGAAGTCCAATTTTTGGAGGTATTAAATTAGATTCAACCGCTTCTATTAATTTGGTAGATTACAAGCCTAACTATTTAAAATACGAATCAAACAATACGAATGAAGGGTTTGCTGTATTTTCTGAAAATTATTACCAACAGGGTTGGCAAGCCTATATTGATGGAGAAGAAGTACCACACATTCGTGTAAATTATGTGTTGAGAGGTATGGAAATACCTTCAGGCAACCACATTATTGAATTTAAGTTTGAACCACAGGTTGTAAAAACCGGAAGTTCCATAGCCTTAGGAATGAGTTTGGTCGTTGTGCTATTATTGTTGGGAGGATTGTTTTACGAGTTTAAGAAAGGAAATATAAATACGACAACAAGTGCCTAAAAAAGTACTTATTATAGCCTATTATTGGCCACCAGCTGGCGGCCCAGGTGTGCAGCGTTGGTTGAAGTTTATTAAATACTTGCCTGAATTCGATATTGAGCCAATCGTTTATATTCCTATGAACCCAAATTACCCTATTATTGATGAAAGTTTGGTAGATGAGATTCCAAATGACTTAACAATTATTAGGCAACCAATAGTAGAACCCTATAAATTAGCTAGCAAAATTTCAAATGGGCAGTCAGACACAATTAGTAAAGGCATTATTCCAGATAAAAAGAAGCAAAGTGTAGTGGAAAGGCTTATGTTATTTGTAAGAGGCAACTTTTTTATTCCTGATGCTCGAAAAAAATGGGTAAAGCCTTCAGTTAACTATTTGTCAACATATATAAGGGATTATAATATTGACACCATAATTACCACTGGCCCTCCACATAGTTTGCATCTAATTGGAGAGCAACTTAAAAGCAGACTGGATATAAAATGGATTGCAGATTTTAGAGACCCATGGACAACCATAGGTTATCATAAAAAATTAAAACTTTTGCCAATGGCAAAAAAGAAGCATAAATTTTTAGAGTCAAAAGTTTTAAACGCTGCTGATAGCATTGTAGTGACGAGTAATAATACAAAGCAAAATTTCTTATCATTAACCAAAAAACCTATAAAAGTCATTACTAACGGTTATGATTATGAATCTATAAGTAATGTTGAATTAGATGCTAAGTTTTCGTTAGCACATATTGGTTCTTTATTATCCGATAGAAATCCTGAAGTGCTTTGGAGGGTTTTGGAAGAGCTTGTGACTAATAATAAAATATTTGCATCCATGTTACAGCTTAATTTTGTGGGTTCTGTAAGCAAAGATGTATTAAGAAGTTTAGAAGAGCACAATCTTTCGCAGTATGTAAATTTAATTGGCTACGTTCCACATGCAGAAGCTGTAAAACATCAAAGAAAATCACAAATTCTGCTGCTCATAGAAATTGATTCAGAAGAAACCAAATGCATCATTCCTGGGAAATTATTTGAGTACATGGTATCTAATAGACCTATACTGGCTATTGGACCAAAAGGGTCTGATGTTCATGATATATTAAGAACGACTAATACAGGAAACTACTTTTTATATAGCGACCAAGATGCCATAAAAGAAGTCATATTAGATATGTTTCAAGCATTTAGATCCGATGAGCTAAAAAGTAACGCTATTGGACTCCTGCAATACAGTAGAAAGTCATTGACTAAAAAATTAGCTGAACTCATAAATTAAAACTTGGTTAATGGGAATAGTTCAAAATCAATCGTTTAAAAACACCATCACTACCTATATTGGCTTTGGTATTGGAGCGATTAACACGTTATTCCTTTATACTGAGTTCATGTCTGAACAGTATTACGGACTTATCACTTACATATTATCAACAGCTTATGTAATGATGCCTTTGTTAGCATTTGGCGCTCATAATTCATTGGTTAAATTCTATTCGTCTTATAAATCTAGAAACAACGTCAATAGTTTTTTAACCTGGATGTTATTCCTGCCTTTATTAATGATAATCCCCTTAGGGTTAGTGGGTTATGTAGCATTTGAGGTGATTAGCAATTTTCTATCTGAAACCAATACTATTATTAAAGATTATGTGTGGCTTATTTATGTTGCAGCCATAGCATTTTCGTACTTTGAGGTATTCTATTCTTGGACTAAAGTACACATGAACAGTGTGTTTGGAAACTTTATGAAAGAAGTCTTCCATAGAGCAGGAGTGATGATACTTTTGTTTTGTTTATACTTTCAAGTTATAGCTATTGAAACCTTTGTGTATGCTGTGGTTGGTGTGTATGTCTTACGAATGCTAATAATGAAATTCTATGCTTTTTATGTTAGAAGGCCTATTTTTAGATTTGGGAAATTACCTAACCTAAAAGCGGTTTTGAAATATTCAGCTCTAATTATTATTGCAGGTTCGGTGGCAAATATCATATTGGAAATTGATAAATTTATGATTGGTCAGTACATCGAGATCGAAAAAGTAGCCTATTATGGTGTTGCTATTTATATAGCAACTGTTATAGGTGTTCCTGCACGTTCGATGCATCAAATTACAAACCCATTAACAGCTAAATTACTTAACGAAGGAGAGAATAATAAGCTTAAAGTCCTGTATAAGAAAAGCTCACTTAACTTATTTATAATCAGTGGATTTATATTTTTAATTATTATATTAAACATAAATCAACTCTACTTACTTATTGATGATAAATACACAGGAGGATTGGTAGTTGTGCTTTTAATAAGTGTAGCAAAATTATCCGACAATATTATTGGTAATAACAATGCTATCCTATTTAATAGCGATTATTACAGAGTTGTTTTGGCATTAGGAGTTTTACTGGCTATTATGACTGTGGTTTTTAATGCTCTGTTAATTCCAGAATACGGTATTAATGGTGCTGCATTTGCTACATTTATGTCTGTAATAATCTATAATTTTGCAAAAGTAACTTTTGTTTACTATAATTTTAAGATGTCTCCTTTTTGTGAAAACACGTTTAAAACGTTGGTGCTAATTGTGATATTAGCTATAGTCTTTTATTTTTGGGAATTTCCATTTCATCCAATTATTAATATTGGTTTAAAATCTATCTTAATTGGGTTATGCTATGGATTGGTAGTTTATAGAATGAATCTTTCTGATGATATTTCTATAATTCTTAACAAGTTCCTTAAGAAGTAGCCATCCTTAAAAAGAAAATCCCGCAAGGTGCTTTGAAGCATTCATCTTGCAGGACTATCCAGCTAACTAACCAAAATTATAATATTATTGACGCCTTCTATTACTTTTAGAGCTTGAACTTCTACTAGAACTAGATTTAGACTTCTGTCTTACTTGTGGCGCTCTCTTTTTACTAGCTTGAGAACTCTTGCTACGTGTTGAGCGTTGTTTAACACTTTGCGTTTTACGTTGTGTACTCGCTCTTTGAGTGGTTCTTGGTTTAGATGTGCTTTTAGACGTCGAACGTACTCTAGGTTTTGTACTTGTATTTCTTTTCGATTGTTGAGATCGTGACTGTGTTGTCGTTCTTTTTTGAGACCTACTAGCGTTTTCATTTCTGTTTACTGTTCTGTTAGAACGTGTTGCTTTTTCATCATTTGATGTTCTAGACCTTGTAGTTCTAGTGTCACTAGAAGTTCTAGCTCTATTTGTTGCAGCATCATTACTTCTTCTAGTAGAAGACTTTGTAGCACTGCTATTTCTAGTAGTTCTTGCTTTTTGATCTACACTTGCTAAACGTCTGCTGCTTCTTGTGGTAGTAGCATCACCACGTCTTGAAGAACGTGTTTGAGCATATCTATCACTTTGTCTTAAAGAAGAACGTTGAGCTACTGAGTTTCCTCGTCTGCTAGCACTATAAGAGACTCTTGGTCTGTAATTATCTCTATAAGGTCTGTAATATGTATGTCTTATAGGTTCGTAATATCTTCTATATGGTCTGTTAAAAACAATTCTAAAGTCAATTAGCGGTCTACTATAATAGGTGTGCCAAGGTCTATATACATAACCTCTGTTATAAACATTAATAAATCCAGTACAGTGCGAAAACCTATTGTATGCATTGTAGTGTACATATAACCCACCAACACGGTTAACATAACCATAGTTGTTATATCTAATACGTACATCACCAGCACGAACAATGCGACCATAATAATCGTAATAAATTGGAATGTTTTCAATTTGCACAACAGCACCATAATCATCGTATTGTACAAAGGCATCATAACTATGTCCTGTATTAAAACTGATGCTTACACCATTAAAATCAGTATATGCACTAAAACGAGGACCATAATCCAATACGTTAAAGTCGAACTGACCATCTGGAAATACTGAAAACTCTACACCTTGTTCCAAAAAGATGAAAGAATTACCATAACCTCTCACATAAGTGTTTTGTGCATGAGCATTAATATCTATACTGTTGTCGGTTGATGTTGCGCTAACAGAGACTCCTGTAAGGAGCACACCTGCAAAAAATAATAGTAACTTTTTCATCTTAATTTGATTTTTGCGTTAAGCAATACAGCTAACATGTACTACAAAACAATTCGTTTTTCTCTTGATACTTAATAGTTACCAAGCATCGTGCCAAAAAATATTTTTAAATAAAAGGATTTGAATATTAGGCTAATAAAGTGAGAATGGAGTGACTTAGATGTTAATAAGTTTGTAAGAAGTGTATGAAAATCATTACTTTATTTTGTGAGAGTTTACGATCTTAGACTGATAAATAACTAAAGCACTATTAACATGGAAAAAAAGTACCTTTTTAATTACATAGCAATTTGTTTGATTTTTTTAAGCGGAGAAATAATTCAAGCTCAATCAAAAGAGACTTTTGAAACAGAAACAGCTTTGTCAACTACATTTTCTGACAATGGAATAACATTTAATATAACCAGTGGCGCTGGTGAGACCTATGATGTATTTACCCATGGAGTATTAAATGGAGGAGGTGGTAGCGATAGTTGTACTAACTGTGGTTGGAACGGAGTAGCATCTGATCAAAAATTTGTTGATAATACTGGTAATCATAATGGTGATAACAATGGGAGTAGTTTCACTATTACTCCAGTTGGAACAGAAATAACAGTACAATCACTATATCTTTTTTGCTCAACAAGAACATTAACAGTTACTACTGGTGTATTAACTATTACTGGTAATAAAGGAGGGGTTGAAGTTTTTTCTTTTTCTAAATCTTCAGGTTTTGCAAGTCCAGTTACATTTACACCAAATAATGGTTTCACGTTTATAGATTTTGCAACTGAAGGAGCATCAGACTTTTCTATTAAAGGGATTGATGAATTAGTTATTTCTAGTACAGGAAACCTAGATTATATGGCACTGGATGCATTTTCATGGACGATAAACGTTTTATCTAAAGATGATAAAGAGCTAAATAAGATTTCTGTTTATCCTAATCCATCATCAGATTTTATAAATATTGCTAATTTGGAGACTTCAGAAAAATATAATGTGTATTCAATAACTGGGAGATTAGTAATGAAAGGCGTTGTTAATAAATCAAAACCAATTAATATTCAAAATATTTCTAAAGGCATGTATTTTTTACAAATTGAAAACTCAAATAAAAGTTATAAGTTTATTAAAAATTAGCATCTCCTTGAAGTAATTGGGTGCTATATTATTAACTTAAACTCGTATCCATGAAAAAATCAGCGTTTATTATTGTATTATCACTTTTTGTTTTTAGCTGTACTAATTCTAAAACAAAAGATGTTAAAGCTACTGAAAAAAGTAGTTATTTAGACTATTCCAATCGAGATGATAAACTTAGTGGTGGTGTAAAAATGATTCCGATACGAACCACTTCTGGGGAATTTAAGGTTTGGACAAAAAGAGTAGGGAATAATCCAACAATGAAAGTACTCTTGCTTCATGGAGGTCCTGGTGCTACGCACGAATACTTTGAAGCTTTTGATTCGTATTTCCCAAATGCAGGAATTGAATACTATTATTACGATCAGCTAGAATCAGCATATAGTGACCAACCAAACGATAGTACCTTGTGGAGTGTAGATCGTTATGTAGATGAAGTAGAACAAGTTCGCAAAGCTCTAGGTTTAAATAAAGATAATTTTTATTTATTAGGAAATTCTTGGGGAGGCATTTTATGTATGGAATATGCCTTAAAATATCAAGATAATTTAAAAGGATTAATTATTACCAATATGATGGCGTCTGTTCCTGAATATAATAAATATGCAAATGAAGTTTTAGGACCACAGTTGCCGCCAGAAGTTCTAAAGGAAGTTAAGGAGTTAGAGGCCAAAGGAGAGTTTGATAACCCTAGATACACCGAACTCTTATTTCAGTATTATTATACCGAGCATATATTGCGAATGCCTCTTGAAGAATGGCCAGATCCAGTCAATAGAGCTTTTGCAAACCTTAACCCTAACTTGTATGTAACCATGCAAGGACCAAGCGAATTTGGCATCGTTGGTGACGCAAAGTTAAAAGATTGGGATATTACTAAAGAATTACCAAAGATTATAGTACCAACTTTAAGTGTTGGTGGTGCTTACGATACTATGGATCCTAAACATATGGAGTGGATTGCTACGCAAGTACAAAACGGCCAATATTTGCATTGCCCAGATGGTAGCCATATGTCTATGTATGATGATGCTGAAACGTATTTTGAAGGCTTGATTAAGTTTATTAAAGAAGTAGATAAAAAATAAAAAACGAATTATGAAAAACTATTTTTTAATAATATGTTGTCTCCTATCATTCACAGCAATTGGTCAAGCAAAAGATAAAGAGGCTATTGATAAAGTTTTTGCAGACTGGAATAAATTAGACACTCCAGGAGCTGCTCTAGGAATTGTAAAAAACGGAAAACTAATTTATGCTAAGGGATATGGCATGAGTGATTTAGAGCATGATTTGCCAATCACTCCATCTTCTGTTTTTTATACGGGATCTGTTTCTAAGCAATTTGTAACCTTCGCTATTCTACTACTTGAAGAGGAAGGTAAATTGAATTTAGATGATGAAATTCAAGTCTACTTACCAGATTTTCCAAAATATGAAGCTCCACTAACAATTAGACATTTTATTCATCATACTAGTGGTGTACGTGATTATTTAACGTTGATGGCTCTTAAAGGGAGAAGCTATTTAGACAATATGGAAATAGATGAGGTTTATGAATTAATTAAGAGCCAAAAAGTTCTAAACTTTTCTCCTGGGGATCAGTACTTATATAGCAATTCCTGTTATTTTATGTTAGCAATGATTGTTGAAAAAGCTGCAGGTAAGTCCATAAGAGATTTTGCTGAAGAAAAGATGTTTGGGCCGCTAGGTATGAAAAATACACTTTTTTACGATGATAATAGAGACCTTATAAAGAATAAGGTGTTTAGTTACGAAAAGAAAACAGAAGGGGAAGGTTTTAATAACCTAATAATGAGGTTTGATCTTGTTGGTTCTGGCGGTGTTTATTCTAGTATTGAAGATCTTTTATTGTGGGATCAAAATTTTTATAATAATACCCTAGGTAAAGGAGGTAAAGCCATAATTAATAAAATGCATCAAGAAGGACTGCTTAATAATGGAAAGAGTAGTGGGTATGCCTTTGCGCTAAATAATGGAACTTATAAAGGCTTAAAAACTGTTAGTCACGGCGGTTCTTTAGCTGGGTATCGTGCGCAATTAATGCGTTTTCCAGATCAGAGTTTTTCTGTAATTATTTTGGCTAATAGAAATGATGCAAATCCAACTGGGATGAGTTACCAAGTTGCTGATATTATTTTAAAAGATGATTTCAAAGAAAAGCCCAAAAAAGTTGTCAAGAAACCAGTTATGCCGACCTCTAATAGTAAAACAGAATTTACCTTAAAGCAAATGACTGGTCTTTATGAAATTCAACAAGGAGTTGATGCGGAAATTACTATTAAAGATGGAAGGTTGAATGTTTTGCAAAAATGGAACAACTCGTCTTATCCTATAGTGAATATAAACGGAAATATATTCGAGATACCTAATAATGATAAAATCCAATTCATTTTTTCAAATTTAGAGAATGATCAAACACAAGTGCTTACAGTTGTTCAAAACGGCAATGAAACTATTTCTAAGCGTAAAGAAGAAACTACTTTATTAAAAATCAATTTAGAATCATACTTGGGTAATTATTATAGTGAAGAAATTGATGCTGTGTATCAATTAACATTGCATGATGATGCTTTAAAAGTAAAAATACCAAATGAACAACCCGAAGAAATTGAAAGAATTGATAATGATAAGTTTTTATTTGATGGCATTGTGTTTAGATTTATTAAAACAGATGGTAAGATAACTGGCCTTTTTGTTGATGCTGGCAGAGTTAAGAATTTAGAGTTTATTAAGCAATAGAAAACCCCAAAAGTTATTGGGAAATAACTAATGAGGTTTCTAAATAACCAATTTTAGTAGGTTACGAACAATAGGCTAATACTTGCGTCTTTTTTTAACGCCTTTCTTTTTCTTTTTTAAGGTTTTATCTCCTTTTCTGTAATAGTAGTAATCGTCATTGTGACCATCCCAACCATCACCATCCCAACCGTTGTCTTTATGGAAATGGTCGGTTGTACAACCTGTCATTCCACAAAAGCCACAACCTTGGTTACTTCTATTAACTCTTCCTCGTACGTCAATCATATCACCCCAACGGTTATATTGTATATGTAAACCACCAACTTGTTTAAGTTGACCAAAACGATATTGCATATATACTGAACCAATACGTTTTACACGTCCTTGATAATCGTAGTTAATAAACACATTACCAACTCTACGTACACGTCCTAATCGGTTATGGGCAATAATCACACCACGTGGATGGTTGTAGTTAATTCTTACTCCTGGTGCTCCAAAAGAGGCACTAATGCTACCATTCTTAGTTCTCGATTTTTGGTAATAAGAATCTCCAAAAAGTCCATAATTGACATCGGTATTAAAATCGAATTCACCATTTGGAAAGATTAAGAATTCCACACCACGCTCCACAAACAAAATAGGTTGCTTAAAACGATAGCGTTTCGTAATTCTTAAATCTTTACTGTTTAATTCAGAAACTTGTTCTGATGCTGTTGCAAATGTTACTCCTAGTAACATAGTTGCTAATACTAAAGTAATTTTTCTCATAGTATAAGTATTTAAGATTAATGCCTACTCATTTAGTTTTTCGGCTTACGCTATTTGTTATTGAAGATTTCATTTATCGTGCCAAAGTTTTAAAAAATTGATATACAGATTCTTACGTTGAATTGTAACAAGTAAGCAATATTACTCGTCATTATTATGAAGAAGTAGTTTTCTTTTTATTAATTTTATAAGCGCTTAAAAGTTGTTAACTAACCTTCAATGGCTAAAAATTTCGAAATAACCAATCCTTCTGAGAATGATGATCATGTAGATTTTGCTTTTGAGCAAACTATTACTACTTGTCAAAATTGTGAAAAAGAGCATGATATTGAGTTCGATTTTTGTCCCCATTGCGGACAACAAACAACAGATGATTTAACAGTAGGTGTTTTATTTTATAACACAATTGCCAACTATTTTTCGTTCGATGCGCGTTTTTTTAGAAGTTTTATCCCTTTAGTGTTTAAACCAGGAATTTTAGCAAAACGCTTTGTAAGTGGGAAAAGATTAATGTATTTGCATCCAGCACAAATGTATTTGTTTATTTCGGTAGTGTTTTTCTTTATGTTTTCGTTTAAAATTAGAGAGTACAATGCCAATTTTGATAAAGTATTACAAGAAGGTTTTAAGGTAGAACAGTCAAAAGATTCAATTAACATCAATTCTATAGATTCTGCTACCGTTGAAAAAATAAAGGCTCCTTTAAAGAATGATAGTGGATTATTATCTGGAATGTCTGACCAGGAAAAGCAAGAATTAGACTCGTTAATTACAAGTGTATCTCAGCCAAAGAAAGCAGATAATAATATAAATTTTGGGTATGACACCAAAAAATTGGACTCCTTAATCGCTATTAATGCATCAGAAAAAGAGCAATTACTAGCTGTTGGTATGAAAGAAGATGCTGGGTTTTTAGCAAAACAGTTCTATAAACAATTAATTAAATTTCATAAAAATAGAGGAGGGGGTATTTTGCAGGCATTGTTCGATAGTGTCCCAATTTCATTATTTATACTGTTACCAATATTTGCGCTTTTACTTAAAGTATTTTATTGGCGACGTGGAAGATTTGCACATCATTTAGTATTTAGCTTTTACTATTTCTCATTTTTGTTTACAGTACTATGCATCATTTTTGGAGTAAATTATATTATAGACATACCAGACTGGATTGACTTTTTGGTGCTCTTATCAACATTCTTTTACTTGGTATTTGCTGTACGTAATTATTATGAACAAGGCTTTTTTATTAGTTTGATAAAATCTTCAATGCTCACATTTATGTATATGATATTTGTAGTCCCTATGGCTATTATGATTATGCTAGGATTATCATTTTTACTCTATTAAATCTTGTCTTTTAAGTATTTACCAGTAAATGAAGCTTTGTTTTTTGCTACCTCTTCTGGAGTTCCTGAGGCTAATAGTTGCCCACCATTTTCGCCACCTTCAGGACCAAGATCTATAATATAATCGGCACATTTAATAAGTTCAATATTATGTTCAACTACAATAATGGAATGTCCTTTTTCAATCAATGCGTTAAAAGACTTAAGTAGTTTTTTTATATCATGAAAATGCAATCCGGTAGTTGGTTCATCAAAAATAAATAAAGCAGTTTCTTTAGTATTTCCTTTACCAAGGAAAGTTGCTAGTTTAATACGTTGTGCCTCACCACCAGACAATGTCGACGAACTTTGACCAAGCGTCACATAGCCTAAACCAACATCTTGTAGGGGTTGTAGCTTATTCTTGATTTTGGTTTGAGAGGTTTCCTCAAAAAATGAAATGGCATCATCAATGGTCATGTTTAAAATATCATCAATAGTTTTACCTTCAAAAGTGACTTCTAGCACTTCCTTTTTAAAGCGTTTGCCTTTACAAGTTTCACATTCCAAATGCACATCTGCCATAAATTGCATTTCTATGGTTACTTCACCTTCGCCTTTGCAAGTTTCACAACGTCCACCATCGACGTTAAAACTAAAATGTTTAGCTTGATAGCCTCTAATTGTGCTTAATTTTTGTTTTGAGTACAAAGTTCTTATGTCATCGTAAGCTTTAATATAAGTTACAGGATTAGAGCGTGACGAACGACCAATTGGATTTTGGTCTACAAATTCTATATGTTTTACATTACTAAAATTACCAGAAATAGAAGTAAATTCTCCTGGTTTATCGCCATAACTCCCAATTTCTTTGATAAGCGCAGGATGCAGCACTTTTTTAACTAAAGTACTTTTTCCACTTCCTGAAACACCAGTAATTACTGTTAGCATTCCTAAAGGAAAGTTCACATCAATATTTTTTAGATTATGTTCTCTGGCACCTTTTATTTCTACAAAATATTTCGAAGTTCTTCGCTCTTTTGGGGTTTCAATTTCAAATGTACCATTTAGGTATTTGGCTGTTAAAGAATCGGCACTCAATATATCTTTGTAACTTCCAGTAGCAACAACTTCGCCACCAAAGGTTCCAGCTTCTGGTCCAATATCAATAATTTCATCAGCTGCAGCCATAATATCTTCATCATGCTCTACAACAATCACAGTATTTCCAAGATCACGTAACGACTTTAATACTGTTATCAATCGTTCGGTATCGCGTGGATGTAAGCCAATACTTGGCTCGTCTAAAATATACATCGAGCCTACCAAACTACTACCTAGTGATGTTGCTAAGTTGATACGCTGACTTTCACCACCAGACAAGGTGTTGGATTTTCTGTTTAGTGTTAAATAATTTAATCCAACATTGGTTAGAAATGATAATCTATTGGATATTTCTTTTAATAATCGTTTAGCAATTTGAGTATCATAATCATTTAGCTCTAGTTGCTGAAAAAATGTGACTAACTTATTTAAAGGCATTTCTACCAAATCTGTAATGGTTGCATTACTAATTTTCACATAATTAGCTTCTGGACGTAATCGCTTACCATTACATACGTTGCATTTTGTTTTACCTCTATATCGAGATAACATGACACGATTCTGGATTTTATAGGCTTTAGATTCTAGTTCTTCAAAGAAACCGTTAAGTCCCTCAAAATGCTCGTTCCCTGTCCAAATAAGTTGTTTTTGCTGATGGGTCAATTCAAAATAAGGCTTATGGATTGGAAAATCGAACTTATGAGAATTATTTACTAATTGGTCTCGATACCAACTCATGCTTTCACCTCTCCAAGCAAAAATGGCGTTTTCGTAGATAGATAATCCTGTATTTGGAACAACTAAATGTTCGTCAATACCAATAACATCACCATAACCTTCACATTTTGGACAAGCACCATAAGGGTTGTTAAAACTAAATAAATGAATATTTGGTTCTAAAAAACTTATACCATCCAATTCAAAGTTATTGCTAAAGTGTTTTCTGGTATTATCATTTAAAGATTCAATATAACATTCCCCTTTTCCTTCAAAGAATGCTGTTTGAATAGCATCAGCTAAACGATTAAAGAAATCTTCATCGTGTTTTGTTATAACACGGTCTACAACCAAAAATATAGTGCCTTTATCATTAGGACTCTGAATGTATTCATCAATACGAAGAACAGTATTGTTAACTTTAACTCTTGCATATCCTTGTTGGTATAAAACTTTGAGTTTTTCACTCATTGTTCTTCCTTCTTCTAAATGAATAGGAGCGAGGAGTAATAGTTTTTCATCTTCACTAAATAATTTTATGTGATTGATAACATCAGAAACAGTATCTTTTTTGACTTCATCTCCAGATTTAGGTGAGTAGGTTTTACCAATTCTGGCAAACAACAATTTTAGATAATCGTAAATCTCGGTAGTAGTACCTACAGTTGATCGCGGATTTGTTGAATTGACTTTTTGCTCAATTGCAATAGCAGGAGCAATACCTTTTATGAAATCTACCTTGGGTTTATTAAGTCTCCCTAAAAATTGACGTGCGTAGCTCGACAAGCTTTCAACATAACGCCGTTGTCCTTCTGCATAAAGCGTGTCAAATGCTAAACTAGATTTTCCAGATCCCGAAAGGCCTGTAATAACTACTAATTTATTTCTTGGGATAACAACATCAATGTTTTTTAGGTTATGCAGTTTTGCGCCTTTAATAATGATGTTTTTCTTAGGATCTACGTTTATAATTCTAGTATTTATCGACATTTTTAAGGAATAATTTTGCAAAGATACCACTTCTATCTTAGCTTTTAAAATGGATGTTTCATCGAATATTTAAGAAAAAAAGGAGTTTTTTTTGTTTTTTAGGAACGATTGTTGTTATATTTGGAACATATTAATCAGCAAATTAAACTATTAGCTTATAGCATAACATTACTTTTTAAATTCTAAACCCCTAACAAAGAAGATTGCTTCTTTGCGAATTAAAGTAATGATTATGAAAAATGAACTTATCACAGATGCTGAGTTAGTAAGTAACTACATTAAAGGCGACGAGAGCGCTTTATCAGTTTTAATTACCAGACACAAACAAAAAATTTACAGTTTTATCTATTCTAAGGTTTACGATCGTGACGTTACCGAAGATGTCTTTCAAGACACCTTTATTAAGGTTATTAGAACACTAAAGCTTGGGAAATACAATGAAGAAGGAAAATTTCTTCCTTGGGTAATGCGTATTGCTCATAATTTGGTGATTGACCATTTTAGAAAAAACAGCAGAATGCCAAAATTTGATAACAATCAAGAATTCAATATTTTTTCGGTAATAAGTGATTCGTCTTTAAATGCAGAAAAAACAATTATAAAAGAACAAGTACAAGAAGACGTTAGACGTTTAATTGAAGAACTTCCTGAAGACCAAAAACAAGTATTGGTTATGCGTATGTATAACGATATGAGTTTTAAGGAAATATCTGAAAATACAGGTGTTAGCATTAATACTGCATTAGGTAGAATGCGTTACGCACTTATTAATTTAAGAAAGGTTATAGATAAACATAATATAGTTTTGACAAATTAATGCAATAAATAAAGTTATGCCACGTTACTCTATTATATTAACAACTAATTTAGTCAGATGGCAAAACTTTACATTGAAGATTCAAAACATTTTGAAACGTTAAAACCGAAGGAAGAAACGGTTAATTTTCTTCTGAATTATTCTCAGGCTTTAAGTGTTATCAGTCATAATAAATTAAAGTTTGAAGCGCTTTTAAACTAAACTTTGGCGAAAAAAAGCCCTAATCTAATTATTAGGGCTTTTTTGCGTCATAATATTTCTGGATTACTGTTTTTCTTCCAATAGTTTTAGTGATAATATCTTTTTCAAGATTCCATCCTCTTGCAGGTGAATATTCACGACCATACCATATTATTTGTAAATGCAAATCGTTCCATAATTCTTTTGGAAACAATCTTTTGGCATCCTTTTCTGTTTGTACTACATTTTTTCCATTGGTTAAATTCCAGCGATACATCAATCTGTGAATGTGTGTATCTACAGGAAATGCAGGTACACCAAATGCTTGAGACATCACTACGCTAGCCGTCTTATGCCCAACAGCAGGCAATTCCTCTAAAGCTTCAAAACTTTGAGGTACTTTGCCATCATGCTTGTCAATAAGTATATGGGATAGCCCAAATATTCCTTTACTTTTCATAGGCGATAGTCCTACAGGCTTTATGATATCTTGTATTTCATCTACAGTTAGCTTTATCATATCGTATGGATTATCGGCTTTTTCAAATAATAAAGGTGTTATTTGATTTACTCTCACATCTGTACTTTGAGCAGACATTAGTACAGCAATTAATAATGTATATGGGTCTTTGTGGTCTAACGGAATGGGTATTTCTGGGTATAGATTATTTAAGGTTTTTATAACAAAATCTACTTTTTCTTGCTTGGTCATTGACTTATCTTTGTAAAAAATCAAATATACTAAATATGACGAGTTTAAAAATAGGGGATAAGGCTCCAGATTTTCAAGCCAAAGACCAAGATGGTAATATTATTTCTTTAAGTGATTATAAAGGAAAAAAATTGGTGTTATTCTTTTATCCAAAGGCAAGCACACCTGGATGTACAGTAGAAGCTTGTAATTTAAGAGATAATTACGAACGTTTTCAGTCTTCAGGCTACGAAATACTAGGAGTAAGTGCTGATAGCGAAAAAAGACAATCAAATTTTAGAAATAAATATGATTTCCCTTATCCATTATTGGCTGATGAAGGTAAAACTGTTATCAATGCATTTGGAGTTTGGGGACCTAAAAAATTTATGGGTAGAGAGTTTGACGGTATTTATCGAACAACATTTGTGATTGATGAACATGGTGTTATTGAAGATGTAATTACCAAGGTAAAAACCAAAGAACACACGAGTCAAATACTTAAGTAGAAATAAAAAAAGCGACTTTTAAGTCGCTTTTTTTATTATCTATTTTTCGCTTTTTTCTTGCCCATAACTATTGGTTTTCTAGTAAAACCAAACATCCTATAATCTTTTATAAGATCAGCAATANTTATTGAAGATGTAATTACCAAGGTAAAAACCAAAGAACACACGAGTCAAATACTTAAGTAGAAATAAAAAAAGCGACTTTTAAGTCGCTTTTTTTATTATCTATTTTTCGCTTTTTTCTTGCCCATAACTATTGGTTTTCTAGTAAAACCAAACATCCTATAATCTTTTATAAGATCAGCAATACCCTCTGGAAGCATATTACTCCAACCACGTTTACCACTAGCAATTTTCTCCAAGACTTCTCTGGAAAATATATTTAAAGTTTCTGGATCGTAATCTTCTATATCAGTTACTTTTCCATTGTATTTAAAGAATTTGTATAATTCTTTCATACGTGGATGTACTTTTAAGTTTTCACTCGTAATTAGTTTACCTGTTGCTTTGTCAATCATAGGGTATAGATATACTTTTAAATCTTTAAAGAACAGTTTACCAAATGCTTCTAAAATACCTCCACTTAAATGCCTGTAGTATTTTTCATCAAAAATATCAACTAAGTTGTTGACTCCCATAGCTAGCCCCAAACGCGCTTTTGTATATTGAGAAAAATATTCAACCAATTTATAATATTCCTGAAAATTAGAAATCATTACTGTTTGACCAAGAGAACAAAGCAAATCTGCTCTATCCATAAAATCTTGTTCATCAATTTCTCCTTCTGCACGAAGATTGGAAAGCGTAATTTCAAAAAGGGTTTGTGTATTATTTTCGTCGACTCTGTTTTCTTTTAAGAACATTTCATAAGACTTTTGAAACATGTCCATATTTACTTTAGTAACAGGTCTAAAGCTGCCTCGAAGTGCTAAAATATTTTTTTTATAAAGGGCTCTTGCTGGTAATACATTTTGACCATCTGGATCGAACATTACAGCATCTGTCATACCATTTTTTACTAATTGTAAACTCATTAAACGGTTATCAACATTCTCGAAAATTGGTCCAGAAAAGTTTATGGTATCAATTTCTAATTGATGCTTATCCAAATGGTCATATAAATAGCGCAATAATTTTTTTGGTTCATTATATTTATAAAATGCACCATAAACCAAGTTAGTTCCAAGTATACCTAATGTTTCTTGTTGCAGTCTTGCATCATTTTCTTTAAAACGTAAATGCAATATAATGTCATTATAATCTTGCTCAGGCTCTATTTGATACTTGATACCAACCCAACCATGTCCCTTATATTTTTTTGCAAAATCAATAGTGGCTACGGTATTAGCAAAAGCAAAAAACAGTTTATCAGGATGCTTTTCGCGTGTAATACGTTCCTCTATCAAGCTCATTTCATAATTCAACATCTTTCTAAGCCGCGCTTCAGTTACATAACGTTTATCGCTTTCAATTCCATAAATAGAGTCACTAAAATCTTTGTCGTATGCTGACATTGATTTTGCAATGGTTCTTGAAGCACCTCCAGCTCTAAAAAATTGTCTAACTGTTTCTTGTCCAGCTCCAATTTCAGCGAAAGTCCCGTAAATATGTTCGTTTAGATTTATTCGGAGTGCTTTTTGCTTGAGTGATGGAATATTTTCAATATCCATGTCTCCTTTTAGAGTGATTTCCATTTATAATTTATTCAATTAATAATCGTTGGTAAAGGTAGTAAATTTGATAAGCAAATAATAAAATAATTAAGCCATATAAATAAAAAAAAGCCAATAATTAAAAAATTACCGGCTTGTTATATTTTGATAATATTATGATTAGGACATTCCTTTTAATTCTGTAATTAATGACTGAATGACCCCTTTTGCATCACCAAATAACATTGAGGTTTTTTGGTTAAAGAATAACTCATTTTCAATTCCTGCATAACCAGGCTTCATGCTTCTTTTGTTAACAATTATTTGTTTTGCGTTTTCGACATCTAAAATTGGCATGCCATAAATAGGACTTTTTGGATCGTTATGTGCAGCTGGATTAACTACATCATTAGCTCCAACAACAAAAACAACATCTGTATTTTGAAATTCTGGATTAACATCTTCCATTTCTGCTAATTTATCGTATTCTACATTTGTTTCCGCTAATAAAACATTCATATGCCCTGGCATTCTACCAGCAACAGGATGAATGGCGTATTTAACATCAATGCCTCTCTTTTCTAAAAGTTGTTCTAATTCATGAATGGCATGTTGGGCCTGAGCTACTGCTAGACCATACCCTGGAACAATGATTACCTTTTGAGAGTAATTCATTAAAATAGCGACATCACTAACTGTTGTTTTTTTAATATCTCCTTGAATTCCACTAGAAGAACCAGAACCATCATAACCCTTATCACCAAAACCACCGAAAATAACATTAGATAACGGTCTGTTCATTGCATGACACATAGCAAAGGTTAAAATTGTTCCTGCAGATCCAACAAGAATACCACCAGTAAGCATGACCATGTTTCCATATAAAAATCCTCCAAGTGCCGCTGCTAAACCTGTAAATGAATTAAGCAAGGAAATCACGACAGGCATATCTGCACCTCCTATGGGTAGCACGAATAATATACCATAAGTTAAAGCGCCAAAAAATAAAACATATAAGAGTAATTGGCTAGAAGAACCTGACCAAACTATGTAAGCTGAAAAAGCAAAAAGCGCTAGTAAGAACAAATTATTCAAGAGATTATATTTTGGTAAACGAAGAGGCTTACTTAAAGTGCCGTTTAGTTTAGCCCAAGCAATCATACTTCCTGAAAAAGAAACACTGCCAATAATAACACCTCCCAAAATAGTCATTATAGAAAGCGAGTTTCCAGTGTAATGTCCAAACTCTATTAATCCAATTAAAGCAGCACTTGCACCTCCCATACCATTAAACATTGATACCAGTTCTGGCATTTTTGTCATGGCTACTTTTTTAGCAACCATCCAACCTATTATGGTTCCTATTAGAATAGCTACACCAATTAGAGTATAAATAAATGTAGGCACCTCTCCTTGATATAAGAAAATTGTACCAAGAATTGCTATTGTCATACCAGCAGCAGCTATAAGATTTCCACTTCTTGCAGTTTCTGGATGACCTAGTTTTTTAAGTCCAATAATATATGTGATTGAAGCTATTAAGTATATAAACTCAAGACTGAATATATATTCCATTATTTTTTCTTTTTAAACATTTCTAACATGCGATCAGTAACTACAAATCCTCCTACCACGTTAAGTGTTCCTAGTAATACGGCTACAAAACCAAGAGACAAAGCCAAAATATTATTTGGATCTGCATTAAGCATTACAAGTATGGCGCCTATTATTACTACACCATGAATAGCATTTGCTCCAGACATTAGTGGTGTGTGCAATACAGCAGGCACATGACTAATTACTTCAACTCCTACAAATATCATCAGTATGACAATATATATCATCTCGAGATTATTACTTATAAAATCAATTAATTCACTCATATTTTAATCTATTTTTCCGTTTTGTCTTATTTCTCCATTATATACTATTAATGTTGCATTTGTAATTTCCTCTTCTAAATCCCATTTAAACTGACTACCTTCTGTTAGATGAGTAAGGAAATTAAACATATTTTTAGCGAATAGGTCACTGGCATTAGTAGACACACTTTCAGGAGCAATTGTAGTTCCAATAATTTTTACACCGTTATGAATTACTGTCTTATTCATTTTGCTTAATTCACAATTTCCACCTTGCAAAGCAGCTAAATCTATTATTACAGCACCATTTTTCATTTGATCAACTTGCTCTTTAGTAATAAGTACAGGTGATTTCCTACCAGGAATCATTGCAGTAGTAATTACAAGATCTGCTTGAAATAATGATTTGTTTACAGCTTCTTTTTGTTTATTAAGATAATCTTCTGAGGCAACTTTGGCATAGCCACCTTCAGATACATCATCGGTTTCATTTTCAACCGTAATAAATTTTGCCCCTAAAGACTCAGTTTGCTCTTTTGTTTCTGGTCTAATATCAGTAGCCTCAACAACAGCACCTAGACGTTTGGCAGTTGCAATTGCCTGTAAACCTGCAACACCAACACCATAAACTAAAACTCTTGCTGGTGTAATTGTACCTGCTGCAGTCATCATTAATGGAAAAATTTTTGTCATTTCATAAGCACCTCGAATAACAGCTTTATAACCAGAGAGATTACTTTGAGAGCTCAAAACATCCATATCTTGTGCTCTTGATATTCTTGGCATTGCATCTAGAGAAAATGCGCTAGCACCTGTATTGGCTATTGCTTTAACAAGTTCTGGTTGAGATTTATGAAACAATTGACTCATCAAAATCTGTCCTTCATTGACTAATTTTAAATCATCGGCATCAAATGGATTAATTTTTATTAAAACATCTGCTTCTTTAAAAACAACGCCTCTTGACTCTATTTGGGCTCCTGAGCTGCTGTAATCAGAATCTTTAAATGAAGCCGATTTGCCAGCATTTTTTTCTACTAAAACTTCAAATTTTTTATCTACAAGTTGTTTAACAATTTTCGGTGAAATACTAACCCGTTTTTCTCCTTTTTGTGTTTCCTTTAAAACGCCTATTTTCATACTTTGTAAGTTTTAGGTTGCATTGGATAAAATTAAGATTTAATTAAAGGTTTTAATGTGACTTTTGTCATCTTTTAATAACAATAGATAATTATTTTATCAGGCAAGACCTAATGTATATTTATATATTTTTAAAGTATTAATGCAAAATAACTTTTTTGCTAATAAAATTGCGGTTATTGTAAAATTTATTTACTATTTATGTATATTTTGGTTCTATATATATAGAAAATGAAGGTAACTTTTTTAGGAACTGGTACATCTCAAGGAATTCCTGTAATAGGAAGCAATCATCCAGTTTGCTTAAGTAAGAATATAAAGGATAAGCGTTTGCGTGTATCTGTGTTAATAGAATGGGATAAGTATTTCTATGTTATTGATTGCGGCCCCGATTTTAGACAGCAGATGCTTCGTGCCAATGTATCTAAAATTGATGGTATTTTATTTACTCATGAACATGCAGACCATACCGCTGGGTTAGACGATATTAGGCCGTTTTTTTTTAGACAAGGAGATATACCCATTTTTGCACATAAAAGGGTTATGGATTCTTTAGAAAGACGTTTTGACTATATTTTTGAAACTGAAAATAAATATCCTGGAGCTCCAAGTGTTAAGAAAATTATTATTGAGAATAAGCCTTTTCAAGTAGGTAATTTAGAAACCACACCAATTAACGGATTTCATAATAAATTGCAAGTTTTTGGGTTTAGATTTAAAGACTTTGCTTACCTCACAGATATGAAAACCGTTGAAGAAGATGAAATAGAGAAATTAAAAGGTGTTGAAGTATTGGTTGTAAATGCCTTAAGAGAAGAGAAGCATGAATCACATTTTAATTTAAAAGAAGCACTCAATTTCATCAAAAAAGTAAACCCAAAGAAAGCATATTTAACACATATTAGCTCATTGCTAGGTTTTCATGACGACGTTGAAAAATCGTTACCTAAAAATGTGTTTCTGGCTTACGATAATTTAGTAGTGACTATTTAATTAATTGTTTTTATGAAAAGTAAAATTTATCTATACCTATTTGTGTTCACCTTGTTATTGGTGCTTTTTATGTATGTTAATTCTAAAAGTATTTTAGAGAAATATGAAAAAGATATTACGACCGCTAAAGAGCGCATAGAAATATATAAGGATTCATTAACTGCTTTACAAGATGAAAATTTTGACCTCATGTACTTTAACTTGGGGCATAATGAAGATGCTATTACTTATTTTGAAAAAGAAGGTATCGATGTAACAACTTTAATTCCGTTTTTAAAGGATGAGTTATATAAATTAAACGAAGCAAAAGGTGAGCATCCTTTGGTTCCTTATGCCTCTATGACTGATGGAAAGATGATGATTAACAATATTAAATTTTTGAATCACAAATGGATAATTGCCGATTTCTCTGATGGAAAATATTGGGGAGAATTGTTTTTAACTTATGAAATTAGTAAAGATAAACAACTAACGTATAGATTGGTTGAGCACTTTTTGTACCCTCCACAAAGCTATTAGGTACGCTTCACTAGCCACGTCTTAAAGTCATAAAAATTTTGAGGTGCTACGCCATGTCCAACAGGAAATTCCGAATATTGGTGCTTAACATTTAGCGATTCTAAAATTTTCGGAGATTGTCTTGCCCATTCTACAGGAATTACTTGGTCGACACTACCATGCGAACAATAAAAATCTAGATGTGATAATTTAGCTTTATCAAACGTTTTGGGGATAATGTCTGAGTTAATATAACCACTTAAAGCTACTATGTTTTTAACTTTTTCTGGGTAGGTGAGTGCTACTGCATAACTTAAAATAGTGCCTTGACTAAATCCTAATAAAGTTACATTACTGCTATCCACAGGGTAGACTTTACAAGCTTCATTAATAAACTTTGCAATCAAATCCCTTGATTTTATGGCTTGTTCATTATCGCTCCATTTTCCTTTTTCTGCATCAAAATTTATAGCATACCAAGCATTTCCAAAGGGCTGCATGGCATAAGGTGCTTTAACAGAAATGATAAAAAGTTCTTCTGGTAATTCTGAAGCAAATGAAAACAAATCATTTTCATCGCTGCCATAACCATGAAGCATTATGATTAAAGGAGCATTATTTGCTAGAGACGAAGGTCTTACTATATGCTCTAGAGAAAGATTAGTGTTTGTCATTTAGTTACCGAAACTTGCAAAAATACGTTGATAAAATTCTCCTAAAATTGGAGTAGGTTGGTTGCGACCTGTAACTGCTGTCATAAATCCAAAGATGAATAATACACCAAAGAAAATCCAAAAGCCAATAGTTATAAGCCAATTATCAAAAAGACCAACAAAATATCCTAAGGCAAAAAATGTTAGCCATAAGCCTAGAGCTTGCCTAAGATGAAAAGCTACAAATCTATTTTTCTTTTCATTATTCATAAAAAATGCAATAATGACTCCAAACAATGTCAAGTAACTAATTATTGCGATTGTTCGACCTTCTTCTATTGTTTGATTATCCATAATTTTAAAATTATAAGATTATTTTTTTATTGGCTATAATACCATATGCTTTTCCTTTAAGTACTTGCCCTTTAAAGATAGCGTTTTTTGATTTCGAAATAATATCCTCTTTTGAAAATTCATAAGAGATATCTGGATTGAAAAGAGACATAGTCGCTTTGTTTCCAAGGCTTATGGTGCAATCTTCAATTCCAAATCGTTCCTTTCCTTTGGTTAATAACTTTACAACTGTTTTAGTTGGAAGTATTGTGTTTAAAGCTCCAAATGCGCTTTCTAATCCAATAGTGCCGTCTAATGCGAAATCAAATTCTAATTTTTTATGTTCAATATCTAAAGGGTTATGGTCACTTGTTACCATATCGATGGTGCCATCTTTTAAACCACTAATTAATGCGTCAATGTCTTCTTTGGTTCGAAGTGGTGGAGATACTTTAAAATTGCTATCAAAACCTGTTAAGGCATCGTCACTAAACACTAAATTATGTATGGCTACACTACAAGTAACGTCGATTTTTTTCTTTTTCGCTTCTCTTATCAATGCTACTGATTTTGCAGTAGAAATTGTAGGGATGTGTAATTTTCCTTCTGCATATTCTAAAATAAATAAGTCTCTGGCAACTTGAAGCTCTTCTGCAAGTGCTGGAATACCTTTAAGTCCAATAGTAGTACTCGTAATATGCTCGTTCATCACACCTTGCCCAGCAATATTATTGTCTTGTGGAAAAGAACAAACCAACCCATTAAAACTGCCAGCGTATTGTAACGCTATCTTCATTAAGTTTGGATTGCTAATAGGTTTTTTGTAATCACTAAAAGCGACAGCTCCAGCATTGGTCATATCGAATAATTCGGCTAAGTCTTTACCTTGACTATTTTTTGTTAAGGCACCAATTGGATGTAAGGATACAGCATTGTTTTGAGTTATAGATTTGACGAAGGAAATATCTGAATTAGTATCTAATACAGGATAAGTGTTAGCATTTAACGCTACATTTGTAAAGCCTGATTTTGCTGCGGTTTTAAGACCATTTGCTATTGTTTCTCTTTCTTCAAACCCAGGTTCACCAAAGCATACACTACTATCGAACCAACCTTGAGAAATGTGTAAGTTTTCAAGTTGGATTTCTCTGTAATTATTGGGGTTTTTTATGCGTTTAGAAATGTTGGTAATGATTCCTTTTTCAATTAAAATATCTTGTGTTTGATTGTGAAAATCGCTTTTGGAATCTAGTATTGTAGCAGACTTTATAAGTACGTTCATTTAAAATATTTTAATATGAGCATCTCTATTACTAATAAGACTAGTGCAAAAATAGTAAACCATTTCCATAGCTCATTAATATTTGATTTATTTTTTATGGAAGTGAATACATCTTCAATAGAGTTTGAAACCGTAGCGTTCTGAAAATTGGACAAATTCATATACTGTGAGTTGCTCTCATTTCTATTGTAATTATAGCTAACCTTTTTTAAAGTTTCTCCATTATTATTAATGCTATAAATTCCAGCAGTTGATGGCATATCTGTAGTAATAACACTTATTTTATTGCTATATGAACGCTGTTGAGGGATGATTTCTTCGTTAATAGATTTCAATTTTAATATATCGTCTTGTTGAAGGGTTATGTTAATATCATAAGTGTTTTCTTCTCCAATAGTATAATAAAGATGGGGTAGTTTTAAACTTTGTTTCCCAATATTATAAATCACTGGCACTACAAGTGGAGAGTTAATGAAATTTGAATTTGATGTATTTAGTGCAGATGCAAAAGCAAAAATATTTCCTTGTTGATTTAAAAAGGGTTTTCCATCTTCAAATTTAAGAATACTTGAGCCCGATCCTAGCTCATAAAAACTATTAGCTTTTGGGTATTGAAAGTTGCTAATTTCTTTGTCAAATACTTGGTCTAATATTGGATGTGAATAATTAATAGTTGTTATTCTTTTTTCAATATTATTTATTTCTGAATTATAATTAAATAATTGATTGTAAGAATTTAATGAAGCATTAATTGAAGGAATAATTAAAACATTACCTCCATTGGCTATAAAGCTATTTAATGAATTGATTAGCGATACAGGAATATTATCTATCTCGTTTAGCACTGCTAAGTTTTGGTCTCCAATCTCGTTGTAATTTAGATTATCTAAATCTGTCTCTTTGTAGTTAAATTCATTTTCGGTAAAAATGCGTTTTAGATAACTATTTTCAGATGGGTTTATGGTTAACACATTTATTTTGTCTCTGTTATTGATATTGAAATACAAAGCATTGTCAAATTTAAAACCAGAATCTTCTACAGTCACTTTCCCATTAATAACAGTGTTCGTCGGCAGAGTAAATAGTGCTTGTTTTGAATCGTTTATGGCGGATTTTGCCAATAACAAATCATCATTATATAAGGCAACAGATATATTTTCTAAACTTTCATTCCCAGAAATAGTAGCAGTAAGCTCAAAATTTGATGGTGTTTCCTTAGAAATGTAGACACTATCAATGCTAATATTTCTATTTGTTACAGCTTCCAGTTGCACCAAGTTTAGAGTGTATGTTGCATTTAAATCATCACTTAACGTAGTGTTATTTATTTGAAAATCAGATAATAAAACTAGGTTCTTAGATGAAGCATCATCTTTACTAAATAATTTTTCTCCTTTAAGGATTACTGCGTCGTAATCTAGCTGACTTGGTGAATAATTGAGTTGTAATAGTTCGTTAGAAAGCGTTTTTCGAGTTGCGTGTATAAAAGTGTTATCGTTTGTGAATAGCGTTATTTCATCAGAATTATCTAGTGTGTTTAAAATATCTTGAACACTGCGTTTAAGCAATTCTCCTTTACTTCCTTTAGCTTGCATGCTAAAAGAGTTGTCTAAATAAACAACCGTTTCTGTTTTTATGTTTAAACCTTCAGATTCAGAAAAATAGGGTTGTACAAAGGCAAAAATAATTGCTGTAAAAAGTAATAGTCGTGTAATAAGAGTTAGCCATTTTTTAAGCTGCGAGCTTTTACGCGTTTGTATAATCACGTTTTTTAAAAACTGAACATTGGTAAATGGCACTTTTTCAAAACGACGTAATTGAAAAAGATGAATAATTATAGGAATTAGCAGTAAAAATAAAAAGTATAGAATTTCTGGGTGCTTAAACTGCATTCGTAAGTATTATTTATAAGGGTAAAGATAGAAAATGAATTGAGATTTGCTGTTGCCTATTTGAGAATTTTAACGTTTAGCAGAAGAAAAAGTAATCTATCATCGTCTTCATATTCTGTTTGTGCAAATAGTCTCTAATCTCCTTTTGAGCTTCGTTATTAGCCACAGTTATTATACTCTGAGGATTTTTTAAGTGCTCCAAATACTTGAACTCTTTAAGTTGTTGGTTGTAAATATGCTTGTTTATTTTTTTTGGGTTGTCGCAAATCCAATGAAAGGGAATGTTTTTAGCTGCTAATGATTTTGCTACTGTCTTTCCTTTGAGTCCTGCTCCCCAAATAGTTAGGGGTCTTGAACTATCATAATTCAATTCTAAAAAGTAATGTAATTTTAAATCGATAAAATGATTTTGTGCATAATGTTCATGCGTTCTAGATGTTCTAATGGGATAATCTCGCCAATGATGAAGCATTTCTTTAGTTGGAATACATTTTAATTCATACTTATAGAACCTAAATGCTAAATCGTAATCTTCAGGATATCGATTTGGTATAAAAGCTTCACAATTTATAAAATCTTCTCTATAAGTCATCCAACAAGGTGAAGGGATGACGCATTCCTTATATATCTCAGAGTAATTACTCCCTAATCTTGTGAGTTTATTTAACCATTGTTCATAATTTGCATAACCTTCACTAATACCTTCTTTTGAAAAATAGCTAACCAAACCCAATGCAACATGGCCTTTTCCAGAATCTCTTAGTGAATTTACCATCAGTTCAAGTTTGTTGGTCGTCATGATATCATCACTATCCATTCTTGTAATAAATTCACCTAAACTGTATTGAAACGCTAAACGCAATGCCTCGATAATTCCAGAGCCATCATTTTTAAAGAGTTTGATTCTAGGGTCTTTTTTTGAATATGCTGAAACGATACTATAACTATTATCAGTCGAAGCATCATCAACAATCAACAATTCCCAATTAGAGTAGGTCTGATTAATAATTGAGTCTAAACATTCTTCTAGATATTTGGAGGTGTTTTTAAAAGGTGTTAGAATACTAATAAGAGGTTGTTGCATGAGGCGAAGATATTAAACTCTTCTGTTAACACAAATTAACAATGATTTACTATAAAATATAAAATGGAATATTATTTTTGTTGCACTTAAAAAAAATTATACATGAAAAAAATCACACTAATGTTAGGTGTTTGCGGATTGTTGCTAGGTTGTGGCTCTGCAAAAAAAACAAACGATTTAGCAATTAGCAATCCAATCGTTACAAAAATAGATTTAACAAAAGTTGTTGCAGACAAAGCTCCTGTAACTATAAACCCAGGAAGATTCACTGCTGAAACTGTGACTTACAGATTACCAAAAGTAGTCCAAGGTACTTATTCAGTAAGTGATTTTGGGAAATACATAGATGACTTTAACGCAGTTGGCTATGATGGAAATGCACTAACTTTTAGTAAAAGTGATACAAATACTTGGGTTATTAATGACGCTACAAAGTTGGATTATATCACTTATAACGTAAATGATACTTTTGATGTTGAAACCTCAGGAGGAATAGGTGGTGATACACCGTTCTCACCAGCTGGAACTAACATCGAGTCAGATAATTATGTGTTAAACTTACACGGATTTATTGGTTATTTTGATTCCTTAAAGAACAATCAATACACATTGGATGTTGCTGCTCCAGCCGATTTTGTGCGCACGTCAGCATTACAACAAGCTGGAAGCACAACAAGTACTGATGGGAGTTCAATAACCTCTAGTTATTTAGCACCGAGATATTTTGATATTACCGATAATCCAATGATGTATGGGAAACTTGATGTTGAAGAATTTATGGTGGGTGATATAAAAATTGTTTTAAGCGTGTATTCTCCAAATAAAGTTCATTCAGCTGCATCAATGAAAGAAACGATGTATAAGATGATGCAAGGGCAAAAAGCATACTTAGGAGATGTAAATACAACTCCTCGTTATGATATTTATGTATATCTATCTGAAGGAAAGCCAGAATCCCCAAAAGGATTTGGTGCTTTAGAGCATCACACATCTACTGTTGTGGTTATGCCTGAATCTATGCAAGAAGTAGCTTTAGCTACACAAATGGTGGATATTGTATCACATGAATTTTTTCATATTGTAACGCCTTTAAGTGTGCATTCTGAAGATGTTCATTATTTCGACTATAACAATCCTACATTTTCTAAACATCTATGGATGTACGAAGGGGTAACAGAATATTTTGCAAGCTTATTTCAAGTAGACCAAGATTTGGTATCTGAAGATGAATTTTACAGCAAAATAATGAGTAAAATACAAACATCTAGAGCAATGAATGACTCAATGAGTTTTACCGAAATGAGTGAAAATGTTTTAGAAGAGCCATATGCTAGTCAGTATTACAATGTATATCAAAAAGGTGCTTTAATCGGTATGTGTATTGATATTTTAATGCGTGAGGGAAGTAACGGTAACCGAGGGATTTTATCATTAATGAAAGAGTTATCTCTTAAATATGGTAAAAACAAACCTTTTGAAGACGATAAAATTCTAGATGAAATTGTTTCAATGACGTATTCTTCTTTAGGAGAGTTTTTTGATGCTCACGTTGTTGGCACAATACCTATTGATTACGATAAATTCTTTGAAAGAGTTGGTTTACACGTTGCTGAGTCTAAAATTAAAGCAAACTACTTATTAATTAATGGAGCACCAATAGTATCTGGTGATGGTCAAAAAGGAACTATCTTTTTTACTGCTTTAGCAGAACAAAATAGCTTTTGGGCTGAACAAGGAGTAAAAGCTAATGATGTGATTAAAATGGTAAATGGGCAAGAAGTAACACTTCAAAATGCAAACGCCATTTTCCAAGAAGTATATGGATGGCAACCTGGAAAAGAGATTGAAGTTAAGTTGGATAGAAATGGAGAGGAGATTATTATTAAAACAGCATTAACCCAAGGTTATACAGTTGGAAATAAACTGCAAGCAAAACCTGATGCTACAAAAGCACAAGTGGAGTTGAGAAATGCTTGGTTAAAAGGGTAATACTTAAGTTTATATAAAATAAAAAGAGGTTAATATTATATCAACCTCTTTTTTTGTATACATTTTATAAGTTCCTTATTCTATTAAATCTGTATTTATAATAGCTGTTTCAATAGATAACTTATTTCCTTCGTTAACCTTAGTCCAAGTAATATATGCTAGATTGTCTTTTACAACCATCCTAGGGAAGCCACTCGAGCGACTTTCTGATGATTCTGCTAAAGTAATAATATTACTTAAATTGCCATTTTTAAAAACACGTTGCATTTGAATACTTGTTTTGCCTTCAATAGTATCCATCCAACTTACAAGTGCAGAGTTATCCTCAAGCATTTCAACATCTATACGACCTAAAGGAGAAACATCTCCAATCTCTATAGGTTCATTAAATGTTTCACCATTGTTATTGGAGAATACTACTTTTACTGACGGTAAATTATCAGCAACAGTAAACCAAGCAATAGCAACACTGTTTGTTTTAGTTGAGATTGCAGGCCCATTTACTGGGCAACCTTTAATTTCCCAATTATCATTATAAATGGCTTTAGGTTCAGTCCATAATCCATCAACTTGCCTTACATAATAAACATCTCTAATTTCATTTTCTGAACGGTCTCTATAAATTACAATTGGACCATGCTCAGTCATTGCAACATCTGTTTGACAACAGTCACATACGCGACCGTCTAGCAAGTATTCATTTTTCACAATACCTTGACTATCAAAAATAGCTCCACGAAGTGTCATTTGTTTTGCGATAGTGGAGTCTTGTTTTGCGTAAGCCATTTGTCGACCATCTAACCAAATCGATAAAAATGAGTTATCATCCATTGCAACTTTGCTAACAAAACCATGTTCGGTATTTGTGCTATCTGTATGAGGTGTTATAGCAGTACTCCAACTATTACCATCATCGTTTGATATGGTTAGTTTGACATCATAAGCATACGTATCACTAGCACTTTTTTCCAAATAATGTGCAGCTAGATTATTTCCAAAGGATATTACAGAAGGGAAGTCAGCCCAATTTAAAAACCAGTTATTACCAGTTGCTATAGTCTGTGATTCAGACCAAGAGTTATCATTATTTAATTTTGATAGTAAGAGCTTACTGGAATTATTCTCTCCAGTTTCTATCCAACTTATATAAATAGAGCCATCATCAGCTTTATGCAAACTAGACTCTGAACTATTTAAACCAGCAGGAGCAGGAATATAATTCACAACTTCTACTGGTTTTGTATCACAAGAAAAAAAGATTAATAAAAAGATGCTAAATAAAATTTGAGTCTTCATTTATTAATATTTGGCAGCCTTTCCATTAGCTGAAGATTTTTTAATAAACTCTCTAATATCCTCATTGGCCTTAATTAAGTCTTCCTTTCTAAGGTACATCATGTGACCACTTCTATAACCTTTAAAACTCATGCGATCTTTTAATTTTCCGCTTGGGTCAATTTGCGATAAGGTATATTTTGCCGTGAAATAGGTAGTAGCTCCATCATAGTAACCAGATTGGTTTAATACATATAAATACGGATTAGTTGCCATTGCTTTACGTAAATCGTCTCTGGTAGTATTATTATCATTATTCCAAGGGTGTACAGGACCAAACATATTATATTTGATATCTGTATCGAAATTCAACTCATTTTTTATATAATGGTTAATTGCTGGAGTAAACGAATGTAACCAAGACGTTAATTCGGCACTATAATCTGGACTCATTCCAGCTTGCATTCTGTCAATGCCTAAATAACGTGAATCTAAACGACCAATGGTTTGTCCAGTTTTATCACGTAACAATTCTTTCCAGAAAAAATTGTTAGGCACTACCAAATTGTGTTGTAAAATCACTTTTTTACTTAAACCAGTGTATTGAGACATTTTCTCAGCGACACTGTTTCGTTCAGCATCACTAATAAAGCCACCTTTAGCGATTGCAGGCATTAATGTGTTAATGGCGTAGCTTTCAACTTCTGGTAGCATAGCTGTTAAATCTTTGCTTTGTAAAGTAGGAGGTAGCATTTTGTGATACCATGCAGCTGCAGCTTTATAGGGTAAGTCAAGCGCCGAATACTCTGGCTGATTATCTACATTATAGGCATTATAATCAGCAGGTGATACTAAAATCACACCATTTAAATACATCCATTGACTACCTTGCAATTGGTTTGCTAATCCCATAACACGAGTGCCTCCATAACTTTCGCCAATAATATATTTTGGCGATTCCCAACGGTTTTTTCGAGACACAAAAGTATTTACCCATTCTGCTAAGTATTTGATATCTTCATTAATTCCAAAAAATTGTTTTCTATCAGGCATTTTGCCTTCTTTATCTGGAACCATTCTCGAATAACCTGTATTAACAGGATTTACAAATACGATGTCTGCCATATCTAAAATGGAGTTAGGGTTGCTTTTAAATCCGTAAGGTTGTACAGGATATCCTTCGTCATCAATATTTAGAATTCTTGGACCTGTATAAGCCACATGCATCCAAACCGAAGCTGAACCAGGACCTCCATTAAAAGAAAAGATTAATGGTCTAGACGCTCTGTTTTTAATATTATTTCTGTTGTAATATGTGTAAAATAATGTTGCTACTGGATCACCCTTATCATCCCAAACAGGTTGTGTGCCTGTTTCGGCTGTGTATGACATACTCACACCTTTTATAGTTGTGTTATGTGTTGTTTTAACTAAGGTGTCTACTGGAATTGTTCTACTTTGAGCAAACGATGTTGTTATTCCTATTATGCATAGAAGCGTGATTATTTTTTTCATTGATTAGAAAATTTATTGGTTGATTTTCAATAATACTAAGGTACTATTTTAGAAGAAATAGTAAAGAATAATTATTAATTGTTATTAACTATTAAAAACTCTCAAAAACACCAAGACCAAAAAGAGCAAAATCATATTTAACAGGATCATTATTGTCTAATGTTCTCAATGAAGCGTCTAACTCATTTAAAGCTTTAGCATCATTTTGCTTTCTATTGAGTAATTTCAGTTTTCTGGCTACGTTCCCAGAATGAACATCCAAAGGACAAGATAACTGGCTAGGAGATAGGGTCTTCCAAATACCAAAGTCAACGCCCGCGTTGTCCTGTCTAACCATCCATCGTAAAAACATGTTAATACGCTTTGCTGCTGAATTTTTTAAGGGGTCGCTAATATGCTTTTGTGTTCTAGGTAAATGTTTAATCTCAAAGAAATGCTTTTTAAAATGATGAATAGATGTTTGCAAGGAATCTTGCTTGGCATATTTTAAAAACAAAGTTTCCAAGCTATCATGCTTTTTGTAAATATGTTGTAAACTTTTAATAAACTGTATAAAATCGTTTCCGTTGAATGTGCGATGTACAAATGGTTTTAAGCCTTCTAAATCACTGTCATGATGATTGATTATAAAATCATATGGTGAATTATCTAACAATTGCATCATTCGTTGAGCATTGTTGATGATACTTTTTCTATTTCCCCAAGCAATGGTTGCTGTTAGAAAACCAGCAATTTCAATATCTTCTTTTTTATTGAACTGATGTGGAATTTGAATAGGGTCACTCTCAATAAATTTTGGGTTATTGTATTGAATGACTTTTGCATCTAGAAAGTCTTTTAAATCATTATGGTTCAAGTCTAAATTGATAATTACCTATTCTTTTCTTGCTTTTTCAACTATATATTTATGGAATTTTTCATCATTTTCTATGATGCTAAAAAAAGACGCGATGAAATATTCGGCAGTCTTATAGTTGTTTAAGTCTTTAAACAAAGGCTTTATTTTTATAAGCTCATTGAAAATTTGTTCTTTATTATCAATAAAATTTCGCCTTACTTCTTGAAAAGCTTTTAGATCTCTTTCAAAGCCTTTGTAAGCACGTTGTGTTACTTCAGTAATTCCTGGTTTGAAATTTGGAATATCAGATACCACAGAGTAACTAGCATCAACTAATCCAGACATATCGAAATCATGAGGAATTGGAACAATTTTTTTATCAATAAAAAGTAATTTACCATTGTGTTGATATAGTGTGGAATAATCTGTGTTTCCAATTAAATATTGAAAAAAGTCATTAGTCGTAGACGATATTCTTTCTTGTTGTAATGGATGAGCTCTCCTTTTAAACTCTCTTGCATTGACACGTTTAGCAACTCTATCAATATCTTCAATAAAAAAGGCTATAAATTCATTGGTTCTAATTTTTTTGCTTTTTATTTCTTCATATGTCAAGTTTAAAAGTTTAGTTTTATAATGTACTGGAGTCATTAACTCATATATTTTGTAAGCAAGGTATTCTTTAAGGATGTAGTCGTTCATTCCTTTTTCAGAGAGACAGGGAAGCACAAGTTTTAATTTTTTATTTCCTTCAAAGAGTGTTCCTTTCGATTTTGAAGAGGAAATCTTAACTTTTATTGGAGGGTAATAACAGTTTTTTAGGCGATTATTGCCACGCACTCTAAGTTTTGCATCAAGGTTGTTCCATTGGTCCAGACTATTTTTATACGATAGTTGAGAGTCCATATAGGTGCTATCGTTGGTTTCCTTTTTTATTTGTTTGATCGCGTATTTTAGTTTGATACTTAATAATTCTTCTGATTGAAAAAGTTTGGTAATAGAATTATTGAGACTATCAATTTCTTGTGTTAGCCCAGAAACCCTATTCGAGAAAAAACTGAGGAAACAGTAAATTATTAGGACTCCTATTTTATTCATAATACTAATTGGTCAATAGCTATATTAAATATAACTTTTGCAAGATAGTATTTTGCTGATAAATGAAGTTTTTAAATATTGTAGTATTTTAAAATTGAATAACTATAATGATTTTAGTACTAAAATGCTAAAATATAACTTCGCTTATTGTTGATATGAATAGTTAAAAAAGATCATATCAATTAAGATAAGTGCGACCCAGAAATGAATGCATTTTTAGAAAAGCATTTATTTAAAACATATTAAACCTTTCTTTGCTTGTTGAGTCTATATATGTAAACAAGTCTATGAAAAACTTAAGTATACTATTATTAGTAATTACCTTATGTGGTTGTGATAAAGATGAAGATCCAATATTAATAGTTGGTACCGAATGTATTTCGGATCAAGCTTTGGATAATTCTAGAGGCGCATGTGACCAGACATTATCATTTAATCCTCAATTTAGCGAATCTATAGATGGAACTACTAGAACTATTAGTTCTAATAGTATTCCTAATCATATGGTTGGACTCTTTGGGATGGGTTTAGGTTCTCTAAATCCAAATGCTATTTCTGAACAAAATGAAACCTATTCCATTACTACGCAGCCAATAATATCTAATACATTGACACCTCTATTATCAACAGGAGGCTTTGGACGTGATTTAGGCCCACAATATTCTTTTGGTGTTTTGTTAAATGGAGTTGAACTGGATCCAGTTGCTGCAGAACCATTTCCTCATGAAGGTGCTATGAGCACAAATGTAAACTGGGAATGGAACTTAGAAGCCTTAAATGTGAGAATAGGATTAGATTGTAATAATGCTCATGTACAACCAACAGGGAAATACCATTACCATGGTACTCCAATATTATATTTACAAAGCTTAAATATTTCTACAAGTGAAATGACGTTAATTGGTTATGCTGCTGATGGTTTTCCAATTTATTATAAGTATGCTTTTTCAAATGCTAATAATAGCAATTCTGAAGTCTTAGCAATGACATCGAGTTATCAATTAAAATCTGGTAATAGAGGTGGAGATGGTGTTACATCACCTTGTGATGATTATAATGGCGTATACTCCAACGATTATGAATTTGTAGATGGTTTAGGGACTCTAGACGAAGCTAATGGTAGGAATGGAGTTACTCCTGAATACCCAGCTGGAACATACTATTATGTTATTACTGATGATTTTCCCAGTATTCCAAGATACTTTAGAGGCATTCCGTCAGAAGATTTTAAAATTGGCGCCTAATGAAAATGTTTTTAGCCCTTAGTTTTATGGTGTTATCTCATGCCAGTTTTGCCCACGAACCAAATGAAGCATATTTTATAATAACGCAAAGGGATGATAATGCTGAGGTAATCGCCGAGTTTCCTTGGACTTTAAGAAATGCGCTTTTAGAATTCAGTCCTTCACTGGAGAAAGCAAATAGTAAAAGCGAATTTGAGGCTGTATTTACCGAATACATTAAATCGAATTTTATATTAACTGGACTAAATGGTGAGGATTTTGAATTTATAGAACTACCAAATAGAGGCCATTCTCATCAAGGGAAATACAGTATGATTTTTAAAGGCAAGAATTTAGTGAGCATAAAAAATACTCTGCTTTTCAATTTATATGACAATCAAAAAAATCATCACAAAATAACTATTATCACTATTGAAGACACTTTTGAAACCACCTTGGGAAATGAAATATTTGAAATTAAAAAAACGGCTAACTCAAGCTTCAAATTTTGGTTGATTGTATTAATGTTCTTGCCAATAATTTATTTCGTTGTTAAGTCAAAAAGAAAACAAATAGAAATTGTGTCGAGTACTATTCTTATCGTATTTTTTATATCTATAGGTCTCTATTCATGTTCTAATGAAGATGTTACAAATACAGAAGTTAATATTTCTGTTGAATCAGAAAAACCAAATATCCTACTTATCATTGCTGACGATATGGGGTTAGATGCTACTCCAGGATACAATATTGGCAGTGTAAAACCAAATATGCCGAATTTGCAAGAAATGATAAATGAAGGAATTCGTTTTAATAACGTTTGGTCAAACCCTTTGTGTACGCCAACTAGAGGGACTATTTTAACAGGTAAATATGGATTTCGAACAAATGTTTTAAAAGTTGATGATGCTATGGCAACTTCAGAAGTTTCCATCCAAAGTCAATTGGACAATCAGAATTCTGGTTATAGTCATGGCGTAATAGGCAAGTGGCACTTATCCAGAAACTCTAGTCATCCAAATAATATGGGTGTTAGCTATTTTGCTGGTCATTTAAGTGGAGGAGTACAAAGCTATTGGGATTGGAATTTAACAGAAAATGGGGTTACAACTTCCTCTTCGGAATATACAACTACTAAACTCACAAATTTAGCAATTAATTGGGTTGAAGAGCAAACACAACCTTGGTTTTTATGGTTAGCCTATAATGCGCCACATACACCTTTTCATTTGCCGCCTAGTGAATTACATTATCAAGGCAATTTGCCTTCAGACCAGGCTAGTATTGATGCAAATCCACTGTCATATTACTTAGCTATGCTTGAAGCAATGGATACAGAAATGGGAAGGCTAATAAGCGCAATGACTGAAGAAGAAAAGAATAATACTATTATCATTTTTATAGGCGATAATGGCACGCCAAATCAAGTGGTTCAAGAATATGCATCAAATAGGGCTAAAGGAAGTTTGTATCAAGGAGGAATTAATGTTCCTATGATTGTTTCTGGAATGGGAGTAAGTCGTATTAATGCCACTGAAAATGCCTTAGTAAATGCTACTGATTTATATGCTACAATAGCTGAAATAGCTGGCTCATCAGTTAATGAAGTAAATGATAGTAAGAGTTTTAAAGATTTACTTACTGACGCTGATGGAGAAAAAAGGAAGTACATCTATTCCGAAATTGGGAAAGAGACTGGAGGATCAGATTATACGATTAGAAATACAAGTCACAAGTATATAAAATTCAATAATGGAGATGAGGGATTATATAACTTAAACTCAACTTATATAGAAGGTGTTAATTTACTCAACACTAATCAATTGCCGTTAAGTAGTAGTGATGAAGAAATTATGAATGAATTAGAATCAAAATTAAATGAGATAAGGCAATAATCTCCTTATTACTTAAGTTTCTTTAGAGATTTTGCTACAAGCACGCATACACAACTATCTCCTGAAATATTTACAACCGTTCGTGCCATATCCAAAGGTCTGTCAACTGACATTATCATCGCTAATGCCACTGCTAATTTCTCAGAAGGAAATCCAACAGATTCCAAAACAATCACCAACATAATAATGCCAGCACTAGGCGTTGCTGCTGCACCAATAGAAGCTAAGGTTGCTGTAAGTACAATAGTTAATTGGTCGGTTAAAGTTAAATCATGACCTAAAACTTGGCATACAAAAACAGCTGCAATCGCTTGCATTAAACTTGTAGCATCCATATTTATAGTTGCACCAACTGGACATACGAAACTACTTATTTCTTGTTCAACTCCTAGGTTTTCTTCAACACATTTCATGGTTACAGGCAATGTTGCCATACTGGAACTTGTAGTCAATGCTGTAAGTTGCGCTGGTAATATCCCCTTTAAAAAGTATTTAGGGGATTTTTTTGCGTATAACATTATTAATAACACGTACACACCAATCAATAACAACATGCCAAATAGGAGTAAAGCAGCATATCTTAATAATGCAATAAATAATTCGGCATTGGTGGTTTCTGCGATAAGCGTCGCGATTAAAGCAGCAACTGCGTAAGGAGCAGTAAGCATGATAACATCCACCATTTTAAGCATGATTCTATTTATTGAATCAATCAACTTTTTTACTGGTTTTGTATGTTTACTAGGTATTAAGAGCATGCATACGCTAAAAAAGATGGTCACAAAAATGACTTGCAGCATACTTGCATTGTTAGTAAATGCACTAAACATATTTTGTGGAACAAGCTCTACAAAAAAGCTTAACGGTCCTTTATTTCCAACATCAGCAGAAGCTATTTTATCGCTCATACTTGCTGTAAAGCCTTCTGACAGATTAATTAAAGCATCAGGATTCACATTTGAGCCTGGTGAAAAGGTGTTTACTAAAAACAATCCTAAGACAACGGCCAAAACTGTAGTAAATAAATAAAAGCCAATGGTTCTGCCTCCAATTTTTGATAAATCGGATAAATCTTTAAAATCGGTGATGCCTTTTGAGAGTGATACAATAACTAACGGAACAGCAATGAGTTTTAAAAGGCTTATAAATATTTGCCCTATGGGTTTAATCCAATCGGTTACAAAACCCTGTCCCCAAGAAAATTGAATAGCGACTAGACCAATAATAACACCCAATAGCATTCCTAATAGAATTTTCCAATGCAATGCCATTTTTTTCATATAATATGTATTACTAAGTGTTATTTACCATTTTGCCATCGACCATTACAAGCTTTCTATCTGCCATATTTGCCAATTCTTGATTATGGGTTACAATAACAAATGTTTGACCAAATTGGTCACGAAGTTTAAAAAATAGATTATGAAGGGTTTCTGCAGATTCGCTATCTAGATTACCGGAAGGTTCATCTGCAAAAATGATTTTTGGATTATTTATTAATGCTCTAGCAACAGCTACACGTTGTTGTTCGCCACCTGATAATTCATTGGGTTTATGATTTATTCTATGCGACAATCCCAAAAACTCTAGAAGTTCTTTTGCTTTTTTTTCGGCTTCACTTTTTGGAGTTCCCTTTATAAAAGCGGGTATGCATACATTTTCTAGAGCAGTAAATTCTGGTAGTAATTGGTGAAATTGAAAAATAAAGCCTAAATGTTCATTTCTAAATTTCGCCAACTCTTTTCCTTTAAGATTAGTGATAGATGTATTATCTATAACTAATTCATGAGCTTCTATTTTGGAAGCTTCGTCTAGTGTGCCTAATATTTGCAATAAGGTAGTTTTTCCTGCACCTGAAGCACCAACTATTGATACTATTTCACCTTGTTCGATAGTTAAATCTACACCTTTTAATACATGTAAATCGTCGTAATACTTGTGAATATTTTTTACTTTAATCATACTTTTTGTAATCAAGTAAAAATACAGAATTGAAGTGTAACCTTTTTATAAAATTTAAACAATATTGATTTTTGTTTATGGCGCACTTACTGTAGAATCTTTTTTCTTGAAAATACCTTTCAACGAATTATAATCCAAGAAATACACCATTTTTAAAGAGAATGTATGCTGAATGTCCTGATCAAACAAATCTTTTAAACTATCTCTAAAAGAATCTCTAGATGCAGAAGAAGAATTAAATAGTTGATTTCTATATAAAGCAATTAATTGACTTCCAGGAGCAAATTGCCACTCATAACTAAGGTCGAGGTTCCAGATATTAAAGTTTCTATTTGGATCAAGATCTAGATTAGTAATGGTGCGACCTGTACTAGTTGTAAGTTCTCCACCTTCTAATAATGTATATAGGTTTTCTTCGTAAGTTGCTGTAGACCAATAATTTCTAAAAGATAGTGTTAACGAGTTTAAAGAGTTGAAATTAAGCGTTCCAGAAATTGTATTTTCAACAGTTTTCACATCTCTTTGGCCAAAAATGATTTCACCATCATTTATATTATCTACATAACCTCGATCATTAATTTTTCTTTGATAATCTATTTGATATTTTATTGTTAGCTTATCACTAAAACGATATTCTGGTCCAACTCTAATACCGTATTCACGGATGTCTAGTCCATCTTGGAATAGCTTACCATAGCTAAAATTGGCATTAGTCGAAAGTGCTTTATTACTATTAGTATATAAATACGTTCGTCCTTGTATCCAATTTGAATATGAGAAAAAGCGATCATTCTCTTGATCTCTAGGCTCGAAGTAATCACGTTGTTCACCAAGCATCATCGTAATGTTTCCACCCACCCACATGAGATTTTTTGTTCTAGTACTTACGTTTATACTTGTTCTATTTCCAGTAAAATCGTTATTACTATGTCTCCAGTTAAATTGACTTTCAGTTCTAATATTAAAACTATTAAAAATGCCAAATGGTTCAAAAATTTCATAACGAAATTTACCTTCTAAGCTTTTAAAATTATTTCTCACTCCAAAGCCTAAATCGTTCACATCATATTTGTCGTCTCTTATGCTTCCTTCAATTCCGTATTGATAAGTACCACTAACTTTTCCTATTTCAAAGCCTGCATCAAAACCAGTAGAATTATCTTCAATATCAGTAATTCTACTCATTTTTCCTTGACCACTGACCCTGTATGTATTAGTCTTATCTGTTAAGCTTAAAAGTAAAGCCGATGCATTTGCATCTCTAAAACCACCAGTTCTTGTTACATTTGTATTAACAAAACTCACTGAAGAATTTTGATTAAAACGCTGATCTAAAACGATGATATTATAATTTGTAAAAGGTTCAGTTGTTTGATCTCGGTATGTTATTGTCGAGTCAATTTTCACATCGTTTATATCAAGGTCATATTTTGTATTTTTAATTCTTGCTGTTGTTTTTTCGGTAATTGCATTAAATACACCTATCCCTAATCCATGCTTATTTCTACCAGAAATCTTAATAGCATTTAGCATTTTTACACTTTTTGGATTGTCTATAACCTCTTCAACTTCGTCAATTTCATCAACTAAATCGTCATAGATATCATAACGTCCAACAGGAGCATTACCTATTCTTCTTGAATAGAACAAGTCTCCTTTACTAAACAAATTCACACCTTCTTTGAAAAACTGACGCTGTTCGTCAAAACGTTGCTCAAAAGGCCCTAAATTTAATTCTACTTTATCGAAAGCTGCTTGACTAAAATCTGGAATCAAGGTTAGATCCAATGTAAAACTTTCAGTAATTCCATATTTTACATCCATACCAAAACCAGTATTACTTACAGTTTCACCGCTTTGGTTAATGGCTGTATAGGAAGCAAAAGGATAAAAGCTCAATCGAGTAGGAGGAGAAATGTTTTTTAAACCATGAAGTTCACCATCATAAATTCCTTGTTGCCCAACCGTTCTATCTATTGGACTCCAGCTATAATCAAGTCCACCTTTTCTATACTTTCTATAAAACTGAATACCCCAAACAGGGTCTTCTTGATTTGAAAAACGAAGCGCTGCGTAAGGAATTTTCATTTCAACAATCCAGCCATCATCCACGTGTTTCACAGCACTATCCCAAACAGCATTCCAACCTCTATCTCCTCTTGGTCCTGGGCCACCACCTCTTCGTCCACTTGAACCTCCTACAATATCTGCTTGAGTTCCTGAACTCATTACATAAAATTTTATATCGTTTTGCGCATCGTTATTTGGATTAAATGTTACTCCAAAATAATCGGCTTGACCAAAATCGTCTCTTGGCGAAAAAACTTTAAAAATATCTTCTGGGTCATCATGTAAGTAAGCTGCAACAAAAATAGCCTGATCATTATAGGTGACCCTAACTTCGGTTTTTTTGTTTTCTGCTGCTTTAACCCCCATTTCAGGGTCGTATTGCACAAAATCTGTAGCTACTTCAACAGTAGTCCAAATAGCGTCGTCCAATACACCATCAATTTTTGGGGCTACTGTAGTTTTGGTAATGTTTAGTGTTTTTTTCTGTTGTGCAGTAGATAGTGTAACCCAACAACAGATGGATAAAAAGAAGAGGGCACTTTTCATTATTAAATGATGATTAGTATTGTTTTGTCTTTTTATGCAAGCTTAATTTTTAAAAATCGCAAAATTTTTTATCAAAACTACACTTAGTATCGTTAGTATTGTCCTAACTAAATGTTAAAAAAAAAGACAAGTTCCTCGAAAGAAAAATGCCTTTTAGCAAATAAAATATACTGTTCCTAACTATTTTTTTTAGCAAATACGTTTGTCATATTATTAAAATCTAAATAATAAACCATTCTTAATGAAAATATATGCTCAATTGGCTGATTTAAAAGAGTATTTATACTACTAAAATAATTTTCTCTGGATTTATTATTAAAGTTAAATAATGAATTTCTATATAGTGCAGTTAATTGGCTACCTGGAGCAAATTGCCAAGAATATCTGAAGTCTAAATTCCAAGTATTAAAGTTAACATTTGGATTATATCCAATATTGTCTACAGTATATCCAGTTGTATTTAAAGTACTACCATCGTTTTCTAAAGTATACAATTTATTGTCATAAGTTACAGTAGACCAATAATTTCTAAACGTTAATGATAAGCCATGAAAAGAATTAAAATTATAAGTACTCGAAATACTATTAACAATTGTTTTTTGCTTTCGCTGTCCAAAAACAATATCGTCGTTAGCCTTTGTAACAAATCCACGACCACCAATTCCTTGATTATATTGATAGGAGTAGCTCATGCTAAATTTGTCTGTAAAACGTATAGTTGGATCAACAGCCCAGAAATGAACAAATACATTACGGTCTTTATCAAGTACCGTAGCAAATCCCTGACGTGTCATAAATGAGAATTTTTTTGCTCGATTACTTCCAGCCCAAACATTTAAATTTAGACCATTATTATATGTAAAGAATCGTCCATCTGTGCGGGGCTCCCAAAAGTCATATTGTTTCCCTATTTCCCAATTAACATTTCCGCCAAAATGCATTAGTTTTTTTGTTTGACCGTTTATATTTACGCCTAGATTCTTTCTAGAATATGTATTGGGTCTAAATAAACGCTCATAATTAAACCAGGTGTTTACTCTAAAACTATTTAGCTTTTTGGTTGGTTTAAATGTTTGATAAGTTGCATATGCAGAAAAATTACTAAAATTATTTTGGTTTTGGATTCCCATATCGTTGATGTCAAACTTTTTATCTGCCATTTCGTAATCAATTCCAAACCTATAATTACCGCTAATTTTGTTAAAACCCAAACCACCACTCAAACCAGAAGTTGTTTCATCTATTCCTCTATAATTAACATTACTAACTTTAACTGCCCCTTCATAATTATAAGTGTTTTTCTTATTATTAATGTTAAACAATCCAGCAGTTACATTTGCATCTCTAAAACCGCCATCTCTAGTAACATTTGTATTAACCAAACTAACCGATGAGTTTCCATTAAATTGTTTGTCAATTACTAGTATATTGTAATTAGCTAACGGCTCTATAATTTCTGTTCTAGTGTTTTCAGTTAAAGTGTTTTTTATAGTTGCTTCTGTTTTTTCGGTTATAGCATTAAAAAATGCTATTCCAAGACCTTTATTAGTTCTGCCTGAAAGTTTCAATGCGTTTAAAACCTTCACACCATTTGAGGAGCTCGTAATTATTTCATCTGAATTTAATGTAGGTGAAGCACTTGGACCATTTCCTATACGTCTCGAATAAAATAAATTTCCCTTATTAAATAAATCTACACCTTCCTTAAAAAACTGCCGTTGTTCTGAAAATTGTTGCTCAAAAGGACCTAGATTTAATTCTACGTCATCAAACCCTATTTGACTAAAGTCAGGTACCAATGTAGCATCTAAAGTAAAACTTTCAGTTATTCCATATTTTACATCCATTCCAAAGCTAATATCACTATCATTTTCACTATCAAAACTTCTTGTTAAACCCGAGGAAAATGGGTAAAAACTTAACCGAGTAGGAGGGTTAATATCTTCAATACCTCGAGTTTCTCCGTGCATTAACCCGATTTTTTTTCCAGATGAAAGATCTAATGGGTTCCATGTATACTGTCTATTATCTCTAGCAAATCGTCTGTGATAATTTACTCCCCAAGTTTGAATTCCTTTATTAGAAAAACGTAGCGCAGAATATGGAATTTTAATCTCCACAACCCATCCGTCGTCTACTATTTTTACTGCACTATCCCAAACAGCATTCCAGCCCCAATCTTCATTACCATCCGATGTTACAATGGCATCTCCTTGAGTTCCAGTAGAGAAAACTAAAAATTCGGTATCGTTTTGACCATCATTATTAGGGTTTATTGATATTAAAAAGAAATCAGCTTGTCCAAAATTATCACGAGTTGTAAATTGTTTCATTATTTTGGATGGGTCATCACGCATAAATGCAGCAAAATAAACAGCATTATCATCATAAGTCACCTTAACAATGGTTTCCTCTTCATCGGTCACTTTAACTCCAACATCCGGCCTAAATTGAATAAAGTCTTTGGCTTCTTCTGCCTCTTCCCATGCAGGATCATCAAGTACGGCATCTATTTTCGGTGCAATTAAAGCCCTTTTAAGGTTTACGAATTTTTTTTCTTGTGCAGAGAACGTCGAAATGCACATAAGTGCAATCAACACAGTTAGAATGTGTTTCATTTTTTGATTGATTTGATGAATGTTCTATAAAAAGACTGACTAAAATCTTAATTGTTACATTAAAAGCAAATTTAAATTTTGAGCTAGAGTCTTTTTCACAAGTAAAGGTTAAAAAAAACAATATAGTGTTAATTGTTTGTTAGTATCAATAGCCAAATTTTACAATAAATTGGTACGTTTATTGTTATAGTTTTAAGTAAATCAATAATACTACACATTTTATGACTAAATATAAAAAACTAGCTATGAGTTTAATATTTGATGCCTTAGGTTATGTATCATTTATATTTCCACTCTTCGACATTGTTTGGGCGCCATTAGCTGGTTATTTAATGACAAAACTTTACAAAGGTAAAACTGGAAAAATAGCTGGAGCTATTGTTTTTATTGAGGAAGCGATGCCTTTTCTAGATATTATACCAACGTTTACACTTATGTGGTTATATAGTTATGTATTTAAAACTGAAAAGAAAATAATTGAAGTTTAGACAAAAAGAATAACTAAGTGAATTCACTTAGTTATTCCTTAATACTTTTACAATGTATAACTCAATGCAAAACTAACATTACGTCCTATATTATAAATACCATCTGACTTTAATCGAGATAAATGATTTACATATTTCTTGTTCATCAAATTGTTTCCAGAAATACTTAATTGTAATGAATTGTTGAATAATTTCATTTCTCCGCCGATTCCAACATTTACTAATGCATAGCTAGGTGTAGATGTTTCAAAATCACTTATGTTGTTTTGTTTTAGATAAGTACTTAACCTAATAAAAGAATAACCTTTTTCAATCCAGTCATTTTCGAATTCCAACCTAATGGTATTAGTTATTTTATTGGCAGGAATTAAAGGTAAATGACTACCATCTTTTAATTTTCCAGTGACCGTTTCAAACGTGTTTTCAATATGTAATTTGTCTAGAGGATGAGGATGAAAATGCAATCCTAATTCACCTCCAAATAGCTTTGCATCATCTTGCAAATATAGATAAACAGGATTGTCATCAATTAAAGTGCCGTCTGGAGACAGGAAAATGAAGTTATTTACTTTATTATAAAACCCATTTACAAATAATTCTACATGCTGTGCATTATACTCAAATGCAACATCTATTTGAAAATTTTGCTCATTTTTAAGATTTTCGTTACCAACTTCATAACGATTGGTACCTTCATGGCTGCCGTCAGACGTTAATTCCGCTAAGTTTGGTGCTCTAAATCCTGAAGCGAGATTTACTCTAGTAGTAAATGATTCACTAAAATCTTTTTTTATTCCAAATGCTCCATTAAAACTACTGAAACTTTTATCAAAACTATTATCAACATTAATTGTTCTATTATCATATCTTGCACCAATTTGTAAATCCATGGCATCAAAATGTATATGTGATGTTGCCAATAAACCAATATCATTGGTAGTTGCGTCAGGAATTAATTCTTCTTCACCAAAATTTGAGTTAGTTTGAGTCATACCTTGTATACCAACTATGGTTTCAAACTTACCGGACTTCGGCAAGTTATATTTAAGGTCGTAGTTAAAAGTTTTTAACTTCATATGAAGAGCTGCTTCTTCACCTTCTTCATGTTCTTCTCCCTCTTCTTCTTCCTCGTCCTCTTCATGATGATGATCCTCAAATTCCTTTCGATCATTAAAAATGTAGCCAAAATTTAGTTCGAAACTCGAATTTTCTAAAAATAATTTAGATTTTGAACTTAAAATATGATTATTGATATTTTGATTTGGCTCTAACGGAGTTGTGCTGGTACTTTGCACTCCAATTTCTTCTGGAATTCCTAACTGCGAAGCATTTAGATTATAACGAATTTCTGTATTGAACTTTGAAGTATGCAAACCAATAGCGGCTTTAAAATCCTGCTCTTTAAATCGAGAGTTAGTAACACGATAATCTTTAGTTTTATAATCAGAATGTTCGGTTAAACTTCCCCTAAAAATTGCTTTAAAGATTTCACCAGAAGTTTTAAAACCTGCATTTGTATTATATCCTTGTGTATTTGTGAAGTAGTTAAAGTTAATATCACCTTTACTAGAATTAGCATTTGCGAATTTTTCTGGATTAATATATAAAACACCTCCTAATGCGTCGCTACCATATAGTAGGGAAGCAGGTCCCTTAATTACTTCAATACTCTCTACTCCAGCATCACTCAATCCTAGACCATGTTCATCTCCATATTGTTGATTTTCCAACCTAACACCTTGAGCATAAACAAGTACACGATTACTGCTTAATCCTCTTATTACGGGCTTTCCAATACCAATACCAGTTGAAACTGTTTCAACACCTGAAATTGTATTTATACCGTCAGCAAGTGTCACAGCTCCGTTGGACTTTAATTCGGATATTTTTTTCTGATCAACCTTCATTACATTGTCTCGTTGCAATTTGTGAAATGGGGTTGATAGAACAATTTCGTCCATCTCTATTGCTGAAGCATATAATTGTATTTTGATATAGTCTTCATTTGGGAGTTCAACATATCCATCATATGTCTCGTATCCAATTATGGAAACAATTATTTTATGTTTTCCGTTTGGAATGTTGTAGATAGTAAATTCACCGTTTTCATTTGTAATTCCTCCTTTTTCTAAAATTGGAAAATAAACGTTGGCTAATTCTAACACCTCATGCGTGTCAATATCTGTTATGGTTCCTTTTACTGTATTTTGGGCATGAATAGGTAAAGATGCTACTAAAAATAGTAGACTTAAATAAATAGATTTCATTTTAAATTTGTTTAATGTTTGATAATAATTCTAAATAACACTAAACAGAAGGAGGTCCTCTTAAACTAAAAGATAATCGTTGATAATCGCTTATAAATTGATATTGCGAGATAATTGTAGATGTGTTAGTTTCAATATCTATGCTCTCCGGATAATCAAATGAAATAGCAACTTGAGGATTTGTTTTGAATTTGTAGAATTCACAATCAATATTGTACTCATGGAAATGTTCCTTTTGAGGCGTTACACAAATTTCATGTTCATGATTTTCGAAAGCATGAGCTAGCTTTACAAAAGAAGGTACTAAAAGTGTTATCACCAGTGTGATAATCAAACTTTTAAAAACTAAACTTTTTTTGTATTTAATCATTCTTCTTTTACTAATCTGCTTAATCCAATTCGCTTTGCCAATCTTTTTAAAAAATCCCTAAAAAATGCATATTGACCAAAAATCCAAGCTATTGTAATTAACAGGATTTGATAAAATATGAGCCCAATAATAACATAAAGTATCCAATAGACAAACACATTTAAGTTTTCTTTAGTAATTCCTATAAATTTCATAATAGGTTTACTGACAAAAACGGATGATGTTCCAGTTATGGCAAATACAATAAAAATGCGAATCATTTCCCATTTGTAGTCAACTATCCATTTGTTTTCCAGCCTCTTGAAACAGAAAAGGAAGAACTTTAATAGGATAAAATAGAAAATAGCTGATAATAAGACTAAATATGGAATATTTGGAGCTTCGTGCCTGTCAAAAAAAATCCCAGATAGTTTATAAGAACTATAAACTAACAATACCACACCTAATATTGGAAAAAATAATTGCCAATTTTTCTTTATCTCCCAGCGTTCTTTAAATTTTTTCATAGCACTAAATAAATTGTGCCGCAAATATAAAGCGTTCTACTAAATTCTGGGAGTAAAACCTGTTAATTGTTGTTTGTGTGTTATTTGAAAGTAAATAAAATAATTATAAAGTTTGTAATTAACTTCATAGCCATAATCAATATTTGGCCTATAATCTATTTGCATTTCATACAAACTAGGATTATATTTTTGAGGTTGTAAAACTCTACTGTTCCACTCGGTAACCAAAAGATTGTTCCTAGTTTCTAGAAATTGTTGAGAATAATAACCTTCTGGTCTTGCTATACTTTCAAGCCATGTGTTAAATCCTGGCTCTATTATAATTATTTCGTATTCTAATTCGTCATTGGCTATTCTAACAGTATCTTGCTCAACCTTTGAAACTTGGTTGCTTATGTTTGCTTTTTGGGGAGTTTTGCAACTTATTACACCAAAGCAAATCAAAAGGATTAAAAATAGATTTTTCATTTTCTTTGTTTTTCTCTTAAAGTTACAAAAATCGTTCCGTAATTTTTAATTTTTAACACAAAAAAAAAAGCTAAATATCAGATAGATACCTAGCTTTTGAAAATATATTTAGTAGACTGTTATTTTTTTTCAAAAAGACCACCTAGCAATCCGCCAAGAACACCTTTCTTTTTATTTCCTCCAAGAACCATTCCTGCAACATCATCAATAATACTTCCGTCACCATTTGCATCTAGCATAGACTCAAGAAAACTTTGCTCTTGTTGAGGTGAGTTGCCTTTTAATAAGCCTCCTAAGAGCCCTTCAATGCCACTAGGGCTTTCAACTTGCTGCTGCCTTTTTTGTTTTCCAAGAACTCCCATTAAAATTGGTGCTGCTACTTTTAAAATTTGTGCGACAGAACCAGTGTCCATTCCAGATTTTTGGCTTAAGGCGTTTTCTACATTACGTTGTTTACTTCCTAAAACGTGACCTAAAATTTTTCCACCATCATCCATAACATCATTTGATACACTATCTCCAAAAAGACCACCTAAATTATCTAGAATACTTCCATCATGCTTGTTTTCTAGTGCTCCCAATAGTCCTTGAGCACCTTCAGGTGTTGCTGCATTTCTTTTCATAGCTTGCATTAATACAGGCAATGCCATGGTTAATACATCTCCTGTTTTGTTTTGATCTTGACCTGTTTGATTAGATACACCGCTAATTATGGTTTTTCCTAGATCACTGTTTAATAAGTCTAAAATTCCTGACATAATTTAAATTTAATATGGTTAATGATAATGTTTTAAGGTAAAAAAAGTCCTAACACCTATTAGTTAGGACTCCTATATACTTAAGTAGTCACATTTAATTTTTTCTACGCAAGAAGACTAATAATTTGAGATGCTAATTCTTCACCAATTCTATCTTGTGCTTCGTTTGTTGCGGCCCCAATATGAGGCGTTAACGATATTTTTGTATTCATTAAAACTTGAACAGCTGGAGTGGGTTCTTCTTCGAAGGTGTCTAAGCCAGCAAAAGCAACCTTTCCGGATTCTAAAGCTGCAACTAAGGCAACCTCGTCAATTACTCCTCCACGAGCAGCATTAACGATACCGACACCATCTTTCATCATTTCTAATTGCTTTTTACCAATAACATACTCTTTTTGAGCTGGTACGTGTAAGGTAATAAAGTCTGATTGTTTAAGAATCTCCTTCATAGGTTCAGTCTTAATATTTACATTTATAAACTGACCGTTATAGAATTTAACCTTAATGGTTGCATCACCCACAAACTTATCGCTTGCGATAACTTTCATACCAATTCCTAAGGCAATTTTTGCAACTTCACGACCAATACGACCAAAACCAATAATCCCTAGAGTTTTACCTCTTAATTCTACACCTTTGGCATAGCTTTTCTTTAGGTTTTTAAACTTGGTATCGCCATCCAATGGCATATTTCGATTAGAATCGTATAGAAAACGTGCTCCTCCAAATAGATGAGCAAACACTAATTCTGCAACTGAATTTGAAGATGCAGCAGGAGTATTTATTACATGAACACCTTTTTTTCTTGCATAATCTACATCAATATTATCCATGCCAACTCCACCACGACCAATAATCTTTAAAGATGGACAAGCATCAATTAATTCTTTTCTAACTGTTGTTGCACTTCTTACCAATAATACATCAATTGTATTTTCATTAATGTAATTAGCTAGTTGTTCTTGTGCTACTGTTATTGTATTTACTTCAAAACCTGCAGATGTTAAGGTGTCAATTCCACTTTGTGAAACTCCATCGTTTGCTAATACTTTCATTTATTTATGCTTTACTTTCTAATTCACTCATAATTTCTACTAATACTTGTACACTCTCTAGAGGTAAAGCATTGTACATAGAGGCTCTGTAACCTCCTACACTTCTATGACCATTGATGCCGTTTATTCCAGCTTCTTTACACATGGTATCGAACGTTTCTTTTAAATCTTCATTTGCTAATGTAAATGTAGCATTCATTATAGAACGGTCTTCTTTTGTTGCGTAACCCTTAAATAAAGGGTTTAAATCAATTTCAGAATACATTAAACGTGCTTTCTTTTCGTTTTCTTCTTCAATAGCGGCAATACCTCCCAATTTTTTTAGCCACTCCATTGTTAGCATTGACGTATACACGGCAAAAACAGGGGGCGTATTGAACATACTACTCTTGCTTATATGTACTTTATAATCCATCATAGAAGGAATGTGTCTTGAAACTTTTCCTAACACCTCTTCTTTGATAACTACTAACGTTGTTCCTGCTGGACCCATATTTTTTTGTGCACCAGCATATATCAAATCAAATTTTGAAAAATCTAATTGACGTGAAAAAATATCACTACTCATATCACAAACCATAGGAATTGGACAGTCTGGAAATTGTTTTATCTGTGTTCCAAAAATTGTGTTGTTAGATGTGCAATGAAAATAGTCGTAGTCTGTTGGGATATCATATCCCTTTGGGATATAATTGAAGTTTGCGTTTTTAGAAGAGGCTACTTCGTAAATATCATCGTAAATTTTAGCTTCCTTGATGGCTTTATCACTCCAAGTTCCAGTATTTAAATAACCAGCTCTTTTTTCTAATAAATTTAATGCTACCATTAAAAATTGCGTACTAGCTCCACCTTGTAGGAATAATGCTTTATAGCCTTTGCCTTCTAAGCCAAGTAACTCTAAAGCCAGTGCTCTAGCTTTTTCCATGATATCTACAAAGTCTTTACTTCTATGTGAAATTTCGATAAGAGATAAGCCACTGCCATTTAAATCCATTACAGCTTCTGATGCTTTTAAGAGTACTTCTTGAGGAAGTATACAAGGTCCTGCGCTAAAATTATGTTGTTTCATTTGTATTTATTTTTTGCTACGTAAATGTCTAAATTTATTACCTATTAAGTAATAATAATATGATAAATTTATCATTAAATTTTCAACAAAAATGCAATGGTATCAACATCGTCTGCATAGTCCCATAATTCTGGGTGTTGTGTTTCACCAAATTTGATTTCAGAATCCACAAACCCAGAAGACACCACACACTGAATTTTATCTTCTTCGTACTCCAGTTTTTCTTTTAAAACCACATTTGAATTGTAATGTTCATAAAACAAGGTTGCAATAGGCGAGGAGTAGCTAATATCTTCTTTAATCATTAAAAATCCGTTTTCTAGCATTTCAAACTCACTCATTAGATACACAGCCTTATTATAATCGTAATTATTAGCATATTTGGCTTCGTTTATAACAGGATGCCATTTGTATATTGCTTCAAAGAAGTCTTTAAAATCATAATCTTTTGGAACAAATAGTTTAGATACGTTACGACAACCCAAGCCATAATATCTAAATATATCGTCTGATAGCGCTTCTAGTTGCTCTTTTGTTTCATTGCCTGTTAAAACCGCTACAGAATTTCTGTTTTTTCTTATAATTGATGGCTTGTCTTTAAAATAATACTCAAAATATCGAGCTGTATTATCGCTTCCTGTGGCTATGACAGCATCAAAGGCTTCTAATTTCTTTTCTGTAAATGTTATTTTATTCTTAAAATTTGGCTCGATATACTCTAAATATTTTGCTAAATATGGCAATAAATGCTTATCGTTTGACGATTGTTTTACTAAAACATCATGACCAGTTATTAATACCGAAATAAAATCATGAAAGCCAACTAGAGGAATATTTCCAGCCATAATTATGGCAACTTTTTGAGGAATTATATCGTTAAAGTTATACTTCTTTATCCATTCATTAATATGGCTTATATTTAGTTGTTTAGACCATCCATTAATAGCATATATAATATTTTTGGTTGTAAACCAACCGTTATGTTCTTGCGCTAGTTTTATTTGATGTTTAAAACCTTCAAAAAACAAATCATTATGCTTAACATTTTCTAGTTTTTCAACTTTTTCTTTGCTGAATTGATTTAGGAATTTCCCCAATTCAGTAAATGCATTAACTCGTTGTTCTAAATTCATTATAAGGTTTGGTTATGAATTGTTTTGGCTTTATTTTTGCAGCTGCAAATTTAAGCAAACTAAAAAGAAAAATTGTTATGGCGATCATAATTACAGATGAATGTATTAACTGCGGGGCTTGCGAACCAGAATGTCCAAATACTGCTATATATGAGGGTGCCGATGACTGGAGGTATAATGATGGTACTAGTTTAAAAGGCGGTGTTGTGTTGCCAAATGGAAAAGAGGTTGATGCTGATGAGGCTCAAGAGCCTATTAGTGACGAGATTTATTATATAGTTCCAGATAAGTGTACCGAATGTAAAGGCTTTCATGAAGAACCGCAATGTGCTGCGGTTTGCCCTGTAGATTGTTGTGTGCCTGATGAAGATCATGTAGAATCTGAAGAAACATTATTAGGGAAACAACGCTTTATGCATCCAGATGAATAATAAATAAATACATTTAGATATAATAAAATCCTGAGCTTTGACTTGGGATTTTTTTGTTTATAAGTTTTAGTGTTTAATACTTTGGTTATCTTGATATTAAAATTTATTAAAACTAACTTCGCATTACGTTGTGTATAAACAATTAAAAAAGCTCATTCGCTTAAAAAGTTTTACAAAACTAAAAAATTCATTCAAAATTTTTAATTCTCCTCACTACTTTTAAAACGCTTCATTTCGGCTAATGGCTCAATGGCGTTGTTAGTTTTCCAAATAGTTGGATCGTATTGTTTTAATTTTTGGTATGGTACGTCTTCAAGCTCTATAAAAGACAAATATTCATTAGTGTTTAAACTAGATTTATTTATAATAAAAAGTTCTTGCTTGTTTTTGGCGCTTCCTTCAATTAGAAAATTAAAACCTACTTTATTCTTCGCTCTACTGTTCTCAATAAACTTAATAGGTCTGTTTACATAAAAATAACGCCCTTCTTCTTGGTTAATGTATTTGGGGCTATAAGTGTTGTCTTCATTTTTTTTGAATATAATTGTGCCTCTATTAATGTTTTCTACATATTTAATACCTAAAAGTAATTTTAAGTTGAATTTTTCGCCTCGTTTCCCTTTGCCAAAGTCATAATCTAATTTTATAACTGCAAATGTTTCATCAGTGATATAAAGGGTTCCTGCATATTTAGATTTTGCTTTTCGCGGTTTAAAGGCAATGATATATACTAATTCACCATTAAACCCTGTAACATCAACAAACTCGTACTTATATAAATCTGGATTGATAATTTTTTTCAAAAACGAATCATCATAGGTTTGCGCATCATGCAATAAACCATGTGTTTCTCCTTTGAGATTTTTAACATCGTACATGTTGTCATTATTGTTGTCTCTGTTTTCATTGTCTGATTTTAAAGAGAGAGAATCTTCCACTCTAATTAGCCCAGTTTTTAATTTATAAGTGAGTGTTGTATCTAAATATTTTAATATTAAATCTTGTGCTTTAGTCTGAACATTATCTAAAGAAAAGTTCTTGCTATTATCTACCAAGCTTGTGGCTTTGTGTATATTGAGTTTAGCTTCTTTACGATTCTCTACCATTAAATCTCCAAGATAATCTTGAAAATACATGGTATTACTGTTGACAATGGTTTTAGTTAAAGAGTCTAAGCTGCTATTTACACCTTCATGCTGCTTTTTACGCATACCTGAAGCCTTGGTTACCTTGGCTTCAAACCTATCGAAATTTGCATAGGCTGTATTGCGATGGAAAAAATTAAAAGTTTGCTTTTCGTTCTTATAGTTTTTTGCCAGATTATTATTTACTTTTTGAATAATATTATCTGCATCTGGTGTTGTAGTACTCAAAAACACCTTTCCTAACTCATCGATAAATTCTTCCAAAACAACAAGATTGTTATTATCCTGAATAGCTTTAATAGATACAGTTTTTGAACTAAAGCCTAAGCAACTAAATATAATTTCATTAGAAGAAACATCTTCTAAATTGATTGTAAAAAAGCCCTCCTCGTTAGTAATGACTCCAGAGTTTTCATCAGTTTGTACAGTTGCAAACGGAATCGGATTGTTGTTGCTATCTACAACCTTAGCGGTTAAGCTTTGACTTAAGGTTACACCAGAAATAAGAAATGTGAAAATTAAAAGATATGTTTTCATGTAATGATTGATGGTTTTATAAAGGAGACGACGAAATTACATAATTGTAACGCCTAGAGTTTAAAATTCTTGTTAAAATAGTTACATTTGCCACCTCAAAATTAAATTAATGAAAGCTGGAATTGTAGGATTGCCAAATGTTGGAAAATCAACGTTGTTTAATTGTTTGTCAAACGCAAAAGCACAAAGTGCAAACTTTCCGTTTTGTACTATTGAGCCAAATATTGGCGTTGTAAATGTACCAGACCCAAGACTTGAAAAACTAGAGGAACTAGTAAACCCTGAGCGAGTACTGCCAGCAACTGTTGAGATTGTTGATATTGCAGGTTTGGTAAAAGGAGCTAGTAAAGGAGAAGGATTAGGAAATCAATTCTTGGCTAATATTCGTGAAACCGATGCTATTTTGCATGTTGTTCGTTGTTTTGATAATGATAATGTAGTACATGTAGACGGAAATGTAAATCCTATTAGGGATAAAGAAACTATTGATTTTGAGTTGCAACTAAAAGATTTAGAAACAGCCGAAAAAAAACACGATAAAGTAAAGCGTGCAGCAAAAACAGGAAATAAAGAGGCGCAAAAAGAAGAAGCTGTACTTATAAAGATTAAAGAAGGTCTGGAAACTGGAACGTCAGTTAGGGCTTTAGAATTTTCGGATGAAGATTATGCTGCTTACGTAAAGCCTTTGCAATTTATTACTGACAAACCAGTCATGTATGTATGTAATGTAGATGAAGCTTCAGCAGTATCAGGAAATGCTTATGTTGATCAAATTAAAGAAGCTGTTAAAGATGAGAATGCCGAAGTTTTAGTGCTTGCTGTAGGTACCGAGGCAGATATTAACGAATTAGACGATTACGAAGAACGTCAAATGTTTTTAGATGATATAGGCTTAGATGAACCTGGATCTTCTAAGTTAATACGTTCAGCTTACAAGCTGTTAAATCAGCAAACCTATTTTACAGCTGGAGTTAAAGAAGTTCGTGCTTGGACCATAGATATTGGTGCTACTGCACCACAAGCAGCTGGAGTTATACATACAGACTTTGAAAAAGGCTTTATTAGAGCAGAGGTAATTAGTTATGACGACTATGTTCATTACGGTAGTGAAGCAAAGGTAAAAGAAGCTGGAAAAATGCGTGTAGAAGGAAAGCAATACATCGTTAAAGATGGCGATGTTATGCATTTCTTATTCAATGTTTAAAGATTTTCAATAAAGATATATTTATAGCCAATGTTCTCAACAATATTGGCTATTTTTTGTTAATTACTTTGTAACTTCATTGTTTCATTTATTATAGTGTTGTATTATATTAGCAACCTGTCAAAATTTTCAACAAATCTATGTCTCAAGAAACCAAATATACCGAAGATAATATACGCTCGCTCGACTGGAAAGAACACATCCGAATGCGTCCTGGCATGTACATTGGTAAGCTTGGTGATGGTTCTTCTCCTGATGATGGTATTTACATTCTTGTAAAAGAAGTGTTAGACAACTCTATTGACGAATATGTCATGGGAGCAGGTAAAACCATTGAAATCTCCATACAAGGCAACAAAGTGATTGTTAGGGATTACGGACGTGGTATTCCGCTTGGAAAAGTGGTGGACGTAGTTTCAAAAATGAATACTGGAGGAAAGTATGATTCTAAAGCGTTTAAGAAATCAGTTGGACTAAACGGAGTTGGTACAAAGGCAGTAAATGCACTTTCCACCTATTTTAGAGTAGAATCTACACGTGAAGGAAAATCGGCCTCTGCTGAATTTGAACAAGGAAACTTAACCAATCAAGAATTACTTGATGACACCTCAAGACGTAAAGGAACAAAAGTGTCTTTTGTACCAGACGAACTTATCTTTAAAAATTATAAGTACAGAAATGAGTATGTAGCAAAAATGCTCAAAAACTATGTGTACTTAAATCCTGGATTGACTATCGTTTTTAATGGCGAAAAATTTTATAGTGAAAATGGTCTTAAAGATTTATTAAGCGACAACATAAATGAGTCTGACAGATTATATTCAATTATTCATTTACGCGGAAACGATATTGAAGTTGCTTTAACTCATAGTAAAACACAATATAGTGAGGAATATCATTCGTTTGTTAATGGTCAAAACACCACTCAAGGCGGTACACATTTATCCGCTTTTAGAGAGGCTTTGGTTAAAACCATTAGAGAGTTCTATGGGAAAAACTATGAGGCTTCAGATATTAGAAAATCGGTAGTTTCAGCAGTTTCTATAAAAGTAATGGAGCCAGTTTTTGAAAGTCAGACAAAAACAAAATTAGGTTCAACTGATATGGGAGGAGATCTTCCAACGGTAAGAACGTACATCAACGACTTTCTAAAAACACAGCTTGATAACTTCTTGCATAAAAATCCAGATACAGCAGAGAAAATTCAACGAAAAATTCTTCAAGCCGAACGCGAGCGTAAAGAGTTATCTGGTATTAGAAAATTAGCAAAAGATAGAGCGAAAAAAGCAAGTCTTCATAATAAGAAATTGCGTGATTGCCGTGTGCATTTTGGGGATACCAAAAACGAGCGTAACCTTGAAACCACTTTGTTTATTACTGAGGGTGATTCGGCTTCTGGTAGTATCACTAAATCAAGAGACGTCAACACACAAGCAGTTTTTAGTTTAAAAGGAAAGCCTTTAAACTGTTATGGTTTAAGTAAGAAAATTGTGTACGAAAATGAAGAATTCAATTTACTTCAAGCTGCTTTAAACATAGAAGAATCTTTAGAAGATTTACGCTATAACAATGTAGTAATTGCAACTGATGCAGATGTAGATGGCATGCACATTAGACTTTTGTTAATTACCTTCTTTTTACAATTTTTCCCAGAGGTAATTAAAGAAGGTCATTTGTACATTTTACAAACGCCATTATTTAGGGTTAGAAATAAAAAAGAAACTGTTTATTGTTATTCTGAAGAAGAACGAAGAGATGCTATTGAAAAATTAAAACCAAAGCCTGAGATTACACGATTTAAAGGTTTGGGAGAAATATCGCCAGATGAGTTTGTGCATTTTATTGGGGAAGATATTCGCTTAGACCCTGTAATGTTAGATAAAGAAATGTCTATTGAAGAGTTGCTGTCTTTTTATATGGGAAAAAACACGCCAACAAGGCAAGAATTCATTATTAATAATTTGAAAGTTGAGCTTGATTTAGTAGAAGAGGATAATTAACTATGAGTGAAGAAAACGAAAACTTAATAAATAATAATAACGACGATAACCAAGAAACAATCACTAAAGTTACAGGGATGTACAAGGATTGGTTTTTGGACTATGCTTCGTATGTCATACTAGAACGTGCAGTTCCTGCCATTGAAGATGGTTTTAAGCCTGTACAGCGACGTATTATGCACTCCATGAAAGATTTGGATGATGGTCGCTACAATAAAGTAGCGAACATTGTTGGTCATACCATGCAATATCACCCACATGGTGATGCAAGTATTGCTGATGCTATGGTTCAAATTGGTCAGAAAGATTTATTGATTGATACTCAAGGAAATTGGGGAAATATTCTAACAGGAGATAGAGCTGCTGCATCACGTTATATCGAAGCACGATTATCAAAATTTGCATTAGATGTTGTTTACAATCCTAAAATCACAGAATGGCAAGCTTCTTATGATGGTAGGCGTAAAGAGCCTGTTAACCTTCCAGTGATGTTTCCATTGCTTTTAGCTCAAGGAGGAGAAGGAATTGCAGTTGGGTTGTCGACCAAAATTTTACCACATAACTTTATCGAATTGATTGATGCATCAGTAAAGCATCTTCAAGGAAAGCGATTTACTATATTACCAGATTTTCCAACAGCTGGAATAGCCGATTTCACTAATTATAATGACGGTTTAAGAGGAGGGAAGGTTCGCGTAAGAGCAAAGATTTCACAATACGATAAAAACACATTAGTGATTACCGAAATTCCTTTTGGAACAAATACCTCGTCTTTAATAGATTCTATATTAAAGGCGAATGATAAAGGAAAAATTAAGATTAAAAAAATTGAAGATAATACTGCTGCTGATGTTGAAATATTAGTGCATTTGCCTTCAGGTATTTCTCCAGATAAAACGATTGATGCTTTATATGCTTTTACAAATTGTGAAACCTCAATTTCTCCTTTAGGTTGTGTTATTGAAGACAATAAACCATTTTTTGTAGGTGTAACCGAAATGTTACGTCGCTCGACTGACAATACGGTCCAGTTATTAAAGCAAGAGCTTGAGATAAAACTCGGTGAGTTTGAAGAACAATGGCATTTCGCTTCCTTGGAGCGCATATTTATTGAAAATAGAATATACCGTGATATTGAGGAAGAGGAAACTTGGGAAGGTGTTATTAGAGCTATAGACAAAGGGCTAAAACCACATATAAAACATTTAAAAAGAGCTGTTATAGATGAAGATATCGCTAGATTAACAGAGATTAGAATCAAGCGTATATCAAAATTTGATATCGATAAGGCACAACAAAAAATTGATGCGTTAGAAGATCAGATTGCAGAAGTGAAGCACCATTTGGCCAACTTAATAGATTATGCCATTGCTTATTTTACCAGATTGAAAAAGGAATACGGTAAAGGCAGAGAGCGTCAAACCGAAATTCGTGTATTTGATGATGTAGATGCTACCAAAGTGATTATTAGAAACACCAAGCTTTATGTAAATAGAGAAGAAGGCTTTATTGGAACTTCATTACGTCGAGATGAATATGTATGTGATTGTAGTGATATAGACGATATTATTGTGTTTACCAAAGACGGTAAAATGATGGTAACCAAGGTAGATTCCAAAACCTTTATTGGCAAGGGGATTATACATGTAGCTGTTTTCAAGAAAAAGGACAAGCGTACTATTTATAATATGATTTATCGTGATGGCAAAGGCGGTCCATCGTATGTCAAGCGTTTTGCTGTGACTTCTATTACTAGAGATAGAGAGTACGATTTGACGAATGGAAATAGCAATTCGATAGTACATTATTTTTCGGCTAATCCAAATGGTGAAGCTGAAGTGGTGACTGTGATGTTACGACAAGTAGGTAGTATTAAAAAGTTAAAATGGGATTTAGATTTTGCAGATATTATTATTAAAGGAAGAGCTTCTAAAGGTAATTTAGTTACAAAATACACTGTAAAACGTATCGAGCTAAAAGAAAAAGGGGTAAGCACTTTAAAGCCACGTAAGATATGGTTTGACGATACCGTACAACGTTTAAATGTAGATGGTAGAGGTGAGTTAGTTGGCGAATTTAGAGGAGAGGATAGAATACTCATAATTACACAATCCGGACTGATTAAAACCATTATTCCAGAAATTACTGCACGTTTTGATAACGATATGATAGTAATGGAAAAATGGATTCCCAAAAAACCAATTTCAGCAATTTATTTTGATGGTGACAAAGAACGTTATTATGTGAAACGTTTCTTGGTTGAAAACGAAAATAAGATTGAAAGTTTTATAACAGATAACCAAAACTCACAATTGGAAATAGTTTCTACTGATTGGAGACCGATGGCTGAGGTGGTTTTTGCTAAAGAACGAGGGAAAGATAGAAAAGATAACTTAGAAGTTAACCTTGAAGAATTTATTGCAGTAAAAGGAATTAATGCACTTGGAAATCAATTAACTAGAGACAAAGTCAATCAAATTAATTTAATTGATTCCTTGCCTTATGAGGCTCCAGAAGAAGTACCTGCTGATGAAATGGAAGTGATAGATGAAGAAGTTGTTGAAAACAACAAATCGGTTGTAAAACCTTCTCCAAATGGCGAAGCATCAAAGGATTTAGATATTGATGATGAAGGGCAGATTACCTTGTTTTAATAGTTTATGAACGTAAACATTCATACAAGTTGGAAAACACATTTGGAGGACGAGTTTAGTAAACCATATTTTACTGAGTTAGTCAATTTTGTAAAACTAGAATATAAAACGTATCAATGTTTCCCTCCTGGAAAGGAAATTTTTGCAGCCTTTGATTATTGCACATTTGACAATTTAAAAGTGGTTATTATTGGTCAAGATCCATATCATGGTGTTAATCAAGCAAATGGTTTGTGCTTTTCTGTTAATGAGGGCGTGAAACATCCTCCGTCTTTGATTAATATTTTTAAAGAAATTGAAACTGATTTGGGAATTCCTTACCCAACAAGTGGAAACTTAGAACGTTGGGCTCAGCAAGGTATATTATTACTAAATGCAACATTGACGGTTAGAGCTCATGAAGCTGGGAGTCATCAAAATAAAGGGTGGGAACAATTTACAGACTTAGTTATTAAAACAATATCTGAGAAAAAGACCAATGTTGTGTTTTTACTTTGGGGGGGCTTCGCGAAAAAGAAAGGGAAACTTATTGATGCTAAAAAACATTATATATTAACGTCAGGTCATCCATCTCCATTAAGTGCTAATAGAGGGTATTGGTTTGGCAATAAACACTTTAGTAAAACTAACTACCAGTTGGAGACAAACGGCTTGGAACCTGTCGAGTGGTAAGTGTTTTTGGTGCTTTTTTCAGTACTATAGGTCTGCTAGCTTTGGCTTTTTTAGGTTTCGAAAAACTCTTAATTTTATTCGTGCTAAAAACCAATAGGACGAAATTTATTGCTACTAAAATTAAAAGAATTAATGTAATTTTATAAATCATATACTAAGGATTTGGGCAACATTATTTCGGCAAAATACAAATAAATTCGATGAAATGCAAAAACTATGTTAAGATATGTTAATAAAGGTAAATAAAAAAATAATACGAAACAATGCGTATATGTACGTATATCACAAGTATTCGTTGAAAACTCTTACTTTTTGGATAAAAAGCGTTAAATGTTGGTTACCAGCTGGTTAAAAGGTATTTTTTTTGGGATTATCTTCAAAGCCAAAAGTTGCTCTTGAACATTGTTTACTGTTTCGATGTCTAAGTTGTCTTGAGACCACTCAGTTAAATTAAGCCACTGTTGCACATCTTCTAGTTTTTGATTGTATCTATTTGCAATGGTAACATCAATGGAAGGAATATCTTTGAACTCCTTCGTCGTCCTATTTATTATATTTAAAATAGTCTTTAAGCATTCTTTTTCATTGGCTAGAAACTCTTCTCTTACAGCAATGACAAAACATGGCCAAGGAGATGGACAATCATCAATATGTTTAAAGGTATTAGTGTCTACTAATGGTTTGGTTGTAAATTTTTCCCACATAAAATAATCGGCTGTTCCATTGGTAAGAGCTTTAACTGCACCATCTAGATTTTTTACGACTTCAAAATGCAAATCGGTTTCTAAATTCCAATGATTATTTTGAGCATTAATATATGCCATTAAATGAGACCCAGACCCAAAACGACTTATTGCTGCTTTGGTTCCTTTTATATCATTAATTGTCTTATATGGAGAATTATGTGATACATGTATTCCCCAAATTAATGGCGATTTCACATATACTTGAATAATTTTACATTTGTTACCTGCAATAATATCCTTTATAATTCCTTCAGTTAAAATAACAGCTAAATCTATTTCATTATCCCGTAATGCTTTGCACATTTGACCAGTGCCACCAAAGTAATCCTTCCAGCGTAAATTAATACCTTCTTCTTTATATTCCTTATTTTTAAGAGTTAAGTACCAAGCTAGATTGAAATGTTCTGGTACGCCTCCAATTCTCACAGTTTTTAAACTTTCACTCATTTAAGAAACTAATTTATTTAGGGTGTATTTTATAAGTCCTTCAACAGCCGCTTTTGGATCTTTGCTAAATGTTCCGTTTGGTCTATTGGCTATAATTGCATTTAAAGAACAGGCATGATGACCTAACAGTTTTGACAATCCATAAATGACTGATGTTTCCATTTCGAAGTTGGTGATTTTTATACCATCATGATTAAATGAGTCAATTTTGGTATTCATATCATTATCGAATAGAGGCAATCTAAGTACACGTCCTTGAGGTCCATAAAACCCACCTGCAGTAGCAGTAACACCCTTGTGTACTTTTGGGCTATCTAGAAAATTTTCAAGTAATTTACTATTGCCAATTATCACTGGTCTTGCTTTGTCTTTATGCCAATTGGTGTGTTTGATAAACGCATCTTCAAGCTCTGGATTACAAATGTCTTCAATTTGATAGAAGTGTAGCATGCCGTTTAAATCCAATCCATGTGTACTCAATACAAATGAGTCCACAGGAACATCACTTTGAAGAGAGCCAGATGTACCAACACGAACAATGTTTAGCGATTTAAGTGTTTGTTTAGGTTTTCTGGTTTCAAGATTAATATTAACTAAAGCATCTAGCTCATTCATAACAATATCGATATTATCGGGACCAATTCCAGTAGACATTACCGTAAGTCGTTTACCCTTATAATATCCTGTATGGGTTTTAAACTCTCGTTTTTGAGTTTCAAATTCAATGGAATCAAAATGCTTAGATATTTTTGCAACACGATCTTGATCGCCTACAAAAATAACAGTATCTGCAATATGCTCTGGTTTTAAATTAAGATGATAAACACTGCCATCTGGGTTTAGAATAAGTTCGGATTCCTTAATTGACATTATATACTGTTTTTATGAGTTTGTTTTGTTTTTTGTTAAACTGATATTCTAATCTATTTACACCTCCATATTGAATATCGTTATGTATTTCATTTGAAAAGTTATGCTGATTTAATAATGCGTCATGACCTTTACGGTTTAATTCTAATCCTTGGTCAGTTTCTTCAATGAATATAATCAAATTATCAATCATGCGTTTTATTTGTATGTCTCCATAACCATAATACCCTTGATAGTTTAATACATAACCTAATAGATGATGTTTAGATTTTATATGGTTGTCTCTAATTATTTCCAATATATGTTTTTCAAGTCTATCTAAACCATTTTTTGAGTTTGGAAAACGCTTTAAATGTGCTTTTAAGCAGCTATTTAAATATTTAAATGACGAGGTTTTTAAAATATATGGTTTTAACGAATTATGGTCTTTACCACAGTATATTTTCCAAATTGACGTAGCTAATTCTATATCAGACTCGTTCAATTCAATTTTATTATCAAAATGATCTAGAAGCTGACTCTCACTTAACTCGCCTAGCCCTTTAAAATCTTGTTCTCCTTTAATTCTACCACTGCAAACTAAAAATAAAGGTAGTTTAACCTTTTTTTGTTGTAATAAGCTAATGACTGCCATAAGATTTATATGGCAAAATAAATCATACTCAAACCAAAGAATTATTTTGGAATAGTTTTTAATATCATCAATTACTCCTAGTTCATTATGAAACTTGTATTCATCAATATCTATATTATAATATTTATTTAGAAAAGTGCGCCTTATTTCTACAAACTCTTGAGTATCAATTTTCTCAACAGTTGGGCCTTCGCAAAGCATTTCATGCCATGTTAAAAAATCGCCTGAGAAGTTTAACTCATTTAAATAGTTAGTTAGGCTTGAGCCATTAGTGATATGAAGGATTTTTTTTGTCATTATTAACCACCAACACGCTTAACGTTAAACCCTTTGTCTTTTAAAATAGCCATAATTTTATCTCGGTAATCACCTTGGATGATGATTTTCTCATCTTTAAAACTACCTCCAACGTTTAACTTGGTTTTTAGTTCTTTTGCCAGTTTCTTAAAATCTTCTGTAGCTCCATTATAACCTTCAAGTATGGTTATTGGTTTGCCTTTTCGTTTTTCGTATTTGCAAATTATGGGATCATCTTGAAGCCAGACAACATCTGCTTTCTTAGTTTCTTCATTTGTTTCAGGTACTTGATGATCTGGGAACAGATTTTTTAATTGATCTTGTAAATCCATGTGTATTAGTTTACAGTCTCAGTTTACAGTTTCAGTTACAGTAATAAAATTTATCTGCGACTGCGACTGATTTCTGAATACTACTTTTTTATCAATCCTAATTCTATCAAACGTTCATTTAAAAATTCTCCAGCTGTAATATCTTCAAATTGTTTAGGGTGTTCTTCGTCAATACAGCTATCTAGTACATCTAACTTCATACTACTTACTGGATGCATAAAAAATGGTATAGAATAACGTGATGTTCCCCAAAGCTCCTTGGGTGGGTTTATAACTCTGTGAATTGTTGATTTTAGTTTATTATTAGTATGCCTTGATAACATATCACCAACATTAATCATAAGTTCATCAGGTTCTGCAATAGCATCTAGCCATTCACCTTTATGATTTTGCACTTGTAATCCACGACCTTGAGCACCCATTAACAAGGTGATTAAGTTAATATCTCCATGCGCAGCAGCTCTAACTGCATTTTTTGGTTCTTCTTTAATAGGTGGATAGTGAATAGGTCTTAATATACTATTACCATTAAATATATATTCATCAAAATAAGTCTCATTTAAACCTAAATGAAGAGCTAAGGAGCGAAGCACATATTTTGCCGTTTTTTCAAGCATTCTATAGGTTTCTTTACCAATAGCATTGAAAGATGGAAGTTCTTCAACACTTACATTTTTTGGATATTGAGCTTCCAAATCAGGGTTATTTTCTACATACTGCCCAAAATGCCAAAACTCTTTTAAATCGCCTTCTTTTTTCCCTTTAGCACTTTCTTTTCCAAACGATACATAGCCACGTTGGCCTCCAATACCAGGAATTTCATACTTTCTTTTAGTTTCTAATGGAAGGTCAAAAAAGTTTTTCACTTCTTTATATAGATTGTCAACTAATTCGTCATCTAAAAAATGACCTTTTAGTGCAACAAAACCAATGTCTTCATAAGCTTTTCCAATATCATTGATAAATTTTTGTTTTGTTTGAGGATCTTCTGAAAGAAAATCTTTAAGATTTACACTAGGTATCTTATTCATCGTCTTAAAAATTAAATATAATAGAATAACAAAGATAGCGAAATTGGCCACTAAACAAGGCTAGTATTGACAAATATCTACCTTATAGCTTATTATAAACTAGATAATCGATGAAATTTGTGCAATAGCAAAAATCTTGCTACCGTTACCTTATTTTTGCTACTTTTGATTAAGAATTTTTTTAGATGGCTAAAACAACAAATACTATTAGAAATATAATTTATGACAAAAAGAGCTTACGTCGTAATACACTTATTTCACTATATAAGAATATGCTTAAACCCAGAATGATAGAGGAGAAGATGCTCATTCTATTGCGACAGGGAAAAATATCAAAATGGTTCTCAGGAATAGGTCAGGAGGCAATATCTGTAGGTGTTACGATGGCCTTAAAGGATGACGAATATATTTTGCCAATGCACCGAAACCTTGGTGTTTTTACAACAAGAAAAATCCCACTTTATCGCTTATTTGCACAGTGGCAGGGAAAAGCTAGCGGATTTACTAAAGGTAGGGACCGTTCATTTCATTTTGGTACTCAGGAGTATAATATTGTTGGAATGATATCGCATTTGGGGCCACAATTAGGTGTGGCTGATGGTATTGCGCTTGCAAATCTGTTAAATAAGAATAATAAAGTTACAGCTGTGTTTTCTGGAGAAGGAGGGACAAGCGAAGGTGATTTTCATGAAGCATTAAATGTGGCTTCTGTATGGAAGCTTCCTGTTATTTTTTGTATTGAAAATAATGGTTATGGTTTATCTACACCAACATCCCAGCAGTATAACTGCAAAAATATTGCAGACAGAGGTAAGGGTTATGGAATAGAATCATTTATTATTGATGGTAATAACATTTTGGATGTTTACTCTAAGCTTACGAAACTAGCAGAGAGCATTAGAAAGCGTCCAAGACCAATACTTATAGAGTTTAAAACCTTTAGAATGCGTGGTCATGAAGAAGCGAGTGGTACAAAATATGTTCCAAAAGATTTAATGGAGCAATGGGCTTTAAAAGATCCGTTAGTGAATTATCAAGCTTATCTTAAAGAAGAAGGCATTTTAACCGAAAAGGATGAATTCAAAATAAAGGAAGACATTATGAAAGAAATTCATGATGGCTTAGAAAAGGCTTACGCTGAAGAAGCGATTATTCCTAATTTAACAACTGAGTTAAATGATGTTTATAAAGCATTTAAATATCAAGAGGTTACGCCTAAAGGAAAAACTAAGGAAATTCGATTTGTTGATGCCATTTCTGAAGGCCTAAAGCAATCAATGCAAAAGCATAAAGACTTGGTAATAATGGGACAAGATATTGCCGATTATGGTGGTGTTTTTAAAATTACTGATGGCTTTTTAAAGGCATTTGGAGAAGAACGTGTTAGAAATACACCAATTTGCGAATCTGCTATTGTTGAAGCTGGTATGGGATTATCTATTGCAGGCATAAAAAGTGTTGTGGAAATGCAATTTGCCGATTTTGTGACTTCTGGTTTTAACCCTGTAGTCAATTATTTAGCCAAATCGCATTATAGATGGAACCAAAATGCTGATGTTGTTTTGAGAATGCCATGTGGTGCTGGTGTTGCTGCTGGTCCTTTTCACTCGCAAACAAACGAGGCTTGGTTTACCAAAACACCAGGACTAAAAGTTGTTTATCCAGCGTTCCCCTATGATGCTAAAGGGTTATTAGCAACAGCAATTAACGACCCAAACCCAGTATTGTTCTTTGAGCACAAAGCATTATATAGAAGTATTCGTCAAGAAGTGCCAATAGATTATTTTACCTTACCTTTTGGTAAAGCATCACTGCTAAAAGAAGGTACAGATGTAACAGTTATTAGTTATGGAGCAGCGGTACATTGGGCACTTGAAACACTTGATAATAATAAGGATATTGATGCTGACATTATCGACTTGAGGACTTTGCAACCTTTAGATACTGAAGCGATATTAACTTCGGTTAAAAAAACTGGAAGGGCAATAATCTTACAAGAGGATTCCCTTTTTGGTGGTATAGCTTCAGATATTGCATCCATGATTATGGAAGAATGTTTTGAGTATTTGGACGCACCAGTTAAACGTGTGGCAAGTATAGAAACTCCAATTCCGTTTATTAATCAATTAGAAGATCAGTATCTGCCAAAAAATAGGTTTGAAACTGAACTTAAAACACTTCTAGCTTACTAATTTTATTGCCAATGAAGTATATAGATGCTTTTATCAATTCCATATTAGGAACACTAGATTGGACTTGGCGTTCCATAACTTTTGATGTCGTTTGGTACAATAATTACTTTTGGGGATTGATACTTATTTCATTAGTAGTTTGGGGACTTGAAATAGCATTTCCCTGGCGGAAAAACCAATCGATTTTTAGAAAGGACTTTTGGTTGGATGTATTCTATATGTTTTTTAACTTTTTCATTTTTGCCATTGTTATCAGTGGCTTTTATAAGGTTTTTGAGTTATTCTTCCTTGATGCTTTTGGAATGGATACCAAATCTTTAGCGCTTATAGATATAAAGCAACTTCCAATGTGGAGTCAATTATTGATTTTCTTTATTCTATCGGATTTTGTGCAGTGGTTTACTCATGTGTTACTGCATAGATTTAATGTGTTATGGCGTTTTCACAAAGTGCATCATTCAGTGAAAGAAATGGGGTTTGCAGCACATTTGCGTTATCATTGGATGGAAAATGTTTTATATAAACCATTAAAGCTCCTCGTTGTGATGCTTCTAGGTGGTTTTGAACCAGAACAGGCGTATATAGTTCACTTTGTAGCAATTTCTATTGGTCATTTAAATCATGCTAATATTAAGCTTAGTTATGGACCTTTAAAATATGTATTTAACAACCCTGTAATGCATTTATACCATCATGCTTATGCTTTACCAAAAGATAGGTTTTATGGTGTCAATTTTGGAATTAGCTTAAGCCTATGGGATTATATTTTTAAAACTAATTATATTCCAGAGGATAGTGGTAGTATAGAATTAGGATATGAAGATGATAAAAAAATGCCTAAGGGATTTTTTAGGCAGTTGTTTTACGGATTTAAAAAAAGTGATTAAATAAAAAAGGCAGCTATTAAGCTGACTTTTTTATTATGTTAGAAACTGAAATTTATGCTCCTGCTTGAATTTCTTGTGCTACTTTTTCACATTCGTCAAGAACTCTTAATAAGTTACCACTCCAAAGTTTTTCAATTTGTTCTTCGGTATAACCTCTTTTAACAAGTTCTAATGTTACGTTGAAAGTTTCGGAAGCATCGTTCCAACCTTCAACACCACCACCACCATCAAAATCACTACTAATGCCTACGTGCTGTAATCCCATTTTTTCAACTAAATAGTCTATATGGTCCACAAAGTCTGATACATTTACCTTTTCGGGGAAATCTGGCATTTTTTCAATTTTAGCATCTACAATATCTGAAACCTGTGTTCTCACTTTCATATACGCTTCACGTTCTTCATCAGATAAGGCTCTAAATTCCGCTCTGCTCGAAAGCCATTTCACGCCTAGGGAATCGGCAACTTGCTTTTGAATTTCACTAGATTTTGCATTTCGAGCATCATTCTTTTCTTTATTTACATAACTAGTGAAAGCTACAGTCTGTACAACACCTCCATTTTCTTTAACCCATCCTAATTGCTCATCATCAAGGTTTCTACTGTGGTCGCATAAAGCTCTTGCAGAAGAATGTGACGCAATAACTGGCGCTTTAGTTAATTCTATCATTTGCTTAATGGCTTCTTTAGATGGATGTGAAATATCTATCATAATACCATACTTATTCATTTCAGCAATCACTTGCTTACCTAGATCACTCAATCCGTTATGGAGCCAAACGTCATCACGTTCACCAGTGTTAGAATCGCTTAACTGACTATGTCCATTATGTGCTAACGACATATATCTAGCTCCTAAATCGTAAAATTCTTTTACTCTGCCAATATCTGTACCAATTGGATAGCCATTTTCAATACCAATCATCGCTACTTTTTTCCCTTCTGCATCAATACGCCTAACATCATCAGACGTAACTGCTAATCCAATTTGATCTGGAGCAATTTCTTTTGTTAATTTATGAATGGCATTAAACTTAGACATAGCATTTTCGTATGCTTTTGCATAACCTTCGTCTGTTAATGTGTCTTGACCTGTGTAAACTATAAACCATGCAACATCAAGTCCTCCTTTTTTCATTTTAGGAAGGTTTACTTGGTTGTCTAACTCTTGTGTGTAGTTAATAGAGTCCGTAAAATTATTTACATTGATATCGCAGTGAGTGTCAAGTGTAATTACGCGTTCGTGAATACCTTTTGCTTTTGCAATTAGATCCTCTTCGCTCATTGGTTTTTCTTCTTGTTCCTTGCAGGAAACACTCAGGAGAACGATACATAAAAAAACAAGCTTAAAAATCGAAATAGACTTAAAAACTTGAGCTGTTTTGTTGTTTTTCATTATTAAATTGATTGGTTATTAGTATTTATGCAACCAAATATAATAATAAAATGTAAGTTACTTTGTTTGTACCTCAGAGATTACAAAGGGATAAGCTTTTTTTAACAAAATCATATCGTTTTCATTTAAGTTATCTAAAGATTTACCTAAAACTTTTATTGCATATGCCTTTCTAAGCTCAAGATAAGCTTTAGTTAATTCGTCTTGAACGTCAACAAATAACTCATAAGATGATTGTGGGTGACTTGTCAAGGACACCACTGCTTTTGATGGGTTATCGGAAGATGAGGCATCCTTAATGCCATTGCAATACGTACAACTATCGTCACCATTATTATCTACAAAAGTTTTGACAATACCTTTTAAATTCTCAATAGTTACGATTTCATTTTGTACCATAATCTCTTGATTACCGTTTAAGGAAATCCGTAATATGTTACGTTCATAGATCTCTCCTTTACAATCTAGGGTATTGCAAATTGAAGGTAATTTTCTTTGAATGCCTTTTTCGTTTGCCATTGTGGTTGTTACTAAAAAGAAGATGAGTAACAAGAATGCAATGTCTGCCATTGAACCAGCATTGACCTTTGGAGCTGTTTTTTTTGTTTTCATAATTAAAGTTTTAAAATGTTAATAGAATCTTAAAACTCAAAAATGATACCATAAAAAAACCTGAACTCAAGTCCAGGTTTTAAATTTTAATAAATTAATAAAATTATGTCAAAACACCTTTTGATTTTTGGTCTTTTGAATACCATACCCAGAAAGCTCCAAAAATTATTATAAGAATTGGCATCAAATAGGGTTGCATATCTGCAAACACATCAGTAGCATTTGTTCCAAATAGCCAGTATAATTGCTGTATTGTAGCTGCAACAAATGATATTATAAATAATGTTATTGCTAGTTTTTTGCGCATTAAAAATAGGATAGATGCAATTATTCCAGAAAACACAGCAATAGCGAACAAGGCAGTCATCCAAGCAGGAGTATCATTCATTAAAGCAATTTGTTCTGCATTCATATCCATGGTTGACGCTTCGGTTTTAAAGGCTATTTTCAAATATGAATTAACACCCATTCCATTCCAAAGTAGTGCTATAACACCAATAATCCAAAAGGCAATTCCAGGTTTGTTAGAATTAGACATAATAATTAGTTTTAGTTAGTAAAAATCTTGTTTTACATAGAGTTATGTAGTTACAAAGTATGTAGAATGTATCAATAAAGCAAATTATCTTTTTAAACAGCCTGAACACTTAATATTCATACTAAAAATTAATAGTTATTAATAATCCTTGAAAACTTTCGGAAAGATTTTCTGAAAACATGGAAAGAAACTCAAGAAAGACAGTATTTTTGCAACTTAATAATAATTGCATTAATGCTTACATCTACGACATTAAAGGGAGAAACTAAAGAAGGAAAAGAATTATATAGTTATCAAAAGGGTGCTATTGATAAAATTTTTAAAGCGTTTGATGATGCTCCCGATGATTATCACTTACTATATCAATTACCGACTGGTGGTGGCAAAACTGTTATTTTCTCTGAGATTGTTAGGCAATATTTAAAGCATCACAATAAAAAAGTGTTAGTAATGACACATCGTATTGAGCTGTGTAAGCAAACCTCAAAGATGCTTTCGGAGTTTAATGTAAAGAATAAAGTTATTGATAGTAAAGCAAAACTTGATGACCAAGGGGATTATTCTTGTTTTGTAGCCATGGTCGAAACATTAAACAATCGATTAAATGAAGACAAGCTAGATATATCAGATATTGGATTAGTTATTATTGATGAAGCGCATTATAATTCATTCACCAAGTTATTCAAATTCTTTCATAAGTCTTTTTTATTGGGCGTTACTGCTACACCTTTAAGCTCGAACATCAATCTTCCAATGACCGATAATTATGATGAATTAATTGTTGGTGAAACTATCGAGTCGTTAATTGAAAATAAGTTTTTAGCGCGCGCCGAAACGTTTTCTTATAATGTTGGATTAACCTCGTTAGTAGTAGGTGCGAATGGTGATTATACCGTGAAATCTTCAGAAGATTTGTACACAAACCATGATATGTTGGGTAAATTAGTACATGCCTATGAAGAGACATCAAAAGGTAAAAAGACATTAATTTTTAACAATGGGATTAATACATCTCTTCATGTTTATGATGCTTTTAGAGCAGCTGGCTATCCTATTGCACACTTAGATAATACACATTCTAAAAAGGAACGTGAACTTATTTTAAAATGGTTTAAGAAGACGCCTGATGCTATTTTAACATCAGTAAGTATTCTTACCACTGGTTTTGATGAGCCGACAGTAGAATCAATTATATTAAATAGAGCAACTAAATCATTAACGTTATACTACCAAATGATTGGTCGTGGATCGAGAATTTTAGACAACAAAGACACTTTTAAGGTAGTTGATCTTGGAAATAATTTTCATCGTTTTGGACCTTGGGGAAGTGATTTAGATTGGCAGCGCATATTTAAGTCACCAAATTATTATTTAGATGGTATTTTAAATGACGACGAAATTGAAAGCAATTTTAGATATGAAATGCCTCCTGAAGTTCGCGAGGAATTTAAAAATTCCAAAGAAGTATATTTAGATATTCGAGAAATCTATGTCGATAGCATTAGAAAAGGTGAATCTACTAAAACCGTGCTTGAAAAATCAATTAAACACCACGCTAAAATTTGTATTGAGAATAGTGAAGATGTTTTTGACGCCCTATTGTTAGTTAAGCTTTTAAGTGACGATATTGACCACAGAATTGGGCGTTATACCAAATGTATTAGCAAAAGTACTTTTAATTTTGTTGAATGGTTAAAAGAAGATTATCGTAAAAAATTACGTTCTTATTTAAGGGAAAATTTCGATGTTATTTTTGAAGAAATCCACGGAAGACCTCCAGTAGAATAAAATAATTTTACTGTACTACCTTAAAAATCGCGATAGCATACAAATAGAATCTTGCAAATCGCAATAGACCAAATAGCAAATAGTTTTTAAATTCATACCTAATAAAACCTGCCGCAATACTAGTTATTGCAAATGGAATAGGGAATAAAGCTCCAACTACAATTAAGAAGCCCCCCCATTTTCTAGTGTTTTTAATATGCTTTGCAAGTCTGTTTTCAATAGCATAACGAACTTTAGGTATTCTAGTAATGCTAAGTCCTGTAATATATGAAATTACACCACCCAAATAAGACAATAGTGCTAATATAGATAAGTATAAAATTGGCTGCGGTAATTTTTTGGACCAAGCAATAAAAATTTCAGGAGGAATAAGTCCTAATATAGATTCTGAGAGGAAAAATACCACAAGAACACTAACTGTGCTAAAGGTTTCGGTAATCGTTGTTAAGGCTGTATTAATATCGATAACAAAATAATGAATACCTAAAAGCACACCAATAAAAAGTACAACAGGGATAATAGATTTTTTAAGGCTTAAACCAATAAACCTATAAAACCCAGTATATGAGTAGTACTGATGCAGTAGTTTAAACCTACTTTTCTTTGTTTTTGTGTTGGAATCCATGCAATTTTTAATGGAAAGCAAAAATAGAACAACCTATTAAAAGAACAATGTGTTTTGGGTAAATTTTAGGACTTATGCTGTGTTAAAATATTGAATACAAATTCTTTGGTAATAGCTATACCATTTGCAGCATTCTTAACATCAGTAAAAAGCACTCTGTAATTGCAGTTGTTTTTGTAATTAGTACAACCATAAGCTGTTTTGCCTTTAACTATTGTACCAGATTTACATTTTGGGCACATTATAGTATCTGGAACTTTTTTGGATGATTCTTTCTGCTCTAATACCAATTCATGCAACTCATTAAATTTCACTAATCCTTCTACTTTAATATTTTTTTCTTGGAAGCCTTTTAACTTTACTGTTGCTCCTTTATCTAGCAATCTTATATATTGACTGTCCGATATTTTCTTTCCCTTAAATTTAAATGGTAAAATAAATTCACAGCCTTTATTATAGTTAGAGCACCCATAAGCAGTAGAGCCTTTAATAAGTTTACCTGTCTTGCATTTTGGGCATGTTCTACCCACAATACCTTTAGAAGTTTGCTTCTTAGTAGTTGCTTTACTTTTAATGGTTTGAGCATGCGAAATATTAGCTTTTATGGATTCACTTCGTACCTCATAAACCAAATCATCAACCATCTGTTTCATATTCTTAATAAACCTACTTGCACTATAATGTCCTTGCTCAATTTGTTTTAACTGTTTTTCCCACTGGCCAGTTAATTCGGCAGATTTTAAAAGATCATTTTGTATAATATCAATAAGCTGAACTCCGGTCAAGGTTGGAAGGATTTGTTTCTTATTACGTTTAATGTAATTACGTTTAAATAATGTTTCAATAATATTGGCTCTTGTAGAAGGACGACCAATGCCATTCTCTTTCATTAAATCGCGCATTTCATCATCATCAACTTGTTTGCCTGCAGTTTCCATAGCGCGTAATAATGATGCTTCTGTAAATTGATTTGGTGGCTTTGTTTGCTTTTCTAAGAATGAAGGTTCATGTGGACCTTTTTCGCCTTTCATAAAATTTGGTAGGATTCCTGAATTCTTTTCTTTAGTTGAGTTCTTTTCTTCGAACACGATGCGCCAACCTTTTGATAAAATTTCTTTTCCGGTAGTTTTAAATATGACATTTTCTACAGTTCCAAGCACAGTAGTGTTTGATACTTGACAATCATCATAAAATACTGCAATAAAGCGTTTTGCAATAATATCATATACTTGCTGTTGATTATGCTGCAAATTTATTTGAACTCCTGTAGGAATTATTGCATGGTGGTCGGTTACCTTTTTATCATTAAAAACTTTTGTTGATTTTTTTATTTTTTTTCCTAAAATTGGCTGCGTTAAAGCACTGTAATTGGTTAGGTTTTTTAAAATCCCTGCTACTTTTGGATATATATCGTTTGCCAGAAAAGTAGTATCGACTCTAGGATAAGTAACCACCTTTGATTCATATAGTTTTTGAACAATTTTTAACGTGTCTTCTGCCGAAAACCCAAACTTTGTATTACAATACACTTGTAATCCAGTTAGATCAAATAGTTTTGGCGCATATTCTTTACCTTTCTTCTTTTTAATTGAAGTTACTTCAAAATCACTTTCCTTTACTTTATTGGCTAACAGTTCTCCATCTTCTTTGTTTAAAAACCGACCATCTTCGTAGTTAAAAAGGGTGTTTTTATATAATGTTTGTAATTCCCAATAGGGTTGTGGCTTAAAGTTTTCAATACTTTTAAACCTCTCTACAATCATAGCAAGCGTTGGTGTTTGTACACGACCAATTGAGAGCACTTGTTTATAGCCTCCATGCTTAATTGTATACAAGCGTGTGGCATTCATTCCTAACAACCAGTCTCCAATAGCTCTAGAAAATCCTGCGTAGTATAGATTGTCGTAATTTTCAGCTGGCTTTAAGTTTTCAAATCCTTCTTTAATGGCCTCGGTAGTTAAGGATGAAATCCATAAACGCTTTACCTTGCCTTTGTAATGGGATAAGGACATTACCCATCGCTGAATTAATTCTCCTTCTTGTCCAGCATCACCACAGTTAATGATTTCATCAGCTTTTTCAAATAGAGTTTTAACTATATTAAATTGCTTTTTAATGCCTGAATTATCGACTACCTTTACTTCAAATTTTTCAGGAAGCATTGGTAGATTATTCAAATCCCAACGTTTCCAATATGATTTGTAATCATTTGGTTCAAATAGGGTGCACAAGTGGCCAAAGGTATAAGTGACTGCATAACCATTGCCTTCATAATAGCCATCACGCTTTGTATTCGCTCCTAAAACAGAAGCAATTTCACGGGCAACACTTGGTTTTTCGGCAATGCATACTTTCACTTAGACCTCTTTTTTAAGAGCTGCAAAGTAAGGATTTTTAATAAAAATGTGCAGAATGATTTTTGAAAAAAAATAGCCAAACTAAAAGAGCAATTCTAAGAATGCAATCTAGTTTTGGCTATTAAATTAATAAATAACAATCTCTAATTGTTAATTATAAATTTCTTTAACCACAACTTTGCCACTAGGAGTATAATTTAAAGTGTAACCAGGCCAAGGACTAATTTTAGTGGCTTTTTTAGGAATACAACCATCACCTTCAGGTAAAGTATAAGTCGTTGTTCTCATGTGCAATACACCATCTTTAAATTGTCGTGTAGTTCTGTCATCCATTATCCATCCATTATCACAAGATGATAGTTGGTATTGATGTCCTCGTATAATAGTAACTTCTACACCGTTATTGTCTGGCTCTACTGCATTTGTAGTAAATGAACTTAATGTTAGCGCTAATGCAAACATTAGGGCTACGCCACTTGCAATTTTAATTAATTTTTTCATAATATATTGATTTAATAGTTTAACTAAAGATACTCTCAGTTAGAGTACAAAACAATACTCAATTTGAGTATTTTTTATAAATCAATATGTTGACAATAAATTTTAGAAAAAGTATTGTTGAATTTAGTTGAAAACACTTATGTTATTTTAAGATATAAAACATAAATAGCTAAAACTTAAGAGCAACATAATTAAATGCACTATTAAATTTTAGCTATATAAGATTTTTATAGAATATTAATTATAAACCTCTTTGGCAATTACTTTGCCGCTTGGTGTATAAATAACCCAATACCCATCCCATGGTCTTTCAACTCTTGCATTTTTATCTGGAATATCACAATGCCCTGGAGGTAATTGATAAATAGTGGTTCGCATATGTAAATCGCCTCCTTTGTATTGAAGGGTTTGTTTTATACTACAACTAATATCTCCACAAGTTGCAGATTGGTAACATCTAACACCATCTTTAACTATTTCAACTCCACTATTATTGTCTGGCTCGACAGAATTTGAGTTAAATGAACTGAATGTTAACACCAATGCAAACATTAATGCCACTCCACTTGTAATTTTAATTAATTTTTTCATAATATGTTGATTTAATAGTTTAGCTAAAGTTACTTTTTGCTAGAATGCAAAGCAATACTCAATTTGAGTATTTTTCAATAAATCAATAAGTTAGCATTACGTGCATTAAATATGATATTACTTATTTTTATAAAAAATACTTATTCCGTTTTTTATATATAAAATAATAGCTAAAACTAAAGCGCATTTTGAATAATGCATTGGATGCTTACAGTTTTAGCTATTAGTATGTGATTTAATAAATTTTTATTCGCTTACTTGAATGTTGCCTTCGAGAACTTCAAAATATGAAATTCCACCATAGTCTATGTTGCAATCTAAATCTCCTCCTTCAATAGATGTATAAAAACCACTCAAAATATCAGGATCTGCATTAGTGCCTTCACCGTTATCAATTGCTACGAAAAGACAATCTCTTCCTGCATTTTCTGGTATCCCCGAATGAGAAGTGATTTTTCCAGTAATATATGCCGTATTGCCTACTACTCTAATACAATCGATATTAAACTTAATTTTTAATTCTCCACCAGTATACGTTAATACACCATTACCTTTTACAGATCCGTCTTTTTTAGTTATTGCATTAAAGGAAAAATGTCTCTTACCTTCAGCTCCAAAATCAATAGTACCTTGTCCACTGGCAGTTGGAGCGTTACCTTTTCTTAAGACGTCTTCAACAGCGCTGTTGTCTTCAGTAATTGTTACATCTTCTTTAGTGCAACTTTGTAATACAAATAAGCAGCAGGCTGCCGCTAAAAAATACATTTGAAATTTTTTCATAATATGTTGATTTAATAGTTTACAGTAAATGTATAGCTATGATATTATCAAGTCAATACTCAATTTGAGTATTTTTAATAAAAAAGAGGTGCCAAAAATAATTTAAAAGAGATTTTTTTGAGATTTAAGAATATTAACTAACTCTCCTGTTGAGGTTAGCTTTAGTTTTCTTAAAATATTTCTTCGATGTGTGTCTACTGTATTAGAACTAATAAAAAGTTGTCTGGCAATAGATTTACTAGTCTTCTTTTTTGCTAATAACCTTATAATATCTTTTTCTCTATTACTAATATTTTTAAAAAAAGCTAACTGAGAGCAATTTGTAATATACTTAGTTTCTAAATCATTATTTGAGTTAAGAGCTTGAATAGAAGCTTGGATAGGGATTTTTCTATTTGAATTTATTACTGTAAAGTAGGTTAATGCTTTATGCTTTTTACTCGAATTAATAAAAAAAGGAGTAGTATTTTGAAAAATATTTACATAACTATTATCCTTTTGTTTTATTCTATAGTTCCAAGAGTATGAATATTGTTCTGACTCTTTTTGACTTAAGTCACATTTTATAAAATCAACAATGTCACTTAATGAATTTACTAAACATGATAAATCATCTTCATGAATATGATTCCATAAAAACTCTAATCCATTAGACGTTAAATCACTTGCATTATAGCCCAAACAAGAATGCATGTTATTGCTAACAAAATCTATTCCAAAATTTCTCCTATTTATAATGCATAAAAATGTTGGGTTGTATGTTATGGAATAGTCAGTTGAAATCATTCTATTAACCTCCTCAATGGTCAACATTGGGTTTTCAATAGAATTTGAAATTCTTCTATAAATTTCAGAAAAGTTGGTTAGTAACATAATGCAAAATTTCTATTATTATTTAGAATAATTATAGAATTTCAATTATTTAAATTTATTACAGTAGCATGTTTTATTAAATAGACATGCTATGTTACTAAAAAGTTGTTAGGGAATTTAACAATACAAATTTATTATTTTTTTAACATAAATACCTTTGCTTTAAATATAGTTATTAACAAAATTGAAATGATGAAATCACTTTTTTTTGTTAAAAAGAAGAACTAGCTTTAAACTCTAAATTCATTTTTCTACCTTTAAGTCATTATTTAACCAACCAATATTTATATAATGAAAAAGCGAGCGATTACTCTTTTCAGCGCTCTTGCTTGTTTCTTTGTAAGCTTTTCTGCATTACAGGCACAGCAAGATATTTTAGAAAAACTTAATGACATAGCTATTGTAGACCAAAAGGTCATGATGCCAATGCGTGATGGTGTTAGATTGGCAACGGATATATACAGGCCTAAGGGCGATGGTAAATATCCAGTAATTTTTTCAAGAACACCTTATAATTTTAACTCTTGGGGAGATGGTGAAGAACGAACACGTAACTACCAACGTGCTTATGAGTATATTAAAAAAGGATATGTTTATGTGATACAAAACGAACGTGGTCGTTATTATTCTGAAGGCGAATGGGATATTTTAGGTGTTCCATTAACCGATGGTTACGATGCTTTTGAATGGATGAAAAATCAATCATGGTCTAATGGAAAGATAGGAACTGTTGGATGCTCTTCAACAGCTGAATGGCAAATGGCTGTGTCTGCACTAGATCATCCATCACATGCTGCTATGGTGCCTCAAGGGTTTGGTGCTGGAGTTGGTAGAGTAGGAGATATTAACGAACAAGGAAACTGGTATCGTGGTGGAGCTGAACAAATGTTATTTTTCGCATGGCTTTACGGTGTTGAGCATGATAAATTTAAGCCAAGAATTCCAGAAGGAGCAACTCAAGAAGACTTAATTAGAATTTCAAGATTTTATGATTTAGCTCCTGAGAACCCACCAGTAGATATGTCTGAAGCGTTAAGTCATTTACCAATACAAGACATCTTAAAGAACATTAATGGAAAGCAAGAGGTTTTCGATAAAATGATTCGTCGTAAGCCAAATCATCCAGATTGGTTCAAAGGTGGGATTTATCATGACGATAAAGATATTGGCACTCCAAGCTTTTGGTTTGCTTCTTGGTATGATGTATCTATCACACCAAATATCAAACTTTTTAATCATGCAAGAAATAATTCAAAAGATCAATTTATTAGAGACAATCAATATTTGGTAATAGCACCAACGTTACACTGTGGTTATACTAGAGCGACAGAAAATACTATTGTTGGAGAGCGTAGTGTTGGTGATGCACGATTAAACTACGATGAACAAATTACTAAGTGGTTTGACCTTTGGTTAAAAGGAGATGATAACGATTTTAAAGAAACCACACCTAGAGTACAGTATTATACTATGGGAAGCAATGAGTGGCAATCTGCTGAACAATGGCCTCCAGCAAATACTGAAATGGTAACTTACTATTTAAATAGTGGTGGAAAAGCTAATAGTAGATTTGGAGATGGACGCTTGTCCAGCAAAAAAGCTGGAAAAGACAATCCTGATGGGTTTATTTATGACCCAATGGCTCCTGTGCCATCTTACGGTGGAAATGTTTGTTGTACAGGAAATGCAGTAAGAGGAGGTGCAATGGATCAACAAGACATGGAAGCAAGGCATGATATTTTAGTTTATACAACGGATATCTTAAAAGAAGATACCGAAGTTACTGGCTTTATTGAGTCTAAGCTATTTGTATCATCCGATGTTAAGGATACTGATTTTACTATAAAATTAATTGATGTGTATCCAGATGGTACAGCTTATAATTTAGATGAAACTATTCAAAGAGTACGCTACAGAGAAGGTTATGATAAAGAAGTGTTTATGGAAAAAGGTAAAGTATATGAAGTTGATTTAACACCAATGTCAACTAGTAATTTATTCAAGAAAGGACATCGTATTCGTGTAGAGATTTCAAGTAGTAATTTTCCACGTTTCGCAAGAAACTTAAATACAGGAGGAAATAATTATGATGAGAAAGTAGGTGTGGTTGCTCATAATAAAGTGCACCATTCTAGTAAGCATCCATCTCAAATACGCATTCCAATAGTAAAAAATTAATATTCAGGAAACTAAATAATTTTTATATGAAGACATTTCACAAGATGTTGTTTCTATGGGCTTGCCTATTAGGAATGATATTAACTTCGCAATCCCAAACAATTAATGAATCTACGTTCAATGGGTTAAGTTTTAGAAATATTGGTCCTGCATTAACTTCTGGTCGAATTGCAGATATAGCCATTCATCCAGAAAATGAAAATATTTGGTATGTAGCTGTAGGCTCTGGTGGTGTATGGAAAACTACAAATTCAGGAACTACATGGAAACCAATTTTTGACAATCAAACCTCATATTCAATAGGTAGTATCGCCATTGACCCATCAAATCCTCATACTATTTGGGTAGGAACAGGAGAAAATGTTGGCGGTCGTCATGTTGCCTTTGGTGATGGCATTTATGTAAGTCATGATGATGGTATGTCATGGAAAAATATGGGGCTTAAAAAATCCGAACATTTATCAACAATAATAGTAAATCCAGAAAATTCTGATATTGTTTGGGTGGCGTCACAAGGACCTCTTTGGAGTAAAGGAGGAGAACGAGGTGTTTACAAAACTACAGATGGAGGTAAAACATGGAATCGTACGCTTGGGGATAGTGAATGGGTTGGAGCAACCGATTTGTTAATCGATCACAACAATCCAGATGTACTGTATGCTGCCAGTTGGCAAAGACATCGTACTGTAGCAGCTTATATGGGTGGTGGACCAGGTTCAGGAATCCATAAAAGTACTGATGGTGGAGAGACTTGGACTAAACTTAAAAAAGGATTACCAAGTTCTAACTTGGGTAAAATTGGTTTGGCAATGTCTCCTTTTAATTCTGATGTTGTGTATGCGGTTATTGAAACGGATAGAAAAAAAGGAGGTTTTTATATGTCCTCAAATAGAGGCGAAACTTGGGTTAAGCAATCTAATACCGTTTCAGGTGGAACTGGACCTCATTACTATCAAGAGCTTTATGCTTCACCACATCACGACGGTAAATTATTTTTAATGAATAATTACGTTCAAATTTCAGATGACCATGGAAAAACTTTTTATGGTATGAATGAACGCAACAAGCATGTAGATAGTCATGCCATGGCATTTAAAGCGTCAGATCCTAACTATGTGTTATTTGGTACAGATGGAGGCTTATATGAAAGTTTTGATTTAACCAAAAGCTGGAAGTACGTAAGTAACTTACCTATCACTCAGTTTTTTAAAGTAGCTGTGGACGATAGTAAACCATTTTATAAAGTATATGGTGGAACACAAGATAATGGGTCGCAAGGTGGCGCATCTAGAACTGTATTTGCTGATGGCATAAAAAATATAGATTGGTGGAAAACTTTGGGAGCAGACGGTCATCAGTCTGCAATAGAGCCAGGAAATCCAAATATTACTTATGGTGAGTTTCAGCAAGGAGCTTTATGGAGAATTGATCAAACCACAAGGGAAACAGTATTTATTCAACCACAAGCCAGAGAAGGAGATCCTTTTGAACGTTATAATTGGGATGCTCCAATATTGGTAAGCCCTCATAACCCTAAAAGGCTTTATTTTGCTTCTCAAAGGGTTTGGAAATCTGAAAACAGAGGAGATACTTGGACTCCAATTTCATCGGATCTTACTTTAAACCAAGAAAGAATCACATTACCTTTTTATGATGGCAAACAACAAAGTTGGGATAATGCGTGGGACATTGGAGCAATGTCTAACTACAATACCATAACATCGCTAGCTGAATCTCCAAAACAAGAAGGATTGATTTATGCAGGAACAGATGATGGCATAATACAAGTAACTGAGGATGGTGGAGCAACATGGCGAAAATTCTCATTAAAAAATATAAAAGGCGTTCCTTCTATACCTTTTGTAAACGATGTAAGAGCTGATTTGTTTGATGCTAATGTAGTGTATGCAGCTTTAGATAATCATAAATATGGCGATTATAAACCATATCTTATAAAGAGTACTGATAAAGGAAATTCATGGACACTTATTAACGGAGATTTACCAAAAACATTACTAACATGGCGATTGGTTCAAGATCACATTAAAAAAGATTTACTTTTTGCTGCTACTGAATTTGGAGTCTATTTCACTAGAAACGGTGGAAAAAATTGGATCCAACTTAAAAGTGGAATTCCAACAATTTCGATTAGAGATATTTCGATTCAAAGAAGAGAAAATGACTTAGTTGCTGCATCATTTGGTCGAGGAATTTTCATTTTAGATGATATCACTCCATTGCGTGAAATTGAAAGTTCTATGCTAGCAAAAGACGCCACTCTATTTCCAATAAAAGATGCGCTATGGTATAGTCCTAATAGTAGAGCTGGAAGCCAAGGAGATAATGAATATTCAGCTAAAAACCCACCTTTTGGTGCAATTTTCACCTATTATATGGCTAACAAAGTAAAGTCCTTAAAAGATGAACGAAAAGCTAGAGAAAAAACCAATACAAATTTTCCTGGATGGGACGCTATAGAAGCTGAAAACAGACAACAAGGACCACATATTCTTCTAATCATTAAAGATAAAAACGGCAATGTAGTCAATACAGTAAAAGGAACAAATAAAAAAGGATTCAATCGCGTTAATTGGTCTCTCACATACCCAAATAAAGGAGGTGAAAGATTACAATCTCGCGGAAGTGGTTTTGGTGGCGGAGGAGTTATGGCAACTCCTGGAGATTATACAGTTACCATTGTAAAACGAGTAGATGGTGTTAATACAGTGCTTGAAGGACCTAAACCATTTAAAGTTGTGCCAATGTATGATGGTGCTTTACAAAGAAAATCGTTTGCTGAAATGGATGCTTTTAGAAATGAAGCTTTTGCTTTTCAACAGGATTTAACAGCAACAAACGTGGCATTGTCTAGAAGTATTCAAACAGTTGATGCAATGGAAAGAGCTTTAAACAAAGCCGAAAAACCAAGTGATGATTTATTTAAACGAATTAATGATGCTCGAACTACATTATTGGAAATTGATAAAGAACTTAATGGAGATGATACTAAAGGTGAAATAGGTGAGCGCTCAAATCCAAGAGCAACTGAAGGAAATTCATTAGGTTGGAGAGCTTTGGGGAATACTTATGGCCCAACAGAAGAACATAAAACTTTACTGAAAAGAGTAAAAAGCCAGTTAACAAAAGTGAAGTCAAAACTCAATACTGTTCTTAATAATACTTTACTAGGAATTGAAAGGGATTTAAAATCTACTGGAGCACCTTGGGTTGAAGGGCAAGGAATGAAAAACGATTAATAGCATATTTAAAGAGCTACTAACACTTTTTAGTAGCTCTTTTAAAATTTTATAAAAGTAAAACGAAACTCATGAAACAAGTACTTTGCATTATTTTATTATGTATTGGAGTAAACTCATTTGCTCAAAAAAAGATTTTAGATCATAAAGATTTTGATATTTGGAATACCATTAAAAATCAAGCTATTTCTGTAGACGGAAAATATATTATGTATTCTTTAGAGAAGGGTGAAAAGGATAATCACTTAAAAATTAAAGATGCGAATGCATCATTGGTTTTCGAGCATGAACGATCAGAAAATGGACGATTCACTTACGATTCCAATCATGCATTATTCACCATAAAAGCATGGAAAGACAGTGTTACAGAAATGACACGTCGCAAAGTAAAAAAGGAGGATATGCCACACGACACCTTGGGTGTTTTTGATTTCAAGACAAAATCTCTTACCAAAATACCAAATGTAAAGTCGTATAAAACTCCAACTAAATGGTCAGGTGTTGTTGCATATTACTTGACAGAAATTAAAGAAGAAAAATCGAAAGACACTAGCGAAACAAAGAAAAAATCAACTAAAAAGAAGCCTAAAAAAGTAAGCAGCAAAAATGGTTTTCATTTAGTTGTTAGGGACTTAGTATCTGGTAAAGAAGATACTTTAAAGTATGTTACAGATTTTAGTTTTGCTAAAGAAGGTAAGCGTTTGGTTTATTCAACTACTGGTGAAGACACTAAATCAAATTCTAGTGTGAATGTTATGAATGTTGATAACGGAAGTTCTACTACTGTTTTTGAAGCCAATAATAAATCTAAATACTATAAGTTACAATTAAGTGATTCTGGTAAAAACTTAGGTTTTGTAGTTGATACTGACACTACTAAAGCACTTGTTAGACCAAACAAATTATACCTTTGGAGTGAAGGGCAATCTAAAGCATCCATGATAGTTGATGCGGCATCTGCACCTAAAGGCTATCGTGTGTCTTCTGATGGAACTGTAAGTTTCTCACAAGATGATTCTAAAATGTATTTTGGATTAGCAACACCTCCAATTGTACAAGATACCACTTTACTAAAAGATGAAATAGTGAATGTAGAAGTTTGGACGTATGATGAGCCTCGTTTGTATACTGTGCAAGAGCTTCAGGTCAAAAATGACCAGAAGAAATCGTATCAAACGGTTGTTCATTTAAACAATAAAAAACTAGTGCAACTAGCAACTACTGAATATCCAAATGCTAGATTAACAGACAAAGGAAATGCTTCAGTAGCATTGGTAAGTAATCAAGAACCTTATTTATTAGAAAGCCAATGGACAGGAAGAAGGAACAGTGATTATGCAATTGTAGATGTAAACACTGGAACTAGTAATAAAGTGCTGACTAATACTTCATCCTCAATGAGTTTGAGCCCAAAGGGGAATTATATTTTTGGTTATCATGCACCAGATAGTACTTGGGTGGCATATAATATAGCGACTAACAATCGCGTAGATTTAACCAAGGGCAAGGTGTTTTATAATGAGTTAAATGACTCGCCTAATTATCCTGGATCTTATGGTACAGCTGGTTGGACTATAGATGATGAGTCTGTGCTAATTTATGATAGATACGATATTTGGAAGTTCAATCCTAATAATGGTACTAGCACACGATTAACAAAAGGTAGAGAACAAAAAGTAACCTATCGTTATGTGAAATTAGATCCAGATGAAGATTTTATTGATACTTCTGGAAAATGGTTATTAACCACATTTAATGAAAATAATAAACACTCTGGCTATTATGAGTTTAATGCTAAAAATGGTAAAGGAAAGCAATTGCTATCTGGACCATACTCATATTCAAGACCTAGTAAAGCTAGATTGATTGATGCTGTTATGTTTACAAGACAATCTTTTGAAGAGTTTCCAAACATTAGAATATCCGATTTAAGCTTCAAAAAAGACAAGGTACTAAGTAATGCCAATCCACAACAAAGTGAGTATAACTGGGGTACAGCTGAAATAGTAAAGTGGACATCTTTAGATGGTATGAAATTAGAGGGAATGCTTATAAAACCTGAAGATTTCGACCCTAATAAAAAATATCCTATGATTGTGAATTTCTATGAAAAGAGCTCAAATGGTGTATTTAGACACAAAGCTCCTTCAGCTGGCAGATCAACTATTAACTACAGTTTTTACACAAGTAGAGGGTATTTAATTTTTAATCCAGATGTGTACTATCGTGAAGGTTACCCAGGCGAAAGTGCTTTTAACTGTGTGATTCCTGGTGTAACATCTTTAATTGAAAAAGGCTTTGTAGATAAAGATAATATTGGTGTTCAGGGTCATAGTTGGGGAGGTTATCAAATAGCCTACTTAGTAACTAAAACGGATATTTTCAAAGCAGCAGAATCTGGTGCACCAGTTGTGAATATGATTAGTGCCTTTGGAGGAATTAGATGGGATTCAGGTTTAAGTCGTCAATTTCAATATGAGCATACACAAAGTAGAATAGGTGGAACGCCTTGGGAATATCCACAGCGTTATGTAGAAAACTCTCCAATATATAATATGGATAAAGTTAATGCACCTTTATTGATTATGCATAATGATAAAGATGGTCACGTTCCATGGTATCAAGGTATTGAATATTTTACAGCTCTAAGACGACTTGGAAAACCATCATGGCTTCTAAATTATAATGGAGCTAGACATTGGCCTTTGAAAATACAAAACAGAAAAGATTTCAATATTCGAATGCAGCAATTTTTCGATCATTACTTACAAGGTGCTCCTAAACCAGTTTGGATGGAAAGAGGTGTTCCTGCCTTAGAAAAAGGAATAAATCAAGGTCTAGAATTATTACCAAATAAAAATTAACTACCAAATAAATCAATATATGAAGCGTTCAATTTTAATGATTTTAATATTTGTATCTCTAACAACTTTTGCTCAGAAAAAAGTATTAGATTACCCAGATTTTGATATTTGGAATTCAATACAAAGATCAACAATTTCAAATGATGGAAAGTTTGTAATGTATTCTTTAGAAAAAGGAGAGAGGGATAATCACTTGAAAATTAAAGATGAAAATGCGTCTTTAATTTTTGACCATGAGCGCTCTGAAAATGGGCAATTTACTTTCGATTCTAATAATGCGCTATTTACTATTAAAGCATGGCATGACAGCATTACTGAAATGAAACGTCGAAAAACAAAAAAAGATGAAATGCCAAATGATACGTTGGGTGTTTTTAATTTAAAAACGAAAACATTGACAAAGATTGCTAATGTAAAATCGTATAAAATACCAAGTAAATGGTCAGGAGTTGTTGCTTATTACTTGACTGAGATAAAACCAGAGAAACCAATAGACACTAGCGATTCTAAGAAAAAAACTAGTAAAAAGAAAGCTAAAAAGGTAAGTAGTAAAAACGGTTTTCATTTAGTAATTAGAGATTTAGTTAGTGGAAAGGAAGATACTTTAAAGTATGTAACAGATTTTAGCTTTGCAAAAGAGGGTAAACGTTTAGTATATGTTTCTACTGGTGAGGATACTAAAACAAATTCTGGTGTGTTTATCAAAAACTTTGATAATGGAGGAGTTACAAATGTGTTTGAATCAAATAATAAGTCCAAATACTACCAATTAAATTTAAGTGACTCTGGAAATAACTTAGGATTTATTGTAGATGCTGATACCACAAAAGCATTAGTGCGTCCAAATAAATTATATCATTGGTCAGATGGACAATCTAAAGCATCTTTGATTGTTGACGATAAGTCTGCTCCAAACGGTTATCGTGTGTCTTCAGATGGAAGTATCAGTTTTTCTAAAGATGATTCTAAATTATATTTTGGATTAGCAACACCTCCAATAGTACAAGACACAACACTTTTAAAAGAAGAAATCGTAGATGTTGAAGTTTGGTCTTATAATGAACCAAGGCTATATACTCAGCAAGAAGCACAATTATCTCGCGACAAGAAGAAGTCTTATCAATCTGTTATTCACTTAACAAAAGGAAATAAATTAACTCAACTGGCTTCAATTAATTATCCTAACGCGCAAATTGGAAACGAGGGAGATTCTAATTATGCTCTAATTAGTAACCCTGAACCATACTTTTTAGAAAGCCAATGGACAGGAGTTAGAGATAGCGATTATGCACTTATAGATGTAAATACTGGAAATGTAAGTAATATTCTTACTAGAGTGTCTTCGTCCATGAGATTAAGCCCTAATGGTGAGTATGTATATGGTTATAGTTTAGCAGATAGCACATGGCTTACTTATAATATAGCAACCAAGAAACGTTTAGATTTAACAAAGGATAGAGTTTTTTATGATGAAATATTGGACAGGCCTGAATATCCTAGATCTTATGGGATGGCAGGATGGACAGATGAAGATAAGTCTATGCTTATTTATGATCGTTATGATATTTGGGAATTTAATCCTAGTACAGGAGCCAATATACGTTTAACTAAGGGTAGAGAAAGTAAAACTACTTATAGATACGTTAATTTAGATCGTGAAAATAGATTTATAAATCCAAATGAAAAATGGTTGCTTACTACATTTAATGAAACTACAAAGGAATCTGGTTATTATGAATACAATGCAAAAAACAAAAAAGGTAAGCAGTTAATAGAAGGACCATATAGATTTACATCACCTCAAAAAGCACTGCAAAGTGATAATTTGTTGTTTAGACGTCAATCTTTTGAAGAATTTCCAAATATTCATATTACAGATTTAAGTTTTAAAAAATATATTCAAATAAGTGATGCAAATCCACAACAAAAAAACTATAATTGGGGAACTTCAGAATTGATAAATTGGACTTCTTTAGATGGTAAAGAATTAACAGGAATGTTATTTAAACCAGAAAATTTCGATCCAAATAAAAAATACCCAATGATTGTTCATTTTTATGAAAAAAGCTCCAATGGAGTATATTCTCATAGAGGTCTAAGATCAGGTGGACTTAATTACAGTTTTTATACAAGTAGAGGCTATGTTATTTTTAACCCAGACATCTATTACAGAGATGGTTATCCAGGAGAAAGCGCCTATAATTGTGTGATTCCAGGTATAACGTCTTTAATAGAAAAAGGCTTTATTGATAAGGATAATATTGGTGTACAAGGACATAGTTGGGGAGGTTATCAAAACGCCTATTTAATCACTAGAACAAATATTTTTAAGGCAGTAGTATCTGGAGCTCCAGTGGTAAACATGATAAGTGCATATGGAGGAATACGATGGGCTAGTGGATTAAGTAGACAATTTCAATACGAGCGCACACAAAGTAGGTTAGGAGGTTCGCCATGGGAATATCCACAGCGTTATGTAGAAAATTCACCAATTTTCACTTTAGATAAAATTAATACACCTGTGTTAATATTGCACAATGATGGTGACGGCGCTGTGCCTTGGTATCAAGGTATTGAGTTTTTTACAGGTTTAAGACGTTTAGAGAAACCTGCTTGGCTATTAAATTATAATGGTGAGCCACATGGCGTAAGAAAATTTCAAAATAGAAAAGATTATACTATGAGAATGTCACAGTTTTTCGATTATTACTTGCAAGGTGCTCCTAAACCTGTTTGGATGGAAAGAGGTGTTCCTGCTATTGAAAAAGGAATTAATCAAGGGTTCGAATTAATAAAGAATTAAACTATGGTAAAAAAAATAAATTGGGACGATGTTCCAGTAGAACAAGTCACAGATAAAATGCAGCGTAGAATGATTTATGGTGACAAAGTTATGATTGCCAAAATGAAATTTAAAGATGGATTTTTAGTCCCTCTACATGAGCATCATAACGAGCAAGTCACACAAGTTATTTCCGGAACTATACGCTTTTGGTTTGGTGCTAACAAAGAACAAACCATGGATTTAGGCCCAGGCGATTCCGTAGTAATTCCAGCTCATGTGCCACATGAGGCATTAATGATTGGTGATGTTGAAGAAATTGATACATGGTCGCCAATTCGTGAAGATTGGTTAGATGGTACGGATGATTATTTACGTAAGTAATTCATGGATTTAGGCTTAAAAAATAAAGTTGCTTTTATTGCAGCATCAAGTGATGGCTTAGGTAAAGCTGTAGCTATGGAGTTAGCTAATGAAGGTGCTACTATTATCATTAATGGTAGAAATAAAACAAAACTAGAAAACACCAGAAATGACATTGAACAAGCGTATAATACGAAAGTTCTTGCTATTTCTGGTGATTTAGCTAATAGCGAAGAAAGAGAAGGTGTTATAAAAACCATTTTCAGTCATTACTCTACCATCGATATTTTAGTCACAAATACTGGAGGACCACCTTCTGGAAAGTTTGAAGACTTATCGATGGACGATTGGAATAACACTTACAAATTACTTCTTGCAAGTACGGTGTCATTAATTAAAGCGATTCTTCCTGGAATGAAACAACAACAATGGGGAAGAATTATAGCCATTACATCACAAGCTGTGAAGCAACCAGTTGATAATTTAATTTTATCAAATTCAGTTCGTGCTTCTGTAGCTGGTTTAATGAAAACCTTAGCAAGTGAATTGGGTGAGCATAATATTACGGTAAATAATGTGATGCCTGGATATACTAAAACAAACAGGTTATTATCGTTAATTGAAAGTAACCCTTCTTTTAAATCGGCAATAGATGAAATTCCGTTAAAGCGTTTTGGTAATCCTGAAGAGTTTGCTGCAGCTGTGACGTTTTTGGCTAGTGAGCGTGCTAGTTATATTACTGGAACCTCGTTAGCAGTTGATGGAGGTTGGATTAAACATATTTTATAATGGCACATATAGATTTAGTTGGAAATAATATACTCATTACTGGTGCTTCAAAAGGCATTGGGCAAGGTATAGCAGATTATGCTATGAAAATGGGTGCAAGAGTTGCAGTACATTATAATTCGGATAAAGTATCAGCTGAAAGTTTGGTTGCAAAATATCCAGAGACCAATTCAAAAATCTTTCATGCAGATTTAAGTAAAACTCAAGATGTTATCAGTTTATTTAAAAATGCCGTTGCAGCATTTGGACGCATAGACACTATTATCTTAAACGCTGGCGTGTTTTTGCAACATTCAACTAAAGATAGTTTTGAAAATTGGCTAGAAGTATGGAAATCGACTATTGACATCAACCTTAATTCAGTTGGTATGATGACTAAACTAGGGATTGACCATTTTAGAGTGCAAAATGGAGGACGTTTCATTTACATTGGAAGTCGTGCAGTGTTTAGAGGTGAAACCGAAGAATATTTGGCTTACGCAGCTTCTAAAGGAGGATTAACCTCATTAGCAAGAAGTGTTGCAAGATCGTTTGGAAAAGAGAACATCAAATCGTTTGTTATTGCTCCTGGATTTACCAGAACTCAAATGGCAGAATCATTTATAGAAACTCATGGGGAAGCACGAGTAATAAATGAAATTGCTTTAAATGAATTGACAAAACCGAGTGATATTGCACCTTTAGTTGCATTAATGTGCAGTGGCGATATGGATCATGCTACAGGAGCAACAATTGACGTGAATGCAGGAAGTCATATTAGATGATATTTTAAAAAAACTGTAACGTTTTATCAAAAAAATCTTCTTATTAATATAACTAGTCAATCAAAATCAATCAAAATGAAAAAAGTATTATTTTTCATCGCCTTTATCATGGTGATGATTTCGAATGCCCAAAATCATCTTACAACGTCTCAATGGCAGGAAGATTTAAAATTTCTTCAAGAAACTGTTCATCAAGATTATCCATTCTTATTTAAGAAAACTACTGCAGAAATTTTTGATGCCGAAGTTGCAACACTCCATAGTAAGATACCAAACTTACAAGAACATGAAATAATTATTGGGTTTGCGCGTATCGTGTCTTTGTTCAAATACGGCCATACAGATATTAGCTTTAGTAAAGAGCCTTTTGCTTTTTCGCAGCTGCCATTTAACTTATATCATTTTAACGATGGTATTTATATTCAAGGCACTCATAAAACACAACAAGGTGCTTTAGGTGCTAAGGTTGTAGCTATTGAAAATGTTCCTGTAAAAAAGGCTTTAGAACTTATTTATCCAACATTTCCATCTGAAAATAGTCAGTTCTTTAAAGCTTACGGTATAAACTATTTAAGAATCCCTGAGGTCTTGCATGCCCAAGGTATTACCTCGAGTTTAAAAACTTCGGTAGAATTCACTTTAGAAAAAAATGGTAAAACTTTTAAGCATGTATTTTCCGTTTTGCCAGATAACCAAAGAATTCCTGTAAGCTATAGTTTAACAAAACAAAATGGAGATTGGTTAGATGCTCGTAACCAAAATGGAACTCCAAATTATTTAAAGCACTTAGACAAGATTTATTATTACGAATATCTTCCTGAGGATAAAGCAGTATATGTTAGACATAGTCAAATACAAGATGATCCATCTGAAGCTATTCCAGAGTTCTATGAGCGTGTTTTTAATTTTATAGACGTAAATGATGTTGAGAAGTTAATTATTGATGTTAGATTAAATGGAGGTGGAAATAATTACAAAAACAAACCAATAATTACTGAGATTATTAAATCAGAAAAAATTAATAAAGTAGGCAATCTTTTTGTAATTACAGGACGTAGAACATTCTCTGCATGTCAAAATTTAGTAAACGAAATGAGTAATTATACCAATGCTATTTTTGTAGGAGAACCTACAGGAGAGAACATAAATTTTTACGGTGACAATCGTACAGTTGAATTACCAAATAGTAAAATCCCTGTTTTCTTATCGTTTGCTTGGTGGCAAGATAAACCACAATGGGAAAATGCAGATTGGTTAGCTCCTCATATTGCAGTGGATATGAGTTTTGAAGAGTATAAAACCAATAAAGATCCTGTGCTTCAAACTGCTTTAGATTTTGCTGATAATAATTTTGTAGTCAACCCAATGCAATATTTGACTGACTTGTTTATGAAAGGTGATGTTGAGAAACTTAAAAGTGAGGCAGCAAAAATGGTAAAAGACTCTAAATATCAGTTTTTTGATTTTGAAGGCGAATTTAATAAAGCAGGTTATAATGTTTTAGGAAGTGGTCAAATACAAGAAGCCATTTTTATATTTCAAATGGTTACAGATCTATTTCCAAATTCAGCCAATGCTTGGGATAGTTTAGCTGAGGCTTATTTAAAAGCAGGTGATAAAACTAAAGCATTAGCATATTATAATAAAGCTATAAAATTAGATCCAGAAGGAGATACTGGCAAAAATGCAAAAAAGATGATTAAAGAGATTAATCAATAATACTAATACATAAAGCCAAGAGAGAAATCTTGGCTTTATGATTATTTAGAAACCATATAACTAAATATTCGTTCTGATATTTTTGCTAGTTTATTAGTGCCTTCATCAAAATCTTTGAGGTTTTTTGATAATAACACCAAAACATAATCTTTTCCATTTGGTGGATATACAATAGCTGCATCATGATGCACTCCAGTTATAGATCCAGTTTTATGAGCTACTTCAACATTATCTGGTAAATATTTAGGAATCATATCATTCCATTGTTGGTCTTTAAGTATGGAAAGCATTACTTCGCAATCTTCTTTTGTGCCAGCAGTGCCATTGGCAATGGCTTTCATGATAACCATCAAATCTCTTGCTGTGGTTGAATTGCTAAGCCCTTGTTCGTAGGCTTTTATATCTTCTACACCACGTAATACTTCAATTTTATTGGCACCTAAATCACGCATGGTTTGCGTTGTTTTTTTAGCATCAACAATCTCTATTAATACGTTTGTTGCTAAATTACTGCTTACGGTAATCATAGGCACCATAAGGTCGTATAACGTTTGTTTTGTACCAATTTTGCTATAAATAACATCATCACTATCATCACCAATATCCATTTTGTATGGACTTCCATCTACAATGCTCTTAAACTCATTAACTAGTACAATAGAATCCCTTAAGTTTATTAATCCTTCGTTTTGTTGTTTATATAACTCTATCATTACAGGTACTTTCATGGTGCTTGCTGCATGAAACTCTTCATCAACATTAATAAGAATTGAGTTTTCTTCGTTAGATAAATCGATAAAAGCCACAGCTATATCTCCTTCTATGGCTTGTATTTGCAGCTCAATGTCTGATTGAAGTTTGTCAATTTGTCTAGCCTCCTTACATCCAAAAACAGTAAGGATAAGTATTACTATTGCAAATTTTTTAAGTAAATTCATTTAAAGCATTATTTAATAAGAATTAAATTTATGAATAATAAATCATTTACCTAATACTAATTCAGGCATCTTTGTTTTGGTGTAATGAAATTTATTATATTTAGTTTTTTATACAACTAACCATGTAAAATCTCTTAATATGATTTCTTTTTCCTCAAAGTATTCTAAATTAATTTTCAGCATTGTTACTATATGCTTTACGCTAATTGTAAATTCTCAAGATTCTCAATTAAAAACAGTTCCAGAAGAAGACTATGGGAAATGGGAGCGTATTAATCGGGGAACTACATTTACTGAAGATGGTTCATGGATTCAATTTGGTATAATTACGAATGATAATGATAAAACACTGACAATAGTAAATACTAAAACAAAAGAATCAAGACTATTAATAAACGCAGAAGCTGCCAGTTTTTCAGCAGATAATAACTGGATAGCTTATAAAAAAGTACTATCTGGAGAGGCTCAAAAAAAGTTAGATATTTCGAATAGACAAAAGAAAACTAAAAAGAAAGCTCCTCAAAAAATGGGTGTTATTAATTTATCTACCGGAGATTCATTAGAATTTATGGATGTTGTTAATTATAAGTTTAGCGGTGTTAATTCATATCTAGCGATGAAACGCGAGAAAAACAAAGCAAATACATTAATTGTTAAAGACTTAAATAGTGGGGTAGAAGTCACCTTTGGAAATATTATGCAATATGAGTGGCAGGACAAAGGAACACTTTTATCAATGATAATAAATACTGATGACAAGGTTGGAAACTCGGTGCAATTATACAACCCTATTACTGGAAATTTAAAGGTTTTAGACCAAAAAGAAGAGGTTTATAATGGTTTACTATGGCGAAAAAAAAGTGCAGACCTGTTGGTTTTGAGAACAGCTAAAGACACACTCTATAAAGATGATTCGTTTGATATTTTGTTATGGAAAGGATTAAATAGCCCTAATACTAATAATTCTGTTAAAGTTTTTAATCCTAGTAAACACACAAATTTTCCAAAAAATACAAAAATTAAGAGCAGAGGCGTTTCGTTTTCAGACAATGGTGAAAGCATATTTTTTAGCACAGATTTTAGAGCTAGTAAAACTTCCAAAGAGAAGAAAGATAATAATAAGACTGATGATGAAGCTGCAGAAGTTGAGATATGGAATAGTGGAGATGTCGACATAATTCCTGCTCAAAAGAAAAATGTAAACTATGGCTCTAAGGTGTCTGTTTGGAATACAAATAGCGACAAGTTTTATCTATTAGAAAACGATGTAATCGATCGTATAAGAATACAAACAGAAACTTCAATTAGTATTGGTCAAGACCAAACTCCTTATGATTTTGAAGTTATGTTTGGAAGACCTGATTACGATTTATATACAGTAAACACTTTAAATGGTGCTTCAGCAAAAGTCGTTACAAAAGCCAGTAGATATTGGAATGTTAGCCCAAATAATAAGTACTTCATTTATTTGAGTAATGACAATCTACATTTATACAATATAGATTCTAAAGAATCCGTAAATATTTCAAAAAATATAGATGCTAGCTTTATTGATGTTAACAATGATCATCCAATGGCGCAAAAACCAGCTTTTGGCTTTGCTGGATGGAGTAAAGATAGTCAGTCTTACCTTGTTAATTCTGAGTTTGATGTTTGGCAATTTTTTACTGATGGTAATAATCCGAAGCGACTGACCAATGGAAAAGAGAATAATATAATCTACAGATATCAAAATTTTGATAGAACACAAAAAAGCATAGATTTTAAAAACCCAGTTTTTTTTAGATTATTTGGGAAGAATAATAAAAACTCCGGAATGGCTGTATTATCTAAGGGTAAGATAAAGACCTTGATTTATAAAAATGCCATGATTTCTGGAACTATTAAGGCAAAGAAATCTAATGACATTGCATTTATGGAACAAACGTATAGTCAATCTCCAAATTTGTTTCTAATCAATACGTCATTTAAAAAACCAAAGGAAATTTCTAACACCAATGCTTTTCAGAAGGATTATGCTTGGGGAAAAGCAGAGCTAATTACTTACACAAATGCATTAGGGAAAGAAGCTCAAGGAATTTTATATTATCCAGCAAATTATGTAAAGGGTAAAAAGTATCCAATGATAACATATATATATGAAAAGTTATCTGATAGATTTCATGGCTACATTAATCCATCAGGTACTAGCTATTATAATACAACTGTATGGTCACAAAATGGATATTTTGTATTGAATCCAGATATTGAATTTATAGCTGGAGATCCTGGAATTTCTTCTGCAAAGAATTTAGAAAACGTAGTGAAATCCATTATAGATAAAGGTGATGTAGATGCAAAGAAAGTAGGGTTAATTGGGCATTCTTGGGGAGGTTATCAAGCTGGATTTGTACCAACACAGACAGATATTTTTGCTGCAAGTGTTGCTGGTGCTGGTTTAACAGAGCTAATTAGCATGAACCTTGCTGTAACTCCAGCTTTTGGAGGTATGCCAGAAAACGCACATTTTGAAGTAAGTCAAGAACGTATGGAAGTAGCGCCATGGAAAGCTCCAGATAGTTATTTAAGAAACTCTTCTGTTATGAATATTGAAAAACTAAATACACCTATCATGTTTGAAGTTGGTGATAATGATGAAAATGTCAATTGGTTTCAAGGAATTGCATATTATAATGCAGCAAGAAGAGCTGCTAAGCCTTTTGTTCTACTTGTGTATGCAAAAGAGGGACATGGTTTACGTCAAGATAAAAATAGAAAAGATTACCAGCAACGTATATTAAAGTGGTTTGGACATTATTTAAAAGGCGAACCAGCAGAAGATTGGATGACAGAAGGAATACCTTATGCTGAACAACAACGTAGATTGAAAAACAAGTATAAAGACTAACAAAAAAGGGAAGCATTAATGCTTCCCTTTTTTTATTTATAATATTAAGTATTAGTTCTTAAATTTATCTGCCTCACTTTGATTAACATCACTTTCCCATGGATTTCTAAGAACTAAATGTTCAATAAAGAATTCCATCATACGTTCAGTATTCATTCGTGTATGTCCTTTATCTGGACCTACTTGAACTTCAAAGCTTTTTCCTGCTTTTTGTAACGCCTGAATTAATTGTAAAGAGTTTGCAGGATGCACATTATTGTCATTTGTTCCGTAGAAAATCATTAACTCCCCTTTAAGGTTATCTGCATAACTCATAATGCTAGAAGCATCATAACCTTCTTTGTTGTTTTCAATTAGGTTCATATAACGTTCAGTATAAACATTATCATAGTTTCTCCAGTCAGTTACTGCAGAGTTAGCAACTGCCGCATGATAAACATCAGGGAAACGCAATAGGCTAGTAGCTGCAGTTGTTCCTCCATAAGACGTACCAACAACACCTACTTTATCTTTATTAAAATATGGTCTATTATGTAATGATTTTATCCCTTCGGCAAAATCGTCCATTTCAACAATTCCTAAATTACCATATAATTTATCTAACATTTTTTTACCTCTTCCTCCAACATTCCTGCCATCAAGATTCACAACTAAAAATCCATATTCAGTCATGGCATTAGGTAGGGTGAAATTTTCCCTAAACCCATTAGTTGAAGGTCCTCCGTAAATTGCTAAAATTGACGGATATTTTTTATTTGGGTCAAAATTTGATGGATAATGGAGCATACCATGTAGTTCAGTGACTCCATCAGCCGAAGTAAACGTAAATGCTTCAACCTTTTTTAGACCAAGCTCATTAAATTTGGTCATGTCACTTTTTGCAAGCTCATCTATGACTTTACCTTTTGAGTTTACCAAATTGGTAAAAGGAGGGATGTCATGTGTTTGAGAAATATCTACAAAATATTTTCCGTTAGGAGAAATAGAAACACTATGATTAAACGCAGGATCGGTTAAGCGAGTGTTTTGACTACCATCTAATTTTACGCGATGCAATTGCATTTTCATGTGATTATCACCACTTCTGGCATAATAATATACATATCCATTTTTTTCATCAACATCTATAATTCTAGACACTTCATAATCATGAGTAGTAATAGGGTTTATTAAAGTACCATCAATGTTATATAAATAGTAGTTATTAAAACCACTTCTTTCAGATGCCCAAATAAAACGTTTACCATCTTTCAAAAATCGCATTTCAGGAGAGTTTCGTGTAAAACTTGCTAGCCATTCCTCACGTACTACTACTCTAGATTTCCCAGTAGTTGGATTGGCAGCTTTATACTCCATAATATCTTGTTTTCTATTGGTGCTATGGTAAAGTAATTCGGTGCCATCTGGAGACCATCCAATGTTATAAATATAAGTTCCTATAGGACCATCTTCATAAGGTTTACCATCTCTTAGGTCAAGTGATGTTATTTTTTTAGTGTCCAAATCATACACCATTAAATCTACAGGTAAATTTTTAGCACCTACTTTAGGATATGCTTCAATTTCAACAGAATCTTGAATTTTTGTTTGGTTATAGATGACATAATATTTTTTTGCTTCTTTTTCATCAAACCTATAAAAAGCGATTTTTTTACTATCTGGAGACCACCACATGGCAGTGTTTTGGCCTAATTCTTCTCCATAAACCCAAGTAGCAATGCCAAACTTAATTTGGTTTTCATCATTGCCTTTTGTAGTGATTGGAATAACATTGCTACCATCAGGATTGCTTAGGTACATGTTTCTATCTTTTGTAAAGGCTTTTAGCTTCTTGTCTGGTGATTCAGCCGATGCATATTGTCTACCTCTTGCTGGTCTGTTGCCAAAACTTCTTCTAGGTCTTGGCTTAGCATCGCCTACTTCGGTAGCTTTTTTTCTTTTAACATCATATTTGTATTGCTTTCCATTTTCATTATAAGTAAAAGCGTTGCCATCTTCACTCCAAGTAACTGACACAGACCCGAATTTAACTGAACTACGAATTTGTGGTGCCATTTTTTGATATTGCTCATAACCTGGCATTTTTTTTAACTTATCTTGAGAAAAACTTGAGTTAATTGGAATAATAAGTGCTACTACAAATGCCATAAGTGTTATGGCTTTAAAACGATTCTTAAACATTTTGGTTGGATTTATTAAATTTTAGTAAAGGTAACTGAATTAATAATATTGATAAATTCATTTAGCAGTGAATTTGGTTAATGATTTGTTAAAATTAATAACTACTTCTTAAATAATTGTGCTCTATATTTTGGACGCATTAAATTTTCAAAACTTAGTATTTCATCTAATTCCTCTTCGGATAGTAACTCCTTTTCGAGAACTAATTCTTTGATGGATTTTCCACTAGTCACAGCTTCTTTACCTAACACGTCTCCCATGTGATGACCAATATATGGGTTCAAGAAGGTAATAAGTCCAATAGAATTTAATACCATGCTTTTTGTATGCTCAGCGTTGGCTGTAATTCCAATAATACATTTGTTAGTTAAAGTACTACAAGCATTAGATAATAAGTCAATAGACTCAAATAGCGATTGCGCAATTACTGGTTCCATCACATTAAGTTGTAATTGTCCAGCTTCTGCAGCAAATGAAATAGTTACGTCGTTACCAATGACTTTAAAACAAACCTGATTTACAACTTCTGGTATCACAGGGTTTACTTTTGCAGGCATAATAGAAGAACCAGCTTGCATTTCAGGTAGGTTTATCTCGTTTAGTCCACATCTTGGACCAGAAGATAATAACCTTAAATCATTGCAAATTTTCGATAATTTTACTGCTGTCCGTTTTAAAGCTCCAGAAATCATGACATAAGCACCGCAATCGGATGTTGCTTCAATTAAATTTTCGGCTTTAACAAAATTTACTTTGGTTAGTTCCTTTAGATGGTCTATCGATTTTTCTGAATATCCTTTAGGTGCATTTAACCCAGTTCCAATAGCAGTGGCACCTAGATTTACTTCCAACACTAAATCGCGACACATCTTGAGACTCTTAATTTCTTCACGCAAATTAGCTCCCCAGGCCAAAAATTCATCACCAAGAGACATTGGTACTGCATCTTGTAATTGTGTACGACCCATTTTTAAGACTTTAGAAAACTCAATAGATTTCTTATCTAACTGATTAATAAGCTGTTCTAGGTGCTTAAGTAAAGTGTTAATGTAAAAATATATGGCAACTCTAAAACCTGTTGGATAGGCATCATTTGTAGATTGAGATTTATTTACATGGTCATTGGGGTTTAAAATAGAATAAGCTCCTTTTTCGTGACCATGTAGTTCTAATGCTACATTGGCAATCACTTCATTAGTATTCATATTTACTGAAGTTCCAGCTCCTCCTTGAAAGACATCAGTTGGGAAATAAGCTGAGTATTTATGAACATTTTTTAAGATCTCATCACAAGCATCAATAATCATATCTGCCTTATCGTCAGGAATAGCTCCAATCTGTTTATTGGCCAATGCACATGCCTTTTTTGTTATTACTAACCCTTTTATAAACAATGGATAATCACCAGTTTTTGAATTTGAAATATTAAAATTATTAATGGCTCGTTGGGTGTGTATCCCGTAATAACTGTCTTGATTTATTTCTAATTCGCCTAATAAATCAACTTCGCTTCTAGATTTCATTTGTAAATGCAGATAATATTTGTTAAAAATTAACACTAAATATAGCGTAATTTTTACTTAACTTTGGGTTCTAACCAACCAATTTTTCTTTTATGAAAACTCAATTATTTTCTCTACAATTCTTATTATTATTATTTATTACAAGTACTTTAATTGCTCAAGATTTTAAAGCCTTAAAATATAGAACTGTTGGTCCAGAAAGAGGAGGAAGAGTTACTACTGTTACCGGAACACCAATGTTTCCTGGGACTTTTTATTTAGGAGCTTCTGGTGGTGGTGTATGGAAATCTGATGACTACGGTACATCATGGAAAAACGTATCTGATGGTTTTTTTGCTACACCTTCAATTGGTGCTATTGAAGTAGCTATAAATGACCCTAATATTGTTTATGTTGGAACAGGTTCTGATGGATTGAGAAGTAATGTCATTAGTGGAAAAGGAGTTTATAAATCGATTGATGCAGGTAAGACCTGGGATCATATTGGACTAAGAGAAACTGGACAAATTGGTGCTGTTGAAATTGACCCAACCAATAACCAAGTAGTTTGGGTTGCAGCTATTGGTAATGCTTTTAAAGCCAATGAAGAACGTGGTATTTATAAAACGACAGATGGTGGGCAAAATTGGGAAAAGGTATTATATATATCAGATACCGTTGGTTTTGCCGATTTAGAGTTACTGCCAGGGAATCCGAATATAGTGTATGCTGCTGCTTGGAAAGCAGAGCGTAAGCCATGGACAATTATTTCTGGTGGGAATAATGATGAAGGAGGAATTTATAAATCAATAAATGGAGGAAAAGATTGGGTGAAGTTAGAGAAGGGACTCCCTAAAGGATTAGTAGGTAAAATAGATTTGGCTGTATCACCAGTAAACTCAAGTATTTTATATGCAGTAATTGAAGCTCCTGGGAAGGAGGGTGGTTTATATAAATCGGTAAATCAAGGAAAGTCATTTAAGCAAGTATCAAGTAATAAAGGCTTAGTGAATAGACCTTTCTATTATACCAACATAGAATTAGACCCAACAAATCCAGACATTATATATTCTAATGCCAACCCTCTTCTAAAATCAATCGATGGAGGAAAAACCTGGAAGCGTATGAGTGTTCCCCATGGTGATAATCACGATATTTGGCTTAACCCAAATAATCCAGATTTACTTATTCAAGCAAATGATGGAGGCGCGAATGTGTCTCATAATGGTGGAAAAACATGGTCCACACAATTTAATCAACCAACAGCTGAACTCTATCAAGTTGAAGTTGATGACCAATATCCTTATTGGCTATATGCTGGACAGCAGGATAATTCGTCAACTATAGCAGTGCCTAGTTTTCCGCCTAGTGCTATTCAAAAAGCTGGGATAGGTTGGGTTATTAATACTGGAGGTTGTGAAACTGGTCCAGCTGTTCCAAAACCTGGAAACCATAATACTGTTTATGCCAATTGTAAAGGACGTTTTGGTGTGTTTAATAAACTTACAGGTGTTGAAAGAGGTTATTATGTGGGTGCTTCAAATATTTATGGACATAATCCTAAAGATTTAAAATATAGATTTCAGCGTGTAGCACCAATTCATGTATCACCACATAATCCAAATGTTGTATATCATGGATCGCAATATTTGCATAAAACGGTAACCGATGGACTTATTTGGGAAACTATTTCACCAGATTTGACTGCATTTGAGGACGATAAGCAAGTAATTTCTGGAAGCCCAATTACTAGAGATATTACAGGTGAAGAGTATTACAGTACTTTATATTCTATTAGAGAATCAAAATTAGTAGAAGGACTTATCTGGACAGGTTCTAATGATGGTGTGGTGTCCGTAACTAAAGATGGAGGTAGAACTTGGAAAAACGTAACACCTAAAAAATTACCAAAAGGAGGCAGAGTAGAGTCTGTTGAACCATCACAATTTAATCCAGCGAAAGCCTATATAGCTGTTGATAGACACTTCTTAGGTGATGAGAAGCCGTATATTTATGTAACAAATAATTATGGTGAAAAGTGGGAGCTATTAACTACCGATAAAAGTGGTATTCCTACTAATTTCACAACTCGAGTGATGCGAGAAGACCCAGTGCGTGAAGGATTATTGTTTGCAGGAACTGAGTTTGGTATGTTCGTATCATTTAACGATGGAAAATCATGGGAAAAGTTTCAGCAAAATTTGCCTGTAACTCCTATAACAGACCTTAAAATTTTTAGAGGGGACCTTGTCCTTAGTACTATGGGAAGAGGATTTTGGATTTTAGACAATATCACATCGTTAAGACAAGCTCAAATAAACACATTGACTGAAACACCTCATTTGTTCAAGCCAGATAATACGATACGTTATAGATACCCTAATGCTCGCAGTTCGTTTCCTAGTTATCCAAGAACAAGTGTTATAATCGATTATTATATACCAAAAGACACAAAGGGTGGAATTCAATTAGAGATTTTAAACGCTAATAGAGAAGTTGTTAGTACAATACTAAGTGATAGTACAAAATTAAAGTCAACAGTAAAAGAAGTTGAAGACATGAATTTAAGTCAAATACTACGATACGTTGATAAAAAACTAGTTGATAAACCAGGACTAAATCGTTTTGATTGGGATCTAAGTCAAAAAGGTGCTTGGAATAAAGATAAAAATCGACGTTACAAAGGAGGGCCGATGGTTGCTCCAGGTGTATATACGGCTAGATTAACTATAGGAGAGCAGTCGTTTGAACAAAGTTTTGAAATTATTATGGATCCAAGAGTCAAGGCTGAAGGGTTTACAACTGCAAAAATCGAAGAACAAATTGCTATGCAAATAAAGGTGATAAACCTTCTTTCTGATGCAAGAAAACTAGAAGCAAGCCTTGAAAAGGAATCCAAATCTTTAAAAAAGAAAAAAGCTAAAGCTAAAGTTGCACGCTTGGAACAAATTAATGTAGCCTTAAAACAATTACAAAATGAAAAGAAAGGCGCTTACCCTCAACAAATGATGTTATCGCAGATATCCTATTTATTGAACATGATAAGTAGAGCAGACCAATTGCCAGGTGAAGAAGCAAAAAGTAGATATGAAACACTGGTTGTTCAATTTAACAAGCTTAAGCAAGAAGCCACCGAATAGATGCAAAAATCACGTGATACGGTACTAATAGTATTAGCTTTTTTTGCTATTTATGTAATTTGGGGTTCAACTTATTTACTTAATAAAATTGCAGTATCGGAAATTTCGCCACTTTATTTGGCTTCTATAAGATTTACAGTAGCTGGACTACTCATCTTTTTAACAGCCAAACTATTAGGTCATAGTTTAGCAATCAATAAACGTCAGCTTATAAATTCAATTATTGCTGGTTTCTTATTTCTTACTTACGGCAACGGCGTATTTGTTTGGGCATTAAAATATGTAGATAGTGGTTTTGCTGCATTAGAGGCTTCTACACAGCCACTTATTATACTTGTACTAATGCGCTTGATAGACGGTAAAAAAATTAAATTAATGTCTGTTATCGGTGTTGTGCTAGGAGTTGTAGGTATATATCTTTTAGTTAGCCAAAAGGGTATTACAGCTGATAAGGAAAGCATATTTAGTATTATTATGATATTTACTTGTGTGGTGAGCTGGAGTTACGGAAGTATTTTTGTAGCTAAAGCACAATTACCCAGTAAATATTTGATATCTACAGGTTATCAAATGGTTTCAGGTGGGCTATTATTATTGATTTTTAGTGCGTTATTGGGAGAAAAATGGTTGTCTCCTTTACAATGGAATAGTTCTACACAAATATCAATGTTTTTATTAATAATATTTGGAGGGATAGTAGCATTTACTGCATTTAATTATTTGCTTAAAAAAGTATCAGCCGAAAAAGTAGCTACTTCGGCTTATGTTAATCCAATAATCGCATTGCTACTGGGATGGTATATTCTAGATGAACAAATAACAGGTCAATCAATAATTGCGGCTATAGTGCTATTAACAGGAGTCTATTTTATAAATACTAAAAGAATTATTAGGCCACGAATAACTGGACGATAGTTTACAATTACATCTCAAGTATAAGTTTTTGTCCTACTTTTAAAACACTCGTACTTTTTATATTATTAGCTACACAAATAGCCCTAATGGATACATTGTTGCGTCTGGAAATACGCGATAATGTATCGCCACGTTTAACAATATAGATTTGCTTTTCTTTTGTTAGACTTGCAATAGCTTCTTGTTCAGTCTGAAGCAATTCTAGCTTAGTTTTTCTTTTTGAACTATGATAATATGGAGCTGTCCAACGTTGGGTAACCCATAATTCATCGGATCTAATTTTATTGGTACCACTAAAATCAAATAAATATTCTGGGTTTATGGCTACACCTTTATAATTAACAACGAGATGTAAATGGCTACCACGTGCATTACCAGTTGCACCACCTTTTCCTAATACTTGACCTCGCTTTACAGAATCATTTACTTTTACTGCAAACGAAGACAAGTGTGCATAGACCGTTTCTAAACCATTATAATGACGTACTATAACTACTTTACCATGTCCAGAATGATATCGTGCAAAACGAACAACACCATCCAAAATAGACACGACATCATCTCCAGTAATTAAGTCTATATCAATCCCTTTATGTGCTCTTCGGTTTCTCCATCCAAATCTTGAAGTAATTACCATGCTATCAAGAATTGGTGTACGATATAGGCTATCTTTAAATTTTATTTGAATAGGAAATTTAACAAGTTCTTCTTTATAAGGATTAAACTTAGTTGTATCCCAATGGCTACTTTTTATGTCTGTTGAATTATTTGATTTTCCTTCTCTAGACACTATTAAAGAGTCATCTTCAATTAAGGAATACGGAAATGGTTTAGAATCGGGAAACTTAGTAATAGACTGGGTAAATCCTTCAATGGAAGAACAAAAAATAAAAACTATACAGATTATTAATTTCATTTAATAGCAAAAATAATCAGTAAGCAGAACGATGTGTAGAATTTGGATTGTTAGGGTCTGCGAATTTAGCAAAAAAAAAGAATCTTTCGTAAATAATAATGAATATCAAATACTTAAAACCAAAAATCCCTTTCGAAAGAAAGGGATTTATTTGACTGTTAACTAGATAATTGAAGTATTAAATTTAATACCCAAAAAAATTACTACTAACAATGATCTATATTAGTTTACAGCCGCATAATTGGCTTCTGCGCCACTTTTTAATTCAAATTTCAATTCTTTTTTCGAGTTATTATTTTTTATTTGAATGCGATAAAGCTTCTTTACTTTTCCTTTGTTGTATAAGACTTCATGAGTGTTTCCGGTAAAAATCCAACCTGGGTATTCTTTAGAAATACTTTTACTTACTTGTAGCGGTAGCTTTAAATTATTATAAACCTCAATGGTTTTAATTAGCTTGCCTTTTTTGTTGTACGTAGCTACAATTTTCCCACTAGTCTCTTCAAAAGTCACATCGTAAGTACCTTTCCTTTTTGGATTAAATACATCAGCCTTTTGAATGTCATATTCTGCAGCTATATTTTCCATTTTTTTAATAATTACTGGGCTACCTTCATTTTTGACCTTTTCTAAATACTTAATATTTTTAAAAATTGACAGATTGTTTGTTTGGGAGTGTATTTGGGTGGTAAATCCAATAATTAACAGACCTAATACAATTGTTTTCATGATGCAGAAGTTTTAAATGATTAATATGATGTAAATGTAGATTTCATCATATGAAAAAGAAATACGTAGGGTAGTACATAAAATACGTATAGGTACGTACAGCATTTACTAAATAACAGTAAAACAATTAGTTAGACTGAAATTAAAAGTTCTTTGTTTATCAACACCCAATGTGATAGCGCATCAGAATCTGATGGTAAATCCAATTTCGATATGATATTGGATCTATGCTTTTGTACTGTGCGGTGTGAAATAGTAAGAAGGTCTGCAATTTCTTTTGATGATTTATTTTGAGCAATTAACCTAACTATGGTACGCTCTGAGGGAGAGAGATGTTTAATTTTTTCTAATTGAGGTGAAATTTCAGTATTAACTATTTGGTTAAAAACTTTGCTGGCATAAAATTCACCTTTTAATACAGACTGAATACATCTTTTAATTTCAATAAATGGTTCGTCTTTTAACAAATATCCTGAAATATTTAATTTTTTAGCTTTTAATATGTAACTCTTCTCTTTATAAGAAGTAAGAATAATAAAACGCGTGCTTATTCCTTTTTCTTTACATTTATTGACAACTTCAAAACCATTAAGCAACGGCATATTAATGTCTATAATTGCAATATCTGGCACTTCAGAGCCTATAGTATGTAACGCTTGAGCTCCATTAGAGGCTCCTTCTAGCACATTGAACCCTTGATCCATTAATTCGTTTATCAAGCCCTTAAGTAGCATTGGATGATCATCTGCTACTAATATTTTAATTTTATGATTCATCATGCTGTCGGTATTATAGCAGAAAGTGTTGTGCCTTTTTTGAGTTGACTATCAATTTTAAATTTCCCTTTTAATATTTCAATTCGTTCAGCAAGTGTTTTTAATCCTAGGCTATTTTGTTTTTTGGCTTCATTAATAATGAAACCAATCCCATTATCTTGTATGGAGACTGAAATTTTATCTTGTAGTTTCTCAATAAAAACTGAAACAGCCTTGGCCTTAGAATGCTTCACAACATTACTTAGGCTCTCTTGCATAAATCTATAAAAATTTAAACTCTCTTCTTCATTTAAATACGCATCTATGTTTGCAATGTCTGATGAAAAGAATAAATCTGTCTGTTCGTCAAAATCTAATATTAATTGTTCAATACTATCTGTTAATCCAAATTGATGGAGCATAGCTGGATACAACCCTCTTGAAATACTTCTTACATCTTCCAGTGCATTATTGGTAAGCTGGCTAATTTCTTCCTGATTTACCTTTTGAGATTTCTTTTTTATTAAGGTTAGTTGTTGTCCAACACTATCATGCAAATCTTTTGCAATACGGATCCTTTCTTCTTCTTGTGATTGCAATAAATCTCTAGAAAATTGTGCTTGCAGTAATTGCTTGTGCTTCTCTCTGTTTCTGGACCTTACAATAATAATAAAGCCAAATACAGAAATTAACACAAATGTGCCCAAAACCATATACTGATTTTTTACCTTGTTTTTCTCATTGAGCAATGCAATATCACTTTCCTGCGCTTTTATGGTGAGACTTTTCTTTTCAGTTTCATATTTAATTTGGTTCTCATTAATTTTCATCATTTTTTGTGCTGAAAATATACTATCCGCTAACTTATAGAATTGCTTTAAATCATTGTTTGCACTTTTATAATCACCTAAGCTATTGTTTATTTCAGATAGTAAATAAAAAGCAAACCTCTCTTGATTGAGGCTTACTCCCTTTGCCAAATCAACAGCTTTTAATGCATATTTCTTCGCGTTATATAAATCATTCATAGCAATATATGTTTCCGATATATCGTTACAAGAATGTGCTGCACTTGTGGAATCTTTAAGAATTAATTTAATTTCTAATGCTCTAAATAAATAATCAAGAGATTCCTCATTTCTATCGAGCATTCGTAAAGAAGGTCCAATATTACCTAACAATATAGCTTGACTTTTTACTAATTTTAAATTTTCAGCTTTTACTAAAGCTTGCTTAAAAATATCAATAGCTTTTACTATTTTTTCTTGATCGGAGTGATTAATCCCTTCTTTTAAATTAATTGCTCCAATATCTGTCAAACTATAAATGATTCCTTCTTGATGACCAAGCTTTTCATAAATTTTTAATGCTTTGTTAAAATTCACCCTTGCTTTTGGAAGATCTAAATCTGGGTCAGGTGTGATTTTATATATTTTACCAATGCTAACAAGGTTTTCAGCAATACCAAGTTCGTCGTTTAGCTGCTCTTTAATTTTTAAGGCTTCAAAATAATAGTTATGCGACGTGTCAAAGTTTGAAATTTTAAAATATATGTCTCCAAGTCTTGCATAACAGTTGGATATTTCGATATTTCTTTTCAAACGCTTATATAGAATTAAAGCTTCATTAGCAGTATTAATAGATTCAAGGTGTTTATTTAGAGCTAAATAACATTCACTTAGATTAAATTGGCCAAGAGCGATTAATGCTGCATTATCCAAAGATTTAGAAACTTTTATGCCTTTATTAAAACTAATTATTGCCTTATCAAATTTCTTTTCTTCAAGAAAGGCTATACCTTGTTGGTAATTACTTTTTATTTCAGAATTAACCAAATCTTGAGAATAACTTTGGAGCCAACAAAAAAATAAAAAAAACGAAAGAGAATATTTCATATCCTTTTAAAAAAAGTTGTTTAATAATTATAAATATATAGAAAAATAACTCTATTATTGAATATATCAAAATGCTCAGAAGTTAGTCCGTTTGTAATTTGATTTAAAAAAAAACGTATCTTCAATACCTTAACACTTACCAACCAACCATGATTAATTTATTTATTTTTTTGTTGGCTCCAAATTTGTCATTGATTTTTTTTACTCAAAACCCTGAGATAGGTTTAGCCAATCGCTTTGTAATTATCATCATAGCCATATTAATAGCAATTTTTTCACGATTTATTTTAATGAAAGTTATGAATCGTGGTATGATGTCTAAATCCAAAAAAATAAAGGGTTCAGATATAGAATTACAAATAGCTGAAATTCAAAACAGTAATACAATTAAGTTTACTATTCTAAATTCTGAATCAGATTTTAGTGACACCTCACTTAATCGGCACCAAATGGTTGATAATGCAAAGAAAGTCATGAATCAGCAATTTAAACTAGACCTTTTAATTGTTCTTGTGTATTTTATTGTAGCCTTAGTTATTTACGCCGAGTATCCTTTAGAGGCCTTGCCTTATTTTTTATATCTGACTTTATTCTTGATTTGGACAATAATGCGATTTATTGGATTTAGGCATCAATTTAAAGCCTATCAAGAAGGGTTATTTAGATTTGTTTCACCTATATGGAAATTGGTATTTGCTATTTTTCAAACAAGATGGTATATATTATTGGCTTTAGTAGTGATATTAAGTACATTGCTAAAAGCTCTCTCAGGATTTCTTTTTGGGGACTATGATGATGGCATAATTTTTCTTATCCCAGCAATTTTTCACTTATTCCTAATTAATAGAATAAGAAGCAAGGCTAGGAAAAGACCTAATTTAAAGCTTTTAATTCTTCGTGTATTCTTAATAAGTAAAACTTCAATGTTTACTTTTTCTAGTTTAGCAAAATTTTGGAAACATTTTGGTTCGTATTTTACAGTTGCAGACCCTTCATTTTATCGAGTGTATTGGAAAAGAAAGTTTAACCATAAGTTTCCGGTCATCATTGTTTTTATATTTTTAATATACACTCAACTTGAAAATTCATCAGCGGATTCTGGTACAGGCTCTCCATTTGCACCATTTGTTTTTTTAATGATCATTGCTGCAATTGTATTTATAATATATAGCAGACGTCGTATGAAATTGGATTTTGTAAGTAATAAGGAAGAACTAAACAAAGAACTTGAAAAGCTTATTAAACAACCCGTTAAACTTGACAATACATTTAAGGAAAAACCAATGTCTTGTCATGATAACACATGGAAAATAACTGTAGAAAAATTAGTTACAACAGCAAATGTGGTGTTAATGGATCTTCGTGGTTTTTCTGAGAAAAATAAAGGCTGTGAATACGAGGTGAATTTATTACTCAATTCTGTAAAACTTGAAAATATCTTATTTTTAGGTTATACTAATGCGATACCTCTTATTAAAAAGGTAATTCAGGAAAAGTTTAAAACGCTAGATAAAAGCTCTCCAAATTTGGAAATACTGAATCCAAATGCCATGATTTATGAAGTCAAAAAAGAGAATAATAAAGAAACTCAACAAATAATGGATTTGTTAATCGATAAAGCTAAACAGAATTAAAAACATTAATATTTAAACATCCAACCATGAATTTTTATAAAAAAATAATCTACCTTTTTTTAGGTGTGAGCATCATTTTCACTACCAGTTGTAGGGAAGAATCCTTATTAAGCGATAAAGCATTAGCTGAATTTACGGAATCTGTAAATCCAGAAGATATTAGGCATCATATTGCTGTGCTTGCTGACGATAGCTTAAAGGGTAGGCTTCCTGGGACATCAGAATATAAGCAAGCTATGGCTTATGTAGCTGATAGATATAAAGAGTTTGGTATTACACCAATAGGAGATAAGGAGCGAAGTACATATTATCAAACATTGGAGTTGCGAAACTCTGTGGTTAAGAATGAACAATCGTATATGGTCTTAAACGATAAGGACACGCTCCAAGTGGGTGAAGATTATTTTTTTACAGGAAATGCCAACGAAATTTTAACGGATTTTTCAGGAGATTTAGTGATTGCTGGTTATGGTGTCGAAGCACCCGAATATGGTTTTAATGATTTTGAAAACTTAGATGTTAAAGGAAAAATTGTTGCCATATTTAGTGGAGCCCCTAGTTCTTTGCCAGCAAGTGAAAGAGCTTACTTTAGTAATACTAATACAAAAATTACGACACTAGACAATTTAGGTGCACAAGGCATATTATTTGTAACAGCTCCAGGTGGGCGAGGTAATTTTAAAGGAAGTTTTGATAGAATGTCACAACGAGGTATCAATAGTGTGTTATTGCCATATGGAACAGCCCTTGGTAGATCTAATTTTGGTAATATGAAATTTGGCGGCTATTTTAATTGGTCATCATTAGCTAAACTTACAGGGTTTACAGAAGAAGATTGGAAAAGCTATAGTGAAAATGGTGACGCTCTAAAGCAGTCATTACAATCTGTTCAATTAAACGGAAAGGTAGTAACAACACTCAAGCAATTTGAAAGTGCCAATGTCCTTGGATTGTTAGAAGGCGGGGAGCTAAAAGATGAATATATAGTCCATACAGCACATTTAGATCATGTTGGCATTGGTAGACCAATTAATGGTGATTCAATTTATAATGGTGCTCACGATAATGCCTCAGGGATAAGTGCTATGATTGAAATTGCTAGATTGTATAGTAAATTACCAACTAAGCCAAAGCGATCAGTGATTTTTGCTGCGGTTACAGCCGAAGAAATGGGATTACTAGGTTCTAAATATCTAGCTGTAAATCCGCCTGTTGATCAAAGCAAAATCATTGCAAATGTTAATACGGATATGCCAACTTTAATAGCTCCAATGCTATCGATCGAGCCATTAGGAGCAGAGCAGAGTAGTATTATGAATTTAGTTGAAAGATCTGCAAAACAATTAAACTTACGTATTGATCCTGACCATATGCCAGAGCAGGTAAGGTTTGTGCGAAGTGATAATTTAAATTTTGTACTAGAAGGCATTCCTGCGTTGCGTATGAAATATGGCTTAAAAACGGAAACTTCTGAAACAGGTTTGGACTCCATTATTAATGATTTTACAAAAAACCATTATCATAAACCATCTGATGAGTTAAATGATGATATGTTTAATTTTGATGCTGCAAAAACCTATGTAAGGCTTCAATTTATGAATAGTTATTTAATAAATGCTACAGAAGAAAAACCAACATGGAATGAAAATTCATTCTTTAAAAAGTTTAAAAAGTTTAAAAAGTAGGGGCCAATAAATGAAGTATAATGCTTTCTTATCCTATAGTCATGCAAAAGACTCTGACCTTGCACCTTCTTTAGAAAGAGGGTTAGAAAAATTTGCTAAACCATTGTTTAAAAGGAGGGCTCTTGAAATTTTTAGAGATGCTAATGATTTATCTGCATCCCCGGATTTATGGGGGAAAATTGAAGATGGGCTTAATAACTCAGAATATTTCATTTTTTTGGGATCGAGGAAAGCGGCACAATCAAGATGGTGTCGTAAAGAAGTTGAACATTGGAAGTTAAACAAATCAATAGATAAATTTCTTGTTGTTTTAACAGATGGTGATTTGGTTTGGGATGAATCAAAAAATGATTTTGATTGGACAAAAACTACAGCCTTACCTACAAACCTATCAGGAGCATTTAATAATGAGCCTCTTTATGTTGATTTTAGAGAAGGTTTTACAAACGATCAATTAAATTTAGATAATCCAAAATTTAAATCCAATGTTGTATTGTTAGCAGCTACAATGCATAAAAAATCTATTGGAGATATGGTTGGGGAAGCAACCAAACAGCATAAAAAACTTATTAGAATTAGAAATTCTGTTATTAGTGTGCTGGTAATATTTCTTACCATATCTATTTTTTTAACCTTTTTTGCTTTCAATAAAAAAGCTGAAGCTGATGAACAAAAAATACTCGCTCAAAGAGAAACAAAAAGAGCTTTATTAGGTAATTATATCGCTTCAATACAAACGGAAATTAATGAGGATCCAACCAAAGCACTTAGATTAGCCGAATATGCATATACTTTTGCATTAAAAAATGATTTGCCATTGGATAAAGCTAAAAAGCAATTAATAAAAGTGTTCTATAGTGGTAATGATTTTTACCTAGAGCATAATATTACTGATGACAATCTTAGAAAAGATAGAAGAATCTATGATAAAAGACCTACAGAATTTGACTGTTATGAAGGTAGGAGAGTTGTGGCTGATTCAAATGATGTATTATATTCCACAAATCGAAAATATGCAATAGTTCGGCAATCATTTTCAACTGCAACATTAATAGAACCAAATTTGTATAAATATTGCAATTACTTTTTTCCTTCTTTTAGAGAGCGTAAGCATTATTTTAATAGTCGCTATCCTATTAATAAAGTTACATTTATTGATAGATCAAAGCAAATTTTAACCGAAAGTATGTATGTGCCATGGAATGCTGAAGAACATAGCCCAATGGGTGATGGCCATGAAAAATATTTTTATCATTTATATGATACCGAAGCCACTGCATTTGTTGAAGATTTAGGCATTTCCTTAAATGAACATCAATTACGTGAAGAAATTTTTCATAGTCAAAGTTTAGATACTTTAAATATTGAATGGCCTCCAAAGCTAAAGTCCTATTCGCGCTCAAGCCCTGTAAAAAAGTATAATAATGATAGTACATTATATATTACAAATATTGGTGTATTTAATAATGAAGATGAACAAATTATTGATTTAGTAATGCCTTGGGATGATTTATCATCTAATTATGAATATCAATTTTCAGATGATTCAAATTTTATTTTTATCAATTTTAGACCGTTTGCACCTCCTATACCTGAATTAGATAGACGTTGGATTTTTACTTTAAATCCAGAGCTGATTATATCAAAAATTAATAATTATTCTAAGTTTGGTACAATTGAAAAATTAAATGAAGAGGATAAAAAGCGTTTTTTAATTAATTCTAGTAATGAATCCTTGTAGTACTGGATTCTTTTTTAATTACTAACATTACCTTTATTCATCAGACTATAATTGATGAGTTAAATGTTGATATGTTTAATTTTGATGCTGCAAAAACCTATGTAAGGCTTCAATTTATGAATAGTTATTTAATAAATGTCACAGAAGAAAGGCCAACATGGAACTTAGATTCCTATTTTAGAAAGTTTAAAAAGTAAAAAACTTATAACTTTTAAAACCCAAAATATAGTTAAACTTTTTTTTAAAGATGGTATAAATAGTATTTTTGTTTAATGCTTTACTAATAATATTAAACGAAAAATGAAAACATTTATATTGTTACTACTAATTACTTTTTTTGGAGAAGAGATAAACTCTCAAATAGTTTACAATTTTAAGGCTTCAGGTAATCTTAATGATTGGTACATTGTTGATGATACAGTAATGGGAGGCTTATCAAGAGGAAATATAAAGCTAGGCAAATCTGGAAATGCTATTTATTATGGTGATGTAACAACCGAGAATAATGGTGGTTTTTCCTCTTTGCGTTATCAATTTAATTCGAAGAATGTTTCAAATTATAGCAAAGTATCTATAAAATTAAAAGGTGATGGTACTTCTTACCAATTTAGAATTAAGAGTGATAGGCGTCAGCGTTATTCTTATGTTTCAACCTTTAATACAAGCGGGGACTGGGAAACAATTACAATTCCTTTCAATAATTTTGTACCTCAATTTAGAGGTTATAAAGTAAATGTTCCAAATTATGATGGGAAGATGATGGAAGAAATTGCTTTTTTAATTGGAAACAAAACTAACGAAAAGTTTCAATTGGAAATAGAAAGCATTGTGCTCATAAACTAACTATTTTTAATCTTTTTCCATAAAAAATAGTTTTATAAGCTTTCTGGCATTATCTTTGACAACTAAATAGTAATATTAAATATTTTATAATGAGTAAAGGAACAGTAAAATTCTTCAATGACACCAAAGGTTTTGGATTCATAACTGAAGAAGGTTCAAACAAAGAACATTTTGTACACATTTCTGGATTAATTGATGAAATTCGTGAAGGCGATGAAGTTGAATTTGATCTAACAGAAGGAAAAAAAGGATTGAATGCAGTAAACGTAAAAGTTTTATAACATATACGCTTAACTATGTTACAAAGCCCATCTAAATTTTAGATGGGCTTTTTATTTTTAATTATTTTTTCAACAATTATAATTCATAAAGTAGGCTTTAATTATAGAGATGTTTGCATAATATCAATGCATACGGTATCTTTGAAGAATTAGGACTACTATTGGTTAACACATTTTAAACAAATAAATGGCAAAATCGCAGCAAACATTTAACAAAAGTGAAAAAGAGAAAAAGCGTTTAAAAAAACGTGAAGAAAAAAGAAAGAAAATGGAAGCTCGTAAGCTTGAAAAAGAAGAGAGCGGTAAAAAAGGTATAGAGTTTGCTTATGTGGATCACAACGGTAATTTAACCGATACACCACCAGATCCTTCCAAAAAAATTAAGGTAAAAGCTAAGAATATTGAAATAAGTATTCCAAAAACCTTAGAAAGCGATAGAGAAGAAATAGACCCAGTTAGAAATGGAAAGGTATCTTTTTTCGATACTTCAAAAGGCTTTGGATTTATTATCGACTCTGAAAACCAAGAAAAATACTTCTGCCATGTAAGTGGTTTAGTTGATGAAATAGCTGAAAACGATAAAGTCTCTTTCGAGCTTGAAAAAGGTATGAAAGGGATGAATGCAGTTAAAGTAACACTTATTAAATAAATACTTAATTAAGCACTTTCAAACCGTTTGCGCATTGCTGTTTCTTTAATGTGAAGTAAACTGTTTACTACAGCGGCTAGCTCTAAATGTAAAAAACGCTTGTTTTTCTTACTAAAGTGAGCAATGTGGCACGTGTATAAGTAGTGTTTACCTTTCTTAATTTTAATAAAAAAAGTGTCTTTCTCTGCATCTAGAGCTAATGAGCTTTTGTAGTTGCTCTTTCTAAAAACCAATGCGATAAACTATTAATTTGGTTGAATAATGATAAGTTTGCGTCCATAATCAAATACTTTTTTTAAATAGGTTTAAGTGTCTAATCAAACTTTATTTGTTTAGCAACATTGTAAGGTCGATAAAAAGATTTTGGCTTTAAATTTATCGGATGAAGTGATTGATTTGATTTTAGTAATTAGTTTTTAAATGTATTGTTGCTATCTATATATTTAAACAGCTACATTTAGCGATATATAGCATAAATATGAAAAAACCTTAGAAAAAACTGTTAATCTAATTGTATTATTATTTATTTTTAGTCAAAGCTTCTTTTTAAAAATAAATCTTTTTACAACTCTAATGTTAAATAGCTTTAAAACAGATATAAAGACGAGTGTAGGACAGCTTAAAACATGAGGATTTCATTAGGAGATGTTAGAATCCCCATTTTATTAGAGCTTTCTAACGATTTAATAAGCGACCTTAAAAACGCTTTATGTGTTTTATAACATATACAATTGCGCTTAATAAGTGCATTAAAATACTTGACAACCAAATAATTGCATTATGAAAAAGTTATTAGTTATTGCTTTATTGATATTTGTTTCATGTGATAAAAATCAAACTAAGGAGGCTTACAATAATATTCCATTTATTAGTTCCATTGTAAAGAGTATTGAAGATACATCTTTTGACACAAGCACTTTGCTATGGTATAAAAAGTCTGCTGAAAAATGGGAAGAAGGTTTGCCAGTAGGAAATGGGAGGATAGGAGGTATGATATTTGGAGGCGTGGAAGAAGAGCAAATTCAATTAAACGAAGAAACATATTGGTCTGGAGGTCCTTATAATACTACCGTAAAAGGTGGTTACGAACAATTACCAAAAATTCAGCAACTAATATTTGATGGTAAGCCTTTAGAAGCACATAAGTTATTTGGCAGACATTTAATGGGTTATCCTATAGAACAACAGAAGTATCAATCTTTAGCGAATTTGCATTTGTTTTTTGAAGAAGGACAAAATGCACAGTATTACAAACGATGGTTAGATCTGTCAAATGGCACAAGTGGTGTTGAATTCACTATAAATGGCGTGACTTATAATAGAGAGTATATTTCATCAGCAGTAGACCAAACAATAGCAGTTAAGTTAACAGCAAGCGAACCTGGAATGCTATCATTTGAAGCGGAGTTGAGAGGTGTTAGAAATCAAGCACATTCAAACTATGCAACCGATTATTTTAAAATGGATGGTGATGGTGATAATGAATTGGTGATTACAGGAAAATCTGCAGATTATTTGGGTATTGAAGGTAAATTGCGCTACGAAGCTAGAGTAAAAGTTAATGCTGAAGGAGGGAAGCTAGTTAGAAAAGATGCTAAAATTTCGGTGGAAAATGCCAACGAAGTAACCATATATTTTGTTGCAGCCACAAATTTTGTTAATTATAAAGATGTCAGTGCCAACGAAGAAGAACGTGTTCAAGATTACCTAAATGGAGTAAAAAATAAAAAGTTTGAAGCCATTAAAAAATTAGCTATTGAAGATTACCAACAATTGTTTAATCGTGTACAATTAAAATTGCCAGAAACAGCCAATTCGTTTTTACCGACTGATGAACGAATGAAAGCAATTCAAACAAGTCCTGACCCTCAAATGGCTGCACTGACCTACCAATTTGGACGTTTTCTATTAATTGGTTCTAGTAGAGTAGGCACGCAACCTACTAATTTACAAGGGATTTGGAATAAAGATATGAATCCATCTTGGGATTCAAAATACACTACAAATATTAATACTGAAATGAATTATTGGCCAGCAGAAGCAGCAAATCTTTCTGAATTAACGGAGCCCTTATTTACAATGATAGAAGAACTTACTGATCAAGGTAGTGATGTTGCCAGAGAACATTATGGTGCTAATGGTTGGGTTTTTCATCAAAATACAGATATTTGGAGAGTGGCCGCACCAATGGATGGACCTACTTGGGGAACATTTACCGTTGGAGGCGCTTGGTTAACAACACATTTGTGGGAGCATTATTTATATACACAAGACAAGGAATTTCTTAATAAAGTTTATCCAATTTTAAAGGGCTCTGTAGATTTCTTTATGGACTTTTTAGTTGAGCATCCAAATGGCGAATGGTTAGTTACCAACCCATCAAATTCTCCAGAAAACCCACCTAAAGGACCAGGTTATGAATACTTTTTTGATGAAGTTACAGGCTTCTATTATTTCACAACCATAACGGCTGGAGCTACTATGGATATGCAAATTTTAAAAGACCTGTTTGATTATTACGGTAAAGCAAGTGCCATATTACAAAAAGACATGTCTTATGCTCAAGAAGTTGCTACCGCTAGAACCAAATTAGTTCCAACACAAGTTGGAAAAGATGGAACCTTACAGGAGTGGGCAGACGATTTAGAACAACTGGAAGATAAGCACAGACATTTTTCACATTTATATGGTCTATATCCAGGAAATGTGTTATCAGCAAAAAGAACTCCTGAATATGTTGAGCCAATTAAAGCGGTATTAGAGCAGCGTGGAGATGGAGGTAAAGGGTTTTCTCGTGCATGGAAAATGGCGCTATGGGCAAGGTTATATGATGGTGACAGAGCAAATAGTATTTACAAAAGCTATTTAGAGGAACAATGCTATATGTCATTATTTGCAAAGTGTGGCACACCATTACAAGTTGATGGGTCTTTAGGTATGACTGCTGCCATATCTGAAATGCTTGTACAATCGCATGAAGGCATTATTGATTTGTTGCCAGCATTGCCAAAATCTTGGCAAACTGGTGATTTTAAAGGAGTTATAACACGTGGAGCGTTTGAGCTAGACATACAGTGGAAGCAAGGAAAACCAACAGAAGTACTTGTGTACTCAAAAGCTGGGAATACCTTTAAAATAGCTACAAATAAGACGATTAAAGTAATTCCAAATGGCCCAGATAAGGAATTAAAAATCACTAATGGTGATGGTTTTGTTGAGTTTGCAACGAAAAAGGGAGAAAGCTATCTACTAAAATTTTAATTAGAGATTATTTAAGACAATTTTAAGGCAACTATAAATCACTTTTTATGACTTGTTGCTATGAAGACACTTAAAAACTTTTTAGTAGTATTTCTATTACCAATAATCGGGCATTCCCAATATTCACAGAACGATTGGAAAGAAAGAGATACCTGGATGCCACTTGAAACATTGTTTGAACTAGCGGAAATTGGGGAAGGTACCAAAGTAGCCGATATTGGATGCCATGAAGGGTATTTGAGTATACACTTAGCAAATACAGTTGGTGCTGAAGGCCAAGTTTATGCTGTGGATGTTAGAGATGATAGACTAGACCGTCTTAAACAGCACCTTAAATCTAGAGATTTGAATAATGTATCGGTTATTCTTGGTGATTATGATAACCCCAAATTACCAAAAGATACTTTAGATGTTGTTATTATAATGGATACATACCATGAAATGACAGATTATGAAGTTATACTAGAACACGTTCATAAATCTTTAAAACCTGGGGGAAAACTTATTATTTTAGAAAAGTTAAAGGACCGTGTTAAGAATAGCACGAGAAGAGAACAAACCAATGCACATACGTTAGTCCTAAATATGTTAAAGAAGAAATGATGAATGCGAACTTTAAGGTAACAAAGCAATTAGATGATCTTGGGAATTGGCAAAATGATAGTAGTAAGGTAATGTGGTTGCTCGTTGCAGAGAAGAAGGAATAGGTATATATTTTATAATGGAGTGAAGGTTCTAAATAATCTATTTGACATAATATAAATTATAGTACAAATGTATTGTTTTGTATTTATTGTGGTTTATCCATTTGATAGCTATAATTCTCTATTATGTAAAATATCCCAGTAGCTGTATTTTATTTTTTTAAGGAAATCATTTGTAACTATAATTTGTCATTATGTAAAATTGCCGCTACCAAACGCTCGATTGTTTTGTATAAATAAAATGCTCAGGCATTTTTTTCTACACACAATTATCCATCGCTTGCCAACGCCAAAATAAAAGCTAACCTTTTTGCTCTTATTAAAAATCGCGTATTCGATAAAATGTACGTCATAAAAAATTTTAGACGATTCTCGTAAACTTGCCACAAGAGCATAAAATTACTCTGCGAGATAATTTCTATGCACTTGTTATATGTAGAACTTAAATTAATCTTTTTTTCGTTTTTCATTATCTTTTGTCTTGAAACAAAAGAAACAAAAATTCAAGGCTGCATATAATTTTGGAAACAATTAACGGTTCATTCGCTATATTTTAGGAAACATTGTAACTAGCTTACATTGCTTTGAAATCCCTTTTATAAGTGAAATTCTTAAGAATAAGTAATACTAAACCCCTAAAATATGGACGCTCACTTCACCTATTGTTTTAGCCAAAATTTTATGAGGCCAAGAAAGACATCGTGATTCTATTTTACATAATGTTTAAAGGTCTATTCAAAATTATCATCATCAACTTCTGGCAATTCTATAGCATTAAAAGATTGTACCGCATTTCCAGAAATTCCTTTAATTGATGAATGTATATCAATTGTATTTATAAAAATAGCAATTGTTGAAACCATTCATTTACCAAATAATCTTTATTCAAATAAATTAAAGTAATCCAAATAGAATCATATATGCCATGAATTAAAACTAATAGTAATAAGTTAGTCTTGTTTTTATAATATAATACAGCAAAAAATAAGCTACCAATACTCACTCCTATTATTCCTGATAATCCTTGGTATCCATGTGAAATCCCAAAATAGATAGCAATTAATACTCCAGATAGTAACCATGCTTTGTTAGTGTTTCCAAATAGTTTAGCAAATCGTCGCAAATAATACCCATGAAAAAGTAATTCTTCACCAAACGCTGCAAAAACCCACATCATAGCCATCATTCCTAAATAACTACCAAAGTCACCTCGTATATCATCTAATGAGCTTAAATTATGGGCTCCTAAATAATATTGAATAATAGTATCAATTAAACCAGTGCCAAAAAAGAATATAACTGATATCCAAACACTATTGATTATGGTCTTAAGATTTAATTTTTGCCCAATTCCAGCAAATGACCAATCCCATTTCTTTTGCCAAATAATAAAAAGTGTAATACCTAATCCAAAAAAGTAACCCAAGTTTCTATCTACTAAAGATAACAGTGTTGCCATTAGAATTACGACGACTACCGAATAAGGCTTTGTTAAATAATTAAATAATTTAGTTTTCATTTTTATGTGTTTTTATAATTGTTTTTTTTCTCCATTTGCTAAAACTTGAAAGTACTCCCCTTTTGTTATTAGTAGGCCTTCCGATTTTTTAAATGGCCAATGTTTACTGTAATCTTTTGGGTGTTTAACATCAATGGCATATACTTTTCCGTTGAATAATTTGGTTACGTTCCATTGCAATGTATGGCCAACCACAACTGCTTTAGCATTAAACTTGTCAATTCCTTTTTCAACATCTTCTTGCGATAAATCCTCATTAAAATAACCTCTATACCAACTGATTCCTTTTCTACTAGAGGTAATTAGTTGCTCAACAGTTTCTTTAGGTTTAGGAAAAAAGGCTTTGCGATAGTTGTCTCTATTAATGTGATTGACCTCGTCTATACTAATATCATAATTTGCAAAATCTGGATGTATGCCTCCATGAGCAAAAAGATTCCCATTAATTAGTTCTAAAGTGTTTTTAGACGTCATCCATCTTCCTAAAAATGCATTTTCATTGTATAAGTTATGTTGCTGTTTGCCAAGAATTGATGCTACTCCATTATATTTATAAGAAGCAGATTTAAATTTTCCTTGTAAATTGTAGAGTTCATGATTTCCTATAATAAAATGGACATGTCCTCCCTGTTTTTTAGCGTCTTGCTCTAGTTTATAAATAAACCAAAGCACTTGAGTAGTTGAAAACCCTCTGTCCATAAAGTCACCAACCAATACAAGATGCCCTTTACCAAATGTCCAATTTAGATTGGTATCAATTACTTTGCTGTAAATAAGAAAGTCTCTAAAGGCTTTATAGCCACTTTCAATATCTGAAACCGCAAGAATAGGTTCATTATCCGAATAAGTACTGTTAGGAATTTCAAAATTAGAATGTAAGGTAAAATTGAAGGTTGAACCGTCTAAGGAAAAATAACAACTGGCAGCTATTTCTTCATTTATAGCATATTCCTTTTGATCGAGATAAAACCCATCTGTTTTATTCCCTTTAATATAGTTGATATTTAAAGTACTGTCTGTTTCATAAAAAACATATGGCCCTTCGTTTTCTAAATTTAGTTTTAACGGATTATCGCCAAAATCAAATGTGCCATTTAATGAAACTAAAGTTATAACCCCAATAATTAATAGAACGATTATAGTCCCGAAAATATGTTTTAAATAACGTAAGATTCTTTTTTTCATTTTGATTAATTTTATGATGATGTTCGTTTTTTGATTGGAGCAAAAGTATTTACAAACCCACTATCACAAAAACAATTGGGATAGACACTAGCGTATGAGTGACATGAAACATGTCATGGTGTATAAAAGACCTTTATCACACCTGAAGGACTTTATGTATTAAATTAAATGACGTTTGTCACTATTACTTACTTATCCGATAGATTCTCCTAACTTTGCAGTATGATATATTGGATAGAAAAAAATAAAAAAGCCCTTGTTATAATTGGTGTGGTGTCTATACTAATCCCACTATTATATATAAGCTATAAAGTCTTTACAGCAGAAGAAAGTTCTGTAGCAATTTCATTAGATTTTAACCCGGTTTTGGGATATACCTTGATTGCATATTACACTTTACTGAGTGGGTTGATAATAGGATGTGTAATCCATTGGATTATAAGGAACATCAAATCTATTATTCGATTAAAGAACGAAAAAGCAAAAACAGAATTGTTGCATTTGAAAAGTCAGGTGAATCCACATTTCTTTTTTAATATGCTTAACAACCTCTATGGATTGGTAGGAAAAGACGCTAAAAAAGCACAAGAACTCATTTTAAAACTTTCTGATATGATGCGTTATAGTATTTATGATGGCGAAAAAGACACGGTTCTACTTTCTGAAGAACTAACTTATTTAAAAAACTATATAGCACTTCATAAAATGCGTTATCATAAAGCTATTGATGTTCAATTTAATATGGATATTAAGGATAATGATTATGAAATCAGTCCACTTCTTTTTATTATTCTTTTAGAAAATGCATTTAAACATGGAGTAGAAAATTTAAGAGAGCATGCTTTTATTCGAATACATTTAGAAGCCCATAATAATATCGTTAATTTTGAAATAGAAAATAACTTTGAAGTTAATGAAGAAAATCAGGAAGCAGGAATAGGTTTAAAAAATCTAAAACGTAGATTAGAGTTGGTGTATCCAAAAAATCATAATTTAACAATCTCAAAAACCAACAACATCTACAACGCTAAATTGAATATTACACTATGAAGATTAAGTATTTAATTATAGATGACGAGCATATTGCACATGATATTATAAAAGGCTATTGTGATATGCTACCAAATTTAGAATTTAAAGCCGATTGTTATGATGCTATAGAAGCCTTAGACTATTTGCAAAAAGAGGAAGTAGATCTTATTTTTTTAGATTTAAACATGCCTAAATTAAAAGGCTTTGAATTTTTAAAAACATTGAACTCTCCTCCAAAAGTTATTGTAACTACTGCATATAGTGAATTTGCAATTCAAGGCTACGAATTAAATATTATTGATTATTTATTAAAACCATTTAGTTTTGAACGTTTTTTAAGTGCTATAAACAAGGTTACGACTTCTAAAACCAATACTACAAAAAAAGAGCGTAAAGCAAACGTAGAACCTGAAGATCAATCCATTTTTTTAAAACAAAATAATTGTCATATTCAGGTTGATTTAGATAGTATTTTATTTATTGAAGCTTCAGGAAATTACACCAAAGTGGTTACTACAAACGACACTATAACTATTCGAGAAAAAATATCCGATACCATACTATTGCTTTCAAATACTGATTTTATTCAAGTTCATAAATCGTTTGCAGTTGCAAAAAAACATATCAGTAGCGTAGAAGGAAATAGAATTCATATTTTAGATCATATTGTGCCAATAGGAAAACTTTACAAGGTAAATATCAATCAACTTTTTTAATAAACTTGAATTAATTATAACTATTTCATTCCACACACATTATGCTTCCCTCCTACGTCGTCGCATAAAAAGTGTTCCATTATCATTGTAGAAGAAACTTTTGAGAATAAATTTTTTAAAGAAACTGTAGTTTGCCAAAGCGCCAGCCGGCTCATTCGCTAAAAAGGTCTACCAGACCTTTTCTTAACGCTCTGCCCTGCTTTTGCCAAAGCAAAGTAACATAATGCAGTACATTATAGTACATTTTATAACAATTAGCGTAATAGCGCTTTTGGGCGATATTTGACATAATTGCAGATATAACGTCTTTAGACTTATATCGATAGTAATTATGTCAAGCTAATTGTGGCTTCCTATTTGTATTTATTATTGTGTAGCTTATAATGTAGTATTGTGTAAAATATCCCAGAAGTATTCGTTTTCATAAGAATAATTGGAACTTGGGTCATTAAACTAAATAAGCGGTTTGCTTCGCAGCGTTTAAAAACATTTGTATCTATAATTAGCCGTTATGTAAAATATCCGCTACCAAGCGCTCGATTGTTTTATAAAATCAAATTGCTCTGGCAATTTATTTTACACACAATTATCCAACGCTTGCCAACGCCAAAATAAAAGCTAGCCTTTTTGCTCTTATTAAAAATCGCGTATTCGATAAAATGCACGTAATAAAAAATTTTAGACGATTCTCGTGGATTGCCACAAGAACATAAAATTACTCTGCGAGATAATTTCTATGCACTTGTTATATGTAGAACTTCAATTAAGCCCTTTTTTAATGTTTCATTATCTTTTGTCTTGAAACAAAAGAAACAAAAATTCAAGTTAAGTATTCTCAATATTGATACTCAATCAATATCTCAAATAGTATATAATTTTGGAAACAATTTACGGCTCATTCGCTATATTTTAGGAAACATTGTAACTCATTAACATTGCTTTGAATTCCCTTGTATAATTGTAACTCTTAATAAACTTTATTACTAAACCCCTAAAATATGGACGCTCACTTTACCTTATTGTTTTACCAAAATTTTATTAGGCCAACGTTAATATCTAAATTCTTTATTACTTCGTTTAATCAAACCTTAACTATTTTTTGATTTTTTTTATCATATTCGTTGCTGATTCCATATAAGGGTCTATAGCTAATGCCTTTTCATAATATTCTAAAGCTTTTTCATTATTACCCAGTTTAAAATGAACTTCACCTAGACTGTCCCAGAGATTCGCATCTTCTGGAAATAACTTGACGTTTAGTTGAAAGAATTTTAATGCTTCTTCTATATTATCGTCCCTTAAAAAATCATACCCTATTCCATTAAGTATCATTCCTTTTGGATCTTCTGAATGAAAGTTTTTTGTTAAGACTGAAAAATTTTCTTCTATATACTTAATGCCATGCTTTTTATAATGTTTATATACATTTTGATTTGCAGGAAGCGATGGTGAAATAGGTTCTTGCCCTCTAACTAAAGCTAAAATTCCAGATGCTAACTGTTCGCCAACGGGTTCATCCATATTAGCAAATACAATAATGCTAATTTCATCTCGCATTATTTCTAAGTAAGCAGTGTTAGCCCCCGGAAATCCTCCAGCCATTAATGAAGCTTTTCCTGAAGTTTTCCTTTTATTAATTGATCCAAAAAAGGCTTCGTTTGATTTGGTTTCCTTGCTTAACAATTTGGTTCCATAAAAATATTCAGAATAAAACTTTACAATATCACTTGGAGTAGAATGAAAACCTCCATCTGGATTTGGTACTTCAGCAAACCCTAAATTATTAGAAATGTTTCCTTTCATGTCTTTAAAATACCCAATTGCTCTATTTGGAACTTTGTTTTTATCAATTACATATGTTTCAGTCATGTTTAAAGGATTAATTATACGGTCTATCACATTTTGATGGTATGTTAATCCTGTAATTTTTTCAATAATGGCCCCTAATAAAACATAACCTGAATTACTATAAGCTGTTTCAGTTCCAGGTTCGAACTCTAGTCTCAATTTTTTAATTCGTTCTACGAGTCCTGCTAAACGTTTTTGTTCTATGGGAAGGTCGTTAAAACCTTCTCCCCAATAATCAGTATAACCAGAAGAATGGTCTAATAAATCAGTAATTGTAATTTTAGTGGCTGCTATTTCAGGAAACCCTGGAATAAATTTGCCTAAGTTATCTGTCACTTTTAGTTTTCCTTCTTCTATTAATTGCAGTATTACAGTTTTAGTAAAGGATTTATTCATGGAACCAATATCAAACTTGGTATTAATAGTATTAGCGATTTTGTTTTCACGATTTGCCATACCAAAGGCTTTATGATATTTTGGGATTCCGTGTTCAGCAACCAAAACTATTCCAGAAAAGATATCTAAGTCTTGATATTGTTTTACTAATGCATCAACATTGGTTTCAAGGTTTTCAATGTTTTTAATATTTGATTCGTTTTGCGCATTACAACTAGTTAGTAGTAAAAGTGCAACTGTAAGAATATTTATAAACTGTTTCATTTTTTAAGGATTTAAATTATTCAGCAAATAAATAAACGATTCCTCTTTCTAAATAGAATAAGTTATAGCAAGTAGCATATATGTTATAAAAGTCTAAAAAAAAGTTATGTAATTTTATTCTATGGTTTTGTACCAAAAAAAAGAGCTTTGGTACCAAATAAATAATACAGTGTATAAAAAACATATCTTTACCAAATGAATAAAAAGTGGTTAGAAATAGTAATTAATGTTTTGTTTTGGGTATTTAGTTCATGGCTCATTATTTATTCTTTTTCCATAACTGAACATTTAATAGAAGTTAATAATGGTGTTGTAACAGGAAATACTGAACACAGCAATGAACTAATACTCTTCTTTGCTATTGGCCAACCTATATTTGCACTGTATTTTTACATTCAATTTTATTTCACGCAACAGCTTACCAATATATCAAAACTTAAAAGCATTCTCGCTAAGTTGTTGAGTACTTTGGTCATATTTTTGTTCACTTATATTTTAATTGTCAAAATTTTCTTCTTTAGTTTTATTCATATTGTTTGGTTTCCGTCATTGTGGTACGGAATTTTAATTTTTTATACAATTGTTGCTATTGCTTACGGTCTTATTAAAGCTTGGAGTATCATGGATGCTGATAAGAAAAGTATGGAATTGATTAATAATCAAGCTGAACTCAATTTACTACGTTCACAGTTGCATCCTCATTTTTTATTCAATACTATGAATAACTTATTATCCATGGTCGATCAAGTTAAAAACCCAAAATTGGCTAAGAGTATCAATACTCTTTCTGGGTTATTGCGGTATGTTGTTTATGAAAATAAAAGTGATTTTGTCCCTATTTCGAAAGAAATTGAATTTATCCAAGATTTTTCTGAATTACATTTGTTGCGTTATGAAGAAGATGAAATAGATTATAAATTAAACATTAATGGCTCTAATGACTTTCAATTAATTGAAAAGGGAATTCTGCTAAGTTTTATAGAAAATGCTTTTAAACATGGTGTACAAGCAGAATTTAACTCATTTATACATATTGATATCGACATTACTAATACAACAAAATTTATATTTAGAATTATAAACTCTATCCCTCCTAAAATTGATTTAGATCGTTTAGGTGGTTATGGGTTAAAAGCAACAAAAGAGCGATTAAAATTAGCTTATCCTAATGGACATTCGCTTGAAATTGAAGAAGGCCAGGATAATTTTAATGTAGAACTAATAATAAGTACAGATGAAAGTAATAATAGTTGATGATGAACCTAAGGCAATAGAACTTATCGTTTCTTATTTAGCTCATTTTTCTAAATTTGAAATAGTATCTACCTTTAGAAATGGGTTAAAAGCCTTAGAGTTTTTAAACACTAACACTGTTGATATCATTTTTCTTGATATTAATATGCCACACCTAAGTGGTCTTTCTCTATCTAAAATGATTTCATCTAAAACAAGTATTGTCTTTACAACGGCTTACTCTGAACATGCACTTGAAAGTTATGAAGTTAATGCTATTGATTACCTGCTAAAGCCAATAAGTTTAGATCGCTTTTCTAAGACAATTACAAAATTAACAAACCAAAAAGATAATTCTGGATCATCTGATAATACACTTTCTGGAGCTTCTAAAACCATATTTATAAAGAGCGGATTAGAAATACATCAAGTAAGTTTAGATGCAATAGAATATCTACAAAAGGATGGAAACTATATCAATTATTTTGTGAATGGAAAAAAAATCATGGGAAGACAAAGCATAGCTGAAGCATTATCTTTGTTAAATAATAACTTCTTTCAAATTCAAAAATCTTATATCATAAATTTCACAAAAATAGATTCAGTAAGCTCTGATCACGTTGTAATTGGAGAAAACAAAATCCCAATCGGTTCTCAGTTTAAATCATTTGTTTTGAATAGATTGAAATAGACTGTTGTAATTATAAGCACCCATTTCACACATATTACGCTTCCCTCCTATCGTCGCTTCGTAAAAAGTGTTTATTCACAAGGTTAATATTGTTTTAGAGGAGTTCATGCATCTCGCAAACTCGATGTCATTAACATTGAAAAGAAACTTTTGAGAATATTTTTTTTAAGAAACTTAAGAAGAACTTTCGCTTTTAGCCAAAGCTCAAGTTACATAACGCAGAACATTATAGTACAAATGTGTCTGTATAGCTGTTTATCTCAAATGTACATTCATTACAAACTTTTGAACTGGGCTCATTAAACTATTAAGTGTTTTTCTGTTTCTACTGTTTTAATATTCTGCATGCTCCCAACATGATATAAATCATAGTTCTTGGTAGTCTGTTTTTATATATTTAGGCATGGCTCATGTCATAGCCGGAATTTTTATCTAATGCCCACTTTTAACACTAAAACGGTTCATTATATTGTTTGGTTACCTTTCGTTGGTATGCTTGTTTTTGTTGTTTTTTATACCCTTGCTGCCATTCAGTATCCCGGAAGTTCTTATGCTGCTAAGAATCAAACCGGATTTCAGTTAAAGCATGATTACTTATGTGATTTATTAAATTCAGAGACCTTAACCGGTATACAAAATACGTCTAGAACCTATGCACGTCTGGCATTGGCTGTGCTTTGTTTTAGTTTAAGCGTACTGTGGCTTTATTTACCTCAATTATTTACTCTAAAAACCAGGGCACAAAAAGTTATGAGTGCGGCGGGCATGATGTCTATGATTATTACCTTGTTTTTAGCTTCCGAAGTTCATGATGTCATTTTACGTATTGCAGGGGTTTTTGGTACCATAGCACTCATTATTGCAATTATTGAACTTTATATAGACCGCTATATCATGCTTTTTGTGTTCGGTATGCTATGTCTGATTTTGTTTTTGAGCAATTACTATATTTATGAAACCGAATTGTTTCTGGACACACTCCCATTAATACAAAAAGTCACTTTTACATTTTGTATTTTATGGTTCATGCTCCTCAATAGGGCCTTGTATAAAAAACTGCATAGGAAATATTAAGAACGGCATTTACAACTATTTTCATTGATATTCATACACGATTAAAAATATGCACGCATGCATATAAAAATTGGGCGCCTTATTTTCTCTACATATGGTGTATTTCTGTTTATCCTTTTATTACAGCAACAGGTTTTAATTTGGCTACTTTTTGAGCTACGCTGGAAGCATGCACCGTTTCTACAACTAAATTCACATCTTTGTAAGCAATAGGTGCTTCTTCAGCAATGCCTTTAAAAGAACCAGCTTCTACATAAATCCCTTGTTCTTTTAAGGTTTCTTTTAAAACAGGAGCATTTACTTGTTTTTTTGCAGCCGTTCTAGACAAGCGTCTTCCAGCGCCATGGCAACAGGATCCAAAAGTGATATCTTTACTTTTTTCTGTTCCTGCCAGTACATAGGAACAGGTACCCATACTCCCAGGTATAATAACGGGTTGACCAACTTGCCTGTACGCCTCAGGAAGTGCTTCAAAACCGGGTCCGAAAGCACGCGTAGCACCTTTGCGGTGCACAATGACTTTCTGTTCTTTTCCGTTAATATTGTAGGTTTCAATTTTAGCGATGTTATGTGCGATATCATATAATAGTTTGAGGTGACCTCCCGATTCACCAAAAATAGTTTTCCATGCTTTTCGTACTTCCCAGGAAATCACTTCGCGGTTACACCAAGCATAATTGGCGGCTGCACACATCGCCTTAAAGTAATTTTGACCTTCTTTTGAATTAAAAGGAACACATGCTAATTCTCTATCTTTAAGTTTGATATCATACTTAGCCATAGCGTTCATCATCACACGAATATTATCGGTGGCTACCTGATGTCCTAAACCTCTTGAACCTGTATGAATTAATACAACCAACTGCCCTTTTTCTAAACCGTAGGCTTTTGCAATGTCTTCATTGTAAATTTCATCTACGTAATCTACTTCCACAAAATGATTCCCCGAACCAATGGTACCTAACTGATCTGTCCCTCTTTTTTTTGCCATTTCTGAAACCATAGATGGATCTGCCTCAATTAGTCTTCCTTTATTTTCTATATAGGCCAAGTCTTCTTGAATACCATAACCATTGTCAATGGCCCATTCTGCGCCTTTTGTTAACACTTGATTCATTTGTTCTTCAGTAAGGATAATGTCACCTCCTTTGCCCATTCCTGAGGGTATTTGAGCATACATTTCTTTTGATAGTTCTTCTATTTTATCTCTTACATCGTCTATTTTTAAAATTGAAGTCAGTAAACGTACGCCACAATTAATATCATAACCAATACCACCGGGAGAAATAACCCCATCAGGATATCTGGTTGCAGCAACACCACCTATAGGAAATCCGTAGCCTTCATGTACATCGGGCATCACTAATGATGCTTTTTGAATTCCTGGTAACGTAGCTACATTAACCAATTGATTTAGCGATCTATCTTCAATGATATCATCTAAAAGTGATTTAACAGCAAGGACTCTTGCGGGAACTTTCATATCTTCTCTAAAAGACATAGGGATTTCCCAAAAGTAATCTTTCAATTTGTTGATATCGGATTTTTTTACCTTTTTCATGTGTTTATAATTATAGTTTTTTAAAGGTCACACGCAATTCGCTATTCCTCATATCCAGGTATAATGTTAATAAAATGCTTATTTTATATATCAAAAATTATACACGTTTCCCAAAGGTTATTTTTATTTTTAATTACTTCAGCTTCATGGTAGGTTACCGCTTTAATTTCTTCATCAAAATCATTGGTTTCTATACCAAATACATCGGCTACAATTTTGTATTTTTCTAAACTTAAAATATTGATTTTACAGTAAATCGTTTTATTGGTATATGTATATGTTAGCACGTCTGATAAAAAATCAATGAGCAAATTTGTATAATCTAATGAACAGGTTTTTATTCTTGTTTTACTGTTAAATTTATGAGTCAATTCACAAGTATTTTCTTTGAGTAGGTTTGCCATTCCTTTTACTCCTGCTTTAAATAAATTTTGAAGTGTTTCTCCTTCAATAGACATTCTTATATCGGCTGTATGGGGTAGGTATTTTATTTTCATTTTTTTACAGCCTTAACAATAACAAAAGACCCGTCACCATAGCCCTCTTTTGTTGGTTGAATTTCTTTTATTTCGTTTAATTCTCCAAATAGGGTTTGATTGAATTCTAAATCTTTAAATTTTGCATTTTTAAGTAAATCTTTAACTTTATCAACTGAATAATAGGTTGCATTTTTAAAAAAGGTACTTCGATGTCTTTTCTCTTCATATTGCCGCGCAATAGATTGCTCTTTATCCAAAAAAGCTATAATTATTGATCCTCCTGGCTTTAATACTCTATGCGCTTCATGCAATGCGGCTTTTAAATTATTAAGATGGCAAATGGTAACGAAAAGTAAAAAGTCAAAATGATAATCACTATAAGGTAGTTTCTCTGCAACACCTATCATAATTTCAATACCTCGATTCATGGCTTTTTTAGCCATTTCTTCAGAAGGTTCTAGGCCTTCTTTAATGCCCAAAGCTTCAGAAAACCGTCCTGTACCCAAACCAACCTCAATGCCGTAAATATCTTCAGGGAGTTTTAAAAGTTGTTCTCTGATGGCTGCGACTTCCGATTGAAAAACTTCCGGATAATTATCATACCAAGCGTCATAAGCTTCTACATTTTTGTTGAATATTTCTGTTTGTAACATGTCTTCTAATATTTAATGATTGCTTCTGGAGTATAAGGAGAAAAGGCTTTTGAAAAACAGTATTTATAAATAAATACAATCTTCAAAAACCTTATTACATTGAACAATTTTAATCATGAATGCCAAAGGTTACTTTGGTATTTACACGATATTGTGCAATTTTGTTGTTACTTACGGTTACCTGCATATCTTCAACATATACAGATTTGATATTTTCAACTGATTTTGATGCTTCCTTTATTACATTTTGAATGGCATCTTCAAAATTAACCGTTGAGTTTCCTAAAATTTCTATCACCTTTAATACTGACATAACATTGATTTTTATTGATTAATAATGTTATAAATTTAATAATCATATATCAGGTGTAAAATGACTTAGGTCATCTACAGTTTTTAATTACGGTAATCTGTTTTTTTTATTAACGGCATCTATAACTTGTATTTTAGATTCTAATAGAAGGATTTAATAATATGAACTTGTGTCATTAAACAAGAATCGGTTTGCTTCGCAGCGTTTAAAAACATTTGTGTCTAAAATTAGCTGTTATGTATTTTATTAGAATCTTAAGCTGTTATCTGTAAAGTTTTCATCAGATCGCGTTCCATAAGGATCTATAGCAATATATTTAGGCGATTCTTTTACTATAATCTTAATTTCTGTTGCTTCTTTGTCAACTGTATTTGATTGATAGTATAAAATAGAACTATCGTCCTTTACATTGGATGGATGCGTATTAAAAACTCCTATTTTAATAGGCTCATTAATCGAAATCTGCTTAATTTCTCCACTGTCCATCGTTTCATAACGTTTGGCTTTTACTTTAACAATAACCTCATAAGTTCCGTTAGCTAATTCTTTATAAGAACTATCTTCAACACTTAAATCATAGGTAATTACTTTTTTAAACCAATCATCAATTAAAACATGTTGTTCTGGAGGTGTAACTTTATAAAGTTCATCAATAAATTCAACGGAGTTAGCCTCTAGCTTATTAATGTTACGATGCTTGTCTATAATAGTTTTTAACACATGATTTACTTGCTTCTCTCCTATCAAATCTCTTAATGCCATTAATACCGTGTATGCTTTACCATAAGAAATATAGCCTTGACCTAACACCATATAAACAGGTGGTTCAATATCTCCGGCAAAAGATCTTCCAGAAAAATAGCGAATTCTTGCATTTTCACTTAGCGCGTATAAAGCGCTTTTTCCATACATTTTTTCCATAACGACTGCTTCGGTGTATTTTGCAAAACCTTCAACAAATAATGAGCCACCAGCGACTGGTTTCGCCGATAACGTATGGCCCCACCATTGATGTGCAACTTCATGTATGGTTCTTTTTGCGACTAAATTAAAAGTAGTTGAATTGCTCACATCAGATAAATACAATCTATCTTCTGTCATACTAATCATTCCAGGATGCGCAAACCCACCCATTGACCAATGTGAAGGCACTTCGGCAATTCTGATATAATCAAAAGGATAATCTCCAAAGTTTTCTTGACAATAATCTAAAGTTTGTTTTACACTATTTTCAACGTCGTCTATATTAAAATGATGATTCTCATCGTAATATTGTTCTATAGAAATCCCTTTGTGATTGATTTTTTTCGATTGATAATTTGCTGAAAAATAACCGATCCCAGGCAGTATTTTATCACTGGACTTATAATGGTAAAATTTTCTATTATTCTCTGTCCATTCTCTTAATAAATTTCCTGAACTTAATGCAGTTTGTTCATTTTCTGTAGAAACAATGGTTTCAAAACTTGTTTTTTCAATTTTCACATCTTCTATAGCAATGTGTGATGCCGACTTCTTTTCTTTAATCTTTTTAGGTAAATTTCTATTTTGACGTTCTATTCTATTTGTTATTTCAAAACCAGAAACATAGCCTAATGCTTGCTCAAAATTTCCATGTGTGATATAAGTTCCGTTATTAACAATCGTTTTATCAGAGTCATACCCTTTTGATTCTTTTTTCAGTTCAAATTTATAAGCAACAGATTCGTTTGGTTGAAGCGCTTTATTAAATTGAAATAAATAGGTACCGTAAAGCGGATTATGTTCAATTAAATTAGCATTCTCAATTGAGATGTTCTCTAAAGGAATTCCTTCTATAATAAATACTTGAGATAAGGGGTGATCGCTTTTGTTTTTTAGTACATAATCCCCTTTTACAGTATACATTCCTTGTTTAGGATATAATGCAACTTCAGTTTTCCTTGAAGTAACATAAGGCCTTTCTAAGCTTTCATATTGTTTAAATTTTCGTTCGTAGTTTTCTCTGAAATCTAATTGATCACTAACCGTATCATAATCAGAAACTACATTTATGTTGTAAAAAACCAAATTCCCTGCTCCAACAAATAGCAACATTAGAATTGCAAAACCTGTTTTCTGAATGGTTGTCCAGCCCTGTTTTAATTGTTGTAATTGAACCGAAATAGTCCCAACTGCTCCTCTATTCCAAATTTTAAAAGATATTAACACCAGGAGTAATCCGAAAGCTGACCAATATATGGCCAGGTGATTAAATAAGTTAGTTGCACCACTAAATCCGTTCATGTTAGAGTATGAAACCTCGGGCATAAAGCCAAGACTGGTTAATGGATGTTGAAAGCCTAGCATATCAGCTTTTAAACTCAAAATTACAATCAGTCCAAAAATCCCCATGCCCATATATTTGTTCTTTACCAGACTATTTACAAATAGGGCGATCATGCAAAACACAACTAACTGTAATCCATTATGGTAAAATAAAGACGCATATAAACTAAATTCAAAGTTTGTATAACCCAAACCAATCTGAAATACCATACACATTAAAATTCCCGAAGTCATTAAAATAATTGGTAACACTAGCAAAGCACTAAACTTTGATAAAAAGAACACCCAATTTTTAACTGGAGTCGCATCAATAATAAAGTTGAAATTTAAGCTGCGCTCTTTCCAAACTATTTCTGAACTATAGAATACAATTAAAATCAGACTAAAAATGGTTAATGGTTTCACAATTAATTCTATCAATTGATTTGTAAAAGGATATACGCTGACGCCATATTCAACACCACTTATAACGGTAGAATATAATTCTGAAAACAAAATAAACAACCACATTAGCAGAACTGCTATAAAAGGTAAGCTTCTGAAAACGCTTTTCAACTCCACCTTTAACAAGGCTAAGAATGCAAGACTTTGCGCTTTAAGATTGTAAAATGCCTTTATTGGTCTATAGGCCATTACCTGTAGTTTGTTTATTTCATAATTCGGTGCTTTCTTTACTTTTTTTGTGATTTTTCGGAACGAAAACAGCCTAAAGGTTAATAAAAGAAATCCAAAGGAAACCAGGATCCAAATGAGACGATTCCATAGAAATAATCCAGAAAAAGAAAGTAGTTGCGTATTCTTTTGAAAAGGCGTCCAATATTGTGTTTGCTCAAAAAAGGCGGCGATTCCGAATGGATCTGCAAGGGCTGCAAGAGCCATGCTTTCTGGAGAAGCCGGAACTGCTTGTGCCATTAATGGCGAATTTAAAAAGATGGAACTTACAAAATATAGCATGTAAATAAATACGGCACTGACATAGGTTGCCGTGCTATTTTTAGTTAATGTGCTCACAGAGAATATTATTGTTGAGCAGATAAAAATGTTCGGAATTACGATATACAACCATGGTTGTAAGTACGTCATTAACTGAAAATTCGCGACTCTTTCTGGATCTAAATTAGACGTGTTAATTCCCAAAAAATATCCAATAAGAAAAGGCGAAAAAGCAAGAACACTAAAAATGAATGTTCCCAGAAAACGACTCCAAAAGTAGTGGCTCTTTTTTATTGAAGAACTATAAATTAAAGGCTCCGTATTGTGTTGTTTGTCTCTAAGCATAGCGCTTATTGCAAAAAACATTGTTATAAATACACTCCCTAATGTAAGAATACTTGTTTGAAAATACACCTGATATGCAGCGTTAAAATTAACCCCTGTAGGAGCAAAACCTTGTCTTCCAACAAATACGCCCAAGACCAAAAACAAGATAGCAAATATGGGAAATGCACGTTGTTTTAATTGATAATGAACTTCGAATTGTATGAGCTTTTTAAACATAACTTAGGCGATTTTAATTGCTTGGTTAAACACTGTTGCGAAATAAAAATCTTCTAAATTTGGTGTTATCATTTCAAAACCAGCTTCAGGTTTTTGTTCTGATAATACACGAATTTGAGTTTCTCCAGAAACGAGCTTTGTAGAGATGACATCAAAAGCTTTTTTATAAATATTAATATCGTTTTTAGGGATGATTTTTGTCCAAATTTTGCCTTCGATCGAAGCAACCAGTTCTTTTGGATTGCCTTTTGAAATGATTTCACCATTAGCAAGTATGGCCATTTTAGGACATAAATTCCTAACATCTTCAACAATATGAGTCGATAGAATCACGATTACATTTTCCCCAATCTCGCTCAATAAGTTTAAGAAACGGTTACTCTCTTCTGGATCTAAACCTGCTGTTGGTTCATCAACAATTATTAATTGTGGATTAGCTAATAAAGCTTGTGCGATGCCAAAACGCTGACGCATTCCCCCAGAAAACGTGTACACTGATTTTTTTCTGTGCTGATATAAATTTACTTGTTGTAATAATGCTTTAACTTGTTGTTTGCGTTCTTTGTTATTAATAATCCCTTTTAAAATTGCTAGATGATTCAGTAATTTTTCAGCAGAAATTTTAGGATACACACCAAACTCTTGTGGTAAATAACCCAATACTTTTCTAACTTCTTGCGGTTCGATTACAACATCAATATCATTAAATTTTATACTTCCAGAACTAGGCGCCTGTAAAGAGGCAATAGTTCGCATTAAAGATGATTTACCAGCTCCATTAGCACCTAATAAACCAAACATACCATTGGTGATTTTTAAATTAATTCCATTTAAGGCTTTTACACCATTTGGATAAGTTTTAGTTAGATTATTAATTTGCAATGTATTCATAACTGTTGGTTTTTAAATTGATTTAATTATCTGAAACGTCTTTTAGCATTCCATGCAGTACTGTTAGATACATTTATTCTAATTCTTATGTGTGTGTTTTTTAAAGTGCTCATTGTTTTAGTATTAATATTAATTTGATACAAACATAAAGGGAAAGGATTGCGTATTATAATTAATATGACATATGGTGTTTTTATAAAGCCATTCATATAAAAAAATGGCGTGAATCGCGTTCATCAAGAAAAGAGTGGTGTTCGTACTAATTTGAATAGCTTATATAAATATTGTTGATTGTATGACCTAGCAAGAATTATTTTGAAGTATGATTCAGTATTTAAAAAAGCAAGAGACTATACACCTTGTAGTGCATAGTCTTTTTCACTGTATCTTTTGAATTGTTAAATTCTTTGTTCTTTAATAGACTTTGTTATTTCATTGACGATTTCCCCAGTGTGCAGCGTCGTTTTGTTTTCAACGAGCATTATGTGACATTCCTCTTTGGAACTGACTCGATGATTTAGTCCGCGTTTAACTATAAATATATCGCCGCTATTCATTGTAAAAGCCTCCTGGTTTTCTATTTCAAAAAGAAGACTTCCACTTAGAACATGGAATAATTCATCATCATTTTTATGATTATGCCATGGTACTTTATCGCCTTTTATTTTCACTAATTTAATAAAAACGTCATTTACTTCTCCTAGTATTTTAGGTGAAAAATAGTCTGTAATTTCTGATAGTTTTTCTTTTAAATTCATTGACAGACAGTATTATGCTAATTAAAACTTTCATTTAACTTTTTCATTACATCTTCCTTTTTAATCTTTTTCAAAACAACAAGACCAATAATAAAGAGCGGTAAGAATATAAGTATAGAGGTTATAGAGGCTCCTGTTTCTTCTGTAACTTTTATACTAGGTAGAAATGCAATAGAAAAGAAAAAATTTATTAAGCCGTGAGTTATTGCAACAGGTATTATTTTATTTGTTTTTAAAACTAAAACACCGAAAAAGAATCCAATAAACGTAGCGAATATAACTTGAATTAAGACAGCAAATACATCATCATTATTAGTCAAATTAATAAGGTGAAATAATCCAAAAACTATGGCAGGACTTAATATACTTATAAGAACTCCGTTTTTATGATCGAGATATTTTTTTAAAAATACTGATTGCAATACTCCTCTAAATAAAAATTCTTCGGCAAACCCAACCGTTAAACAAGCAAAAAGTAGTAGTAATAGGTTTTCTATATGAATTTGGGTCAAATCTTTAGAAATAATACTTAAAACCCCAAGTATAATGAGATAAACAGGGATTATATTTAAATATTTAAATTTCCAACCATATTTGGAAGACAGCCCAATAATATGTTCAATTTTTAATACTTTTATGATACGATAGCTTATGATTAAGATTAATGTCATTTTCAGTGTTAAACCAATATATTCTGATTGAAAATCTGACAGTGACATCTTTATAAGAATAGTATCAATTGGCAATAGACCTATAATTCCAAAGGCCACTAGCGTAATAATTGAAAAGATGACAGGTGATATATTTTTGATATTTTTCATGATTAAAGTAGATTTATCCATTCACTTTTTGATTGAGGTGTTTAAATATTTATAAGTACGAGATACTTTAATTAATTTATTGGTTCTGTTTTAAAAGGTACTCTATTAAAAACTATTGGATCTAATGTGCGTTCCAACTTCATTTCTAAACCAGTTATATTTCCTTTTACATTGGTTAAAAAATTGATACTCGTATCTTTATATTGAGCCTGAACTTTATCATCTATGACATAGAACGTTTCAAATACATTAGGATGCACTGGATTTAACCATTGCGTTTTTGAAGGAAATTTAGCAAACAAAGAATCATTTTCTTTAATAACCTCAAAGGTACCATACCCTTTATGTGTATAGGTTCCGGTATATTTTTTTAAGGCATATACAGGTGCCGAAGAAAGGATAGGTTCGATTTCTTTTGTTTGGGTTTGTTGCTCAATGAGTTTTTCTAATTTTCCAATCCAATTGGTTTTTGGTGTATCAAAAAGTTTATCAGCAACAATATTTGTAATGATTTGTGGTACACCCGATCTGTTTTGATTGCTTAATATCACAATGCCAAGATCATCTGCTGGATAGAAAGCTAAGTTAGCCGAAAAGCCATCAATATTACCACCATGATCTGCACGATAATGACCTTTGTAAGAGGAAATAAACCAACCGTAGCCATAGTTATTCATAAACGTATTTGACTCAATTTTTCTAGGAAATCTACCAGAAATAATCATTTGTGAGCTCATCGCCTCTTTAACATATTTAGATGGCAATATCTGTTTGCCATTGTATTGTCCTTCATTTAACCAAGCAATCATCCATTTTGACATGTCATTCACTGTGCTATTAATTCCTCCAGCAGGACCCATAGCTCCAATGTCTTTATAATCAATTTCTGTTGTTTTGCCATTTTCAAAATAATATCCTACAGCCGCATTTTTGCTATTTTTCAATCCTTCAATATTGGCAGTTGAACTAGTCATTTGCAATGGCTCAAAAAAGTGTTGTTCTATATTCTGCTCCCAACTATTGTCAGTAAGTCGATCGGCAATTTCACCCTGAACAAAATACATGAAGTTATTGTAAGCAAATTTTGATCTTACAGAAGAAACAGGTTCCATATAAGCTATTCGAGCTAAAAATTCATCCTTTGATGTAGTTTCAAATGTTTTCCAAGCCTGACTATGGCGTGGTAATCCTGTGCGATGCGTCATTAAATCTTTAATCGTTATTTGATTGTTCATTTCAGAATTAAAGAATTTCAATTCAGGAATATACGCTCTTGGAGAGGTTTCAAAATCGATTTCTCCCTGGTCTCGTAAGCGCCCCATTAACGACGCGGTAAAAGCCTTAGTTGTTGAACCAATAGCAAAAACTGTGTTGCTAGTTGTAGGCGTTTTATTTTCAATATCACTATACCCAAAGCCTTTCGCATACACTACGTCGTTACCTTTTACAATAGCAATAGCAAAACCTGCTGCTTTAGACGTGGTCAAAACTGTTTCAAAGGCTTTTTCAAGAGATTTAATTTTAGTATTAAGAGCTTCATTATTTGATTGGGCGAGTACATTTGTGAAGCATAATAAAGCTAAACCGAGGATTTTTAAATGTTTCATAATAGTTAATTTTATAGTGTTATTAGTTTAATAGTTTATCTAAATCGTCTTTTAGTATTCCAAACACTACTGTGAGATGTTTTTATTTGAATTCTGATGTTTGTGTTGTTTAAAGTGCTCATGACTTTTAGTTTTAATTTGACACAAACATAAAGTGAAGCGTTAGGGAGTGCTAATAAATTTGATATACGCGAGTCTTATGGCGCTATTCATACAAAAAAACAAGCTCAAACGCGTTCATCAGAAAAATTATAGTGTTTGTACTAATTTGAATAGTGTATATCAATAACTTTGTCAGAATAACTTATCATCAGTAAATTTGGGGTATGATTGACTTCTTAAAGAAATACAAAGCTTTTTTTATTGGACTTATTGTAATTCCAATATTTTATTTATTAAAAGCTACAGGTGTTATTATTCTTCCAGAGGATAGAAAATTAAGTATTATTCCTTATTTGATATTTTGGGGTTTGGTAATTGCTTTGCCATTTCATTTTTTCAATTATTCAAAAAAGGTAAAAAAAACAATAATTAAAGTACTTAGCTTACTTCTCTTGCTTTTTATTACTATCGGCATTGATTCTATAATGGATTTACCCGATAACCCAATAACCTTATTTCTCATCGCTGGGTTTTGGATTGGTTTTGTCTTTGTTTTGGTGCCTTCTTTCATTAAAAAATATTGGAAATTAATTTTAATTATATATGGTCCACTACTCTTATATTTTCTTTATTTGAGATTATTTTCGGGGGATTTAGAAGCCTATTTGAAAATTAAAGAAGATTTTCCGTTTGTTATATTCTTTTTGCCAATTCCCTTTTTGTTTTTAGTTTGGGTTTTTGAACAATGGAAATGGGTGCAAAACCTAAAAGCCGAAAAATCTAGAACAGAACTATCATTATTAAGAGCACAGATAAACCCTCATTTTTTCTTTAATACGCTAAATAACCTATATGCATTAACGATTAAAAATTCTAATCAAGCTCCAGATGTTATTTTAAAGTTATCTGATATGATGCGCTACACCATTTACGAAGGTGAAAAAGAAATCGTTAAGCTAGGCGATGAAATAGAGTATTTAAACAACTATATAGAACTTCATAAAATTCGTTATAAAAAAACCGTAGACATTAGTTTTAAACACCACATAGACACTAGTTTATCAATAGCTCCTTTATTGTTCATCATTCTATTAGAAAATGCTTTTAAACACGGTATTGAAACTCTTACAGAGAATGCATTTATCCACATCAATTTGTATGAAGATACAGATTTCATCTATTTTAAAATAGAGAATAACTTTGATCCTAAAGAAATAAGCGAAGTGAAAGGTATTGGACTCACAAATCTAAAACGTAGATTAGCATTAATTTATCCCAAAAAAAACGAACTAACTGTAAAGAAAACCAAAAACACCTATAAAACGACTTTAAAAATATCTAAACATGCTTAAATTTATAATCATTGATGATGAGCCTTTAGCACATGAAATTATTGAAGAATTCTGCAGTATGTTACCTCATGTGCAGTTAGAAAAGAATTGTTACAATGCCATGGAAGCGATGCAGTTTTTAAATGAAAGCACGGTAGATTTTATGTTTTTAGATATTAATATGCCAAAACTTAAAGGTTTAGATTTCTTGAAAACATTGACAAATCCACCAAAAACTATTATTACAACTGCTTATAAAGAACATGCCTTAGAAGGCTTTGAGCTAAATGTTGTCGATTATATTTTAAAGCCATTTAGTTTTGATCGCTTGGTTAAAGCTGTAAATAAGGTTTCAGAAAAACAAACAACAAAAACGATTATTAAAGAAGTTTCTAGTGCAACAGATAGCTCAACTCGTTTTTTTGTAAAAGGAGATAAAAAACACCATCAAATTGACTTGAACCACTTGCTATATATAGAAGCATATGGAAACTATACTAAACTATTTCTTAAAGATGAAATGATTGTGAGTCATGAAAAAATATCTGATTTTGATGAATTATTGCCTTCAAATAAATTTTTACGTGTCCATAAATCTTTTATTGTAGCGATTGATAAAATAAAATTTATTGAGGGTAATCGCATTCTAATTAATGAACATAAAATACCTATTGGGCAGACTTATAAAAGTAGAATTAATAAGCTATATAGCAGTTAATTACCATTTCACACACATTACGCTTCCCTCCTACGTCGTCGCATAAAAAGTGTTTATTCACAAGGTTAATATTGTTTTAGAGGAGTTCATGCATCTCGCAAACTCGATGTCATTAATATTGTAGAAGAAACTTTTGAGAATAGATTTTTTCAAGAAACTGTTGTATGCCAAAGCGCCAGCTGGCTCATTCACTATAAAGGTCTACCAGACCTTTTCTTAACGTTCTGCCCTGCTTTTATGCAAAGCTCAAGTTACATAACGCAGAACATTATAGTACATTTTATTTATGTCACGCTTTGTATATAGCTATAGATAAAACTAACTTTTAAGTGATTTCATATCTATTACAAAACGATACTTAACATCACTTTTTAGCATGCGTTCGTAAGCTGTATTAATCTCTTGCATATTAATAACTTCTACATCTGAGGTAATGTTATGCTTCCCACAAAAATCCAATAACTCTTGTGTTTCGGCAATACCACCAATTAGGGATCCTGCAACACTTTTACGTCCCATAATTAAAGGTACAGTCATTACCATAGGGTCTAAAGGTCCTAAATAGCCCACAACAACCAATGTACCATTGGTATTTAATGTTCCGATATATGGGTTTAAATCATGTTCATAAGGAACTGTATCTATAATCATATCAAATTTACCCAAGACTTTTTCCATCTCACTTTCATCTGTTGAAATAATGACTTGATGAGTACCTAAGGCTTTAGCATCCTCTATTTTATTGGTTGATCGTGAAAATAAGGTTACATCTGCTCCTAAAGCAACAGCTAGCTTAATTGCCATGTGTCCTAAACCTCCTAAACCAATTACTGCGACTTTACTATCTTCCCCTACATTCCAATGACGTAATGGAGACCACGTTGTAATGCCTGCACATAATACAGGAGCAATACCTGCTAAATCAAGGTTTTTAGGTACGCTTAATACAAAGGCTTCGCCAACTACAATAGTTTCGGAATACCCTCCATGTGTATTTGTATCTAAATGTTTATCATAACCACCATAAGTGCCTACCCATTCTGGGCAGTATTGTTCTAAATCGTCTTTACAGTTTTTACAAGTTCTGCATGAATCTACCAAACAGCCAACTGCTACGATATCTCCTATTTTATGTTTAGAAACACCAGAACCAATTTGAGTAACCTTACCTACAATTTCGTGGCCTGGTACTACTGGATATTGCGTCATTCCCCAATCATTGCGTGCAAAATGCAAATCGGAATGACATACACCACAATATAGTATATCAATTTCAATATCCTTTTCGGTAACTGCTCTTCTATTAATTTGTAGTTGCTTTAACTCAGCTTCTGCGGATTCTGTTCCGTATGCCTTAACGACTGTATGACTCATAAAATATTGGATTAATTAATTGCTGTTGTTAATATATAAAAACTAAATTAAACATTTGTTGGATAATAGTATTACTCACAAACCATTTCATCTATTCTAGTAAAAGAAACTTTTTGCTAGTCCAGTGTAATCACCTCGCTTTTTAATATCCATTTTCCATTGACTTGTGCACTATATGTTACTGTAATTTTATTTGGTCCCGTTTTTTTAAAAACGTCAATAAGGTTAAGGTTTTTATGGACGGTGGTATTAATTATAATAGGCTCACTAAGTAAAGTACTATTTAATGCATTAAAAACATAGAGGCTCTTGGTGGTGGGTTTAATATCCCAAAAACCAATCTCATCTGCGCCATCGCTATTAAGATCCTTAAGATTTTCTAATTGTGATTTGTATGCACCTTTGATTGTGATAGCCTCTAAGTCCTTATTACTAAAAACAATCACACTATTACATTCTCCTTTACATTGTACAGCATCATTGTTTTTAACATCCGTTTTTGTAGTAGAACTTATTTCTGGAGAGATAACAGAGGCATAGTCTGATAGACCGTCACCATTAAAGTCTCCAAACAGCTGCCTGTTATTAGAGCTAAACATATTATTTTCGCGATTACTTGGAAAAATGGGAGCATCAAGATTTTTAGCATTTTTAGCAACACCTTCTCGCAGTATTTTAAAAGTGCCATTTTTAGCAATTACAGAAAGATACGAGGTATAATCTGCTTCAATCCCATTGTAGTTGACTCGTTTGGTAAACGTCACCAAATAGCTTCCTGCCTCTTTCGTGATAATAAGTTGGTCATCTAAAATACGCTGTGTATAGTCAGGAAATTGTTGAAACAACAAATTCTTATCTTGCTGCACTTGGTTTTTGGTGCGTTCTTTTTCGTAATAATTTACTACATCCATATAGTAGCGTTCTAGGTAAGGTGACTTTATTTGTGTATGCGCATCGTTCCATTGTTTTACAAACTCACGCACCTCTTTTTCGCCCTTTGGATTAACCTCATTGCAACCAAAGAATAATAAAACAAACAGGCAAGACATAAGTGGGAAATACTTCATAGATTGGATGTGATTTTAGCTTAAAAAATATACCTTAAAGATACATGATTTTTTTATGAATTTAATTGGTTTATACTTCTCTTCGCAATACTTCCAGCGGAGAACTTCTTAAAACACTCTGAATATTACTCAATCCAATTCCTAATACCAATAGTGAGATTCCAGGTAAAAACACTATAAACGGTATAAGAGATGGTATAAATGGCTCTTTAAAAACCAAAATAGCTAATAGAAAACTACTTGCAAGTGCCAGTAGGATGCCAACTAAACTGCCTAAAATGCCTAAAAACAGATATTCAAGTGCTGAAATTTTTAATATTTGCTTGTTTTTAGCTCCCAAAGTTCTAAGTAACACACTTTCCTTGATGCGTTGATATTTACTATTTCGTACAGAACCAATTAAAACAATAATACCAGTAAGAATACTGAAAAAGGCCATAAAATTGATAATCCAAGAGACCTTGTCTAATATATCTTCTACGATATTATAAACTTGCCTAAGATCTATAATAGAAACATTAGGGAAATTTGAGACCAAATCACGTTGCACAACTGCTGATCTTTCTTCATTAGGTGCATAGGTGGTTAATACATTAAACTGCGGTGCATTTTCTAACACACCTTTAGGAAACACTATTAAAAAATTAAGCTGTAAGTTACCCCAATCCACTTTTCTAATACTACCAACTGTAGTTTCCATAAGGACACCTTGCACATTGAAAACAATAGGATCGCCTATTGTTAATTTGGCGTCAGCTGCAAGATTGTCTGAAATTGAAATTTTAATAGGATCCTCAGGTTTATGGGTCGGAATCCACTCCCCTAATATTAGTTCTTCGGATACAATTAGTGCTTCTCGATACGTTGTTCTAAATTCATGATTCAATATCCAACCTCTTACTTGCCTTGTGCTATCTTGACGTAGTGCATTAACAGGTTTTCCCTTAATACTGTGCATACGCATAGTTACTAAAGGAATGTTATCTATAACTTTCAAGTTATTAGTTTGAAATGTTTTTACCACAGCATCAAGCTGGTTACTCTGTACATCTAATGTAATGAGATTGGCATTTTCAGACATTTGACCAACATCTGTTTTGGATAATAAAATGTCTTTGGTGAAATATAAGGTGCTTATTAAAAAAGTACCTAAACCTATAGCGACTATTAATACTAAGGTTTGATTGTTAGGACGAAATAAGTTTAATAAGCTTTGGCGAACCGTAAAATCTGCACGTTTTGGAAAATAGGCTTTTACCGCTTTCATTGATAATACGGAAATACTAGCCAAAATTGCAAAGGTCACCAAAATACCAATTACAAAAGCAAATGCATATAGCGCGTCATTGAGTAACCAAAAAGAAAACAAAAACAAAAATAAGATTATTACAAGAAAGACCACAAATCTTGCCTTCTTTGGTTTTTCTAGTGAAGCGCCACCAATGCGTAACACTTCTAAAGGAGACACATACCAAGTGCGCATTAATGGCAATAATGCAAATAATACAGACATTAATAAACCTAGTAAAACACCCATAATTAATGGTTGTATTGTAATACTTATATCGACATCAAATGGTAAAAATTCTTTTAATATGTAAGGAAAGAGTTCCTGAAGTACTACACCAATGGCTGTACCTATAAAACCACCAATAATGCCTATTCCAGAGATTTGTATAAGAAAGATTAAAAAGCTTTGTCTTCTTGAAGTTCCCATGCATTTTAAAACAGCAACAGCTTTTAGTTTTTCTTTGATATAAATATTTACAGAACTTGCAATACCAACACATCCTAATAACAAAGCAATAAACGCTGCTAGATTTAAAAACTTACCTACATTGTCATAACGACGACCTAATCGACGACTAGTGCTTGTGTGTGTGTCTAAATCGGCGTTTTCGGCATCCAACATAGGTTCTAGTCGATTTTCTAATTGGTCTAAATCTAATGTTGGTGCTTTATAAAAAAATTGATATTCTTTGCGACTACCAAATTGCAAAAGCTGTGTTTGATCTAAATATTGATAAGGAATAACAATTGGAGGTGCTACAGAACTAGAAATAGCTGTACTTCCAGGGATTGCCTTTAAAGCACCAGAAATTGGCAAGGTTAACTCCCCTATTTTAATAGAATCGCCAGGTTTAACATTGAACTGCAGCATGAGCGTAGCATCTACCAACGCACTGCCTGTTTCTTGGTAGTTTGATGCGGCAGAAATTGGCTGTGTATCAATCGTACCATAAAATGGGAAAGCACCTTTTAAACCACGAACGCGCACTAGTTTAGTACCACCATTCTTTGGAAAGGCAATCATAGAGACAAAGTTTACTTCTGAGGCATCAGGTTTTAAAGAATCGATAATGGCCTGAGCACGCTCTTTAGGTGCTTGTCTGCTATCTATAATGAAATCGGCACCCATTAAGGCTTTAGATTGTAGCTGTATATTGTCCTTTAGATTCTGGCTAAACAATTGGATAGATACTACAGCTGCAATACCCAAAACGATGGACGCCATAAATAGTACTAAACGCACTTTACTTGCTTTAGCATCACGCCATGCCATTTTAAAGAGCCATGATGTACTCCCTTTTGATGTTAATATTTGTTTATTCAAGATATTGCTGTAGGTTCGTTAGTAATAACTTGACCGCCTTTAAGCCTCAATATTTGTTGTGTTCTGTTTGCCAAGTCTAAATCGTGTGAAATAATAACCAAAGTAGTCCCTGCATCCTTATTGAGCTCAAACAGTAGTTGAATAACTTTTTCTCCCGTTTCCTCGTCTAAATTACCTGTAGGTTCATCCGCAAATAAAATAGAAGGTGTATTTGAAAACGCTCTAGCCAAAGCAACGCGTTGTTGTTCTCCTCCCGATAATTGTGATGGATAATGATGTAAACGATCTATTAAGCCCACTTTTTCTAATAACGTTTTAGCTACTGAAACAGCATTATTTGAGCCTTGTAATTCTAAAGGCACGCTTACATTTTCAAGAGCAGTAAGGGTTGGGAGCAATTGAAAATTTTGAAAAATAAAACCCACTTCCTTATTTCGTAATTGTGCACGCTCATCTTCATTTAATGTATTTAAATCATAACCGCATAATTCTACGGTACCAGCATCTGGTTTATCTAGACCAGCACATAAACCTAATAGGGTTGTCTTTCCGCTACCAGAAGGCCCAACAATAGAAAAAGTTTGACCTTTTTCAACATCAAATGACACATTTCTTAAAACTGTTAATTGTTTAGAACCGCTAGTATATCTTTTTTCTAGCCCATTAATCTTTAATATCTTTGGCATATAAATTTAAATTTATTCTACAACTCATGTATAAGGCTAAAAATATACAAACGTTTTTAAATGCACCTACTCTTATTGAATGGAAATTCTTAAAGTTTTGTTATTTTATGATGGCTTTAGTTGTTCTTTCTTGTGGCGATTCAAGTAATACTAAAAATAAGTTTGAAGAAGTCTCAGCTGTAGAGTCCAATAGTACACTTGAAGCAACAAGCACAAAAAAAACTATTTTATGTTTTGGAGATAGCATTACCGCTGGCTACGGTCTAGATGACAGCAATGATGCTTTCCCTAGTGTGCTTCAAACTAAGATTGATTCTTTGGGCTTAGATTATGTGGTAGTAAATTCGGGCTTAAGTGGAGAAACTACGGCAGGTGGCAGAAGCAGGATACAATGGGTTCTTAACCAAATGATTGATATTTTTATTTTAGAACTTGGCGCTAACGATGGATTGCGTGGTGTTCCTTTAGCTGAAACACGGGCTAATCTTCAGGCCATTATTGATGTAGTACGTGAAAAAAACCCGAATACAACTATAATTTTAGCTGGTATGGAATTACCTCCTAATATGGGACAAGATTACACCTCTGAATTCAGAAGTATTTTCGTTGATTTAGCAAAGAAAAATAATTTAAAACTTATTCCTTTTATTTTAAAAGATGTTGGAGGCATTGCTGAATTAAATCAAAGTGATGGCATTCATCCCACAATTGAAGGTCATAAAATTGTAGCAAATACTGTTTGGGAAACATTAGAAACTGTAATCAACCCATAGTTATTTGCAAGACCTTATTTATTGCTTTACACATGTAGCTTTATAACAAATTTCAAAGCTATTTTATTGAATAAAAGAATTGCATTACCAAATCTTAATCCTTTCAGATTCTGGCTTATAATTTTTATCTCCTGGTTGTACATTAAATGCTTCGTAAAAAGGTGTGAAGTTCATTAATGGTCCATTTACACGCCAAATTGGTGGCGAGTGTGAATTGGTTTTAATGTAATTACTCAAGTAAGCATCTCTAGTTTTAACGCGCCATATTCTGGCAATTGATAAAAAGAAACGCTGATCTGGCGTAAAGCCTTGAATTTTAGTATTACCCTTACCTTGCTCTGTTAGTTTAAAGGCATCATAAGCAATTGAAATACCTCCATTATCAGCAGTATTCTCCCCTACTGTTAAAGCACCTTTAAGATGAAGACTGTCTAAAACAGTAAACGAACTATACCTGTCAATCATTTGCTGTGTTTTGGCTTTAAATTTTGTGTAATCTTCATCTGTCCACCAGTTTTTTACATTTCCATCTTTATCATACTGTGCTCCTTGATCATCAAAGGCATGTGTTAATTCATGACCAATTACCATGCCTATTCCTCCATAATTAACAGCATCATCTGCAGTGATGTCAAAATAAGGAAACTGTAGTATTCCAGCAGGAAAAACGATTTCATTTAGTGGTGGATTATAATAAGCTGTGACTGTAGATGGTGTTGTTCCCCATTCATCTCGATTTGGTGCTTTATTTAATTTTGCAATATTATATCTATATGCATTTTGATTCAAGGCAATGACATTTTCAAAAAAGTCATCTCTTTTAATGTTAGCATCGTATGTTTTCCAAACATCTGGGTACCCAATTTTTTTTGTAATCGTATATAATTTCTCTTTTGCTTGTTCTTTAGTGACATCACTCATCCAATCTAATTGATTGATTCTGTTTTCGAAAGCCTTTTGTAAATTATTCACTAAATCTAATACTCGCTGTTTAGCATCCTCATTAAAATATCTTTTCACATATAACTGTCCAAGTGCAAAACCTAGTTGTCTGTCTACTTTCTGCACCATTAATTGCGCACGTGTTTTCTGAATGGATTGTCCATACAACACCTTTGCATATTCAAAGTTAGCCGTTTCAAAAGGCTTACTCAATATATCTGCATAATTAGATAATGTTCCAGCTTTTAAATACATTTTCCAATCTGAAATTGGAGTTGACACCAACATCTTATTCAAAGTAGAATAATAATCAGGTTGTTTAATATCTACAGAATCAGCTTCTAACTTTAATTGCGATAACATTTTTGCCCAGCCAACATTAGGATGACTACTATCAATATCAGCAATAGACATTTTATTATAATTTGCCTTTACATTCCTGCGTTCAATTCTTGTTTTATGCGATTCGGCTAATTTTTTTTCAATATTATATACAATAGACGCACTTTTTTCAGCATCTTGTTGTTCAGATAAGGTAAATAATGTCGTTAAGTATGTTTTATAAGCCTCTTGAATTGCAACAGTTGCAGCATCTGATTTAAAATAGTAATCTCGATCTGGCAAGCCTAATCCTGCTTGACCAAAATGAAGCATATTGACGTTACTATTTTCATTATCTGGAGATACATACATACTTATCATAGAACCATTACCTGAACTAAGTTCATTAGTAACAAAGGTCATCAAAGAAGCCACATCATTGATTGCGTCAATTTTATCAAAAGTGGGTTGCAGCGGTTGAAACCCACGTTTATTGATGCTTTCTATATCCATTCCAGATGCATAGAAATCTCCAACCATTTGTTCAATACTCCCTGGTTCATGATTTTTAGAAGACACTTCAGTTAAAATGTTTTCTAGCAACTCTTTTTGAGGAATGTTTAAAAAACTATATGAACCAACACCTACTTGGTCGTCAGCAATAACAGCATCATCAAGCCAAGTTTTATTAACGTATTCAAAAAAGTTATCTCCTGGTTTTATGGTTTCTGATATTCCATCAAAATCGATTTTATTAATTGCTACATTATCTTCAGTTTTACAAGAAATTAATAATAAAAATAGTAGTGAGAAATAAAGTGCTTTTTTCATGAGTTTAGTGTGGTTTAAATCAAATATAATTTTGTACAAGATAAAGTAATATTTACTTGTTGGCATTAGTTAAATCTTTTCAAGATTTCCTTTTTAGTTATCCTTCATTAATAATTCTGGTCCGAGACGCTTTTTATCTAAATGATCAATACCTTTTTTCATCCAAAGTGGTGCTGGTGCATCCTTAAGATAGTAATCAAAATATTGCTTCATACGAATCTGGAAGTCTTTTTGGTTTTCCTCTTTTCTTAAATGATGTGGCTCTCCAGGATAAGACAATAGTATAACTTCTTTTCCCAACCTTCTTGCTGCAGAATAAAACTCTAATCCTTGATTCCAATCTACAGCACCATCATCGGTTCCATGCAGAATAAGGAAAGGCGTATTTATTTTTTGTGCATGATGCAAAGGAGATTGACTACGATATAGCTCCATATTTTCCCATGGACTCACTCCCATCCTTCCTTGAGACCATTCTAGAATTGGACCATTTAAATTACCTGTACGTTTGTAAGCAACATTGTACATACTAATCAAGTTCGTCAATGGTGCACCAGTAACCACAGTAGCAAACATATCTGTTTGAGTCACAATAAAAGAAGATTCGTAACCTCCCCAACTGTGTCCTTGTAACCCAACACTATTTGGGTCGGCATAACCAAGTTTAATCACTTCTTTTACGGCACTTGTAACATCATCTAAAGCTGATGATCCTGGTAAACCTACATCAAAAATAATATCAGGCATCAACACCAAATACCCATTGCTTGCATAGGTAGACATATGTGGTCTGTCATCATATGTAGGCATGGAATATTGATGATGGCGCTGAGACATTCTCTCATAGAAGTACACAATCATCGGATATTTCTTTGAAGGATCATAATCTGCAGGTAATGCTAAGGTAGCTTGCAACTCATGCCCTCGTTTATCTGTATAGTTTACTAATACTCTTTGACCCCATTTATAATTGGCTTGTTGTGGATTAGCATTTGTTACTTTTTTAGGTTTTTTAAATGATAAATCTGATGCCCAATAATCTGGAAAGTCTATAAAAGTTTGTTCAGTATAAATGACCTTATCAGTGTCTTTTGCTTTAGTTACCCTACCAATCATTTTATCTTCATAACGTAATACCTTTGGTTTTTTACCAACCTTTACTTCATAATAACCAGATTTTTTAGTTTTATCGCCATAGGCAGAAAGTAATAATGGTTTTGTTAGATCAAAAGTTTTAGCTTCAGGATCTAATTGCACCAATCTAAAACGGATATTTCCTTCATTTCCAATGTTATGCGTTAGATTTGCTGATGTATTTGAATTGAGTCCAATAGTCCATAAATCATATTTGTGATTTAAGATTATGGTTTCTCCATCTTTAGACCATCCAGCGACACCATAGGTTGGCTTTTCTACAGGTTTATCGTTATCCAAATCTTTAAAACTAATACCTGTCCGCTCAGTTAGGTTAGTGAGGCTCCCCTTTTTAAAATTGTAACCCATAACTACTGCGTCTCGAGAGAAAAGCGCCCATTCTCCATTTGGAGACATTCCCAAATTACGGTAAACTTTTTTTGCTATTAATGTTTTGTCGCCAGTGCGGGTATTAATACTATATAAATCAGCATAACCTCTTGGTAAATTCATGTCTTTTCGGTAGAGTGTATCTACACGACTAACTGCCCAAATATTCTTTGTGCTAATATTTACAGAAGGCATATGTGCATTTTCTAACTGAAAAAACGTCTTATTTTCTAAATTTAAAACAGCAGTATATGTCGATTTGAGATCTCTTTCAGCTTGTACCATCTGAACGGATTGTACGCGCTCATCTTTCCAATGCCAAACATCTACATTCGCTTTAAGTTCATCTTCTTCTTTTAATTCGGTTAGTTGTTCTTTCACTCCATGGAATAGTTGTGTATTAGCTTCATTCCATGTGAGCTTACTATATTCACTAATGACCATATCTTTGGGGAAATTACCATCTTTTTTAGGCGAATATGTGGCTTGAATTCCAGGTGTTATCATTCCTGTTACCAGATTAGAAACCCAGAAAATTGTATTTTCCCGTTCAACATTACCTTCCTTTTTTGAACCATATAATACTGCAATTTTATTGCCTTCTTTGTTCCATGTCATTTGATCATATGTAAAGGCACCAGTGTGTAAAGGCCATGTGCGTAAATTATTAAGATCAATCACGTAAATTCCATTTCCATTGTCTCCATCTGCATCGACTAAATATGAAAAGAGTGTGCCTTCTTTATTAAAGCTGTAACTAGAAATATTACCAATATTGAGCGTTATATCACTATCTAAATCCTTAAGCAGTAAATCACTTCCTTTATGGTCTGCTTTTTTGTCGCTAGGTTGTTTATGAATTGCTATGAACTTGGACGTTTTTGAAAAACTATAATCTTTAACTTTTAAAATATCCAAAGCTAAATTCGATTCAAGATTCACAATTTGTAAATCACTTAAAACAGGCTTTTTATCTTTCTTAAGTTTCTCTTGTTCTTCTTCAGTTGGATCTGTTAGGTAAGCTAACCATTTGTTGTTAGCAGAAAAGGACACTTGTTTTCCATTAATCGCTGTACGTAGGGTATCACCATCTATTTTACGAATATGAAGTTTTGCATCACCTTCATTTGGAGAATACGCATAAGTCATCCAGTCTCCATTGGGCGAAATAGCTGTATTTGTTATTCTATTCCATTGTGCATAATCGTCTAATGTTAGTGGTTTTTGATCTTGACTAAAGCTTAATTGACTAAATATTAGTAAGCCAAAAATTAATGTAAAAAGTCGGAGGTTTAAGAAAATTTTCATGAGTAATTGGTTAGTTGATATCTTTTCAAAGATAACTTTAATTAATCCAATTTGAAACTCTAAGTTGCTATAAGACCTATCAAGAAATTAACAACGTTCCACTCGATACACAAATTAACTTAAGACAAATTAAGGTTTTGCTAATAATGAAAAAGGCCACGTTCTAAAAAACATGACCTTTTCAGGTTGGTTAATTAAACTATTAAAGCCATTCACGGAAATAATCCATCATGTCTTCTTTTAAATCGTAATGCATTCTAATATATGTGCGCATGTCTTCTTTTAAGGTATGTTGTTCGTTTTGTAAACGACCATCTATATTTTCATTAAAATCTGCATTGTTAATATTAGCCATTTTATTTCTAATTCTGTGCATTAATTTTGAAATGGCATTTTTCTCAATCATTATTTTGTTTTGAAAATTCTCTAGAGGAATAGTTGCTTGCTTTCCAAACTCTCTACTTGCAATTTCTTCTAGCTTTTCTTCAAACGTATCCATTTCATTAAAATGAAAACGTAATTCTCTTTTCCAAGTTTCTAAATTAAACTTGAGGTCACTTAAATATGATACTTTCGCTTGCATATGTTTTATTTTATTATGTGTTAAACTTCTTCTTTTACTAATTCTTTTTGAACATTTGTTGGTACTGGCTGGTATGATACGAATTTCGAGCTAAACGTTGCTCTACCTTGTGTTAGTGAACGCAAATCGGTTGAATAGCCAAACAATTCGGCTGCTGGAATTTGGCATTTTAGTATTTGATAATTATCTAAATTTTCAAACCCTTGAATCACAGATCGTCTTGATTGTAAATCTGTCATAACGCTTCCAGTCATTTCTTCTGGAACTTTTACAGTAAGTTCGTTCGTTGGTTCTAAGAGCTTCGGATTGGCATTTAAAAATGCTTCCTTAAAAGCATGTGCTCCTGCTATTTTAAAAGAGATATCATTAGAATCTACTGAGTGCATTTTTCCATCATATACCATTACGCGTAAATCACGTATAAATGATCCTGTTAGTGGTCCAGACTCCATAACTTCTAATACACCTTTCATCACCGATGGTAAATAACGTTGGTCAATAACACCTCCAACAATACAATTATAGAATATCAATTTCCCTCCCCAAGGTAAATTAACTTCTTCCTTACCTCTTATATTAAATCCTTCTGGCTCTGGTATATTGGCGTGCCAAGGTTCAATTTTCAAGTGTACTTGTGCAAATTGCCCTGATCCCCCAGATTGTTTTTTGTGTCTATAATTAGCTGTTGACGAACGCTGTATGGTTTCTCTATATTGAATTTTTGGCTTTTTAAATGTTGCCTCAACGCCATAGATATTTTCTAATGCCCATTTAATTGTTGCTAAATGGAGTTCTCCTTGACAACCTAATAATTGTTCTTTGGACTCTTTTGAATATGAAATTACTACTGTTGGGTCTTGGCTATGTATACGTTTTAGCGCCTCATTTAATTTTTCATCATCTTTTTTGTTAACAGCTTCCACTACTTTAGTAATACGAGGTTCTGGATACTGTATAAACTTCATGCTTATAGGTGTATTGCCACTATATAGCGTGTCATTAGTTCCAGTATGCTTTAGCTTTAGTGTTGCACCGATATCACCAACTGAAAGCTTGGAAACCGATTCCCTATTCTTACCATCCATAATAAAGAGTTGGTTAATGGTTTCAGTCTCGTCAGTATGTGAGTTTGTAAATTTATCATTGATATTTACCTCGCCAGATTTCACTTTAAAGAAGCTTATCTGTCCTAAATTTGGCTGATATAATGTCTTAAAAACAAATAAAACTGTGTCAGCACTTGTTTTTGCTTCTACAGTTATTCCTTCTCTACTTTGCACTGGTTTTAAATCGCCAGCAGCTGGAGCCACATTGTCAATAAAGCCCATTAGTCTTCCCGTTCCCATATCGTTAAGTGCAGAAACACAGAATACAGGAAACACTTCATGGTTAAGCATTCCTGCTTTAATCCCTTGACGCATTTCATCTTCATTAAGTGTACCTTTGTCAAAATAAAGTTCTAGTAAGTTTTCATCATTTTCAGCTGCTTTTTCAACTAACTCATTATGTAGCGTATTGGCTTTGTCCAATTGATCTTCTGGAATATCCAATTTTTCTGGCTTACCTCCTTCTGGTTTAAACTTATAGCAACGCATTTTTAACACGTCAATAATGCATTGTACACCATCAATTTTTATAGGATATTGCATCATAACAGCATTATTACCTACTAAACTTTTAATGCTTTTATAGCTGTCTTCAAAATTTGTGTCAGGATGATCTATTTGATTCACCACAAATAAGGTTGGTCTATGGTATTTGTCTATATAATTCCAAATAATTTCTGTACCAACTTCAACCCCTTGTCTGCCATTAATAACAGTAACAACAGTATCTGCAACACGAATAGACGAAATGATTTCACCAATAAAATCATCCAATCCTGGAGTATCAATAATGTTTATTTTGTAATTCCGCCATTCAGTATGTAAAGGTGTTGCAAAAACTGAAGCACCTCGTTGGTGCTCTATCTCATGGTAATCTGATATGGTGTTCTTGTCCTCAACGGTACCTCTTCTTTTAATAAGACCAGCCTCAAAAAGCATGGTCTCAGAAAGGGTTGTTTTACCACCATTGTGTGCACCAACAAAAACTACGTTTTTGATGTGCTTATCATCAAATACTTTCATATGCTTTAATTTAATTATCCAATAAAATTAATCAAGTTTATTATTGAAAAATATGATTTTTGTTAGTTAATAACTACAAATTGCACATGGTGGGTTTTGAGACAAAATGGACATTTAATATACAAAAAACTTGCCTTGTTTTCAACTCATTTATTTTTTTTTTAATAAAAAAGCGCATTTAAAAAATCCAATTATGAATTGTAACCGTAAATACTCGTAAACAATTTAATCCATAAAACTAACATTATGAAAAAAATCTCAATTCTATTATTAAGCGGATTGATTCTTACCTCTTGCGTATCTAAGAAAAAGTATGTTGCATTAGAGACTGAAAACGGACAAATTAGAAGTGAACTTACTAAAACTAGAGTAGCTAAAGAAGATTTAGAAACTAAGTTTAATGCTATTCAAGTTCGTGTAGATCAATACAATAAAAAGGTTAATTCTTTATCAGAATTAAATACAGAATTAAGTATTGAGAATGATGCAAAATTGGAAACTATTGAAAATGTTGCAGTAATTTCTAACGAAACTAAAAGAAAAATGCGTGAAACTTTAAAAAATGTTGACCCTGCTCTCTTAAGTCAGGCAAATACATTAAAAGATTCTATGAATCTTGCTGTTTCTCACAATTTGACTAAAACATTAGACACTTCTAATCTTAATGAAGATGAGGATATTGCCATTAGTATTGACGAAACTGTAGTAATGATTTCAATTTCGGATAAATTATTATTTAATACAGCAAGTTATAGAGTGAGTAATAAAGCTAATGCCATTTTACAAAAATTAGCAGATGTTATAAACTCTGAACCAAGCATCGATGTGATGGTTGAAGGGCATACAGATGCCAGAAGTATTAATAATGCAAAAGTTAGCGATAACTGGGACTTAAGCGTATTACGTGCAACATCGGTTATTAGAAAACTTCAAGATCAATATAATGTTGCTCCTGAAAAGCTAATTGCATCTGGACGTAGCAGTTACCAACCATTAGTTGATAACGATACTAAAGAGAACAGAGCAAAAAACAGAAGAACTCGTATAGTGATATTACCAAACATTAATAAATTTTTCGCACTAATGTCAAATTCGACAGTCGGAGAATAATTCTATTGCCTCAAATTTCATCAAAAAGCGCATCTTTTAAAAGATGCGCTTTTTGTTTGTTAAATACTTGGGTACGCACATAGGTTGTAATATCTTTGCATGAATTAAATTACATATGTTTTCACTTATTAATATATTTAGAATTACTGCCTTTTTAGAAGGCGTATCTTACATTCTACTACTTTTTATAGCCACACCAATTAAGTACTTTGGTGATGACCCGCAATATGTAAAAATGCTAGGAATGCCTCATGGTGTTTTATTTATGCTTTATGTGATACTTGCTTTTATGCTTAAGCAGGAAAATGAATGGTTTAAAAGTAATTTTAAAATAGTGCTGCTCGCTTCTATTATTCCATTTGGTACCTTTGTCTTAGAACGTAAATACAATAAAGCCACAAATTAATGGAGTATTTTAAGCACTTGTTGTACGACTATTTTATATCGCTAGGAATGTCAAGTTCTACTGCTAGTTACTTAAACATGCTGGCTTTACTCATTGGACTATTTATTGTTATTTTTATCATCGACTTTATTGTACGTCGCATATTACTTACCATGTTCTCTAAACTTGCCGAAAAGTCAAAGTCTAACTTTGATGATATTATGGTTGAAAATAAAGTTTTTAGAAATGTTGCACATATTATACCGTTGCTTGTTGCTGTAGAATATGTTCCAATGGTATTCTCAGACTTTCCATATTGGGAAAATATTATAGAAAAAACCTTACTGGTATTCGGAATTATATTAACCTTATGGGTGGTTCGCAGCTTCTTGAACACGCTGAAAGATTATTTTAAAACCTTACCGAGACTTAAAGACAAACCCATTGATAGCTATATTCAGGTATTTATGATATTTGCTTGGGTAGTTGGCATATTCTCAGCATTTGCTATTATAACTGGTATCCCATTCTTAAAATTTATAACAGGACTTGGCGCTGCTTCTGCTATTATAATTCTAGTGTTTAGAGATACTATTTTGGGTTTTGTTGCGAGTATTCAAGTATCCATTAATGATATGGTACGCATTGGTGATTGGATTACCTTTGAAAAATATGGTGCAGATGGCGATGTCGTTGAAATTAACTTATCAACTGTAAAAGTCCAGAATTTTGATAAAACTATTACCACTATTCCAACCTACGCTCTTATTTCCGATTCTTTCAAGAACTGGAGAGGTATGATGAATTCTGGAGGAAGACGTATTAAAAGATCATTAAGTATTAAATTAAGTAGTGTAAATTATTTATCTGTAAATGAGGTTAATAAACTGAAAGAGATTCAAATTATTTCTAATTATTTATCATCGCGGCAAAAGGATATCGAAAAGTATAACACTAATATTAATGCTGATAAATCGTTATTACTTAATGGTAGAAATTTGACAAATCTTGGTGTTTTTAGAAAGTATCTTGAAACGTATATTGAGACGCATTCTGCAATAAACAAAGATATGACCATCATGGTACGTCAATTAGCTCCAACTTCACAAGGTATTCCTATTGAGATTTATGCTTTTAGTAGTGATAAACGTTGGCAAAATTATGAATATATCATGGCTGATGTTTTTGATCACGTAATAGCTGCTGTACCTTATTTTGATTTGGAAATTTATGAGTTGGATACGGTAATTAATGCATCTCAATAGTACTTTCTTATTTTAATCTATCCTTTACAAACTCTACTTCTGTCTTACCATGAGGTTTTGGTTTTCCATCTCCCCCTAGATTAACCATGATAATATTATCAACGGTTAAAATAGTTTCACGAGTCATCTTATTTCTGGCTTCACATTTAAGAGTTATAGACGATTTTCCAAACTTAGTCACTTGCATACCTAACTCGATAATATCTCCTTGTTTAGCAGAACTCATAAAATTAATTTCAGACACATATTTTGTAACAATACGCTTGTTTTCTAATTGAATAATGGTGTATAACGCAGCTTCTTCGTCTATCCACTCCAACAAACGTCCACCGAACAAAGTTCCATTAGGATTCAAATCTTCTGGTTTAACCCATTTTCGAGTATGAAATCTCATCATATCTTTTCATCAATTAAAGTAATCATTTCTTTTTCATTAGTTATAGTTTTATCAAATATTGATTTTGCTTTGTTCAATAACTTTTGCGCAGTATCTCTGTTTTTGATGTCTTTGGCATTTATACGAACATTAAAATAAGCACCATAAACGGCAGTTCTAGCACATAAAGCTCCTACGCCTGCGTCAGATAATGAGTTTTGCAAACCACCTTTAGCCATTGCTATCATCACTTCCATTGAGTCACAAGCAGTTTCCATAACCAATAAAGGTACTTCTGTTGCATAAATAGTTGCAGCTTCAATCGCTTCTGCTCTTGCTTTCTTTTCTTCATCTGTCCCTTTTGGCATTCTGAAGCCTTCAATAATTTTATTAAACGCATTGGTGTCTTCATCTACTAAAGCCAATAATTTGTTTTTATAAGCCTGTCCTTTTTCGGCCCAAGCTGAAAACTCTTCCCAACGATTATCCCAACCAGGTTTGTGAGCCGATAAATTGGCTACCATGGTTCCTAACGAAACTCCGAGAGTACCAACATATGCTGAAATAGATCCTCCTCCTGGTGCCATTGATTCTCCTGCGGTTTCATCGGCAAAATCCGTTAGAGTTAAATCAATGAGTTGTTTTACTCCTTTTTCTTTTAAAACATATTCAATAACCTTCTCATTAGGATTAAAAGGTTTTAAATCATCAAGTCCTAAAGATTTTACTGCAATTTTAATTTTTTCAGCTTCAGAGACACCTAGTGAACGATTTTGCTTTCTTAAAAAATAATCGCCTGCATCTAACATAGCTTTTAAAGGAATCAACCCTATTAACTCTGAACCTGTGACACGTAAACCTCGTTCATCGGCTGCTTTACAAGTTTCATCAAAAGCCTCATGCATAGAAGTAATACTAATATTTGTAAGATTATAAGAAATCTGTGCAATACCATATTCCTCAATAAACCATCCTATGCCTTTAACAGCTTTAAGTTTTCCAGGAATACGAACAGGCTCTCCATTTTCATCTAGAACTTTTTTACCTGTTATTGGGTTACCTTCTCGTTTTACTCTTCCTCCCTCTCTAATATCAAAAGCAATGGCATTGGCACGACGAGTAGACGTAGTGTTTAAATTTACGTTATAGGCAACAAGAAAATCTCTAGCAGAAATCGCTGTTGCACCAGTTGAAGCCACATGGTTATTGAAATCAGCTGGTCCAAAATCTGGTTTCCAATTTGGGTCTGATAGTTTTTTTGGCAATCCTTCATATTCACCTGCTCTACAGTTAGCCAGATTTACTCGTTTTTCTTCTTGAGCGGCATTTTCATATAAATACACAGGAATTTCTAGCTCTTCTCCTACACGTTTACCTAACTTATTTGCATACTTAGCAGTTTCTTCTAAAGTAATTCCAGAAATAGGCACTAAAGGACATACATCTGTTGCTCCAAAACGAGGATGCTCGCCACTGTGCTTGCTCATATCAATAAGCTCTGATGCTTTTTTAATCAATATATAGGCTGCTTCAATAACTTGTTCTGGTTCACCAACAAAAGTAATTACAGTTCGATTGGTTGCAGCTCCAGGATCAACATCCAAAAGCTTCACTCCTTCAACAGTTTCAACAATATTGGCAATGGTATGTATTTTGTCTAAATCGCGCCCTTCACTAATATTTGGTACGCATTCAATGAGTTGTTTTTGCATAGTAAATAGAATCGTATGTATTTGATTTCAAAGATAAGAATTCAGAAATGATACATGAATTTTGAATGCAAATAATAAATTAAAATAACGTATCTGTATCTTTTCCCATTTTAGGGACAGTAAGATTTGTTCCTAAAGTTTTATTTGCATTCTTAATGAAGTGTGCAGACAATAATGGTGATGCCTTTTCAATATTTTGATGTACAAAAAAATCAACTTCCCCAACGCCTTGCTCCTTCCAAGTTGCAATGCGTTCAACCCAATCATTTAATCTGTCATAATCACTTTGGTGATTTGCGCCAACATAGCGAATAAATGCGTTGTTATTTGTTAGGCGCATGTGCATTAAATCACGTCGTCCAGCAGTATCTACTATTACATTGGAAATATTATTTTCTTCTAAAAGTTGATATAAATCTTGGGCTACCGCCTTATCGTTATACCAATTAGTATGTCTAAACTCAATAGCTAATGGAATTTCTTTTGGCCAATTTTCCACAAAATTTACGACTCTTTGAAAGTCTTTTGGAGCAAAATTATTATGCATTTGCAAGAAAATGGTTCCAAGCTTTTCTTTAAGATTGGATGCATTGTATAAATAATTTTCTACTACTGGTTTTGCTTCATCGGTTAATCGTTTCCAATGACTTATTTCTTGATTGAGTTTCGGAAAAAACTTAAATCCAACAGGTGTTTTGCTATACCATTTAGCAAAAGTATCGGGTGGAAAAATTCTATAAAATGTTGCATTTAACTCAATGGAATTAAACTGTGTTGAGTAATACTCTAATTCATCTTTTGTACCTCTAGGATAAAATCCTTTTAAATCTGCTCTATTCCATTTAGCGCAACCAACAAACAAGTTAAATTCAGATTTATTTTTTAATGAGTTCAAGACTCTCTTTGTGTCTGGGTGGTCTGGAGGTAAGGTAAAGTCAATGCTTTCAGGGTTATCTACGCTTCCAAATTTCATATTCTTAGTTTTTTCAAATATAAGAAATCAATATCTTAATTTTTAAATGTTAATAACATGGTTAACAATGAAAAGTAGTATCATTAAATTGAAACTAGTAGTTTACTATTTTTAATCAAAATCTTTGCCTTATGATTAATAGAGACCTTGACCTAAAACGCATTCGTCCCGAATTTATGACAACCACAATAAACGATGGCATGTCTACCGATGAGCGCTTCCAAAACCTAGTATTACGTCCAATTATCAAACTTCAAAACGATTTATTTATTGAAGTTTTTAAGAATTATGTTGCCAAACATAAGAACGTGTTTTACGACTTATCTGTTGACAAACGCATTGATTATATTAGCAACACTATCCATAAGGATATGAAATTCCGTAACAGCCTTAAAGGGATAATAATTGGAATGTTTACTATCGAGGAATACAAACTATATATTCAAAACTCATCGGCTTTAAATAAGCGTATGATGAATATAGTTAAAGAGCGCTTAATTGATAATGTACAAGCAATATCTGATACAACAACACTAACTGCCGTTTAAATCAATGACTCCCCATTAAGGTTAGTTGTGAGTACATCACTCATATAATTAAAGAAAGGTCTTATGGCCTTAAATGAGTCATCAACTATATCTAAAAATTCTTGAGAAGCTACCTCTTTATCAGTAAATTTTCTAGTGAAAATGTACATTTTCTTTCGTATTAGATCAATATTCTCATGTTCTTTATCAAAACCTTTTGGAGCAGTTTTTAACTCGTCTCCAACTAATTCTCCCCAAACTGATTTAAACTTCTTATTACTCATGATAGTTCTCATCTCTGAGGCATCCATCTCAAATTCTTTTCTTATTCTGAATAAGTCATCCTTATGCGGTTCCCAAAATCCTGTAGCTATAAAACTTTCATTATTAGGCTGAATATGCAAATAATAACCACCTCTTAGCTCTGGTTTTTTCCTGTGAAAACTACCACCAAAATGTGTTTTATATGGTGTTTTATCTTTTGAAAAACGAACGTCTCTATAAACTCTAAAGATTTTTAGTTTATCAACTTCGTCATGAGTGTTTAAACGCTCATATAATTGATTATAGAATTGTTTTACTTCTTTCTCTAACTCTTTAAACTCAGGCTTATTATCATTAAACCAATCGCGATTATTATTCTTATCTAACCGTTTAAAAAAAGAGAAGACTTCTCTTGGAATTGTTTCGTTCATTTAAAAATGTTTTGTTTAAAATACAAAAAGTAAACTACTCTTCAAATTTGATTTTATTGAGTATTAATCCTGAAGCTGGAGCAATATAATCCATGACTTCATAGCTTTCAGGTAATAAGCTTCTTTCAATGTAGTTCAAAGTTATTTCGCCTCTACCCAATTTTATGAGCGCTCCCATCATTAATCGTATTTGGTTTCTTCCAAAACCTTTGCCTACTACTCTTAATATATAAGTGTTCTCAGGAAAAAAATTAGCAGTATAAATTGTGTTTTCTGTAAGTTCGCAAGTATTTATGATCCTATTATAAACGCCATCATTTGTTGTCTTATAACAGTAAGTTTTAAAGTTATGTGTTCCTTGAAATAATTGCGCTCCCTTTTTCATGACTTCGATATCTAAGTCATCTAGAATGGTTGTCATTATTGAAGCACAAAATGGATGGCATTTTTTACCATAAGTGAATAGATATATATACTCCTTTGTTTTAGAGCTTTGAATAATATTAAAATCTTCAGTGACTTGTTGTATTGATAAAGCCCTAATATCTTGAGGCAAGTTCTTGTTAAACAAGTTCAAAAACTCTGTTTCATCTTCAATTTTATGATGCAGAAACAATTCAAAAGCCGCTTCATTGGCAGATACCATAGCATCTGTTCGTCCTGCTGCAAGTGTCTTAAAATAGTTATCTTCAAGAATGTACTTAAAAGTTCTGTCAATCATTAAATGAATGGTTTTAACCTTAGGTTGTTTTTGCCAACCATGAAACCGATAGCCTAAATACTGGAATTTTATGAGATAGTAATACTTATTAATAAACATTCGAAAAAAATCATGATTTTAAAAATTCAATGTACAAAAGAATTAGGAAATAGATTTGTATTTTCGAATTTAGAATGGCACTAACTACAAAACAAATTCAGCGACATTTTGATGGTTTTTTGCAAACACCTACTTTGTGGGAGAATAATGCTGTTTTTGAGTTGAATCAGTTTACCATTGAGCAAAAATCTCTACCAATTAATGCGCTTATAGATGCAAAATTGCGTCTTGGAAAATATATTGAGCGATTTGTTTCATTTCAATTGCAACACGAAAAGTCTATGCAATTGCTTGCAGAAAACACCCAAATTAAAAAAGATAAAATTACAATAGGGGAAATAGATTACTTACTAATTAAAGATGAAAAGCCAATACATCTAGAGGTTATTTATAAGTTCTATTTGTATGACGCTTCAGTTGGAAATACTGAAATAGGGCACCTTATTGGACCTAACAGGAAAGACTCTTTAGTGGAAAAACTGGATAAATTGCAGTATAAACAATTGCCACTGCTCTACTCAAAAGAATGCGAAGCATATTTAAAAACCCTTGATTTAAATGCATTAGAAATTGAGCAACAAGTGTATTTTAAAGCTCAATTATTTGTTCCATATGTAAAAAAAGAAATGCAACTGAAAACTTTAAATCAAAATTGTATTAGCGGTTTTTACATCTACAAATACGACATAGAACAGTTTTTAACTTGCAAATTTCACATACTAACAAAAAAAGATTGGCTAATAGTTCCTCACCCAAATGTAAACTGGGCTAACTTTAATGTTTTTAAGCATGAATTAAACACCTATTTTTTGCGTGAATTTTCACCTATGGTTTGGGTAAAACATCCTTCTGGTGAGATAGAAAAACTATTTTTTGTATGGTGGTAAATCTAGACTTATTTTTCGCGTCCTTTTAGTACTTCTACAACATCATTAAGCTTAAATCCTTTGGCTTGTAAGAGCATTAAATAATGAAACAGTAAATCAGCACTTTCATTTAAAAATAGATTATCATTATTATCTTTGGCCTCTATAACTACTTCAACAGCCTCCTCTCCTACTTTTTGGGCCACTTTATTAATTCCTTTCTCAAATAACGAAGCAACATATGACTTTTTAGAATCTGCATTTTTTATTCGGTCTTCAATCGTGTTTTCTAATTTAGTGATGAATCCAAAATTTTGTTTGTTTGCTTCATTCCAACACGTATCTGTTCCCTTATGGCACGTAGGCCCTTTAGGATTGACTTCAATTAAAAGTGTATCATTGTCACAGTCGTTTTTTATGGATATAAGATCTAAAACATTACCACTTTCTTCGCCTTTCATCCATAATCGTTGCTTGCTTCTACTGAAAAAAGTAACTCTTTTTGAGTCTATTGTTTGCTCTAAAGCTTCAGCATTCATATAACCAAGCATAAGTACCGTTTTGGTTTCTGAATCTTGGATGATTGCTGGAATGAGTCCATCTGAATTATATTTTACTTCCATTATATTCTTACTTCTATATTATTATTTCTTAATTCTTCTTTTAGTTCTTTAATTGGGATTTCGCCAAAATGAAATACACTTGCTGCCAAGGCTGCATCAGCTTTTCCCTCAATAAAAGTATCTGCAAAATGTTGTTTCGTTCCTGCACCTCCAGAGGCAATAATTGGGATGTTAACTATGCTTGATAACTTAGCCAAGGCTTCGTTAGCAAATCCGTTTTTGGTGCCATCATGATTCATAGAGGTAAATAAAATTTCACCAGCTCCTCGCTGCTCCACTTCCTTCACCCAATCAAATAATCGAATTTCAGTAGGAATAGTTCCTCCTGCTAAATGCACAAACCAATCATTATCAATTTGCTTTGCATCAATAGCTACAACAATACACTGAGATCCAAATTTGTTGGATAATTCATTAATTAAATCAGGATTTTTAACTGCTGACGAGTTAATCGATATTTTGTCTGCACCATGTTTTAATAATGTATCAACATCTTCAATAGATGAAATACCACCACCAACTGTAAAAGGAATATTTACCTGCTCAGCAACTCGCAAAACCATTTCGAGAGTTGTTGCTCTTCCTTCAAGTGTCGCTGAGATATCAAGAAACACGAGTTCGTCTGCACCTTCTATGGCATATTGTTTAGCTAATTCAACAGGGTCACCTGCATCAATAAGATTTACAAAATTGACACCTTTAACGGTTCTTCCGTTTTTTATATCTAAACATGGTATGATTCGTTTTGCTAGCATTTTAATTGTTTAGTATAAATTGTTCTAACTGTTTTAAACTGATTCTATTTTCATAAATAGCCTTACCAATAATAACGCCTTCACACCCTAACTCTTTAAGTTTTGGTAGTTCTTCAAAAGTTGAAACTCCACCAGATGCAATTAGTTTTAGTGATTCTTGCTTTTGCTGAGAGTTACATTCTTCTAAAATTCTTTGATAAAGGTCAAACGAAGGTCCTTCAAGCATGCCATCTTTAGAAATATCTGTACAAATCACATATTTGATGCTCTTAGATTGATAGTTTTTTATAAATGGAATGACCTTTAAATTACTTTCTTCTTGCCAACCAGAAATTGCAATTTTTTCATTATTGCAATCTGCACCAAGAATTATATTATCAGAACCATAAGTTTCAATCCAAGAATTAAACACTTTAGGGTTCTTAACTGCAATACTTCCTCCAGTTATTTGATTTGCACCAGATGCAAAAGCAATTTTCAAGTCTTCATTTGACTTTAAGCCTCCTCCAAAATCTACCTTTAAATTTGTTTTAGTTGCTATGTGCTCTAAAACTTTGTAGTTAACTATATGACTTGCTTTAGCACCATCTAAGTCAACCAAATGTAAAAACTCAATTCCTGAATCTTCAAATAGCTTTGCAACTTCTAAAGGATTTTCATTATATACTTTTTTTGTGTTATAATCACCTTTAGTGAGTCTTACACATTTACCTTCTATGATATCTATTGCTGGTATTATTCTCATATTATAAGTCTAAAAAATTCTTTAAAATTTGTTCACCTGCTCCACTACTTTTTTCTGGGTGAAATTGCACACCATAAAAGTTGTCTTTTTGCAATGCCGTAGCATAATCAATTTCATAATGCGTTGTTGCAATGGCTTCTTTGCATTGTTCTGCATAATAACTATGTACCAAATACATATACTCACCATCTAAAATATCTTTAAACAAACTGGATTTTAAATTTGAAATAGTATTCCAGCCCATTTGAGGGACTTTAACAGCATTGGTAAACTTTCTCACTTCGACATCAAAAATGCCTAAACCTTGAGTATTACTTTCTTCTGTATGTAGACACATAAGCTGCATGCCCAAACAAATACCTAGTACAGGTTGCTTTAACCTTGGTATTAGTCGATCCAAACCAGATGCTTTAAGCATTTTCATGGCATGACCAGCTTCACCTACTCCTGGAAAAATGACTCTGTCTGCTTGTTTTATAATGTCTGCATTATTCGTTAACAAGGCTTCATAACCCAAACGCTTAAAAGCAAACTGAATGCTTTTAATATTGCCTGCTCCATAATCTATTATTGCAATTTTCATTATAGCATACCTTTGGTTGATGGTAAAATCATTTTATCTAAATCGCGTTTTACAGCCATTTTAATTGCTTTTGCAAAAGCTTTAAAAATCGCTTCTATTTTGTGATGTTCGTTGGTGCCCTCAGCTTTAATGTTTAGATTACATTTAGCACCATCTGTAAACGATTTAAAGAAATGCATAAACATTTCAGTTGGCATTTTACCTATCATTTCACGGTTAAATTCTGTTTCCCAAACTAACCAGTTACGTCCGCCAAAATCAATTGCTACTTGCGCTAAACAATCGTCCATTGGAAGGCAAAAACCGTAACGTTCAATACCTAATTTATCACCCAAAACTTGATTAAACAATTCACCTAAAGCAATAGCAGTGTCTTCAATGGTGTGGTGTTCGTCAACTTCCAAATCGCCATCAACCTTTATATCTAAATCCATTTGGCCATGACGAGCAATTTGATCTAACATATGATCAAAAAAGGCAATTCCTGTATTAATGTTGCTTTTCCCTGAACCATCAAGATTTAACGATATATTTATTTTAGTTTCGTTTGTATTTCTAGTGATGCTATCTATTCGTTCTTTAGCTTTTAAAAAACCGTAAATATTTTTCCAATCATTGGTTTCAAGAGCTATAAAGCTATCCAACTCTTCACGTTTGACTGTTATTTCATTTGTTCCAAGATTTGTATTATCATTAATATAAATCCCTTTTGCATTAAGATTTTTTGCCAATTCGATATCTGTTAAACGGTCCCCTATCACAAAAGAGTTTTCTAAATCATAGTCCTTAGAAAAATATTTGGTCAGTAGTCCTGTATTTGGTTTTCGGGTTGGAGCATTATCTTTTGCAAAGGTTCTGTCAATAAATTGTTCTTGAAAAACAACACCTTCATTTTTAAAGGTTTCAATGACAAAATTATGCACTGGCCAAAACATGTTTTCAGGATATATATTTGTACCCAATCCATCTTGATTAGTAATCATTACGATTTCAAAATCTAATTCCTTACAAATTTTACTCATGTATTGAAACACGTTAGGGTAAAAAATTAACTTATCAAACGAATCAATTTGCTCATCAGCTGGTTCTTTTATTAAGGTTCCGTCTCTGTCTATAAATAATACTCTCTTCATGATAATGTTTTAAGTGTCGTAATTAATTTTTCATTTTCAGTTTTTGTACCAATTGTAAATCGTAAGCAATTTTCGCAACCTGGTTGGTTATTTCTATTTCTAACTACAATTCCTTTTTGTATCAGCTGGTCATATCTTTTTATAGCATTATCAACCTTTACTAATACAAAGTTAGCATCAGATGGGTAAATAATTTCCACAAACGCGATGTTTTTAAGTTTCTCAACAAGCCAATTACGTTGTTGTAATATATTTTGAATTTCATTTTTTACATCTTCAGGTTTAGATAAGCGTTCTAAGGCCTTTTGTTGAGTTAATTCGTTGATATTATAAGGGGGTTTTATCTTGTTTAAAACCGAAATAATCTCTTTAGAGGCGTAACAAATACCTAAACGAATTCCTGCCATACCATAAGCCTTTGAAAGCGTTTGTGTGATAATTAAATTTGGAAATTCTTCTAATCGATTCAACCAGCTTTTTTGATCTGAAAAATCAATATATGCTTCATCAATAACTACAATTCCATTAAAGTTTGTTAAAAGTCTCTCTACATCTTTATTATTGAAACTATTTCCACTAGGATTATTTGGTGAGCATAAAAATAGAATTTTTGTAAATTGGTTTGATGAATTTAGAATGCCATCAACTTTAGGTTGAAATGAGTCCGTTAAATTGATTTTTATTACTTCAACTGCATTGACATTGGCTAAAACCTCATACATACCATAGGTTGGTGGTAATGTGATTATCCGGTCTCTATTTGGTTCACAAAATACTCTGAAAATTAAGTCTAAAACTTCGTCACTTCCATTCCCAAGCAAAATATTGTCTTTTGATATCCCTTTTTGTTGCGCTAAAACAGCTTTGACAGTCGTTTGCTGAGGGTCAGGATAACGATTTACGCCATTATTATATGGATTTTCATTAGCATCAAGAAACACCATATTTGTAGAAGCATCTTTATACTCATCTCTTGCTGAAGAATAAGGTTTTAATGCTTTAATATTATCTCTTATGAAATCTTGAATGTTCATTTCTTTAGATCTTTTAATCTTATTGAAACGGCATTTTTATGTGCTTGTAAGCCTTCAGCTTCTGCCATTAACTCAATAGTTCTACCAATGTTTAATAAGCCTTCTTTATTAATTTTTTGAAACGTTATACTCTTTGTAAAACTATCCAAATTCACACCTGAGTAGGCTTTTGAAAACCCATTTGTTGGTAAGGTGTGATTGGTTCCTGAAGCATAATCTCCAGCACTTTCTGGTGTGTAATTCCCTATAAATACAGAACCAGCATTTACGATATTATCTACAAAAAAAGCATTGTTAATTGTTGAAATAATTAAGTGTTCTGGACCATAATCATTAATTAATTGAAGTGCTTCTTCTACATCTTCAATTAAAAATGCTTTTGAATTTTGTAATGCTTTTTGTGCTATATCTTTTCTTGGAAGATCTTGAAGTTGATTTTCAATTTCATCTTCAACTTTTTTAATGAGATTTTTTGAATCAGACACCAAAATAACTTGACTATCTGTACCATGTTCAGCTTGACTTAACAAATCTGAAGCAACATAAGCTGCATTAGCTGAATCATCTGCGACAACTAATAATTCACTTGGTCCTGCTGGCATATCAATGGCAATTCCGTATTTAGTAGACAATTGTTTTGCTACAGTAACAAACTGGTTTCCTGGCCCAAATATTTTATAGACTTTAGGAACTGATTTAGTTCCAAAAGTTAATCCAGCAATAGCTTGAATACCACCAATTTTAACAATCTTAGTACATCCACATAATTGTGCTGCATATAAAATTTCATCAGCGATTTTTCCTTCTTTATTTGGTGGCGAACATAATACTATATCTTTACAACCAACAATTTGGGCGGGAATTGCTAGCATTAATACCGAAGAAAATAAAGGTGCAGTTCCTCCAGGAATATACAATCCGATTTTTTCTATTGGTCGCTTTTCTTGCCAACAAAAAACACCTGTAGTAGTTTCAACTTCTACTTTAGATGTCATTTGAGCTTTGTGAAACAATTCAATATTTTGTTTTGCCATTTTAATGGCATTTTTTAAATCTCCAGAAATATTTTTTTCAGCTTCATTTAATTCATCTTCTGAAACAACAAAATCATCAAGTTCAACGCCATCAAATATTGACGTGTACTTGGTCACTGCAAAATCTCCATTTTGTTGCACATCTTGAAATATTTGATTGACCGTATTTTCAATGTCTTCAACAGATTGTGTTGGCCTTCGTAGTAATGTTGACCAATCTTCTCTATTTGGGTTTATTATTGTTTTCATAACTATATTACCATTTTTTCGATTGGACAAACTAATATTCCTTGAGCTCCTTTAAGTTTCAATTCATCAATAATCTCCCAGAACTGGTTTTTATTAATAACTGTATGCACTGAACTCCATCCTTCTTCGGCTAATGGCAACACTGTTGGGCTTTTCATTCCTGGTAGGATTTTAATGATATCATCTAGTTTATCGTTAGGTGCATTTAATAATACATATTTTGATGCTCTTCCTTTTAAAACCGATTGAATTCTAAACTGAATTTTATTTAATATCGCTTGATTTTCAGTAGATATTAAAGGAGACACCGCTAAAACAGCTTCAGATTTTAAAATAACCTCTTCTTCTTTTAAGTTGTTTTTGAATAAAGTGCTCCCACTTGAAACAATATCTACAATAGCATCAGCTAGTCCAATGTTGGGAGCAATTTCAACAGAACCATTAATAATATGCAATTCTGCTTTTACATTATTTTTTTTAAGAAATTGGTCAACCGTGTTTGGGTAGGATGTTGCAATACGCTTATTTTTCAAATCTTCAATACTATTATATTCAGTAGATTTTGGAACAGCAATGCTAACTCTACACTTTGAAAAACCAAGTTTTTCAACAAACTGTATGTCGTTACCTTTTTCGATCAATACATTTTCTCCAATAATGGCTGCATCTACTACGCCATCTCTAAGGTATTGTGGAATATCTCCATTACGTAAATAAAATACTTCAAGAGGGAACCCATTTGCTGAAGCTTTTAGTTGATCTTTGCCATTATCAATAGAAATGCCAATGTCTTTAAGAAGCCTCATAGAGTCTTCGTTTAATCTTCCTGATTTTTGAACTGCAATTTTTAATTTACTCATTATAGTTTTTTTAATTGTTTGAGTAAATCTTTTGGTAGAATTTCAATTTTTTTAAAATAAAAAACCGTTTGATTTACTCAAACGGTTTTAAAATATTTTGTTTTTATTCAATACATTTTCAACTCGCTTGAGCGGAGATATGAAAATGATGATGATGTAATTGAATAAAATTCATTTTGTTTTTTGTCTTAACAAAGATTCAGAATAAAAAATTAGAATTCCAAGTTATCTTCATTAATTTTTTTTAAAATCTTATTGATTTCCTAAAATTATTGGTAATCCGTCTTTTCCTGAACCAATAACTATTACTTTGCTATTAGGTGATTCAGCTAATTTCATAGTTGCATCAATTCCTTTATCTTGTAAGATTTTATCTGTTAAAGAAGCACTTAAAATTCTATTTGATTCAGCTTTCCCTTCAGCCTCAATAATTACTTTTTCAGCTTCTTTTGCAGCAGTAACTAATCTAAATTCATATTCTAAAGATTCCTGCTCTTGTTTTAATTTACGCTCAATAGCATCTTTAATTGTATTTGGTAATGTTACATCTCTTACTAATACTTCATTAAGCTGAACATACTGCTTTTCTAAAATCTTTTTAGTCTCTTCGTAAATTTCATCTTGGATAGCATCACGCTTGCTTGAATATAATTGCTCCGGTGTATATCTACCTACAACACTACGTGCTGCAGAACGAATAGCTGGCTGAATAACACGTTGTAAATAACCTTGACCGAGAGATTGGTGTAAATTTCCTAGGTCATTATAAACAGGCTCGTACCAAGCTGAGGCATCGATTTGAATTTCCAATCCGTTTGATGAAAGGACTTTCATTTTTTCAAAAAGCTCTTGTTGTCGTACTTCGTAAACGTATACTTTATTCCAAGGTGCTACAATATGAAAGCCTTCGCCCATTGGTGGCTCATCAACAACCACTCCTTCCCCAAAGGTTTTAAAAAGTACTCCAGCCTCCCCAGAATCTATGGTTACTGCAGATTTTGCAAGCACAATAATAAGAATAATAGCTACAATAATAATTGGTATTCCAATTTTTGGTAATTTTTCCATTTTTATTTTTTTGTTAATGTTATTAAATAAGTCCGTTATATTTTCTTAAAAACCATTCAATACTTAGACTTAAAACAATAAGCCCTAATAGGTATTTAAAGTCTATCAAAGGTACAACATTTTTATTGCTTTTTTGGAGAGTTACAAATCTTGAGTCATTTGTTAAGTCATCAATTAAAGAGTTTGCATTATCAATTAGGTAGCTACTGCCATTACTACTGTTGGCTACACGTTCAAGTTTTGACACATTGGCATTTAAAAACTGTTTTTCGACATTGTAATCGAGTATTTTAGTACGACCTGAAGACGTTACTTCACCTCCATTTGCTCTAACAGTAAAATCATAATCTCCTGAAGGAAAATCGTTTAAATTAACCTCATAAGTGTTTTGTTGCAAAACAAATGGGATAACTGTTGTTTCATTTGTTTCAATATTCTTAATCACCATCTCTAAGGAGGCTGCAGCATCAAATTCGTAATTTTTATTAAAAAACTGAGCTGTTATTTTTATGTTGTCACTTCCATTATAGAATGGTTCATAATTTATGTTTAGTCTGTTTCGACGTTTATTAGAAGCTGTATATTGTATGATTTTTCCAATAAAATCATCAAACTCATTAAAAGAATTTGTGTCTAGGTAACTTTGAGAACGCCAACGCCAAATGCCTTCTCCAAATAACATCACACCTCTTTGGCCAACATTTTCGTAAGTAGCCATTAGTGGTTCTTCTATTATATTATTATTAATATTCTTGAATAATAATACTTCTATAGGAATATTAAATTCTACATCACCAAATTCAGATTCTAATGGTGGTAAATTATCAAAGGTTAGCTCACCAGGTAGAAAAGTATTAAAATTATCATTGAAAATAGCTTGAAAACTTTCCTCCTGATTTGTAATCTTTTGTTGAAAAACATTCTGAATACTATTCAAGAACACCCAATCGGTATTTATTCCAGTAATAATAAATCTATTCTTTCCTTCTGCATCTAAAGACTCAAAAACAGGTTTGAATCTACTATTTGGCTGATATAGAATCACCATTTGATAGTCTTGCTTTTTGTTAATATAACCCATGGGAGACAGGATAAAAGCAGTACGTTGTTCGTTACTTTCTATTGCTTTTTTCAATGTTCCAATATCTGGATGCGATATAGAAGTGACAATGGCAACATTAGTTTTTTGGTCGATAACCTCTAAAGCAAATGGCTTGGAGTTGTTTGCAATATTCTTTTCGGTTGATAAAGGAGATAAAGACGCTACATAACTGTTAACACCAACCTTATCTGAAGGTAAAGTTATATTTAGAGTTTGGGAATTATTCGTTTTTGAAAACTGTAAATTGGTTGAATATAGTGTTGCATTTCCTTTTTTAATAGTAAATGTAGAGCTTACAGGAGTATTGCCATTATGCACAGCAATAACTTCAACTGGGAATTTATTTTTTAAATACGCATACTTATTAACGTTGAGTTGTTGGATTTTTAAATCAGAATACGTTATCGTATCACCTAGAATAACAGAAAAGATAGGCTGTTTGTATTGCTTTGAAGAAAACTCAAAATCTCTTCCAAAAGTCTGATTACCATCGCTAATTAATACTGTTGGTGAGTTAGACTCTTTGTAAATTTGTTGCAAATTACTAAATACAGATGTATAATTTGTTTGTGATTGATTGAAATTTAGCGAATCTAATTTTTGGAATTCCGACCCAAAACTGTAAATATCAAGATTGAATCTATCGTTTAACTCTTTGCTATTCTTGATAGAATCTAGTAATTCATTTACACTTTTATCTTGTTCTAAATGTTTGACTGACTCTGAATCATCAACAACAACTACAAGATTAGGCTTTTCATTATATAACGTAACTTTTTCAAACTTTGGGTTTATTATTAATAATAAAACACAAAAAATTGTTATAAACCTTAATAGTGAAAAAATTGGATTTAATTTTCGCTTTTTAGATCTATATATATACTGAAACAGCGCTAACAAAAGCGCTGCTATTCCAGCTAAAATTATATATAATATTGTGTCAGTTTGCATATAAGCCCTTTCTGCCTTCGGTATCTTTCCCAAAGGGAAAGAAATCACTCTTGCCTAAATCTTCTTTAAGTCAACATTCCACCGTCTACGTTTAAAGTTTGCCCTGTTATGTAGGCTGATAAATCACTTGCCAAAAACACACATGCATTTGCAATATCTTCAGGAGTTCCTCCACGCTTTAAGGGGATTGCTGCTCGCCAACCTTTTACAGTTTCCTCATCTAATTTGGCAGTCATTTCTGTTTCAATAAATCCTGGTGCAATTACATTACTTCTAATGTTTCTAGAGCCTAACTCTAATGCAACAGATTTTGAAAACCCAATAATTCCAGCTTTAGATGCAGCATAATTAGTTTGTCCCGCATTTCCTTTTACACCAACAACTGAGCTCATGTTTATTATTGAACCTTTACGCTGTTTCAACATAGTTCGTTGAACAGCTTTTGTCATGTTAAAAACAGATTTTAGGTTAACTTCAATCACTTTATCAAAATCTTCCTCACCCATTCTCATTAGTAAGTTATCCTTTGTGATTCCAGCATTATTAACTAGAATATCAATGCTCCCAAATTCTTTAAGAACTTCATCTGCTAATTCTTGAGATTCATTGAAACTAGCGGCATTACTTTTATAACCTTTTGCCTTTACGCCTAAAGCGTTTAATTCTTTTTCCAGTTCTTGTGCAGCCTCAACTGATGAACTATATGTAAATGCTACATTTGCGCCTTGTTCTGCAAATACTTGTGCAATTCCTTTTCCTATTCCTCTACTTGCGCCAGTAATAATTGCTGTTTTACCTTCTAATAATTTCATGGTATAATTAATGGTTTATAGTTATTCAAATATAGTAATTACAAGTTGCATGAAATAAAAAAACCTCACAAAATCTTGTGAGGTTTTTAACAGAACATCAACGTTCATTTCTATTTTTTAAGCCATTACTTCGGCTACTTTTTTACCAATTTCTGCTGGAGAATCGACTACATGAATTCCACAGTTTCTCATAATTTGCTTTTTCGCTTGTGCTGTATCATCACTACCACCAACTATCGCTCCTGCATGTCCCATAGTACGTCCAGCAGGTGCCGTTTCGCCAGCAATAAAGCCAACAACTGGTTTTTTGCTTCCACTTTCTTTATACCATTTTGCTGCATCGCTTTCTAATTGTCCTCCAATTTCGCCTATCATTACCACACATTCAGTTTCTGGATCATTGATAAGCATTTCAACAGCTTCCTTGGTAGTCGTTCCAATAATTGGATCACCACCAATACCAATAGCTGTAGTTATTCCAAGACCTTGCTTTACAACTTGGTCGGCAGCCTCATATGTTAATGTTCCAGATTTTGAAACAATACCAACAGTTCCTTTCTTAAACACAAAGCCAGGCATAATACCTACTTTAGCTTCACTAGGAGTAATTACACCAGGGCAATTAGGTCCAACTAAACGACAATTTCTGTCCTTTATGTAATCTGAAGCTTTAATCATATCTGCTACAGGTATCCCTTCTGTAATAGTAATAATTACTTTAATTCCAGCATCAGCAGCTTCCATAATCGCATCGGCTGCAAAAGCTGGTGGAACAAAAATAATTGTTGTATCGGCTTCAACTTGCTTAACAGCTTCTTCAACAGTATTAAAAACTGGTTTGTCTAAATGTGTTTGACCACCTTTACCAGGAGTAACACCTCCAACTACATTAGTTCCATATTCAATCATTTGTGAAGCATGAAAAGTTCCTTCACTTCCTGTAAATCCTTGAACAATAATTTTTGAATCTTTATTTACTAAAACGCTCATTTGTGTTTTGTTTATTTATTTAGTTTAAGACGTGGCAAAAGTAATTTTTTGTAACTATATTTTAAAGTGTTTTAGGCTTTAATTTTTTCGAAAATATAAATCTGCTAAGCTTTTTTGTTTTTTAGTTTTTCGAGAATCTCTGGAATTTTCCTAACATAAGCCATCTCTTTAAATTTTTCTCTAGCTTCTGATGCAGGAGAGCCGAAGTATACCTTGTTCTCATCTGTAGATTGCCCTAATCCAGATTGCGCATATAACACAGTTCCTTTTGCTATAACAATTCCACTTTTCACGCCTACTTGCCCCCAAATAGTTACATTATCTTCTACAATAACACAGCCAGCAATACCAGTTTGTGATGCTATCAAGCATTTTTCTCCAATAATTGTATCATGTCCTATTTGTATTTGATTATCGAGTTTAGTGCCTTTTCCTATTTTTGTGTCTGCTGTAACTCCTCTGTCTATAGTACAAGCTGCACCTATATCAACAAAATCTTCGATTACAACCCGACCTCCAGATATTAGTCTATCGTAACCCTCGGGTCTATTTTTGTAATAAAAGGCATTTGCTCCTAAAACTGTTCCAGAATGTATTGTCACATTATTTCCAATAACTGTATCATCGTAAATACTAACATTAGAGTGTATGGTGCAATTATCACCAATAATCACGTTGTTTCCGATGAAGCAATTAGGTTGAATAATAGTATCAATCCCAATTTTTGCACTTGCTGAAACAGAGCTATTTGAAGGTTGAAACGGTTTGAAATATTTTGTTAACTTATTGAAATCTCTAAATGGATCGTCTGAAATTAAAAGCGCTTTTCCTTCTGGGCAGTCTACATCTTTGTTAATTAAAACAATAGTTGCATTAGATTGTAGTGCTTTATCATAATATTTTGGATGGTCTACAAAAACAATATCTCCAGGTGTTACAACATGAATTTCGTTCATTCCCAAAACTGGAAAATCATCTTCTCCAACATAATTACAATCAATAATTGATGCAATTTCTTTTAACGAATACTCCTTTGGAAATTTCATGTGTAAAAAAAACTTATTCTTTAATACGCTCTTTGTATGTACCTTTATCTGTCTCTACTTTAATTTTATCTCCCTCATTAATAAATAACGGCACATTTACAGTCGCACCCGTTTCAACAGTAGCAGGTTTTGTGGCATTTGTTGCAGTGTTTCCTTTAACTCCAGGTTCTGTAGCTGTTACTTCTAGAATTACACTTGCAGGCATTTCTACAGACAGAGGCATGTTATCTTCTGTATTAATAAGTATTGTTACTACTTCACCTTCTTTCATAAGTTCTGGACGGTCTAAGGCAGCTTCCAATAATCTAATTTGAGTATAATCAGCCTCATTCATGAAGTGATAAAACTCACCATCATGGTATAGAAATTGGAATTTATGCGTCTCAACCCTTACATCATCTATTTTATGACCAGCAGAAAACGTGTTATCCAATACCTTTCCTGTTGTTACACTTTTAAGTTTTGTACGAACAAAAGCGGGGCCTTTGCCAGGTTTTACATGTAAGAATTCAATGATTTTATATATATCGTGATTATATCTAATGCATAATCCATTTCTAATATCTGAAGTACTTGCCATAATATTGTTTAGTTGTTGAATCGTTTAATTGTTGAGTTGTTTTACTAAACTTTTACGTTTATCTCAACAATAGAATATATGTTCTTTTTATTATTTTTTTAGAATCAATTTGATTTAAAATATCCTTTCATTATTCCACGATGTGAATTCTTAATAAACTGAAGAATTTCATCACGTTCAGGAGTTGCCTCCATTTCAGCTTCTATTATTTCTGAAGCTTGTGTGTTATTATAACTTTGCTGATATAGAATACGATAAATATTTTGTATTTCTCTAATCTTATCAGCAGAAAATCCACGACGACGTAACCCAACCGAATTGATTCCTACATAAGACAAAGGTTCTCTAGCTGCCTTAACAAATGGTGGAACATCTTTTCTAACCAAAGATCCTCCAGTTACAAAAGCGTGATTACCAATGGAACAAAACTGATGAACAGCTGTCATTCCTGCTAAAACTACATAATCACCAACAGTGATATGTCCAGCTAAAGTACTGTTATTTGAAAAAATACAATTGTTACCAACAATACAGTCATGAGCGATGTGGCAATATGCCATTATGAGGCAATTATTACCAATAACCGTTTTCATTTTATCAGTAGTACCTCTATTAATTGTAACACACTCTCTAATGGTTACGTTATCTCCAATCTCTACAGTAGTATCTTCATCATTATATTTTAAATCTTGAGGAACTGCTGAAATAACTGCTCCTGGGAAAATACTGCAGTTTTTTCCAATGCGAGCACCTTCCATAATCGTTACATTAGATCCAATCCATGTTCCTTCACCAATTATAACATTGTTGTGAATGGTTGTAAAGGGTTCAATGACAACATTCTTAGCTATCTTTGCGCCAGGATGTACGTAGGCAAGTGGTTGGTTCATAATTATTTAACTTTAGTTATTTGAGCCATTAATTCAGCTTCTGCGCAGAGTTTTCCATTTGCATATGCATAGCCTTGCATATGACAAATCCCTCTTCTTATAGGTGTTATTAACGAGCATTTAAAAATAAGCGTATCTCCAGGAACAACTTTTTGCTTAAACTTAACATTATCCATTTTCATAAAAAATGTCAAGTAATTCTCAGGGTCTGGTACTGTACTCAATACAAGAATACCTCCTGTTTGAGCCATAGCTTCAACTATTAAGACTCCAGGCATTACTGGTGCTCCAGGAAAATGACCTGCAAAAAATCCTTCGTTCATAGTCACATTTTTTGTACCTATAACATGAGATTTTGATAATTCGAAAACCTTATCTAATAATAAAAATGGCTGCCTATGTGGTAGCATATTCATTATTTGGTTTACATCCATTAATGGTTCTTGGTTTAAATCAATATCTGGAACATTATTTCTTTTTTCAATCTTAATAATTTTAGACATTTTTTTTGCAAACTGAGTGTTTACATAATGTCCTGGCTTGTTTGCAATTACTTTTCCTCTAATTCTAGTCCCGATTAAAGCTAAATCGCCTATGACATCCAGCAACTTATGTCTTGCTGCTTCATTTGGATGATGCAATGTTAAATTATCTAATATACCATTAGGCTTAACTGAAATATTGTCTTTTCCAAAGGCTTCCTTTAAACGCTCCATAGTATCTGGAGATAATTCTTTATCTACATACACAATTGCATTATTTAGGTCTCCTCCTTTTATCAATCCATTTTCTAGCAACATTTCAATCTCATGTAAAAAACTAAATGTTCTAGAATCAGAAATATCTTTTTTAAAGTTAGAAATATTCTGCAATGTCGCATTTTGCGTACCAAGTACCTTAGTGCCAAAATCTACCATTGTAGTTACTTGATATGTTGGTGCAGGAATGACTGTGATTTCACTACCTGATTCTTCATCTATATATGAAATAACTTCTTTTACAACATATTCCTCGATGTAAGCATCTTGCTCAACAGTTCCAGCAGATTCAAGAGCTTCAACAAAAAACTTAGAAGAACCATCCATTATTGGAGGCTCTGAAGCATCAAGTTCAATAATCACATTATCTATTTGTAATCCAACCAATCCAGCTAATACGTGCTCACAAGTTTGAATTGTTACTCCATTTTTTTCTAAACAGGTTCCACGCTGCGTATTAGTTACATAATTAGCGTCAGCTTTTATTACTGGGCTTCCTTCTAAATCAATTCGCTTAAATGTATGCCCATTATTGGCTTCAGCTGGTTTAAAAGTCAATGTTACATTTTTTCCAGTATGCAGACCAACTCCAGTAAGCGAAACTTCTTTTGCTATCGTCTTTTGCTTAATTTCTGTACTAATTACTGTCATTTATTTTTTTTTCTAGATCGTTAATACCTTTTACAATTTTTGGTAAATTCTTAAAATACACGTAAGATTTATTATAATCACCATAGGTTAATGCTGGTGAACCTTGCAATACTTCGTTATCTTTTACATTTCTACCTATTCCAGATTGTGCTTGTACTTTTACATTATTACCAATAGTAATATGACCAACTATACCTACTTGCCCTCCTATTTGGCAATTTTCACCAATTTTTGTTGATCCTGCAATACCCGTTTGCGCTGCTATTACGGTGTTTTTGCCAATCTCAACATTGTGGGCTATTTGTATTTGATTATCTAATTTTACGCCTCTTCTAATAACAGTAGATCCTAGAGTAGCTCTGTCTATAGTTGTCGCTGCACCTACGTCTACATAATCTTCCAATATAACATTACCGGTTTGCGGTACTTTGTTATATTCGCCTTTTTCGTTAGGTGCAAAGCCAAAGCCATCAGCCCCTATAATTGCTCCTGAATTAATAACACAATGATTACCGATAACGGTTTCAGAGTATACTTTAGCTCCAGCAAACAAAATAACATTATCACCAATAACTACATTATCACCAATATAACATCCAGGAAAAACTTTAACATTATCACCAATTACAACATTATCACCTACATACGAAAAAGCACCTACATAAATAGCATCACCACACTTTGCAGAGTCGGAGATAAAACTAGGCTGCTCTATTCCTAACTTATTCAACTTTACCTGATTATAATATTCTAATAGCTTTGAAAATGCCTTGTAGGCATCATGTACCTTAATTAGAGTTGTAGTAATTGCTGTTTCTGGCACAAAATCTTTGTTTACAATAGTAACTGAAGCCTTTGTGTCGTAAATAAAATGCGTGTATTTTGGATTCGCTAAAAAAGTTAAAGTCCCTTCGGTTCCTTCTTCTATTTTGGCAAGTTTAGAAACTTTAACGTCAGGGTTGCCAACGATATCGCCTTCTAAAATTCCGGCTATTTGTGATGCGGTAAATTTCATTGTCGCAAAAGTATAAAAAATGTACTAAAGTTTAGTCTTTGGGAAGCATATATAATACTTGGTAACTGGTTTTGCTAATGCTTTTAAGTTTAAATAATCTGATGCCTTAGCAACTTCAACCACTTTACCTGATTTATAGAGGATGCTTATTTGCTGAGAATCTCGCTGATACGCTTGGTTTGATATTTCACCTTTAAACACAAAATATTCAGCTTCAGCAGAACTTATATTATAAGTATTTTTAAGATTTTCTATATGCTTTTTTAAGTTTTCTTCTTTGATCTTTTTATTCTTTATTTTTATTTTCAATAATTCTCTGTTAATAATCATTTCACATAAATTGCTGAGAGTAAAATCATCGTGGTTTTGCCATTCTTTTAAAGCTGAAATGATATCATAGTCGTCTAATTTTGAAAACACTTCTAAGCTTTCAGCAGTAAAAGAGTCTTTATTAATATCATTATTCAAAAAGTACAAAAATGCCTTACTTGCAGATAAATTTAAACCAGTTTTAATTAACTCGTTTGCTCGTTTTAGAACCCTAATCAGTAATTGTTCGGCGACCAATCCTGTTTTGTGTAAGTACACTTGCCAATACATTAATCGTCTTGCTGTTAAGAATTTTTCAATGCTATAAATACCTTTTTCTTCAACTACTAAAGTATCGCCTATAACATTTAGCATAGTAATTAACCGCTCACTATTAACATTACCTTCGGCTACTCCTGTATAAAAACTATCACGCTTTAGATAATCGGCTCTATCCATGTCTAATTGACTAGAGACTAGCTGGTATAAGAACTTTCTTTGATAATCGCCTTTAAATATTTTTATAGCAAGCGTTAAACTTCCGTTAAATTCTTCATTCAGTTTTTCCATAAAAAGTATCGAAATTTCCTCATGGGAAATACCATTAACAATACTATGCTCCATGGCATGACTAAATGGACCGTGACCAATATCGTGCAAAAGTATGGCAATTAATAGGGCGTTTTCTTCATCATTAGAAATTGTAACTCCTTTAAAACGAAGTATTCTAATAGCTTTTTGCATTAAATGCATACTTCCAAGTGCATGATGAAATCGCGTATGATGCGCACCTGGATAAACTAAATACGATAACCCCATTTGTGTAATTCGACGTAAGCGCTGAAAATATTTATGTTCAATTAAATCGAAAATTAAAGAATTAGGAATAGTAATAAATCCGTAAATTGGGTCGTTAAATATCTTGAGTTTGTTCTTCGTGTTCAAACTTGTTTTAATTAAAAGTTATACAAATATAATTATATGAGCAACATAAACATCCTTTGGGTTGATGATGAAATTGATTTACTTAAGCCACACATACTTTTTTTAGAAAAGAAAAATTATAATGTTACTACTTGCCAAAGTGGTACTGAAGCTATTGAGGTTATAGAAGATAAGAATTTTGATATCGTTTTTCTTGATGAAAACATGCCTGGACTTACAGGTTTGGAAACCTTAGCCGAAATCAAAGAAAAGCGTGCTAATATCCCTGTGGTAATGATTACCAAAAGTGAGGAGGAGTATATTATGGAGGAAGCTATTGGAAGTAAGATTGCAGATTATTTAATTAAACCAGTTAATCCAAACCAAATTCTTTTGAGTTTAAAAAAGAATTTAGACCACACACGTTTAGTTTCCGAAAAAACGACTTCTAACTACCAGCAAGAGTTTAGGAAAATTGCTATGGACCTATCTATGGTCAATACCTATGAAGAATGGGCTGCATTATACCAAAAGCTTATTTATTGGGAAATGGAGCTGGAAAATATTGATGACCCAGCTATGTTCGAGATTTTGGAATCGCAAAAAAGCGAAGCCAATGCGCAATTTGGTAAATTTATCGATAAAAATTATGCAAATTGGTTTGGTAGTTCCGACGCTCCAACAATGTCACATAACCTTTTTAGAGAAAAAGTAGTGCCAGAATTAAGCAAAGAGCAACCTACTCTTTTTATTGTTATTGATAATTTAAGATACGATCAGTGGAAGGCGTTTGAACCTATAATTCAAACGTATTACAAAAAGGAATATGAGAAACCATATTATAGCATATTGCCAACAGCAACCCAATACGCAAGAAATGCTATTTTCTCTGGATTGATGCCTAGTGATATGGAACGATTACACCCAAATTACTGGAAAAACGATACTGACGAAGGTGGAAAAAACATGTTTGAAAACGAATTTCTTCAAGCACAATTAAAGCGTTTAGGATTAGGACATTTAAAATGTGAATACACCAAGATTACCAATTTAAAGTCTGGAAAAAAGCTAGTTGATAATTTTAAATCTAAAAAAGATAACGACCTAACCGTTGTCGTTTATAACTTTGTAGATATGCTTTCGCACTCAAAAACCGAAATGGAAGTTGTAAAAGAACTAGCATCAAACGATAAAGCTTACAGATCCTTGACGGTAAGCTGGTTTAAAAACTCTCCGCTATTAGAAATGATTCAACAAGCACAACAAATGGGCTTTAAATTAATAATCACTACAGATCATGGTACCATAAATGTAAAAAACCCTTCTAAAGTTATTGGAGATCGAGACACGAGTTTAAACCTGCGCTACAAAACTGGTCGTAGTTTAACGTATGAAGACAAAGAGGTATATGCAGCAACTAATCCAAAGGACATACATTTACCAAGCCTATCCATGAGTAGCTCTTTTATTTTTGCAAAAGGCGATTTCTTTTTCGCATACCCTAATAACTATAACCACTACGTAAGCTATTATCGTAATACTTACCAACATGGTGGTGTATCATTAGAAGAAGTTATCATTCCATTTGCAGTATTGAACCCTCGTTAAAATGAATCACTAATCTTATCTAAAAACATATATCAATATAGGATAAAATGCAAAAAACATCGACGAAATACTCATTTCTGTTGTTTTTTTGTTATATTAGCCCTATAATTGCATAAAATTTGCAATTGAAAAAGGTATTTGACATACAATCTATTGATGAGGTAGCTAAAGAGTTACTTGCCAATGTTAAACATAAAACCATATTGTTTTATGGAGATATGGGAGCAGGTAAAACAACACTTATAAGTTCGCTAGTAAAAACTCTTGGTGGATTAGACGATGTTTCTAGTCCAACATTTTCAATAGTAAATGAATATGAAGTGACAAATGACAAAGTATATCATTTCGATTTTTATAGAATTGACAATGTTACAGAAGTATTAGACATTGGTATTGAAGATTATTTTTATTCTGGGCATTGGATTTTTATAGAATGGCCAGAAAAGATAGAAGACATTCTGCCTTTAGAAGCAGATATTTCTTACATAAAAATGAATAAAGACGGTTCCCGAACGCTTGAATTAGGTGTTTTTGGAGAAAACTTAAAAATAAATTAAAAAAATATTGTAAAAAAATAGCACTTACACCCCAAACAAAAATCACGACATTACGGTTTTTCCGTAGCTCGTAACCCCCATGAATAAAGGGTTTTAACATTTTATTAACACTTTTAAGAGGTAATGTATTTTATCTTTGTAGTATTAATTAATTAATTAAATCCCTTGAAATTATGAAAACTAAAAAGTATCTAATAGCTATTGCTATTTTCGGAGGTGTATTGTTTACTGCGGAAGCAACTAATTTATTAGATTTAAATGAGCAATTCACAACAAAAATTGACAAGACAAAAATCAAAATCCCTGGGCAAGGACCAAGGTAATAAGAAGGAATTAATAATAGGAAGTTTAATAGCAACCTTTATTGCAATTACTCCTTATTTATTTACGTTATGGGAAAGTGTTCCAACTGATCAAGTTTGGGACACTTTTCTATTTACATATGATAGTGTTTACTATGAATCTGCTCAAGTTATGGTTTGGACATTATTAGGGAAACTAATTCCACTTTTATTATTATTAATTTGGATGTTTACATGTCGCCATTGGTGGTATCATGCAATTATTGTTCCAATTGCTATGTATATTTATCAAATTATAACTTTATTAAATGACGACTTACAATTTGCTGAAGAAAATCAAATTTTATATTTATTGCCTGTAATGGCTATAATTATTCCTTCAATATACTTGTTAAGAGCTCGAATGTTTAATAAAATAAACGAAGCCAATAAAACCCTTGAAGAACTAGAGGAAGAGTTTAAAATAAGTGGCAAAGGTTTTTGGGGTAAGTTTTCGGATTATTTTTAACATAATAGCGCCTTACAAATTAGAATTATAAAATTTATTTGTAATTTGGTTATTCAATAACCAAACTATGAGTAAATCTCTCTCTCCTTTTACTAAGGAACAACTGCTACCTCAAGAAGAAACACTAGAAGTTTTAAAACGAAAAGGCAATCTGTTTATTGGTATTCCAAAAGAAACATCATTTCAAGAAAAACGTGTATGCTTAACACCAGATGCAGTATCTGCATTAGTAAATAATGGGCATCGTGTATTATTGGAATCTGGAGCTGGTGAAGGCGCTAAATTTAAAGATAAAGACTATAGCGAAGCAGGTGCTGAGATTACCAAAGACACGTCCAAAGTATTTTCTTGTCCAATTTTATTAAAAGTAGAACCTCCTACTCTTGATGAAATTAAGCTAATAAATCCCCAAACCATACTCATTTCAGCATTACAACTAAAGACTCAAAACAAAACGTATTTTGAAGCTTTAGCCCAAAAAAGAATTACTGCTATAGGATTTGAATTTATAAGAGATGAAGATGGTGCATACCCAGCTGTAAGTCAGTTAAGTGAAATTGCAGGAACTGCTTCTGTATTAATAGCCTCTGAATTATTATCCAACGTAAACAATGGTAATGGATTGCTATTCGGAAACATAAGTGGTGTCCCTCCTACCGAAATTGTTATTATTGGTGCAGGTACTGTTGGGGAATTTGCTGTAAGATCTGCATTAGGTCTTGGAGCCAATGTCAAAGTTTTTGACAACTCTATTTCAAAATTAAGAACTTTGCAAAGCCGTTTTGGAACAGCCATTTATACATCTACTATGCAACCAAAAAACTTGTTAAAAGCTTTAAAAAGATGTGATGTAGCTATTGGTGCAGTACGTGGAAAAAATAGGTCACCTATTTTGGTTAGTGAAACAATGGTAGAAAGTATGAAAATTGGTGCAGTAATCATTGATGTTAGTATAGATATGGGAGGGTGTTTTGAAACCAGTGAAATTACAAGACATAATAAGCCTACATTTATAAAACATGGTGTTATTCATTATTGTGTACCAAATATTCCTGCAAGATACTCGCGAACAGCCTCAGTATCAATTAGTAATATCTTTACGCCTTACCTTTTAAAAATTGCAGATGATGGAGGTATAGAAAATGCCCTTCGTTTTGACCGTGGATTAAAAAATGGTTTGTACTTTTACCACGGAATTTTGACAAATAAATCTGTTGCAAATTGGTTCGACCTAGATTATAGCGATGCCAATCTTTTAATTTTTTAAAAACTTTTATGAAACTTATTCAGCGTGTTGGCTACTATCTTGGTGGTTTCGCAATTGGTTTAATTTTTTTAGCATTTTTTTTAAGCGGAAAAAGAGCATCCTGTAGTTATAGCCCTAATTCAAGGGTTCTAAAGAACATAGGCATAAAGCCCTTGAAGTATTCTGTTGAAGCTTTATTCTACATGAACGAAAAGACTCTTGACACTTCAACAATCAATACAGTTTTAAGAAAAGGAAATGTGAACTTTTCTTTAAGTAATACGTCATTAGATTCATGTAAAATCTATGTAATTGAGGAAGATATAGAAGATGTTGAAATTCTCCTTACCGTAGAAAACTGTGATAGTTTAGCTACGTTAAAAAACATTCGTATAAAATAAAAACACTCAACAATACTACAAATATGCTGAGTGCTTTAGGAGCTAAAAAATCCCTATTTAATTAAAGATAATCTTTTTTGTAGTGCTTTGCTCTAACTCTTCAAGCGTTACAAAATATAATCCTGTATTGAATCGTGAAATATTTATTTGCTTCTGAAACATCGATCCATTATTATCACTAATAGTTTCAAAGTGAATCAATTTTCCAATAGCATCATGTATGTAAATGTTGGAATTATTACTTAAGCCTCCTAGAAATATTTTTAATATTCCATCACTTGTTGGATTTGGAAATACTTCAAAATGATAACTTGGGTCAGTTTCCTCCTCCTCATCTTCACATTCAATTACAGTTACTTGTACGTCGTCACTAGCTGATGCAAATTGTGTTGAAACAACGACAGTATAAACCGTATCTGTAGTTGGGGACACTTCTATTATTCTAGTAGTTTCTCCTGTACTCCACAAATACTCATCACCTCCTGAAGCTGTTAAAGTTGTTGTATCGCCATTACAAATTATTTGGTCTTTACCTGCATTAGCATTCACAACATTTTCTACTGTTACCCTCACTTGAGCAACATCTGAACAATTATTGGTATATCCCGTTACATAATAATCTGTTGTTTGTTGCGGACTAACAGCAATATTGGGTTGCGTAGCTCCGTTGCTCCATAAATATGTATCGGCTCCAGTTGCTGAAAGCGTTACGTATTCACCAAGATTTATTGTTTCATCATTACCTGCATCAACATCTGGTATTTCATTTACATAAACGGTCACGTCGTCTGTTCCAGTTGAGATTGGATTAGAAACCTCCACAGTATATGTAGTAGTAATATTTGGGTTTACCGTTATTGTTGCAGTAGTTTCACCTGTACTCCATAAATAAGTATCGCCACCAGAAGCTGTTAAAGTTGCTGTTTCACCATCACAAATGGTTTTATCTGCACCTGCATTAGCATCAACAGTTCCAATAACAATAACCTTAACTTCATCATATGCAGTACAACCATTAGTTTCGGTTACTTCTACACTATAGGTGGTTGTAACTGTTGGAGTTACTGAAATGCTAGACGTAGTTTCTCCAGTACTCCAAAGCACGTCACCCACTCCAACAACTGTTAGAGTAGTGCTTTCGCCAAGATAGATGTCCACGTCATTACCAGCGTTTATCGTTTGCCTGGGTTTGACTGTTACAGTGACCTCGTCGGTACTGGAACAGCTATTCTGTGTGACAATGACGGAATAATTTGTGGTGCTATTTGGACTTATTGTTATTGTTGGTGTGGTTGCTCCGTTACTCCATAAATAGGAATCTCCTCCAGAAGCAGTTAACGTAGCATCTTCGCCTTCACATATTTCTATATCTACTCCAGCGTTTGCCACAGGAATAGAATTTACATTTACAGTAACACTATCAGTACTTGTGTCACCATTTGAAGCTGTTCCTGTTACTGTAAAGGTGGTAGTCTCATAAAGTGTTACTGTGATACTTGCTGTAGTTTCGCCAGTATTCCACAAGTAACTTTGAGCTCCAGTTGCAGTTAAAGTAGTGGTGTCTCCATAACAAATATCTTGATCTTCACCAGCATTTACATTATTAGAGTCTCCTCCACCCATTGATTTATGCCTGAAATCTGCAATATAAGTTTGAACAGGTGGTGCATTATTATTCCAATCGCTAGCATATAATACTCTACTTCCAGATGGTGATGGAACTGCATGAGGTTGGTTCTCATAATCACCCCAACTACCTCGTATACTTACAATTCTTTCTACTCTATCTCCACTTGAACTAACTCCTACAATCTCATCATAGTAAGGGCCCCAACTTTGTGAGTCAGACATTTGTGTAAAAACCCAACCCTCTCTTTGAATTGACCTTGCTGAACCATGACTACCATAGCCTCCTTGAGTTAATACTGTTACTTGTCCATCAGACATTCTACGTCTAATAATTCTACCATCATCAGGATTAGATTTAGAATTACCTATAACATATTCTACACCTTCAAATAAGGTTACATCATAATGACTTGGCCTACCATAACTACTCCATAATGGTCCTGTTTGATTACCTGTAGACATCACATATATTTTAGTAACATCATTACTACCACTATATGTCCCATTAACTACTATATAGGTACCTAAAGGAGATGTGGTAGTATAATCAATATCGCTCCATCCTGTTAAATCTACGTCTGGAAATTTAGTTTGAGTAGCTATATTAACTCCAAATGCAACTTGCTGTCCATCAGAATTTCTTGTTCCAAACATACCAAGTACATTTCCATCCATCGAGTAATTACCTGTATATCCTAATGACGTATTAGAATACCCATTTATATCTATTAATTTTGTTAGTGTTTCAGTTGAATAACTCCAAGAATAAATACCATCATCTCTAAGTATTAAAAATAAATCAGGATTAGTTGAATGCCATCTATGTTCATTACCACCAGGTACATTAGCTTGCTTAATCACTTCATAAGTTTCTCCATCTAAAAATAAACTAGGGCCACCTATATGTCTATCAAGATATAGAATAGATTCATCTGCATTCCAGGGCTGCCTTGCAGAGTAACCATGTCTAGCTATGTTCTGCCATGTGCCACCAACATTTGGAATACTAGTTCCTACATCACCAGTAATTCTAGTTATTTTAGTATCAAATAATGGATCTGTAACTGATTGCAAATAATTTGGTTTATTTAACGCTGGTGGGACTCCATAATTATTTAAACTTGTATCTAAATCATAATTCTGGGCTAAAGCAGTTAGACCAGTAAAATAAAAGCTACAAATAAAAATTATTGCCGAAATAGCAGGTTTAATGTTTTTCATCTTCTAATAATTTGGGGCTGTTTCGGTAAACATAGACAAATAATTAAAGGTTAAATAACCTTCGCTAAATTAATCGATAAATTACATCTTTAAAGTAGGTTTTTACTTACTAATAATGTTATTTCGTAGATGTTATTAATCTTTTTGTCGATGTTTTTACTTTCAACATTGTTTAGAGTTATGTACGATAAAAAATAGGTTTTGGATTTTTTAGCCAAGAAAAAAATATTTACTAATCGTTTTTAGAGCAAAAATGCGTTAATTTATCATCCCTAAAAATTGAGTTTGGACTTAAAAAAACATTTTTCACTAATTGAGAATTTTATCTCGTATTTCCTTTTTAAGGCAATAGATGCGGTGATACCGTTAATTATTATTCCATATTTACTAAATGTTGTATCAGAAAAGAATTATGGGATTTATGCCTTTGCGTTTTCTTTAATTTTTTATTTTCAAAATATTATTCAATTTGGGTTTGATTTATCTGCTGTAAGGGATATTGCTTTGATAAGGGATGATAAAAGTAAATTAGCTAAAGTATATAATGACACATTAACTGCTCAATTCTATTTATTTCTTGGCTCTATTGTTGTTCTGGCTTTTTTGCTATTAGCTGTTCCTGACCTTCGTGAACATTATATTATTTACTGCTTTTTTGTTATTCTTCTTTTTGGAGAGTTATTATTTCCTATGTGGTTCTTTTTAGGAATGGAAAAAATGCGTTTTATTACGATAGTAAATGTTATATCAAAATCCATGTTTGCCTTATTTTGCTTTACGCTTATTAAAACTGAATCACAGTTTATATATATTGCCCTTTACCACTCAATGGGTTTTTTAATTGCTGGATTAATTGCTCAAATATTTCTTTACAAGAAATTTGATATAATATTTAAGCTTTCAAAATTTCATGATGTAAAGCAAACACTTAAGTATTCTTGGAGTTCCTTTTTAACTATGGCCTCTCCTACCATTTATTATAATACGTCTATCTTTTTGGTTGGGTCACATTGGCCAAAGAGATTTGCTGGTGTAATGGAAATTGGAACTAAAGTATCTGGAGCCTTTGGTGTTATTAATACAATAATGACTAATGTTTTATATCCTTTCTTGAATAGAAATAAAAACGCAATGTATATTTCACGTTACATTTTCGTTTTTATGGGCATTATATTATCCTTAATCATGTTTTTTCTATCAGGTTTTTTATTGGAATTATGGTTAGGTCTAAGTGAAAATACTTTAGAAATTGAGCAAGCTGTAAAATATTTAAGTCCTGCACCTTTTTTAGCTTCAGTAATTTCTGCTTTTGGTGTTAATGGGTTAATGATTTATAAGAAAGATAAACTCTATTCTAAAATTATAGTATTTGGTTCAGTTTGTGGATTAGTAACTGGACTATTACTTATACCAACTTATAATTATATTGGTGGTGCAATTACAATAGTTACTGCTTTAAGTGTAAAAGCAGTATTTTCGTTTATATTTTGCACAAAAGTGATTAAAGAAAACAAACATATATCTCATGAAATTTAGCCATTATACTTGGGCCATATATTTAATAGTATTCCCTTTTTATATGTTTGCAGAGGGTAATCCCCAATTAGCAGATTTGTTTGGTGCCCTATTAATTATTGCAAATATAAAATCCATTCTAACTAGTATAAGTGCTAATAGATATACAAAATATTTGTTCTTATTTGTTGTTTACACTTTTATTGTTAACTCAATTTGGATGTTAATGATAGGTGATATAAAAATAATTAAGAACAGTATATTCTATCTATATAGTTTTTTTATAATGCTTTTTATTTTCAATAAGCTTAAAGACACTTCTTTTTTAGAAATAACATTTAAGGCTATATCCATATCGCTTATCGTTCAAGCTGTTTTATTTCCATTTATTAAAAACCAAGGCGTTAGAACTCAAATGTTTTTTAATAACCCTAATCAACTAGCCCTTTGGGGCTTATGCTTATTAGCTATTGTGTATGTTTTAACTCGTTCACTTCATAAAAAAACCGCTTATACAATTTTATTATTGGTACTTTGCACCTTATTTATACTAATATCGGCATCAAGAGCTGCACTTGGAGGTGCTATAATTTTCTGGATGTTTTTTATAATAAGATCCAGAAAGAATCTAATGATTTTTGTGGCAGCCTCAGTCATTGCTTTTATCATAATTGATTTCAACTATGATTTGAATTTAGAAAATTTTGCAGCATTAGAATATAATATGGATAGATTTTCCAATAACACTATTTCTGGTAATCAAGGTATAGGTACGAGAGGTTTTCAGCGTATTGGCGAAAATCCTCAATATTTACTTTTTGGTGCTGGTGAAGGCGCTTTCGAACGCTTTAATGAAACAATTGAGTTGCACTCTATATTTGCAAGTATATTGTTTTCTTATGGCATCATTGGCTTGTTTTTTTATTTAGGAGCATTTAAATCGTTTACATTAAAATTCTCTAAGGAAACAATGGCTGTCCTTTTTCCAGTTGTATTATTTGCGGCAGTCCACATGACACTACGTATCCCATTATTTTGGATAACTCTTTTATTTGTTTTTTATTTACATGAAGAAAAAATCCGAACAAATAATTTTTTAAGTACTGATTAGTAGCGAATTAGTTAAATTTATTAAAATTATATTAAACCTATGTGCGGAATAAATGGCGTTATTCATTCTTCTCTCGTTGATAATCAAAGCTTAAAAGAACAGTTATGCTCTATGAATGATTTAATTTTTCATAGAGGTCCTGATGAAGATGGTATATATACAGATAGCAGTGATAATACATCTGTTGGTATGGCTATGCGTCGTTTATCTATTATCGATTTAACTACAGGAAAGCAGCCAATGCATACAGCCAACAATAGTATTTCTATTGTTTTTAATGGCGAAATATATAACTACCAAAAATTAAAATCTCAGCTAGAAGCAAAAGGTGTCACTTTTAATACAACTAGTGATACTGAGGTAATTTTAAAGCTTTATGAACAAGAAGGGCCTAGTGGGTTTAAAAAACTAGATGGTATGTTTGCGTTTAGCATTCATGATAAAATAAAAAATAAGGTATTTATTACGCGTGATTTTTTTGGCGAAAAACCCTTATACTATACAAAAACAGGTGGTAGTTTTATTTATGCATCAGAACTCAAGTCGTTAGTAAAACAGCTTTCTAAAAAACCTGAAATTTCTACAACTGGCTTAAATTTATATTTTAGGCTTACTTATATTCCTGCACCTTATACTATATATCAAGATGTATTCAAGCTAAAGGCCAATCATTACATTGAATATGATTTGGAATTAAAAAGCTTGAAAATAGAAGAAATTAGTCAAGTAAATAAGCTTGACAACAAGCACATTTCATTTGATGAAGCTAAGAAGAATGTTAATGCACTTGTAAGAGAAAGTGTTGAAAGTAGGTCCATTTCCGATGTACCAATTGGAACGTTTTTATCTGGCGGTGTGGATTCATCTGTTGTCTCATTATGTTTGTCACAAATGAGTGATAAAAAAATAGACACCTTTTCTATTGGTTTTGAAAAAGCTGAATTTGATGAAACAGATAAATCTCAAGTAGTTGCTAAACTTATTAATAGTAATCATCATGAATTCATCATCAATGAAAAAGATTTAGAGCATAATGTTGATGAAATTCTTTTAAATTTTGATGAGCCTTTTGCAGATTCATCTGCCTTACCAACTTATTTAGTATCCAATAAAACTAGAGAATTTGTAAAAGTAGCTCTAACGGGTGATGGTGGCGACGAAGTTTTCGCAGGCTATAATAAACACTACATGGGCAAGTTAAACAGAAGGTACACTTCTATAGTTCCAAAATTTGCTCATAATGGTATTCAAAGTATCGCTTCAAAACTTCTAAAAACTAGTGATGACAAGCGTGGTAAGCGCTTTAAAATAAATCGTTTACTAAAAGCTATTGATTATAGTGGTGAGTTTTATTGGAATATTATTTCATTAGCTTTTACAGATAAAGAAAAGGAAAGTCTTTTTCTTCCTCATATGCATGAAGCATCTATTTTTGAATCCTATAAAAAAGACACTGGAATTGTAGCTCCAAATACAATAACAGATTTTCGTGAAATAGACAGACATACAAGTCTTGAAGGTGATATGCTCGTTAAAGTAGATAGAACAAGTATGCTCAACTCTTTAGAGTGTCGAGCACCATTTTTAAATAAATCTATTTGGGAGTATACGAACAGCTTGCCTGAAGATTATTTAATGAAAGGATGGAGTAAAAAACATATACTAAAAGAAGCATTTAAAAACGAATTTCCAACAGATTTTCTTGAAAAATCAAAACAAGGATTTGGAGTTCCTGTTGGTGATTGGTTACGTGCTTCTCTTAGAAAAGAATTAGAGAGTTATATTGAACCTAAATTTGTGACCTCTCAAAATATTTTTCAGTCTAACACTATTATTCCTTTAGTAAAAAATCATCTTTCTGGTAAAGAAGATAATACCATGCGAGTTTGGACATATTACTGTTTCCAAAAGTGGTATTTAAATACTTACAGCGTAATTTAATTTACAAATGAAAAAAATATTACGCATAACTACTGTACCTATTTCTTTGAGGAATTTGCTTAAAGGACAGCCAAAATTCATGAGTCAATATTATGAAGTAGTTGGTATTACTAGTCCTGGAGAAGAGATTAAAGACGTAGTTAATGATGAAGGCATAAGAGTGATTGAAGTAGAAATGACACGTACCATTTCTCCAATAAAGGATGTAGTTTCCTTATGGAAAATATACAAGCTTATAAAAAAGGAAAAACCATTTATTGTACACTCACATACCCCAAAAGCTGGAACATTGGGCATGATGGCGGCAAAACTTGCTGGCGTGCCTAATAGATTGCATACCATTGCAGGATTGCCATTATTGGTAGCAACTGGAGCAAAAAGAAAACTCCTCGATTTTGTAGAAAAAATTACCTATGCTTGTGCAACAAGAATTTATCCAAATTCATTAGGATTAAAAGACATTATCATCCAAAATGGTTATACAAAGCCAAGTAAACTAAAAGTAATTGCTAATGGGAGCTCCAATGGTATTGATGTCAATCATTTTTCTGTTGAAAATATTTCAGAAGAAACAAAGACAACATTAAGAGAAGAACTAAATATTATTGAAGATGACATTGTTTTTGTTTTTGTTGGTCGTTTAGTTACAGATAAAGGTATTAATGAATTGATTAGTGCTTTCAAAAAACTATCTGCAGACCATCAAAATATCAAATTACTATTAGTAGGAACTTTTGAAAGTGAGTTAGACCCATTACATGATAGCACTTTAAATGAAATCGAAAGCAACAATAACATTATCAATGTTGGTTGGCAAACAGATGTTCGTCCGTATTTTGCCATATCTAATGTTTTAGCATTTCCTAGTTATAGAGAAGGATTTCCAAATGTTGTGATGCAAGCTGGAGCTATGGAATTACCAAGTATAGTAACCAATATTAATGGTTGTAATGAAATAATTAAAGGGGGTGTAAATGGTTTAATCATTCCACCAAAAGATGAAAAGGAACTATATTTAGCAATGCTAAGCCTTGTTAAAAACCCAAATAAATGTAAAGAACTAGCCAATGCTTCAAGAAAAATGATTTGTAATAATTACCAGCGTCAAGTAATTTGGGAAGCACTTTTACAAGAATATAGAGACCTAGAAAATAACTAATTTATGTACGCGAAAGTTTTAAAACCAATATTAGATATTTCATCAGCAATTATAGGGTTTATCATCTCCTCTCCTATTTTCTTGATTCTAATAGTGATTCTATTATTTACTAATAATGGTAAACCATTTTTTTATCAAAGACGTGCGGGAAAGAAGGGAAGAGTTTTTAGTATCATTAAGCTTAAAAGCATGAACGATAAGCGTGATAAAAATGGTAATTTATTGCCTTACCATATACGAGTTACTAAGTTTGGAAGTTTTATTAGAAAAACATCTCTTGATGAAATCCCACAACTAATTAATGTTATTAAAGGTGATATGAGCCTTGTTGGGCCAAGGCCTTTGCATCCAGAATATTTACCATTATATGATAAGGAACAAGCAAGACGACATGATGTAATGCCTGGAATTACTGGTTGGGCACAAGTAAATGGTAGAACCTCAATAAGCTGGGAACAAAAATTTAAACATGATGTCTGGTACGTTGATAATCAATCATTTTTGCTCGATCTTAAAATATTGTTTCTTACAATATTTAAGGTCCTTCAAAAAAAAGACATGGATGGCGCAGTCAATAAAACTATAACTCCTTTTAAGAATGCACAGGTTGAATAAAGAAATTGGATCAAATTTTTACTTATTAGAAAGTAAGGATCCAGAGTATAAATTACTAGAGCAAAACAAAATATCTCTAGATGTAAATGATTATTCATTTTATTATTCTGGTAAAAATGCTCTTTTAGCTATCATAGAAAAAATAAAGGCTACAAATACCATTGAGACTATTTGGTTGCCTTACTATTACTGCTACACAATTTCAGACCTTATAAATCATCATTATAGTAACATTAAGTATTACAAAGTCAGTCTCTTTGAATTCACAAAAACAATCGACATTACTTCATTTTCAAACAAAAATGACATTGTAATTTTGAATAATTTTTGGGGCTTATCAACTTTCGATTATCCTCAAACAGATAGAGCCTTTATTATTGAAGACCATACGCATGGTTGGTTAAGCAACCAAAGCTTAAATAGTAAAGCAGATTATTGTTTCGCTTCATTGCGTAAAGTTTATCCTATCCCATTAGGAAGTGTAGTTTGGAGTCCTAATACAAAGGAAAAACTGGATTACTACCAAGACACAGCTGATGAGAAAATTGAAAATGCTTATCAAATGATTAAAGATTCCATGCTATTGAAACGTCAATTTATTAAGAATCAAAGTTTGGTAAAACCCGGATATCTTTTATCGTTTAAACAAGGAGAGAGTCTTTTAAGTTTTTCTGAAAATTATAATAAGCCAAAAGCAGAAACTATAGATTTAATAAAATCGTTTTTTACTTTAGATCCAAACCCTATTAAAAAGCAAAATTTAGAATGTATTCTCCAGTATATAGAACCATCGAAACATTTTAAAATTGTTAGAAAAGAAGATGTAACTCCTTTTGGTTTATTATTACTCTTTCGTAATTATCAAGTATTTGACTCTTTTCGAATTTGGCTTATATCCAATCAAATTTTTCCAGCTCACTTATGGCCAAATAATAAAGTATTGATAAAGTGGAAATATCTTTTAAACATTCACGTCGATTTTAGATATGATATAGATAGTATGAGTTACTTGGTCGAAAAAATTAACGTTTGGGTAAAAAACAACGTATAATTGTTTCCTGTTAATTACGGCAATGATAAAAGAGATTACTTCAAAAAAAGATTGGAATGCGGTTTTAAGTCAAGTAGACACGTATGATTTCTACCATACATTTGACTATCATCATATTTCAAAAAACTCTGAAACAGAAACTCCAATACTTATTGTTTACACCAGTAATAATGATGTTTTAATTGGATTGCCTCTTTTATTACGTACAATTGAGAACACAGATTATTTTGATTTTACATCAATTTATGGTTATGGAGGTCCATTGAGTAAAAATGTGACATCAAATTTTGATAATTCAGAATTCATAAATGAAATCCAAACATATTTTAAATCAAAAAATATTGTATCTGTTTTTTCACGATTGCATCCATATATCGACTCTCAAAAACCAATCTTAAAAGATTACGGGAACATAACGTCTCTTGGTAAAGTTGTGAATATTGATATATCCTTACCACTTGAAGACTCACGTCGTGCTTACCAGAAGTCTCTAAAAAACCAAGTAAATAAACTACGTCGTACTTGTAATGTTCGTAAAGCTAGTACTAAAGAAGATATTTTAGAATTTGTGGATATATACCATGAAAACATGAATCGTCTTGATGCAAATAGTAACTACTTCTTTAAGCCTGAATATTTTTTAAATTTCCTTGATCAAACCGATTTTGAAACGGATATTTTATTGGTAGAAGAACAAGAATCACAAAAGATTATCGCTGGCTCAATGTTTGTTAAAACAAACGGTATTGTGCAGTTTCATTTATCTGGAACTCGAACAGATTATTTACGATTAAGACCATCAAAATTATTTTTGGATGAAATGAGGGTCGAAGCGACAGAACAAAATTTTAAGTATTTTAATTTAGGTGGTGGTTTAGGAAGTAATGAAGACTCACTTTTTGAATTTAAATCATCGTTTTCAAAAGATTTTAGAACCTTTGAGATTTGGAAACATATTGTAAATCAGGAAGTATATGATAAATTAAGTGCTACTAATAGTCCTGCTAACGATTATTTTCCATTATATAGAGCTAATTGAGGTATGATAAACGGTAATGGGCATTTTGTTATTTCATTAGATTACGAATTACACTGGGGTTTTTTCGAACTTAAAACGGTAGAAGAATATCAAGAAAACTTAGATAACACGCGTAAGGTAATAGAAAGACTCCTTGATTTAAGCGATAAGTACAATGTAAAACTCACATTTGCAACAGTTGGTTTTTTGTTTGCAAAAAATAAGGATGAACTTATCGAGTATATGCCTGAGCAAACACCAGATTATGATAAAACGGAACTAGACCCTTATACTATATTAGAAGATGTAGGCTATAACGAAAAGGACGATCCTTATCATTTTGGGCATTCTATACTAAAAAGAATTATTGAAAACAATAATCACGAGGTTGGCACTCATACTTTTTCACATTACTACTGTACAGAATCTGGTCAAAACAAAAGTCATTTCAAGGAAGATATAAATGCAGCATTGGATATTGCAGAAAACTTAAATACTAATATCGAAAGCATCGTTTTTCCAAGAAATATGTTCAATCCTGAGTATTTAGATGTTTGTTATAAACTAGGAATAAAAAGTTATCGTGGTACAGAAGACTCATTTCTTTATCAATTAGAAAACAATCCAGAATCCCCTTACTATTCTTGGCAAATATTTAGAGTGTTAAGAATGCTAGATAGTTATCTAAACCTAACAGGGAAGCACACTTACGACTTAAAAAAAATAAACAATAAAGATAAAATAATTAACTTACCTCAAAGTCGCTTTTTAAGGCCTTATAACAAAAGTTTAAAACTTTTAGAGCCATTTAAAATAAGAAGAATTAAAAAAGCAATGCAACATGCGGCAAAGCATAACGAGTTGTTTCATCTTTGGTGGCATCCACATAACTTTGGTATGCATATGGATAAAAACTTTGAAAATTTGGAAGATATATTTAAAGAATATAAAAGGCTAAATGAAAAGTACCAATTTAAAAGTGAAACCATGACATCCATGGCAAATAAAGTTATTGTCTCCCTTATCTAATCACTAACATATTAGTTTATCAAGATAAATTGAACTTTTATCTGTTTATTTTGACTGATAATTAATTTAAATTGATATTTACAGTTAGATACTACTACTTATGAAATCAAAAATATGGCTCTCTTCTCCGCACATGAGTGGTAAAGAGCAAAAATTTATAAATGAAGCTTTCGATACTAATTGGATAGCTCCACTTGGTCCAAATGTCACTGGATTTGAAGAAGATATCTCTCAATATTTAAATGAAGATACGTATGTAGCAGCATTAAGTTCGGGTACTGCAGCAATACATTTAGGGCTCATTCTACTTGATGTTTCAAGAGATGATATTGTTTTGTGCCAAAGTAAAACGTTTTCGGCTTCAGCCAACCCAATAGTATATCAAGGAGCTCAGCCCGTTTTTGTAGATAGTGAGGAAGATACTTGGAATCTATGTCCAATTCAATTAGAAATAGCAATTAAAGATTGTATTTCAAATGGAAAAAAACCCAAAGCAATTATAGCTGTTCACTTATATGGCATGCCATATAAAGTGGATGAAGTTCACACAATTGCAAAGAACTACGATATCCCAATTATAGAAGATAGTGCCGAGGCATTTGGTAGTAGTTACAAAAACAAAAAATGTGGGACTTTTGGAGATATATCCATTCTATCATTCAATGGAAACAAAATAATTACTACATCTGGTGGTGGTGCATTAGCTACCAATAAAAAGGCGATAAAAGACAAAGCGGTATTTCTTGCGACACAAGCCAGAGATAAATCTGTAGCATATTTACATTCTCATATCGGTTATAATTATAGAATGTCTAACGTAGTTGCTGGTATAGGGCGTGGTCAAATGACAGTTTTAGACGAATATGTAAAGCTTAGACGAAAAAACTATAAATTTTACGAAGATGCTTTAGGTAATTTAGATTCTGTAAAGTTGTTAAATGAACCTCAAGGCTATTTTTCAAATAGATGGTTATCATGTATTTTAATGGACAGCTACAAATCAAGGGAGGCATTAAGGTTAGAATTTGATAAAGAAAATATCGAAACAAGACCTTTATGGAAACCAATGCACCAGCAACCCATTTTTAGCGACTGTAAAAAGTATATAAATGGTGTGTCTGATGATTTGTTTGAAAGAGGTTTGTGCTTACCAAGCGGCTCTAACTTAAATGAAAGTGAACTTAATAGAATTTATAGTGTTCTAAAATCATTTTTCTCTTTAGGTTAAGCTAATATTAAAATAAACAAGATTTTTTTAGTTACTCCAATCTTCCTTTTTTTGATTAAGTAATTGTCTAAAGGTTCATTAAATTTTCATATCGGCAAAATTTGTTATTTGTCGTTTTTATTTGATGAATCCCAATGAAACATAGATATTTACTTTAATAAAATTATGCTGTGTTTTATTTTTAGAACGTTTATCTGTAAAAATAGAGAAACAAAGAAAATTTAACTGCCTAATCTTATTTAACCCCTAAATAATAAAATTAGCACTTTATTAAAAATGAATTTGATTACATAGCATTAGTACCATATCGGTAGTAAATTTAAAATTTTAGTCGAAAATACCGAGTTAATGTAAAAATGCCTATTTTGAGTTATGTTTAAAGATGGATTATATAATATTTCGCAAAGATATGCGTCAAAATGGCTAGTGCTTATTTTTGATGTTTGTATAGTATTATTTACTTTTTTCCTCGCCTATTTTATTCGTTATAATTTCAATCTAGATTTTGGCTTTGATAAATTCTTGGTCCAAATTCCTTTTGTTGCAATTAATGCCATCATTAGTTTTCTAATTGTTGGAACTCATAAAGGTGTTGTTAGATTTATAGGTATTAAAGATGTTATAAATATTATTATTGGCGTTAATATTCTTGCCACTATTCTACTTATAGAAACATTTTTAACAAGACAATTCAACTTTTTTATTGCTTGTGATATTCCTGGGTCAATTATATATATACATCTACTCCTTAATATATTATTCTTAATTTCTACAAAGTTTTTTATTAAAGCGAGCTATAAAGCCATCATATCTGGATTTAAGCCTAAAATAAATGTTTTAATTTATGGAGCTGGAAACTCAGGTAATTTAACTTATGATGCTATAGTAAATGACACTAAGAGTAATTATGAAGTTATTGGGTTTATAGATAATGACGAAAGAAAGATTGGCAAAAAAATTAACCTCCTCAAGGTTTATAGTGCAGAAGAAATAGATAATGACTTCATTAAGAAGCATGCTATAAATGAGGTTATAATATCCATTCAAAGTATAAGCTACCACAGGTTGTTGGAAATTTCTAGTGTATTTCTAGAAAAATCTATTAAAGTAAAAATAGTGCCTCCTGTACAACAATGGATAGATGGTGATTTACAAGCTTCTCAAATTAAGCCTGTTAAAATTGAAGACTTATTAGGACGAGAACCAATTAGCCTTGAAAATCCTCTTCTGGTTGAAGAATACGATAATAAAGTCATTCTTGTTTCTGGTGCTGCTGGATCAATTGGAAGCGAAATTGCAAGAAACTTATGCAGTTTCAACTTTAAAAAAATGATTTTAGTTGATATTGCAGAATCTGCTCTATACGATATACAGCAAGAGTTTGTTCAAAAAGGCATTACAGACTATGTTACCCTAGTAACAGATGTAAGATGCTCAATTAGAATGGAAAGGATTTTGGCAGAACATAGACCAGAAATTATTTTCCATGCAGCTGCTTATAAGCATGTGCCCTTAATGGAAAACAATCCTCAAGAAGCGGTTAGCATTAACATTGGAGGAACAATTAATATTTCAAACCTAGCAGTAAAACATGGGGCTGAAAAATTTGTGATGATATCTACCGATAAAGCTGTTAATCCAACAAATGTAATGGGTGCAACTAAACGTGTAGCAGAATTATATATTAGTTGTCTAAAAGGAAAAGGGAAAACAAAATTTATTACTACTCGATTTGGTAATGTACTTGGGTCTAATGGCTCGGTAATACCTTTGTTTAAAAAACAAATAGAAAATGGAGGTCCATTAACTGTAACTCACAGGGATATAACTCGCTTCTTCATGACTATTCCTGAAGCGTGTTCCTTGGTATTAGAAGCAGCAGCAATGGGTAATGGAGGAGAAATTTTTGTGTTTGACATGGGAGAATCGGTTAAAATATTAGATTTAGCTGTAAACATGATTAAGTTGTCTGGTCTAAAATACCCTGAAGATATTGATATAAAAATCGTAGGACTAAGACCTGGGGAGAAAATATATGAAGAGCTTTTAGCCGATGGCGAAAACACCAAACAGACCTATCATGAAAAAATTATGATAGCAAAAAGTAAAAAAATTGATATTCAAGAAATTCAAGAAAAAATATTAGAACTAAATAATACTAATCTTAAATGCCAAAGCATTGAAATTGTTTCAAAATTAAAAGATATTGTACCAGAATACATATCTAACAATTCTAAGTTTGAAGTTTTGGATAAGGCCAAAAATTAATAAATATGAACTCAAAAATCACATTATCATCCGTAACAAATAAATTATTGCTGCTAGCACTATTTATATTAACTTCTTGTGGCTCTCGTCAGGATATCATCTATTTCCAGGACGAACCTCTATCTGAAGCAATTGAAAATCAAAATTCAGATTTTGAACTTCGATTTAAAACAGACGACCTTTTAGTTATTAACGTTTCTGCTGATGATCCAGAAACCGTGGCCCCATTCAATTTAAATGTGGTTTCTACAAATACCTCGGTTATTGATGCACAAGGAACTTTGAAAATGCAAACCTATTTAATAGATAGCAATGGAAATATTGAATTTCCAACACTAGGCACATTAAAGCTTGCTGGATTAACTAGAAATGAAGCAAATGCTTTACTGAAAGATAAACTTAGTATTTATTTTAAAAAAGATGCACCTCCAATTGTTAACATTAGACTAGCAAATTTCACAGTTACTATTTTGGGTGAGGTAAAAAATCCTGGAACCTATACAATTCAGGATGAAAAAATATCAATTCCTGAAGCTTTAGGTTTAGCTGGGGATTTAACTATTTATGGCAAACGAGACAATATAAAATTAATTCGCGAAGTTGATGGACAAAAAAAGTTTGCAAAAATAGACTTAACGTCTGTAAACGTACTTAATTCTCCTAACTATTATTTAACTCAAAACGATGTTATTTATGTTGAGCAAAATAATGCCAGAGTAAGAGCATCAAGTTTTAATCAAAACAATGGTGTAATTATTTCAGCAATAGCAACTTTGGCAACAATTGCAGCCATTTTAATAAAATAATACCCTACTATTAAAAATGACACTTCAATCCAATAACAGTTCGAGTTTAAGAGAGCAAGTAGATAAATATTTCTCAAATTGGAAATGGTTTCTTCTAAGTTTATTTATTTGTTTTTCATTAGCATTTCTCTATTTAAGGTATGCCACAGATACATATAAGATCTCGGCGACAATAAAAATAGCAGATAGTAAAGAACAAAACACTTCTAGACAATCAAATCAAAATGATTATGGCTTGTTTAAACGCGACCAAAATAGTGTTTTAGATGAAGTGCAAGTCATAGGTTCTCGCTCTATTATCAATAGTGTTATTGAAGAATTGGGCTTGAATGTGCAATGTTATATCCAAGGATCCATTAAAGAACTTGAAATATATAAAAACCCTCCGTTAGCAGTTAATTTTCTTGAAAATGACAGTATTTTAAAAACTGTTGACACCTCTGTAACACTTGATATAATATCGAAATCACAGTTTACATTTAAGAATAGTGATAAAAAACTAAATTTTGGTGATAATATTTCTATGCCATTTGGAAACATCATTTTTACGCCAAATTTTGAGCAACCAGAATTGAAAGTAGGTAAAAGTGTTACTGTAAAAATCACTCCTGAAGAAAAAGTTGCATCACACTATAGTGATAAAATAAAAATATCTACTACTGCTTTAAACTCAAGCATTATTAACATTACACTTGACGAACCAGTAACAGAAAAAGGTATAGATATTCTTAATTCTCTTGTAAATCAATATAACAAAGTAGTTATAGAAAATAAGAATGCAGTAGTTAAAGCAACGTCTGATTTTATAGACAATCGATTAGCTATTGTATCTCGAGAACTGTCTGAGGTTAACCAATCATCAGAAACCGCACAACAAAATAATAGATTAACAGATTTGTCGTCTCAATCCAGTATTTTTTTGCAAACAGAAAGAGATATTGAAAACCAACTAATTGCTACAAGTACAGAATTACAAGTAATTGATTATGTGTCAAAACATATAAATGAAAATAATGGAAATGGAGATTTAATCCCCGAAAGCATGTCCTTCCAAGATAATTCTATTACTAGTTTAATGCAAAAACATAATGAATTGGTAATGGAGCGGAACAAGCGTTTGGAAAATTCTAGTGAGCAAAATCCAGTTGTTAAAAGATTAGATGCACAAATAGCCAACTTGAAACAAAATTTTTCAGCTAGTTTAAATAATTTAAAATCTTCAAACCAAATAAAACTAAATAACCTAAGTCAAGAAGAAAATAGGATTTCGGCTCAAATTTTTTCTGCACCAAAAAAGCAAAGAATATTAGGAGATTTACAGCGTCAGCAAAGTATCAAGGAATCAGTTTATGTGTATTTACTACAAAAACGTGAGGAATCGGCTGTTTCCCATGGTGTATCTTCGCCTAACGCTATTATTATTGATCATGCTTATGCAAGTGCTCTCCCTATTTGGCCAAAGAAAAGTATTGTGTTTTTAGGTGCATTTGTTTTAGGATTATTAATTCCATTAATAACAATATACTTAATGGACTTACTAGACAATAAAATTAGAAATAAAGCAGGCTTAATCAAAGAGTTATCGATACCTTTTATTGGAGATGTGCCAAAATCAAGCACAAAACAAGTATTTATTGATAAGCACGATTATTCACCAAAAGCAGAATCCTTTAGGCTAATTAGAACAAATATTGACTTCATGCTTTCCGGTGTTACCAAAAGTAAAGGCAAAACTATTTTTGTAACATCTACAACTAGTAAAGAGGGTAAATCGCATACATCCTTAAATTTGGCAAGGTCACTTTCTTTTTCGAATAAAAAAGTTCTAATAATTGAAACTGATATTAGAGTACCAAAGCTAAACAAGTACATGGGAGTTGAAAATAAAACTGGCCTTGGACTTACAAACTATATTGTTGACGATAAAATCAATTTTACAGATATCATCAATAATGTAGATGAAAATCTAGACATGATTAGTTCTGGCACCATACCTCCTAACCCTGCAGAATTATTAATGGATGAAAAACTAGAGGCTTTATTTAATGCCGTTAAGAATAAGTACGATTATATAATAGTTGATACTGCTGCAGTTGGACTAGTGACAGACACGTTACTTATTAGCAAATTTGCGGACATGGTAATTTATGTGGTTAGAGCCAATTATTTAGATAAGAGACAGTTGCATGTTGCTCAATCTATGTATGATGAAAAAAGATTGCCAAATATGGTAACACTACTAAATGGTGTTATTCATAAAAGAGGTTATGGTTACGGTTATGGTGAGTCGCCAAAAAAGAAACGAAGACTATTTGCCAAGTAATTTTTTAAACTTAAACTTTACCTTAGTATACCATAAATTAATATTCTTATCTCTAAGGTATTGTTTTGTTCTATAAAAAGAACTAATACCATTGGCTGTTAAAATGGATATCAAGGACTTTGAGTCGTAAATCACATGGCACTCAAAAGCATATAGCGTATCGGACCATCTATCCTTGTAATCGGCTTTACCTTTAGAGAAGTCTAAAATGTTAATTCCATTATCTATACACCATTCTATAAGTTTATAAATTTCAAGATTTCCAATATTGTATTTGTAGTGACTTATATCAAAAGACCTAATGGCTATTGCTACCATATCATCATAAACAAAGTTTATGGACATTGCAATTGGGGTATCTCCGTCGTTTATAACATTAAAAACGACCTTTTTCTCGAGAATTAAAGGGTAAATTAAATCTACATAAAACTCCCATAAAGGCACAACACTATTATGCTCATTTCTTTGCTCAAACCTACTTACAATAAAGCTCTTAAGAACGCCCATTTTCTTTAAATAGTCATCTTTATCTATTTCTCCAAAGTATACTTCTTGCGAAATATCAAAGTTGGCTTCAATTTGTCTAATTCTTCCTCTAAATCTACTTCTACTTTTAGAGCTAAAGCAAGTCACCAAGACTTCATCAATACTCTTTACTTCGGATAAATTAGCATACAGGCCTTTGTATTGTGGAATTGTCTTAACTTTTATTCTACTATTCTTTAAGTTCTGTTCTTCCTGCAAATAACTTAAAACATCATGAATCAATACTGTCTTGTTCTTAAAATCATTAGCTGAGCCATCTAATTGATAGGTCATACCATTGGTTTGATTTTTCCCAGCATTAACATAAAACGGGAAACGGTTATCCCTAACAAATTTTAGGCCTTTAATAGCATCAAATGAGCGTATTTTACTGTCGTTTGAAAAATGTTTTGTCCATATAGATTCATAAGTATGTGAAGTAAATGGGTTATTTGTCATTTAGATAGATTTTGTTAAAGCTTTCTTCGTTTTCTTTCTTGTTTAAGCAAATTTAGTTCTCTATTAGTTTGTCCAGCGACTGATGTGTTTTCTTCTGCCCTTCTAATTAAATAAGGCATCACATCTTTTACAGGCCCAAAAGGCACATATTTAGCAACATTATAACCATGATTGGCTAAATTATAACTGATGTGATCACTCATACCATATAACTGACCAAACCAAACACGGTTATCGTTTTTTGATATGTTATATTTTTCCAATAAGTCCATGGCTAAGTAAGAGCTTTCTTCATTATGCGTTCCTATAAACACTGAAATACCTTCCAAATTTTCTAAAATATAACTCAATGTTTTATCGAAATTTTCATCTGTTGAAGCCTTATCTGTACATATTGGAGACTCATAACCTTTATCTTCAGCACGTTCTCTTTCTTTTTCCATGTAAGCACCTCGCACAATTTTAAAACCTAGTTTAAAACCTTCTTTTTTAGCTCGTTCATGAAGAGATTTTAAATAATCTAACCTATCCCATCTATATAACTGCAGAGTGCTATATACTATAGGTATATCGGTATTATAAGTTTTCATTAACTCTTCGAGTAAATTATCGGCAGCGCCTTGCATCCAGCTTTCTTCTGCATCTATCAAAATTTCAACATCTCTTTCTTTTCCAAGCTTACATATTTTATGGTAGCGTGCTACTACTCTATTCCATTCCTCAGATTCAGATGGCGTTAGATCAATACCTTCAGTCTTCCTTTGGTATAGAAGAAATCGTCCCAATCCAGTTGGTTTAAAAACTGCAATTGGCATCGCTTCTTTTGTATGAGCAAATTCTATAAGTTCACAGGTTTTGTTCATAACAGCATCAAACTGCTCCTCTGTTTCTTTCCCTTCTACCGAATAGTCCAAAACACATGATACACCTTTGTCGAACATCTTATCGATTACTTCTTGGCAATCATGCTCATTAACACCGCCGCAAAAATGGTCAAAAACCGTTGACCTTATTAATTTTTCTACTGGTAAATTTGCCTTTAAAGCAAAATTCGTAGCAGCAGTACCAATACGTACTAATGGCTGAACAGAGATCATTTTAAACAAAAAATACGCTCTTTCAAGTTCGGAATCACTTTTCAATTGAAAAGCAATTTCCGTATTATCAAAAATTCTTGTTCTTGACATAATTACAATTTCATATAAAGCAAATATATTTATTACTAAGATACTTTTTTAATAATTTTCTACTTATTTTACCACTCAAATTTTATGGCGAAAATACATGGAATCAATCATTACAAAAGACTACGCAATACATTTTAATTCAACGTGTTACAACAAGCTGAACAACTACATTAACAAATCAAATTTTTCGAAAATATTTGTTTTAGTAGATACAAATACGCACAAGCATTGTTTAAGCACTTTTTTAGCTAAGTTAAATACTTCTCAAAACATTGAGATTATTGAAATAGAAGCTGGTGAAATCAATAAAACTATTGACACATGTGTTGGTGTTTGGAATGCTTTATCTGATTTGGATGGTGACAGAAAATCACTTTTAATTAATCTTGGAGGTGGTGTGGTTACTGATCTTGGTGGCTTTGTAGCCTCCTGCTTTAAACGCGGTATAAATTTTATTAATGTACCTACATCATTATTGGCAATGGTTGATGCGTCAATTGGCGGAAAAACTGGTGTTGACCTTGGCACAGTAAAGAACCAAATTGGTATAATTAATTGTAGTGATATGGTTCTTGTTGACACAGAATTCCTTGAAACTTTACCCCAAAATGAAATGCGCTCTGGCTTAGCAGAAATGTTGAAACATGGACTAATTCAAGATGAGGCCTATTGGCATAAAATGAGTTATTTGTCCAAATTCACTCTTGAAGATTTGGACAAATTAATCTATGAATCCATTATCATTAAAAAGAATGTTGTAACTGAAGATCCTAACGAAAATGGATTACGAAAAACTTTAAATTACGGTCATACGCTTGGTCACGCCATAGAGTCTTACTGCTTAAGTAATGATAAAAAAGAGACCTTATTACATGGTGAAGCCATTGCCATTGGAATGGTATTAGCCACATATATATCACATAAAAAATGTGGTTTTCCGTATGAAAAATTAGAAAATATAAAAGCTTCTATTAGAAAAATTTATGGATTAGTAGAGTTAATCAAAGATGACTATTTGGCAATTATCGAACTCTTAAAATTTGACAAAAAAAATACGCATGGCAACATTAATTTCGTTTTGCTTGAAGATATTGGAAAATCAAAAATAGATTGCAAAGTAGAAAATGCACTTATCATGGAATCTTTCGATTACTACAAAGCGTAAAACTATAGGTAGTTGTCTTTTATAACATTACAGTGATGCTTTTCATGACCAATTATTATATAGCCAGCTGCTCTTACAGATAATGTGCTATTGCTTGCTACTCCTATTTGAATAAGCATTTCTTCTGAAAAATTTTTGAACAAAGTAATTGTTGCATTTCTAACAGATTGGTATTCTTCAATGATACTTTCCCTACTTCTAGAATTTGCGTTAGAATTAATTAAATACTCATCTTGGTCAAATCCTGGAAGTTCAATGATATCTTTTCTCGAAAAACATAATGCTCTATAGGCGAAAACACGTTCGGTATCTAATAAATGTTGAACAACCTCATTAATTGTCCACTTTCCTTCAGCATAAGAATATAGCAATTTGTACTCTGGAATAGAACTATAAAAAGACAATGTTTCTTCAAAACTCTTTTCAAGTGAAACAATTATATTTTTACTTTCTACCAAATTAATGTAAGGAGCATAGTAGCTATTGAACTCTTCAGGTTTTAAATATTCTGCAATCATAGTTTACTGTATCTCGTTAAATATAGAGTGCATTAAGCGTTTCTTATCATTTATACTTTCTTCAAGTGATATCATTGTTTCGGTTCGATATACACCATCAATATCATCTAACATAAAAATGACTTCCTTTGCATGTGAAGTATCCTTAGCTCTAATTTTACAAAAAATATTAAATTTCCCAGTTGTTATATGGGCTACTGTAACATGAGGGATTTCGTTTATGCGTTCCAATACAAATTTTGTTTGCGAGGTATTTTGAAGAAACACACCCACATACGCAATAAACGAGTAACCCAGTTTATGGTAATCTAAAGTTAAGGACGAGCCTTTTATAATACCTGCATCCTCCATTTTTTTTACTCTAACGTGTACTGTACCAGCCGAAATCAATAATTTTTTTGCAATATCTGTAAAAGGAATTCTTGTGTTGTCTATTAACATATCAAGAATCTGGTGGTCGATTTCGTCTAATTTAAACTTTGCCATTTTTCAATTTTTGTTAAATAAAAATCAAAAATAGCGCATTTTTAATAATAATTACGAATAAATTAGTAGTTATTTGCTAATTTTAATGAGAATAATTCATTGTTGATTGTAACGAAATCGATTGCGTTTTTGCTTTGCAACGACTCATTATCTCCCAATATTACATTTTGATTCCTTGCATTAATCTCTTTATGTCCAAAATACTTAGAAAGCTTACCAAAAGCTTTAATTTTTGGTATAAAATCAATTTTTTCACCTATCAATACCTCTTCATATTGAATCGCTAGATCCAGTGTTTTTTCTGTGGAAGCAACTAAAACCTTGGAATTTCTAATAATAATGTCATAAAAGAGTTTATCATTCATTGGGATATCAAAATATGCTTTATAGTCAGTTCCGAGCTTTTCCTTATAGCAAATTGTATCTATAGCTACTAGTAATGAGCTAAAAATAAAATATCTCACCTTTTTCCTGGCATAATCATCTTTATAATGTCCAGCTTCAAATAACACAGTAGGTACATTTTTACTTTGAAAAGTATCGCCAACACAATTTATATTAAAAGTATCGTCATAAATACCAACACTATTTGGAATGATATTTTGAAGCATATTGTTCATGGCTACAATTATTTCCATAGCAATCTGGCGAACCTTGGTCACTGTACATTTATCATCCTGTGCTGGAGCCAAAAAGCTTACTGTTGATAGCTTATTGGTGTTTCCTGCGCTAAAAATGGTTCGTTGACCATGTAGATTGAAACAAAAATTTGGCTTAAAACTTTCAAATGTTTTTTTTAACACTACACTTTCAGGTTGTGCAAGATCCTGTGCATCTCTATTGAGGTCAACACCATTAGCATTTAGTCTAGTATACGCCTTTGCACCATCTGGATTCAAGATAGGAATGATGTATAGCGTACAAGCATCAAGAATTTTCTTGTTTTTGGCGAGATAATTCAATAAGTCAAAGCACGCTTTTGTAGTGGTTGATTCATTTCCGTGCATTTGTGACCACATTAAAATGCGCTTAGGGCCATTTCCAAGTTGGATGCCATAGATTGGTAATCCATTAACTGAATGTCCAATAGTCGCAACATCAAAATTTTTAGATACTTTTTTTAAAACAGGCTCAATATGGCTGTTGGTAATATATCTGTTTGATAGAGCCTCTGTTTTGTAAACATCGAATATGGATTGTAAAGACGAATAATCTAGCATAGTTTTTATTAAGTTACAAATGTAAATAAACTAAATTTTACAATTGTAAACAGTGGTTTTTAGCACTTATGTTTACAATTGTATGCAATATTACCAAATATGAATTCATGAATAGAGTAAATATTTATAAGAAAAGTTATTTATCTATTTATCATATATTTAAGATGTTTTATATAAACTTTAAATTTATATATTAGATAGCTTTAAGATATTTTAATAACAACTTTTATAATAAAAATACGTCAATCCTAGTTATAAAATAAATATCTTTGTTTACAATGATAAACTCTAAAAATTTTACCATAAGGCTACAACAAATTATAGATTTCTATAGCCTATCAGCTTCTGCATTTGCTGATGAAATTGGTGTGCAACGTTCTAGCATTTCACATATATTATCTGGTAGAAATAAACCTAGTTTAGATTTTGTCATGAAAATACTCTCCTCTTTTCCTGAGGTAGACTTGTATTGGCTATTAAATGGTAAAGGTGCATTTCCAAAACATATAGAAAGCGAATCGGAAAACGATACTGTAAAACTTAAAGAAAACATGCCATTAGATGTTTTCAACGCAAAATCTAAAGACATAGATAGAGTTATTATCTTTTTTAAGGATGGTACTTATAAAAACTATAAGAATTAAGCATATTCTTTATTAAATTTGCATGAAACGCTTTTCTATGAAATATTTCTTTATAATCGTTCTTAGTTCAATGCTTTTTAGTTGCTACCAAGTTGAAAGAAACTGTACAAACTTTAAAACTGGAACTTTTGAGAGCTCTATTGTTATTGATGAAATCGACTATACCTCTACTTTTACAAGAACTAACGATTTACAAATAGAAACTTTTGAAAACAAAACAGACTCTGCTAATGTGCGTTGGATTAATGATTGTGAAGTGATTTTTAAAACTATAAATCCGAAAAGCATGGCAGAGCGAAAAGATATCCATTTAAAAATACTAACCACTACTGACTCATCATATACGTTTGAGTATTCGTATGTTGGCGAAGTGATAAAACAAAAAGGATTCGCAAAAAAATTGAAATAGTACTATGTTAGATTTCCTATTTACTAGCGATGCTATTATGGCATTACTTACACTCACTTTTTTAGAGATTATTCTGGGTATTGATAACATTGTGTTTATATCTATTGCTGCTAACAAACTCCCAGAACACCAACGCGCAAAAGCCACAAACATTGGGCTAATACTCGCTATGGTACAACGTATCATATTGTTGTTTTTTGTGTCGTTCTTAATTAGTTTAAGCGAACCTTTTTACATTTTTGAGAATAGTTGGTTACACCTTGCATTTAGCTGGCAAGGCATTATTCTATTTGCTGGAGGGTTGTTTTTAATCTATAAGAGCACCTCTGAAATTCGTGAGAAAGTAGAAACACCATCACATGATGAAGACGCTGTAAAAGGAAAAAAAATAAAATCGTTATCTCAAGCTATTGTGCAAATAATAATTATCGACTTTATTTTCTCAATTGATTCCATTTTAACAGCTGTTGGTATGACCAACGGCTTGTCTAGCAACCACAACTATAATTTGGTATTAATGATTATTGCTGTGGTTATCTCAATAATAATCATGATTGTTTTTGCCAACCCAATACGTAAGTTTATAGATGCACACCCAAGTATACAAATGCTTGGTCTAGCATTTTTAATACTTATTGGATTTATGCTAATCACTGAAGCTGCACATTTATCACACACATCTGTATTTGGAAATGAAGTTGGTGCTATTCCTAAGGGCTACTTATATTTTGCTATTGCTTTCTCTCTATTTGTAGAGTTTTTAAACTATCGCATAACAAGAAACAAGAAACCATGAGGAGGAAGCTAAAATTCCTATTATCCCCAGAATAATTTGGGATAATGAGTATATTAGTATACATACAACCATTTGGCAATAATAAACCATTAAAACATTGAAAAAAATCCATTTAGTAATCTGTTTTGTTATTTTATTAGGATGTAAGGAGAAAAGGACTACTGAATTGACCATTTTGGGTTCCGTTCATTTTCCTACAACAGTTATGAATGCAGACTCAGTTTACCTTGCGATTAAAAAAGTCCAACCTCAAGTAATTTTAATGGAAAGAGATTCTGTGAGTTTTGACTCCGCATTTAATAGGAAAGTTGAATACCAAGAAAACGAAGACCAGGCAGTTTCCAGGTTTTTAAACGATAATCCTACTACAATTCTGAGGCCTATAGAATTTGAAGGAAGAAACGAATACAGGGTTGAAATGGGACTATATCCTCAAGCCAATGAGGTTTATAAAAAGCTTAATGAACTAAGTAGGTCAAAAAAATTTGATACTGAAGACAGCTTAATATGGAGTAGGTTTGCTCATTTTTGGGGTATGATAGATAGTCTTTCATCTGCTAACCTTAAAGCCATAAATACTGATGGAGCTGACGCTATCGTGGATAGTGCCAAGTATTATCAATACACTCAAATGAAGAAAATTGTGAGTAAACATGATGAGTTCACGGAACAGCTGCTTGACTCAAAAGGGGACTCTATTTCTTTAAGAGAATATTTTGAGAAATGGGAGCAATTTGAACATTATGATAGAAATGATACAATGGTTGCTAATATCATAAGGACTATAGACAAAATGCCTAATAATCGATTTCTCCTAACTGTTGGATACAATCATCGCTATTACATAAAAAAAGCATTAGAAGAAAAAGCACCTCATATTAGGATAGTTGAGTTCTATGAATAAAACTATTGCCAAAACTGTATATAAGCCATTCAAACGGCCTATATACTTAATCGTTGTGCTTCATTACCAGAAATCGCTAACCAATGATAAAATTCTTTAGAAAAATTAGACAAAATTTGCTTTCGGAAGGAAAAACTGGAAAGTATTTAAAATATGCTATTGGCGAAATTGTTCTTGTGATGATAGGTATTCTTTTAGCATTGCAAATCAATAACTGGAATGAAAACCGAAAAGACAGCCTAAAGGAAATTGCAAATCTTAAAAGTCTTAAATCAGAATTGGAAATTTCTCTAGAAGAAGTAAAATCAGACTACAATGCCACAAAAATGTTCCATAATTCCACTATAAAAATCAAAAATCATATAAAAAATAAGTCAATAATTACCGGTTCGATGTACAGAGAATTCTTCTTAAGTTATCAATTCGCTACTTTCTATCCAAAAACTTCAACGTATGAAACTTTTAAAAATGGAAATTTAGAGTTGATTAAATCTGACTCCTTGAGGATTCTCATAACTGATGTTTACGAGGCTGGTTACAAACGAATATTATCAAGAGAAAATGAAACGAGCAGGTCAGTTAGATTTCTTTACTATCAAGATCATTTTAGAATTACATTAAATGCTGAACCTGATGATGGTTTGAATAAATTACGAATGTCATCTACAGCTATTCCAAATGACTATGAAGGCCTAATGAATGACCCTAAATATGAATCAATAATCTCTGAAGCAATAATAGCAAGGAAACTTCAATTAAGGGATTTTGAATTTACAATAGGACTCATAGAAAAAAGTATATCTGAAATTGAGAAATATTTAAAATTCAAATAAGAATTCTAAAAATAACGAAAGCACAACAACGTGTGTATAATTCATTGCTAGGTCACTGCCTACTTAAGAACATTCCTTCGGAATATTCTACCAGAGATATATTTGCTAAATTAGTTACTTAAACAACGCAACAAATTCTAATCAAACTTGATAAGCTCTACCTCAAAATTCCACATCTCATTTGTAATACGTAACTTTGTCATCCTTTAAAAACAATAGGATTGCTAAGGATGATTAACATTCACGAAAAGACACTTCAAGATTTAGAGTTTTCTACCGTTTTGCAACAAGTTAGTGACCACTGTGTGACTGCTCTTGGAAAAGCAAAAGCGCTAGAGATTTTGCCTTATGATAAAAAAGTAACGTTGCTTATTAGCTTACAGTTAACTAATGAGTATGTCTCGTCTTTTTATAATGACAATCGCATACCAAATCATAGCTTTGACCCTATTACTAAAGAGCTTCAGTTATTAAATATAGAAAACACGTATTTAGAAACTCATAGCTTAAAAAAATTAGTTTCAATATCACTAACGGTAAATGACATACTTAAATTCTTAAAAAACTTTGAAGAGTATTACCCAAATTTATACCGCTACACATCCCATATTGAAATAACTAGCGATATCATTGAACAAGTAGATGCTATTGTGGACCGCTTTGGGGATGTGAAAGATGATGCTTCTCTATTATTATATGAATTACGACAAAGTATCAACAAATTAAAAGGCAAAATTAATTCTAGTTTTGCTACTGCTTTAAACACCTATCATAATCTAGAATATCTAGATGATATCCGTGAGTCTGTAGTTGAAAACAAACGTGTTTTAGCTGTAAAAGCAATGTATAGGCGCAAAGTAAAAGGCGCCATAATGGGTGGTAGTAAAACAGGAAGTATCGTTTATATAGAGCCTGAAGCAACTCTGCAGCATTCCAGGGAACTTAACAATTTGGAGTATGAGGAGAGCGAAGAAGTGGTTAGAATCTTAAAGGAACTTACTAATTATATTCGTCCTTTTTTACCATTACTAAAAAACTATCAATCGTTTTTAACGACTATAGATGTGATTGCTGCAAAAGCTAAGTATGCAAGGTCCATGAATGCAATTCTTCCTGAAATTACCGAAGAGCGTGAAATGTACTTACGTGATGCCTATCATCCGCTACTTTATTTAACCAATTCAGAAAAGAAGGAAAAAACATTTCCGCAGACCATTGCATTAAAACATGATAGTAGGATCATCGTCATTTCCGGCCCTAACGCTGGAGGAAAAAGCGTTACGCTTAAAACCGTAGGGTTACTACAAGTGATGTTACAAAGTGGCATGCTAATTCCTGTACATGAACGTAGCAAAGCATGTTTATTTCACAGAATATTGAGTGATATAGGAGATAATCAATCCATAGAAAACCATTTGAGTACTTATAGCTACAGACTTAAGCAAATGAATTATTTCCTGAAAAAGTGCAACAAGAAAACTCTGTTTCTAATTGATGAGTTTGGTACAGGAAGTGACCCAGAACTTGGTGGTGCTCTAGCAGAAACGTTTCTAGAAGTGTTTTATGAGCGTAAAGCGTTTGGAATTATTACGACGCATTATTCCAATTTAAAGTTATTAGCCAATGAAAAAGAACATATGATTAATGCCAATATGTTGTTTGATGAACGCTCCTTAGAACCAAAATATAAACTCGCTTTAGGTCAGGCAGGAAGTTCTTTTACGTTTGAAGTGGCACAAAAAAACGGAATTCCGTATAGCTTAATTAATAAGGCAAAAAAGAAAATTGAGCGTTCCAAAGTACGCTTTGATGCTACCATTGCAAAATTGCAAAAAGAACGCTCAAAACTTGAAAAAACAGGTGAATCGTTAAAGCAAAATGAAAGAAAGAAACTCGCCGAAGCAGATAAACTAGAAGCAATTAACGAGAAAATTCAGCGAAAGCTAGAAAGCTATCAAGAGCTGTATGATAGCAATCAACGATTGATTTATTTAGGACAAAAAGTTAATGACTTATCTGAAAAATACTTTAGCAACAAGCGTAAACGTGAATTAATGGCAGAACTTTTTAAGCTCGTTCAAATTGAAAACTCCAAACGAAAAAAGGTCACATTTAAAGAAAAAAAGGTAGCAAAACAAAAAGAGCAACAAATAAAGCAAGAGGTTGAAAAGAAAGTAAACGTCATTAGAAAGAAAAAGAAAGCTGCGAAGAAAAAAGCCATAGAAACTCCAAAGCCTAAACCAATTCTTAAAGTTGGTGACATTGTAAGACTTGAAGATGGTCGTGCTGTTGGAAGTATTGATAAGATTGAAAAAAATAAAGCCACGGTGAACTATGGCTTATTTACAACAAATGTTAGTGTGGAACAATTGGAGTTAGTGGAAACAAAAAAATGAAACAGTTACCAAAACATAAACAACTAATACTCTTTGATGGTGTTTGCAACCTATGCAATGCAAGTATTAATTACATAATTAAACACGATAAAAACAATGCGTTTATGTTTGCTCCATTACAAGGAAATACTGGAAAAGAAATTATCAAGTATTTTGAGGTGGATACTTCTAAAACTGACTCTATTCTACTCTACTCCTCAGATAAGAAAAGTTTAAAAATAAAATCGACAGCTGCTTTAGCTATAGCTTCAAAATTAGGTTTTCCAAGAAATTTATTAGTCGCCTTTTATATTATTCCTTCGTTTATTAGGAATTGGGTGTATAACTATGTAGCTAAGAATAGGTACAAATGGTATGGTAAAAAAGATGCTTGTATGATACCAACACCAGAATTAAAGGCGAAATTTTTAGAATAAAAAAACCCTAAAACGAATTTTAGGGTTTAAGTACATTTAACAATCAACACAATTAAATGTAAATCTTAGCACACTTATTTTGGTGATTATAAATATAATCAAGCATTTGTTTTGATACACTAAATTATCGTTAAAAACCTTTTTTATTTGATAAAAGAATGATCCTTTATTTTAAACTGCTTAAAATAAAGTCAATTGTTTTATTGGTATTATTGTTCTCGACAAAAGAATCAGTGATGTATTTTGGTTTCACCGCCAATCCTTTTTCTTGAAGGTATTCGATATCATTTTTATGTTCCAATGATACTTTTCCTGTTAACAACACATCTAGACTGTCGCCTTTTTTATAAATATCATACACTTTTTTTAAGCCTGTTAGATACAAATAATCTTTCGTAAACCCTCCGCCTCTATGTGTTCTTGTTGTTATATAAAAAGCATCTTCTCTATCTAAATCGTAATTACTGTGTAGCATTCTAAAGGTTTTTGAAAAGGAATAGCCTTTTGCTAAACTATCAACTGCCAATACTCTATATGCCAATTCTTTTAAACGTCTAATAGTTAGATTGCCAGACATATATTCACTAAAAACTGATAAGCCTTCTTGAGTTTCGACATTGTTTGGAAAGCCGTGAGAAAATATTTTTAATGGATGTAATAAAGCATTCATTGTGGTAACCATATGTACTCCAATTTCATGATTTGTGAGCACACCAATTTCGTTATCGCTAAACACATGATTGCTGTTTAACACTAAAGTTTTTTGATTGTTAAGCACCATGGCTATAGCTCCCATTCTTTCAGAATGTTTTATACTATAAGTAAAATCATATCGTTTAGAATAGTCTTTAAAAAACTGTTCTGTTTCTAATGCTGAATATTTTGGCTGAAAATGTTCTGCGGCTAGATTTTCTTCAAAATGCAAAATAAACTTAGCGTTATCTACATCCATTTCTGTTGGCGTACCAAAAGAATGCAAACTATTGTAGTAAAACTTTTTCCCTGTGCCAATAGTTTCAATAGATTGAATTAAGCCTGAATAGAAATAAATAATGTCTTCGTACAAGTTTTTTATTCGTTCATCATCAATTTTTTCGATTGGCAAAGAAAATAACTCTTTATGCAGTTTGAATTTATCGAAATCAATGTTAGGATATATAAAATCTGGTTCAGGCAAATATTTTGATGAAAAAAAGCGCTCTTTTTCACTTTCAATATTAATAGGATTTACATAGGTTAAAAGTTCAATTTTTTTAACCAGTTCGTCTAAATGGGTGTCTATTTCAATTAGTGTTTTATTTGCTATACTTATTCCTTGCTTCATTAAGTAATTTGTTTACTGTGCTTTTCTACAAATGTTTTTGCATGTTTCGGCAATCGTTCTCTAAGCTGTGCTTCAACGCTACTTACAACCTCTGGGAAATTAACTTGCTCATATTCATCGCAATACACTTTAGCGATTTCGGTAGCCAAAACTAGTGTATTTTTAAAACTATTGGTAATAAATTTTAGGAAATATCCATTGCCAAAAAAAGTGTCATTTATTAAAGCAGTAGACTTAATGTTATTTGGCAAATTCATTTTAGATAGGCTTTGTCTCCATGTTTCAATGTCATCCCCAAAACGTTCATTATCAACATTGCTTGTGCCCAAATTCCAGGTAGGCACTTCTCTGTCCCAACGTTTCCAATTATAACTGTGCATATCGTAAACAATGGCAACTCCATATTTTGACTCAATAGCTTCAATCAAAGCGTGAACCACATCATAAAATACTTTATGTTTTGTTAATGATGCTTGTTTTTGTCCTTCTGGTAATGGGGTTTTCCAGAGTTGCTTTCCCCAAGCAGTTTCAAAAACAGCTTCTTCGGGAGGTCTATTTAAATCGTATTCAAATCGAGAATCACAGCCAGCAATTACTATTGGATGACTAAAAATCATGTTTTTCGTTTCTGGATCTTCTTCGTACCATCTGTCATATTCGGTATGTAAGCAATTATCCCAAAGTTCTTTTCTAAATTGATGCCCATCATGTATGGCTGCGCAAACATAAGGCACATAATCTTCAATTTTTATTGTAAAAGAGTAATCTTCAGCCACAGCATGAAACGGCTGTTGTTGTTTTATTTTATCTATTATTACCCCAACTGATAATTTCTCCATAACCTAGCTCAATATCTTTTTTAGGTATAAAAACATGTTGCGCTCCATAATATCATATTCACCATCGCTTAGAAATAATGTTTTGATATCTGTAAATAAAGATTGAAGCTCATCTTCATTATAGTTATGCTCTTTTACGCCTTGAATTATTTTTTGAAGACTTTGATAATCGTTGTCCTCATCAAATTCATCATGAATTTTTTGAAATGTTTGCATATCAACCTTAGAAATAATGACGTTTTTTTCTGTATTTGCTTCATCAAAATTTGAATGTGCAGTATATAATAATATATACGCTACTAATTCTTCTTTTGTCCAATGAGGTTGTTTCATGATTATTCTGTTGTTAATGTTCCATACTCAGTCCATGAACCATCATAAACTGAGATATCATGTTTTCCAATTAATTCTGATCCAAGCGCTAATATACAGGCTGTGATTCCTGAGCCACATGAAAAAACTAAATGTTGCTCTTTTGCGTTAATGGCTTCAAATTCTTTTTTAATAACTTCTTTGGGTTTAAAGCAAATTCCATTTTCTAAAAGTTTTGAAAATGGAATATTCACAGAGTTAGGTATGCTTCCACTTCGTAAGCCCTCTCTTGGCTCTTCAGCTAGACCTTTAAATCGGTTTTCGGAGCGTGCATCAATAATTAAATGATTTTTGTTTTTTGAAGACTCCAGGATATCATCAAAAAATTTAAATTTCTCAGGGCTATATGTTGCAATAAAATTTCCTTTTGGTTTAGCATTGATTTTCTTTTCTTCAACATCATAACCAGCTGCCTTCCATTCTGGCAATCCTCCATCTAAAACCACAACATTATCAAAGCCAAAAGCTTTGAATAGATACCAAACTCTTGCGCTTGAATAAACACCCTTATCATCATAAACTACAATTATACTATCAGTATTCACCCCAAGTTTTTGAGCTTCTCTGGTAAATTGTTGTTCTGAAGGCACCGTACTAGGAAAAGGTGCACTTGTATCGCTAAACACATGTTTTATGTCAAAATATTGTGCAGTAGGAATTTGTGAGTTTTCAATTTCATCATCGTTAGAAGTCACTTTATTCATACTTGCATCAAATATGAGCAAGTTTTTATCTCTTAAATGATTGTTCAACCATTCAACTGAAACTAAAGGTTCTAGAGTAGACAAATTTACCATAACTGTTTAGATTTCTGGATAATGCAATAATAAAATTCATACTATTTTAAGCTTCATCAACTGCTTTTCGTAATCTAGTACGTCTATCAAAAGCTTGCAGTTTATCAATCACTTTGCTTTCAAGAAAATCAATCACCTTTTCTTCAACTCTTATCTTTGGCTTGTAAACCTTATTTATGTAAGTAATTCCACCAGGAGACATCACGTTTACTTCAACAAGTTTACCGCCTATAACATCAATACCAACAAAATACAATCCGTCACTTACCAATTTTGGACCAATTTGTTTGCATAATGCTTTTTCTTCTTTAGTAAGTGTGTGCTTTTGCACACTACCTCCAGCTGATACATTGGAACGATGATCGTCGGTTCCTGGAACACGCTTCATAGCTCCAACAGGTTCGCCATTGAGCAATAAAATCCTAACATCTCCTTGATCTGCTCCTTCAATATAGTCCTGAAGAATTACATAATTTGAAGAACCATCTGCTCCTGAAATATAGAAATCCAGTAAGGAGTTGATATTACTCATTGCCGATTTTTCAATAAGAATAACGCCAGAACCTCCAAAACCATTCAATGGTTTTAATATCATTTTATCTGCTTTTGATTCTTTTATTTGTTGAACTAAGTAGTCCTTGTTTTTGGATACATGAGTTGCAGGTATAATATTACTATGTGCATCTCCAAAAGCTGCTGTGTATAATTTATTATTAGCTTCTCGCATACCACGAAGTGAGTTAATAATAAATACATCATCCTTTACAGAATCTAAAAAGTTTAACATGATAGGGTCTAGAGGTGGATTTGCTCTAAAAAAAATAGCATCAAAACCAGCCAATGGTAACATCTCCTCACGTAGTTTTGCCTTATTATAGAATGCTTTTAAAGAACCAGGTACTTTATCCATTCTTCCAATAACAGTACAGAAAGCATTGGTTACACTGTTTCTTATCGTTAAGTTTGCTGGTGAACACATAGCGACGCCATGACCACGTTTAGCACATTCTTTCATTAACGCTAAACTTGTATCGTTTTCTGCGTCAATATCTTCCCAAGGGTACATTATAAAACAAACATTCATCTTCTTATATTTTAAATTCTTGAAACTTAAATTAACTATTTTACTTCTTCGTAATGATCATCCCAATTCTGCACTTTTGGTTCACCAAGTTTTCCTACAGATTTAGCAACTAACATTGACACCATGGCATCTCCTGTTACATTTACTACAGTTCTACACATATCAAGTGGTCTATCTACAGCAAAAATAAGCGCCAATCCTATTGGTAATAATTCTGGTGGAAGACCAACAGATTCCAGTACTATAACTAACATCACCATTCCTGCTCCTGGGACTGCAGCACTACCAATAGATGCTAATAAGGCTGTTAAAACAATAGTAATCTGGTCTCCAAAAGTTAGGTCTAAGCCTAATGCTTGAAAAATAAATACCGCCGCAACAGCTTGATATAAACTTGTTCCATCCATATTTATGGTTGCTCCTACTGGAAGCACAAAACTTGATACTTCCTTATCAACTCCTATGTGCTCTTCAACTCGTTCCATAGTTACAGGAAGTGTTGCAGCACTACTACTTGTGGAAAATGCCAATAATTGCGCTGGACTAATTTCTTTTAAGAACCAGAACGGATTTTTCTTTGTAACAGTAGCAACAATAACTGTATAAAAAACAATCATTAATGCAAGTCCAAGAAGCACAACTCCAGCATACTGTGCTAATGCAACTAAAATATCTGGATCATCTGAAGACACCACAACGCTTGCTAAAAGAGCAAACACTGCGTAAGGTGCTGTTAGCATTATTAAGTCTACCATTTTCAACACCACATCGTTGAGCGAATCAAAGATATTTTTTAAGGGTTCAGCTCTTTTTTCTCCAATTAACAACATTGATATCCCTAAAAATATTGAGAAGAAAATCACTTGAAGCATCAAACCATTTTCACTCATTGCTTTAAAGGCGTTGTCTGGCACCATATCTTCCAAAAACTGTAATGGTCCACTCTCTACTTGTTTAGAAGCCTCAGCAATTTTACCTTGTACACTGCTGTTATCTTTATAAGTACTTGAAAGTTTTTCTATAGTTTCTTCTGAAACTCCATCACCTGGCTGCAATACATTTACTACCATTAAGCCAATAGAAATAGCAATTACAGTAGTTATAACGTAAGTGATAATAGTACGAATACCAATACTTTTAAATTTTGAAATATCTTTTAAATCGGAAATTCCTTTTATTAAAGAAGCTAATATTAATGGAATAGCAATCAATTTCAATAACTTAACAAAAATGCTGCCTAGAGGTTTTATCCAATCGTCAGTAAACTCTTTTCCTCCATCAATCTGCAACATGATGAAACCAAAGATGAGACCAATAAGCATCCCTATTAAAATTTGCCAATGTAATGCGAGTTTTTTCATATATCCTATAGTTTAGTAATCTTATTCAATAAATAATAATCTGCCAATACTAAAGCTGCCATAGCCTCAACAATAGGCACAGCTCTAGGTACGACACATGGATCGTGACGTCCTCTTCCTTGCATTTCCAACTCACCTCCTTTAGCATCGATAGTTTGTTGTTTTTGCATAATGGTTGCTACAGGTTTAAAGGCAACTCGAAAATAAATATCTTCACCATTACTTATACCTCCTTGAATACCACCAGACAGGTTTGTTTTAGTACTTCCATCTGAATTAAAAATATCGTTGTGTTCGCTCCCTTTCATTTCTACACCACAAAATCCACTACCATATTCAAATCCTTTAACGGCATTTATAGAAAGCATAGCTTTACCCAATTCTGCATGTAACCTGTCAAAAACAGGTTCGCCCAATCCAACAGGAACATTTTGTAATACACAAGTCACAGTTCCACCAATGGTATCGCCTTCCTTTTTAATGTCTTTAATAAGAGCAATCATTTTTTCGGCTATTGCTTTATCTGGACAACGTACGGCATTGGATTCAATTATTGAAAAATCTAAATTTTGATACGGTTGGTTGATATTGATTTTTCCAACTGAAGATGTAAATGCATTTATTTTTACATCTTTAAGCAATTGCTTTGCAATAGCTCCAGCCACAACGCGACATGCCGTTTCTCTTGCAGAACTTCGTCCTCCACCTCTATAATCACGCACGCCATATTTTTGATCGTAAGTATAATCAGCGTGACTTGGTCTATATACATCTTTTATATGAGAGTAATCTTTAGATTTTTGGTTAGCATTTTTAATGACAAAACCTATTGGAGTTCCTGTAGTTTGGCCTTCAAAAATTCCTGATAAAAATTCAACTGCATCAGGTTCTTTACGCTGTGTTACAATTTTAGATTGTCCAGGTTTACGTCTATTCATTTCATGCTGGATAGCATCAAAATCCAATTTAAGCCCAGCAGGACAACCATCTATTACACCTCCAATAGCTATCCCATGAGATTCACCAAAGGTTGAGAGTTTAAATAAATTACCGAAAGAATTTCCAGCCATTAATTATGTATTCTTATTAGTTAGTTTCGCTAATGTAATTGTATTATTAGAGAAACAAAAATGGATTTTAATTATTAGCCACATTTATTGATGATTTTTTGGCAAATTTCAATATTGGTATAATATTAGCGTTATAGATTTATATTTTTTATCAAAATAATTACTTTTACAAAAACTTAAAACTTATGAAAAAATTATTTTTATTATCATTGACTTTATTTGGGTTTGCATTTACTGCACAGGCGCAAGACATCTCCGATCATGCCATAGGATTACGACTAGGCGATAGTGATGGTTTTGGTGCTGAAATTTCCTATCAACTTGGTTTAAGTGACTCAAATAGATTAGAATTTGGTCTAGGCTGGAGAGATAGCAAAAATTACAGTGCTTTAAGAGCTGTTGGATTGTACCAATGGGTAATGCCGCTTGATGGGAACTTTAACTGGTATACTGGTATTGGTGGTGGTTTTGCTTCTTATAGCTTAGACAATGCAGCACCTGGAGTAGATGACAGTAGTACATCCTTATTAGTTGCTGGTAATATAGGAATTGAATATGATTTTGATATTCCATTACTCATATCTTTAGACTTTAGACCAGAACTTGGCTTTGGAGATATAAATGATGATTTGGATTTTGATATCGCCTTAGGGTTACGTTATCAATTCTAAATATTTAGCATTAATTCTATTAAAAGCACCTTGTTGGTGCTTTTTTTGTTATGTGGAAACACATCTAGTTAGTGCTTGCCTATAAATTTCTTCGTAATGTGGCACTATAGCGTGTAAGTCGAATTGCATAGCCTCTCTTTTAGCATTGTCCTTAAACTTAGCTAAGACAGCTTCATCTTTAAGAATTTTTAATGCATTAGTAGTCATATCTTCAATATCACCTACATCACTCAAGTACCCTGAAATACCATGTTTATTTACCTCAGGAATTCCTCCTGTATTACTCGATATAACTGGAACTCCACATGCCATGGCTTCTAACGCTGCTAAACCAAAACTTTCAGTTTGAGATGGCAGTAAAAACAAATCACTAAAGCATAGTATTTTATCAATTTCACTGCTATTTCCCAAAAACTTAACCTTATCTTCTATTCCTAATTCTTCACATAGCCTTTCTGCTGGTTCTTTTTCTGGACCTTCACCAACCATCATTAGTGTTGCAGGTATTTCTTTTTGAATATTGTTAAAAACATGAATAACATCATCAATTCGTTTTACTTCTCTAAAGTTGCTAATATGTGTAACCACCTTTTCATTTTCATTTGCCAACATTGCTCGTTGGCAATCCGTAAAATGATTTACATGCCTTTCTAGGTCAATAAAGTTTGGCACTACTTGTATATCGTTTTTAATATTGAACAACCTTAAGGTGTCTTCTTTTAAACTTTGAGACACTGAGGTTACTGCATCAGATTTGTTAATACTAAATTCAACTGCAGTTTTGTAAAATGGGTGACTTCCAACAAGCGTAATATCTGTACCGTGAAGTGTTGTAACTATTGGCAATTCTATACCTTCTTCGTGCAACATTTTTTTGGCCATATAAGCAGCATAAGCATGTGGAATAGCATAATGTACATGCAACACATCTATGTTATGAAGTTTTACTGTATCCACTAATTTACTTGAAAGAGCTAACTCATAAGGTTGATAATGAAATAAAGGATACTCAGGAACATTTACTTCATGAAAGTGTACATTATGACTTAATAAATCCAACCTCACAGGTTGACTATAGGTTATAAAATGTACCTCGTGTCCTCGCTTAGATAGTTCTAATCCTAATTCTGTGGCTACTACACCACTACCTCCAAAGGTTGGATAGCAAACTATACCTATTATCATTTTTTTATTCTTCAATGGCTTCGTAAATCAATCGTTGTATTTCGGTTCTAATATTTTCTTTTAATAATTTATTTCCATTTATGGATGTTGGATAGGTTCTATTTGCCATAAATACATATACAATTTCTTCTTCAGGATCTGCCCAAGCATAAGTTCCAGTAAAACCTGAATGACCAAAACTTGTCATGGATACGCAACCACATGTTGGCCCATCGTCACCTAATTGAGGTTTATCAAAACCAATGCCTCTTCTATTATCACTTTCGCAGAAATAGCATTCATTAAACTTATCGAGTGTTTCACTTCTAAAATAGCGATGACCTCCATAAAATCCTTTTTGTAAATACATTTGCATAATCTTTGCGATATCATTGGCATTGCTAAAAACACCTGCGTGACCACCTACTCCATTTTGCATTGCAGCTCCCATATCATGCACATAGCCATGTACTTCTTGATATCTATAATAATTATCAATTTCACTTGGCACAATCTGCGTTTTACTAAACCTTTCTCTAGGCTTATACGTTGTATAATTAGCTCCTATAGATTTGTAGAAACGCTGTTGCACCAATTTATCCAAAGGTTGTTCGTAATGTCTTTCAATAAATTTCTTTAAAATATAATAAGGTAAATCGCTGTAACGATATCTTAATCGAGATAACATATCACTCTCCTTAATAATTCCTTGAATAGAATCTTGATAGTCAGTTCTTAAAAACAATTTATTAGCAACTTCAATATCAAAACCCTTGCTTATTTTTCTTCTATAATATTTTGCATCAGGTTTTTTAGTGACTGAGTCTAAAGTAGATACATAAAAAGGAATCCAAGGTTTTAATTGTGCATAGTGAGAAAGCATTTGCTTAATAGTCACATTTTCTTTGTTAGTCCCTTTAAATTCTGGTAGCAAATTAGATAATTTACTATCTAAAGAAATAATCCCTTTTTCTTCTAATTCCATAACCAGTGGCAATGTAGCGACTATCTTGGTTAACGAAGCAATATCGTAAATATCTGTAAATCTTACTTTTTGTTTTCCTTGATATGTATGCCTTCCAAAGTTCTTATTATAAATAACCTTTCCTTTTCTTGCTACTAACAATTGTATACCTGGAGTCATTGTGGAGTCTATAGCATATTGTGCCACTGAATCTAATTTAGCAAGTTTATGAGAATTCATACCTACGCTTTCTGGTAAGCTATAACCCAATCTACTTAAAGATGAAAAATGGATCCCATCTCCAACTTTAAATTCCTCACCAGAAGTTACTGGTAAAACACCTTTTGCAGGAAGAGCACCAAATATTAGTTGCGCTGCTTTTTGTTGTGCAACATCGCTATTTTGATAAGCAACTAGAATACTTTCAAGGTTTTCATTGGTTTTTAAATCTAATAGTGCATAAGGCTTTGCAAACACAGATAAAATTGTAGTATTAGTTCTGGCTATTTCATATAGCCAAACCAGTTCTTGATTTGAAAACTTATAGCTTTCCCAAGGACTTTTATTTGATTTATGAAACCCAACGATAACTGTATTGTAATTATTGAGCTTTGAAATAAGGTCATCAAGATTTGCCGCACTTATTTCATGGACTTTAGCATATTTTTTTAGTTCATTCAAAAATACTGAACCCTGATCACCTCCAAGTTTTACATACGCTATTGACTTATTTTCTAACTGACGAAAAGGTAATAATTTAGTACTGTTTTTTACTACTGTTAATGCATTTTCCATAAGTATTTCATTCAACAAATCATCTTGCAGACGGTTAAGGTCTTCAACCAAATTTGTTGTCTCAATTGGTTTGTAATTATTGAGTCCTACTTTGTACTTTGCCATTAATATTTTTTTTACCGAATGCGCTAAACGCTCTTCTGTAATATCCCCTTTGTTATATGCTTCTGTAAGTTTATCAATTCCTTTACCAATATCCCCAGAAATTAAAAGCATATCATTTCCTGCTTTAAAGGCTGCTAAATCGACATCTTCAGATTTGCTGAAATTTGAAGCACCTTTCATATTTAAGGCGTCGGTAAATATTAACCCTTTAAATTGTAATTTCTCTTTAAGAATATTTGTAACAATATTTTTTGATAGTGTCGATGGAAATCCATCTTTTGCTTCTAAACTTGGAATATTCAAATGTGCTACCATCACACTTGCCAGGTTACTTTTAATTAGTTTTTTATAAGGATATAATTCTACTGAATCAATTCGTTGCTCACTAAAACTTATGGTGGGAAGTGTTTTATGTGAATCTGCCTCAGTATCACCATGGCCAGGGAAATGCTTTGCAGATGCCAATACTCCAGCTTCTTGCATGCCTTCCATAAAGGCTAATGATTTATGAGTGACATTATCACGATCTTCACCAAAAGAACGATTTCCAATGATTGGGTTTTTTGGATTTGTATTAATATCTACAACAGGCGCAAAATTAAAATGAACACCCAATCGCTTACAATGTTCACCAATATTATACCCCGTTTGCCTTATAAGCTTATTGTTTTTTATTGCTCCAAGCGTCATATTCCACGGAAAACTTACAGTTGAGTCTAGCCTCATTCCCAAACCCCATTCTGCATCCATACTAATGAGCATTGGCAATTTAGAAGTAGCTTGATATTCATTGGTTAATTTAGCTTGTCGTATTGGACCTCCTTTTGAAAAAATAATACCACCTATATTATTCTCTTTAATTTGTCTAATAATTTCTTCATGTTCTTTATCCGTCTGACTAGAAAAAACCATTGGCATATACAGTTGACCAATTTTTTCTTTCATGGTCATTGAATTATAAACACTATCTACCCATTTTTCTTGGGCTTCGTAATCTTTTGTTGCCAATGGATGATTGATTTGTGCAGAAACTAGTACACTTGTAAAAAGCAATAGTAAAGTTATATTTCGCATAGTTTGGGATTAATTAATGATCCATATTTATATGGAAAACGAAAAACTATGCCAAAATAGCATTTTTACGACTAAGAATAAAAAACTTTAAGATAGATTTATAACCAAGGTAATTAACAATGGTTAAAATTTTAATTTAAAAAACGACTATGCCAACTTTCACTTGCAGGAACTTCCCAGTTTTCTTGGTACTCTGCTTTATTGGCTACCAAATTATTAAATACAATTGTGTTTTTGGAAACTGCTTTGTCTTTTGCCATTTTCCGAAAGTCAGTTAAAGGCTTATATGCTATAAACTCGCCTTGCTTATATGATACATTCATTTTGTCCATTAAATCGACATTGTATTCCTTTTCTAATTGCTGGATAAAATGTACCGAGGCATCAATTGAGCAGCCCGTTGCTAAGTTTAAGTTTTGATTTAAACCAATTACTATAAATCGCTTATATTTAATCTCATAACCAGAATGTAAATCACCTCCATGTGCTGTCCATTTTTCAATAAACGTATCTAACTTAGAACTAATTTCTTCTATTTCTTGTTCGGTAAATGAGCGATTAGCTTGGTATATCCAAACTCTAGAGGTTTCTGGCAATGTGTTAAAATCTACTAGCATTTCTTATAAATCTTGATTATCCGCTGCCAACAATTCGGCAACATCTAATACCTTAACGTCTGTTTCTTTTTCTTTAAACTTAACACCATCAGTCATCATAGTATTACAATAAGGGCAACCAGTAGCAATAACTTCTGCATTGGTTTGCAACGCATCTTCAGTACGCAATACATTCACATCTTTATCACCCCTTTCAGGTTCTTTAAACATTTGTGCGCCACCAGCTCCACAACAAAGAGCGGTACGTTTGTTACGCTTCATTTCAACTAATTCTACTCCAAGCTCTTTTAAAAGTTCGCGAGGTGCTTCGTAAACCTCATTGGCTCTTCCTAAATAACAAGGGTCATGAAAAGTAATACGTTTATCTTTAAAAGGATTTGTGGTTATCTTTAATCGCCCATCTTTAATTAACTGATGCAAATACTGGGTATGATGGAACACTTCATAATTTCCTCCAAGAGAAGGATATTCATTTTTTAGCGTATTGAAAGAATGAGGACAAGCTGTCACTATTTTTTTTACTTCGTAAGCATTTAGTATTTCTATATTGGTTACTGCTTGCATTTGAAATAAAAATTCATTCCCAGCACGTTTAGCAGCATCACCAGTACAACTTTCTTCCGTACCCAATACTGCAAAATCAATGTTTGCAGTATTTAGCAATTTTACAAAAGCCTTAGTTATTTTTTTAGCACGATCATCATAACTTCCAGCTGAACCTACCCAAAATAAAATTTCAGGTTGTCTGCCTTCAGCGATACATTCTGCCATTGTTGGTACTTTGAGATTCATTTCAAATTTAATTTATTCGTCTTTCCAATTTAGCCTATCCATTTGATTATAAGGCCATGGAGCACCATTATTCTCAATATTGGTCATCATATTATTTAACTCTGTTGGAGCTGCCGATTCTTCCATAACCAAGTAACGTCTCATATCCATAATAATAGATAAAGGACTGATACTTACTGGACATTCTTCAACACAAGCATTACAAGTGGTACAAGCCCAAAGTTCTTCTTTAGTGATATAATCACCTAGTAACTGCTTGCCATCATTATTAAATTCACCTTTATTAGCATCTATGTTTTTTCCAACCTCCTCTAATCTGTCTCTAGTATCCATCATTATTTTACGAGGAGACAATTTTTTTCCTGTTAAATTTGCTGGACAAGATGAGGTACAACGACCACACTCTGTACATGTATAAGCACTTAACAACTGTGTCCAATTTAAATCAGTGACATCGCTGGCTCCAAATTTTTCTGGCACTTCTTCATCGGTATCTGTTTCTTGAGGTGCTGCAAAAGGATCTGCATTTGGATCCATCATGAGCATCACTTCTTTTGTGACAGACTCTAAATTATCCAATTGCCCTTTTGGTTTGGTACTTGCATAATACGTATTTGGAAACGCTAATAATATGTGTAGATGCTTTGAAAAATATAGATAGTTTAGGAATACTAATATTCCTAATATATGAATCCACCATGCTGTTCTTTCTAATAAGTGTAAGCTGTTTTCAGACAATCCACTAAACCATGGCGCTATATATTGACTTATAATGTTTCCTGAATCCATCGTCTGAAATGATGTGTCAGTTGCATTCATAATTAAAAACAACGACATCAATACCATTTCAAAGTATAAAATGTAATTAGCATCATTTTTTGGCCAACTTGTCATTTCACTATTCCAAAAGCGTTTTATCTTAATTATATTTCTTCTTGCCCAAAATACTACTACTGAAATCAAAACCAATACAGCTAGAATTTCAAAGCTTCCAATTAAAACACCATATAAATTACCGATACCTGAGAAGATACGATGTGTGCCAAATAAACCATCAATTATTATTTCCAACACTTCTATATTGATAATAACAAACCCAACATAAACAATAACGTGTAAAAATCCAGCTATTGGACGACGTACCATTTTACTTTGTCCAAGCGCAATGTTAATCATATTTTTAAGGCGTTGTGATTTGTTATCGCTAACATCAACATCTTTCCCCAATTTTATATTACGAATAAGCTTTTGAACATTTCTAACAAAATATCCAATACCAATAACTAATGCGATTGCAAAAAGTATGTTTGGTAAATAATTCATAGTTGATTGATTTATAAAGTGTATTAGTTTTCGCTATAAGGAATTTCTTTTTTGGAAAGAATTCTAAAATAACGTTTTGGATGCAGCTTAATATCTCTTAGTAGTTCTTCAAGTTCTTTAGTAGCTCCTTCAATATTATTGTACAAGCCATCTTCTTTCATAAGTTTTCCCATAGAACCTTCACCCTTTTCTATACTTGATAATATATTTTTAAAGCTATCAATGGTTGTTTGTAATTCTGTAATGGTTTGACCTAGATTTGCCTTAGCTATTTCATCAGTTAACGAAGCTAAATTAGTAGATGTGCTTTCAAAACTTGTAATGGTGCTGTCTATTTTTTCTTTATTATTCGCAATTAAACTATTAATTGAATTAGACGTGTTTTTAAATGATAAAATTGTTTCGTTTAAGCTTGTAATGCTACTTTTTAAGTTGGTTTTGGTCTGTTTGTCAAACACATCGTTAATGTTTCCAAGAAGTGAGTCTGCACTTACCATCACATTTTCAATTTTTCCTTGTAACGGTGTGAGTTTTTGGTTTACCAACTCTGTTAAACCAGCTTTAATGGAACCCTCCAAGAAATCACCATCTACAGCAGTTTCCGAATCGTCATTAGCGAGTACTATAGCTACAGCTTTCCCTCCAATAAGACCAGTTTCATAAATTTGAGCTTTACTGTTTTTTGAAAACTGAAAATCATTATCTATCATAAGTTTAAGTTGAAGCTTTCCTGAACCATCTTCGGTAAATACTATTTCTTGAACCTTACCAACAACATTTCCGCTAATGGTAACAGGAGCCGATGGTGCTAACCCTTCAACATTATCGTAAACTGCATAAAAGGTACGGGAAGAATCTAATAGGTTTTCACCTTTTAAATAATTGAATAAATATACAATGAGTAACAATCCACTAATGACTAAGACTGCCGTTTTTACTTCTCTAGTGATTTTCAATATTATTCTTTTTGATTAAACACAAAATTAGCAATTAATTTAAATAAAGCCTTAATTTGAAATAGTTTTTAAAGCCTCCTTAATATCTATGCGCTCACCATTTTTGTAAGCGACAATAAAACAGCTTGTATAACCTTTTTCTAAAGCTTCTTCTTTGTGTCTCTTAATATCATCGTAATTAGAAGTTTCTCCATAAAAATATTTGTAACCATTACCAATACTTTCAGATGTTACGTCTCTTAATCCTTTAAAATTATAGGGTTTTGTTTCTAGTTTTCGTGCTCCGGCTGCTATTTGAACTTTGAATGTAATATCAGAATTTAATTCCTCTTCATTTTCTGGATTTTCCAAAACAATTGAAACTGAACTCAACCCACTGCTTAAATTATTTTTATATGACAAAACACCTTTTTTAATAGCTTCAGCCATTGCTTCCTGTCCTTTTTTAGAATTTAAATAGGCACCTTCACTTTTATTTGTTAGAAAACCTGTTTCAACTAATATACTGGGCATGTATGTATTGTGCAACACCCAAAAACCTGCCTGTTTTACGCCTCTATTTTTTCGATTTAACTTTTGCACAAAATTATCCTGTACATATTTAGCTAATAATATACTTTGGTCTAAATAATCTTCTTGCATTAAAGTCAATCCAATTAATGATTCCGGAGAGTTTGGATCAAATCCTTCATATTTTTCTTCATAATTCTCTTCTAAAAAGATAACAGAGTTTTCTTTTTTTGCTATTTCAAGGTTGGCTTTATTCATATGTAGACCAAGTACAAATGTGGAAGCACCAGATACACTACTTTTAGTCCAAGAATCACAATGTACTGACACGAACAAATCTGCATTAGCTTTGTTAGCAATAGCAGCTCTCTCATGTAACTCTAAATATACATCGGTTTTGCGTGTATAAATAACTTTAATATTATCATGCTTTTCTAATTCTTTGCCAACTAGGAGAATTATTTTAAGAGCAATATTTTTTTCTCTATAACCATTTCCAATATTTCCTGGGTCTTTACCTCCGTGCCCTGCATCTAGTACAACTACAAATTTATCTGTTGATTTTTGAGAAAAAACGGAGATGGAAAATATAAAGAAAAAAGATACTAAAATGTATTTCAGATTCGTTTTCATATAAAGTCTAAAACGGCATTAAAACTAGGTTTATTTTAAATTCTATATTTTTTTAGTAATTAAAATATTCACAAAAAAATATATGTACATTTGGCAATTCAAAAACCGAGCCATACTTTTACAAAAATACATCTAAAAGCGTTGCGAACAAACATCTTTCAAATACTTTTTGCCTTAAGTTTTACAGTGTTTATAAACACTTTTAGCTACGCTCAAGATATTCCACCAAAAAAGGAAAAAATTAAACCTACGGTTGCTAGAGACACAATTCCGGTAAAAGTAGATAGTTTAAAAGTTAAAAATGTTGATTCAAATATTATTGTAAACGATACAATTAAACTGGACAGTATTCCAAATAAACCAAAACTCCTAAAAGATATTGTCAAGTATAGTGCTTCTGGTTATACATCAATTACTAGAAAAGACCAAAAAATCACTTTATACGATAATGCCCAGATTAATTATGAGGATATGGAGATTACTGCAGGAATTATCATAATTGATTATGAGAAAAATGAAGTCTATGCTGGTAGATTAAAAGACTCCTTAGGCAATTACTCTCAAAAACCTGTTTTTAAACAAGGTAGTGATGTGGTAGAGCCAGATTCAATTCGTTTTAATTTTGACACTCAAAAAGCATTAATATTCAATTCTAGGACAGAACAAAGCGGTGGTTATATTATAGCCGAAACCACAAAAAAAGAAAATGACTCTGTCTATTTTATTGACCGTGGAAAATTCACAACCTCTAAAAACCTTGAAGACCCTGAGTACTATTTCTTGATGCGTAAAGCCAAAATAGTCCCAGGTAAAAAGGTGGTCACTGGCTTGACCAATATGTTTATTGCAGATGTACCCACGCCTATTGGCTTGCCATTTGCCTATTTTCCATTAACTCAAAAACGAACGTCTGGTGTTATTTTTCCATCGTTTGGAGAACAGAACGATCGTGGTTACTTTATACAAAATGGAGGTTATTATTTTGCAGTAAGCGATTATTTTGATTTGGCACTATTGGGCGATTATTATACTAATGGAAGTTATGGTATACGTATAGAAAGTAACTATGCAGTACGCTATAAATTTAGAGGCAACTTAAGTTTTAGGTACGAAAACCTTATACGTAGTGAGCGTGGTTTTCCAGACTATTCTAAAAGTGCTATTTATAATTTGCGTTGGTCGCACAGTCAAGATGGAAAGGCTAACCCAAATTCTCGCTTCTCGGCTTCTGTAAACCTTGGTAGTAGCCGTTATTACCAACAATCTATTAACCAATTAAACGCATCAAATTTTCTAAACAATACGCTGTCATCTTCTGTTTCTTATTCTAAAACCTTTCAGGGTGAACCGCAAGTAAATGTAAGCCTTACTGCCAATCATTCGCAAAATACTAATACGCAAACCATTAACATGACGCTTCCAACATTCCAAGGGAGTGTTAGCAGAGTGTTTCCTTTTGCTCCAAAAGTTGGCACTAAAAAAGGAATTATTCAAAATATAAATTTGCAATATAATGCAAGAGCGGAAAACAGAATTCAAACTACAGATTCTCTATTCTTTAAAAAAGAAATGTTTGAAGACGCAAAAGTAGGAATGCAACATAGTATACCCATAAGCACCAATTTTAAAGTACTTGATTACTTAAGTCTAACAGCTTCTGCTAACTTTAAAGAAACCTGGACGCTTAATACTATTGAAAAATCCTTTAACCAAACAACACAAGAAACCATAATAACCGAAAAAAATGGATTTGATTCTTTTAGGACATATAATTTTAGTACTAGTTTAGGAACAACACTTTATGGTATGTTTGATTTTGGTGAGGATAAAAAAATACAAGCCATTAGGCATGTTATGAGGCCATCTATTAGTTACAGCATCTCACCTGCTTTTGATCAGTATTATGATACTTATGAGCAAGTAAGTGCTGATGGTTTAACAAGAGAAGATGTTGATTACACACGTTTTGAAGAGTCTATTTTTGGAAGCCCTACCAATACTTATTCTAGCTCTATAGGCTTTTCTGTAAGTAATAATTTTGAAGCAAAAGTAATAGATAGAGACAGTACAGTTATAGAGCCTAAAAAAATAACTCTTATTAATAATTTGAATTTTTCAACAGCGTATAATTTAGCTGGAGATTCTTTAAACTGGAGTCCTGTAAGAGTAACTGGTGGTACAAAACTGTTTAAAAAAATGGCGGTTAACTTTGGAGCTATTTTAGATCCTTATGCTTTAGATAGCAACAATAATAAAATTGACAAGTTCAATATTAACAATGGTGGTAGTTTGTTTAGATTAACTAGCGCTAATTTAACTATGAACTATTCACTCTCTAGCAATAATTCTAATGATGAAAGCCGAAGTAACAACAGAGCGCAAGAAGAATCGCTACGTAGTGGTGGTCGTGATGATGACTTGTTTGGTAGACCTCAAGATTTTGCAGATAAAACATTTAATGAGAATGAGAATGACTCAGAAGCAGAAAAACCTAACGACCTTTACAAGTATAAAATTCCTTGGGATTTAAGAATTGCCTATGCTTTAAACTATAGCAATACTAGGAGGCAAAACGAAATTGCATCTCACTCATTAATGTTTTCGGGTAATATTGATATTTCTCCTCGATGGACAATAGGTGCCTCATCTGGTTACGATTTAAAAAACAAAGGTGTCACCTATACACAACTACGTTTTGAGCGTGACTTAGAAAGTTGGCGTATGAATTTTTCGTGGATACCATTTAGTGCCAATAAACAATGGAACTTCTTTATTGGTATTAAGTCTAGTATTTTACAAGATATTAAATATGAAAAACGCAGACAGCGTGATAGAAATTTATAAAACTTAAATTCTAACAATAAAATGAAACAAATAATTACTACTACAAAGGCTCCAGCTCCAATAGGACCTTATAATCAAGCGGTATTAAGTGGAAATACACTTTATACTTCTGGACAAATCGCTTTTAACCCGGAAACGAATGAGTTGGTTTTAGACAATATTACTGATGAAACCAAGCAAGTCATGGAAAACATGAAAGAAGTATTGGCTGCTGCTGGAATGACATTTGAAAACGTTGTAAAAACCTCTATTTTTATTAGCGACATGAACGATTTTGGGGCAATTAATGCTGTCTATGGCTCTTACTTTAACGAGGCGACTGCTCCTGCTCGCGAAACTGTACAAGTAGCTTGTTTACCAAAAAATGTAAATGTAGAAATTAGTATGATTGCTGTGAAGTAAGTTCGTTTAACGGTTTGTGCATGGCTCGTTGCGGAAAATCAGCTATGATTTTCCGTCGTAACCGAAAGATAGCAAATTGCAATGAATTTCGATTAGGAATTCAGCCGCAATGAGCTATACAGATTGTTGCCACAAGTTTTAATAACTTAGTATTTGTTATTTAGGGCTATCACACTTCCATTTTTCCACACCCTTGCAATATTATAAATATCTTTGATGTTGGTAGTTGGGTCTCCTTTGATCAAAACGAGGTCGGCTGGAAGTTCTTCCTTAACAAATCCTTTATCTTTGAGATTAAATGCCCTTGATATATTTGATGTTGCAGACCTTAATGCATCAATTTCACTAATCCCAATTTCTACAAATAGCTCCAATTCTTTAAATAAGTCAGAGCCATAATTAATTTTATGATTTGGTGGGTCTGTTCCTGCTAAGATTGGAATTCCAGCTTCATAGATACTTAATAACTCCTTCTTCATTAAATCAATATCAACTTTTCTCCAATTCGATTCATCAGCTTTTTTCCATACTAGAACCGTTGGAATAATGAATATCTTGCTTTCCTTTAACAATTTTAAATCTTGCTGTGTTATTTCAGATGAATCTCTGCTCCACAAATGGGCAAAACCATCAATCCCATAACTAGCCGCTTTAATAGCATCTGCACGCCAGGTTATATGTGCTATAGAAACCAGGTCGTGCTTTTTGGTTTCTTCAATTCCTTTTTTAATCATTTCATCACTCAACGTAGGAATAGGATAAGTAAGATTACCTCTTTCAATTATAAATTTTATATAGTTGGAACCTTCGTCAATTCTATCGGATATGAATTTTGGAATATCTTCTACGTCCTTAACTAGTGGTACAGGTCCAAATTGAGAACCATGACCTCCTTCAACAGTTACAGTTGGTCCTGCAGAATAAAAGTAAGCATATTCCTTGTTGGTATTTCCTAAAATTCTTAGGGAATCCGAGCTTTTAGGTTGAGTGCTAAATAGGTCTAATAAGGTTAGTACTCCTGATTGTACAGCTTCTTTAGTTTGCTTTTTATTAAATGCATGAACATGAGCGTTTATAAAACCAGGTGTTAAGGTAAAACCTTTGCCATCAATAATATTCTCTCCTTCAAATTCCGTTTTATTTGTTCGAATAACTTCTTTAACCATATTACTATCCACCAAAACAGTTGCATTTTCATAGAAATTTTCTCCGTCGAATAGTTTAACATTTTGGATAATAAAGTCATACCCTGATATATCTCTTTTGGATTCACAGCCTAAAATAAAACTGGTTATGAATAATAAAATAAATAGTTTCTTCATAGTTTAATTTTGTCAAATTTGTGGTAATGTACGTCTATGAACTCGTTTTAATGGTTTATAGTTAGTGTTAAACGAAGTTAGCCTTTTAAAATCACAAAATCAATACGTAGAACTACGTATAAAACAAACAAAATTTTGAAACTAATTTAATTTACAAGCATCAAAGCACCAGAATCAACATTAGCATCCAGCAATTTCACCACAGCATTTAAAGTCACAGTTCCATAATACCAAGTGCCTGCTGCTAAAGACTCTGCTAATACTGCCTTGTAAATATCGTAATAACTACGTTTGCCATCTGCAAAATTAAATACTTCCATACGCATCGTCGAGTGAATTTGTACACCAGCAACACCACCTCTGCGCTTTCCAAAATAATCATCCAATAATGGAGTATTTTTAGGGATTTTTTTTGTAGCAGCTTGTTCTTGAGCTGTTAATGCTACTTTTGGTATTTTAGCATTATACGCATTGCTAAACACATTAGACGCCTCAGCTATCATGCTTTTCTTCTTAGTCTGTAACTGTTTAGAAACTGTATTTATTTTATTCACGATAACTGCATCTGTCCCTAGTAAACGTGTAATCGATTTAAGGGCTCTTTCTTCCCTAATAATTCCTTGTTCAATAATAATATTTGCATTTTTCCATCCTAAACTTGTATCACTTTGCGATTGAATTTGGTGGAATGCAGCTTCTAAATCATTAGCTAATCGTTTATTTCCTTGTGCATACGTTTCAGAGAGCAAAAGTGGTAATTCTTCACTTTCAGACTTTCCTAAATAATAAGCCATAGAGGTAATAATAAAAGCGTTACGTTGCAACTGCGTGGCGTCAATCTGCCATAAATCGTCATCTGATGAATGGATGTAATAATCATCCCAATTAATTAATCCAACGGCTGGAACACCAATAGCGCCTTCAACAAAATTTAAGTTATCTGACGCATTAAAAAATGGCACAAAACGAGCACCAAAACCTTCTTTAGTTCCTCTAGTTGCATAAATTGGTCGTGAGTGTGGACGAGGCAAACCTCCCATTCTACCAGCTGTTATAAAAGGATTATTAGTTTCTATAACAAACTGCCCAACACTTTCAAATATGGCGTCAACATAACTTGTTATAGAATGTGGCGAATAAATAAGGTGTTGTGTACGACTACCTATAGATTGTTTTGCGCCAACCATATCTTGATGCAAATTGGCTAGCATTTTTGCAGGCTCTTTTGGGTAATCTCTAAAATATCTGTATTCAGAATAAATTTCATCAGTCCACCAAAAACGAATATCTCTTAAAGGGCGCTCAATTTTACCTTCTTCGATTAACTTATTTAGTGTTCTGGCAATTTCTAATAAATTGCCACAACCACTACCGTCATCATTTGCCGATCCTTGCTCCTCCTGTAAGTGTGCAGTAATCATAATTTGCTGGTCATGATATTTGGAACCTCTAATCCAACCTTCAACAAAACCTGTTCTTCCTGGAGCTTCACCAATTTCTGTATCAACTTTTGCTTTCAATACAACTTTTCCTCCCATAGTTTTTTTACCAGTCGCAAACACATCTTGCATTGCATTTGTTTGTAACATCTTTTTTAACTGCTCTCCTTTTCTAGGCGATAAATTAAATGCAAATGTACCTTGCTTTCCCTCTGGAACATTCATTGATATTCTAGTCCAAGCCAATTGATCTGGGAAATCCATTTGATTTTTATTTTCAGAAGATGTGTAACATATGACACCTACGGCACCTTTTGCATATACAGCATTAGTTACTGCTGCACCAGGTGATGCATTTACTAATACAATTTTACCAGAGACATCTAAACCATCTAAATCAGCTTTACTACCAGATCCTGCCCAAACTAATTCGGCAGTAACATCTGCATCATGACTACCATCGGATAGCATTAGCGCATGATCACCAATATCGGCAAGCTTAATTTCAACAGGTTCTGTTATCCAGAGTTCGGCAGACTTAGCCGTATAATTTGGACCTCCAAGAGGTTGTTCAATAAATTTTACATCTTCTAAACCAGCTTTTTTGGCTTCTTCAACAACATAATCGGCAGCTTTAAAATAACCTTCCATACCAGAATTACGATGCCACTGTGTTAAAACGCGAATGTGCTCAAAAGATCTGTCTCCAGACAATTCATTGATTAACATCCTTATTTCTGCATCATTCAAAAATGGTGTTTCTTGTGCAAACGTTGGAATAATAAAAAGGGACAGCAAAATGGATTGAACTATTTTTCTCATAATATTGAAGTACTAGAATTATAAAATTGGTTGATTGTAAATGCAATAACACATGCAATGCTCTACAAGGTATTTTATTTTGTAGTAACAGTCAAAAGTTGTTAATAACTAAACATCAATTTTTTAAAGAATAACTATTTAGGATTTATTATATCAATACTTTCAAGAGCTTCGAGATATTCTATAACAATTTCAAAAGGTATTGGCCCGAATTCCGCAGACAGTTGATTTCTGATTTCTAAAGCTGAACGCCTGCCATTAACTAAGTTTAGTGTTTCATAAGTATATTCACCACTAGAACCTTTTATTCCTGAAAAGTTATAAATTTTTGGTCTTGGCTTGTTTTTATCATAATGATCAAAGAAATAATTATACCCAAAAACTGATAAAGGCCCTTTTACATTCATGTTTCTTGAGTAAACTACATTTGCTTTTTTATGACTAATATTCTTTGATTTACCTGAGCCAACTGAAGATTTTAAACTAGAAATGAAACTTGTGTATTCCTTTTCTTGTGCTTTTAAAACATTTGCGAAAAATGCAATAGAGTGAAATGCAGCCATCTCATATTCCCAAAAATAAAGCTTAGCATTTTCTTGCTCATCTGGAGGCAACAATTCACAATAACTTAATAAATCTGCTAACCGCTTTAAAACTTGTCGTTTCTGAATTGCAATTAGATTATTCACATCATTACTATCAAAATTAGCAATAGTATAAGCAGAAGCAGCTCCAATAAATGATGATCTTTTTAATTTAGTAGGATCAATCATTGAAGGTGTATCGTAGTTGGTATGAATATATCTATCTGGCCAATCGTGCAAATAAATAGCTGGAATGGAAAAAGATCCTTCAGCAAATACTTGGAAGTCGCTTCCCATATGAAAATTTCCAAGTACAGCATGTAAAGCTTCTTTACCTCCTTCTTCTGAGACTATTGGAAAAATAGAATTTACGCCACTCGCGTAATCGTCAGATTGTCTATTTAAAAATGCTCCAAACGATTCAGCAATATCATTAACAAAATTCGGTAGGCTCTGGGGACTTTTAGAAACATGAAAAATAGCCTTGGTTTCTGGACTCCCACCTACCATATCCATATGAATGTTTGCCTTGATATTTTTTGCATATTCAGGTTTGAAATTTAATAAAGATGTAGTGCCTTCAATTTCAGGTGACCAAATAAATCTAATGGTTCGTTTTGGTCGTTCTATTTTGCCTTCATCAATCAACTTTTTAAGAGTTCTCGCTACTTCTAAAATAGCAACACAACCACTAGCATTATCATTAGCTCCAGGACGTGGATGGTCTAAATGACAAGTGAAAGCGACTTCCTCTTTCTTTAAATTTTCGTCTGAGCCTTCAATGATAGCCGTGAGGATATCATAGAAACCAGCATGTCTTCCTGCTTTAACTTTTGCATGTAAACGAATAGTCTCACCAGATTTAAGTCTATTTTGAAATCCTCTTGCTTGTTTAAGAGAAAGCATAAAACCAAATGTTTTTGTTTCGGAAAATGAATCTAAATGTCCCCAACGAATCAAGTTGTCATTCTCTTTATACCAAGCAGTCACTTGATTTTGAGCATAACTTAAAATACCTACAGCTCCATATTTTTTAATAGCCAAGGGAACAATTGCTGATGGTTGTAAAGATGTTAGTACTAATTTTCCTTTTACATCCTTATCAACGTAGTCACTCTCAGAGTTTCCTTTTCCAATATCAACAAGTTCAGCTTCTATATTGCCACTATGACTATCTTGAGCTACAATTAAAGGAATGGATTCCCAATCTGCTATTTTTTCTACATTTACCCAGTCACCATTTTTATCTTGTTGCTCCCAAAGTTCCGCAAAATCAACATCCCAAGCCAATCTTGCTTTTTGTGTACCATACATTGTTTTACCGTCGGTTGGAATTTTTATCATTTCAATAGACTCTAAATTGTACTCTTTGAGTTTATCAGAAACAAAATTTATAGCTGTCGTATAACCTTCTGAACCACGCATTCTATGTTGACGAGAAATGAACTCTAAATTTCTCTTAGCTGATTCGCCAGATAATTCTTCATTAAGATGTGACACTAGTTCTTTTTGACCCAAAGGAATATTTTGAGCGCTACTATTAAGAGTGAAAATAAGTAAAAGTAATGGTAATGAAATCTGCGAGAAACCTCTCGATTTAAAAAAATATTGCATTGTATACTTGGTTGTTATAAGTTCTCAAATAAGAACTTTTATGTGCAACCTAAATATAGCTATTTTTACTATATGAAATCATATGTGTTTTTAAGATAAGTGATGGCTATGATAACTAACCAATCCTTCAATAGGACGACGTTCGAAAACACCAACAGTGAATTCCATTTCGTTTGCGACTTCTTTTATTTCTTCCTGAGAAAAATAGGCAATGGAACCCGCAAAATGGACAGGAACAGTTTTCAAAACATCTCCATACTGCATAATCATGTTTTTAGCAAAAAGACGAATACCCTCTTTTATAACATTTACAATATACTCTGAGTCTTTATTAAGGAACATGAATTCCGCAAAAGAAGCTAAATATGCATTAGGATTTGGTTGCTTATATAGATTGAATTTTATAACATCGGAATCCATATTATACTTTTCAGCAAATGATAATTTTAAATGCTGTGGCATATGGTTAAAATAATAATCTCTTATTAGCTGTCTTCCAAAATAATTACCAGAGGCATCATCCATAACAGAATAACCTAATGACTTAACACGCTGTTCTAAAATTGTTCCATTAAAATAACTACAATTAGAACCAGTACCTAAAATACAAACTACAGCTGGCTTTAAATTTACTCCAACAGTTGAATATACAGCTGCATAGGTGTCTTCTCTTACTTCGGCTTTAGCATTAGGAAAAAACTCATGAAGGACCTCTTTTAACAATTGCCTAGGATTTTCGGTACCACAACCAGCACCATAAAAAAAGATATGTGTTACATCGTTTTTTATTTGATCTAGTGTTGCGTTTTTCTTTATAGTTTTAAAGAGCTTATTTTTACTTAAAATTGCAGGATTCATCCCTTTGGTGCGTTGTTTTTCTAACAATTGATTTCCGTTGGTATCAATTGCTAACCAATCACATTTTGTAGATCCACTATCAACTATAAAAATCATAAAAAACTTTTAATGCAAAAAACTGCTTTTAAAAAATAACGATTAGCAGTTTATACTTTAATAAAAATTATAGATCGTTAATATACTCTATTAAGTCTACTAGCTTATTTGAATATCCAAATTCATTGTCATACCAAGATACAACCTTAAAGAAGTTTGAATTAAGTTCGATTGCTGCCTCTGAATCAAATACACTTGTTTGAGTTTCACCAACAAAATCCTGAGAAACTACTAGTTCATCTGTATATCCTAAAACACCTTTCATTGAACCTTCTGAAGCACGTTTAAAAGCGCTTTTAATACCATCTAAAGATGTTTCCTTTTCTGTTCGAAATGTAAGATCAACAACTGAGACATTGGCAGTAGGAACTCTAAATGACATTCCCGTTAACTTCCCGTTAAGCTCTGGAATAACTTTACCAACAGCCTTAGCAGCTCCTGTTGAAGCAGGAATAATATTAAGTAAAGCACTTCTACCTCCACGATAATCTTTTCGAGATGGTCCATCAACTGTTAATTGCGTTGCTGTAGTTGCATGCACAGTTGTCATCAAACCTTCTTCAAGACCAAAATTATCATTAATCACTTTGGCTATTGGTGCTAAACAATTTGTGGTACAAGAGGCATTAGAAACAATAACATCTGTTTGCTTTATTTTATTATGGTTAACTCCCATTACAAACATTGGCGCATCCTTTGAAGGTGCTGAAATAGCTACTTTTTTAGCCCCAGCTTCAATATGATAGTTTGCAGTTTCCAAGGTTGTGAAAATCCCTGTGCATTCTGCAACAATATCAACACCTGCTTCATTCCATTTTAGATTTCTTGGGTCTCTCTCCGCTGTAACTCTAACTGTCATTCCATTAACTATTAGATGACCATCTTTAACTTTGATACTTCCATCAAAATGACCATGAACAGAATCATATTTTAATAAGTATGCTAAATGTTCAACATCGAGCAAATCATTTATAGCTACTACATCAACGTCTGGTCTATTCACAGTTGCTCTAAACACTATTCTACCAATTCTACCAAATCCGTTAATTCCAATTTTTACTTTTGACATATTCTTTTTCTAATTTATGTTGTCATTATTTCTGACACACGTAATAATTCTAAATTTATTTTAGATTCTCCTTTAATTGCCTTTTCTAAAGGCGTTAATTCCATTTTATTATTAAGGAGACCAACCATGAAATTGGTCTTTCCCTCTAATAGACTTTCAACCGCTTTTACACCCATTCTACTAGCCAATACTCGATCAAAGCATGAAGGGCTTCCACCTCTTTGTATATGACCCAAAACAGATACACGAACATCATAATATGACATATGCTCATCGACATAATCTTTTAATTCGAATACGTTTTTACCTATTTTATCGCCTTCAGCAACGACTACAATACTAGATGATTTACCAGATTGCTTGCTTCTATTTAGAGATTCTAATAATCTATCTAGTCCTAAATCTTCTTCGGGAATTAAAACTTCCTCCGCTCCTGCCCCAACTCCTGCATTTAACGCAATATGTCCAGCATCGCGACCCATAACTTCAATAAAAAACAGACGGTTATGAGAACTTGCTGTATCTCTAATTTTATCAATAGCTTCTACGACAGTATTTAGAGCTGTATCGAAACCAAGTGTATGGGTTGTACCAAAAATGTCATTATCTATTGTTCCTGGTATTCCAATTACTGGGAAATTAAATTCTTCATTAAAAATAAGCCCTCCTGTGAATGTCCCATCACCTCCAATAGTAACTAAAGCATCAACTCCAGCTTTCGTCAAGCTATCATAGGCCTTTTTTCGACCTTCTTTAGTTCTAAACTCATCAGAACGTGCAGATTTTAAAACCGTTCCACCTTTGTTTATAATGCCTTTTACACTACGTGCATCCATAGATTTGTAATCACCTTCAATAACACCATCATAACCTCTATAAATACCAATACATTGAATGTTATGATAAGCGCAGGCCCTAACCACAGCTCTAATTGCAGCATTCATTCCTGGAGCATCTCCTCCTGAAGTCATCACTCCTATTTTTTTAATTTTTCCTGTCATTTTTAAACCTTAGAACAGGTAAAGCTAATAAACTTAAACAAGAAAAAAGCTAAGTTTCATCATATTTTAACTAAAATTAAAACTCAAACGTTTTCGCTGTAAAATGATAAAGAAACGATTATTTAATTATTGGATTGACGCGTGTTTAAAGAGTCTTTTTTCTTGATATTAATATATGAAGTTGAGTTGTTTTCGGTGGTTATTTCTTCTTTCTTTTTTTCTTTGTTTTTCTTACTATATATTTTCTGTAACAATTCTTTTAGGTTATCAAACTCAACATTATAAGAAAGCCCAATTCCTTGTGTATAACCAATATTTTCACCAAAATACCTGATACTGTTTTCACGATTGAAGAATTTTAGTGATAATGTTCTATCTTCATTAATCAACATTTCTACTTCAAAATCTCCAGCAATTACGGTTTCGCTTACGCCTCCAATTGGCACACCAACTTTGCCATTAATAAGTATATTATCGCTTAATTTGGTAGACAATGTAACACCTACACGACTACTAGTTTCAAAATCTGGCGTGTTTTGACCAATTTGAAAATCTACACCCAAATTAAGTTTACCATCCTCAGAAGATAGGATTTCATTTAGCATTGATTGCACCCTATCGGAAACCAACCCAAAAGCATCTTGTGAACCAAAATTTAATTCACTTCTAAAACCTCCTGTTAGCAATAAAGAAATTACCTGAAGCTCTTTACTATCTCTATCGTTTAAACGATACTGCAGCTCAGAATCTAAGGTAGAACTTACTGTTGGAAACGCTAAATCGTAGTCAATGTTTGGCTGCTCCAACTCCTCGGTTAAATGAATTTTGACCTCAACAGGAATACTTGTGTTAATCGGGTTTTCTAGCAATACCGATGGATTTGCTTGAATTTTATCGTAAACTGCTTCAATATTTATTTGGGCTTTTAAAGGGTCTCCTTCCCAAACCAGAGTACCTCCATATAATACTCTAAATTCTTTTTCTATAATACCTTGATAATTGTAGTTATATGTACCTTCAGTAATGAAAAAATCGCCATTCATTTCAAAAATACCATTGGTGGTAATTCGAGTTAACAAAGTCCCAATACCTACTCCTTTAATGGAGCTTCCTGTACTTTTGTCCATGATAATTTCAATCTCGGCATTATCAGTGATATCCAATACAAAGTTCATTTCCAAACCTTTAATAACCTCAGCAAGCGCTTGCTCTTCACTTATTTGAGATTCCTTTTCTTCTTTGGTTATAAAATGTATATAAGAACTCTCTCCAAAGGAATCTGCATCATTCAATGGAATCTTAAAAACTGTTCCATCTTGAGATGATACATTAGCATTAATTACTAATTGATCAGTAGGACCTACAATCCCAATATCACCATTTACAAAAGCTCTACCATAATATAATGCATCTTCTGTATCACTTGTGTTTAGAACTAATAATCTGTCTGAGTCAATGTCTAAGCTTAGCTGCCAGTTGGAAAAATTTACATGGTCAATATTACCACTCAAAGTTGCTCTTGAGAAAAATTCAGAATCTGTTAACCTTGCATTATTAAATATAAAACTTTGTTCACGCAGTGCGATTTTTGTTTCATCTCCAAAGGAATAATCGACATTTAGGTATGGAATTCTAAGTCCTCCACTATCCAAGTTCAACTCACCAGTTATTTGTGGCCTACTTAATAAGCCAGAAACCCTAGCATTACCAGATACTTCTCCACGAATATCGGTAATAACGCCTTCACCAAATGGATTTAGTGGGTTAAGAATAAACTCATTAAAAGCAACATTTAAATTTATGGTCGAATTAGTGCCTGTAAAATCCAAAACCCCTCTTATAGCCAGCGATTCGGTATCGTCTTCTTTTAAACTAACATTAACTGAATAATTGGTTAATGAACGATTACCCTTTATATCTGCATTAAATGAACCCAGGTTAAAATCGTTTACTTTAAAGTTATCAATAGCAACATTTGATTCAGGAATATAAACACCTTGATTTTGTTTAATTTCTAGCCTACCATTTACATTTCCAGCTAATCTCAAACTATCTATTCTAGGAGTTATTTTGGCAAGTTCTACATCTTTAAAATCTAAGTTTATGTTTTTATTTGTGGTACCTTTTATAATACCATAAAGATTGATAACTTCTTCTTCATGGCTCATTCGTAAGCTTCTGATGTTAATATTTTTAAACTGCCTATCAAATTCTATTTTATTTTTATCGATGTTATCTTTGTCTTCATTTAAAAACCAATCGTTATCCTTAAAAACAATAGCAGATTTTCTAAAACCTAACACAGAGTTGTTTTCTTCGTTAATGGTATAGAAAACATTCATATCAAAATCGTCGGTATTGCCTTTTCCTCCCTTGAATTCAGTTTTAACAAACAAGGTGTCGTTTTTTGTAACATTAATTAAGCTAAATTTTGATACATCATAAAACTTTGATGACATACTATCTATTTCAATAAATGTGTTGTACAGTGGGTTTTTATTATCTAATTCTAAATGAATTCTATTAGCAAAATAATCACGTAATTTTATTTGCGGTGAATTGAACTCCAATTTAAATTTCTTAGCATCACTTTCTACTCTACCTTCAAAATAAGTATTGCTTCCTAACTCCAAATCTGGATAAAACACTTCAGCAATTTTATTATAGATATTAAATTTGAAATTAATAAACTGGCTTGAAGCTATATCGTGAGGCTTAAAATTTGTGTAAATATTTCCAAGCGAGTTCTCTAAAAGCTTGTATATATCTCTAAAGACAAATTTACCGCTAAGACTGCCTTTTACGATATCTGGGGAATTGACTTCTAAAAACCTTACATCTTCTTCAAACCTTGAAGAAATGGCAAAATCTTTAAAATAATATTCATCGTTTTGATTTTTATAGAGTGTATTTTCAAATCTTATACTACCATAAGCATCATCATAATTACTACCATTCATGTTCATGCTAACATCACTCTTAAAAACCGAAATACTATCGTTGTCAATAAAATTGAGAGCTTTTAAATTGGCATGTTCTACATTGGCGTTAAAATCATATTTTTTTTCTTTTTCAGAAAAATCCACTAAACCATTAAACGTCAAAATTAAATTTTGGTCATTAACAAACAGGTTACCATCAAATATTTTGTTTTTAATATTTCCAACTACCTTGATCCTCTCATATTCATAATCGTTATACACAATATTAAATACGTCTCCTTTTACTTGCGAATTCACGCTTTCAGCAGTAAAACCTGTACCATTAATATCTAAATTAGCAGATATATTGCCAACATTTGAGTCTCCCACTAAAGTACCTACATCAAAATTATCCATGACAACATTTCCTGTATAAGTGGCAGCATCTTTAGCATTAATATCATTAATGTCGAGATTTGCAGTTAATTTCCCAAGATTTGAGGTTAATACAATATCTGTTTTTAGATTTTTTGTTGTAAGATTTGTTTTTCCTTTAATGGTGAATACGCCCAAACTATCTACAATTGTTGGTATAGAAGTTCCCAAAACATTTGGAAGCATTCTGGCAAGATCATTATTACTTGTTGTAAGCCTATTGAAATTAGCGTCCATTATAAAAGTATCTTCCTTGTTATCGAAAGCATTTTTAATAACCATATTTCCATCTACTATAGTATTTCTAGAATTACGTAGTTCTATATTACTTGCTGTAAGGTTATTTAACGTACCGAATAAATTTACATTAAGGTTTGCTTTTTGATTACTTCCAAATTCATCATAAAAAATATTTAAGTCGCTTAACGTAATATCGGAGTCTTCAAAAGAGGCAGTAAGTTTTACATTATCTACAAAATATTGCAAATCTTCTCTTTTGTAATCGAATTTTAAGTCGCCTTTTAAAGTAGAATTAGGTGTTTTTATTTGGAGGAAATCAAAGGTCATTCCTGTTAATGTATAACCAAAATTAGTTGTCATGTTGGTTACTTCAAGTCCTCTATTATCAATAAAACCAAGCTTATTGATTCTTGCGCTAACATCTGGCCCCAAAATCAAGAAGTCAGTTGCGTTGATATTTAAATTATTAAATGTGAATATCTCACTATCTTCTTTGTTTTCATCTACTAACCTAAATTCACTATCTAAAATTGTTATATCACTAGAAGATAGTAGAAAATCACTTTTTTCTTGGCTTGGGTTATCTTCAGCAAACTTTTCTACAAAAACATCAAGATTAGTATCTGTTTCGTCTTTATACGTTTTAAGATTGAAAAGCATGCCTTCAATATCTACATCACCAAAAGTTAGTTTATTATCGTAAATCATTTTTCTAACACTTAAAATAGAAGTGTTAAGCTCATTAATACTTATAAGAGTATCTTTTTTGTAATCTTCGATATAAATATTTAGCAATTCGACATCGCCGTTAAATTGCAACCCAACTTTCTCAATATTGATATTCGTACCAAAATCTTCGTTAATTCTGCTTGTAGCATACTTACCCAAACGAGTTTGAACAGCAGGAATAGATAGTAATAGCACCAAAATGATGAACAATAGCAAAAAGATTGCTATAATTTTTAACGTTATTTTAAGTGCCTTTTTAATGTTGTAGTAAAGTTATGAATTTTGATTCTAAACCCTAATTTAAAACTAGCTTTAAACTTATCAATTTTTAAGGCTATTTTTAACTATTAGCTCTTTATTTTTTTATTTATTTGTATATACGTTAAAACAAAAAAATACAGACGTTTATTTTATTACAAAATAAGCAATTATTATGCCTAAAACTTCTTAATGACATCACAAAATATTTACATATTAGGAATAGAGTCATCATGCGACGATACTGCTGCTTCTGTTATACACAACGGAAGCATTTTAAGCAATGTTGTTGCCAACCAAAAAATTCATGAAGAATATGGTGGTGTAGTACCTGAGTTAGCTTCTAGAGCTCACCAACAAAACATCGTTCCTGTAGTACATCAAGCTCTTGAAAAAGCTGGAATTACAAAAGAACAACTTAATGCTATTGCGTTTACAAGAGGTCCTGGATTAATGGGCTCTTTACTGGTTGGGACCTCTTTTGCAAAATCGTTTGCGTATGGATTAAATATTCCGCTAATTGATGTTAACCACATGCAAGCACATATTTTGGCGCATTTTATTGACGAAGATGGATTTGAAAAACCAGAATTTCCTTTTTTAGCAATGACTATTTCTGGAGGACACACCCAAATAGTAAAAGTGAATAATTATTTTGACATGGACGTTATTGGAGAAACCATTGATGATGCTGTTGGTGAAGCATACGACAAAAGTGGTAAGATATTAGGATTAGGGTATCCTGCTGGACCAGAAATAGATAAACGTGCACAACTAGGTAATCCAAAAGCCTTTAAGTTTACAAAACCTAAAGTAGATGGTTTAGATTTTAGCTTTTCTGGATTAAAAACTGCGATACTCTATTTTATTCAACGTGAATCAATGAAGAATCCAGATTTTATAAAGGAGAACCTAAATGATATTTGTGCTTCTATACAATACACGATTATTGGTATTTTAATTGACAAATTAAAGGTAGCTACAAAACAAACTGGAATTAATCAAATAGCTATTGGTGGTGGAGTATCTGCGAACTCTGGGATTAGAAAAGCATTGAAAGATGGTGAACAAAAATTTGGCTGGAAAACCTATGTACCAAAGTTTGAATTCACTACAGATAATGCTGCTATGATAGCTATCGTTGGGTATTTAAAATATCTGGAAGAAGATTTTGCAGAACAAGATATTACTGCTTCAGCGAGGTTGAAAATATAACTTATGGATAGATTAAAGGCTTTTTTAGTTGCTCTTACTTTTCTTGAATTAGGTTAAATAATCGCATGCTTTTTTTTTGAAATTGAAATAGTTAAGTTTGATTACAACATTTTTGACAAGAGAATTGTTCTTTTTATATTACACATACTTGTGCTAACTTTGATACTTAGAAAAATTAGGTTATCTAATCTTGAAAAGTCAAAAAAAAGTAATATCACATTTTTAATTATTTTTATTGGAGTTATAGGAATGTGGCTATGGTTTCCAAAAAAAAAAAAATTGTAATTCCTAGATTATCAATAAATGCAACTATTCTACAATCCAAAAATAAACGAAAACACAACACAATTCACTTTCCCAAAGGATGAAAGTAGGCATATTGCTAAAGTGTTACGTAAAAAAACTGGAGATACACTTTACATCACTAATGGTAATGGTTGGCTATTTGAAGCGGAAATTGAAATGGCCGATTTAAAAAATTGCATGGTAACTATTGTTTCAAAGACCTATAAAGAATTAAAACCATATAAAGTACATTTAGCAGTAGCTCCAACAAAAATGAACGACCGCTACGAATGGTTTCTTGAAAAAGCTACCGAAATAGGTGTCGATAGCATCACTCCAATTATTTGTGACCATAGCGAACGTAAAGTTATTAAACCAGAGCGTTTCGAAAAGATATTGCAATCTGCTATGAAACAATCATTACACTATTATTTACCTAAATTGAATGATGCTATCCCTTTTACAGATTTTATAAATGAACAACACCAAGGGCAATTGTTTATTGCGCATTGTGAAGAGACTAAAAAACAATCGTTAAAAAGTCAGCTAACACCAAATGCAGATGTGACCATTTTAATTGGACCAGAAGGCGATTTTAGTGTTAAAGAAATTGCAATGGCTTTGGAGCATCAATTTATTCCTGTAACTTTGGGAGAAACCAGATTACGAACAGAAACTGCAGCAATAGTTGCTTGTCATAGTGTCGCTTTTGTCAATGAATAACATGAAACAAAAATTCTTTTTAGTTTTTACCTTTAGCTTTTTCTCTTTTGGAGTATTTGCTCAAGAAGTAGCTATATTAAAATATCGAGGTGGTGGCGATTGGTATAGTAATCCAACCGCTTTACCTAATCTAATAGGATTTTGTAACGAGAATATTAATACCAAGATAAAATCTAAGCCTCAAACTGTTGAAGCCAATAGTGTAGATATATTTCAATTTCCATTTTTACACATGACTGGTCATGGTAATGTGTTTTTTAATGATGATGACGCTCGAAACTTAAGGGACTACCTTACTTCTGGAGGGTTTTTACATATCGACGATAATTACGGCATGCAACCCTATATTGTCAAAGAACTTAAAAAAGTATTCCCAAATACCGATTTGGTGGAGATTCCTGCAAATCACAAGCTATTTAATATAGCGTATGACTTTCCACAGGGTTTACCAAAAATCCATGAACATGATGGTAAGCGTCCACAAGCTTTAGGTATATTTTATGAGTCACGTTTGGTATTGCTTTTTACGTTTGAAAGTGACTTAGGTGATGGATGGGAAGACCCAGAAATACACAACGACCCAGAAGATGTTAGAGAAAAAGCACTAAAAATGGGAGCGAATATTATAAAGTATGCTTTTGAAAATTAATGAGAGTGTTAATGGAATTTATATATGATAGTTTTTCTGGTTGGTTCGAACAAAAATATCGTAATGAATTTCAATGGAGTAATATTATAAGGGGTTTTATGGGCCTTTTACTAATACTACTTTTCAATATCTACCCTGATATTATGTATTTACTTATTTGCCAAATTTAAGAATGCAGCTTAATCACTACAATACTAATTTTACTAAACGACAGTTTCCAATCACACTAATTTGTGATAACATTACCAATGCACCAAATATTGGAAGTTTATTTAGAATTGCTGATGCTTTTGGTGTTAGTGAACTAATTTTTTGCGGTAAACATATTCCATTAGGTCGTAAAATGACAAAAACCTCTAGGGCTACGGAAAAGGCAGTGAACTATAAAGTAGAAACTTCTGCTTTAGACGTTGTTACAAAGCTCACATCCAAAAACTATCATATCATTTCTTTAGAAATTACAAGTCATAGCAAACCAATTCATGAATTTAAAAATCCTAAAAACCAACCAATTGCATTAGTGATTGGTGATGAAAACTTTGGTGTTTCAGACGATATACTAAAGCTTTCAGATGTTGTAATCCATATCGATATGTTTGGGCAAAATAGCAGTATGAATGTTGTTCAAGCTGCAAATATTGCACTTTATGAAATTACCAAGCAGCTTTTGTAAACTCTTTTATATATTTACTAAATGAATTCTAAAATTATTGCAAACGGTATTTTGAGGGCTTTGGCAATTATTGTTGGTGTCGCTTTATTGTTTTATTTTTTATATAAAATACAAGCGGTAATTGTTTACATAGCTATAGCAGCAGTTATTTCATTGATTGGTTTGCCTATTGTGCGTTTTTTAAAATCAAAACTCAAGTTTAAAAACACGTTTGCAGTTGTCACCACTATGGTGCTTTTAATAGCATTGTTAGTTGGTCTGGTGCGCATGTTTATACCGTTAGTAGTGGAACAAAGTCATAATTTATCGCTATTAAATATTGATCAATTACAAGGAAATATTGAAGATTTATACTTCCAATTAACCGATTACTTTGGCGTTAATAGTTATGAAGTTGAGCGTTCATTAAAAGAATCTAATTTACTATCAAAACTGGATTATTCTATCATTCCAAATTTTTTAAACTCAGTAGTAAGTGGTTTTGGCAGTTTTAGCGTTGGGTTGTTTTCTGTGATTTTTATTGCATTTTTCTTGCTAAAAGATAGCCAGTTACTAGAGCAAGGAATTTTAGTGTTTGTTCCAGACAATAAAGAATCTAGGTCTAAAAAATCATTTGAAAAAATTAAAACGCTATTGTCTCGTTATTTTGTTGGCTTGATATTTCAAATACTTATTCTATTTGTTATCTACACCATAGTGCTACTCATATTTGGAGTAAAAAACGCTGTAGTAATAGCCTTTTTATGTGCGTTATTAAACTTAATCCCTTATGTTGGTCCTATGATTGGTGGTGTTTTAATGCTAACACTAACAATGTCTAGTTTTATGGGCTCTAGTTTTAGTGAGGTTATTTTACCAAAAACTTCCTATGTGATGATTGGTTTTATTATTGGACAATTGGTAGATAATTTCTTTAGTCAACCTAAAATATTTTCGACAGCTACAAAGGCACATCCTTTAGAAATCTTTCTGGTGATTATTATTGCTGGTATTTTATTTGGAGTAGTTGGTATGATTGTCGCTATTCCAACTTACACAGCTCTTAAAGTGATTTTAAAAGAGTTTTTAGCTGATAATAAGATTGTAAAACAACTTACTAAAGATTTGTAGTATTCATTTGAATAAACACATTTTAAATACTGTAATTCAAGAATTTATAAATAATAATATTAATTCGAATACAGCTGAGTTACTGCTAAAAAAAACTTCTTTTGAAAATGTTGAACTAAAAGAGGTTGTAGAACAAATTGAAGCAAAAAAAAGATGTAAAGCAAAGCTTCCAACTTGGTTTTATACACCTAATATTTACTATCCAAATAAGCTCAATATCGAGCAAACATCCTCTGAAATCACAGCAGATTATAAATCTAAGCTAATGAGTGGCAACTCCATTATCGACTTAACAGGTGGTTTTGGTGTAGATTGTTTTTGTTTTTCGAAATCATTCAAAGAGGTTATTCATTGCGAGATTGATAAAAATCTATCCGAAATTGTCTCACATAACTTTAAGCAATTTGGAATAGATAATGTTAAGGCTCTAAATATTGATGGAATAGAGTATTTAAAAAACTCCAATCAAAACCACGATTGGATTTATGTTGACCCTTCGAGAAGGCATGACAGCAAAGGAAAGGTATTCTATTTAAAAGACTGTCTGCCAGACATCCCAAAGCACCTAGACTTACTTTTTGAACACACTAACAACGTGCTAATAAAAGCATCACCAATGCTTGATATAACGATTGGAATATCAGAATTAAAACATACCAAAGACATTCATATAGTTGCTGTAAACAATGATGTGAAAGAATTACTTTTTGTGTTATGCAAAGAATATGAAGGTGAAATATCAATAAACACACTTAACATTAAAGATGGAAAAAAAGAAACTTTTAAATTTACTTATTCATCAGAAGCAAGTGCAAAAGCTAATTTCTCATTACCCCAAACCTATCTTTATGAACCAAATGCAGCAATATTAAAATCTGGTGCTTTTAAAACCATAGCCAAAAAACTCAACGTATATAAATTACATCAGCATTCTCATTTATACACTTCAAACAAATTAATAGGTTTTCCTGGTAGGATTTTTAAAATTTATGAGCAAATCTCTTACAACAAAAAGGAAATTAAGAAAGCTTTGGGAAATTCTAAAGCAAATATTACTGCTAGAAATTTTCCTGAATCAATAAGTCAACTAAGAAAAAAATTCAATATTAAAGATGGCGGTGATACTTATGTATTTTTTACTACTAATGCTAATAATGAAAAAGTAGTAGTTATCTGCGAAAAAGCATAAGAATGGATTCATACAATAATTATTACTAACAATTTAAGGAAAGATAATTTAATTGAGTATTTAAATTATCTCATTTTAGTCAATCAGTTAAGTTAAATTTTTCAGTTAACACCAAGTAGATTGCTTCTCATAATTCGTCAAAAAACACATATATTCGCAGAAAAACTAAGAATAGTGATAAAAGCGGTAATATTTGATATGGATGGCGTAATAGTTAACTCTGAGCCATTACATAGAAAGGCCTATAATGAAATGTTCAAAACAGTTGGTATTGATGTGAGCAATAAATTATATGAATCTTTTACTGGGCAATCCACTTTTAGCATCTGTAAAACCTTATGCAAAAGTTTCAATTTAAAAAATCACCCTCAAGAATTAGTGAATTTAAAGCGTCAATATTTTAAGTGGATTTTTGAAAATGATGCTGATTTATCACTTATTGAAGGGGTTCAAGATCTTATTCAAGATTACTATAAAAATGGTTTAACCCTAGTATTAGCATCTTCAGCTTCAATGCCGACCATCAACAATGTATTCACAAGGTTTGATTTGGATAAGTATTTTACTGCGAAACATAGTGGTGCGGATTTAAAAGCATCAAAACCACATCCCGAAATTTTCATTAATGCTGCAAAATCCTCAGGTTATAATAGAAATAAATGTATTGTTATTGAAGATTCTACTAACGGTATTAAAGCCGCTAATTCTGCAAATATTTATTGTATTGGCTACAAAAGCAAACACTCCAAAAATCAAGATTACTCAACTGCTAATAAATTGATAGAAAATTTTAAAGAAATTTCGTTTAATGAAATTAAAGACCTTTAATAATTAAGTCATTTATCTATTAATTTTAAAATTGTTCAAATTAATATCATCTAGTCCTTTAGCATCAAATGGATACTCCATATCATCTTGAATATTATAGAGAGATATTAGAATAAACTCGCTTAAAATCACTACAAAATAGGTAATCCAAATAGTGGTATCTAATCCTATTCTATTAATAATTGTTGGTGTATAGATAAATGGGAAAATATAGATAAATATTAAGCAATACGCTTTTAAACTAATTGGGGTTCTATGTGCGTGAATAGCATGAAGATTTTCTACAGATTCATGCAAATCGTTCATAAATCTAATAACTTTATCCTTTAAGCTTTTTGGGATTACTTCGGCATTATCAATAATAAATAGGTACACTTTATTTACTTCATCATCTAAATCATTAGTATTATAATTGTCCCTTACATTCAAATGAGAAATTGTTTTTTCACTAATTTCAATTAAAATATTAGATATCTCTTGTTTCTTTTCATCAGTTAAAGTTGGTGAACTCATAAAAAAGTAATCTACCGTTTTTATTGCCGCTCTAAACTGACTTAAATGTTCCAAAGCCTTTTCCCTTCTTCTAAAAGAACTTCTAATAGTAAAAACCAAAGGAAACACAATTGCTATACTTATTAAAGTAAGGTCTATGTTATAGTTTATATTGTATTTATAAGCAACATACAAGGTTGCAAAAGAAATAACTAAGGCAATTAAAGTTCTGCGATTAACAACAGTAGTGTATTGATTCATGAATGCCTATTAAAATATTATATTTGTTAAACAACACACAATATAATGAAAAAACAAATTTCATACGTTTTCTTGATTATAAGTTTTATATTCTTTCAAGAGATTTTTTCGCAGAATACTTCAAATATTGATAGTACTAAACAAGAAACAGATTTGTTTTTAGTTCAAAAAATTCTTTCTCTAAAGCTTAATTATTCAAATAGAGTTTTAAAAAATGACACAAATGATAGTACATATGTAAAGTCGGAAATATCATATAAAAATAAGAATAATACTTGGCAATCTTTAACTGTTGATTTACGAGCTAGAGGAAACTTTAGGAGAGCAAAATGCTATTTTGTACCTGTAAAAATTAGCATTAAAAAAAAGAATTATAAAAACACCCTATTTGAAGGGCATAAGAAACTAAAATTGATTGTTCCTTGTTTACTGGAGAAGGATAGAAATGATAATGTTATTAAGGAATATATAGCTTATAAATTATATCAATTAATATCGCCATACTCTTTTAAAACGCGTTTAGTTGATATAGAATTTACCGAGCAAAAAGGAAAAAAAGAAAGAATTCATCAAATAAAAGGATTTTTACAGGAAGATGATAAAAAAATTGCTGAAAAATTTGATGGTAAAATTATAGATCGCTCTATTCACCCATTAGCACAAGAGGAGATAAACTCTATCCGTGTTGCATTTTTTCAGTATTTGATTGGTAATACCGATTTTTCAAATTATCAACAGCATAACTCAAAATTAATTTATATAGATAAAGAAATTTATCCAGTGCCATATGATTTTGACATGTCAGGCTTTGTTGACACTAGTTATTCTCAAGTGTCCGAAACAATAAGTGAAAAATCAAGTATTTCTAGAGTTACTCAAAGAGTATATAGAGGTTTTAAAAGAGATTCTTTACTTATAGAACAAGTACGTCAAGAGTATATTTCTAAAAAAAATGATATGATACAAACAATTGACAATCATAAATACCTTTTTGAAAATGAAAAAGAATTCGTAAATGCTAAGGATTATCTTCTAAGCTTTTTTGAAGTTATTGAAAATGATAAATCGTATAATAAAGAAATAATTAAACGACTTCGAGGCAAATAAATAATAGAAACTTATTTAAACAAAAAAGCCTTACTAAAATTTAGTAAGGCTTTTTGTGATGGCACTAGGATTCGAACCTAGGACCACCTGCTTAGAAGGCAGGTGCTCTATCCAGCTGAGCTACGATGTTTGTTAGCCTTTGTGATTCCAGTGAAGCAATGTGCGCTGTAATGTGCATCACTTTAACCTGATTATTATTATAAATGTACTAAAAATTTGTTGTTATTAAGCTAGCCCAGCAAGGCAAGAAAAAAGCATGTGTAGCGTATTATAAAGTTTTACGCAGTAAGGCTTATAATACGTTACTCATGCTGGCAAGGAAAAATAGCTCTTCATATTTTTAGCAGAAAAATGGGAAGTGCTATTTAAAGCGTTGCAGAGCGGCTATTTTACATAATGGCGTATAGTCCAGAAATCAAATGAATGCTACTATAACTACGCGTTATGTAAACATAGCTTTGGGATTAGTAAAATAAAACAATGTGGGGTTAAACGAACATTGCTTAAAGTAGGTAGGGTTATTGTTAGAAGTAGTCTTACCTTTTTAACTTATAAAGTTTTTTTAAAAAAAATTTTTTAATTATAAACTAAGCAGAACTATAAGCCAAATTTATAAAGATTTTAATTATTAAAAGTAATTATACACGTTGTTGTGCTTTTGCTATTTTTTTTGTTAAAAAAATTATTTAAAATTATCAAGCTCTATTCGGACACTGTCTTTAATTATATTGACATCTCTTTCATAACGTTTATAAAGCCTTAAAATATCGTACCATGTATAGGCTTGATTTGAAACTTGATTAATAAAAAGCTTATCATTAGCCATAGCATCAAAATCATATACAACATCGATTTTTGTTGAATCAGTATCTATATTTAAAACGTGATAACGGACGTGTTTTTCAATCAATTCCATATTGTTTTTATAAGCATTATGGTTGCTTTTATTCACTTCTATTATAAACTCACGTTCATCAGATAAATCAGCAAAAGCATTTCTCATCCACTCATTTTTAATTAAACCTAAATCACCAGAACTCAGCATTTCATTATACGCAGTTGTATTTTGAATAGTGAATTCAAATTGAAAGTATTGTTTTAAATGATTTTCAAAATCTTCACATTTAGTATATGGTAATTTCTTAGTTTCTAAAACCTCTAAAGCTACTAATGCTTGATGATATTTTCGTTCCGCTGCTAATAAACTGCTACTTACACCAGCTGATACATTATCAAGATCGACTTTTAAACGGTACAAATAATCAAGTGATTTAGTTTGAAGTTTTCTGTTTTCATTCCAATTATTAACCTGCAATGCCAATAAAATACCTATCATTACTAATAAGATTTCACCTAAGGCATATTTAAAATATTTGCCTGTTTTGTTTTGTTCCATAAGGTTGTAGCGTATTTTTCTGAAGAATTTTATCATTTGGTCATAATGAAACACAGGGTGTTCGTGTATGGTTTCGTTGCGTGAAGCACTAAGTTAGTAAATAAACATAAACCCATTGTTCAGTAGCGAGGAAATTCCGAAAGGAATTTCAGACGCAATGAATTATACGTTCTTAGCCTCTCGTTCATTTCAATTGTTCTATAAAGGTTTCTCTGGATCTGAAAGTTCGATTATTCGATTGATGGTCTTTTGGATTTTACTAAATTCATTATCTCTAACAAGGATATCAATAAGATGTTCTTTTCGTTGCCAAATCAGATTCTCAAATTCTGTGCTCGCCAATATTGAAATATCTAACCTAGGATCAGAGTAATTCGCTGTATAGTGAAAATGTTTATTCATAAAAGGATTCAATACCTCCATTACAAATTTTTTAGAATTAAGTTCGTCTTCTTGGAAATCAAGTAAAACATCATTCCAGGAGACCAACAGTTTCCTTAATTCACGATTAGAAATTAATTCAAAAGAAGAAGTGCTTACCAATGAATTGATGATGCCCTGAGAAGGGTTGAAGGTCCATCTTTTATGTAATCCGTCTGGTCTAAGAGGAAGACGATCCAAGTTAATCGTTTCTGGATCGATTGGAAACTCAGCAATCCATTTATCGCAAGTATCGAAAGACAATTGATGAGCAGCTATAACTCTCTCGAACTGACTTTTGTTCTCTACAAACTCTTGATGCAGCTCTGATAGAAGGGTCTTTTCTTTGTCGGATGCAATCCTTTGCTCATTCCAATTACTTACTTGCAATGCTAGTAAAATACCAACCATTACAAGTAAAATTTCCCCAATCGCATATTTAAAGTACTTTCCTGTTTTATTCTCACTCATAATGTTATAGCGTATTTTACGAAAGAATTTAATCATTTATTTAATTAGCTATTATAATACACTTTACTGTGCTGTTGTTATTTTATTGATGTGTCTCAATTTCTTTATCATTCAAAGGACCTGTAATCATTCAAGAATCTTGTTAAATAACTCATCTTCTGGATCAAGCGTTAAAATCTTTATTTTAGGTATAGGATCGTCGTTGTTAAATTCAAACCACATCTCTCTTCCAGGGAGATAATATATTTGCCTATAATGTTTCAAGAAACGAATTTGGGGGCTTGATCTTCTTATATCATCATCATCGATATAAGAAAAAGACATAAATGATATTTTTCCGGCATCTTGCGAAATAGTTATTGTTTCACCACTTTTTTCATTCTTGTACTCTCCTAAATAATCATCTTCCTGATTTCGAAAATAATCTGTTCTGATTAGATGTTCAGGGATGCTATCTCTTGTCAGCATAAATAAAGAATCTATGGCATGATATACCTCCACAGCCTTTGCTTTATATACTCCTGCATATCTGGCAAGTTGTTGCTTAGCTATTAATGAAGTGAGCACACTGTTTTTATAAAAAGGATCCTCTAAGAGAATCTTTGCTCCCTCAAGCTTTAAGCCTGACTCCCAGGCATATAAATCTTTGAATTTCTCATCTCTATATTTTCGCTGACTTACTGTGTTGTTTTTTAATCTGGTATTGAAATCATCGATGTCATTTTGTACCTCCACGTAGAGAAAATTTAAATCAGGAATAAGCTGTTTAAATTTTTCAGGTAATACTTCTAGTTTAGTCAATAATTTATTGTATCCTGATTTATTGGTTGTAAAAGAGACATATCTCAAATCTAAACTAGAATAGAGTCTATAATTTGTAGTAAATTCCTCAGCAGAAATGGAATCAAATAATATTTTTTTTGAGACTCTAGCGCTGGATAAATAACTTCTATTAATTCGTTGCGCATCAAGAATATCTATTGATAATTCTTCCTGAATTTGTTTGAGTATTAATTTTGCTTCTTGCTCGTTTTTCTCGTTTTCATACCAATTATTTAAGGCCAAGGCAATAAGAATTCCAATTACAACCAATATTATTTCACCAATAGCATATTTAAAGTATTTACCCGTTTTTCCTGTTTCCATAAGGTTGTAGCGTATTTTTCTGAAGAATTTAATCATAGAATGTTAGTTGGTTCTCTAAAAATACAATAATTAACTACTAATAATTCTAAATCTATTTTTTTTATTTACTCCAGAGAAGCATGCTAATGCTATATTATACTAAGTACCTTAAACTTCAATTCCCGCCAGAAACTAATAAAATATGTTGTTTTCTAGGTCACCTCTTTTATCTCTCATAATTAAAATTAGCATAACAACTTATAATACTATGTCTAAAAAAGTAGTGTATCTTATATGTTGTCTCTGGAGCATCCGAGCTAATTATAAAGCTCAGGGACGCGACTAAGTATTGATAGATATTTAAGCTGCACTTGTCATGTTTTATTTGGAAAATTGAAGAACTTGTGAAAAACTATGTCGTAAATTTCATTTTTCTAGATTTTTTGAAACTACCCTAATCAACAAAAAATGCCTGAAATTTTCTAGTAGTTTATAATATATCTCGGTAAACAATACATCCTTAACACAGAAGTCAAAAATCTGTTCATAGCAGTTTTATAAACAATAGCATTACCGGTATTATGAGTTGCAAGCATCTGATCTATTAATTCTTGTGCAATACTTTTAAATGATTTTGAGTTATTTGATGCATTTCCTTTAATGATATTTCTAAGCTTTTCAATAGTAAAATCATTATCAAGAGCAAGGATAGCTTTTTTAATTTTAAAGTAATCTTTAAGCAGTTTTAGTTTTAGCAGTTTAGCATTTGGGTGCTTTTTTTTAATTTCAGAATACTCTCCATCCCAGTATTGCTCTAAGATTGATACTCCTAAGTTAATAATCTAGACTTTTAAGGTGTCTAATCTTGTAAACGATGTTGTATCTGCCATCAGATTTTGGTCTTCTGGTGTCTAGTGTAGTTTAAATAGTTGCCATAAATTAGAAGTGTTATGGTCAAAGTGTGCGTCGTATTGTGCAAGTTTTGCGTCAGAAAATAGTCAACTTATCTGGTTCTCTGGTGTAATAGAAACCACTATAAACAAAAATAACCCCCTGTAAATCAGAAGGTTATTTTGTGATGGCACTAGGATTCGAACCTAGGACCGCCTGCTTAGAAGGCAGGTGCTCTATCCAGCTGAGCTATGCCACCATTTAATTTGTCGGGGTGGCAGGATTCGAACCTGCGACCTCCGCGTCCCAAACGCGGCGCGATAACCGGGCTACGCTACACCCCGAAACGATTATCTTAAAAAAAGCGGAGAGAGTGGGATTCGAACCCACGCGACAGTTACCCGTCGACAGTTTAGCAAACTGCTCCATTAACCACTCTGGCACCTCTCCTATTCTAATTTATAAGAACGTTGCATTATTTTCAAATGCGGATGCAAATGTAACTTTTCATCTTAAAGAACGCAAACTATTTTTTTACTTTTTTAAAGGAATATTATTATTCTGGATATTCTATACGTAAGTGATAGATATTAGCCAACTTATACTTTAAAACTTTTTTTATTGATTGAATTTCTTTGAAAGTAATATTTGCGTTCAAAAATTGACCGTTTTCTATTTGCTTACTAATAATATTCTCAACAAATACATCTATTTTGGCAGATGTAGGCTCCTTTATACTTTTTGAAGCAGCTTCAACACTATCACACATCATTAATATTGCTGTTTCCTTACTAAATGGGCTAGGCCCTGGATACCTAAAATCATTAATATCTATACCACCATCCATTCCTTTTTCTTTACTATAAAAATAATAGACCAAGCTAGTTCCATGATGTGTTCTAATAAAATCTATAACACGATCTGGAAGGTTGTATTTTTTTGCTAATTCTATACCATCTATTACATGGTTAATAATAATTTGAGCGCTTTCTTTTGGCATTAAATCATCATGAGGATTAATTCCGGTTGCTTGATTTTCGGTAAAAAAAGTAGGGTTCTTCATTTTTCCAATATCATGGTATAAAGCACCAACACGCACTAGCATAGCATTTGCACCAATTTCATTTGCAGATGCTTCTGCTAAATTTGCAACATTTAAAGAATGATGAAATGTCCCAGGAGCCTTATTTGATAATTCTTTTAATAATTTTGAATTGGTATCTGAAAGTTCTAATAACGATACATCAGAAACTAGTCCAAATAGCTTCTCATATGCATATATTAAAGGCTGCACAAACAAAGTTGCTAAACCACAAAGAATAAAAAGCACAAAAGTCTCTCCTTTTAAATTATCTATACCTCCTTCATGTATAACAAAAAAAGCAAAATAAGCAACTAAATAAATTAATGTGATTTGCCCTACTGAGATGAACAAATTAGCCCTTTTATAAAGCTCAGAAACTGTGAGTATTGTAACAATTCCTGCAATAATCTGCAAGAACATATATTCATAGTTATTTGTTACTACAAAACCTAACAACAATACTGTTATAACATGTGCAAATAGACCTAAACGAGCATCAAAAAAAGCTTTTAAAACTAGAGGTAAAATACATATTGGAACAATGTAAACATATGCAGAATTGTAATTAACCACCAAAGTGGTTAGCAATACCATTAGCAAAATATTAAAAAAGATAAATGTGACTTTTGTATTATTTTTAAATACATCTGGCCTATATTTTCTTATAAAAAGAAGTAGCATTAACAATGTCAAGGCCACTAACAAAGTATAAGCTGCTAAAATCCAATTATAATTAGCTTCACTCCATATTTGCGACTCATATTCTGATTCAAGTGATTTTAAAATTTCGTAATTATCACCTTCAACAACTTCTCCTTTAGATATTATAATAGTGCCTTGAGCAATACGACCTCTTACTAAAGATATTTTATCTAATTCTTCTTGCAAAGAATTATCCGTAAGACTATTATTTAATGAAACGTTAGGTTTAATTATATCGAAAAATATCGACATTAATTTCTGTGAGTTTTCAACAGAAAGATTTAATACATTAATGCTTTTTTCAGCAAAGGTTCTAAAATTAGGCTTAACAAAACTTGAATAATTTGTGTTTTCAATTTGGTTTCTATCTTCTAAAAGGATGACTATTCTATTATCTGAATAATCATAGTCTTTGTCTAGAATTCCCTTTAAATATATTTGATTTAATACCGATAAACCATGATTAAATAATAATGTTTTTTCCAGTTTAGATAAGGAGTCAGAAAATACATTTGGAAATTGAGTTTCATAATCTTTAATTACTTGTGGAGCAACCGTATTATCAATATCAAAATATACCGAAGCATTTTCTTGGATAGTTTTACGTTCTTGCTGAATTTCTTCTTCTGCTTTTTTAATAGCAAAATCGAAAGGTGCATATAAGTTTTCAGATTGCCATGGCTTTCCTTTTTCAAAACTATACTTAAACTTTCCGCTCTTTGGAAATAAGTATACTATTAAAAAGGAAGTAGCTATAAAAAGTAAGACCTTATATATTAAGGAATGATTTTTATATAGCCTATTTATAAAATCCTTCATGAATTGAGTTAAGATTATTTCAAAAGTAATAAAATAAAGGTGCAACATGGGTATGATATTGACATAATCATTCTATTTTCTTCCAAATTTTGACTAATTTCGCAACTCAAATAAATTATAAAATTATAATGAGCAAAGAGGTTGTAATCGTTTCAGCAGTTAGAACTCCTATTGGTAGCTTTTTAGGAGCTTTGTCAACTATTCCAGCTCCAAGATTAGGAGCAATAGCAATTAAAGGAGCTTTAGATAAAATTAAGCTTAATCCAGAAATGGTTGAAGAAGTTTTAATGGGCAATGTTGTTCAGGCTGGAACTGGACAAGCCCCAGCTAGACAAGCAGCTATTTACGCCGGAATCCCTGATACTGTACCTTGCACAACTATTAATAAAGTTTGTGCTTCTGGTATGAAAACGGTTATGCAAGCAGCACAATCTATTGCCCTTGGAGATGCAGACATTATTGTTGCTGGTGGAATGGAAAATATGAGTTTAATCCCTCACTATTACCACGCACGTACCGCAACAAAATTTGGCCCAGCAACTCTTGAAGATGGTATGCAAAAAGATGGATTGGTAGACGTTTATGATGGAAACGCTATGGGAGTTTGTGCAGATGCTTGTGCAACAGAATATAATTTCTCAAGAGAAGATCAAGATACATTTGCAATACAATCTTATAATCGTTCCGCAGCTGCTTGGGGTGCTGGTAAATTTAATAATGAGATAATTCCTGTTGAAGTGCCACAGCGTAGAGGCGAACCAATAGTTGTAAATAAAGATGAAGAATATACTAACGTAAAAATGGAAAAAATTCCTGCTTTACGTCCAGCGTTTACTAAAGATGGTACAGTTACTGCTGCTAATGCCTCAACAATTAATGATGGAGCTGCTGCATTAGTATTAATGAGCAAAGAAAAAGCCCATGAATTAGGTCTAAAACCTTTAGCAACTGTTAAAAGTTATGCAGATGCAGCTCAAGAACCTAAATGGTTCACTACAGCTCCTGCAAAGGCTCTACCAAAAGCTCTTGCTAAAGCAGAATTGAATATTAGTGATGTCGATTATTTTGAGTTCAATGAAGCTTTTGCTGTTGTTGGATTAGCAAATATGAAACTTCTTGAATTGACAGATGATAAGGTAAATATTAATGGTGGTGCTGTTTCTTTAGGACATCCTTTAGGATGTTCTGGAGCAAGAATAATTGTAACCTTACTGAATGTATTAGAACAGAACAATGCCAAAATTGGAGCTGCAGCTATTTGTAATGGTGGCGGTGGTGCTTCGGCAATTGTTTTAGAACGCAATTAATATATTTGATGCAATACGGAATTTGTAGCTTGAGTATAGTCCCTTTGAGATTGGAAGCCTCTGATGCTTCTGAGCTAGTTTCTCAGCTACTCTATGGTGATTTTTTTAAAGTACTAGAGCAGCGAAAAAAATGGAGTAAGATACGTTTGGATTTTGATGGCTATGAAGGCTGGATTGACAATAAACAATATGTCGAGATTTCAGAGTTAGAATTCAAAAACCTAAAAAAAAGCACACTAATATATGTCACAGACCTTGTAGAGTTTATAGAAAATACTTCAAAAGAGTTAATCCCTATTCCATTAGGAGCGTCACTAAATGGGCTGTCAATTTTAAAGCATACTCATGATGGAAATACTACATCTGGTGTTCTTCCAAAAAAAAACATATTACAAACGGCTTCTTTTTATTTAAATGCACCTTACTTATGGGGAGGTAAAACACCCTTTGGAATAGATTGTTCAGGATTTACGCAAATGGTTTATAAACTTAATGGCTATAAATTATTAAGAGATGCATCGCAACAAGCCACTCAAGGAGAAGCTTTAAGCTTTATTGAAGAAAGTGAGCCTGGTGATCTAGCCTTTTTTGATAATGCAGAAGGCCATATTATTCATGTAGGCATCATTATGAAAGACAACTATATTATTCATGCTCATGGAGCAGTAAGAGTTGATAGACTTGACCATACAGGCATCTATAACGCAGAGTTAAAAACTCACACACATAAGCTTCGAGTAATTAAAAAGATTATATAAAAAAGCCGTTTAATATAAACGGCTTTTTTTTATCAGTAAATCTATTGTAGGTTAATTTCCATTTTTCAAAGCTTCAACTTTAGCTTTCATTGCTTTGAAATTTTCTGTATCATCAAGAGCACTATATAAGTTCATTAATGTTGTAGCGGCATTTATATCTTTAGGATTTAATTCTAAAACCTTAGACAAATATGGTGTTGCATCTCTATACACTTTTTCTCTTTTCACTTTTAGCTCATCATACTTTTTATTATCAGCAGCAGACGTTCCAAGCTTATTCATCTCGTCAATAATCCCTTTCTCTTGATCTAGAATCAACACAGCCATATTCATGTAAGCGTTTGAATACGTTGGGTCTATCTCTATAGCTCTATCGTAATATTTTTTAGCTGCTTCAAAATCTTCATTATCTGCCGCATTAACTCCTAAATTAAAAACTAAAATCACATTATTTGGATCTAATTCCAAAGCTTTTCCAACAGCTTTTGCATACTTATCATCATCTCCCATTTTTCTATAAAGTTCAGCTTCAGCAAGAATCAAACCTGTATCATTCGCATTAGATTGTTTTGCTTTTTCTATGGCTTCTATAGCTTTATCATTGTCTCCTTTATTTACATAAATTAGTGCGATGTTTTTTGCAATTTCACCTACTTTAGAATCTGCTTTCACAATTCTAGGGTTTGAGTGACTTTTTTGTCTTACAGCAGCATCTCTAAGGATACTACTTGGAAAAGCTTGATCTTCACCTGTCGTAACATCTGTAGCCATATATTGAGTTGTAATTCCTGTGTAACCTACATCAGATAACTCTGCATAGATTTTTAAAGCAGTATCGTAATCTTTACCATTAACAGCAGCAGTTGCGGCATTGTACAGGTATACTGTGTCACTTGGTGAAATTCTATAAGCTTTTTCAAAATTGCTGCTTGCTAGTTCAAAGTTTTTATTACCATAGGCAGTTGTACCTTTCTGTACTAAAGCGATGCCCATTTGTGCTTTAAGATTATTTGCTTGAGGAGTGTATACTTTTTTTTCTGTTTTCTCAATATCTAAAAGCATTTTAAAACTCTCTAAAGCACCATCAATATCCTCATTACTACCTGCCCCATTTGCATACAAAGCCTGACCTTTTAGAAAATAAAATTTAGCTTTTGTTTTATCATCCATTGCAGACATTAAAGATTCTGCGGCATTAATAGCAGCTTTAGCATCTGCAAAGTTGCTACTCTTTATAGCTTTCTCTGCGGTTTTTAATTCTTTCTTTTGAGCAAAAGAAAAAGAACCAATCATCAGAGCTAATGCTAATATAACCTGTTTTTTCATTTTTAATAGTTTAATTGTTAATTGTATTTTACTCTTCTTCCTTGTTACTATCAAGAGTTGTGCCATCTTCATTTTGACTAGCGTTATCAACTGTTTCAGAAGTTATTGTGTTGCCTTCCTCATCTAACTCTACCTCATCTTCATCGTGCATTACTTTAGCTACAGCAGCAATGGAATCGCTTCCTTTTAAATTAATAAGCTTAACTCCTTGCGTGGCTCTACCCATAACTCTTAAATCTTGAACAGCCATTCTAATAGCAATTCCAGATTTGTTGATTATCATCAAGTCATCTTCATCACTTACATTCTTGATTGCTACTAAGTTACCTGTTTTTTCGGTAATAGAAATGGTTTTAACTCCTTTTCCTCCACGATTAGTTATTCTATAATCCTCTAAACTAGAGCGTTTTCCATAACCATTTTCTGAAACTACAAGTATATCGCTTTCCATATCGTTAACAGCAATCATACCTATTACTTCATCTGTTTTCTCGTCTTGAAGTCTAATACCACGAACACCTGAAGCGTTTCTACCCATAGGCCTTGTTTTTGCTTCTTCAAAACGAATAGCCTTACCAGATTTTAGAGCTAACATCACTTGGCTTTCACCAGTTGTAAGTTTTGCTTCTAATAATTCGTCGTCTTCTTTAATGGTGATAGCATTAATTCCGTTTGTACGTGGACGAGAATATTGCTCTAATGAGGTCTTTTTGACTTGACCTTTTTTAGTAGCCATAATCACATAGTGGTTATTAGTATAATCATCATCCTTTAAATCTTGAGTACAGATAAAAGCTTTTACTTTATCGTCTTGCTCAATATTAATAAGGTTTTGAATAGCTCTACCTTTAGATGTTTTGCTTCCTTCTGGAATTTCATAAACACGCATCCAGAAACATTTTCCTTTTTGGGTGAAGAATAACATATATTGATGGTTAGTGCCAACAAATAAATGTTCTAGGAAGTCTTCGTTTCTAGTGGTTGACGCTTTTTGACCAACACCTCCTCTATTTTGAGTTTTATATTCTGTAAGCGATGTTCGTTTAATATATCCTGCGTGAGAAATGGTTATAACCACTTTCTCGTTAGGTATCATATCTTCAATACTTAAATCTCCTCCAGCATATTCAATTACAGAACGACGTTCATCACCATATTTTTGCTGAACTTCTAGAAGCTCTTCTTTGATGATATCCATACGACGTTCTTTCTTATCAAGAATATCTTTTAAATCATCTATCGTTATCATTAAAGCATCGTATTCAGCTCGCAGTTTATCTTGTTCTAAACCAGTAAGCTGGCGTAAGCGCATTTCAACTATTGCTTTCGCCTGTATCTCACTAAGTTCAAATCGGTCAACTAATTTTTGTCTTGCCTCATCTGCATTTGCAGAAGCACGAATTAGCGCAATCACTTCGTCAATATTATCGGAAGCAATAATTAATCCTTCTAATATATGTGCACGTTCTTCAGCCTTACGTAATTCATACGTTGTTCTTCTAACTACAACCTCATGACGATGCTCAACAAAATGATGAATCATATCTTTAAGGTTCAACATTTCAGGTCGACCATTAACTAGTGCAATATTGTTGACACTAAAAGAAGATTGTAATGCAGTATACTTGTATAGTTTATTTAAAACAATATTAGGTATAGCATCACGCTTTAAAACATAAACGATACGCATACCATTTCTATCAGATTCATCACGAATAGTAGCTATCCCTTCAAGTTTTTTGTCATTAACAATATCAGCAGTTTTTTTAATCATATCTGCCTTATTAACTTGATATGGAATTTCAGTAACAATAATGCACTCTCTTCCTTGAACTTCTTCAATTTCTGCTTTACCTCTCATAACGATTCTTCCTCGTCCAGTTTTGAAAGCCTCTTTTACACCATCATAACCATAAATAATTCCACCTGTAGGGAAATCTGGTGCTTTAACATGTGTTATAAGTTCATCAATTTCAATATCTGTGTTTTCAATATAAGCAATGATCCCATTAACAACCTCAGTAAGATTATGTGGAGGCATATTTGTTGCCATACCAACAGCAATACCAGACGCTCCATTTACAAGAAGTCCAGGAATACGTGTTGGCAAAACAGTTGGCTCTTGAAGTGTATCATCAAAATTTAATTTGTGATCCACAGTTTCTTTATCAATATCTGCCAACATGTCTTCAGATATCTTACGCATTCTTGCTTCAGTGTAACGCATTGCTGCGGGACTATCTCCATCTATAGAACCAAAGTTTCCTTGACCATCAACAAGCATGTAACGTAAGCTCCATTCTTGAGCCATACGCACCATAGCATCATATACTGACGTATCGCCATGTGGATGATATTTACCAAGAACTTCACCAACTATTCTAGCTGATTTTTTATGGGCTGTATTTGCTCTAACACCCAATTCATGCATACCATAAAGTACACGTCTATGTACTGGTTTTAAACCATCTCTTACATCTGGTAGTGCACGTGACACAATGACTGACATTGAATAATCAATGTAAGCCGATTTCATTTCATCTTCAATATTTATTGGAATGAGTTTTTCTCCTTCTGCCATAAATAAAATTTATTAGTTTTTAGTAGGTTTTCAAATCGAGCTAATATAACAATTTTGTTAGTCCAAACACTATCAAAATAAGGGTTTTTTAAGACATTTTATCAACAATATTTATGATGTTTTTAGTTAATAACTATACTTGGTTTTATTTTGTTTTTATAGACTTTTTACTGTCATTTACTTCAATAAACTGTAATTAAGGTATAGTTTTTGCCGTAATAACATAGATTTTATTATTTTTAATGCAGAAAGGAACCAAATTTATGGACGATAATTTTTCACCAAGAGTAAAAGATGTGATTGCTTACAGCAAAGAAGAGGCATTGCGTTTAGGTCATGATTTTATTGGCACTGAACACTTAATGCTTGGTCTATTACGTGATGGAAATGGAAAGGCGATTGATATTTTAAGTGCTTTAGATATTGACTTAAATCACTTGAGAAGAAAAGTAGAGATTTTAAGTCCTGCCAACCCAAACATTACTACAGCATCAAACGAAAAAAAGAACTTACATTTAACTAGACAAGCAGAACGCGCTCTAAAGACTACTTTTTTGGAAGCCAAATTATTTCAAAGCACTTCCATTAATACTGCACATTTACTGCTTTGTATTTTGAGAAATGAGAACGACCCAACTACAAAACTATTAAACAAACTTAAAGTGGACTACGACAACGTGAAAGATCAATTTAAATACATGATAGCTAATGACGACGATTATATAGAGTCTCCAAAGGCAGAATCATTTTCCGATGAAGGTGACGATGCTGCTGAAGAAAGCTCAAAAGAGAATCCGTTTAGTCAATCAACAGCCAAAGGCGCTAAAAAATCTAAAACTCCTGTTTTAGATAATTTTGGTAGAGATCTTACTGCTATGGCAGAAGAAGGTAAATTAGACCCAGTTGTTGGGCGAGAAAAAGAAATTCAACGTGTCTCTCAAATTTTGAGTAGACGCAAAAAAAATAACCCTCTTCTAATAGGTGAACCTGGTGTAGGTAAATCTGCTATTGCTGAAGGATTAGCTAATAGGATTATTAGCAAAAAAGTATCAAGAATACTATTCAATAAACGTGTTGTTACACTTGATTTAGCAAGTTTAGTTGCTGGAACAAAATACAGAGGTCAATTTGAAGAGCGTATGAAAGCTGTTATGAATGAGCTTGAAAAAAATGATGATATCATTTTATTTATTGATGAAATTCATACCATTGTGGGTGCTGGAGGCGCAACTGGAAGTCTAGATGCTTCAAACATGTTTAAGCCAGCTCTAGCAAGAGGAGAAATTCAATGTGTTGGAGCAACAACACTTGATGAATACAGACAATACATTGAAAAAGATGGTGCTTTAGAGCGTCGTTTTCAAAAAGTAATCGTAGAACCAACAACAGTTGTTGAGACCATTGAAATATTAAATAATATTAAGGGAAAATACGAAGAACATCACAATGTAGAATATACAGATGAAGCTATTGAAGCTTGTGTAAAGCTTACGAATCGTTATATGACAGAACGTTTCTTACCAGACAAAGCTATTGATGCTTTAGATGAAGCTGGTTCTAGAGTACACATCACTAATATTAATGTTCCTGATCAAATTATTGAATTAGAGAAACAATTAGAAGAAGTAAAGGAAACTAAAAACTCCGTTGTAAAGAAGCAAAAATACGAAGAGGCTGCCAAGCTTAGAGATGATGAGAAACGCTTAGAAAAAAGCCTCGCTGAAGCTCAGGAGAAATGGGAGGAAGATTCTAAGTTACATCGTGAAACTGTTACAGAAGATAATGTTGCTGATGTCGTTTCTATGATGACTGGAATCCCAGTTAATAGAATTGCACAAACCGAAAGTAACAAACTGGCAAAATTACCTGAATTAATAAAAGGTAAGGTTATTGGTCAGGATGAAGCAGTTGGAAAAGTTGTTAAGGCTATTCAGCGTAATCGTGCTGGACTTAAAGATCCTAATAAGCCAATTGGTTCATTTATATTTTTAGGCCAAACAGGAGTCGGTAAAACTCAGTTAGCAAAAGTATTAGCTCGCGAGCTTTTTGATAGCGAAGATGCCCTAGTTCGTGTAGACATGAGTGAGTACATGGAGAAGTTTGCTATTTCTCGTTTAATTGGAGCGCCTCCAGGATATGTAGGATATGAAGAAGGTGGCCAATTAACTGAAAAAGTAAGACGCAAACCTTATGCTGTAGTGCTACTTGATGAAATCGAAAAGGCTCATCCAGATGTGTTTAATATGTTATTACAAGTTCTAGATGATGGTTTTTTAACTGATAGTTTAGGAAGAAAAATCGATTTTAGTAATACCATTATTATAATGACGTCAAACATTGGTGCAAGAAAACTTAAAGATTTTGGTACAGGTGTTGGTTTTGGTACTTCTGCTCAAAAATCTCAAGCAGGGACGCATTCTAAAAATATTATTGAAAATGCATTAAAGAAGGCTTTTGCTCCAGAATTTCTAAATAGAATTGATGATGTTGTCGTGTTTAATGTACTTGAAAGAGAAGACATCGATAAGATTATCGATATAGAATTGGAAAAACTATTATCTAGAATTAAAGAGTTAGGCTATACACTCAAGTTGTCTAAAAAAGCTAAAACGTTTATAGCAGACAAAGGGTTTGATAAACAATATGGTGCACGTCCTTTAAAAAGGGCTATTCAAAAATATATTGAAGATGCTTTAGCTGAAGAGATTATAGTTTCTAAAATCCATGAAGGTGATGTGATTACTATGGATTATGAAAAAGATGCAACTGAATTGACATTGAAAATTAAGCATTCCGAAAAGCCTACAAAATCTTAGATATAACTTATAGTATAAAAAGCTCCACTTAAAAAATAAGTGGAGCTTTTTTTGATTATTATTTTTTAAGTAACTTTAATTATGCTAAAATCCCTAAAATACTCTTTCTGTACTATTAATGTCTATAGTAATTATGTTATTTCGCGTATTAATGAAGGTTTTCATTTAACACCTGATAAAAACAGAATATTAGAAGATATTGCAAACGACTATTTTAATGATAAACCGTTTGTATATATTTCGCATAGAGTACACTCCTACTCGGTTGATCCTTCTATTTATCTACAAACTTCCAAGGTTGAAAATTTAGCTGGAATGTCTGTGGTTGCTGAAGCACCATTATCAAAAAGAAATGCTGAAGTTGAAAAGCTATTTTTAAATAAACCTTTTGAAATTTTCACAGATATTGACGATGCTATTACATGGGCAAAAACTTTAGTCGCTAATGAATAAAGAGGATTTAAATCATGTAGAGGAAAAAATAGCTGAAGAAATCTCTAAAACAGAAGCTTCAATTCTACATTACAAAGAACTTACTAAACCTATTGCACCCGAAAATGCTATTGGAAGAATTTCTAGAATGGATGCTATCAACAACAAATCTGTTAATGAAGCTGCTTTAAAACAAGCTGAACAAAAACTTAAAAATCTTAAGATTGCTTTATCTAATATAAACGATACAGATTTTGGCTTGTGCTTTAAATGTCATAACCAAATACCTATTGGTAGAATATTACTCATGCCGCACACACGATACTGTGTAAATTGCGTGAATTAAATAATCTCTATTACATTGTATTACAATAGTTTAATAGTATTTATTTAAAGTGTATTTTTAATTAATTTAAACTTAAATAAATAATCAACATTATTTAAAAATCGCACACTATTCTCAAATAATAACCTATAAAAAAAGAGCCATTTTCATGACTCTTTCTAATGTAAAATAATTATTTATCTAATAATCAAACTATCCCTTAGAAGTTAATAACTTCTTAGTTACAGTACCCTTATTAGTAATTAGTTTTACATAATACTTTTTATAATAATACTTAATGGTATTGTAGAAGTGACTTGTACGACGGTTCAATCATTTAACCACGAGTCATAAACTCTCACTCTGCCTTTCTTTCTGGCACTTCGTACACACAACTGGCAAACATTCAAAGCTAGACTATAAAAAACACTTCCACAAGGTGATATAGCTAATATCTAAGCGTTTTGGCTTTTTACTGTTACGGCCCGATTTAACTTAATTGCATAAAAAAAAGGAGCCATTTTCATGACTCCTTTTTCATTTATTTGATAATTACTTATCTACTACGACATTAATTTCCTGATGTCGCCACAACTTTCTTAGTCATGGTGCCTTGATCTGTAATTACTTTAATATAATACATCTGGTCAGACCCATTAATACTTAATGGCATTGTAGCATCTGTACCTTTTAGGTAACTAGCTTCTTTGCTTAGTACTAACATGCCTTTTGTATCGTACACTTCTACAGTTATATCAGTATCAAAGTTGAAGTTGTAAGCAATTGTTACTTCTCCATTAAATGGTACTGGGTACGCTCTAAAGCTCATGTCTTCACCATCGTCATCACCATTAGCTTCAGGTGGTGCACAACCTGCATCTAAACCAGCATCTGTAATGGTCCAGTTATATGGTGCCGCTAACAAGGTGTTTCTTGCTGTTTCACCAGCACAATACATACTATTACCACCACTAAAGGTAACACCAGTTGGTATATCATCTATACCATCACCAGCTATACCACTACTATCAGTAGCCCAACCTTGTAATAAGCTATCGTAATTTGTTGTGGATAAAGTTACACCATTAAACATATTTTGTGCATCAGTTAAAGAGCTAATATCCCAAGCTCCTATATCTTGATCAAATGAACTGTTATATTCAAACATTTCATACATTATCGATACTGAACTTACATCCCATGAACTTAAATCTTGATTAAACGAATTAGCAATCCTAAACATACCATGCATATTAGTAACTGAGCTCACATCCCAATTACCAATATCTTGATTAAATGATGTCGCAGCATAAAACATTGATTGCATAATTTTTACATTGCTTACATCCCAACTGCTTATATCCTGATTAAACATAGAATTACTATTAAACATTACTGACATATTGGTTACATTACTAACATTCCAAGCTCCAATATCTTCGTTAAATCTAGTGGCTTGAAACAAATAAGACATATCTTTAATATTACTAACATCCCAATTACTAACAGATGAATTAGCAACTAATGATCTACATACAGCAAACATAGCATATATATTGGTCACATTAGATAAATCTGGAATATCAGTTGCTAGCATATCCAAGTTTTCACAATCAAAAAATGCAAGTTGCATTGATTTCCATTGATTATTACCCCAATTATTAATGCTAATAATTTTATCTCTATTAGCATCTGTTGAACCTCCAAAATTAATTGCAGGGAATACTCCATTTATTTTGACTTGGTAATCACCTATAGTTGCATAGGCATGTGTTGCATCTCCTGTTTCAATAGTAGGTGTGCTACCATCTCCCCAATCTACAAGATAATTGTATGTATAACTACCATTAGTTGGTATTGTTATAGACTCATTATTACTAGTTGTGCGCCAAGTTGTAATAAATGCAGATTCATCACTATCAACAATACTCCATGTATAAACAATACTGCATGTATCACTATCATTATCGCAATCGTCTGTAGCTTTAAATGTTCTAACCTTTGTATAATTTGTTACACCATTAGTTGAACCTCCTATACATTCTACATTTAATATTTGACAGTCTAAATCGTCTTGCAAATAATTAGTTTCATTCCAGTTTGCTTGACAATCAGGGAATTCGTCGTTATTTTGAGAATTCTTATGAGCTATTAATTGCCCGTTTAATCGCAACACCCAATCATTTAATGACTCAACTGGATTTGTGTCTGGGTCGTCAATACCTTCTTCAAATGTTAAGGTATAAGTATTTGGTCCAACTACAACTGGCGTATAGTTTGCTTGAGGACCTGATCCTCCTACTATAGATGTTGTACCATCCCAAATAAAGGTGATAAAATCTATAGTATTTGGCCCTGTTTTACAAGTAAACTTATACACTGATGCTTCGTTAGTTGCATTCGGGTCACCTGGCACATAGGTACTATCATCGGTATCTCCAACAAATGTAACTAATGGATTATTATCACAATTATCTGTCGCGGTAATATCACCTACAACAGCAAATGTCGTTGGAGCTTCAGTAACTTCGCCAAAATCAACATTGTCTGGACAGTTTGTAATTACTGGCGCTGTAGTATCATTAACAGTTATAATTTGTGTTCTTGTTTCTGCAACATTTCCACAGGTATCTGTGATATTCCATGTTCTGGTAATTGTACCATTACAGTCAGTACCTTCTAAGGCGCTATCTACACCTTCTACTGTACCGTCTGCATCACAATTATCTGTATAACCAAGACTTATCATATCTGGCACATCTGCTAAACAAGATACTATTACTGCTTTTGGTGCAGAAGCCAATATTGGTTTGGTGACGTCTTTTACCTTTATCGTTTGACTTACACTTGACGTGTTTCCACATGTATCTGTAAAGGTCCATGTTCTTACCATTACAAAATCGTTTATACAACTTCCAGGTGTAACCTGTACTGTTGGACTTACTGTTATGTCGCCTCCACAATTATCAACTGCTGTTAGATCTACTGATGGTGGTACATCGTCTGCACACTCCAAATTAAGATCTGCTGGTGCTTGTGGTGCCACTGGGGCCTTTGTATCCTTTATTGTTATTTTTTGAACAGATGTAATGGTATTTCCACAATCATCTGTCGCTTTCCACGTACGTGTAATTACTTTGTCATTACACGATGAAGAAGCTCTTTCTCCAGTTAATTTTACATCATCAATAGCGATATCTTCATCACCAGCATCTAAAAAGTCAATAGTAATACGAATATCTAATGTAGTACCTGTTCCAGATATATTAGAGATGAATTCTGCAAATGCATCGGTAATTTCTGTTCCGTCACCAACACCATTAAAGTCAGTATCAAGTCTAGGTTTTTCGTTGGTTTCATTTCCATCAGTACCAAGCTCAGATTCAACAGCTAATACTGAATTAAAACCACCACCATCTATCTGTACTTGTAATTTAACACTAGAATTAGCATCCCAATCTTCATTACTTCCATCATCATCTTCAGCTAACATGATAGCTAATTTCAGGTTTGTAACATCTGTAATATCAATACCAGTCCAGTTCAACTGAAGATTATCTATATTACCACTGCTTGTACCATCGGTATCATGTGCAGTATAGAATGAATTCCCTTGAACATTAGTGTAAACTATTGCTGATGGTAAATCTGCTTCGTTTACTCTTCCAAAGTAATCTTCTGTAGACAATTCATCAACATCATCGGCAATAGATGGAGTGTAAGTAAGTGTAGCGTCTTCGAAATCTTCGAACAATAACGTTTCTACTCCACCTCCATTATTGGATGATTCTTCATCAGAAAAAGTTATAACTGGTGTTGCACAGTTATCAGTAGCTGTTGCAACTCCTCCAGTATTAGAAGGATCCGTAGATTCATCACATTCAATAGTAACATCAGCTGGTGTAAACGTTATTACAGGCTTAGTTGTATCGTTTACAGTAATAACCTGTGTTCTAGTAACTGCTTCATTTCCACATGTATCTTTTATATTCCATGTTCTAGTAATAGTTCCTCCGCATTCGCCGCCATCTAAAGCTGTATCAACTCCTTCTATACTACCGCCAGCATCACAATTGTCTGTCCATGCTAAACTTATCATTGCTGGCACATCTTCAATGCACTGTACAGTAATATCTTGAGGAGCTGCATCTAAAACAGGAATTATTGTATCCTTAATTGTAATAATTTGAGTTCTAGTAATAGCCTCATTACCACATGCATCTTTTACATTCCAAGTTCTTGTGATAGTTCCACCACATTCACCTCCAACTAATTCACCGTCTACTCCTTGGATGGATCCACCTGTTTGGCAGTTATCTGTCCAATCTAAACTAATCATTGCTGGAACATCTTCAATACATTGCACTGAAATATCTTGTGGTGCAGCAGCAATTACTGGTGCTGTATTATCAGAAATTGTAAAATATTTCGTGTAAGTACCTGAAGTATTACCACAAAGATCGTGCGCTACAAAATCAATTGATAATTCTGCATAGCATCCTCCACCAGATTTAGTAATATCTATAACTTCTATAACTATATCATTAGTTGCAGTACAGTTATCGTAAAGAAGTGGTGCATTAAATAGTTCTTGGTAAAGTGCAGCATAGAACTCTTGTTGAGTACCTGCAACATTAAACGTTGAATTTATATTTAACTTATCTCCAATATTTAATGACGTTGTCGCATCTGATGGGCAGTCTGCTCCATCTTCAGTAAATAATTGAATAGTTTTTTTATCATGAACTTCTTGACCCCAAACTGGAGCAGATTGATCACTACCTTGGTAGATAATCTTGAATGGAGGGTAAACATTACCACAAGCATCAGATACTGTGTACTCGAATGAGTTAATCCATCCGTTATCACAATTAGATCCAGTTCTATGAGTAGTTTTTGTTACTGATAATCCACATTTCTCATAGAATAATGCAGCAATCTCATCTTCTGTTGGTCCTTCGTAAGAATCAATACAAGCATCTAAATCACTCATATCACTTGGAATAGTTCCAATTAATTCTGGTGCAGTGTTGTCTTCACCACTAAACTCTTGTTTGAAATCATATTCGTTTCCACATTCGTCAGTTAGTGTATATGTGTAATGGAATGCCCACTTACATCCGTCTTCAGTTACTGTTAACTCAGACTTAGCTGACACACTCGAACCACAGTTATCTTCAAATATTTTCTCGATAGCGTGATCTGCTACTGGTGGGTTAGCCTCTAAAGCATCTGCTAAACAAGCGTTGATGCCACTAGCGCCTTCTGGTAATTTCTCACCATCCATTAAGTTAGGTGCAGTTTGATCAGATCCCCAATACGTTACCTTAACAGTTCCGTCATATACGTTACCACAGTTATCTGCAACTTCGTATACAAATTGTACTGCCCAGTCACAAGTATCGTCAGATATAGTAATAGTATCTACTAATGTAGCTATTACATGTCCACAAGCATCTGTAAATTGATCAGCAATATCTTGCTCTGCTGGTGCAGCTGGTGCTTCACAAGCATCTACGTTAGACATGTTGAATTGACCAACATTACCAGTATAAACTGGTGCTAACTTATCGATAAGAGTTATCTTTTGATCTTTTGCAGTTACGTTTCCACAATCATCAGTAGCTTTCCAAGTTCTAATAATTGTTGTAACACAAGCTTGCTTATCTTCTACATCTGTAAATGTTACATCTACATCAGAACAAACATCTTCACCTGTTGCCATACCAGTGTTAGCTGGTGTAATATCCGCTTCACACTTATCATCTAATTCTAATACAACATCACCAGGAATCTCTAAAGTTGGTGCTATAGTATCTTCAATTCTAAACTCTGCAGCTGTTGTAGAACTTAATCCACAATCGTCTGTTACAGTAAAGTTTACAGTAATTCTTCCTGTGTTTCCACACTCATCACTTAAGTCTTTACCATTCCAATCGTTAGTCCATGTAAGATCTTTATCACACATGTCCATTGCTTCAGCTCCACCGTTAGTATGCAACCAGTGTAGGAATGGCGAGTGAGGGTTTGTATCTCTATCGCAAGTAATATCATCATATCCACACTCAACAATTAAGTCTTGTGCTTCGTTTCCAATCATTGGGCTTAAAGTATCTACTACATGGAAAGATGCAGTTGTTGACTCAGAATTTCCACACTCATCAGTAGCTGTAAATGTCACTCTATATTCAGTATCACAAGCATCTCCATACATTCTAACTGTACGTGTCCACTTAACATTAGAACAACCATCAGTTGCAGTTGCTCCTCCATTATTATAATACCAAGTGTAATAATCCCCAATATTTCCAGATGGTCTTCCATTAGAATCTTGGGCATCATCTCCACTATTTTGACTCATAGTACCATCACACTCAACAGTCATATCAGACGCTGGTGTTACCTCTGGTGCTATACTATCTTCGATTTTGAACGTTGCTGGTAAATCAACATCGTTTCCACAAGCATCTGTTACTGTAAAGATTACATTAATATATCCAGTGTACTCACTACATCCTTCTTTTAAGTAATCTGCCATGTCGAAATCTTTATGCTTTGGATCTCCAGGGAAGTTGTTTGTCCAAGTTACTCCTGAACACTCATCCTTAGCTGTTGCATCTCCATTGTTGTCTAACCAAGTTTGGAATTGATCAACATTTCCTTCTCCACCACATACTACAGTCTTGTTGTAAGCTGGAGTCGTTTCTGGATCCTTAGTATCTACTATCTTAAATGTAGCATATGTTTTTGATGTATTTCCACAAGCATCAGTTACTGTAAAGATTACCGTTTTTTCTCCTGTTTCACCACAATAATCACTCATTGGCTGACTTGCAGCGTTGTTAGACCATACTAAATCTTCAGTAGCTGTACAGTTGTCTTGAGCTCCTGCGTTTGCATTTGTTGCAATCCAGTTCATGTAGTCTTCTACATTTCCTTCACCATCACACTCTACTGTTAAATCTTCAGCTGCATTAATGATAGATGGGTTAACATCATCAAAGATAGTTACAGTCATGTTCTCTATGATCTCACGACCACAGTTATCTATAAAGCTATACTTTACATTGAATGATGCACAGTTAGAATCTGGTGCTGTGTACTCTGGCTTAGCTAATCCGCTAATGTTACAAGCGCCTTCCATTCCATTTGTGTAATACAATTCTGGAATTAAAGATTCTAAGTTATTTCTGTCTTCACAAGAAATACTAATGTTTCTTGGCTCGTTAAATACAGCTTGTTTAGCTGGTCTAACTGTAATAGTTTGCTTATGCCAAGTATTGTTTCCACACTCGTCTGTAGCTTTCCACCATCTTTCGATGATTCCACCTGCACACTCTTCACCTTCAACAATTGTTGATTGCTCTTCATGTAACTTAGCTTTTCCGGCTGGTGCACAGTTATCTGTGTAAGGAATTGCTACTGCATCTGGAATCTTATCACAGTCTACAGTAATATCTTTTAAGCCTTCAATAGCTTTTTCATTAAATACTGGTCCTGATTGATCGCTTCCTGAATAAGTAATAGAAAATTCAAAAGCATTATCTTCACAGTAATCTTTTACTGTATAGATGTTAATCTCAACCCATCCACAATCATCATTTTTTGTCTTTGTTCTCTTTGTTACCATCTCTCCGTACACTTTTACGTG
>JALKAW010000003.1 GCA_023015825.1 Flavobacteriaceae bacterium S0862 | reverse complement strand
CGATTCTAGGTTTTAATAGTTCTCTTTTGTAACGCTGTTCAACTATGCTCTTATTGTAAACATTTTTTAAGAGTAATATTATAGATTTATCTTGAGAAATTTCATTTAAATCAAACCTTAGACCTTTATATGAGCTAGCAACAGTATCTTTTATATTCAAATAACCATAATCTTCATCTACGTATTCTAAAATAAATTTAGAGTATTCTTTGATGACATCAGAATTTGCTTTTTCTATTTTTGAGTTTGTTTCGATAAACACTTTATAATAGGCTAATGCATTCTTTAAAGCTTCAGAATTTAACAGACTTAAGTCACCTGAACCTTGCATTTCTGTATAAGTAGGCATAGGCGGATTAAAAGTATGAGTATAACCGGAACGCTCTATAGCAAGGAAAGTTTTTATAGAGTCTATTTGTGAAGGCGGTTGTCTTAAGTATCCTAAAATAAGTTTAGAATAATTTTTACGATCTTCTAAAAAATCATCAATTGTTGCTAACCTTCTTAAATCTTGCTCAAGGTCAATTTTTAAGTTGTTTAATAATAGTTTTCGTCGGGTTTCGTCTTTCCTGTCTTCATTCCAATTATTAATCTGCAATGCAATTAAAATTCCAATAACAACCAATATTATTTCTCCAATAGCATATTTTAGGTACTTACCTGTTTTATTTTCACTCATAAGGTTGTAGCGTATACGTCTAAAGAATTTAATCATAAGGAGTAGTTTACTTCAACCCTCTGGCTAGTGTTTCATTACACCATTCTATCCACCATTCTGTAGTTCCCATTACCTTAACCAATAAGGTGAGAATAACTGTGCCACATAACGCAAACAAATATGCCTTATAAACAGTCTTATATTTTCTGAAATCTACATATATCATGATAAGGATAGGAATTATTACAGTCAATAGGCTCAAATATATTGCATCGATGAATTCAATTGGAGGATTCCCATCATTAGCAATTACCAAAGGGAAAAAGATTAATCTTGAAACTGCTGGTTGGAGCACCCAAAATACAGTTGATATCATCCATCTTGAATGTTTATCCCTAGATTTAGAATGAATCATTGCCATTATTACAGATAAACTAAAGCCTAATAGTGCTCCGAAATCAAAAAAGCTAAGTCCATATTTCAAGTATTCCGTCAACCCAGAAACAATATTATATGGTATTACTTGTAAGGCTGAAAATACAACACCTCCTGCAAGGAATAGTCCAATAAATCCTACCATTCTGTGTAGTTTTAATGACTTGTTATTATATATCCAAGGTTGGATTATCAATAAAACATACCATAGTGTAGCCGTTATCCCATGCCCATGATCTCTGAAAGGCACTTCTCCTAACTTACTCCAATACGAAAAGTAAAATCCTAAAATGGTAATAATAAAAGGTATTAATAGCCACAAATGAGCTTTAGGGAACTGATGAGACAAACGTTTCTGTTTCATTATTATAAAGAATTTTTGGTTAGAATTCTAAAGATACTGAAAATCTGAATTAGCTTTCATCTTCATTGTTACAAATCCTATCCTCAATCGTCAATATAATAACCAATTTAAAATATCCTGACTATGAATCAAACTAACTCAATCAATAATTTGATAAAAATTGGTGCTGTTTCTGGAATTATTTCCATCCTTTTATACATTAGTGCTGCAGCATTTTCTTTTTTACCACATACAATAAGTATGTTATTTGGTTTTACATTTCCTCTACTATGGATAATTTCTTTTATGGGTTTATATCATTATTTAAAAAAAGAAAAACATACTGCAACACTTGAAATAGCTTATATTTTTGGTATTATAGGAGCAGCACTTGCCTGTACTTTAATTGTAGTACAACAAGCAAACATTCTATGGCATAGAGAAGCTATTAGTGGTGTTGGAACCGAGGAAACTAAAGATTTATTAAGAGCTACTTACAGAGGCGCTAATAGGGTTCAAGCTGGTTTAGATGTAACTTTTGATATTTTTATAACAATAGCCTGGTTTCTCTTTGGTTTGAATATTGCAAAACATAAAAGCTTTAATAAGGTCTTAGGATGGATAGGCAGTTTAATTGCCTTGGCATTACTTGTGTTAAACATGTATACTTTTCCGGATGCTCCTGCGGAATCAGGTTTATTCGATTTAGGTCCATTTTTAGGCTTATGGGCACTAATATTTTATGTTTGGTTTACCATTAAAGTATTTAAAAAAAGTTGAGGAAAATAACCTAAAAATGCCCTCTTTCGTCTTAAGATTAACAGAAAATCATTTAGCTATGAGAAATATTATCCTTCTAATTACTTTTCTCACTTCAAATTTAATAGTCAGTCAAACTATTTCTGAAATTGAAAAAGCAAACACCTTATATAAAGAAAATAACTGGCAAGCATCAGCAATAGCCTACAAATCTCTAACTTTAAAAAATCCTACAAACGGACCTTATTACTATAAATTAGCTACTAGTTTAAGAAAGCAAAATGATTATGAAGCCTCGATAAATGCATATTTCCAAAGTTTAAAAGTTGGCTATAATGAAGGTCGGTGTATTAAGTTTATAGCCATAAATTACGCTCTAATAAATAATCAAGACAAAGCACTAGATTGGATTAAAAGAGGCTTATCAACGCCTAAAAGTTTATACTTTAAAGACCTTGAAACAAATAAAAGTTTTGATAATTTGAGACAGCTAGATGCATTTGTATCTTTATACCCCTCCAGAATACCAGATGCTAATCGAGTTGAACGTTGGGAAACAGATATAACTTTCCTAAATAATGCATTTAAAGCTATACATTATGACCTAAATAGAAACATCTCTCAAGTAAATTGGGAGCAAAATATAGCTTCATTAAAAGAAAATATTTCTACTCTTAGTGATGATGAAATTATTACTAAATTAATGCAGTTGATTAGTTTGATTGGTGATGGACATACGTTTGTGAGACCTCCATTACAAGGAGATTTGAAATTTCATTTTTACCCAATTCAATTATATCAATTTGAAGAAGGAATATATGTAACAGCAGTAAATAAAGCCTATAAAGAAATAGTGGGAAGCCAGTTAACACATATAGATGGAATATCAATTAATAAGGTTATAGATATTTTTAAAACGGCTTTAAGTGTTGATAATTTAATGGGATACAAAGAAAATATTTATTTGTCAATGCTTTCTGAAGTGCTTAATAATTTAGGGATTACTAAAAACAAAACAAGTGCAGATTTTACTTTTAGAAAATCAGATGATACTTCTGTTACACTAAATATAAAAGCTCTCGATTTTAATCCAGCTATTTGGAATTCAACTTTAGTTAATAATAAAGAATTACCCCTTTATCGTTCTAATCCCTTAAAACACTTTTGGTACAAGCATATTAAAGAGAAAAATACTATATATCTTCAATTGAATATTAATTATTCAATGCCTGATAAAGATATTGAAGAATTTTACAACGAGGTTTTTAATTATATGGAAACAGAGCAAGTGGAGAATTTAATCTTGGACATTAGAAATTGCCCTGGTGGAAATTCATTTAACAATAAACCTTTATTAGAACATATATTGAAAAATAATTTCATTAACAAAAAAGGTAAGTTCTATACAATTATTGGGCGAAAAACATTTTCTGCTGCTATGAATTTAGCAACAGATTTAGATCAAAGAACAAACACTATATTTATTGGAGAGCCAACAGGATCAAGCCCTAATTTTGTTGGTGAAACTAATTTTGTAGAATTGCCATACAGTAAAATTAATATCAGTATTTCAAATGCATATTGGCAACGCTCAGTTTCATGGGATAATAGAAAATGGATCGCTCCAGATATTTATATTCCACCTACATTCTATTCTTATAAAAATAATGAAGATTCTGTTCTAGATTTCATTTTGAATGATCTAAGCGCAGATTAACCATCCTTAAAACAAAAAAGCCTCTCCAATAAAGGAAAAGCTTCTCAAAGGTCTGTTTCCAGACTACTGTCACATTTCTGTGACACAACACAACTTTGTTAATTGCTTAAAAAAAGCCTCAACTAAGTTAAGGCTTTTAACAATCTTGCGGTCTGGACGGGACTCTTGAAATGATTATTTTTTATTTTCTTTTATGTAACATTAAAAAGTTCATAATACACATACTTCTACATTAATATTTTGGATTAAACTTATACCCTATACCGCTTACACTCACTATGTGCTTAGGGTTTGAAGGCTGATCTTCAATCTTTTTCCTAATATCAAGTATAAAGTTATCGACAGTTCTTGTGGTTGGAACTTTACTATATCCCCAAACCTCATTCAATAAATCATGCCTGTGTACAACTTCTCCCGCGTGTTGGATAAAGTAATCCATAATTAAAAACTCTTTTTTGGTAAAGTGTATTGGTTTCCCATCAACAAAAGTTTCCATTTTTTTAAAATCAATTCTCACTTTCCCAAAAGCATAGGTGTCAAAGGTTTTATTTTCGGGATATACCCTTCTCAAAATTGCTCTAACCCTTGCCAATAATTCAGAAATACTAAATGGTTTGGTAATATAATCATCGGCGCCATAATCAAGTCCCGCTATTTTATCCATTTCAGAACTTCTCGCAGTAAGCATTAACACAGGCAATAAAGGCTTTTCTGTTTTAATTTTTTTACATATTTCAAAGCCATTTATTCCTGGAAGCATAATATCTAGAAGTAATAAATCAATAGGTTGTTCTGAAGCTATTTTTAATCCATCCAAACCATTGGAGGCTGTCATAACTTCATAACCTTCAGCTGTTAAATTGTCACTTAAACCCATAAGGATACTTAAATCGTCTTCTAATATTAGTATTTGCTTTTTCTTTTTCATAAAACGTAAATTTTAAACATTGAACATTATTGTGAATTTACTTCCCTTACCTAATGTGCTTTCCACCAATAACTCTCCTTTTTGGGCTTCAATGATATCGCGGGTAACCGTAAGACCTAAACCTGTTCCACTAACCGATTCACTTTCTGCTGAATTTACACGATAAAACTTTTCAAATATTAAATCCAATCTATCTTTTGGGATGCCAATACCAAAATCTTCAATTTCGATATGTGCTTTTTTTTCCTTTTTAAACAATCGTACAATTAACTCCTTATGAGATAATGAGTATTTAATGGCATTGCTAATTAAGTTAGATAATGCTTGTTTTAAACCTTCTTGCTCTACTTTGGCAAAGACATTCTCCTCAATTTCAACAGCAACCTTAAACCCGTTTATTTCTAACCAATAGTTCATTTCCTCCATTGTTGTGTTTACAAGATCTGAAAGATTAATTTCTTTAATTTGATATACTAGTTTATTATTTTCTTTTCTTGAAAATTCAAGAATATTGTTAATCATTCGTTTCAAATTTTCACTTTCTCTCACAATAATGTTAGCATACTTATTTAAATCTGTGTCCGATTTAACTCTTCCCAATAATATAGATTCAGCAAACATATGAATTGACGTAAGTGGTGTTTTTAACTCATGAGTAACATTAGACACAAAATCAGCTCTTAATTTGTTCATTCTCCTTTCCCGGTTTACATCTTGAATTAAAACATATAATCCCATTACCATAATTCCTAAAAATATTACCAATCCTATTCCATATGTTATTTGTTTTTTTTGAACCCTTTCATCTATGACATTCTCATTTTTTAGAGATACTTGCAACAAACTATTTTCAAACAAAGAAGAAAATTCAGTTGTTGTAATTACATTGGTATTGATAATGTTGTTAGTGTTTGTTTTTTCTATTAGGTCTAATTGGTATTCAAACTGTAGATCATCTCGTTGAATATTTTCCATCACCCCTGTAAAGATGTAACTTCTTACTATTACTATTCCTGTTGCAATGGGTTCAACATTATAAAATAGCATCAGTTCATTGGTACTACCAGAGGCTGGTTTTATTATTACATATTCAATAGCTCCATTATCACTTTTGCTATCCTTTTTTCCTTCAAGAGTAATTTCTAACTCGGTTTTGTAATTATCAATTAAGTGTAGTGAATTATTATTGCTATCAATCCTTCGCTTAAAGATTGTATTATCTAGTTCATTAGAATGATCCTCTTGCCATGTTTCAATTAAATCTAATATCTCTGTAGTACTATCATTTAATGGAATAGTACCGTCCTCAAGTTCCTCTAGAAAAGTAAGCACTAATGTTTTGAGTTGTTCAACATTATATAGGTTATCATTATTTAAGAGCTTAATAATGGAAAAATACGCATAAGGAAAACCTGAGGAAGTTGTTATGCTTTGGAATTTAGTTAAGATGGTTTGATAGGTGTCAAATGCTTCTTCAGGAAGATCCATTTTCACATACAACCTTCCTAAGGAATTATAAATGTGAGCTGAATCCAGTTTAGAAACGGCAACTTGTAGTGCGCTAGAATAATAGCTCTTAGCACTATTGAAGTCCGAAACATTAAATTCCTTGTTCTCGGCTTCCCGAAGTCTTTCCAGATAGGTTTTAGAGGGTTTTGAATCTGTGACCTGATCTTCATTATTCAAGAAATTTGGAATTAAAAAGGAACCCGATCGATCCATTGCTATAAAAGGATTAACATCAATAGCATCAACATTTTTAAGCCTCTCTATATTGAGCTCACTTTGCTCTAAAAAACTTGTAAACTTGGAAGAAATAGCATCTATACTACTTTGAAAATCGGAAGAAAAACGATTGGATACCTCTCGTTCCTCTTCCGATATTTTCTTTTCTAATAATTCTCGGTAATTCGAAATATGTGTTATACTTAGGTATGCCAATATACCTCCTGATACAATGACAGTCAGGATAAAAATGATAATCAGTTTTGAGCTTTTCCTAAATACTTTAATCACATTTAACGTTCATTTAAAAGTCCTTCCAATTTCCAAATTTCTGCTCCAGTTCCAAGTCTATACGAAAAAATCAACTTATCTCCTGATGTATTTAATCTAGCACTTGTAGCAACTCCTCCAGGCATAATATCCTTAAATTTTACAACCTGCTCTAATTCTTTTCCGTCTACAGAAACTCGCATAATCCTTTGAATAGCTCTGCTGTTTTCTCCTTCTTGGAAATATAAATACTTATCATCACTGGTCCAAGACAATACAGCGGGGATTATATTTTTATCTACGTTCAATATTCTCTTTATATCACCCGTATCTAAGGAATAGATATCAATTCCTCTATTTTTCTTAAAAAAGTAGATTATCGCTATTTGAGAATCGTCGTTTGACACTTTAAAATGAAGTATTTCATGGTCATCTGTGTAAATTGTAGATTCCTTTTTAGAATCAACATCAATTTTTACTATTTGTTTTTTATCATGAGTCAAATAATAAATACTCTTGCCTTCTTTAGAGTAGGTGTGTCTACCCCCTGTTAGGTATAATTCATTTAATAAACCATTTCTAACTTTTATAGGGGTCTTTGTTCCAGTTGCAAGGTCTACAGTGAAAACACCTTGCCCTTCATTAACAGTTTTTCCATGAACTAACAATGATTTTCCATATGGTGAATATTCCGTTCTGTATCTATTAGGGTGACCATAAATCCCAGGATTAAAATTTGACGATGTTCTTGTTTCTGTGTCATAAATCACATATTTAAGTTCAAACCCTAGATTACTATCAAATTTTGGAACTGTGTTATACAAAATGAATTTGTCGTCATTAGACCATATTGGGTCATGATTCCTAAACTCACTATTGTCAGAAATCTTTATCGGATTACTTGAAGGATTCTTAATATCATAATAAAAAATATCATCCCTGAAGTTTGGTGCCTGATAGTATAAGTCTTTATTTTTTGTAAGACTAAAGAGCTCAGTTCTATCCCCTATATTAACTTTAAGTCTTTTCGCCTTCCCTATAGGATTACCATCTTCAATCTTTAATTTCCATAGATCATTCGTCCCAAAACGGTCACTTAAAAATACAATTGCTTTCCCATCTGGTGTCCAGACTGGGTCCTTATCGTTAGAAGCTTGATCTACAATTTTCTTATCTATTCTACCATCCATCGAAATTATATAAATATCACTTTGGCTAGGGTTATCTTTTCTATTGAGTGTATAAGCAATGTAATCGTTATTCGGAGAAATTGCTGTTTCACAACTACAATTTTCTTTTTCGACATCCTTAACAAGGGTTATTGATCCATCCAAAACTGAGACCATAACTATCTTATACAAAGATTTACTTACTTTTTTATCATGAATAATGGCCAAGATGCTTTTATCATCACTACTCCATGCCACTGGCCAAGGTGTAGATTCGTTTTTTCCTGTATATATAATTTTGTTATTTGATCCATCACCATTTACAATATGCAATTCAGTTGTATTCCCTTTATACCAAAAATAAGCCAATCTATTACCATCGTTGGACCAAACAGATCTATCAGGAAACTCTACGGGATCCTTCCATGTACCCGTATTTGTAATGTCTGTTACTTTTCCAGTTTGCAGGTCTTTTACAACCAATGCTATCTTGTCCCAATCAATTATACTTATATAGCGGCCATTTGGAGTAATGCTATAGACATCCTCTGAGGTCGCTAATAGTTGGCTCGCCACCATAGCCTCTTTTTTGGATGCTGAAATTTCTTTTTTTAATCCATTGAGCTTTTCTTTTCCTAAGGAAACTATATCCTTCTGATCTGAAAATTCAGAAATCAATTTTTGATAGGATTTTCTTGCGCTTTGGCTTCCTAATTTTTCATGACATATTCCTACTCGCAACAGCGCTTTGGCTCTTAAGTTGCGATCTATACTATTATCATTAACAATAGAATTATAAATAGCAATCGCCTCCTTTAAATTTCCTTCTCCTTCCTCTTGAATTAATCCCTTTTGAAATATTTTTTGAGGATTTTGTCCTTGTACTGGTGTAATGTTACCTAAACAAAGAAATGAGATTATTAAACATGTTAGTAGTGTTTTCATCTTAATAGGTTTTAATTAATATTTTTTCTTAAATCATTTTAGACTTAGGTCAAAACTACCATCAATGAACAAGTTTATTGTCAAGTATTAGTGTAAGTTATGTAAAATTTTTGTCATTTTTTTATATAAATCCAATAATACAAATGTCACCTCGCCTTTGTACTGCAAGTAGATATCCTGCACATTAAAGTCTTTGCCTTTAACTTGTAGAAATAAAAAATCCTGACTAAGTTTAGTTCTTATCAGGCTCAATCAAGTGTTTATTAATTCTGCATCTGGTTCAGGTGATTCTACAAGTTGTTTTTTGTTGTTCCAGTTGGACGGCTTAATAAATAGTCCTGTGGAAAATTGTTTTCTCCTGTTATTAAATGTTAATCTACATTTTATTGGGCATCTACCCATTTTGTTCAACTTAGATTTGCTAAGTATATATAATATATTCAGTTTCATAAAATTTTTTGTTTTTTAAGTTTGGGGTACCCAGAATTGATTTTGGGGTACCTAGTGGGGTCCTTTTTCATCAAAAAAGTTGACAAGTTGACTTATTCTAGAAGTTTGTGCACATAGTGCACACAATGCAGTTATTAGCTAACTGTAAGGCATAAAAAAAGCCTCACATTTCTGTGAAGCTTACTTTGTAGCGGGAACTGGACTCGAACCAGTGAGTATTAAAGTCTTATCTTCAATATGTTATGATTTTGTTTCCAAAAAGGGTGTCGAATAGTATGCCTTTAATAACTTCTAATATTTTTTTCATATCAATAAATTATAAAGTATTATTAAAAATATATTCACTTTGCATTCTTGATATTTGATTTTCTAGAGAGTTTTCTGAATCATCAGATTTCACAGGATATTCAATAATTATGTCCCCCACGTGATTTAATGTTTTACGATAAAGAATATTGTTCTTCTCAATAACCTCTAATTCCATATAATCTCCATTATCCCATTTAATTTCATCAAATGAAATTCTTTCTCCATCTTTAATTAATTCGAATAATACGTTTGCCTCAAACCCATATAATCTTTTTGGATTTTGAAGACCTGCAAATCCCTCTCTTGCCAACTTTAAGTAATCATTGTTATTTGGAACTAAGTCAGACTTTTCCAAAGCAATAATTGGGATTTTCTCATCAAATACTTGAACTCCATCACAAAATTCAGGGATAAATCTTAAACCTAATGCTCCTGTCAACTTAATGTTTTCAACATATTCGATATCACTTGAAATTCTCAAACCAAGCAATGCAATCCCTTTTTCTGAAATACATCTTTCAATGCACTCAAATAACTCCTTTGAGTTATGATGAGATGCACCCAATATTGATATAATCAAATCATATTTTTTATCCGTGTTAAACTCGGAGTATGGCTTGTTAATTATTGTTACATTTTCATTCACATTATTCCAAATATTATTTCTATCAATTACAGTCAATGGACAATTTAATTGTAAAGTTGTATTTAGAAAATTTACGGCCCAACCGTCACTACCTCCTAAATCTAATATTTGATTTGGAGAGCTATGAATATTCTTAACTGCTAGAATTATTTTCTCCAAAATAGAAATGCTCATTTTTATTTGGGCACTCATTATAATTTTTAATAGTTTTATATCGTCCCCTATAAAGTTTATTATATCTTGTTCAACCCCTCCACGCTCTCTTAATTCGCAAAACTCTTCATATCGCTGTTCTTTCATATAATTGTACAGCGTTTTTTCAAATTTATCCAAGACTCCATCTGCTAAATCCGGTCTATATCCAAGTTTTCTTAAATAATTTTTGATGTTCATAACAAATTATGTTAAAAAGGTGTTTTACTCATCTATGATTATTTTAACTGTTGTTTGAACCATAATAGAGACGCCTCTCCCTTCATTCTTGTAATGGTGTCAACTTCTCTAGAATGTCTTAATGCATTTCTGAGATTAGCAACATCATTAAATTCCGAAGTTAATCTCTCTTTATTAACAAACATATCCTCAAACCTTGGCCAATAAGCTTTTGAGGTTGTTAAACGTTGTAATTCCTGTAAATCTGAAAACTGCATCCAATAAGAAGCGTCTTCAATATTTGTTTCTACTAAATTTGGATTCCGTTTTCTTTCACGATTAATTTTTTGGTTTAGTTTGTCGTAAATATCACCTGGTAAGTTTTCCTTCAAAGTGTGTCTATTGGTCAAATCTAAATTGTCAATTAAGAGTTCTCTAAACTTTAATTCAAGATTTTCTATATCATTATTAATTTTATTCAAATCCTCTGGAAGCTCAACAGTTTCATTAATTACCATATTATAAATAGCATTTATAATTGTATTTTTTCTTTCTGCAATAAACTCTTTATAATCATCAACACTAAAGTTTTCACGTAATAATATCTCGACTGCTTTTTTGCTAATTAAATGTGATTTTAATACTTTATACACCTTTTCTTCATCGTTATTAGTAAACATGTTCTTAATGTAAACATTAGGCAGTGAATCTCTAATAACTTTTCTGTTTGTGTCCCCTGAAAGTGGTGCTTTATTTAAAATGGTATTTATATCTTGCCCTAAGCCCATTTCTTTACCCCAGCTTTTTGGAACTATATGGTGGTCATCTAAATTGTCATATTCTGGTAATTCAAAGGTTTCCCAGTCTCTTGCTTCATTTAAAATAAACAAGTTGAAAATTGCCTTATAAATTGCAGAACCATTTCTGGTTTCTTTATGCAAGTCAATATTTTTATAGGTTCCTATAAATTCTGAAACAGCATCCAACTCCAAATCATCATTATTAAACCATTTTTTTAAATCCATAAAATCTTTAGTTGACGTGCTCTCAACAGAACTGGAATATCTGTTTAAGAAAATAGAAGCCCAATACCATTTTTTAATTTTAGAATGGATGTCAACCTTGTTTTTTAAATCTGAATTTTTAACAAAATGTTTTATGGCAGACAAACAAGGAATAATTGAAGGATAGGGTAAAAATTTAGCCGTAATAGCACCAAACTCACGCTGATTTTTTAAGCTATTTAGACTTTTATCTATGGCATCTACGGCAGTATTCCATAAATCTATAAATTCGGTGTTAGAATTAATTAATACTACTTCTTCATTTTGTCCTTCTTTATTTTTTACCTTCTTTTTTTCACCTGGAACTAAATAATAAAGATATTTTGGACTACAATAATTCTGTTTTAAAATGGACATCACCATTAATATTTGAGTCTTCATCTCGAACCCTGGATAACTTAAATCATCAATTGATTTTGAAGCTTCCCTATACATATCCTTTAAGTAAATATCTTCTTTTCGTGTAATTGAGTTTAATAAATCGAAAGTATCTAATGGTTTACCTTTAGAATTGATGTGTGTAAAAATGTCACATACCTTATTAAGAGGTAACTCCTTGGCAAGTGATATATAACTAATTTGGTAGTTGTTTAACAGATCTGAAAATATATGTCTTATTTCAATTGCAGCAGCAGCTAGAGCTTCTAATTCTGCTTTCTTTTCTATAATATCTTCTGATTCTGCCTGATCGTTCCAGTAGTCTCTATACCCTTTAATCCAATCATCAATACCCCAAGACCCTTGTTGCATTACTCCTAGAGGGAAAATATGGTTTTCATACTGCTTATTAACATCGGATACTAACTCATCATAATACTTAGTTCTGCTATAATAGAAGAAAGCTTCTTCATAATTTTCATCTAACAACTCCTTTAATCTGATAAAAAAATAGATCGGGTTTTTACGATTTCTAAAGTTAATGTCAGGTTGAAAAAAAGCATAATGAAGAGCAGATAATCTTTGCTGACCATCTAGCACTATATATTCTGGGTCAGATTCACTATTAAAAGCGTATAAACTAGCACAGCCTAATTTTCTGTAATTTTCCTTATTACCTTCCCACAACAATAGTGTGCCAATGTAATAATCCATAAAAATAGATTTAACTAAGTCTCTAACATCCCAAGGTTGCCAGTCAAATTCTCGTTGAAAATCTGGAATTACAAATCTGCCTTTTCTAATTTCCTCAATGAGTTTGCCTAAGTGTATCTTTTCTGGTTTTTGTACGTTTTTCATTCGTTATTTTTATAGGTGTTTATTTACAAATACCTCATTATAATCATCTCTGCTTAAAACAGTGTCAAAACCACCAACAGCCTCTCCTTCGTGTTTGTTAATGCCTATATATTCAAGACTAGCATCTTCGTATCGTTTGAATTTATAAACTGCATCATTCATCATAGAACTATTGAAAACCCCAAGACTTACAAGTAATTCAAAATCTGAAACATCTAACCCAGTAACCTTTTTAAATAAACCAGGTTCGAGTTGAGTTATCACATCTTTTAAACTATGTTCTCTGTAATCTGTTAAATACATAAAAACAGGAATCCTAGTTGCGAACTTGATTAATTTCTCTTGAATTTGTTTACGCAAGCTTTTATACTCTTTTTCTTCTTGAGTAAGTTTCTTTTTCTCCTTTGGAGTAAGTATCTCTTCATTTGCCTCTTTTTTAGCTTTCTTAACTGCTTCAGATTTATTAATAATTGTTTGAATATCTTGATTCAACGATCTAAAGCCCTCTATACTCATCAAGGCATCTAAGGCGTCCTGATTCTTCATTAAGCGAGCAAGTGTTAAGTTGTCAACATTTACTAGTAATGCAGACTCCCACCTTCTGGCTAGCAATGTGGCTGATGTACCACTCATGGCAATGTCCAGAACTTCGGCAGCATTTACCTGTTTCATAGAACTCCCATCATAAGCTAATACAGGTAAGAAATGAATAAATTCAGCTACATTTTTTTCTGGATTGGATTCGTTCACATTTAATCTACATGCATAATCTGATACTTGAGACAATGCTCTGTTAGGAGCAAAATCAAAAACATAACATTCTTTCTTAATGATTTCAGTCTTGTTTGGTGATTCACCATCAGGGTTTTTGATTTCCCAAGGTGTTTGAACCCTAAAGGCTGCTTGGAAATAAGTTTCTGGACTTGAAGAATTACGTAGCATGAAAATCCCTGTCCATGGTTTTACAGAAACCCCTGTTGTTAGTTTACCACAAGACAATGTTATAGTTTTAGATTTTAAGGGATTTCTCATTTTATCCATTACAGGAGGCAGAGCTTCTACACCAATACCAGCACTGGTACCAGCAGCTACAATCACTTCATAATCTTGATAAAACAAATTATTCATTTGCAACATTAAGTTCTTCATGGCATGACACGAAGCAACTGAAGGCAAAAACCAAAATGTATGATTTAGAATACTCACCAACCTTGAGTCTGAAAAGGGCATTGGAGGCTTTTTAGCTCCTAATTTTAAATTATCTAAGTTAGTTTCAGAAAAGTTACCTCTAATTAAATCTAACCACTTCTGAACCTCATTTTCCATTTTAAAGCGTGCATTTTCTTTCTCTCCAGTAGCAGTAAAAAACACGTTTAAATCAAACTCATTAAACTCACCACCTAAAGCGATTTCTCTTATCGAATCAGGCATTTGATAGGTAAGCATCACCATTCGTGGTAAAGACTCATAAGGATTGTCTTCTCCATTCCATTGCTCCTTAGCATTTTGTTCGTCTGAGTACGTCCAATTGAAAATTTGTTCTTCAATAAATTCTCCTGAATTTATAGCTCTAAATGGTGTTCCTGATAAATAAAGAAACTGATCTGTTGTAATGGGTATGATGTCTGCATCGAAGTTTTCTATTTTACCAATTTTCTTTTCAAAATCAACTAAATCTTCATCCTTACCATCTTCATAAAGCTCATTGAATAAGCCTTTAGAATTTTCATTCCAAGCTCCAAAATGATACTCATCAAAAATTACACAATCCCAATGGGTTACGTGTACCCATTCATTTTTAGTTTTTACACCTCCAGTGGAAGTGTTTTTTCCTAAATAATCTTGAAAAGAACCAAAGCAAACAAAGGGTTTAGAAGGGTCAATATCCTCATAAGAGTTTCCATTTTTACTAATGAATTGCCATCCTTCAAAATCTACATGCATCATTAAATCTTCTTTCCAAGCGTTTTGAACAGCAGGTTTAAAAGTTAGTACCAAAACTTTAGACCAATCCATCTTTTTTGCCAATTGATAAGCTGTAAATGTTTTCCCAAAACGCATTTTAGCATTCCATAAAAATTGTGGCGTAGCCTCTAACTGTTCTTGCTTATATTGTTTAAAATAATTAGCTGTTTTTTCTACGGCAGTTTTTTGCTCAGGACGCATGGAAAAATCTAACGTTCTATTTTCTTCGTTTAATTCTCCATTTTTAACTGCAATTAATGCTGCTTTTACATCTTCAACAGTACATTCAAACCACTCACCATCAGGATTGTAAAATCCTTTTTTTCTGAGGTATTGATGAATTTCATGATCACGAAAATCACTACCATCATTTCGCATAGCAGATTCTTCCAATACAATTTTGAATACTGACCTCGCAGCTCCTATCTGTTCTTTTATACGCTTTTGGGCAGTTCTATTTGTATCACCAATTTTAAGCTGTCCTTTTCTTGAACTGTCGTTAGGCAGTTCATAGGCGTATATTGTTGGATTAGCTTCTGTTTTTTTTGGAAAAAATTCTTTATTCATCAAAATCTCTCATTAAGTAATTAACTAGATTAATCTCTTCGTCATTCAAATTAAAATATTCATACAAATCTTTGTTGGTCCAAGGCTTAGTGTAATCTAGAAAGGGCACAAACATAAAACTACCTCTTGAAATATTCATAGATGAAAGTGTTTGTTTTAATAGAAATCTTGGAAGTTTTAACTTCATATATTCTTTAAAGTTTTCAGCTTCATTTAAGTTATTAAACGAGGATAAAAGCATATAGCTTTCAGTATGGATAGTATTTTTACCTATTATTTTAGGTAGCGTAATTACCTTATAACCTTGTTCTGGAGTTACATCTACTTCTCCATTACTTGGCACAACTTTTCCAATTGTAACCTTAAATCTGTCTATTTGATCTTCATTATTATTTATCATTTTACGAGGCACATATCCAACACCCCCACTGCTTATCAATTTAACGCTGTCATAAAATATCTTTTTAAGACCTCTCTCTTTAGAAGAAAAACCAAATGGGTTTCTTGACAAGACCTTATCTACCATAAATTCTACATCTTTAGATAGTATTTTTTTAATTATCCCAATAGCTTTATTGTCTCTAATAAAAATATCAAATTCATCTAAACTTCTTTTAGATGAATACCCAATATCATTATTCATATTTACTATTTCACACATTCCTTCGTGTGATTTATTCCATAAAAAATAATTAACACCACCAGCAATATTAACTCCTGGAAAACAATCTTTACTGGACATAAAATCTACTAACTTTTCAATTCTCTTGTCTTTTAACATTGTTTCACGAAATTCATTTAATCCCTTACCACCTGCAAACCATCTAGATGGGATTATCATTGTTAAATAATTTGGATTTAATTTTATTGCTTGTTCAACAAAATGATGATAAATGGGTTTTGCACTTATTCCCGTTCCACTTCCTCCATCACTTAATTGATAAGGTGGATTCCCTATAATGACATCAAATTTCATATTAAAAATATTTTGTGGCTTATCTGTATGGATGAACTGATAAGCATAGGTTTCTAAATCTTCTGTTCTACTATATACTTCTTCACTTGCTCCACAATATTGACACTTTCCATTTTGCCAAGTGTGTTGCAATCTGTCATACTTTATGTTGCCTTGTTCATTGTCAAAATCTGTACAAACTGAATATTCTCCATTAGCATATTTAGAGCAGTAGGCACTTCTTCTTGCCAATAATGATGTTAATTCTGTTATGGCAATTCCATATAATTGTTTGCTAAAAATATGGTTGATACGTTCTTGTTGGTCAGGTATTTCTTCTTTTAATCCCTCATTTAATCGTTTGGCAATTTCACGTAAAAAAACACCTGATTTAGTTACAGGATCAAGAAAGGTTATTTCCTTATTTTGAAATAATTCCTGAGGGAGTATGTCTAAAATTTCATTAACCAATTTAGGAGGTGTTAACACCTCGTCATTGCTTAAATTTGCAAGGCACGACAGTACATCAGGATTATAATTTATGTTAAGCATATTCTGCAATTTTTAAAAAGTGGGTTATAGGGTAATCTTTAACAGGTTCGTCAATAGCAGCAGGATTTCCCTCATCATTAAACATAGCGAATTGATGGGTTTGCTCTACCAGAAACTTAAAGACATAATCACGTCTTTTTATCATACTACCATTAATAGTTGACCATTCAGAAAACACAATAGGTTCCTTTGTTTCAGGATTTGTGAAATCAAGTGCATCTCCCCACAAAATATTTCTTTTCAATAAGAACTTCACAGACTGTTTGCACTCTTCCTTACAATCGGTTTTGTATAGTTTAGTATAGATGTCATCAAAGATTTTAAACAAGCGTTCACGGCATTCTATTGCGTTGTCCTGCAATATATCAACTCCATAAATACTTGAAATTGCAATGATGGCATTCCGTTCAAATTCAAGTTGACTTTTTTTATATCGATCCTTTACAATTTTAAGTTTTCGGTTTAGTATCTCAACAAGAAAGTTCCCTGTTCCACAGGCTGGCTCAAGAAAACGAGATTCAATTCTCTCAGTTTCTTGCTTTACCAAATCCAACATAGCATTTACCTCGCGTTCTGATGTAAAAACCTCTCCGTGGTCAGCTATTCTTTTTTTTGATTTTATTTGATTCATTTATATTTCCTTATTAGATACAATTAATTCTTTTACGTCTATGTTAAGGATATTTGCTATTGCTAAAAGGGTTTCAAGTCTTGGCTGTGTTCTATTTTGTACATAACCATTAACAATATTGTAACTTTTACCTAACTTCTCAGCTAGCCAAGTCTGCTTAATTCCTTTCTCCTGAAGAACTTCTTTTATGCGATTCATAATATGAAATTTGACAAACCCTAAAGTTAATTAAATTAGTGTATAAATACACTATAAAACAAGATATATTTTCGTGTATAATGTCATTTTTTTAAAAGATAATGGACAGCGTCAGCTGCCCATTTATTATTATATAAAAATGCCTATTTTAGGTTGTTTTTATTTTACATGTACCTATTAGGAAACCAGACACACTTTTACCATTTTTACTCTTATTTTTTGGTTTAATATCATACCATTTTACAATATCAGTTGCTTTAGCTGCTGAAGTAATATCAAGTTTTTTGTAAGCCTCCTTTAATCTTGTTTTGATATCGCTTTTACTTATCCATTCTCCTGTTCTAAACCCTAGAAATTTTACAATCTTATAACTATTATTATACTTATTGCTTATAGATAATAATGCATCATTAATTTTACTTTTTCTGTACTCCAAGGCTTTCATTTTCTCCGCTCCTAGTTTATGGAAAGCTATAGATAATAGAGGTTCACACTTATCTAATTCCGCTAGTTTACCAGACCTAGAAAGGGATGGCTTTTCTTTATACACACGAATAAAATCTAAGCACAAGTCTTTGAATGATGCCTTTTTTCCTAACTTAATTTTATTCAAACCCTTAATACTAATACGCTCAAAGCCTTCATAGTTATAATCTATTCCATTGTTTATAACCGTTCCATCTTGAATCGTACTATCGGTTCCATCCTTCGATACATAATACGTACTATTTATAGTAGTAAAATTATGCATTTCGTTATACCAGGCATTTTCGTTTACTTTTATTTCGTCACCATCAACAATCAGATATGAATCGTTTAAATTTTCCAATAATGTATTTCGTATCGTTGGATCATCTTTTACCAACTTATATTTCTTAACAGTTTTTTCAGCCTTCTTCAAATTAAAACGGACCCTTTCTTCAAATTCAGATTCAGAGAGATTATTTATATACTGGTTACTAGTGTAATTTAAACTTACTCTATTCTTAAATTTGGAATTTCTTACTCTTCCTATAATTTGAGGCAAAACAGTTACAATATCAATTTTTGTATAATCCTTTGATCCATCTGTAATTATATATGACTTACCATCTTCATCATAGATGTCACAACCCTCAAATGCTGTTGCCGTATAGAAGTTAACTTTACGCACCTTAGATCCTACTGGTGAAATATGAAATTCTCCCGGCAACTCAGCATCAATAAGGTTTTGATTTCTACTATTATTCGCACATACAATTCGTATATCCTTAGCATCTGTAATCCCTGCCCCAACTAACTTTTTAATTACACTAATTATACTGCTTACAGAATTAACAAATATATGAGCATTCCCTGAACGTTCACCATTTATAAAACCTAAAGCAATAATAGCCGTCACATCATTTATTCCTCTTTCATAATGACAATAATTAACTTTCACCGGAGTTAAGCTATCCCATTGAATACCTACTTTTTTAATGTTTCTTAATTTTGGTAGTTGATGTTTGTCTTTAACCGGCGTTGCAGTACCAAATACATATGATTTATACTTGTTATAATTGTTTAGCACACTATTTATTGCTTTTGGTCTAAATGCGGCACTGTCCACCAATTTATGAGCTTCATCAATGCACACCTTCCACTCTTTAATATCTCCGCGTTTTTCTAAAACTTTCGTCACCTTATCCAAAGAGTCATAAGTTGTTATAATCTTATCTCCCATGAAGGCTTGAATTTCATCTTCATCTGCACCACCATAATAAACAGCACACAACTCTATATTTCGCTCTTTACACCACTTTGCTTTATTACTAATCAATGCAGTATATGGAACAACCAAGACATACTTTATAGGGTTTGCCAATACAAGACTTGTCATTCCACTGCCCGTGGTTACTTTGTTTAACATTACATTATCGGGTAAATCTTCCAAAAATTCCCCAATAAACTTACTACCTTTACTTTTAATGACCATCTCGTCATTCACCTTCACTTCCATGATTTTCATTTTAAATACTATTAATATTAGTGGTATTTTATTTATCCCTTTTAAATTGTATATATAGCAATCTTGGGGGAAAAATATACCAACTTATCTCAAAAAAATGCCTGTAATAAAAACAAGCACTATTCGAAAATACTGAACATACTGTCTAAAATAAAATTAGCTTTATAGCTAAATTGTTACATTAATTCTTTTCAAAAAGAGAGCATGTTCTTTGTGTTTCAATTGTATAAAAGATACTAAGGATGTTGTCCAATATCAACTAGTTTTAGGCAGAGTTATTAACGAAATTTAATCCAACTGGATTACATTATAGCCATAGTATAATAATGTCAGTATTATTTATTCGGTTATATTCCAGTCAAAAGTGGGTGTTTTGGATTGGCATGCATAAAAGGCTAAGTTTAAAAACTCAACCTTTTACCATACTTTTCCTTGCGCAATAATACTTTTTCAGATCCTTTTTTTAAGGAGAGGGTTCTCAAAAGTTTGGTTATACAAAATTTATAAACTCCTATAAAGTACAGCACTTAATCTATTAAAATATTAAAATAATAATAGAAGTAAGCACTGCCATCTATTACAAATACAGTTTTCAACTCCATTGTAACTTTCACAGCTTCAACAGATACTATTTGTCCTTTCCTTAAAGATCCTATATCTATCATCACAAGGACTTTGAAAGGACAAAAAATCTGTTTTAATATATTATTCCATGTCACAACGTAAAGCCATTCTGAACTACTATATTTAAGTTGTTCAGCTAGTTCATATTTATCCATTTCATCATTTAAAATTTAATAAAATGATTTTAATTTAAGAACCAATTTTCAGATTGATTTTGCATGGAGTTAGCTAGACTTTCAGCAATCTCATACGAATTAACACTCCTGCTAAGAAAAGTGTCTATGTAACTATTTTTTATACTTGAAGTAAAAAGGTTGTATAAATTGTAAAGACTAATTGTGCCATCCTTATTTCGTGAAAAATTTTCATCTTCATAATAACCTTTTGCAACTGTACTCAATTGACCATCATTTAATTGTAATGAAGCCACTTCTTTCCTCTCTGATTTGGGCAAATAATTATACATTCTACATTTCCCTAAAAACTTAGCAAATTCTTTCTCCGTCAAATAATACTCGGTAAATCTTTTTAAAGTATTTAAATGCTTTTGCATTTCATAACTTCCTATTAAATCCATAATTTTTTTCTTGAGTTCATCTGCGGAGGATGCTCTTAACTCATCTACTAAACCATCTGAACTTAAACACATATTTGTGCATGCGTAATTTAAGAAACCAATTCCAATTTTAAATTTTTCATAGCTCTTATAGCTATAAAGATTTTCTTGGTTATATGCCCTAACTGCGATTAAAGACAAGCACAATCTGTTGCCACCAACAAGCTCTGTTATACTTGGTACATCAATTTTAAACATCATTCTTTCAAAATATTGAGTCTTTTCGTGTTCCAATAATTCCTTAACAGGTTTACTTATTGCTGAAGGCACACGTCCCATAACTTTATGGCTTACTCTCATTTCTGGGTTTGATATATTCTGTCCTTCAAATATTGCTCTTACACATTCTTGAGTAGTTTTTATAAACTCATGATGAGCCAGCGTACACTCCATATCTTTAGAAAAGACTGGTATTATACAGTCATTCTTTAAATACTCAAATGTTACTTCTTTAGTATTCGATTCAATGAAAGGATTTATTGGAGCAATAACATCTTTTTCTGATATAACTTGATTAATTATTTTGTTATTTGTTGTCACTAATTCCATTGTCTTTGTTTTTAAATTGTTCAATAATTTGATTGTTTGGTATTACTTGTGAAGCAGCATTTTCAATAGCTGTTTTTCTTAAAAGTATCGTATCCTTAATTTTAGTTTGATAGTCAGGGTACTTCTGATAAATATGATGCAATCCACTAATTGTAGTACATGAAATAATCTCATTAGCAATGGTTGTAAGCATCTCTTGTTCTGTACCAGTACCATTGTCACACCATTCACGTATCTTTTTACCTGTGCTTGCATTAATAACAAACTCTGGCTTGTCAATGAATAAACCACTCCGATCTTTAGTAGCTTTTGCTTGATGAGCTATGTCTATGTCAAAAACTATTGTGAATTCATAGTCTAAATCATTTCTTTGGATTGCCTTTAAGCCTACTTTCTCTGGCACGAACTTTCCATTCTTTTGATTTAACACATAATCTTGTTTTACTCTCATCGTACTAATTATATGTGCATTAGATTGGAGTATTTTATTCACAAAAGCATTTTGACGTGGGGTTATCTTTCCCCAATTAGTGAAACTATTACCAGGCATTTTACTGTGTACATCTAGTAAGTAATCCCAGCAGTGGCTTAGGCTGTCAATTACTATAACTTCCATTTTAGCTTCAAGACATATATCAATAGCTTCAATGTACTTTTCTGAAGAATATGGAGCGTCCATAGATAAGACACTATAATCACCCAGATGTGCATACAAGTCAGCACTTCTATTTTCTGTATCAATAATGGCTACTTTTGAAAAATCTCCATTTGTCAGTCCTTTTGCTAATAAAAGTGAACTGTATGTTTTACCACTACCTGCACTACCTTGTAATGCTAGCTTTATTTTTGCTTGTTTTCTTTCTGATTTTCTTAATTTCATGTTCGTATTTTAAATTTGATTAATAAAAAAAGGACCTACACATTGTTTGTATAAGTCCTAACTCGATAAAGATTTAATAAAAATTACATTACCAGTTCTTCTTCAATTACTTGTTCAGTAACTTCTGTTTTTTCACTAGTAGATAGTTCATCTCTATCTGAAACAAGAAGTATGTCCTTGGTTTCCAAGTCAAACACAAATTGGGTCTCACGATATACTGGTGAACCTAAATGTGTTATTATCTCACCATCGACTCCTTTTGTCTTTGGTTCTTGCCCTTCATAAAATGGCTCTAAACTTTCAGATACGACAACTCTACCCTCAATTGGGTATGGTTTATCCTCTTGAAGAATTGATTCCATTTCCTTTGCAATTTCTTCATCGAAAGTTATGAATGCTGACCTATTTGCAAATGACATGAAGCCATTCGAGATAACAGGCATTCTCTGGTCAACTCTTACTTTCCCAAAAGTTTCCCCTTTTTCACTCTCGAAATAGGTCATAATTGCTCCTGTTGTAGGATGCGCCTTGACCAAAGGCTTGTTTGAAAGAACTTGTGATTTGTTCATGATTTCAAATGATTTTAATGAAGTTGTTTAATGGCACAACCGTTAGCCTGAGTATAATTTGATTATACCCAAGACCTAAAAAGAGTTGAATGTAAAGTTTTGGTTTTGTGTTTATACTGAATAAGTAAAGAAGGGAGTAATGATTTTGAAGTAACTAAACATCTTTTTTAAAAAACTCCCAAACATGAATTGCAGTACCCAATAGCCCCAAAAACAATAAAGGGGGCGGGGTACTTGCCTATTATCTAGCGTTCGACTTTATAAAAGTGTTTTCAAAATTTTAAAAAAAATAAAAATTCAGAAACATGGTCTGTGTTTTGGAATAGTAACAAGAAAGGATTATCTATTATCTGAACTAAACTTTTCTTTTCTACTATTCCAATCAAGTTGATTACATACTATTATTAACTACTTATCATTTAGCTTTATAAATCCATATATAGCTAATCCACAAACGACTAATATTCCTAATGCTTTTACATTAGCCCCAATAGACTCTCCAAAACCATGTCCGCCAATCATTCCAAATAATCCCCAAAAACACAGAACCCCTATTACTAATGCAATAACACAGCCAGTATTATTACTTTTATTACTGTCTTCTTTTTTCATTTTTTTTGATTGTTTTATTTGTCATCTTTCTGAAAAAACCCGAAAATTCTTGCCAATAAATATAAAGCTACTAAGGAGCAAATTAGATATATCAAGCCGTCTGCGAACATTGAAAATTGTTCTTTTATGGCATCTATAATAGTCCCTGGCTCTAAAAACATTACTATTGAAGCCACTACTATCGTTAAGACTATGCATCCTAACCCACCCTTAATGTATCCCCCCGTTAATCCTGCCATAATTATGTTTTTTTAAGATTGTTTAATAAAGTAAACTTCTTTATTTATCTATAAACTGTTTGATAATGGCTTAACGTATAAGTGTAAGATTTATTTATATTATTAGGAAGTATCCTAACAAATTCATTGTTTAAATCCAACGTTAACATAATCCTTGAATATTTGTTATCTGCGACATTTTTTATAGTATAATAGACTTGTCCATAGTAATCATCATCCTCTGTACTTTTCTCAGAACTTGTAACATAATATTTCTCTGTCCTATTTAATGATTTATGAATTATTTGAACTTCTTCTAATTCACTTGTGTCATCTTCATACCTAAGTGCCAAGTACATTTCAGTTACGTCGTAACTCTTTGTCGTATAATCTTTTATTATTTGTTTTTTAACCTTATAAATATCTACTCTATCCCCCTGTGGTGCTACGGTTAATGTATTAAGAGGTCTTGTTGGACTTAAAAGGTCAACTTTATTTTTAGATGAGAATGAACCTCCACCATTGAATTCACTATCAAGAAAATCTAGACTAAACGAACTATCTATTTTGTTTTCCTTTAGGTTTACTTCTCTAATAATTGACATAAACTCTTTTTTTAATTTAATGATATCAGATTGCATTAAAGAAAACTGCATTACTACTATATCATTAACTTTTAATAAAAGAAGTCTGTCCTCGGGAATAAAAGTTAACATTTGTTGTCTTTCAACTCTGCCAAAACCTATGACGTGATCATTTGCAACTTTTCGGAATGACGTAAATTGAAATAATTCTTTCTGATTTGTTTTTGAACTATGAATAATAGCAGTAGCCTTTTTATTATCTATTTCAATATAACCAGATTCATAAATGCCCTTAATGTGTTCCATTTTTTTTGTTAAAGGATTTTGTCTCCAAGCATCGAAACTAGAATAGTTAATATTAGTTTGACAATAGCTTACTGAATAAATTAACCAACTAATTAATAATACTATCGTTTTTTTCATGGTAAATAAGTTTGTTAAGTTCTTGCAATGTTGATTTGGTTTTGTAATATAAATGGATAGGATAGTCAAAACACACTAAAATGATTCATTTATTAAATGCCCCATCAGATTTCAATCTGGTTAACATTTCTATATACTCCTCTTTTTCATTAACCAATCCATTCCATGCACATATATTAGTCTCATATAGTCCATCGCTTTTTTTTGTATAACCAATATCATAAGCAAATATTAAATACTCCTCCCCAATAGCAAAATGATCTCCACAGTCACCAAAGCCAAGACCTGTAATAATTTCTATTGACTTACCATTAATACCCTTGTAAGCATTTAGTATTTCAATAGTATATAACTGAACCTTCCGTGTCTTTCCTTTATCATCACTTTCTAGTTCGCAGTATTCAACATTCTTTACTATCCCAGAGAAAATAATTTCCGAGCTAGAAATATGTTCTTCCATCCCTATATAATTTTTGCAACTACAAGCATAACTTGTTAAAGTGAAGTTTAAAAAAAATAAAGTAAAGAATAAAACTAAATAGTTTTTAAATTTCATAATATTAAGTTTTGTTAAGTTATTTTAATGTTGGTTTAGGGCTTATAAAAAACCTTTGTAATTGATAAATTAATAGGGAGTGAGTCGTATGGATTACTTAGATTCAAACATACAATTAAAAAAAAGAAAAAGCCTACAATATGATTAATCTTTATTTTACTAGTAAAAAGGATTTGTTTTCAAAAAAAATGAATACTAATAGGTTCTGGAAATCAGTGTGTAAATAGGGTCTTTCCTAAAATCCATTTATAAATTTTGTGATAATTATACTATGTAAAGACAAAAATTACTATGGCAATTAAACCGATAAGAACTACTATTCCAAGGGAAATTAACAATTGTTTAATTGCTTTCTGCCTATTAACCATGGGGTCGTTGATTGTTTTGTAAAATACATACCCAAAAAAAATAACGATAAAAAGAAATAATAACCCTAGTCCAATGTTAATTTTTGAACTTGGACTAATAAAATCTAACTGAGATAAAATTATCCATATAATAGGAAGGATCAAAACAAGAACAAAACCTATTATCCCATCCTGTGACTCTTCTCTTATCAAAGGATCTTTATTAAAAGAATTAATTATAAAGGAAATTGATATGTGAAGGAAGGCTAACAATACAAAACCAAAAAAAGTTAATAATAACCCTTGGCCTAATGCCATTCCGAAACTAGTTTCTTCGTATAGATAAAAATAGCCTGTTAAAGAAATTGGAGTAATTATAAAGAGCATAACTAACATCAATTTCCATAGTAGATTTTTTGTCTTTTTTAAAACATATAACCACTTCATCGATAAATTTCGTTTTTTCATTAGGAAATGTAGTAAAAATACAGTGATTTATTACTAACCTTCTAAGCTGATTAAATTAGTTACAAACTTCGTCAATCAACTCTTTAGCCTCAAAGCCAAGTTCTTGTGATTTACGGGCATCCTTGCAAGCACCTAAAAAATCTTTTAATTCTTGTTTAGAAAAACCTCTATTGTAATAAGATATTCCATCATTTGGGTCAAGGTCAATAGATTTAGTGTAATCTTGAATGGCTCCCATAATATCTCCCAAATCTTGTTTTACAACTCCTCTGTTATTGAAGTAGTCTGCATCCTTTGGAGAAAACTCAATGGCTTTATTAAGATCTTGTAAAGCACCTTCATACGCCTCAAAATAAGATTTTAGCATTGCTCTGTTATTATAGTTCATAGCCTCCTTCGGTTCTAGCATAATGGCTATGGTATAATCTTCAATTGCTCCAATAAAGTCCTTCATTTGTTCTTTAGCATAAGCTCTATTGGAATAAGCATCTGCATCATTATGATTAAATCTAATAGATTTATCAAAATCTTGAAGAGCTCCTTTATAATCCTCTGATTCAATTTTATCTATTCCTCTGTTATAATAAAATATTGCCATATCTGTATCAGATTCAATGATTAATTCTGATGTTTCACTAATTTGAGAGAAGGCAATTTGCGTAAAAATGACTGTGATTAAAACTAAAAGGTTTTTCATATTGTTTAATTTAAACTTTGTTTGTGAGTTACATTATTATTTTATTGCTTCTTCAATAGAATTGAGAGCCTGGTCAACTGTTAAAATATTATCCCAATCTTCATCTGGTATTTGAATATCAAATTTGCTTTCAATTTCCAGAATAAGAAGCACTTCTAAGATTTCAAAATTATAAAAGCCGTCTCTACCTCTCAGATCTTTGTAGATTACACTTTTATTCTCTTTTCTTTCAAATAAGAAACTTATATCTGCAAACAAATAGTTGCCTTTATATGTTACGTTTTCAAAAACATTCTTTTTTAAACTGTCTTTGTTGATTTTTATTTTTTTCTTGTCAACTTTATCCAATCCTTCTAAGTAATTTGACAGAAGACATAGAGAACGAAGATTTGCATCTTCAAATACTAATGTCTTATCGATTGATAATGTCTCAGAAATTAAATTAATTAGCTTGTCTTTTACCATTTTATAAGTTTTCTTTTGTTAATGCCATTGATTGTTTTATTACCGTATTAAAGGCTGACTTAACTCCAGCTTTAGAGGCTTTAAAATTATGTGAGTAATCTGATGAAATTCCAAGACGTTTCCCCTCAAATATGGCGTCTTGGTTTGCTCCTAAATACACAAAATTCCAATTATGTTTATTAATTCTTTTTTTTACTCCTTTTTTTATTTCCCTTAGATTATAAAATTTGCTATCATTCTCATATCCATCAGTAATTATTGCAATTATAACTTTAGGCTCAACCTTATATTTTTTTATTCTTCGGTCAACTCCCTCAATGGTCTTTCCAATAGCGTCAAATAAGGCTGTTGAACCCCGGGGGATATAATTAGTTTCATTTAAATAATATTTTTTTTTAATCTTCTTTTCTTCATAGGCCAAATCATATTCATGATCAAACTTAACAAGTGAGACCTTAACGTTTGTGCCTTCAGATTTATGTGTTTGTAAAAACTTGTTATACCCTTCGATGGTAGCTGATTTTACAAGATCCATTGAACCTGATCGATCTAAAATAACAGTAATGTCTGTGTGATTTTTCATAGTTAGAGTTTTTAAAATTAAAATAGGGTGTCCCTCACAAGAATTATAGATTCCTATGTATTTGTAATTGTAAAAAATTAAACATTGTGAGCTAATTTAGTTGACTACGCAACCTATGTTTTGCTCGATTCAATCTAGTTCTTGCATTTGCATAAGAAATGTTTAAATCGGCTGAAATTTGATTATAACTTAAGTCATCTAAATAGTAAAGTGTTATAATCTGTTTATCACCTTTTCCAAGCTGACTAATTGCATTTAGGGCATTCGAGTATTGTTCCTTTAAAATCATCTGATCTGCAGGAGATGGAGAAGTGTCGTTAATTTGAGAATATAATTGGTCTTCCAAGTAACTAAATGTATTGCTAGCTTTTCTTCTGTTATCTAAAAAGGTGTTTTTACAAATTGTAAAAATCCAGTTCTTAAATTGCTTATTAGGATTATAACTTTCAATTTTAAGAAATGCTTTAGTAAAAGTTTCACAAGTTAAATCTTCTGCTTTGTGATGATTCCTAGTTTGTGATTTTGCAAATGAATAAACTTCTGTCCAGTAGTTTTGGAATAATTCATTCAAGGGTCGTTCGGTCAATTCTTGGGTACGCAAGTTTTTTGTCAAAGGCGAATATGTTTAAATGAGTGGGATGTTTATATAATACGTAAATGTTTATTTTTTGTTACACTATTTTTTAAAAATATTTTAGGCAGCTTTAGTCACTACTTTAATGTTTTTGAATTATAACTAAAAGAATAAGCCCTATACTAATAGGGAATAATATGGCTCAAAACCGTATGATTTTCTCAATAATGTTAATAAATAGGGCAAATCTTAGCTAAAACGAAATTTTAATCGTTAAAATGCTCTAAATTTTAACATTAGCAACTTGACAATAAGTTTGTTTTTTTACGGTTTGAACGAATAAAAGGATGAAGGGTCTTTAATTAAGGCAACGCTATTTTGATTATTTCTCACATTAATTCCAATAATATCTAAACATCATTTAGTAGCTAGCCATATAAATATGCCAATAGGAATTAAGATGAAAAATGGCTGGCCCATGGGGTTTAATGATGTTAATAGTGGGTGGTTCGCTTCTCTTTGAGAGACTCGCATCTGATCTCCACTGACCTTCTGAGAATAACCAATTATGACTCCTACAATATAAAATAACACAGCAAGAATAAAATAAACAGTTTTCATAATAAGAATATTAAAGATAATACATTATAGTACTAAACAATACGTAAAAAATTATAAAAAATAAAAATTTTAACTAAATGTTACTTGAATATTGGATCAGGAAAAAGTAAAATAAGTTTATTGGAGTACTTCAAGATTAATCTTTTCTTTTTTCCTAATCCATTGAGATTGCACCCTTAAAACAATGACCGCATTTTACAGTTTTATGTGAGTAGTATATTTATCTAAATGTATGCCCGATTTAAAACTTCTTATTTCTGATATTTTATTCTCTGCAGAATCATAAACTAACTCAACATAGAATTTATCTACTGCGAATAGATTCATTCTAATGTTTTCAGTTACATAATTATCCAGGAAAGCACCTTTGTCTACTACTCTAAATAGCTTTTCATCATAGCTGAGTTTATTGAATATTTCTAGTTTCATTCAACAAATAACTTGAAGATAACATAACCTACTCCACCAATAACAGCATATACTAAACCTAGTTTAAAAGTATCCGTATACTTGGCAGTGTAATTATCTAATTGGTTATCTTTCTTTTTAAATAGCATCAAAACAAAGTATTTAGCTCTTCATATTGAACTGGATTAAGTATGTCTTCAACATCAGAATTTACTTTAATATTAAATAAATCCTTAGAAACTGTATATGAATCTAGCTCATCATCATTAAATGGATTGTTTAGCAATTCTTTAACATCGTCATTAGTTAATTCTGGATTTAACCAATCTTGCTCTAATTCTTTTTGAAGTATTATAGGCTGTCTTTTTTTAAGGTTATGTACCCTTTCAAATAATGGACTTGCCTCTTTTGTTAAAATTGTAAATGTGATGTTTGTTCCTATTACAGTATATAATCCTGCCAATGATAGAACATCATCTGTTTTGCTTTTAATATGGTATGGATATTTCTTTTTCTTGTAATCATGAGGCTCAAAAAAACCTGTAACTGGAATCACACATCTTTTTTCCATTATAGAATCTCTATAAATAAAATGATTAAATACTTTTTCTGACCTAGCATTTAATCCACCTCCATATTTTACCGCTTCTTTATAATATGGCTTAATATCATCTGGTTGCTTATTATTAGGCACTATACCCCAAACTCCTGGAGCAATTAAGTCAGACCTTTCTTGAGGTATAACCAACATATTTGGATGTGAAAATCCATTTAAATGATATCTAGGTGCGTCAAAATAATCAACTAAAGATTCGTGACTAACTTTTACATTATATCTGTTTTCTAGCTCTATAACTTTTTTGGTTTGACTTGTATGAAAGCACATTGATTATTCTTTTTCATAAAGTTAAAAAAAGTTTTTAAACAGTAACTGTGATTATTTCATTCAGATTAGTGGAATATCTAGGTGATAATTTTTCTTGTTTCATTTTCCACTGTCTACCCAATGATTGTGTCCCAAACTTAATCTTATTATTCCCATATGCTATATTCATTCTATCTACAATATTCATTATAGGTGAATGTTTAGGGTTTGGCTTACTGTATAATGTTAGCTGGTTTTGGTTCTCTGGAGTTAATCCCATTACAATTACACCAGCCTTTTTATAATGATAACCCTGTTTAAATATAGCTTTTAGCCCTAGTTGGGCATACTTATTTAAGTCTATTGATGAATTTGTTGGATAATCTGTTTTGATAACAATGTTTCTACCATATTGCTCTAAATCTTTTCTATGTCCATTTGTATTCACAAACACCATAATAGCATTACAATGACTCTTTTGTTTTCTAAGTTTTTCAGCACAAGAAATAGCAAATGTTCCTACTCTTTCATTTACATCTTTAAACTCCAAAAGCATTTTTTCAAATGACCTAGTAGTTGCAATCATTTTCTTTTTTGCTGGAGAGTCTAAATCCAAAGTTGGCTTGCCTTCTAAGTCATGTTTTAGCCTTAATCCAACTACTGACATGTGTTTTCTAACCCAAGAATCTGACAGTTTAGTAAACTGATATGCATTGATAACGCCAATATTATTTAAACGCTGTGTATGCTTTCTACCAACACCCCAAACATCCTCTATTTTAAGCCACTTTAAGGCTTTTACACGCTTATTTTCATCATCTATTACATAAACACTATTGGTCTTTTCTGCATACTTCTTAGCGATTCTATTAGCAACTTTTGCCAATGCTTTTGTAGGAGCAAATCCAACGCTAATAGGAACTCCTGTACCTTTAGTAACTCTTTGTTGCATTTCAAGACCTATGCTGTTCAAATTGTAATATTCAAAACCATCAAACTTTAAAAAAGCTTCATCTATACTATAAACTTCAACATCTGGAGTATATTCACGGAGTATATTCATAACTCTACTACTTATATCCCCATAAAGTGGATAATTGGAAGAAAACACGTTAATGTTGTGCTTAATAAATTCTTTTTCATATTCAAATGCTGGAGCTCCCATAGGCACGCCTAATTCTTTAGCTTCATTACTACGTGCAATAACACATCCATCATTATTAGATAGCACAACTATGGGCTTATCTCTTAAATCAGGGTTAAATACACGCTCACAAGAGGCATAGAAGTTATTACAATCAACTAGGGCAAACATTATAAGTATTTAATGACATTTATTACAATTCCCCAAATCACAAAATCATTGTCTTTGGTTACTTTTATAGGTGGATAATCTTTGTTTTCAGCAATTAGCCAAATAACATCTTTTTCAAGCTTAATCCTTTTCACTGTAAACTCCCCATCAACAAAACAAACTGCAATTTTTCCATTAGTTGGTTCAAGGCTTTTATCTATGATTAGTAAATCACCATCATGTATTCCAGCATCAATTAATGAATTACCTTTTACTCTACCATAAAAAGTAGTGCTAGGATTTTTTATGAGATGCTTATTAAGGTCAATATTAATATCTAAGAAATCATCAGCTGGTGAAGGAAATCCTGCACTAATACCATTAGAAACAAAGGGTAATTTGAGTTTTGTAGAATAATTTGGAGTGTAGAACTCTATTGTTTTGGTAGTATGGAGGCTTCTTAATTTCATGTTATAGCAAAACTAATAAAGAATAATATTCATAAGACAGAATTAACTAAAAATAGTTATTAACTAACTTTAAATTGAAAAATAATACTATTTAAATATATAAACCATGAAAGAAAGAGTCTCAATAAAACGAATATTAATAGACTTAATGTCGATTAAAGAACAAGTAAAATTATTTTTTAAAGAGGATGATAAATACCAAGTTCTTATTAAATATATACTTGAAGATGAGAGGTTAAACAATGAAGATTTGTATTTACCAACATTTAAAGAAATAGAAAAACAAACTGGAATTAAAGTGTATCACATTAGAAGACAGCTAAAAGAAATTTATGATAAGATGTTTGATTTTGAAAATGGTCATGTTTTTAGCTTTCCTAAAACTGAAATATGGTTTAATGCTGGAAATAATGGTAAACACGTAGCTTTTAAATGTATGCACTTAAATCATATTCCACGTATTGGAGAAAATATGGACTTACCATTTATTAAAGCTAAGTTAGGAAGTGATTACTTTTATGTTTATGATATTAGACATTGGTTTAATGGTGAAACACATACTATTGATATTTACTTAAAACGTGGATTCTTTAACTCATATTGGTATCATAGATTACATGAAGCAAAAGAGAAACGTGAATTGCCTTTTAATGATTTTTATGATTTACCTGAATACGAATTAAAGGAAAGGTTGGGTATTAAATGAAAACAGCTATTACTTATAGCCATTGTTACTGACAGATGTGTTATTTTATCTTTCTAAACATAAACAAAGTTTTTTATGTCTAAAATGTTTTCTTTGTTAAGTCGATATGCCACAAGTTTTCCTTGTTTTGCTACGCTATAATCTAGGCAGCAGATGTTGTCTTTATATAGTGACGGCTCACCTCTTAACCAATAATGACCAAAAAACACTTTTTTGTCATCCCCATGATAAAAGTTAAGGAATTTTAAATCGGATAATTTAATTGGTTCTTCCGGTAGTTTTTCAATTGGCTCTACACTTATTGACTTGTAGGTCATTTTTGAAGGGTCTTCCCACCATTTTATTCTTATTTCACTTCTTATTATATCGTCCTTGTCAGCAAAAGAAAGCCCTTCTGGCATTTTCATTTCTTTGCCTTTTAGGGTTTCTTCAATTGCTTTATTTAATTTTGTTCCTTTTCTTACCGATTGATGAATAAGATCATCCGTCAATCTATCATTAACTAATGTCTTTTTTAGATATTCAATATTATTACTGTCCCAACAAGCGTGAACAGCTCTAAATGTGTCGGTCTCGTAATAAAGAGGAAGTGTTTTAAACCAATCCAAATACGCTTCATATTCTTCTTGCCTATTCTTAAACTGTTTAAGCGTTTCGTAATGCTGTATAATATTTTTAATTAAATGTTTTCTAAGGTGACCACCTTCGGTTTCTTGGAAGTGGAAACATAAGGCATTGTATTCATGATTACCCATTAAAGCAATTGCATTATCACTCTCAACCATAGACTTAACAATAGCGAGTGTTTCTCTAATTTTTGGTCCGCGGTCAATGTAGTCACCAACAAATAATACTTTCCTGTTGGGATGAGAATAAGCTCCATTACTTTTTTTATAACCTAACTTAAGAAGTAATTCTTCAAGTTTGTCTGCGTGGCCGTGAATGTCTCCAATAAGGTCTATCATAAATTAAAAGTAATTTTTTATTATATAAGTTTTCCTTGCCAAAAAGCAATCAAATGATAGCACTTTGGACATTCCAAATCACCAATTACATGAACTTCACTAAATTCACCATTCTTCAATTCTTCACCTTTACCTTTCCAGCCACATTTCGAACATGTAAAGTCTTCTGTTTTATATGTGTAATAATCTACTTGCATGATATTTAATTTATTAAAATGATGATTCTATTTTCATAGGCAAAACCAAAAAAAAATTTATCATGACATTCTTTATTAAGCATTGTATAAAGTTAGTTGTTTTATTAATTTAAATATGACGTGTTAACATTAAAAATTATTCTAAATAATTAAAACATCTAATAATTAAAACATCATAGAATATCAGAGGTTGTTTATCATGCCGAATATAACACGATAACAGAAGTTAAAAGCTTTAAAACAGGCAATTATTAGATAAGTACTCCATTGAGGTTTTAAAAGGCTTCTTTAAATTTACTAAGATTAAGTTTTTTTGTGTGATTTGCTTTCTATTATTTTTTAAATTCATACAGGTATTTTATATAACAGCATTATAAAAATAATGAAAATGTTATACAAAACACATGATACAGTCTTGTTATTTGTAGTATTATTAATAAGGGTTTTGAAATAATTACTATATTAGTTTACAGTTACGTAAATACAGACTTATTTACGTGTTGTATGCCATTTAAAATGATACGGTTCAGTTTTCAATAACCTTTCGTTAACAACTTACTTATAAACTCTTTTAAATTCATTGTTTTCATTATATCAATAATTTATATTTGACACTTATTGTCAAGTAATAATTTTCAAATGGAAACAATCGGACAAATTTTACGAAATCAAAGGCAAGCTCTCGGACTTCTTTTAAGGCAAGTTTCTGCCTATGTCGATATTGACCAAGCAATATTGAGCAAAATTGAAAGAAATGAACGAAAACCAACTAAAGAAATGCTGAACAAACTTGCAGAAATCTTAAAACTCGATAAAGATGAACTATTGATACAATTTATAAGTGATAAAATTGCTTATGAAATTGCAGACGAAGATTGTGCAAGTAAAGCACTTAAAGTTGCCGAGAAAAAAATAATATATTTAAAATCACACCCAGTACAAAATTAATCGAATAGAATGAGCACAGAAACAGAAAACATTAGCATTGCTAAAGAACCACAATTGAGAATGTATTCACCACCAATTGAAAACTCAAATGAGCAATCAAGAGAAACAGAAAACATTGATGTTATTTCACTTTTCTCAGGTTGTGGCGGAATGGATTTAGGTTTCGATAAAGCTGGGTTTAATATAAAATGGGCAAATGATATTGAAAAAAGAGCCTGTGAAACCTATGCAAAAAATATTGGAGACCACATTGTTTGCGGAGATATTACTCAATTAGACTACTCTCAAATACCAGATGCAGATTTAATTCTTGGTGGTTTTCCTTGTCAAGATTTTTCTATGATTTGGAAAAGAGGTGGTATAACAACAGATAGAGGGAATTTATATCAAAATTTCGTCGAAATAGTTTCTCAAAAACAGCCTTTGATGTTTGTAGCGGAAAATGTAAAGGGAATTTTAACTGCAAATAAGAAAAAAGCTATTAAGACTATAATCAAAGATTTTTCAGAAACAGGAGATTATGGATATAATACAACTGCACATTTGGTAAATTTTGCAGAATATGGAGTGGCACAACTTCGTCAAAGAGTTTTAATTATAGGAGTAAGAAAAGATTTAGACACATTTTTTGATATTCCAGCACCAACAAGAGATTCTGACAACTATTTATCATCAAAAGAAGCTTTAAAAGGAGTGAAAAAAGTAAAGCATAATAACGAGCATCAAAATATACAAGCTAGTACAATTGAGAAATTAAAACTAATTCCGCCAGGTGGTAATTTTACAGATATACCAAAAGATTCCCCTCACTACGTAAAAGGAATGATTTCTCACGTTTATCGAAGACTTCATCCTAATAAACCGTCAACTACTATAATCGCAGCTGGTGGTGGTGGTACTTGGGGATATCATTATGACGAACCACGACCTCTAACAAATAGAGAAAGAGCAAGACTATTTGGCTATCCTGATGATTTTGTATTTGAAGGTACAATTGCAGAAGTAAGAAAGCAAATTGGAAATTCAGTTCCACCTTCAGGTATTTTTCCTTTTGCTAAACAGATTAAAACATTTCTAGAAAACATTAAAGCTAATGCACACTAACATTCAAAAATATGGAGGCGATTTTCGTAATGTATTAGATAAAGAATTCCAAACATCAAATAATATTACAGTCGCTTCAGGCTACGCTTCACTTGATGTAATTAATGCTTTTGAAAAACCATTTATAGAAATTGCGAAAAAGGGAGGTACATCAAGACTACTATTAGGCATGGCTTTCTATGAAGGTTTAGGTCAGAAAAAACTAATTGCAGTTACAAAACTCAATGATTCCTTAAGAGCCTATGGTAATGATTCAGGCGTTTTCGTAACAAATGGAAGAAGGTACCATGGTAAAGTCTATCAATTTGACAAAGATGAGACGTCAAACATTTATGTTGGTTCATCAAATTTTTCAGCTAGTGGTACAAAGGGAAACATTGAATGTACAGTTCCAATTCTAGATGAGAATCAGAAAATTAATTTGATTGAATTTTTAAATGACCTTTACTCACCTTCTTACTCTGTCTCAATTGACCAAGCCGATATTACTGTTCCTGGTAAAAAGAAAATTGTTCTTGATAAAGTAGATAGACTTTGGACAAATTTAAAAACTTATGATACTTCTACAATTTCCTTAGAAGGACTACCAAAATTTATTTTTCCATTAGATAGAGTTGCTGAAAAGGAAAAATCAAACTTAAATGTTTATTTCGGAAAAGGTAGATGGAGCCGTTCAACTGGAAAAGTAAAACCAAGACCTTGGTATGAAATAGAACTAATTGCTAGTAACGACTTAAACTCTCAACCCTTTTATCCTAAAGGAGATTTTCTTGCATATACTGATGATGGTTATATAATCCCAATGAGAACACAAGGAGATTATTATAAAAATATTCGTTCAAAAAATAGTTTACAGATTTTTGGAATATGGTTAAAAGGTAAATTAGAGAGACACGGAATATTAAAAAAATATGAACCTGTGACAATGGAAACACTGGAAGAGTACGGAAGTGACAGGCTTACGTTTCATAAATTTGAAGAAGGTAAATATTATATGTCTTTTTAATGGAAGTAGAATTTTTAAAGCAATTATCTCACTTTAGTATTGTGAGAGTTCCAAAATACATTAGTGGTAAAATTCAAGAATGTGCTCTTAATCATTTGAATTTAAAAGACATGGGGAAATTGAGAGATAGAATGGAAGGGCAAATGTATTATAACAAATTAATGAATAATATCTTGACTGAATATGCATTAGAGAACATTTTATTTAAATCTTCATTTGATTGGGATAAAAGAATGAATAAAAGTTATAAGAGAAAAGTTTATTCAATTGATGGATTCAATATCCATTTAATAACCTTTAATTCAGACAATTACCCCAAAATAAGTATTGACCACACCAATTTATGTATCATGGGAAGTGCGACCGTAGATTCTAAAGTATATTTAAGTGGTTTAGCAACTAGCGAGTTAATTAAAAATATTGGAGTAAATATTAGAAATAACATTTTCGAAATAAGAACCTTTGACAAATTTCTAAAGTTTTCTACACAACAAGATTTAATATTACAACTAAAGAAAAACGGCATACAACAATGTGTATAAGTAATAGCGGTTTAAGTGATAAAACAAAAGTATTAACATAAATCAAAGGTCATTTTAAAACTGAAAAGTTAGTGAGTAGAAATCCGCTACTACTCATACACTAGACCGATGATGTACAATTCACCAAAAGGTGAACTCAAGTTGCTACATTGTCGCTACGCTCCAATTCCTACAACTTGAGATATGTACATCATCGCAGGGCTATGCCAGATTGCATACGGCCTATGAGATAGGTATATAACTAATATTCACATTTTGGTGCCTTCGAGGAAAACTGTACATATCAATAGCTATATGCAACCTGTCCACGTTTAATTTGTATTCTAAAACTATGCAATAAATTGCTTACTTTTAAAATCCAAAACGTGGCTTCACATAGCCCTGCGTTGGCAATCAAAAATTATGAAGTTTACAAATGCTTATGAATTAAATTTACTCCTTTATCAAAAAGGTTTAATTGATGGCCTTCATCTCGGAATTAGGGGTGACTACGAAATTGAAACAAAAATAAATGACGAAAATTTATTAAATCTTTTGAACAAAATTTGGGGTGCCTGGAGATGGGACGAAACTGAAGGGGAAGCAAATGCAACTTATGGCGGCTTTTATGATTTATATCTTGATTCAAATAACGAATTATCAATGGATGTTTCCATTAACGATGATATATTAGATTTTAATGGTAACCCATTTGATATTGAAAAAATACTAGGAATTATCAGCAAATATTTATCGCTTGACTGTGTTGATCAAGATGAATTTTTAGAATATCAAATCTGTCTTGACTTAGAGTTAGATTATGAAAGCTTGAAGGAAGCAATTTATCAATCTCCTATTTTCTCTATTAAAAGTTATGAAAATGACACCCAATTAAAATTGGAACTATTAAACAAAATAAAAGAGCAAGACATTGACAAAATCAAAGAACTTGTAGTTGACTATTTGGTTTTGGTACATAAGGAAGAACATGAATCATATGAAGGATTCTCTTTAACAATAGAGGATAATTACTTTTCAAATTATACCGGAACCGGTCATGAAAAAGTGAAAGGTCTAAGAACATTTTTGGAGAGTCAACTTTTAGAAATAGATATAGATTTAACTAACATAGCAATTGCTAACAAAACCTAAAACCAATTAAAACTGGTTTTAGCCAAACCATTAGGCCAATATAAATCCTTCACTTAGATGAAAATAGACATAAATAAACAAGACAAGATTTTATCGGAAATTGGATTAAAGCGTTTAATGATTTGGGAAGTATCTGGTGACTCTGTCTATGACGAAAGTAAGTTTAAGAATTACATCACTCAAGACAACAGAAGTTCCAAAGAAAAGGAATTAGACGAACTTTATCGTATGTCTGACACTAATATTATACATCTTGAATCTGGGCTAAGATTAACTTTAACGATAAGTGAAGATTATTTTGGCGAAACTGAAGAATACAAGGTTGTAGCAATGTTTATTACAACATCAGATGGGGTGGAAATGGAAGTCATTGATGCCAATTTTAAAAATGAAATATTTTATACTACAGATTTAGAAATTCCTTTTGCCAAAACAAATAAGTTAATAAAATAAAGACTACAATCTATGGATATGGGTACACGGCATAACAGCTCATTTACAATAGGCGTGGTTTCATTCTTCCTAAAATAACTAAATTGTACGCTTCTCCTGAATGCTTAATATCGCATACAAAGGAAATTTACCAATTATAAAACAAAATATGAAATTCGATATAGATAATTCTAATCTTTTTGAGGCTTACAATCAATTCTTAAATAGTAGTTTTTTAAAACCTTTTTGGGATGGAGGCTCATATACAAATCAAAGAATTTCTTGGAAACTTGCAAAAGAAGCAAAAAATGATGTTGAAAGTTTTCATTCACCTGGTATCTATATTTGGGGATTTGAAAAAACTCCATTATACATTGGCAAAGCAGAAAGACAGAGTTTATCCAGTCGATTTTCAAGATATATTTTTTCTTCAAAATCACAATGTAAAGTAGCTGAAAAATACACAAAACATCTAAACAATGGAGGGAATATGAAGACTCGTGATGAACTTAGAAATGAGCACAACATCTCTGGCGCAAGAGCAAAAGGAGCAAAGGCCTTTGGTGAAGTTGGCGCTCAAAATATCTGGTTTATTTTAATTCCATTAGAAGAAAAGCTTATTTCAGACTTTGAAAATGAATTAATAGAAGTGGGATTTGAATGGAATAATAAAAAAGGGTATAAAAATTTGATTAATGCTGTAAGACCTAACAAATGATTAAAAAGGAAAGCAACTAATCACCTCCCTTTTAGTTTCTTCATCTCCTGACTAATTTTCCTCTGCACAATTTTACCATAGCTATCTTGAGTAATCTTCATACATGAATGCCCTAACAACTCACTAACAATTTCCATGGGCACGTCATTGTATAACAATACAGTACTTGCAAATGTCTTTCTAGCTATGTGATGTGTGAGTCTTTTTTCTATTCCAAGAATATCCGCAATTTCTTTCAGATACGAATTGAATTTCTGATTTGTAATTAATGGTAACTGGTATTGATATTTATCCAATATTGTTTTTGCATCTGGCATTAATGGAATATTCAACTCTTTACTTGTCTTCTGTCTATGCATCTTAATCCATTTACCTCCATCAAAACCATTAACAATATGCTCTTTTCTTAAATCCCTCATTTCTGCATAAGGCAATCCTGTAAAACAACAGAATATGAACATATCCTTCACCTGTTGAAGTCTTGGTTGACTAAAATTATAAGCCATCATTAGTTCCAATTCATCTGCGGATAAAAACACAACTTTGGTGACAAACTTCTTTGGTCTGTACATCAAAAAGGGATCTGTCAATATAAATGCTTCAGCCATAGCCAGTTTTATAATCTTCCTTAATCTCTGAATAGTTTTATTGATAGTAATCTGCTTATGATTCTTCTCAGATTTTAAGTAATAATCAAAGTCATTCAAAAACTTCATACTAAGGTTTGACAACATAAAATCATTCTTTTTGTAAGTGAACTTTATAAAGTTCTTTGTATGACTACTAGCCTCAATAAACTTGCTATAAGTGGATTTAGTGTAATCCTTCCCGACTAGGTTTAACATGTGCTCATTATGCATTTTAAACACTTCTAAGAGGGTCTTTTCTGTCTTGATGTTCTCACCTTTAAACTGTAAATAAATATCCTCTACATCAAAGGGATTGCCATTCACCTGTAGAAACAAAAAAGCCTGAGAAAGTTTAGTCTTAATCAGGCTTAGTTGCGTATTGATGAGTTCTGCATCAGGCTCTGGCGGAACTATTAGTTGTTGCTTACTTTTCCAGTGGGATGGGTTAATGAATAAGCCTGTGGAGAATTGTTTTCTTTTTTTCATGTAGGTTAGCCTGCAGGTTAAACCACAAAATCCTTTCTGGTTAATCTTATGCTTATTTATTGTAAATAATATATTTAGTTTCATAATTGTTTAGTTTAATTAAAATGGGAGTCTTTTTGATTTTAGTGGGAGACCACATAGGAGTCTTTTTCATCAAAAAAGTTGACAAGTTGACTTATTCTAGAAGTTTGTGCACATAGTGCACACAATGCAGTTATTAGCTAACTGTAAGGCATAAAAAAAGCCTCACATTTCTGTGAAGCTTTGTAGTAGCGGGAACTGGACTCGAACCAGTGACCTTCGGGTTATGAGCCCGACGAGCTACCTACTGCTCTATCCCGCGATATAATTTCAAAATAATTGTCTTAGCTCTTAACTTTCGGTTCATAATGCCGACTCAATCATTTTGGACTGCAAATATACAACCCTTTTCTATTTTAACAAGCATAAAATTAAAAAAAAGCCACTTCAAAATTGAAGTGGCTTTTCCATCAAAAAAATAATTACAATACAAATTACTTAATCGGTTCCTGCTAAAGCAGCTTTTTTTCTTTCTCCAATATTTGCGAATTCAAATTGCACGCCTTCAGGAAGACTCTTAGCTAAGTTTGCAAAGTCTCCTTGTAAGTCATTATTATTTATCATTAGTATTTTTAGTTTATTTAAGCTAGCTAAATTACTTGGTACATTACCAAATAAAAAATTATCTGAAAGCATAATTTCTTCAAGCTTCGTCAAATTACCAAGGCTTGATGGAATAGCTCCAAATAATTGATTGTCATATAAACTCAATTTCTCAAGATTTACTAGGTTTTTAACTGTTTTAGGAATAGATCCAGACAAATTATTACTACTTAAAGACAACTCTTTAAGATTTGTAAGCGTTCCTATTTCTTGTGGGATTGCTCCAGTAAGATTATTACTGAAAATTTCTATTTTTTGTAATTGAAATAAACTACCAATTGTTGTTGGTATCGATCCTTCAATTTTATTCATAAATAACTCTAGAGACTCCAAAGACGCTAAGTTTCCTATAGTGTTTGGCAGTCTTCCTTCTAAAGCGTTAAAAGCTATGTTTAAAGATGTTAATTGTTTAAGATTCCCAATGGACTCTGGAATTACTCCTGATATTTTATTTCTAAATAAATTTAATGTCTGTAAGTTTTCAAGATCGCCTATTTGAGATGGCAATACACCTTCAAGGTTATTAAAACTTAAATCTAAAGCAATTACTTTATCGTTTTTAACAACTACACCATGCCATGTGTTTATTGGCTTGTCTATATCCCAGACAACAGTCCAATTGTCACCGTTAGTGGCATTGCATATTGCAATTAAAGCTTCTTTTTCTTTAGTTGATACATTACCGAATGTTAACGTAGTTACAAAACATAACAGTAGTGAAAGTTTTAAGGTTTTCATAGTAGTAGATTTTAATTGAGGGGCTAATCTACCACGAATATATAATTAACTAGATAAACTACCAATTTTATTCGATAAACGGTATTCATGTAAGAATGCGACTACCTCAAAATGATTCTATCTCCAGTTGAACTACCTCCCAATTATCCATGAGATCTTGAAGATTTTGCTTCTTTTTTTGATAGCTATCAAAGAAATTTGGATCTGCTACAGTCGCATCATAGTTAGACTCCAATTCGACATCTATTTCCTTAATTTCTTTTTCTAACTGATTGATTTTAGATTCAATCTTGCTAAGTCTATTGTTAAGTGATTTTAGCTTTTTTTGTTCCTCGTAAGTTTGTTTTACTTGAGTTTTGTCTTTTTGCTCTTTTACAACATCACGCTTTTCTGCCTCTCTTAAATTTTCAAGATTACGTTGCTCTAAGAAGAAATCAATATCACCTAAATACTCCTTTATTTTTTGGTCCTTAAACTCATATACTTTATTAGTTAGACCTTTTAAAAAATCACGATCATGTGATACCAATATTAAGGTACCTTGAAATCTATCAAGGGCTTCTTTTAATACGTTTTTAGATTTGATATCCAAGTGGTTTGTAGGCTCATCCATTACCAAAACATTTAGTGGCTGCAATAATAATTTCGCCAATGCTAAACGGTTTCTTTCGCCTCCAGATATTACTTTAACATACTTATCTACCTCATCACCACGAAACAAAAAAGCACCTAAAATATCACGAACTTTATTTCTGTTTGTTTCATTAGCAGCATCAATCATGGTATCTAAAACAGTTTTATTACCGTCTAGATATTCTGCTTGATTCTGAGCGAAATAAGCAATTTGAGCATTATGACCCAGCTTTAAATGTCCTCCAAACTCTACTTCGCCAACAATAATTTTAGCCAATGTAGATTTACCTTGACCATTTTGTCCAACAAAAGCAATTTTACTATCTCGAGCGACCATCATATCGATATCCTTTAGCACTTGTAAGTCGCCGTAATGCTTCTCAATATTTTCCATTTCCACTACCACTTTTCCTGGAGTTACAGACACTGGAAAATTAAGTGTCATGACACTATTATCATCTTCATCTACTTCAATACGGTCAATTTTGTCGAGCTTTTTAATTAGAGATTGCGCCATTGACGCTTTAGATGCTTTTGCTCTAAACTTCTCAATAAGCTTTTCAGTTTGCTCTATTTGCTTTTGCTGATTTTTTTGCGATGCTAATTGTTGCTCACGTAATTCATCACGTAAAACCAAATACTCTGTATATGGCTTTGGGTAGTCATAAATTCTGCCTAGTGAGATTTCAATGGTTCTGTTGGTCACATTGTCAAGAAACATTTTATCGTGAGAAACAATAACCACAGCTCCAGAATAGTTTTTAAGAAAAGATTCCAACCAAATAATAGACTCAATATCTAAATGGTTTGTAGGCTCATCGAGTAATAATATGTCGTTATTTTGCAAAAGCAATTTTGCCAACTCAATACGCATACGCCAACCTCCAGAAAAAGTATCGGTAAGTTTCTCGAAATCTTTACGTTTAAACCCTAAACCTTGTAATACTTTTTCGGTCTCTCCTTGGTAATTGTAACCTCCTAAAATTTCATACTGATGCTGCTTTTCATTTAAATCTACCATTAATTGATGGTATGCATCACTTTCGTAATCGGTTCGTTCTGCTAATTGTGTATTAATAGATTCGATGCTTGCTTCAACTTCTTTTATTTCTGAAAATGCTTCGTAGGCTTCTTCTAAAATAGTTCGTCCGTATTCAAAATCAATATCCTGCTTTAAAAAACCTATTTTAAGCTCCTTCTCGGTGGCTACTTGACCAGAATCATACTCCATCTCGTTTGATAAAATCTTCAACAGTGTAGATTTCCCTGCGCCATTTTTTCCAATTAGACCCACTCGATCACCACCTTTTAGTCTAAAGGAAATATCTTCAAATAAATACTCACCTTGAAATGAGATTGATAGCTTATGAATATTTAGCATTTTGTTACAAAAGTTACAGGTTAAAACTTAAATAAAGTTTAATTTTGTGGTCAATTTTGGTACAAAAATAACATAATTAACCATGCTAAGGAAAGGAAATAAATTATACAGCATTTTAACTGGTGCTTGTCCTAAATGTCATGAAGAAAATATGTATGTAAATAAAAATGCCTACATACTTTCTAAGACTTTAAAAATGCATGAACGTTGCTCTAACTGTAATACTAAATATAAGATAGAACCTTCTTTTTTTTATGGCTCTATGTATGTTAGTTATGGCGTAGGAATTGCTTTTGCTGTTGCTGCTTTTGTGATATCCTATGTGTTTTTAGGCAGTAGTACTATAACCGCTTTTATAGCTATAATTGGCACTATGATTGGCTTTTTACCTATTATTTTAAGACTTTCGAGAAATATTTGGATTAACCTATTTATGCATTACGACAAACAACTTTCCAAGGAAAAGGCTTAGTTACTAAACCTTGTAATGTTTATTTCGGAATCAATTTCAACGCTATTTTCAATAAAACAAAACAGTTTCTTTGCTACATAAGGTGCAATCATGACGCCTCTGGTTCCTAAACCATTTAACATGTAAAGTTGTTTATATTTTTCATGTTGCCCAATTAGAGGTCTTCTATCTATAACTGTTGGTCTCATTCCTGCTACTTGGTCTACAACTTTAAAATCGCAGTCAATAAATGTTTTAAGCTTATCTATCAACTCTGTTTTTGCAGCTGGTGTGGTTTTGTTTGATTTGTCATGCCACTCATAAGTAGCACCAACAATATAGTTGTCTTCTCCCAAGGGAATTAAAAATGCTCCAGATTTTAATACAAAATCAATATTAAGGTTGGGAGCGTAAATTGTTAGCAACTCTCCTTTGGTGCCTTTTAGTGGTAAATGATTAAAAAACGGGTTTTGTTTCAATCCAAAACCTTCAGCAAATACAATATGTTGCGCTTCAATATTTTTATAAGTAACATCACTTTTATTGAATTGAATTGCAACATAATCGAAAGACGTTTCGACTAATTGATTGTTATTTCGAAGCTCATTTTTAAAAGCATCAATTAGTGCGTTAGTATCTATTCGTCCTGTATGAAGTACTTTCCCAAAACCAAAATCACTTTTAATGGATTTATTCTCTATTTGATGAATCTCCGGTTTAATATAGTCTGATAACCCAACTTTATCACTTGCCAAAAACCAATTATTCTGTTCTTCAATGGATGCTAATAATCTATATACTGGAACTTTATAATCTAATTGTACTTTTAGGTTTTTTTCTAAAGATTTATACCTTGGTAAGGCCAAGTCTAATTGCTCTTTAGATTTCCAAACTGGTGTAAATCGTTTTAAAACGACTGGATTATATAGTCCACCAGCTACAATTGATGATTTTTGAGAGCCATCATCAACGACGATAAATGTTTTGCCATGCTGCATGAGCACATCACAAAACATAATACCTGCAAGACCTGAGCCAACTACAATGTAATCTACTTTCTTCATCAAAAGCAAAAGTAACTAAAAATGGATTCTTGTATACGCAGGAATGATAGTTATTGAATAATAGTTTTAGAATAAAAAAACGCTCACAAAATTGTGAGCGTTTAAATTATTGGGACGTTACTTTAGTAACTCCACATATCTTGTTCGAAATCTCGAATCTTTTCTTTTATTCTATCCGATTCTAATAACTGCATTAAAGCATTATCTGAAATATACTCGGTAATAGCTCTATCGCCTTGCACGTTCATTTCTCTAAAAATATAACCGTTAAAACGTCTAGAGTTTAAGAGGTGATCAAACGACAATGGAATTGCAGTATTTTTACCATTAAAGGCTTTTGCATGATGCAACACATCACGAGCATCTGGGAAAAACACCCAAAATAATGGGAACACTCCTGGGTCTTCCTCATCTAGGAAGTTTACATCAGGAATTACAGGTGCAATACCTAATAAACGGTATTTTAATTCACCTAAACGTTTGTCGAAATAATACATACCTTTTACATGGTATTCTTCAACATCTGCAGCACTAATTTCTCGTTTACTTATGTATTCTGGAGAAATTGGTTCACCTGCGTTAAATTGCTCAATACCTAATTCAGTAGTGTCAATTTTCACCATTGATGCTTCAATATCCTTTAACGTACGTTTAGTAGTGAAATAAGAATCGTCATAAACATTCTCAATGTCTCCGTTTTTTATACTACGCATTAATACATCGAATAACGAACGTCTATCTTTACCAATATTATTAGTGTCTATAGGATAATAAAGCGGAAAATTAATTCGCTCATCAAGCACAACTTTTTCCCAAACCATTGTTGCGTATAATATGTCTCTGTCATCAACATAGCCATACTCTAATGGTCTATCATTATCCATTAATATCTGCGCATCTGTTTTTACACCAATTTCTTCTGGGCTTTTTGCGTTTAGAATATTTGCTTGCGCAATTACACTATTTGCAACTAAAACACATGCAACGGTTAATACAAAACTTTTAAAATTCATTTTCTTAATTTATTTTAGTTTGGGACTGCTATTTTCCTTTACTAGTTTGTTAATTCAACAAATACTGGAGACACTTTTTTAAGCTTATAGCTTGAGTTTCCTTGTATTTTAGCTTCAATATCAAATATTTGAATTCCAGCTCCACGTTTTGCTTTCTTCAAAGCTTGTTTTGCTCTAGTATCTAACTTATTTCCTTTAACAGCTATGGTAGGCTGTCCTGGAACTTTAATACTAAATCCTGAAATATTTAATGGTAATTCAAAATCGAAATCATCCAATTTAGCACCTATAGTAGAAATTTCAAGGCTATTACGTTGCATCTTTACAGATCCATCTTCACCTCTAACAGTTCCAGTTGGCCTTGGAATATCTTTAATTCTAAATTTAGCATTGTCTGATACTTTATTTCCATCAGGCAAAGTTCCAGTAACATTAATTGTTACTTCTCTACCTTGTACTCTAGTCACATCCATAATGTATTTTCCAACACCATTTCCTTTAGATAATCCTTGTCCAGTTGGAACAACTTTATTATCAGAAATTCCAGCAAATGAAATAGTCATTGGGTTTTTAACACCACGATATACTACATTCATTTTATCGGCTGAAATTGTTGCTGAATTTGGTTTTGGTACTGTTGCAAACGATTGGTTTACTTCAACCTCAGTTTCTTCTCCATTTTCTAAGAAAATTAACTTACCAGTAATTTTATGTTCGCCAGGTCTTCCTGTACCAATTTTTAATTTTACTTTACCATCTTCAATAGAATACTCATTTGCACTCAATGTACGACCATCTAATGCTAATTCTACTCTATTAGGTTTTGTAGAAGCATCTTTACGACCTAATACAATTTGTCCATCAAATTGCTCACCGTTAAAATAAGCAGATTTTGACGTTTCTAACAATGTTGTATAGTTGGTCATAGATACCTCACTAGACAATGTTCCTGTAAACATAGCACCTAATACTTCCGACTGTGTTGTTTTAATATCTGACTGCATTTGAGTCATCTTAGTTAAAGATGCAACTAATGGAAATCCTTTATAATGGTAATCCAACCATTCTAACACATTCCCGTCATTATTAGTAACTGGATCTGTTGAAAACTTACTTTTTACATCTTTAGCAATTTCAGTAAACCTAGGGTCATCTCCTAAAACCTCAATCACTTTATCTCTAAAAGTAGTTATTTGATTTAAGAATTCTTCTCCTTCTGGTTTTAACTTATCACCTTTAAAGAAATTTCGGTCAAGGTAATCACCTTTATCCATAATCTCGTAATCTGAAGGGTCATCAACAGTCTCTGTCATTTTTCCTTTTAAACCATCAAGATATGAGTTAAAATCGTTAGCTAAAGACGATATTTGATCTGCCTTTTCTTTTAATGGTTGATACTTCTCAGGTTGTTCGCTAGCTTTTGTTGCTAATTCGCCCATAAACGCTGAGTTACGTTCTGTTGCTGCTGTGTTAGATTCGGTTAAACGTTCGTTCATTAAACCGAATGCCGACAACACTTCTTTCGACATATTCAATGCTAACATCGCAATGAAGATTAAATACATCAAGTTTATCATTTTCTGCCTTGCAGATAATTTTCCTCCTGCCATAACTAATTAGTTTTTATTATTAATGGGTTATTAATTAATCTAATTAGTTTTTATTCATTGCAGTTAACATACCACCGTAAACACCATTTAATGATGACAGGTTAGATGCTAAAGATTGCATTTGCTCTTTTAACTTTGCTGCATTTTCAATAGACTCTTCGTTTATTGTTGCTTGCTTGTTTACGCTCTCTAATTGTACTTTATAAAGGCTGTTTAATGATTCCATTTGTGCAGCTGCAAGCGACATTTCTTCGCTATACTTTTTTGTTGCAGAAATACCATCAACAGTTGGTCCCATATTTTTAGCAGCACCTTCGAAGTTTTTAATACTATCACCTAGGCTAGCCATAAGCTCTCCATCGATTTTAGCGTCTTTTAATAAATCATCTAATTTCTTAGATAATAAACCTTCGGCGTCTTTTGGGTTATCTTTTTTCTTGTCTTTTGACATACCACCTTCTAATTCAGGGTATACTAAAGACCAATCTAAATCATCATCAACAGGTTCAAATGCTGAAATTGCAAAAATAATTGCTTCAGTTACAAGACCGATGGTTAACATAACGTTACCCGTTAATGGTCCTATTTCGAAATGAATAATTTTGAAAAGTGCTCCAACAATTACGATTGATGCTCCTAATCCGTAGGCCATATTCATGAACCTTTTACTTGCTTTTGATTGTGCCATAATATTTGTTTTTAGTTAAGTTTGGTTTAATTTTTTGTTTTATCTTCTTCCGTTTTTTGAGGCATTTTTAGTAACTTCAGTTCCCATATAGTCTTGTACTGTACGGAATCCAATATAACTTCTTGCTGAATCTGCATACTCATAATCTCTTGAGCTTACTTGTAGGAAATAAGCAACATCTTTCCAAGATCCACCTCTAACAACTTTACGTTCGTTTTCGGTATCGTTAACACTTGGGTTTACTGTTGAAGAATATTCGTATGAAGCTGGATCATAAGAGGACATTACCCACTCTGATACGTTACCAGCCATATTGTATAAATTGAAATCGTTAGGTTCAAACGCATCAGCTTCTACTGTATACAGCGCTTGATCTGCTGCATAATCACCACGCAATGGTTTAAAGTTTGCCATGAAACAACCTCTGTCGTTTATTGCATAAGGACCTCCCCAAGGGAATGTTGCTCCTTGAAGTCCACCTCTTGCAGCGTATTCCCATTCTGCTTCAGATGGCAATCTAAATCTATTTACGTTTTGTTTTTTACTTTTCTTTTGATATGCATTTTTATTCAATGTTCTCCATTGACAAAATGCTTGTGCTTGTTTCCAAGTAACACCAACTACAGGATAGTCACTATAGGCATCATGCCAAAAATAGTCGTTATGCATTGGCTCGTTATAAGAATAAGCAAAATCACGAATCCAAACTGTAGTATCTGGATATACTTCTACTTCTTCTTGCTCGATTACATCACTACGACTTAGCTCTTTATACTTAGCTGCTGTTTGAATATCCATAGTTGTGTACTGGAATTTAAATTGCTTTACATCCCAAGTACGTTGTCCATTATATGATTCTTCTAATGGTAAGTACATATTGTCCATTACCTCGGCATACAATTCATCTGGATACTCGCTGGTGTCAAAAATTAAATCAATATCTGTATTTAATTTTCTAATTTCTCCTTCGTAGTTTTCGAACATGTACTTTTCGTAAGGAGTCATGTCTTCTTCAGGATTTACATCTTTATATGCAAATTCACCTATATCACCATTTCCTGGTTCTTTACCTTCGAGGTCTGCCATTTCAGCAAGGTTAGTTCTAAGCGTAGAATCTCTAACCCATTCTACAAATTGACGATACTCACTATTTGTGATTTCTGTTTCGTCCATATAGAATGCTCTTACTGTAACAGTTTTGGTAGGTGCATCTTTAACACCTGCTCTATCGTCATCCGACTTACCCATAATAAAAGCTCCTCCTGGAATTAAACTCATTCCATAAGGTTTTTCAGGATGCCACTTTTTTCCCTTAACTCCAACTAGTTCGCCTTTATCTCCGGTTCCACAACTAGTTAATATAGCTAAGACTGCTGTTAATGTTAATAACTTCTTAATACACATAAATTTGAGGTTAATTAATGATCTTAAATATTTTAAGGGTGTAAACATATTTATATATTTCCATAAAAACAACTTTTTAAGCAAAAAAAATGCATTTTGTCTAAAAAAAGTGCATTTCATCGATTAATTTTGGGTATTTGATCGACGTTTAAACGCTATTTTTCTTGAATGCTTTGTACCATCTGTCTGGTACTTTTCCTTTGCAAGCATCCATGTAATCATCATGCATGCAAGGTAATAACGCATGACGCTTTAATTTATTATTAAGGTTTGGAAAAAAAGGTATTTCAATCCACCAACGACCAGTTTGGTTACTTTTATAGAATATAAGTTGCTGTTCGTCGACTAAAACCGTGAATTTTTGATATTTGTCTTCTAAAGTAAAATCATCATCTTGTACTCTACAGTTTACTCCTTCAATAAAATACCATATTATTTGAGCTATAAGCATAGAAGTTGCTTCGTCGTCTTTAGAGGCTTTATATTCATATATACCAAAAGAAGACACCTTATTACTTATACCTGCGTATCTAGAAATGGCACAAATTTCTTTACCATCAAATCCGTTTGGCGAATGCTTTTGTTTTGTACTTACTTCGGCTGAACGTATACTTTTTAAATCTAAGCTCACAATATTAGCATCACGAAGTACAGGTTCGGCTAGAGTTATATTATTTGAGACTTCTCCTAGTCGGTAAGCTTCAAAATAAAGTTTCTCCATTAAATCTATTTCTTCTTGAGCGTTGAAATAGGTTTGATAGCCTAAAGTTGAATAGTTGAATAAATTGTAAGGTTTTTCTAAAATGATTTTTCCTAAGAACGAATCATTCTTAATGGGTTTAGCAGAATCTCCTAAATCAAAATTACAATCTACATTTACAATATTAACCATTGGCAAATAATTATCGTAAGCACGATAATTTGCATAGGTCAAATCTTGACTTCCTCCTAATATAATAGGTATAACATTATTATCTAATAGTGTTTTAATGGTTTCTTGTAATGCAAAATAAGTATCAGCAACAGTATCACCTTTTAGTATATCACCAATATCTGCTACTGTATAATGCCAGTTTCCTGGGAATAAGGAGTATAAAGATTTTCTAATTTCGTTTAATTGAAATTCTTCCCCTATATAATTTATGTCGTTACGATTTTCAAGCACACCAACAATAGCCATTTTAACATTGGTTAAATCTGGCATGCCATGTTGCTTTGAGTGAATTTTTAATTTTCTTCCTAAGACTTGATTTGAGAGTAATTCGTTGTGTGCTAAAACTAAATCTTGAACTGGAGAAAGAAAATTTAAGTTCATGTGCTATTTCTTTTTGGTGGTTGCTTTTTTTCTAGTTTTTTTCTTTGGTGCATTCTTTTCTATAATGTCTTGCACCTCTTCAAGCGTAAATTTAGAAACATCTACTGTTTTAGGCAATTCTATTTTGAGTTTTCCCTTAATAATATTGTGTCGTCCCCAACGTGCCTTCTCAACTCTAATACCTTCGGCTTCCCAATGGTGAATTAATTTATCCTTTTCTTTCTGAATTTTCTCTTCAATCAATGTTATGATATCATTATCGGATAAATTGTCCCAATCGTATTTTTTATTGACGTTAATAAACATATTGTTCCATTTAATAAATGGACCAAAACGCCCTTTACCTTTTTGAACTGGCAAATCTTGATACATATATATAGGTGCATCAGCTTTTTCCTTTTCCTTTATCAGTTCAATAGCATCGTCTAATTCTAAAGATAATGGATCGACACCTTTTGGTAACGACACATACTTTTTTCCAAACTTCACGTAAGGCCCAAAGCGACCATTATTAACTTCTATGGTTTCATCTTTATATTCACCTAAAGTTTTTGGAAGCTGAAATAAATCCATAGCTTCCTCATAAGTGATAGTCGTTAATTGCTGATCTGGAGACAAACTAGCAAAAAGCGGTTTGTCTTCGTCGTCAACAGTTCCTATTTGTACCATAGGTCCAAACTTTCCTAATCTCACACTTACTTGACGACCTGTTTCTGGGTCAGTTCCTAAAACACGCTCACCAGATTCTCTTTCGGCATTTGCTTGAACATCTTCAACTTGTGGATGAAATTCTTTATAGAAATCTTTCATCATCTCAGTCCAATCTTCTTTACCATCTGCAATATCATCAAATTGATTTTCAACTTTAGCAGTAAAGTTATAATCTAAAATAGACTCGAAATGATTCACTAGAAAATCAGTAACAATCATTCCAATGTCCGTTGGAACAAGCTTCCCTTTATCTGAGCCTACTTTTTCGGTCAATTGTTTTTCTGAAACATTATTACTTTCTAAAACAAGTTGCGCATAGTTTCTAGGCTCCCCTTCAACAGTCCCTTTTTCGACATATTTTCTATTTTGAATCGTTGAAATAGTCGGCGCATAAGTAGATGGACGACCAATACCTAGTTCTTCTAACTTTTTAACCAACGCTGCTTCTGTATATCTTGCAGGAGGACGGGTATAGCGTTCAGTAGCTGTAATGTATCTATTTAAAAGATTTTCATTGACTTTTAGTGTTGGCAACATGCCTTCTTGTTCTGTATCCTCATCATCAGTACCTTCAAGATATACTTTTAAAAATCCATCAAATTTTATCATTTCACCATTTGCTGAAAACAAAGTACTGTGCGTAGATGCTGAGATTTTTACATTGGTTCTTTCTAATTGTGCATCGCTCATTTGAGAAGCTATCGCTCTTTTCCAAATAAGGTCGTACAAGCGTGCTTGGTCTCTTTCTACACTTGCTGTATGTTGTGCGAAATTAGTAGGACGAATAGCCTCATGTGCTTCCTGAGCACCTTTGGACTTTCCTTTATAGTTTCTTGGTTTACTATACTTTGCACCAAATGCATCTTCAATTTCAGCTTGTGCTCCTTTTCTAGCTTCATTAGATAAATTTACACTGTCGGTTCTCATATAAGTAATTAAACCTGCTTCATATAAACGTTGTGCATTACTCATGGTTCTACTTACCGAATAACCTAATTTTCTAGCAGCCTCTTGTTGCAACGTCGATGTTGTAAATGGAGCAGCAGGCGATTTTTTTGCAGGCTTTTTCTCTAAATCTGCAACTTTAAAATCAGCATTGATATTATCCTCTAAAAACTTTTGAGCTTCAGCTTTGGTTGAAAAATTCTTTGGTAGCTTTGCTTTAAATGTTTGACCTTCTTCATTAGAAAATTCGGCGTCAATTCTATAAGATGCTTCTGGATTAAACGCTTGAATTTCTCTTTCGCGTTCTACAATTAACCTTACAGAAACCGATTGCACACGTCCAGCAGACAAACCTCCTTTTACTTTTCTCCAAAGTACTGGTGATAATTCGTAACCAACAATTCTATCTAATACACGACGTGCTTGTTGTGCATCTACTAAGTTGTAATCTATAGTTCTTGGATTTTCAATAGCTTTTTGAATAGCGGCCTTAGTAATTTCGTGAAAAACTATACGTTTTATCTTGTCTTTGTCTAACCCTAAGTTTTCAGCAAGATGCCAAGCAATAGCCTCTCCTTCTCTATCTTCATCACTTGCTAACCAAACCATATCGGCTTTTTTCGCTAGCTCTTTTAGTTTTTTAACAACCGCTTTTTTATCGGTGGAAACTTTATATTTAGGTTTAAAATCACCATCAACATCAACACCTAATTCCTTGGAAGGTAAATCCGCAATATGCCCAAAACTGGACTCTACTTTAAAATCTTTTCCTAGAAATTTTTCAATTGTTTTTGCTTTAGCAGGTGACTCTACAATCACTAAATTCTTCGCCATTATTCGTTTTTTTAGAGGTACAAATGTAGACGATTTTTTTTATTTGCAAATTTTAGTTTGCTTTTGGGTATAAAAAAAACCTGTGAAATACAGGTTTTTAAAAGATTATTATTAGTTATTTTATTCAATTCCAATTTTCATTATTTCGCTATCATCTTCAAATCCTACAACATCACGATACACAAAATAAACAGGTAAATAAACTATGGTCATTGTAAACAGCAACCCTATTCCGCAAGCAATAATACCCAGCATTCCTAAAATACCAGTAATAAATAGCAACCCAAAAGTTAGCAACCATTTTTTTGTTCCTAAACTAAAACTAATCTTTACGATTTCTGTTTCGGTTAATTCAGGATTATTAGAAAATACCACAGCAAAAAATGACAGAGGCACAAAAGCGTATATATATGGTATAATAAATAACCATTGAGCAATTATGGCAATTAAAGAATAAACAATCCCTAGCGTAAAAATTTTACCTATAAACTCACCTTTGTAATAATAGAATAAGTCATCCTTTTGTAAATTATTCAAATCCGTTTGTTTGCAAATTCTATAAAATCCAGCCAATAATCCAATTGTTAAGAAAGAAATCAATATAGTTTGTGGTAATGAGTAAAAAGCATTACTGGTGTAGTTTTCAAAGAAATTAAAATTTCCGTTGTAATCAACTTCAAAAGGCTCTGGACCTAGGCCAATAAAGCTAAAGGACATTGAAATACCAACTGCAAATGCAACAAGCACTAAAACCATTAAAAAACCTTTCAACCAAATCTCCTTAAACATGTTAATTGTAAGGTCGAGGATTTTTCCAAAATCTAGATGTTGAGCGTTCTGTATTTTCGATTGTATTTCGGAGTAGTTCATATTAATTGAATTTGGTTCGCTCCCAAATGTAAATAATTTAATTAAATTTAACACTCTGCCACTTTGTCATAAAATCTAAATTAATTGTATCTTTGCATGCTTATTGACTATTACAGGTTCAAGTACAATATGGAAAAAATTATAGACGAGAAAAAACAAGGTGAGTCCTTAGTTTTAGACCAACATAAAGATAATAATAGAAAACTTTTTATAGAAAGTTACGGTTGTGCTATGAATTTTAGCGATAGTGAAATTGTAGCTTCAATCTTAGCTAATGATGGCTTTAACACAACACAAAAACTAGAAGAAGCCGATTTGGTATTAGTAAACACCTGCTCCATTAGAGATAAGGCCGAACAAACCATAAGAAAACGTTTAGAAAAATATAATGCTGTAAAACGCAGTCACAACCCAAAAATGAAAGTTGGTGTTTTAGGCTGTATGGCAGAGCGTTTAAAAAGCAAATTTTTAGAAGAAGAAAAAATAGTTGACTTAGTTGTTGGTCCAGATGCTTATAAAGATTTACCAAACTTAATTGCCGAAGTTGAAGAAGGTAGAAATGCAGTCAACGTTATTTTATCTAAAGATGAAACTTATGGCGATATTTCGCCTGTAAGATTGCAAAGCAATGGTGTTACAGCATTTGTTTCCATTACTCGTGGTTGTGACAATATGTGTACTTTCTGCGTTGTGCCTTTTACGAGAGGTCGTGAGCGCAGTAGGAATCCGCAAAGTATTATTGAAGAAGTGAACGATTTAGCATCAAAAGGTTTTAAAGAAATTACTTTACTAGGCCAAAATGTAGATAGTTACTTATGGTATGGAGGAGGCTTAAAAAAAGATTTTGACAAAGCTAGCGACATACAAAAAGCAACAGCAGTTAGTTTCGCTAACTTGTTAGAACTATGCGCCGAAGCACAGCCAAAAATGCGTATTCGTTTTTCAACATCCAACCCTCAGGATATGACTTTAGATGTTGTGAGGTCTATGGCTAAACATAGAAATATTTGTAACTATATTCATCTTCCTGTGCAAAGCGGAAGTGACAGAATATTAAAAGAAATGAATCGTCAACATACTCGTGAAGAGTACATAAAATTGATTGATGACATTAAACAAATTTTGCCAGATTGCACTATATCGCATGATTTAATCACAGGATTCCCTACAGAAACTGAAGAAGACCATCAAGACACCTTGAGTTTAATGGAGCATGTAAAGTATTCGTTTGGTTATATGTTTGCTTATTCTGAGCGTCCAGGAACCATGGCTGCAAGAAAGCTAAAAGATGATATTCCTGAACCAATTAAAAAAAGAAGATTAGCCGAAGTGGTCGCTTTACAACAAGAACATAGTAGAATACGAACTGAAGAATATCTCAACAAAACAGTTGAGGTACTAATCGAAAAAGAATCAAAAAAATCTTCTGAGCATTGGTCAGGTAGGACCGAACATAACTCAGTTGCTGTATTCCCGAAAGAACACTATAAGGTTGGTGATTTTGTATATGTAAGAGTGAATAATTGTACCACTGCCACACTCATTGGCGAAGCAGAAGGTTATTCAGAAAATAATTAAATTATGGAATCAGTTCAAGCTATAAAACAACGTTTTGGAATTATTGGCAACGATGCTGTTTTAAATCGTGCCATTGAAAAAGCAATACAAGTTGCACCAACAGATATTTCGGTATTAGTCACTGGAGAATCTGGGGTTGGAAAAGAGAGTATTCCAAAAATTATACATCAGCTTTCTCACAGAAAGCATGGAAAATACATTGCGGTAAACTGTGGCGCTATTCCAGAAGGAACTATCGATAGTGAACTATTCGGTCACGAAAAAGGCGCTTTTACAGGTGCTACACAAACACGTTCTGGTTATTTTGAAGTCGCTGATGGAGGTACTATTTTCTTGGATGAAGTTGGCGAATTACCACTAACAACTCAAGTACGTTTATTACGTGTTTTGGAAAATGGGGAATTTATAAAAGTAGGTTCAAGTAAAGTTCAAAAAACAAATGTTCGTATTGTAGCAGCCACAAATATGGACATGTTTGATGCTATAAAAAAGGAAAAGTTTAGAGAAGATTTGTATTATAGACTAAGTACAATTGATATTCATTTGCCGCCTTTAAGAGATCGTAAAGAAGACATTCATTTATTATTCAGAAAGTTCGCAAGCGATTTCGCCCTTAAATACAAAATGCCTACAATTAAGCTAAGTGATGACGCTATCGCTATGCTTTTAAAATACCGTTGGAGCGGAAACATTAGACAGTTGCGTAATGTTGCAGAACAGGTTTCTGTTCTAGAACACAAAAGACAAATAACTGCCGATATTTTAAGACATTATTTGCCAGATACTGGTCAAAATTTGCCTGCTGTTATTAGCTCTGCTAAAAAAGAAAGTGATTTTAGTAACGAACGAGAAATACTTTATAAAGTATTGTTCGACATGAAAAGCGATTTGAATGACCTGAAGAAACTTACCATGGAACTAATGCAAAAAGGCAATACACAAGATGTTCAAAAAGATAATCAAGGGCTAATACAAAAAATTTATGGTGAAGATGATGAGATTAAAAAAGAAGCGCTGGAAGTCCTATCGTTACCAGAAGAAAGCACACAGCCAGTTGAAATAGTAAATACGCAAGATAAATACCACTTTGCCGAAGAGATTGAAGAAGAAGAAACCTTGTCGCTCCATGACAAAGAACTAGAATTAATAAAAAAATCTTTAGAACGTCACAACGGAAAGCGTAAATTAGCAGCTGCTGAACTTGGCATAAGTGAACGTACTTTATATAGAAAAATAAAACAGTTTGATTTGTAATTGTTGTTTCAGAATTTGAAATTTAATAATACATTATGAAGGCAATAGAAATATTTATGATCCGTAAATCGTTTGCACGTAATAGCTCTGAGAAAATCAGACAAGAAGCAGAAGATTTAGTAAATGAAAAACATTATCAAGGATACAGAGTCATAAACATTGATTTTGATGTTGCAGATAATGCAGGATATATTTATGCGTTTATTACTATGAAAAGACCTAACACTTATTAAATGAAATTTTTAAAATATTCATTATTGATAATTTTATTGACAACCTTTCAAAGTTGTTGGAAATATTCGTTTACTTCTGTTTCAATTTCTGAAAACACGAAGACGTTTCAAGTCAATTATTTTCAAAATAATGCACCGTTAATAGAGCCAGGTTTAGAGCGAGATTTTAAAATAGCTCTTGAAGAAATTATATTAAACCAAACAAAACTAGATTTAGTAAAATCTAATGGTGACCTTGTTTACGAAGGAGAAATAGTGGAGTATCGCATCTCTCCTACTACAGCCACTGCAAACAATACTGCTGCTCAAAACCGTTTAACAATCGCTGTGAAAGTTCATTTTTATGATAAAAATGATCCTGAAGCTGAATTTGACCAGCGTTTCTCATTTTATTTTGATTATGCAGGAAGCGCTCAGTTAGTGGGTAGCCAAAAAGACACTGCAATAGCTGAAATATTTGAACGCATCACACAAGATGTTGTAAATGCATCATTATCATCAAACTGGTAAAAAATGAACACTTCTAATTTCACAAACTTATTACAACAACCTCAGCAAATCCCTGCTGGTCAAGTAAGTGATGTTAGAGCTATTATTGATGAATTTCCATACTTTCAATCGGCTAGAGCCATCTACCTTAAAGGACTAAAAGACCAAGGTAGTTTTAAATACAATCAAGAGCTAAAAACAACTGCAGCTTATACAACCGATAGGAGTATTTTATTCGATTTTATAACTTCTAATGAATTTCAGCAGAACGAAATTTCGGAACATATAAAAAAGAATATTGCACATTTAAAAGATATTGAAGTCAACGATATTGAAGATATATCGGTTAATAAAAGTATGGTTATTGATGAAGCCTTAAAACAACACATTAAGGATACTGAGCCAACAATACGTCCAGATCTCTTCGAAGAGAAACAAGAGTTAATTCCTCAAGAAGAAATGATTAAAGTAGATGTTCCAAACATCGAAAAAACACCAGAAGAAGTTCTAGAGGTTGGCAAGCCCTTAGCTTTCGACAAACATGAGGTACATTCCTTTGGTGAATGGTTAAAGATTACAAGTTTTAAACCAATTATTAGAGAGCAGGATGAAACAAATCGTGCAGTTGAAGCTGAAGAAGACACCAAAACCAAAAAATTTGAATTAATTGACAAGTTTATTGCAACAAGCCCAAAGATTAAACCAATAAAAAAAGAAGCCTCAGTTCAAAACTTAGCTCAGTCAAGAATGATTCAATCAGAAGCTTTAATGACTGAAACTCTAGCACGAATTTATGTTGAGCAGAAAAACTACGATAAAGCTATTCAATCTTATAAAATTTTAAGTTTGAAATATCCAGAAAAAAGTGGTTTCTTTGCAGACCAAATTCAAGCAATAAAAGAAATACAAGAACAAAATAATAAATAGTAATGAGCACGTTTTCAATATTTTTAATACTTATCGTTATAGTAGCGTTCCTATTGGTAGTAGTAGTAATGGTACAAAACCCAAAAGGTGGAGGATTATCATCTTCATTTGGTGGGGGTGGCACTCAGCAATTAGGTGGTGTAAAAAAGACTTCAGACTTTTTAGATAAAAGTACTTGGGCTTTAGCAACTTTATTAATTGCTTTAATTTTACTTTCGAATGTAGCAATTAGTGGTGGAGGTGCAACTAATGAATCTAAAGCTTTAGATCAAGATGCAACAACATCTCAGCCTCTTCCAACTACAACGACACCTGTTGAAACTCCTGCTAACCCAGCAGGCAACGATACAACAAATTAGTATACTGTTTATATACAACAAAAAATGCCAACTTAAACAGTTGGCATTTTTTGTTTCTGAAAGTTTGTCAGTCATATTTTATTGGCACAATTTTAGAACAACGCTTTAGCGTTAATTTTAATTATTAATTTAAAAATTCATAAAAAATGGCTTTAAACATTAAACCATTAGCAGATAGAGTTCTAATAGAACCACTAGAAGCTGAAACCACTACAGCTTCAGGAATTATTATTCCAGATAATGCAAAAGAAAAACCACAAAAAGGAACAGTTGTAGCTGTTGGCAAAGGCACCAAAGACGAACCAATGACAGTTAAAAAACATGACACTGTACTTTATGGAAAATATGCTGGTACAGAGTTAAAACTAGATGGTAAAGATTATTTAATTATGCGAGAAAGTGATATTCTGGCGATTGTATAAATATTAAAAAAATAACAAATGGCAAAAGATATAAAATTTGATATAGAAGCACGTGACGGATTAAAACGTGGTGTAGATGCATTGGCAAATGCAGTAAAAGTAACCTTAGGACCAAAAGGTCGTAATGTTATTATTAGCAAAAGCTTTGGTGCTCCTCAAGTAACCAAAGATGGTGTTACTGTTGCAAAAGAAATTGAACTTGAAAATGAGCTTGAAAATATGGGAGCTCAAATGGTAAAAGAAGTGGCTTCTAAAACCAACGATTTAGCTGGTGATGGAACTACAACGGCTACTGTTTTAGCACAAGCTATTGTAAAAGAAGGTTTAAAAAATGTTGCCGCTGGCGCAAATCCTATGGATTTAAAACGTGGAATTGATAAAGCAGTTGAAGCTATTACTAAAGACTTGGAAAAGCAAGCTAAAAAAGTAGGTAACTCTTCAGAAATGATTAAACAAGTCGCTGCTATCTCTGCTAATAACGATGATACTATTGGTGATTTAATTGCCAAAGCATTTGGTAAGGTTGGAAAAGAAGGAGTCATTACCGTTGAAGAAGCAAAAGGTATGGAAACGTATGTAGATGTAGTAGAAGGAATGCAATTTGACAGAGGTTATTTATCTCCTTACTTTGTAACTGATGCAGATAAAATGATTGCCGATATGGAAAATCCTTACATTCTATTATTTGATAAAAAGATATCTAACTTACAAGAGATTCTTCCAATACTAGAACCAGTGGCACAATCTGGTCGTCCTTTATTAATTATTGCTGAAGATGTCGATGGTCAAGCGTTAGCTACGCTTGTAGTAAACAAATTAAGAGGTGGATTAAAAATTGCAGCCGTAAAAGCGCCTGGATTTGGAGACAGACGTAAAGCAATGTTGGAGGATATTGCTATCTTAACTGGAGGCACCGTAATTTCTGAAGAAAGAGGATTTTTATTAGAAAATGCTGACCTGAGTATGCTTGGTACTGCTGAAACAGTGACAGTTGACAAAGATAATACGACCATTGTAAATGGTGCAGGAAAAGCAACCGATATAAAAGCTAGAGTAAATCAAATTAAGGCTCAAATTGAAACAACTACGTCTGATTATGACAAAGAAAAACTTCAAGAACGTTTAGCTAAATTAGCTGGAGGTGTTGCTGTATTATATGTTGGTGCTGCTAGCGAAGTGGAAATGAAAGAGAAAAAAGACAGAGTTGACGATGCATTACACGCCACAAGAGCAGCTGTAGAAGAAGGTATTGTTGCTGGTGGTGGTGTTGCTTTAGTAAGAGCAAAATCATTATTAGAAAAGATTACCACTGAAAATCTTGATGAAGTTACTGGAATACAAATTGTAGCACGTGCAATTGAAGCACCCTTACGCACCATTGTTGAAAATGCAGGAGGTGAAGGTAGTGTTGTAGTAGCTAAAGTAATGGAAGGCAAAAAAGACTTTGGTTTTGATGCTAAAACTGAAACCTATGTCGATATGCTTAAAGCTGGAATTATTGATCCTAAAAAAGTAACTCGTATCGCATTAGAAAACGCTGCTTCGGTTGCTGGAATGATTTTAACTACAGAGTGCGCTTTAGTGGATATTAAAGAAGACACTCCTGCAATGCCGCCAATGGGAGGCGGAATGCCAGGAATGATGTAAGAGACACATTAGTAGTTAATATAGATAAACGCTTCAATACTATTGGAGCGTTTTTTATTGGAATAATTTTTGATTATGTTTATGGACTAACCAAAAATATCTTGATGAAAAGTTTTAAACTCACATTACTTTTTTTTATTCTATTTGCCATTCCTAGTTTTTCTCAAATCAATACTCCTATTGATTCTTCTTATGCAGCATATTTTGAGAAAGGAAGGGAAATTCCCTATTTGCATTTAAACAAAACTCATTTTATTAAAGGAGAAGAACTATGGCTACAAGCCTATTTACTAAATTTAAACACAAGAAAACTACATGAACACACTTCTAATTTATATTGTGGTATTTATGATTTAGACGGGAGACTTAAACAACAAAAATTATTATATGTTGATAATGGTATTGCAACTGGAAATTTCAAAATAGATTCAACATTTACAGATAATAAATATGTTATAAGAGCATCTACTAGTTGGATGAAAAACTTTGCTGAAGACGATAGCTTTAACCAAACTATTGCAATTATTTCTAATAATAAAGATTTAAAAAGCAATGATAAGGAATCCATAGATATTCAAGTTTTACCTGAAGGTGGACACTTACTAAATAATACTAATGCGTCTATTGGCATTATTGCCAAGGATGCAAAAGGCAATGGCGTTCAGCTACAATCTGGAGAGATTAGAAATCAAAATAACGAAGTAGTCTCAAAATTTAGATTTAACAAATTCGGCTTAGCTAAGGGCTTATTTCATTATAAAGCAAAAGACACATACACGATACAAGCAACATCTTTTGATGGCAAAAACCATATAGTTGATGTGCCAATTGCAAAACAAATTGGCTTGTCTATGCAAGTGCAGAGTCCAAGTTCTTCATTTTTTAAAATTACATTAAGTACCAACAACAAATCTCTTAAACTACTAACAAATAAAAGTTACAATTTAATTGTCCATAATGCTGGCTCTATGGTAGAAAGGAAAATAGTTCTTCAACCAAATGTGCTGACCTATGATTTATTAATTCCTTCTAAAAAATTCAGTAAAGGCATTAATATTATAACCTTACTTAATGACAAAAACCAGTCATTACTGGAAAGAATTATTTTTAATTACGATAGTGACCTCTTTTCTAAAATAGATATTTCTAATATTAAAGAAAAAACTAAAAATTCAGTACTACTGGATATAGTTAATAACAATCAAAATACTATTAATTTAAGTGCCTCCATTCTACCTGTGAGGTCAAAAGCAACATCAAATGCTAGTTCTATTTATGCAAAGTTTTTAATAGAACCTTTTATTAAAGGAGCCTTAGAAAATCCTAATTATTATTTTACAAATACTAATAGAAAAAAACTATTTGATTTAGATTTATTACTACTAACCCAAGGATGGAGTAAATATAGCTGGTCCAATATTTTTATTAACCCTCCAAATGATTTTAATCCCTTTGAAAAAGGCATTTCAATTTCTGGAGAAATCAACATGAATATTAAATCGGAAAAACCTCAAATATCTATGTTGTCCAAAAGCAATGAAATCTTATTATTTAGCGACATTACCAGTAATAGGTTTAGCTTTAACAATGTATACTTACCAGATTCCAGTGAAGTTAATTTTTCAATTATAGGGCAAAAAAAATTAAAGACACCGAAATATGTTGTAAATCAAGAAAGGCTAAATAAGCTACCAAAAACAATACAAAAACTATCATCAAAAGAAGTAGTAAGTAATAAAGAAGATAAAGAGCTCATTTTTTCTGATTTTATATTAGAAACTGTTGTTTTAGATGAAGTTGAAATAATTGGAGAAAATAAATTTAAGCATGACCCAAGGTTTAGCTCGGCTAATATGAATGGTTTAGTAATTGACAAAAATGATACTCGCCCTCTTTTAAGTTTTATCAGTTCTAATGGGTTTCGAATTAATAGAAACTTAGGACAACTAACAATTAGTAGTTCACGTAGAACACTTTCTATTATGTCAGCACCAACAAATCCAAGAACTACAGTTTTTATTGATGACATTGAAGAACCTGCAGATCTATATTTTTTAGAAACTCTTAGAGTAAATGATTTTGAAGAAATTTATTTTATAGATGCTGATGCATTAAGCAAAGGCGGTAGAATTTATCTTTATACTAGACCAGATTCTCAATTAAAATCTAGGAAATCAAAATTCTCGGTTTATAAAATTCCGATGGGTTTTAGCGAATCTAAAGAATTCTACACACCAAAATATAAGTCCTTTACAAATGAATTGTTTTTAAACTATGGTGTTATTTACTGGAAGTCAAATATTAGTATAAATCCAAACGAAACTTTTAATCTTACTTTCCCAAATTTAATGCAAAAAGAATTCAAGATTATTATAGAAGGTATTACTGAAGATGGAAAACTAATTTCTCTTGAGAAAGATATTACTTTTAAAAAAGAGACTAAGCTTTAAACAAAAATACATTGAAATATTACACCTCTTAAGGCATATATATTTCTGCATCAGGGTAAAATGCTCCAATAGCAAACCAGAAGCTAACTACTGAGATTGCTGGGGTTAAATAGTCCCCAATATTACCTTGATTGGCTGAAACAACATCACCAAATACGCTTCTTACTGTACCTAGATTATCTTTAAAAAACCCTCCAGATTCACTTAACTCATATTCAAAGGTTAGTTCTTGGTTTTCCTGACTTAAAACAAACGAATTAATAACATATTCATTACCAACTATTAAATACTCTTTGCCATTAAACGTGTCTAAAATAGCTTTTCCACCTGTAAAATCTTCAAATAAATAAGCTTTAGAAACTGTTTTGTCAATAATTGTATAAACTCTTTTTTTACTTGGCAATCTTCTATCATAAGGAGCTGGTGAAAAAAGTAAAAAATTGTTATTGGTTCTGTAATCACCATAAGGATAAGTTTCGTAATCCCTTGAATAACCAGTATCTTCACTTAATACTAATGTCTCTGGATACATACTTTTCCAGGTTTTCCAATCGGTTTCCACAACGCTATAAGTTGATGGAATATCACTTACTAAATCTCCATTTACACATTGCACCTTTAGTTGTGACCACAAGCTTTCCGTTTTTCTATCGTACATCAATAAATTAGAATTGTATAACAAACCTGAAACACCAAAAGTATCTTCTGGATTTTCAGAAGCTCTCCCCCAAGCAAATGCCGTTCCTGTTAGAGGGCAATAGGATAATGCAATTGGGTCGTTTCCGACCATATCATTAACAATCTCATGCCAATCTAGTATGTAATGAGGATAAGCTTTAGCTTCTCCTTCAAAATAAATCCCTACCACCAAATCATCATCTTCAAGATCTACAGGATCGCTTATGAATATTGGGTTATCAATAGACGGAATTCCATCTTTTCCAGAACCTCCATCTTTAATTTCTCGTCTAGGGATTAACCATTCCTCCTGACCTTCTAAAGCTATACCTTCTACTTGATTAGATATACTTGCTTTATCACAGGAATAAACAATTGTAAAAATTAATATTAATAAGCTTACTTTTTTCATAGTTATTCTAATTAATTAAACAATGTTTGTCTCGCCTCAAATTTAAAAATTAGACCAGTAGTTATTCTATATGTTGGTGCTAATTGAGTCCCATCAACATTACTAACAATTGGTAATTCAGCCCTTGTTGAAAAAGTAATGCTAGGTGTTATATCTATTGCAAGATTCGGAATTATTGACACAAACTTTCCTCCAGTATTATCTAACGAAAACGCATCTAATTCATCTTTAACTGCGTTTCTATACTTTAAAGATAAACTGGGTGAAATTAAGGTTTTAAGAGCAACGAAGACATCTGAAAAACTTAGATACGATAAAAATTCGTTACCAAATTTATAGCTAGTATTTCCATAGTACGAATTATTGACTCCTGTTGCTCGATAAAGAATCCTTCCACCTATTTGTAAAGATGGTCTAAAATCAAAACTTTTTCCCATCGACATTAAATAAATAACATCCCAAGTATTGCTTCCGGGTTGTAAGTCGGCATTTAAAACAATGCCTTCAGCACTTTTTTCGGTAGTAGAACCAAGTGGGATTTTTGTCCCAATACCAATATTAAACTCTAAATTTTTAATTTTATTTGGCTGATATCTATACATTGTAAGCAATACAGCATCTCCTATCCCTGAAGTTTGATCTAAATTGTTATTGCCGAATTGTGTGATTGTTCTTCGTTGGTTAACATAGGTAAATAAGCCCTCTACCGATACATTTTTGAAAACAGAATAATTAACATTTAGTAATGCTGAATGTGTCACTCTCAACCTAGAATCATCATCAAGTTTTTCCTTACCAAAATTTAAAGTATTAAGATTGTTGTAATCATAATTAATACCAATTTGCAAACTCCCTTTACTCAGTGTTGGCAATCCTATATTATTTGATAATGGAATTCCACCTGAGCAACATGTTTGCGCATAGCTTAAAGAAGATATTAATACTAAACAAATTAATATTAGTTTTGAATTCATTTGGTAGTTTCTTCCTAAAAAGTCGCATAATAATTCTATTCCTTACTTTTTACTTTTTACTTTTTAATCATAAAAAAAGCACTTAGTAAAAACTAAGTGCTTTTTCAATTATTTGTAGATTAAATTAATCATTATCTTCAGAGTGATTTTCGTCCTTATCACCCTCAACTTTCTTTAAAGTCATTTTGCAAACAGGACAATTTCCTTCTTTATCATAAGTTTTTCCTTCTTCGCAATCCATTGGGCATTGGTAAATGTCGTTCATAGCCATATCAGCTTTACTTGCCGCATGGTTTTCTTGCATTTCAGTTTCTTCACTGTGCTCTTTTTTTTCTCCTTTGCAAGACACTAAAACTGTACTTGCACTTAGCATTAATGCTAAAATTAATAGTATTTTTTTCATCGTTACTTAATTTTTTGTTTTCGTTTTTGTTTCGTTTTCGTGATCTTTTTTTACATCCTCATCTCTGTATTTACAGCAAGGATGAACACTGTTATAAGCTTCGTCTGTAGCTTTAAGTTCTTTGGTGTCGTGACCTACAGCTACAATATTTTTTCTAATAGCGTCTAAATTTGTTTTACGCTCGTCGAAAATTAATTTAAGTTCGTGAGTTTTTACATCCCAAACTGCCGATTTCACACCCTTAGTTTTTACACTGGCTTTTTCTATTCGCTCTTTACACATTAAGCAAACCCCATCAACTTCAAGCGATGCCTTTGCGTTTTTGTTTTGTGCAAATGATGTTACACCAAGTAGCATAATTGTTAATACTAATACTTTTTTCATTTTTAATTTATTTTTAATCTTAAACCTGCATAATAGTTACTTCCAAAAATTGGACCATAAACAAATGTAGTATCAAAACTACTGCTAAATGGATTATCAGCAGTAACTACTGGATTATTTTGTTTTACATTCGTGATGTTTTCACCTCCTAAATATACTTCAAATTTATTAGAAAACACTTTAGTGACTTGTGCATTAAGTGTTGCTAAACTATTTGAATAATCAGGAAGTTGATACTGAATTGGATTATTTTGTGTTGATGAAAAACGCTGCTTACTTAACCTATTAAATGTTGCGTCAAACTTCCATCTAGAATTGTTTTTTACTTTAGTCATATAAGAGACATTTGCAAATAACCGATGCTTTGGTGTTAATGATTTTTCAAATTTTCCAGAATTGTATTGGGTTTTTACATCATAAAATTTATATGCCAATCTTACATCTAAACCTTCTGATATATTGTAGTTAAATTCTGTTTGAAAACTATTGGCATAACTATCTCCTTCTAGGTTATAAAAACTAACTTCCTGTGAGTTTTCATAATCTACTACTACTTGGTTTTTAAAATCAGTTCTATAAAAATCAAATGTTATATCTGCTTTTTGTCCAAAAAGATTAAACCCTTGTAGGTAAGATACACCGTAATTCCAAGCTATTTCTGGATCTAATCCATAAATATCACCACCAGTATCGACAAGATTAATAGTCCTAGAGGTTGCAAACATTTTTTGGTTTTCAGCAAAAATATTAGCACTTCGTTTTCCTCTTCCAATAGATGCTCTAAACGCCGATTTTTCCCAAGGTGTATATCTTAAATGAATTCTAGGTGTTATAAATGTACCAAGTAAATTACTATGATCTACTCGTACTCCAGCTGTTAAATTTAAAGCTTCTAAATTATCATAAGCATATTCAAAAAATGCACCAACTGAGTTTTCATTTCTTGTAAATTTATTGGCGTTTACGTCTTCATCATAAACATCGCTAGCATAACTAACCCCTGTTTTTACTTTATGCCTAGAATCACTTATTATTGAATTATACACCACATTTGCATAAAAACTATTGTGTTTAATATTGTATGCATTCAATCCAAAGTATGACTCTTGCTCATGATTGCTATAAGCTAATTGTACGCCTAGTTTTTGGTATGGAATTTCTGGATTCACATAGCCAAATTTAACAGACAGATCAATACGTTTAGTATCTATTTCACTACCCCAAGTATTAGTGGTCAACTTATCAGTTTTAGAGTTAAAATTTACCTGTCCTGATTGCTTTTCATCGTCTAGATATCGAACATTTAAAAAACTCACAAAGCCTTTTTCATTATCAATATACTGCCAACGATTCATCACATTAATTTGATGATACAAAGGCATGTCTAAGAAACCATCATCATTTACATCATGCTTTTTATTATGCGTGTTTCCATGAAGATATACTCCAGTTGACCATTTTTCACTGACTTTCGTGTTTAAGTGTGTATTAAGTTCTACACGCTCGCTTCCTGCAGCAAATAGGTTAACAAAAAGTTTATCGTCTGTTAGCGGTTTTTTTAATTCTGCATTTATTTGTCCAGCAATGCTTTCGAAACCGTTAACAGCACTTCCTGCACCTTTTGTGATTTGAATACTCTCTACCCAAGTCCCAGGAATAAAACTTAAACCATAGGCTTGGGATGCTCCTCTTATAGACGGCACATTCTCGGTTGTAATTAATATATAAGGACTTGTTAAACCTAGCATTTTTATTTGTCGTGTTCCAGATACTGCATCGGCAAAATTGACGTCTATCGAAGGATTGGTTTCAAAACTTTCCGATAGATTACAGCAAGCAGCTTTCAACAGCTCTTCACTACTCACATTAATCACATTTTGCGACGCAAAATATGATGTTGCCATGGCTTTGTTTCTACCTCTAATAGTAACTTCATCTAAATTTGACGATGGGTTTAACCAATGTTTCACCATTTTATTACTGGTAATCGTTATAGTATCAGTTGTAAAACCAACATAACTTATGACAAGTTTTTTGTATTCCTTTTTGTAAGGAAGACTAAAATTACCATCAATATCAGTAACATCACCAACTGTAGTATTAAGCCAATACACATTTGCTCCTGGCAAAGATATTTTCTCGTTTTTTTTGTTTGCTTCAAAAATTATTCCTTTAAGTTCTTCTTGTGAACACATAAAGGTTGGTATTAAAAGCAGTATGTATATAATACGTTTCAAAGTATATTTTTTCTAATAGTTTATGATTTGAGAATTTCGCATTGAAATCATTGCGGTAAATATTGCTAGAAATTATAGCAACAACTATTAAAAAATATCAGATTAAAAATACTTGATCCATGATTTGCTTATCGATGACCAAGTTTGGAGGAGAATAATCTTTATGAGGAATGACTAATTGAGGTAATCTTTTAAAAAGATTACTATATGAATGAGTAAAAGATGCAACAAAAATTTGTTGCTCTAAATCTAAATCATCAAAAATTTTTACAAGTAATTCACTTTGACCTTCAATAACAGATATTTCATTTTTACAGCAGCTTTTTTTTGTGTAATCAGTATTGTTTGTGTTAATGCCACTACAATCTTCTGCTCCAGTAAAAACAGCTACATCTATTAGAGCATCACCACAAAAATGTTTTTCAACTTTAAAAGAGACAGTAGAGCATAACACAATAAGAGCGAGACTTAGTGAAAAAACTTTATGAAATATTTGCTTTATCATTATCATAGATGTCAGCAAAGATATAAAAACTAAAAATAAGCTTTGCTTTTTTACAAACATTAACGTCTTATTTTATTGTAGTAAAAGGCTGGCAATAGCACTACCAAAATTAAAGGCTGAATTAAAAACCTACGAATATTAAAAAACAAGTAATACTCTTCTTTCTTTGGGTTTATTACAAAATATAGAAACGCAGCTAGCAGAAATAAATATGCAATTCCATAAATAATAACCGAAAACTTAACAACACTTTTATCCTTAAAAACAACAAATAAAATGCCTAAGGAAATAACAGTATTTAAAACATATCTTAACGTTGTAAAAAGGGTAAGTTTTAAAGCTTCGCGTCTTGGCGAATCGATATACAAATAGTCATTTTCAAAAAACTGCAAATACGGATCATAAAACAAATAATCTTCAAAATATCTAACTAATGCTAATAGCACTACCAAACCAAAAATGATTATGTATTTTATCCACTTATGCATCTTGTTTTTTAAAAGTAGCAAAACGATTTACCCAAGCCATCCACAATAAAAATACCATACCATAAATAATTAATGGAAATATTATATTATGTAGAATATCACGTCTCCATGGGTAATGAAATAAGCCAATTGAAAGAATAACAATTCGAAACAAATTGACAACATAAATCAAAACACTTCCAGCTAAAAGGTAAAAAATGGTCGGTTTTAATCGTCCAGCAAAAGCAATGATAAACGAAATAAATAAAATAATAATACTAATGGAATTACAACCTTCAATAACCCTTGCAACGTATTTGTTATTTATAATTAACTTCATAGATGGCTCATCAGGGTGCGCTTCAATTGAAGCCTCATAACCTAGCGAATCTAAAAGTGACTCACTTTGTTTAGCAGTGAGATTTGTGACATAATCGGGGTAAAAATTTGAGCCATCTGAATAATCTAAATACAGTTTGTAAGCAACCGATAAAACAGCATACACTAACACAAATGTTAGAATGAATTTAATAACCGATTTATATTTTACTAAAAGTGCTTGCAAATTGATTTGATTTTTAAATACTTTTACAAAAAATTACAATATGGAACTAAAGGCTCTCGAACCAAAAATAACCGAAATTGTTTCAAACACCAATGAAACTATAGAAAATCGGTTGTATGACATCTGTAAGTTGTTAGAATCTAATATTAACTATTATAATTGGGTAGGTTTTTATTTTAAAAATGGTGACAAAGAAGAGCTAAAACTTGGACCTTACGAAGGCGAACCAACAGACCATACTATTATTCCGTTTGGGAAAGGTATTTGCGGTCAAGTTGCTGTGAGTAACCAAAATTTTGTGGTGCCAGACGTTGCTGCTCAAGACAATTATATTGCATGTAGCATTACTGTGAAAGCCGAAATTGTTATTCCAATTTTTGTGAATGGCGAAAATATTGGGCAGATCGATATTGACTCAAACACTCCTGACCCTTTTACTGAAGCTGATGAGCGTTTTTTAGAGTTTGTATGTAAAGAGGTTGCTAGGATTTTATGATTATTTGAAAAATCTTTTTAGCATAACTAAAGCTATGGTTATTATAGTAATAGCTAAAAAAGCCAAAACTACTAACTAAAAAACTCCTATCCAAAATGGGTGATTTAGTAATATCCCAAGCCCAACCTCCAGTTTTATTAATCCCAAATGTGGAATCAGTTCCAAAAATTAAATGAAAGAAATAAAACAATTAAGGCTACAATAGAAAATTAAACTAATATCTTTCTCTTTTGTCTATTCTAACATACTTGTTAACAACTTGCCTATTTAGTTAAAAAATCGTCTCATTTTCAAGACTTCTTGCTCTGCATTTTTCCTATTAATTAGTACTTTTGCGCTTTATAACAGAACACACTAAAATGAGCGGCAACAAAACCATTAAATCTGCATTGATCTCCGTTTTTAGCAAAGACGGTTTAGCACCAATTGTTAAAAAATTAAACGAGCAAGGTGTAACCATTTATTCTACTGGAGGTACACAAAAATTTATTAACGATTTAGGCATTAACGTTGTTCCTGCTGAAGACATCACGTCTTACCCTTCTATTCTTGGAGGGCGCGTAAAAACTTTACATCCAAAGATTTTTGGTGGTATTTTAAATCGTCAAGACAATGCTCAAGACGTTGCTGAATTAGCAGAATTTGATATTCCGCAAATTGATTCTGTGATTGTAGATTTGTATCCTTTTGAAAAAACAGTAGCTTCAGGTGCAAGCAACCAAGATATCATTGAAAAAATTGATATTGGTGGTATTTCGTTAATACGTGCAGCAGCAAAAAATTATAAAGATGTGATTTGTGTCTCGTCGGTTAATGATTACCAAGAGTTTTTAGATTTAATATCTAAAAATAATGGTTCTACTACTGAGGCTGACAGAAAGCATTTTGCAGCAAAATCGTTTAATGTCTCTTCGCATTACGATTCAGCAATTTTTAATTACTTCAACAAAAATAATGAGATTGCATCGTTGAAGATAAGCGAAACCCAAGGTAAGGTCTTACGTTATGGTGAAAATCCACATCAAAAAGGATTTTTCTTTGGTGATTTTGAAGCTATGTTCGACAAACTTCATGGCAAAGAATTAAGCTACAACAATCTCTTAGATGTTGATGCAGCAGTTAATTTAATGAACGAATTTAAAGGTGATGCACCAACCTTTGCTATTTTAAAACATAATAATGCTTGTGGTTTGGCACAAAGAAACACCATTCATCAAGCGTATGTTGATGCATTAGCAGGTGACCCCGTTTCTGCCTTTGGAGGCATTTTAATTAGCAATACTGAAATTGATATTGCTACTGCAAATGAGATTCATAAGTTATTCTGTGAAGTGGTAATTGCTCCTTCTTTTTCAAATAAAGCATTAGAAATTCTCAAAGGCAAAAAGAATAGAATTCTTTTAGTTCAAAAAGATGTTGAGTTACCTCAAACCACAGTGAGAACCTGTTTAAATGGTGCTTTAGTGCAAGAGCGTGATAATATTACAGATTCTCGTGATATGTTAACCACTGCTACAAATAACTCACCTTCTGAAGCAGAGCTTGAAGACCTATTATTTGCTTCAAAATTATGTAAGCATACAAAGTCTAACACCATTGTTCTTGCAAAAAACAAGCAGTTATGCGCAAGTGGTACTGGACAAACAAGTCGTGTAGACGCTTTAAATCAAGCTATTCATAAAGCACAATCTTTTAATTTCGATCTAAAAGGTGCTGTTATGGCAAGTGATGCATTTTTTCCTTTTCCAGATTGTGTGGAAATTGCTGATAATGCAGAAATCACTGCTGTTATTCAACCTGGAGGCTCCATAAAAGACCAATTAAGTATTGATTATTGTAATGAGAATAATTTAACAATGGTAATGACTGGAACTAGACATTTTAAACACTAAATTTCAGCAGAAAATAAAGTCTGCTTTTTAGAAGTCTATTTTCATAATAATAACGTATATTTTATTACATTTACAATCAATCAGAATTTAATATTAACGACCCTCAGATAATTTACAATAGCACATGGGATTTTTTGATTTCTTAACCGAAGAAATAGCCATAGATTTAGGAACAGCAAACACACTTATTATCCACAACGATAAAGTAGTTGTAGATAGTCCATCGATAGTCGCAAGAGACCGTATTTCAGGAAAAATAATAGCAGTTGGTAAAGAAGCCAATTTAATGCAAGGAAAAACACACGAAAACATTAAAACAATTAGACCATTAAAAGATGGTGTGATTGCCGATTTTGATGCTAGTGAACAAATGATAAGCATGTTTATTAAAAATATTCCTGCTTTAAAAAAGAAATTATTCGCTCCTGCACTAAGAATGGTAGTTTGTATTCCTTCTGGAATTACCGAAGTAGAAATGCGAGCTGTAAAAGAATCGTGTGAGCGTGTTAATGGCAAAGAAGTGTATTTAATTCACGAACCAATGGCAGCAGCTATTGGTATTGGTGTTGATATTATGCAACCAAAAGGAAACATGATTGTTGATATAGGTGGTGGCACTACCGAAATTGCAGTGATTGCGCTTGGTGGAATTGTTTGTGACAAATCAGTCAAAGTTGCTGGTGATGTATTTACAAATGATATTATTTATTACATGCGAACGCAACATAACTTATATGTTGGTGATAGAACTGCTGAAAAAATAAAAATTCAGATTGGTGCAGCGACAGAAGATTTAGAGTTACCACCAGACGAAATGAGTGTGCAAGGGCGTGATTTACTAACTGGAAAGCCAAAACAGGTTAATATTTCCTATAGAGAAATTGCTAAAGCTTTAGACAAGTCCATTTTGCGTGTTGAAGATTCAGTTATGGAAACATTATCTCAAACGCCTCCAGAATTAGCAGCAGACATTTACAATACTGGAATTTACCTTGCAGGTGGAGGATCAATGCTTAGAGGCTTAGATAAGCGTTTATCCTTAAAAACAGATTTACCTGTGTACATTGCCGAAGACCCTTTAAGAGCAGTTGTAAGAGGAACTGGAATTGTACTAAAAAACCTTCCAAAGTTTAAAAGCGTATTGATTAAATAGAGCATAACTCATGCAACAGATTATAAATTTTATAATAAGAAACAAAACCTTTCTTTTGTTTTTGTTGCTGTTTTGTATATCTCTAATTTTTACGTTCCAATCACATTCCTATCACAGAAGCAAATTCATTAATTCAGCTAATTTTTTAACAGGAGGTATTTACGAATCAGCAAATAATATTGGTGGTTACTTTGGTTTAAAAAAAGAAAATCAAATACTACTTGAAGAAAACAATAGGCTTAAATCTGTTCTTTTTAACGCTCAAACAGGTAAATTAAAAGAAGCCTTCATAGACTCTTCAAACTATAATGCCAATTATAAATACACGCCTGCTCAAGTTTATAAAAACAGTTACTCCCTAACCAATAATTACTTGACCATCAATAAAGGTAAAAAAGATAGTATTAAAGAAGAATTTGGAGTGATTACTTCCAAAGGAATCGTTGGTATCATAGACAAAGTATCACCTAATTATGGCAGAGTTAGGTCAATTTTAAACTCAAATATTGGTGTTAACGCACAACTAAAAAAAACCAATCATTTTGGTATTTTAACTTGGAATGGTAATTCACCATATATGGTACAACTCATCGATTTACCTAAACAAGCAACTTTTGTTGTTGGTGATACCATTATTACTGGAGGGCTTTCAACTATTTTCCCCAAAGGAATCCCAATTGGGACTGTTGCATCTTTTAAAACTGACGAAACCGAAAATTACTTTGAAATTGATGTTGCACTTTTTAATGACATGACCAACATAGGCCATGTATATATTATAGAAAATTTAGATGCTGCAGAAATTTCTAATCTGAACAACTTAGATGAATAACGCCATAACCACAAATATCGTTCGCTTTATAGCATTGGTTTTGGTACAGGTTTTAGTGCTTAATCACATTAACTTTTTGGGTTATATAAATCCATATTTATACATTTTATTCATCATTCTATTCCCTATTAAAAACAATAGAATGTTATTTATATTTTTAGCTTTTTTACTAGGATTAACTGTTGATTTATTTACAGATTCAGGAGGTGTTCATGCTGCAGCAAGTGTAACGATAGCCTACATAAGACCTGTTGTTTTAAAATTTTCTTTTGGCGCTATTTACGAGCATCAAACCATAAAATTTAGTAATACAGATATTGGACAGCGATTAACCTATTTTTTAATCGTCACTCTCGTACATCACCTCCTTTTATTTAGCTTAGAAATTTTTAACTTCTCAAAAATAATTTTAATCTTAAAAAAGACGTTATTCTCTTGTATCTTTACTTTAATACTTTGTATTTTAATAACCGTTTTATTCAGTAGAAAAACTAAATGAGAAAGCTATTACTCTTTTCTATAATTGTTTTAGTGGGAATCACTTTTATTGCTAGACTCTTCTATCTTCAAGTATATACAGGAAAAGCGTATAATATTTATGAAGACAATGCTATAAGAAAAGTATTCTACTACCCAAAACGAGGGTATGTGTACGACAGAAATCGCGAGTTATTGGTTGCCAACCAACCATCGTACGATGTGATGATAATTCCAAGAGAAGTTGAACCTTTAGACACCTTGGAGTTTTGTTCTTTATTAAAAATTAGTAAAGACGATTTTAAAAAGAAATTCAGTAGAGCAAATAATTATTCTCCACGATTACCATCACCTTTCGTACCTCAATTATCAAAAAAAGATTATGCTGTTCTTCAAGAAAAAATGTGGAAATATAAAGGGTTTTATATTCAAAAGCGTTCCTTAAGAGATTATCAAACCACCATTGGTGCTAATGTTTTAGGGTTTATTGCAGAAGCTAACCAAGGTGAAATTGAAGCTGATGGTTTTTACCAAATGGGTGATCTTATTGGAAAACAAGGCATAGAAAAATCTTATGAGAAGGAATTAAGAGGTGTTAAAGGCGTTAAGTTTATTCAAAAAAACCGATTTAACAGAGACATAGGCCCTTTTGATGATGGTAAACAAGACACAATTCCTACACCTGGAAAAGATATTATAGTGTCAATTGATGCCAAATTGCAGGCTTATGGAGAAATGCTCATGCAAAACAAAGTTGGTGGTATTGTTGCTATTGAACCTAGTAGTGGCGAAATTTTAAGCTTGGTATCTGCACCTTCATACAATCCAAATTTAATGGTTGGTCGAGAACGCTCCGACAATTACATAAAGCTACGTAATGACTCCATCCATTTACCTTTAATTGACAAAGGTTTGTTACGAATGCACGAACCTGGATCACCATTTAAGGCACTTGTTGCATTAACTGCGTTGCAAGAAGGAGTTATTGATGAAAACTTTTCGGTGAGGTGTTCAGGAGCATACAATTATGGTGGTAGGCGTCCAATGGGTTGTCACTGCGGCACAGGAACTAGAAATATTTTTAATGGAATTTCAGAATCTTGTAACTCTTATTTTGCAACATTATATAGAAGAACCATCGATAAATATGATGACGCCTCCCATGCAATGGATGTTTGGAGTAGTCATATTAAAAGCTTCGGACTAGGCGATTATCTCGGTTATGATCTTACTATTGGAAAAAAAGGAAATATCCCAGATGGTACTTATTATGATAAAATGTATCCAGATTTTAGATGGCGAGCAACCACCAATATTTCTAACTCCATTGGTCAAGGAGAAGTACTAGTAACTCCAATACAATTGGCTAATATGATGGCTGCTATTGCCAATAGAGGACACTATTACACACCGCATATTATCAAGTCCATTGAAGGACAACCTATTGATAGTACTTACACTACAGAACATCATACCTCAATTGATAAGCAACATTTTGAGCCAGTAATTCAAGGGCTATTTGATGTTTATAACAAACCTGGAGGAACTGCATATTTTTTGCAAGTTCCAGATATAGAAATTTGTGGTAAAACTGGTACAGCCGAAAATTTTACAGTTATTGATGGTGTAAAAACACAACTAACAGACCATTCTATTTTTGTAGCGTTTGCCCCTAAAGATAATCCAAAGATTGCCATTGCTGTGTTAGTTGAAAATGGCTATTTTGGAGCTCGTTTTGCTGGAAGAATTGCCAGTTTGATGATTGAAAAATACATTAAAGGGGACATTACACGAACCGATTTAGAAAAATGGGTCATGGATTACACGTTAGAACATGAATACGAAAAACCTACTTCTGGGAAACCATTTAGAATAAATGCCAATTCAGGATTAATGACTGTTGAACAATATGCACGTTTAAAGAAAATCGAAAACGAGCAAACTCAAACAGATATAGAATGAGTTTAAACAGAACTCGAAATTTTAAATTTGATTGGATAACCATAGTACTATTTTTACTATTGCTTGGTTTTGGTTGGCTTAATATTATTTCTGCATCGTCTTCTGGTGAAATAACTTCCTATTTTGATATGAGTCAGCCATATGGGAAGCAGTTGGTTTTTATTTTATTCACCTTTGTCCTTATCATTTTAGTTTTATCTATTGAAGCTAAGTTTTATGAACGTTTTGCAAGTGTCATATACCTTGTTTCAATGCTATCTTTAATTGGTTTATTTCTTTTTGGAAAAACAGTTAATGGTGCAACTTCGTGGTATGCCATAGGTGGGTTTACATTACAGCCAAGTGAGTTTGCCAAATTTGCAACTGCTTTGGCTGTTGCCAAATACATAAGTGACCTACAAACCAATATAAAAACTCTTAAGGACCAGCTTAAAACTGCTTTAATCATTTTTGTACCTGCGTTTTTAATCTTACTTCAAAATGATGCTGGAAGTACTATTGTTTATGCAGCTTTCTTTTTTGTGTTTTATCGTGAAGGTATTCCGCAAATATATTTACTATTACTTTTAAGTATTATTTTACTATCAGTCTCTGCGTTAAAATTTTCGATATTAATAACTTCAATTATAGTTACTGTTTTAATTTTTGTATATCACTTTTTTATAAAGAAGAAAAAAGGGACTATCCTTCAACCCATATTTATTACGCTAGCTTGTATTGTTTTTAGTTTTGGCGTTCACTTTTTCTATAGCAATATTCTACAACCTCACCAACAAGATAGAATTAGTCTTTGGCTACGATTAGAAAAAGATCCAGTAAAATTAGAACAGATGAAACGTACCATTTTATATAATTTAAATGAATCTGAAAAAGCGATAAGCTCTGGTGGAGTTACTGGAAAAGGATTTATGGAAGGCACACGTACCATTGGTAAATTTGTACCAGAACAACACACAGATTATATTTTTAGTACTGTTGGTGAAGAATGGGGCTTTTTAGGAAGTAGTTTTGTAGTAATTTTGTTTGTATTACTTCTTATTAGAATTTTACATCTTGCTGAGTTACAAAAATCACAATTTAGTCGTATCTATGGCTATAGTGTTGCATCAATATTATTTCTTCATTTTATGATTAACATTGGAATGGTTATGGGATTAATTCCTACCATTGGTATCCCATTGCCTTTCTTTAGTTATGGAGGCTCAGGACTTTGGGGCTTTACCTTACTGCTATTTGTATTTGTGAAGTTAGACTCAAACCGAATTAACGAATGGTAATTAGGCAGCCATTTCTTTTAATGCTGCTACAAAAATATCTAACTCTTCAATTGTTGTGAACACATTAGGAGTTATTCTACAGCCTCGAACTACCTTTCCATTTATTCCTACGGTAAAAATTTTATATTCATCCATTAATCTTTTAGCTAAATCCGTTGGAATGATGCCTTCAATTCCCACGTTGGCAATTCCACAGGCTCTATGAGACTCTTTTGGAGTATTAAGAATAATCTTTGGCAAAGCTCTCACTTGTTTTGTCCAATATTCTTGAAGATATCTTAATCTAGCTTCCTTTCTAGCGCCACCTAACATATTGTAATAGTCAATAGCATCTTCTATTGATAAATCATGATACACAGGATTTGTTCCTGTATGGTTTAACTTTGCAATATTTCCCGATTCTTTTGTATGCGAAGCAAAAATAGGCCACGTAGTATCTATGTGTTCATCAGCAACATATAATAATCCTGTTCCTAACGGAACAGCTAGCCATTTATGCAAACTAGAACCATAATAATCACATTCTAATTCTTTAATATCAAATTCGAAATGACCCACACAATGCGCTCCATCAACCATTACTTTTACGCCTTTGCTATGTGCCATTTGGCAAATCTTTTTAATAGGTAAAATATGTCCAGAAATATTAATCATATGACATACCATCAACAATTTCGTTTTTGGAGTAATGGCATTGGCATAAAGCTCAACAATTTCTTCGTCAGATTTTGGATGGTTGGGAACAGAAACAATTTTATTAACAACTCCAAAACGATTTGCTACTTGTTCAAACATCATTCTCATAGCGCCATAATCTTGAATGGCAAAAACAGCTTCATCTCCAGATTTCCAATTCATTCCTTTAATCACTAAATCTAAAGACTCTGTCGTATTTCTAGTGATTACTACATTCTTAGTGGGACTTTTAATAATAGCGGCCAGTTTTGCTGCCATTCGTTTTTTGTCATTAACTCTTTTGGTACGCATATAATAAGACCCTTCATAATTGACCATGTTTATATGCTTATGAAGTGCCTCGAGTGTTGGCGTTGGAATGATATTATAATAACCACTCTCAAGGTTTATATAATCTGGCTTTAGTTTATAATCACTTCTTACTTTTAGCCAAAAATCTTCGTTTGAAGCAAGGTTAGTTGCTGTTGTTGACACTACTTCCTCCAAAGAAGAATGCAATACACTTCCATATAAAGGTGTTGCCAATGCAGCGAAGGATAACGTTTTAATAAAGTCTCTTTTTTTCATCGTGGTTGGTGTTTGTTTAAAGGTAATTAAAAATTTCTAGCCTAAAAAAACTAGTTATTTACTAGCCAATTAGTCGTATATTTAAAGCTATGTCTTTCGAGTTTAAAAAAACGTCATGAAAAAACATTTTCCAATAATATGTATTGTAATTCTGTCTATTACAGCTTGTAGCTTTGATGCGCTCGACAGAAAACCTTCAGATGTTCCTGTTATATCTCAACCAGTGGGTGAGTTTCTTGACGATTGGACATTTAGTGTATTTTCAAAAACATCTCTTGACTTTGACGAAGCTAAATTTAGATTATGGCTTCCAGAAAACAATCATGATATAAAAGCTGTATTAGTCATATTAAGTTTTAGCAATGGCAGCTCTTTTGGCGACATAACTCTAGACGAATGGAAAACTTATGCAGAAAATGAAAAATTAGCTCTCATGGGAGTTACACTTCGAGGGGGTAACTATGTTGACCCAGAACAAGGTAGCGGCAGCGCATTAATTAAAGCACGATACCATATCTTTTAAAAATAACATACCTGACGTAGGTAAACTGCCTTTATTGCTGCAAGGATATTCCGCTGGAGGTGTTTATAGCTACAACTTTTCACATTTTAAACCAGAACGGGTCATTGCCTTTGTAAACATTCGAGGTGGTGGTATTGGCACAACATCTAGTACAAATAATCATATTCCAGGGTTGATGTTATTAGGCGAAAACGACGAATCATCAAGAAACCAACGAATGACAAATGTAGTACTTTCAAAACGTGATGAAGGAGGTCTTTTTGGTTTAGCAATAGAACCAGATATGGATCACTTTGGAGGATTATTCACTTCTTGGCGATTAACAAGAGCTTTTTTATCAGCGGCTTTAGATAGAAGATTGAATGAAGATACAAACACACTCATGTCTGTTCCAGAAAATTCAGGATGGTTTGGAAACAATACAACTAAAGAGATATACAATTTTGATGACTATCCGAATAATACAGAAAATGCTTCTTGGCTCATTAATGAAACCTTTGCTGAAAAATGGAAAGCCTATCAGGAAGATTAAAAACTTTCTTTTTTATTAACTTAGTAGCAACTCAACCAACCAAATATGAAACACTTTTTATTATTCCTCTCAATATTCGTATTGATTTCATCTTGCAAAAACCAATCAACTTCAGAAACTGACGAATGGCTATACCTGTTTGATGGTACAACAACAGAAGGGTGGCGAGCCTATAATGGCGAATCACTTCCAGAACAATGGGTTATTAAAGATGGTGCTTTAACCTTTGATACCGAAAAGAGATTAGAATCTGAAAAACAAGGAGGTAAAGACATAATCTATGAAAAGGAAGAATTTGATAATTTTGAACTCTATCTAGAATGGAAACTACCTGCTGGTGGCAATAGTGGTGTCTTTTACCATTTAAAGGAAGGTTATAACAGTCCTCCAGAAATTTCTCCTGAATATCAACTGCTTGATGATTTAGGCTGGGAAGCAATCAATAAAGCTACTTTACAAGAATGGCAAAAAACAGCTGCTGATTATGCTATGTATGTACCTGATAATAATGTAAAAATCACTAAACCTGCTGGTGAATGGAATACTACTAGAATTATTTTTACTGAAGAATTAGTAGAACATTGGCTCAATGGTAAAAAAGTATTGTCGTTTGTGCCTTGGTCAGACGATTGGAACGCTAGGAGAGTAAAAGGAAAATGGAAAGACTACCCAAATTACGGAACTTCAAAAACAGGATTTATTGGACTTCAAGATCATGACAGTCCATTATGGTTTAAAAACATAAAAATTAAAAAATTATAATACCAGAGCTATATAATGAAAAGAAGGAATTTTATAAAAACGTCTGCTATAGCATCGTCAATAGCAATAATGCCAATTCTTAATTCGTGTAAAAATATGGTTCCAGGACGTATTAGATCTGCTCACATAGGTGTCGGTGGTATGGGAATGGAAGATTTAAAAGCGATGTCTTCACATCCATCTGTAGATGTCACAGCACTTTGCGATGTCGATTCTAATTATCTTGACGCTGCGCATAAAATGTTTCCTAATGCGAAAGTATATAAGGATTATCGTGTGATGCTAAAAGAACTCGAAAATGAAATTGATGCGGTTGTGGTATCTACTCCAGATCACACACATGCTCCTGCTTCACTTATGGCTATGGAAATGAATAAAGCTGTATACTGCCAGAAACCTTTAACCCATCATGTTACAGAAGCTAGAGCCATGCAAAAAATGGCAAAAGACAAAAATTTAGTAACACAAATGGGAATTCAAGTACATTCCTTTTACGATTATAAACTAGCAACCTTATTAATTCAGTCTGGCATTATTGGGAAAGTAAGTACAGTTCACGCTTGGTCTCCTAAAAATTGGGGATTTGATGGTGCAGCTCCAGAAGGTTCCGATCCTGTTCCCAATCATTTAGATTGGAATCTTTGGTTAGGCACATCTCCAGAACGCCCATATAAAGAAGGGTATTACCATCCTATGAATTGGCGAAAAGTATTAGATTATGGTTGTGGTACTTTAGGTGATATGGGAGTTCATATATTTGACACGCCTTACAATGCATTGGCTCTGGATGTTCCGAATACCATTAAAACAGAATGCCGACAACCAACAGGTTTTGGGTTCCCTGAAAAAAATGTAGTCACCTACGAATTTCCAGGAACAAAGTATACCACTGAAAATTTTAAATGGATTTGGTACGATGGTGAAGGCGCACCTAAGCAGCACGAGGATTTGATGTTACCGAATAACGAAAAACTACACGATCAAGGCGCTATGTTTATTGGAGAAAAAGGAAACTTATATCTACCACATTTTCAATTGATGCCTAAACTTATTACAGATGGAAAATTTGAAGACATGGATGTCTCAAAATTTAATTTAGAAGAACCCATTCGTGATTATGGAACTGAAGCTCCTAAACACTATCATCAGTTTGTAGATGCCTGTTTAGGCAAGGATGAATGTACAGCGCCTTTCTCCTATGCCTCTCGCCTAACCGAAACCATATTACTTGGTGTCATTGCGCAACGCTTCCCAAATAAGACCTTACACTGGGACAGTAAAAACGCAAAGTTTGCTGAAGAAGAAGCCAATGCATTTTTAGATGCACCTTATCGCGATTTCTAAAAATTTTCATTTTTGAATAACGCAAAATGAGATTAAAAGGAACCAAACTTATAAATAATGAAATGGCTAGTAAATGATTAAATTCTTTAGACAAATTAGAAAAGACCTTATGGAGAAAAATAAAACAGGCAAGTACCTAAAATACGCTATTGGTGAGATTGTGCTTGTAGTTATTGGGATATTGATTGCCTTATCAATAAACAACTGGAACGAGGACAAAAAGAACATTAATCAGGCGAAAAAGCATTTAAAAACAATCAGTCTAAATCTGAAAGATGATATTAAACAAGCAGAAAATTTACTAGCTGAAACTGGAACCGCACTTGAATATGCCAATACGTTTTTAAGTCAATTTAAAACGCTAAAACCAGTCGATAATAACATACAGATGTATTTAATTTATTTAATGTATGAACGCAATTTAGAAGTTAACGAAAGTGGATTTAATGCGCTTATAAATTCCAATGGAATGTCATTCATTGATGAAAATCTTCAGATTAAAATATTAGATTATTATCGCCACATTGAACAGTTGAAAAGTCGAGAAATTAATGCCAATTCAGAAATAAAATCTCAATTTGAGCCCTATGTTAAAACAAATTATTATTGGATTTACAACAAAAACAATCCTTGGCATCGTCAAACTCAATTGTATAAAGATGACCCAAGACCAGTTGAAAACATCAATCTGAATATTGTAATCACTGATAAACAATTAGAGATTATGGTCAATGGAAGAAGATACCAATCCACGTTACTTTCTAATCTTTATTCAAAAACAATAATCCTTGCAAAAGAAATAGTTACTGAAATTGAAAAATAACGAAAAACTAACCAATATGATTCTCGCTTTATAGGGAAATAAATATGATACAATTTTTTAGAAAAATACGCCGTACTCTTTTGAAAAACAATGACCTACTTTTAATGTTTATTGTTTTTTTATTACTTCTTTATTCTTGTGAGGATAGAAAATCTAAAGAAGAAGCCAAAATTTCAGAGCCAAATATCACATCAGTAGATATAGCGATTATTAATGGAAACATCTTAGACGGAACTATTAAAGAAGCTTATAAGACGAACATCTATATTAATGACGATACCATTTCATATATAGGAAATCTAACAAATCCTGATTTAAAAATTGGAAAAACCATTGATGCCGATGGCAAATTTGTGAGTCCTGGATTTATCGATTTACACGCTCATGGAAATCCCTTAAATACACCAGATTTTGAAAACTTTTTAGCAATGGGTGTAACCACTATTGTTTTGGGGCAAGATGGTTCTAGTAAAAGAGTTACAGATTTAAAAACGTATTTAGACGAGGTTAACAAACAAAACTTGGGTGTCAATATTATTGAATTTGTAGGTCATGGTACGTTACGAGGTCATACTGGAATTGGAACTAAAGCTAAAATTAATTCTGTTGAATTAGACAGTTTAAAAAGTCTATTACGAAAACAACTACAATACACTTACGGTCTATCAACGGGGTTAGAATATGCTCCAGGATTATATGCTGAAGAGAGTGAATTATTAGCTTTAGCTGAAGTTGTTGGCGAACAAGACAAAATGATTATGAGTCACATGCGTAATGAAGATGATGATGCTGTAATTAAATCTATTAAAGAATTAAGTGCTCAAGGCAAATATGCTCGAGTGCATATTGCACATTTAAAATCAGTTTATGGTAAAGGAGCGGAAAGAGCTAACCAAATTTTAGACACCATTAAACATATTAGAAAATCTGGTGTACAACTTACTGCCGATTTATATCCATATATGGCAAGTTATACAGGCATCTCTATAGTATTTCCTGATTGGTCTAAAACATCTAAACAATTTGAGATAGCAAAAAGAGACAGACGTAAAGAACTAGAAACTTTTATTAGAAACAAAGTGAATTTACGCAATGGTCCTGAAGCAACCTTATTGGGTTCCTCACCTTATACAGGAAAAACTTTAGCTGAAGCTGCCAAAGAAAAAAACAAACCTTTTGAGAAGTTTTTGATTGAAGATTTAGGGCCTCAAGGCTCCTCTGCTGCTTATTTTGTAATGGATAAAGAACTACAGGAAACATTATTAAAAGATGCTCTTATAGGTGTTTGTTCCGATGGTAGTAAGACAGGTCATCATCCTCGTGGTCATGGCACATTTGCCAAAATTATTGAAACCTATGTGGTTCAAGACAGCATACTAACTTTGGAACAAGCAGTACAAAAAATGACAAGCTATGCTGCTGAAATTCTACATTTAAAAGACAGAGGGCTTTTGAAAAAAGGCTATAAAGCAGACATCATTATTTTTAATCCAGAAAATGTAAAGGCGCCTGCAGATTACGTAAATCCGCATCAACTCTCAAAAGGGTTTGATAAAGTTTTGGTGAATGGGAAATTAGTTAGAGACAACGAACGTTTGGCAACAGAACTGAATGGTAAGGTATTGCTGCCAGATTAATTATTAATATCTAAAAGCAATAACAACTAACCAATAAGCATGATAAAATTCTTTAGACATATAAGAAAAGACCTTATGGAAAAAAATAAAACTGAAAAGTATTTAAAATATGCTATTGGAGAAATAGTTCTTGTTGTTATTGGTATTTTAATTGCGTTAGCCATTAATAACCAAAATGAACAACGAAATGAAAGAAAACTAGAACAAATAATTCTCAAACAACTTAAAGAAGACTATAAAACGAACATATTACAGTTAGAAAATAAAATTGACATGAGACGCGAATTAATTACTCAAAGTCTGGATATTTTAGAGATCTCTTCAAATTCTTCTACGGTAAGTATCGATTCGCTTTCAATACGATTTGCAACTTTATTTATGGATCCTACATTTGATCCAATTGACATTGATTTGGTATACTCAGGGAATATAAAATTAATAAGAAATGATAGCTTAAAACAATACCTATCTCACTGGAATTCAGACATTAAAGCATATATCGAATCTGAGCAAATACAACACGATCATTATATTTCAGAGATCATTCCATTTATGAAACAAGTTGGTATATTTCGCAATGTGAATCACGTATTTTGGAATGCACAAAAACTACGAAAAGGATTTTTAGATAAAGGAGTAAATAACAACGTATTAACTCCAGGAATGAGCTCGAAAGATATTGACGTACAATCTATTTTAGAAAACCCAAATCTTGAAGGCCTTTTGACTTTTGTATTTACATTCTCTCAAGTTTGTAACTTAGAAGGACAAACACTTAAAAAGAGAATGCAGCGAACTCTTGAAATAATAGAAAACGAAATTGAAGATAAATAACTTAAAATATGAACATTTAATTATTACTTCTTAAGCTCTAACTTCTCAGCAAAATAATCACAAAAATCTTTCATGGTTGCTGTCATTTTATCATCTTGTGTGGCACGTTTAAAAGTATCACTCATACTCACTAAGGTTTGATGAAAAAATAATTTCATTTCATCAACAGGCATATCTTTAGTCCAAAGATCTATTCGTAACGATTCTTGATTTTTACTGTCCCAAACCGACAGCATCACAGCTTTCGCTTCTTCATTGGTAATACCTCCATCTTGCGCAGTCCAAGAGAGTTTTTCAGGAATTCTGTTATCATCCAATTCTATGTTTAACTCTATTTTAGATGTATGTGTGTTTGCCATTATTTACGTGGTTTGTATTTTGCGTTATTAAAAATGTCTTCAGCAGTAGCATTTAATATCTCTTTAAGTGATGCATCGCTTTTTTCTGCATAAGCTCTTACTATTTGCCAACCTATGTACTGCCCTAAACGACCTGGAGATTCACCATCCAATTCTAAATTAAACTTAGAAAATGGTGCAGGGTTTATAAATCTTGCAGGTAATTTAATGTCTGTGCTAAAAAGCATTTCGTTTTCTACAAAATGTTGCCAAATGTTTTCTTCGTTAAGCGTTGCCCAATCTAATTGTTCTTTAGTATAGCCTATTTTTATTTCATCAGGTGTGTCAGGTAACATTACATCTTTAAAATAGAGTGTTTTTCCAAAATATATCATTTCATCCAGAAGTGATTTCCGTTTTGGTTGATAAATATACTTTTCGGCATAACCAAAAGCTAAATCTGGAACTATTTGGTCTTTGTCCATGTTTAACTTAATGTAATCGTATATATCGTAATAAAAATCATGACTTGCGCCTAAATAGGTGTCTAATGCAATAAGTGCTATAGAATCTGTAACAATCACTTTATTTCTATAATCAACATTATTGGTAACAGTAATAACTCTTGGCGTTCTAAACTCTTTAAAATAATATGTCATGTGCTGATAAAAACGGTACATCTCATCTTCAACATCTTTAAAATCACCATGCACTTTATCTACTTCAATGTTTAGTTGTTGTTGTAAAGTATCCTGAATTCTGTTAATCCAAACCGAATCGTTATAGCGCCTAGAAAACATAAATGGATACGCTTGCTTTAACTCTGGTAACGATGCTTCATCTGCATTAGCAAATAACCTATCAAATCTTTCAATAGCGAGATCAACATCTACAGCAGCAATTTCTTTTTCTATTTTGGACTCGTTATCACACGAGACAAAAATAATTGCAACAAGCAAAATAATGTGGAATTTCTTCATAAGACTAAGGATAATAAACTTAAAACGCCTTTAATTTTTATTAATTATTCTATTGGTTTATTTTTGTTGAGCAAAGGTACTATTCTTTACACAAAAAACCTTACCAAATGAATACCGAAAAAGTAACCCAATATATTGTACAATGGTTAAAAGATTATGCTGAAAATGCCAGAGTAAACGGTTTTGTTATCGGTATTTCTGGAGGTATCGATTCAGCGGTCACTTCTACCCTTTGTGCTGAAACAGGCCTAAAAGTTTTATGTATTGAAATGCCTATACATCAAGCTGTGAGCCACGTAAGTAGAGGACAAGAACACATTACGCAACTCAAAGAAAAATACCAAAATGTATCGGATATTAAAGTTGATTTAACGCCAGTTTTTGAAGAGTTTAAAACAGAAGTATCACTAGACGGAAAGCAAGCAACAGTAGATATGGCTTTGGCTAACACTAGAGCTCGTTTACGAATGACCACCCTTTATTATCATGCAGGATTGCTAGGTTTATTAGTGGCCGGAACTGGAAATAAAGTTGAAGATTTTGGTGTTGGGTTCTATACCAAATATGGTGATGGTGGTGTAGACTTAAGTCCGATAGCTGATTTAGTAAAATCGGAAGTTTATAAAATTGGTAAGTATTTAAAAGTACCAAAATCTATTATGAAAGCTGCTCCAAGTGATGGCTTATTTGGCGATGCCAGAAGTGATGAAGACCAGATTGGTGCTAATTATGATGAATTAGAATGGGCCATGAAAATGAATGATGAAGGTAAAACTACCGAAGATTTTTCAGGTCGTGAAAAAGACGTTTTTCAAATTTTTAAACGCTATAACACAGCCAATAAACACAAAATGATTCCAATTCCAATTTGTGTAATTCCTAAAGAATTTAAGGTATAGCACAAAAAATAATTTTTAAAAAATAAAAAGTTAACACTTTTTTTTGTAAATTTAGTATCTCTCCATTTTTAAATTAAACTTAATCTTATTTAAGTTTATGTTTCCCTAATTACTAATTTTTAAAAACATTAATCATGATTAAGGTATTGGTTGCAGATCATCATCCTATCATTAGAACTGGTTTAAAAATGCTTTTCGAGAAATCTCCTGATATTCAGGTAGTAGGAAGTGTTACTACTGGAAAAGAATTATTTGATTTTGTTGGAAATCACAATGTAGATGTTGTTCTTTCTGAAATTGATTTACCAGAACTTAATGGAATTACCGCCCTAAGGACCCTAAAAAAGGAATACAGTGACGTAAAAGTTATTATGTTTAGTATTCATCCTGAAGAAATTTATGCAGTTAGTACTATAAAAGCTGGTGCTTCTGGATATTTAACTAAAACTGTAAGCACACAAACCATTAAAGATGCTATTTTAAAAGTATACAATGGTGGTATTTACATTAGTAACAATTTAGCACAGCGTTTAGCTTTTGACGAACGTGGCAATAAACCAAGCAAGCTTTACAAAAAGTTATCTACACGCGAAGTTGAAGTTTTAAAACTTCTCTCTTCTGGAAGACGAAATAAAGAAATTGCTAAAGAGTTGGATATTAATGAAAAAACCGTAAGTACTTACAAAGCGCGATTAATGAAAAAACTAAATGTTACTAATTTAGTAGATCTTGTTAATCAAGCTAGACATCTAGATATTGGTTAATTACAGTACACGATTAAGCTTTCTAGAAAGCAACATCTTTAGGTTAGAGTAATTCATAACATCTTCTAAAACCGATTTAGAATTTGGGGGATTCTCTATAGTTTCCTGTTTAAAATCACTTACTTTTTGGTCTATTAAGTAGCAGCGTAAACTTAAAATCGTTTCACTAACTAATTGTGCTATACTGTGAGTTTTAGACTTAGGGTAAATATTTTTACTTTCCCAATCATGCAAATTATAACGCTCATCATTCATTAAAATATGGGTGATTTCGTTGGCGATATGCGGCTCCACTTTATTTACAAAACTCTCTAAAGCAAATTCTGATTCTTGGTTTAAAGTATCAATTAACACATAGTACAATTCTCTAAAATTATCGTTAGAAAATTCCATTTCGTCTTCTTGTAAGTCTAAGTATATTTTCTCAAAAACTTTAGCTTCGTGTACCACAGGCTTCAATTCTAAATCGCCTTCGTCATTTTCCTTTAAAACCAAATCTTCAAACGCTTCAGTCCTGCTTCCATAAAGCAATAAAGCCTCAATTATTTTACTCTCTAACTCGTATTGAATATCTACTTTTTTGGCAGCTATTCGTGGTTTTACGACTTCAAACGCTTTTTGTTCTTTTTTAATAGATTTATTGGCTTCTTGAAGTTCTTTTTTACCAATCTGAGCTAAGGTGCTAAAAAGTACTTCTTCACTAATATCCATTATTCTAGCACATTCTTGTACATAGATTTCTTTTTGAATACGGTCTGGGATTTTAGAAATACTCGTTACCATATCTCTAATTAGTGCAGCCTTTTTAACAGGGTCGTTCTTTGCTTCTTCCATGAGCAAAGATGCTTTATAGGCTATAAAATCTTTAGCATTATTTTTTAAATAATCTGCTAATTCTTCTTGTGTGTTTTGTTTTGCAAAACTGTCTGGGTCTTCGCCATCAGGAAAAGTACACACCTTTACATTCATGCCTTGTTCCAGAATCAAATCTATGCCTCTTAAAGAGGCTCTAATTCCTGCCGCATCACCATCAAAAAGTACTGTAATATTTTTTGTAAGACGATTAATTAATCGTATTTGTTCAGACGTTAAAGCTGTTCCTGAGGATGACACGACATTAGTAATCCCTTTTTGATAAAACTGAATCACATCTGTATAACCTTCAACCAAATAGCAATTATCTTCTTTCGCAATGCTTTGTTTAGCATAGAAAATACCATACAAGACTTTACTCTTGTGGTAGATATCACTTTCTGGAGAGTTCAAGTATTTAGCCGCTTTTTTATTTGTGCCTAAAATACGGCCACCAAAACCCAATACACGACCAGACATACTATGTATTGGGAACAAAACACGGCCTTTAAAACGGTCAAATTGCTTTTCTCCTTTAACAATGGTAAGCCCTGTTTTTTCTAAATACTCGAGCTGATATCCTTTCTTTATGGCCTCGTCTGTAAAAGCCTGCCACTCATCTAATGCATAACCAAGCTGAAACTTTTTAATAATTTCATCTGTAAATCCTCGCTCTTTAAAATAGCTTAGGCCAATAGACTTACCAACATCTGTCTTGTGCATGATATTTTGAAAATACGTGTTCGCAAACTCGCTTACCAGATACATACTTTCTCGTTCGCTAGCTTCTTCCTTCTGTTCGTTGGTTTGTTCGGTTTCTTCTATTTCAATATTGTACTTTTTAGCTAAGTACTTTATCGCTTCTGGATACGTGAAGTGTTCATGCTCCATTAAAAAAGACACCACAGTTCCACCTTTTCCGCTTGAAAAATCTTTCCAAATTTGTTTTACGGGAGACACCATAAAACTTGGTGAACGTTCTTCACTAAAAGGGCTTAAACCTTTAAAGTTACTTCCAGATTTTTTTAAATTCACAAAATCGCCAATAACCTCCTCTACGCGAGCAGTTTCAAATACATTATCTATGGTGGATTTTGATATCATTCTAAAATATTAAACAAGAATGTAAATTTAGTTAAATCTTGAGAAAAATTACCTTAAAAATGCAAACAATGACTTTTGTTCTTTTTTAAATATTTTTTGACTAATATTTTTGAAATACAAAACATTTAAACTTATAAAAATATGTATAAACGCATTGTAATTTTTGAAGCTGAAGGAGGGTCAGACAAATGCATAAATGGTCACAGAAGGGATACAAGACCTATTTTAAACGCTATTAAAGAAAAAGATTGGGATAGTGAAGTTGTGTATTACAGAGACGAATGGAATGACCTCATATTTGATTATGTAAGTAATAAGTTTGATGGTTATATAAGTCGAATAAATCCTGGGAATTTACCAAATGGGGAGAAAGTGTATTTTGAGACTCTTAGAAGACTTTCGGATGTTGGACTAGTTGGCATGCCACATCCAGATGTAATGACTCAATTTGGAGCTAAAGATGCCTTAGTAAAATTATCTACAACCAATTTAGTTCCTAGAGATACTTATGCATATTATGACATCCAAAGCTTTAGAGATACGTTTCCAAAAAGTATTTCTTATGGTGTTCGTGTATTAAAGCAAAACAGAGGCTCTACTGGAAGCGGTATATGGCGTGTAGAGGTTATTGATGATAGAGAATACAAACATGGAGATAGTCTGCCTTTAGACACTAAATTAAAATGCACTGAAGCATTAGACAATCATGTGGAGTACCATACACTTAAAGAATTTATGGATTTTTGTGAGCAGTATATTGTTGGTGAGAATGGAATGATAGTAGATATGCGTTTTATGCCAAGAATTAAAGAAGGGGAAATTCGTATTTTAATGGTTGGAAACGAACCAATGTTTGTGGTACACAAAAAACCTGCTGAAGCTGAAAATGCATTTTCGGCTACACTATTCTCAGGTGCTCATTACACATACGACAGACCTAGAGATTGGCCAGAATTAATGAAAATGTTTAATGACTCGCTACTTATTATATCAGAAAAAATTGGTGGTTTAGATATACCTCTTATCTGGACAGCTGATTTTATGTTAGATTATGATGAAAATGGCAACGACAAATATGTTTTAGGAGAGTTTAATTGCTCTTGTGTTGGGTTTACCAGTCATTTAGACATGGGAATTCAAGATCATATTGCTACTGAAGCTATAAGACGTATTGAGGAAAAGCACAAATTAAAAGCTGTAACTAATAGTCCTGTTACAGTTTAACTCATAGTAATAATAATTTAAAAGGTAGGTAAGAATAAATTCTTACCTACCTTTTTTATAAAAACAAGTAAGTAGTGATTATTAATCCATATCGAATCTCACACCAAGTGAAATATTGTTTTGCTTTACGGCTTGGTCATTAAATATTGGAGATAAATCGTATTTTACATATAACGCTGTATCATCAAAGGCAATGTAACCACTTAAACCATATACAAGGCTTGTCGCATTGAAGCTTTTTTTCATTTTGTCTTTTACTTTTTCTCCATCAACCGAATATTTAAGCTTTTGTCTCGTACCAATATTAAAACCTGCATAACCTCCAATACCTATTTTAAATTGGTTATGCGTGGTATATCTAAAATAATCTTCTCTATCTATACGTCTAGATGGACCAAATTCAAAATGCACAGGAAACACCAAGTTGGTAATAGATAGCTTTGATTTCTTTAACTCTGAAGGAAATTCTTCTAACATTGTTTCATCTCCATTTTGAGTGAAGTACATATTGTCTTTTGGTTTCAAACCGTTTATTTGAAATGAATAACCATACTTTATTCTTAAAAAGTTAGAGTTTTCAAAAACTCGTGTTTTCCAAGCCCAACCTATTTCAAAAAAACGAGAACCTCCAATTTTGTATGGTGTATCATCAAAATTTTCGCCTTCAATTAAAGCATTGTTTAAGCCAAAAGCTAAAACCATATCGCTAGATGTTCGTCTGTCGTATTTTCTTGGCTTATCGTAACGCTTTTTTCCAAAATAGATAAAACTGTCGCCTTCGTCATCACCACTGCCAATTCTAAATGTATAACTGTCATCATCGTCAGAAGGTTCTTTAGATACATAACCATTCCTTTTTAATAATTCAATCTTATTATCAATAATGGCTATTCTGTTTTCGATGTTTAAAGCGTGCTTTTGAGCAGCTTCTTTTTTTAGGCGTTCGGCTTCAGCTTGTGTAATATCTCCTTTGCTTAAGCGTTGATTAATCGCTTCAACTTTAGATTTTAAAGCCTCTCGCTCTTCTTCTTCAATTGTTTGTTTAAGTTTGATGAGCATTTCGATGCTCTCTTCTTTAGTTGCTCGCTCTTGAGCGTTCATTAATTGCACACTAAAGCATAAAATTGAAATTAATAAGTACTTTGTAATTGTTTGCATAACTGTTCGTTTTTTATTGATTTGATTTGATGATTTTTTAATTATTTCTGTCGGCTACAACTGTTTTCACTTCGTTATACCCTGCTTTTAACATTTCGAAAACACGTGTTCTAAACGACTGCTCTTCTATATCTTCTTCCACACTCAACAACAAGGCATTGGCATCTATTGTTTTAGTGCCTTCGTTATATAGTCTTTTAAAAGTGATTTCTCGTTGTGCTGAACTTAGTAAAGCGTCTATTTCGGCATCTGTCACTTCCTTAGTTTTTTGCATGTTTTGAATTTGAGCTACTATTTCTTTAGCTTTTTGCTCTTCAAAGCTTAGATTTTTAGCGACTGTTTCTTTGTTTTCTTCTTTAATATTACTTGCAACAATCGGTTCTTCGGTTTTACTTGGAATTAACTTAAGCTGCTCTTTAGTTATTTTTTGTTTTAACTGAGATTTATTTGTTGTTTGCTTTTTAGGAGTTTCTGTCTTATCATTTTCAGAAGCTAAAACTTTAGTTTCATTAGAAAATATTTCTTTTTCTTTAGTAGGAAAGTCCTCTTGCACCTTATTATTAATTGACTCTGAGCTTGTTTTATCTGTATCAACTATAGTTGGCTCAACAATATTTGTATTACTATTATCAAATACATTTGTTATTAATAAGATACCAACGATACTTGCTGCAATACCTAAATACCAAAAGCCTTTGTTATTCTTTTTAGATTTGTTGGCATCAAGTTTATCATTTAACTTTTGCCACACATCAGAGCTAGGTTGTATGGTACGTTGCTCCAATTTATCTTTTAGCTGATCTTCATATTTCATTGGTGCCATGGGTAAGGTTATTAAGTTTTGCTAATTGTTGTTGTAAAAGCTGTCTTGCTTTAAATAATTGCGATTTAGAAGTACCTTGGTTAATACCAAGCATCGTTGCTATTTCGCTATGTTTATATCCTTCAATGGCATACATTACAAATACCATTCGGTAACCTTCAGGAAGATTGTCTATGAGCTGTTGTATTTCGGCAACATCAATCTCTATTTTAATATTATTGGTTGCTGTTTCCGGAAATACTGTGTCATCTGTACTAAACTCTAATTGCTTTTTTGAGCGTAAAAACGAAATGGCTTCATTAACCATAATACGTCGTATCCACCCTTCAAAACTTCCATTACTGTTAAAGCTTTTTAGCTTTGTAAATACTTTAAAAAAACCATTAAGCATCACTTCTTCGGCATGTTGAAGGTCGCTTATATAATAACGACATACACTCAACATTTTTGGTGCATGCCATTCGTACAACATATGTTGTGCTTCTCTATTATTTCGGCTCGCTTTTTTTATAAGCTGTGCTTCGTTTTTATAAAGTTGAATGACTTTCAATGGATTCTTCATTTAATCTTCTATCTATATAGACGCAATAATGATGCAAATGGTTGTATGCGATTAAAAAATATTTTTTGAGACTGCAATTTAGAGAAACTATTACTAGCTGTAAAACATTGATTTTGTGAGAAAAAACAGCTAACTTCGTTTAATTTTAATAATGAGAAACCTACTTAAATCAATACTCCTTAGTCTATTTATCTTATCTTGTTCATCCACAAAAGACTATAGGTACTTTGATGAAAACAATGTAGAAATAAGCAAATCTAAGTTTAATCGAATTCGTTTAACAAATAAGTTATTAGATATTCCTGGAGATTCTATTAATCATAAAAAACTAACTTTAAGAGAAAAGCGAGGTACACTTACCAATATGCCAAAGTTTATTGAAACGTTAAAAGTTGGTTTAAACATTACCTTAGATGCAACCAAACCCATTGCTATTATTTTTTATCCAGGTGAAGATTCTTGCAATAGTGATGGAACTGGTAAAAAAGAGTGGGTTAAAAACTGGAACAAACAACTTGAAGATGGTTTGCATCAAGTAGCCAAAATTAAACCGCTATATATCTATAAAGACTCTAAAGGTTTAGAAAATTATGATGGGTTGCTAGACTGGAAACAAGACCCAAACCAATTTATAGAGCAATTGTTTTTTAAAACACCATTATCCTTGTAGTAGTTTTGTAGTGATTTCCAGTAAAGGTGATTATATAAGTTATTTTGGTGAGTTTCCTAAAGAATTTGTTTGGGAAGCAGTGCAAATATTAAAGCAGACTATTTCTTCCTATCAATCACATAATTCACCATAAGTTCCAATGAATTTTTATAAGGCGAGTCTGGATAGTTTTGTAATAACTGTAAGGCTTCTTCTTGAAATTGTTTCATTTTAGTTACTGCATAATCTAAGCCTCCATTGTCTTTTACAAAAGCAATTACTTCTTTGACTCGCTTAGCATCTTTATTGTGATTTTTAATGGAATTAATAAGCCAATCACGATCTTTTTTAGAGCAATTATTCAGCACATGAATTAATGGCAAGGTCATTTTTTGTTCCTTGATATCAATTCCTGTTGGCTTGCCAATTTTAGTATTACCATAATCAAACAAATCATCTTTTATTTGAAACGCCATACCTATAAGTTCTCCAAACTTGTGCATGGTATCCACTTCAGGTGAATTTGGTTTTACTGAGGCTGCACCTAAACTACAACAAGCCGCAATGAGTGTTGCTGTTTTTTGGCGTATAATCTCGTAATACACATCTTCGGTAATATCAAGTTTTCTTGCTTTTTCAATTTGTAATAATTCGCCTTCGCTCATTTCACGAACAGCTACCGAAATAATTTTAAGCAAATCAAAATCGTTATTATCTATGGACAGCAATAATCCTTTTGACAACAGATAATCGCCAATTAAAACTGCTATTTTATTTTTCCAGAGTGCATTAACAGAAAAGAACCCTCGTCGTCTGTTGCTATCGTCTACGACATCGTCGTGTACTAAGGTAGCCGTATGAATCAATTCAATAACGGAAGCACCTCTATAAGTGCGTTCACTTACTTCGCCATTACTAACCATTTTAGAAACTAGAAACACGAACATAGGTCGCATTTGTTTCCCTTTTCTATTAACTATATAATGTGTGATTCTATTAAGTAGCGCAACTTTACTTGACATAGACAATCGGAACTTTTGCTCAAACAGTTCCATTTCATAATCTATTGGTTGTTTTATCTGCTCTACTATTTTCATTAACCTAGTTATACTAAGATTTAGTCAAATATAATCAAGATTTATTTGCTAATTGACCACAAGCGGCATCAATATCCTTACCTCGTGAACGTCTTACAGTTACGGTAATCCTGTTTCGTTCTAGCATTGAGACATACATATTAATAGCTTCGTTATCTGCTTGCCTAAAAGCACCATCATCAATAGGATTGTACTCAATTAAATTAACTTTGCTTGGTGCAAACTTACAGAACTTAATTAAGGCATCTACATCTTCCTTTTTATCGTTAATCCCTTGCCAAACAACATACTCGTAAGTAATGGGGTTCTTAGTTTTTGTATACCAATATTCTAATGCTTCTCGTAAATCGGCCAATGGAAATGTGGCATTAAACGGCATAATAGAGGTACGTACTGAATCTCTTGCAGAATGCAAAGACACAGCTAATTTAAACTTCACCTCATCATCAGCCATTTTTTTAATCATCTTTGGCACTCCTGAGGTTGATACCACAATACGTTTTGGAGACATCCCTAAACCTTCAGGTGACGTTATTTTGTCTATGGCCTTAAGTACATTGTTATAATTCATGAGAGGCTCTCCCATCCCCATAAATACAATATTTGATAGTGGCCTGTTGTGATATAATTTACTTTCTTTATCAATAGCTACTACTTGGTCGTAAATTTCGTCTGGATTTAAATTTCGCATACGTTTTAGACGTGCAGTCGCACAAAATTTGCAATCTAAACTACAGCCAACTTGACTAGACACACAGGCTGTTGTTCTAGTTTTTGTTGGGATTAAAACAGATTCTACAATTAAGCCATCATGCAATCGCACAGCATTTTTAATAGTACCATCACTACTTCGTTGCATACTATCGACTTTAATATGATTGATAACAAAATTATCATCAAGCATTTGTCTGGTTTGTTTTGAGATACTCGTCATATCATCAAAACTATGAGCCGATTTTTGCCAAAGCCATTCGTACACTTGATTACCTCTAAATGCCTTGTCTCCTTGATCTACAAAGAAGGCTCTGAGTTCGTCTTTTGTTAATGCACGTATGTCTTTCTTAGTTTGTGTCATTGTAGAAAAAAGCCTCGAAAAACGAGGCTCATTTTAAATTTATATGATTAACATGGCGTCGCCATAACTATAAAATTTATAGCCTTCTTTAATAGCTTCTTGATAAGCACGCTTTATAAAATCGTGTCCAGCAAATGCTGAAACCATCATTAATAAAGTAGACTTAGGTGTATGGAAATTAGTTACCATACTATTAGCAATACTAAATTCGTAAGGAGGGAAAATAAATTTATTAGTCCACCCTTCATACTCATTTAATGTACCACTAGATGACACAGAACTTTCAATAGTTCTCATTGCTGTAGTACCAATGGCACAGATACGTCTTTTTTCTTTTAATGCAGAATTAATTGTATCGCTAGCAATTTTATTGATTATGATTTCTTCACTATCCATTTTGTGCTTAGATAAATCTTCAACCTCTACTGGATTGAAAGTTCCTAAACCAACATGTAAAGTTACTTCGGCAAAATTTATACCTTTAATTTCCAAACGTTTTAATAAGTGCTTCGAGAAGTGTAATCCAGCAGTTGGGGCCGCTACAGCACCTTCATTTTTAGCAAAAATAGTTTGGTAACGTTCTTCATCTTCTGGCTCAACATCTCTTTTGATGTACTTTGGTAAGGGTGTTTGCCCAAGCGCTGTTAGTTTTCTTCTAAACTCACTATATGACCCATCATATAAGAAACGTAATGTTCTACCTCTTGATGTTGTGTTATCAATAACTTCGGCCACCAAAGTTTCATCCTCACCAAAATACAGTTTATTACCAATACGTATTTTTCTGGCTGGATCTACCAATACATCCCATAGGCGTTGTTCAGGATTTAATTCCCTTAATAAAAACACCTCTATTCTAGCTCCTGTCTTTTCTTTATTACCAAATAATCTTGCAGGAAACACTTTGGTATTGTTTAATACCATAACGTCATCTTCTTCAAAATAATCGATAAGATCTTTAAAAAGTTTATGCTCTATGGTTTGATCTTTACGATTAAGCACCATTAATCTTGCTTCGTCACGATGTTCTGAAGGGTATTCGGCTAATAATTCTTCTGGAAGATCAAAATGGAAATGTGATAATTTCATGTATTATTTATTTTTTTGAGAGGTGCAAATATACAATCTCAAAATAGGGGTTGTCAAGTATTTGAGCCTTTATTTTAAAATTCAGTGAAGTTAAACCCTACATTCTTTAAATCACTCCAAAAGTCTGGATAGGATTTAGTGACTACATTGGCTTCAAGAATATTAAATGTTGTTTTAATAGCTAGTGGCGCAAAAGCCATTGCCATTCTATGGTCGTGATAGGTTTCGACATCTACTTTACTTGCCAAAGAATTGATTTTTGAAACAGTTAAACTATCATTAGAAATTTCTACTTGTGTTCCAAATTTTTCGATTTCGGTTTTTAGAGCTGCTAGCCTATCTGTTTCCTTGATTTTTAGTGTATGCAATCCTGTTAAATGGCAGCTTACACCTAAACCTAAGCAAGTTACTGCAATTGTTTGCGCAATGTCCGGCGCATTTGCAAGATTGTAAGACACATGATTTAACTGACTATCTACTTTGGTTAAGGTAATAGATGTGTTGTTAAAAACAGTTTCCACACCAAAATCTTTATAAATAGTACTTAGTACAGAATCGCCTTGTAAACTGTTTAACTTATATGAAGATAATTCAATTTTAGTTCCAACATTGCTTAAAGCAACAATACTGTAAAAATACGATGCTGATGACCAATCGGATTCAACAACTATTTTTTTAGCAGCAACTTCATTAATTGGCTTAACTATTATCTTATTGTCTTCAAAACTTGTGATTACGCCAATTTGCTCTAATAAATTGAGTGTCATTTTTATATAAGGTACAGACGTAATTTTACCTTTTAAAGTAAGCTCTATTCCTTTTTTTAATCGAGGTGCTATAAGCAATAAAGCAGATATATATTGACTGCTAACATTTGCAGCTAAAGTGACTTGATGTTTTGTTAATGTGTGTCCTTTAATTTTAAGCGGTGGATAACCTTCGTTTTTTAAATATGAAATATCTGCTCCTAAATCTCTAAGTGCATCTACAAGAATTTTTATAGGTCGCTCTTGCATTCTGGACGAACCTGTTAGTGTAATGTCTCTATTTTCTTGTAATGAAAAATAGGCTGTTAAGAATCGCATTGCAGTTCCTGCATGATGAATATCTACAATACTTGAGTCGCTACTTAATGCTTTTTGCATGAGTTTAGAATCGTCGGAATTTGACACATTCGATATCTCAATATTTGGATATAATGCTTGCAACAGCAACAACCGATTAGACTCACTTTTAGAACCAGTAATTTTAACAATGGATGCTTTAGCGATTTTAGATTTTTGAAGGGTAATATTCATAACAACAACTCATTTAAGAGTTTCGCAAAGTTACTTTAACTTTTCGTTATTATGATGCCTATCATGGTCTCTTTTCGCTTTTAAATCTAATTTTTTATTAAACGCTTCTTGAAGATTAACACCAGTTTGATTAGCTAAACACAGTACTACAAACATGACATCGGCTAACTCCTCACCTAAATCTTTGTTTTTGTCGCTTTCTTTTTCGCTTTGTTCACCATAACGCCTAGCAATAATACGTGCTACTTCACCAACCTCCTCGGTTAATTGTGCCATATTGGTTAGCTCATTAAAATAGCGAACACCATGGTTTTTAATCCACTTATCTACTTCTTTTTGTGCGTTCTGGATGTTCATGCTTATATTTTTTTAAGTACTATTTGTTCTGCTTGTTTAGAAATTGCTTGTTTGTAAAACTCCTTTAGGGTATCATAATATTCAGCTGAAATAATTGCTTGATTGATTGCTAAATCCATCAATACTTGAACTCCATTGCTATTTTTTGAAATAACATATTTAAAACTGCCAATATTATCAGGTAATGTAAATGCTGCAGATTCTGGTACTGACTCTATTTCATAGCCTTGTGGCAAGGTTATATTAATACGGTACTTATCAATATATGGAAATCCAAAATCCACTGGAAAATCCCTGGCTTCCATTTTTAACGGGTTCTCTTTCTCTACTAAAAAGAATAAAGGTGTTACATACATTTTATCTGCTATAATATCAGATTGGCTCTCAGATTTAAAATTATAAGTTTCCATTACAGGCTTAGCTAAATCTAGTTCATTTTTAACCTCAAAACCTGAAATTTCAACCTCATCTAGACTGTTTTCGAATTTTTCTAAATAATTATCTTTATCAGCATTTACATAGTTTTCGCGATACAACATAGCTTCATGGTTTGTTTTTATGGTTCTTTGAGACCCTTCGATATTTCCACTTGCATCTAGTTTAATCATTGCAGATACCGTTTTTTGAGACGCTTGTTTTGGATATAAATTAATTAAACTTGAGGTACCATCATCTCTAACCAATCGTCCTTCCCAATTAAGCGCTCTAAATGGAAGAATATTTAACGTACTATACTTGTTTGTCGCATCCAACAACACAACTCCATTATCACTTTCTATACCACAAACTACATAATTATAACCATCTAAAGTTGGAAAAAGAGGAACACCATTACTTCTTGTACTAATTAGAACTGGGTTCGCATTTAACCCTGCATACCTAAGCATAGAAGTTAACATTAAATTTATTTCGGATACATTACCAACCTGATCTTTGTAAGCTCTTCTAACACCATCACTGGTGTATTTTCCATAGTAATTATTCCACTTAACTTTAGATTTAACATAATTATATATTGTTAAAGCCTTTTGTTTTGGATCTGAAATAGACGCGATTAACGCATCAATATCTTTCTCAAAATATCCTGTTTTTTTCAACTCTATACCAAACCTTGAACTTTGAGATATAGTTCTTAACACATCTTCCCAATTCAACGCAAAATTTTGAAGCTGACCATTGGTTGGTTTATACTGCGCCAACTCAAAAACATAGGATGCTCTATAATTATTGATATTGTTTACATATTCTTCACCTTTTAAAGCAGAAACATCTGAAACTGAAACCGAATATCTGTTTTCTTCAAACTCAAGGCTACTTTTTACGACTTCTGTTTGTGCTCCTCCAGTTACAGACTCTCTTCTTACAATATTTATTTTCCTTGATTTAACAGTTCTTTTCAATTGCGAAGGATGGTATCCTTTTTGAAACTGGCTGAAAACAAAATACTCAGGAATATATACTCTAGCTTCCATTTTTTTAACTGGAATACTGTACTGTACTTGTATATCTCTTATATTAAAAAAAGGTGATTTAATTGTGTACTGAAACTCAATTATACTTCCTTCTTTAACTTCTGGAAATGTTAGACTTACTTTGTTTCGGTAGTCATTTACATTTTCTTTAAAAATACTTTTACCTTTTAGTTTAGTTCTTTCAACTTTCCCACCAACAAGATTATATGTAGCACCTTTTATAACGTTCATTTCCTCTTCTTCATTTCCATCGGACTTCAATAATAAGTGGCTATGTGTTCCCCAATCCAAACCATTTTTGGTGTTGATTTTTATTCGCTGATGAATTTCTGTTTCCACGAACCAACCATCATCTGAGTTATAATCAAAATTGGTTTTTCTGTTTTTATATAATATCATGGCATCATCTTCTGAGTTAGCTGATATAGAAAAATCTTCTTTTGATATTTTTCCATAATTGTAATTTTGTGAATATGCCGTTAAGTTTATACTCAAAAACAAGAGTAATATGGTGTTTTTCATTCTTATTATTTTTTAACTAGTATTAATTTAGCGTTATCACTTTTAGATACATTTCTGTAAAATGTTCTAAAATCAGCATAATCTTCCTTTGGAAAATCACCATCGTTTAGAATAAATTCTCTTTTATAAATTAATGTAGTTTCATCACTTTTTTCTAAACTCATTTTATATGTTCCAAACTTGGTATCAATAGTCTTATTACTTGGTATTGATTCTACTTTATAGTCATTAGGTATTGAGATTTCCAACTCATCAATATTTTTAAATCCTCTTCTTATATTAAGTGGTAGTTTTCTATTTCTATATCTATCTGGAACATAGGTGTTACGACTTAAAACATTAACATTAAGCAACATTTTGTCTTTTACAATACTTAAATAATTTGACGCATTAAAAGAAATGTTTTCTTTAAATGTAATTTGCTCTTTATCGTTTAAAATGTCCATTTTATCAAGGGAAATATTGTTGATATAGTCCCACCTATCTTTGTAATGTCTCTCTAAGTCTCTTTTCTCTAGGCTTTCTAAGTAATATTTATCATCATATTCTATACCTTCAGAAACAATAGTTGCCTCTACTTTAATATTCCCATTAGAATCGATATTATATTCACCGTTAATAACTTGTATATTTTCATCAATATTATACTTTTTAGTTCGTTTTATTTCTCCTCCTTCAGGAGATACTACTAAAACATTTCTATTATCTGTAAAAGACCCTATAAAACCAAAAGGCAATTTTTGACTAGTACACTCTAACCAAACATTTTCCTCATTTTCTAAAGGCATATTTAAAATAACATGATTACCTTGCATTATTGCAAAATCTGCGTCGAAATTTTGTTGAGCCTTTCCTGAGTGAACTAGTGCATAGTTTGCTTCAATCCCAACAGCTCTTAACAAAGCCATAGTATAATTAGTTAATCCTTTACAATCTCCATAACCAAGTCTATCTACTTCAGATGCTCTAAAAGGTTTCCATCCACCAATACCAACTTGAACACTTATATATCTGGTTTTGTCTTGAACAAATTGATATATTTTTCTTGCCTTGGCAATATCATCTCTTTCATTTTCTACAAGTTTTTTAACTTGATTTATTGTGCTTTCAGGTAAATCACTTACATCCTTAAGCAAATCTTGATAAATCCATTTTCCCAACTCATTCCAATTTTCTGCTTTAGCTTGAACTCCCTCATAATAAAACTCGTTTGAAGCAAATAAAACTTTTGGAATAATATTCACAAATGATGCACTATGTGATTCTGGCTTTATGGCAAAAATATTATTGCTTTTATACAGAAATTCTCCAGATGAGTCTTCTCTTATCAAACCAATATTATCAGTATTCTTCTCTTGAATTCTAATGTTTAAATCAGGCGCATAATTTAACCTATAAGAACTTTTTTCTACACTTAAAAAATAACTATTAATTGGCATATACCTTGGCAAATAACCTGTTGTACCGTTTACAGTTTCACTGGTATACTCAACAGTATAAGGATATGAAATAGGTGTATAATCTAGGTATTTAACTCTACTGTCAGAATACAAAGTTTGCCCATCTACTGCACTCACATCTTTAAAGTCATTCTTTCTTATTTTCTTAATTTCCTTACCAAATCTATCATAGATTATGGCTTTTAAATCTTTAATCTTTGAGTTATTATCGTAGTATTCATGAGCATCAATATTTATATTACCTTCCTTATTTAGTATTGTAACTATACGCTTTGTATTGACAATCATTTTATTAGTAGAACTCAAATCCACTACAACATCGTAACTTCTAACTACAGCATTAGCATTCTTTTTAAGCTCTTCTGGAATTTCAGTAACTGCAAGGGAGTTGCTCTGTGAGACAACATTTAAACAAGTAAGCAAAAGAAATATGCTCACTATATTTTTAAGGTTCATATTTGGTAGATTAGTTAAAAATTAAAGTTACGTAGTCTTTGGGGACTTAATGCATGACATAAGTCATATTTGCTAAAATATAAAAAATTTCGACTTTTGGAGTATAAATCTTACAAAAAGCAAAAGTAAACAAGGTATGAAAATGTGTTTTAATTCACTAATAATCACTTGCATACCCCATTCTGAGAAGAACTTTTTAATACCAATTGGCGACACTTTAATCTCTCTAAATGGAAAGAAAAACCGATTGTTGTTAAATGGAATAAAGAAACCTATTCCTTTTCCTCCAGAAGTCATTGCATCTAAAGCCCCATGAGAGATAGTTGATAAAAAAATAACTGCAAACCAAACAATTTTATCTTTTCTTCCAAAAAAGCACATGAGTAATAACGCCCAAATAGCAGCAAATAAAATTGAATGTGTAAAACCACGATGTCCAAAAGGGTGTGAATAAGGAATGTCAAAATTAAAGGCAATTACATCTAAATCTGGAAGTATTGTAGATAGTATTGCCAAGAGCAATAATAATCTAGTTTGTTTTGATGTAAATAATTTGATTATGGTTACGCCAACGATGCCATGACCAAAAACGGATGCCATTAGCCTTTTTGTTTGGTGTCTATAATTATGGTTACTGGACCATCGTTGAGTAATTCTACTTTCATATCAGCTCCAAACTCACCAGTTTGCACGTTTCTGCCTAAATCGGCTTCTAACTGAGTGACGAATTGCTTATATAACGGAACAGCCACAACTGGCTTTGCTGATTTAATGTAACTTGGTCTGTTGCCTTTTTTTGTATTTGCATGAAGTGTAAATTGACTTACCACAATAGCATCTCCTTTTATATCTATAACTGACTTATTCATGACACCTCCTTCATCTCCAAAAATGCGAAGATTGGCTATTTTATTACTTAACCAGAAAATATCCTCTTGAGAATCCTCATTAATAATTCCCAATAATATTAACAATCCATCTTTAATGGATGCTACTTCTATACCATCTATGGTGACACTTGCTTTGGTAACACGTTGTATGACTGCTTTCATTTATTCGCTATCAAAATTATCGGTTCTAAAATGCTCATCTTCTCCTTCTAGAATCTGTAAATAACTTCTATATCTTGAAAAAGCAATATCACCATTTTCTAAAGCTTTTTTCACTGCACATTTAGGTTCTTTTAAATGCAAACAGTTATTAAATTTACAGTGTTGTTTAAGTTGAAAAAACTCAGGGAAATAGTCACCAACTTCTTCTTTATCCATATCAACCACACCAAATCCTTTTATTCCTGGAGTGTCTATAATTTTAGCACCAAAGCTTAAATCAAACATTTCGGCAAATGTTGTAGTATGCTGTCCTTGTCGATGTTGTTCGGATATTTCCTTGGTTTTTAAATCCAACCCAGGCTCTATAGTATTAATTAAAGTAGATTTTCCAACTCCTGAATGACCAGTAAACATACTTACTTTATCTTTCATGAGTGTTTTGACCTTATCTATATTTTTGCCTGTTTTAGCCGAAATACCAATACATTCATACCCAATTTTTCTATATAATGCTGCTAATAATTTTACTTCTAGGAGCGTATCTTCATCATAGGCATCAATTTTATTAAACAATAATACTGTTTTAATTGAGTATGCCTCAGCTGTTATTAAAAATCTATCAATAAAACTTGTGAAAGTCGGTGGATTATTGATTGTAACTAAAAGAAATACTTGGTCAATATTACTTGCAATTATATGGGTTTGTTTGGATAAGTTTACTGACTTCCTAACAATATAATTTTTTCGGTCTTGAATACGATTAATGACACCTGTTTCTTCATTATTCTTTGTTTCCAGTTCGAATTCTACATAATCGCCAACGGCAATTGGATTAGTACTTTTAATCCCTTTTAATCTAAATTTTCCTTTAATTCGGCATTCGTAAAACTTACCATTAAGTGCTTTAACGGTGTACCAACTGCCTGTAGATTTATAAACGAGTCCTGTCATTAATTATATTAAACTGAATTACAAAGTAACAATTTTATATAAAGAAAGTCTTATCTTAGAAACATAAATTAAAAAACTCAAAAACATGAGAAAAATTTCAGTATTAATAGTTCTTTTATTTTTTGTTTGCATCGAAATTAATGCACAAGTAGAATATAAAGTAATTACAAGTGTAGAGTCTATAGTTCCTGCTGGTTTAGGGAGATCTAGGATTATTTCGACAGATGAAAATAGAGATTACAAAGAATTTACATCGGAACAAACCGAAGAAGACAACACTAGAAACAAATCTAAAAGAAATGAGATACGTGTTAAAGATTTTGAAGAGACCAAATTGCTAAACTTTTTTAATTTAGGAGGCATTCGTTTTCAAAATATTGCTGCAAACGACGCTGTAATATCTTCTAAAATCAATACTATGATAAGTGAAGGCTGGGAATTGGCTTTTGTAACGAGTGCTGTTGAAAGTGACTCTGGAAAAGATGATGGTAACGGTATTTTTATTACTAGATATATATTTAAAAGAACAAATTAAAAAAAGAGCGCCAATGGCGCCCTTTTTTTATTACTGCTGTTTAAATATCTTTTCTTGATGATTAATCGATTCTTGGTGAATAGCTTTAAACATTCTCAACACAAACTCTTCACTTAATTTATGCTCCTCGCCTTCTAAAATCATTTTACCTAAAATCTCGTTCCAACGCTTAGACTGTAATACCGCAACGTTATTCGCTTTTTTAAGTTTTCCAATAGAATCAGATACTTTCATACGTTTTCCTAATACTTCAATTAATTGATGATCAATAACATCAATTTGAGTACGTAAGGTATTTATACTGTTTTTAAACTCAGCTTCAGCAGAAGTTTCTTTCCTGATTTTTAAATCATCCATATACTGAATTAAATCTGCTGGTGTAATTTGCTGTGCAGCATCACTCCATGCTTTATCTGGGTTATGGTGAGTTTCCACCATTAGACCATCAAAATTCAAATCTAATCCTGTCTGACATAAATCAAAAATAATATCGCGCTTCCCTGCAATGTGAGACGGATCTAATATTAATGGTAAATCTGGGAATCTATTTTGTAAATCGATTGGTAATTGCCACTCTGGATTATTACGATATCTTGTTTTTTCGTAAGTAGAAAACCCTCTATGAATCACGCCTAAATTCTTTACATCAGCAGTATAAAAACGTTCCACTGCTCCAAGCCATAATGCTAAATCTGGGTTTACTGGGTTTTTAATCAATACAGGTTTATCGGTACCTTTAAGTGCTTCAGCAATTTCTTGAACAATAAAAGGACTTACGGTAGAACGTGCACCAATCCATAAAACATCAATATCGTGTTGCAATGCTAAATCTACATGGTTTGCATTTGCCACTTCAGTAGCTGTAAGCAATCCTGTTTCTTCCTTTGCTTTTTGCAACCATTTTAACCCTAAGGCACCAACACCTTCAAAATTTCCTGGTCGTGTTCTAGGTTTCCAAATTCCTGCGCGTAATACTGTAGCATCGCTATCTTTTAATTGATGCGCAATAGTTAGTACTTGTTCTTCAGTTTCTGCGCTACATGGTCCAGCTATTACTAATGGATGGTCTAATCCAAAATTATCTAACCATGTTCTAAGTTCTTTTTTGTTTTCCATAACTTGTTTTTAAGCAATTCCGTTAAGAATTTGTTTTATGTAATTCGTATTTTTCATTTCGTTGTAAATAGCCTCAAAATCATCACACTGCATTAATTCTTTAAATTGTGTGAGATTATTGATGTATTCTTCTAATGTTTCAATGACATTGGTTTTATTTTGTTCGAAAATGGGAGTCCACATTTCTGGTGAGCTTTTAGCTAGTCGAACAGTTGACTCAAATCCACTACCTGCCATATCAAAAATATCACGTTCATTTTTTTCCTTGTCAATAACTGTTTTCCCCAGCATAAACGAACTAATATGTGATAAATGCGACATATAAGCTATATGTTTATCATGTGCTTTTGGTTTCATATAGCGTATTCGCATACCAATACCTGAAAACAGTTTTAATGCTTTTTCTTGAAGCTTAAAAGCAGTTTCCTCTACTTCACAAATAATATTAGTCTTACCATTATACAAGCCTAATAGAGCAGCATTTGGTCCAGAAAATTCTGTTCCAGCAATTGGATGCATTGCCAAAAAATTTCTACGCTTAGGGTGATTTTCTACAGCTGCACAAATAGCTTCTTTAGTTGAGCCAACATCCACAATTAAGGTGTCATCAGACACCATATCTAACAACTTTGGCAATTCTCTAACTGTTACATCTACAGGAATAGCCACAATAACCAAATCGGCAGTTTTAATATCTTCAATAATTGCTTTGCGGTCTATAATACCATTCTCTAAAGCAATATCTAAATGCTCATCACTCTTATCAATCCCATAAATAGTGGTTGTCGCATCTAGGTTTTTAATATCTAATGCTAAACTTCCGCCTATTAATCCAACTCCTATGATATATATGTTTTTCATAATACTCTAGTTATTGCTTCTTGTATATCTTCAGTTGATGCGCATAAAGAAAATCGAATGTAACCTTCTCCCTGACTTCCAAAAATGGTTCCTGGAGCTACAAATAAGTGATTGTTTTTCAATAACACATCTATAAATTCTTCTGCCTTTGTGTAAGGCGGCAACTTTGCCCAAACGAATAATCCCGAAGCATTCTTATCATAAGTACAGTTTAAAGCCTCAGCCAATTTCCATACCAATGCTCGACGTTGTTCATACACACTATTCAAACTTAAATACCATAATTTTGAGCAACGTAATGCTTCAATAGCTCCTTTTTGGATTCCGTAAAACATACCAGAATCCATATTACTTTTCACTTTTAATATGTTATTGATATGCTTACCATCTCCTAACACCATTCCTACACGCCATCCAGCCATATTAAATGTTTTACTAAGCGAATTTAACTCAATGCAAACCTTTTTTGCTCCGTTGACTTTTAAGATACTTCTAGGAGCATCTGTTAAAATAAAGCTGTATGGGTTATCATTTACAAGCAGTATATTATTTCTTTTTGCAAAATCTATTAATTTTTCAAATACCTTATAATTAGCTTGTGCACCTGTTGGCATATGTGGATAACTTATCCACATTAGCTTAACTTTACTTAAATCCTGCTTTTCTAAAGCCATGATATCAGGCATCCAATTATTGGCTTGTTCTAATTCATAAGACACAGGTTTTGCTCCTAATAACTTAGTAACTGATTGATAGGTTGGATATCCAGGATTAGGAATTAATACCTCATCGCCTTCATTTAGGTAAGCCATTGAAATAAGCATGATGCCTTCTTTACTTCCCATTAAAGGTAAAATTTCAGTCATAGGACTCAAATGCACCTGGAATTGCTCACGGTAAAACCCAGCCATAGCTTCTCGAAGCTCTGGTAATCCTTGATAGCTTTGGTATTTATGTGCATTTGCATCTTGCAAACCTTCAGTAATTGCAGTTATCACTTTTTGAGGTGGTTGCAAATCTGGACTTCCAATTCCTAAATTAATAATTGGTTTCCCTGCTGCTTTTAGCATGTTAACTTCTCGCAATTTTTTGGAGAAATAGTATTCTTCAACTGTATGCAATCTCTTGGCTCCTTCAATCATAACTTTGCATTTGTATATTCTCCAAGCACTTTAAAGTCTTGAGCCATAATATTCATAATTGATTTCGCTTTTGTGTAATCTTCATATTCATCAAAAGTAACATCCACAAAAAATGCATACTTCCAAGGTGTTTCTATTTTAGGTAATGACTGAATCTTAGTTAAATTCAGTTTACAATCACTCATTACATTAAGCATTGCTGCTAAACTACCTCGTTTATGGCCTAATTCAAACTTCAAAGATGCTTTATTTATTTGATTTTCAGATATTTCAAAATTTGTGCGCTTTACAATAACAAATCGGGTTTCGTTGTGCTTTATGGTTTGAATGCTCTTAGCTAGAATTTCAACTTCAAAAATTTCAGCTGCCATTTCTGTGGCGATAGCTCCAATATTTTTTAATTGACCCTTCTGAATACGCTGTGCAACTTCGGCTGTATCTTTATCTTCAACCAATTTAATATGAGGATGTTTCTTAAAAAATTCTTTACACTGCAGTAAAGCCATTGGATGCGAATAAACTTCCCTGATATCTTTAATAGACTGTCCAGAAAGTGCCATTAAATTATGCTGAATATCTAAATATTGCTCTCCAACTATATGCAAATTTTGACCATCAATTAACGCATAATTTGGAATAATAGAGCCTGCAATTGAGTTTTCTATTGCCATAATAGCTGCATCACACTTTTTAGTAATTACGTTGTTTACAACCTCATCAAAAGTTAAGCATTCCATAACCGACACACCATTATTAAAATATTGTTGTGACACAATATAATGGTTCGATCCTTTTACTCCTTGTATGGCTACTGATTTAATCATATATAAAAAAAGTCCCGATTTTCATCGAGACTTACATTTAAATTTATATCTATAAATTACACATATAACATCTCGTTTCTTTTGCTAAAAAAGAAATAAAACCAGTTATAATATGCAAAGTTTGATGTCATTATATCCTAATTGATTGGGCTAAAGTAACTATTATTTTCAAAAATCAAAATACTAAAGCATTTTTTTAGGTGTTTTACCTAAAATAAAGTTTATTTAATGTTTATTTTTGATTAAATATTTTTTGCATGTCAATAAAAGTAGAGCAACTCACAAAGGTTTACGGAACCCAAAAAGCCCTTAATAATGTAAGTTTTGAAGTCAAAAAACCTGAAGTAGTTGGATTTTTAGGACCTAATGGTGCTGGAAAATCGACTATGATGAAAATACTTACCACTTACATTGATGCTACCGAAGGAACTGCCAATGTCAACGATTTTGATGTCACTACCGAAACCAAAAAAGTACAACAGAGTGTTGGGTATTTGCCAGAACACAACCCTTTGTACTTAGACATGTATGTAAAAGAATATTTAGCCTTTAATGCAAAAATATACAATATCTCTAAAGAGCGAATTGCGGAAGTTATAGAGCTTACTGGCTTAACACCTGAAGCACATAAAACCATTGGACAGCTTTCTAAAGGGTATCGTCAACGTGTTGGATTAGCAAATGCCTTATTGCACAATCCTGATGTATTGATACTAGATGAACCAACCACAGGATTAGACCCAAACCAATTGGTAGATATTAGAAATCTTATAAAAACCATTGGTAAAGAAAAAACCGTGTTTTTATCGACGCATATTATGCAAGAGGTTGAAGCTATGTGCGACCGTGTGATTATTATTAATAAAGGTGAAATTGTTGCTGATAAAACCTTAAAAGAGCTTCGAGAAGGCTCGCAACAAATAGTGGTTGTGGCTTTTGATTATAGGGTTGAAGAAGCTTTTTTAAAGAGCATGCCTAAAGTTGTTAAGATTGAAAATATTTATGACTATATGTATGAAATAACCTTTGATTCTACTGAAGATATGCGCTCTTACGTATTTGATTTTGCACATGATAACGATTTAAAAATACTACAGCTAAACCAGAAAAGCGCGAGTTTAGAAAGCTTGTTTAGGGAATTAACAACTAATTAAAAATAAGCTCCCCAATATATAGCGTTTCCACATCAACCGTTGGTGGTTGGTTTACCGAAATTAAATCCCCTGTACCATTTAAAGTTCCAGTAAGAGATACTTGCGGATTTACAATCATGTCGTTGCTGCCTCTGTGGAATACATCCACATCTTGAGCGACTAAGTTCTCGCCTTCAAAACGTCCAACACCTGCATAAAAACCTACGAACAAATTATTAACATTTCCGGAAATATAAAATGAGGAGATATTATTAGATATCACACTCAATTTGTTATTGCTTATTTGCAACCTAAAATCGCCAACGGTAAAACTTCCAGGAGCATTAAAATCTTCAGAAATGAGTGTTAAGTTGGGGTACATCAATATACCGTTTGATGATATTTCGTATTGAGAAGAGTTTCTAATTTCTTTAATGTTTGGAGCAGTGACATATACTTTGGTAATACCATAACCTCTCACGTAATTACAACCATTATTGTCTGTTAGTTGCAACTCATTCCCAACAACTATTGCTTTAACATCATTTAAAAGGTTTTTTCCTGTTTCTACGATTACTTCGTAATCTAAACCTTCTTTTATAATTAATTCAATATCACGATTCACCAAGATGTTTTCAAAAGAACTTACAACAGCTTCTTGTTGTACAATGTCTCCTTCCGTTTGAAAACAATCGAAAGCATTTTCTCTGTTGCAAGCAACCAGTAATAAACAAATCAATATGTAAATTATTTGTTTCATCTAAAATCTTATTCCAATTCCTAGTTCAACAGCTTCAGCCTTTGCAGCATGCGATTTTAAGGTGACTGCAACAAACCACTTATCTCCAAAATAGCGTTTAGCACCTATACGTTGATACACTCTACCTTCAAAATCGTGAGGATAATAAGCATAATATCCAAGTTGTGTTTCAATGGATAATTTATTAATAAACAACTCATGACCAACAAACACGCCTAAGCGCTTATAATCTGTATCTGGGTTAATATTTCTATCAGGAAAGGCAATAGATTCATAATAAATTAACTCCTTTAAAAACCTAGAAAAAAAAGCATCCAAACCGAATTGAATAGCACTTTTTCGATTCAAGCGTTTATCTGCATAAGCAGAGACAATATAAAATGGAAATTGACCACTGCCAACTACATCACTTTCATTCACACCACTTCTAAACACAACATTATATTTTATTGGCTGTGCAAATTTTGCATCATCATTTAAATCGTATTGATATTCTGGGTCTTCGTCATCCAAATTATAAGTTACTCCTGCGCTTAGAGTTAAGGAATTAATACTTGTATTGGGTGCTTTTATATTAGCATTGGAATAATGAATGAGTGACAAGCCAGCTTGAAATCCGAAATTATCAAAAATACGTTCCTTTTTATAGTTAATCATAGCATAGGTACTACTCATTATCTTAGTTCCAAAGGCTATGTTTTTGTGATTGGTTTCTTTATCATAAGGATTGGTTGTATAGGCTAACCCTTGACCGACTCGAACCATTAAATTCCGATTCAAAAAATAAAAATTGTAATGCCCATAAAGTGCATAATTATTACCAAGCACCTCGTTTTTTAAGTTTTGATAACTAAACGACACACCATAATCTGGGTAATTATAGCGTTGTTCCCAATTATTGAAACCAAATGTTTTTTTATTCCAACTTATGATAACACCTTCTGGATGTCCTATAATTAGATGTAAAATACCATCATTATGAAGTGCAATATTACCTTTAAAATAGTTAACATCAATACTGGAAAAAGTAGATATGTTTTTCTCTTGAGAAAAGCTAAAAATTGAAAAACCAACAAAAAGTAGAAACAGTTTTGCTCTCATAATTGTCAGTAAATATAGGCAATTAAAGTAACCTTAAAACACTTGCGAAGCAATGCTTTTTATGTTGTCACTTTTCCCCATAGAATAATAATGCAATACAGCAATTCCAGCTTTTTTAAGTTCTTTAGATTGCTCGATACACCATTCGATCCCTATTTGCTTTACTTGTGTATTATCTTTGCATTTAACTACTTCAATAATAAGTTCTTCTGGTAAATCTACATGAAACCTATGTGGAATTAAATTAAGTTGCTTCTTGGTTGAGATAGGTTTTAATCCCGGAATAATTGGGACTGTAATATTTTCTTTTCTACATTTTTCAACAAAGTCGAAATACTTTTGATTATCGAAAAACATTTGTGTAACAATATACTCAGCACCATTTCTTATCTTTTTTTTCAAGAAATGAATATCACTATCTAAACTTGGCGCTTCCATGTGCTTTTCAGGGTAAGCTGCCACACCGACACAGAAATTTGTCGCTGAAGAATTAAGTAATTCTTCATCTAAATAATTACCTTGATTTAATTCTTGAATTTGAGTGACTAATTCACTAGCATAATTGTGCCCTTCTTTTTCTGCTTTAAAATACGTTTCTGTTTTCACTGCATCTCCGCGCAAAGCCATGACATTATCAATGCCCAAAAAATCTAAGTCGATTAAAAAGTTCTCTGTGTCTTCTTTGGTAAAACCTCCACACAAAATATGTGGAATCGCATCTACCGAATATTTATTTTGGATTGCTGCGCAAATACCAACCGTTCCAGGACGTTTTTTTACCACTTGTTTTTTTAGTAAACCATTCTCAAGTTCTTTGTAAACATATTCCTCACGATGGTAAGTCACATCAATAAATGGTGGATTAAATTCCATTAAAGGGTCAATATTATTGAATATAGATTGAATGTGTTGCCCTTTTAAAGGTGGTAATATCTCGAATGAAAACTGTGTGTTTCCATTTGCTTTTTTTAAATGCTCTGTTACTTTCATGTTTTTAATCTGCTATGTTGGGATTCAACCATTTTTTTGCTTCTTTTGTAGAAATACCTCTACGCCGTGCATAATCCTTTACTTGGTCTTCGGTTATTTTTCCTAAGCCAAAATATCTTGCTTCAGGATTTCCAAAATAATAACCACTTACACTTGCCGCAGGCCACATAGCTAAACTATCTGTAAGTTCTACACCAATGTTTTCTTTTACATTTAACAGTTTCCAAATCGTCTTTTTTTCTAAATGATCTGGACAAGCAGGATATCCTGGAGCAGGACGAATGCCTTTATAATGTTCTTTAATCAACTCTTCATTAGATAAACTTTCATTTGATGCATAACTCCAATATTTTGTTCTTACTTCTTTATGTAAATATTCTGCGAAAGCTTCTGCTAAACGATCAGCCAATGCTTTTATCATAATGGCATTATAATCGTCATGATTTTCTTCAAACTCTTTGGCAAGTTTTGCAGCACCAAAACCAGTCGACACACAAAATGCGCCTATATAGTCTTGTTTACCAGAATCTTTTGGGGCTATAAAATCTGCCAAACCAATATTTGGTTTGCCTTCGGCTTTTCTGGATTGTTGACGAAGGGTTAGGAATGTAGATTCAATATTTCCAGATTTATCGTATAGTTCTAAATCATCATCATTAATTGTGTTGGCTGGAAACAATCCAAAAACAGCTTTAGCTTTAAGTAGCTTTTCATCAAAGATTCGTTTTAACAACTCTTGCGCATCTTTGAATAATTCTGACGCTTGATTTCCAACTATCTCATCTTTTAAAATTTGAGGATACTTGCCATGTAAATCCCAACTTCTAAAGAAAGGTGACCAATCAATATAATCTTCTAATAATGTAATGTCGAAATCTTCAAGAATTTGAATTCCTAATTGCTTTGGTTCAACTATTTCAGTTGAATTCCAATCGATTTTGAATTTATTTTTCCGCGCCTCTTCGATAGGTAAATACTCTTTGTTTCTTCCTCGTTTTAAGAATTGCTCACGGAACTTATCATATTCTTCCCTAATCTGTTCTTTGTATATTTTATTATCCTTTTGAAGTAAATTTCCAACAACTGTTACAGCTCTCGAGGCATCATTAATATGTACTACAGTATAACTATAATTCGGAGCAATTTTAACAGAAGTATGAGCCCTTGAAGTGGTTGCACCTCCAATAATTAATGGAATATTTAGGTTTTTCTTTTGCATTTCTTTGGAAACATAGGCCATCTCATCAAGCGAAGGTGTGATTAATCCGCTTAAACCAATAATATCTACTTTCTCTTTGATAGCTGTTTCAACGATTTTTTCAGGTGGCACCATGACGCCTAAATCGACTATTTCATAGTTATTACAACCCAATACAACACTCACTATATTTTTGCCAATATCATGCACATCGCCTTTTACAGTTGCCATTAAAATCTTACCAGAAAACTCTTGTTTACCGTCTTTTTCAGCCTCAATAAATGGTTGCAAATAAGCTACGGCTTTTTTCATGACACGAGCAGATTTTACTACTTGAGGTAAGAACATTTTTCCGCTTCCAAACAAATCTCCTACGATATTCATTCCAATCATTAAATGGCCTTCGATGACTTCTATCGGTTTCTCTGAAGCTAAACGCGCTTCTTCAACATCTTCAATGATAAAAGCATCAATACCTTTTACTAATGCATATGTAATCCTGTCTTGCAAAGTACCGTTTCGCCACTCTAAAACTTTCTCTATCGATTCCTTTTTTTGACCTTTTACAGTTTCGGCAAAATCCAATAATCGTTCGGTCGCATCGTCACGTCTGTCAAACAATACATCTTCAACACATTGCAATAATTCTTTGTCAATTTCATCGTAAACTTCCAACATCGTCGGGTTGACAATTCCTAAATTCATACCATTTTTTATAGCATGAAATAAGAATGAGGAATGCATTGCTTCACGAACTGTATTATTCCCTCTAAAAGAGAATGACACATTACTCACTCCTCCAGATACATTTGCATAAGGCAAATTTTCTCTAATCCAGCGAGTAGCATAAAAGAAATCTAAAGCATTTTTACGATGCTCTTCCATTCCTGTTGCCACTGGGAAAATATTAGGATCGAAAATGATATCTTGCGCCGGAAACTTGACAACATTAACCAATATGTTATAAGAACGTTCACAAATCTCTATTCTTCGTTCATAAGTATCAGCTTGTCCAACCTCGTCAAAAGCCATTACAATGACAGCTGCTCCATAACGTTTTACTAATTTTGCTTGACGGATAAACTCGGCTTCACCTTCTTTTAAGCTAATGGAATTCACCACACATTTCCCTTGAACCACTTTTAATCCTGCTTCAATGATTTCCCATTTCGAACTGTCAATCATGATTGGGATTCTAGCAATATCAGGTTCCGAGGCTATCAAATTCAAAAAAGTGGTCATAGCGTATACACCATCAAGCATGCCTTCATCCATGTTGACATCCAGAATTTGTGCACCACCATCAACTTGATGCCTTGCTACCTCTAAAGCTTCGTTATATTTTTCTTCTTTAATTAATCGAAGAAATTTTCTTGAACCAGTAACGTTAGTTCGTTCTCCAACATTTATGAAGTTACTTTCGGGAGTTACTACGAGGGATTCTAAACCAGATAATGTTAAGTATTTTGATACTACTCTACTCATACATTTAATACAATTTTTCGTGGTTTGTAATTTTTTGCTACTTCGGCAATAGCTTTTATGTGTGCTGGACTTGTTCCACAGCAGCCTCCTATAATATTTACGAGTTCATCTTGGAGATAGTCTTCAATAAATTGCTGCATTTGCCTTGGAGTTTGATCATATTCACCAAAAGCATTTGGTAATCCAGCATTTGGATGTGCTGATGTAAAAAACTCTGTTTTGTCAGATAAACGTTGTAAATATGGTTTTAGCTGCTCTGCTCCTAAAGCGCAATTAAAACCAACACTTAATAGTGGAATATGAGAAACTGAAGTTAAAAATGCTTCAACCGTTTGCCCAGATAATGTTCTACCTGATGCATCTGTAATCGTTCCAGAAACCATTATTGGCATATCAATTTGTCGATCTTCCTTAACCTCTTCAATCGCAAATAATGCAGCTTTGGCGTTAAGTGTATCAAAAATTGTCTCCACCAACAACACATCTACTCCTCCATCAATTAAGGCTTCGACTTGCTGTTTGTAAGCAATTCGTAACTCATCAAATGTTATGGCACGATATTCTGGCTTATTAACATCTGGAGATAGACTTGCAGTCTTGTTTGTTGGACCAATGCTTCCAGCAACAAAACGAGGCTTTTCAGGATTTGCTTTCGTAAATTCTTCAGCTACTTGCTTGGCAATTTTAGCAGATTCATAATTGAGTTCATACACCAAATCTTCCATGTTGTAATCTGCCATTGCAATGGTAGTTCCAGAGAAAGTGTTAGTTTCAACAATATCTGCTCCTGCTTCAAAATACTTTCTATGAACGTCTGCAATCGCCTGTGGTTGCGTAATGGACAACAAGTCATTATTACCTTTTAATGACGAAGGATAGTCTTTAAAACGTTCACCACGAAAATCTTGTTCAGTAAAATTATATTCTTGAAGCATGGTTCCCATGGCGCCATCGAGGACTAAAATGTGTTTATTTATTTCTTGTTCTATTCTACTCATATTAATTTAATCTTCCGGACAGCTTAATTACATCACTCAATAAACCTCTTGCAGTCACTTCTTTCCCAGCTCCAGCACCTTGAATTACCAAAGGATGTCTGCCATAAGATTCTGTAAATATTTCAAACACAGAATCTGTTCCTTTAAGTTGTCCAATAGCTGAGTTTGTTTCTTCTGATATTAGTTTCACTTCGAGTGTTTCCTGCTTTACATTTAGCTCACCAACATAGCGCAGTACGTGTTTTTTAGGCAACTCTTCCCTCATTTTTTCAAATGAATTATCCAACTCCTTGATTCTATTATTAAATTGGTTTATTGTTGTTTTACTATTAAGTTGCTTTGGCACTAATGACTCAATTTTCACATCTTGAAATTCAGTTTTTATTTGTAGTTCCCTTGCCAAAATCAACAATTTTCTAGCCACATCATTGCCCGATAAATCTTCTCTGGCATCGGGTTCGGTCAATCCTTGTTTGGATGCTTCAACTAAAACCTCAGAAAAAGACACATCTTCCTCAGAAAACCTATTAAATATATAACTCAATGATCCTGAAAATACACCACGTATTTTTTGAATTTGTTCTCCGGAATTATATAAATTTTTCACAGTTTCTATCACAGGTAATCCTGCACCAACATTAGTTTCATATAAAAATAATTTGTTGTGTTTCTTTAAAGCGTTTCTAAATGTGTGGTAAAAATCAGAATGTAATGTGTTGGCTACTTTATTGGCTGATACAATATTAAATCCGTTTTCAACTAACTTCAAATAGTGCTTTGTAAACTCAAAACTTGCAGTAGCATCTATCGCAATTAAATTGCTGATATGATGCTGTTTTGCAAATTGAATAACTTCATCAATTTTGTAAGGAACAGAAAATGTTTGAAAGTCTGTTTCCCATTCATTGGAAATGCCATCCTTATCATAAAATGCCAATTTGGAATTTGCAACAATTGGTATTTTTAATTGTAAGTTTTGACCTTGCTGAAGTTGTGATTTTGCCTTATTAATTTGATTTATTAATGTACTGCCAACTTTACCAATTCCAAAAAGTACAAGATGTATGGTTTTATTGTTTGACATAATGCTTATCTTGAAGTGAATTGACTGCGTTAAAAGCCTGTCTTAAATCATTAATTAAATCATTTACATCTTCAATGCCGCAGGATAATCTGATTAAAGAATCCTTAATTCCTGATTGCAGACGCTTTTCTCTTGGAATGGCAGCATGTGTCATTTGTGGTGGATGGCAAAGCAAGCTTTTAACACCACCTAAGCTTTCTGCCAACTTAAAATAATCCGTATTTATTACAAACTGGTTTGCTGCTTCCTGAGTATCTTCTTTTAAAGTAAACGACACAATACCACCAAACAAGCCATTTTGTTGGCGCTTTGCAATTTCATGGTTTTTATGAGTTACCAAACCTGGAAAATATACATCTTGAACAGCATCATGATTATTTAAAAATGCTGCTACAGCAAAGGCATTTTCGCATTGCTTTTTATAGCGAATCTCTAAGGTTTCTATTCCTCGAATGGTTAAAAAACAATCCCAAGGCCCTAAAATGCCTCCAGACGCATTTTGTATAAATTTGATTTTTTCTGATAATTCTTGTGTTTTAGTTACTACCAAACCAGCAACCAAATCAGAATGGCCTCCAATATACTTCGTACCACTATGAATGATAATATCTGCACCAAGAGATAGTGGTTGTTGTGCAATTGGACTCGCAAAAGTATTATCAACCACTAAAAGTGCATTGACACTTTTGGTTATTTTAGATATCTCCTGAATATTTGATACTTTTAAAGTTGGATTGGTAGGTGACTCAATCCAAACCAGTTTTGTCCTACTACTTATTTTATTAGCTACATTTTCAGCATCTGTGGTATCTACATAGTGTACTTTTACACCTAGTTTTTCATAAACATGTGTAAATAAACGATAGGCTCCGCCGTAAATATCATCTACTGCGATAATTTCATCACCAGTAGATAATAACTTTAAAACCGAATCAATTGCTGACAAACCTGTTGCAAATGCAAATCCCGAATGACCTCCTTCTAATTTTGCTACAACATCTTCTAATACTTTGCGTGTTGGGTTATTACTTCTAGCGTAATCGAAACCTTTGTTTACTCCAGGCGCTTCCTGAATAAATGTTGATGTTTGGTACACAGGCACAGAAATTGCTCCTGTTAATGGGTCACTTGGAATTGAATGAATAATTTTTGTTGCACTCATTTTTCTAATTTTTTTGAGTTAATAAATAATTAAACCAAAAGTCAAATAAGCTTCAAATGAAGCATACCTAATAGAAAAATGTTATAAGAAATTTTGTAACTACAGATGAGTAATTACGTTTAAGTTATCTATCCGAATTGTCGATAAATGAATCGCTTTTCAGGTAGAATTTAGCACCTTCTTTATTGCTAAAGGGTTGCTAAGGCTTCGCAGGGTCTAATCCCTCCACCTTTCTTGATAACATTTCAGTAAGTTTTTGAACTTTGTGAACGCAAATATTCAGAAAGAAATATTTAATAACCAAATATTATTCGGTTTATTTTATTTTTTTGAAGCTTTTGATTGAAATTTTTCTCTAATAATTAAATCTACCGATTTATTTTCTATTTTGCTTTCAAGCCAAGAAATAACATCTAAATACAAAAATGCACGACTTTCGTATGGATGGTCTTCATAAGTTTTTAATTTTTTATGAAGTTTAATAAATTCTCCTCGTAGTTGATTAGGATATATATCACCTAAATTTCTTAAGAATTTAATCATTTCTTTTTGCACTTCGTACAAATCTTCCATTCTTATTAGAAATTTATAGGTGCTTCTAATAAGTGCATCTAAATTATAGTCCAATCCAGCTTCATAATGTGCGACAAGATTTAAAACTCTTGAAAAGCATAATAAATCTTCTCGCATGGAAAGTGATTTATTGGATATGATTTTATCTAAAAATTCAATGCACTTTTTATTCTCACCAATACCAAAATATAAACTTGCAATTTTGTAATAAAACACCATAATGTGATGCTCATCTATTCTACTTTTGTGCTCCTTAATACCACTCAACACTTCATCCACTAAAGGCAAACCTTCCTTGAAAGCACCTTCCATAAAATGTAAATTCAACTTATTCGAATATATATACAAAAATGTCAAACTCTCAACATTATCATCTTTCGGAAACCATTTTTCCTGAGTTATAGTTTCCAATTTGTTTAGAGTATCTTTAAATTTATCATGGTGCCTGATAAAAAACAATGCCTCGAGTAGATATTGATTTCCTCTTAAAAAGAACACAGGATTAAGTTTCATCATTTCTGGATGCTCATAAAATAAATCCACCCACTTTCTTGAATATCTATAACAAGTTAAAAAATCTTGCACCAAGAAACTATACCACAAATATGATTGATAGAGCCATAATTTTTCACGGAAACCAAGATCTTTAATATCATATTTTGGCAGCCTATCGTTAAAGTATTTAGTAACTCTTTTATATTCTTCATCATTCTTTACATAGCCTGTTTTGAGAAATAATCCATAAAGTTGTAATGATAAATTAGAAAGTTTACTCGCGAGAATATTTTGGGTATTTAACTCACTTGCTTGTATAGTTAGTTCGTCAGCTCGATTACTAATACTTCTGGTAATGTATTGCGATTCAATGATTTTTTCAAGTTCTAAAATTTCATAAGCAATATTTTTCTCTTCGTAATTAAGAGCCAATGTTTTGGCTTTATCCAGAATTTTTAAACTTTGCTTATATAATCCTTTATGATATAAAATAGTCGCAAAATCTAATTGTTCGCGAATTTGAACCCTAATATTTTGATGCAATGGATTAAGTCTTAAGCTAATTAAGATCTGCTTATAAAGGTGTGCTTTTAAGTTAGAAAGCTGTTGTTTTTTAACAATGCCCTTTTTAAGAATTATTTGTTCATCATAAACGAGCATTTTGTCCAATATATTAAACAGTAACAAGAATTTTGAATCTTCATTAACACCTAAACGACCAACATAAAGCTTAAACTGTCTTTTTTCAGATTTAGACAGCGACTTCACCAATACAAATAAGTTATCTTTTTGCTCTTTAGTCATAGTGTTGAAAATGAATGTAAAAGTCTGTTTTTCAATATTTTAATATTCACGAATAACAGCTTAACATCGTAATATATTAATGATGAATTGTCATTTGAATAATCCAAAATATAAATTCGTATAACAATACGAAAATAAATTAATAGAAATGTCGAATTCTCAAGTACAAATTTTTGATACAACCCTTAGAGATGGCGAACAAGTTCCTGGCTGTAAATTAAATACTGAACAAAAAATAGTCATAGCAGAACAGCTAGATCAGTTGGGCGTAGATGTTATTGAAGCTGGTTTTCCAGTCTCAAGTCCAGGTGATTTTAAATCGGTTGAAGAAATTTCCAAAATAGTTAAAAATGCTACTGTTTGTGGGCTGACTCGCTCAGTTGAAAATGACATTAAAGTCGCAGCAGAAGCAATCAAACACGCAAAGAAACCAAGAATACATACTGGAATTGGTACTTCTGATTCACATATTATTCACAAATTTAAAACCAATCGCGAAGATATTATTGAGCGCGCTTTTGCAGCAGTGAGTTACGCCAAGTCGTTTGTTGAAGATGTTGAGTTTTATGCGGAAGATGCTGGGCGTACAGACAACGATTATTTAGCGCGTGTTTGTGAGGCAGCTATTAAAGCAGGTGCAACAGTTTTAAATATTCCTGATACTACAGGTTACTGCTTACCACACGAATATGGTGCAAAAATTAAGTACTTAAAAGAAAACGTAAAAGGCATTGAAAAAGCTATTTTATCTTGCCACTGTCATAACGATTTAGGTTTAGCTACTGCCAACTCTATTGAAGGTGTTATAAATGGTGCTCGCCAAATTGAATGTACTATTAATGGTATTGGCGAACGCGCAGGGAATACAGCTTTAGAAGAAGTTGTAATGATTTTAAAACAACATCCTTACCTAAATTTAGATACAAACATTCAAACGGAAATGCTTTATGGCATAAGTCAATTAGTATCTGACAGCATGGGAATTTACACGCAACCAAATAAAGCTATTGTTGGTGCTAATGCATTTGCACACAGTTCTGGAATACACCAAGATGGTGTGATTAAGAATCGTGAAACTTATGAAATTATTGACCCTAAGGAAGTTGGTGTTACTGAATCTGCAATAGTATTGACAGCAAGAAGTGGTCGTGCTGCTTTAGCTTATAGAGCAAAAAATGTAGGTTATGAGTTAACTAAATTACAACTAGATGAAGTATATACAAATTTCTTAACATTTGCAGATAAAAAGAAAGAAATCAATGATAGTGATATTCATCAAATTATTGAAACAAGTAAAATTTACAGAGAAATTATTTCAGCTTAATGGGAAAGACCTTATTTGACAAAGTTTGGGATGCGCATGTCGTCGATTCGATCCAAAATGGACCCCAAATATTATATATAGATAAACATTTAATACACGAAGTAACAAGTCCGCAAGCATTTAACGAATTAGAAGCTCGCGGAATTCCTGTTTTTAGATCAAATCAAATTGTTGCCACTGCAGACCATAACACGCCAACCATAAATCAGGATTTACCTATTAAGGATGAGTTATCAAGAAAGCAGTTAGAACAATTGTCCGCAAATTGTGCTAAAAACGATATTACACTTTACAAACTTGGTCACAAATATAATGGTATTGTTCATGTTATGGCTCCTGAGTTAGGTATCACGCAACCAGGAATGACGATGGTTTGTGGTGATAGTCACACCTCAACACATGGCGCATTTGGCACAATTGCTTTTGGCATAGGAACAAGTCAAGTAGCACAAGTATTTGCTAGTCAGTGCTTATTATTAACGAAGCCAAAAAGTTTAAGAGTAACGGTTAATGGTGAGCTTAAAAAGGGTGTGCTTCCTAAAGATGTTATTCTGTATATCATTTCAAAATTAGGTACTAATTCAGGCACAGGATATTTTTGCGAATATGCTGGTGATGTGTTTGAAAACATGAGTATGGAAGGTCGTATGACCGTTTGTAACATGAGCATTGAAATGGGAGCACGTGGAGGAATGATAGCTCCTGATGAAACCACTTTCGAATATGTAAAAGGTCGAGAATTCTCACCGAAAGGTGAAGCATTTGAGAAAAAAGTATCCTATTGGAAAACATTACCAACTGATGATGATGCTGTTTTTGATAAAGAATATTATTTCGATGCTGAAGACATAGAACCAATGGTGACTTATGGGACCAATCCTGGAATGGGTATTAAAATCTCTGAAACAATTCCAGTTGATGATAATGCATCCTTTAAAAAGTCATTGGAATATATGAATTTTGAAGCTGGTGAATCACTGATCGATAAACCTATCAATTTTGTGTTTATTGGTAGCTGTACCAACTCAAGAATTGAAGATTTTAGAGTAGCAGCTAACTTTATTAAAGGAAAACAAAAGGCACATAATGTCACAGCTTGGTTAGTTCCTGGAAGTAAACAAGTAGAAGCTCAAATAATTAATGAAGGTTTAAAAGACATTTTTGAAGATGCTGGATTTGAGCTTAGACAACCAGGTTGTTCTGCATGTTTGGCCATGAACGATGATAAAATTCCGCAAGGCGAATATTGTGTTTCTACCTCTAATAGAAATTTTGAAGGGAGACAAGGTCAAGGTTCAAGAACCATTTTAGCAAGTCCATTAGTTGCTGCTGCAACTGCAGTTGCAGGAAAAATAGTAGACGTTACAAAAGACATTGAAACTTTAGAACTGGCTTAATATGGAAAAATTCACAACACTTACTTCGAGAGCTATTCCATTAGCCATTGAAAATGTCGATACAGACCAAATAATTCCTGCACGCTTTTTAAAAGCGACAGACAAGCAAGGATTTGGTGATAATGTATTTAGAGATTGGCGCTTTGATAAATATGGAAGCATCAACAAGGGTTTCAGTTTAAACAACCCAATATATTCAGGAAGCATTTTAGTTGCTGGAGATAATTTTGGTTGTGGTTCAAGTCGTGAGCACGCAGCTTGGGCTTTAGTTGGCTATGGTTTTAAAGTTATTGTATCGAGCTTTTTTGCAGACATCTTTAAAGGCAATGCCTTAAACAATGGTTTACTTCCTGTTCAGGTGTCTGAAGTGTTTTTAAAAACACTTTTAGATACTATTGAAACACATCCTGAGACAAACCTTGAAGTCAACTTAGAAAATCAAACAATTTCTATTTCAAATTCTGATGTATCAGAATCATTTGATATAGACCCTTATAAAAAAACCTGCATGATTAATGGTTATGATGACATAGACTATTTATTAAGCAAGAAAGAACAAATTCAAGCTTTTGAAGCTGAAAAAACATATTAAAAGAATACAATGAAACTTAATATTGCTGTTTTACCAGGAGATGGTGTTGGGCCAGAAGTTACCAATCAGGCCATAAAAGCCTTGAAAGCTATCGCTATGGAGTTTGACCATACCTTTACTTTTACCTATGCTCCTGTTGGTGCCATCGCAATTGATCAAACTGGAAATCCATTACCAGAAGAAACATTAGATGTATGTGAAACCACAGATGCTATTTTATTTGGAGCTATTGGCGACCCAAAATATGATAACGATCCTTCGGCAAAAGTACGTCCAGAACAAGGTTTATTGAGTTTACGTAAGTCATTAGGACTTTATGCAAACATTCGCCCTGTAAAAGCCTATGATACGCTTATTGACAAATCGCCTTTAAAAGAACATATTATAAAAGACACAGACATTAGCATTTATCGTGAACTCACTGGAGGTATTTATTTTGGGAAAAAGCACCTTAGTGACGATGGTAATGTGGCATCTGATTTATGTGAATATTCACGTAAAGAAATAGAGCGCATTACACATTTAGCCTTTAAAGCTGCACAAACTAGAAAACATAAAGTGACTTTAGTTGATAAAGCGAATGTGTTGGAAAGTTCTCGTTTATGGCGTAAAGTGGTCACAGACGTCGCAACAAATTATAAAGATGTAGAATTAGATTTCTTATTTGTTGATAATGCTGCTATGCAAATGATATTGAACCCAAAACAGTTTGATGTAATTTTAACAGAAAACATGTTTGGAGATATTATTAGCGACGAAGCAAGTGTTATTGGTGGTTCCATTGGTTTATTAGCATCTGCTTCGGTTGGCGACAAATTTGCAATGTTTGAGCCTATTCATGGCTCCTATCCTCAAGCCACAGGAAAAGGTATTGCTAACCCAATTGCCTCTATTTTGTCTGCTGCAATGTTGTTAGATCATTTTAACTTGAACAAAGAAGCCGACATTATACGTAATGCTGTTGAAAAATCATTAAAACTGCATATTACGACGCCTGATTTAAATACAAAATACGATAATGTAACTACAGATAAAGTAGGTGATTTTATTCAGGATTATATTTTACATCCAAATGACACAAACCTTAATTTTACAAACATACATCTAGGACAATCCACGATTATTTGATAGTAAAATGATGGTTAATCGAAATTAAAGTTGATGGATTTAGAGCGCACTCTTAGGAGTGCGTTTTTTTTGGTTTAAATTTTTGAGTTTCGTTTAAGGTTACCTTTTAAGAAATCGTAAAAGATTAAAAGTAGTAAATATTCTTAGAAGCAATAACGAAGCTATGAATTATACACATTATTGTTAGTCGTTTATTGCTTCTAATTAATCAAGCCATTCCGGATAATTATTCACCAAACTCCTGATTAATTTGGTTAATAACTTTCTCAACTTTTGAGATCAAACGTAATCTTTGTCTGAGCCTATTATTTCTAGTTCGTTCAATAAAGAAAACAAGTTGTTTGAATTCATGATTTCTATACAAAGAAACCATATCAATGGGCTCCAATTTGTTCTGCTCACTTACGTAAAAATGTTTACGAAGAAAAGGTCTGATAAAACCATTGAGTCGGGCAAAGTCGTTTTGTTCTATTCTGTTTTTAAGTAATGGATATTCATAATCATAAATTTCTACTATTGCATTCTTAAGTCTGTCATTTCTGACTAAATCAATTCCCTTGTTTTCTAATGACTTGTAGGCAATATATTTTGGATTGAAAGAGGTATATCTTGATAGAAATATATAGTCAATTGAATCATTATGATGTAAACCTTCCTCGATATTATCCAGAATTCTTTGACACAAATCAATGTCGTTGCGCAATAGAGGGATACTTCTTAAATTGTTTTGCTCAAGGTCATATTTCAAGGATTCTCTCAACTCAGTAATTGCCTGGATCTCTTCAAGCCTTTCTTTTTTTGCCTCATTCCAATTATTAAGAGTGAATGCAATCAAAATACCTATAACAATAACCAATATCTCTAATAGATATTCAACCCATTTGTTCTTTAAAGTTTTTAGGATTTTCTTCATAAGCTAGATAATGACCACCAATGATTTTATATGAACTGTTACATTTGTTTATATCAGCTGTTAAACGAAGTTAGCCGTTTTTTGAGAAAAAGTCAAATAGCAAAAATGAATTAGTAACACCAAAAACTGAAACAATTCTGGTTTGTTATTCATATAATCTTCAAATTAAACTAGCGCCTATAGCTCTTTTATTTTAATATTTCTATACCAAACTTTGTCTCCATGATCTTGTAGTCCTATATGCCCAGTTTGATATTTACCAAATCCTTCCCAATTTTTAAACTTTGAATTAGCGACCATTTCGTTCCAGGTTTCACCATGCACAGGAAAAGTCATGACTTCAGTACCATTCATAGTTACTTTTCCAATATTTGTTTTGTGGTTTATTTCCAAAACACATAAATTCCATTCGCCAGCAGGATTAATAACTTCATTAGGACAAGCAATCATATCATATAGTGAACCTGCTTTATGTGTGCCTTCAGCTACAAACGAATCAGGGTGTTTTAAATTATCTAGTACTTGTATTTCTGGACCTGTTTGATAGGCTTCTGGAAAATTTTCGTCTTCATAAACACTCCAAAAAATTCCTGAATTACCACCTTCAGATATTTTCCATTCAATAGATAATACAAAATCGGTATACTTATCTTTAGTAATAATGTTTTTACCTCCTTGTTCTCCAGGAGTAAACAGCATCGCTCCATCTTCAATAGTCCATTCTGAATGCATGTCTTCCTTTAAATACCCTTTCCAATTATTAAAATTTGATCCATCAAAAAGAATGGTCCATTCTGAATCTACTTTTTCTAAAACTTCTTTCTGCACAATTTTTTCTTCAGATGTTTTTGAAACATCCTTACATCCACTAACAATAATTGCTAAAATTAATACTGATAATAACCTTTTCATTTTTTCTCTTTTTGGTTAGTTTAATTTCTTATTAATAATCTATAGACCTAATATTTTTTTAAGTTGTTCGTCATTGGTATCTGTGCCAGCAAAATCATCAAAAACTTTTTGTGTTGCTTCAATAATATGACTATTAATAAAGGACACACCTTCTCTTGCTCCCTGATCTTGACTTTTTATAACACACTCCCACTCTAAAACGGCCCAAACATCGCAACCATATTCAGTTAACTTTGAAAAAATTGTTTTAAAATCTACCTGACCATCTCCTGGGGAACGATAACGTCCTGCACGATCTTTCCAATTATTATAACCTCCAAAAGCTCCTTTTTTACCTGTTGGATTGAATTCAGCATCCTTAACATGAAACGCTTTAATAAAATCATGGTAATGATCAATGTACTTAATATAGTCTAATTGTTGCAATACAAAATGTGATGGGTCGTATAACATATTAACGCTTTCATGATTGCCAGTTGCTGCTAAAAAGCGCTCAAAAGTATCTCCATCATGAATGTCTTCAACAGGATGTACTTCGTAACATACTGCGACACCATTGTCTTTGAAGGTATCTAAAATAGGCAGCCATCGTTTTGCTAACTCCTTAAAACCCATTTCAATTAAACCTTTGGGTTGTTGTGGCCAAGGATGTATTGCTGGCCAAAGCAAAGAACCTGAAAAAGTAGCATGAGCCTTTAATCCTAATCTTTTACTAGCTACCCCAGCATCTTTTACTTGTTGAGCTGCCCACGCTGTTCTAGCTTTGTAATTTCCTTTAAGTTGCTTTGGCGCAAAAGCATCAAACATAATATCGTGTGCTGGATGTACTGCTACTAATTGCCCTTGAATATGAGTTGAAAGCTCCGTTATTTCAAGACCATAGCTATTTATCTTTCCTTTTAACTCATCGCAATACGCTTGACTTTCTACTGCTTTTTCTAAATTAATTAGTCTTGGATCAGTCGTTGGAATTTGAACTCCTTTATACCCTAAATCGCTTGCCCATTTACACAAGCCGTCTAATGAATTATATGGAGGTTTCTCATCCATAAATTGTGCAAAAAATATCCCAGGTCCTTTTATTGTTTTCATTTAATAACTTTTATTAAGTTTGGTCCAAGCAGCATTATTTTTATCGCTCTCTACAGATGCATAAATAAACTTCATCCCTCTTAAACCATCATTTACTGTAGGATAATCAGGATTCTCATTGTTTTTTCCTTCACTAACAGCCATAAAATGCAATGCAAAGTTTTTATAAATGTTTGCAAACGCTTCAAGATAACCTTCTGGATGTCCTGCAGGTATTCTTGAAGCTAATATGGCTTCAGGATATAAGTTGCTTCCATTTGGTGTGTATACTTTTTTTTGCTTGTTTAACCAACGTGAAATTAATTGGTTAGGGTTTTCTTGATGCCATTCTAAACTGCCTTTATCACCATAAACTTTAATAGCTAGATTATTCTCTTCGCCTAAAGCAATTTGTGAAAAAGACATTGTGCCTTTTGCGCCATTATCCATACGCAATAACAAATTTCCATCGTCGTCTAAAACTCTACCCTCACCAAATTTTCCTAAATCAGCAGCTAATTCTTTAATTTGTAATCCTGTTATATATTCTACTAAATTTTCTGCATGGGTCCCAATATCTCCCAAAGCGCCTCCAATTCCAGAACGTTTTGGATCCATTCTCCAAGATGCTTGTTTTTGTCCTGTCTTTTCAATAGGTGTAGATAACCACCCTTGTAAATACTGTACTTGAATTTTTCTTATGTCCCCTAAATCCCCATTTATAACCATAGCCCTTGCTTGTTTTACCATTGGGTGTCCTGTATAATTATGAGTAAGTGCAAATAATCGATTACTTTTATTTACTATGGCTTCAAGCTCTATAGCTTCATCTAAAGTAAGCGTCATTGGTTTATCACAAACTACATGAAACCCGTTTTCTAAAGCCAATTTTGCTGGAGGAAAATGCATGTGATTTGGAGTTACTATTGCTACAAAATCCATACGAATGTCCTTAGGCAATTCTTTCTCCTTCAAAATCATCTCTTCATAACTTCCATAACATCTATCTTCAGGAAGAGATAATGCTTTTCCTGATTCTATTGATTTTTCTCTACTACTACTAAAGGCTCCACATACTAATTCAATCATTCCATCTATAGAGGCTGCTTTTCTATGAACATCTCCTATAAAAGACCCAATACCACCACCAATCATTCCCATTCTTAATTTTCTTGTCATCATAAACTCCCTAATCTAATTTTTACCCACTAATATCCTTTTTCTTATTATCCTTTATATTCTACTATTTCTTCTTTAAACAATAAAGCAAAAATGATTAACACTACGACAGCGAATATTGCAGGAAAGATCCAGATATCTTGCCAACTATGCAGCTCATCTGTAATTATATTTTTATCAACTATTTGGCCAGCAACCCAAAACCCAACTAACATACCAACACCATAAGTGGCCAATGTTATCAATCCTTGAGCTGCACTTTTTACTTTTTCTCCTGCTTTAGAATCTGTATAAATTTGTCCAGACACAAAGAAGAAATCATAGCAAATACCATGTAACGCAATTCCAATTACTAGCATAAAAAATAAGTCTCCTGCATTGCCATATGCAAAGAGCAAGTATCTGATTCCCCATGCAAGCATTCCAAATAAAATGGTCTTTTTAAAACCATATTTTTTAAAGAAAAACGGTAGCAACAACATAAATCCAACTTCAGAAATTTGACCTAACGAAGCCCAAGCTGTAGAATTCTCGACTTTATATTCTGTTAAAAACGGACTGATATTTTGGTAATAGAATGCTAATGGAATACAAATAAGCACAGACGAAATAAAGAATACTAAAAAGTTTCTGTCCTTTAATAACTTTAAAGCATCTAAACCCAGAATATCAGAAAGTTTAACTTTATCATCCTTATTAACACTTGGGGGTGTTTTAGGAAGTGTGAAACTAAATAGCCCAAGAATTGCAGATGCAATCGCCACCATGGTAAACGTATTAGACAACATGCCTTGTCCTATGTTATCAATTGAATCCCATTTAAATGCAAAGCTTATAAGTAAGCCTGCAAGTATCCAGCCGATAGTACCAAATACACGAACATAAGGGAACTGTTTTGAAGGATCATCCATTTGATTAAAAGAGACTGAATTAACCAATGCTAAAGTTGGCATATACGCAATCATATATCCTAAAACATAAGGGTAAAACATACTAAACTCAGTAATTTGAGACATTTGATACATTAATATAGCACCAACAATATGAAGCACTCCTAAAATACGCTCAGCGTTAAAATATTTATCTGCAACAAGACCAATAATAAAAGGAGCGATAATTGCACCCCAAGATTGCGTGGAATATGCCATAGCTGTTTCTGCACCAGTAGCGTTTAAATTATTACCCAAAAAAGCGCCCAATGTAACAAACCATCCTCCCCAAATAAAGAATTCTAGGAACATCATTATTGATAATTGAACTTGTGTTTTTGTTTTCATTATTATTTCTAGTTAGTTTAACTTTTTAGCAGCATTTATTAGAAGATTTCTTGTAGCAATAATACCATCTTCCTCACTCAAAACACCTCCTTCATACTCGACACCAATGTAACCAGAATACCCAGCGTCTTTAACTATTTGTAGCATTCTAACATAGTCTTTTTGAGTTTCATTCCCTTTCTCATCAAAATCATGAGATTTGGCACTTACAGCTTTTGCTACCGTCATTAGTCTTTCAAGACCATCATACATATCTGGATAAACAACATCGCAGCCATTATCGCCATAGGTTATGCACCAATTACCAAAATCTGGCAAAGTTCCACAATTTGGTAAATTAACAGCATTTATTACCTCTACCAATTTTGGCGCATCAGACGATAATCCTCCATGGTTTTCAACTATGACGTTTATATTTTTTTCCGCAGCATAGTGTGCCAATTTTCTGAGTCCATCCTGTGCTGAAGCTAAGTATAATTCAGGATCATTCGTTCCGCTAGTATTTACTCTAATCGCATGACACCCTAATTTGGCAGCAGCATCTACCCATTTCTTATGATTTTCAACAGCTTGATTCCTAACCGCTTTATCAGGTGAGGCTAGATGCCCTTCACCGTCAACCATAATTAATACGTTTTCTACTCCAGCAGCTTCACTTTCTTTTTTTAATCGAGAGACCAATGCCTTCATTCCTTCTTCTTCATTATCAAATTTTGATAGTTCATCTGCGAATAATCCATTCACATACTCCACACCTTCAAAACCCCATGCTTTTGCCTTTTTTGCAAAATCATATGGACTTACAGATTTATCCATAATCATTCTATGCATTGACCATTGCGCTAATGATAGCTTAAAAAATTGAGAATCATTTGTATACATTTGACTTTCAATTAAAGGTGTTTCTTCTTTTTCTTCATTGGATTTACATGATACGAATGCAACGAAAAGCAACATTAATAAAAATGCAAAGTTTTGAGATTTTTTTTGAATTTTCATATGCTAAAACTAAGGAATACTGAGAAATTTTATTGTATTTATTTTAAAAATTACAGATAAGATAATTACTTTAGTAGGCAATGTAAAAAATTATTTTCGAACCAACGCTTTCAAAAATACTCTTGAATGAATAAAAATAACTTATCTCCTTTGCAGGAAGAATATGACGCCATTGTTATAGGCACAGGTATTTCCGGTGGATGGGCTGCAAAAGAGCTATGTGAAAATGGTCTTAAGACCTTAGTACTTGAACGCGGTCCAATGGTAAGACATATTACAGACTATCCTACAATGAATTTGGATCCTTGGGACATGGAACTTAGGGGAACCACTTCATTAGAAGACAAAAAAACGCAATTAAAACAAAGTCGCACTGGATATACCACATCCGAGGCAAATAGGCATTTTTTTGTTAATGATTTAAAACACCCATATAATGAGACAAAACGGTTCGATTGGATGAGAGGGTATCATGTTGGTGGTCGCTCATTAATGTGGGGCAGACAAAGTTATCGTTTAAGCGATTTGGATTTTGAAGCAAACAAAAAAGATGGTCATGGTGTTGATTGGCCAATCCGTTATAAAGATATCGCTCCTTGGTATAGCCATGTAGAGAAATTTATTGGTGTTAGTGGCGAAAAATTAGGATTATCTCAATTGCCTGACAGTGAGTTTTCACCACCAATGGAACTTAATTGTGTTGAAGAACATTTAAAAGAAAATCTTTCTCAAAATTATAATAATCGCTTATTAACTATAGGACGTGTTGCTCATATTACAGGAGACAAAATTCATGAAGGCCGAAGTAAATGCCAATACCGAAATAGATGTATGAGAGGTTGTCCTTTTGGGGCTTATTTCAGCAGTAATTCAAGTACTTTACCTGCTGCAGAGCTTACAGGAAATATGACTTTAAGACCCAATTCAATTGTACACGAGATAATTTATGATGATAATTTAAAGAAGGCAACTGGCGTAAGAGTTATTGATACAGTAACAAAAGAAAACTTAGTGTTTAAGTCCAAGATAATTTTTTGTTGTGCATCGGCAATCGCTTCAGCTTCCATTTTAATGCAATCAAAATCTGAAAGATTTCCAAATGGATTAGGAAATGATTCTGGTGAACTAGGGCATAATATTATGGACCATCATCTTGGTGCTGGAGCATCAGGAAAAATAGATGGTTTTAAAGATAAATATTATAAAGGCAGACGTCCAAATGGAATATATATTCCGCGATTTAGAAATTTAGGGGATTTAAGCACTGAGAAGAAAGAATTTTTAAGAGGCTATGGTTATCAAGGGGGTGCTGGACGAGGCGATATTTCTGAACATATTGCTGAGCTTGCTTATGGTGCTGAATTTAAAGAAAAAATACTAGAACCTGGAGGTTGGAGAATGGGCTTAGGAGGCTTTGGAGAGTGTTTACCAAACCATGATAATAAGATGACTCTTGATTATGAAAAGCTAGATGAATGGGGATTACCTACAGTAACATTTGATGCTGAATGGAAAGAAAACGAATTAAAAATGAGAGAAGATATGAAAGAACAAGCAGCCGAAATGCTTAAAAAAGCCGGTTTTAAAGATGTAAATACGTTTGACAACAGAGCTGCTCCAGGAATTGGTATTCACGAAATGGGCACTGCTCGTATGGGAAGAGATAAAAACACATCTGTATTAAACGAAAACAATCAAATACATACTGTGCCAAATGTATATGTCACGGATGGTGCTTGCATGACATCATCTGGATGTCAAAATCCATCACTAACCTATATGGCTTTAACAGCTAGAGCAGCAAATCATGCTGTGAGGCACTTCAAAACTAACTAAAATGAAAAGAAGAGATGCGTTAAAAGGAATGGGGTTGTCTTTAGGATATGCTATTGCAACTCCAAGCATATTAAGCCTATTACAAAGCTGTAAAACAGAACCTTTAATTTGGAACCCCGTATTCTTAACTCAAAAAGAAGGTACGGTAATCACAAATCTTGTAGATCTAATTCTGCCTGTTACAGAAACTTCACCTGGAGCTCTCGATGCAAATATTCCTGAGTTTTTAGATCTTTATGCGCATAAAGTATATAATGACGAACGTAAAGCGAAATACAAAAAGGGAATTCAAGCAATCATAAAAGCATTAAACGTTTTAGATGCGGACCCTTCTAAACTAAAAATTGAAGATTACGATGCGCTTTTGGCAAAATATTTAAAATCTACTAAAGCTCAACAAAAAATATATAATGAAGAAACCGATGAAGACAATCAAGATGTCATCATATATAAGGCGCTTGTGGATTTAAGAGGTTCGACTATTTGGGCATACAAAACCAGTCAACAAATAGGTGAAAATGTCTTAGCTTATGACCCTGTTCCAGGTGAACAAGAAGGTTGTATTTCACTTGAAGATGCTACTGGTGGAAAAGCGTGGTCCTTATAAGATTATATTATGAAAAACCATTTAAGTTTTATACTCCTTTTTTCAATTTTAATGGTAAGCTCGAGCTGCAATAAAAAAGCAGAAACAGAAGTGGTTTTGCCCAAACAAATGACAAATGAATGGATTTCATTATTTAACGGAAAAGATTTAAATGATTGGAAAGTAAAAATAAAAGGGTATCCATTAAACGAAAATATTCACAATACCTTTCGCGTAGAAGACGGAGTCATTAAGGTTTCTTATGAAGGTTATGACAATTTCAATGAAGCTTATGGACATCTCTTTTATAAAACTCCCTTTTCTAGTTATAAATTAAAAATGCAATACCGCTTTACTGATAATCAAATTAATGGTGGTGCTGGGTGGGCAGAACGCAATAGCGGTGTTATGTTACATTGTCAATCGCCTGAAAGCATGACATTAGATCAAGACTTTCCAATCTCTATAGAGGCCCAAATGTTAGGCGGATTAAAGGAAGGTGAAAATAGACCGACCGCAAGTGTTTGCACTCCAGGCACTAATATTGTTATGAATGGTGAATTAATTACCAACCACTGTATTAGTTCAAATTCCAAAACATATTATGGAGATCAATGGGTTAATTTAGAAGTTGTGGTAATTAGAGACTCAATAATCACACATAAAATAAATGGAAATGAAGTGCTTTCTTATATGAGCCCTCAAATAGGAGGCAATTTAGATGATTACTCTAGTGAATGGCAGGCAAAAAGTGGTGAATTACTTAAAAGTGGTTATATTTCTCTACAAAGTGAAAGCCATCCTGTTGAATTTAGAAATATAGAATTATTAGAGTTAGATTATTAATGACATAATAATGCCTTTAAATAAAACTGAGTTAGTCACTATTAAATTTAAGTAAAGAAAATCGTTTATGCAATTCATAACAAAATAAAAACATTGATTTGAAACGACGAAAATTTATTCAAAACTCCTTATTTGCAACAGCAGCGATAACAACAATACCAACTTCAGGTATGTCTCAGAATTTGTTTTCTAATGAAAACAAATTCAAGTTTAAACTTAAATTCGCTCCTCATATTGGTAGGTTTAAACATCATGCAGGTCCAGATGTTTTAGATCAGCTACAGTTTATGATTGATCAAGGATTTACTGCATTTGAAGACAATGAAATGCGAAATCGTTCACCTGAAACACAAGAAAAAATAGCCAGATTGATGCAGGGCAACAACATTGAAATGGGTGTTTTTGTTGCTCACAAAATTTATTGGAAGGAACCTAATTTGGCTTCAGGTAAAAAAGAGTATAGAGATGAATTTTTAAAAGATATCGAAGATTCAATTAATGTTGCAAAACGTGTTAATGCAAAATGGATGACAGTTGTTCCTGGACATGTAGACTTAAAAAAAGATCTGGGTTTCCAAACTACAAATGTGATTGAAACTTTAAAAAGAGCTTCGAATATGTTAGAGCCTCATGGAATAACCATGGTATTAGAACCTCTAAATTTTAGAGATCATCCTGGACTGTTTCTAAAAGAATCTCCTCAAGCATATCAAATATGTAAAGCAGTAAATTCTCCATCTTGTAAAATTCTATTTGACATCTATCATCAGCAAATTCAAGAAGGTAATCTCATTCCAAATATTGAAGCCTGTTGGGATGAAATAGCATATTTTCAAATAGGTGATAATCCAGGGAGAAATGAACCTTCAACAGGTGAAATAAATTACAAAAATGTATTCAAATACATTCATAACAAAGGCTATAATGGTATTCTAGGAATGGAGCACGGCAATTCTATAGCAGGAAAAGAAGGCGAACAAAAAGTGATAAAAGCATATCAAGAAAGTACTAACTTTTAATTTAGAGCTATGAGTAATAGTAAAAACACAAGTAGAAGATTATTTATTAAAAAAACAGCTATTGCAACTGCTGGAATATCAATAATTCCAAGATCAGTCTTAGGCAGAGGATTTATTGCACCTAGTGATAAGCTAAATATAGCTATTGTAGGTGGTGGTGGCAAAGGCTATAGCGATGCTGTGAATGTTTGGAACAATGGTACATCTAATATTGCCGCAATTTGTGATGTAGATTGGAATAGCTCAAAAAAATTGATTGAAAAATTCCCAAATGCCAAAAAATTTAAAGATTATAGAAAGTTATTTGATCAAGTAAATGATATTGATGCTGTCACAGTCTCAACTCCAGATCATACGCACGCAGTAATAACACATACTGCAATGCAGCTGGGCAAACATGTATATGTTCAAAAACCACTGACTCATAATATATATGAAGCAAGAGTTTTAACAGAGGCAGCTGAAAAGCATAAAATTGTGACTCAAATGGGAAATCAAGGAGCATCAGGTCAAGGTGTGAAGACGATGATCAAGTGGTTTGATGAAGGAATTATTGGCACTGTAAGTGAAGTTGATGTATGGACAAATAGACCTGTTTGGCCTCAAGGATATCCTGCACCAACTCAAAAACCTACATTACCAGAAGGTATAGATTGGGAAAGTTGGATTGGACCTGCAGAATATGTGAATTATCATCCATTATATCATCCATTTGCTTGGAGAGGGTGGTGGAATTTTGGAACTGGTGCACTCGGAGATATGGGCTGTCATTTAATAGATCCTCCGTATAGAGTGCTTGGTTTAGGTTATCCAACTGAGGTAGAAAGTAGTGTTGGAGCTGTTTACACTAAAAACTGGACACCAGATTATTATGCTGAATCTTGTCCGCCTTCATCAAGGACACAATTAAAATTTAAGGCAAGTGAAAAAAATCCTTCAGAAGTAAAATTAACTTGGACTGATGGTGGATTACGACCTTTCCATCCAGATTTAATTCCGGCAAATCATCCGCTAGGAGATGACAATAGCACTAATGGTGTTATTATGATTGGAACTAAAGGTATTATGACTTGTGGCGTTTATGGAGCAAATCCTAAAATTTATTTGAATTCTGGAGAATTAATTAATTCAGAAAATGAGCCGAAAGGCATAGATCTGCCTGAACATGGTCACCACGCGTTTTGGGTTGATGCTTGTAAAGCAGGTTTTGGTAGTAAAGAACATAAAGAATTAACGTCTTCGTTTGATTATGCTGGCCCATTAACCGAATCCATTTTAATGGGTAATTTAGCGATTAGGAGTTATGGTCTTACAGAAACCAATGGAAATAGAACAACATATCCAGGGCGCAAAAAACTTCTCTGGGATGGTGCTAATATGAAGGTTACCAATTTTGAAGCTGCCAACCAATTTGTAAAAAGAGAATATCGAGAAGGCTGGAAACTATAGGTTTTCACAAAAATACTATCGTTATTAGAAACTTTGAAAAGATTATTTTAAAATAAATTGATGGTTAATTGAAATTAAATTTGATGGATTTAAAAAGCACACTTTTAGAAGTACGCTTTATTAATATGGAAACTTAGCTCTAATCTTATCCAAACACAAATTACCAATACTTCCAATATGTGAATGCTGTTTTGAAGTGTCTGGCTTATAGGTTCCCCTATCTAACTCTGCACCTATTTTTTGATAGGCTTCTCTAAAGCTCATTCCTTCAACCACCAACGTATTGATATTGTCAACTGTAAATAAATATTGGTATTTGGCATCGTTTAAATCAATTTCGTTGACTTGTACTTGTTGGATGGCATAATTGAAAATATCCAATACATCTTTAACATCTAAAATAGCGGCAATGACATTCTCCTTTAAAAGTTGAAAATCTCTATGATATCCACTTGGCAAATTGTTGGTTATTAAAACCATTTCAGTATGCAAGGCTTGTATTTTATTACATTTTCCACGAATCAATTCAAAAACATCTGGATTCTTTTTATGAGGCATTATGCTACTTCCTGTGGTGAGCTCATCTGGAAAACTAATAAAACTGAAGTTTTGGCTCATATACAAACAAATATCCATAGCAAAACGCGCCATAGTATTGCATAAACTTCCTAAAGCTAAAGCCATAGTACGCTCACTTTTACCACGACTCATTTGTGCAGCAACCACATTGTACTTTAATGTTGAAAATCGCAGTTCTTGTGTTGTATAGGCTCTGTCTATTGGAAACGAACTTCCATAGCCAGCTGCTGAGCCTAAAGGATTCTGATCAACAGTTTTTAAAGCTGCTTTTAATAAATACACATCATCAATTAAAACCTCTGCAAAGGCAGAAAACCACAAGCCAAACGACGATGGCATAGCAACTTGCAAATGCGTATAACCTGGCAATAACGCCTTTTTATGAGTTTCGGCAAGTGTTAAAAGCGTCTCAAAAAAGGTTTGGGTTTGTGATTGTATTTCCACAAGTTGTTCTTTGTAAAATAGCTGCAAAGCCACTAAAACCTGATCGTTTCTTGACCTTGCTGTATGAATTTTTTTTCCAACTTCTCCTAATTGTTTTGTAAGTTCAAATTCAATTTTAGAATGCACATCTTCAAATTGATCTTCAATGGTAAATGTTCCGTTTTTGATTTGAATTGCTAATTCATTTAATCCGTTTTCTAGTTGTAGCAATTCTTCATCAGACAAAATACCGATTGATTTCAACATTTTGGCATGTGCTAATGATGCTTGCACATCGTATTTAGCAATATGCAAATCGATGTCTCTATCATTACCAACAGTAAATTGCTCTATTTTTTTGTCTATACTGATGCCTTTATCCCAGAGTTTCATGTTCTTAATTTTAAAGTACTTTTTTTAATAATTGTATATAAATTTTAATTCCTTCTTCAATCTCATGTAAATAAATAAATTCATCTGCTGAGTGTGATCGTGTGCTGTCTCCAGGACCTAGCTTTAATGAAGGACAAGTCAAACATGCTTGGTCTGATAGTGTTGGTGAACCATAGGTTTTACGTCCTAAAGCTATTCCTGCTTTAACTAATGAATGCGTTGCTGAAATTGATGATGAATTGAGTCTTAAACTTCGTGGCTCAATGGTCAAACATGGCGTTTCTGCTTTTAAGATATCAGCAATTTCCTCATTGGTATATTTATCGTTTACTCTTACATCAATAACCAAGTCCACTTCAGAAGGAATTGCATTGTGCTGTTGTCCTGCACTAATTTGCGTTACAGTCATTTTTACTTCACCTAAAGTATTAGAGGCTTTTTCAAACCTATAATTTTTAAACCATTCCAATACTGAAATGGTATTGTAAATCGCATTATCATTATTTGGATGTGCAGCATGACCTGGAGTACCTTTTACCTTAGCATCAAAAACTACTAACCCTTTTTCTGAAATGGCCAAATCCATCAAAGTTGGTTCTCCTACAATAGCTACATCAATTTTTGGAATAATCTCTAACATGCTATTTAAGCCATTTGAACCACTACTTTCTTCTTCAGCTGACGCTACAAAAACTAAGTTGTACTTTAAGTCTTCTGCATTAAAGAAATATCTAAACGTTGCCAATAAAGACACTAAGCATCCTCCAGCATCATTACTTCCCAAACCATACAGTTTGCCATTTTCAACAACAGCTTTAAAAGGGTCTTTGGTATAGGCTTTATTTGGCTTTACAGTATCGTGATGTGAATTTAAAAGCAAGGTTGGTTTGCCTTCAGTGAAATATTTATTTACAGCCCAAACATTATTTTTAGTTCTTTTAAAAGGAATAGAAGTCTCCTTAAACCAAGTTTCAATTAAAGCAGCAGTATTTTCCTCATCAGAAGAAAAAGAAGGTGTTTCTATTAAGTTCTTGAGTAGCTCAATTGCTTTTATGGTTAATTCTTCTTGCGCACTCATTATTTTTTAATATTTGTGAATTTAGAATTTATCTCAAATAACATCTCTATTTTTCCCATGCATACTTTAGTAACTTCATTATTTATGGCATGAAAACAGTTGTTAAGCTTAGGCAACATACCATCTGTAATAACTTTATTATGAATAAGATCTTTATAGGTTAATGTGTTGATGGTTTCAATAAGCGAGTTGTCATCATTAGCATCCTGTAAAACACCCTTTTTTTCAAAACAATAGTATAACTCTACGGCAAAATCTTTAGCTAAACTAATGGCTAATTCTGATGCAATCGTATCTGCATTTGTATTTAATAATTGACCTTTTTTGTCATGTGTTAAAGCACAAAACACTGGAGTTATATTAGAATTCACCAATAATTTTATAACCTCAGGATTTACGTCTACAATATCGCCAACAAAACCAAAATCGACATCTTTAACAGGACGTTTTTCAGAAACAATTGTATTCCCATCTGCTCCAGAAAACCCAATAGCATTACAGTTATTACGCTGTAATTTAGCGACAATATGTTTGTTTATTTTACCTGCATATACCATTGTTGCAATGTCTAGGGTAGCTTCATTAGTTATTCGCCTACCATTGGTCATTTTCACTTCAACTCCCATCTTATTTGCCAGTTTGGTTGCTTCTTTTCCGCCACCATGTATCAAAATTTTTGGAGTAACAATCTTAGAAAACTGGTCAAGAAAACCATACAACTCTTCCTCGTTGTCAATAATATTCCCTCCTATTTTTACAACTTTTAGTGTTTTCACGATGATAAATTTTCTAATATGTTTTTTAATACAATTTGTGCTGAAAAGGTTCTGTTATTTGCTTGCAGAATGACTACAGAATTTTCACCATCTAATATAGCATCTTCAACCACAACATTTCGTCTTACAGGCAAGCAATGCATGAATTTAGCCTCTCCTAGTTTCTCTTGAGTCATCATCCAATTTTCATCTTGACATAAAATTTTTCCATAGTCCTTATAGCTACTCCAGTTTTTTACGTACACAAAATCTGCATCTTTTAAGGCTTCATTCTGATTGTAATTTATTGAAGTGCTTTTGGTTATTTCAGGATTTAACTCATATCCCTTTGGGTGAGTAATGCTAAAATCAACATCCAATTCATGCATCATTGCTACAAACGAATTTGGAACTGCTTGCGGCAATGTTTTTGGATGTGGTGCCCATGACAATACAACTTTAGGACGTTCTTTTAATTTTAATTCTTCAATGGTAATGGCATCTGCCAAAGCTTGCAATGGATGTGCTGTCGCACTTTCCATACTTATAATTGGCACTGTGGCGTATTTTACAAAACTGTTAATTATATATTCTGATTCATCTTTTTGCCTATCTGTTAAGCTCGGAAATGCTCTTATAGCCATAACATCTGCATATTGTGAAATCACTTGTGCTGCTTCTTTAATATGTTCGGCAGTGTTAGCATTCATAATGTTTCCATCGTCAAACTCCAGTTGCCAAGCTTCGTTTACATTTAAAACCATGACCTCCATTCCTAAATTTTTCGCCGCTTTTTCAGTACTTAATCGTGTTCTTAAACTCGAGTTAAAAAATAGCATCGCTAAGGTTTTATGTTTTCCTAAATGGTGAAATTGAAAAGGGTTTTGCTTTAATTGAATGGCTTCTTTAATAGTTTTTGAAACATTTTCAATGTCATCTATATTTATGTATTTATTCATTTTAGTTCTTGTTTTAAAGCGTCAATAAAAACATCTATGTGTGCTTTTTGAATAGTTAAAGGTGGTAAAATTCTTAATAGATTAGGATTGTTTGAACTTCCTGTAAACATTTGATGTTTATGGATTAACGCATTTCTAAGCTGAGCAACTGGAAAATCAAATTCCAACCCTAACATTAAACCTCTTCCTTTTAAGGATTTTAATTTCTGAATGGATTTCGCTTTTTCAATAAAATAAGCTGACACTTCCTTAGTGTTTTCTAATAACTGCTCTTCTTTTAGTACTTTAATCACAGCTAATGATGCTACACACGCCAAGTGATTACCTCCAAATGTTGTTCCTAAAATACCATATGATGCTTCAATTTTATTATTGATTAAAATGCCTCCCATTGGAAATCCGTTTCCCATGCCTTTTGCCATTGAAATAATATCAGGATTAATACCATGTGTTTGAAAAGCAAAGAAATCACCTGTTCGTCCAAAACCAGATTGTACTTCGTCTGCAATTAGTAATGCATGATACTTATTACATAATAATTCCAACGCTTTATAAAATTGCGTAGTACTTTCATCCAAACCACCAACACCTTGAATACACTCAATAATCACTGCACATACATTTTCGTTTTGCAGTGATTTTTCAATTGCGGCTAAATCTCCAAGCTCAATAAATTCTACTTCTTGCTGTGCATTAATTGGAGCAATAATTTTTGGATTATCTGTAGCGGCAACTGCAGCAGACGTTCTTCCATGAAACGAGTTTTTAAACGCAATTACTTTACTTTTTCCTGTTTTAAAGGAAGCTAGTTTCAGTGCATTTTCATTAGCTTCAGCTCCAGAATTACATAAAAACAAATTGTAATTTTCGCAATTTGATAACTGCGTAATTTGCTTTGCTAATTCTTCTTGCAAAGGGTTTTGAATGGAATTACTATAAAAACCCAACTTACTTACCTGTTCGCTGATGCTTTTTACATATTCCGGATGGGAATGACCAATAGAAATGACTGCATGACCTCCATACAAATCTAAATACTTCGTGTTGTTTTCATCAAAAACAAAGACATCTTCAGCCCTTACAGGAGTGATATCAAATAAAGGATACACATTAAATAAATTCATATTTGCTCTTTTTTGATGTTGCTGATTTTGTTAAACGATGTAACCATCCCTTGAATTAATGAAGAACTCAAACCTTTATGCTCCATTTCATTTAAGCCTTCAATAGTACACCCTTTTGGTGTGGTAACGCGATCAATCTCTTCTTCTGGATGATTCCCATTTGTAATGAGCAAACTTGCTGCTCCTTCGCTCGTGTACATGGCTAATTCTTGAGCTTCATTTGCGTCAAAACCAAGCTGAATTGCCGCTTGAGTAGTCGCTCTAATTAATCGCATCCAGAAGGCTATACCACTTGCACAAACCACTGTAGCGGCTTGCATCTGACTCTCTGGAATGGTTAACGAATGTCCTAACCTATTAAAAATGGCTTCAGCAATTTTGATGCGTTTTGCACCTTGTTCATTACTACATAAACATGTCATTGATTTTTCTACAGCAATTGCTGTGTTAGGCATCACTCTAATGATAAATTTATCTGCACCTATTTGTGCTTCAATTTTATGAATTACAAAACCTGTAATGGTTGAAATAACGACGTGTTTCTCCGTTAAAAACGGTTTGATTTCGTCTAAAACAGTCTCAAAATGTGAAGGCTGCACTGCAAAAATTAAAATATCTGATTGCTGAACTGCAACTGTATTATCCGAAGTTACCGTCACATTTTTATAACCTTCAAATTCTGATAGCGCATTTAAATGTCGTCTGGTTAAATACAAAGTTGTGATGGCATTATTGGTAATTAAGCCTTTTGCGATTGATTGTCCTAGATTTCCTGTTCCTATTATGGCAATTTTCATCTGTTTATATTTATTATTTTTTAATTTGTCAGATGTAACATCCATAAAATCATTTTCATCGTGTGAAAAAATTTAGTCATGGATGTTTCATGATTTCAATTTTTAAAAAAAGTTTGCTTTTAGTTGTAATCCTTCGGTTTCTGGAAAATCAAACATTAAATTCAAATTCTGAATAGCTTGACCTGAAGCGCCTTTTAGAAGGTTGTCAATAATACTTGTAATCAATAATTTATTGTTGTGCTTATGCAAATGAATAAGGCATTTATTTGTATTAACCACTTGCTTTAAATGAATATCCTCATCAGAAATAAAGGTGAAAGCGGCATCATTGTAATACTCTTGATAAACTACTTTTGCTTCTTCTAATGACCCTTCAAATTTTGTATAAGCCGTTACAAAAATGCCTCTGGAAAAATTACCACGATTTGGCATGAAAATAATTTCTGAATTGAAATCACTTTGCAGCTGTTTAACCGATTGATTGATTTCTCCTAAATGTTGATGTGTAAATGGTTTATAATAAGAGATGTTATTGTCTCGCCAAGTAAAATGTGTAGTTTCAGACAACGATGTTCCTGCTCCAGTTGAACCAGTAACAGCATTCACATGGATATCATCATCAATTAATTTTGCTTGTGCTAGTGGCAACAATGCCAATTGAATTGCTGTAGCAAAACAACCTGGATTAGCTATATACTTCGCTTTTTTAATCGCTTCTTTTTGCAATTCTGGCAGACCATAAACAAAGGTTTTATCTTCAAGCTTTTTATGAACTTCTAACCTAAAGTCGTTACTTAAATCAATGATCTTAGTTGAATTTGAATATGTGTTTGCCTCTAGAAATGCTTTAGAATTTCCGTGACCTAAACATAAAAATAAGACATCAACATCTGGGTTAATTTCACCAGAAAACACTAAATCTGTAGAGCCAACTAAATCTTGATGGACTTTAGAAACTTTATTGCCCGCATTGGATGTACTAAACACAAAATTGATTTCAGTTTCAGAATGATTTAATAACAATCTGATTAATTCTCCTGCTGTATAACCAGCTCCCCCTATTATTCCTACTTGTATCATAATTCTGAATTTACTTGTTGATAAATTTTATTCTGATTGCCTAGAATTTTAATAAATCCCTTAGCTTCATCTGCTGTCCAGCCTTTATTCATTTCGCCATAACTACCAAACTTAGCATTCATTAAATCGTGATTGGAACTAATTCCGTCAAGTGAGAAATGATATGGTTTTAAGGTGATCATGACATCTCCTGAAACTGTATCTTGGCTACTTTGTAAAAACGCTTCAATATTTCTCATCACAGGATCTAAATATTGCCCTTCATGAAGATGCATTCCGTAGAAACTAGCTAAATATTCTTTATGTTGTAGTTGCCATTTGGTAAGTGTATGCTTTTCTAATAAATGATGTGCTTTGATAATAATTAATGCTGCTGCAGCTTCAAAACCAACACGTCCTTTAATCCCAACAATCGTATCCCCAACGTGAATATCTCTACCAATAGCGTATACTGAGGCCAAACTATTTAAGACTTCAATATTGACTTCTGGATTATTTTCAACACCATTAACGGCAAGCAATTCCCCTTTTTTAAAAGTTAAGGTAACTTTTTCTGGTTCAGCATGCTTTAGTTGAGATGGATAAGCAGAGTCTGGTAGAGGTTTTTCAGATGTCAACGTCTCCTCTCCACCAACACTAGTTCCCCAAAGCCCTTTATTAACTGAATATTTTGCCTTTTCCCAAGACATATCAATACCGTTAGCTTTCAAATAATCTATCTCTTCTTGTCTTGATAGTTTATGATCTCTAATTGGTGTAATGATTTCTATTTCAGGTGCTAATGTTTGAAAAATCATATCAAAACGCACTTGATCATTTCCTGCTCCTGTGCTTCCATGTGCAATATATTTGGCATTTATGCTTTTAGCATATTCTACTATCTCTATAGCTTGAATGATTCTTTCAGCACTTACAGATAATGGATAGGTATTGTTTTTTAGCACATTACCAAAAATTAAATACTTAATTACCTTGTTATAATACGATGTAACTGCATCTATATTTTTATAGGTAGAAACACCCATTTTATAAGCGTTTGACTTGATTTTACTAATTTCTTCTTCAGTAAAGCCGCCAGTATTTACACTAATTGCATGCACTTCGTAACCTGCTTTAGATAGGCTTACTGCACAATAAGAAGTATCTAATCCGCCACTATAGGCGATAACTAATTTTTTACTCATTTTTCTTTTTTTATAAATCTGTTTTGTTTGATGTTTTTTAATCTGGTCCACACTTTTTTGTCAAATTTATGTTCGTATGTCTTTTTTTCTTCTTTTGAAGGATTGTACAACATCCCTGTACACAAGCACATTTTTTGCTCAGTACGTTGTAGTACATCGTAATTTTTACAGGTTTGGCAACCATCCCAAAAGGTTTGATCGTCGGTCAACTCTGAAAACGTTACTGGCTTGTAACCCAATTCGTTATTCATTTTCATCACCGCTAAACCTGTAGTGATGCTAAATACTTTTGCGTCTGGAAACTTGGCTCTTGAATGTTCAAAAATCTTATGTTTAATTTGTTTTGCCAGTCCTAAATTTCTATAGTCTGGATGTACAATTAAACCAGAGTTGGCCACAAATTTTCCATGACTCCATTTTTCGATATAACAAAAACCAGCAAATTTTTCACCATCTAAAGCGATGACAGCATTACCATTTTCCATTTTGGTAATTATGTATTCAGGTTTTCGTTTTGCAATTCCAGTCCCTCTAACTTGAGCTGCTTCTGCTATGGTATTACAAATGATTTCTGCATAAACACTATGCGATATGTTAGCAATAACAATTTCCATTGTTAAATTGATTAAAAAAATTATTGTTGAATTTTTGACTTTGAAAACGGAAATGGACTCACCTAATTCCTAAATAATAAACATACCCTTACGGGCGACGCATAAAACTTCTGCGTGCCAAAACATAATTATTATAAATAATAATTGAATGTTTAAAAAATGATATCTGTAATGGGTTGTTCAATGTGATAAAAAATAAAAATGTTGTTACTAATTTGCTGAAATTTGAGCATTAGCGACGTCGCTCACGAAGTGTTGAGCGTGTGGGTGTTATTTCCCTATTTTTATTTTTGATTGTAATCATAGTGCTAAACTATAAATTAATTAAATACAACGAGTTAAAAAAAGGCTTTTTTATTGAAAAATTATGATATTCCTATTCTTTGTACGGATTCATCTACTTATATTCAAAATAAATTCAAATTTCAACCTATAAAATATAATCTGTACTTACAAAATTAGAGGCTTTGGATTCTAATAATTCATTTAAAATGGCATTGTTATAATTATTGTCTTTTGATGCAACAAATGTTCTTATGGAAAACGAACGCAAAGCATCATGCACACTTAAGGTTGCTACTGCAGAATCTTTTCTTCCTGTAAATGGATAGACATCTGGTCCTCTTTGACAGGAACTATTCAAATTTACACGACACACCAAGTTCACTAAAGTATCAATTAAAGGTGCCAACGTTTTCACATCTTTTCCAAACAAACTTACCTGTTGTCCATAGTTTGATTCAGCCATATCATCAAGTGGTTCTTCAATATTTTTAAATGAAACAATAGGAATAACAGGTCCAAATTGTTCTTCTTCAAACACACGCATGGTTTTATTTACAGGAAATAAAACTGCTGGAAAAATATAGTTTTCCGTAGTTTCACCACCTTTTTCATTAATTACTTTGGCTCCCTTTTCAGTGGCATCATCAATTAACTCTTGAATATATGCTGGTTTGTCTGGTTCAGGTAATGGCGTTAATTTTGCACCATTATCCCAAGGATTAGCAAACTTTAAAGCATCAACTCGAGCTGAAAAACACTTATTAAATTCCTCAACAATATCTTCATGAACATACAATATTTTTAAAGCTGTGCAGCGTTGACCGTTAAACGATAATGTTCCTGCAATGCATTCCTCAATTGCTAAATCTAAATCGGCATCTGGCAAGACTATTGCTGGGTTTTTTGCTTCAAGACCTAACACCAAACGCAATCTATTTTGTTTTGGATGTTGTTCTTGGAGTGCGTTCGCAGATTTACTGTTTCCAATCAATGCCAATACATCTACTTTACCCGATTGCATAATTGGTGCAGCAACGGTTCTTCCTCTACCATATAAAATATTAACGACACCTTCTGGAAAACTATTTCTAAAGGCCTCTAATAAAGGTGACAGCAACAATACACCATGTTTTGCTGGCTTAAAAACGGTTGTATTACCCATCATAATGGCTGGAATTAACAACGCAAACGTTTCATTTAATGGATAGTTATATGGCCCTAAACAAAGTACAACTCCTAAAGGTCCTCGACGAATATGTGCATAAACACCTGCATGTTTGACAAACTTGGCAGAATCACGATCAATTTGTTTATACTCTTCAATTGTATCTTCAATATACTCAACCGTTCTATCGAATTCTTTTTCAGAATCTGACACATTTTTACCTATTTCCCACATCAATAATTTTACAACCTCATCGCGCTTGGTTTTCATTTGCTTTACAAACTTTTCCATACAAGCAACGCGATCTGTAACTTTCATGGTTGGCCACAAACCTTGCCCTTTTCCATAAGCCTCAGATGCTGCTTCTAATGCATGTAAGGCTTCTTTTTTTGTTAAAGTTGGAATACTTCCCAACAACGTTGGTTTATAGTCTTCTGTAGATGAAATCGTAGAATAAACCTCAGAAGTCTCTCCGTTCCATGACATTAATTTACCATTTACCAAGTAAGTGCTTTGATTAACTAATTCCTTAATTTGAAATTTCTCTGGAATATTTACAAATGTTGAAGTCATAATAACTTGGTTTTATTTTTTTGGTTAAGTCTGTGTTAAACCAAAAACTGAAACAAATCAGGCTTATCATTAAGATAATCACCATAAAAATTGTGAAGTTTCATTTTAGTAATTAATGGCTGTAAATCTCTCGGAGATTTCAACTCCAAACCAACGACAGCTACATCATTTTCACGGTTTACTTTTTTGGTATATTCAAAATGTGTGATGTCATCATTTGGCCCTAAAATCTCCACAACAAATTCACGTAAAGCGCCAGCACGTTGTGGAAATTTAATAATGAAATAGTGCTTTAAATTGGCATGCAATAAAGCGCGTTCTTTAATCTCAGGTGTTCTGGTAATATCATTATTACTGCCACTTACCAAACACACTACATTTTTCCCTTCTAATTCATCTTTATAGTAATTTAAAGCAGATATACTCAAAGCTCCTGCTGGTTCAACAACGATAGCATCTTTGTTATACAACTCCAAAATGGTTTGGCATATTTTACCTTCTGGCACAGTGATGACAGCATCTAAGTTTTGTTTGCAAATCTCAAAGGTTTTATCTCCTACGCGACGTACTGCAGCACCATCTACAAAGCGTTCAATATTTTTAAGCTCAACAACCCTATCTTTTTGAATAGCCACTGACATTGAAGGTGCTCCTTCTGGTTCAACACCAATAATTTTTGTGTTTGGAGATAACTCTTTGAACAATGTAGATAAACCTGAGGCCAATCCTCCTCCTCCAACTGGAACAAACACATAATGAATTGGATGCTGTGCTTGGTCAATAATTTCTAAACCAATAGTTGCTTGCCCTTCAATAACTTTTTCATCATTAAATGGATGGATAAATGTTTTATTTAAGCGTTCGCATTCCAATTTTGAAGCTTCATAGGCATCATCAAATGTATCTCCAACCAAAACCACTTTTATATAATCACCACCAAACATTCTGACTTGCTCAATTTTTTGATTTGGTGTTGGTGCAGGCATATAAATTGTGCCATGTATTTTTAACAATTTACATGACAATGCAACACCTTGTGCATGATTTCCGGCACTTGCACAAACAATCCCATTTTCAGCTTCGATATCTGTTAGTGAAGACATTTTATTATAAGCACCTCTAATTTTATAGGAACGAACTTGCTGTAAATCTTCGCGTTTAAAAAACACATTACAATCAAATTGATTTGAGTAACGTTCATTCTTAGATAAAGGCGTTACTGAAACTACCTCCTTTAACTTTTCGGAGGCAGTTTCAACGTCTTTTATACTTGGGAAATATGTTGTTGCAGTCTGCATATATTAAGCAAATACTTCTTGTTTAGCTTCTGTTTTAATAATTTTCATGTCTGTCATTGCTTGACGCAATACTTTCCCTGTGGCTTCAATTGGATGATTTCTAATAACGTCATTGACTTTGATTAAGTCTAAATTATCAACTGCATTTGAAGCTCCAAATGACTTACCAATAACATCTGTATTGACTGTTTTCATAAAATCTACCAATAATGGCTTGCAAGCATGGTCAAATAAATAACAACCATATTCTGCAGTATCAGAAATAATTCTGTTCATCTCGAATAACTTCTTTCTTGCAACTGTATTTGCTATTAGTGGTAATTCGTGTAATGACTCGTAATACGCAGATTCTTCAATAATACCTGAAGCAACCATCGTATCAAAAGCTAATTCTACTCCTGCTCTCACAAAAGCAACCATCAATACACCATGGTCAAAATATTCTTGTTCAGAAATATGCTCAGCTGTCGCACTTGTTTTTTCAAAGGCTGTTTCACCAGTTTCAGCTCTCCATTTTAATAAATTAACATCATCATTAGCCCAATCTTCCATCATAGTTTTTGAAAAATGTCCAGACATAATATCGTCCATGTGCTTTTCAAACAATGGCTTCATGATTACTTTTAATTCTTCTGATAATTCAAAAGCTTTAATTTTTGCAGGATTAGACAATCTGTCCATCATATTAGTAATTCCACCATGTTTTAATGCTTCAGTAATTGTTTCCCAACCATATTGAATGAGTTTTGCCGCATAATTTGCATCAATCCCTTCTTCAACCATTTTATCAAAAGACAAAATAGAGGCTGTTTGCAATACACCACATAAAATGGTTTGCTCACCCATTAAATCACTTTTCACCTCAGCAACAAAAGACGATTCCAGAACACCTGCTTTGTGCCCTCCAGTTGCAGCAGCATAAGCCTTAGCTTGAGCCCAACCTTTTCCTTCTGGGTCGTTTTCAGGGTGCACAGCAGTTAATGTTGGCACTCCAAAGCCTCGTAAATATTCTTCACGAACTTCAGTTCCTGGGCACTTTGGCGCTACCATGATTACTGTTAAATCTTCACGGATTTGTTTACCTTCTTCAACGATATTAAATCCATGAGAATACGACAATGTTGCACCTTGTTTCATCATTGGCATCACAGTATCAACAACATTAGAATGTTGTTTATCAGGTGTTAAATTCAGTACTAAGTCTGCTGTTGGAATCAACTCTTTATAAGTTCCAACATTAAATCCGTTGCTTGTTGCGTTTTGGTACGATTGACGTTGTTCAGCAATGGCTTGTTCACGCAAGGCATACGAAATATCTAAACCCGAATCTCTCATATTCAATCCTTGATTTAGGCCTTGCGCTCCACATCCAACGATGACTATTTTTTTTCCAATTAATGTGGAAACACCATCTTCAAATTCGGACGATTCCATAAATCTGCATTTAGATAATTGTTCTAATTTTTGACTTAACGATAATGTGTTAAAATAATTTGCCATTTTAGTTTGTTATTAATTATTAAATGCGGCTAGCATCTCTGTTATTTTCATTTCATCTTTAGTGACTGCAATGCGTCCTGAACGCACAAATTGCATGATTCCGAAAGTACTTAATTCTCTATGTAATAATTCAATTTCGTTTCTTCGTCCTGATTTTTCTAGCACAAAAAATTCCTTATTTACAGTAACAATACGAGCATTGCTTTCTTTAATAATATTCTGTATTTGTCGTTCTTCAAACAACAAATCAGACTTAATTTTAAACATACACGATTCTTGATAAATTGTTTCTTCGTCCGTGTGATAATAAGCTTTAATGACTTCAACTTGCTTTTCAATTTGACCAATAATTTTTTTCATTTGGTCTTCAGTCATATTTACTAAAATTGTCCAACGAGTCACGCCGTCAATTTCAGAAGCAGATGAATTAATACTTTCAATATTGATATGTCTGCGTTGAAAAATTGCTGAAATTCTATTCAGTAATCCTATGTTATTTTCGGTATACACCGAAACCGTAAACTGTTTTATTTCTTTATCCATAATTACTCTAATCTTATATCTGAAACTGATGCACCTGAAGGCACCATTGGGAATACATTATCTTCTTTTTCTACGCAAACTTCTAAGAAATAAGCATCTTTACTCTGCATCATTTCTTCTACTGCAAATGCTAGTTCTTCACGCTTAGTCACACGTTTAGCATCTACATAATATCCTTTAGCAATAGCTACAAAATCAGGGTTTGTCATTTCAGTCGACGCATAGCGTTTGTCAAAAAATAGTTGCTGCCACTGTCGAACCATTCCTAAGAAATCATTATTTAATACCACTATTTTCACAGGTACTTTGGTTTGAAAAATAGTTCCCAATTCCTGTATAGTCATTTGGTAACCACCATCACCAATAATAGCTACAACCTCTCTATCTGGAGCAGCCATTTTTGCTCCGATCGCTGCTGGTAAGGCAAATCCCATAGTTCCTAATCCTCCAGAAGTAATATTACTTTTACTTTTATTGAATTCCGCATAACGACAAGCTATCATTTGGTGCTGGCCAACATCAGACACAATTGCAGCTTCTCCTTTACTTTGCGTATTGATTTCATTCAATACTTCTCCCATGGTTAAACCTTCCTTCGTTGGGTGTAAATCATTTTTGATTACTTTCTCAAATTCAATAGCATATAAATCTTTAAATTTTTGAAGCCATTCTGTATGTGAGTTAGCATTTAAAAGTGGCAATAGCTTTGTTAGGCTCTCTTTAGAATCACCTAATACAGCTACATCAGTTTTTACATTTTTATCTATTTCGGCTGGGTCTATTTCGAAATGAATGACCTTGGCCTGTTTCGCATATTCATCAAGCTTCCCAGTTACTCTATCATCAAATCGCATTCCTATGGCAATTAATACATCACATTCGTTAGTTAACACATTAGGCGCATAATTTCCATGCATGCCAACCATTCCAATATTTAATGGATGAGACGTCGAAATTGCCGATGCTCCCATAATTGTCCATGCAGAAGGGATTCCAGCTTTTTCTATTACCGCTTTTAATTCATCTTCTGCTTGTCCTAAAATCACACCTTGTCCCCAAACTATCATTGGTTTCTTGGCATTGTTTATTAAATCAGCTGCATCTTCTAATTTAGAATCTTCAACTATAGGAACAGGATTGTAACTTCTAATACCTTCACATTTTTTATATTGAAAATCAAACTCTTTGAACTGAGCATCTTTGGTAATATCTATTAAAACTGGTCCTGGTCGTCCGCTTTTTGCAATGTAAAATGCTTTAGCCATTACTTCAGGAATTTCAGAAGCCTTTGTAATTTGATGATTCCATTTGGTTACAGGCGTTGAAATACCGACAATATCAGTTTCCTGAAATGCATCACTTCCTAATAAATGAGAAGCTACTTGACCTGTTATGCAAACAATTGGTGTAGAATCTATTTGTGCGTCAGCAATTCCAGTAATTAAGTTTGTTGCTCCCGGACCTGATGTTGCCATAGCAACTCCAACTTTTCCAGAAATACGTGCATAACCTTGTGCAGAATGCATCGCACCTTGCTCATGCCGTGTTAATACATGATGTATTTTATCTTGATACTTATACAACTCATCGTAAACTGGCATAATAGCTCCTCCTGGATAACCATATAGTACATCTACTCCTTCAGCTAATAAGCATCTCACAATAGCTTCGCTTCCAGAAATACGCTCTTTTGGTTGCTCTAGGTATTGCTTTTGTTTAACCGTTAATGTTTCCATAATCATAATTTAAAATTCATCGGTTACACAACCTTTGGCTGCTGATGAAACTGTTCTTGCATATTTATATAATACACCTCGTTCTACTTTTAATTTTGGTGCTTTCCATTGTTGTTTTCTATGTCGAAGTTCTTGTTCTGAAACTTCAAGTGTAATACTATTTGTTTCGGCATCAATGGTAATTATATCACCATCTTTTACTAAAGCAAGTGTTCCTCCTTCTTGCGCCTCAGGAGTGATATGTCCAACAACAAATCCGTGAGTTCCTCCTGAGAAACGACCATCTGTAATTAAGGCAACATCTTTACCTAATCCTGCTCCCATAATAGCAGCAGTAGGTTTTAACATTTCTGGCATTCCTGGACCTCCTTTTGGTCCTTCGTAACGAATCACAACGACATCTCCTTTTCGTACTTTGCCATCACGAATACCATCATTAGCATCGTATTCGCCTTCAAATACTTTTGCAGTTCCTCTATATTTTAAACCTTCTTTTCCAGTAATCTTCGCTACACTTCCTTCCGGTGCCAAATTGCCATAAAGCATTCTAAGATGTCCTGAAATTTTAATAGGATTTTCTATTGGTTTAATAACCTCTTGTCCTTCTGCCAAATCATCTACATCCAATAAGTTTTCTGCTAGCGTCTTTCCTGTTACCGTTAAGCAATCACCATGAAGTAATCCTTTTTTCAATAAGTATTTCAAAACTGCTGGAATCCCTCCAACTGCATGTACATCTTCCATTAAATATTTTCCGCTAGGTTTTAAATCGGCAAGAAATGGTGTATTATCACTTATTTTTTGAAAATCCGCTAAAGTAAAGTCTATTTGTGCTGCTCTGGCTATAGCAAGAAAATGTAGAACTGCATTCGTAGAACCTCCCAAAATAGTTACTAATCTAATAGCATTTTCTAATGATTTTCTAGTAATTATATCTGATGGCTTAATATCCTTTTCCAACAATAAACGCATGGCTTCACCCGCTTTAATAGCTTCTTGTTGTTTTGCTTCTCCTCTTGCTGGGTTTGATGAATTAAAAGGCAAAGTCATTCCTAAAGCTTCAATGGCTGATGCCATAGTATTAGCCGTGTACATACCGCCACAAGCTCCGGCTCCAGGAATTGCTTTTTTTACAATGTATTCAAATTCTTCTTGCTCCATGGTTCCAGCGACTTTGCTTCCCCAAGCTTCAAACGCAGAAACTATGTCTAGTTTTTTTCCGTTGTGACAACCTGAATCAATAGTGCCTCCATACACTAATATGGAAGGTCTATTCAGACGAATCATTGCCATTAATGCTCCAGGCATATTTTTATCGCATCCAACCACAGTTACCAAACCATCATAACTCATGGCTTGAACCACTGTTTCCATAGAATCAGCAATTACATCTCTTGAAGGCAATGAATAACGCATTCCTGGAGTTCCCATAGAAATGCCATCACTCACACCAATGGTATTAAAGATTAATCCAACTACATCTTCATTAAGTGTTCCTTGTTTTACAAATTTTGCCAAATCATTAAGATGCATATTACAAGGGTTACCTTCGTATCCTGTACTTGCAATTCCAACTATGGGCTTTTCAAAGTCTTCTCTTGTTAAACCAATACCATGCAACATGGCTTGCGCTGCTGGCTGCGTTGGGTCTTGAGTGACAGTTTTACTGTATTTATTTAATGCTTTCATTTTACGTTTTTGATACTAAGCAAAGCTTAGAGATTTCGAAATTAGAGGTTTCCATCTTTTACTAATTGAACATCAATTAAGCTGGTCTAAAGTCATTCTGTATTCATTTTTTGTATTTTATTGTTTATCAGTATTTTAAGCTGTTTTATATATGATGTTCAACGTATAAAAATTCTAACAAAAAAAGCCTGAATCAAATTGATACAGGCTTAAATTATAGGTATAGCTAACTGCATCAACTCAACTTGAGTTAATAATGACAATAATTATAATGTTAACTATAGGTTTCATTTTATAATTCATAAAAAAAACCTTCCGAACTAGGAAGGCTTATATTTTTATTTGAATTTTAGATACCATCCTTTTAACTTTGCGAAATAATCACAACGCTAATAATAGAAATGATATTTAATATTTGCTTTTGCATTTGTTGATTCAAATATTAGTTAATTATTTTTAATAACCAAATTCAATTACAACAGAAAAATATTCGTTTATAGAAGTCGTAAACTCCTAATTATAGAATATTTTTCGGTTTAACAGCGATTTATATAAAAACCATTTTTTTGTTACCTTATATTATTTACATTTGCCATCAAATTATAAGAGGAAAAATTTGTTCTGATTGCAACCTCATTAAAAAATGCTAAAGCAGTAATCAAGATACTTCTCTAGCGACCAAGCAATCACATTTTTCTCATTTTATTAAACAAAATAGTGATTTATGGCATATTTATTTACTTCGGAAAGTGTTTCTGAAGGACATCCAGATAAAGTAGCAGACCAAATTAGCGACGCTTTAATTGATAATTTTTTAGCTTTTGATAAAGACTCAAAAGTAGCTTGTGAAACTTTAGTAACCACTGGTCAAGTTGTGTTGGCTGGCGAGGTGAAATCGAACACCTATTTAGACGTTCAAAAAATTGCGAGAGAAACCATTAATAAAATTGGTTATACCAAAAGTGAATATATGTTTGATGGAAATTCCTGTGGTGTATTTTCGGCAATTCATGAGCAATCTGAGGATATTAATAGAGGTGTTGACAGAGAAAACAAAGAAGAACAAGGCGCAGGCGACCAAGGTATGATGTTTGGTTACGCTACTCGTGAAACAGAAAACTATATGCCTTTGGCATTGGATTTGGCACATCTTATTTTAAAGGAACTTGCTGAATTACGTCGCGAAAATAAAGAGATTACTTATTTACGTCCAGATTCTAAAAGCCAAGTCACTATTGAGTATAGTGACGATAATGCACCTCAACGCATCGATGCCATTGTTGTTTCGACACAGCATGACGATTTTGATACTGATGAGGCTATGCTAGCTAAAATTAGAAAAGATATTGTTGAGATTTTAATACCACGCGTTGTTGCTAAATTACCTAGCGATATACAAACATTGTTTACAGATGCTATTAAATACCACATCAACCCAACAGGAAAGTTTGTGATTGGTGGACCTCATGGCGATACAGGACTAACAGGACGTAAAATTATTGTAGATACTTATGGTGGTAAAGGCGCTCATGGTGGAGGAGCTTTCTCTGGAAAGGATCCAAGTAAGGTAGATAGAAGTGCTGCATATGCAACGCGACATATTGCAAAAAATTTAGTTGCTGCTGGTGTTTGTGACGAAGTACTAGTTCAAGTGAGCTACGCTATTGGTGTGGTTGAGCCTATGGGGATTTTTGTAGATACTTATGGCACATGCGCTTTTAATATGACCGATGGTGAAATTGCAGAAAAAGTTTCAAAGATTTTTGATATGCGACCTGCTGCTATTGAAGAACGTTTAAAACTGCGTAATCCTATGTATAGTGAAACTGCTGCCTATGGACACATGGGACGACCTCATGAGATTGTAACTAAAACCTTTGAACAACCAAATGGCGAACCAATTACTATGGACGTTGAGTTGTTTACTTGGGAAAAGTTAGATTATGTAGATAAAGTAAAAACAGAATTCGGACTCTAATTCCTCTTCTCAATAAAAAAATTAAAACCTCATAACTTGATTGTTCTGAGGTTTTTTATTGTTATCATTATAAGAAAAATGTCTACATTCGTTTATAAAGTATCTTCATAAATATTAAAACTTAATATATTTACACTCTTATATAGTTTTTTATGCTCAAAACAGTAGATGTAACTTTTTCTTATACTAAAGAATCTTCTTTTAATTTTCCTAATATAAAGTTATCCAATAGCCAGTCATTATTAATTCTTGGTAAATCGGGTATTGGCAAGACCACTCTTTTACATTTATTGGCAGGAATTTTAAGTCCGGATAATGGAAATATTTTCATAAACGACACCAATATCACCAGTATTGGTAGTAAAAAATTAGATGCTTTTAGGGGAAGGCATATTGGTATTGTTTTTCAGAATACCATTGCGATTTCTTCATTGACCGTTTACGAAAACTTACAAGCTAGATTGTATTTTAGTGGAATTTACAAGCAAAAAAAAGCGATTGAAAACATTTTGGATCAATTAGATTTAGTTTCTGTTAAAAACCAAAAACCTAATACATTAAGCACAGGTCAACTGCAACGTTTAGGGATTGCTTTAGGAGTTATTCATAAACCAGATATTATTCTTGCGGATGAGCCTACTTCAAGTTTAGATGATGAAAATTGTGAATTAGTAATTGATTTATTGAAAAGTCAGGCAAAAAAGTCGAATGCGAATTTGATTATCATTACTCATGATCAACGTATAAAAAATTCATTCACTAACACTATTGTTTTATGAACATTGTAAAGCTTAGTTATAAAAACATTATTGCCAAACCGTTACAAACTTTTTTAACGGTTTTAATACTTTCTTTAAGTATTGGATTACTCCTTGGAGTAAAACAACTGAACAAAGTTTTTGAATCTCAATTACAGCAAAGTTTAAACGGGGTTGATATGGTTGTTGGTGCCAAAGGAAGTCCTTTACAATTAGTGCTTTCTACTGTTTTACACATCGACAATCCCACTGGGAATATTTCATATAATGAAGCAAAAAAGATTGCAGAAAATAAATACATCGGAAGTGCTATTCCAATTGCAATTGGTGATAATTATAAAGGCTATAAGATTGTCGGTACTTCTGTTGATTATGTCGATCTAAATAAAACCAGTATAGAAGCTGGTGCTATGTTCAATAAAACGTATGAAATTGTTATTGGCAATGCTGTTTCTAAAAACTTGAGCTTAAACATTGGAGACACTTTTTACAGCTCGCACGGAATGATTGAAAATGCTGTTGAAAGTCATGATGATTATCCTCTTAAAGTTGTAGGAATCTTAAAACCTACACAAAATGTTATAGATCGATTGATTTTAACAAATCTAGAAAGTATTTGGCATCTCCATGAGCATGAAGATGAAAATGACAACCAAGATCACAATCATGACAACGAAGATATAACAGCATTATTAATAAAGTTTAAAAACAAAAGAGGCTTGCTATTCCTCCCAAAAAATATTAATGAAAACACTCCATTTCAAGCAGCATTACCAAAATATCAGCTAGATAAGCTTTTTAAATTTACAGCAATAGGCACAAAAGCAATTACATGGATTGCTCTTTCAATTCTATTTGTTTCTGGTATAAGTATGTTTATTAGTTTATATAGAATGGTAAAAGAAAGAGCTAAAGAACTAGCATTAATTAGAACTTATGGCGCTAATAGAAACAACCTAATTTTACTTGTATTTTCTGAAGGTTTATTAGTTGGCGTTTTTAGTTTTTTCCTAGGTGTTTTATTAGCTACTTTTAGTTTACAAACTATAATTTCTTTAATTAAAGACACTTATAAACAACAGATCTATTTATTAGAATACCAAAATGACATCTTAGAATTGTTATTGTTTATATTTGGCATAATTATTATTGCAACATTAATAGCCATTCGTCCAATATTTAAAATGGATATTTCTAAAATTATAAGTCATGAAAGTTAAATCTGTATTGTTTCTTTTTCTTTTTACTTTATTTTACACTACTGCTTTTAGTCAAGAAAAAATAACTTGGAAAGAACTCACTACCGTATATCGCAATGAAATTTTACCAAACAAAAATGACGGTAAAAAATCAACTGTTGTATATCTTCCTAACAAAAGTGACGATGAAAAAACATTAACCCTAAAAGATGTTGAAGGAAAACAGATTATAGTTAGAGGCTATTTTTTAGACTTGGGTGCAGATTCTATATGGTACATGCTCTCAAGATTTCCTTTCGAAAATTGCTTTTTTTGCACTGGTGTTGGTCCTGAAACGGTTATTGAGCTTGCGGATTTTCAAAACGAAAAGTCAAAATTTAAAACCGATGACATTGTTATCGTAACAGGCACCTTGTCTGTAGTAAAAGAAGACGATGAATATTTCTATGTTTTAGAAAATTCCTCTGTAGTGCTTTCAGAATCTTAATTCAACATTTCTTGGGTTAAATTAAAAATAGCTTTTCCCTTAAAAACATTAAAACAATTTATTTTCGAATTGTTTTACGAAACAAAAAAAGCCTTCTCGTTATGAGAAGGCTTTATAATTTATGTAAAAAGATTACATGCCACCTTTTCTATTAGGGGATCTTTGAGCCGGCCATTCGCGGCGTTCTCCATTTCCTGGATTAATTGGCATTACCATTTTTTCATTTGAGACTCTTTCTGGATCTTCAGATGCCATATAAGCTAAAATAGCGGTAAGGATAGCATTATTACGAACATCGTCAAATACTATTTTATCATAAGTATCTCTATTTGTATGCCATGTATAGTTCCAGTAAGACCAGTTTAAAGCACTTAAATTAAATGCAGGTGCTCCTGCAGCTAAAAAAGCTGCATGGTCTGTTCCTCCCGAACTTGGTGTTCCAGGAAAGCTGGTTTCTATATGATTGGTAATGCTTCTTGGAACAGCATTTAGCCAACGTCCTAAATAGTCGTAAGCGTGTAAAAATCCAGATCCTGAAATGTTTACAACACGACCAGTACCATTATCTTGATTAAATAATGCTTGTACATTTTTTACAATCTCTGGATGATCTTCAACAAAAGCTCTGGAACCATTTAAGCCTTGTTCTTCACTTCCCCAATGTCCTACAATAATAGTACGCTTTGGGTTAGGATAAAGTTTCTTTAATAAGCGCATTGCTTCCAACATTACTAAAGTTCCTGTTCCATTATCGGTAGCTCCAGTACCACCATCCCAAGAATCAAAATGTGCAGATAGTACAACGTACTCATTAGGTTTTTCACTTCCTTTAATTTCTCCAATAGTATTAAATGTTGGTACTTCACCAAGTTCTTTAGATTCTGCTACAATATTAAGTACTGGCTTGTCACCATATTCTGCCATTCTATATACCATTGTATAGTCTTCCAATTCCATATCGACTGTTGGAATCTTTTTTGTTCTTGCACTAAATATTTTATTAACACCAAAACCTCTAGACCAGTTACATGCCACAAGACCTGCTGCTCCAGCATCTTCTAAAGCGGCAATAATAGTACGTGTATTGTATCCTGTTCTACGAATATTTGCTCTCCATTCTCTAGTCATTGCATCACGATCATCCTTCATTTTTTGAAAAGATTCTTCAGTTGCAAATTCTTCCCAGTTATAATCTGGACGCCCTGTTGGTTGGTTCATTGAGATAAGCACTAATTTTCCTTTAATACTAGGCAACCACGCTTTAAAGGCAGCTTCATCGGCAAAGTTTGGCAATGTAATTGCCTCGGCTGTGACACCTTTACTTCCTGTGCTTGGATTCCAAGCTAATTGCGTACCATCTAGTGATTGTACACGAGGCGATACCATATCAATATGCGTAATACCACGCTCCCATCCACGCCATGTACCGTAGTTTTCTTTTCTTGCTTCAATTCCCCATTTAGCATATTGTTCGATTGCCCATTTACTTGCATGTTCCATTTGAGGCGTCCCAACTAATCTAGGACCAACTACATCCAAAAGTTCGTGTGCTAATCGCTCTAGTTGTGAGTTTTCATTAGCTTCTTTAACGATTCCTTCTATAACAGGATCATCACTTTGAGCATAAATATTACTACTAAATAGTAATGCAAATGCTAACAATAATTTAATTGCGTTTTTCATTTTAAAAATTGATTGGTTGTAAATTCATAAATATAAGATGTCTAATATACAAATATGCCTTAAAAGTAAACGGCTTTAACATAAAGTTTAACAAAAAAAAGAGTCTGTAAATTACAGACTCTTTAAATACTATGATTAAAGTTCGTACCGCAACCTAAAGGTTACAAAACGTGGTTGAATGAATGTTTCGGATGTTGAAACAGAGATGTTATTTGCGCTATTATCAATTCTTGAATCAATATTTAATAAGTTGGTAGCTCTAATCTCGTATTCAAATTTGGCGTCCCTATTTTTCCTGTATGCCAAAGAAGCATTCCATGTTTCGAAAGAATCACTATCACCGTCTTTTACCTTTTGAACATTATAGGAGTAATCGGTTCTAAAGGTTACTGAATCCCATATGTAGGCATCGAAATCTATAGATGGAGCATTAGTGTAATAGACCGTTTTTCTGTTGCCTTGATTATTCGTAGTTACACTGTATCTATAATTAACACTAACATTTGGTGCTTCTCTAAAATTGGTTCTAAGCCCTGGTGTATAGCTTTGAATAAAGCTTTCGTTTAAAGATTGTCTACCTTGTATAAATTGATTGCTTTTACTATAATTAAAATTTGTATTTAACGTCGCTCTAATTTTACCAAAGGTACGCTGAATACGTCCAAAAGCCGAAACACTTTCGTCTGCAAAACTTGAATTAAAAAAAGTACTTGTAGTAATGACATTTTCAAAATTGGTTAAACTTCTAATTTGGTCTATGTTTTTTGAATATGCTAATCTTGCAAACACATTGGTATAATTAAAAAGATTAAAACTAGAATAGAACAAACTCACATTATGTGATAGAGCATTTTGTAAGTCAGGCTCGCCAAAACTAATACTATTAAAATTATTTAAAACCAAACCACGAGCTAAACGCGTCACATCTGTAAACTGATTTTGCATGTTGTAACGAAGTGTTAAGCTCTCACTCTTTTTAAATTGAATACGTGTCTCGAAATCTGGCAAAAACCTAAAGAACGACTCTTTAAACTCTTCTCCAAATTGACTGTTTTTATTTCCATAGGCATGTAATGAAAATCCTGGTGTAATAGTAAACTTTCCTGTTTTCAATCGGTAATGTAGTCCAAGATACACATCACTAAAATTGTACTCGGTATCATTATTAGCTAAACCATCATTAAACGTAGGTGTTGGGTTAAATTTTGAACCATCATCTAAAAACTGAAAGATATTTGAGTTAAATTGTTGTTTGCTTAAAATTGTACCAAGCGTTAAATTGATATTGCTCTTTTGGTTGAGAATATGGTAGTAATCTAACTTTGCATCTAATTGATTCGATTTTATACGTCTATTTTGTGCAATATCGTAGTTATTTAAGTTGGTATTTAAACCCAATGCTTGTGCAGTTGTATCAAAAGCATCTCTATCGTCTTCATCCAATTCATCATTATTAGTTGGATCATTTACTAATACTGCATTATAAAATGGGTCTTCGTCTTTTATTAAATGTTGCGCTAAAAAGGCGAAAATATTCTTTTCATCTAAAGTGTAATAGTAGTTGAAATTTTGATTAATACTAAAAGGTGTACCTTCTTCTAATTGATTCGTGTTACCTAAAACAGATGATGAAAAATTTTGATTTTGAGAATCTTTAGATATTCTGCCAATGATGTCATAATCTAACTGATTATCTACATTTGGTTTAAATGACGTACTTAATTTTATTATTCCTTGATTTGAAATCTCATTACTTACCCTTTCAGTTTGTTCGTCAGGAATGCCTAAATCAACATCCGTATACTGTAAAAAGCTTACGCGTTTAGAATCTATGACGTTTCTATTAAACACGGCAAATCCACTAAAATCTAGAGTTTTCTTAGGTGAATAACTAAAATTTGTTGCCGCCAGCTTGTTTTCAACCTTAATTGCATTGTTTTGAGAGGTTAAAAAATTAAGGTTATTATTTCCAAGATTTAAAGTTGTTCCACTCGAATTACTTGGAGCCCTAAAACCGCCTCCAAAACCTAATAAATCTCGACGTGTTAGAGCAACCTCACCAGTATTATTAATGTCTCCAATAAAATTAAGAGTGAATTTTGGGCTATAATAAAAAAGCTTGGGCTGTACTAAATATAGCTCTTCATCGGTAGAAGAACCTCCACCAACAGTTACGTTACCAAACCAAAAGTTTTCTTTTCCTTCTTTGAGTTTTATGTTAATCGCAACATTATCTTGATTATTGGTTACACCACTTAATTGACCAACTTCAGAATAATTACGAAGCACTTGTATCTTGTCGACAGCGTTTGAAGGGATATTTTTGGTAGCCACTTTTGTGTCACCATCGAAGAAATCTTTCCCATTAACCATTAATTTATTAACTACTTTACCTTCAACTTCAACCTGACCTTCTTCATTTATTTCAACACCTGGAAGCTTTTCTAAGACATCTTCTAATTTACGCTCTGATCCATTTTTAAAAGAGTCTGCATTATACACCAATGTGTCGCCTTCAACAGTTACAGGCATTTCATAAGTTAGCTCTACTGCATCTAAGGCATTTTCTGGTTTGAGTGTGAAATCTCTATTTACGTCAATTTCTTTTGTAGTAATTATATCTTCAAAACTCTTCATACCAATATAACTAACTTGAAGTTTGTAACTGCTATTCTTTTTTAGTCCAAGAACATACTTTCCTTTTTCATCTGTAATAAAAAACGATTCTAGAGCATTGGATTCTTGGTTGATAGCAATAACATTTGCTAGTTCTAGAGGATTACCAATACTATCTTTTACTACTCCTTGAAATTTAATTTGAGCAAAAGTGATTTGTGATACAAAAAGCAGCAATACCAGCAATGAATTTTTCATAATCCAGATTTAAGTGAATGTTAATTGGTCGAATTAAGTGGGTTTTTAGCCTCTTCTTCTACCTCGATTATCTCTCATTTCCTTCATTTTACCAGCAATAATCTCTTGGTATTCATTTTTGGTAACTTCTTTTCCCTTTTTAGGTGCTTCAATTTCAGATTTCTCGTCTGGGTTCATAATGATTTTAGAACACAACATAGTTGTGGTTCCAACATTCACTTCTAAGATTAAACCTGGAAGTCCCCAATACTCTGATGGCCCTTGGCTTACTGGAATTTGAGGAGAGTACCACGCTACAACTTCTGTCATTTTAACTTCACTTGAATCGTCTTCATTTAAATCTCCCCATGAAAAGTTATACCAAGAAAGTTCTGAAGAAGGCACTGAAGCAGTAGCTTTAAAACACATATAGTTTCCTATTTGTTTTATTTCGGTAGTCATTTTCCATTCTAGGGCGAGCAAATTATCTTTAACTAAAAACTGCTTACCGTAAAATTCTTGATTTTGCCTAAGTGTATTTGTTTTAATGTTTTTGTATTGTTCTCCAGGAGTAAAATTACTTCCCCAAGAATCTGTAGCACCAGACATAGCGTCCAATTTATCTTCTTCTTTAAAAGTAGATTCTTCTTTATTGAATGTTAGAACATATGTTTTTTGGAGTCGGTTTTTTAAACGTTCTTGAATTTGCTTTTTTTGTGCCTCACTAAGTCTTGCTCCAAAACTGCCAAGTTCCATAGTAGATTTTGAGAAATAATAAGCTTTTCCTTGAAATTCTTGTGCACTAGTCTTTGTTGATGCAGCCAAAAAAACAAAGAATAAAGCAAAAAAAATTGTAATAATTGATTTCATAATAATGGTGTTTAGCATTTTGTTGTTTAACAAAACTATACTTTTATTAAACAATGTGATGCATTTTATAAAAACATTAACACCCTCGAGGCACCAATAAAATACTGTTGAGGCACAAAAAAAGCCAGTTTAAATAAACTGGCTTTTGTTTAAAGTTCGTATCGCAACCTAAAGGAGACAAACCTAGGCTGGATAAAATACTCTGTCGCACTTACGGCAACTGCCGATGTACTGCTCTGGTACTGCGATCGTGTATCTAATAAGTTTGTTGCTTTAATTTCGTATTCAAATTTAGCATCTCTATCTTTTCGATAAGCCAAGGAAGCATTCCAAAATTCAAAAGTATTTTCGATATCATTTTGATCAGTAAAACTATTAAATGCATAGTCAGTTCTAAATGTAAAAGTCTTTAAAATGTAGGCGTCTACTTCTACTGAAGGTATTTTGGTATAGGTTTTTGTATTACCTCCTTGCCCTAGACTATTATCTCGAATATTATAAGAATAGCCAATTTCTAAGTTTGGCGCTGTTCTAAAATTAGTCCTTAACTGAGCACGATAAGTTTGAGTAAAACTTTCGTTTTGAGATACTCTATTTTGAATAAATTGATTGAATTTACTATACGAAAAGCGTGCATTTAAAGTTGCTCTTACCGTATTAAATGTTCTTTGCATACGCCCAGATGCACTTAAACTCTCATCGGCAAAGTCTGAGTTAAAAGGTGAACTAATATTTACAACGCTTCCTGGTTCAAAATTTGACCTGTTTCTAATATTATCAATACTCTTATTATAACTGATATTTGCAAATACATTGGTGTAATTAAACATATTAAAGCTATTGTAGAACAAGCTTAAATTATGTGACAATGCATTTTCTAACTCTGGATTACCAGAAAACAAAGAGTTATAATTGTTTAACACCAAGCCTCTAGCAAACTTAGACACGTCAGTAAATTGTGTTTGCATTCGGTAATTAAACACAAGCTGTTCACTCTTTTTTAATTGTAAGCGCATATTAAAGTCTGGAAGTATTCGAAAGAAATTCTCTGTAGTTTCTGTTCCAAACTGTTCATTTCTTGTACTATATGCATGTGCAGAAACTCCTGGTGTAAAAGTGAAAATTCCAGATTTTAAGCGGTAATGAATACCTAAATACACATCACTAAAACTATAATCTATATTATTGTCGTCTAAGCCACCATTAATTGTTGGCGTTGGGTTGTACTTTGAACCATTATCAAAAAACTGAAATATATTAGAATCAAATTTTTGATTACTCAATATGGTACCTAGTGTGAAATTAATATCACTTTTAGTGTTTAAAATATTCCAATAATCAAGTTTCGCATCTAATTGATTAGACTTTATACGTTTATCTTGTCCAAGGTTATAGTCTAATTGTGCACCATCTAATCCTAAATTATTAGCAGTACCATCATAATTACTTTTATCTTCTAGAATGGCATTATAAAATGGGTCTTCGTCACTCAATAAGTGTTGCGCTTCAAACGCAAAAATATTAGTTTCATCTAGTGTATAATAATAATTTACATTTTGATTAATACTATATGGGCTAGAGCTTTCTATTTGATTAATATCTCCTAAAACTGTTGAGAAAAAACCTTGGTCTTGTCTTTCTTTTGAGACTTTACCAAAAACATCATAATCTAATTGATTGCTTGCATTTGGCTTGTACTTTGCAGACAACTTCAACATTGCTAAATCACTATTTTGAACGGTATTACTTTCTGTTCTTTCGTCTGGAATACCTAAATCAGGATCGGTATATTCCTTATCTCTATTCTCTTGAATCTCGGTTTTGTTATTTGAGAAAATAGCAAACCCACTTAAATCAAGAGCTTTGTTTGGTGCCCAACTAAAGTTAGCAGCTCCGAACTTGGTTTCAATATCCTTCGCTCTGTTATTTTGAGTTGATAAAAACCCTAAGTTATTGTTTCCTAAGTTAATGTTTGTTCCGCTAGATCTACTTGGCCCTCTAAATCCACCTGAGAAATTAAAATAGTCTCTTCTAGTAAAAGCTACTTCACCAAGGTTGTTTAAATCTCCAATAACATTGATACTGTAATTTGGACTATAATAGAACAACTTAGGCTGAAACATATATAAGCCTCCATTAGGCGAATCACCTCCACCTGCTGTTATATTACCAAACCAGAAATTAGTTTTACCTTCTTTTAGTTTAATATTAATAGCTACATTATCTTGATTATTCGTAACACCACTTAATTGCCCAACCTCAGCATAATTTTTAAGCACTTGTACTTTATCTACAGCATTAGATGGAATGTTTTGAGTTGCTAATTTAGAATCGCCATCAAAGAACTCTTTACCTTCTACCATAACTTTAGACACTACTTTACCCTCAACTTCAATTTGCCCATCATCATTAATTTCAACTCCAGGTAAATTTTCAAGTACATCTTCTAGTTTTCTTTCGGTACCTGTTTTAAAGGAATCTGCATTATAAACCAAAGTATCGCCTCTAACAGATACTGGCATTTCATAGGTCAATTCTATGGCATCTAATGAATTGTCGGCATATAAAGTAAAGTCTTTATTAAAGGCTTCCGTTTTGGTTTCAATACTATCTTTGGCAGTTTTCATACCTATATAACTCACCTGAATCTCATACTTTGAATTTTCTTTAAGGCTTAATTTATATCGCCCTTGACCATTGGTAATACCGTAAGAATCTAAAATTTTGGTTTCTTGATTAATTGCTATCACATTAGCAAGCTCAAGTGGGCTACCAATACTATCTTTTATAACGCCTTCTACTCTCACTTGAGCAAACGAGGTGCATGCTACTAGCAAAATAATTGCTGTAATTAATTGTTTCATCTGTTACTGGTTTATTGATTTCTAACGGTCAGATGTAACCTTAGATATTTAAAACAATTATAAACTTACAAGTGAATAATTATTTTAAATATGTCGGCTTCATCTAGATGTTTTTAGTTGATTTTTTTGATTAATGATTTTTAGTTTCTTCTACCTCCTCCGCCTCCTGGACGACCTCTACCACGCATATTCGACATTTCTTCCATTTTTTCTTTAACGGTATCGGCATATTCTTTTTGAGTAACTTCTTTACCTTTAGATGGTCTTTTTATCTCTTCTTTCTCACCTGGATTCATCACAATTTTTGAACATAAAATTGTTATTGTACCAGCACTAACCTCTAGTATTAAACCTGGAAGTCCCCAATATTCAGCTGGACCTTGATTAATTGGTATTTGAGGTGTATACCAAGCAGTTACTATTTGTGTTTCTGGTTTTTCAATTTCAGTATTATTTGATTTAGTGGAATCATTTGCCATAGCTCTATCTGCATTATCTCGACCTCCTCTACCTCTACCTCTAAAAGCACTCATAATATTTGCATTACCTACTTCAACAACAGCAGTTGCCTTCATAGCCATATACTTCCCAATTTGTTTAGTATCGGCCGTCATAACCCATTCTAACTTTTTCAATTCGTCATTTACTAAAAATTGTTTTCCGAAAAACTCTTGTTCAATAAGTAATTTATTTTCTTTTACGTTTTTGTATTGATCACCACCAGTTATTGAAAAGCTACCAAAACCTCTGCCTCTTCCTCCAGCAGATGGCGCATCTAACTTTTCTTCTTCTTTGTAAATAGATTCTTCTTTATTGAAGGTAAGCACATATGTTTTTTCAAACATACTTTTCATTCTATCTTCAATCTGTTTTTTTTGTTGGTCACTCATTTGTCTACCTCCAAAATTGCCCAAATCCATAACGGTTTTAGAGAAATAATATGCTTTTCCTTGAAAATCTTGCTGCCCATAGGAAAAGGCAGATACAATAATTGCTAAAGCACTAATTGTTACTTTAATTGAATTTAGTTTCATCTGTTTTAAGTCTAAAGGTTTGTGTTAAAAATACGTTTAACACGTATTTGACTTTAAAAATGACAAATAGTTTAACTAGGTAATGTTAAATATTTCAGAAAATTACCCTCCTATACGAATTTCGACGCTGTTCCCATCACGTCTCTCACGGCTATTTCGTCTGCGTTCTCTCATTTCTTCCATCTTCTTTTCCATAATAGCATCGTACTTTTCTTGATTAATTTTTTGACCTTTCTTTGGTTCTTTTATTTCTATTGATTTTTCGGGATTTAAAACCACTTTACTACACATTAAAGTTCCTCCTCTACCATCATCAACTTCTAGAATCAATCCAGGCAAACCATGATAATTTCTTGGACCTGCACTAACTGGGATTTCTGGTGTATACCAAGCTGTAATTGTTATCTCTTCCATTTCTGGCTCTGCTTCTTCATCTAAATCTTTATCACCATTAACGCTAATACCACTCTCTCTAACCTCAACTTCTCTGGTAAATGTGGCTTTATAGGCAGTATACTCACCAATATTTTTAGTTTCATTACCTAATTTCCAATCAATATCCTCAAGCTTATCCTGAATTAAAAATAACTTACTAAACGATTCGTTTTGATTTGTGTAACGCTTTTCTTTTGTGTTTTTATACATTACATCAGAACCACCAGTTTCAACCATTACTACCATCATCCCTTGACGTTGAGGTGCTTCTAATTGCTCCTCTTCTTTAAAAAGAGATTCTTCTTTTGTAAATGACAAATGATATGTTTTTTCAAATTGCTTTTTCATCATATCCATCATACGTTTATGCATATCTGAATTCATTTGAGAGCTATCTAACTTAATATCCATTTTTCTATGTGACTTGTAAGTAGCTATTCCTTGAAAATCTTGTGCTATGACACTTGTAGAAATAAGCATGGTAACTGCTGCTAAAAATTTTGTAAATCTGTTCATTTTATTTTTTTTGATTACTAATTCGATGTCACAAATATGACAAGCAATTTACAATTTTACCGTTAACTAGTGTTAACTAGTGTTAACCGATTGGTTTAATATGCTTTTAACGTTTACTTTTGAATTATGAACGACAAAAGATACCAATGGATTTTGTACGCTATTGTTGCTGTAATTATTAGCACGATAGCCATACAAGTGTATTGGAATTTTAAAAATTACCAGAATAACAAGCAACAGTTGGTTAATGATGTGCAGTCTAGCTTAGATAATGCTGTTGAGAAGTATTACACCAATTTAGCAAAAGAACAAACTTATGGGTTTGCTTTTAGGTCTTCATTAAAAGATAGCCTAATTGGTAGCAAAAGTATAGATAGTGTAATGCACTATATAGACATAGCAAGATCTGGCATTAGTGTTTTAGATTCCATTAATTTAGAAATTGAAAATGGCTTAAAGCTATACAAAGGGGATAACGTTGATTCGTTTTTTAAATCCATTGATGAAAATTCAACTTTAAAAAGAAAAAGAATACGTAATGTTTTAGGTGATTCTATTATCACTAGAGATTTTGAAATGCTAACTTCTAAAGTGATCGTTTCATTAACTAGTGATTCATTACAATTGCGAAAAATTGACTCGATTTTTAATGAAGAAATCAAGCTAAAAAATTTAGATATAAATTTTCAACTTGATTTATCTTTTAAAGAAACGCATACCGACTCTATTGAGTCAAAAATAATTGATTCATCAGATTTATACACGATTTCAAAATCTCCATTTTTACCACCACACAGCAGTTTATCCGTTGGATTTTCTAATTCAACTAAAGAAATATTGAAACGAAATCTTACTGGGATACTTATTTCAGTTTTACTTGTTTTAGCAGTTATTAGCTGTCTCTTTTATCTTTTAAAAATTATAAAACACCAAAAGCAAATTGCCGAAGTTAAAAATGACTTAATAAGCAATATTACACATGAATTTAAAACGCCAATTGCTACTATTGGAGTCGCATTAGAAAGTATTAAAAACTTTGATGTAATCAATGATAAAGAAAAAACACAATCCTATCTAAACATGTCTAGCAATCAACTCTCTAAATTAAATTTGATGGTTGAAAAACTTTTAGAAACAGCAGCTTTAGACAGTGAAAGTATTGAGCTTAATAAAGACACACACAACATAATTGCACTTATTGAAACTTTAATAAACAAACACAAACTATCAACCGAGAAAGAGATTGTTTTTAATTCTGAATTAACTAACCTTGAAGCTAAGGTTGACTTATTTCATTTTGAAAATGCCATAAATAATGTTTTAGATAATGCCATTAAATATGGAGGCGAAAAAATTAGCATTGAACTTTCTAAGTATAGTAATGCTTTTGTAATTTCAATTTCAGATAATGGCAATTCACTTACCAACTCCAGCAAACAAAAAATATTTGAGAAATTTTATAGAGTACCTAAAGGCAACACTCACGATGTAAAAGGCTTTGGTATTGGCTTATACTACACTAAAAAAATAATTGAAAAACATAATGGCGCTATAGATTTAGAATTAAACAATGGATGGACAACTTTTAAAATAACAATGCCAAATGCCTGAAATAACCACCATATTATTAGCCGAAGACGAACCAGCTTTAGGTCAAATAATTAAAGAAAGTCTTGAAACTAGAAACTTCAAGGTTTTGCTTTGCAATAATGGTGAAAAAGCTTATGAAACCTACAAAAAAGAGCAGCCTGAACTGTTAGTTCTTGATGTGATGATGCCTAAAAAAGATGGTTTTACTCTCGCTAAAGAAATTAGAATGGAAGATAACAGTATTCCTATTATTTTTTTAACCGCAAAATCTCAAACTCAAGATGTTGTTGAAGGATTTACCATTGGCGGAAACGATTATTTAAAAAAGCCTTTTAGCATGGAAGAGCTTATCGTTAGAATACATAATCTACTGCAACGAACAACACTTCAAAAAACATCAGATGTTTTAAAAATAGGTGACTTTACTTTCGTTTTTCCAAAACAAACCCTTCAATATAAAGATGAAAATAAGGTGCAACTAACACATCGAGAATCTCATTTACTATTTCATTTAATTAAAAATAAAAACGAAGTTTTAGATCGTTCGTTAATTTTAAATAAACTTTGGGGAACCGACGATTTCTTTTCTGCTAGAAGCATGGACGTTTTTATAACCAAGCTTCGTAAAAAATTAAAACAAGATGAGCGAATACAAATTGTAAATGTTCGTGGTTTTGGTTATAAACTAATTTGCTAAAAATGGTTTGATTTTTGTACTTTTCAATTCTGTTATGAATTACGCCAAGTATATATTTATTATTCTTTCTTTTTCGTTGTTTGCTCAAGAAAAAATTCCTGTGAAGCAGATAGTCAAGTATAATTTTGAAGGTAAAGATCTTGTCCAGATAGATAAATTTGGGACACAATATAGCTTTAGTGATAACACCTTTTACTCAAAAGGAAGTAAAGGGAGTTTTGAGTATAGCAATTTACAATTAGGGGATATTACATCTATAAATGCTTTTAATCCGTTAAAGATTAATCTTTTTTACAAAGATTTTAATACTGTTGTAATTCTCGACAATCGATTAGCAGAGATAAAAAAGATAGATTTTAATTCGCTTACACCTTTCCGGATGGTTACAAAAATCTCTTCAGCCAATGACAATGCCATTTGGATTTTTAATGATAATACACAACAATTAGAGCTTTTTGATTTTATCACCCATAAAACAAAACACAAAACACTTCCAATAGATGGAAACGTATTAGATTTAAAAAGTAATTACAACTTTTGCTGGCTTTTAACCGACTCTTATATTTATACCTATAATTATTTTGGGAGCCTCATCTCAAAACAACCAAATAATAGCTTTGAACAATTAGCAGAAACTAATGGTAATTTAGTTTTAAGATCCAATAACAACCTGTTTTTATTATCTAAAAATAGTAACCAAATCACTAAGTTAGATTTACCAAAATTGTTAATAAAACGGTTTTTTGTAACCAATCAAACCTTGTATATTTACGACGGTGAAATGCTTCATCAATACCAACTAATAAACGAATAAAATATGCACGTTGCAGTAGCAGGAAATATTGGCGCAGGAAAAACTACACTCACAAAATTACTCGCAAAACATTATAAATGGGAAGCTCAATTAGAAGATGTCGTTGACAATCCTTACTTGGATGATTTCTATAATCAAATGGAGCGTTGGAGCTTTAACCTTCAAGTATATTTTTTAAACAGTCGTTTTCGTCAAGTTTTACAAATTCACCAAAGTGGAAAAGAAATTATCCAGGATAGAACCATTTATGAAGATGCACACATTTTTGCACCCAACCTACATGCAATGGGATTAATGACCAATCGTGATTTTGAAAACTATTCGTCATTATTTCAGCTTATGGAATCTTTAGTAAAAGGTCCAGATTTATTAATCTATTTAAGAAGCTCAATTCCAAATTTAGTAAGTCAAATTCATAAGCGAGGTCGCGATTACGAAAACTCCATTAGTATTGATTATTTAAGTAGACTTAACGAACGTTACGAAGCATGGATTCATGGTTATGACAAAGGTAAATTACTTATAATTGATGTTGATAATCTAGACTTTGTAGATAATCCTGAAGATTTAGGAAGCATCATAAACACTATCGACGCCGAAATTCACGGTTTATTTTAAGAAAATAGTTGCTCATTTTTAAGGTTAGATTTATTACTTTAGTCACTCAAACTAAAGTTTATATAAATTTCCAACCAAAAATTATGAGAAAGTTCACATTCTTGCTTATATGTATTTTAAGCACAACTTTCATTTTTGCTCAAGATGAAAGTCAAACACCAACCCCTAATTATAGATTAGCCGCAAAATATTCACCAAACAACCTTGGTAAATTAGTGCACTCTACAACAGTACGTCCTAATTGGCTAAAAACTGGCAATCGTTTTTGGTATCAATACAAAACTACCGATGGGTCTAACTACTACATTGTAGATCCAGATAAGCGTACTAGAACAAAATTGTTCGACAATGCAAAAATGGCAAAATGGTTAACCGAAATCACTAAAGATCCATATGATGCACAACACTTACCACGTTTTGATTTTGAATTCGTTAAAAACGAAACAGCCATTCGTTTTAGGGTAACCTCAACCGAAGAAGTAGAAGCTAAAGACGACGAAAAAGAAGAAAAAGAAGAAAAAGAACAAGACTCTACAAAAGCTAAAAAGGCCAAAAAGAAAAAGCCTAAAATGGAAAAAAAGGTGTATTATCTTGAATATCGTCTTGGAGGAAATGGTTTAACTATCATTGATAATTCTAAAGATGATGAAAAACGTATACGTTGGGCCAATGTGGCACCAGATAGTTCTATTGTATTATTCTCCAAAAAACACAACCTGTATTGGATGGATAAAGAGAATTTCTTAAAAGCAGTTGAAGATGAAAAAGATTCTACTATTGTGGAACACCAATGGACTAAAGATGGCGAGGAAAACTTTGGCTATGGAGGCGGAAGAGAAAATAATGTAGACAAAGAAAAAAACAAGGATAAAAGAAAAGGTATTTTTGGTTTGTGGTCCCACGATTCGAAAAAGTTTGTACTCCAAAAAACAGATTCAAGACATATAAAAGATCTTTGGGTGATAAATTCGGCAACAAAAGATCGTCCTACTCTTGAAACCTATAAATACCACATGGCTGGTGAGCAAGAATTCTATAAGCCATACATCGAGATTTTTGATATCCCAACAAAAAACATGATTCAAGTAAAATTAGACACTACTGTACAACAAAGTGTTGGTTTATTTTCTCATAGGTATAAGAAAAATAATGATAGCAAACATAAACCTGCTTTATTACTTTCTAAAAAAGGAAAAGTATACTTTAATACAACTAGTAGAGATAGGAAGCGATACGATATACATGTAGCAGATATTAATACAGGTGAAGTCACTACTTTAATTGAAGAACACTTTAACACTTACATAGAAAGTAGAGGAAAAAGCATTAGATTATTCAATAATGAATCTGAAATTTTATTCTGGTCTGAAAGAGATGGTTGGGGTCATTACTATTTATACGATGCAAACGGAAACTTAAAACGTCAAGTTACGAGTGGTGAATTTCACATTGATACGTTTCAAGGTATCGATGAAAAAGAGCGAGTGGTATATTTTACAGCCAATGGCGTCGATAAAAATGAAGATCCATACTATGCACATTTATACCGAATTAACCTTAATGGTACTGGGTTTAAAAGTTTAAATTCAGGCGATTTTAATAGTGACGTTGATGTATCCGACTCTAGAAAGTATTTTGTAAGTAATTTTTCAAGAGTGAATACCATACCTAAATCTGAGTTGAGAAGTAATACTGGTGCATTAGTAATGAAACTAGAAGAAGCCGATTTATCGCAATTAATGGCAACAGGCTACCAATTCCCAGAACCATTTAAATTTAAAGCAGACGATGGTATTACGGATATTTATGGCGTTATGTATAAGCCATTTGATTTTGATGAAAACAAAAAATACCCATTAATTCAATATGTATATCCTGGACCACAAACGGAAGCAGTAAATAAATCATTTTCTGCTAGAATGAACAGAACCGATCGTTTAGCTCAAGTTGGGTTTATTGTGGTTACTTTAGGAAATCGTGGTGGTCATCCTGCACGTTCTAAATGGTATCACACCTATGGCTACAATAATTTAAGAGACTATGGTTTGGCTGATAAAAAATATGTTGCAGAACAATTAGCAGATAAACATTCATTTATTGATATTGAAAAAGTAGGTATTTTTGGTCACTCAGGTGGTGGATTTATGAGTACTGCCGCCATGTTAGTATATCCAGATTTCTTTAAAGCTGCAGTATCATCCTCAGGAAATCATGACAACACTGTTTATAATAGTTGGTGGAGTGAAACGCATCACGGAATTAAAGAAGAAAAAGATGCTGACGGAAAAATTAGCTACAAATATATGATTGACAAGAACCAATCGTTAGCAGCAAATTTAAAAGGACATTTAATGTTAACAACTGGTGATATTGATAATAATGTACATCCAGCTGGAACCATTAGAATGGCAAATGCCTTAATAAAAGCCAACAAGCGTTTCGACTTTTTCTTATTCCCAACACAACGTCATGGTTATGGAAACATGACTGAGTATTTCTTTTGGCAAAAAGCCGATTATTTTAGCGAACACTTATTAGGTGTTGGCCCAAATGAAGTAGATTTTACTGAAATGAATAGAGAGACACCTAAAAACGACTAAACTCAAATTCTTAGATAATAAAAAACCACGCAAATAGCGTGGTTTTTTATTTAATCTTTTAAACTAATTGGTACGTTACTAGATTCAAAATCTAGTTTTAATAATTGCGCAACGGTACTTGCAATTTGATTAGAATACAATTGTTCACCTTGAGTAATTTCACCTAAAGGCTTTATCCCTGCTCCAAAAGCGATAAGCCAAACCTCATCTGCACCATCTACACTTGAGCCATGGCCTCTCCAGGTTTCAATTGGTTGTGTTCCACGTCCATGATCTGTAGTAATGATAAAGGTTGTTTTATCTTTATAAATAGTATCATTTTGAGTATACTCCCATAACTCTTTAATAAATCCGTCAGTCGTATTTGCCGATTTTAGATAAGCATCATAATTTCCATCATGAGCAAAATCATCTGTTTCACCATAAGAAATATATACCAAACTTGGATGTGCTTTTTTTAGATATTCTAAAGCAAAATGATGTGTAAACACATCTAATCTAACAGTACTCCACGGACTAGGTGTTGCTTCTTGTAACTTATTTAAATAGGCCTCGTTACTAGTTAAGGAAGCTCCTTCAGCTAAATCGAAGCCTGCATTTACAGACACTCCACTACGCTCTTCGTTTATTATATATGGAAACACATCCCAACTTGCAAAAGCACCAACTTTACCTTTGTAACGTTCATCTGCATTAGCTATCTCCAAAATAGTTCTATTTGGATTTGGTATTTTGTCATTACTTTGTATTCTATCATCATCAGCATTCCCAGAGAGAATTTCATTATACCCTGGATAAGAAAACCAAAAGGAATTGGTGAGATTAACATGACTACCCAATATTCTATTACCATGTATTTGACCTAATTTAGGAACAGCCTCCCAAATAAAAGGTAATAATGCTTTACGCCTTTCTTGAGGCGTCTCTTTCCAGAAAAGCTTCCTTAACCTTGAAGTATCACTAGAAAAATCTTTATTGACCATTAAATCTTCATCTATTCCTGTAAACAATTCTTGCCATCTAAATCCATCTAACGTAATCAAGATAACGTGTTGTTCATTAGTATCGCTAATTTCTTGATCCGTTGTTGATTTACAACTTGTGAGAATTATAAAAAGTAATAAAAAAAATCTTTTCATTTTGACGTTTTTAGAATGTAGTTCAAATTTAAAAATAATTAAGTGTGAAAAATTGAATCTTATCGAAAATAAAAAACCACGCTAATAGCGTGGTTTTTTATTTATAAATGAAGTATAAAATTAGTTTTTTTCTTCTTCTACTTCTTCAATTACTTTTTTAATCAACTTCTTCTTTCCTTTCATCTTTCCTTCAACATCTTCAAGAGCATCTAACTGCGCTTTAACTTCTTCTAAAGTACCTTCGTATACTTTATCTTCAGTAGTTGTTTCGCCATCTTTAGTAGTTGTTGTAGTCACGGTTGCTTTTGCTGTACCATCGTCATTCTTTTCGATGTTAACTTTTACAATCTTTTCAGCTTCTTCAGTTAGCATTGCCATATCTCCTTTAACAACATGTTTTTTACCATCTTCATCAATCCAAACTTTTTCATTTGCTTCAACAGCATAAGCACTGTCTCCAGTTAAAGCAATACTAGGTGCAATAACTAATGCAACAACCGACATCAATTTTAACAGAATGTTTAATGATGGCCCAGACGTATCTTTAAATGGATCTCCTACTGTATCGCCAACAACAGCTGCTTTATGTGCATCTGTCCCTTTTCTACCTTCTTCTTCTATAGTTTTCTTAGCATTATCCCAAGCACCTCCAGCATTAGATTGGAAGATTGCCATAAGCACACCACAAGTAGTTACACCTGCAAGTAATCCTCCTAACATTTCAGCTCCTCCTATAAATCCTACAGCTACTGGAACAACAATTGCCAATAAACCTGGTAATACCATTTCTTTAATAGATGCCTTAGTAGAAATGTCAATACATTTTCCGTAATCTGCAACTCCATCTGCTGCATCAAATATTTTTCTATCTGCATCAGATGCTTTTGACATATCACTATCATATTTACGCATTACTTCTAAAGCAGCTTTTAATTGAGGTATATCTCTAAACTGGCGACGTACTTCTTCAATCATTGCCATCGCAGCCCTACCTACAGCATTCATAGATAATGCAGAGAAAACAAATGGTAACATACCACCAACTAATAATCCAGCCATAATTTTTGGCTGTGATACATCAATCGCAATTACACCAGCAGTCTTCATAAAAGCCGCAAATAATGCTAAAGCTGTTAATGCAGCCGAAGCAATTGCAAAGCCTTTACCAACAGCTGCAGTTGTATTACCAACAGCATCTAATTTATCTGTACGTTCACGTACTTCACTTGGCAATTCTGCCATTTCAGCAATACCACCAGCATTATCACAAATTGGGCCATAAGCATCTACAGCTAACTGGATTCCTGTATTTGCTAACATCCCAACAGCAGCAATGGCAATACCATATAATCCTGCAAAATGATGTGATACCATAATAGCAGTAGCAATCAAAAGAATTGGAATAGCAGTAGACATCATACCAACACCTAAACCAGCAATAATATTTGTTGCAGATCCTGTTTCAGATTGCTTTACAATAGACATTACAGGTTTTTTACCAGTCGCTGTATAGTACTCAGTTATTTTTCCAACACCCAATCCAGCAACTAAACCAGCTATTGTTGCCCAAAACACACCCATAGCTCCAAATGGTAATCCTTCTACAGATTCTGGAATTAATGAATTAATTATGAAATAAGATGCAACAACCATTAATGCTGCTGAACCAAATTCACCAATATTTAATGCTGTTTGTGGATTTCCTCCATCTTTTACTTTTACAAAAAATGTCCCTAGAATAGACATTATAATACCTACAGCTCCAAGAACTAAAGGTAAGTACACAGCTCCTAAGCCATCAAACTCTGGCGTTAAAATAAAAGCTCCTAATACCATAGTACCTATAATAGATCCTACATACGATTCAAATAAATCGGCTCCCATACCAGCAACATCACCAACGTTATCTCCAACATTATCTGCAATAGTTGCAGGGTTTAAAGGATGATCTTCTGGAATACCAGCTTCAACTTTACCTACTAAATCAGCTCCAACATCGGCAGCCTTAGTATAAATACCTCCACCTACACGAGCAAATAATGCTATGGATGATGCTCCTAATGAGAAACCAGAAAGGACATTTAATACCATTGATAAATTTTCAGCTCCTGGCCACATACTTTGATATAGCATAAATAAGCCACTTAAACCTAAAATACCTAAGCCTACAACGCCTAATCCCATTACAGAGCCTCCAGCAAAAGCAACTTCTAAGGCTCTTCCTAAGGATGTACGAGCAGCTTGTGTCGTTCTAACATTTGCTTTGGTTGCAACCTTCATCCCAATAAATCCAGCTAGTGCAGAACAAATAGCTCCTACAATAAATGATAAAGCTACCATTCCGTTTGATCCTTCTTCTGAGCTCCCTTTAAAGAACAATAAGATAGCCACTGCTACCACAAAAATTGCTAGAACTTTGTATTCAGCTTTTAAAAAGGCCATTGCACCATCTGCAATATTTTTGGCAATACGTGCCATTTTTGCATCACCAACTTCTTGTTTTGAAACCCAACCGCTTTTTATAAAAACAAAAATCAAGGCTAAAACTCCAAAAAGAGGTAAAAATTTTACTAATAATTCCATATGTTAGTTGTTTATTTTTTGACTGCGCCAAAAATAGTAAAATATAGCTGATAAAAAAAGCCACCCTTTAATTTAAAAGAATGGCCTTGCTCACTTTTATTAAAGTACTATTTATATTGTAAAAGTACGATTCTTTTTATGATCGCTTTCATCATAACGTTGTACACATTTATGATAAATATTTTTTGCTTCTTCTGCATTTCCCCAGCCACCAACATCTACTTTCTTTTCTTCTAAATCCTTATAAACTTCAAAAAAATGTTCTATTTCTTTTAATCTATGAGGATTTAATTCACTCAAATCATTTATTTTATTCCAAAATGGATCATTTACTGATACGCAAATTAGTTTCTCGTCAGGACCTTTTTCATCTGTCATATGGAACACACCTATTGGGCGTACTTCCATAACACACATTGGAAATGTTGGTTCGGCTCCAAGTACTAATACATCTAGTGGGTCACCATCTAACGCCAATGTTTCTGGCACAAAACCATAATCACCGGGATACATCATTGACGAAAATAACATTCTATCAAAACGTATTTTATTCAAGACAAAATCGTACTCATATTTGTTTCGGCTTCCTTTTGGAATTTCGATTAACACGTCGAATGTCGTTTCATTATTCTTACTCATAGTTACATTTCTTTTTGGGTGCGCAAAGGTAGTTATCGTTTTAACTTTTAGCAACAAAAAACGCATTGATTTTGTTAGAAAAAAAAACTAACTTGGTGCTCCTCCAAATTCATACTTAATCAATGCTCATTTTGATAATTAAAACACTAAAAAACCAACCATATGAATCGTGTATTAATCCTTCTCCTTATTTTTACTCTAGCTAGTTGTAAAAACGAAACAACTCTCACCGACGAAGAAAAACGTTGGCAGCAACATGCTGAAAATATTGAAATCATCAGAGATGATTTTGGAGTGCCTCACATCTATGGTAAAACGGATGCAGATGCTGTGTTTGGTTTGTTATACGCACAATGTGAAGATGATTTTAATCGTGTTGAACGCAACTATATTTGGGCTATTGGAAGATTAGCCGAAGTTGAAGGTGAAGCATCTATTTATAGTGATTTACGAGCTAAGTTATATATGACCAAAGAAGAGGCGATTGAAAACTATAATAATAGTCCACAATGGTTAAAAGATTTATGTGTAGCCTTTGCAGACGGTGTCAACTATTACCTTAAAACACATCCAGAAGTGAAGCCAAAACTATTAACGCACTTTAAACCTTGGATGCCAATGTATTTTAGCGAAGGCTCTATTGGTGGTGATATTGAAAGGGTTTCTACCAGAAAAATAAAAGATTTTTACGATAACGACAATGAAGAAGTGTTAGCTGTTAACGATGGATTAATTAGACTAAAAGATGATGAGCCACGCGGTTCTAACGGCTTTGCAATTTCTGGAGACAAAACAAAATCTGGTAATGCAATGTTATTGATTAATCCTCACACATCATTTTATTTTCGAGGCGAAGTACACGTCGTTAGTGAAGAAGGTTTAAATGCGTATGGCGCTGTAACCTGGGGACAATTTTTCGTGTACCAAGGCTTTAACGAAAAAACTGGTTGGATGCACACCTCAACTGGAACCGATATTATTGATGAATTTGAAGAAACCATTGTACAAGAAAACGGAAAAACATCTTATAAATATGGTGAGGAATTACGCCCTGTAGACTCTATGGAAGTGACTTTAAACTACAAAAGTGCCGATGGTTTAAAGAACAAAACCTTTATGATGTATCGCACGCATCATGGACCAATAACGCATGCCAATGATGACAAATGGGTCTCTACCGCTTTAATGTGGAGTCCCATAAAAGCTTTAGAGCAATCATATACAAGAACAAAAAAATCGAATCATGATGAGTTTTACGATATGATGGATATTCGTACCAACTCATCAAACAACACGGTGTACGCGGATGCAGATGGTACCATTGCATACTATCATGGCAACTTTATTCCAAAACGAAACGAAAAATTTGATTATACAAAACCTGTAGATGGCAGTAATCCTGAAACGGATTGGAATGGATTGCATCCTTTAGAGGATAATATTTTGGTATTAAACCCACCTAATGGTTGGATTCAAAACTGTAACTCTACGCCTTTTACAAGTGCCGCAGAATATAGTCCTAAAAAAGAAGATTATCCAGAATATATGAGTTCGTACCCTGAGAATTTTAGAGGCATGCATGCTATTCCTTTATTACAAAAAGCAGACGATTTAACTTTAGACACTTTACTAGATTTGGCGTACGACACGTATTTACCTGGAGCAGATTTACTAATAACTGGATTACTAGATGCTGCTGAAAAAGCGCCTGTAAAAACACAAGAAGCCAAGGAAGCCATTGCTTTATTAAAGAATTGGGATTTTAGGGTTTCTGAAACATCGGTTGAAATGACTCTAGCGCAATTTTATTTGAATGCCTATTATCACTCAGGCAACATTCCAACAATGACAGGGAATAAACGCATTACCAGATTAGGACGCTTTGATTATATGAGCAAAACTGCTTCTGCAAAAGAACGCCTAGAGGTTTTTCAAACTGCTATCGAAAAATTAGCTGAAGATTTTGGCTCTTGGAAAACACCTTGGGGAGAATTCAACCGTTTTCAACGTTTAGATGGTAAAATCAATCAAGAGTTTGACGACTCTCAACCTAGTATTGCTGTAGGTATGGCTTCCGGTTCTTGGGGAGCTTTAGCATCTTACGGAACACGTTTTGGTAAAGATACCAAGCGTCAGTATGGAACCTCAGGAAATAGCTTTGTAGCTGTTGTAGAGTTTGGAGATAAGGTGAAAGCGAAATCTATGTTAGCTGGAGGGCAAAGTGGCGACCCTAATTCTCCTCATTTCGATGACCAAGCACAACGTTACGCAGATGGTGAGTTTAAAGAGGTTGCGTATTACAGAGAAGATGTAGAAAAAAGAGCTACTAAAACTTATAAGCCAGGAGACAAACAATAAATTATGCTAAAGAATTTTATAAAATTAATCGCTGTCTTTTTTACAGTAGCATTGTTTCAATCATGTAAAGAAGAGGTAAAAGTACCAGCCGATTCGTTTATGGTATCAGGTACCATTAAAGGTTTAGATACCAAATACATGAGTAGAAGCTATAGAGATGCCGAAGGTAATCGTGTATCCGATTCTATTTTTGTAGAAAATGGAAGCTTCACTTATACTGCAAAAATTGATGAACCCGAACATATTATTTTTTGGCCAAATGTAGAGCGTACCATTAAACGAAGTGGTCGTGGGTATTATCCAGCAAAGTCATCGCAATTTGCGTTTTTAGCAAGTCCTGGGAATCATATTGTTTTTAATGGCGAAGTGACCGATTTTATAGACGCTTATCCCAGTGGCACTAAAAGCAACGAAGATTTAGCAACTATAAATAGTAAGATATTTCCTTTAATTAACAAGTCTGTAAACTTATTATTAGAAAAAAATAAGCTAAAAGAAGACGACCCTCAATTTAAAGTTATTGAAGATTCTATTAAAACTCTAGATAAACAAGTTATAGCATATAAAAAAGGGTTTGTAATGGAAAATCCTAAGTCGGAAGCTGCCGCTTGGTATTTATCTGATATGATGTTGCGAAGTCATGTTACAGATGATGAAGCCATAACTGCATTTAACAACCTAGATGAGACTTTAAAAGATTTTCCTTTTTATAAAGCAGTTGCAAAACGCATTGCTGGAATTGAAGCAACCTTAATAGGAAAAACTATTGAAAACTTTACCACTAACAGCACCTTTACAGGTGATGCTTTTGAATTTAATTCTTTAAAAGGAAAATATATACTCATTGATTTTTGGGGAACATGGTGTGGACCATGTATTGCCGAAATGCCTAAAGTAAAAGCATACCAAGAAAAGTATAAAGATAAGTTAGTAGTTTTAGGTGTGAACCAAGGAGATACTAAAGAGAAAGCTGGAGATTTTATTACATCAAACGATTATACTTGGACACATTTAATGAATGGTAATGGCGATGATGATTTTGTGTTGAAGTTTAACGTTGCTGGTTTCCCAACTAAGTTTATTATAGATCCTGAAGGCAAAATTTTACATCGTTTTGTGGGAGATAGTGAAGAGTCTTTTACTATATTGGATGAGCTTTTGGAAGAGTTGTAACATGACTTTAGAAGAAAAAATATCTGATTTCGTCTAACGAAACGATATAAAATATTAAAACGTTGCGTATCATCGAATTTAGCCTTAATTAGAGTAAAGAAAAACCAATATTTTAATTTATTAAGAAGTTGGCTAAAAAAAGTCTATAGTTCTGGGTGTATGAATTACTTACAAAGTAAATTTTCTTATCTTTCAATTATAATTGAACTGAGTGATTTTGGTTGTTCTTCCCTTCGGACTTAACCTTATAGTAATAATGCCTCACTTCGTGCCATTCTAACCAGAAATCATATCAGCATAAGTTATGTTCTATTAAATAAAAACTAACTTTGTTCTTAAAGTGAATTTAAAAAAATACATAGCAGAGCTTAAAAGACGTAAAGTATTTAAACCAGCGATAACCTATCTGGTTGTCGCATGGTTAATTGCTCAAGTATTTTCTGTGGTTTTTCCAGCTTTTAATGCCCCGAATTATTTCATGAAAACATTGATTATTGTATTAATCATAGGTTTTCTACTTAATTTAATTTTGGCTTGGATATATGAATTGACACCACAAGGAATTAAGAAAACTAAGAATATGAAGGCTGAAAAGTCAATATCTAAACAAAAGAATCCTATTCTTAACAATAGCAATAAAAAATTAGCAGTATTACCCTTTCACGATGTTAGTTCGGAAAATGGCAGCAATTATTTTAGTGATGGGCTGACCGAAGAAATTATAGTTCGTTTGTCTGTAATCAAAGAGCTTGAGATAGCTTCTCGAACGACCTCCATGCGTTATAGAAATTCTGAATTGGATAATGAATCATTGGGCCGAGAATTGAATGCGAGATATCTTTTACAAGGCACTGTTCGCAGGCATAAGAACGATTTAAGAATTTCTACAGAATTAATTGATGTCGAAAAGGATTCTGAACTTTGGGCAGAGATTTATCGAGGTAAAATATCAGATGTTTTTCTTATTCAGGAAAAGGTCTCTAAGAAGATTGTAAAGTCATTGCAATTAAAGCTTAGTCCAAAAGAAAAAATGGCGCTTGGCACAAGAGCAACTATGAATAGTAAGGCACACGATGCTAATTTAAGAGCTCGTGAATTCCTATTAAGGTATACAAAGAGCTATCTTCTTTTAGCTATAGATCTTTTTCAAAATGCAATAGATTTAGATCCAAAATATGCCGCTGCTTATGCAGGTATGAGTGAGGCATGCGCCTTATTATATGAAACACATGATAGAAATCCCAAATGGCTTAAAAAGGCGGAAGAATCATCACTGAAAGCACTGATCTATGACCCTGCCTCATCTGAAGCCTATAGTGCTCTTGGACTAGTATATTATAATAAAAATTTACTTAACGAAGCATTGATTGCCGTTCAAAAGGCAATTTCATTTGACCGTGAGAATTTTTTTGCCTATTGGATCAGGGGGAGACTCTACAGAATGATGGACAGAGATTCTGAAGCTATAATTGATTTCAATAAAGTGTTAGATCTTAATCATGATTTCCATTCGGCTTTTGGCGATTTGCAGATGTCCTATGAAAAATTGGAGGATAAAAAAAATCTAATCGACTGTATTCAAAAGGCGGCATTATTTTACCCATCCTATTTATTGCATCACCCAGAAGATTCTCGTGCCCACCAATTTTATGCATTTACTTTGAAAAGGCTGGGTCGTTTGGAAGAAGCAAAAAAACAAATGCAGAAAGGTATCAAACAAAACCCCAACGATCCAATTATTATTTATAATGCTGCCTGTTTTTATGCTATGATAGGTGATAAAAATACATCAATTGAAAATCTAAAAAAATCAATAGATAATGGGTTTGGAAATTATGAATATATTAAACATGATCCCGATTTACGAAACTTAAGAAAGGAGCCAAGCTTCATTGCTCTAATGAAAGGTAAATAACCTGTTTTAATTCTATAGCCAATCTAAAGAAAAAAAGGTAGACACATTCAGATGGGTTTGATGACTAGTAATCATCAACATGCTAAAGTTTCTATAGGTAAAGTGCTGGCCAACGTATTGAAAATAATTGGAAGTTACAAAATGGAGGCCTTTAGATATCCCGAAAAGCTGGAAGTGATTAAAAACGGAAAACTACATCCTGAAAAGCCCATAGAAAAGACATTTTCACTTGGTGAATCAACCTTTACATTACCTAATATGAATGAGTTTGACAATAAAGGAGTTTGGATTATTATTTCTTTTTAATATTTTTAGTAAAAAAGTTAGTTATTATTGAGCTAAATGATTGAATAAATATTTTTGCAAAAAATAATAAATGCTAACAACACATATAAAAAATAGTGATTTAGGTTCAAAATCTAATCTAAATTATAAATTTAATGTCATTATTTAACTAAACGATTAATGCTTAAGATCCGCTACTTTTTATATATCAGACCACTAAACGAGTCTTTTAAAAATGAAACCCAAAAGTTCCTGTCACCCCAAACTTTCTGGCATCTGGATTATTAAGATAATTCCCTCTAAAGTTAAAGTCTAAACGGAAGATTTTAAAAATATTACCAACACCCAAACTGTATTCCCAGTAAATTTCATCATTAGGCGCTACTAAAGGAATATTGGTTGGGCTATTCAAAGCGATATTTCCATCAGATAGTTCTCCCCAAACACCACGCACGCTAATAATTTCACGCAAATTTAACTTACGTAATAATGGGATTCTAGAAAAGAAACGACCATTAAAATTATGCTCTAAATGCAGTGATGCATAGGTATCAGTAACAAACTCATAAAAATCGAGCTGTGAAAAGGTATTATAAATCGAAAAATACGATTGATTTCCCGGAATGACGCTTAATAAGCCAAGCGGTACATCGCCAATAGTTTTTCCTGCTTCAATGGTAGTAGTTAAACGCCCAAATCCTCCTATTTGCCATGGTTGTAAATATGAAAATTGTAACTTCGTATAATCAAAATCACTATTAAATATATTTTTATTTCCTAAACTAATTTGAGCAAATAGTCGTGCATAATCATCATTAGCATCATAGCGTTCTACACCAAAACCTGTCATTTTCCGTCCTGGGAAATAAGACATAGAAAATGTGGTTTCAAACTGCTCAATTTTAGAGGCGATTCCAGTTGGTGTATTATAATCTAAACTAAAAGTTAGAGATGCCGATTCTAGGGTTCGATAGTTTCCACCAAGTCGCATAACCAAATTTCTCCATGGCTCCATTTCGATACCAGCACTGGTTAAATTAATCGACGTAAGCTTATCATTACTCCCTGTCCCAACTACTGATGAAGAGGCTAAACTTCGTCCTAACACATCGGTGGATGTTGTTAAACTTGCTCCTATTTGCTCTACATCACGACGGTTACCTCCAGAGATTATAAGTCGATTCTTTTTGTCGAGTAACCATTTTCCAGAAATACCATATTTAAATTTATCGTCTCTAAAACCATAAGCTAAAAAGCCTTCTAATCGCCAAATATCATTTCGCCCAAAGTAAGTTCTCACTCCAGTTCGCAAGCGTATACCTTCTACTTCATTAAATCCAAAGGTTGAGAAAATGGGTCCATAATCTAAAGGTAAACTATTAAACTCTATATAACCAGAGGATAAAATACTCCCCAAATTATATAAACGTTTAAATTTCTTGACGGTTTTTAAGGTGTCAAGCATTTTGTAGACCCCTTTTTCATCTTTGCTAAGCTCCTCTAAACGATTGGCGTTCCAAAATTCATCGCCTCGATCATAAACATCCTTGTCGTAATAATATACTTCTTCGTCATAGAATTTTTTATCCTTTTTAACGTCGAACATATAATTATTAAATAAAGTGGTTCGCTTACCGTAAATGCCTCGCGATTTTTCTTTTTTATTAAAAGCGAAATCAGATAGCATATAATCGCGTTTCACCAGAAATAAAGAATCGTTAAGCACTTCAAACTCTTGTTCTATATAAATTTCTTTTACCCAGTTAATATTGGCGCTTTTGGTGGCTTGTAAATTAATTTCCTTAATAGCATAGGTAGAATCGTTCACCCAAAAATCTCCTTTAAACGTCAATTCGTTTTTACGTCGTGGATAGTAAATAATATTGTAACACCATTTGTTATCTATAAAAGCACTATCGGACAAGACATAGTTGTAGGTTTGTATGCCAGTTCTGGAGAGTGGACTAACAAAACTCTTGTCGAAAAACTTTAAGTAATTATCGTAAACATCAAAATCGGAATACAAATCATCCACAAAATCTATAATGACTTGGTTATCGCTAAATCCAGAATTTTTGTTTCCCTGCAAAACCTCTTTCTCCTTATTAATAGTGTTATCGCCATATACTTTAGAAACCGCCTCATTAATGAACATTGGCAGGTAGGTTTTACCAGTAACACTAGATGTATCTACTTGGTCGAACACAAATTCCATCCCTCTAAACAGTTTGCTTTTTATAAGCGCACTATCAATGGTGTTGATGTCGAATTCTACCTTTTCGTATTTATCGTATTCGTATTGTTTAAACTGTTTTAGTCCGTTTTTACGTTTATGTTCCCACACTTTTCGTAGAATGTCAATGGCTGGATTATTCTTTTTTGGCTGTTTCCCAGAAATTAAAACAACTGCATCTAGTTGCGAAGCTTCTTCTTTTAATATAATTTTTAAATCGAAACTTACTCTCTTTTCTAGTTTAAGCTCTAATGTTTTATAGCCAACAAAAGACACGATAATGGTTTCCCAAGTTTGATCGGACTCCAAATAAAACCGCCCATTTTCGTTAGTAATGGTTCCTTCGGAAGAATTTTTAAAAATAACATTCGCAAAAGACACAGGTTCGTTGTTCTCATCAAGCACGTGACCACTAACTTTTGTTTGGGTGAATCCAGAAGCTATTCTGAATAAAAAAAGAAGTACTACTAATCTATATCTCATAATAAGAAAAAACTTCATCAACAATCGTGCTAATGAAGTTTATATAACGTAAAAGAATTGTTTTTATTTGTAAAGCACCTTTTTAACTGCTTTTACTACATCGTTGCTGTTTGGCAACCATTCTTCAAGTAAAACAGGTGAATATGGTGCTGGTGTATCAGCCGTATTAATTTTTTGTATTGGAGCATCTAAATAATCAAATGCTTTTTCTTGCACTTGATAGGTTATTTCAGTAGATACATTTCCAAAAGGCCACGCTTCTTCTAAAATTACCAATCTATTCGTTTTTTTAACCGACTCTAAAATCGTGTTAATATCTAAAGGACGAACTGTACGCAAATCGATAACTTCACAAGAAATACCTTCTTTTTCAAGTTCATCGGCTGCTTTAAACGCTTCTTTAATAATCTTTCCAAAAGATACTACAGTCACATCGGTTCCTTCTCTTTTAACATCAGCAACACCTATAGGCAAAACATATTCGCCTTCTGGCACTTCCCCTTTATCACCATACATTTGCTCACTTTCCATAAAAATAACAGGGTCGTCATCTCTAATAGCCGCTTTTAATAAGCCTTTAGTATCGTAAGGATTTGAAGGCACTACTACTTTTAATCCTGGACAGTTAGCATACCAACTTTCAAAAGCTTGCGAATGTGTTGCCGCTAATTGACCAGCTGACGCTGTAGGCCCTCTAAATACGATTGGGCATTTAAACTGTCCGCCAGACATTTGTCTGATTTTAGCTGCATTATTTATAATTTGGTCAATACCAACTAAGGCGAAGTTAAACGTCATAAACTCAACAATTGGTCTATTACCTGTCATTGTAGAGCCTACAGCAATACCTGCAAAACCTAGCTCTGCAATAGGAGTATCAATAACACGCTTTGGACCAAATTCATCTAACATGCCTTTTGACGCTTTATAAGCACCATTATATTCTGCCACTTCTTCTCCCATCAGGTAAATACTTTCGTCTCTACGCATCTCTTCACTCATTGCCTCACAAACGGCTTCTCTAAACTGAATTGTTTTCATTTATCAAGTTTTTATAGAACAGCAAAAATAACAATAATTAGAAAAATATTGGAGATTCTTCACTTTAAAAATTTATTATGCATGCATAGGAAATTATTAGAATTTTAATTACCTTCGTAACCTCAAAATTTTACACTTTAAAAATCAAATAAGCAAGATGAAAATATTGGTATGTATTAGCCATGTGCCAGACACAACTTCAAAAATCAATTTTACTGAAGGTGACACAAAATTTGACACAAATGGCGTTCAATTTGTAATAAATCCTAATGATGAATTTGGGCTAACAAGAGCCATGTGGTTTAAAGAGAAACAAGGAGCTAGCATAGATGTTGTTAATGTTGGAGGCCCTGAAACTGAGCCAACCTTACGTAAAGCACTAGCTATTGGAGCAGATAGCGCTATTAGAGTTAATACTGCTGCAACTGATGGATTTGCTGTGGCGAAACAATTAGCAAAAGTAGTGCAAGATGGTGGTTACGACTTAGTAATTGCTGGTCGTGAGTCTATTGATTACAATGGAGGAATGGTTCCAGGAATGTTAGCTGCTTTAACAGATGCCAATTTTGTAAATAACTGTATTGGTTTAGAAGTTGATGGTTCTAATGCGACTGCGACTAGAGAAATTGATGGAGGAAAAGAAACAGTTTCAACGAGTTTGCCTTTAATTATTGGTGGACAAAAAGGATTGGTTGAAGAAAGTGATTTACGTATCCCGAATATGAGAGGAATTATGATGGCTCGTAAAAAGCCTTTAAACGTTTTGGAACCAGTTGATGCAAGCGCTGAAACGTCTGCTATAAAATTTGAAAAACCTGCGCCTAAAGGTGCTGTGAAATTAGTGTCACCAGACAATATCGACGAATTAGTAAGCTTACTTCACAATGAAGCTAAAGTGATTTAATCATTCTCAAAATTTAAAAACATGTCAGTTTTAGTATATACAGAATCAGAAGAAGGAAAATTTAAAAAAGTAGCTCTAGAAGTCGCTTCGTATGCCAAAGCAGTTGCTTCGCAAATGGGAACAACTGTTACTGCTGTTACTTTTAATGTTAGTGATGCTTCCGAATTGGGCAACTACGGTGTAGATAAAGTATTAAATATAGCAAACACAAGCGAATTCAATGCAAAGATTTATGCAGATGCTTTAAAACAAGCTGCCGAAAAAGAAGATGCGAAAGTGGTAATTGTAAGTTCTAGTGCAGATTCTAAATATTTAGCACCATTATTAGCTGTAGGGTTAAATGCAGGTTATGCTTCTAACGTCATTGAAGCACCAGTAAGCACATCTTCTTTTACTGTTAAACGTACAGCTTTTACTAACAAAGCTTTTAATTATACAGAAATTAATACTGATGTAAAAGTTGTTGGTGTTTCAAGTAATTCATTTGGATTAGTAGAAAACTCTGGAAGTGCTTCAGTTGAAGATTTTGTACCTAGTTTAATAGCTTCTGACACTAAAGTACAATCGGTAGACAAAGCTTCAGACAAAGTTTCTATTGCAGATGCCGACATAGTAGTTTCTGGTGGACGTGGATTAAAAGGTCCAGAAAATTGGGGAATGATTGAAGAATTAGCCGAAGTATTAGGTGCAGCAACAGCTTGCTCAAAACCAGTATCTGACCTTGGTTGGAGACCACATAGCGAACATGTTGGTCAAACCGGGAAACCAGTTGCGTCTAACCTATATATCGCTATAGGAATTTCAGGAGCCATTCAACATCTTGCAGGAGTAAATGCTTCTAAAGTAAAAGTGGTTATTAATACTGACCCTGAAGCACCTTTCTTCAAGGCCGCAGATTATGGTGTAGTAGGTGATGCTTTTGAAGTTGTTCCACAATTAATTGAAAAATTAAAAGAATTTAAAGCGCAAAACGCATAATTTTCTTAACTTTAAATACCAAAGAACTGTTTAAATCTTCTTTAAAATGACCACGACTTTTCAAATTTCTAACTTTTAGCGAAATTTGAGGTTCGTTCATCTTAATTCTACCTTTGGTAGTTGGTAAAGTCTAAATTTAAACAGTTCTTTGTCTTTTAAATATTATGAGTTTAGTACGTCTTAACATAAAAGGAATCTCTTACAGCCAAACCCAAAATGGTGCTTATGCGCTTATTTTGAGCGAAATTGATGGAGACCGAAAACTTCCAATTGTCATTGGAGCTTTTGAAGCGCAATCTATAGCAATTGCTTTAGAAAAAGAGATAAAACCTCCAAGACCTTTAACTCATGATTTATTTAAAAATTTCTCCGACAGATTTGATATTGTTGTAAAACAAGTTATTATCCACAAGTTGGTAGATGGCGTTTTTTATTCTAGTTTAATCTGTGAACGCGACAAAATTGAGGAAATTATTGATGCGCGTACTAGTGACGCCATTGCATTAGCACTACGTTTTCAAGCACCTATATTTACTTACAAAAACATTCTAGATAAAGCTGGAATTTATTTAAAAGTAAACAAAGAAGATGAACAAAAAGCCGATAATATTTTAGTAGATGAAGTACTGGCCGAAGAAATTGAAACTTCAGCAGGTCAAGACAACTTTAAAGGAAAGACTTTAAAAGAACTTCAAAAAATGCTAGATCAAGCTGTCGCAAACGAAGACTACGAAACCGCTGCTAGAATTAGAGACGAAATATCGAAGCGTTAGATTTTACTAACTGTCATACAAAAATAAATCCTTATCTTGCTTTTCTAATTTTATTGAACACCAATAATTATGAGTGTCCTTGACTTTTAAATATAATCTTATGAAAAAATGTTTCTTAGCTTTTGTGGCTATTTTTTTTGTGATTACACCAACTTTTGCACAAGAAGTTTCAACCAGTATAATTCCAAGCGAAGGCATATCTTTTACTAGTATTTGGCGTGGTATTTTAGGAATGGCTTCTTTAATTTTTATTGCTTTTCTATTTAGCAGCAATAAAAAAGCAATTGATTGGAAAACTGTTGGTATTGGTTTGGCATTCCAATTGTTAATCGCAATTGGTGTTTTAAAAGTAGGATTTGTAAAAAGTGCATTTGAAGCTATTGGTAAAGTATTCGTTAGCGTTTTAGATTATACAAGAGCGGGAAGTCAGTTTTTGTTTGAAGGTTTAGTTGTAGACATGGATACTTTCGGTTTTATTTTTGCATTCCAAGTTTTACCAACTATTTTATTTTTCTCTGCATTGACTTCCGTATTATTCTATCTTGGAATCATTCAAAAGGTGGTTAAAGCATTTGGATGGTTGCTCTCGAAACTATTAAAAATATCTGGAGCTGAAAGCCTAAGTGTTGCTGGAAACATTTTTCTAGGGCAAACAGAAGCACCGTTGTTAATTAAAGCATATTTAGAAAAGATGAATAAATCTGAAATGCTATTAGTAATGATTGGTGGTATGGCAACCGTAGCTGGAGCTGTATTAGCTGCCTATATTGGTTTTCTTGGTGGTGATGATCCAGTGTTAAGATTACAATTCGCCAAACATCTTTTAGCAGCATCAGTAATGGCCGCTCCTGGCGCCATTGTTATTTCAAAAATATTATATCCACAAACTGAAAGCATTAATACTGATGTCTCAGTTTCACAGGAGAAAATTGGAACCAATTTACTTGATGCTATCGCCAATGGAACTACCGAAGGTTTAAAACTCGCAGTAAATGTTGGAGCGATGCTATTGGTGTTTGTCGCTTTTATCGCTATGATAAATGGTATTTTAGGTTGGGTTGGCGATGTGACAACAATCAACGAATGGATGGCAGCCAATACATCATATCCAAAAATTTCTCTCGAAGCCATCCTTGGGACTGTCTTTGCTCCACTAATGTGGCTCATTGGAGTTGCTACTGAAGATATCATGATGATGGGACAACTCCTAGGAATCAAACTAGCAGCAAGTGAATTTGTTGGTTATATTCAATTAGCAGATTTGAAAAATGCAGCTAGTGCAACTCACTTAACATACAATAAATCCATTATTATGGCAACGTATATGCTTTGTGGATTTGCAAATTTTGCATCCATTGGTATTCAAATTGGAGGCATTGGCTCTTTAGCTCCTGGACAACGTAAAACTTTGTCAAAATTTGGAATGAAAGCTTTAATTGGTGGCACTATTGCCTCACTTATTTCAGCTACAATTGCTGGAATGATTATTGGATAAATAGTTAATAACTTTTTAAATAAATATAAGCACTAAACTTTTCCGTTTAGTGCTTTTTTTTACTTTTATTTCCACGAAATTTTATGACTTTATGAAGCAGTATTTAGACTTAGTAAAACACGTTTTAGAAAATGGAAATGAAAAGGCAGACCGCACAGGAACTGGTACTAAAAGCGTGTTTGGACACCAAATGCGTTTTGATTTAAGTGAAGGGTTCCCAATGGTCACTACTAAAAAACTACATTTAAAATCTATAGTATATGAACTGCTTTGGTTTTTAAAAGGTGATACTAATATAGATTACCTAACCAAAAATGGTGTTAGAATTTGGAACGAGTGGGCTGATGAAAATGGCGATTTAGGGCCAGTTTATGGACACCAATGGCGTAACTGGAATAGTGATGAGATTGACCAAATACAAGAAGTAGTTGACACCTTAAAAAACAATCCAGATAGTAGACGTATGCTAGTATCTGCTTGGAATCCCTCGGTTTTACCAGACACTTCAGTATCATTTAGTGAAAATGTAGCCAACGGTAAAGCAGCATTGCCACCTTGTCATGCTTTTTTTCAATTTTATGTAGCAGATGGCAAACTGTCTTGCCAATTATACCAACGTAGTGCCGATATTTTTCTTGGCGTGCCTTTTAATATTGCGTCGTATGCCTTATTTACGATGATGATGGCTCAAGTTTGTGGTTACGAAGCTGGAGAATTTATACACACGTTTGGAGACGCTCATATTTATAGCAACCATTATGAACAATTAGAATTGCAGTTATCCAGAGACACCAGACCATTACCAAAAATGATTATAAACCCTGAGGTAACAAACATCTTCGATTTCACCTTTGATGACTTTACGCTTGTAGATTATAATCCGCACCCTCACATAAAAGGTGTTGTAGCTGTGTAATTAATTTAAATAAAATACGACTCCATTACAGTTCATCCGAAATTGTTTTGTCTTTAACGGATAAAACTTTAATTTAGTAAACTTACAACCCTCAAAATAAAAAACACTAAAACATTAACTATGAAAAGATTATTACCCATTGGAGTATTTTTAATTTTAGCTTTTGTTGCTTTTAAATTTACAACTCAAAAAGAGCAAAGTAGCATCATTGCTGATGAAAATATTACTAAGGTTAAAAAATCCAAAAAAACGCCTGAAGAAAGAGCTTTATTCTCTGAAGAAAGAGCAAGATATGAATATGAATTACAAGCGAATCCTGCAACTGGGTTAATTCCTCAAGAAGAAAAAAGAAAAGAATTTCTAAACTCACAAAAAGCAAAAATAAGACTAGATGGAGGTGATGGTTTAAGAGCCCCTGAAGCTAGCTTTGTAAATAGAGGACCTTCTAACTTAGGAGGAAGAACAAGGGCTATTGTTCCTGATGTAGCTAATTCAAACATAATACTTGCAGGAGGCGTAAGTGGTGGTCTTTTTAGATCTACAGATAGTGGTGCTTCTTGGACAAAAGTATCTGAAAATGATGAAATACATAATGTAACTACTATTGCCCAAGACCCAACAAATACTAGCACTTGGTATTACGGCACTGGTGAAGGGTTAGGGAATTCAACCTCTCAAGCAGGTGGTTCAGCTGGTTTTGGTAGTCAATTTTATAAAGGCCAAGGTATATGGAAATCTACTGATAATGGTCAAAATTGGACTCCAATGGTTGGGACTTTTGCTGGGACTTTTGAAAATTATGATAATTATTTTGATATTATATACAAACTAGAAGTTCACCCAGCTACTGGTGATGTATTTGCGGCTGTTGGTGGTCGTATATACAGATTCGATGCTGGTACATCTACCTGGGGTATTGAATTACAAAATTCGGGGGGAAGTACAAACTTTGCTACCGATTTAGTTATTACAGATGATGGAGAAGTCTACACGGCATTTTCTGGAAATCAAGATGCTGCTATCGAAGGCGTTTGGTACTCAGCCAATGGTGAAGGTGGATGGACTAGAATAACAGATGGAGTTACAAATGGCAGTGGAACGACTTTACACACTAGATTAGCTGGCAGGGCGGTATTAGGTCTAGGTCCAGATCCAGATGGTGCTGGAGGGCAAAAACAATACTTATACTTATTATATGTAAATGGTTTTACACCTACCGAAGCCGATCTTTGGAGATATGCGCCATTATCACCTCCAACCTTTGGTTCATGGGTTGACTTTTCAGGCAAATTACCCCTTGAAGCAGGTGTAGCCAGTGCTCGTAATTTTGCTGTCCAAGGAGGTTACGATTTGGTTGTTAATGTTAAGCCAGATAATCAAAATTTTGTTGTCATTGGAGGTACTAATGCTTATAAAATTGCCGATATTGATGCTGACCCAACATTCACAAGAATTGGAGGTTATGCTGGACCTACTGGTTATGCAAAATATGCAAACTCCCATCCAGATATTCATGCTTTAAATTTTAACCCACATAATGTGAATGAATTGTTTTCGGGAGATGACGGTGGCATTCGTAAAACTACTGATATTAATGCCGCGACCGTTGTATGGACTAGTTTAAATAACAACTATCAAACACAACAATTTTATCATGTAGCCATAGATCCTCTTTCTGGCTCAGACTATGTAGTTGGAGGACTTCAAGATAATGGAAGTAATCATGGAGGTACAGCAGCTCCTGGTATATCAGATTTGACTAGTCAAAACGAAATTTTTAGTGGAGATGGTGTTGCGGTTGCTATTTCTAGAGATGACCCTAGTGTTCCAGTTTTTGTTGGGTTTCAAAATGGCCCAATTTATAGAAGAAACATAAGTCTGCCGAATGGTTTTGGAACAAATGTTAGACCTGCAGGTTCTTCTAGTTATTTTGTTACTTATTTTTATTTAGATCCAGACAATAATAAAACTCTGTATTATGTTGGTGAAAGCAAACTATTTAGAACAAATAACTCAACAACTGTTAATACTGTTGTAGATGGTGCAGCAAATTGGACAGATATGGATGTTCCCACTGGATTTGGAACTGAAAGAATTTCTAAGTTATCATCAACTTGGGGGACTTATAACCCAGCAACAAGCTATTTACTAATTGGAGGTAATTCAGGAAGCGTTGTAAGACTAGATGATCCCCAAAACGCTGCTTTAGCATCAGCAGGAGTTGATATTACTCCAGCTGGGGCATCAGGTGTTGTTACTGGACTAGCAATTCATCCAACAAATAGAAATGTTGTTTTATTGACATATTCTAACTATGGTATTACAAATATTTACCTCACCACAAATGCTACTGCAGCGTCTCCTAATTGGACTGTTGCCGAACGTAATTTATCTTCTCACTCTATAAGATCTGCAGCGATTACAACCAACTCAGCTGGTGAAGCATTGTATGTTGTAGGAACTGCTAGAGGATTATACAGTTCGACGAACCCTGTTAATGGTGGCTCAGGTGTTAACTGGACAAGAGAAGCACCCAACTTAATTGGTTATGCTGTAGCAAGCTCAATGGCTTATAGACCTGCAGATAATAAGTTATTGATTGGAACGCATGGTAATGGTATGTTTGAAGCAACTATTAATCATGTACTAAGTATAGAAGATAATGAAATTAGTGAAAGCATTAAAGTGTATCCTAATCCTGTTAGTGACAGATTAAACTTAAGCATGCCTAACGAATTAAGTGATAATGCATCATTTATAATTAATAACATCTTAGGGCAGAATGTTATGAGAGGTACATTAGAAAACAATCAAGTAGATGTTAATAGTTTAAATACTGGAATTTATTTTATACAAATTTCTTCTAATGGAAAAAATGGTGTTAAACGATTTATCAAAAAATAAAATGCGTAAATAGTATAAAAGAAGGGTTTTAGCGAAAGTTAAAACCCTTCTTTTTGTTAATCTATTTGATTAAATTTACAATTCTTAATCATAGCACATAAAGCATATTGATATGTTTGGAAAAAAGAAAAAAAGTCCCTCTATAGATAATGAACAATTAGAGTTAATTCAAAATGCACAACGACGTGTTAAGCAAAAAAAACGCTTATACATTCACTTTGTTATTTTTTTAATTGGCTCTGTTTTTTTAATACTAGCAAATACTGTTTTAGGGATTGGCAAAGACGTTAAATTCTTTGGTAAAGAGTGGTTTCTTTTTGCCATAATGATATGGTTATCCTTATTTCTATACCATTTGTTTAACGTGTTTATTACCAATAAGTTTATGGGGAAAGATTGGGAAAAACAACAATTAGATAAGTTAGTTGCTAAACAACAAGAACGCATTGCCAAACTAAAAGAAGGTTTTATAAAAGAGGAAAAACTCATAGCACAAAGTCAAGCTTATAACGAAGTTAATCCTGAAAATACCACAGAAGTTATCTCCAAAAAAAAAACATATAAACTCACAATTATTGTAGCTGCGGGAGAAAACGATGCTATTGGCAAAGACAATAAACTTATTTGGCATTTAAGTGATGACTTACAACGATTTAAACGTCTAACTAATAATCACCATATTATCATGGGGCGTAAAACGTTTGAAAGCTTCCCAAAACCTTTACCTAATAGAATTCATGTAGTCATTACACGTCAAGCAAATTACAAAGTTCCTGATGGTGTAATTTTAGTGAACTCTTTAGAAGATGCTATTGATGCTGCTAGAAATGACACACAACCGTTTGTTATTGGTGGCGGCGAAATTTATAAACAGGCCATGCCTTTGGCCGATACAATTGAACTCACAAGAGTACATCACTCCTTTGAAGCAGACACCTTTTTCCCAAAGATAGACACTTCTATTTGGCAAGAAACCAGCAATACTTTTCATGATAAAGACGAGAATCATGAATATGCCTTTTCGTTTTTGACTTACACTAAAAAGTAAGCTTGACTTTGCTAGAAAAAAATGCGAAATTCGTTTAACGTCTGATATAGAACATTGAAACGTTACATTTCATAACATTAAACGAAATACCTACTTTAAAACTTCAAAATAGTGTTTCATTGGTGTAAAATAATGTTCGTCCCAACCTTTTTTATAATGCTCTCCAGATTCTGGCACATTGCTGTGCTTTAAAGTTAGAGTGGTGTCATCTTCGGTTTCAGATAATGTGATTTCTATTTGAGAATCTGGTTCGTGGTCTTCAAAATTTTTACTTCTCCACGATTGTAAAATTCTGTTGTAAGGTTCTAACACTAAATTTTCGCCTGTAATATAATCTTCCCAAGCTGTGAATTTGTCGCCAACTTTATCAGACACAAAGGCAACGCCTCCGGTCATTTTTGTATGTCCTTGAGTACTCAACCAAGATTTATAAATCTGTTTTGCAGTTGCTTTTATGGTTGTAGTTAGTGTAAACTCCATCTTTATTCTTAATTATCTTTTAAACTTACTAAATATACCTAATTTTGTGCTATGGTAAAAGACATTCAGCTTCGCATTTCTTTAAAAGAAGAAAGAATTCAGGATATTCTGCTAAAGAAATCTGCCGAATTTCTAGATATACCAAGTCGTGATATTTCTGGTATTAAAATTCTTCGAAAATCCATTGATGCCAGAAAGCCTAAAATCATGTTCAATTATAAAGTTTCAGTTTTTATAAAAGAGCCATTACCAGAAATTTCCGAATATCATTTTGATTACAAAGATGTATCGAAAGCTAAACCTATTCATATTATTGGCTTTGGTCCAGCAGGCATGTATGCAGCTTTACGTTGTATAGAGTTAGGTTTTAAACCCATAGTGTTAGAACGCGGTAAAAATGTACAGGATAGACGTCGTGATTTAAAAGCTATTAATCAAGACCATTATGTGAATGAAGATTCCAATTACTGCTTTGGAGAAGGTGGTGCAGGAACTTATAGTGATGGCAAATTATATACCCGAAGTTTAAAACGTGGTGATGTAAGACGCATTTTTGAAAATTTAGTATTTCATGGAGCCACAGAACAAATTTTAATTGATGCACATCCACATATTGGCACCAACAAACTACCAAAAGTGGTCCAAAATATTCGAGAAACTATTTTAAAATATGGTGGTGAAATTCATTTTGAAAGCCGTGTTACTGATTTCATTATAAAAGATAATAACATACAGGCCATTCAATTACAAAATGGCAAAGAACTCACAACCGAAAAAGTGATTCTAGCAACGGGACATTCAGCAAGAGATATTTTTTATTTACTAGATAAAAAAAGAGTTGCACTTGAAGCAAAATCGTTTGCTATGGGTGTTCGCGTGGAGCATCCGCAACATATTATAGATTCTATTCAATATCATTGTTCGGGTAAAAGAGATGAATTACTTCCTGCAGCGGCTTACAGCTTGGTGCAACAAGTAAATGATAGAGGTGTGTATTCGTTTTGCATGTGCCCTGGCGGTTTTATTGTGCCCGCTGCAACAGCTAATGGCGAAGTGGTTGTTAATGGTATGTCACCTTCAAAACGAAACAACGAATTTGCCAACTCAGGTATTGTTGTAGAAATAAATGTGGATAAAGACCTTCCAAAATATGAACAATTTGGCGCTTTAAAAGGCTTGGAATATCAAAAAAATTTAGAACGATTAGCTTTTACGTCTGGAGGACGAACGCAGACTGCTCCAGCACAAAGACTCACCGATTTTGTTGAAGGAAACTTGTCTCAAGATTTAAATTCAACTTCGTATCAACCAGGATTAAAATCGGCACCATTACATTCGTTATTACCAAAACTGATAGGCGGTAATTTGCGAAAAGGCTTTGCCGCATTTGGACAGAAAATGAAAGGTTATTACACAGCTGAAGCTAATGTTGTTGGTGTAGAATCCAGAACATCCTCTCCTGTAAGTATTCCAAGAAATGAAAACTTACAACATCCAGACATACATAATTTATTTCCATGTGGTGAAGGTGGTGGCTATGCTGGAGGTATTGTTTCGGCTGCTATGGATGGTGAACGATGTGCTGAAGCAGCAACAGGAGCTCTATAAAAATTTCAAATTAGTTCTCGATACAAAATGCGTTTACAAGCATTTTACTCGAACTGACAAAACAATTAAAAACTGATGTCACTTCGAGTGATTTGTGAAGAATGAACAAATATTATCGAGAAGTACATTCGTTTCAATTAAAAGATTTATCCTTATTTTTGCAACTCAAAATAAAACAAATGAACGCATATATTTTTCCAGGTCAAGGAGCTCAATTTTCAGGAATGGGTTTAGACTTATACGAGAACTCTCCATTAGCGCAAGAGTTATTTGAAAAAGCCAATACTATTTTAGGTTTTCCAATTACAGATATCATGTTTGAAGGGTCGGCTGAAGATTTAAAAGAAACCAAAGTCACGCAACCAGCCATTTTTTTACACTCTGTAATTTTAGCAAAAACCTTAGGAGATAATTTTAAACCAGACATGGTTGCAGGGCATTCATTAGGTGAATTTTCTGCATTAGTAGCAGCTGGAGCATTGACGTTTGAAGATGGTTTGAAACTAGTTTCTCAACGTGCTTTGGCTATGCAAAAAGCCTGCGAAATTCAGCCAAGTACTATGGCTGCCGTTTTAGGTTTGGAAGATGATGTCGTTGAAAAAATATGTGCTACAACCGATGGTGTTGTGGTAGCTGCTAACTATAATTGTCCAGGGCAGTTAGTAATTTCAGGTGAGATTGATGCTGTTAATAGAGCTTGTGAGGCTTTAAAAGAAGAAGGTGCTCGTCGTGCTTTGGTATTACCTGTTGGTGGTGCATTCCACTCTCCAATGATGGAGCCTGCTCGTGAAGAATTGGCTGCCGCAATTGAAAACACAACCTTTAGCAAACCTAATTGTCCTATCTATCAAAATGTAACTGCCAGTGCAGTAACCGATGAAAATGAGATAAAAGCGAATCTAATTTCGCAATTAACAGCACCCGTGAGATGGACGCAATCTGTACAACAAATGATTGCTGATGGAGCTACACACTTTACAGAAGTAGGTCCAGGAAAAGTATTGCAAGGGTTAGTAAAGAAAATACATCGTGAAGCAGAAACAGCATCTGCGACTTTAGAAGCTTAATTGAATGAATTTATCTCGTAACGTATCAATTATTCTATTGGTGATTGTAAATATTGCAGCCGACCAAATTTCAAAATTTTGGGTTAGAGCTTTAGTAGAACCTTACAGTAGTTCTCCAATAATTGGTGACTATCTTACTTTAAGGAATGTTGAAAATGAAGGTGCTTTTCTAGGGATGGGAAGTGACTTAAATCCGACATTAAAACTCTTTGTCCTATTAATTATTCCTGCAGCAGTACTACTATTTGTCTTATATTATATGTTTAAAGAAAAACAAATGGATAAACTGTCATTAATAGGTTTTTCCTGTGTTGTTGGTGGTGGTATAGCCAATGTTTTTGACAGGTTTATCTATGGCTCAGTAACCGATTTTCTTTTTATTGATTTAGGTTTTGTAAGAACAGGCATTTTTAATATCGCCGATTTATCTGTTACCACTGGAATGATATTAATTCTTTGGGCAAGTTTAAGGCATCGAAAAAAAGACAAAATAAATTCTTAAAAAAAGAGCCTCAACATTGAGGCTCTTTTTTTTATTTTGCTAAAACACAGTCTTCACAGTCTTTTACTTCGCCATAATAGGTTTCTCTATATTTATGAAGTGTTTTGTAAGGGATACTCAAAAATTGCTTTTTAATATAAGTTACCCTTACAGATAAGGCTCCCATTTTTCTTGTAAACCTAGTTTCAGGTTTTGTTTCTCTTTTAATACTAATCAATTTCATTGTAAATCATTTATCATTAGCTACAAAGAAACGTAAACTTAAGACGAACTCCTAATTTAGAATATTAAATCATTGTTAATCAATGTGTTAAATATGATATCAATAGCTATATTAGTCAATAGCTGTGATTTTGACAATAAAAAGCAATAATCTTTAACAAATTTTAAATTACTATTCGCCTATTTTTTATAGATTTTACCTTCTTTCATAACAAAAACTACGTTTGTCATGGTATTAATATTTGTTGTTGGGTCGTCATCAGTAGCAATGATATCTGCTAAAAAACCTTCTGATATCTGTCCAAGTTCATTATCCATTCCTAACACTTTAGCATTTGTAATAGTTGCTGATTGAATGGCTTCAATTGCTGGCATTCCTGCTTCAACCATATAACCAAATTCTTCCCCATTTTCTCCATGATTAAAAACACCTGCATCTGTACCAAAAGCTATTTTAACACCTTTTTTATAAGCTTTTCCAAAAGTAGCTTGAATTTTAGGACCAATTTCTAAAGCCTTAGGAACTATAATTGCTGGGAAATAGCCTTCAATTTTTGCTTTTTCCACTACTTTTTTTCCTGCAATAATTGTCGGCACATAATAGGTACCATGCTTTATCATTAAGTCCATAGTTTCTTCACTCATCAAAGTTCCATGTTCAATGGTAGTGACACCTCCAATTACTGCACGTTGCATTCCTTCGTCGCCATGTGCATGGGCTGCGATTATCATTCCATAATCTTTAGCCGTTTGAGTTATAGCTTGTATTTCTTCAAGCGTAAATTGCGGATTTTGACCATTTTTAGCCATACTCAAAACACCTCCTGTAGCAGTTATTTTAATATTATCTGCACCATCTTTATAGCGTTGTCTTACAGCCTTTTTGGCATCATCAACACTATTAACTACGCCTTCTTTTGGTCCAGGATTTCCCATTAAATCTTTTCGTAATCCGTTGGTTGGATCTGCATGCCCTCCAGTTGTACCTATTGCCTTTCCTGCGGTAAAAATTCTTGGCCCTTTAACTTCGCCGCTATTAATAGCATTGCGTAACGAAATATTAACACCACTTCCGCCTAAATCTCTAATGGTTGTAAAGCCAGCCATAAATGTGTTTTTTGCATATTTAAGAGATCCAAAAGCAACATCTGCGTCGTTTTTAGTAAATGCATCCATATATCTGCTTGGACTTGATTCAAGTTCAATATGCACGTGCATATCTATAAGTCCTGGCATAACGGTTTTGCTTTTTAAATCGATTACTGTATCGTCTTCGCCTTTAGGGTTTACAAACCCGTCTAATACTGATTGTATTTTGTTGCCAGACACTATAACCGTTTTGTTTTTTAGAACTTTTCCGGTTTTAGTATCTATTAATTTTCCGCAATGTAAATAGGTGTTTTGTGCTGAAATACTAAATGATAGTAACACAGCGAGTAGAAAAACTATTTTTTTCATGATTGGTTAGTTGGTTGGTTAAAAGTTTAAATTAATAAACCTCTAAGTTAGGAATTTTTTCGAATGTTCTTTTCCCACTTCCAAGCAGAGGCTAAAGCATCATCCAAACTAGATTGTGACTTCCATCCTAGAATATTATTGGCTTTTTCGGTATTTGCATACGCTTCAATAACATCACCAGCTCTTCTACTAGCAATTTTATAATTAAGCTTTTGTCCAGAAACTTTTTCAAATGATTTAATAACATCCAATACACTACTACCCTTTCCTGTGCCAATATTAAAAGTTTCATAATTGGAAGTGTTTTTTCCTTGTAATAATCTTTGAAGCGCAACAACATGTGCTTTTGCTAAATCTACCACATGAATATAATCTCTAATACAAGTACCATCATGTGTAGGATAATCATCACCAAAAACAGATAATTGTTCTCTTAAACCAATGGCTGTTTGAGTAATGAAAGGCACTAAGTTTTGAGGTACTCCAATTGGTAGTTCTCCAATTTTGGCACTTTTATGTGCGCCAATTGGGTTAAAATAACGTAAAGCTATACCACTAAATTCACTATTAATTTTGCAAACATCTTGAATAATTTCCTCACCAATTTGTTTAGTATTACCGTAAGGTGACTCAGCTTTTTTAACGGGTGCGTCTTCGGTTATAGGCATAGCATCTGCTTGTCCATAAACTGTGCAAGAGGAACTGAAAATGAAGTTAGCAGTTTTAAGTTTTTGCATTTCTTGAAGTAAGTAAACCAAGGTGTTTATATTATTTTCGTAATATAAAAGTGGATTTTCTACACTTTCTCCAACGGCTTTGCTTGCTGCAAAATGAATAACGCCTTGTATATCGTTATGCTTTTCAAAAAAAGATTGAACTTTAGATTTTTCCTTTAAATCAAGTTTTTCAAAAAGAGGTTTTATGTTTGTTATTGAAGTAATTCTATCTAAAACATCTTCCGATGAATTTGATAAGTCATCAACAATCACCACTTCAAACCCTTCGTTTTGTAGTTCTACAACTGTATGAGAACCTATAAACCCTAAACCTCCTGTTACAAGTATTTTAGCCATTTACAAAGTTTATTACTGTACTAGTTATAAATGCTATTTGTTCATCATCTAACTCTGTATGCATTGGTAATGAAATCACTTCCTTTATAAGCTGATTTGTTACAGTAAAGTTTTCTTCATTATATCTTGAATCCTGATATGCTTTTTGACTATGCAATGGCACAGGATAATACACACCACAAGGAATGCCATTGCTATTTAAATGCTCAACAAGTGCGTCTCGTTTACCATTTGTTATTTTTAAAGTGTATTGATGAAAGACGTGGCAATCACAATCGGCACATATAGAACCACAAGATTGTTTTGTTACTGGAGTGATAATGTTTTTTACACCTCTAAAAGCCTCATTATACTTTCTTGCAGCATCTTGTCTTGCTTTATTATAAGAGTTGAGTTTTGGGAGTTTTGTATTCAAAACAGCAGCCTGAATAGAATCTAATCTGGAATTTACACCAACCACATCATGATAATAGCGCCTATACATCCCGTGGTTTACAATGCCTCGAATGGTGTGTGCTAAATCATCATCATTAGTAAAAATAGCACCACCATCACCATAACAACCTAAGTTTTTAGATGGAAAAAATGATGTGGAAGCCACATGACCAATGGTTCCTGCTTTATGTTTTGTTCCATCTTTCGAGGTGTAAGTTGCTCCAATGGCTTGCGCATTATCTTCTATAACATAAAGGTTGTGCTCTTTTGCAATTGCCATAATAGCATCCATATTGGCACATTGTCCGAACAAATGCACAGGCACAATAGCCTTAGTATTAGGTGTAATAGCCTTTTTTATTGCTTCAATATCTATATTAAAAGTATCTGGTTCAACATCAACCAAAACTGGTGTTAAGCCTAATAATGCAATCACCTCAACAGTTGCTGCAAAGGTAAAGTCGGCAGTTATAACCTCATCTCCTGGTTTTAAACCTAAACCCATCATGGCTATTTGCAACGCATCTGTACCATTGCCACAAGGAATAACATGTTTTACGCCTAAATAATCTTCTAAATGTTTTTGAAATTCATGAACCTTTGGTCCATTAATAAAAGCTGTAGAATCTATAACTTCTAATACTGAAGAATTAACCGTTTCTTTAATTTCTTCATACTGACCTTTAAGGTCTACCATTTGTATTTTTTTCATCAGTAGAATTTGAATTTCTTAGATAGCGAAAATACAAAATTCATAGGTTTTTGCGAATGTATTTTAGATTAAAGAATGTATTTTAGCTTTATAGAAATTACTTTGAAAGGACTTTATAACATATTAACTCATATTGCCGCTTTCCACATAAAAATAGCAGCCATTTTTAATAATAAGTTAAAACTTGGCGTAAAAGGTAGAGCAAAAACCTTTGCTATTTTAAAAGACAATATTACTATTGAAGATAACGTAATTTGGTTTCATTGTGCTTCCTTGGGCGAATACGAGCAAGGACTTCCTGTTCTTGAAGAGATTAAAGCTTCACATCCTAACCGTAAAATTGTGCTGTCATTTTTCTCCCCTTCTGGTTATGAAATACGAAAAAATGCGCCTATTGCAGATTGTGTGGTCTATTTACGTTTAGACACAAAACAAAATGCAAAACAATTTCTTGATTTAGTCCATCCAGAATTAGTGGTTTTTGTGAAGTACGAAATTTGGCCTAACTATCTTTTAGAGATTAAAAAAAGACAGATAAAAGCAGTGTTGATTTCGGCATTATTTAGAAAAAATCAGAGCTTTTTTAAACCTACTGGAAAATGGATACAAAAAGCGTTGTTTGCTTTCAATCATATTTTTGTTCAAAATGAAGAGTCTAAGGAATTGCTTAAGCAAATTGACTATAATGAAGTTACAGTTTCTGGTGACACACGTTTTGATAGGGTTTCAAATCAATTAAAAATCAATAATAAATTACATTTTGTTGAAACCTTCAAGCAAGATAATCTATGTGTAGTAGCTGGTAGCACTTGGCCAGAAGATGAGGCGTTACTAATTGATTTTATTAATAATGATAGTTCAAAAACCAAATATATTATTGCCCCACACAACATAAAAAGTGGTCAAATTTCGAGCTTAAAGAGTAAACTTAATAAAGGAGCCATACTTTATTCTGAAAAAGACACTACTGATTTAGCAAAAGTAAAAGTGCTTATTATTGATACTATTGGTCTGCTATCAAAAATATATAGTTATGCTGATATTGCCTATGTGGGAGGCGCAATGGGTTCAACTGGATTGCACAACACTCTAGAACCTGCTGTGTTTGGAGTTCCAATTATTATTGGATGTAATCATGACAAGTTTCCCGAAGCCAAGTCAATGATTTCGAATAAAGGCATGTTTAGTATTAAAAACCAAGAAAAGTTTGATTTAATCTTAAATGAATTGATAAATGATGCTGATTTTAGAATAAAATCTGGTCAACTTAATGCTGACTATATTTCTAAAAACAGAGGCGCAGTAAAGCAAATAATGAGCTACTTAAACAAACGTTAAAGCCTTTAATTTGTTTGGATTATATATAAATATCAAATAGGTTTGTTAGATACCTCATTCATAGGGTAATTCATAATCATAAACTAAATTCACACACATTATGTTTAAAACCAACCAACCCATATTCAAACTATTTTGGATATGCATGTGTCTCGTTTCTGTAAAGACTTTTGCGCAATCAGATTACAGAACCAATAACGAGTTAACCAATGCACTCAAACAAATTAAAAGTAAACATACAGCCAATGTAAAACTACAATCGCTAACAAAAACTGTTGGAGGACATGATATTTGGGCTTTAACTCTATTTAAAGGAAAACCTGAAAACAATCCTGCTATAGCTATTGTTGGTGGTGTTGACGGTAGTTTGTTATTAAGCAGAGACATGGCTATTAATATTGCTGAAAACATTTTAAACAATCATAAAGAAATATTAGATAATACCACGTTTTATATTTTTCCAAACATGAGTCCTAACGCTTCTGAGCAATATTTCTCAAAACTTAAATATCACAAACTTGGTAATGCCAAAAAAACAGATGATGATAGAGATGGTCGTATCAATGAAGACGGTTTTGAAGACTTGAACAATGATGGCTTAATTACCATGATTAGAGTTGAAGATGTTACTGGAGATTACATAAAATTGAAAGAAGATGAAAGAATCATGTCTAAAGCTAATGCTAAAGAAGGCGAATTAGGTAATTATAAAATTTTTAGTGAAGGAATTGACAATGACAAAGACGGAAATTATAATGAAGATGGAGAAGGTGGTGTTCATTTTAATAAAAACCTTACTTATAACTACCCTTATTTTAAATCAGGTGCTGGTGAGCATTCTGTGTCTGAAAAGGAACATCGAGCACTTCTAGATTTTCTCTACGAGCAATGGAATATATATGCTATTCTTACTTTGGGACCAACAAATAATCTATCGAATCCTTTAAAGTATAATGCAGCAAATGCAAAAAAAAGAGTTGTAACCAGTATTTTAAAAGATGATGAAGCATTAAACAAATTTCTTTCAGAAAAATATTCTAAAATCACTGATTCTAAAGGAGCGCCTCCTGCTAAAGGAAAAGGTGGTGATTTTTTTGAATGGTCGTACTTCCATTTTGGAAAATTAGCCATGAGTACTCCAGGTTGGTGGGCACCAAAATTTAAAGGTGATTCTACAGTAAAAGCCAAAAAGAATTATAAAGCCAATTTTTTACAGTGGGCTGAACAAGAAGGTCTATCAAACTACTTCGTAGAATGGAAAGAAGTAAGTCATCCTGATTTTCCAAATAAAAAAGTTGAAGTTGGTGGTATTGCACCCTTTGTAATGACCAACCCTCCATATAGTATGGTAGATGAGATAAGTAAAAAACATACAGATTTTGTTGTAGAAGTCACTAAAATGCAACCCAATATCTCTATTGAAAACATCACTACCGAAAAAGTAGACAACGGACTTACTAGAGTCACACTTAACATTCACAACAAAGGATTGTTACCAACTCACACCGAAATGGGTAAACGCTCACGATGGTTGAGGCGTATTAAAGTTGACTTAAAATTGAATAACAATCAAGAAGTTATTTCTGGAAGAAAAGTGCAGCTTATAAATAGTATCGATGGTGACAGCTCTAAAGAATTAACATGGTTAATTAAAGGAAAAGGCTCCCTAACAATTCAAGCAGGTGCTTCACACACAGGAACAGACTCAACTACCATCAACTTAAAATAAGATATCATGAAATCACACAAATATATATTACAAGTAATATTGCTTTCAATGATGTTTCCATTAGCAGTATTAGCACAAAAAACCGAAGACATTTATAGAGCAGCAGGCTCACCTCATAATCCAAAAGTTCAAATTTCATTTAATAAATATTACACAGCAGAAGGTTTAGCTGCCATAAGCAAAAAAATTGCTGATGCGCATCCCAACCTTGTTAAAAGAGAATCTATTGGAAAATCTACCGAAGGCAGAGACATTTGGATGATGGCCATTACCAATTACAAAGTAGGTGATGCCGATAGAAAACCAGGGTTTTATATTGATGGTAACATACACTCTAACGAAATTCAAGGTGCCGAAATAAGTACTTATACGGCTTGGTATTTAACCGAAAATTTTGAAGATATTGACTATATCACAAACATGCTTAACGACCGCATATTCTACATTGTTCCAACAATCAATCCAGATGCAAGAAACAATTATATGAAAGCTGCAAACACTGGAAGCAGTCCTAGAGCTGGAATGATTCCTTTAGACGACGACAGAGACGGTTTATTTGATGAAGATGGTCTTGAAGATTTAGATGGTGATGGTTCGGTTACAAGAATGCGCCGAAAAAATCCAAATGGGAATATGATTGTAGATCCTAAAGACCCAAGAATGATGATTGAAATTGGTCCAGATGATATAGTCACTGCTCAAAGATATGAGTTTTTAGGATCAGAAGGTATTGATAATGATGGTGATGGTCGTGTAAATGAAGATCGTCCAGGTTATTACGACCCAAATAGAGATTGGGCTTGGAAATGGCAACCAGATTATATTCAAGGTGGAGCCTATAAATACCCTTTTTCGGCCCCAGAAACGAGAGCTGTTGCAGATTTTGTATTGAAACATCCAAATATTGCAGGAGCCCAAAGTTTTCATAACTCTGGAGGTATGATTTTAAGAGGTCCAGGTGCAGAAGAAGATCTATCAACTTACAATAGAGCTGATATTGCTATATATGATGCTATTGGAAAAAAAGGTGAAAAAATGATGCCTGGATACCGTTATATGGTAGTTTACAAAGATTTATATTCTGTATTTGGTGGTGAATTAGATTGGTTTTACGGTGGACGAGGTATTTACACTTTCACCAACGAAATATTTAGCTCTTTTGCTTATTATAAAACAAAAGAAAGAGATCCTAACCAAATGTATAATTTTGAAAAAGATTTATTAATGGGCGACGCATTTACCGATTGGAAACCTTACAGTCATCCAACCTATGGAGAGATTGAAATAGGTGGCTTTAGAAAGAATATTGGTCGTGCAACGCCTGGCTTTATGCTAGAGGAAGAATTACATCGTAATATGGCATTTACATTTTATCATGCCTTCCACATGCCACTCTTGAGTGTTGACTCTGTTAAAGAGAAAAAATTAGGTGGTGGTTTAACTGAAGTTACAGCATACATTAAAAATGAACGATTAATACCAACTCATGCAAGTCAAGATTTAAAGTATAAGATTACTAGACCAGATTACATCTCCATAAAAGGTGCAAATGTAATCGCAGGAATGATTGTTACTAATGAAGATTTTGGATTTACAGAAGAACAAAAAATGAGTCCTGAAACAATAGAAGTTGCTAATATTCCTGGAAATAGTATTGTTAAAGTACGTTGGATTATTAAAGGAAATTCCAATTATACTATTACTGTAGACAGTGAAAAAGGAGGCGTTGTATCAAATTAATAATGCTCTAATTTAGTTTCTACTAAAATTAAAAGCTCTAAATAAAATGTTTAGAGCTTTTTTTTATATATTTAATTAAACATAATTGACATTAGAAGTATAAAATCTGTGTCAAAACATGTTTACTAACTTTCAAGAATATGGCAGATGGTTTAAAAATGATTCTCGCTATGGCTCTTTTTTTCGGAGCTATGTATTTATATTCTTGGATGCCTGAAATCATTGAAGCTCGCCGAGAAAAAAAGCGAGAAAAGGATAAGCTTCAAAAGTTAGCCCTTAGAGAAGCCGAAAAACTTGAGCTACAAAAGTTAAGAGAAGAAAAATTTCAAACCGTTGAGGAAAGACGTTTAAAAATTAAAGAACATTTTAAATGGCTAGAGGGTATGAATACAAAAATCAATAAGTTTAAAAATAAAGAAGACCTTCCTAAACTGTAAACCTTTTTTATTTATAAACATCCAAATCCATATTTCATTCGTAAATAGTGTAGTTATTGGGAATATATTATCTCTAATACAACTATTTATAATTCATAAAAAACTAATTTAAACACTAAAATTCACTAAAAATGAAAAGATTGATTTTAAGTACTGCATTTGTTTTAGCATTAAGCTTAACATTTACATCTTGTAAAGACAAAAAAGCTTCAGAAGAAGTTGAAGAAACTATGACTGAAGTTGTTGAAAACACAAAAGATGTTATGGAAAATACCGAAGATGCTGTAACTAAAGCTAAAGAAGTAGGTAGTGAGCTAATTGCTAATGCAGAAAAAGCATTAATGGAAGCTCAAGAAGCTGCAAAAAATGCTGTTGGAGATGCTAAAATAGCAGCTGATAAAAAAGTTGAAGACGCTAAAAAAGCTCTTGAAGAACTAAAAGCTCTTTCAAAAGAATCTGTTGAAAAAGCAAAAAATGCGATGGAAGACGCTAAAAAAGATGCTGACAAAGCAGCTGATATGATAAAAAACTAGAACTTATTTTAAGTTTGTGAGTCAACCAAAATAGTTGGCGATAAAAAATTAAACCATTGAAGCGAGCTTCAATGGTTTTTTTATTTAATACTGTTAAACAAATTTATTTCTATACTTAGTCAGCATAGTTTAATTCGCCTTTGGCTTCTCGCTCTTTAAAATGTTTTACCAAATCTAAAGCATCTGGAATCACATCACTGCACATAATAATAAGTGATCCTTTCACTGCATTTTTAACCGCAAATTTAATAGCCTCTTTTTCAGATGGAATAATAGTAGTCTTCTTATTAGGATCTTTCTTTTTAATACCATCATTCAACATTTTGATAAGTTCTTCTTCAGTTTTTCCGCGTAGGCGTTTATCTTGACGAATAATAATTTCGTCAAACATTTCGGCTGCAATAGCTCCCATTTCATTATTGTCTTCAATACGTCTGTCTCCAATGCCAGCAATAATCCCAACCTTTACAGTTGCTTCCAATTCATTAGTGAATTTTTGTAACGCACGCATTCCAGCAGGGTTATGAGCATAATCTAATAAAATAGTGAAATTATTAAACTCAAATAAATTAAGTCTTCCAGGAGTTTGCGTAGCAGATGGTATAAAGGTTTCTAAAGCAGCTTTCATATCTTCTATACTAATGCCTTGAACATGCGCAGCGAGCACAGCTGCCAATACATTTTGAATCATGAATTTGGCCTTCCCTCCGTATGTCAACGGGATATTCTCAGCTTTCATTAATCGCATTTTCCATTCGCCTCTACAAATAGTAACATAACCATTCTCATATATTGCTGTAATACCGTTTAAACGTTGTAAAGCTTTAATTCTAGGATTGTTTTCATCCATTGAAAACAGAGCAACGTTACAATCAACAGTTCGCCTCATATCATATACTAGGTCATCATCAGCGTTTAAAATAGCATAGCCATCTGGTAATACTGTTTCTGGCACCACACCTTTTACCTTAGCCAATTGGTCAACTGTATGAATTCCTTTTAAACCTAAATGGTCTGCTGCTACATTTGTTACTACAGCTACGTCACATTTTTTAAAACCTAAACCAGCTCTCAATAAACCACCTCGTGCGCACTCCAAAACCGCAAAGTTTACTGTTGGGTCTTTTAGTACAAATTCTGCGCTTGCTGGACCAGTACAATCACCTGTCATAAGTAGTCTATTTTGAATATAGACCCCATCACTAGTAGTGTAGCCTACTCTATAACCTTTCATTTTTGCAATATGAGCTATTAACCTAGATGTTGTTGTTTTTCCGTTGGTTCCAGTTATAGCTATAATAGGGATACGACCTGTATCTCCTTTCTGTGGAAATAATTTATCAATTACTGGAGCAGCAACATTACGTGGCAATCCTGTTGTTGGTGCTAAATGCATTCTAAATCCAGGTCCTGCATTTACCTCAAGTACAGCACCTCCAGTTTCGGACAATGGTTTAGAAATATCTGTAGTCATAATATCAATGCCACAAATATCCAAATCTATAATCTTTGAAATGCGTTCTGCCATACTTACATTAGCAGGATGTACAATATCGGTAACGTCTTCGGCTGTCCCTCCTGTACTTAAGTTTGCAGTATCTTTTAAAATCAATTTTTCACCTTCACCTATAATAGAATCGAGTGTATATCCTGCATCTTTTATAATTGTTTTTGTTAGTTCGTTAACAGTAATTTGTGTTAGCACATTTTCATGACCATAACCTCGACGAGGATCTTTATTTACCTCATCAATTAATTCCTGAACAGTAGATTTTCCATCACCTATTACATGTGCTGGCGTGCGTATAGCTGCAGCTACTAACTTGTTATTAATGACTAATAATCTATAATCCTCACCTTCTATAAACTTTTCAACTATGATAGCTCCGCTTTTTGAACTTTCTTTCGCATGATGAAATGCTTGAAGTGCATCGTCATAATTCTGAATATCCACTGTGATACCTCTACCATGGTTCCCATCAATTGGTTTAATAACCAAAGGAAAACCTACATAACGACAAGCTTCTTTTAAGCTGCGTTCACGACGAATAATATCACCACGAGGAACTTCTACTTCAGCTTGTTCTAACAAGTACTTAGTATCTTCTTTGTCACAAGCCAATTCTACTCCAATGCTACTAGTTTCACTGGTTACTGTTGCTTGAATACGTTTTTGATTAGCACCATACCCTAGTTGACATAACGAGTATTTATTTAATCTAATCCAAGGAATCCCTCTACTAGCGGCTTCTTCGACAATAGATCCAGTACTTGGTCCTAAGCGATCTGCCTCACGTAATTCGCGCATCTCTTGTATGTCTTCAGATAAATCATAATCTTCACCAGAAATTAAAGCTTCACAAATTCTAACTGATGCTTTTGCTGCATAACGACCCACAGATTCCTCCATATAGGCAAATACCACACTATACACTCCCTCTTCGCCATAACCACGAGTTCTACCAAACCCAACATCCATTCCAGCAAGAGTTTGAATTTCAAGAGCAATATGTTCTATAATGTGTCCCATCCAAGTACCCTCTTCAACGCGTTGAAAAAAGCCTCCAGGTTCACCCACAGAACAACGATGTTCGTACATACCTGGGAACATTGCTTTTAGCCTATTATAAAACCCATCCACTTTATTGGATGGGAGCTCTTCCATCTCCTCAAGATCCAAAACCATCACAATTAGTTTATGGCGTCTTACCGACCAGTAGTTTGGCCCTCTCATAGCATTGATTTCTCTTATCTTCATGTTTTGTTGGTTTTTAGGTTTATTAAAGTGAAAGATTATAAATATAGACAATTTTCAATAAAAAAATTACCTTATTTTTGCCCAGTAATTTTTAGATTGATTTTATGCAAAAGATAAAAGGTACGCTAATCCCAATAGGCGGAAATGAAGATAAAGGGTTTGAAACCGATGAAAAACACACCCTTGAATTTATTGAAGAAGGCATCCTTTTTCACGTTGTGAAAGAAGCAGGAGGCATTGATGCCAAAATAGTTGTAATTCCGACAGCATCGAGTATTCCTGTTGAAGTGGGCGAAAACTACCTTGAGGCTTTTACAACTTTAGGTTGTAAAAATGTACATATCCTTGATATAAGAAGTAAAAAAGACTCTGAAAAGGCAGCTTCAATTGAGTTGATTAAATCTGCCAACTGCATCATGTTTTCTGGTGGTGACCAATCAAAAATCACGAAGAGAATTGGAGATACGAACATCCATAAAATTCTTCTTGATCGTTATAAAAATGAAGAAGGTTTTGTGGTTGCTGGTACGAGTGCTGGTGCTATGGCTATGACAAATGAGATGATTGCTGGAGGTAGCCCAAGAGACGCTTTTATTAAAGGAGCTGTTACCATGTATCATGGCTTAGGTTTAATTCCTGAATTAATGATTGATACACACTTCATTAAGCGAGGTCGTTTTGGTCGTGTGTCAGAAGCTGTTGCATCATTTCCTAATCTATTAGGTATTGGACTTGCGGAAGACACAGGTATGATAATAAAAAATGGGAATGACTGTACAGTAATTGGATCAGGAATGGCAATTATTTTTGATGGTAGTACGCTTACACATAATAACGAAAAGCTACTTGAAAAAGGAACGCCAATGACCATGGCTAATATGACTGTCCATGTATTATCAAACAGTGATATGTATGATATAAAAAATCGAAAAGTAACTGTTTTAGCTATTGATGCTCCTTTTATTTAGCTTTTGTAAATAGAAATTCCCTTGTCTCCTTTTGAAGTTTTAAAAGCGCGATACATACCTTCCGTATTAAATGGCATGGCAATATTTCCTTGGACATCCACAGCGATTAAACCACCATCACCATTAATTTCTAAGACTCGTTTTTGAATCACTTCATTGGCTGCATCTTCAAGTGACATCCCTTTATGTTCCATTAAACAAGATACATCGTAAGCTACAACACCTCGAATAAAAAACTCACCACTTCCTGTACAACTTACAGCGCATGTTTTATTATTTGCATAAACGCCTGCACCAACCATTGGAGAATCACCTACACGCCCCCATTTTTTATTGGTCATACCTCCAGTAGATGTGGCAGCTGCAATATTTCCATTCTGGTCACAAGCAACAGCTCCTACGGTTCCAAATTTACCGTCTTTTTTTACACTATGATCTAATTGAAAATTATCGCTATCCTTTATTCCTTGCCATTGTTTGTACCTAACCTCATCATAAAAATATTCAGGTGATACAATTTTATAACCCAAACCATCTGCAAATTTCATAGCTCCTTCACCAGCTAAGAATACATGGTAACTTTTTTCCATGACATCTCTTGCTAAGGATACTGGGTTTTTAATCCCTGTAATCAAACTCACTGCACCAGCTTCCAGCGTTTTTCCTTCCATAATAGAAGCATCCATTTCATGTGTGCCTTCGTTAGTAAACACACTTCCTTTTCCAGCGTTAAATAAAGGTGTGTCTTCTAGAAGTTTCACGGCAACCTCAACTGCATCTAATGCTGAACCTCCTTTTTCAAGAACCTCATACCCTTTATCTCTTGCGTTTTTTAAGGCTAATTTATATTCAGCTTCCAACTCATGAGTCATTAATCCTTTGACCAAAGTTCCAGCACCTCCATGAATGGCAATTGAGAAGTTATTCATTTAAAATTATTTAGTGTCGAAAATTACAAATTGCAATCCAAATAACATTCATGAAAGCATAAGTTTTTGTAGTTTTATAATCTTCAAAATACAAATTCAATGTCAGAACAAAAACGTCTCTTTTTAGTCGATGCTTATGCTTTAATTTTTCGAGGTTATTATGCCTTTATAAAGAACCCAAGAATTAACTCAAAAGGTGTTGACACTTCAGCTATTATGGGTTTTATGAACTCCCTTCTAGATGTTATTAAACGTGAACGACCAGACCATTTAGCAGTTTGTTTTGACAAAGGTGGAAGTGTAGATCGCGTTGAAATGTTTGAAGCCTATAAGGCCAACAGGGATGAAACACCTGAAGCCATTAAAATTGCTGTCCCTTATATTCAGGACATTTTAAAAGCCATGCATATTCCTATTATGGTTAAAGAAGGTTTTGAGGCAGATGATGTTATTGGCACCCTCTCTAAGCAAGCCGAGAAAGAAGGTTATAAAACTTACATGGTAACACCAGATAAGGATTTTGCGCAATTAGTATCTGATAATATTTTCATGTACAAGCCTGTTTTTGGTGGTGGTTATGAGACTTGGGGAATTCCAGAAGTACAAAAGAAATTTGAAGTAGAACGCCCTGAACAAGTCATTGACTTCTTAGGTATGATGGGAGATTCATCTGATAACATACCTGGACTTCCTGGAGTTGGTGAGAAAACAGCTAAAAAATTCATAGCTGCTTATGGAAGCATGGAAGGTTTATTAGCAAATACCCATGAGCTTAAGGGCAAAATGAAAGAAAAAGTGGAAGCTGCTAAAGAATTAGGCACGCTATCAAAGGAGCTGGCTCGTATTATGCTTGATGTTCCAGTGACCTTTGATGCTAAAGATTTTGAGCTGGACCATCCAGACATTGATAAAGTAAAAGAGATTTTTCAGGATTTAGAATTCAGACGATTAACAGATAATTTCTTAAAAACCTTTTCAGAAGGTGCTGATACTCCTTCAACTGAAACAACGAAATTATCAAATAAAGAAGGTATAAAAGCTACTCCAAAAGAAAAAGTTGCCGCAGGAGCTGGACAATTTTCATTATTTGGTGGAGCTGAAGAAACTTCTTCTAAAACCGAATCTACATCAGAGTATACCAGAAAAACATCGGAAACCACCTCGCATTTTTACCAAAGTGTTGCTCCTGGAATGGCTACAAAATTGTTTATCAAAAATTTAATGCAGCAAAAGTCCGTATGTTTTGACACTGAAACCACTGGAATAAACCCAATAACTGCTGAGTTGGTTGGTATTGCTTTTTCATGGGAAGTTGGTAAAGGGTTTTATATGCCTTTTCCTGAAAATCGCGATGAAGCACAAGAACATATTGAACAACTTCGACCATTTTTTAAAAACGAAGTAATTGAAAAAATTGGTCAGAATTTAAAATACGATATTAAAGTACTTGCAAAATATAACATAGATGTAAAAGGGAAACTGTTTGATACCATGCTGGCACATTACCTCATCAATCCAGATATGCGACATAACATGGATGTACTAGCAGAAACCTATTTAAATTATACACCTATTTCAATAGACACATTGATTGGTAAAAAAGGAAAAAACCAACTCTCAATGAGAGAAGTCCCTTTAGATAAGCAAACAGAATATGCTGTTGAAGATGCCGATATTACACTTCAATTAAAAGAACATTTTGAAAAAGAACTAGGAGAGGCGAATACTCAAAAGCTTTTTGATGAAATCGAAATCCCATTGCTTCGTGTGCTTGCAGCCATGGAATTAGAAGGCATTAATTTGGATGTAGACTTCTTAAATTCACTATCAGAAGCACTTAATAACGATATTGCAACATTAGAAACTAACATTTACAAAGCTGCTGGCGAAGAATTTAATATAGCATCTCCTAAGCAATTAGGAATCATTCTTTTTGAAAAACTAAAATTAGTAGATAAACCTAAAAAAACGAAAACAGGACAGTATGCAACTTCAGAAGATATACTGAGTTATTTGGCTAAAGACCATGAAATCATACGACACATTTTGGAGTATCGTGGTTTAGCAAAATTAAAGAGCACGTATGTTGATGCCTTACCACTACAAGTAGAACCAACAACTGGAAGAGTTCATACCGATTATATGCAAACCGTTGCAGCTACAGGAAGATTGAGTAGTAACAATCCCAATTTGCAAAATATACCAATCCGAACTGAACGTGGTAGACAAGTGCGTAAAGCATTTGTTCCAAGAGATGAAAATTATACACTTTTAGCAGCGGATTATTCGCAAATTGAGTTGCGTGTTATTGCAGCTTTGAGTGAAGAAGAAACCATGATTAACGCTTTTAAAAATGGAGAAGATATTCACGCATCAACAGCTTCAAAAGTATTTAATGTGCCTTTAAATGAAGTCACTCGCGAACAACGTAGTAATGCGAAAACTGTAAATTTCGGAATCATTTATGGTGTGTCTGCCTTTGGTTTAAGCAATCAAACCGATTTAAATAGAACTGAAGCCAAAGAACTCATTGATACTTATTACGAAACCTATCCAAAATTGAAAGCATTTATTAGCAAACAAGTAGATTTTGCTCGCGATAATGGTTATGTTGAAACCGTTTTAGGACGTCGACGCTATTTAAAAGATATTAATTCAAGAAATGCCGTTGTAAGAGGTGCTGCTGAACGTAATGCGGTAAATGCACCAATACAAGGTAGTGCTGCAGATATTATTAAAATTGCCATGATTCGTATTTTTGATAAACTTCAAGAAGGCAACTACAAGACTAAAATGCTGTTACAAGTACATGATGAATTGGTGTTTGATGTTTACAAACCTGAACTTGAAGCAATCAAATCTCTTGTAAAAACCGAAATGGAAAATGCTTATCAACTAAGAGTGCCTCTAGATGTTGATTTAGACATTGGCAATAATTGGTTAGAAGCACATTAAAACACAATAATTTGAAAAGCCTAAAACCTATTCTATATTTCTCCATATTCAAATATCCACTTACAAAAGAGGAAATTTTTGAGTTTTCAGATTGCGCTTCTATTTTTGAATTAGAACAAGAATTAACTGTGCTTTTAAAAAAAGAGGTTATTTTTAAAATCCATGATTATTATTCCATAACCAATAACCCTGAGCTTATAACTAGACGAACAAAAGGCAATACAATGGCAAAAGAGATATTACCTAAAGCTAAAAAAGTAGCAAAATTTATTGGAAAGTTCCCTTATGTAGAAAGTGTATCTTTATCTGGAGCGTTGGCAAAAGGGTATTATGATGAAGATGGAGATTTTGATTTTTTTATTATTACTAAACCAAATCGTTTGTGGGTAGCTCGTACATTACTAATTCTCTATAAAAAGATATTTTTACTCAATTCAAAAAAATATTTTTGCGTCAATTACTTTATAACAAGCAGTCAACTACAAATAGTCGAAAAAAATAGATTTACAGCTTCTGAAATTGTCACACTAATTCCTGTAAGCGGAAGGGATACATTTGTCGCTTTTTTAAAAGAAAATACTTGGGTAAAAACATATCTACCCAATAAAAAATCTATAAACACTTCTTCTATTATTGAAGTAAATAAAAATTTAGGTTCAAAGTCAATGCAACTCATATTGAATAATAATATTGGAAGTTCTTTAGATAGGCTTTTTCAAAAAATAACATTAAAAAAATGGTCAGCTAAATTTGGACATCTAAAAAAAGAAGAGTTTGACATAGCTATGAAATCTACCAAAAATATTTCTAAACATCATCCTCAAAATTTTCAAAAAAAAGTAATTGATTTATTAAATGAAAATTATGAAAAAGTGAAAATTAAGTATAACATAGAGTTACCGCTAGAGCATGCTTGATATAGTATTTTCTCATTCATACTTCTATAAATTCGACCTTAAGCAGTGGAAAAACAAAACGCCATATCCACCTTTGGGAACTTTGTATGCTGCTTCTTATTTAAGAGAAAATGGATATAAAGTAGGATTATATGATACTAATCTTTTGGATTCCCCTTTAGGAATAGAGTTTTATCTAAAATTGCACAATCCAAAAATATTTGTTTTGTATGATGATGGTTTTAATTACCTAACAAAAATGTGTTTAACAACTATGCGTGAGGCAGCTTTTAGAATGATTGAAATTGCCAAACACATTAATTGCATAGTTGTTGCTTGTAGTTCGGACTCTACAGATCATTATGAAAAATATTTAAATGCTGGAGTAGATTTTGTAATTCAAGGGGAAGGTGAAATAACTCTTAAAGAATTAGTAGATACTATTGAAAAAAAGGAGGATGTTTCAATTGTTCAAGGAATAGTCTATAGAAACAAAGATGAAACAATTGTAAATAATAAGCGTGCAGTATTGAGGGATTTAGATGAGTTGCCTCTTCCTGCATGGGATTTAGTAGACATTGAATCTTACAGAAATATATGGGAATCTGCAGGTAAAAAGTTTACACTCAATCTTGTTACAACTCGTGGTTGTCCTTTTAAGTGCAATTGGTGCGCAAAACCAATCTATGGCAATCGATACAATTCACATTCTCCAGAATATATTACAAAACATATAAAACACATAACCAAGACCTACGATGTAAATCGTTTTTGGATGTGCGATGATATTTTTGGGTTAAAACCAAATTGGGTTCAACAATTTAATAAGGAATTAAAAAAACAAGATATTGCAATTACTTACTATATCCAAAGTAGGGTAGATTTGCTTTTAAAAGACGATACTATTGATGCACTGTATACAAGTGGATTAGAAGAGGTTTGGGTAGGAGCCGAAAGTGGGTCCCAAACTATTTTAGATGCAATGGATAAAGGTACAACGGTAGATCAAATTTATAAAGCAACACATTTGCTTAAGGCAAAAAATATTCGTGTAGCATTTTTTATTCAGTTTGGATATTTGGGAGAGACCAAAGATGATATTAGGGAAACTATACAAATGATTAAAGAATTACTCCCTGATAATCTAGGAATATCTGTCTCATATCCCCTTCCTGGGACCAAATTTTATGAAAAGGTAAAAGATGATTTAAAACTAAAAGCCAATTGGACAGATTCTGATGATTTATCGATGATGTTTAAAGGGTCGTTTAATTCTAAATACTATAAAAAATTACATAGATATGTGCATAAAGAATATAGAAAAAGACAGGCTTTTCATAATATTAAAACGTTATTTAAAAATCCTTTGAAATTATCAAAACAACAATGGAGATCAATACTATTATTGGGTTATTATGTACCATCAGCATTTTTAGATAAGCTTCAACTTAAAACCATGGAACAGACCAATGCCTAAGGATTTTGATATCGCTTCTAGAAATTACGATACTGCTTTTACATTTTCAAATATTGGAAAAGCACAACGACAATTAGTCTTTAAATATCTCGATCCTATACTAAATCAAGAAAAAAAACTTTCTATTTTAGAGTTAAACTGTGGCACTGGTGAAGACGCGATTAGTTTTGCTAAATCAGACCATGAAATTCTAGCTACAGATATTTCTGAAGGTATGATTAAAGTTGCCAAAGCAAAAACAAATTCAGAAAATTTAACTTTCAAAATTCAAGATATTAACGGTATAAATGAAAGCACATTCAGTACAACCTTTGATTTTATTTTTTCAAATTTTGGTGGTTTCAATTGTTTATCAAATAATGAAATAAATCTTTTTTTTAAAACAGCAACTAAACTATTAAATCCTGAAGGTAAAATAGTTTTAGTGATTATGCCTAAACATTGTCTATGGGAACAATTGTATTTCATTATGAAAGGTCATTTCAACAATGTTAAAAGACGTAAAACTAATAAAAGTATAGTTGCGAATGTTGATGGAGTCAATGTTAAAACTTGGTACTATAATCCTAAAGACATTGAAGCTTTAACTGAATCATCTTATATAACAAATAAGGTTAAACCAATAGGATTAACCATACCGCCTTCTTATCTTGAAGATTCATTTTTAGCCAAAAAACCATTTCTGTCAATTTTTAAAAGTATTGATAACCTAATCACGAGATCATTTTGGGCTAAATATGCAGATCATTTTTTAATTGAATTAAAAAAGAAGTCATGAGTATTGTACTTACACATACCTATTATTTATATGACGATGTTAAGGAACAAGCAATTATGAAACCTTATCCCCCATTAGGTTTGCTGTATATTTCTGGGTATTTAAATAAGTATAAAGTTGAAAATCACATATATGATTCAACATTTTTTTCAAGAGAAAAACAACTTCAATTTATAGTAGATAAACAACCTAAAGTTGTTGCTATTTACACCAATTTAATGACAAAAGTTAATGTTGTTAAATTGATTAAAATCCTAAAAAACGACTCAAAATACGGATTTCCGACACTTATTTTAGGTGGTCCTGATATTACTTATAATTGTAAAAATTACCTCAGCACTGGTGTTGACTTTCTTATTATTGGTGAGGGTGAACAAACAACTTTAGAACTATATAATGCTATAATTAATAAAACTAATTATAGTAATATTACAGGAATCGCCTACTTAGATAATGGAAGCTTAAAAAGAACCGCACCAAGAATAAAAATGAAAGAACTTTCAGAATTGCCATTGCCAAATAGAGCAGCAATTCCTATGGAAAAGTATTTAGAAACTTGGAAAACTAATCATGGAATGAGTTCTATGACAGTGAGTACTCAACGCGGTTGTCCATATACTTGCAAATGGTGCAGTACAGCTGTCTATGGGCAAAGTTACAGAAGACGTCCTGCGAATTTAGTAGCGACAGAATTAGGTATGCTAAAAAGCACTTATAATCCGGATAGCATTTGGTTTGTAGATGATGTATTTACTGTAAGTCATAAGTGGATTAAGACCTTTCATGAAGAAGTGATTAAACAAGATGCAATTATTCCTTTTGAATGTATAACACGTGCAGAACGTTTAAATGATGAAATTCTACAACTATTAAAGGAGGCTGGTTGTAACAGAATTTGGATTGGCGCAGAAAGTGGTTCGCAAAAAATCATTGATGCTATGGATAGGCGTGTGGATATAGATATCGTAAAAGATGCCATCCAAAAAACCAACGCCATTGGTATGGAAACTGGCACTTTTATAATGGTTGGTTATCCTGGTGAAGATGAAAATGACATTAACGAAACTATCACCTATTTAAAGGCTGCTAACCCCTCACATTTCACCATTACTGTGGCTTATCCAATAAAAGGCACATCACTTTACAATGAAATTGAAGACAAAATAACGGTGCAACCTAATTGGGAAACTTCAACAGATAGAGAGATTGATTTCACAAGAACATATTCGAGAAAATTCTATGATTATGCAGTAAGACGTATTGTTAACGAAGTAAATTATAACAAAGAAATTTTAAAAGGAAAAAACAAAAGCAATCTTACTTCTCTTAAATTAAAAACAAAAGCAATTTTAGCCCAAACTGCAATGAAATTATATAAAAGATAATGGACTTTAGAAATGCGCATATAGAAAAAAATGTAGTTTATATCACTGAAGAGTCGGGTGAATTTTCAGATGTTTATATCGCTGTTAGAGATAAAGAACAACGGATTCTCTCAGATAAGAAAGTCGCATTACTACCATATATAAAGCAGAATGAATGGGGATATAGAGTAAAATCTACTGGACGATTTATCGATTATATGGCTTCAAAAAATGATGGCTTAAATATTCTCGATATAGGTTGCGGAAATGGCTGGTTTACTAATATAATAGCTAGTGTTTCTAGTAAAAATCATATTATTGGTTTAGATGTTAATAGAGAAGAATTAGAACAAGGGGCAAGAGTGTTCAAGAAAAAAAACTTGCAATTTACTTATGGTGATATTTTTAAACTCGGAACGATATTTAAAGAACAAGCAGACATTATTACATTAAATAGTTGTGTTCAGTATTTCTCAGATTTTGAAACTTTAATAGTTACGTTAAAATCGTTTCTAAAATCTAATGGAGAAATTCATATCATTGACAGCCCTTTTTATAAAAAAGATCAAATAACTGAGGCTAAGCAAAGAACCCTTAATTACTATACTAAATTAGGGTTTCCAGAAATGGCCTCTAATTATTTTCATCATTCAATAGATAGCGTTTCAGAATTTGAAACTTTATACACTAATAGAAATAAAATATTAAATAAACTATTAAACAAAAAAGATTCACCTTTTCCTTGGTTACGATATATAAAAACTAACAATTGAATTTAAACAAAAACGAAAATTCGTATTCTATTTATATTACATTCACTGTAATATCAGTTGTGCTGTTTATATTCACAAGAGCTTTAGGTTTTGATGGTTTATATGGTCAAGATTCTTATGAATACTTGAGATATGCCAATGAGTTATTCAATTCATTAAACGGAGAAAAAGCTCCAGGAGATTATTTTTGGCCTCTATACTACCCTTTAATAGGAGCAATAGTCAATTTTGGTTTTCAGGATATGAAGCTAACCCTAAATTTAATAACACTTATAGCATTTGTTGTAAGCTCTATTTATATTTATAAAATTATAAGACTATTATACTCTACTAGCAGCAAAGCACCTCACTATATTATTCTATTTTTTATACTATCGCCTGCAATATTCAGCATTAGTATGGTTGTAATGTCAGATATGTTATCTGCATGTTTCATTATTCTTTCAATCTATCATGCATTGAGTTTTAAAAAACATAATATTCTGAAAAGTTTATACTTCGCTACTGTTTTTGCAATGTGTGCTATTATGACTAGATATGCTAGCTTTGTTATCCTTTTTCCTTTCGGAATTTTAGTTTTATTTAGACTAACTAAAAACAAACGTCAGTTATTACACCTTATTCCAATTATAGTTATTGTTGGTGTTTTAAGTATTCCACACTTTTATATTAGAAGTGAGAATGTTTCTGGGTTTTTAAATCACGATTGGCTTCAACAATGGTCATTTTTTAATTTTTTTAAGAAGCAATTTGACACCTCAGATGGAACTACTTACAATAAATTTCCAAATATTATTTACGCATTTTTCAACGCGTTTCATCCGCGATTTTTTATAATCGGATTGGTCTTACTAATTGTAAATTTTATAAAAGATCTAAAATTTAAACCCAACAAAGCATTACTCTTTGCATACCTATTATACAGTCTATTTATGGCTGGTATTCCTTTTCAAAATTCACGCTTTTTAGTTCTAAACTATAGCTTAGTTCTAATTTTATTGTTCCCTACATTTCAGTATTTATTAGCTAGATTTTCTGAACGTATAAAAATCACTAATAACATTCTATTACTTTTAGTATTGGTTCAGATATGTTTATGCTATTATGCTTTTCGTTCTTTTTACAATAGAAATTTATTAGAAAAAAAGATAACAACATTAATGGAGCCTTACCAAAACAGAACACTTTATAGTTTTGATATTGATGTTGATTTAAAAGGAAGAGCATTAAATTTTGACTATAAAAATATGTGGATTGAACGCTATAACAAGTTAAATTCTAATGATCTCGTTCTTTTTAATCCTGAGAAATTTAAAAATCAATGGAAAGATAAAAACCCGATACTAAATTGGGAGAACATTAAAAATAACTATCAATTAAAAATACTCGAGGAAGGTCCTCAAGGATGGAAGTTGTATGAAATTCATCTTAAAGAATAACCAATTGTATAGACACTAATTGAATACTGAAGGATCACATATCGTTTTTTTAACTCCTGGTTTTGCCGAATCTGAAATGGATTCCACAACTATTCCTGCTTTACAAGTGTATTTAAAAAGTTTACGGAAAGCACTCTCAAATACTAAAATGACTGTGCTCACATTTCAATTCCCCTTTTCTAATAAGACATATGATTGGCATGGCATTAAAGTAATTCCATTAAAAGGAAGTAATAAACGTTATAAAAAACTTTATACATGGAAAAAGGCCTTACAATCATTAAAAGAAATAAATAGCAAAAATCCTATAACTACTATTCATAGTTTTTGGATTGGTGAGTGCTCATTAATTGGCAATAGATTTTTAAAAAAGCATAGCATTAAACATATCACTACTGTAATGGGACAGGATGTTAATATTGGTAATAGATATGTAAAGTTCTTAATCAATACATCTACAAAGGTCATAACACTTTCTGAGAATCAAAAGATTAAGTTATTTGAAAATTACGGGGTAGATTCTACTATAATTCCATGGCATTTAGACACAGAGTCATTTTCAGAATTACAGAACATTAGTATTGATATTTTAGGTGTTGGTTCTTTGAATAAAATTAAAAACTATTCTGTTTTTATAAATATAATTGACGGTTTAGCTAAGACAACTCCTAAACTAAAAGTTGAAATCATTGGTGAAGGAAAAATGCGAATTCAATTAGAAAAGACTATTAAAGAAAGGCATCTAATTAATAACATTACTCTAATCGGAAAACTTCCTAGAGAACAGGTCCTTAAGAAGATGTCTCAAGCGAAACTTTTATTACACACAAGCACTTATGAGTCTTTTGGATTTGTCTTTTTAGAGTCCTTATATGCAGGCATGCAGATTGTTTCATTTAATGTTGGTATTGCCAAAGCCATCCCAGAATGGCAAATTTGTAAATCTAAAAAAGAAATGGAAGAGGCTTGTAAGCTCATTTTAAGTGCGCCTAAAAAAGAAAAGAAACGTATACGTTTAATCCAAGAAGACACATGTGTTTCATCTTACATAAAACTATACAATGAATAGATTATTACTCATAGGAATAAATACTGTTCGTGGGTTTTCTGGTCCAGTTTTCAATTTTTTGATTGCCCTTTTTGGCATTAACTTTTTTGGCAAAGAAGATTGGGGAACAATGGTTAATGCATTATTATTAGTCTTTTTAGTCGTTTTTATAATAAGTTGGGGCAATAAAGATTATTTGGTAAGAAAGTTTAGCTCTCAACCTTCTAAAATCTACTATAATTTTTATTCTAATTTTTTTAGTAGAAGTCTTCTACTTCCTTTAACATTATTACTGCTATTCTTTTTTCCGTTTACAATTGCGATTTGGTGTATCGTCTTGGTAATTCTTATGCATTTTTACAATGCCTTAGAGAGTTTAATAATATATCATCAAAAATTTGGCTCGCAATTTATTGCAGAAATATTCGGTTTTGGAATTATTCTTAATAGTATTTTTTTTATTGAAAATTTCAGTTTACAGGTGTTTTTAAAACTGTATTGTATTGCTTTTTTAATTAAATTTTTATGGTTAGCTATAGCTTTAAAATTATGGAAAGAAAAGATTTCTTTTAAAATATCTATAAATGAGTTTAAAATGGCATTTTGGTTTTTTACGCTTGGGCTTAGTGGTTGGGTTGCTTCAAAAGTTGATTTGTATATTGTTAATTTTACAATGCCAAAAACTCAAATCTCAGAATACCAAATTGCAATAACTGCCTTCTTACTAATTCAATCCTTATCTTACTTAATCATTTTACCATTTAATAAACATTTATATAGGTTACCAAAAAAAACAATTATAAAGATTAAGAATTTATTAGCTCTAATATCATTTCCTTTGGTATCTATATGCACAATTATTTTATGGTTTATTTTAGAAAAAATTGCAGTATTAAACTTGCCTTTACGCTTCTATATTTTTGGAGGTTTAACATCAATACCTACATATTTTTTTATTGTAGATATTATGATGTATTATAGAAATAAAAGAGAAAGTTCTATTTTAAAAATCAATTTTATAAATGCACTTTTAAATTTAATTCTTACATTTTTATTAATCCAAAAAATGGGAATAATAGGAGCAATTATTAGCGTTTTTATAAGTCAGTGTAGCTTTTTATGTTTCTACAAATTAAAACTAATTAAATGAAAATACTACATCCAAATAACGATAAATATTGCTCACTAAAAGAACTAAATAGTTACTACTCTAATGGTTTCTATTCTATTATATCTGATGATGAAAAAGAAAAATTAAATTACTTTTTGAATGCTTTTCAAGATTACAGAAAGACAACAAATTTAATTGCTATAGATAAAAATTCTTATAAAAATCTTCCGTTTTCTATGCATACACCTGAGTGGAAAGAAAGACAAAAAGATGTAAAAATTATAGATGTATTAATAAAAACTAAAAAACATTTAGAAATCTTAGACATTGGTTCTTGGAATAGTTGGCTATGTAATTATTTTGCAAAAAAAGGACATAGTTTAACTGGAATTAATTTTTTTGAAGATGAATTTGATGGTGTAAAAACCAATATCCATTACAACACAAAATTCACCTTATTACAAATGCATGTTGATCAACTATTTAGAATTGAAAAGAAATTTGACCTTATAATTTTTAATAGAAATTGGGCTTTTTTTCAAAATCATGAAGCTATTATAAATGATGCCAAAAAACTGTTAAACCCAAATGGACAAATTATATGTACTGGCTTAGCATTTTACAAAAACCCTGCAAGTATAAAACAACATTTTCAAGGACAGAATATTATATTTAAAAAGCGATATAACATACCTCTCTTTTATAATGCATCAAAAGGATTTTTAGATTTAAAGGACAAAAAAATACTTAAAAAAAATACTATTTCTCTATACTCTTATAACAAATTCGAAAACGCTATAAAATTTTTTTCACCCAAAAAGCCAATCATTTATTATGGGTTATACACTGATGAAACTTATTAGTATAAATTATGTTTTACAAGTTTACCACATATAAAAATTTACTATTCTACCGAAAACTCATTCGTAAAAATGACCTTTGTTTTGATATTGGGGCAAATTTAGGCGTTAAAAGCAAATTATACTTATCGCTAGGTGCAAAAGTCATTGCTTTTGAGCCGCAAACGAATTGTCAAGAAGAGTTATTAAAAATCAAACGAAAATATGCAGGTTTTGAAGTAAACAAAATAGCTATAGGTTCTAAAAACACTGTGCTAGATTTAGCTATTGGCAATCATATTGAAATAGCGACTTTATCCAATAAATTCAGATCATATTTTACTACCAAAAACACTTTTTGGGACAGAAAAGAAAACACTAAAGTCGTAACTTTAGATTCTCAAATTGAAACCTACGGAATACCAAAATTTTGTAAGATTGATACAGAAGGTTATGAATACCAAATTCTAAAAAACTTAACTTATAAAATTCCTATTATTGAATTCGAATTCACTGGAGGTTTTATCGAAGAAACATTACTATCTCTCTCTAAGATTAGTGCTTTAGGAGCGTATAGTTTTAACTACATATTAAATGAACAACCAAGGTTCAAAAACAAGCTTTGGTTATCTTATAAGGAGATAACTTTAGAAATAAAGTCTCTGAATGTAATAAATCTACATGGTAATATTTTTGCAAAACTAAATTAATGGTGAAAAACAAAATCTTAATATTCAATCCAAGAAGTGCAAATTCAAAACATCGCATACCCAATTCTATATTACAAGTTGGTGCTGCTATACATGGTAAATACGATTATGTATTTGTAGATGGTAATTTAGAAAAAGACCCTTGGCAGACTATTACTAATTATTTTGATACTGGCGAATTTAAATATTTCTGCTCTACAGTAATGCCAGGACCACAATTAAAACAAGCCATTGAGTTTACAAAAAAAATTAAAGAAAATTACTCCAAGGCTATTACTATTTGGGGAGGTTATTTTGCATCAAACCAATATAAAGTTTCTATAAACTCTGGCTATGTTGATTATATTGTTAGCGGTCCTGGGGATGTTACTTTCCCTCATTTATTAGACACATTAGAATCTGGTGATTTAAATGCGCTACCCAATATAATGAACCTTATTTATTTAGAAGAAGATGGTACTATTACACGTACTAAAAAAGAAAAACTTCTAGAACAAGACACCTTACCAGATTTACCTTATAAACACCTCAACTCATTTTATGATTTAGAGAACTATTTAAATCGTACGTTTTTAGGTAGTAAAACATTTTCATACCACTCTAGCCTAGGCTGCCCATTTACTTGCTCGTTTTGTGCGGTTGTACCTATTTACGAAGGACGTTGGAAAGCTAAATCTGCGCAAACAGTTTACAATGATGTGAAGTATTTTAAGGATCATTATGGTATCGATGCTATAGAATTTCATGATAATAACTTCTTCACCTCTCGGAAACGTGTTGTAGAGTTTTCAGAACTTATAAAAAATGATGATATTACTTGGTGGGGAGAAGGGAGAATCGACACTATTAATAAGTATTCTGATGAAGACTTAAAACTTTTGAAAGAAGCAGGTTGTAAAATGATCTTCCTTGGTGCCGAAACCGGAAATGATGACATCCTTAAACAAATGAATAAAGGAGGGACACAAACAGGACAAGGCATTAAAGACTTTGCTGCCCGCTTACATCAAATAGGTATTATTCCCGAGTTTTCCTTTGTCTTAGGTATGCCAGCTGATACTCCCGAGCAAGTCATGGCTCAAATAGAATGGGATATCAACTTTATCAAGGAGATAAAAGCCATCAATCCAGATTCAGAAATTATTATTTATCTATATAGTCCAGTAGCTACAGAAGGCTCTGAGCTTTATGAACAAATTCAAAAAGCAGGTTTTAGTTTTCCTAAAAAATTAGATGACTGGTTAGATCCTGCTTGGGAAAATTTCGACTTACGCAAAAACCCACTTACACCATGGCTTACAGCAAAAATGGTAGATCGAATTATGAATTTTGAAACTGTTCTCAATGGTTATTATCCCACAGTCTCAGATTTTAGAATTAAAGGGATTAAAAAGAGACTGATACGCTCTATTTCAAAAATACGTTATAAAACTGGGATTTATAAATACCCATACGAAATCAAAGCTTTACATAAGATTTGGAAATATAGGCAACCAGAAATTCAAGGGTTTTATTCAGAATGATTAGAAAATTACTTAAAAGACTAACGCATACGTTTTTAAAATACGGAACACAAAAGTATTTTTCTAAACCAAGACCTTATATCCATGATGGTATTAAAGTTATGGTGATGCCAGATGTTTTTCCACCGCACTATACATTAAGCACCAAAATACTCCTAGACTTCATAAAAAAGCTAGACCTAAAAGATCAAACTCTTTTAGAATTAGGTTGTGGATCTGGTATTTTAGCATTGTATGCAGCAAAAAAAGGAGCAAAAGTTACAGCATCAGATATTAATCCTAGTGCGCTTTTGGCTCTAAAAGAAGCTTCTGTAAAAAACAGTATAGATTTAGATATCGTTAACTCAGACTTATTTAATGTTATTACCAATCCAAGTTTCGATTACATAATTATAAATCCCCCTTACTATTCAAAAGCACCAAATAATATAAAAGAACAGGCTTGGTTTTGCGGTGAAAATTTTGAATATTTCAATAGTCTTTTTAACCAATTAGTTGAACGCCAAGATAAAACCATATTAATGATTTTATCTCAAGATTGCGAAATAGATAAAATTAAAAATATGGCCTTAAAAAACAATCTTCAATTAGATATAAAACTAGAAAAATCTAATTTTTTAGAAAAGAATTTTATCTTTTTAATCAAAAAAATTTAAACTAAATTATTTTTTTAACCTTTTAAGAGTATTATTGAGATTCTATAAAAAAATATAGAATTAAATAATAAAATAATTGGAATGCCAAAAGTAGAGTATCGTATTTATGTTATCGAATTATCCAAACGTGTTTTTACTGAAAATGCAAAATTTAGAGCAGCAAATCCGCAATTTAATGGTGTATTGGAATGCTTATATGTTGGTATGACAAGCAAAACACCTAAAGAACGCTTTTTACAACATAAAACAGGTTATAGAAACAAAAAAGGATATAAACTTTCCTCTAATATTGTCCAAAAATATGGTGAGTATTTACGCCCAAGTTTATATAATCATATTCCACCATTAGCAACAAGAGCTGAAGCTTTAAAAATGGAAGAACTTTTGGCCTTAGAACTTCGACGAAAAAGGTATGCTGTTTGGTATAATTAGTAGTCAAAAATTGTAGGAATATTTCTTTCGATTATATTTATGACAATCTCTGCAAAAAGGATGGAAATAATTTTACAATTGAACAATTAAAGCCAGGATTAAAAATGTCAAAAAAATAACGACAGCTAACAACGTTTATAATTCATTGCCAAAACTCGCCTACTTACGAAAATCCTTTCGGATTTTCTATTGGTTTTTATTTGCTAATTTAGTTGCTTAAACACGTAACGAAATCATACACAAGACCGTTAGCAAATATTTCCAAAAACTCACCAAAAAGAATCATTCATATTTATCATATATTCACTAAATGACAACTATATTAATTATTACCACAATACAAGCATGGTTCTTTTTAACCTTAATAATTAGCACAAAGAAATTAAAGCAAAGTTTTGACTACCTTTTAGCTACTTGGCTTTTCGTTATTGGTTTACACACTCTCATCTATTATTTAATGTATTCAAGTAATTCAATTAATGTATATGGTGCTATTATAAATGCTGCTATTCCTTTTCTTCAAGGGCCATTTTTGTTTTTATATGTAAGAACCAAGTCCCTTTATAAAATAAGATTATCACTGATTGATGCGGTCCACTTTATACCCTTTTTTGCATTTATTATATTCCAAATAATAAATTCAAAAGTCCTTTCTGGCAAACCTAGTGATGATCAACATCATGTATACATTGGATTTTTCCAAGACTTTAATGCATTCGGAATTTTCTTTCTTCTATCCCTGCCAATTTATATAGGATTGAGTTATTGGGTTTCTAAAAAGGCCAGATCTCTAAATCCTGATAAAAGTATCTGGATTAAAATGCTGATTTTGTTTGTTGCTGGTATTTGGATATCTTCTATATTATCTCTCTTAGTCCCTGCTTTAATAAATCATACCTTACAAGTTGGATTTAATTCTTTGATATTTATTTCACTTACAGGTTTTGTTTATCTCATCAGCTACTTTGGTTTTAAACAAAATATTTTTAGTACCGACATCCCTAAAATTGGTACAATCAAGTACAGTAAATCTAAAATCCTTGAAGACGAAGCCGAGTTGATATGGTTGAACCTTAATCAACATCTGAAGACAAAAAAGCCTTATTTAGATCCGGATATTAACCTCAACCAACTGTCCTCTCAAATGGGCATTACTACGCATAAGTTATCCCAGATTATTAATGCTAAATCCAACTTGAGTTTTAACGACTTAATTAATAAGCAGAGAATTGATGAAGTAAAAAATATGATGAAATCGAATGAAAATAAAAATCTTTCCTTACTAGGAATGGCTTTAGAAGCAGGGTTTAATTCAAAGGCAACTTTCAATAGGGCATTTAAAAAATTCGAAAATTGTACTCCTTCAGAATATATGAAGCAGCATTCCTCATAAAAAAGATGGTTTTTGGTCTCATCCAATAGGATGAGTCGATTCTTTTTGCTCACTAAAATACATTTGAGCAAAAAATAAAATATCATGAAACATCTATTATTACTTTTAATGACCTTGACATTTTCGATTTCGGCATGTCAATCAAAACAATCAAACAGCAAACAATCAGTAAATGAAACCCTAGAGCATCTAACACTTGCGGTTAACAGTAGAAACTACGACGCTATATCTAATTATCTAAGCGAAGATTATCAATATGAAGGCATGGCACGGCCTAGATCAATCACTACTTTAAAACAGGTTATCCAACAGTTTCCTAAAATTGAATCTCTGGTTATCGATAAGACCTCTATAAAAGAGGGTGAGTTTCTTGTTGATGTAACCATTAGAACGTCCCAAAACTCTACTAAAAAGACAATTATTTTAGATAATGACTATAAAATTATACGTGCAGATATCGCAGCCCTATCTATGCAAGGGCATGGTACTTCCTCGAACAGTAAGACTGAAAAAGTAAATAAAAACACCCCCAATAACTCTCTTTTCAAATCAATGCCCTTCCATATATCGGAAAATCAAATTGTTGTTGAGGCTACGATAAATGGAAAAAAGGGAAATTTAGTTGTGGATAGTGGCACGCCAATGGCTCTGATGCTAAACTCCAAGTTTCAATCCTATAATGGTTCTAAATCAAAAAAGAACCCGATGGATGTATCGGGTGAAATGAGCAATACATACGAAATAAATATTGAATCCTTTGAATGGAATGGACTTGTCTTTAATAATGTTGAGGGCGTATCAACAAATTTAGATGATCTTGGCAGAAGGTTAAAGGTGAAGTCATTTGCCGGAACAATAGGTTACGCTCTTCTTAAACAATTCATTGTTGATTTCGATTATGAAAACAATCAACTTAAATTATGGACAGATAGTAATTTAATAAGAAAACACTACGATATAAAATCTGAACAAATAGTTCCATTTACAATGGCTCACCATCTACCCGTAATCAAAGCTAAGATTGGTGATAAAGAATTTAGATTCGGATTAGATAGTGGTGCCGAAACCAATATGATTGATCCTAGATGGAAAGACGATTTAAAAGGTAAGTATGAAATTATTGGTATGACAGAATTATACGGTGCAAGTACGAGTCAACGTGAAGTATTGAAAGTCTCTATGAGCGATTTTATTCTTAATAAAGAGTCTTATATAATGAATTTTATGTTTGCCGAACTATATGGTAGGCAACATGAGGTAACCATGATGGACGGATTAATTGGAAACCAATTTTTAGCACATAGAAAAACAATAGTTAATTATATGGATAATGAGCTATACTTTATTAATTGATATATTGAAATTCTCAAGTAGTTATAACCAAACACAATAAAATTTGTTGAGCCTGTAAAATATCAACATTTGCCAACAATGTATAACCGGAATTACAGCGGATTTGAATATGTCCAAATTCTCTCGGAATTGCTAGCGACAATACTAAACCGAAAACAAACGCTTATTTAACTCGTAACTGACGGTTATATGAACCGTTGTGAGTAATTCTATAAGTGACGTGTTACTAAGCGGCAAAAACCAACACTCCAATGAATATATGGTTTTTACAACTCCCATAACACTCAATCAATCACAACGGTCAGGGAATAACTGCGCATTTCCCGATAATGGTTTCTTTTCTCAATCTTTTGGCTTAACTTGTGAAACGTTCGCACAACAATGGATAATATTCCATATATGCGCAGCGAATGCTCCTGTTTTGTATACTGCTCATCCACAGAGCATAATCCCTGACCGTTGGCAATAATTTGAGTTACTCATAATGAAAGTTGGACAAGTCGCCAATACATATAAAAAACTATATGAAGTACTTTTTAGAAGCAATTAAAAACTATGCTGTTTTCCAAGGCAGAGCAAGTAAAAAAGAATTTTGGATGTTCGCAATATTTGGACTCTTAATTATCCCTGTTGGGTTAAGATTCCTTTTTGGTGATTGGCTTAAAATTATTTTTCTTACTAGTTATAGTCTTTTTATACTCATCCCCACCTTAGCGATTATGACAAGAAGAATTCGCGATACCGGAAAAAATGAATCATTAGTACTTCTTGCTTTAATACCTTTTTTTGGGTTTTTGATTATTTTAATTTTATGTCTTCAGGAGAGTTATACTAATAAGTATGAGTTTGAACCTGGATTTGTAGATAACAACAAGCTTGAACCCACTCAATCCGAAAATCCAAATTTATATTCTAAGACTGCTGAATTAAATCAGACATCGCTTCCCAAAAAGGAAGAAATGAAACCTCAAGAGGCAAGCAAAAATAAAGGTTGTGGATGCGCATTAGCCTCTGGCGGTCTATTTTTTGGTGCCCTGACCGGTGGAATTATTGGATATCTTATTGGTGATTCTCAGGCTAAACCAGGGGAAGCCATATTGGCTATTTTATATTTAATAATTGGAATACCCATTGGAGCAATTATAGGAATGGTAGTTGGTGGGATTTTGGGAAGCAAAAGAAAGAGTCGATGAATTTTTATTTCTGAGAATTGCTTCATTAATAAAGGAACTCCTACTTTTACTATTCGGTAAGATCTCTGAAACTATGGATACCGAAGTAATAGCTGATATTTCAGAATATAAAAAAATTAAAATAACTATTGCCAACAGGATATATTAGTCATTAAGACAGCTCATATACTAACCGTTGTGCTTAATATTAAACGAAACAAACATGAGAAATCAAAAAGCTTCTAAATATTTTTATTTTATTGTTCTAATTTTTCTATCTAGTTCAATTTTCGCCCAAAACATAAAAAAGGATAAGATGGAACAACTAAATTTCTTGATTGGTGAGTGGGTTGGTACATCAAAAATTTATAAAAATGGGATTGTAACAAAACAAGGTTCCGCATACGAAAAAATATCATATGATTTAGACAAGAGTATTTTAGTAATTGAGTTGAATACCGAGTTTTTGCAACTTCGCACAATAATCAATTATGACGAAAATGATAAAAAATATTACTACCATCGTTTTTCTAAAGAAGGAGCGGCTAGATATCCCGCGGAATACAAAGATGGAAAACTCATTGTATGGCGAGATGATAAAACTAGATTTTTTTTCGGTAGAACTACGGAAGGAGACTTTCAAGAATATGGAGAACAACTGATTAATGGAAAATGGACAAAAATTTTTGAAGATACTTTTAAAAATACACAGTAAAAAAAATGCTAAGCACAACAACGTGTATAATTAATTGCTTTGGTCGTTGCAAATTTGGAAAATTCCTTCGGAATTTTCTCGCGTTAGTTTTTGTTTACTAAATTAGTTGTTGAAACACGCAACGAAATAATACACAAACGCGTTATATTCAATTAAAACAAAATATAACTTCCTGTATGATTCATTTCAAAAAACCCTTTTTTGTGTTTTTTTATAGTAGTTTAAGTAGTTACAATACAAACCTATAAGTTGCCTTTATCAAAAAAGTGTTTTGCGGTTTTTGATTTAAAATACCTTGTTCCAGTCCATTGGTTAATCTTTCGGAAGGGTCTACAAGTCCTGTGATACCCTGAGCCCAAACAAAATAAAGTTCGGATCCTGGAATGTATTCCCAGCGCATTACCAAGTTAGATCTAAACTGCACAAAGGAAAAATCAGGGTCTCCAAAAGAATAATCGGTTGTCGAATCAATATCTTCATCTATCTCATAAACACCATTATTATAGGTTATTTGATTACTGTCATAAACATCAAAACGATCATATAAATCATCAGCTGTTGGATTTGTTACATACTTAAATGAAGAAAATCTTGCTCTAGATATAAATGGTTGTCCGTAATATTGAATCGTCAAATTTGGATTTATGGTATAATTAAGCCTAATCGATGCACTTAGTGTTTTATTATCAATCGTTCCAAGTACATAACGTGTCGTACCATTATAATCGGTTTGCGTGACATACTGTGTTTTACTTGGGTTATTATTATAACTAGGGTTTAAAGAGATGGTCAATGCATTAGTTGGTTGATAGGTTAAATCTATTTCTGTTGAAAACATAGAAAAATTATTTTGTTTTGCTCCTGAATAAGCAAATCCAAAACTGGTTTTAAATTTTTTACTTTCGTCAGTATTAAAAAATACTGAAACATGATCTTCTTGTGAATATCTCCAACGAGGTCCACCTCGCAAAGCTGAATTAATATAAATTCTTGGCTTGTGCACAGTATTAATGTTTATGGCATTATTGTTTTTAAATAAAAAATTTCCCCCTAAAGAATACTGAATGCGATTAAAATTTCCTTCAAAATCATAGGTTGTAAATTGCTGAAAACGTGCACTAATTCTTCTAAAAGATTCTGTTGGCTTCAGGGTTCTAAAACTTAAATTAAAGTACTGGCGAATTTCATCTGCTTGTCTTAAAAATCCAACATCATTCAACTCCAATCCTGGTGAACGCCAAATAACCCCTCCATTATACTCCCAATGACCACCTCCAACTTTTCCAGCCGATAAACGCCCTCCAGTTCCTGTTAATGAAGTTCTATTTGTGTCAACAGTTACATGACTAGCATCTACCCTGTTAAACAAATGTGTTAAAGAGGTTTGTGTTTCAGTAATCGCTTCTTTGCTTCCTTTTACGTGACTTGATACAATATTACCTTCAACAAAATATCTCCTACTTTGCCATTGATGCTTAAAATCAAACCCACCTGTATAGGCTTCTTTTCTTAAATAGTTTAAATGATCTTCTAAATTTCTATTAGTAGCTGTAAAAATTCCTCCAACATAACTATTTCTATTATTAAAATCTTTTTGTAAGCGACCTACAAAATAATTTGTTAATGGCTCAACAATTTCTTTACTTTTACTACCATTAAGGTCAATTTCGGCATATTGATTTGCTGTAACACTCTCCAAAACACCAATAGACCAACCATTCTTGGTTTTCCCTGAAAACTTTGCAGCTCCCAAAATAGTAGTATTATCAGGTAGATCAACATAGGCTCCTGAAGGTGCATTTGGATAGCCTTGAGGGTTTCTCCCTATACGCCTTGAGAAAAATAAGTTGTCTTGATTATTACCAAAATTATAATCAAAAATGTTTTTGTTTTGGACAAAAAATGGCCGTTGTTCTTCAAAGAAAATTTCAAAACCATCTAATGTTATTGCCGCTGGATCTGCTTCTACTTGACCAAAATCAGGATTTACTGTTAAATCTAATGTTAGGTCGTTTGTAATACCGATTTTAGCATCAAGCCCTGCATTTATGTTAAAATCGTTTCCATCTCGATACGGATTTCCAACTTCCTCTGGATAAGTATCTAACTTTGTAACTGTAAAGGGCTGAATTTCTAATTGCTTTTGAGGTTTTAATCCTTTTAACCCATGTAATTCTCCAAACTCACTAATCCAACCAGGAGCAGTTACAGGCTTTCGTTGCCATAAAGAGCGTTCTTGCTTTCTAAAAAAGAAACGCTGCACCTGGATTCCCCAAACTTGCTCATCATCACTGCTAAAACGTAACTGGCTTAATGGAATTTTCATTTCGGTGCTCCAACCCTCTTCATCAATTTGAGATTTGTTAGTCCATATTGGGCTCCAGCTTTTATCCCAATTTTTACCATTTAAACTCGCAAACTCATCTCCTTTAACACCAGTAGCAGAAGATGTAAAAGAAAAACAAGTTCTTAAATCTCGATCACTATCAATATTAATTTCCACCCAATCTCCATCAAAACCATCTCGTCTTCCAAGTCGTTTAGCGATGCTATCTACAGCTGTATCATAAGCTCTAATACCAACATATAAAAATCTATCGTCGTAAAGAATTTTGAATCTGGTTCGTTGGCTTGGAGGTGTGTTTTCATCTGGAGACAATTCTATAAATTCTTTAGACCATTCAACCGTGTCCCAAACAGCATCATCCAGTTTTCCATCAATTACAGGTGGTGTATTTTCTCCAATATTTGTTGTAGTATATATTCTTTTGGGTGATTGTGAAGATATTTCTTGTGCTTTAATAGTACTGCAAAAGGCAACTAAAAAACATAGAAATAGATTGATTGCAAGTTTCATGAGATTTTTGATTGATTTACTATTGACCTTGCTAAACTATAGTTAGTCCTTAAAATATACACACTTAATCCGGTCAATAGAAATAAAATATAGATTAAAACTAAAATAGTTGCTTTAGATAACATGATGCTTTGAGAAAAGTTTAACTTTTAAAGCCCTAAAAATTTATCAAACTCAAGACTTAAAATATTCTCTGAAAATAAACGTGTTACAGAGTTTGTTAATCAAATATATAATTGTAAATTTGCAAACTCTTTTTGAGAGAGGAATGTTTAATTTAGAAAAATAATTTAGTGTGGACACATTAAGCTACAAAACGATTTCGGCAAACAAAGCTACTGTTAATAAAGAGTGGGTTTTAGTTGATGCTGAAGGTCAAACATTAGGTCGTTTAGCTTCTAAAGTAGCAATACTTTTAAGAGGTAAGCACAAACCTAACTTTACACCACACGTTGATTGCGGCGATAACGTTATTGTTATTAATGCCGAAAAAATCAACTTATCAGGAAACAAGTGGAATGACAAAACGTACATTCGTCACACAGGTTATCCAGGTGGTCAAAGATCGCTTACTGCTAATGAAATGTTTGGAAAAGATCCAGCAAGATTAGTAGAAAAATCAGTAAAAGGAATGCTCCCTAAAAACAAATTAGGTGCAGCTTTATTCCGTAATTTAAATGTTGTTGTTGGTGCAGAGCATGCTCATGCTGCTCAAAAACCAAAAGCAATTAACTTAAACGAAGTTAACTAATGGAAGTAATTCACAAAATTGGTCGTAGAAAAACGGCTGTTGCTCGTGTGTATGTTTCAGAAGGAAAAGGAAACATCACAGTCAACAAAAAAGATGTTAACACATACTTCCCAACAGCTACTTTACAGTACAAAGTAAACCAACCGTTAGCATTGACTAACAACGAAGGTAACTTTGATGTAAAAGTAAATGTATTTGGTGGTGGTGTTACAGGTCAGGCAGAAGCTGTTCGTTTAGCATTATCTCGCGCAATGTGTGAGCTTAATGAAGAAAACAGAGGCATCTTAAAACCTGAAGGATTATTAACAAGAGACCCAAGAATGGTTGAGCGTAAAAAATTCGGACAGAAGAAAGCGCGTAAGAAATTCCAGTTCTCTAAACGTTAATATTAAAAGAAATTTAAACCAGTTATTGTTGTCCATGACAGTAATGTCAGGATTTAGTTTAGCATCTAAATGATTAAGGCGATTTAAAATAAAGACCACTTAATCATTGCTAATTCAACAGAACGTAAACTATTACAAAATGGCAAAAGTAGAAGTAAAAGACTTACTAGATGGTGGTGTACACTTTGGACATCTTACCAGAAAATGGGACCCAAACATGGCTCCATACATTTATATGGAACGAAACGGTATCCATATAATTAACCTTTACAAAACAGCTGCAAAATTAGAAGAAGCATCTCAAGCTTTAGGAAAAATTGCAGCATCAGGTAGAAAAATTTTATTTGTAGCTACCAAGAAACAAGCAAAAGATATCGTTGCTGAAAAAGCAGGAAACGTAAACATGCCTTACATTACTGAAAGATGGCCAGGTGGAATGTTAACTAACTTTGTTACTATTAGAAAAGCTGTTAAAAAAATGGCTTCAATTGATAGAATGAAGAAAGATGGAACATTCATGACACTTTCTAAAAAAGAACGTTTACAAGTAGACCGTTTAAGAGCAAAATTAGAAAAAAACTTAGGTTCTATTTCTGATATGACACGTCTTCCAGGAGCTTTGTTTGTAGTTGATATTAAGCGTGAGCATATCGCAATTAAAGAAGCACAAAAATTAAACATTCCAATATTTGCAATGGTTGATACAAATTCTGACCCAAGACAGGTTGATTATGTAATACCAGCAAATGATGATGCTTCAAAATCTATCGATAAAATTTTAACGCATGTTAGTAATGGCATTGCAAACGGTTTAGCAGATAGAAAAGCTGAAAAAGATGCAAAAGCTGAAGGAAAAGATGCTCCTAAAGCTAAAGCTGAAGCTGCTCCAGTTGCAGCAACTCAAGAAGAAGAATAAAACTATTTCAAAAAAATATAAAAGTCGTTTAGTTCTTCATCACAGAAAAATTAAATGACTTTTATTTATTATAATAATACATTATGGAAAATACAGTAAAAATAAGTGCAGCAGATGTAAAAAAGCTTAGAGAAGCTACTGGTGCAGGAATGATGGATTGTAAAAAAGCCTTAGTAGAAGCTGAAGGAAATTTTGAAAAAGCAATTGAGGTTTTACGTAAAAAAGGACAGAAAGTTGCTGCAAAAAGAGCTGACAGAGAATCATCTGAAGGTGTTGCAATTACAAAAATTAACGATGATAACACTGTAGGTGTTGCCATTGTATTAGCTTGTGAAACAGATTTCGTTGCTAAAAACGATACTTATAAAGCTTTAGCCGAAGAGTTCGTAAACATAGCTATTAATCATTCTAACAAAGAAGACTTTTTAGCTGCCGACTTTGGAGGTATGACTGTTGCTGAAAAACTTATTGAACAAACAGGTGTTATTGGCGAAAAAATTGATATCACTGCATTTGAAAGAATCGAAGCACCTTACGTTGGAGCCTATACTCATATTGGAAAAATTGCAGCTTTAGTTGGTTTGAACAATGCTATTGATAAAGCTGATGTTTTGACTAAAGATTTAGCAATGCAAGTAGCATCAATGGGAGCAACAACATTGTCTTACAAAGATTTTGATCCTGCTTTTGTGGCATCAGAAACTGAAGCAAGAATTGCTGTTATTGAAAAAGATAATATCGAACTTGGTCGTTTAGGAAAAACGCTTAAAAATGTACCTAAGTATATTTCTATGGCGCAATTAACTCCAGAAGTATTAGCCCAAGCAGAAGAAGATGCAAAAGCTGAATTGAAAGCTGAAGGAAAACCAGAGCAAATTTGGGATAGAATCCTTCCAGGTAAAATGGAGCGTTTCATTTCAGATAATACAACTCTTGATAAAGAACAATGTTTACTTGATCAAGATTTTATTAAAGACGAAAAATTAAACGTTGCAGGGTATATTAACACTTATGGTGATGTAGCTGTAACAGGATTTAAGCGTGTATCTTTAGGATAATCAATTCTTAATTATGAGTCATCCTAAAATAGGTTGACAGCTTATACACAAATTATATTAAACCGTTGAAGTTACTTCAACGGTTTTTTTGTGCAAAAGTCCAAGTATTTTATTCTTTTAGGTTGCTAAGCTAATCTATTTAACTACTCTTAGTTTTTATCATTTTTATAACAAGTCAATTTAATATCAGCTTATTCAGTACAAGATATAAAAAACAAAAGGCGTAAGATTATTTGCTTCATAATTACATACTGATATATATCATTGGTTAATGTTTCTTGAAATTGTAATTTACTTTTCTAATAAATCAAAGTCATGAAAGCAATATTTTTATCTCTAATATTTTGTTTGGGATCTGTTAATCTGTCACTTGCACAATTAGCCGAAACAGAATCACAAAAAACCCCCCAAGAACTCTATGAATTTCATATACAGAAAAAGAAAGCCAATTTGACTGCGGCTTGGGTTGTTCTTGGTGGGGGAGTTGCATTGATAGCTGGTGGAATAGCAACTAATATAAATAAATGTTTGTTAAGTGATTGTCAAGATGGAATGCCATTAGTGTATTCAGGTATAGGAGTTGGATTGACTAGTTTTGTTTTGTTTTCAAACGCTGGGGATCATAGAAAGAAAGCAAATATTCAATTACAAAATGGTGCAGTAGGACTTAACAAAGAGTTTAAATATTCTGGAATATCCATAGCATTTACATTTTAATATTATAACATTGATTAATCGATACTTTTTTCAATTAAATTTATAATTCTTACCAAGTTTTTTTTAAAGAAGAAATTAGGTTAACTGATCTTACTAGAAATATTGAACCAAGTGATTTATTAAAGAACATACTTAATATTAATTAGTTCTAATAAAAAAAGGGTCGAATTAACGAGCCCTTAGTTTATGATTTGATATGATTGATGATTTGTAATTAATTTATGTTTCTTTTTATTGATGATTTAATTCATTTACTTTTTGTTTCATCCTTTAATTACCACTTATAACTTATAGACGATACAACAATAAAAATGTTACATGGATTCAAAAAATTAATCAGAAGTTAAGCAAACTTCAAAGCAAGTTGAACAGCAGATACTATAGCTAGTATTAATATTACAACGATAATTATATCGCCTAATTTACTTGGTTGTTGCTCTTAATGGTTGATTTTCAAACTGATTAATATCATAGGTTAATGTTTTTTGAAGTGGTAATTTAAAATTTTATTAAAAAAACAATTTTTTACTAATCAATTCTATTGGTTACAGAAATGAATAAAAGGATTTATCATGAAAAAATTAGTACTTTTCACGTTACTTTGTGCCACTACATCAATTTTTGCACAATACACCCAAATTCCTGATGTAAATTTTGAATCTAGATTAATCCAATTAGGTATTGATAGTGGCATCCCTGATGGACAAGTCTTGACATCAAACATTAATACTTTAACTACCCTAAATGTTGCTGGTAATAGTATAACCAATCTAGAAGGTATTCAGGATTTTGTTTTATTGACAAGTTTGTTTTGCTATCAAAATCAATTAACGTCATTAGATGTTCGTTCGCTCACAGCATTAGAATATTTGAATTGTAGTAATAATCAATTAAAGTCATTAGATGTTAGCACAAATACTGCATTATCAACTTTGCGGTGTCATGATAATCAATTAACGTCATTAGATGTTAGTACAAACACAGCATTGGAATATTTGGTATGTTCTGATAATCAATTAACAGAATTGGATGTTAGTACAAACACAGCATTGGAATATTTGGGATGTGATGATAATCAATTAACAGAATTAGATGTTAGTACAAACACAGCATTGGAATTTTTGGGATGTGATAGTAATCAATTAACGTCATTAAATGTTAGTACAAACACGGCGTTAATAACTTTGAGTTGTAGCAAAAATCTATTAGCATCCTTAAATGTTAGTTCACTTACGGCATTAACAACGTTTTATTGTGAGTTTAATCTATTAACGTCATTAGATGTTAGTACACTAGCAGCATTGGAATATTTGGATTGTCAAATTAATCAATTAACATCATTAAATGTTAGTACACTTACAGCATTAAAATGGTTGGATTGTTGGTATAATCAATTAACAACATTAGATGTTAGTACAAATACTGCATTAATATCGTTGTATTGTGGGTATAATCAATTGACAACATTAGATGTTAGTACAAATACTGCATTAATATCGTTGAGATGTAATAATAATCAATTAACAGATTTGAATATAAAGAACACAAATAATTCAAATTTAGATGCAAATATTAGTTCTTTTATAGAAAATCCAGCCTTAACCTGTATACAAGTAGATAATAAAGCGTATTCAGACACAAATTGGGCTGGCATAAAAGATGCAATAGCAACTTATAGTGAAGATTGCGCCTCCTTGTCAAAAGAAAATATAATGCTTGAGAGGGTTTCTATTTTTCCAAATCCAACAAAAGGACACTTGAATATCCATAATATTTCGGCAGATAACATAACGGTTTATAGCCTTCTTGGAAAAATTGTAACCACCCAGAAAATTGATAGCGTTGCAAAAGACCATGTTATAGATTTATCTGGCTTACCAAAAGGTATTTACTTGGTTTCTATAAAATTTGAAGAAGTGGTGGTGGTTGAAAAGGTTATAGTTAATTAAAAAGGATTAATTGAATTAAAAGTACTACCTATGAAACTAAATCAAATAGTTGAAATCTATTCGGTTATTTATGCTCTGGTTCTTGCAATTCCATTTGCTATTATTTATACCGTAGTAAAAAAATCAAAAAACCGAAAAAGGGAAAATTATAAGCTAATAATTGATTTAATATTAAGTTACACGCTCATGGTAGTCTTAATTGCAGTTTTATTTATTGCATATTTTTATTTACTATCTTAAAAATAGATAAATAAACCTATACCACTTCAATAAACTATCATTAGAAGATAAAACTCATTAGGAAATAATGAAAGTAAAAAAATATATAATTGTTTGGTTTAAGACTGTTTTATTAGGAAGTCTATTAGCGACTGTTTTGAGTATTCCAATAATACTTATAAAAATGGAATACCATTTAATGTCTACAATATCGATTATAATTCCTTTTATTGTAATAACTATTATAGTAAGTCTTATTACTTCAATACCAACTATTGCAGTTATGATAAAATTACGTGAATCTCTTTTGAGAGATAAAACAGAGACAAATGTTATTATAACTAAAATTAACTTAATCCATTGGCTTGGTGGCATTATTACATTTATAATAATTGCATTTGTATTTGAGTTCGGAAGTTTAGCATTAACTTTTTTGGTAGTTTACATGGTTAGTTTTCTCTCAATCGGACACCTTTTATGGCAAAAAGAGTTAAAAACTTCAGTGGATAGACTTTAATAATTAGAAGCTAAAAATTCACAAAAAGGTTGGCGAAACTCCAATTGTTATCTGTTTAAAATAAGTATAATTTATTACTGTAATTTAAAAATCATAGTTATGAAAGAATTAAAATCTTATCTATAACTGACTAAAGTCATAGTTAAATTTAGGCTTACCTGTTAACTTTGTTAAAGGAGCAGATGACAGGCTGAGTGGGTAATTCATGTTTTTGATTGATTGGTTGATGAGTTATTATTGTTGTCTGCTCTTTTTATGAACTAAAAACCCCAAGATGATAAGTACTTATTAGAATATGTGTAAAACACTTACTTTACCAAAATCTTATTCTTACAGAATATTTACGACCAATTTTTAAGTCATAATACAATCCATAAACAGACAGAGAAGTGCATTTGTAAAGAAATCTGTTCCAGATAATATTTTTCATATTCCAAATATAGTAATTAAGCAAACTCATTGGCTAGTTGAACTACAGAAATTATAGCTAGTTTTAATAAAAATAACGATAATGATATTACCTAGTTTACTTGGTTCTTGTTCTTCTTCTTTCACGCCCTTAATAACTTAATTTTCAACATGATTAGAATCATAGGTTAATGTTTTTTGAAGTGGTAATTTAATGCTTTAATTAATTTTAAGTTCCTTTTTCTAATTAACCAAAATAGATTATCATGAAAGCAATTAATGAATATTTAAAACCAGTAGCTTTTGTACTATCATTTTTAATTTTATTACAAGGCTGTACGGTTTATAAATCAGCGCCAATAAGTATTGAAGAAGCATCTAAAATGGATACTGCTGTAAGGGTAATTACAAAGGACAATGAGAAATTAAAATATGATAGAATTGTTAAGGAAAACGGTAAATATTATAGTGTGAAAAATGAAAGAACTGCAGATGTTATTAAACCAATAGATACAATGCAAATAAAAGAGGTAAAAGCAATAGATAAAACAGGATCAACAGTTTTGACTATTGGTGTTATTGTTACGGGAGTTGGAGCTTTGCTTGTGGGCATATCTGCTATGTTAATAGATATAGCTTATTAATTTCGTGAGTTGTAGCAAAGATTCTGAAATGGGATGGACGTTTGGGCCTAGTTGTAAATCCAAGTGCGTAAAATTGTTAAGTTCTTGCGATGACGTAAGTCCAACTAAAATCCCTATCTCTTGTGATGAGTATGAAAGATTGAGTGATGTGAGAAGGAGTAGTACTGATGCTTGCATTGCAATAGTCGTAAACCCTTCGAATGGTGGTCAACCCATCAATGGATTTGGTAGAGATTGGTTTTTTGATAATTGCTACTAAAAAAAAGATTAATTTGCTTCAATGACCTTATACGACTTCAATAAACTAACTCTAGAAGAAAAACAAGCTGATATCTGTTGCCTAGACTATAGTGTTGCAAAAGGCGGAAAACTAATGTTTGATAAACTACTTGAGTTAAAAATGTGTGTATATTTAAGTATATATAAAGATTAAATACTCACACAATCAACACCGATATTAAAACAGCATAAAATAGAATACAGAACTGTTAGATTTTATTTCCCAAAACTCAAGATTTAGAATTTCAGTATCTTTAGAAATACTAACTAACCACCAATGATAAAATTCTTTAGAAAAATACGCTACGACCTTATGGAGAAAAATAAAACAGCAAAGTACTTTAAGTATGCCATGGGAGAAATTCTATTAGTCATGGTAGGCATTTTACTTGCATTACAGATAAACAATTGGAATGAGGAACGAAAAAGCAGTATAAAGGAAGAGGTGAATCTAAAAAGTTTGAAATCAGAAATGTTGTCTTCACTTGAGGAGTTAAATAGAGATCAAGAATTTAATCAGATCCATTATCAATCAACCCTTAATGTTCATAAATATATCCAGACTAAATCTGCAATTGTTGATTCAATGTATAGAGATTTTTACTTAAGTGTTCAGTTCAACTATTTTTTTCCAAAAACATCCACCTACGAAACCTTAAAATCTGGTAATTTAGAAATAATTCAATCGGATTCATTACGAATGCTTATTACTGATGTTTATGAAACAGGTTATGAAAGAATTTTTAGAAAAACAAATACCAGACGTAATGCCGCTCGGATTCTTTTTCCATATTACCAGAAACATTTTCAGACTAAAATGATTCCGGGAAAAGACCTATTGACAGGAAATATCTATTTGGGCATACCAAATGACTATGAATTTTTAATAAATGACCCTGAATATGAAACTTTAGTTGCTGAAGCTATTGTAGGCAGAAAAATGGCCATAAGAGATTTTAAAAACACCATAGAGTTTGTTGAAAATTGCATAATTGAAATTGATAACTATTTGGAATAATAATTAAAATATAGCAATAAAGAAAGGCTAACAACGAATATAATTAATTGCTTCTGATTAGTCAGTTAACAAAGTTCCAAAACACTAAGGATAATTTCTAAAGGGTATATTACTATTAGAAAAGTATAAAACGCTCTGTCAGGAGCTTATCATGTACTTGAAATAACTCCCATGCTCCCCAAAAGAGGTAAGTAAAAAACAGGTTGAAAGCCACGCATAATTTTTTGAGAAATCTTTAATTAGATGGGGCAATTCCAATTTAACCAAAACTCAAGATTTAGAATTTCCGTATCTTTAGAAATACTAACTAACCACCAATGATTAAATTCTTTCGTAAAATACGCTACAACCTTATGGAACATAATAAAATAGGCAAATACTTTAAATATGCTATTGGCGAAATCATTCTAGTTATGGTTGGTATTTTATTGGCATTACAAGTAAATAATTGGAATGAGATTCGTAAAAAAAGAGATCAGGAGAAATTTATTCTTGAAAGGATAAAAGTGGATTTGAGTTCCGATCTCGAATTAATTACATATCAAATTGATAAAGCCAATACATTCACCAAGCAGCTTTTGTTTTGTGTATCTGTTATGCTTAATGAAAAGCAAGTGACCCGTGAAGAATTTATTGAAAACCTAAGTTCCATTTTGACTATATTTTACTTTGATCAAAATAGAACCACATTTGAAAATATTGTTTCATCAGGTCAATTAGATTATTTACAAAATCAAGTACTGACAGATTCAATAATTGCGTATTATGATGACGGCAGCAATATTGGCTGGGATTCTGGTTTACGTGAGTACACTAGAAATATCATTGCTCCATATATGTTGGAATTTGATCATATTCCAAAAGTACCACAAACCAGTTATCGAGAGAACGCCTCACGAGTATTTACTAAAATTGATGTCACTAAGTCTGAAATCAAACCTAAAAGTGTTGAAGACTATAAGAAGAACATATTTATTCTGAATATATTACGCAACAAGATTTATGGAATGGAAGGTCAAGTCATGGAGTATGAACACCTTAAGAAAACCATTGAACGGTTACAGGAACAAATTACAGCTGAAATAGATGAAAGCTAAATGATTATTTCTTCCATTTAGTTATAAAATCGAAAGTTCTTTAAAGATAGAATAATCTTTAATTGTGGGAAAATTAATATTATCTTTATCAAGAATGTTTTTTAAAACCTATTAATTATTACGGTTTGAACTCCTTATTTGTTTATATAAAAATGAAAATAGTAAGAGAATATATTGTTGAGGTTGTTTTTGACGCAGAGCATAACACAATTACATAAGTAAGAAGTTTTAAAACTAATCATCTACTAAATAAGTATTCATCTCTCACTTTTGATTAATTAATATTTTTATCAATTAATTAATGGGGGTTTTTTAAAATTACTCTTTTATAAAATTGAGTTCAATTTTTTAATAGTTGAATTTATATCGATTTATTAAATAAATAGATTTATAAAATTTAATTATTACATTAACTAAGCTTTTCTAGAGTTGTAAAAAGGCAAAAGAGCAGGTTTATTTAATTTCGTTGGCAAATGGTTGTTATTTTTAAAAAAAAGAAACCGTAACACTTTAATATTAAAGTAATTACGGTTTTCTATTGTACTGAAGGCGGGACTTGAACCCGCACGGCCATAATGGCCATTGGATTTTAAGTCCAACGTGTCTACCAATTCCACCACTTCAGCATCTTGGTATATTTTAAAGAAAGTCTTCAGAGCGAAAGACGGGATTTGAACCCGCGACCCTCACCTTGGCAAGGTGATGCTCTACCCCTGAGCTACTTTCGCAGTTTTTAAAGAACGTGCAATCCAATGATTGCGGATGCAAATTTAAAACAATTCTAATAATAGCAAAGGCTTTTTTATAATTTTTATGCTCTTTTCTTTTTTTGCAACATTCGCTTAATTTCATTGAGCTTCATTAAAGCTTCAACTGGCGTTAAGGTATTGATATCAATGTGCAAAATCTCATCTTTAATCTCCTCAAGAAGAGGGTCATCTAAATTAAAAAAGCTTAACTGCATTTCATCATTTAGTGACTTAACTTTATCTGTTAGCTCTTCACTTGAATGTGACTTTTCTAATTGCTTTAATATTTTATTGGCTCTATGAATCACTTGTTGTGGCATGCCTGCCATTTTTGCAACATGAATACCAAAACTATGTTGACTTCCACCTTCAACCAATTTTCTTAAAAACAAGACATTATCCTTTAACTCTTTAATAGACACATTATAATTTTTAATGCGTTCAAAGGTTTCGGTCATTTCATTAAGTTCGTGATAATGTGTCGCAAAAAGCGTTTTAGCTTTACTTGGATGCTCATGTAAGTATTCACTAATTGCCCAAGCTATAGAAATACCATCATAGGTGCTTGTCCCTCGACCAATTTCATCTAATAACACCAAACTACGCTCAGAAATGTTATTTAAAATAGACGCTGTTTCATTCATTTCAACCATGAAGGTGGATTCTCCCATAGAAATGTTATCGCTTGCTCCTACTCTAGTAAATATTTTATCTACTAAGCCTATTCTAGCTGAATCTGCTGGCACAAAACTTCCTATTTGAGCCAATAAGACAATTAATGCTGTTTGACGTAAAATAGCTGATTTACCAGACATGTTTGGTCCAGTAATCATAATAATTTGCTGAGACGTTCTATCTAAAAATAAATCGTTAGCAATATAAGGTTCGCCTATTGGCAATTGCTTTTCAATTACTGGATGACGACCATTTTTAATCTCCAAATCAAATGAATCGTCTATATCTGGATAGTTATAAGTATTATCTTTTGCCAATTGAGCAAAACCACACAAGCAATCTAAACGACCTACTAAAGCAGCGTTTTGCTGTACAGGTTTTATATAACTATTCATCCACGCAACCAGCTCAGAAAACAATTGTTGCTCAATGGCTAAAATACGCTCTTCGGCTCCAAGGATTTTAGCTTCGTATTCTTTAAGCTCTTCGGTAATGTAACGCTCTGCATTTACCAAAGTTTGTTTTCGAATCCAAGTTTCTGGAACTTTATCTTTATGCGTATTTCTTACTTCAATATAATACCCAAACACATTATTTGAAGCGATTTTTAAAGAGGTAATACCTGTGAGTTCACTCTCTCTTTCTAGCATTTTATCTAAGTAATCTTTCCCAGAAAAAGCTAATGCTCTTAGTTCTTTTAATTCAGAAGAAAAATCAGATGAAATAGAATTCCCTTTTAATATATTTACTGGTGCATCCTCATTAAGTGTTTCTTTGATGCGTTCTCTTAATATATCGCAAGATTGCATATTATCGCCAATAATTTTCAAAGCTTCATTGTCACTATTTGTAGCCAAAGCTTTGATAGGCACTATGGCTTCTAAAGAGTTTTTAAGTTGTATAACTTCTCTTGGATTCACCTTGGCAGTAGCTATTTTAGAAATTAAGCGCTCAATATCACCAATATGCTTCATTTGATGTTGTAACTTTTGCAAAGTCACGCCATTGTTCAACAAATATTTAACGACCTCATGACGTTGCTTAATCTTTTGCACATCCTTTAAAGGCAATGCCAACCAGCGCTTAAGCATACGACTTCCCATTGGTGAAATGGTTTTGTCAATGACATCAAGCAGAGTCACTGCATTCGTATTGGTGGAGTTATACAATTCTAAATTTCTAATGGTAAACTTATCCATCCATACGTAAGCATCTTCTGCAATACGCTGAATTGACGTGATATGCTGTAATTTATGATGCTGTGTTTCGCCTAAATAATGCATAATAGCACCTGAAGCTACAATCCCTTCATATAAATCTTCAATACCAAAACCTTTAAGTGACTTTGTTTGGAAATGGTTGTTCAAGGTTTCATTGGCATAATCGTCTTGAAACACCCAATCTTCCATATAAAAGGTGTGAAAATCGTTGCCAAATGTTTCAGAAAACGTTGTTCGTTTTTGCTTTTCAATTAAAACCTCACTAGGGTTAAAATTTTGAAGCAGCTTATCTATATATTCAGCATTCCCTTGAGAAGTTAAAAACTCTCCTGTGGAGACATCTAAAAACGACACGCCAATATATTTACCAAAATATACTGATGCTAAAAAGTTATTCGACTTAGAGCTTAACACCTCATCATTTAAGGCAACTCCAGGAGTGACCAATTCTGTCACACCTCGCTTTACAATGGTTTTAGCTTGCTTTGGGTCTTCCAGTTGGTCACAAATAGCAACACGCTCACCAGCCTTTACCAATTTTGGTAAATAGGTATTTAATGAATGGTGTGGGAATCCAGCAAGTTCGGTTTCACTTTCACTTCCTGCTCCTCGTTTGGTTAAAATGATGTCTAATATCTTGGATGCTTTTACAGCGTCACTGCCAAATGTTTCATAAAAATCACCTACTCTAAAAAGCAATAATGCATCAGGATACTTTACCTTTATGGCATTGTATTGTTTCATTAATGGTGTTACCTTTTTTGCTTTTTTAGCCAATTTTAAGTGATTTTTAAATGTTACTTTTGCAAAGATTGTAAGAATGCTAATGTAACTAATATTTCATGTTTTTTTAAGGCGTTCTCACAGAAGTTATTTACAATTCTTAAACATGCGGAAACTAAAAAATAGCGAACTAGATAGATTGTCCATTGAGGAGTTTAAGGAATCTAAAAAAACGCCTCTAATTGTGATTTTAGACAATATTAGAAGTCTCAATAATATTGGAAGTGTCTTTAGAACAAGTGATGCTTTTTTAATAGAGAAAATTTATTTATGCGGTATTACTGCTAAACCACCTCATAAGGATATTCATAAAACAGCATTGGGAAGTACCGAAACTGTTGATTGGGAATATGTTGAAAATACGTTGACGCTAGTTGAAAAATTAAAAGCAAAAAACATTAAAATTATTTCAATCGAACAAGCCGAAAACGCCACAATGCTTAATGACTTTACGCCTGATGAAGAAACAAGATACGCGATAGTTTTTGGCAATGAAGTGAAAGGTGTACAACAAGAGATTGTTAATACTAGTGATGTGGTGATTGAAATTCCACAATATGGCACAAAACATTCGTTAAATATCTCTGTAAGTGCTGGAGTTGTAATTTGGGATTTGTTTTGCAAGCTCAAAGGTTAGATTCGAAAATTCATATCTTTAACAAACTAACTTTTCTTTTCCCTTGGCGAAATAAGCACGGATTTTTGTCTTACGTCAGTGGAAATTAAAAAAGACAAAATTATGTATTCCAACAAAGGCATCTCTATTCAAAGACTTTCAATAATATCAATAGTGGTATTATTTACATTAAATATTCATTCTCAGAAACTAAAGACATACTATATAAAGTTTAATGGTGAAAAGAGTTCAAAACTTAATGGGCAATATAAGCGCACAATTCAAAATAAAGGAGATGTTTGGGTTGTTAATGACTATTATTTAAATGATTCTTTGTTTAGAACTGGAAAGTACCTCGATAAAAAGCTGACATTAAAAACAGGTGTTTTTAACAATTATTATCACAATGGTAAATTATCTAGTACTGTTGCGTACAAGGATAATACAAAACATGGTGATCAGATTAATTACTGGATAACAGGAAAAGTATCCGAATCTACAAGTTTCGAAATGGGTGAAGTAACCGGGAAATGGATTTGGTATAATCAAGATGGAAGTATTCTAAATGAGATAGAAAATATAACTCCAAAAATACATAGTGAACAATATGGCCGTTCAGCGTATGTTGGAGGTCAGAAAAAATTAGCTGAATATATTAAAAAATTGAACTTTCATTTTCCAAAAGGATATATCGCATTATATAACAAAACATTTGCTACATTTCAGATAGATGAAGAGGGCAAAATAAATGATATTGATATAATTATTCATGGCACTAAAGAAATGGACTCAGTAATAATTGAGCATCTCTCTAATATGCCTAAATGGAATGCCTCAAAAATAGGCGGCAATTATGTTGCCAACTATGCTATTCTCCCATTAAGCATTAGCAAGCAAGGGAAAAAGGTATTGACCGATAAAATTATTGGGGAAGCTTTTTTTAAAAGTGGTACCGAGGATTATAAAGAAGAGAACTATGAAAAAGCTAACTTCAAGATTAGCCAAGCAATTAGAAGAAATCATATGGAGGCTAAATATTATTTCTTATTGGGTCACAGTTACTTTAAACAAGAAAAAAAGGATTTCGCCTGCGAATATTGGACAATAGCACATAATCTTGATAAATCCATATTAACTAAGGAAATAAAAGAGTTTTGTAATCTGGAATAGTTAACCTTTAAAAATTACATCTTACAATTCTGATCTTAAATCCAGAGATAATCTCTCCTGTTTTTTACAAAATCTTTATCTGAAATATCAATGATTTTCACATTGATTTAGGCTGATTTTTTTGAAACTCTAAATAACCGGAATCCAAATCTCTTCCTCATTTACAACGTTCATCGGGCTGTATTTTGAGCTCAACTTCTCAAAATGCGGTCTATTATCTAGCTTGAACTCAGAATTTGGTAACCATTGCGAATGTATATAATGCCAATTTTTCACAAATTCTTGCATAGAACCCTTAAAATCAATAACTAAATAATTTCCAGAGCTAATTGTAAGTGTTTCCATTCCTATTGGAATATCATCAAGATTGGTAACCTCAACACCAACCCATTTTTCGAAAGTCATAGTTGGCGATAAGTTATTGTAGTCAAAGTTATCATAATTTTGAAGCGACAATGTATTATCATCTACTCGGTAATTAATCTCTTTCAATCTTGGCATAAATTGTCTTGCCAACTTCACAGTATCTTCGCTAATTGTTTCAAACGACATGTTAGCCTTCATGCCAACAATTAAAATTTCAGGTGATTGGATAATTCTATACTTCATCTTCACATATTTGGTTTAATAACCATAAATAGTCTGCTCTATTCTTAATGAAATCTAGGTCAGATATATCAATAATCTTAACCTTAATCTCCGTTTGGTTTTTTAAAAATTCTAAATAACCAGCATTAATTTTTTCCAAATAATCATCTTCAATATTCTGTTCATAATCACGACCGCGTTTTTTAATATTTGCTTGTAAACGCACTGTATTCTGATATAAATAGACATATAAATCTGGCTTTGCAATGTCTTTATACATTAAATAGAATAACTTTCGGTATAGGATAAATTCATCTTCAGGTAAGGTGATTTTAGAAAAAATAAGCGACTTAAATACATCATAGTCACTAACAATAAAATCTTTAAACAAATCCAGTTGTGATAAATCGTCACTTATTTGTTGGTATCTATCAGCCAAAAAAGACATTTCTAACGCAAATGCATAACGCTGTGGTTCTTTATAAAATTTTGGTAAAAAGGCATTATCTGCAAAACGTTCTAATACCAATTTAGCATTAAAATCTTGTGATATTTTTGTTGCCAAACTTGTTTTTCCTGCACCAATATTCCCTTCAATAGCAATATAGTTATGCTTAGAAAAATTAAATACTTTACTTGGATTCTTAAGCCAAATATTAATGCCTTCCAATTCACTATTATCCTCACATTCTTCTAAAAGTAAACTTGCAGACTTATTAAGTTTTGGATGCTCAACTTTTGGAGCAATATTATTTAAAGGACGCAATACAAAACGTCTTTTATGCATTTCAGGATGAGGGACTTTAAGCGTTTTTGTGTTGATTACTTCATCATCAATTAGCAAAATATCTAAATCAATTGTTCGTGCTTGGTAACCTTTTTTACTGCTTCTAATTCTACCTAAACTTTTCTCAATCAACAACAATTCTTGCATTACCTTTTTAGGTTTTAAATAGGTTGATACATGGAGGCATGCATTATAAAAATCGGCTCCTTCAAAACCAAAAGCAGGTGTGTTATACACTTTAGATATAATTTTAACAGTTCCAATTTTTAAATGAATAAGGTCAATGGCATCTTGTAGATTTTTAAACCTATCGCCTTCGTTACTTCCTAATGATATATATACTTGCTGTGGTTGGTTCATAAGCAATGGCAAATTAACTAAAAGAAAATTTATTAGTTTATATTTACATAGCGTATTTATTCACAATTTTTAATGACACAAAAAGACAAACTTCTAGCCCAACGTATATACATGCTACTAGGAGCTTTGTTTATTACGTCTTTAGTCGTTTCCAACTTAATTTTTCAAAAGTTTTTTTATTGGCATCCTTTTGATATAGAAATTTTTGGCGCAAGTCTATTTGAAATCTCAGTTGGTATTTTGCCCTACCCAATTACGTTTTTAATAACCGATTTAATAAGTGAAATTTATGGTAAAAAGAGTGCCAACCAAGTAGTAGTTACTGGGATTTTTGCATCTATTTTTTCGCTTTTAATAATCTTGGTGGCAGATAGCGTTCCTGCCATAGATAATTCTCCAGTAAATGATGCACTATTCACTAAAGTCTTTGGGCAATCAGCCATTGCAGTATTTGCTAGTATGACTGCTTATTTGTTTGCTCAATTTATCGATATTCAAATTTATCACTTTTGGAAACGCCTAACCAAAGGTAGACATTTATGGCTGCGAAATAATTTTTCCACTTGGTTTTCGCAATTTATTGACACCTTTTCCATCCTTACTTTATTATGCACTTTTGAGGTATTACCATGGGAAAGTTTTAAAGGCTTATTAATAAGTGGCTTCCTATTTAAAGTGATGGTCGCAGCATTAGACACGCCTTTTTTATATTTAGGTGTGTGTCTATTTAGAAAACGTTTCAATCTAAAAGTAAACGAGGAGATTTCACTTCTTTAATAGTTCTTTAAGACTTATTTTTGAATTTTTATCGTATATATAAAAGCAAGCCTACATCTATGAAGAAAATATTTAAAATTATCGGTATTATATTACTAATTTTTGTTGCGATTTTAGTGGCAATTCCTTTTGTATTGGAATCTAAAATAGATGCTATTGTACAAAACTATGCTGATAAAAATATTAATGCCAAAGTAGAATTTGACGATGTTAGTTTAAGCCTAATTAGTAGTTTCCCTAATGCCAAAGTGACAATAAACAATCTTACCATTACCAATAACGAACCATTTAAGGATGAAGTTTTTACAACAGCAAAATCTATTGGTTTAAAAATGGCTATAAAAGAGCTTTTTAAAAACCAAGAAGATGAACCTATTGCTATTACAAGCGTCTCTATTGATGAAGCCTTAATGACCTTAAAAGAAAATACCAATGGAAGCTCTAACTGGGATATTTTTAAAACAGAATCTAACGAAAACACCCGTGCTTATTCTGCTGAAAGTAGCGGTTTTAAAATTAACATTGAAGACTACACAATTGATAATAGTGCGCTAACGTATATTGACGAAAGCTCTAACACAACAGTGTATGTCACCAATTTAAACCACTCTGGAAATGCTAAGTTTACTGATGTTGTTTCTGAGCTAAATACTACCTCTGAAGCTGATGTAAGTCTAAGCATAGACAGCACGTCTTACCTTGAAAACAACCATGTGACTTTAGATGCTCTAATCGATTTAAACCTAAAAAGCAATACCTACACATTTAAAGAAAACAAAGGTTTTATCAATCAGTTACCTTTAGAATTTGATGGTTTTGTACAACTCAAAGACGAAGGGCAATTAATTGATATCTCTTTTAAAAACCCTGAATCATCTTTTAAAGATTTTTTAGCTGTCATGCCAGAACGTTATGCTAAAAACTTAAATGATGTAGAAACCTTAGGCTATTTTAAGGTTGAAGGCATTATCAAGGGATTAATGACTGATAAAACAATTCCAACTATCGATATAAAGATGATGTCTGACAATGCATCTTTTAAGTATCCTAATCTTCCTAAACGCGTCGAGAACATAAACATTAATGCAACAGTTAAAAATGATAACGGTAATCCAGACGACACCTATGTTGATTTAAATATGCTCAATTTTAAAATAGACCAAGATGTTTTTAAATCGTCAGCTGTTTTCAAGAACTTAGGAGATAACACGCAAGTCAATGCCAATTTAGAAGGAACTCTTAATCTTGCCAACATATCAAAAGCCTACCCAATTGAGCTTGACAAAGAGCTTAGCGGTATTTTAAAAGGGAAACTAAACACCTCTTTTGATATGAATGCCATTGAAACTAATTCGTATAATCGAATAAAAAATAATGGCTCCGTAAGCATTACCGATTTTATTTTCTCTTCGGAAGATATTGTAAATCCAATTCATATTTCAAAAGCAGATTTAACTTTTAAGCCAGGAACCATTTCGCTAAACAATTTTGCTGCTAAAACAGGCGAAAGTGACATTAATGCCACTGGAACTATTAAAAACCTCATTGGTTTTTTAATGCAGAAAAATAAATTGCAAGGGGATTTTAAAGTAAAGTCAAACATATTTGCAGTGAACGATTTTATGGTCGCTCAAGATGACACTGCCGAAGAAAACAAAACAACGGCTAATACAGAATCGCTCAAAATCCCTGAGTTTTTAGATTGCAATATCACGGCTGATGTCAATACTGTTATTTATGACAATCTTAATTTAAAAGACGTAAGTGGTGCGTTAGCTATTAATAATCAACAAGCCAATTTAAAAGGCTTAACCTCAAAGCTATTTGAAGGTATTTTAGCAATTACTGGAAATGTATCGACCCAAGAAGCAACACCAACATTTAATATTAACCTAGGAGTCGATAATTTTGATATCGCAAAGTCGTTTAACGGTTTAGAGTTGTTTCAAAGTTTAGCACCTATTGCTACTGCATTACAAGGTAAATTAAACTCGACCATCAACTTAAAAGGCAATTTAAACCAGTCATTTACTCCCGAATTAGCATCAATCTCAGGAAACACCTTTGCGCAGCTTTTTGTAAGTTCTGTAAATTCAGAGAAATTACAAGTGCTAGGGGAATTACAAGAAAACTTAAATTTTATTGATTTTGAAAAACTTAACCTAGACGATTTAAAAACCAACTTATCTTTTGAAAACGGTTTGGTACATGTAAAACCATTTAATGTAACATATCAAGATATCGACTTTCAAGTGTCTGGTTCACATGGTTTTGATAAATCTTTAAATTACAAAGCCGTACTTAATGTGCCTGCTAAATATTTAGGTGGAGAGGTTAATAGATTAATTGGGAGAATTAACGATAACGAGGTTAACAAAATAACCATTCCTGTCACGGCAAATATTTCTGGTACCTATACTAGTCCACAAGTATCAACCGATTTAACTAGTGGCATTTCAAATTTAACCAAGCAACTTATTGAAATTGAAAAACAAAAATTGTTGAATGCTGGCAAAGACAAGTTAAAAGATTTATTAGATGGCGTTTTAAACAACAAGAAAAAATCAACGGATACCACAAAAGCGAACACTCAAAACAAGAAAGACAGCACAATCACTAAAAGCGATTCTACAAAAATCAAAACCGAAGATGCTGTAAAAGGCATTTTGGGTAATTTACTTAAAAACCGTAAGAAGAAAAAAGACAGCACTAATAACAATTAACTGTCATTGCGAGCAATTGTGTAATCCTCAAAATCAAAACATTAAATACCCAAGTTAATATACACTTACACTATGTAAGTTAATTACTACTTTAATATCCCATTTAACAAAAATTTTAACACTTGACAGAAAATTCAACAGTTTGTCCAATTTTTTTGTACATTCACCTACTTAGTTAAGTTAATTACTCCCTAATTCATAGCTTAACTTAAGTGAAATTTCATTTTAAATGGTTGTTAATAGCAAGTAATATCAGCCACAAAATCTATTTAGAACATACTTATTTCATGTTTGGTTTTAATCATTAAAATCAACCATATGAAAAAACAAATTACAATTCTAAGCATTGTGCTTATGTCATTGTGCAGCACAATCAATGTGCACTCTCAAGATGAGGCTTTTATCGGAGAAATTAGAATGTTTGCAGGAAATTTCCCTCCTAGAGGTTGGGCCTTTTGTGAAGGTCAATTACTAGATGTAAGTCAAAATGACGCCTTATTTTCAATTTTAGGAACAATCTACGGTGGTGATGGACGTACTACTTTTGGCTTACCCGACTTAAGAGGTAGAGTACCAATTCATGAGGGAAATGGTCCAGGGTTAACGAATAGAAATCTTGGTTCTAAAGGTGGAACTGAAACTAATACCTTAACTGTTACTCAACTTCCATCACATAACCATCAATTAACCATTGCAGTTAATACCCTATTAGGAACTCAAGCTGATCCAACAGGATTTTTAGCCTCACATCGTGGCGCTTTTTCTGAAAATCCAACTCAATTACAAAATTTAAGTGGTTTGAGTATGTCAAATACTGGAAATGGTCAATCTATAAACAATCATCAACCTTCTATTGCAATTCATTACATCATTGCTCTAGTAGGTGTTTATCCTTCACGTAATTAAACATTAAACCATGAAAAAAAATATTACAATATTAACAATCGCTTTAATATCATTAATAAATATTAATAGTTCTCAAGCTCAAGACGCTTTTTTAGGGGAAATTAGAATATTTGCAGGAAATTACGCCCCTAGAGGTTGGGCTTTTTGCGATGGTAATTTATTGCCTATTGCTGAAAACACAGCGTTATTCTCCATTTTAGGAACAACTTACGGAGGTGATGGTCGAACTACTTTTGGTTTACCAAATATACAAGGCAGAATAGTAATTGGACCTGGTAGAGGACCGGGTTTATCAAGTATTAAATTAGGTGAAAAATTGGGTACAGAAACTAATACTTTAACAAGCGCTCAATTGCCTGCACATAATCATGGGTTATCGGTAAAAGTAAATACCTCAAAAGGAGAGGAAGTTGAATCAACAGGTATACTTTCCTCACACGACAATGCTTTTTCAAATGAAGCATCAACTGGTCAATTAGGTGGTGTAAATACATCTACTACTGGACAAAATCAACCAGTTAATAATATGCAGCCCTATATAGTAGTACGCTATATAATCGCCTTAACTGGTACTTATCCATCACGAAGTTAAATTTTAAAGATTATGAAAAAACAAATAACAATTATATGTATTGCTCTCATGTCAATAGGGAGTATTAATGAATTACTGGCTCAAACGCCAATGATTGGAGAAATAAGAATGTTCGCAGGAAATTTCGCCCCTAGAGGTTGGGCTTTCTGTGATGGACAAATATTACCTATACTTGCAAACCAGGCCTTATATTCTCTTTTAGGGACTACGTATGGCGGTGATGGACGTACAACATTTGCTCTACCAGATTTTCGTGGGCGTGCACCTATGCATACAGGAACATTGTATAGACAAGGACAAAAAAGTGGTGCTGAAATTAACTATTTAACAGTACAACAAATGCCCTCACACAACCACAATGCTTTAATCGCTGTTACCTCTCAATCTGGTAACCTTTTAGCCTCTACAGCTGGTATCATTGCCTCACATATTGGAGCATTTGCTACTACAGCTACACCTAATGAAACGTTAACTGGAGGAACAGTTTTAAATACTGGTAATAATCAAGCAATAAACAACATGCAACCTTATCAGGTAGTAAACTATATAATTGCTTTATCCGGCACATTTCCTTCTAGAAATTAAACAATTGCAATATGAAAAAAATTACTCTTTTATGTTTTCTCTTTTTAATAACGCAACTTTCTTTTTCTCAAAAAGTAGTAGTTATAGGAATGAATCATTTATCTGCAGGAACATCAAATGATGGTTTTACTTTTGTAGCCACTGAAGATATCCCAAGTGGACAAACCATATATTTTACAGATAATGAATACAGCGATACTAGCAATGCTTTTACCTTTAATGGAGCACCTACAGGTGAAGGAGTTATTAAATACACCTCAGGAGTTTTAACAAAAGGAGATGTCGTCTTTATAAAGGAAATAAGCATAAACACCTTTTCTGTAACTTGCTCTAGTGGCGGTTCTTGTGGTACTGCAGAAGCAACTGCTACTAGTGGCGACTTTAATTTAGCAACTAATGGAGATGGTTTATATGCTTACTCAGATAATGATAACGATGTATTAAACGGTGTAGCCGAGATATACTCAGTTATGTTTACAGGCTCTGGTGAAATTCCACTGCAAAATGGAGGAAATATTCCTGTGGACCAAAATCCAGTTTCAGATTTTCCTAATGCATTAATAGTAGATGGATTTGCTGACGATACCGATGATATTGTTGGTCCAGATCGCGTTGAATATTTTTTTGATCCAGCAAGTTTACGTAACAATGTAGGTATTTCTCAACTAGAAGATGCTTCTAATTATTTAAGTTATGTGGCCAATCAAGATTTATCTCTTGTTCGGTTTACAAATTTATGTATAAGTCCTGACCCAAGTGATTTAACAGATGACGATGGAGACGGTTATACAGAATGTGAAGGAGACTGTAATGATACTGATGCTACAATTTTTCCAGGTGCTCCTGAAATCTGTGATGGTTTAGACAATGATTGTGATGGTCTTATTGATACCGAAGATGATAGTTTTGTTAGTTCACCACCTTTAGCACCAACACCTCCTGCAGATCTCAATGTACAATGTGAAGATGATATACCTCCACTTGAAGATTTAACAGCTATTGATAATAATGACGGTGAGATCACAGTAAGTCCAACAACAAAGATTATATATGGTGACTGTCCTAACAACTACACAGAGGTACGTACTTGGACCTTTACAAATAGTTGTGGCAACTCATCAAGTATCTCACAAACAATAAATGTAAATGATGAAACAGCTCCAGTGCCTCCCGCAGCACCTTCAGAAATTACCGTACAGTGTGAGACAGATATTCCATTACCAGAAGCGTTAATAGCAATAGACAATTGTTCTGGTGGTATTTTGAAAGATTGTGATGGTTATAGGCTTCCTCTTGTAGTAGATGGCCTAACAATTGCCTATGTATGCGCTAGCTACACCACAATAAATGGTAGAGGGTTTAGATTGTTTTTTGAATATGTTAACGATAATTTTATACCAACAGAAAGTGATGATTATAATGCAGTTAGAGACGTTATAATAAATAATTACCTCAATTTTGGGTTTCCTAATCAAGGTTCTAGTTGGGGTCCAACTGTTGTATCCATATACTCTAGCAGCTCTGACCTGTTTTCTTATGCGCCAATTTTGCAACTTGCAAGCGAATGTGGTATTGCTCAAGCTGATATTGAAGCCGATCTCCTTTTAGGCGATAAGAGCTGTATAATGGAACGATTGTTTACAGGAACAGCTTTTGACCCGTTAGCAGGGGTAGCAGAATTAGGTTTGTATGATGTGTCTAATGGTATCCCTGATGGCAATATTGTAGAAGGAAAACTTAACGAAGAGATTATACCTGGTACTTGTGAAAACAACTTCACACTAATACGTACATGGACCTTTACAGATAAGTGTGGTAACGCATCGAGTGTGTCACAAACAATTAACGTAAATGATGAAACAGGACCAAATGCACCTGCTGCACCAGCGGATATAACTCTGGAGTGTGGTGAAGAGATACCACCAGCAAAAGAATTTGTAGCAATAGACAATTGCTTAAGTAGTTTTGTTCAAAATTGCAATGGCTATAGTATTCCTCTAATTGTTGAAGGTATAAAAATTGCAAACGTCTGTGCAAGCTACACCTCAATAAATGGTGAAGGTTTTAATTTAAGTTTTGAGTATCTGGATGATAGATTTATCATTTATGACAATTATCAACCACTTATTAACCTTTTAAGAAATAATTTTGTCAATTTTGGGTTTCCTAGTGGTTCTTATGGTTGGGGTCCAACTGTATTTTCATATAACCCTAGCGGCGGACTATTTTCAAATGCAATTATTGTTCAACTTGCAAGCGAATGTGGCATTGCTCAAGCTGATATTGAAGCCGATCTCCTTTCGGGTAATCAGAGTTGTATATTGGAAGGCTTGTTTACTTCTTTTGATCCTTTTGCAGGAATAGATGCTCTTGGGCTGTATGACTTGACTATCGATTTTGTTGACAATGCTAATATAGCTGGAGTCCTGTCAGAAGAAATAGTGCCAGGAATTGATGATAATAATTATGACATTATACGTACATGGACATTTACAGATGAATGTGGTAACGACACAAAAACTTCGCAGACAATAAAAGTGAGAGAAGAACCACCTGTTGCTCCTGCACCACCTACAGATGTCACTGTACAATGTGCTGATGATGTTCCTGCGCCAGTGGATTTAACAGCAACTGATAAATGTGATGGAGATATTACCGTTAGCCCATCTGCTGTTATCACTCCAGGAAGTTGTGATAATCAGTTTAAAATGGTTCGTACATGGACTTTTATTGATAGTAAGGGCTACCAGTCAAGTGTTTCACAAACCATTAACGTTAATGATACAACACCACCTGTAGCACCTGCAGCCCCTGCAGATGTGACTGTACAATGTGCTGATGATGTTCCTGCGCCAGTGGATTTAACAGCAACTGATAACTGTAATGGAGACATTACCGTTAGTCCAACGGCTGTTATCACTCCGGGAAGTTGTGATAATCAGTTTAAAATGGTTCGTACTTGGACATTTGTTGATGCATGTGGTAATCAATCAAGTGTGTCACAAACCATTAATGTGGATGATACCACACCACCAGTGGCACCTGCAGCACCTGCAGATGTGACTGTACAATGTGCCGATGATGTACCACCTCCTCTAGATTTAACAGCAACTGATAACTGTAATGGAGACATTACCGTTAGCCCAACGGCTGTTATCACTCCTGGTAATTGTGATAATCAGTTTAAAATGGTGCGTACTTGGACATTTGTTGATTCATGTGGTAATCAATCAAGTGTGTCACAAACCATTAATGTGGATGATACCACACCACCAGTGGCACCTGCAGCACCTGCAGATGTAACTGTACAATGTGCCGATGATGTACCACCTCCTCTAGATTTAACAGCAACTGATAACTGTAATGGAGACATTACCGTTAGTCCAACGGCTGTTATCACTCCAGGAAGTTGTGATAATCAGTTTACAATGGTGCGTACTTGGACTTTTGTTGACACATGTGGTAACCAATCAAGTGTCTCACAAACTATTAACGTGAATGACACAACACCTCCAGTGCTTATCATCCCTAAAGATGAAATAGCTGAATGTGATAAAGTACCAACGGTTGGGCAAGCTACGGCTACCGACAATTGTGATGATACTGTTGACGCTGTTTATTTAGGTGAGCGAAGAGAAGATGGTGATTGTATTAATAACTACACATTATATAGAACATGGACAGCAAAAGACATCTGTGGTAATACAACAACCTTAACACAAACTATTACTGTTCAAGATACTACTGCACCAATAGTGACAGGTATCATCAACAATACTTTTGATATGGGATGTAACATAGATCAATCTACGCTTCCTGATCCGCAAAGTCATATTGATAATGGTGATATCACTGGAAAAGATAATTGTGAAGGTGATGTTACTATTAAATTAGATAG
>JALKAW010000038.1 GCA_023015825.1 Flavobacteriaceae bacterium S0862 | reverse complement strand
TTCCAATCAGCACAAATAACCACACTATCCACCATAGAAAATGCATTCCAAAAAAATGTCCGTCACAGTGATACATAATTAAACTAATCTTTAAGTTGTTAAATATTTTTAATAATTACTTATTATTATCTTCATCTTGGTTCATCATTCCCATCCCATTCATCGTTTTCATCATGGCTTGCATACATTCGTTGCTCATTATTCCTTCACTATTCATCATTTGCATCATATTCCCCATCATTTTTTTGTTCTTCACCATGTTCCCCATCATATTGTGCATC
>JALKAW010000037.1 GCA_023015825.1 Flavobacteriaceae bacterium S0862 | reverse complement strand
GGCTCATAAAGGTTATACTCAAGAGTCACAGTATCTCCAGTATAGTTAACAGTTACTTCACCAGATTTATCACCAAAAGTGTCATAGTCAGTTACGCTTGCAAAGAGACTTAATGTATATTCACCAGGTGTATTAAAATAATTGGTCCACCCAGGGTTATTGGAATTAAGCTCTGCATCTTCAGTAAAATAAATATTTGAATCTTTATACATAGCATATGAAGGTTTACAAGCTTGTATATCATCTTCTTGCCAGAAATACACAACGCTAGTCATATCTTC
>JALKAW010000036.1 GCA_023015825.1 Flavobacteriaceae bacterium S0862 | reverse complement strand
GAGTTTGTTTCGATAAACACTTTATAATAGGCTAATGCATTCTTTAAAGCTTCAGAATTTAACAGACTTAAGTCACCTGAACCTTGCATTTCTGTATAAGTAGGCATAGGCGGATTAAAAGTATGAGTATAACCGGAACGTTCTATAGCAAGGAAAGTTTTTATAGAGTCTATTTGTGAAGGCGGTTGTCTTAAGTATCCTAAAATAAGTTTAGAATAATTTTTACGATCTTCTAAAAAATCATCAATTGTTGCTAACCTTCTTAAATCTTGCTCAAGGTC
>JALKAW010000035.1 GCA_023015825.1 Flavobacteriaceae bacterium S0862 | reverse complement strand
TTCCAATCAGCACAAATAACCACACTATCCACCATAGAAAATGCATTCCAAAAAAATGTCCGTCACAGTGATACATAATTAAACTAATCTTTAAGTTGTTAAATATTTTTAATAATTACTTATTATTATCTTCATCTTGGCTCATCATTCCCATCCCATTCATCGTTTTCATCATGGCTTGCATACATTCGTTGCTCATTATTCCTTCACTATTCATCATTTGCATCATATTCCCCATCATTTTTTTGTTCTTCACCATGTTCCCCATCATATTGTGCATC
>JALKAW010000034.1 GCA_023015825.1 Flavobacteriaceae bacterium S0862 | reverse complement strand
GGTGCTATACTATCTTCGATTTTGAACGTTGCTGGTAAATCAACATCGTTTCCACAAGCATCTCTTACTGTAAAGATTACATCGATAGATCCAGTGTACTCACTACATCCTTCTTTTAAGTAATCTGCCATGTCGAAATCCTTATGCTTTGGATCTCCAGGGAAGTTGTTTGTCCAAGTTACTCCTGAACACTCGTCCTTAGCTGTTGCATTTCCATAGCTATCTAACCATACTTGGAATTGATCAACATTTCCTGCTCCATCACATACTACAGTTAAATT
>JALKAW010000033.1 GCA_023015825.1 Flavobacteriaceae bacterium S0862 | reverse complement strand
TCTACTGTAGCCTTAGGGTCACCAACAACAATGATCTCAGCAGAGCCAGATGGAAACATGACTGTACCAGCAGGTTACAGTTATATCTATGTACTGACTTCAGGCGAGGATTTAGTAATCGAGCAAGTAAGTGATATGCCGAAGTTCGATGTAGTAGAAGCAGGATTATATACGATTCACACGTTGATATACGATGGTAATGCAGACAGTCCAAACTTTTTAGATTTAAGTATTGTAGAATTTGGAACCACAACAGGCGGTGCTGTATTAGGCATAGTAACTGAAGCAGGTATCTGTGCATCCTTAGATGTTGCAGGTGCACCAATA
>JALKAW010000032.1 GCA_023015825.1 Flavobacteriaceae bacterium S0862 | reverse complement strand
ACTGAAACCACTCGTGTGGCTCGTTATTTTGATGTGATCAATCCTGAAATTATTGATATTGCAGATTATTCATTGCCTGACTGTAACTCACCCTGGCCTGAGTTCTTAACTACTACATGGAACGATAACTGTGCAATGGGTGGTACCATTCAATCGGATGCTGGTGTTGAGGATGGTACTAGTGAAGATGGATGTTATCAATACAGACTATATACTTTTAATGTTAATGATGGTTGCGGAAATAAAGATTCGCAAACCACTCGTGTGGCTCGCTATTACGATATGACCATTCCTGAGATTGTTGATGTGCCTGATTATACCTTGGAAAATTGTAATGCACTATGGCCTGAATTCTTAAACACAACATGGACTGATAATTGCTCAGATGGTGGAAATCTTCAATCTGACTTTGGTGTCGATGATGGCGAAAGCGAAGATGGTTGTTACCAATACAGACTCTATACATTTACCATCACTGACTATTGTGGTAATACTGATACTGAAACTACTAGAGTGGCTCGTTATTTTGATGTGA
>JALKAW010000031.1 GCA_023015825.1 Flavobacteriaceae bacterium S0862 | reverse complement strand
TTATCTTACGCGCAAGGCACCGGAGCGAATAATACTGGTGGTGGCGAGGAGTTAGGACCGATTAATGGGAGTATGTATGAAGTACCAGCAATGAAATCAGTGTCAGAATTAATGGCTCCTGGTTATTTTGATGGTTTTTTTGATGCATGCCAAGATTCAGATGAAGAATTTCAAATTCACCCAGTAGCTCCACAACAAGGAGTTTATGGAGAATGGGGCGTTGCCACTGGATTTGCAAAAGGAAGTGATCACTGTAGCTGGACATACTATTATGTATATTCAGTAAAGTGTGCAGGCGAAGTAACACCATTTACTGTAAAGTATAATGGAGGTGACGCAACTTCACCTTGGGTACCAAA
>JALKAW010000030.1 GCA_023015825.1 Flavobacteriaceae bacterium S0862 | reverse complement strand
TCAGGAATATACACACCACCCTCATCGGCTGATTTTGAACAATCACATTTTTGTAAACATGTAATTGGATTAGTGATTATATAAAACTGATTAGTATTAGATACATCGATTGGTCCAACCGTATAATTCCTTACATGATCTAATGCGCCTGTATTGATGTTGTAATACGATGGATCGATAGTGAAATCGCCCTTATTATCTATTGGATATTTTTCACAGCCAATATAAATAGCCGCTTCACTCATTACATAAGGCTCATAAAGGTTATACTCAAGAGTCACAGTATCTCCAGTATAGTTAACAGTTACTTCACCAGATTTATCACCAAAAGTGTCATAGTCAGTTACGCTTGCAAAGAGACTTAATGTATATTCACCAGG
>JALKAW010000002.1 GCA_023015825.1 Flavobacteriaceae bacterium S0862 | reverse complement strand
GATCATGTAAGGAATTATACGGTTGGACCAATCGATGTATCTAATACTAATCAGTTTTATATAATCACTAATCCAATTACATGTTTACAAAAATGTGATTGTTCAAAATCAGCCGATGAGGGTGGTGTGTATATTCCTGATAATGACACAGTGTTCTGTAAAATAGGCGATTTGTTATCTACTGGAAATGGATTCGATAATGCCGCTTTTAAAGCGTATCCAGTACCATTTGAAAATGAAGTATTCCTAGAATATTTATTTAATTATGACACCAATGTTACTATAGAAGTGTTTGACTTAAAAGGAGCATTGCTTAATAGAACTATTGATTCTAATTATTCTAGCGGCGTGAAAGCAACAACAAAGCTAAATATGAAAGGCTTAAGTGATGAAATGTACTTTGTTAGATTAACTACTAATAAAGGTTCTGGAATCAAGAAAATTATTGCACAATAGAATGTAACCTTAACGTTATATCCTTTATAAATAAAAAACGGTTTAGATATATTCTAAACCGTTTTTTTGTTTCTCATATTTTAATACCTCAGAAAAATATAGCTGGTACACTAAAAAATAATGAATTATGCTAATTACTTTTAGGTAATTTAGTTTACCTCAGCGAAAACCCTTTTGCAGCCCACCAAGGATGCATTTCAATTACCAAACGCCCTGCTTTCACCATTGGGTCAGCATTCGCTAAACTATCTGCCATTTGTAATGTTGGGACATTGTAAATGGTAATACCGCTTATATCACTATCGTCTTCAAAAGGTCCAGAAATATCAGCATAACCAAGTTCATACATTTTTCCTAAATGAGCCATATGTGCTGCCTGTAGCTTGTTGGCTTCCTCTTCAGGTTGAGAGCGGTTTGGTCCTTTTTTTAAAAAAGCAATAAAATACTTCTGCATAATGACTGTATCCTGAGTTTTTTCATCTACGTAATCAAAAAGCTCAAAGCCTTTTGCAGTAAGTTCTTCTTTTAGCTCTTTGGTAGATTTTTTGATAGTTTCTATTGGTTGTTCAATTACTTCAATATCATCTTTAGTTTCTGTTTTGCACGCCAAAATCAATGTGATTATAGCCAAACTAATAATAGTCTTTTTCATTATTCCCAAGTATTATATGGTTGTTTACTTAATTGTGAATTATAATATTTTATGTTTCCAGTGACTTCTTCTCCCAACCATTCTGGTTTTGTAAAGGTTTCTCCTTCTTCTTGCAATTCCACTTCAGCAATAACCAAACCTTCATTATCGCCATAAAATTCATCTACTTCAAAAATATGATTATCAACTTTAACCTCGTACCTCAGCTTGTCAATTACTCCCTTTTCACAAAACTCCAATAGCGCTTTAGCATCATTTTTTGAAATTTCTTTTTCCCATTCAAAACGTGATAAACCATCATTTGACGACAATCCTTTGACTGTTAGTATACCCTTATCATCTTTTAGTCTTACTCTAACTGTTCTCTCAGGATCACGATTTAAAAATCCTTGTATGATTCTAAATTTTTGATGCGATTCTTCTTTAAAAGCATTAGAGGTTACTAAAAATTTACGTTCTATTTCTATCATAATAATACCCACAAATTTAGGTGTCTCATAATTGTTATTTAAATCTCAAAAATGAGATTCCTGCCTTCGCAGGAATTCATAAATTTACACTATGTCAAACGATTTACCAATAAGAAAAATTATTCATGTAGACATGGATGCCTTTTATGCCTCTGTAGAACAAATGGATAATCCTGAGCTTAAAGGCAAGCCAGTTGCTGTTGGTGGTGGCGGAAAACGAGGAGTAATAAGTGCTGCAAGTTATGAAGCACGACAATTTGGTGTAAAAAGTGCTATGTCTGGAAACTTAGCTATAAAACTTTGTCCAGAACTTATATTTGTTAGACCAAATTTTGAACGTTACACCGAAATTTCTAAACAAATTCGTAAAATATTCTACGATTATACAGATTTAGTAGAGCCACTTTCTCTTGATGAAGCCTATTTGGATGTAACGGAAAATAAAAAAGGAAACCCAAGCGCTTCGTTAATTGCCAAAGAAATAAGACAACGCATTTTTGATGAAGTAGGTTTAACAGCTTCAGCAGGCATCAGCATTAATAAATTTGTAGCAAAAATAGCAAGTGATTATAATAAACCAAACGGTCAAAAAACCGTAAACCCTGAAGAGGTTTTAGAATTTTTAGAGCAATTAGATATTAGAAAGTTTTATGGTATTGGTAAAGTAACTGCTGAAAAAATGTATCAAAAAGGGATTTTTACAGGTAAGGATTTAAAAAGGAAAACGTTGGAATATCTCGATGAACACTTTGGAAAATCTGGACGGTATTACTATTATATTGTTAGAGGCATTCATAACAGCGAAGTGAAACCACACAGAATTAGAAAATCGTTGGCAGCCGAACGTACGTTTTATGATAACCTTACAAGTGAAGTGTTTATGCTTGAAAAACTAGAGCATATTGCTGAAGAAGTTGCCAAACGCTTAAATAAAAGTAAAGTGGCTGGTAAAACCATTACCTTAAAAATAAAGTATAGCGATTTTACTTTACAAACACGTAGCAAAACGTTGCCTTATTATGTAAGTGATAAAGACATTATTCTAGACACTGCAAAAAATTTGTTGTATCAAGATACATTAAAAGAATCGGTTAGATTATTAGGTATTTCGCTCTCCAACTTAAATACCGAAACCAAGAAAAAGCCTGAAACCAAAAGTGTGAGTGTTCAGCTCAAGTTTGATTTTTAGTGATTTAACTTTCTCACTTAAAAAAGGTGATAAACTTAAATTGAAACTAAAATAATCTTAATTAAGCGAATCTCTAAAAACTACAACTAGTAATCTCTGTTACACGTAAGGTGTTTACCATCCCTTTATCTTTTATTGGCATTGCTGCTAAACTAATAAGCATATCGCCTTCTTCTAAATACCCTTTTTTACAGGCGATGGCGTTTACATCTTCAATGGTTTCGTCGGTACTTACAAACTTGTCATAATAAAAGGCATTTACTCCCCAAAGCAAGCTGAGTTGTGTTAATATGTTTTTATTGGAAGTAAATACCAAAATATGTGCGTCTGGTCGCCATGCCGAAATTTGAAACGCTGTGTAACCACTATTAGTCAATGTGGAAATGGCTTTTGCACTTATCTCGTTAGCCATATTAGCAGCGTGGTAACAAATAGACTTGGTAATGTATCTATTTGTACGAATATGAGGTGGTTCTTGTGGTACAGAAATTAAATGTGAATCTTCAACGCTTTTAATAATATTAGACATTTGTCGTATTACTTGTACAGGGTAGCTCCCAACCGATGTTTCACCAGAAAGCATTACAGCATCGGCACCATCCATAACCGAGTTGGCAACGTCGTTAACCTCGGCTCTCGTTGGTGTTAAGCTATTAATCATGGTTTCCATCATTTGTGTGGCAATAATTACTGGGATTCTTGCTTTTTTAGCACGAAGCACCAATTGCTTTTGAATCAATGGGACTTCTTCTGCAGGAATCTCCACACCCAAATCACCACGAGCTACCATTAAACCATCACAATACGCCACAATTTTATCAATGTTTTCAACAGCTTCTGGTTTTTCAATTTTGGCGATAATTGGAATTTTATGCGCACTATGTTCTTTGATAAGTTCTTCTAATTGCATTAAGTCTTCGGCATGACGCACAAAAGATAAGGCAATCCAATCTACCTGTTGTTCAATTGCAAAAATCGCATCTTCAATGTCTTTTTGGGTTAACGCAGGTTGAGAAATATTAGTATTTGGAAGGTTAACTCCTTTTTTAGATTTTAAAGGACCTCCTTGTATCACTTTAGCGGTAACTTCATTTTTCTTATCAGTTGAAACCACTTCGAAAATTAATTTTCCGTCGTCTAATAAAATACGTTCTCCAGGTTTTGCATCTTGAGGAAACCTATCATAGGTCATGTATACACGTTCCTTTGTACCTTCAAATCTTTTGCCTGTAACAAATACTATTTCGTCACCTTCATTTACAATAACTTCCTCTTGCATTTTGCCTACACGCAATTTAGGGCCTTGTAAATCACCTAAAATTGCAGCATTGTAACCATATTCTTCATTCAACTCTCTAATAAGGTTAATTCTAGTTTTTACATCGTCATAATTAGCATGTGAAAAATTAATGCGAAACACATTAACACCTTCATCTAACATTGCTTTAAGTGTTTCCTTTTTGCTTGTTGCAGGCCCTAAGGTTGCAACTATTTTGGTCTTTTTTCTTTTATTGGCCATTAATTAAAAATTAAATTGTCCTTAGATTTTAACTGTGAGGCATCAATGCTAAATACAGCTGCAATCTGAGATATTTTTTGAATTTTGTGAATAATTGTTTTTTCGTCTATAAAATTTCCATCATTATCAATTTTCAACAAATAATTCACTTTTTTATATTCTGGAATTAAATTATATGTTCTTAATATGTTGCTTTGCGTTTCAAATAATGATCCTGTATTTGGGATACTTTCTTCTTTTTTACAAATATTAGATACCAAATTCCAAATCATTTGTTGCTTTTCATCTTCCCATTCAAAAATAGAAAAAGACGAAGCGGTATATTGAACATCTAAGTCTTGAGGTTTTCTTTGTAAATTTATTTGAAGCTGTTTATTTAAAAGGTAAGCAACACGATAGTCTTCAATTGTGCAATGAATTGCTAAAAGAGAATATGTTTCTGTATCAAAATCATCAACAAGTAGCTTGTGTAACGCCATAACCTTTAAATTATGAAATGTAAATATAGCATTTTAACACTATAATTGCCTATAGTTTTTTATTACTTAACAATTAAATAGCACGAAAACGTTTTAGTTCTGATTTAAACTTAAATAGCTCTAGAAATTTTTCCTTGCAAAGCAAAAAAAGCACGTTTTGATGCTTTCTCTTCGGCTTTCTTTTTGGAAGTAGCTCTAGCTTTAGAAATTATTTTATTGTTTATTGATAGCTTTACAGAAAAATGCTTTAATTGATCATTTCCTGTGTCTTCATACACATTATAGCTAAAGTTTTTCTTTTCTTTTTGGCACCATTCAATTAATAAGCTTTTGTAACTAATAACTTTGCCTTCTAGTTTTTCTATATCTACGTGAGGTGTAATAACACGTTTGAAAATAAATTTCTCACAAGCAGCATAGCCTTTATCTAAAAAAATAGCACCAACCAAAGCTTCAAATAAATTACCATGAATATTATTGCCAAAATTATCTGTTGGAATTCTACTTACAACCAAATCTATAAGGTTTAACTCTTTCCCCAACTCATTAAGATGCTCTCTACTCACAATTTTAGAGCGCATTTTTGTTAAGTAGCCTTCATCGCCTTGAGGTACTTCTTTAAACAAATGTGTTGCAATTACTGCACTTAACATGGCATCTCCAACAAATTCAAGTCGCTCGTAATTTATAGCAATACCATCATCATCACGAATATTCATAGACCTATGCGTGAATGCCTTTTTATAGAAGTTTATATGTTTAGGTTGAAATTCTAATATTTTTTGTAATTGAATAAAAAAATTCCCGCCTTCATCAGAACGGGAATTTTTTTTCAATATGTTACGAATGAATTTCATTCGGGATTTAATCTAATTTCTTGAATAATACACAAGCGTTGTGTCCGCCAAATCCAAATGTATTACTCATTGCTACTTTAACCTCTCTTTTTTGTGCTTTGTTTAGAATTAAATTCAAGCTAGGGTCAATATTCTCATCAACCACAGAGTGATTTATTGTTGGTGGTATGATACCATGTTCTATTGCAAGAATTGATGCAATAGACTCAATAGCACCAGCAGCACCTAATAAATGACCCGTCATCGATTTAGTAGAATTTATGCTAATGTTTTTAGCATGCTCTCCAAACACTTCACTAATCGCTTTTAACTCAGCCACATCACCTAAAGGTGTCGATGTACCGTGAGTATTTATATGATCAACTTCAGAAGGAGAAATTCCAGCATTTTCTAAACAATTTCTCATTACAGCCATAACACCAATTCCTTCAGGGTGAGGAGCTGTCATGTGATGAGCATCAGAAGACATTCCGCCTCCAACAACCTCAGCATAAATCTTAGCGCCTCTTGCTTTAGCATGTTCATAATCTTCAAGAATAATAGCTCCTGCTCCTTCGCCTAATACAAAACCGTCTCTGGTTGCATCAAATGGTCTAGAAGCTGTTTCTGGGCTTTCATTTCTTGTTGATAGTGCATGCATAGCATTAAAACCACCCATTCCAGCAATGGTTACTGCTGCTTCACTTCCTCCAGTAACAATAACGTCACAATGTCCTAAACGTATATAGTTTAAAGCATCGATCATTGAGTTTGCAGAGGAAGCACATGCAGACACCGTTGTATAGTTAGGTCCCATAAATCCATATTTAATGGATATGTTTCCTGGTGCAATATCTGCAATCATTTTAGGGATAAAGAATGGGTTAAACCTTGGTGTTCCATCTCCTTGTGCAAAGTTTAAAACTTCGTTCTGGAATGTTTCCAAGCCTCCAATTCCGGCTCCCCAAATAACACCTACTCGTAGTTTATTTATTTCATCTAAGTTTAGCTTAGCGTCTAAAATAGCTTCATCTGAAGCTACCATAGCATACTGTGCAAACCTATCCATTTTACGAGCTTCTTTTCTATCAAGAAAATCTGTAGCGTTAAAGTTTTTTAATTCACAAGCGAACTTAGTTTTGAACTTTTCAGTATCAAAATAGGTTATAGGCGCAGCACCACTTTTACCTTTAACAAGTCCATCCCAATATTCATCTTTGGTATTTCCTATAGGTGTAAGTGCTCCTAACCCAGTAACTACTACTCGCTTTAATTCCATAAATAAATGTTACTTATTTAGCGGCTTCAATATATGATACTGCTTGACCTACTGTTGCAATGTTTTCAGCTTGATCATCTGGAATTTGAATATCGAATTCTTTTTCAAACTCCATAATTAATTCTACAGTGTCTAATGAATCTGCTCCTAAATCGTTTGTGAAGCTAGCTTCAGTTACAACTTCGTTTTCATCAACACCTAATTTGTCTACGATAATCGCTTTTACTCTTGATGCAATGTCTGACATAATCTTTAAATTTTAAGTTTTAATTAGATGGCAAAAATAAAAAACTTTATTTTAAAAATCACTTTTACCGATAAAATGTGCTTTTAATTTATTAAAATCGGTATAAGTATTTTTGTTTTACCCTAATTGTTAATTATTATTCTTTTTTTTGTTTGAATAATATAACATTGATTGTCTGTAAATGAAACGAATTGTAATCTTTGCTTCCGGAAGTGGAACTAATGCTGAAAATTTAATAAAGTTTTTTCACAACAGAGAAAATGCTTCTGTTATTCAAGTATTGACTAACAATCCTCATGCCAAAGTTATTGATAGATGTAATAATTTAAAAACCAGCTGTTTGTGTTTTAATAGAACGGCTTTTTACAAAACATCTCATGTGTTGGATATTTTAAAAAACACCAGCCCAGACCTTATTATTTTAGCAGGGTTTTTATGGAAGTTTCCAGAAAATATTTTAAATGCATTCCCTAATAAAGTTATTAATGTACATCCTGCTTTATTACCAAAATATGGCGGAAAAGGTATGTATGGAAGCCATGTTCACGATGCTGTTGTCGCAAATAATGAAAAAGAAACAGGTATTACAATTCACTATGTAAACGAACATTATGATGAAGGCACTATAATTTTTCAGGCAAAATGCGAGGTTTTACCTACGGATTCAGCTAAAGATGTGGCTGCAAAAATTCATGAATTGGAGATGGAGCATTTTCCGAAAATTGTGAATTCTCTTTTAGATGAGTAAGAAAAAGAAAAAATATTACACCGTTTGGAAAGGCCACAAAACAGGCGTATTTGAGTTTTGGGACGATTGTAAAGCACAAATAAAAGATTTTCAAGGCGCTCAATATAAATCATTTGTAACTTTTGAGGCTGCAAAAAAAGCTTTAAAAGGCAATTATAAAGACTATATTGGAAAAGCTAAGAAATTTAATTCAGAGCTCTCCAAAGAACAATTAAAAAAAATTGGTCATCCTAATTATAACTCTATTGCTGTTGATGCAGCTTCTAGCGGAAATCCAGGGAAAATGGAATATAGAGGAGTAGACACCAATACCAAGAAGCAACTATTTATTCAAGGACCTTTTGAAGAAGGCACCAATAATATTGGTGAATTTTTAGCTTTAGTACATGGTCTTGCTTATTTAAAACAGCGAAATAGTAATCGCATTATTTATACGGACTCCCGAACGGCATTAAGTTGGGTGAGGAAGAAAAAATGCAATACAAAACTTAAGCGTTCTGAAAAAAATAAAGATATTTTTGAATTGGTAGATAGAGCTGAAAAATGGTTAAAAACAAATAGCTACACCACAACTATTGTAAAATGGGAAACCAAAGCTTGGGGAGAAATCCCTGCAGATTTTGGTAGAAAATAACCCTACTGTCGCCACTTTAATCAAACAGTTAATATAAAGTCTGTAACATTTCCACCAGCACTCCCAATTCTAGCAATTAAATATTCTCCAGCATTTATATCTATGTTTAAAGCGGTATTAATGTATTCATTAGCTACGAGATTATAAGTTGTTGAACTTACAAAACCTGCGCCATTCCTAATCTCTAAAGAAAACGGTTTAGTGCTATTCCCTAAACGAGCTCTTGCAGAAACATATACTATAGTTGCATCCATTGGGATAAATGCACCACTGTTTTGATTTCCAAAGTTACCCATTAAACGTAATACTTCATTAGTCCTACTACCTGTTCTACCACAAAGCAACGTGGTGTTTTCGATACTTAACCATTTTGCTCTGGTTAAATCGTACATATACAACTTATCGCCTATAACAGATAATTAGCCATCTGCTGTTCCAACTGGTGCTGTTTACGGATTTATTTCTAATTCGGATGTAGGGTTAGTTGTACTGACACCCACTTGACATAGCATAATGTTAGTACTAAGACACAGAAATAGTGTCATAGATCTGGATATTTCCATCTAAAATATATAAATTAATAACAATTGATCTTGCTAAGGTATAAAAAAACCGTAACCGTTTCTTTTAGAATACAGTACGCAATTTTGTAGTGTTTTATAATTAATCATATTATATTTGCACTGGATTTTTAAACCATTTTATGAGTAAATTAGTAATTGTAGGGACTGTGGCTTTTGATGCTATTGAAACCCCTTTTGGAAAGACTGATAAAATACTTGGTGGCGCAGCAACCTTTATAGGTCTAGCAGCATCTCAATTTCATGTTGATTCTGCAGCAGTATCTGTTGTTGGAGGAGATTTTCCAAAAAAATACTTAGACCTTCTTGAAGATAAAAATATCGATATTTCTGGAATAGAAATAGTTAAAGAAGGCAAAACCTTTTTCTGGAGTGGTTTATATCACAACGATATGAATTCTCGCGACACACTTGCTACAGAATTAAATGTATTAGCTGATTTTCAACCTGTTGTTCCAAAAAACTATAAAGATGCAAAAGTAGTTATGTTAGGAAATCTTCATCCTTTAACACAATTAAGCGTTTTAGAACAAATGAATGAAAAACCTAAATTAGTAGTATTAGACACTATGAATTTTTGGATGGATAACGCGCTTGAAGATTTACACAAAGTGATGAAAAAAATTGATGTTATCACAATTAATGATGAAGAGGCTAGACAACTTACTGGAGAATACTCATTAGTAGTTGCAGCAAGAAAAATACATAAAATGGGACCACAATATGTGGTTATAAAAAAAGGAGAACATGGCGCTTTGTTGTTTCATGACGACAATGTGTTTTATGCACCAGCGCTTCCGCTAGAAGAAGTGTTTGACCCAACAGGAGCAGGAGATACGTTTGCTGGTGGTTTTGCAGGCTATTTAGCTAAAACTGAAGATCTTTCTTTTGAGAATATGAAAAATGCTGTGATTTACGGTTCAACATTGGCCTCTTTTTGTGTGGAAAAATTTGGCACTGAACGCATGGTGAATTTAGAAAACGAAGAAGTTCACAAACGTCTTCAAGAATTTAAGGCCTTAACACAATTTGAAATAGAATTAACATAAACCAACGCGCTCATAAATAGAGCGCGTTTTTATTTTTATAAATAACAGCAATGAGTGACGCTTTAAAACACGAATGTGGAATTGCCCATATTAGACTTTTAAAACCCTTAGAATATTACAAAGAAAAATATGGCAGTGCCTTTTATGGTGTGAATAAAATGTATCTTTTAATGGAAAAACAGCATAATCGTGGACAAGATGGTGCTGGTTTTGCCAGTATTAAGTTAGATACCAGTCCAGGTGAAAGGTACATAAGCAGAGTACGCTCCATAGAACAACAACCTATTCAAGATATCTTTGCTCAAATTAACGAGCGTATTAATAAAGAGATTACCGAAAATCCAGAATATGCAAATAATGTTGCTTTACAAAAAAAGCACATCCCATACATTGGTGAAGTATTACTAGGGCATGTTAGATATGGAACATTTGGTAAGAATAGCGTAGAAAGTGTACATCCTTTTTTAAGACAAAATAACTGGATGCATAGAAACCTAATTATGGCAGGAAACTTTAACATGACCAACGTTAAAGAGCTTTTCGGCAACTTAGTAGACTTGGGACAGCACCCTAAAGAATATACCGACACTATTACCATTATGGAAAAAGTTGGTCACTTTTTGGATGATGCTGTTAGTAAAATTTATAAAAATTTAAAGAAAGAGGGGTATAGCAAAAGCGAATGTTCGCCATTAATTGCTGAGCGCTTAAATATTGCTAAAATCTTAAAAAGAGCGGCAAAAAATTGGGATGGAGGTTATGCTATGGCTGGTTTAATAGGTCATGGTGATTCGTTTGTACTTCGTGATCCTGCTGGAATTCGTCCAGCATATTATTATAAAGATGATGAGGTTGTCGTAGTGGCTTCAGAGCGCCCAGTAATTCAAACAGTTTTTAATGTTGATTTTGATGATGTAAAAGAACTAGATCCTGGTCATGCTATTATTACTAAAAAATCTGGAGAAGTTGCTATTAAACAAATATTAGAACCTTTAGAAAGAAAAGCATGTTCGTTTGAACGTATTTATTTTTCAAGAGGAAGTGATGCTGAAATTTATAAAGAACGAAAATTGCTTGGTAAACTCATCATGCCAAAAGTACTTGAGTCTATAAACAATGATATAAAAAATTCCGTCTTTTCATATATTCCAAATACTGCAGAAACATCGTTTTTTGGAATGATTGAAACAGTCGAGGACTTTTTAAATAAAGAAAAAACCAAAGCTATTTTAAGTGGTGGTGGCAAAATGTCGGCAAAACGAGTTACAGATATTTTATCTGAGCATCCAAGAATAGAAAAAATAGCAATTAAGGATGTAAAGTTGAGAACTTTTATTACCGAAGATAGTAGTCGTGACGATTTGGTGGCACACGTTTATGATATTACATATGGTGTTATAAAACCAGAAGATAATTTAGTAATTATAGATGATAGTATTGTTAGAGGAACAACTTTAAAGAAAAGTATTCTAAAAATGATGGATAGATTACGCCCTAAAAAGATAGTGGTAGTTTCATCGGCCCCTCAAATACGTTATCCTGATTGCTATGGTATTGATATGGCTAATCTTGAAAGCCTTGTCGCTTTTAGGGCAGCTTTAGAGCTTTTAAAGGACATTAATAGTTTTGATACAGTTGAAAAAGTTTACAATAAATGTAAAGCTCAAGTTGATTTAGAAGATAAAGAAGTTGAAAATTTTGTAAAAGAAATATACGCTCCTTTTACTGATGAGCAAATTTCTGATAAAATATCTGAACTTTTAAGTGACGATTCTTTAAATGCTGAGGTTAAAATAATTTTTCAAACAGTAGAAAACTTACATAAAGCGTGTCCAAAGAACCTTGGAGATTGGTATTTTACTGGCAATTACCCAACTGTTGGGGGTAATAGAGTGGTTAACAGAGCTTTTATTAATTTTTACGAAGGAAATAAAGAACGTGCATATTAGCGAAAAAATGTGTTTTTGGTCTTTTTATCTATAAAATTAGGTCTTTAAACTAAAAAAAATGCAGTTCGTCTAATATTTATAGCCTTTCACCAAATTACATATACTTTAGTGTCACCATAACATAAGTAGGTTAAGTTCATGGTAGATTTGGGGCAAAAAAAGGTGAACTCTCGTTCACCTTTTTTTATGCGCATAAGTTAAATCCTAACTTACTGAAAATAAAATTTTTACCTCTCCTTTTTTGAGCTAATTTCCTTCTATCTCTTGATATACGCTGTTTTTCAAGAATCACTGTTAGACTAATTTATGAGTATTTTATCTAATAAATTAAATTATTAGAAATAAACGCCCTTATATTTACATCACCATAACATAAGTAGGTTAAGTTTATGGTAGATTTGGGGCAAAAAAGGTGGACATCTCGTTCACCTTTTTTATTTTCATAGACCTCACTATTTTTTAATAAAAAAAGACAACCTAAATTAGGTTGCCTTTTAAATAGTATAATAATCTATTTTTTTATTTAGCCTCAGCATAACGTCTTTCAACCTCATTCCAATTAATTACATTAAAAAACGCTTCAATATAATCTGGTCTTCGGTTTTGATAGTTTAAATAGTATGCGTGTTCCCAAACATCTAATCCTAAAATTGGTGTACCACCACATGATACTCCTGGCATTAATGGGTTATCTTGATTTGGTGTTGAGCAAACCTCAACTTTTCCTCCTTTATGAACACATAACCAAGCCCAACCTGAACCAAATTGGTTCGCAGCCGCTTTGCTAAAAGCTTCAACAAAAGCTTCCTTGGAGCCATAGGCTGCCTCAATCGCATCTTTCAATTCTCCAGATAAATATCCTTTTCCTTCTGGATTCATTACATCCCAAAATAATGAATGGTTATAAAATCCTCCACCGTTATTTCGTACTGCACCATTATTCATATCTAAATTAGTGAGGATATCCTCAATAGATTTTCCCTCTAAGTTTGTTCCTGCAATGGCTGCATTTAATTTAGTTGTATAACCATTGTGGTGTTTTGAGTGATGTATTTCCATTGTGCGTGCATCAATATGAGGCTCTAAAGCATCGTAAGCATATTTTAATTTCGGTAATTCGAAAGCCATAATTTTAAGTTTTTATATTAATATTTATTTTCAAACCAAATTTACAATAAAGCTTTAAGTTTTATATAATTAAGTTATTAAGTTTCCTTATTTTGGTATAAAAATTTTCTTTTCTTGAACTCATCTTCATTTAATATATATAATGCTTCTGCTGGAAGTGGTAAGACCTATACTTTAGTTAAAGAGTATTTAAAAATACTGTTTAAATCGCCTTATAAAGATGCTTATAAAAACATACTCGCCATCACATTTACTAATAAAGCTGTTGCAGAAATGAAAGAGCGAATTATTGATACGCTCAAAATATTTTCTTCGGAATCGGTTATTGAAAACCCCAATAGCATGTTTACGGATATTTGTGTAGACCTTAATATTAGTGCAAAAGAGCTCACTAAAAAAGCTCAAAATATTTTGGAAAACATTATCCATAACTATGCTGCTTTTGACATTTCAACCATAGACAAGTTCACACAAAGGCTTATTAGAACATTTGCTTACGATTTACATCTTCCCTTAAATTTTGAAGTTGAACTAGACACAGACACCCTTTTAGCAAAAGCTGTTGATAATTTAATTGCTCGTGCAGGAACAGAAAAAGAGCTTACAAAAACCTTGATTGACTTTGCCATTGAAAAAGCTGATGATGATAAAAGCTGGGATGTAACTTATGATTTTAATCCAATAGCGAAATTGTTGGTCAATGAAAATCATGTGCCTTATGTTGAGCTGCTAAAAGACAAAACCTTAAAAGATTTTAAATCGCTAAAAAAATTCATAAAAGAAGAACTCAAAAAGACTTCTAAAATTATACAAGAAGAATCAAAAGCTGTTTTAACTCTTATAAATGAAGCTGGTTTGGAGTATAACGCTTTTAGTAGAAGTTCTCTTCCAAATTACTTCATTAAATTAACCAACAAAGATTATAATGTCTCTTTCGATTTAAATTGGCAAAGAAATTTAATTGAAGGAGGGACTCTTTACCCTAGTCGAGTTACACAAGATGTTTCAAGCATTATTGATAATATACAACCAGAGCTAATTTTAGGATTTCAAAAAACTAAACAAGGTGTTGTTAATTATATTTTTCTCCAAAATTTTTATAAGAATATTACACCTCTTTCTGTGCTTAACGAAATAAACAAAGAGGTAGCTAAAATTAAGGAGGACAAAAATATATTACTTATATCGGAGTTTAATTCAATCATTAGTAAGCACATCAAAGAGCAGCCTGCTCCATTTATATACGAACGTATTGGCGAAAAATTTAAGCATTATTTTATTGATGAATTTCAAGACACTTCAAAAATGCAATGGCTAAATTTAGTACCACTTCTTGAAAATTCTTTATCTGGTGAAAATGGAAGTGTGATGCTGGTTGGCGATGCAAAACAAGCTATTTATAGGTGGAGAGGTGGAGAAGCCGAACAGTTTATTGATTTATATAATGGCAACAATCCTTTTCACTTTGAATCTAAAGTAGAAAAACTTCCTTTTAACTATAGAAGTTATAAGCAGATAATAGCATTTAATAATACTTTTTTTAAGCATTTATCATCTTTCGTTTTTAGTGATAATGGCTATGCCCAATTATACCAAAACAGCCATCAGGATAAGTTTAAAAACAATGAAGGCTATGTGAATATTAACTTTTTAGAACTTAGTAGAGATGATGATAAAGACAACGAATATGCAAAAGAAGTATTAAAAACCATAAATAATTGTTTAGAGAATGGCTTTGACTTAAAAGACATTTGTGTGCTTGTAAGGAAGAAAAAGGAAGGCGTAGCTGTTGCTAATTATTTGTCGGAATTTGGCATAGATATTATTTCTTCGGAAACATTGCTTGTTGGTAATTCTCCTGAAGTAGCATTTATTATCAATCTTTTAAAGTTTATACTTGAACCAAATAATCTTCAGCTAAAAATTGAGGTTCTTAGTTATATTGCAACTCATAAGCTTAAAGTTGATGATATACATTCATTTTATAAAGAATTTATCGCACTAAACATCAATGACTTCTTTTTAAAGTTCAATACCCTTGGCTTTAATTTTAACTACAAAGAAGCGCTTCAAACTTCAGTTTATGAAGTTATAGAAACAGTAATTTATGGGTTCAAACTTGTGGATATATCTAATGCCTATGTCCAATTTTTCTTAGACTATGTTTTGGATTATGTAAACAAAAAGAATCCTAATTTGGCAGATTTCATTACTAGCTTCGAAACAAAAAAAGAAACTTTAACCATTGTCTCTCCCGAAGGTCAAAATGCTGTTAAAATTATGACCATTCATAAATCTAAAGGATTGGAGTTTCCTGTAGTTATTTTTCCTTATGCCGATTTAGATATTTATAAGGAAAATAGTCCTAAAGTTTGGTTTCCGGTAAATCCTAAAAAATATCAAGGTTTTAAAGCTGCTTATTTAAATTATAATAAAAACATTGAAGCTGTAAACGAAGATGGAGAAATCTTATACGCACAACATCAATCGGAATTAGAATTGGACAACATCAATCTTCTATATGTTGCCTTAACAAGACCTATTGAGCAGCTGCATATAATAAGCAATAAAAAGCTTCTTAAAAATGGTGTCGAAAATCTAAACAGCTACAGTGGTTTATTTATAAATTATTTAAAGCACGTTAATCAATGGAATGATAATCAATCACTCTATTCTTTTGGCGAACAAAAAAGAATGCCTATTTCTGATGAAAAAGTTGTAACAACCCAAAAACAACAAACGTTTATTTCAATTCCGAAAAAAAATCATGGTATCAATATTATAGTAAATTCAGGTTACCTTTGGGATACTAGTCAAAAAAACGCTATTGAAAGAGGGAATCTGGTTCATGATATTATGTCTCAAATAAAAACCAAAGACGATATCGATTTCACCTTAGAAAATTTTATCTCGGTAGCAATAATCAACCCGTCTCAAGCAATAGAATTAAAAACAGTCGTTGAAAACATAGTCAATCATCCTTTACTAACATATTTGTTTAGTCCAGGGTTAACTGTTTACAATGAAAAAGATATTATTACAAAACAAGGAGAGATATTACGTCCTGACAGAATCGTAATAAATACTAAAAACGAAGCAACAATTGTAGATTACAAAACAGGATCTCCTAATAACAGCCATGTAAAGCAAATAGAAACGTATAGTAGGGCTTTAAGAGATATGTTATATAACGTAAAAAAGGGAATACTAATTTACACGAACGATTCTATAGAAATAAAAGAAGTGTAACTTTGCAAAAAAATAAAATCATGTACGGAAAAATAAAAGAACATTTACTAAAAGAAATTCAAGACATAAAAGATAACGGCCTTTATAAAGAAGAACGCATAATAACCTCTCCACAAGGTGCCGAAATCACATTAAATACAGGAGAAACCGTTTTAAATTTTTGTGCCAACAACTATTTAGGATTGTCCGCACATCCCGAAGTTATTCAAGCTGCGAAAGACACTATGGATACTCATGGCTTCGGAATGTCGTCTGTTCGTTTTATCTGTGGAACTCAAGATATCCATAAAGAATTAGAACAAAAAATTGCTGATTTTTATGAAACTGAAGATACCATTCTCTACGCCGCAGCATTTGATGCTAACGGTGGGGTTTTTGAGCCTCTTCTAACTGCTGAGGATGCCATAATCTCTGATGCTTTAAACCATGCTTCAATTATTGATGGTGTTCGTTTATGTAAAGCAGCGAGGTATCGCTATAAAAACAATGATATGGCTGACCTTGAAAAGCAACTTCAAGACGCTAATGCCGATGGATCTCGATTCAAAATTATAGTAACAGATGGTGTGTTTTCTATGGACGGTCTGGTAGCGCCTTTGGATGAAATATGTGATTTAGCAGATAAGTATGATGCCTTGGTCATGATAGACGAATGCCATGCAACAGGTTTTATAGGAAAAACAGGAAGAGGAACCTTAGAAGAAAAAGGTGTTATGAATCGTATAGATATTATTACTGGAACCTTAGGAAAAGCCATGGGAGGTGCCATGGGAGGCTATACCACTGGTAAAAAGGAAATTATAGAAATGTTACGTCAACGCTCTAGGCCTTACCTTTTTTCTAACTCATTAGCTCCAGCAATAGTAGGAGCATCAATAAAAGTATTTGACTTACTTGCTAATGACACAACTTTGCGTGATAAATTAGAATGGAATACAAATTACTTTAAAAAAGGAATCAAAGAGGCTGGTTTTGATATAGTTGATGGCGATTCAGCGATTGTTCCAGTGATGCTGTACGATGCCAAATTATCTCAAATAATGGCTAACAAATTACTTGAAGAGGGCATTTATGTTATTGGCTTCTTTTTCCCTGTAGTACCAAGGGAAAAAGCTAGAATTAGAGTACAATTGTCTGCAGCTCATGAAAAAGAACATTTAGACAAAGCAATTGCTGCCTTTATCAAGGTAGGAAAAGCCCTTGAAATTGTTTAGAACCTTTATAGATACTAGTGTTTTAATATAAAAAAGCCAATATTTTACTATATTTGTCTTTGTTAATAAATTTTAACAACTTACTTTTGCTTACAATTAACACTTAAAATTAAAAATTATAGAATATGAAAAATCTTAGCAGATTAATGTTCGCTTTGTTGCTAGTAATTGGTTTTAGCAACGTAAACGCACAAGACGACAACAATCCTTGGCAAATAGGCATAGGGACTAACGCCGTTGATTTTTATCCAGTTGGAGACAATGCTCCACTTGGTGGTACATTTGAAAATTTCTTTGATACTAGTCATTGGAATATGAGCCCTGTGGTTAATACCTTATCTGTATCAAGGTATTTAGGAGATGATTTCTCTTTAGGAGCGATCGGGTCTTTTAACAGAATAAAAAAGTTTGGTGATGCTCACGTAGATGGTTTAAGCTACATGGGGTTAGATGGTATTATCAAATACAGTCTTGCAAACGTATTAAATTCAGGTAGATTAGATCCTTACCTAGCAGTAGGTGGTGGTTATACTTGGGTTGACCAAATTGGATCTGGAACTGCTAATGGTTCATTTGGAATTAATTACTGGTTATCTGACAATATTGGATTAAATGTTCAATCTAGCTACAAGCATTCTTTCGAAGATTATTTAGCTAAACATTTCCAACATTCTTTCGGAGTTTCTGTAAAATTTGGAGGAAAAGATACAGATGGTGATGGTATTTATGACAAAAACGATGCATGTCCAGAAGTTCCTGGTTTAGAAGCTTTCAATGGCTGTCCAGATAGCGATGGTGATGGTATTGAGGATTCTAAAGACACTTGCCCTAATGAAGCTGGTTTAGCTGAGTTTAATGGTTGTCCTGATACTGATGGTGATGGTGTTTCAGATAATAATGATAACTGTCCTAATGTTGCTGGTTTAGAATCTTTAGCTGGTTGTCCAGATGCTGATGGTGATGGTGTAACTGATGCTAGTGATCAATGTCCTAACGAAGCTGGTCCTGCTGCAAACAATGGTTGCCCTTGGCCTGATACTGATGGTGATGGCGTTTTAGATAAAGATGATCAATGTCCTAACGAAGCTGGTACAGCAGCAAATAATGGTTGTCCAGAAATAGTAGTTCCTACAGTTGAGGTTCAAAATCAATTAACTGAGTATGCTAGAACTATTAACTTTAACTCGGGTAAATCTTCTTTTAAATCTGGTACTGAGCCAACGTTACAAGCAATTGCTGCAATATTAAAAGAATATCCAAAAGCTAACTTTACTATTGAAGGTCATACTGATAGTACTGGTGGTAAAGCTTTAAACCAAAGATTATCTGAAGAAAGAGCTAATGCTGTTATGGATTATTTAGTAAATAACGGTATCTCTGCTGCAAGACTATCTGCAAAAGGTTTTGGACCGGATATGCCTATCGACAGTAACAGAACAAGAGCTGGTAGAGCTGCAAACAGACGTGTTGAAGTGAAGCTTGTTGACATGTAATAAAAAACATATAATTTAATTATATAATAAAAACGCTCCGAATTTCGGAGCGTTTTTTATTTTTACACAATGTCCAGCTTTATTAATGACGTTTTAAAAGACCTTGAAAAAAAAGAGGTTAACTTATCTAAAGTAACCTTTATACTCCCTAGTAAGCGCGCTGGTGTGTTTCTTAGGCACGAAATAGCATCTAACGTTTCAAAAACAATTTTTGCTCCAACATTAATAAGCATTGAGGAATTTGTTGAAGAACTTTCTCAACTAAAAAAAATATCTAATACTGAACTCCTTTTTGAGTTTTATAACATCTACAAAACTCAAACTCCAAAAGAGCAAACAGAAGTTTTCGAGAGCTTTTCTAAATGGGCTCAAATACTATTACAGGATTTTAATGAAATAGATCGTTACTTAATTAATCCTAAATCAATTTTTGATTACATAAGTGCTATTCAAGATATAAATCACTGGTCTTTAGAAAAAAATCAAACACCCTTAATAAAAAATTATTTAGTCTTTTGGAAGCGATTATTTGCTTACTATTCAAATCTTCAAGATGAGCTTATTAAAAAAGGAAAAGGGTATCAAGGCTTAATTTATCGAGAGGCAGTTGAGAATTTAGAAAGTTATATTCAACTCAACCCAAACAAACAACATATATTATTAGGGTTTAACGCTTTAAATAATTCTGAGAGTGTAATAATCCAAGAATTACTTCAAACAGGTTTAGCAAGTATTTATTGGGATATCGATGATATGTTCTTAAGTAATGTGAATCATGATGCTGGCTACTTTATTAGCCAACATAAGAAAGATTGGACACATTTTAAAAACAACCCCTTCCAATGGTCACATAATCACTATACAGCCAATAAAAACATTTCTGTTATTGGTATTCCAAAAAATGTTGGGCAAGCAAAATATGTAGGAGAGTTGCTTTCTAAATTAAAGTCTGATAAAGGAAACCTTAATAGTATAGCTGTTGTTTTGGGAGATGAAACATTACTATTACCTGTTTTAAATTCACTTCCAGAAAACACAGACACACTTAACATTACAATGGGATTTCCTTTAAAGTCTGTTCCTTTGTCATCTTTGTTCGACCAGTTATTCATACTACATAAAGAAGGTAAAACATCTTTCTATTATAAAGATATTATTGCCATAATATCTCACCCTTTTATTAGACCACTATTTGCAGATAAACATACCGATTTTGGGCAGATTATTATAGACACAATTCATAGCAACAATTTGGTTTTTATAACCCTAGAAAATCTTGTTAAATTAACTCCTCAACTAGAAACAGTTTTAAATATATTATTTAAATCTTGGTTAAATAATCCAGAGATTGCTTTACAAAACTGTTTGACTATTATTCTTGAAATTAAGACTATTCTAACAATAAATAAAAAAGAGAATTTACTTGGGCTAGAATATCTTTTTAGGTTTAATGAGGTGTTTAATGCTTTAGTTAGTCTTAATTCTAAATACAAATATATTACTTCTATAAGTGCTCTGTATAGCATCTATAATGAATTAATCACTGTTGAAACACTAGATTTTAAAGGCGAACCTTTAAAAGGATTACAAATAATGGGAATGCTGGAATCTAGAGTCTTAGATTTTGAAACAGTAATTATTACCTCAGTTAATGAAGGTATTTTACCTTCAGGAAAAAGTAATAATTCTTTTATTCCTTATGATGTAAAACTAGAAAATAAACTACCCACCTATAAAGAGAAAGATGCTGTTTACACTTATCATTTTTATCGCCTCATTCAACGTGCAAAAAATATTCATATTATATATAATACGGAGCCTGATGTAATTAACGGAGGTGAGAAAAGTAGGTTTATAACACAAATGGAGGTTGAAAACATACATCACCTACAACATAAAATAATTACGCCTATTACGCCTAAAATATCCCAAGAATTAAAATCGATATCAAAAACAGATGATGTGCTTTACTCTTTAAAGTCCTTAGCTGAAAAAGGTTTTTCACCTTCCTCTTTGGCCAACTATATTAGGAATCCCTTAGATTTTTATTTTCAAAAAGTGCTTGGGATTAAAGAAACAGATGATGTTGAAGAAACGGTCGCTGCAAACACCTTAGGAACTATTGTCCACAACACCCTTGAAGACCTTTATAAACCTATTGAAGGCTCAATGCTAAACATAGATTTGGTAAAAAACATGAAAGATATGGTTGAGGCAAGAATACTATATCACTTTAAAACTATTTACAAAGAAGGAGATATTACCAAAGGTAAAAACCTTATTATTTTTGAAATTGCTAAACGTTATGTGACTAATTTTTTAAGCCAAGAGTTAAAAGATTTAGAACAAGGAAATACCATAAAAATTATTGAGGTAGAAGTAGACTTAACTGTTAAGATCAATATTGAAGCATTAGATTTTCCCGTAACATTAAAGGGTAAAGTAGATCGTATAGATGAGTATAATGGTACATTGCGAATTATAGATTACAAAACTGGAAAAGTGGAACAACGACAAGTTGAAATAGTCGATTGGGAAACTATTTGTACTGATTATAAAAAGTATAGTAAAAGTTTTCAGGTACTCATGTATGCATATATGATGAATGCACAAAAAACCTTTAAACAGGATGTGGAAGCTGGTATTATTTCGTTTAAAAATCTAAGTGAAGGATTTTTAAAATTTGGCAAAAAGGAAACAATTAATAGCAGAAATAAAAATACAATTATTGATACAGAAACACTTCATAATTTTGAAACCGAGCTTAAAAAGCTTATTCTAGAAATATATGACCCTAATATAGATTTTATTGAAAAAGAGGTGAGTTAATGCAAATTTTAAAAAACCATATTGTAGAGAGAAACAAAAAGAAACCCATACTAATGGATGCTTTTTATTCTAAAGAGAAAACAAATCAACCCATTGTTATCTTTTGTCATGGCTATAAAGGATTTAAGGATTGGGGAGCTTGGAATATTATGGCTAAAGAAATAGCCCAATCTGGATGTTGTGTTGTTAAATTTAATTTCTCACATAATGGAGGTACTATCAAGAATCCTATTGATTTTCCAGATTTAGAAGCCTTTGGACAAAATAATTACACAAAAGAACTAGACGATTTAAATGATGTTATTAATTGGGTTCAAAACTATTTTAAAGATAAACCCCTTATCAATATTAATGATATTTGTCTCATAGGTCATAGTCGTGGTGGTGGTATTTGTATAATAAAAGCTTCAGAAGACAACCGAATTACAAAACTCATAACATTAGCTAGTATTAGTGATTTCGAAAAACGTACAGCAACCGTTGGAGATTTAAAAAAATGGAAAGAAAAAGGAGTGAAGTATGTTTTAAATGGACGCACTAAACAGCAAATGCCCCATTATTATCAGTTATACGAAAATTTTATGGCTAATAAAGATAGATTGAATATAAAATCTGCAGTTAAGAAATTAACCATTCCTCAACTAATTATTCATGGGAATAATGACACGTCTATCAACATTAAAGAAGCCGAAGAGTTACATCAATGGCATTCCAAAAGCAAATTGAAAATAATTGAAAACGCCGATCATGTGTTTAATACCAAGCATCCATGGAGTGCTAATAAACTTTCTACAGAATTGGAAATAGCTGTTAAATATATGTTGCAATTCCTAAGTAGTAATTGAGGCAGAGTGAAGAAAATCGGGCTCGAACCGACGACCTATTGACTGCGAGTCAAGCGCTCTAGCCAACTGAGCTATGATGTTTCCTAGTCTTTTCTGTTCCAGAGAATTCTTGTGCATGTAATGCGCAAACCTTAACCTGATTAATAATTTAATTTTTTGATAATTATAAAAGCTTTATTAGGCATAAAAATTAGTTTTTCCATTTTCCTCCACCAATATAAAATCCTACGCTAGCTCCAAAATAGCTATTCTTTGTGCCTTCGCCAGATTCCAAATCTGATTTAGGTATGATATTATATTCTAGAGTAATTCTAAATTTCCCTAACTCGGCTCCACCTCTAATTAATACCCCTAATTTATTTTCTGAGATATTTGGGGCAAATAACCTTAATCTTTCTGAGAAATACAAACCTAATCCGGCTCCTAAAAATGGTGAAAAATAAGGATTTTCAATGTTAAAATAATAATCATAAGTGCCTAGTAAACTACCGACTGAATCGCCTCCAATAAGGCTAATATCAGATGCTGCACCAAGTCGAAAGCCAATATTTGAATTATCTGTTAAATTATATTTAGGTTCAATAGAAAAAAGCAATCCCCCTTGTCCTTGAGAAAAAACATATCCCAAATCTAAACCTACTCTAAACTTGCCCTTTTCCTGTCCATAAATGCTCATTATTCCTAAAATAAGGAATGTTATTGCTAATAGTTTTTTCATAATATTATTCATTTAAGTTAAAAATTATATACGTTGTTGTGCTTTCGTTATTTTATATTTTCGGTTTGATTAATAATCTCTTGTGCTAAATGGTCTAATTCTTTGTAATGATTAATCATCACCGTATTCCAAAATCGCTTTCCATAATACAAATTCTCAAATTCTAAGTCGTTAAAAATGTGCACATATTTCTTATCGAATAATTTGGATTCACCATCACCAAAATCCAAGGGATGATAAGTAACCGTATTTTTGAAGGATATATTTTTGGACAAGTAAACTTCTAACATAGTTATCGCCTGAAGATCTTGATTTTTAAAGTCCTCATCTGTGTCCTCTAAAATCTGTAACCAATTGAATAAATTATTTTTAAGTTGATCGTTTTCTATAATATTTAATTTGCCTGAACTTATTAGTTCTTGTATAGTGCTATTAGCAGGGTTATAATTACCATATTTCAAGGATAGACTAATAATACTATCAATATTGACGGCTCTTAATTGAGATTCATCTTTATTAGTTAAGCTTAAAACTGCTTGGACATATTTATTAGCATCTTCAATATAATCTATCCGCTCTTTTAAGACCTCACGATTGTTTTTAAACTCAATATTTAATCCTTTAAGAACCTCTTGGCTTTCATTTTGTAATTTTCTCCTTTCATTCCAATTATTTACTTGAAGCGCAATCAAAATACCAATAACCACAAGGATAATTTCACCAACAGCATATTTAAGGTATTTACCTGTTTTGTTTTGTTCCATAAGGTTGTAGCGTATTTTCCTGAAGAATTTAATCATCTTTTATTTCTAAATTAATGTTATCTATCCCTTTTTGTAACTCTTCAGTGACATTGATAAAAATTCTATTCGAATTATTATTACGCCATACAATATCAGAGAGAATCTCCAGAAATTGTTGTTGCTGTAAAATAATTGAAGAAGTATTTTTCCAGGCAACAAATTGCCTTCCATTAACACTTCGAATATATCTATTGCCCAACATTGATAACAACGATTCTATATTGTTTTGATGATTTCTGTTAACATGATTATAGTTTTCATGATAAAGAGGTAATTTAAAATCGTATAAGTCAATTAGTTGATTTCGCAAACTATCGTTTGATATTCTGTCCAGACCAGATGATTTAATGGCTTCATAGGGTCCAAAATTTATTTGAAAGCCAGTTCCAGAATTTAGTCTGAAGATTTCATTAAATATAGAATCATTAATAGACATATTATTCTTGCTTAGTGTCATAAAATAATTTGTAGTACTATCTAAGATATTAATCCTCTCCAGCATGTTTTCACAGTGATTTTTATCTGTTTCTAAAGCTTTTGCAATTTCAGATAGCATTTTCACTTCGTAGTCACGATTTTTTTTTGCTTCATTCCAATTATTAATCTGCAAGGCAATTAAGATTCCTATTACAACTAGCAAAATCTCACCAATAGCATATTTTAGATACTTTCCTGTTTTGTTTTGTTCCATAAGGTCGTAGCGTATTTTTCTGAAGAATTTAATCATAATTTTCTTTTTTCCACACCCATTTCAGTGATAAGTTCATTCACATTACTCTGTATACTTTGCAATAGCGTTAAAGATGAAGTAGATTGACCCGTAATGTATTTACATTGTAACTGAAGCTCATAAAAGTTAGCTTCAAAGTTCTTTATGTCTATCTTATTGTGTTCAAAATTTGAGTTTATATAAAATCCAATTTCTTTATTTAAAAAAGGTACGAGTATAGCATCAAAGCGTTCATCTAAAACTTTATCAATAGATTCATATCTTTTATATTCATAATCGTATAAATCAATTAATTTTGATCTAATTGTTTCCGAATGTAATATGTCTAAACCTTTACTAGATACTATTGAATTATAAATACCATACTTAGGAAAAAAGCTATACCTTCCATTACATAATTCATGTAAAATATTACTAATGCTATCTTCAGATATTGCACTCGTAAATTCTGATACTGTTGAATTTATTATTCTATTATGTTGCCTAGCACTTTTTACTTGAAAATCTACAATTCGTACCAGTTCAGTTGAGTCTTTCTTTAGACTAGAAAGTAAATTCTCAAAAATTTGTTTTTCAATTTTATTTGTTTTTCTAGCCTCGTTCCAATTATTTACTTGCAACGCTAGTAATATACCCAACATAACCAACACAATTTCACCAAGAGCATATTTTAAATACTTACCTGTTTTGTTTTGTTCCATAAGATTGTAGCGTATTTTTCTGAAGAATTTAATCATTTTTGGTTAGTTTGCGTTTTAAAGGTAAGAAGAAAACTAATAGCGTTTTAAAAATAGAAAAAGTCAAACAGCAATGTTTGACTTTTTTATAATTAACTTCTTTTATGATTTATATAGTACAATAAAACTTATTTGCAAAATGGTTTTAAAAACCAACTCATTTTAAAACTCCCATTGAAATAGTCCTTTAATTAGTCACGTGTTCCGCCACCTAGTGTTTCATTTACGTTATTAAATTCAAAAAATGTTACGCCTTCTAGATCTTCCGTTTCTTCTTGACCATCTGTTGAAACTGTTATTGTTCCATCTCCATTATCACAAATTTAAGCAAATGTTAATTCTCCTTCCAAATTAAAAGAATATGACAGACAATCATCATTATTTAGAACTATCATCATGGTTAGAGCATGCAATAAATCCTAGAATTCGAAATACTAAAGTAAAAATCTTAAATTTTTTATATAATTATTTTTCTAATTATCACCTTTCAAAATAGGTGCAAGTTTAAGTTTAATAGTATCATACTCTTCTTGTGTCATAACATCAAGATCTAATAACTTTTTAGCGTCCATGAGCTTTTCCATGGCTTCTTCCTTGGTCATTGGAGAGTTTAAATGTACTACTTCCCCCCTATCTAGAGCCTTTTGAAAATTAATAATATGTCCATAATCTCCACTACAGACTCTTCCTCCATTTTCAAGTTTAAAATTCACTATCAAATCCTTTGATTTTCTATGAAGTTTTATCTCATCAATAATAATTGCTGTATTACTCCAAGTGGGTTCTAGCCCCGATGAGCACTCAGATGCCTGCATTAAACTAAATCGGTCTCCAAATACTTGTGTAAAATTTACTGCCGTATTCTCCACCTTTTCATAATCTGAATTTGAGGGTGTTGCTAAAATTAACTTACTTCCTTTTTCCAGTATAGTTCCATCTTCAAGCACTAATACATCAACAGATGCTCTTACCTTGTGATTTTTGGCATTAATACTTCGTACACTCTCCATGTAAATAGTATCATGGGACTCTTTTTTCTGACCATAACTAACACTAATAAGCATTAGAGTTATGATAATTGTAATAGATTTTTTCATGTTTGGGTTATTTGTTTAATAGATATTGGTGTAAAACTAAATCAAAAAAGTAAGTTTACCTAAAAAAATGTGCCTTTTATCGATTTATTTTGCTTTTTACCGATAATAAATTTCGTTAACTATTGATTATTAGATTTTTACAAAAAGAAATAGCTCATTAATATCTAAGGCTTAATGTATTAGTAAGTATTTTAAATAATAAAACACTAGGGTTTATTATTTTATTCTCTGTAAAAGAACTTAAAAACACCCTGAAACGACTAAATTTGCCTTATAAATGCTTTTGTGCAAGGCGTATTTTTCTGAAGATTTTAATCATGAGGTATTTCTTTTTCAATAAGATTGACTAAGTATTTTATCGTTTCTTTTGCAATAGAATATCTTCCTATTTTATAAGCTCTGTAGTCATCTACCTGTCTCAACATAATTTGAAATTTGGTGTCTTCTTTTAAAGTTTCAAAGTCTAAAGGCACAAAACCAAGAGTGTACGTTTTATCCTCTCCGTTTATTTTAAATGTTAATGGGAAATTTCTCTTCCTCTCATCAATTTTATATTCGCCAATACTATCTTTTTGAATGGTAGTACTTGTCTTTAATTGGTAATTTTTATTAGGCTTGAAATTATTTATATAGTAACTATCTAGATATTCTGATATGTCTTGATAAAAACTTCCTTCCTTACTTATTCTAGGAAAAATATCTTCGTAAAGGTTTTGGGTTAACATTCTTATGGTATCATTTCTAATAATATCAAGACCATCATCTGTTATCTTTTTATAAACAGCCGTATTAGGGTAAATGTATTCATCCTCTTTAAGCCATTCAAAATCAAAGCATAATGAATCATTATATGGTAAATCTTGCTCTATATAATCAAGAATTTTATAATGACTTATTTCTCCTTGGTTTAAAACTGAATAATCGTTATGAATATCATAATATGAATCTATTAACTCATCTTTTAGCTGAGTTAATAAAACAGATTCTTTTTTTAATCGATTTTGATTTTCATTCCAATTATTAATACTCAAAGCAATGAGGATGCCAATAACTACTAGTATAATCTCACCAATAGCATATTTAAAATATTTAGCTGTTTTGTTTTGTTCCATAAGATTGTATCTAATTCTTCTAAAAAACTTAATCATAGTAATGGCTCCTAATTTTTAATACAAAAGGCTATCTTCACCAAATGTCTACAAGATATTTGATTTTGCTCTGCAAAATTATGTTTTGATAATCTAAAGAGTTTAATCATTGTTGGTTGGTTGTCTGCGTATAAAGATAGAAAGAAATTTAAACACCCTTTTCTTCTTCATTGCTCAAAAAAAATTATGCGTGGGCTATTAACCCGTTTTATTGTTGCCTCCTTGAGGGCTGATATAAGGGTCTTTTAACCACTGCAAATTGACCAATTAGGGTGCTTTGTTTATGATTAAATCTACTATAATTTGCAACTTGCTTTTAGGTTGATTTAATTTTATTCTAAATTTCTGTAACAAACTGTTATTATTAACGTCTATTGAATACTAAATACTTATAAAAAAATAAAAAATGACAACTTTAAAGAAACATCATATCCCTAGAACCTTTGATAAAACCAAAGGTAACGCTTGGAATTACTTAAGAAGATATAGATAAAAATCTCAGTATAAACTATTCATCAATCATAAAAAGGGCTAGTTTATTCATAGCCCTTTTATTATACAATTTTTTTAAAGTATTCCTTACCTGTTTTGTTCCATAAGACTGTAGCGTATTTTTCTAAAGAATTTAATCATTTAATTAATTATTATTAAAAACGTTGTTGTGCTTTCGTTATTACCTGAAGAATTTAATGCGAAGCTTCTTTATTTTGGTTTGATTGAATATGTTGTATTAATAATTCAGCCTTATCTCTAAATGATTTCCAAACCTCTATTTGAACCTTTTCGGAAATTCCTTTGTGTAATAAAATAGACATATAATCTTGATCTTTGCCTAGAGACTTTATATTCAATTCAGGCAAGGTAGATTCTATTTTGCTATACAAAAGAACAAACTCTTTAGAGGCGAATATTTTTTTAAACATTATTGGATAAATGTCTCTGTAAATGGATTGAACTGTGTTCTCATCGTCATAATTCCGTTTGGTAATCCTATAATAGTTAAAGATGTCCTCTCTTAACGAATCATTTTGTATGAATTTTATGGAGCCTGCAGCTTGACTTTCGTCAAAAGTACTGCTGTTAACTTCAAAATGATTTTCAATGGAAATTGCATCAAAGTTAAGCTTAAGGAATTTTATTGGGTCTGTATTGGAGTCTTTGTATAAAATTGTAAATATGCTATCAACTTTTGTTTGTCTTTGTGTAGCATCACTAATATGCTTTTTTAATTGATTTATATCACTAATTAGATCTGTAGATACTTTTTCCAAAAGCCTAACTTCTTCAGTTCGGTTCTTTGTTATCTCATTCCAATTATTAATACTCAAAGCAATCAATATCCCAATAACCACCAGAACAATCTCACCTACAGCATATTTAAAGTACTTACCTGTTTTGTTTTTCTCCATAAGGTCTTTTCTTATTTCTCTAAAAAACTTAATCATATAATTATGTTTAAGGTGTTATTTATATCCTCACCAAAGCTCTAGTAGAGCTTTGATTTTACTCCACAAAATTATGTTCTGATAATCTAAAGTATTTAATCATCTATTTTAAATGGATTTAAAGTGTATCAAAATCTGTTACATTTAAATAGTATAAAGTTAGGGTGAATTCAAGAATTCACCCTAACTATTTTAAATTTTAATCACTTGACTTAAGAAGCGGTGTTTGAATTAAGTTTATTTAACGCCATTGTAAAGAAAATTGGTATCGCTGCAAAAGTAAATTGCACATAGTCATTGCCAGGTAATTCTGTACTAGGAGAAATAGTACCTATAGTAAAATAAACTAAGATTGGTACTATACCAATAATGGTGCCTATGAGCATTAATGTTAATCCATTAGAATTTTTTTCTTCACTACTGGCATTATTGTACTTACGTATTTGAGTAATAACGGCAATCAAGAAATACGAAATTATAAATGCACCAAATAGCAAACGCATTACTGTATTAAGTGTTGCTGAATTATCCATTTGCGTTACCTCTAAGACTACTATTATAGCTAGTATTACTAGCATTGGTACATATATAAGCTTTTTATTCTTACTGCTTAAAAACGCACTTTCTGGTGGGTACTTAAGCATATAAATCACTAGAGCAGTAAATGAAAATAGAACTACAGCTGTAGATAGTATATTTATAATTGTAGAAAGGAATCCAGTACCTAGATATGGACCAATTAGGAATAAGAATCCAAAGCAAATTGAAAAGATTGCATAAGTGGCACTTAAGTCAGACTTATGCTTAAAGTTGGCATATGCACCTGCTACCACAAATAAAATACCGATTATGAAACCAATCATGTTGTTGGTTTTATCATCATCTGGCAAAGCAGTGTAAGTGAATTGAAGTATAACTTCTTCACCATTACGTTCTATAACAAATTCTCTCGTTTCGCCAATAGCAGCTCTTTCGCGAGCACTAAGTGCCTTTGTGTCTGTAACTGCAATTCCTCCTGTACTTTTTATTACATCCCCAACTTGTAATCCCGCTGCATGTGCAGGACTTCCTTCTTCAACATTTAATACAGACCAGTCATCTCCGGTAAAATACCCAGAATATGTGTAGTTCTTAGCATCCATGATACCAAGGATACCCCAAATAATAAATAGTATGGCAAGGATATTGATGGCCATTCCATACTTTGAGTTTTGTTCACTCATAATTTGTGTTTAGTTAGTTTGGTAGGTTTATTTTGATTTAAGGAAAAATCTATCTATTACAATAAATAGTAAATATACTATTTTACAAAACTTTACTAGCAACCTATTCAAAATCCGTTTTTTATAAAATGAACCTCTGAATACGAAAGAGATATGTAAATATAATAAAAAAGTACTTAGCTTACTTTATGCCAAGAAATTTGTAATTTTAAGTTCTATTTTTTTGGCAAGCAACTATCTTCAACTAATGTCACAGGGTATTTGATTTTTATTCACAAAATTTAGCTTTGATCATCGAAAGAATTTAATCATTTTCAATTCGATTTCAATACTTTGTAAAAGCTCATTAACTCTACTAATTATAACTGCATTTACGGCTTTTTGAAGCGAAGCCAGCGCATGTCTGTAATTAATAAGATTAACAATATTTAATTTTTGTTCAGGACTGTTTAAATTTTCTGTAGAAATTACTAGCAGCGACTTATCATTTGTATTAATAAAACTTTCTTAAGTAAAATTGTTAAAAATTGATGCCATTTCAGGCGAATGTCCTATGGAACTATAGGCCCCAAGTATAAATATTTCTGGAACAATTAGATTATCTACCAAATTTGTATTGTTGTTTACGGTGTTTGCCGACCATAAGTTTAGTTCTTAATTAAAGGCCACAAGTTCCTTTCGTAGGCTATTATTTCTAATGAGTTTTGTTTGTACAGAATTAATCATCTCAATGAGCGTGGTTGGACTTGGAGTAACGTTCCATCTAAGTGTTAAGTCATTTATTTTAGGGAATATAAAATCCATGTTTAAAAACCCTCATTTAAATCTTCTTTAAGATTTTTGAGATATACTTTTTCATGTTCTATCTCCTTGTTGATTTCATTCCAATTATTAATCTGTAAAGTAATTAGTATACCAATTACCACAAGTACAATTTCACCAATGGCATATTTAAGGTATTTGCCTGTTTTATTCTCACTCATAAGGTTATAGCGTATTTTACGAAAGAATTTAATCATAATTTGGTCTTATTCTAACTGTCCTTCTAACACTTGTTTAATATTGTTATGTGTCTCAATAAGTTCTATGGTTAATGATTTCGCCTCTTGCATCATTAATTTACGCCTTGTAAAAAAGTTGGTAGCCTTAAGAAACTGAAGGGAATTTGGGTCTGATTCCCAGCCCTTTATTTGGTCATTTTCTTTGTTTTTGAAGCCCGCTAAAAAGGCTAAATCCAAGCTCATATACATTTCTAATCGTAAGGCTTCAATTTCTCGTAAATCTTTATCTATCCGTCTTACCCAATCATCTAATTCATTATAATAGAATAATATTTTGTCTCTTAATTCTTTTTCAAAAATTTGAAAGTTGTTCGAGTTTATTAATTCTTCAAAAGCCGTTTTGTTCAACATAGCTACGCCTACAAAAGAATCCGCATTGTGAAATGCCTTTTTAAGGCTATCAGTACTAATTTTTTCTGCGTTTATGGTATTAAAGAGTTTATTGTATGAATCAATTCGAGAATCAAAAATTGTTAGTAATCTCTCGTGTGTTTTAATATTATTATTTAGCTCGCTTATTAAACTTTTTATATAGACTTGTTTTAATTGCTTGTTTTTGCTCACCTCATTCCAATTATTAATACTTAAAGCAATCAAAATACCAATAACCACAAGCACTATCTCACCAATAGCATATTTAAAGTATTTGCCTGTTTTGTTTTCCATGAGCAAGTTTTGGCGGATTTTTCTAAAAAATTTTATCATTAAAAGTTTTTTATCACATGAATAGAATCAAATTTCATGAAGCTTATCTGGCGTACACTTAGTTCGTTCTCAATTGAAGTCATTAGATTATTATAGTTGTTTTTTATTGCATTTATTCTGTAACGTTTATGACGAGTATCTTCCGAAAGAAGCTTTACGGCTTTATAAAAATTCTGATTATTATAAATATTTTTATTTAAAAGTTTCTGGGAGAAACTGATATTATTATCTTTCTTTTTAATGGTTTCTATCTTAAAAATATGATGCTCTAAATCGTATAAATTTTGTTTAAGTACAGCATCATACCTATGAATGAATTCAAGAGCTCTTGGAAGTTTAATTTCATAAAACTCAACTATCAAATTTCTTAAGTTATTGTCTTTTATAATCTGAATTCCTTTAGTTTTCAAAGATTGATAACCATTAATATTAGCGGTCATTGAGAACGTTGTGGCGCTATTATTATAATCATTCAATATGTTGTCCACCGAGTTCTTCTCATAGAGGTGCTCTTTTAGATGTTTTATACCATCTTCCTTCCTCTGCAGTCGTGGTTCAATTCCAGAATAAATAAATATCATATCTTCTGAAAGATTTTTATAAATTTCTTTTAGAACAAGAGTGGAGTAGTTTTGATTTTTCCGTTCGTCATTCCAATTGTTTAGAGAAAGGGCTATAAGGATTCCAATAACCACTAATACAACCTCTCCAATGGCATATTTGAAATACTTTCCAGTTTTATTTTGTTCCATAAGGTTATAGCGTATTTTACGAAAGAATTTAATCATAGAATGTTGGTTGGTTCTCTAAAAATACAATAATTAACTCACTACTGCTGCTGGATTTTTATACTCCTGAGAGTGCATGTGCTCACTATGTGTACTACTTTAACCTAATTGTTTAATTTAATATTAATGTGTTCTGCAATAACAAATAATAATTCATGTTTTTGTGCTTTCGATATTTTTTAAGTCTGACTTTACAATAAAGACAAAATCTATTTCACCAATAAAAACTTCAGAGAGCGATCAGGTTTTTTTTATATTATTTTTCAAATAACTTAATCGTCTAATTAAAATCTCTAAGGGCTTGTTCTATAGCCGCTTCTAGCTCATGACCCGCTTCCTGATAAATCATGAGAATTTCTAAAGCAGTTGCCACTTTTACCCTTAATTCAAAAAGAATTTGGTCAAATTCTGGGTCTTTAATGTGTTGTAAAAGCAACTCAAAATCTATTGTTTTCTTTAGGTCTTCTCGCATGTAACGGTCTTTAGTATAGACGCTTGCAGCTTTATTTAAATTATTTTTAGTGAGATATGGTCTTACCATATTGGCCTTTAAGTCATTAAAATACTTTACCCCCTCTTTAGCATTGTCTTCTCTATACAAATATTCATTTAAGGCCTCCTGTACGCTATTATTATTGATTTGTTGAGAAATTAATTGATAATTATTTTTGAAAAAAGGATCGAAGTAAACCCCCGATCTTAGATTTCCGTATACGCTATTGGGATCGAAGCTTGCCCTGTCATTCATTAAATCAAAAAGGTGGTAATGAAGATCCTGAAATGTTTTTAAAGAAGAAATAGTCTGATCTGTAATTTTATTATTTTCCTTTATATCGACTAACATTTTTATGTAAATCTGCTTTTCAACGTTTTTGGCTTTACGGGCTTCATTCCAATTATTAATCTGCAATGCAATTAAAATTCCAATAACAACCAATATTATTTCTCCAATCGCATATTTAAAGTACTTTCCTGTTTTATTCTCACTCATAAGGTTATAGCGTATTTTACGAAAGAATTTAATCATAGAATATTGGTTGGTTCTCTAAAAATACAATAATTAACTAACTATTGCTGCTTGATTTTTATACTCCTGAGAGTGCATGTGCTCACTATGTGTACAACTTTAACCTGGTTATTTAATAATTTTTTGATTTAATTTTAATGTGCTCTGTTATAACAATCGATTATAAACGTTGTTGTACTTTCGTTATTTGTTTAATTCCATTTTTATTTGTTCGAGAATTTTGTCGATGCGCTTTTTAAGGGCGATACTCTCCTGATTTCCTAAAGTATTAATGTTCACCGTATTTGCCACAACTCCTTCCAAATTCTTATTGGTCAAAATCTCATAACTACTTATACTATTGAGTGAGTTACCAAATTCTATATTAATTTTATCATCACTACTTGACTCTAACTTCCAGTAGTCATTTCCCCCACTTTTCCACGCTTTGTCATACACATCTCTACTAATTCCTAACTTATTATATAAAGGGCGCATAATTTCGTGAACCATCATTGAAAACATTTTCTCCTGTTCTTGCACAGCCATCAAATCAGAGGACCAATTTGATAATAGACTTTTGAGTTTTTGGTTTTGAATAAGACGGATATTTCCCGAACTAATCAAATCATTTTGAATAGGGTCAAAAGTTGCATCATTATTTATACGACCCAAATGCAAAATAGCACTATCTCTAGGTATTAGTTTGGGTGTGTTCATGTACTGTAAAAGAGTAAGGCCAGAGGAAACAACAGAGAATCTCATTTGCATTTTAGCCTCCAATTGAATTAGGTTGGAGCTGTATTCATTTTCAAGTTGGGCAAGTATCGCTTGCTCCCTTACTCTGTCTTTTCTTCCCTCATTCCAATTATTAATTGACAACGCAATTAAAATCCCAATAACAACTAATACAATTTCTCCAATAGCATATTTTAGATACTTTCCTGTTTTGTTTTGTTCCATAAGATTGTAGCGTGTTTTTCTGAAGAATTTAATCATCATTTTGTTTATCTAATTCTGTTTTAAGCAAAATTTTTAAGGCTTTGGCCTGATTATAGATGTCGTCATAACTATTTTCAGCCATCAGCTTGTTTTGAATTACATAGGGTATAAACTCTAAAAATTTGGGTTTGTTCAACATGCGTTCAAATGTTTCTTTTGCTTCAATCGGACTATAGTTTTTTGTAATATAATAATCGCCCATGTCTATAACTTGACTTGTTGTAAAAATTCCCTGTTTAAGATGAGAATAATTAAGCTGAATGTCTTGTTGGAGAAAATTATATTGCCCTTCGGATGATGTCCAAGAGTAGTATTTTTGAAGTGCTGCCCTGAGGGCTTCATTACTAATTAGAGAAAGATTTCCGCTAGATTTAAGTTCTTCAAATGCATTGTCGGAAATAAGTGGTATATTAGTATAACTAGCATGTTCGATACTTTTCATAAAGTAACTGGAAGAATCTACAACCAGCTCTGGCCTATCTATCGTCCTCAACAAAAATTCAGCACGATGAATACGGCTTTTATTTAAAGAAATAGCGATTAAAATGTTTTCTAGATTGGTGTTTAACTCAACTTCAAAACGCTTAAGGAATATTTTTTCTTGAATGCTTTCTTTCCTCTTTTCATTCCAATTATTGACCTGTAGTGCTAATAAAATACCTATCATAACAAGCGTAACTTCTCCAATAGCATATTTTAGGTATTTACCTGTTTTGTTTTCCATAAGCAAATTTTGTCTAATTTTTCGAAAGAATTTAATCATTGGACAAAGTATCTTTATCCTCAATAATTTCATTAATCTTTTCTAGAGTTTCGTAACATCTTTTTAAATAAAATTCATTTATCCCAGCATACCAATTAACATAGTCTTGAAATTCTATATTTTGTTCTGATGTCATCATACGAAGTTGCTTTATTCTATTTTCAAACTTATATTTTTCTAGAAACTTAAAATACCGATCATCCAATGCTTCACCATTATACACTAATCTTGAAAAATGATTATCATACATACGTATTATTTTATTGATAATCTCATTATTTTCAAATTGATTCAGTTTCCCACTAGATAAGGCTGATTGATATGATCCTATAGTTGGAAAAAAAGTAGGATTATCGTAAAATAATCCAAACATTAATGAGTCCAATGATGCCTTATTAACATCATTTATAATTGGAAGTCCCTTTAAGAGAGTTTGTGTGTTATTATATCTTTCGTTTTGAATATTTATAATGTTGAGAAGATTTTGACGATCAGTTGTTAGATCTTCTTTAACGCTTAAAATAAAAATTAGCTGATGTTCTTTTGCTTTCCTCCCCTCATTCCAATTATTAACCTGCAAGGCCAATAATATACCAACCATCACCAATGCAATCTCACCAATAGCATATTTAAAATATTTGCCTGTTTTATTTTGTTCCATAAGGTTATAGCGAATTTTTCTAAAGAATTTTATCATGTTTAGTTAAGTAATTGTGAGATAAGCGATACACTAAAGATAGTTAACATAAACCAACCAATAAAACCTTGTATAATTGCCAAATAACGAGGCAATCCTTTAATTGGTATTTCTCCAAAACCTAAGGTGGTAAACGTGTTAATGGATAGCATTAATGCGTTTAGCATTTTTATCAAAACATCATAACAAACAGCCACTGTAAATGCACCAATTAGCAAAACCGATTTCCAAAAACGCTTATGAGCTGGCAACTCGCTCCAGGTGCCTTTCATGATATCAATCTTACTTAGAAAAGCAGCTGAGATTTTTATGCTTGAAATTGCCCATTTGTAGAGAGGGAGCGCAGTCGCTGTAAAAAATTTAGGCACTTTTTGTTTTGAGCTTAAAATGTTGTTTTTAAATTGGTCATAGCTCATGATTTCATCTTGTTGGTCTTCTAGATAGACTTCATGAATTCCTGATTTGCGTTTCATGTATTTAAAGAAAAAGTTGTAGCGATCTACAATACGGTTTTTACCATGTTTGTCCCATGAGTTAGGGAAAAAGAGATAAATGAATGCAAAGAAAAGAACCACATAAAAAGAAAAAGTTACAGCTTTTGCAGGTTCTGTACCATAGTTAGAAAATACTTTTAAAAACTGATTTACTTTCCATTTAAAATATTTATTAAAACTGGGTTTTTGGTCAAACTGAAATTTAAGATGTTGAGTTTCTAGATCTTTTAACTCCATATATGCTGAATTCGCGTCTTGGGTTTGGTATTGATCTTTATAGAGCCTGTATAATTTTCCTCTTATTTTTACTTCTTGATTATATGCATCTTGTTTTTCTATGCGAAGCTTTTTTACATAATAATCTACTTTTTCTTTACTTCTAAAATGTCCTTTATTTAATTCTGGAATGGAATCTAACCCATACTCAGACATATTTCGAAAATACTTATCAAAAGATTTTTGATGTATCAGTTTTCCTTTTAACTGTTGCCAACCAATATTGGCATTAGGGTTAATTGTAGGTAAATCCAATATAATAGGATGGTTGATTTTATTATTTATAAAATTAAAATTTGGAATATCCTTCTCTGAATTTATCATAAATATTTTAGCTTCTCCAAAATCATTATCTTCTATGCTAACATTATCTTTAGCATCAGGAATAAGAAAAATCCAACCTTTATTTAAAATTTTATTTTTTGATAATTCTAGATCATCTTGATTCCTCATTTGAACAACCAATAATCCACTATTTTCGATTGAGGTTTTGGTATTTATTTCAGAATTAGTCAAACTGAAATGATAAATTACTGTATCATCAATTAACGGGTAATTAGAATAAAATATTCTGTTTTCGAAAACACACGAATTTAACCTTGTCCATAATATATTAGTACTTAATTTGTGTTGTACTTTTTTAACAGTTATAGAAATGTCTTCATCATTTTGTACACTGAATCTTTCTTTAAAAGTGCTATTAAAGAAACTTGCACCAAAGCTATTGTTTAATACCACTTCTTTTTTAAAAACAAGATGATTCATAGCTGCCATTATTTGCTTATTTAAAGAATCTCTTAATGAAAAATTTAAATCAAAAATTACATTATTTAACTTGATCTCTTTATCAATTATTATTGAATCTATACTTTTTGATTCTAGGTTGTTGTTCATCCAAATATTGGTAAAGCGCATGTCTTTTTTTGGATCGAGAACAATTAGGGCATCTGAGAGTTCAAACACAGAATCTTTTTCCTTTTCAATGAGTTGAAATAGTTCTTTATACGAGTATTCTTTGTATTTAATGTTTTGCGAAAAACTGTTGATAGAAAACAACAGCGCAAAACAAAAAACAATTCTTTTTAAAACGTCATTGCAAAGGAAGTATGACTGAAGTAATCTCATAATATTACTATTTAATTTAAGAGATTGCCGCGCTGCGCTCGCAATGACAGATTCTATTTGTAGTTGTTTTTTCATCTTAATTTAATAATTGAGAGATTAAAGAAACAGAGAAAATAGTCAACATAAACCAACCAATAAAACCTTGTATAATGGCTAAGTATCTTGGCAAGCCTTTAATTGGTATTTCACCAAAACCTAGTGTTGTAAAGGTGTTGATGGATAACATTAATGCGTTTAGCATTTTTATGAGAATGTCATAACAAACAGCTAATGTAAAAGCACCGATTAGCAATACGGATTTCCAAAAGCGTTTGTGTGCTGGCAACTCGCTCCAGGTGCCTTTCATGATATCTACACGTTTTAACACGCTTGCAGAAAACTTGGTGCCAGAAATTGCCCATTTATATAAAGGTAATGCTGTTGCAGTAAAAAATTTGGGTACTGTTTTTCCTTGTTGTGCTACCAAAGTTTTAAACTCATCGAACTCTAATAAATCTTCTTTTTGATGGTCTAAATACACTTCATGAATTCCCGATTTTTTATTCATGTATTTGAAGAAGAAGGCATAGCGGTTCATAATGCGTTTTCTACCATGGGCATCCCAAGAATTTGGGAATAATAGATATACAAATGCAAACAATAAAATTACCCACATAGAAAAAATAACCGCTCTAGCAGGTTCTGTTCCGTACGCAGAAAATACTTTTAAAAACTGATTAATTTTCCAAGTAAAATACCCTTTAAAACTAGGATTTTGATGATACAAAAAGGCCAATCTTTGCGTTTCTAAATCTTTTATTTCTATATATACCTCATTTGCCCAAACGGTATTGTGAAGTGCTCTATAATGATTTAAAAATTTTCCTTTTAAAGCAATTTCACTATTGTAATAGGATAGGTTTTCTACACGTCTTTTAGTCATATGCTCCTCAAGGTTATAAGAATTTTTCATTCTTTCGAGAAAATTTTCTTGAGTATTTTCAAATTCATCTTCATCTGATGCAAGCATATTTTTAAGAATTGAAAGATCACTTATCGTTTTGCTTTTAAAATCTATCCAATCGATGTTGTAGTTGTCTTTAATTTCTTCGATGTCAAAGATCAGATACTTACCAAAATTATTTTTAGAGACAACCAGTAAATCAGGATTTTTTATATTCAAATTTAAGGCACTATTCCCTGTTACCGTATTGTTTACAAAAAGGTTCCAATCCATATTTTCAACACTTAATTGAACAGGTCTTTCTCCTAAATGAATGGTGTTATTTGAAAAAGTGAGTTGTGTAATATTGTCAAAACTTAAACTTGAAGCCATATAATTTCTTCGAAAATTTTCTTGTGTGTTCTCAATATTTAAGGTGTTTTTTGTAAAAAAAACGACGAGACTTTTCTTTATGTTTGGGTAAAAATATAAATCCACCCGATTATTAAAAATGCTGTTTCGAATCCATACGAAATTTAAACCCCCATTCTTTATGTGATTATCAAAGGATTTTGAATCCATACCTTGCCTAAATTCACCGTCAACCGTATTCCATTCAAAATTGATAAGTCCTGCGTCTTTAAATGTTACATTTTCTTTAAAATGAATATTATATAATCCAGCTTTTTTATCAAAAAAAACGTTTTCAAAATGTAGCTGTTTGTCAACAGTAATGAGTTCTCTTGGTATAAATTCTTCTCTAAAAAAGTATCGCTCATGTCTTTTGTCTGTTATAGAATCGTACACAATTTTAGCATCTTTGAGTTTAAAGATGGTGTCGGTTTCTACTTCAATTAACCGAAATAATTCTGTAAAAGAGTACTTCTTCAACTTGGTTTCTTGCGCAAATGCTTTGACAGAAAACAACAGCGCAAAACAAAAAACAATTCTTTTTAAAACGTCATTACGAAGGAAGTATGACTGAAGTAATCTCATAATATTACTATTTAATTTAAGAGATTGCCGCGCTGCGCTCGCAATGACAGATTCTATTTGTAGTTGTTTTTCCATCTTAATTTAACAATTGTGAGATTAATGATACACTAAAGATAGTCAACATAAACCACCCAATAAAACCTTGTATAATGGCTAAATAACGTGGCAATCCTTTAATTGGTATTTCTCCAAAACCTAGGGTTGTAAAGGTGTTTATAGAAAGCATTAGGGCATTGAGCATTTTAATCAAAACATCATAGCAAATTGCAATTGTAAAGGCTCCAATTAGTAAGATTGATTTCCAAATGCGTTTTTGTTGTGGCAACTCGCTCCAGGCACCTTTCATAATATCTACTCGTTTCAACACACTTGCAGAAAACTTGGTTCCAGAAATGGCCCATTTGTATAGTGGTAAGGCGGTTGCTGTAAAAAAGGTTGGCATGTTTTTGCTATTAGATACCATATAATTTTTAAAGTCTTCATATTCTATCAATTCTGTTTGTGCATCTTCTAAATAGACTTCGTGAATTCCAGATTCCTTATTCATGTATTTGGTAAAAAATCGATAACGATTCATAATTCGGTTTTTACCATGAGAATCCCAAGAATTAGGGAACAATAAATAAATAAATGCAAACAATAAAATTACATACATAGAACCTACGATGGCTTTTGAAGGTTCTGTTCCGTAATCTGAAAACACTTTTAAAAATTGATTGACTTTCCATTTAAAGTAGGGCCTAAATCCAGAATTCTTGTTGTATTCTATTTCTAATCTTTTGGTTTCAAAATCTTTTAAATCTATATATACTTTATTGGCAATCTGTGTGTTATATCGGCTTCTGAAGTGACTGTAAAAATGACTTTTTAAAGAAATTTCATCTGTAAAAGCGTTATCATCGTACACTCGAACAGAATCAATGTATTGTTTTACTAATTTGTTTCGTGTTTCTGTTTTTAATTGGACAGGGTAGCGGTTAAGAGACCTCAATGTGAAGCCCATAAACGAGTTGTACGCTACATATTTCTTGTTAAATTGATTCCAATCTATTTCATCCCCAGAAGAAAAAGGATCTAACTCAAGAAACACGGGTGAAGAAAAACGATTGTTTGTCCATCTCAATTTACCGTCTAGATTGGTCTTAGAAATATGAATAAAATCACTTTCAAATACATTATCTCTTAGGCTCATTATACCTTTAATATCTGAAATCGTTAGATAAATGATGTCAGAGTTTGCGATTACATTTTCTTCAAAAACAAAGTTAGAATTGCTTCTTGCATTTAAGAAAAAACTTCCCTTTTTCTTGGTTGGCGTAAATGAATTTCCAAGTAGCCAAGTCGAAACGGTATTTGAACTTTCTTGGCAATTACTAAAAAATTGGACGTTCTTAAAGTTAGAATATTGTAGGTATATGTAATTTCCAAATTTTTGTGGGATATTCAAGTCACAATTGGATAAAGAATACCGAAATAAGTCTTCAAAACGACAGTACTCAATAGAAAGTGACTTGACATTTTCTAAGTGAACACTTTTTGTAAAATGGATATCCATTAAGACACCCTCAAAATAGTTAGAACTGTTATTTAAATCAAGTGAAAACTGAACATTAGAAAGCTCTATGTGTTTGTTAACTACAATATCATTCCGATGCACATAAGCGGTATCTTTTTTTTGATTTGGGTTTCCTTTACTTCGAAAGCGTTGATCTGTTTTTGGGTTGTACTTAATAAGGGCATTTGAAAGTTTAAAAACAGAGTCTTGTTCTTCTTCAATCATCTTAAAAAGTTCGGTATACGAGTATTCTTTATAAATCTTTTCTTGTCCAGCTATGGTTATTGAAACAAATAGGAAAAAGAGAATTGTTAAAGCTTTTTTCATGCTAATTCAATAATTGAGAGATTAATGACACAGAGAATATCGTGAGCATAAACCAACCGATAAATCCTTGTATGATGGCTAAGTAACGCGGTAGGCCTTTTATTGGAATTTCACCAAAGCCTAGGGTGGTAAAGGTGTTTATGGAGAGCATTACAGCGTTGAGCATTTTTATAAAAATATCGTACAGCACAGCAATTAAAAAAGCACCCACTAACAATATAGATTTCCAAATACGTTCGGATTGTGGTAAGTCATTCCAGGTACCTTTCATAATATCCACACGATTTAATATACTTGCAGTAAGTTTAGTGCCCGAAACAGCCCATTTATAGAGCGGCATGGCTGTAACTGTAAATATTTTGGGTACTTTATTTTCTTTGGCTTCTATAATAGATTTAAAATCTGCAAACTCTAATAGGTCTTCTTTTTGATCTTCTAAATAGACTTCGTGTATACCCGCTTCTTTATCCATATATTTTAAGAAAAAGGTATAGCGGTCTACAATTCGTTTTCTGCCATGTCTGTCCCAGGAATTAGGAAAAAAGAGGTAGATAAGTGCAAAGAGCAAAATCACATAAACCGAAAACACAATAGCCTTTGAAGGTTTGGTACCGTAGTCTGAGAACAAGTATAAAAATTGATTCACTTTCCACTGAAAATAGGTGTCGAAATTTGGTTCTTGTTTATACAAGTATTTTAAACGTTGTGTTTCTAAGTTTTTCATACTAATAAACGCTTTATTAGCACTGACATTATCATATTGTAGATTATAAAGATCTTTAAGTTGACCCAGAAGTTTAATCTCGTTGTTATATGCACCTAAGTTTTGAAATGCGAAGCTTTGCCTATATTCATCAATATATTTTGATTGATAAAATTCAAAGCCTCGTATAGAATCTTTTCCTCTAATACTACTAATAAATGGGCGAAAACCATCACTAGATATAAAAGAATTTGTAAAGGTGTTCATTTGTATTCTATTATGCCTTGTAAAATTGTCAAAATCAAATAATGCAGTTTTTTTAAATGTATTATTAGTTATACCGAGGTTTTGAAACCCTTGTAGCTGTATTGCTCTAAATTCAGGGTTATTGTTAAATACATTGTTAATCACAAAAAAGTTGTTAACACGAACAGCTCTTATTTGTAGATATTCCTCATCGATAAACTCGTTGTTATTTAGGGATAGGGTCCATATATCTGCTCCGGTTATAACATTTATTCCTCTCTCTTTAGATAAGTATATTTTTGAATCAGAAATGCCTAGTGATAATGCTTCCGCATTTTGAGAATTATCAAAATCCATCCAAGCTCGTAAACCACCCAAGAATACATTGCTTTCTAAATCGATATTTTTAACGTCTGACGCATTTATACCCTGCATATTAAACCAATCAATTCCTAACTTGTAAGCATTTTGAACCGTTCTACTAGGGTCTATTCTAAATCCTTTTAAAAATTTACAATGATTTATAACTATACCACTACAACCATACAATGCAACCGATTTGTTAAATACAACATGGTTAAATACACCCACTATTCCGAGTGAGCCACTATGTTCAAAATGCACATTGTCTAGACGTATTTCTTTATCTATATATAATGTATCTGTTCGGGTATATGTATGTTCAACAACAGTATTACTAAGCTTTCTTACTTTACCATAAATTGAATCTGTTTCTGGTCTAAACTCAATAATGGCATTCTTTAGCTCAAACAGCGTATCGGTTTCCTGTTCAATCATTTTAAAGAACTCTGCATGCGAGAAGGTTTTAAATTCAATACCTTCCTGCCCTAACGCCATTGTTGAGATTAATAAAAAGAATATAATAGTCAGTTTACGTTTCATATTTAGTTAAGCGGTTGAGAAATAAGTGACACACTAATGGTAATTAACATATAAAATAAAAATACGATTTTTAGTTTTAATAGTTAATATGTAACCTATTTAGCTCCAGAGAAGGATGTTAATGCCATATTATTAAGTACCTTAAATTTCAATTCTTACCAGAAGCTAAGAAAATATGTGTTTTGGAGTACCCCTATTTTGTTTAACATAAAAAATTACGTTTGAATTAACAACTACCCTTTTCGGTCATCTCTGGAGCATCTGAGCTAATTAACAAAGCTTAAGGATGCGACTAAGCATTCATAGATATGTTAAGCTGTATTTGTTATGTTTTATTTGGAAACTAGAAGAAATTGTGAAAAAACTGTGTCGTAAATTTCATTTTCTAGATTTTTTGAAACTACCCTAATCAACAAAAAGTGTGTTTAATGGCGAATAATGCAATGACATTTTTTGAAATGTTAAAAAAAGTATCAAAAAAGACCTCAAATTTCTTGAAAGTCTTTCTATAATTAGTGGAGAAGATCGGGCTCGAACCGACGACCTCTTGACTGCCAGTCAAGCGCTCTAGCCAACTGAGCTACATCCCCTTTTATTATTTCATTCCACTCAATACCAAAACTGGTCTTGGGCTATGAAAATCTTTTTTCAAAATCGTATTTTTTTCCCATTTCTTAGTAAAGAAACCTCGTTTACGACGCACCACACATAGCATGTCAGGATCGTTAGACTTAAAATGTTCTAGCACACCTTGAAATGTTGTAGCATTTTCTGTTTTGGTGGTATTTGTGACCATGCCAGAAAGCTCTTCATTCACTTCAAAATCTCCCTTATTATAATACATTGTTTTTACTAATAGCAAGTTAACAACAGACTTAAATTGGTTTTGAATTGATTTTAATGGTTCTAAGACACCTTTCTTTTTTATTATTGCTGATTTAATAGCCATCAATATTCTGGTAATAGGTTTAAAAACGTATCCTTCGGGAACAATTAGTGCTGGTATTTGAGTTCGTTTAATAATTTTTCCTGAAGTTTTTCCCAGAAACACCTCATCTTTAATCGAGTTTGTTCTTGGTTCAAGAATAATTAAATCAATCTCTCCTTTTTTACAAGCCAAGTCGATGGTGTCAATTAATTTGCCCTTAAGAGTTCTTGTATGAACCTCTACCCCTTTAGTATCAATTTGAGCGACAAGATTTTTTAAAAACTCTTGACTTTCGCGTTCTAAAATATGATCTATTTTAATCATGGTTCCTGCCTTAGTATATACGTTATAAACTTGGACTATATAAAGTTTTGCCCCAAATGCTTTAGCAAAATCAACCGAATATTGTAAATGGCTTTTTGCGTTTTTTGAGGATCCTACAGGAACTAAAATATTCTTCATAATCATAATTTTAAAGACTAAATTTACTGAAAATTATACTGCAAAAATAAACATTAATAATAATTAGTTCTAAAAAGACTTTTGAGTACAAGTATTTCTTTAAAGCAAATTAATAAACTAGCAATTCCAGCATTGATTTCTGGAGTTTCTGAACCGATCTTATCATTAACCGATGCTGCTATTGTTGGAAATATTGAGATAAACGCAACCGAATCTCTGGCTGCGGTTGGCATCGTTACCACATTTTTATCTATGCTTATTTGGGTCCTTGGTCAAACACGAAGTGCTATTTCATCATTAGTATCTCAATATTTGGGTGCTAACAACCTAGAGGCCATAAAATCACTTCCGGCCCAAGCTATTTTTATAATCACATCTTTAAGTGTATTGATAATTATTACAACATATCCATTTGCAGAGAGCATTTTTAAACTCTATAATGCGTCTAATTTAATATTGGATTATAGTGTAGATTATTATCAAATTCGTGTCTTTGGGTTTCCTTTCACCCTTTTTACAATTGCTGTTTTCGGTACTTTTAGAGGGCTTCAAAACACCTATTACCCTATGCTAATTGCTATTGTAGGAACCATAGCAAATATTATTTTAGATGTTGTTTTAGTTTATGGCATCGATGGATTAATTCCTGCAATGCACATCAAAGGTGCTGCTTACGCAAGTGTTGCTGCTCAACTAATCATGGCATTATTGTCAATTTATTATTTATTAAGAAAAACCGAAATCTCGCTAAAACCAACATTCCCCTTTAATAAAGAAATAAAGACTTTTATTATTATGATTCTAAACTTGTTTATTAGAACATTAGCCTTGAATGTTACCTTGTATTATGCAAGTGCTTTTTCTACAAGTTATGGAAAAGAATATATTGCTGCCTACACTATTGCCATAAACTTATGGTTTTTGGGTGCTTTTATTGTAGATGGTTATGCAAGTGCAGGAAACATCTTATCAGGGAAATTATATGGCCAAAAAAATTATAAAACATTGGTTCAATTAAGTAATAAACTTATAAAATATGGTGTTTTCATTGGTATTATCATTGCCATTATTGGAGGCCTCCTATATTATCCTATTGGAAACATATTCACAAACGATCCCGAAGTTCTCAATCAATTTTACAATATTTTCTGGATTGTTTTAGCAATGCAACCACTTTGCGCACTTGCCTTTATTTTTGATGGGGTATTTAAAGGTCTTGGTAAAATGAAGTATTTAAGAAATGTATTGTTGTTTTCAACCTTTATCATTTTTGTACCAATACTATTTTGGTTAGACTCTTTAGGCTACAAACTATATGCAATTTTTATAGCAATAACTTTCTGGATTATTGCAAGAGGAATTCCTCTTATAATAAAATTTAGACGACAGTTTTTGCCACTTTCACAAAAGATGTAACTTTGACATAATAATGTAACGTATGATAATAGCAACAATACTGCAGGAAGTAAATATTGACAAGAAATTACAAGACGCTCCAAATAACGATTATGGGATTGGTATATTTATTGGTTCAATGATCCCTTTTGTAGTTTTAGTAACTATAGCTTACGCTATATATTATTATAACAAAAAAAGAGCAAACAAAGAATAATATGGGTGGAAGTAAACTTTTTCTAGTACTAGCAATTGCATTGATTATAATCTATTTTTACAATAAATACAAAAGACGTTAATTAACTTGTTTTTAACCAACCTGTTATGCTCAGTCTTTCTTTGTTTACAGGCTTTACTTCGTGCGCAATATTCTGGCTTTCAAAAATTACAACGCGTCCAGGGAGTGGATAAATAATTTTTTCTATTTCTTCACCATTTTCGTTTAAATACAATATTAATTCGCCTCCATTTTCAGGCAACCAACCATCTTCATTTAAATAACAAACTATAGAGAGTTTTCTTCTATCATCATTTTGAAACGTGTCTATATGTCTTTTATAGTAAGTACCTTTAGGATATAATGCGTAATGAAACTCTTTATGCAAAATTCCTAAAAAACAAGTTCTGTTTAAATAGCTTACTAAGTTGTTAATCGAATTGAAAAATAATTTTTCTGACGTATCCCTTTTATTTTCATCTATCCATAAAATAACATCCCCACGAATAGATTTTACAATAATTTCATTATTACAATTTCCAATTGCTGCTTTTTTAAAAGCGTTTTCTTCATGTTTTTCTACTAAAGATTGTCTTAAAAACAAAAACTTCTTCGTTTGTAAAAAAATCTTCAACAATACTATATTTCCGCTCTAAAATATCTTCTATAATGCGCTCGTATTGAGGATTTTCAACAAATGCTAATTCTTCAAAAAGTAAGTCCTTTGATTAATAGAGAGTGAGTAAACCAACAAAAATATATTGTCAATTATTGGCCAAATGTAATCTAAAAAGCAATTCCTTTTACAAAATGAATATCTTTGCACTGAAAATGAATAGCAATGAGTAATATTAGAATTACAAAACAATTCTCTTTTGAAACTGGTCATGCACTTTATGGTTATGACGGTAAATGTAAAAACGTTCATGGCCACAGTTATAGATTATATGTCACGGTGATTGGAAAACCTATTTCAGATAACTCTAACGTGAAATATGGAATGGTCATAGATTTTGGTGATTTAAAAAAAATAGTCAAGGAAGAGATTGTCGATGTGTTTGATCATGCAACCGTATTTAATAAAAACACGCCTCACGTAGAATTAGCAAAGGAACTTGAAGATAGAGATCACAATGTACTACTCGTTAACTATCAACCTACTAGCGAAATGATGGTCATAGATTTTGCATCAAAAATAAAAAAAAGATTACCCAGTAACATTGAACTTTTCTCATTGAAACTGCAAGAAACTGCTACTAGTTTCGCCGAATGGTTTGCAAACGATAATGAATAAAGCTACCCACATAAAGGTTCCTGAAGGTAAGAAAATTTATTTCTCATCCGATAATCATCTAGGTGCACCAACACATGAAGCGTCACTTCCTCGTGAAAAAAAGTTTGTAGCTTGGTTAGATGAGATTAAAACAGATGCTGCTGCCATTTTTCTTTTGGGAGATTTATTTGATTTTTGGTTTGAATATAAAAAAGTAGTCCCTAAAGGTTTTACAAGAACTTTAGGAAAACTTGCCGAAATTTCTGATTCTGGCATTCCAATTTATTATTTTGTTGGGAATCACGATTTATGGATGAATGGGTATTTTGAAGAAGAACTTAATATTTCTGTGTTTTATAAACCACAAGAATTCTTCTTTAATCAAACATCTTTTTTTATAGGTCATGGTGATGGTTTGGGTCCTGGAGACAAGGGTTACAAACGCATGAAAAAAGTATTTACCAACTCGTTTAGCAAATGGCTATTTCGTTGGTTACATCCAGATTTAGGTGTGCGATTAGCACAATATATGTCTGTAAAAAACAAATTGATTTCTGGCGATGAAGATGCCAAATTTTTAGGTGAAGACAACGAATGGTTGGTGCAATATTGCAGACGTAAACTTCAAGAAAATCATCGAGACTATTTTATCTTTGGACATAGACATTTGCCTTTAGAAATCGATTTAGAACCTAATTCAAAATACATCAATCTTGGTGATTGGATACAGTATTACACCTATGGTGTATTTGATGGTGAAAAAATGACGTTAAAAAAATATTAGTCCTCTTCCTCATAAGCTTCAATATCTTCTCTTAGATCTAGGCCTCGTAATGGCTTGTTTTTAATATTTATTACAACCACAGTAATAAGTGTTATGGTTCCACCAAGAACAACTGCTAGTGGAGCCCCAAAAAGCCTTGCTGCAATACCACTCTCCAAAGCTCCAAGTTCATTAGAAGAACCAACAAACATAGAGTTAACAGCACCAACTCGTCCTCTCATATTATCAGGTGTTTTTAACTGAAGAATTGTTTGGCGAATAACCATCGAAACGCCATCAAACACACCTGAAAAGAACAATGCTAACACACTTAGCCACATTAATTTTGAAGCTCCAAAAATTATCATACAAACTCCAAATCCAAAAACTGAAACAAGTAATTTTTTTCCTGTGTTTTTGGTAATAGGTATATAGGTTGTTGCCAGCATTGTAATAATACTTCCTGTTGAAAGCGCAGCGTTTAATATTCCAAATCCTTTTGGTCCAGCATCTAATATGTCTTTGGCAAATACGGCAAAAATTGCAACAGCTCCACCAAACAAAACTGCTATCATGTCTAGGGTTAGCGCTCCTAAAATTACTTTGTCATTAAAAACAAATCTAATTCCAGCCTCTAAGCTTTCTTTAATTGATTCGTTAGTTACTTTATTTAAAATTGGTTTCTTTTTTATTTGAGTAACCAACAACAATGCAATCATCACTAGTATAAAAATAATCCCAAGTGTATAATTAACACCTATCCAAGCAATCAAAAATCCACCACACAAAGCGCCAAATACAGTAGCTCCTTTCCAAGTGCTGCTACTCCATGTTGCAGCGTTAGGGTATATTGCTTTAGGAACAAGAAGGGCGATAAGTGAAAAAATGGTTGGTCCAAAAAACGCTCTCAAAGCACCTCCAAAAAAAACTAACCCGTAAATACAAAATAAGATTGTTTTTGTTCCCCAAGTGGTTTCAATATGCTCAGATGTTAACCAGAATAACCCAAAACTTATAATGGAAAACAAGGCAATACAAAGAGTAAATAGATTTCTCTTTTCTTTTTTATCAACTATATGTCCAGCAAAGGGTGCTAATATAAATGCTGGTAAAAATTCACATAAACCAATAATTCCAAGTGATAATGGATCTTTAGTCATTGCATAAACTTGCCATTCAATCACAACAAACTGCATGGACCATCCAAAAATCAATGCAAACCTTACTAATAGAAAAATATTGAATTCTTTGTAACGTAGTGCTGCGTAAGGATCTTTTTTTGCCATATTTATTCCCTGCGAAAGCAGGAGCCTCATTATTTAATATCTCTCAATTTCAATTGTAAGGACACATTTCCATTCCAATGGTTTTCATCAACAGAATAAACTGCTTTAAAAAGTTTTTTATTAGAAATTATATCCAGCTTGTCTCCTAAACCAAAACCTATACAAACTAACTTTTCTTTCCCAGACTGAGTGACTGTTATTCGTAAGTGTTTATCATCTTCACCTACACATTTACCATAACCAGTATCTCTTAAGTTATCTGTCATAAAAATGGGTGTCATATTTCCTGGACCAAAAGGTGCAAACTGTTTAATAATTCGCCATAATTTATCGTTTACTTGAGGTAAATCAATTTGCATATCAACCTTAATCTCTGGTGTCAACAATGAGTTGTTAATTGTCTTTGAAACCTCATCTTCAAAAGCTTGTTTAAATACTTCGTAGTTTTCTTCTTTTAAAGTTAAGCCAGCGGCATATTTATGACCCCCAAATTGTTCTATGTAGTCTGAGCAGGCCTCTAAAGCATTATATACATCAAAACCTGAAACAGAACGCGCTGAAGCTGCTAACTTGTCGCCACTTTTTGTAAACACTAAGGTTGGTCTGTAATAGGTTTCTATCAATCGAGAGGCTACAATACCAATAACGCCTTTATGCCAAGTTTCATTGTAAACAACGGTAGTAAAGCGTTCCTGTTCACTTTGTTTATCAATTTGCTGAAGTGCTTCTTCTGTAATTCGTCTATCTGCTTCTCTTCTATCTGTATTAAATTCTTCTATTTCAGCAGCGTATTCTTTCGCTTGCCCAAAATTAGTTTCGGTCAACAATGTAACTGCATAATTCCCATGTTTCATTCGTCCAGCAGCATTAATTCTTGGAGCAACAATAAACACCACATCTGTAATAGTAAGTTCTTCTTTTTTAACTTGATTAATTATTGCTTTGATTCCTGCTCTTGGGCTAGAATTAATCACTTGCAAACCAAAATATGCCAAAGCTCTATTTTCGCCTGTAATTGGGACAATATCTGCACCAATTGCTGTTGCAACCAAATCCAAGTACTCCACTAATTCTTCAACAGACTTTCCTTCTTTTGATGCTAATGCTTGAATGAGTTTAAATCCAACACCACAACCACACAATTCTTTATAAGGATAGTCACAATCATCACGTTTTGGGTCTAAAATAGCGACTGCTTCAGGTAGTTTATTTCCTGGTCTGTGATGGTCACAAATAATAAAATCTATCCCTTTCTCTTTTGCATAAGCGACTTTATCAATGGCTTTGACTCCACAATCTAAAGCAATGATAAGCGTGAAGTCGTTATCATGTGCAAAATCGATACCTTTAAAAGACACACCATAGCCTTCATCATATCGATCTGGAATATAAGTTGTTACATTATCTGTTCTTGTTTTTAAATAAGAAGCCATCAAAGCTACTGATGAAGTGCCATCTACATCATAATCACCATATACAAGAATGTTTTCACGTTGAAGAAGCGCAGCTTCAATTCGTGAAGCTGCTTTGTACATATCTTTCATCAAGAATGGATCGTGTAAATCACTTAAGCTTGGTCTGAAAAAGGTTTTTGCCGCTTCATAAGTTTCAATTCCTCGTTGTAATAATAGCGTTGCAACTACATCGTCTACTTGAAGTGTCTCTTTTAATAATGCTACTTTCGCAGCTTCTGGTTTTGGCTTAAGCGTCCAACGCATAAATTAATTTTGAATAAATTCTTATATCTTATGATAATGGATTTCAGTGTCTAACTTAGCAAACTGACGAAACATTTCCATCACGCCACAATATTTTTCAACCGAAAGATCTACTGACTTTTTAATTTTTTTCTCATTGAGGTTTATGCCATAAAAGTGGTAGTCAAGTTTAACTTTATGGTAATACTTTGGATGTTCTTCGGTCAATTCTCCGGTAACCTCCATTTTAAAATCATAATTGGTTACCTTCATTTTATCTAAAACAGAAACCACATCCAAGCCTGTACAACCTGCTAACGCAGATAACATAAGTGATTTAGGCGCTAATCCTTCACGTTTGTTAACTCCTTCAACCTTATCGTCAACTAAAAAAGAGTTGCCACTTGGATTATCCGATTTAAATGTCATTCCACCTTTCCACTCAGTGGTTATTTTATTTATCATATTCAAAGATTTTTCGTTTATTGTGTAAGCAAATATTTCATTAATTTCGACACAATGAACATCCACGAAATAAGTTTTGCAATTATATTATTTTGATCGTTAGATGTTTCTTGTTAGTTCAAAAATACTATTAAAAAACTAAAATATATAGCAATATGCCATTAGTAACACCTTTGTCAGCAGATCATGATTTAGAAACAAAAGAATTAGCAGAATTCTTTAGCGAAACACTTGGCTTTTGCCCAAATTCAGTATTGACTATGCAACGTCGTCCAGCTATTTCTAAGGCGTTCATTAACCTAAACAAAGCTGTAATGGCCAACGAAGGTCGTGTGACTTCCGCTTTAAAACGTATGATTGCTTGGGTTAGTAGCAACTCAACGGGTTGCAGGTATTGTCAAGCGCATGCAATTCGTGCTGCTGAACGTTATGGCGCCGAACAAGAACAGCTAGATAACATTTGGGAATATAGAACGCATCCTGCTTTTAACGAAGCAGAACGTGCTGCTCTCGACTTTAGTTTGTTAGCAAGTCAAGTACCTAATACTGTTGATGAAGACATAAAAAAAAGACTGCATGAGCATTGGGATGATGGTGAAATCGTAGAGATGCTAGGTGTTATTTCATTGTTTGGTTATCTCAACCGTTGGAACGATAGTATGGGAACAAGTATAGAAGATGGTGCTGTTGAAAGTGGCGAACAATATTTAGGAAAGCATGGTTGGAATGAAGGTAAGCATGATGGGTCGCAATATTAAATTTATTAAGCCTTAAAAATTTAGATATAGCCTTACTAAAAATAGTAAGGCTATTTATTGTGCTTTTTATTTTACTTCTAACGCATCCAAAACACTCTTAGCTTTTTCACTAATCGCTTTTTGAGTAGATTCAATACTAGATTTAATTAAGCCATTATCTTTTACCATATCATTTGTGGTACTTGCCGCTTTTAAATACCAATCTTCCCATGTGTTAATAATCTCAATTTGCTTCTCTAGGGTATCGCCATTTTCAATAGCTAATTCACTTTGTTTTTGCTCTTCTTCCAGACGATTAATAGCAGCTTCTTCTATGCTTTCTAAAACTCGTTTTGCAGTAGTTTCATCTGAATTTACCAACTCAATGGCAGATACTAATGCGCCAGTTGCAACATTCTTTAAAGTAGTTTTAGAAACCTTATCTATTCTGTCGTTATCTGTGTGGTAAAACTGGTCGGTGAAATGCCAAAACAATACACTTGGAATATTGCCTCTTAAAAATGGTACATGGTCGCTTCCGCCTTCATAAGGATTAGTATTCACGATCCAGTTAGCACGCCTTCCTTGTTCTTTAAATTTTTCGATTACAAAATCGTTTAAATAATGAGGCGTCATGTCTTCAGCTTTTAATGGTCGTCCTCCCCATTCTGTATGTTTATCATTTCCTCTTGTCCAAATGGCACTTGGGTCTGGCATTTTTTCAATTAGAAATGAGCCTCCTGTTTTTTCAGTGTCTTCTCCGACCATATCAAGAGATATTCCCCATTTAATATCTTTAGCTCTAATACTATCTTCCTCTACATAACGTCTTGTGGACACAATCTCGTCGCCCCAAAGGAATGTTAGTGTTCTTCTTGGTGAGAATCTTCCATCTTTAAATAATTTAGCAGCTAGAGAAGCCATTTCCAATGTAGCTCCAACTCCTGAAGCATTGTCATTAGCTCCTGGTTCTTGTATATGAGCGCTAAAAGCCAAACGTTCTTTTGGCAATTCATTTCCCTTAATATCTGCGACAATAGTTAATTCTTCCGAAGGGTAAATATTAGTTTCAACTTTTACATTTAAAGTGGTTTTTCCATTCAATAAGCTATTTTTTAATCGCTCCTTAGCTTCAAAAGACATGGCAATTCCCCATGCTTTGCTCACAGAATCTAATGGAATGGAGCGAAACTGGATAGATGTTGTGTTTTTTTCTGGTTGTAAATAGTCTGGATTATTATAGGTAATTATACCAACTGCGCCTCCTTCGGTAACTGCAGTTTTAAATATTCGCCCTGGATGAGTTTCAGCAAACACAATTTTTCCTTTTACATCTGTTTCTCCTAGCTTTTTTATGTCTTCTATATAAACTACCTGAGCTGTATCTCCTTCTTCTAATGTACTATACGAATTTAGAGCTATCATATTTCGGTTTGTTGTATGACTAAGCAGTGGTTTTTCCTCACCATTTATTGTTACTGTTGCACCGACCGATTCCCACGTAGGTCTTTTTAATGGCCTTGTTTCAATTCGGTAGGTTAAAAAGTCATCTTCAGTAGCATTATCTTCTAAAACATAACCGTCTTTTTCGAGCTGTTCGGCAATTCTGTAAACACTTTTATTAAATCCCGTATTCCCAACAACACGCCAATATTTTTCTACAAACGCAGTAGTTTCATAGGCTAAATCTCCTGTAAGCTCTTGATTTACAATATCAAAATATTCTTGAGTAGTTATTTCGTTGGTCTTTTTACATGAAAAAAAGATGATTGTAAATGCTGTTAATAGGTAAATGAATTTTTTAGACATAATCGTGAAGTGTTTAGACTATAATATTACAACTTTATGAGATAATTTTAGCAACTTTATTTTTAAGTATTGGAACAACCTCTTCCTCAAACCAAGGGTTTTTAGTTAACCAAAATCGATTTCTAGGTGATGGATGAGGTAATACAAAATGCTGAGGCAAATATTTTGAATAGTTAGCAACCGTTTCGGTAAGTGTCTTTTTAGCTGAATCTTCTAAATAATACTTTTGAGCATACATACCAATCAATATGATTAATTCTAGATTTGGCATTAAATTAAATAATGATTGATGCCATTGTGGTGCGCATTCTGGTCTTGGTGGTAAATCGCCTGTTTTTCCTTTTCCGGGATAACAAAACCCTATAGGAATTATGGCAAATTTTGTTTCGTCATAAAAATCTTCATTCGATACATCTAGCCACTTTCTAAGTTGCTTTCCACTAGCATCATCCCAAGGAATCCCAGAATTATGAACTTTTGTTCCAGGTGCTTGACCAATAATTACAATTTTTGAATCTGGATGTGCAGAAACCACAGGTCTTGGGCCTAATTGTAAATGCTTGGAACAAATGGTGCAATGACTGATATTGTGAAGTAATTCATGCATTATTTAAGTCCTGCGACAACAATCACAATTTCACCTTTTGGTGGTTTATTTGTATAGTGTTCAAGCACTTTTTTGGCTGTTCCTCTAATGGTTTCTTCATAGAGTTTAGTCAATTCTCTAGATACAGAAAGTCGTCTGTCTTCACCAAAATACTCACAAAAATGAGTCAAAGTTTTAATAAGCTTATGTGGAGATTCGTAAAAAATCATGGTTCTGGTTTCTTCAGCTAGTAGTTTTAATCTTGTTTGACGCCCCTTTTTTACTGGCAGAAATCCTTCAAATACAAATTTATCGTTTGGTAATCCTGAATTCACCAAGGCTGGAACAAATGCAGTTGCTCCTGGCAAACAGTCTACTTCAATATTATTTTCAATACACGCTCTTGTCAGTAAAAATCCAGGGTCAGAAATTGCAGGTGTTCCTGCATCGCTAATTAAAGCAATGGTCATTCCTGAATTTAGTTTTTGAATAATTGTCTCAACCGTTTTATGCTCGTTATGCATGTGGTGAGACTGCAAAGGTGTATCAATATCAAAATGTTTTAAGAGTTTGCCAGAAGTTCTAGTGTCTTCAGCTAATATTAAATCGACTTCTATTAAAACCTCAATAGCCCTTAAAGTGATATCTTTTAAATTTCCTATTGGTGTTGGAACAATATACAGTTTGCTCATTTACTCAAACTTACTTTGAATAACTTCCATGAAGCGTTCTTCAAACTCTTCTTTACCTTCCCAATGGTCATAGTCGGGTTTAACAATGTTATGTATTAGCGTATTGGCCTCCTCAAAAGTTTGAGAGGTATTAATTTGAGATATAACGCGTTCAAAATCTTCATTGTTACCATCAAATAAGTGCTTTATAAAAGCTATTTTATCGTTTAACCCAAAAGTCAAAGCTTTTCCTTTTAAAGCATCATTTAATGTTTTTTTAGTATCTTCTTTTGCCTTGGTTTTTGTTTCAGTAACAGCTTCAAAAACTGGCATATCTTTAAATCCCGCTGTCAATTCTTCAAAGTCGTTTTCAGGAGGTATTACCGTTTTTAAAAACTCATCTACTTCTTGTGTTTCTTGAGGCATTTGAGCCACAATATCTTTGATTTTTTCAATTGCAGGCTCCATAATACCATCGTCTTCTACTTCATCCAGATTAACATAAATTCGATCTTCTACTTCAATATTATCACTTACTGTGTTGTTAAATGCCTGATCTAGCATACCAAAAAAAGATGAATCGCTACCAATTGTTGGTATATCATCTTCAAAATTTTCATGTGCGAATTTTAAAACAGACAGTTTTTCATAAAGGGCTTCCACTTCGGCATGCATTTTTAAAACATCTTCTTTTCCTTTTAATTTAAGAATTCTGTGCGCTATACTTATTAGATCCGATTCTAGCTTCTTTTTCATAACTTTTAAATTTAATGCGCTTTTGGTTTTTGATTTTTAATAAATTTACTTCACCTTTATGCAAACGAATATTTGCATTATTTTAGTGTTAAAATTACAAAATGTTTCTTGAAAATACAGTAAATCATAAAGAACAATTTGGTTGGATTGAGGTTATTTGTGGCTCAATGTTCTCTGGAAAAACAGAAGAATTGATTCGCAGACTTAAACGTGCGCAATTTGCAAGGCAAAAAGTTGAGATTTTTAAACCTACTGTTGACGTACGTTATGATGAAGACAAGGTCGTGTCGCATGATGCTAATGAAATTCGTTCTACTCCTGTTCCTGCAGCTGCTAATATCCCTATTTTAGCAGATGGTTGTGATGTTGTTGGGATTGATGAAGCTCAGTTTTTTGATGATGAAATTGTAAGAGTTTGTAATGATTTGGCCAACAAAGGTATTCGTGTGATTGTTGCTGGTTTAGATATGGATTTTAAAGGAAATCCTTTTGGGCCAATGCCAAATTTAATGGCAACAGCAGAATATGTCACTAAGGTTCATGCAGTTTGCACAAGAACAGGAAACTTAGCGCAATACAGCTATAGAAAAGCAAAAAGTGACGACTTAGTTTTGTTAGGCGAAGTTGATGAGTATGAACCATTAAGTAGAGCAGCATTTTACAAAGCCATGTTACGAGACAAAGTGAGAAACATGAAGGTTAATGATGCCGAAGAAGTTTCTCATAAATTAAAAACAGGAAATGGCTAAAGCTGAGGAAACAGTTCTTGAAATAGACCTAAAAGCGCTTACGCATAATTTTGAACACCTCAAATCAAAACTTAAAAAAAATACTAAGTTTTTAGCAGTCGTAAAAGCGTTTGCTTATGGTAGTGATGCCGAACAAATAGCACTTCATCTACAAGAATTAAACGTCGATTATTTTGCCGTAGCTTACACCTCAGAAGGTGTTGCCTTGCGTAATGCAGATATAACAAAGCCAATTTTGGTTTTGCATCCACAGTCTATAAATTTTAAAGCAATTATTGACCACTGCTTGGAGCCAAGTTTGTATAGTGCTCGTGTTTTAAAAAGTTTTATTTCTTGTGCAGAAAAAGAAAATCAATCAAGTTATCCTGTACATATAAAATTCAATACAGGTCTAAACAGACTTGGGTTTTGGGAAAATGATATCCAAAATATTATTTCACAGTTACAAAATAGTAATTCAATTAAAGTAGCATCTGTTTTTTCACATCTTGCTGCTAGTGAAGATTTATCTGAAAGAGAATTTACGAAATCACAAATATCTAGCTTTAAAAACGCTTCGAAAAAGTTTGTAGATTTATTAAACTATAAACCGTTTCTTCATCTTTGTAATACTTCAGGTGTTTTAAATTATCCCAAAGCGCATTTAGATATGGTAAGATGTGGAATTGGGTTATATGGTTTTGGCAACTCAGTAAGCGAGAATAAAAACCTAAAGCCAATAGCTACTTTAAAATCTGTTATTTCTCAAATACACCTCATAGAGAAAGGGGAAACCGTTGGCTACAATAGAGCTTTTAAAAGCACTTCTTTTAAAAAAACCGCAACCATCCCAATTGGTCACGCTGATGGTCTTGGTAGGCACTTTGGAAATGGTAAAGGATTTGTGTTTATCAATAAAGAAAAAGCCAATATTATTGGGAATGTTTGTATGGACATGATTATGGTTGATATAACACATATCGACTGCAATGAGGGAGACGAAGTAATTATCTTTGACAACCAACATACAGCAGAAAATTTAGCAGAATCTGCTAATACTATCTCTTACGAGTTAATTACCTCTATTTCAAGGCGCATTAAGCGAAAAATTATAAAATGATTTTAAGATTATTTTAACATTTAATTTTTTTCGTATTTTAGTCAAGGATTAACTAAAAACATTAACTATTATGCTTAAAGAATTTAAAGAGTTTGCAATGAAGGGCAATTTAGTTGACATTGCTGTTGCCTTTGTAATGGGAGCAGCTTTCAACAAGATTGTATCTTCATTTACTGGAGGAATTGTGTCACCACTTATTGGATTGGTGTTTAAATCAGATTTTAAAGATCAGAAAATGATTCTTCAAGAGGGTGTTGCAGATGAAGCTGGAAACATAACTGGAGAGGTTGCATTGATGTGGGGAGAGTTTCTAACAAATTTAATTGATTTTATTATTGTAGCTTTTGTTATGTTCTTAATTATAAAAGGAATTAACAATATGAAGAAAAAAGAAGAGCCTGCTCCTGAAGCACCTGCTGGACCATCTGATAACGATTTATTGGCTGAGATTCGAGACTTGTTAAAGAAATAACATTTAATACAAACTTGTTAAAAAAGGGTTGATATCAAAAAATCAACCCTTTTTTGTTGGTTTATTTTTACTTCAAAAATGAATTAATGTATACTTTTGCTTTTTAATCTATCAATTATATGAAAGTAGCTGTTGTTGGCGCAACTGGAATGGTTGGCGATGTTATATTAAAAGTTCTTGAAGAACGTAATTTTCCCGTTTCTGAATTAATCCCTGTTGCCTCTGAAAGAAGTGTGGGTAAAACAATTGAATTTAAAGGAAACTCATATAAAATAGTTGGGTTAAGTGACGCTGTTTCCATGAAACCGGATATAGCTCTATTTTCTGCTGGTGGAGATACTTCTTTAGAGTGGGCTCCAAAATTTGCTGAAGTAGGCACCACGGTGATTGATAATTCTTCTGCTTTTAGAATGGATTTAGATAAAAAATTAGTGGTTCCAGAAATTAATGCTCAAACACTTACAAGGCAAGATAAAATTATTGCAAATCCAAACTGTTCAACCATTCAATTGGTTCTAGCCTTAGCTCCATTACACAAAAAGTATAAAATGAAACGCGTAGTTGTGTCAACGTATCAATCGGTTTCTGGAACAGGTGTAAAAGCAGTACAGCAGCTAGAAAATGAAATAAATGGAGTTGAAGGCGAAATGGCATACCCTTATCCAATTGGAAGAAACGCGTTGCCACATTGTGATGTTTTTCTTGAAAATGGCTACACTAAAGAGGAAATGAAATTGGCTAGAGAACCCCAAAAAATATTAGATGATAGAACTTTCTCGGTGACTGCCACCGCTGTAAGGATTCCGACAGCTGGAGGACATTCTGAGTCGGTAAATGTACAATTTGAAAACGATTTCAACTTACAAGATATACGTGAAATACTATCTAATACTGAAGGCATTATTGTACAAGATAACCCAAGTACAAATACCTATCCAATGCCCATTTTAGCACATGGGAAAGATGATGTTTTTGTGGGCAGAATTAGAAGAGACGAAACACAACCAAACACATTAAACATGTGGATTGTTTCAGATAACTTACGTAAAGGTGCAGCAACTAATGCTGTTCAAATCGCCGAATACTTAAACACAAACAAACTATTTTAGTTTAAGCCCTGTCGTTTGTAGAAAAAATCTGCCTTTAAACATATCATATGGAAATTTTGGCATTATAACTAATTAATTACTAGCAGGCTCTCATTTTAAGTAAATTAGCTTTCCAAATTTTCTATAAATGACAAAAAATTACTCCTGTTTAATAGGGCTTTTGCTATTTGTATTTTCTTGTACATCGTGTTCTGAAGACGACAACTATGTGCAAATTAAACCTACACCAACATCTCCGGTTTCTCTCAACCTAGAGAACATACCTTATCCTACACTTTCAGAATATAATTTTTTTGAAGGTGAAATGTCTGATTTAAAACCTGTTTACGGGGTACTGCCATACAAAATAACAAGCGGACTATTTATTGATTATGCAAAAGCTCAAACATTTGTATGGATGCCTAAAGGCTCTAAAGCAAATTATGTTAATGACCATAGCGTGTTAGATTTTCCTGATGGTGCGGTTTTAATAACCAATCATTACTTTGAAAATGTCTTGCCTGAGAAAAATAGAAAAATGATTGAAACACGCCTTATTATAAAAAAAGAAGGCGAATGGGTATTGGTTAATTATAAATGGAATGACGAACAATCTGAAGCAGTTTACACAACCGAAGGCAGTTTTGTCAACGTAAAGATTGAAGACAATAATGAAACAAAAGCTGTTAATTATAAAATCCCATCATATAACGAGTGTTTTACTTGCCATAACAAATACGATGAAATATTGCCAATAGGTCCAAAACCACAAAACATAAATGAAGATTTTGCTTTTAAGGATGGTATTAAGAATCAATTAAAGAAATGGGCAGAATTTGGGTATCTAAATACCTCAAACATTCCTTCTGAAATTGTTTCAGTAGTCGATTGGTCAGATATTTCACAGCCATTAGATTTAAGAGTTAGGTCTTATTTAGATATTAATTGCGCACACTGTCATTCAGACAAAGGTTATTGCGAATATGCGCCAATGAGATTTTCTTTTAAAGACACAGATGATTTTAAAAACATAGGAGTTGGTGTTGAACATAATTTTGAGCTTGAAGAAGGCTTGTCACATATTGTGGCTCCTGGAAAATCAGAAGAATCAGCTTTACTGTTTAGGCTTAAATCAACCTTAGACGAGTATAAAATGCCAATTATGGGCCGAAACCTGCAGCATAAAGAAGGTGTTAAACTTATAGAGCAATGGATTAACTCATTAGAAAACGAAATTGAATAAAATATTATAATATCCCAATCATTATGAAAACAAAATTACTTTTTTTAATCATTTGCTTAGTGCCTTTCGCTATTAAGGCACAAAGTAGCTCTGATACTTGTTCGGCAGCTGATAGTGCAACTCATATAACAAGTGGCGGAACATATTCTATAACTTCATTTAATGGAACCGCGCCAGTTGCTGGTTGTTCTTCTGGTAGTACTGCAGACAATGGAGAGTGGTTTGCATACACACCTGTTAATGATTACCAGGTTGTAATTTCTTCCGATATTACTGGAAATAACGGTAAAGATACTAAGCTACAGGTTTATGATGGAAGCTGCGCATCTTTAAATTGTTTGGCAAATAGTGATGATGATGGCGAAGATGTTTACAGTCGCTTATCTGTGGTTCAATTTAATGTTGAAGCAAATAAAACATATTATATTGCTTGGGATAACAGATGGGATTCTTCTGCTTTCGATTTTATATTAACCGAAACAGTACAACAACCAATAAGTTTTACTGAAGATCCAAGGAATGGTGGTGGTACCGTAAGAGGTACTGTAGATATGAACAACGACGGTTTAGACGACATAGTCTCTATCGTTGCTAAAAATGTAAACGACAGTAATGTTTATGATATAAATATTCAAGAACAAACTGGTAGTGGAAGTTTTATTGGCCACGATTATCCTGTATCAGCCCCTTATAGCGCCTCTTGGAGTTTAGCGGCTGGTGACTACAATGGGGATGGTTATACTGATCTTGTTTGGGGTAATGGATCAGGTGTAAATATTGTTAAGGCTATTAATAGTGGAACTGATTATGCTATTGCCGAAACTCAAAGCGGCATCTTTACGCAGCGCACAAATTTTGTGGATATTAATGAAGATGGCCGTTTGGATGTTTTTATATGTCATGATATCGCACCAAACATATATTATATGAATGAAACCAGTGGATTAGAATACTATCAAGGAGCTGATCCAAATGGTGTACCAGAAGGTCTAGGTATTTACCCCTCTGGAGGTAATTATGGATCTGTTTGGGTAGATTACGATAATGATGGTGACATCGATATGTTTATGGCAAAATGTGGTGGTGGTGAAGCTAGACGCACAAACCAGTTGTTTAGAAACAATGGTAATGGTTCGTATACTGAAGTTGCTGGTGCTGCAAATTTAGCCGACCCAATCCAAACATGGTCTGGAGCGTGGGGTGATTATGATAATGATGGTGACATGGATGTTTTTATTGGTGGTTACAATGGTACTTCACATAAAATGATGCGTAATGATGGGAATGGTACTTTCACCGATATTACTCCAACTACCAATTTAGGTTTCTTTACCTATACTGGTATCGATAATGTTCCAGCAGATTTTAATAACGATGGCTTTATAGACATTCTCTCTAACGGAAACATTCTGGTTAATGATGGAAATCCAATAAATATGTCTTTTACCGCCTATACTTCAGGTGTGCCACCTCAAGGTGCAATTGGCGATTTAGATAATGATGGGTTTTTGGATGTAGTAAGTGGTTCTAAAATATATTATAACAATGGAAGTACTAATAAGTACGTTAAAATTAAATTAAATGGGAATGGCCTTAACAAGGCTGGAATTGGAGCTAGAATAGAAATTACTACTGGTTCTGGAACTCAAATACGTGATGTTAGAAGTGGTGAAGGGTTTAGATACATGAATAGTTTAACTACACATTTTGGCCTTGGTGTTGATACAAGTGTTACATCGGTTAAAGTTTACTGGCCTTCAGGTATAGTTGATGTACTAAACAATCTTAGTGTAAATCAAACAATTACTGTTGCAGAGGGAACCACTTTAGGAACCGAATCAAAAACTTTTGCTCAAGATTTAACATTGTTTCCAAATCCAGCAAAAAGCACACTATATGTAAAAACAAAATATAACTTAAGTGACGCTATTTATACTGTTTTTGATATTTCAGGTAAGCGCGTTTTAAACAGTAAATTTGGCAGAAATAATACGGTCAATGTGTCTTCTTTAAGTACTGGAACTTATTTCCTAAGAGTGATGCAAGATGGACTATCTCATACACAAAAATTTATTAAAGAATAATACTTTTAATTGAACTTTTATATTAAAGCCGTCTATGTTAGATGGCTTTTTTTATACTATTTTTGCTTTCAAACATTTTTATGTTAAGCGTTCAAAACATCTCATTTGGATATCATAAAGAAAAGGTTTTAAAAAACGTTAGTTTTTCCGCATATACTGGAGAAAATATCTCTATTATTGGTGAAAGTGGTTCTGGAAAAAGCTCGTTGTTAAAATTGCTTTATGGTGAATATGATTTAGATAAAGGTTCAATTTCATGGAAAGATCAAGCAATTCTTGGTCCAAGCCATAACTTAGTGGTTGGCTACCCTTTTATAAAGTATGTTGCTCAAGAATTCGATTTGATGCCCTATATAACAGTAGAAGAGAATATTGGAAAATTCTTGTCAAATTTTTACCCAGAAGAAAAACAAGAGCGAATCAATACACTTATTGACGTAGTTGAGTTAAAGGAATTTGCTAAAGTTAAAGTGCAATATCTAAGTGGCGGACAAAAACAACGAGTTGCTTTAGCAAGAGCCATTGCTTTAAAGCCTGAAATTATTCTTTTAGATGAGCCCTTTAGTCATATTGATAATTTTAAAAAACAATCTCTAAGACGCAATCTATTCAAGCACTTAAAAGAAAATAATATTACATGTATTGTTGCCACTCATGATAAGAATGATGTATTACCATTCTCCGATAAAATGATTGTGCTTCATAAAGGAGAGCTTATTGCTAATAGAGCTCCTTTTGAGTTATATAATAATCCTCCATCGCCCTTAGTTGCTTCATTTTTTGGTGAATTCAATTTAATAGAGCCTTACGGAATTTTGTATGCACATCAATTAGTTGTTGTTGAAGATTCTAAAATAAAGGCCACGGTAAAACAAAGTTATTACAATGGTAATTATTATTTAGTTGAAGCCATTTTAAATGACGCAACTATTTTTTTGGAAACACCTAATAACCTAGAAATCAACCAAAAAATTTGCTTAAAAATTAATAATAGGTAATTACTCTATTTTTTTAATTTCAATACTTTTTCCGTTAAAGTTAATATTATCTCCTTTTGTTTTACCTATAAGCAATTTACCTATAGGTGTATTTGCTGAAATCGCATAAAATGATTCATTATCAACCACTAAGTTTCCTGCGCTTATTGCGATAAAATAGTTTGACTGGGTGGTATATACTAAAGATCCTAGTGTAACAACATTTGATTGTTTTTCAGGGTTCACTTTCGATAAAACCATTTTTGTTTTATTAATTTCAGCTAATTGCTGGCCTGTTTTCTCTCGTTCAAGTTGTAGCATAGCTCTTCCCGTTTCATGCTTATCTCCTGCGCTACTTTTGGTTTCAGAAAGAAGCGCTTTTTGTAACTCTTTAATTGTTTTCTGTATTGCTTGAAACCTCTCTTCAATAAATGTTTCACATGATTGATACAACTTTTGTTTTAAATTCATTCTAACAGTCTTGACGTTTTTTTATAGACAACACCTCGTTCTTTCAAATAGCTTAAAAAATAATTAAAACAGACTTCATGTTTTCCAACGAGTTCTGGTGGAAAAACACCTTTTTCTCTAAACAGTCCTTCCAAGAATAGGTTTGCTGCTGCAGTTGCTGTATATCCTGTAGATCTAGACATTGAAGATGTTTCTGTTTTTGGACAATACTCATCGTAAAGGTTATATATAACTTCTTCTGTTTTTCCATTATCGTTTTCGCCTTTAACCGTTACGCGCATAACAGTAAGCTCTTCTTCGGTTTCCCCAAGCTTCCATTCGTTAAATAATACTTTACTCGTAAAATCCAGTGGTGTTACTTTATTACCATTTACTTCAATAGTTTCTTCACTAAAAAAACCGCTTTCTTTAAGTACTTTAATATATTCTACATGACCTGGGTATCGCAGGGTTTTTTCTTTCATATTAGGAATGTGAGGCATGGTATAAATTATCGACCGCAACCCATCTGAATTAAAAGATTCTAGTGTTCCAATATTGTCAAATTCCAAATATTCACAATCTGTTAATGCTTCTCGAGTTATTACTTTGCTATTTTCTAAATAACGAGCTGGCCTTGTATATTCTTCTATAACATCGACTGGAGAAAATGGTGCTTTATAGCAAAAAGGCCATTTTTTAATTTTTGGTAAACCACCAACCAAACATTCAAAATCGGTGAGTTTCATTTTTTCATTGTAATATCCAAGAATAACGTTATCCATTCCTGGGGCAACTCCACAATCTACAATAGCAGTTACATTTTTTTCTTTGGCTAAAGCATCTAATTCTAAAGAGTTTTCTGGAAAAAAAGAAATGTCAATTACGTTTTTTTCTGCTTCAATAATAGCTTTAAGAGTTTCAAACCCTAAAAAACCGGGAACTGCACAAATCACCAAATCAAAATCTTTAATCATGGATTTTAATGCTTCTCTATTTGTTACATCCAATAATAAGAAGTTAATGTTTTTGTGCTTTTGTTTTACTTTTTCCAAAGTGAGTAAATTAACATCTGTTAAAGTAACTTTATGTCTTTTTGCTAAGTCAATAGCCATTGCGCTGCCAACCATACCAGCACCCAATACAATAATGTTTTTCATGAGAAAATTTTAAAAAAGTTAAAAAAAGAAATTAAAAGTTGAAGTAAACAAAAAGGAAGTTAAAGCCCGGGAATTAATACCCAAGGCATTTCATTGGTCTTTAATATTTTTTTTGTCATGAGTTAAATGTACAATTAAAAAAGTACAGCATAAAAAAACTCCGAAAATTATTTTCGGAGTTTTTTTACTTAATCTTTATACTTTTCATCCATTTCGAAATCTTCCATGAATTTAGTAGTATAATTTCCAGCTAAATAATCTGGATGATCCATTAATTGTCTATGGAATGGAATGGTGGTTTTAATACCCTCAATAATAAATTCATCTAAAGCACGCTTCATTTTATTAATTGCTTCTTCTCGAGTTTGAGCAGTTGTAATTAGTTTGGCTATCATCGAATCGTAATTTGGAGGAATAGAATATCCTGCATAAACATGAGTGTCTAAACGTACGCCATGACCTCCAGGAGCATGTAGCGTTGTGATTTTTCCTGGTGAAGGTCTAAAGTCGTTAAATGGATCTTCAGCATTAATTCTACATTCAATAGAATGTAAATTTGGCGTATAGTGCTTTCCAGAAATAGGTACGCCTGCAGCGACCAATATTTGTTCACGAATTAAATCGAAATCAATAACTTGCTCAGTAATTGGGTGTTCCACTTGAATACGCGTATTCATTTCCATGAAGTAGAAATTTCGGTTTTTATCAACCAAAAATTCAACAGTTCCTGCGCCTTCATATTTAATGTGCTCAGCAGCTTTTACGGCTGCTTCTCCCATTTTTTTGCGCAAAGCATTTGTCATAAATGGAGAAGGAACTTCTTCAGTTAGTTTTTGGTGACGTCGTTGAACCGAGCAATCTCTTTCTGATAAATGACAAGCAACTCCACGAGAATCTCCAACAATTTGAATTTCTATATGTCTAGGTTCTTCAATAAGCTTCTCCATATACATATCGTCATTCCCAAAAGCTGCTTTAGATTCTTGTCTAGCAGACTCCCAAGCTTCTTTTAAGTTTTCTGGTTTCCATACAGCACGCATTCCTTTTCCACCACCTCCAGCAGATGCCTTAAGCATAACAGGGTAGCCCGTTTCTTCGGCAAGTTTTTCACACTCTTCGAAGTCTTCGATAACGCCTTCACTACCTGGTACACAAGGTACTCCTGCTGCTTTCATGGTCGCCTTTGCATTAGCTTTGTCTCCCATTCTATCAATCATTTCAGGAGATGCACCAATGAATTTAATATCATGCTCGCCACAAATTTTAGAGAATTTGGCATTTTCAGATAAGAACCCATATCCTGGATGAATTGCATCTGCGTTTGTTATTTCTGCAGCAGCAATAATGTTGGACATTTTTAAATAAGACTCACTACTTGGAGCTGGCCCTATACAAACAGCTTCATCTGCAAATTTTACGTGAAGACTTTCGGCATCAGCTGTAGAGTAAACCGCAACTGTTTTAATTCCCATTTCTTTACAGGTTCTAATAACACGTAGTGCTATTTCCCCTCGATTGGCTATTAATATTTTTTTAAACATCTTTTTCGAATTAGATAATTAGACAATTGGATTATTGGATTATTGGATTATTCGATTATTAGAATAACATGCATCTAACAATCAAGGGATCTAATAATCTAAAATTTAAGATGGGTCAACCAAAAATAATGGCTGGTCAAATTCTACTGGAGAAGAATCGTCAACTAGTATTTTTACTATTTTTCCTGAAACTTCAGATTCTATCTCATTGAATAATTTCATTGCCTCAATAATACAAAGTACATCGCCCTCAGCAATAGTTTGCCCTACCTCAACAAATAACGGTTTATCTGGTGATGGTTTTCTATAGAAAGTTCCTATGATTGGTGATTTTATTGTAATATATTTTGAGTTATCCTCGGTCGTGGCCGCAGGTACAGCATCTTGCGCAGGAGCTGTAGTTGCAGCTGGTGGTGCTGCCTGTGGCATTTGTGTTTGAACTGGAACTTGTTGTACTATTGTGGTTTCAGAATCTGATCCTGTTTTAATGGTGATTTTAATGTCATCCATCTCCAATTTAACCTCACTTGCACCTGATTTGGCGACAAATTTGATTAAGTTTTGAATCTCTTTTAAATCCATAATTTGCTATTTTAATTTAGTTAGTTTGTTAAGAATTATAGGCCCATTTTAAGTAAATTGAACCCCAAGTAAAGCCGCCTCCAAAAGCAGCAAAAATTATATTATCTCCTTTTTTGAGTTGCGATTCATAATCATGTAATAATAACGGAAGCGTTGCCGATGTAGTATTACCATACTTTTCGATGTTCATCATTACTTTATTATTGTCTAGCTCTATCCTATTAGCTGTCGCATCAATAATACGTTTGTTAGCTTGATGAGCTGCTAACCAAGCAATATCGTCTTTTGTTATGTTGTTACGTTCTAATATTTTTACTGCTACATCAGCCATATTAAATACGGCGTTTTTAAATACCGTCTTCCCATCTTGAAACACGTAATGTTTCCCCTCACTAAAAGCTTCCTGGGTCATAGGGTAAGACGAGCCACCATAAGTAGCTTGTAAAAATTCTCTTCCAGAGCCATCGCTTCTTAAGTATTCGTCCTGAAGCCCTAAGTTTTCATCGTTTGGTTCAAATAATACAGCTCCTGCTCCGTCTCCAAAAATAATACAAGTAGCTCTATCTTCGTAATTTATAAATGAAGAGTTCTTATCTGCTCCTATTAAGAGTACTTTTGTATATCTCCCTGATTCAATATATTTTGCAGCTGTTGACATTCCAAACAAAAAGCTTGAACACGCCGCTTCTAAATCAAAAGAAAATGCATTTGTTGCACCAATTTGTGTAGCAGTATAGGCAGCTGTTGATGCGGCTTTCATATCTGGAGTTGCAGTTGCAACAATTACCAGTTCTATGTCTTTTGGATCTATTCCTTTTTTGTTTATTAAGTCTTCTGCGGCTTTAATGGCTAAAAAAGAAGTTCCTTTACCTTCGTCTTTAAGGATTCTACGCTCCTTAATTCCTGTTCTAGTTGTAATCCATTCGTCATTTGTATCAACCATTGTTTCCAATATTTGGTTGGTTAATACATATTCTGGCACGTATGCGCCAACAGCTGTAATTGCTGCTGTGATCTTACTCATAGTTATAGTTTAGTTTTGAACAAAAAATCACAAAAGTGACGTAAAACGTCAAAAAAGTGACGAAAAACACCCTTTATTGAACAAATGTGGTGCAAAATAGGTGTTTTTGACTTCAAAAAAAATTTATCATAAAAAAAACGCTCACAAGTGAGCGTTTAATTATTATGCTGGCATATTGCTTATGCTATATTTTCTTCTTGAGAATTATCTACCAATACTTGACCTCTATAGTAAAGTTTTCCTTCGTGCCAATGAGCTCTGTGGTATAAGTGCGCTTCTCCTGTAGTAGGACACGTAGCAATTTGTGGTACAGTTGCTTTGTAATGTGTTCTTCTTTTATCTCTTCTTGTTTTCGAGATTTTTCTTTTAGGATGTGCCATTTTCTATATTATTTATCCGTTAATAGTTTTTTTAATGTATTCCAACGAGGGTCAATGTCCTCATTTTCTGTTTTTTCTTCTAAGCTTTTAGGGCTTAATTCTTCAAGTTTTTTTAATATTTCTGAATTTAAAGACCCATCTTTTACGCCTGGGTGAACTCTTTTAAATGGTACTGATAATACAATTAATTCATAAATATACTGCGCAATATTAACTTCATATTCTGAATGAGGTATAATTAAAATTTCCTCGTTTTCATCATTATACTCATCTCCAAACTTGACAACCAAATTAAAATCATTTTCGATAACTTGGTCGAAGGGTTCGTTTGTTAAATCACAGTTTATATTAACTGTTCCAGACACCATAAAATACAATTCTAAAAGTGTGGTTTTTTTATTTAAAACAACCTTTACATTGAGATTTGCATCATTAAATTCGTCGTACTCAAAATGGTTAAAGAACTTATTGTCAATTTTATACTCGAAATTGTGTTCTCCTTGTTTTAATCCTATAAATTGAATTATAAACTCTTTCAGTTTCTTCATCTCCACATTTATTTCGAGCGTGCAAATATATAAAATTATATTTACCTATATGCGGTTATAAACATTTTTTTGTTTATATCTTTTGTCTTTGTTTTTTTAATGGATTGCTGTTAATTCTTTCAAACTCTTGGCGATTTTTAAAAATTTGAATTCCAGCAAATAATGCTTCTTTAAAAGAACTGTTGTCTGCGTGTCCATTTCCTGCAATTTCATAAGCAGTTCCGTGGTCTGGAGAGGTTCTAACGCCATTAAGTCCAGCAGTAAAATTTACGCCTTGTCCAAAAGAGAGTGTTTTAAATGGGATGAGCCCCTGGTCGTGATATGCAGCAATTATTGCATCAAAGTTTTTATAGTTGTTAGATCCAAAAAAGCTATCGGCTGAATAGGGTCCAAAAACGAGTTTTCCACTTTTACGTATATCTATTAAAGTTGGCTTTAAAATATCGTCGTCTTCCGTTCCAATAACACCACCATCTCCTGTATGTGGATTTATGCCTAAAACAGCTATTTTGGGTTTTCTAATCCCAAAATCCATTTTTAATGTTTTATCAATGGTTTCTATTTTAGATATAATTAATTCTCTTTTAATTTTTGATGATACCTCACTAACTGGAACATGGTCTGTAAGAAGACCTACTTTTAACTCTTCAGTAATCATAAACATAAGCCCTTCACCTTCAAGTTCCTGTGATAAATAATCTGTGTGTCCAGGAAAGCTAAAAGATTCCGATTGGATATTGTGTTTATTAATAGGTGCTGTGACCAAAACATCTATTTTTTTATTTTTTAAATCGTTTGTTGCTGCCTTAAAAGATTTTATGGAATACTCACCAATTTTCAAGTCTTCACTGCCAAAATTAATAGCGATATTTTCCTTCCATACATTTAACACATTTATTTTTCCATGCACAGCTTGTTCGGGCTTATGAATACCATTAAAGTTTATCTCGCTATTAAAGTGAGCCTTTAAGAAGGCTATTGCTTTATTAGATGCATAAATAATGGGAGTGCAAAAATCAAGAATTCTGTCATCCTCAAAAGTTTTAAGAATTATTTCACCACCAATGCCATTAAGATCACCAATAGATATCCCTACTAAAATTTTTTCATCTCTTCTCATTAATAATGATGACTTTGTTTGTAATTTTGATGTTACAAATTTAACTAAATAAAATCGTTATATGTTTACTGGTATTATAGAAGATCTTGGAATAATTAAAAGCTTAGTAAGAAAGGGAGAGAACATTAATATAACTATTGAAAGTAATATAACAAATGAGCTAAAAATAGACCAAAGTGTTGCACATAATGGTGTTTGCTTAACTGTTGTAAATATAAAAGATAAAGAATATACAGTAACTGCTATTAAAGAAACTCTAGATAAGTCTAATATTGGAGCATTAAAGATTAACTATTTGGTGAATCTTGAAAGAGCTATGAAGCTCGGGGATAGATTAGATGGGCACATCGTTCAAGGGCACGTAGATCAAATTGCAACATGCATAAATGTAAAAGAACATGATGGAAGTTGGCAGTATACTTTTAAATATGATGCTTCATTAGGAAACATTACCATCGAAAAGGGCTCTATAACAATTAATGGTGTTAGCTTAACCGTTGTAGACTCTAAAAAAGATACTTTTAGTGTTGCAATAATACCTTATACTTACAAACACACAAATTTTAGCAGTCTTAAAACCGGATCCATTGTTAATTTAGAATTTGATGTAATAGGAAAATACGTAAGTAAGCTTCAAGAAATAAAACTCTAATTCTTAGGTTTTGATTTAATAAAACCAAGATGTTTAATTACTCCATATAAAAGAGCTAACGCAAAAACAAAAACAACAGTACCATCAATAGGTAGTCCTGGTGGTGGTGGTGGTGCTGGCGGCGGCGGTATAGGCCCTTGATAGGCATAAACTACATTAGTAAAAACAAATAAGATTTGGGCTAATTTCATATTGTTTTTTTGAGTCATTTTGAGGTTAAAGTATGAAAAAAAGCCAGTTATCAAAATATTTACCATAAAAAAAACACCTATGAAGTGTTTAAAAAACGTCGATGAAATACGTTTTTATACTGCAATTGACACTGACTAATTAATTAATTTTTTGAAAGAATTAATTAAACTTATAACTCTTTCATTATCCCTTTATTATGCGAAAATAAAGTTTGCATGTATTTTCTGCAATTTTTTTGGGCTTTAATAATTATTTTAACAAAACTTCATTCAATTGTTCTCGATGGCTAATTGTTTAAAAAATTATTAGACTACTCTTTAAAAAAAGAAAAACCTACATTTCATTTAAACTTAATTTTATTAGTCTAAAAAAGGGTTTGTTAGAGTATATGCATTAACCTTATACCTCCAAAAACATTTATTCCAGGTGCTGGTTCGTAATAGCGGCCGCCAAAGGCATTTATTCTAATATTGTCGTTGTATACAGTATTGAACAGATTATTAATTCCAACAAATGGGATTAAATGTAAATATTTGAACTTTTTTTCATAACCTATATTTATATCTGTTTTCAAATAACCCTGATCCTTAACAGAATTAGCATCATTCAAAAATAACGCCCCCACAAACTGATTAACAAATCGTGCTTTAAGTCCATTTTTGTTATGGTATAAAAATGTAATTGCACCCATATGTTTTGGAATCCCAGGAAGTTCGTTGTCATTAAAATCATCATTGGATGTAGAATAGGTGTCAAAGTTAAAATCTGAATATGTGTAATTCAGAGTGATATTAAAACTAGAGTCTATGCTAATTGCTCCATTCATTTCCAATCCTTTCCTAATGGTTTTCCCTGCGTTCTTATAAAATGTACGTCCTGGAAACATTTCTAATTCATATGAAATAATATCATCTGTTGTTGTTATATAAAACAAAGCTAGTTCTCCACTTAAATTTTTACTCTCTACTTTGTATCCAATCTCAAAGTTTTTAGCTTTTTGCGGATTTAAAGATTGATTAAAACCGCCCTCATCTATCACATTGGCAGAAAGCTCACTCATAACTGGTGTTTCAAAACTTGTAGAGAAATTTCCATAGAGATACTGATCACGTTGTATTTGATAACTTAGACCAATGCTTGGATTAAATGAATTTAAATATATCGTTCCTGATTGATCTCCGTTGGCCAGAAAATTATCACTTGCTTTAATTCTGTTATAATCGAATCGCATCCCAAAATTTAATAACACCTTTTCGAATTTAACATGATTTAAAGCATAGACACCAAAAGTTGCGTATGACTCAAGTTGATCTAGTGCCTTTGCTCCTGTTTCTCCTTGCAAATTATCAAATCGTTTTCTCGTATCATTTTGATTTGCCAAATCAAAACCTACTTGAAACGTGTTTTGGAATTTATTTATATCACTCTTATGGTTATAACTGCTCCCAAAACCAAAATATTTCCTATCCAAATCAACGATTCCTCCATTCTCGAAAGGCAGCTTTCCAAAAAATTCACGAGAAGAAAAAAAGCCATAAGTATTGAAAGTGCTATTCGACCATTTATGTTTAAAATTGGTTCCTATTTTAAATTGATTAATGGATTCTTCCGTTTTAAAGTCCAAATTTCTTCCTCTTGCCTGTTTTCGATCATCTTCTACTTCCTCTAAGGTGAGTCCACCAGAATCTCCGGCAAAAGGGCTATTGCTAAAGTTAATTTGAGCGTTTAATTTAGAGTTATTAGAAAATACATGTCGTATTTTTAAATTTAGATTATTACTTTTAAATCCACTCATAACCCTATAACCATGAGATGTGGTATTTGTCTCTTGCATAAGAACATTGGTTTTTCCAAATAGGAGTCCTGCATTTACTTGATATTGTTGAAACCCATAACTTCCATATGTAAGTCCAGCTTTTACAAAATTAGTTTCAAATTGATCTTTTGTAAGTATGTTAATTACACCTCCAGAAGCATTGCCATATAATGAAGACGCTGGGCCTCTAATAATTTCAATTTTATCTATTGTTCCAATATTAAGGTTGTCTATTTGGCCCTGACCGTCTGGTGTGGTTTCTGGAATGCCGTCAACTATTATTTTAATGCCTCTAATTCCAAATGCAGATCTAGCGCCAAACCCTCGAATAGACACTCTCAAATCTTGTGAAAAATTATTTGCATTTAGCGCGAATAACCCAGGAATGGTGTTTATGTAATCATTTAATGAAAGTTGTTGGGAAATATCGCTTCTAGTTGCAAGATCTACAGTAGATATAGCCAATGGAATCTTTTTTTTAGATGCCACTATTTTGGAAGCGTTAATTAATATAGTGGGAAGCGTATCGGTTTTAGTATTGTTTTCCTGAGCATGAATAGGCGAACTTATTATCAAAAAAAGTGCCGTTATTAAGACGGTAGTTGTGTTAAAATAATATCTTGTATTAATGCATCTCATAAGTTTATATATAAAGGTACTTAATCACAGAATGTTAATTCGCATTTTTAAGTAATACGCAGTCACAACATGTTTTAAACAAAAAATCCAACTTAGTAATTAAGTCGGATTCTTCAAAAAGTGGTCCCACTTGGGCTCGAACCAAGGACCCTCTGATTATGAGTCAGATGCTCTAACCAACTGAGCTATGGGACCAAATTAGGCTGCAATATTACTACTTATTTTATTTCTCCGCAAGTAAATTATTCTTTATTAATGCGCTCTTGACATAGCTCAATAAGCACTCCGTTAGTTGATTTGGGATGTAAAAAAGCTACCAACTTATTGTCTGCTCCTTTCTTTGGTTTTTCGTTTAAGACCACAAAGCCTTCTTTTTTCAATCGATTTATTTCTTTCTCAATATCATCAACATCAAATGCTATGTGATGAATGCCTTCACCCTTTTTATCTATAAACTTTGCAATGGGGCTTTTTTCGTTTGTAGCCTCTAAAAGCTCAATTTTATTCTCTCCTACTTTAAAAAAGGACGTTTTAACGCCTTCGCTTTCCACGTCTTCAATCTTATAGTGTGATTCTCCAAAAAGTTTTTCAAATAAGTCATTTGAATTTTTTATGCTTTTAACTGCAATACCTATGTGTTCAATTTTGTTCATCATACTGCAAATTTAATTTAAAAGACTAACGTTTTAAAGTTTTAACAATTGAAATGTATTATTTTTGTGCCATGGAAAGTAATAGACAAAAAAAAATAGCTTCGGTTTTACAGCGAGACTTGGTAGATGTGCTCCAAAATGCAGCCACTCAAGGAGGAATGAAGGGTGTAATTATTTCGGTAACAAAGGTTAATGTAACAGTCGATCTTTCTATCGCTAAAGTGTATTTAAGTATTTTCCCAATTGATAAAGGTCCTCAATTATTGGAGGGTATACAGTCTAATGCTTCTTTAATAAAGCATGAATTGGCACAGCGTACTAAGCATCAATTAAGGCGTATGCCTCAACTTGTTTTTTTTATTGATGATTCTTTAGAATATATCGATCAAATTAATCGTTCCTTAAAGGGATTGGATAATCCTTTAGAAATTCCTGATTCATTAGAAAAAAGAAAGAAAAAATAGTTGAGTTTTCCTTTTTATATAGCAAAGCGCTATCTGTTTTCTAAAAGCAGTAATAATGCTATTAATTTCATTACCATAATTGCGGCAATAGGTGTTATTATTGGTAGTGCATCGTTATTTATTGTGTTATCTGGGTTTGCTGGTTTAAAAGATTTTAGTCTTCAGTTTACATCATTCGTGGATCCTGATCTTAAAGCAATTCCTGCTCAAGGAAAGTCCTTTACACTATCTGAAGATATGTTAAGCAAAATCAATGAGGTTGAAGGAGTTGCCTCATATTCCAAAATTATAGAAGAACGTGCTGTATTAAATTTTAAGGATAAACAACTTATTGTAACCCTAAAGGCCGTAGATAATAACTATCCAAAATCGACCATTGATTCTCTAAGTGTTATAGGGCAGTGGTTTGAGCGTGGTACTGATCAAATAGTTGCTGGCTCTGGTGTTTCAAATTATTTATCGTTTGGTATTTTTGATTTTGGAGAAACCATCAAGATTTCTGTTCCAAAACCAGGAAAAGGACAGCCTTCTTCTCTTAATTCAATTTTTAAATCGGTTAATGCTTTAAATTCTGGAATTTTTGTGGTTAATGAAGATCTTGATAATTCTATGGTTTATGCTAATTTAGAAACCGCACAGTACTTACTTAACTACAATCAAAATCAAATAAGTGGAATTGAGTTTTTACTTAAAGATATTGAAGGTGTTGAGGCTATACAAGAAGAGCTTGAGCTTGCTTTGGAAGGTGCTTTTGTAATTAAAACCAGAGAACAACTTAACGATGCGCTATACAAAATGCTAAACACCGAAAATCTCGCTGTTTACCTAATTTTTACTCTGGTATTGATTATTGCACTTTTTAATGTTATTGGTTCGATAATTATGATGATTCTAGACAAGAAAAAGAACCTTAATACCTTGTATAATGTTGGTGCTACAGTAAAAGATATTAGAAAAATCTTCTTTTTACAAGGAAGCCTAATGAGTGTTTTGGGTGGAGCTATTGGCTTGTTTTTAGGCTATCTTGTTGTAGTGTTACAGCAGCAGTTTTCACTTCTTATGATAACCGCTAATTTCCCTTATCCTGTAAGCATACATTTAGAAAACATTTTTATTGTATTTATTACCATAACTATTTTAGGAGTCTTGGCTTCAAAATTAGCTTCTTCTAGAATTACAAAAAGATTGATTGTTGCGGCTTAAACAAACTGAAAGTCTGAAAACTTATCTTCAACTTCATTAAAAGCTGCAAAGACATCTTTTGCATCATCGCTAGTAACCATTTTCATTCGGTATTCTTTAAAATGCGGAATCCCCTTAAAATAATTGGTATAATGTCTTCTTGTTTCAAAAACACCTAGTTTTTCGCCTTTCCAGTCTATTGCCATTTGTAAGTGTCTGCGAGCTGCCTCCACTCGTTCTGCTAAAGAAACTGGAGGCAAGTGCTCACCTGTTTCAAAAAAATGTTTTACTTGTCTAAAAAACCAAGGATTTCCAATTGTTGCGCGACCAATCATTGCGCCATCCAAACCAAAACTGTCTCGCATTAACATTGCTTTTTCTGGTGAATCTACATCACCATTTCCAAATACAGGAATATGCATTCTAGGGTTGTTTTTTACCTCGGCAATTGGTTTCCAATCGGCTTCGCCTTTATACATTTGTGCACGTGTCCTACCGTGGATTGCAATAGCTTTACAGCCAACATCCTGAAGTCTTTCGGCAACCTCAACAATTTTTATGGAATCATGATCCCATCCCAAACGTGTTTTTACGGTTACTGGTAAATTGGTGCGTTTTACCATTTCGGCAGTAAGCTGCTCCATCAAACAGATATCTTTTAAGATACCTGCGCCTGCACCTTTGCTCACTACTTTTTTTACAGGACAGCCAAAGTTGATGTCTATAATATCTGGATTGGATTTTTCAACAATATCAATGGTCTGTAACATGCTTTCCATATTGGCACCAAAAATTTGGATGCCTACAGGACGCTCTTTTTCGTAGATATCGAGTTTCATAACGCTTTTAGCTGCGTTTCGAATAAGTCCTTCGCTTGAAACAAACTCTGTATACACGACATCGGCTCCTTGTTCTTTGCACAGTGCACGAAACGGAGGGTCGCTAACATCTTCCATTGGTGCTAACAGCAATGGGAAATCTGGTAGCTCAATGTTGCCTATTTTAATCAATATAAATAATTGTTATTTGTACTAAAACTTTATTTCAGCAGTCGCTTCTTTACCATCTCGCTTGTAAGTAACCTTAGTCGTGTTTCCAGCTTCAAATACAGATAAGGCTCTCATATAACTCATCATATCTGTAATAGTACTATCTCCTAATTTCACAATAACATCTCCTTTTTTAAGTCCAGCTGTTATGGCTGGTTTATCTTCGGTAACACCATCTATACGCATCCCTTCACCATCATATAAATAATCTGGTACAACACCTAAACCTACTTTAAATCTTGGTGTTTCTTCACTTTCATTTTTTGTTTTTCTAAAGGCTAATTCTCCGTTATCATCTAAATCTGTTATGATATCAAAAATGTATTCTGAAATCATTTTCATTCCGTCATAATTCAACTTTTCTGAATCATCTCCAGGTTTATGGTAATCTTCATGTTGTCCTGTAAAAAAGTGTAATACAGGAATATCAACTAAATAAAACGAAGTGTGATCTGAAGGGCCAACACCAGATTCGTTTTCAATAATTTTAAAGCCTTTATTGCTAGAACTAATTACTTGCTTAAAATAAGGTGATGTCCCAACACCATAAACAGCCAATGTGCTATCTGCTTTTAAACGACCAACCATATCCATATTGAACATGTAGTTAATAGAATCTGTTGGTATTGTTGCATTTTTTGCAAAGTAATTAGACCCTAAAAGCCCCATTTCTTCACCTGAAAAAGCCATAAATAAATAGTTGTTACTTGTGTTGGTTTCTTTTAGTTTGCCTGCTAAATTTAGCATAACTGCCACACCACTTGCATTATCATCTGCACCATTATGTATGGCTTTTTCTTCAGATCTATCAAGAGAGCCCTCGCCTCCATAACCAAGGTGGTCATAGTGTGCGCCAATTACTACGGTTTGCGATGCATTATTATCAATAAATCCTAAAACATTTCTACCAGTAATGCTACCATCTTCATTTACCGTTGTAAATTTTGCTTCAGAATGTGGATTAGTTTTTGGAGTAAACGTAAAATCTTGAAAATAGCCATTTGTGCCTTTACCTTCAAGCCCTAAATCTTCAAAGCGTTTTGCAATATAATCAGCTGCTGCTTTCTCTCCTTCAGTACCAGTACCACGTCCTTCAAGCTTGTCATCAGCTAAAAAAGTAACGTCTTCTTTAATTTTGTTTTCTGGTGTATATTCCTTTTTACATCCTACTAACGATAAAAAAAGAACTAATAGCGATATTTTTTTCATAATATAAATCTTATTTTTGCGCAAAATTAGGCATTAAATGCCATTTATATAAAAATTCATGAAAAAAATAACTGCATTTATTATTCTTCTAGGATTGGTAATCGTATCATGTAAATCAGAAAAAAAAGGAGATTCTACAGACGCTGCTTCTGGCGCAACAAACCAATGGGTGGATTCTTTAATATATCCTGAAGAAGTTCATTTTAAATCTATTCGTCAAGTAACCTTTGGAGGAGATAATGCTGAAGCGTATTGGAGTTTTGATGACAAGCAAATTGTTTTTCAGTCTAATAACACAAACTGGGGTGTTGAATGCGACCAGATGTTTTTAATGAATGCCGATGAAACTTTTGATGAAACAATTCCACCAATGGTAAGTACTGGTTTAGGAAGAACTACTTGTGCGTATTTCTTGCCAGATAACAAACATTTTGTTTACGGTTCAACACATTTGGGTGGTGACGAGTGTCCTCCAGCTGCTTTGCGTAGAGAAGGAAAATATATTTGGCCAATCTATGAAAGCTACGATATTTTTGTTTCGGATTTAGAAGGAAATATCACGGCTCAGTTAACAAACGAACCTGGATATGATGCCGAAGCTACTGTATCTCCAAAAGGAGACAAAATAGTTTTTACATCTATGCGAACTGGTGATTTAGAGCTATTCACCATGAATATTGACGGTACAGATGTGAAGCAAGTGACACATGAATTAGGTTACGATGGTGGTGCATTTTTCTCGCCAGATGGCACAAAATTAATTTTCCGTTCTTCAAGACCAAAAACTGAAGAAGAAATTAAAGAATATAAAGATTTATTAGCTGAAGGATTGGTGCAACCAACCGAAATGGAATTGTACATATGTAATGCTGATGGGAGTGATTTGCGTCAATTAACAAACCTAGGAAATGCCAATTGGAGTCCATTTTTTCACCCAAGTGGTGAGAAAATTTTATTCTCTTCTAACTTTGAGGCAGAAAGAGGATTTCCTTTTAATTTATACATGATTGATATTGATGGGAAAAACTTAAAACGTATTACTCATGGTGAAACGTTTGATGCTTTTCCAGTATTTTCTAATGATGGGAAAAAGTTAATCTTTTCTTCAAATAGAAATAATGGTGGTGGTCGTGATACCAACCTGTTTATTGCTGAGTGGCAGGATTAAAAAGATTCTAATATCACTAGCGCTCAACATTCTAAAAGAATAGATGGCTACTAATGCTCATGCTCAAGCCGCTCACGTTCTTGAACAGAGCTAGTGCGCTCATTGGTTGAAAGTTTTGTGTTTCCAAACTTATATCTAAAACCCAGTCTTATGTATCTGTTATCCAAATTTACCTTGGTAGTATTATCTTGATCAGCAAATTTTGTTTTCCAATAAAAATCTTGTTGATTAAATAGATCGGAAATTAATAAAGACAAGCTTCCTTTGCCTTTAAATAATGTTTTTCTAATTGACACATCTGATGCTAACCTTGAATCAACAACTTGAAGTCCTTGAACGTTTTTATGCATATAGGTTAATGCGAGGTTTGCCACGAGGCTGTTATCTTTTAAGAAAGAAAAGTCGTTGCTAAAAATTGTGTAATTTGACCATGTTGATTTACTAATTACTTCGTTAAAAAGGGTTGCATTATCTTTGTAGTTATAAAATGAAGAGCCAACATACATACTCCATTTGTCGTTTACATCTACATATGCTTCAATGTCAAATCCAATTTCTTCGGTGTAATTAATATTTACAGAAGAATATGCAATTGTATTGCTATTGTTGTTCTGAATAGGTATCTGAAAAATGTTGTTCTTGTATTTTTTGTAATAAGTCTCTATTACAAAAATATTATTAATTGACAATCCTAATTTATATTGGTTAGTGAAAATTGGTTTTAACTCAGGATTCCCGGTAACATAGGCATTATCATTTAAGTAATATCTAAATGGGTTTATATTACTATAGTTTGGACGCTGCAAGCTACGTTTGTAATTTACATAAATATTTAGTTTTTCAGAAGTCCTATAACCTAAATTTAAAGTAGGAAACCACTCTAAATAATTTTGATTGTTGTTTTCGTTGACCGACTGAGACCTTGCTTCAATATTAGTTTGTTCAGCTCTAATTCCAGTGCTCAAACTCCACTTTTCCCAGCTTTTATCAAAGCTTATATAACCAGCGAATACTTTTTCATTATAATCAAAAACATCATTTTTTGCTGGGTCTTTAACAGGCAAATTATTTATTATATCGTAATGTTTAATAACACTATTTGTTGTAACATCAGAAAACTTAGCACCTATTTCAAATGTAGATGAATTATTAATGGGTAAATAGTAATCGGCTTGAGATGTAAAAATTTCTGTGCCTTGGTCTGCTCTTGTTTTGAAAGTATTGTTACTATCAAATGTGCTATTGCCTAGAAAATAATCCGTACTTACGCTTTGCTTTCTTCTGTAATCATAGTTCGTATAATGTGTATTAAATGAAAGTTTGGAATTATCATCATATCTATGTGTAAAATCCAAATCAAAGCCCGTGTTTTGTTTTTTATCTCTAGAAACATTATCAAAAAAGAAATAGGCCACATCATCAGGGTTAATTGGCAAAACTTCCGTTTTACTATTAGTCACTCTTTTATAATAAGGCAAAAACAATGAGTTTACAGACAAGCTTAATATGCTATTTTTATTAATATCCCAGTCAAAATTTATATTTATATTGTGCGTTTCCGTCCATTTATTTATGTCCTCATCTGTATTCCAATATTGAGTGTTTAGAAAATTAATAGTTTCTCTGTCAACACGATCAATTTTTTCTCTGTTGTAGCTATAATTGGCGAAAAAGGCCACCTTTTCTCCTTTAAAATAATTAGTTATTCCATAGTTTGCCCTCGGAAAAACACCCTGAGTGACACTACTAAAGATACTTCCGTTATAACCAGAAATGACATTTTTAGCCATCACAATATTTAAAACCACTCCGCTTTCTGCATCATAACGTGCTGGAGGGTTTGTAATTACCTCAACCGATTTAATATTGGATGCCGAAGTGCCCTGGAGCAGTTCTACAATCTCGCTTGATGAAATATGCACTTTTTTATCATTAATATACACTATTGGTTGCGACCCTTTAACCGTAATTGCATCATCCATAACAATAACACTTGGTGTATTTCTTAAAACCTCCATTAAATTTCCCTCACTTAAGGCAGTGTTTTCAACATTAAAAACCAATCTATCAACCTCACGCTTAAGAGTTGGTTTTTTATAAACCAGTTCAATTTCTGATAATGCTTCAATAGATTCTTCTAAAATAATTGTTGGGGTTTGAGTATCTTGAGAAATGATAATGCTTGAATAATTGTCAATATAACCTATAAAACTTGCCTTTAAAATGTAGTTGTTTGGAGCAACGTTATTAAAAATAAATTTACCATTATCATCTGATGTTGTTCCAGAAACTATTGTTGAATCTTGACTTTGGAGTAATAAAATATTTGAATACGCAACTGGACGATTTGATTCATCAACAATATTCCCAGATAAAGTAAAGGATTGAGACCAAATGGTTGTTGTGCTTAAAAAAAGTAAGGTTATATAAAAAATCCTCATATTCAATTTAATAGCTTTTGCATTTTACAATCACAAACTTATAATAATAAATCGAAACCATATTACGTCTTTTCCGTAATCTTTAAAGCACTCGTTTAGGGTTTTACAAAATTTATTTTGTGTATTTTTGCGGTCTGGCAAAAATACCTCCTAAAAGGATAGATGAAAAAGATTAGAAACTTCTGCATTATTGCACATATAGATCACGGAAAAAGTACGTTAGCCGACAGGCTACTGGACTTTACTGGTTCGGTTACCGAACGGGAAAAACAAGATCAGCTTTTAGATAGTATGGATCTTGAAAGAGAGCGTGGTATTACTATAAAATCGCATGCCATTCAAATGGATTATACCTATAAAGGTGAAGATTATGTCCTTAATCTTATAGATACTCCTGGTCATGTGGATTTTTCATACGAAGTGTCAAGATCTATTGCTGCCTGTGAAGGCGCCTTACTTATTGTAGATGCTGCACAAAGCATACAGGCGCAAACTATTTCTAATCTATATCTTGCTCTAGAGAATGATTTAGAAATAATTCCTGTGCTTAATAAAGTAGATTTACCTAGCGCAAACCCTGAAGAGGTGACCGATGATATTGTTGACTTATTAGGTTGCAAGCCTGAAGAAGTTATACATGCAAGCGGAAAAACTGGATTTGGAGTTGATAAAATATTGGAAGCTGTTATTGAGCGTATTCCTGCTCCAACAGGTAATGTAGATGAGCCTTTGCAAGCATTAATATTTGATTCGGTTTATAATTCTTTTCGTGGTGTTGAAACTTATTTTAGGGTTATTAATGGCTCTATAAAAAAAAACCAACAAATTAAATTTATTGCTACTGGTAAAACTTATGGTGCAGATGAGGTTGGTACTTTAAAACTTAAACAGGTTCCTAAGCAAGAAATAAAAGCAGGCGATGTTGGTTACGTAATTACTGGAATTAAGGAAGCCAAAGAGGTTAAGGTTGGAGACACCATTACTGATGCAAAAAATCCAACTACAAATGCTATTGAGGGTTTTGAGGATGTAAAGCCAATGGTTTTTGCTGGGATTTACCCTGTTGATACTGAAGATTACGAAGAGCTTAGAAATTCCATGGAAAAACTACAGCTTAATGATGCCTCTTTAATTTTTGTTCCTGAAAGCTCAGCAGCTCTTGGTTTTGGCTTTCGTTGTGGTTTCTTAGGGATGCTGCACATGGAAATTATTCAGGAACGTTTGGAGCGTGAATTTAACATGACCGTTATTACAACTGTACCAAATGTTAGTTATCATGCTTTTACAAGAAAATATCCAGACCAACCTATAATAGTAAATAATCCTACCGATTTACCTGAACCTTCTGGTTTAGATCGTGTTGAAGAGCCATATATTAAGGCAACCATAATTACAAAAGCTGATTTTGTAGGGAATGTGATGTCTTTATGTATTGAAAAAAGAGGTCAAATTACTAATCAAACATACTTAACTACTGAGCGCGTTGAATTATCGTTTGATATGCCTTTAGCAGAAATTGTTTTCGATTTTTATGATCGTTTAAAAACAGTCTCAAAGGGTTACGCTTCTTTTGATTATCATCCTATTGGAATGCGAACTTCTAAATTAGTACGCGTAGATATTCTATTAAATGCTCAGCCTGTAGATGCTCTATCAGCATTAATTCATGCAGATAATGCACATCATATTGGTAAAAAAATGTGTGAAAAACTAAAAGAGTTAATTCCTCGTCAACAATTTGATATTCCTATTCAGGCTGCAATTGGCGCAAAAATTATCTCTAGAGAAACAGTAAAAGCACTTAGAAAAGATGTAACAGCTAAGTGTTATGGCGGTGATATTTCTCGTAAGCGTAAATTGTTAGAAAAACAGAAAAAGGGTAAAAAACGTATGCGTCAAGTAGGTAATGTAGAAATACCTCAACAAGCGTTTATGGCTGTTTTAAAGCTTAACGATTAGTGGTTTAAGAGTGTTATTTAATCTTAAATGGTTTACCTAAATATACTAGTTTACTTCCTTTATCTACATCTTTAACGTCTTTATTAAAAGATGATATGATATGCAACTCGCCTGTATGGTCTTTTACAAATAAAGGAATGATGTCTTTATCATTATTGGTTATTTCAATAAGCTCAAGGTAATGCTCTTTGTCCTTGAGTGTCAACTCTTGTATTGATGGGAATTTTAGGGTTACCTCAGAAAGTGTATTATAATCATCTGTTTGACTAAACAGCCCTTCTTTTGGATTGTTTTGGTCGTCTAACATTTCATCTTTTGTGACGAGTCTAAATGACCCATTTTCGCCAAATTGCTCTCCAAACTTATCAATAGCATATTTGTTAATATCGGAATTACCTGTTAAAGCCATTAAATACCCAACATCGTTTAATTCAATGTTATCTGCTAGAGTTTCAGAGTAGATATTACTGTCAAAGGCTTCTAGCCCAAGTTCTTTAGCTTTTTTAATATTGGTTAAATTGCTATCTATTAACACAACGTGTCTTCCGTTGTTTTCTAAATAATGCCCTAACAACCTTGACACTTTTGAAGCGCCAATTATTAAAATACCTTCTGATTTTGTTAAAAACACACCTACTATTTTAGCAAATAAACGTGCAGTGGTAGCATTTAATAAAACGGTTCCGAGTACTATCATAAAAACCAAAGGCGTTATGTATTCTGCGCCTTCAACACCTTCTTTTATTAACTTACTACCAAAAAGAGACGCAATACCTGCAGCAACAATTCCTCGTGGTCCAACCCAGCTAATAAATAGTTTTTCGTTAAGCTTAAGATTTGAATTGTAAGTGCTTAAAAACACTGCTAAAGGCCTTACTACAAATACTACTGCGGCAAATAATATGCCTGTTTTCCAGCTATATAGCAGCTCTAAATCTTCAATATTTATATTAGCAGCCAATAAAATAAATAGTATAGATATTAACAATACACTTAGTGATTCTTTGAAATACAAAAGTTCTTTCAGGTTTTCAAGTTTTCCGTTACCGAGTACCATTCCCATGACAACAACCGCTAGTAGCCCTGATTCGTGGGCAAATATTTCAGACTCTACAAACACCAGTAAAACTGTTGAAAGCGACACCACATTAAGTAAATAATGAGGGATTAGTTTCTTATTTATAGCAAAGGCTAAGGCGTGAGCAAAAGTGAATCCGAATGTCGTTCCAAAAAGAATGATTTTTCCAAATTCCATAAGCGCCGTTTTTGTAAAACCACTATCACCACCAACACTTATAAACTCAAAAACTAATACAGCTACCAATGCACCAATAGGATCAATAAGAATACCTTCCCACTTTAAAACTGCTGAAACATCTTTTTTAAGGGGAATGTTTCTCAAGATAGGTGTAATAACTGTTGGGCCAGTTACAATAATCAGCCCAGAAAATAAAAATGAAATTTCCCAACTTAAATCAAAAACAAAATGTGCTAAAATACCTGCTGCAAAAAATGTAACAGCCGATCCTAGAGTAATTAACTTGGTTATTACTGGTCCAACATTTCTTATTTCAGAACGCTTTAATGTTAAGCCTCCTTCAAATAAAATAATGCTAATGGCTAAGGACACAAAATAGTATAGTCCTTCTCCGGGAAAAAGTCCTTTTTCTCCATTCCATATTGGTTCTATCCATTTTGCTCCGTCTTCACTTAAAAATTCTGCTGCAATTGGACCTACTAATAAACCAATTAAAATCAATGGTAATATTGCAGGAATTTTAAAACGCCATGCAACCCATTGAGCTAAAATTCCTAAAATAATGATTCCTGCTAGTTCTAACATTTTTATTACTTTTTTGTGAAAATATTAAACAAATATAATAGTAAAAACGACCTAAAGATTTAAATAGTTGTAGTTTTTGAAAAAGTACTATCTTTCAAAACTTATTAATATAAGATTAAATAGTATTGTCTCTAAAACCATTTAAAAAAATAGGAATTGGTGTTACCTTTTCCCCTAATCTCAAAGCCAATATTCATGAAGCCTCAAGGCTAGCATTAAGGTTAAAGTCTAATTTAGTATTGATACATGTTGGAGAACAATCAACTGAAAAGGATACTAAGTTTAATGCTATATTAGAGTCTTTTGTAAAAAAAGGGCTTGTTTTTGAGATAATTTTTAAGCCAGGAAACCCTGTTGAGGTCATTTTATCTATCACTAATGAAAAAAATATAGATTTATTAATTCTTGGTGCGCTTCAGCGAGAGAACTTTTTAAAATACTATGTTGGGTCAATCGCTAGAAAAATTACTAGAAAGGCACAATGTTCTGTTTTGTTACTAATCAATCCTTCTGTTGAGCATATAGCTTGTCAGCATATAGTTGTAAATGGCTTAAAAGACCCTAAGACTACTCAAACTATTAATGCAGCTTTTTATGTTGCGCATCAACTTAATTCTGAACGCATTACAATTGTAGAAGAAATTAATCAAGAGGAAATAGCTATTAAGGTTGATGACGATAAGTCCTTAAGAAAAACTAATATTTTAAAAGAACGGATTAGACAACGTGAAGCTTCTAGAATAAACGAAATTATTAAAACCTTAGATAGTGAATACACCAAAAACATATCTATAAAGTCTCAGCCAATTTTTGGAAAGCAAGGATACTCAATAGGTCATTATGCTCAAATAATGCGAGCTGATTTATTAGTGATGAACGCGCCTTCAAAAATGACGTTTTGGGATAGATTATTTCCCCATGATATAGAACATATTTTAACCGAATTACCAACTGATGTATTAATCATTCAATGAGTCCAAAGAAAAATATTCTGATAGATTTTTTAAAATCTATACCAAAAAACATTTTTTCTGGTTTTGTGGTAAGTCTTATCGCTTTGCCATTAGGTCTTGGACTAGCCATGGCAAGTGATGCTCCTCCTATTGCTGGAATCATCGCTGCAATAGTTGGAGGTTTATTGGTTTCTATTTTAGGTGGAAGCCATGTAACCATTTCAGGACCTGGTAATGGGTTGGTTGGTGTTTTATTGGTTGCAATATCAACGTTGGGATTGGAAAGCGCTTATGCTGCAATTATTTTTTCTGGAATCTTAATGATTCTTTTGGGGTTTCTTCGTTTAGGCAAACTGGCTGATTTCTTTCCCTCTTCTGCAATTCAAGGTATGCTTGCTGCTATTGGTTTAATCATTCTAGGAAAACAATTTCATATTATGTTGGCTCATAAAATAGATAGAGCCGATACAATCGATTATTTATTGGAGATTCCTTACACAATTAATGATGCTATTCACTATACAAATCCAGGATTGATTTATGCAGCAATCATAGGTCTTTTGAGTTTGTGTATCATGCTGTTCTATCCTAAAATTAGAAACAAATATCTACAATTGATACCTGCGCCTATGTGGATTGTTATTTTATCAATTGGTTTTAGTTATTATTTTGAGTTAGTAGCGCATGAGGCTAACCCAATAGATAAAAATTACATGATTTCAGGAATACCTAATATAAGCACTATTATTTCTGAAATACCAATCATTGATTTTAGTAAAATTGGAACATCTGCTTTCTGGGCAAGTGTTGTTGCCTTAACTCTTATTGCTAGTATTGAGTCGTTGTTAAGCATAAAAGCGGTTGATAAGCTCGACCCTCAAAAAAGGCGTTCTAATGTTAATAGAGATTTAAAGGCGCTTGGATTAGCTTCAGTTGGTAGCGGTTTCTTGGGAGGGTTAAATGTTGTAACGGTTATTGCAAGAAGTTCTGTTAATGTAAATAATGGAGGAAGTAATCGTTCGTCAAATTTTTTCCATGCACTTTTTTTAGTCATTTTTATAGTGCTTTTTAGTACTGAATTAAAACGAATTCCGTTGCCAGCGCTAATGGCAATACTAGTGTTTACTGGCTACAAACTAGCCTCTCCTAAAACCATCAAAAATATATTTTCGATAGGTAAAGAACAGCTTATTATATTTTTTGTTACGCTATTTGTAACGCTTAAGGTTGGTTTAATTACTGGAATCTCTTCTGGTGTTGTTGTAACATTTATTATTCATATAATAATGAATAAAGGAGTGTCATTGTTTGCTAGAAATGTTTTAAAGCCAAATGTTCTTATGTTTAAAGAAGATGAAGGTGGCAATTATTATGTGAGTGTTAAACACTTTTGTAGCTTCTTAAATTTTTATAGACTAAAGGAAAAGCTAGATGCTATTCCAGAAGACCAAGATGTTGTAGTAGATTTCTCTTTATGTCAATTTGTTGACCATACTGTGATGGAGAATCTTAATGATTATCAAGAATTATTTACTAAAAGGGATGGTCATTTTGAGGTAATAGGTTTAGATATGCACGATACCGATTCAAAACACCCTTTTGCTATGAGGCGTTTGTTACCTGTTCCTAATTTAATCAAGAACAGTTTGACTAAACGACAATCTGCAATAGAAGGTTTTGCTAAGGATTATGGGTTGAATTATAATGCTGACAAACAAAGGGAAACTCATTTTTTAGATTATTTTTTATTCTTTAGAACCAAAAAAATCAATCACATCTACAATAAACTAACTGAAAAAAATCTAGCAATAAAACTGTTTGATATTGAGTTTTCTGAAGGTGAGTTTATTGCAAAAGAAGTTGTGCGTTCAACCATGCTACATATTCAATTAGATAAAAACATTCCTGAATTTACCTTAGATAGAGAAGGTTTTTTAGAAAAAGTATATGCATTTGCGGGATTCAAGGATATTCCCATTCAAGACCATAGTGATTTTTCTAAACGTTTTTATCTTCTCGGTGAGGATGTTGAGGCTATAAAAATATTTTTTAAAGACGACATTACTCATTTCTTCGAGAGCAATCCATATTATCATATTGAAAGTAACGGAAATGCTATTTTAGTGTTTGGCAAAGAGCGGTTAGCTAGCATAAAAGAGATAAAAGCACTATTTGATTTTGGGAAGCGCCTAAAAGACGTTATCTCTTAATATATTCTTAACTTTTTCTTGTAATTCTTCTCATTTTATTACTTTGCAATAACTATGAAATTATATCCTATAAACGCCGGAAATTTTAAATTAGATGGAGGAGCCATGTTTGGTGTGGTACCAAAATCTTTATGGCAAAGAACCAATCCTGCCGACAGTAATAATATGATTGATATTGCGGCACGCTGTTTGTTAATTGAAGATGGTAATCGATTAATTTTAATTGATACTGGAATGGGAGATAAACAAAGTGATAAATTCTTTGGGTATTATTATTTGTGGGGAAATGACAGTATTGATAGCTCATTGAAAAAATATGGCTTTTATCGTGATGATATTACCGACGTGTTTATGACGCATTTACATTTTGACCATTGTGGAGGCAGTATCCAGTGGAACAAAAATAGAACAGGTTATGAGCCTGCTTTTAAAAATGCGCATTTTTGGAGCAATAAAAATCACTGGGAATGGGCAACAAAACCTAATAAAAGAGAAAAAGCGTCATTTTTGACTGAAAATATTATTCCAATGGAAGAAAGTGGTCATTTAAAATTTGTTGACCTTCCAAGTGACAAGGTTTTAAAAAATTCACCGTTAGGTTTTGATATTTTCTTTGCCGATGGTCATACCGAAAAACAAATGATTCCACTTATTAAATACAAAGATAAAACCATAGCTTTTATGGCAGATTTATTACCAACAGTAGGTCACTTACCTATACCATTTGTAATGGGTTACGATACCAGACCGCTTTTAACACTTGACGAGAAAGATGTGTTTTTAAATATGGCAGCCGATAATAGCTTTTATTTATTTTTAGAACATGATGCACATCATGAAATAATAACAATACAGCACACCGAAAAAGGTGTTCGCTTCAAAGAAAAACTTACTTTAAACGATTTATAAAAAATGAAAAAACTTAACCTCTTTGTTTTAGGTATACTAACAATGACTTTGTTATTTGGCTGTGGCTCTTCTGCCGCTATTTTGTCAACACCTATTGAAAATATTGACAATACACCCTTAAAGTTTACTGAGCTTTCTGAAAACGAATCTAAAAACTGGATGCATCTAGATTTGGTAAAAGATACCATTCCTGGAATGAGTACTAATATAGCCTATAACGAAGTAATTAAAAACAAAAAAGGGCAAACTGTTATTGTTGCTGTTATTGATGCTGGAATAGATACAAATCACGAAGACCTAGATGATGTGATCTGGGTAAATAAAAAAGAAATACCTAACAACAATAAAGATGATGATAATAACGGTTATGTAGATGATATTCATGGTTGGAATTTTTTAGGTGATACTTATGATGAGCAGCTCGAATATGTACGCATCATTGTAAGTGGCAACACTGGTTATCCAAGATATGCTGAGGCAAAAGCTGAATATGATAAAGAATACCAAAAATATAGTACATTAAAAACACAATATGATCAAATAATTCAACAAATTACTGCCTCAGATAAAGCTGTTGCCAATCATTTAAACAAAGAGTATTATACTAAAGAAGATGTTTTTGCCATTAAAACAACAAACGAATCATTATTAAAAGATGTTTCGGTTATTAAACAGACTTATGGGTTTGGTGTTGGTAGTATCAAAGAAACCATTGAGGCTATTAATTATGATCTTACGCAAATTAACGAACGATTAACTGTTAATCTAAATAAAGACCTAAAAGGAAGAAAAACAGGAGACGACCCTAGCGATTTTACTCAAACAACATACGGTAACAACAATGTTAACCCTGTTAAAAAAGAAGAATTACATGGAACACATGTAGCAGGCGTTATAGCTGCAGAGCGTGACAATGGTAAAGGAATGAATGGTGTTGCCAATCACGTGAAAATAATGGCATTAAGAGCAGTGCCGAATGGTGATGAGTATGACAAAGACATCGCTTTAGCAATTAAGTATGCGGTAGATAATGGTGCTAAAATCATTAACGCTAGCTTTGGTAAGTACTACTCACCACACAGTGATAAGGTACAAGAGGCATTGGTATATGCTGCACAAAACGATGTGCTTTTTGTTGGTTCGGCGGGAAATGAAGGTTTAGACTTAGACAAAAAATCCAGTTACCCGAACGATCATAAAAATGGTTCAGAGATTATTGATACATACATATCGGTTGGTGCAATAAATTCTAAATATGGTTCTAATCTTGTTGCGTCTTACTCTAACTACGGAAAGAAAAATGTTGATGTATTTGCTCCTGGGTCACAAATTTATTCTCCTAAACCAAATAATGAATATGATTTTATTGATGGTACATCGTTTGCTGCGCCAGCTATTTCAGGTGTAGCTGCCTTAATACGCTCGTACTATCCAAAACTTACGGCAGCACAAGTAAAACAAATCATTATGGATTCTGGTTTACCGCTTTCAACAAAAGTTACAGTTCCTGGTAGTCAAAATTCTGTCAAATCCTTTGGAGAACTGTCAAAATCTTCTAAACTTGTAAACGCTTATAACGCTTTGATTATGGCAAGCAAAATATCAAATTAATATTACACTATATTTTATGAAAACTCTATTCTCAAGAATTCTTTTAATAGTTATCTTTTTAGTTGGCGTTAAATCAAACTCACAAAACAATCCTAATCCTGGGTATTGGCAACAACACGTTGATTATACTATGGAAATAGATATGGATGTTGAAACTTTTAAATATCAAGGAAAGCAAAAATTAGTCTATACTAATAACTCACCTGATGTTTTAGATCGCGTTTTTTATCATTTATACTTAAACGCCTTTCAACCTGGTAGCAATATGGACATGCGCTTACAGAACATTGCTGATCCAGATGGTAGAATGGTGACAAATGTAGGTACTAAAGAAAATCCGATTATTGAAAGTAGAATCAGTAAACTAAAACCTAATGAAATTGGCTATATTAAAGTCGCGTCGTTAACACAAAATGGAAAACCACTTGAATATGATGTTGTTGACACGGTTTTAGAGGTAAAGCTAGCAACTCCAATAAAACCAGGTGAAAAAGCAACTTTTGATATGGTTTTTAGTGCGCAAGTGCCTTTACAAATTAGAAGAAATGGTAGAAATAGTCGTGAAGGCATAGATTTATCTATGGCGCAATGGTATCCTAAATTGGCAGAGTATGATTTTGAAGGGTGGCATGCTGATTCATATATAGCAAGAGAATTTCATGGTGTTTGGGGAGATTTTGATGTTAAAATATCCATAGATAGAAATTATGTGATTGGTGGCACTGGTTACCTTCAAAATCCAGAAGAAATAGGGCATGGTTACGATGCAAACAAAACAAAAGGACCAATAGGTTCTGGTGAAAAATTAACTTGGCATTTTAAAGCACCAATGGTACACGATTTTACTTGGGCTGCAGACCCAGATTATAATCACGATAGTCTTCAAGTACCTGACGGACCTATGCTTCATTTTCTTTGGAAAGACAATCCTGAAACCAACGAAAATTGGGAAAAATTACAGCCCGTTACAGCGCAATTAATGCAATTTTTTAGTGAAAACGTTGGTAAATATCCTTACGAGCAATACTCTGTTATTCAAGGTGGGGATGGAGGTATGGAGTACGCTATGTGTACTTTAATTACTGGCGGTAGAAGTTTAAATGGGTTAATTGGTGTGACATCGCATGAAATGGCACATACATGGTTTCAATTTTTATTGGCCACAAACGAAGGTAAACATGAGTGGATGGACGAAGGCTTTGGAAGTTACATAAGCGCTTTGGCAATGACTGAAATTTCTGGACGAACAAGTGAAAATCCTCACATTGGATCCTATAAAGGCTATATTAGATTAGCAAATTCGGGCTATGAGCAACCACTTACTACACATTCTGATCGTTACGACCTTAATCGTGCTTATGGTACTGCTGCTTATAGCAAAGGTGCTGTTTTTATGGCTCAATTAGGCTATGTAATTGGTGAAGATAATTTAAAAGCAACCATCAAGAAGTATTTTGATGACTATGCGTTTTCTCATCCAACACCAAATGATATTATTCGTACTGCTGAAAAAATTTCAGGCTTAGAATTAGATTGGTATTTAATAGATTTTGGACAAACAACAAATACTATTGATTATGGAGTTACATCAGTAGAAGCAACTGATAAAGGAACAACTATAATATTAGACAGAAAGGGGTTAATGCCAATGCCTATTGATTTAAGAGTTGAATATGTTGATGGAACTTTTGAAGATTTTTATATTCCATTAGAAATGATGCGAGGCGAAAAGCCAACTCCAGAATCCACAAAAGTATTGTCGGATTGGTCTTGGGCTAATGAAAGTTTTAGTTTTGGTGTTGCAGTAGATAAAAGTAAAATAAAATCTGTAACCATTGACCCTATTAAGAAAATGGCAGATGTTGATGATTCTAACAATTCTTTGAGCGTAGTTAAAGATGATGAATTAAAGAACAAACCAAAAATTAAGGGCTAAAAAACCTTAATATACAATGTTGATTTTTAAAAGGGTGTCTTAATTAAGATACCCTTTTGTACCATTTTAGGTTTTTATACATCTCTTTTTTTGAGGTTCGTTCTCTATTAAAAAGCAACATATGTGTGGTGGTGTTTTGTTTATTTCTATAGCCAAATAAGTGAAATATTTGTTTGGCAAGGTATTTAGTTACTTTTAAATTTACTCTCAAAACTCCTCGTTGTTTATCCATCCACGTGATGCCCGGAAGCATGGTTATTAAGGTATCCATTTTCCATTTTCTAATAACCTCGGAAAGACTTAAGAAAAACGGATGTATTTTTTTAATAATAAAAAATCCTTCGCTTCCTTTTTTTTGATAAAGAGGCATGAAAATTTTTGCACTATATGGCGATTCAATGGTTTTATTCTCTTCTATTGCTAGTTGCTCTCCCTTTTTGACATTTTGAAAACTCTTAAAATTTGGTTTCATTTTAAAATTTTTCGTTTTTAACAGCCTATGAAGATAAACCACTTCATAAACTTCTTTATCTTGATCGGAGGCATTTACTAAAATATCGTAATAATCATGAAAGTTTTGCACTTCGTCTTGCTCTAAGGCGCCAGCATAAATCAAACTTAAAAATATAAATGCTACATTGTTTGTTATGGCACATAAATCGTCATGTTGACCAGACTCAAACCCAAGTGACACATAGCCAAGTTGATTAATATAACTCAGCAGCGGTCCATCTAAATACTCTTCAATACCTAAAACTACTGGAACTGGGAACAGGCTTGAAAATTTTCTGTTAATTAAAGCATCGTTAATAGTAATAAAAGGCAGAGTTTTACTCGAGGTTGTGTGTAAGTCTATAAAATAAAATGGACCTTCTTCTTCTTTTAAAATATGTTTTAATATTCTATACAACTCTTGTTGCTCCTCTTCTTCGTTGTTGAGGTTTGTTTTGTTTTCTAGCTGGCTTAAGTTTTCTTTTAACCAAACTCTATTAAGATCCTTATCTATAAATCTTTGGTTAGTTTTGAGAGCTTTTAGGTTTCCAGAAATACCATATATTGTGCCTACTACTTGAGTTTCTTTTATTTTCTCAAAAACTTCTTTAAGTGCAAATACTCCTGCTGTTTCGTTGCCGTGTATTCCACCAAAAAAAACTATGGTAGGCCCATTGGGTTTTCCTTTGATTTTTCCAACTAATCTATCAACTAAAATAGACGTGTTTAATGCTTTGCTATAAATTTCCACCATCTAGTTTTTTAAACGTCTTTTGAAGTTATAATTCCTATTAACCTATTTTTTTCTACAACAGGAAGGCTATTTATATTGTGCTTTTTCATAAGTTTTTTTGCGTCTTTTGCGCTTGAATATTGGTTAATAGTAACAATGGTTTTTTGCATGATTCCACTAATAGTACGTCTCCCATTGTGAGAATTGCTTATGTATTTCTCCATATCTGTTGATGATAATAAACCAACCAATTCCTTATCATTGTTAATTACAGGCATGTGATTAAATTTTTTCCACTTCATAATATTAATTACCAAATCAAGACTATCATTTTCATCTACAGAGAAAATATCCGAACTCATAACATGCTTCACTATTTTTTTTGGAGAGAATTCTGGCGTCGTGTCTTTTTTAACAATATTCCATGATGATATTGGATATTCCTTTTGCTGCTTTGCATACATCTTAGAGGTTAATATTTGAATGGCTTCAAATCGTTTTCTAGTTTTTAAAAGATTTCTGTAGCTCTTAGTTATCCATTGAGACCCATTATTTGAGGTAATTCTGTTTTTTATAATTTCTAAATAATATTCAGCATCTTTTGGAGAAATATTCATTTTATAAAGCCCTTTGTAGGCCATTGGAATTAGTTCGTTCAAAATTAGTTCATGACTAGGAATAATTTTACCATTCCAATGAAACTGGGTGTTCATGCCATATCTTGCTGCGTTAAAAAAGTTGCTTTTAACGTCTTTAAAATTCATTTTTTGATGAATATTATCATACATTTTAGGTTTTCCCATCATAACTCCTACCCAAAATACCATATTAGCTATTTCATCAATCATTGTTGGTCCCGAAGGAATATATCTGTTTTCAATTCTAAGATGTGGTTTCCCTCCGCCAACACCATAACATGGTCTGTTCCAGCGATACACGGTACCATTGTGAAGGTTTAATGCTTTTAACCCAGGAATTTCTCCTTTTTCAAGCATTTCAACGCTGTCCTTAGTAAACTCTGTAGTCACTAAGCTTCTAAATCTAGAAACATTATCTCTAAAAATATCAGCAACACTTCCTGTAGACCAATGGTCACCAAAGCTCACTCTGGATTGTTTCTCATTTAATAAAAATGAATTGGCTCTTGTATCTACACTTTGAGTAAACAAAGATATTCTAGTTTCGCTCCAAAGTTCTTTTCCAAATAAAAGGGGGGAATTAGTGCAAGCACTTAAAATAGGGCCCGAAATTGCTTGTGCCCAGTTATAGGTGTCTATAAAAGTATCTGGGTTTACTTGCAAGTGCATTTGAAAACTTGTGTTACAGCCCTCAAGCATTACACTGTCATGAAGTAAATTTATCTCATCAATGCCTTTAATATGAATATTAAAATCTTGCTTTCTGGACTCTTTTATGGCTTCATTTAACACAAAATATCTATCTATTGGCGTCATATTTTCTATACCAATATGTTTAAGAGTGAGTGTTGGTAATATTCCTGTTAATAGAACTTTAGTTTTTTTGTTTTCAGCTATTTTATTGGCTTTACCTAAAAGTTCGGTTAACTGATTGTGAAGTTTTGAAAAGCAGTCATTTTTTAATTCAATAGGGTCTAAATTTATCTCTAAATTATAGTTGCCTATTTCAGTTGTAAAATGATTGTCGTTGATATCCTTTAATATTTCTACAGCATTATTACTTGGTAAAAACTCATTGTTTACTAAACAAAATTCTTGTTCTGCACCTATTCTAATGGGTGATTTTTCGATTAAATCATTATTAATCATAAAATCGAGAGCCTCTATGTCTTTAAGTAAATGAAAAATATAATTAGCTTTATCTTCTTTACTGGTAAGTTTTGTTACTTTTAATTCTCCCATAAAATTTAGAAATTTTAGCTGTGTTAAATTACTACTCCCTGAGTTTTTAAAACATGATTTTTATCATACCTTAAATGAGTGTTGTATCTTGCGATTTGTTAAGTCTAATAAATGGATACCTCTTATTCTAAGAAAGAAAAGCTAAAAAGCAAAAAGCTTATTGAAAAAATGTTCATAGAAGGACGTTCAATTTCTGCTTTTCCTTTACGTTTAGTGTATCTAGAAACCCCTTTTAATGATGGTGTTACTATTAAAACTGGAGTTTCGGTAAGTAAACGCCATTTTAAAAGCGCCGTTGATAGAAACAGGATAAAACGATTATTAAGAGAGGCTTATCGATTAAATAAACCTGTATATTTTAACAACTTTTCAACACAATGTGCGTTTATGATTTTGTACATTGGGAATGAAAAACCTACATTAAAACAAATTGAAGCTAAAATGAATTTGTTATTTGAAAAATTTCATGATGACTTCAATAAGAATTAAAATTATTGTTATGAAAAACTTTTTAAAAAAGAAATTTATACTTCCAGTACTAGCAACCTTTATACTGCTGTCTACTACTGCTTTTAAAAGCGATTTTTTTGAAATTGCGAAGCAAATAGAAATTTTTACCACCATGTTTAAAGAGGTCAACATGAATTATGTTGATGAAACAAATCCTGGTGATTTAATGGATACTGCTATTAAAAGTATGTTAAAAGACCTAGATCCTTATACTGTTTTTTTTAACGAACAAGATGTTGAGGCTTCTAGAATAAACAATACAGGCGATTATACGGGAATTGGTGCTAGTGTTAAAACATTAAAAGACAAACTTGTAATTATTGAACCTTATAAAGATTACCCTGCTGACCAAGCTGGATTAAAAGCTGGAGACGAAATTATTAAGGTTGAAGACATAACCGTAGCGTCTTTTAAAGAAAATGCTGGTGATTTATTGCGTGGTGCTCCTGGGTCAAAAGTTAATGTTACATATGTGCGTCAAGGTAAAACAAATACTGCTACAATTACTCATCAAGAAGTTGAAGTTGATGCTGTTCCTTTATACGATATGGTTAATGAAAATACTGGTTATATAGCTTTATCAAAATTTACAAGAACAGCTTCTAGAGAAACTGGAAACGCACTTAAAGAATTAAAGGCAGAAGGAGCAAAATCTATAGTTTTGGATTTAAGAGGAAACCCAGGGGGATTACTACTTGAAGCAGTGAATATTGTTAATTTATTTGTTGAAAAAGGACAATTAGTAGTGACTACCAAATCTAAAGTAGAAAAGTATAATAAAACCTATTATGCCCAAAATCAACCCATCGATTTAGAAATCCCATTGGTGGTTTTAATAGATGAGGGAAGTGCTTCGGCTAGTGAGATTGTTTCTGGTTCACTACAAGATCTTGATAGAGCTGTGGTGGTTGGTGTGCGTAGTTTTGGTAAGGGTTTGGTACAAAGACCTAAGCAACTTACCTATGGTACTCAAATTAAAGTTACTATTTCAAGATATTACACACCTTCTGGTCGCTGTATTCAAGCTTTAGATTATTGGAATAGAGATAAAGATGGAAATGCTGTTCGCGTAAAACAAGATAATTTTAACGAGTTTAAAACAAAAAATGGTCGCTCTGTTTTTGACGGTGGAGGTATACAACCAGATATAGTCATTGAAGATGCTAAACCCTCAACAATTACGAATGCAATTGTTGGTGGTGATTATATTTTTAACTTTGCTACAAACTATTATTACAATAATTCTGTGGATGATTTAATGTCTTTTAAATTTTCTGATTCAGACTTTAAAGATTTTAAAAATTATTTGAAGACTACTAATTTTGATTTTAAAACAAAAACTGAAAATCAGCTTAGTGAATTACTGGTAATTGCAAAAAGTGAGGGCTTGGACGAAACCCTTGAAAATGATTATTCTAAGCTCATTTCATCCCTAAAATTATACAAAACCCAAGCAGTTGACGAAAATAAAAGCCAGTTAACCTCATTATTAGAAAATGAAATCATTAAACGATATTTTTATAGAGAAGGGCTTCATAAGTACTATTTAACCCATAATAATGAAATTAAAAAAGCTGTTGAGGTGCTAAGTGATGCTAATACATATAAAAGTTATTTAAACTAGTTTTTATATTATTACTAAGAATTTTTAAGATTATGATTAAAAAAATTCTATACATATTTTTTCTATTTGGAAATATCATGTTTTCTCAAACAGAACTAAAACATGAGGTCTATTTTGATACTGATGAATATGAGGTTTCTGATATTGAGGATAATAGATTACTACTTTTTATTAGAGATATTCAAAATCAAGATATTGCCAAAATATCTATTTATGGATTTTGTGATGATATTGGAAGTGATTCTTACAATCTTCAATTATCACAACAACGTGCAAATGCCATAAAATCTATTTTTTCCGAACACGAAATTGACAATACGCTTATAAGCAACGTAGATGGGAAGGGAGAGGTGCTTTTAAAAACCATTAATACCGTTGATGCTGATGTTATTAGAGGTTTAAATCGTAAAGTTGAAATAATAGCTTATGTATATATTCCTCCTCGTCCTGAAGTTATAAAGGAAGAAGAAACCATGGAAAGTGCTTTAAAAGGCGACTTAAAAGTTGGTGATAAAGTGGTTTTAGATAATATATTATTTAGAACAGGTTACAGTGATGTACTTCCAGAATCTATGGAGACTCTTGAGAAAATTGCTATACTATTAAACGAACGGAGTGATGTTTATTTTACCATTCAAGGGCATGTGTGTTGTACAAAAAACACGATGGATGCTGTTGATAGAAAAACAAAAAAACGTAATTTATCGGAAGCCAGAGCACGTTATATTTACTATTATTTATCTCGAAAAGGTGTGAGTAAAAAACGTATGCGCTATGAAGGTATGCGTAGAAAATACCCTTTAGGTGGCGACCCGAAATACGATAGACGCGTAGAAATTTTAGTGACTAGGATTATTAAGAATGACGATAAATAATTAAAGTTTCCTTATCATGGCAACATGAGGGATGTTATCTTCAAGGTACTCCTCTCCTACTTCCTTAAACCCTAAATTGTTGTAGAATTTTTTCAAATAAGTTTGTGCGGAAAGTTTTATTGTGGTTTCATTAAAATTATCACTTACTGTTTTAATTGAGGCTTCCATCATATCATAGCCATATTTATGTTGGCGTTCATCCTTACTCACCACTACCCTACCAATGCTTGCTTCTTTAAAATAATCACCTGATTTAAAAACACGTGTATAAGCCACAATATTGTTGTCTTTTTTTCCTATAACATGTAATGCTTTATTATCTTTTCCATCAAGGTCTTGATATACACAATCTTGTTCAACCACAAATACTTCACTTCGTAGTTGAAGTAAATCGTACAACTCTTCATTTGTAAGCTCTTGAAAGGTTTTAGTGGTTATTTTTAGCATAATTTACTTTATAAATTTTGTCAATCTTGTACAATCACATCTTTATCATCACATTTACCAAATTCTGGTTGAATGTTCACATGATTAATTTCAAATTTATGAAATAGTATCTCTTCAATTGTATTAAGTGTATCATCAAATTCTGAAAGCGTAATGTTTTTTTCAAAATCTATATGCGCTTCAAAATGAATTTCCTCTTCGTTTAGTTGCCACACATGAATGTGGTGTGTGTGTTTAATCCCATCTAAACTATTAATTTCTTTTACAATTTTATCTATAGGTACGTCTTCAGGCGTAAATAACATGAGTACTTTTGTTGAGGATTTTAATAAATCGTAACCCATCCAAATTAAATATATAGCAATTAAAAAAGTTAGTACACTATCTACCCAAAACACATCATAAAATTTCATTAACAAACCGCCTACTAATACAGCCACACTAGCCATCATATCGGTAAGTAAATGAAGATATGCACTTTTTAAATTCATATTTACTTCTGAATCCTTTTTTAATAAAAGTACGCTAAAACCATTTCCTAAAATTGCAATAGTGGATAGCCATATAACTAATCCCGATTCAATTTCTTGCGGATTCTGAAAGCGTTCAATTGCTTCAATAATTAATAAAACTGCTACTATAATAAGTGTAGAAGCATTAATAAAAGCCGCTAATATTTCGGCACGTTTATAACCAAATGTTTTTTGAAGAGATGCTTTTCTTTTCGCTAATTTATTAGCTATATAACTCACCACTAATGAAATAACATCACTAAAATTATGTAAAGCATCACTTAAAAGTGCTAAACTTCCAGAAATAACACCACCAATTACTTGTGCTGCAGTAATTAGAATATTTAAAAAAATAGTAATTAACAGGTTTCTACCTTGTAAATTCTCATGATTATGATGAGAATGATTATGTGAATGCGAGTGACCCATTGTATGCTAATTTTAGATTGTGATTAGCAAGATGTTGCAGGAATTTTATTTACGCGATTTTGGTGTCTTCCTCCTTCAAACTTTGTGTTTAAAAAAGTTTCAACCATTTGTAGTGCTTGAGGTATTGCAGTGTATCTTGCTGGAATACACAATACATTAGCATTATTATGTTGTCTGGTTAATTCAACAATTTCTTTATTCCAACATAAACCAGCTCTAACCTCTTGATATTTATTAGCTGTCATAGCCACACCATTTGCGCTTCCACAAATTAGGATTCCGAAGTCTGCAGAGTTATTAACCACATCTTTAGCAACAGGATGTACAAAATCAGGATAATCTACACTATCTTTACTATCTGTTCCATAATTTGTAACTTCTATTCCTTTAGATTTAAGAAGTTTAATAATAGCAAATTTATAATCGGTTCCTGCGTGATCATTTCCTATAGATATTTTCAAAATAAGTTATTTTAATTAGTAATATTTTCAATACAAAAATAAGACGAAGTTTATTTAAAAAAGATGTATTTTAATCGTATTTCATCTTGGTTACAAAATTACAAAATATAAACATGGGCTTTTTAAAGTTGTTAGTTACTTTTTAAATAATTGTTAATATCTCATCATTACTTCTAATAACTAATATTTTATTATTTTAATTTTTTTTACAAGTATAAATATGTTTTTAAAATCCAAATTTAGTTATTGTAAGAAGTTGCATTTTTGTTAACTAATAAAATATGGTTACAAACAAAAAAAGCGTAAATATTTATGAGTTTTAAATTGTTTATATCTATAATAGATAATTGTTAACTAAAATATTTAAATAATTAATTATAAAGAGTTTATTATACCAACAACTTGTTAATTACATTTAGATAAAGAGAAGATAACTTAATATCAAAGAAATAATTAAAAAAGTTATTGTAGTAGTTAACAAGCAATAATAATCACCATTTTTATTTTAAATTTTAAAAAAGAAATAGTTATTATATTATTAAATGTGAATAAGTCAATTTTTAAAATAATCTATTTAAATTTTAAATGTTAGCTTTGCATAAACTTAATACACCTTCTTCACTTAAATATTAAGTTTAAAAATTAATAGATTCCTTAACTTCAAGGAACAGAATATGATAAAAAAATAAATGACAAGAAAGAAAATAAAAAAGAATTCTAAACAAATACATAACCTTACAGATAGTATCCACACGATTCTTAAAGTAGATAGAAATAAATCTTTTAATTACAAACAAATAGCTGCTAAGCTTGGTGTAAACGATGCTAGTAGTAGAAATCAAATTATTAAAACTTTACATCGCTTAAAAGCGAAAGATGAAATAGAAGAAGTTGATCGTGGAAAATTTAAAGCTATCGCTTCATCTGAATACCACACAGGAATTTTCGATGCCTCTGCTCGAGGATCAGGTTATGTAATCTGTGAAGATTTTGAAGACGATATTTTCATCGCTTCAAACAATGTAAATAAAGCACTTCATGGCGATGAAGTAGAATTATATGTTTATAAACGCAGAAAAAGAGGAAAACTTGAAGGAGAAATTACTCAAATAATTTCCAGACATAAAACCGAGTATGTTGGAGTAATACAAAAACATAAAAGCTATGCTTTTGTGGTTCCGGATAGTAATAAAATGTATGTCGATGTATTTGTACCACTTAACAAAACACTCAATGCTGAAGATGGTGATAAAGTACTTGTAAAACTTATTGATTGGCCAGAAAAACAAGATTCGCCAACTGGAAAGGTTATTAAAGTACTAGGTAAACCAGGAGAACATAACACCGAAATTCATTCTATTTTAACTGAGTATGGATTACCTTATGATTTCCCTCATGAAGTAGAAGACTATGCTAATAAACTAGACACATCCATTCAAGAAGATGAAATAAAAAAGCGTCGTGATATGCGTGATGTGTTGACTTTTACTATAGATCCTAAAGACGCAAAAGATTTTGACGATGCCTTATCGTTTCAAGTACTAAAAAATGGTAATTACGAAGTAGGAATTCATATTGCAGATGTATCACATTATGTAAAAGAAGGAACTATTTTAGATGATGAAGCTTACGAACGTGCTACTAGTGTGTATTTAGTAGATAGAGTAGTGCCAATGCTTCCTGAAGTATTATCAAATAACGCATGCTCATTAAGACCTAACGAAGAAAAATATACCTTTTCTGCAGTGTTTGAGATGAACGATAAAGCTGAAATAAAAAATCAATGGTTTGGACGTACAGTAACGTATAGTGATGCTCGCTTTGCTTACGAAGAAGCGCAAAGTATTATTGAGACCAAAACCAATGAAATACCTAAAGAAATTGCATTAACAGGAAAAGCTTACAAAACCGATCAGGCAATTGCTGATGCTACTTTAAAGTTAGATGAACTTGCTAAAATCATGCGTAAAAAGCGAATGGGAGATGGTGCAATATCGTTTGATAAAGTAGAGGTGAAGTTTAACTTAGATGAAACCAATAACCCAGTTGGTGTATTTTTTAAAACCAGTAAGGATGCTAATAAATTGATTGAGGAATTTATGTTATTAGCTAATAAAAAAGTAGCAGAATTTGTAGGTAAACAATCACCTAAAAAAACATTTATTTATCGTGTCCACGACGAACCAAATGATGAAAAACTTGCTGCTTTACAAAATATTGTTGGTCGTTTTGGTTATAAGTTAAATTTTAAAGATAGAAAGACTACAACTGCTTCTTTAAATAATTTATTAAAGGAAGTAAATGGAAAAAAAGAACAAAATTTAGTAGATACACTTGCTATTCGAAGTATGAGTAAAGCTGAATACACAACTAATAATATTGGACATTATGGATTAGCGTTCGATTATTACAGTCATTTCACATCGCCTATTCGTCGTTATCCAGATGTAATGGCTCATAGATTATTACAACATTATTTAGATAAAGGAAAATCTGCAAGCGAAGAAGTGTATGAAGAAAAATGCCAACACTCCTCTAACATGGAATACCTCGCTACTAAAGCCGAAAGGGATTCTATAAAATATATGCAAATTAAATTCATGCAAGACCATCAGGACCAAGAATTTGTTGGAGTAATTTCAGGTGTAACTGATTGGGGAATTTATGTAGAAATAATAGAAAATAAGTGCGAAGGCATGGTAAGAATTAGAGATATTAAAGATGATTATTACCAATTTGATCAGGATGAATATGCATTAATTGGCCAAGCCACAAAAAATATGTATCAATTAGGTGATGAGGTTGTTGTTAAAGTAAAGAAAGCCGATTTAGTAAAAAAACATCTTGATTTTTCTTTAATTGGAAAAAGAGAAGATGTTTAATATAATAAATACTAAATGGTATAGTTATTGATTTAGAACCCTCAAAACAAACAAAACACAATCAAAATGAAAAATATCTTAGTAACAATTGCATTTTTAATCACAACAATCACTTTTTCTCAAAGCGAGATTACTAAAGAAATTGGTGAATTTTCAGAGTTAAAAGTTTACGATTTAATAGAAGTAGAGCTTATCAAGTCAAATAAAAACGAAGCAGTTATCTCTGGAAGAAACAAAAATGACGTCGTTATTGTAAACAAAAACGGAAAGCTAAAAATTAGAATGAAGCTAGAAGAGAGTTTTGATGGTGACAATACAAACGTAAAATTATATTACACTAATATTGATATTATTGATGCTAATGAAGGTGCAAAAATAAGATCTAATGATAAAATAAAGCAATACGAAATTGAGCTTAGAGCTCAAGAGGGAGGTGAAATTAATCTAGAATTAAAAGTAACTACAGCAGATATTAAATCTGTAACAGGAGGAGTTATACAAACTTCAGGAAAAGCGCAAAGCCAAGATATTTCTATTAGTACAGGAGGTGTTTATAAAGGCAAGGATTTAAAGACTGAATCTACCGAAATAACTATTAGAGCAGGAGGAGAGGCTGATGTAAACGCAACAGATATGTTAGATATAAAAATTAGAGCAGGAGGCGACGTATTTGTATACGGAGACCCAAAAAAAGTAAATAAAAGTAAAGCTTTAGGAGGAAGAATTAAACATATGAATTAAAATCCTTTAGCATCTTTTATTATATTTGTTACAACTTCAAAATGCTGAATATTTATTCGGCATTTTTATTACAAATTACATGATAGAAGACATACAAGCAGCGATTCCTTTAGGTTTTTTCTTAGCCTTTATGATAGGTCCTGTTTTTTTTGTTCTTATTGAAACCAGTGCGACAAAAGGATTTCGCGCAGCAGTAGTGTTTGATATTGGTGTTATTGTTGCTGATGTTTTCTTTATATTTTTAGCGTATTTTAGTAGTTTTCAATTATTAGAAAACCTAAGTAATCAACCAGGTTTGTTTGTTTTTGGTGGGATGATTATCACAGTTTATGGCATCATCATCTTTCTTAAAAAACCAAAACGTTCTACTAACGAAGCCAGTGAATTGGTCTTTACAAAAACAAATTATTTAGGATTATTTATTAAAGGTTTTTTACTAAACTTTATAAATATTGGTGTTCTAGTATTTTGGTTAGGTATAATTATTATTACTGGACCAAGTCTTGAAAATGACTTTAATAGGTTTGTAACTTTCTTTAGCACCATGATATTAGCCTATTTTGTTACAGATTTGTTTAAAATATTACTAGCAAAGCAACTAAAGAAAAAACTTACTCCAGAGCGTATATTAAAAGTAAAAAAACTTTTAGGTCTTATTCTGGTTATATGTGGCTTAGTGCTTATTGTAAAAGGCTTTTTACCGAAAGACCAGTTTAATCCTCAGAATTTAATAGAAGATATTGGGTAATAAAAAAACCCTCAAGTTACCTTGAAGGTTTTCGAGGCGTCTAGCGGATTCGAACCGCTGTACAAGGTTTTGCAGACCTCTGCCTAGCCACTCGGCCAAGACGCCTTATTAGGACAGCAAATGTAAAAAAAATAAAGTTTTCACACTATTAACACTTACTTTTTTCGTTTTTCGGTCATTTTAATCGTTACCATTTCAACATCACCACCTATTGGTGGGTTTAGTTTACTTACCCAAACAGTTGCTTTATTCACTAAATCATCTTCATCAAAAATCCGTAATAGTATTCTTTTTGCAACGGTTTCAAGTAAATGTGAAGGTTTTTTCATTTCCTCTCTTATAATACGATTTAAAAACACATAATCAATAGTATCACTTAGTTTATCAGTTTTAGCTGATGTTTGTAAATTTGCTTTTACTTCTAAATCTACACGATAATCACTACCTATTTTAGTTTCTTCTGCCAAACATCCATGATGTGCAAAAACCCTAATATTTTCAACTTTAATAATTCCCAAAACAAAATATTTTCAGCAAATATATTACACTAATATTTAATAACTTTGTCTTTTATTTTTAAAGATGTCTGAAGAAACCAAATCACTCAATTTTATTGAGCACATTATAGAAGAAGATTTAAAAAACGGAATGCCTAAAAATCATTTACGTTTTCGTTTTCCACCAGAGCCAAATGGCTATTTACATATTGGTCATACAAAAGCTATTGGCATTAGTTTTGGCTTAGGTGAAAAGTATAATGCACCTGTAAATCTTCGTTTTGATGATACCAATCCAACCAAAGAAGAGCAAGAATACGTTGATGCAATTAAGCGCGATATAGCTTGGTTAGGATATAAATGGGAAAATGAACTATACTCATCGGACTATTTTCAACAGCTGTATGATTGGGCTGTACAAATGATTAAAGATGGGAAAGCTTATGTCGACTCACAATCGAGCGAAGCAATAGCCGAACAAAAAGGAACGCCAACACAGGTTGGAACTAATAGTCCTTATAGAAATAGAAGTGTAGAAGAAAACCTAGATTTATTTGAACGCATGAAAAACGGAGAGTTTCCATCAGGAACACATGTACTTCGCGCTAAAATTGACATGGAAGACCCTAATATGCTAATGCGAGACCCAATAATGTATCGTATTATGCACGCACACCACCATAGAACAGGAAACGATTGGTGTATTTACCCAATGTACGACTGGACACATGGTGAAAGTGACTATATAGAACAAATTTCGCACTCTCTCTGCTCTTTAGAATTTAAACCTCACAGAAAGCTTTACGATTGGTTTAAAGAACAAGTGTATAACTATAGCGCTAGAGAGTACCCTTTAATTCCTAAACAACGAGAATTTGCTAGATTAAACTTGAGCTACACTATTATGAGTAAGCGAAAGTTGCTTAAACTAGTAGAAGAGGGTGTGGTGTCTGGTTGGGATGACCCACGAATGCCAACTATTTCGGGCTTACGACGACGAGGCTATACACCAAATTCTATTAGAAATTTTATAGAAAAAGTTGGTGTAGCGAAGCGTGAAAATGTAATTGATGTGTCGTTGCTGGAGTTTTGTATTCGTGAAGATTTAAATAAAACAGCACCTCGTGTTATGGCTGTGTTAGATCCTGTTAAAGTGGTAATAAAGAATTATCCGGAAGGAAAAGAAGAGTGGTTAGACGCTGAAAATAATCCAGAAGATAAAAGCGCAGGAAAACGACAAGTGCCTTTTTCCAGAGAAATTTATATCGAAAAAGAAGATTTTAAGGAAGAAGCAGGAAATAAATTTTTTAGATTAAAGCTTGGAGGTGAGGTACGTTTAAAAAACGCATACATCATCAAAGCAGAAAATGTTATAAAAAATGCCAAAGGTGATATTACAGAAATACATTGTACATATTCTGAAGACACATCGAAAAAAGTAAAAGGTACATTACATTGGGTATCAATAAATCATGCTATTAAAGCTGAGGTTAGAGAATACGACAGATTATTTATGGATGAATCTCCAGATAGTCATCCAGACAAGGATTTTATGGAGTTTATCAATCCAAATTCTTTAAAAACCATTAATGCTTTGGTTGAACCAAGTTTAGCTGTCGTTAAGGTTGGAGAACGCTTCCAATTTCAGCGTTTAGGGTATTTTAATGTGGATAATGACTCAAAACCCAATGCATTAGTGTTTAATAAAACGGTAGGTTTGCGCGATTCCTGGGCTAAGCAGAAACCTAAGCAAAATAGCATTCAAAATCAACCTAAACCTCAACAATCACAACAGCAACGTAAGGCGATAAATGTGATTCAGCAATTAGGTAAAAAATACACGAATCTTCCTCAAGAGAAGCAATTAAAAGCGAAAGCTGAGATACAGACATTGGCGAAAGATGTTGCTTATGAAGAACTCAAGCCGTTATTTGGAACCGCTGTTAAAAAAGCAGGAACTCGTATTGCTACCATGATAGTGCTAAAGGAGATGCTTAAAAATGGTCTAGAAAAAAACGATGCAATTACTGAGTTTGTAGAAAAAGCTTTAGAAGATAAAAATGAATTGTTAGTGGCTGAAGCTAAAGCAATTTAGAAAGCATAAAAAAACCTCGAAGCAATCACTTCGAGGTTTTTTTATGTTTTAGTTAGAACATAAATTACTCATCTTTTTTCTTGCTGTTCGAGTTCTTCATAGCCTCGCCAATTTGGTTACTTGCTGTAAAACTAGCGACCATATCATTTAACATATTGCTTCCTGCTTGAGGTGAATTAGGTAACAAGATTAAATTACTGTTTGTTTCACCACCAATAGCTTGTAATGTATCATAGTGTTGAGTAACTACAATCAAAGCAGATGCTTCTTGAGAGTTGATACCAACTTTATTAAGGACTTCTACGGATTCTTCCAAACCGCGAGCAATTTCACGACGCTGGTCTGCAATACCCTGCCCTTGTAAACGCTTACTTTCAGCTTCAGCTTTTGCTTTTTCCACTATAAGAATACGAGCAGCATCACCTTCAAACTGTGCTGCTATTTTTTCACGCTCTGACGCATTAATTCTGTTCATTGCCGCTTTTACTTGTGCATCAGGGTCTATATCAGTAACAAGTGTTTTAATAATATCAAAACCATAATCAGACATTGCGTCGTTTAATTCGGCTTTTACAGCCAAAGCAATATCATCTTTTTTAACAAATACGTCATCAAGCTTCATTTTAGGCACTTCAGCACGAACCACATCAAACACATAACTTGTAATTTGATCGTGAGGATAATCTAGCTTATAAAATGCATCGTACACTTTATCGCGTATTACCTTATACTGTACAGAAACTTTTAAGCGCACAAATACATCATCTAAAGTTTTCGTTTCTATAATTACATCTAGTTGTTGAATTTTTAAACTTAGCTTTCCTGCAATTCGATCAACTAAAGGGATTTTTAATTGCAATCCAGAATGACGTATACTTTGAAATTTACCAAAACGCTCAATAACAGCAGCAGTTTGCTGTTTCACAATAAAAAAAGCAGAAATTAAAATTATTAGTCCAAAAAAGACAATAGGTATAAAAATAAACTGTTCCATAGCAAGAATATTAAATGGTTCGAAAATAAATGAATACTAAATTAAGTTATATTTGTTTCCTAACGATTAAAAATCCTATGAAAAACAAACAACTTACCTTATTAGTAGCGCTAAGTATGCTTTTTGTTACAATAACTCAGGCACAACATAAAAGTTTCAATATTAAAAATGGATTTGGTATAGGCGGAGGTATTAGCCTGTTTAATATTAAAACAGATAATTTTACTACAACTAAAGGAAATGGTTTTGTTGTTGCTCTTGCCGCAACAGTTGATATTCCAAACCGATGGTTTAATGTAAGTTATGGTATGCAAATTTCTGAAAGCACCTTAGAAATTTCGGGTAGAATGACTGATGATGTTGCTGGTAACGAGCAAATAGAATACAAACTAACGGCTGCTCAATTAGGTTTTTTCTTCCATACAAAAGTTATAGGAAACAATTTCACAATTGATGCTGGACCTCAATTACAATATAATGGCGATTTAGAATTAAAAAATAGCCAACAGGAAGGGTATTATATTAATGGTTACGATGACTTAACGGCACCAGGTATTACAGAAATATCTAGATTTAATATCAATGGAGTGTTTGGAGCTACTGCTGGTTTAGGACCGTTAAGATTAAAAGCACAGTATATCTATGGGTTTTTGAATATGTTTGACAAACTTAATGATAACCTTGACCAAAATACGACTTTTAAAGGCAACCCAGAGACAATAATGCTTACCGCAATATTTACATTTTAATAAATAAGATAAAGCTTATTTTACCTTTACTATTTATAGTAAAAAGGATATTAATTAATCTGTGCAATAGCTAACTCTATTCTCCTTACAGCAGCATCTCGACCAATTAAAAACATGATTTGAAAAAGGTCTGGACCTTTAAGATCTCCTACCAAGGCCAAACGAAGCGGTTGCATAACTTTTCCAAACCCAATGTCTTTTTTGGTAATCCACTCTTTTATTTCTATTTGAAGATTTTCTGCAGACACCACATCAATATTACTTATTACAGAAACCAATTCTTTCATGATAGAATCAGTATCATCTTTCCATGCTTTTTTTGCTGATTTTTCAACATAAGATTTAGGTGCCTCAAAAAAGAAACTACTTAATTCCCAAAAGTCACTAATAAAAGTAGCTCGTTCTTTAACCAATCCAACAACCATTGATATGTAGTTTATATCTATAGATGCAAGTTCAGGTCGTGATGCTTTAAATTTCATTGCTAATTCATCATTATCGTGATTCTGCATATAATGATGATTAAACCATTTAATTTTCTCTGGATCAAAACGCGCTCCAGATTTATGAACACGCTCTAAATCAAAAGCATTAATGAGTTCATTTAAACTAAAAATTTCTTGTTCAGTTCCGGGATTCCATCCTAAAAAGGCTAAAAAATTCACCATAGCTTCCGGAAAGTAACCATCTTCCTTGTAACCTCTTGAAACCTCACCAGATTTAGGGTCTTTCCATTCTAAAGGAAACACTGGGAATCCAAGTTTATCACCATCACGTTTACTTAATTTTCCTTTTCCAGTTGGTTTTAAAATCAATGGTAAATGCGCAAATTCAGGTGATTTCCAGCCAAAAGCATCGTATAATTGTTGGTGTAATGCCAAAGAGGGTAGCCATTCTTCACCACGAATCACATGAGTTATTTCCATTAAATGATCATCAACAATGTTAGCTAAATGATAGGTAGGCATACCGTCACTTTTAAACAAAACCTTATCATCTAACACGTTTGTGTCTATTTTAATATCCCCACGAATAATGTCTTTTAAGTGAAGCGTTTCATCTTGAGGTGATTTAAATCGAATGACATAATCGTCTCCAGCTTCTAATTTTGCCTTTAACTCATCTTCTGAAAGTGATAAAGAATTACTTAATTTCAATCGGTTATGCCAATTATAAATAAAAGTTTCTCCTTTCGCTTCATGCTCTTTTCTATTTGTATCTAGTGCTTCTGTGGTGTCAAAAGCATAATAGGCTTTGCCTTTAGCAATTAATTCTTCAGCATATTGTCTATACAAATGTTTGCGCTCACTTTGTCTGTAAGGGCCAAATTTTTCATTTTTTCCTGGACCTTCATAAAAAGGGATTCCACACCAATTTAAAGACTCCACAATATAATCTTCAGCACCTTCAACATATCTATTTTGGTCAGTGTCTTCAATACGTAAGACAAAGGTTCCTTTGTGTTTTTTTGCAAATAAATAATTGAAAAGGGCTGTTCTTACACCTCCAATATGTAATGGTCCTGTTGGACTAGGCGCAAAACGTACGCGAACATTTTTACTCATGAATCTTGTTTAAGATTACAAAGATAAAACGATAATTATTAAAAGAAAGATTCTAGATAGAAATCATTTCTCGTGGTACTCGCTTATTCATTATGGCAAACCACACAGGCGGAAACAAAGCCAAAACCATAGAGGTTGGATAGCCATAAGGTAACTGTGGGCTGTTTTCATGACATTCTAAAACTTGATATTTTTTTGAAGATCTATAATGGTGATCGCTATGTCGTGTGAGTTCATAGAGTAAGATTCTACCAATGACATGGTTGGAATTCCACGAATGTATTTCTTTAACACGCTCGTAGCGACCAGACTCTTTTTTCTTCCTCAACAAGCCATAATGCTCAATATAATTAACGGTTTCCAGAAGCAAAAACCCAACAAATGCAGCTAGAACAGCAAATAGTAAGGCTGTTTTTCCAAAAATAAGAAACACAACGAATAAATAAAGACCTTGAAGGATCAAATACCAAAGCATATCGTTTCGTAATGAAAAGAACGATTGATTATAATTTTTTAGTAATCGTTTTTGAATGCGCCACGCACTAAAATACTGCCTTATGGTTGATGTTAACCAAAATGAATACACAGTTTGCTTGAATCTTGCGGTTGCAGGATCTTCCTTGGTTGCTGCGTGCAAATGATGTCCAAAATTATGTTCAATATAAAAATGCATATACAGTGATGGTAGGAGTAAGGCTTTACCAATAAACCGTTCTTTTGAGGCTTGTCTGTGACCAAGTTCATGAGCTACATTAATACCGTTTCCACCCAAAACAATACCAACCGATAGTACCAAGCCAACAAACTCATAGATTTCAAAACCATAATTTGACACTTCTAACAAGGCCCAAACTAGTAACCCATAAACAATAGGAAGATTTAAGTAAAGTAACCAATCAAAAATAGGATTGATGGCTCTAGACGACACTTCTTCATCAGAAAAATTACTGTTTTCTTCTTTTAGAATTAGCTCCAAAATTGGTATAAAAACAAAAATATAGATAGGTGTTAAAAACAACCAAAATCCTTTAAAATATAACCCAATAATGACACTTAAAGGAACAGTTAAGGCAGATAAGTATTTTAAATCTCTCATTATTACTACAAAAAATCGATTGATAGCGTCGGTTGTCGACTTTAACAGAATGTTATAAATAAATTATAACACAAGTTAACAATAAAATTGTAGATTTATTAGTTGAAACTATTAAAAATAGGCTATTGAGCAACTTTAATAACATACAAAACAAGCTTGAAGCGTTTATTAAAAAGTATTACACCAACGAACTTATAAAAGGAACTATTTTATTTTTCGCAATTGGGTTGATCTATTTTTTAATAACCTTGTTAATTGAATATGCGTTATGGCTAAGCCCAACAGGAAGAACGGTATTGTTTTGGATGTTTGTAATTGTTGAGGCGGCCTTGTTTATTAGGTTTATTTTAAAGCCAATTTCTAAGTTGTTTAAATTTCAAAAAGGGATTGACTATCTAGATGCTTCTAAAATTATTGGGAATCACTTTCCTGAAGTTAATGATAAGTTAGTCAATGTACTTCAATTAAAGGAAAACTCAAAAGAGTCGGAGCTTTTATTGGCAAGTATTGAGCAAAAGGCGATAGAGTTAAATCCAATTCCTTTTAAACTAGCCATCAATTTTAAAAGTAATGTTAAGTATTTAAAGTATGCAGCAATTCCGTTGTTAATTATTTTATTATCTTTTATATCAGGGAAGTATGATTGGTTTAGTGATAGTTATGAGCGCGTAGTAAATTATAAAACAGCTTATGAACCGCCAGCGCCTTTTCAATTTTTTGTGGTAAATGATAGTCTAAAAGCATTAGAAAACGATGATTTCACTCTTGTTGTTCAAACCGAAGGCGAGGTTATTCCAGATAATGTTCAAATAAGTTACAATAACGAAACGTATTACTTAAAGCAAATCAACCCTGGAGTGTTTGAATACATATTTGCACAACCCAAAGAAGCTATAAGCTTTCATTTACTAGCCAATGAGGTTGTGTCTAGAGATTATAACTTAGAAGTGATTAATACACCAACACTTTTAAGCTTCGATTTGGTACTTGACTATCCATCGTACACCAAAAAACAAGATGAGATTCTTAAAAGTAATGGGAATGCTATAGTACCCCAGGGCACGAAGGTTACGTGGAATTTAAAAACAAAATCAACAGAGAATGTGGTTTTAAGCACACCAGATTCATTAGTAAAGTTTAATGGTGAAAATGATGTATTCCAACTCTCGAAACGCTTATATAAATCATTAGATTACAGCCTTCAAACAAGCAATCAAAACTTAAAGCACTATGAAAGTTTGGCTTTTTCAATCAATGTAATTAGAGACCAATACCCAGAACTTAATGTGAAAATGGAACAAGACTCTACCGACAGTCAAACACTTTATTTTTATGGACAAGTCAGTGACGATTATGGCTTGAGCAAACTGCAATTGGTTTATTATCCAAGCAATTCTGAAGATGATAAAAAAGCAGAATCCCTTTCTGTGTCAAACTCTAATTTTGATGAATTTGTTAGTGTATTCCCTAATCAATTAAACCTAGAAGAAGGGGTTAGCTACGATCTGTATTTTGAGGTGTTTGATAATGATGCGATAAGCAACTATAAAAGCACCAAGAGCAATACGTTTACTTATAGAAAAATGACCCAAGACGAGGTTGAACAAGAACAATTGAAGGAACAAAGCGAAACAATTGATGATTTAAATAACTCACTTGAGAAGCTAGAAGAACAAGATGAAGAATTAAAAGAGTTTTCTAAAACTCAAAAAGAAAAATCTGAACTTAATTTCAATGATAAGAAGAAGCTAGAAAACTTCCTTAAACGCCAGAAGGAGCAAGATGAGTTGATGAAAAATTTTAACAAACAACTCAAAGAAAATTTAGAAGAATTTCAAGAAGACAATGAAGACCCTTTTAAAGAAAGCTTAAAACAACGTTTAGAAGAAAACCAAGAGCAACTTAAAAGGGACGAAGAATTACTTAAAGAGCTAGAAAAACTTTCTGAGAAAATTCAGAAAGAAGAATTGTCGCAAAAGCTTGAAGAGCTTGCAAAACAAAATAAAAACAAAAAAAGAAGCCTTGAACAGTTATTAGAACTTACAAAACGATACTATGTGACCATGAAGTCTGAAAAGATCCGTGTAGAGTTGGAGGAATTAGCAAAAGAGCAGGAGAAATTATCTGAAGAGTCAGAAGAAAATAACACTAAAGAGAAACAAGACGAGTTAAACAAGAAGTTTGAAGACATTCAAAAAGAGCTTGAAGATTTGCGTAAAGAAAATGATAAATTAAGAGAACCTCTAGATGTGCCAAATAATAAAAAGAAAGAAGAGGACATTAAGAAGGAGCAGCAAGAAGCAAGTGAAAACTTAGAAAAAAAAGAAGAAAGCCAAGACCAGCAAAATAAAGAACAACAACAAAACAACGCTAAGAAAAATCAAAAAAAGGCAGCTCAAAAAATGAAACAAATGAGCGAGCAAATGCAGCAGTCTATGATGAGTGGAAGCGCCGAACAAATGTCTGAAGACATTGATATGTTGCGACAGGTTTTGGATAATTTAGTGTTGTATTCGTTCGATCAAGAAAGTGTCATGGATAAGTTTAAATCCATTCAAGTTAATCATAACGAATACGCTAGATATTTAATTAAACAACAAAATTTAAGAGAGCATTTTGAGCATGTAGACGACAGTTTGTTTGCGCTATCTTTACGTCAGCCAACGCTATCTGAAAGCATCAATAAAGAAATCACGGAGGTGTTTTTTAATATAGACAAATCCCTAGAACAACTTGCGGAAAACAGATTGTATCAAGGTGTTGCAGCACAACAATATGCTGTGACTTCAGCTAATAGTTTAGCAAGCCTGCTAAGTGACATTCTCGATAATATGGAAAACCAAATGAATCCCTCTCCAGGACAAGGACAGGGAGGTGACATGCAGTTACCAGATATTATTATGAGTCAAGAGGAGCTTAATAAACAAATGGAACAAGGCGTAAAAAAGAGCGAAGAGGGACAAAAGAAAGATGGTGAGAAAGGTAAAGAAGGACAAGAAGGAGAGCAAAAGGAAGGAGAAGGTGAGCAACAAGGAGAAGGTAAGGGCGAAAACAGTGAAGAGTTAAATGGTGAATTGTTTCGTATTTACCAGGAACAACAACAATTGCGTCAAGCACTTGAGGATAAGTTAGGGAAAGAAGGGAAAAAAGGTGCGGGAGGAAACTTATTACGAGAAATGGAGTCAATAGAAAACGATTTACTTAATAGAGGATTTACTAATCGAACACTTCAGCGCATGATGAATTTGCAGCATCAACTTTTAAAATTGGAGAACGCGACCTTTCAACAAGGAGAGGATAATAAGCGTAAATCTAAAACCAACCGACAGCTGTTTAACAACCTTACAAACACACAGCTACAAAACGCAAAACAATATTTTAATACTACCGAGATATTAAATAGGCAAGCCTTACCTTTGCAGCAAGTTTATAAAAAGAAAGTGCAAGAGTATTTTAAAAAGACTAATGATCAGCTTTAATTTCGAAACAGAATTCAATTTACATAATAGTGAAGCATTAAGTGAGTGGATTCGTGAAACTATCCAATCCGAAGGGTGTAAAGAGGGCGATATTAACTATGTATTTTGTGATGACGAATACCTTCACAAACTAAACGTAGAGTTTTTAAAACACGATACTTTAACCGACATTATAAGCTTTGATTATTCAGTAGGAAAAGAACTACATGGGGATGTTTTTATTTCAATTGAAAGAGTTGAAGAAAACGCACAAGGACTTGGTGTTAATTTCCATACCGAAATTCATCGTGTAATGATTCATGGCATTCTTCATTACTGTGGTTATAAAGACAAAGAGGAAAAGGATAAAATGCAGATGCGTCAAAAAGAAGATTTCTATCTATCGAAGCTTACATAATTCTTAATGTTTGACGTATATTTGCAAACTTTAATTTTACAATTGTTTCACGTGGAACACTTATGAGTTTATTTTTAGATACATACGATGTTATAGTAGTTGGTGGAGGTCACGCAGGCAGTGAAGCTGCTGCTGCTGCCGCCAATATGGGTAGTAAGACCCTCTTAATTACTATGAACCTTCAAAACATTGCGCAAATGTCTTGCAATCCTGCAATGGGCGGAATTGCCAAAGGGCAAATTGTACGTGAAATTGATGCGCTTGGTGGTTACAGTGGTATTGTTAGTGATACGTCAGCTATACAATTTAAAATGCTTAATAAATCTAAAGGGCCTGCTATGTGGAGCCCAAGAGTACAAAGTGACCGTATGCGATTTGCTGAAGATTGGAGATTGATGTTGGAGCAAACACCAAACCTTGATTTTTACCAAGAGATGGTTTCTGGTTTAATTGTTAAGGACAGCAAAGTTATTGGTGTAAAAACATCGTTAGGGATTCAAGTAAAAGCAAAATCAGTTGTGTTAACTAATGGTACTTTTTTAAATGGCCTTATCCATATTGGAGATAAAAGTTTTGGTGGTGGAAGAGCTGGTGAAAGAGCTGCAACAGGAATCACTGAGCAATTGGTTGATTTAGGTTTTGATTCTGGCAGAATGAAAACAGGAACACCACCAAGAGTAGATGGCCGATCCTTGGATTTCTCAAAAATGATTGAACAACCTGGAGATGAAAACCCAGAGAAGTTTTCTTATTTAGATATAACTAAGCCATTAAAGGAGCAACGCTCTTGCCATATGACCTATACAAGTCCTGAGGTACATGATTTGCTTCGCGAAGGTTTTGATCGCTCTCCAATGTTTAATGGAAGAATTAAAAGTTTAGGGCCGCGTTATTGCCCCTCAATTGAAGATAAAATAAATCGTTTTGCCGACAAAGACAGGCACCAGCTATTTGTAGAACCAGAAGGTTGGAATACGGTTGAATATTATGTCAATGGATTTTCCACATCACTACCTGAAGATGTTCAGTTTAAGGCATTGCGTTCTGTAGTGGGTTTTGAAAATGTAAAATTCTTTAGACCTGGATATGCCATAGAATATGATTATTTTCCACCAACACAACTTAAGCACACTTTAGAAACTAAGTTAGTCGAAGGCTTATATTTTGCAGGTCAAATAAATGGTACAACAGGATATGAAGAGGCAGCATCTCAAGGGTTAATAGCGGGTATAAATGCGAGTTTAAAAGTTAAAGAAAAAGAACCTTTCACGCTTAAAAGAGATGAAGCATATATTGGTGTGTTGGTTGATGATTTAATCACTAAAGGGACAGAAGAGCCTTATAGAATGTTCACTTCTCGCGCTGAATATAGAACACTGTTAAGACAAGATAATGCAGATTTAAGACTAACACCAAAAGGTTTCGAACTCGGAATTGCTTCAAAAAAACGAATGAAGCGCATGGAAGAAAAACATAGTAAGGCAGAGCAATTTGTACAATTCTTTAGAGAGACAAGTGTTACTCCAGAGGAGGCTAATCCTGTTTTAGAATCAAAACATTCTGCTCCAGTGAAACAACAAGACAAAATGTTTAAGTTGTTTGCAAGACCAAATATTACCATTGAAGATGTTAGACAATTTAAAGCAGTTGAAGGCTATATCCAAAAGAATAATTTAGATGTAGAAGTTATAGAGCAAACGGAAATTCAAGTAAAATATTCAGGATATATTGCGAAGGAAAAAAATAACGCAGATAAATTAAATAGGTTAGAGCACGTCAAAATCCCAGATAATTTTGACTATTCACAAATTAAATCCATGAGTATGGAAGCTCGCGAAAAGCTTAAAAACATTCAACCAACATCTATTGCTCAAGCTTCACGAATTAGTGGTGTTTCACCTAATGATATTTCTGTATTATTGGTTTATATGGGAAGATAATGATTATATGTTCCACGTGGAACGCCAATATTAAATGAAAGAAATTAAACCCTTTTTAGAAGTAAAAGACCATTCCGTTTCTGGAGAAACGTTTCAATTAATACTAAATAAAGCGTATGGCTTTCTAGAAACTTCGCCACAACCTGGAAAAGATCAACTTTCCGAATATTACAAAACCGAAGATTATATTTCTCATACTGACTCAAAGAGAAACTTGTTTGAAAAAGCGTATCATTTTGTTCGTAACATTTCGCTTAAGCGCAAAATAATGCTCATAAATTCTTTTAATTCTGAAGAAAAAACCCTTTTAGATATTGGCTGTGGTACAGGAGATTTTTTAAAAGCGGCTCAAGATAACTATTGGCATGTTTCTGGAATAGAACCAAACCATTCTGCCAGAGATATTGCAAATAAAAAAACGAATAATTCTGTTTTTAATACCGAGAAACTTCAACAGTTTAAAGAGCGTAGTTTTGATGTAATTACACTTTGGCATGTATTAGAGCATATGCCAGATTTGGAAGAGCAAATAATAGCGCTAAAGAAATTATTAAAAGCAAATGGAACTTTAATAATTGCAGTTCCAAATTTTAATAGTTTCGATGCGAACTATTATAAAAATTTTTGGGCAGCATATGATGTTCCCAGACATCTTTGGCACTTCAATCAAAAATCAATTGCAAGTCTTTTTGAAAGCGAAAACATGACTCTTGTAAAAACAATTCCGATGAAATTCGATGCGTATTATGTGAGCTTACTTTCTGAAAAATATAAAACAGGATTCATGAATCCATTAAAAGCTTTTTGGATTGGATTGCGTTCTAATTTAAAAGCTAGACACTCCAAGGAACACTCTTCAATAATATATATCATCAAGAACAAGTAGTCTTTATTTAGAATGCTTTTATTGGGATATCTAAAGCCAATTCATACAAATACCTTTTAATTTTATTTAAAGCTCTTAGAACGCTTAATTTAAAGTCGTTTTTAATAAATAAATTATATCAAAGTGTTGTTTTGTAATAGATTTCTCTTATCTATTAGATTAACTATATTTTTGCTTATACCTAAACTTTACTTTTATATTTTTGCGGAATTGTAAAACATATTAAAATGAAAAAATTACTAAGTATTATTATTATAGTTTTGAGCGTAGCTTCTTGTCAGGAATCTCAAAAAATTGGATTTGTAGATAACTCGGTTTTAATAAACGACTACCAAGAGAAAAAAGATATTGAAGCTAATTTAAAAGGTAAAATTGAAGTGTATGAAAAGAAAAGAGATAGTTTAAGTCAAGCATTTCAATTAGATGTAAAAGCGGCAGAAGTAAAAGCTAGAAGTATGTCGCAAGCAAACCTTCAAAAACTGCAACAAGAATTTCAACAGAAAGAACAAATTATTTCTCAACAACTACAATTTGAACAACAGCAAATTGCTCAAGAAAGCCAGTCAAAAAACGATTCACTCATTAAAAAGGTGAGGGATTTTGTTAAGGATTATGGTAAAGCAAATGGCTACAGTTTTATACTTGGAAGTAATGAAGCTGGTAGTGTAATGTACGGAACCGAAGAAGTAGATTTAACACAAACTATATTAGATGCGTTAAACGAAGCATATAAAAAGAAATAGATAAATCATTAAAAATAGTGGAAGCCAAACATTTATGTTTGGCTTTTTATTTGGTATAAAAAGAAAACGCTTTAGGGATAACGCTTGCTTTAATATCTCCTGCTCCAATTAGCTCACCATCAGCTTGAACAAAAGGAATATTCAATTTGTCTTTACACCTAACAGTAATCGTATTTGTCTTGAGTATCTCAACTTTTTTAAGTTTCACGATGCTTCCATTAAAAAGTTTTACTAAATTTTTAAGGATATCTAACTTGCTGAAGTTTTTTGCAATACTTATATCGAACAAGCCATCCGTAGGTTTTGTGTAATCTGTTAGCTGCATGCCTCCACCAGAATATTTACAAAGCCCAATTAAAACCATCAAACTTTTTGTTTTAATTTTTTGAGAGTCAGCAACAACTTCCACATCAAAATTTTTAAAAGAAAACAATCCCGAAATAGCCCCAATGAGGTAGGCTAAAGCACCAAAATTTTTATAGTTCCCCACTTTGCTCACCACATAGCCATCAAATCCAATACCTGCTAAATTATTAAAAAATACTGGAGGTTTCTGGGAATCTAAAAACTCAATTTTACCCACATCTTGACAAATAATTTTACCGCTTTTAATAATGCTAATGGCATCTTCAATATTTCTGGGAATATTATAGGTTTTTACCCAATCATTTCCAGTACCAACAGGAATAATACCAACGTTTATACTTGAAGTAACAACTGTATTTTGAGACATAATACCATTAAGCGTATTATGAATGGTGCCATCACCACCAATACAAATAATATTTTTAAACTCTTGATTTACAGCTAATTGAATTAATTCAATGTTGTGTAATCCACTATTTGTAAAATAAAATTCAAACTGAAACCTTTCACAATTAAGCCGATGTTTTATTTTAGGCCAAAGCTTTTTGGCTTTTCCGTTTCCAGAGGTTGGATTTATTATAACGAACCATTTTTTGGAGTTAGACACCTTAAGCAGATTTCTTATGAAGCAATCGCGTTAATTTGATTGACAAATCGGTTAGTATAATTTTAGAATTACCATTACGCTCTATATGGTAAATTGCATCTTGTAATTCGTTGTTAATATCCATAATGTTGTTTTCATGAACAAAAGGCGCAAATTTTTCGAGTTTAAAACCTTCTGATTTAGGCTCCATAAACACCAAATCGGTAGCTTGGTAATTAACCAATAATGCTTGCCTAAAAAAATCTAAACAAAAATGCAAAAATTGCTTTTGGGTTTCTCGTCCTGTTTTGGCAATTTCTTCGCTCCAAGACATTAAATCATGAATAGCTGTTTTATTTCCTTTAGCTTTAAAAGCACTGCGAATCCAGAATATAAACCATTTTTCAAACTGAATGTCCTCACTGTCATGATACATTAAGTCACATGCTTTATTAAAATTACCATTAGCTTGATGTGCGATTTTATTAGCAACCGCTTCATCGATATTGTATTTTTTAATAAGAGCGGTTTTAATATCATTTTCTGCTAAAGGTGGAAAATGCAAAATTTGGCAACGAGACTTTATGGTAGAAATAATCTGTTCTTCATCTTCAGCAATTAAAACAAAAACGGTTTTACTAGGTGGTTCTTCTATTAACTTTAGTAGCTTATTTGCACAGGCAATATTCATTTTTTCTGCCATCCAAATCAGCATAACCTTATAACCACCTTCGTAGGCTTTTAAGGTAAGTGACTTTACAATATCATGAGCTTCATCTACACCAATTTGTCCTTGCTTATTATCGATACCTAATTGTTTATACCAATCGAATAAATTACAATAAGGCTGCTCCTTTAATAATTTGCGCCAATCCTCAAGAAATAGTTTTGAAACGGGATGTTTTTTAACCATATCGTTTGTCGCAACAGGGTATGCAAAATGCAAATCAGGATGAGATATATTGTTAAATTTTAAATTACAGGCATCGTTACCAGAAGTGTTTTCGCCACCTTTATTTTGGCACAAAATATATTGTGCATAAGCAATTGCCATTGGTAATGCACCAGTCCCTTCCTTTCCTACAAATAATTGGGCGTGCGGAATACGTCCATTATCAACACTATGCGTAAGGTGTTTTTTTAAATGTTCCTGACCAATAATTTCACTAAAAAGCATAGCACAAATATAACTTATGTTTTTAATATTTGAAGTGTTATGCTATATATGATTGAGTCAAAAAAACATTAAAAAATATTTTTTAATCCTTAAAAGGATTAATATTGCTTACTACATTTGAAATCAGATTTAAAAAACAATTAATTGACCATGAAAACTATTGATGATATTAACTTTAAAAATAAAAAAGCACTTATTAGAGTAGATTTTAATGTACCATTGAATGATAATTTTGAAGTTACAGATAGCACACGAATAATCTCAGCAAAACCAACCATAATAAAAATATTAGAAGATGGTGGAAGTTGTATATTAATGTCGCATTTAGGAAGACCAAAAGGTGTGCAAGATCAGTTTTCTTTAGAGCATATTGTTGATAAGGTCGAAGAGATTATAGGTGTTGAAGTAAAGTTTGTAAATAATTGTGTTGGTGAACTAGCAGAATCAGCAGCCTCAGAATTAGAACCTGGTCAAATTTTATTATTAGAGAATTTGCGCTTTCATGACGAAGAAAAACAAGGAGACGAAGCATTTGCAAAACAATTAGCCAAATTAGGAGATATATATGTAAATGATGCTTTTGGAACGGCTCATAGAGCGCACGCATCTACAACGGTTGTGGCTAATTTTTTTCCAGAAAACAAATGTTTCGGAAAGCTATTAACTAAAGAAATTGAAAGCATTGATAAGGTAATGACATCTGGAGAAAAACCAGTATTAGCAGTTTTGGGAGGTGCGAAAGTATCGTCTAAGATTACAATTATTGAAAATATATTAGACAAAGTTGATCACCTTATTATAGGTGGAGGAATGACTTTTACTTTTATAAAAGCACAGGGAGGAAACATTGGAGATTCAATTTGTGAAGATGATAAAATGGAACTTGCTTTAGATATTTTAAAACAAGCAAAATCTAAAAGTGTCCAAATTCATTTACCAGTAGATGTGATTGCGGCTGATGCTTTTAGAAATGATGCATTGACTCAAATAGTTGATGCCAACAAAATACCTGATGGATGGCAGGGGTTAGATTGCGGACCAAAATCTATAGTATTATTTGATGCTGTTGTCAATCAATGTAAAACCATTTTATGGAATGGTCCTTTAGGAGTTTTTGAAATGAAAAGTTTCGCTAATGGTACAATAGCATTAGGTGATTCTATAGCTAAAGCGACTAAGAAGGGAGCTTTTTCGCTTGTTGGAGGAGGAGACTCTGTAGCAGCTGTAAAACAGTTTGGATTTGAGGATAAGGTAAGTTATGTAAGTACTGGTGGAGGTGCTATGCTAGAAAGCCTAGAAGGAAAGACGCTTCCTGGAATTGCAGCCATTATAAACTAGGTACATATAAATTTTCAATTCTAATCAAAAAATACGATTTTAGCGTTTCAACCGTTTAGATATATCACAATCATTAGGTATGAATTTTAGAGTATTAATAGCATTATTATTTATCCAATTTTCCTTTGGCCAATCCAAAGACAGTACGGTTATTAAATCACCTATAAAGACTATTGCAGTTGACACTCTTATTGATGGAAAATCACAAGTTTTAAAGCAAATAAAACCTGTTCATGACTCGATTATAAAAAAAGAATTTCAAGATTTAGAAATTGCAGCAGAATTTGATAAAAAATGGATGCAAGAATTATTTAGCTCTGGGCTTTACGATACCATATACAAATCTGTTTCAGAACTAAAATATGACGAGGTATATTACCCAGAACTACCAACAGATACTTTAAAAAAGCGACTCGCTGAGCTTGACGCAAAAACACCGTTTAATATTGAATACAATGCCTCACTAGAAAGCGTAATTAAAAGTTATTTAAAAAATAGACGCAAACATCTAGAGCGTTTAATGGCATTAAGCGAGTATTATTTCCCAATGTTTGAAAAAGAACTGGATAATTATGATATTCCTTTAGAAATAAAGTATTTAGCCATTGTTGAATCGGCTTTAAAACCAAGAGCAAAATCAAGAGTTGGAGCTACTGGTTTGTGGCAGTTTATGTTTGCGACAGGCAAAGAATTTGGATTGGATGTCAGTAGTTATGTCGATGAACGAAGTGACCCAATCATGGCAACCGAAGCTGCTGCAAAATATTTAGCAAGATTATATAGAATATTCGGTGATTGGGATTTAGCATTGGCAGCATATAATTCAGGACCAGGAAATGTATCTAAAGCCATTAGGCGTTCTGGAGGCTATGAAAATTATTGGAATATTAGACCGCACCTACCTCGTGAAACCGCAGGTTATTTGCCAGCTTTTTTAGCAACCATGTATATTTTTGAATATGCACAAGAACATGGTTTTCAACCACAAAAACCAGAGATTACTTATATAGAGACTGATACTATTAAGGTAAAACAAATGATCACTTTAGACCAAGTATCTGAAATAACAAGCATTCCCATGGAAATGCTTCAGTTTTTAAACCCATCGTATAAATTGGATATTATTCCGTTTATCAAAGACGAAGATTATGTGTTGCGATTGCCTAGAAAGTATGTAGGTCCTTTCGTGGCTAATGAAGCATCTATTTATGCGTTTGCAAAGTCAGAATTTGATAAAAGAGAAAAACCATTACCACAATTTTTTGACACAAACTCAAGAGTTAGATATCGAGTAAAATCAGGCGATTATCTTGGAAAAATCGCAAGAATTTATGGCGTTAGGGTTAGTCAAATAAAACAATGGAATGGATTGCGTAGCAATAATTTAAGAGTAGGACAGCGTTTAACCATTTATCCTAGAAAGCCAGTTTCACAAGCACCGAGCAAGAGCACATCAAGCTCTAAAAAAGTTACTATACAAGACACAAATGCAAAAACATATAAAGTAAAAAATGGAGATTCTTTATGGACCATTGCCCAAAAATTTCCAGGAGTTTCGGTTGATAATATTAAAAACTGGAACAACATTAATAGCTCCAAATTAAAAATAGGAACGGTTCTTGTTGTAAGCAAGGAATAACTAAATAAAAAACAATACTAACAAATGAAAAAACTATTACTAATAATGTTAAGTGTTTCGCTGCTAACTTCTTGTGGCGACGGTTCTAAAAGCAAAAGAATAGTATCTGCTTCTTCTGGAAACATCAATAATTTACAGGTTATTATAGACAGCGAACTCTGGCTAAGTAGAATAGGTGATGAACTGAGAGAGGTGTTTTCTGCCGAAGTTGTAGGTCTTCCTCAACAAGAACCATTATTCTCTATACGACAAATGCCTCCAGTAGTTTTTACTGGATTTGCAACAAAAAATAGAACTATTTTAAAAATAGAAAGAGATAAACCAGCAGACACAAAGTTTTTAAAAGACGTTTATGCAACGCCACAATCAGTAGTGGTCATTTCTGGAAATTCGGCAAAAGAAATTATTGCAGAAATTAATAAACATGCCGAAAGAATTATTTCAACATTCAAAGCCACTGAAATAAAGGAAAAACAACGTAGAATGGCAAAATCCTTACTCAATGATAAAAGTATTGAAGAAACACTTGGAATTACAATTAAACCACCATCAGCTTATAGAATTGCGAAACAAGAAGAGGGTTTCTTTTGGTTACGCCGCGATATTAAAAATGGCGATGCCAACTTAATGATTTACGAAATGCCACTTGATGCTGTTTCAGATGGAGAAAACGCTATTAACGATATTATTAAAATGAGAGACTCTATAGGTAAAGTCCACATTCCTGGACCAATTGAAGGATCTTATATGATTACAGAAGAAGCCTATACGCCGTTTTTAAACACGACAATAATAGATAACAAACCTGCTTTTGAAACAAAAAGTACTTGGGAGGTAAAAGATGCCTTTATGGCTGGACCATTTGTCAATTACGCTGTTAAAGACGAGGTTAACAATCGTTTAATTGTTCTTGAAGGATTTGTGTTTGCGCCATCTACATCAAAACGCGATTATATTTTTGAACTTGAAGCTATAATAAGGACTTTAAAAATTAAATAAGTAAAAAAAGAAATAAAAAAAGCCAACAGTTAACTGTTGGCTTTTTTTATTATAATGTTTTGTTTATTCTTTCGTAGGCTCTTTTTCTTTCTCATCCTCTTTACTAGCATCTTTAAATTCTTTAATGCCACTTCCAAGCCCTCTCATAAGCTCTGGAATTTTCTTTCCACCGAATAATAGTAAAACCACTACCACAATTAAAATAATTTGTGGAGCTCCTATCGCTAAAGGTAACATAAATAAACTCATCTGTTTTTTTGTTTAATAAAGCAAAGTTAGTAATTAAACTTTAAAAAATACGTTTAAAAGCAAACTTTAGCATATTGTAAAATGCGTTGTACGTATAATTTTAATTAATTTAGCGCAAGAATGTCAAACAAAAAAAAGAAACAAAAAAAGTTAGCCAAAAAATTACTACACAAGTATCGATTAGTTATACTTAATGAGGATACTTTTGAGGAACGTTTCGCCATTAAGTTAACAAGGCTAAATGTATTTGTTATCATGTCTTTATCGGCTATCGTTTTAATAGTTTTAACTACAATTCTAATTGCGTTTACTCCAATAAGAGAATATATTCCTGGGTATTCATCAACCAAATTAAAAAAAGAAGCAACAAACCTTAACTTTAAAACAGATTCGCTACAACAAGTTATTACAATGAACGAACAGTATTTAGAATCTATTAAACGTGTTTTAAAAGGTGATGTTGCCACCGTAGAATTCAATAAGGATTCCATTATTAAAGCCGCTGAACAAGAAGCCATTGAATACAATTTAAACCCATCGACAGAAGATTCACTACTTAGAGAAAAGGTGAATAAGGAAGATAAATATAACCTTTTTGAATCTGCAACTTCAAAAGTAAACTTTGTATTATTCCCACCAGTAACAGGCACCATAAGTGAAGGTTATAACGTTAAAGAAAAGCATTATGCCGTAGATATTGTTGTTGCTAAAGGCACACCTGTTAAGGCAGCTGCAGACGGTGTAGTTGTTTTAGCCGAATGGACTACACAAACAGGTTATGTAGTGATTATAGACCATGGTAACGGACTCATCTCGGCATATAAACACAATGCCTCATTAACCAAAGAGCAAGGCGACTTAGTTAAAGCAGGTGAAGTAATAGCTATTTCAGGAGATGCAGGAGAGCTTACAACTGGTCCGCATTTACACTTTGAGCTTTGGACAGACGGCTACCCAATTGACCCAACTACTTTTATAGATTTTGAATAAATGAACATCGCAAAAATCACATCTCTAAAAGCGTTATTAGCAAAACCATTTGCAAAACAAATTCAAAAAAAAGTTAATAAATGGGCAAATAATCCAATAAAAACACAACAAAAGGTTTTTCAACAACTAATTTCATCGGCTACGCCTACAGTTTTTGGTAAAGACCATGATTTCATTAGCATTAATTCATATGAAGATTTTGTAAAACGAGTTCCGGTAAGAGATTATGAAGCATTAAAAGATTATGTTGATAGGGTTGTCCAAGGAGAAGAAAACATCCTTTGGAAAGGAAAACCTATATATTTTGCAAAAACCTCAGGAACAACCTCAGGCTCTAAGTATATTCCAATTACTAAGGAAAGCATGCCTTCGCATACCGAAGCCGCTAGAAATGCTATTTTGATGTATGTAGCAGAAACTGGTAAAACGAGTTTTATAAATGGCAAAATGATTTTTTTACAAGGAAGTCCAATTCTAGAGGAAAAAAACGGAATAAAACTTGGACGCCTTTCAGGGATTGTAGCACATTATGTTCCTAAATACCTTCAAAAAAACCGAATGCCAAGTTGGGAGACCAACTGTATTGAAGATTGGGAAACCAAAGTGGAAGCTATTGTAGATGAAACCCTAAACGAAGACATGACCATTATTAGTGGTATTCCTTCTTGGGTACAAATGTATTTTGAACGACTTCAACAACGCACCAACAAAAAAATAGGCGATATTTTTAAAAATTTCAACCTATTCATTTTTGGTGGTGTTAACTATGAGCCTTATAGAGCAAAATTTGAAAGCTTAATAGGTCGAAAAGTTGATAGTATTGAGTTATATCCAGCAAGCGAAGGCTTTTTTGCATTTCAAGACAAACAGAATGAAAAAGGCATGTTGCTGCAATTAAATTCTGGTATTTTTTACGAGTTTATAAAAGCAGATGATTTTTTTAGCGACTACCCAAAACGAATGACACTTAAAGATGTGGAGCTGGGTGTTAATTATGTCATGATTATTTCGACAAACGCTGGTCTTTGGGCATATAACATTGGCGATACAGTAGAATTTACCTCTTTAAAGCCTTATAGGGTAATAGTTTCTGGCCGTATCAAACATTATATTTCAGCCTTTGGAGAACATGTCATAGCAAAAGAAGTGGAACAAGCACTTCAAGAAGCAACAAGCCATAATAATAACATTTTGGTTTCAGAGTTTACAGTAGCACCTCAAATAAATCCGGATCAAGGCTTACCTTACCACGAATGGTTTGTTGAATTTGAAAAAGAAGCAGATAACTTAGAGACATTGGCAAGCAAAATAGATGAATCCCTTCAAAACCAGAACTCATATTATAAGGACTTAATTCAAGGTAAGGTACTTCAGCCTTTAAAAATTACGGCAGTAAAACATGAAGGATTTAAAGATTATATGAAATCGGTCGGAAAACTTGGAGGACAAAACAAATTACCCAGATTGTCCAATGACAGGAAGATAGCAGACGCTCTTTATAAGAGCAATTTAGTTAAATAGTGTATCTTTGTAGGTTAAATAAGTTATATGAGTAAAAAACACCAAGGAAGAACAAGAGCACAAGAAAGTTCAAGCGCTATAGAGCGAATGTACATTACAATGCGCCATTTATTTAATCGTGGGTTTTACAAACCCATGGGAGTTTCAGGCGAAACCCTTAGAGAAGCTCTTTTGCTTTTAAGACCAGAAATTTATGGTTCTATTGCTGAAGAGAAAGCAGAATTAAATGGATTATTGTATGTTATAGATAGGCTTCCAATTGGTATTGAAGAATGTAGATTTATAAATCTAACTAGCGATGAGGGCTATGGCAAGTCACATTTTGAAGTCATTATTCCACCTAAAAGGAGACGTAATTGTTATCGTATAGATGAAGAACAAATGAATATTGAGATTACTAGAGGACGCTCAGAAATCTATGATATTTTAACGCATTTAACCTTTTTGTTTATAGAGTCACATAAAATTAGTAAGCGTGTATTGATTAACGAAAAAGGAGATACAACACGTGATTGGGTTAAATTGGAAAAAGCAGTTTTGTCAACAAAAAAACTAACTCAAAACGAACGCGAAATCGCCATAACACATACAGCTAATATTTTAGGTCGAACTTTTGAAGAGCTCACTCATACATATCATTTGTTTGCTACAAAAAAGCAACCTGAGCGACTCCTACAAATTGTCTATTGGCTGGGCAAACTAGCTATAGAAGAAGTTATTAATAACACAAAAAGAACAGTAACCTTTAGTCCAGTTTTAAGAGAACGATTAGGACACCATATTCATGGAGAAATTTGGGCAAACAACATTAAAGAAGCTCTCAAGAAAAATAACTTATTGGATCGACCAATACACGTTATTAGTGCAAATTTACATAGTGTAATGAATACGCTCCATACTCCAAAGGCGTTAAAAACAGAAGCTTCAAAGAAAGATATTTTTCAGGTTTATGAAGCTTTAAGCCAGAATAATAGTGAAGCCTTACGAAGTAAAGTTAGGCAGGAAGCGTCTAAATATGGGATGATTTTTATTAAAGATACATCAGGGACCAATATTGATGTTCAAATTTTTGATACAGCAAAAATTAATTTAGATTCTTTGGATTTAAAAATTAATAAAGACAATCTTAAATCGAAAAAACCAGTTATATTCGTGATGGATTATGCTTTTGGTGAGCAAGCATTTGAGACTATTGACGAATTCTTGAAGCCTTACGAAAATGGAGATAATAAAACGCACATGAATGTTGAGTCGATTTCAATTATGGGTAAAGCAGGCATTTTAGAAGGAGGTAAAGGAGATATTATGATTCCTTCAGCGCATATTTTTGAAGGCACTGCAGACAATTATCCTTTTACAAACGAGTTATGTAAAGAAGATGTCGAAGGACAAGGTGTTAATGTTTATGAGGGAGCAATGATAACAGTATTGGGAACATCACTTCAAAACAAGGAGATATTAAAGTTTTTTCATGATTCAACTTGGGATGTTATTGGACTGGAAATGGAAGGAGCGCATTATCAAAAAGCCATTCAATCGGCAGCAAGAATTAGAAAAAGTATCAATCCAAATGTTAAAGTGAGATATGCCTATTATGCAAGTGATAATCCTTTAGAAACAGGAAGCACTTTAGCTTCAGGAGGTTTAGGAACAAGTGGTGTTAGACCAACATATTTAATAACACGTAAAATTTTAGAACAAATATTTAATTCATAAGTTATGAGTACAAATCTACCAGAACAGCAACCATCCGAAGAGATTGATTTAGGACAATTGTTTAAACTCATTGGCAATGCCTTTGATCGATTTTTTAGATTTATTGGCAGTATTTTTAATAAGTTTTTTTTAGCATTTGTATGGGTTGTGTTTTTCACGAAAAAGCACTTTATTAAACTGGTTATAGCCTTATTAGTAGGAGTTGGACTTGGTTTTTTAAAGAAATTGACAGAGACACCTATTTATGAATCAACTATTGTTTTAAGACAGAATTATAACACGGGTGAACACTTGAATAATACAATTCAATACTATAATTCATTAATAGGACAAAAAGACTCGGTTGAGATTTCCAAAATTTTTAAACTACCAGTTAAACAGGCTAGTAAAATCACAGAACTAGTAATGGAATCAAACCTTACTGAAAACCAAAAAATGATTTTATTTGACGAATACACTAAAGAGCTGGACTCGGCAAGGGCAAGTGAAATTGAGTTTAAAGAGTTTATTGAGAATTCAAAAGACTACGACTATGATATTCAAAAACTCACCCTTAAGTCATCAGTGAAGACTAATTTCAACCAAACTTTACTAAATATTGTTGAAAGTATTGAAAATAGTGAGTTTTATAAAAAAGAAAAAGAAAAATTAATTGGAGACTTAAACAGTAAAGATAGTGTTATTTTATCAGCTTTAACGGAATCTAAAGCCCTACAGGAGGTCTACAAGAATGTATTAGAAAAATCAGTAGAAGACACTCCTTCTGGAGCAACTACAAGCATTACTGTAGGTGATGCAAAAGATAAAAATATTACCAAGGAATATGAGCTTTTTATTGAGGATTTAGAATTAAAGAGAGAATTAGTAGAGAATAAGTTAAAACGAAAAAACTTAGAAGAAATTATTGAAGTTATTTCCATCCAAAATGGTGATGGTACGATAGATAACCAAGCTAAACTTTTTGGTATCGAAACATCTTGGACAGTTGCTTTAGCTATAAAAATATCAGGTATTTTATACTTAATCTTATTATTAATGGAGTTTATTAGATTCCTTGAGCGATACAAAGACAAAGTACAGTAATAAATGAATATTTTAATTACAGGTGGAGCGGGATTTATTGGCTCTAATTTTATTCCGTATTTTTTAGATCAACACAAAGATTATCATCTTGTTAACCTTGATAAGCTTACGTATGCAGGCGAGCTTTCTAATTTAAAAGAAGTAGAGAACAATGAGCGCTATACCTTTGTAAAAGGAGATATTTGCGACAGAGCCTTAATTGAAAACCTGTTTGATACTTACGATTTTAAAGGAGTCATTCATTTTGCTGCAGAATCTCATGTAGATAATTCTATTGAAAAACCAGACGAATTTATTAAAACAAATGTTTTAGGGACGTTTAACCTTATAGATGCTGCAAAAAACCACTGGATGGATGCGCCTTTTAAAGTAAAGGAAAACTATGAGAATTGTCGTTTTCATCATATTTCAACCGATGAGGTGTTTGGCACATTAGGAAAAACGGGATTATTTACCGAAGACACATCTTATGCGCCTAACAGTCCTTATAGCGCTTCAAAAGCATCGTCTGATTTTGTAGTGCGAAGCTATTTTCACACATATGGATTAAATGTAGTAACCACTAATTGCTCAAATAATTATGGCCCAAAACAACATGATGAAAAATTAATCCCAACCATTATTAGAAAAGCAATTCGAGGTGAAAACATACCTATTTATGGAGATGGTCTAAATGTTCGTGATTGGCTGTATGTATTAGATCATTGTGTTGGTATTGATTTGGTATTTCAAAAAGGGACATCAGGAGAGGTATATAATATAGGAGGCAAAAACGAACGTAATAATCTTTATATTGCTCATACAATATGCAATATATTAGATGAGGTATTGCCTGATAAACTATCTTATAAAGAACAAATAACATTTGTGAAAGATAGGCCAGGACACGATTTTAGATATGCCATTGATGCTTCAAAAATTGAAACAGAATTGGGCTGGAAAGCATCTGAGAACTTTGAAACAGGAATTAGAAAAACGGTGGAGTGGTATTTAAAGAAATATAAGAAGTAAAAGGTTACATGGTTAAAAGGTTATAAAGTTAAATAACTAGGAAGTTATAGATCTTAAGAATTTAATCTAGTTAATGAATCAAATAACATCACATAAAGATTTGAAAGTATGGCAAGAAGCTATGGATTTGGTCATTGTGATTTATAAGGTTTCTGAAAGTTTTCCTTCTCAGGAAACGTATGGTCTTACATCCCAATTGCAAAGAGCTTGTGTTTCAATACCTTCAAATATAGCCGAAGGTGCTGGTCGTAGAGGCAACAAAGAATTCATAAGATTTTTATATATAGCCTTGGGTTCTTTGTCTGAAGTTGAAACACAATTAGAAATAGCATATAGGTTAAAATATTTGAATGAATTAGAAATAATAAATAAACGTATCTATTTCATTAGAAAAATGTTGTCGAGTTTAATAAAAAGTTTAAATTGACCTTTTGTTCAACCACATAACCACATAACCATTTAACAGTTATTATGAAAGGCATTATACTCGCAGGAGGCTCAGGAACAAGGTTGTACCCACTTACCAAAGCGGTGAGCAAGCAATTGATGCCTGTGTACGACAAACCTATGATTTATTATCCTTTAAGCACACTAATGTCCGCGGGAATAAAAGAGATACTTATTATCTCTACGCCAATTGATCTTCCTAAGTTTAAAGAACTACTTGGTGATGGGAGAGATTATGGCTGTCGTTTTGAATATGCTATTCAAAATGAACCAAATGGTTTAGCCGAAGCTTTTTTAATTGGCGAATCGTTTATTGGTAGTGACAAAGTTGCTTTAATTTTAGGCGATAATATTTTTTATGGTTCAGGATTAGCCCAGTTATTAGAAGCCAATAATAATCCTAATGGAGGTGTTATTTTTGCTTATCACGTTCAAGACCCTCAACGATATGGTGTAGTAGAGTTCGACGGCAACAATAAAGCAATTTCAATTGAAGAAAAACCTTCAACACCAAAATCAAATTTTGCTGTTCCTGGCATTTATTTTTATGATAATAATATCGTAGAGATTGCTAAAAATATTCAACCTAGTCATAGAGGAGAACTTGAAATTACAGATGTTAATAAAGCATATTTAAAACAAGGAAAACTCAATGTGCAAATCCTCGATAAAGGCACCGCTTGGTTAGACACAGGAACTTTCAATTCTTTAATGCAGGCATCTCAATTTGTTCAGGTTATAGAAGAACGACAAGGTTTAAAAATTGGTTGTATTGAAGAAACAGCCTTTAAACAAGGCTTTATCAATAAAGAACAGTTACTTAAATTAGCACAGCCATTACTTAAAAGTGGTTATGGAAAATATCTTGAACAGCTCGTATGACATGAATGCAGAAGAAACACATTTAAAAGGGTGCTTTGTAATATCACCTAAACTACATCATGATGACAGAGGTTTCTTTTTTGAAAGCTATAACAAGAAAAGTTTCGAAAAAGCTATTGACCAATCAGTAAATTTTGTACAAGACAATCATTCTGTATCCAATAAAGGTGTTTTGAGAGGTTTACATTTTCAAACAGGCGATTTTGCACAAGCAAAGCTACTTCGAGTTATAAAGGGAAGCGTACTAGATGTTTGTGTAGACATAAGACCAAATTCAGACACTTTTGGACACTATTTTTCGATTATTTTAGACAGCATTGATCACAAACAATTATTTATTCCCAGAGGGTTTGCTCATGGATTTCTAGTACTAGAAGACGAGACTATTTTCAATTACAAATGCGATAATTATTATAGTAAAAATCATGAATCTGGGCTATTATTTAACGATCCAACACTACAAATAGACTGGAATTTCCCATTGAACAATATCATTTTATCAGAAAAAGACAAGCAACTCCCAACATTTGAAAGTCTATTAAAATGAGTATAAACGTTTTGGTTACTGGCGCCAATGGGCAATTAGCAAAAACGCTTCAAAAACTTTATAAAAATAATGAAGACCATATCGAATTCACTTTTGTCACAAAAAAAGAATTAGATATTACAGATATTCAACAAGTTCAAAACTACTTTTCAAACAGTACTTTTGACTATTGCATAAACTGTGCTGCTTACACCAATGTAGAACAAGCTGAAAAAACACCAGAGATAGCTTTTAAAGTAAATGCTGAAGCGGTTAAATACTTAACAGAAACTTGTAAAAAAGCTAATACTATTTTGATTCACATATCAACGGACTATGTATTTGATGGCGAAAATGACAAACCCTACACCATAGAAGATATTCCGAATCCTATTAACGAATATGGAAAATCAAAATTGTTGGGCGAACAATATATTCAAGAAACATTAAAACAGTATTTTATCATTAGAACCTCCTGGTTGTATTCAAAAGAATTTGGACATAATTTCTATAGAACTATTTTGAATAAGTCCAAAACAGAAAAGGAACTATGTATTACCGATGCGCAAACTGGTTGCCCAACAAATACTGAAAGTTTATCTAAGCTTATTTATAAACTCATACTTAGGCAATCCCAAAACTTTGGCATTAAACATTTTTGCGATAGCAAAGCCATGACTTGGTTCGATTTTACAAGACAGATTTTACAAGATAACGGTTTAGAAGACAAAATAAAACTTGTGAAAGCAAAGAAATATCATACTTTTGCTAGAAGACCAAAAAACTCATGTCTTTCAAACTCTAAATTTGAATGATTTAACCAAAACTAACCCCAAAGAAGAAGATGTCAAAAAAGAGAGTGCTCATTGTATTTGGAACAAGACCAGAAGCCATAAAGATGGCGCCTTTGGTTAAAGAATTTCAAAAACATAAGGAGGAGTTCGAAACCAAGGTTTGCATTACTGCTCAACATAGGGAGATGTTAGATCAAGTTTTAGCCTTTTTTGAGATTGCCCCGGATTTTGATTTAGACTTAATGAAGCCTAATCAAAACTTATATGGATTAACAGCAGATATTATTACTAACCTTAAGCCAGTTTTAGAAAATTTTAATCCGGACTTTGTTTTTGTACACGGAGACACTACAACGACCATGGCAACAAGCATCGCAGCCTTTTATGCAGGAGCTAAAATTTGCCATGTTGAGGCGGGTTTGCGCACATTTAATATGCAATCGCCATTTCCTGAGGAAATGAACAGGTCTGTAACAGGTGTAGTTACTAATTTACATTTTGCTCCAACGGTCACTTCAAAAGAAAATTTAATTACTGAAAATAAATCTCAACAGAACATCCTTGTAACTGGTAATACGGTTATTGACGCTTTGTTTTTTAGTGTAAATAAAGTTAGTGAAAATGGTTATAAAGACAGTGAAATAGATGGTCTATTATCTTTAATAGATGATTCTAAAAAACTAATATTAGTAACAGGACATCGAAGGGAAAATCATGGACAGGGATTTATAAACATTTGCGAGGCACTTAAAGAAATTGCATTGCAACACCCAGAATGCCAAATTGTATATCCGGTTCATTTAAATCCTAACGTTCAAAAACCAGTATATGAATTGTTAAGCGATATCACAAACATCAAGTTAATATCACCTTTATCTTATCCATCATTTGTATGGTTAATGGAAAAATCACATATTATTATTACCGATAGCGGAGGCGTACAAGAAGAAGCACCTAGCTTAGGAAAGCCAGTGTTAGTGATGAGAGACACTACTGAAAGGCCTGAAGCGGTAGATGTTGGAACAGTTCGTCTAGTTGGGACAGATAAACAAAAAATTGTTGACGAGGCAAATAGGCTTTTAAATAATGAGAAAGCATATTTAGAAATGAGCCAATTACACAATCCATATGGTGATGGAAAAGCATGTGAGCGCATCGTAAATTTTATTAAGAATCTTTAATAATTCTTAACTTAACAAAGAATAATTTCTTAGATATGAATAACCCAGAAGTTGTAATGATAGGCTTAGGCTACATAGGATTACCTACGGCTGCTTTAATTGCTCAAAACGAGATCTTTGTACATGGTGTAGATATTAATCCTAAAGTGGTAGAAACCATAAATAAGGGCGAAATACATATTGTAGAACCAGATTTAGATATTGCTGTGGCTAATGCTGTTAAAAAAGGATACTTAAAAACATCAATTAGTCCAGTTCAAGCAAACACGTATTTAATTGTAGTACCAACGCCATTTAAAGCCAAAAACGAACCTGACATTTCTTTTGTAGAATCGGCAACAAAAGCTATTATACCACTTTTAAAAGAAAACGATTTGTACATTATAGAATCAACGTCCCCTATAGGAACCACAGAAAAAATGATGGAGTTGATTTTTTCTGAAAGGCCAGAATTAAAAGGAAAATTACATATAGCCTATTGCCCAGAAAGAGTACTCCCTGGAAATGTCATGTATGAACTAGTTCATAATGATCGCGTGATTGGAGGCGTTGATGAAAAATCTACACAAAAAGCGATAACCTTTTATTGTCAATTTATAAAAGGAGATTTACACAAAACCAATGCGCGTACAGCCGAAATGTGTAAACTCGTAGAAAATTCCTCTAGAGATGTACAAATTGCGTTTGCCAATGAATTGTCTTTAATATGTGATAAAGCCGATATCAATGTATGGGAACTTATCGAGCTAGCAAACAAGCATCCAAGAGTCAATATTTTACAACCAGGTTGTGGTGTAGGAGGTCATTGTATAGCGGTGGATCCTTATTTTATAGTGTCTGACTATCCAATGGAGTCACAAATTATTGGGAAAGCTAGAGAAATTAATAATTATAAATCGTTTTGGTGTGCCGAAAAAGTACAAACAGCTAAATTACAATTTGAGCTGAAGCATGGACGCAAACCGAGTATTGCCTTAATGGGCTTAGCGTTTAAACCAAATATTGACGATTTAAGAGAATCACCTGCCAAATACATTGCTCAAAAAGTATTGCAAAACGCCAATAACGAAGAATACTATATTGTTGAACCAAATATAAACTCACATAAAGTCTTTAAACTAACAGATTATAAAACAGCTGCTGAGAAAGCCGATATTATTGCTTTTTTAGTAGCGCACGATGAGTTTAAAGGTTTAAATATTGGTGATAATAAAGAGGTACTGGATTTTTGTGGCGTAATTAAATAAACAAGAAAAGTGAATGTTATTTAACTCAATTGACTTTGCGATATTTTTTCCAATTGTATTTGTTTTATATTGGATTCTTGCAAAAAATCTAACATATAGAAATATCTTGATATTAGCATCAAGTTATTTGTTTTATGGATGGTGGGATTGGCGATTTTTGTTTCTAATTATCATAAGTTCTTTTATCGACTTTTATGTAGGAAAAAAACTTTTTAAAGAAGAAAATAAGAAGAAAAGAAAACGATTTTTGTCTTTAAGTCTTTTAGTGAACCTTGGTTTTTTAATATATTTTAAATACACCAATTTTTTTATTGAAACTTTTGTTGATTCCTTTAAGTTATTTGGAAAAGATTTAGAGATTTCAACATTGAATATTATATTACCTGTAGGTATAAGTTTCTATACCTTTCAAACGTTAAGTTATACCATTGATATTTATAGAAAGCAACTGGAGCCAACAAAAGATATGTTGTCGTTTTTCGCTTTTGTTGCTTTTTTCCCTCAGTTAGTTGCAGGTCCAATTGAAAGAGCCTCGCATTTATTACCACAGTTTTATAAAACCTATAAATTTAATTATGATCAGGTAAAATCAGGGCTATTGTTAATGGCTTTTGGTTTGTTTAAAAAGATGGTCATTGCAGATCGTTTAGCAATTCTTGTGAACCAAGTTTATAATAACCCTACAGATTATTTTGGTGTTGAGATTATAATAGCAACAATATTTTTTGCCTTTCAAATTTATTGTGACTTTTCAGGTTATTCTGATATTGCTATAGGATTAGCGCGAACAATGGGGTTTGATTTAATGAAAAATTTTGACAGCCCATATTTATCAAAATCCATCACAGAGTTTTGGAGACGATGGCATATTTCATTGTCAACTTGGTTTAGAGATTATGTATATATTCCACTAGGGGGAAGTAGAAATGGAAAATATAAAATGTACTTCAATTTATTTGCTGTATTCTTAGTAAGTGGTTTATGGCATGGAGCGGCCATGACGTTTATAATTTGGGGAGCCATACATGGTTTTATAATAGTTATCGAAAAAGCGTTTGCTAAGCAAAGAAAATCACTGTATAACAAATTAAAAATAAATCAAGGACACTTAGCACATAAGATGATTTTCATTCCAATGATATTTACCATTGTGTGTTTTGCATGGATATTTTTTAGAGCTAATAGTTTTAATGATGCCATAGTACTAATTCGTAATATAGGAGTTAATAATATTGAGAATTTAAATAATGGCTATATATATGAACTAGGCTTAGTTAAATATGAATTTATAATTTCATTGATTGCAATAGGCTTATTAGTTGCTTTTGAGTGGTATCACAAAAGAAATAATGTTGAAGAAATATTAAATCAAAAACCAATATCGCTTAGATGGGGGGCGTACTTAGGCATTAGCATGGTTATATTTTTATTTGGCATATATGGCCCTGGAGAAGCATCAGAATTCATTTATTTTCAATTTTAAAAATGAAAAAATTAATATTTAAGTTCATAGCCTTTTGCGTATTATTTCTGATATCAATTATTGTATTATTTTATTCTGTTAATAATAATATATCTAATAATGTAAATTTCAAAATTAACCAAGAAACTGTAAATGTGATTTTTGGCCACTCACATCCGGAAACTGCATTTAATGATTCTTTAATTTCAAAAACAGAGAATTTTGCTAAATCCGGGGAATCATATTACTATATGTATCCTAAAGTTCTTAGAATAATAAAGCAGAATAAAAATGTTAAAAATGTGTTTATTGAATTCACCAATAATTTAGTTGATGAATCAATGAATAATTGGATTTGGGGAGACGAATATATTACGTCGAGATATTTGACCTACTCCCCTTTCATTAGCGTTGGAGATCAGTTAATTTTATTACGAAAAAACCCAAAAACATATTTGGAATATTTTACATCTTCATTAAAAACAAACTTTAATCGAGTAGTCGAAAAAGATTATGTGTTTTCTAGATTTGAAAAATTTGGAGGATACAATTCTTTAAAAGAAAGTAAGCTAGATTCTTTAATAAAAGCCAATCAGAATAATCCAATAAAGAAATTAGAAAATCATAAAATTTCGAATGTAAACATTGAATATTTGGAGAAAATAATTTCTTTATGCAAAGAAAACAACAAGAAGGTTTATCTTATTAGAAGCCCTCAGCACAGTTTAAGTCCAGAATTAAATAATGAAGATTTCTTTAAAGAAATAATACTAAATAGATTTAAAGATGTTGACTTCTTAGATTTTAATAACTTTCCATTAAGTTCAATTGAATACAGGGATTTTGGTCATATTAATCATAAAGGGGCGAAAGTTTTTTCTCTGTGGTTTGATTCTATTATTAAAGAAGGAATTTTAAACAACAGAAACAAGAATCAAATAATAAATGAAAAAATTTTAAATTTTGACAAGAAAAATAGAGATGAATTAAGTAAATTATTTGATAAAAAAACCAAAGAAAATAAACTTGAATTATTTAATCATATAATTGAGAAAGGCTACTCGTTGAATACTAAACATAATTTTTCGACTGAATTAAGAGCTGAACAAATGTTTTTCTACACCGATGATAAGAAAAGATATTTTTTAATTGAATATAATGGGGATCATATACATGATTTCTTAAAAGACAAAACCTTTGGCATACATGCTTATGCCTATTCTAATGACAAAAACAAACTTCCTAGTTGGATTAGAAATAGAAGCGAAAATCGAATTACTTGGAATGCAGAAATGGATATTATTAGCAATAACAATAGAAATTATATTATTTTGAATTTTCAAAAAATTAGTGAAATAAACAATTTCAAACAAATCCGCATATTTCTAATGAACAAAGAGAAATACCAAGGTACAATTGGAAACGCATTTGAAAAAGAAGCTCCATTATTTTTGAAGGTAAATGGGCTAAATTCTTATGAAAAAAATAATAATAATGAAGAGGAAGATGAATTAACGAAAATTTTTATTAGTGCCCCAAAAACAAAAATAGATCATAATTTTTCGGAGGAGTTAAAAGTATCAAACATAATTTTTTATTCAAATAAAGTGTCTAAATTTATTGCATTAGAATATCAGGAACCATACCCCGTTGATTTCATGAAAGATAAAATTTTTGGGATTCATGGATTAGCCCACAAAAGGGACCTGAATAATCTTCCAGATTGGGTTAAAGAAAAACAAGATAATAAACTTTCATGGGGAAGCACACCTTTGAGAATTAAAATCGATGACAAAAACTATCTTATTTTAACACTTAAAAAGCATTGTGATATAGACGAATGGAAACAAATTAGAGTTTTTCTTATGGATAAAGAGGTCTATAAAGGGACAATAGGCGAAGCGTTAAACATAAACAACATTTCATTTAAATAGCTAAAATTATATATCTCATATATTTAAAAATGTTGTTTATTTATTTTAAAAAATAAATTATAATGAAAATCATCAATCAGTTAAAAATTTATTGCCTAATCTTAGCTGTTTTTTTCTTGCCTATACATCTTAATTTAAACAACATTTTAATAGTTTGCTTTATAGGCTTAAGTATGCTTAGCCTTTTTCTAGAACACGAAGAAAGTATCCTTAAGCGCCTAAAAAAGAATAAATGGGTTTTGGTAATCGCTGCCATTCCATTTTTATTGAATGCCTTAGGTCTTATTTATACAGATGAATTTGAAAAAGGACTTGATTTCACCATTAGAGCAATTCCATTTTTATTTTTACCGTTAATCGCAATTCTCTCACCAAATATTTTTAACAAAAACTATAAAAAGTTTGGATATGCACTTACATTAGGTTGCCTCTTTGTGATGCTTTACAGTTGGTCATTTTCTATTTTGGACATTCAAAGTCAAAATAAACCACTTAAAGAATTATTTGGACCACTCTATTCGCATCATAACTTAATAAAAGCTTTGGATTTACATGCGGCGTATCTATCCATTTGTATTTACACAGCAATAGGTTTTATAATATTAGTTTATAAAAACCTAAAAAGGACCCAACAAATCATCGCTATTATTACAATAACAATATTATCACTGTTTATGTTTCACTTGCTTTCTAGAAATGCGATTATTTATTATCTGTTGGCGTCTACTGTGTTTTTAGCTTATTATAGAAAATGGAAAATTTTAACCCTAGCATTTATAACAGTGATTATTCTAGGTACCCTAGCTTATAATGTTAAGCACAATTATTTAAGAGATCGTATTTTTAATAACCTCAATTTTTTTGAAAAGGAAACCCAGTTTAGTAAAAAAGATGATCGTTTTGACAGATTAGCAGCATCATATGAGGTATTCATGCAAAAACCTATAATAGGTTATGGAACTGCTGCTGAAAGTAAGCACAGAAGAGAAGTTTTTAAGAAAAACAAGGATACTATAGGTTACGAAAGAAACTTTAATGCCCATAATCAGTTTTTCGAATATTTAAGCACCTTTGGCATTATTGGCGGAGTGGCCTATGTTCTATTTTTTACATATTTATTCTATGTATGTGTTAAAACAAGAAATGGATTTTACATATTTGTTACAATAGGCCTATTTTTTGCGTGTTTAACTGAGTCGATTTTTGAGAGATCACAAGGGGTTGTGTATTCAGCCTTAATTATTGCATTAATATTGAGTTTTCATATAATGCAAAGCGAAACTAAACCATAAAAACAAAGTGCTAAAAAAAGTTAAAAACTATAAAAAGTATTTTTTCTACGCACTCTCAATTGTTATAAGTAGAGGGTTAGAATATTTCGTGTTGTTTTACGCAGCTTTGTTTTTAACCAAGGAAGATTATGGGCAACTAGAGTTTTATAAAAAGCTTATTGAATTATTAGCTGTAGCTTTAGCTTTTGGTTTACCGAGTTTATTATTAACATACACAAAAAGCAGGGATAGCAAAGTTTATTTAAATGTACTAGCGATTTTATTTATTGCTTTTTTAGCAGTAATTGTATCTCCTATTTTATGGGCTTTAAATTACCAGTTTTTAATAATACCAATTTTATTTCACGCCATTTTTTTTAATAATGGTGTTATGCCTGTATTCTTTATCACTCAGTTAGGAAGCAATAAGGCATCAATTTATAAATCGGCTACGTCTTTTCTGTTTTATACAGGAGTATTCTTATTGTTGTTATTACACCCAGAACCAGAAAAGGCTTTTGTTACAGTTAATTATTATTTAATTGGCTTAGGGATCGTTTTTTTAACAGGGCTTTTTAAAAAATATCATATAAAACTTGTCTTTTTAAAAAGATATTTTGGATTATTTAAAAAGCTATTGTTAAGCTCACTGACCTTGGTGGTTAGTAATTTTGCAAATATTATGTTCTTATATACAGACATCATGATATTGAAACTAATTTCTAAAACACCTAATACAGACATTGCCGATTACAGCTTTGCTTTAAATATTGCCAATATGCTCATTTTAGTGCCATTTACAATGGTACAAGTTGATATTGAAGAAATAAAAACTCTAAAAAACGCGAAACCTAAAGCGGTTAAGATATTGCGATTTATTTCAATATTTTCAGTAATTATCTTACTGGGATATTTATTTCTAATAAACACGTTCTACATGAGTTTTAATGAGACCATTTATATATTCTTGGTTATTTTAGCTGCAAAATTTTTCCAAACACAATCAGTATTACACGGAACCCTTCTTTTAATTAAAAAAGAGTTCAAACTAAACTTAAAGATAAATTTAATGATGCTTATGTTAAATGTAGTTTTAAGTTATGTATTGTTTATTTACTTGAATGTTACGGGTATTGCTATAGCAAGTTTTATAACCTTAACATTTAGGTACTTTATCTTACGATATTTTTCTAAATACAGTGCTGTATGATAAACGAGAAGTTAATATCGAAATTAGCAGCATTGTTCTTTGTAATCATTATTATCACAGATTTTTATTACAAATACATCTTTTACAATAATTCAGAAGTTATAAAATTGACACTTATTAAGGTATTTATAGGTGCGTTTTTAGCGACATTCATAGCTCTTTCTAAACAAACTGACAAGAAGAGTTATATGTTTCTCGGGTTGCTGTTTGTGTCTTGTGTGATAAGTCTTTTAAGCCAAGATAATAGTATGGTTAATCACAACATATATCATTTTTCAAAATACGCTTTTGGGGTTATAGCAATGCTTTTCTTTTTTAAAGAATATGAACGACTACAGACGATTTACCTTAAAAAAATAATATTAGGTTTAGTTTTACTCAATTTTGTTTTTATTTTACTGGGGTTCTTTTTTAATATCCATGTATTTGAGACCTATTACGGTGATAGATTTGGCTACAACGGTATTTTTAAGAGTACCTCTACGGCTTCTTATTTCTATATGCTTTCTTTAATCTATTACTTGCTGTATAGACGTAAAAACTATTTAACCTACATATTATTATCTATTATAGTGCTTTCTTCACTTTTTGTAGGTAGCAAAACCCTTATAGCATTTATTGTAATAACAAGCACCATAGTATTAGGTCGCTTTATTGTATCTAAACAGAAGCTAGTTGGCAAAAATTTGTTTTATGTGTTGTATATCTTTATTATATCAACACTTAGCATTTATGGATTCAAGTTATATCTAACATTAAACACAACTTTAAATAATGTGTTAACAAAAGATGGTATGTTATCTGCATTCTTTTCGTATAGAGATGTCCACTTTAATAAAGCCTTAGCCAATATTAAAGAACATTATGGTGTTTTGAATTATTTATTTGGTGGGGCTTCTCTTATTGAGAGGCTTCCAGAAATGGCATTTATAGATCTTTTTTTAAGCTTTGGTCTAATAGGGACGATTGTATATATACTCTTAATAAGACATAATTTTCCTAAGATAAATAGCAAACTAGCGATTGTTTTGTTTTTGGTAATAGGAACATCTATTGTTTTAAGAGGTAATTTTTTATATTATCCTTCGGTTATATATATCACTTTGGCTATTTTTACCGTTATATTAAACGAAATTTATACGAATACTTAATTAGAAAAACCATGAAGAAAATAATATCACTTTTAGTTTTATTAGTAGTTTTTGTTTCTTGTAAAGAAGAAAAAAAGCAGGATACTGAACAAATCGAAGTTTCTCAAGAAGAAAAGGAAAGAGATATTAATGATCTTTTGGTTTTCGAAAGTACTTTAATGAAGCAAGACATTGAAGGGGCAGAATATAAAAACATACAATTCTCAAACGAAGGAGCGTTATTTTCGGGGTCAGTTAATAATCCCTCGTATATTAAGTTACCTCTAATTGATCTTGATTTGAGTAAAGAGTTTAACCTTAGTTTTTCTTTTAATTCTAAGACAGACGATGGCACAAAACCACAAACATTTATTTCATTTACAGATAAATATTCTTCACCAACAAGGGATATCCCTCTCTTTGTTTATTTTGCTGGGAAAAGAATTACAGGAGTTTATGGAAATCAAAAACTTTGGGCTGAAAAATATGATAAAGATTTAGGGGAGTCTAAAGCTTATTATGACTCTTATCAACTACCACCAAATGAAGTCTTTTTTGTGTCTCTTAATTTTTCGGGAAACTCAATTGAAATTTTTGTTAATTCAGAGTTGTATGCCTCATTTAGTGATATTTCACCCCACTCTAAAATGTTTGAGAAAGTGATCCTAGGTGGATTGCCACAAGGTGAAGGCTATACCACTCTTTTGAATGGATCTTTACATAGTTTAAAAATATTTAGTACTGCATTAACAGAAAAAGAAATAGTTCAAGTTTATAATGACCAACCTTATATAGGGGCTAGCAAATGATGAAACTTTCACTAAAGGTTAGTGTTTTCAACATTTTTTTTGGAACAATTATTCTATTAATTTGGATAAAACTGTTGTTCTCGTATCTTGCTGTAAGAGTTCATTATTTTCAGAGAGATTTAAAATCTAACGAAGAAGTATTTAATTTTTTATCACTTCCTGCAGATTTTTCGAGCAAAATAGAATACGTTTTATTTCCTTTTTTGTTGGGGTTCGTATTGAGGTATTCAAAACATTTTAAGGCATCAAAAGGCTTAATATTTATTTCAATAATAATGTTTGTTTTAAACATTATTACAAGCCTAAAAAACGAAGTTGCCACCATAGATTCCCTTAGGTTTTCGTTAAAAATATTCACACCAATTTACTTTTTTTGTGCTTTAGTTATTTATCATAATAAAACAAAAAAAACTTTAAAAAAGATTTTACTTAATACGGTGTTTTTGTGTGTTTTTTTAACCTTTATTGGGCTAGTATTTTTTAATCCAAGTATTAATAGACTCCAGAACTATTTACCAATATATTTTGATAGCATACATACGCAGAGTTATCTTTTGGTGAGTGCTTTTATGGGGCTTGCCTATATAATCTATAGAAAAGGAAACAAGCTGAATTTAATTATATTTTTGGTTCTAACATTTTTGTTTTTGTATTTAGGCTATAACATAAGAACAGCTGTAATTATGTATTTAATATTCATAATTACAATGCTGTTTTTAGTGTCAAATATTTTTAAAATTTTATTTGTTAAGGTTCTGATTTTTTTGCCGTTATTTATCTTTTTATTCTTTTTAATCAACTCAGAAGTTGATTTTACCGAAATTTCCTCAGGAAGAACAGATATGTATGGGGATAAAATAACACAATTAAGCAATTTTTCGTTTTTAGATTGGGTCTTTGGACAGGGAGCAGGCTCGGACTTAATAAAGACGGATATTTGGTGGTGGGAAAAGAAAGGAGCCCATAGTGATGTAATTACTTTTTTAGTTGAAAACGGAGCTCTTTATTTATTTTGGTTTATAATAGTTTACTATCAATTAATTAAACTTTCTAAACGCAATAACATTATATTCCTATCCTTATTATTTGCAAGTTTGTTCTCGAGCTTTATTAGTAACGGGATTACCGTAAGACCCTTGGCAAATTATATTTTTTATTTATCCTTAGCATATATATATATAGATTTGAGCAAAAAAAGTAAATTTGCAACAAGTTAAGTTGCTTATATTAAACATGAAAGAATCAGATATAAAACAACATATTAAAAACTATTTTGCAAAAGAAAATATTTTACTTTGAAGCTTGTGATTTTGAATCTTATCCACTTGGCGGTACTTTATCATTTTCAAAGCAATTTATCAAAAACATTAAAGAAGAGATTTTTTTGATTGGGCTTGGAGAACAAGGTGATAAAGTAGGTGATTGGCAGGATAAATCCATTAATGGAAGAACCTTTAGGTTTTTCCCAATTGGAATTGTATCTGACGTAAAAAAAACTTTTTTGCCAAAGAGGCTATACACATATTTGTTACTAAGAAAACACATAGAAAAATTGAATCAGGAAAAAATGGACTTAGTCTTTACTCAGACACCTCAATTCATTTTTTTAATTAGTAAATATAACTGGAATAAAGTTTCTTTTTGTTTTGCTGGCTTGGGAAATTCGGTTGGTTTATCTAGATTTAAATTATTAAGAGTTTTTGGAGGGGTTTATGAAAGAAAACTTTTCAGACACATTAAAAAATCATGTGATTTAATACTTGCAGCGGCTGATCAAGAGGAGATAAATAGAAAAAGTTTGAAATACAATTTATTGGAAAAAAAAATCATTTCTTTTCCAACTCGATTTGACAGCGAAATTTTTTACACAAAAAACACAGTTGTCGCAAAAGAAGAATTAGGATATTCTGAACACGAAAAAATTATTGTAACAACAGGTAGGCTTTCTTATATTAAAGGATGGAAAGACATGATTGATAGTTTTAGAATAGCTAAAACTCAAGAATCAACTTTGAAGTTGATTTTTGTTGGCGATGGAGAAGATAAAAACAAAATTATCAATTATGCTGCTGAAGAAATTAGTAAAAAGGAAATTATTCTATTTGGAAGAAGATCACAAGAAGAAATTTGTACTATTCTAAATGCTGCGGATTTGTTTATTATGTTTTCTTTTGTTGAAGGCTGGCCAACCTCTATGGTAGAGGCGTTGGCTTGTGGAAAAAATATAGTTTCTTCAAAAATTGGAGGTTCAATGGAAATGATCTCTAACAAAGAAAATGGAATCATAGTTCACGAAAGAGACTGTAATAAATTTGCAGAAGCTATAATTGAAGTTTTAAATTATGATAACCCTAACCCCAAAAGTTTAGAAATAGCAAAAAAATATTCAGCATATAATTTGGACTATGATCTAAAAAAGCTATTGATAAATATTTAGTATGAAAAGGATTCTTAGATATTTATATTACCTAAAGAGTTACCTTAAGTTTAAAGCCAGAGGAAGGAACCTAATACTTTCAAAGGGAGGGACTTTTGTTAGGCCCGAAGAAGTATCATTTGGGAACAATGTCTTTATTTCATCAAATTTCTATATTTCCGCGCGAAATCTTGTGTTTAAAAACAACATTATGATAGGACCAAATTTAGTTATTGAGTGTGACAATCACATTTACAATGAAGTAGGAAAGGTTATGTTTGATATTAGAGAGAAAAGAAATATAAGTAGCGTTCTTATTGAAAATGATGTTTGGATTGGTGCCAATGTGACTATTTTAAGCGGTGTGACAATTGGAGAAGGGACGATAATTGGAGCAGGGAGCGTAGTGACTAAATCTCAACCAAAATATTCCATTTGTGTTGGAAACCCTTGTAAGCCCATAAAAAAAAGATTTACAGAAGAAGAGTTAAAAATTCATTTAGAAAAGATAAAATTTAAATAATGCAGCAGCTTACACAAAAATTAGGATCGGGCGACATGGTGATACAAGAATTACCATTTCCACAAGTAGGTAAAGGCATGGTTTTGGTTAAGAACCATTACTCCATTATTAGTGCAGGAACGGAGGGTTCTACTGTACAGGCAGCAAGAAAGAGCCTATTTGGTAAGGCAAAAGAAAGACCTCAGCAGGTTAAGCAAGTTATTGATACACTTAAAAAACAAGGGCCAATACAAACCTATAGGGCAGTAATGAAAAAGCTAGACGCCTACTCTCCTCTTGGGTATAGTTGCGCAGGAGAGGTGATAGAAGTTGGCGAGGGTGTAGCCAATATCAATATTGGTGATTATGTAGCTTGTGCTGGAGCAGGATATGCAAATCATGCCGAAATAGTTTCCATACCCCAAAATCTGTGTGTAAAATTAGATAGTTCAGCTAACTTAAAAAACGCTGCCTATAACACTCTTGGGGCTATTTCTATGCAAGGAGTAAGACAAGCTGATCTTAAATTAGGAGAGAACTGTGTAGTTATTGGTTTGGGACTACTTGGTCAATTGGCTTGTTTAATACTAAAAGCCTCAGGCGTAAATGTTATTGGTATAGATGTGTCTGAAAATGCTGTAAAACAAGCTATAAACAATAATATAGTAGATCTTGGCCTTATAAGAAATAGCAATGGTATTGAAACTACAATAAATAATTTTACTAATGGAATTGGAGCAGATTGTGTAATTATTGCTGCTGCAACCACTAGCTTAGATCCAATAAATTTTGCTGGAGCAATTGCTAGAAAAAAAGGAAAAGTTGTTGTATTGGGAGCCGTACCTACTGGGTTTAACAGAGATCCGCATTGGTATAGAAAAGAGCTAGAACTTAAAATGGCATGCTCCTACGGTCCTGGGCGCTATGATATTAATTATGAAGAAAAAGGGATAGATTATCCCGTGGCCTATGTGCGTTGGACCGAGAAACGAAATATGGAGGCTTTTCAGCAATTATTATCAAAGAAAAGTATTAATATAGACTACCTAACAACGCATCAATTTGATTTTGATGATGCCCCTAAAGCCTTTGATTTAGTAGTAAATAGAACAGAGCCATTTATTGGTATAGCATTAAAATATGATGTGACAAAACAACACAAAGTTGAAAAGATCTGTGTTAATAATGAAATTAATACAACTAACAAAGTTAGTTTATCATTTATTGGTGCGGGAAGTTACGCTCAAGGAAACCTTTTGCCCAATATCCCTCAGACTCAAAATATAAGTAGAGTAGGTGTGTTAACTAATAGTGGAACTACGTCTAAAAGAGTTGCTGAAAAGTATAAATTTGAATTTTGCACTTCTCAAGAGAAAGATATTTTTAATGACAATACCAATACTGTTTTTATTGCAACACGTCACGATTCACATGGACCTTATGTTTTAAAGGCCATTGAAGGCGGAAAGAATGTATTTGTTGAAAAACCTTTATGCCTATACGAAGAAGAGCTTGACGCAATAAGAACTGCACAGCAATTTTCAAAGAAGGATATTATGATAGGCTTTAATAGAAGGTTTGCTCCTTTTTCTGAATTAATAAAAAAGAAATTGGGAAGTGGTCCAATGACAATGATCTATAGGATAAATGCAGGAACAATTCCTTCCGATCACTGGATACAAGATATGGAAATAGGAGGCGGTAGAATTGTTGGAGAAGTTTGCCACTTCATAGATTATTTAACTTTTATTAATGGAAGCTTGCCTGTAAAAGTTTCGGCGAATGCATTGCCAGACCCTAATAATTTGAATGATGCGGTTAATATTCTAATTGAATTTGAGAATGGTTCAACTGGAGTTATTGGCTACTATTCCAATGGATCGAAAAAACTACCAAAAGAACATGTAGAGATTTTTTCATCTGGGACATCGGTGGTTCTTAGAGATTTCAAATCATTAAAAATCTATGGAAAAGGGAAAACAATTTCAAAAAAACTATTAAACCAAAACAAGGGTCAAAAACAAATGGTGGAAAGCTATTTTAATAGTTTGTTAGATAAAGGAAAAGCTCCAATTTCTCAAGAGGAGATATTTGGCGTGTCCTTGGCTGCATTCAAAGTTCTGGAATCATTAAAAAATGGAGGGAATCAAGTTAGGGTTAAATGATAAAAAACAGCTTTAATAAATTAATTGCTTATAGTGAAAAAGAAGATTTCAAAGGCTGGGATCCTTATGATGCCCTCAACAGTTGGGTAATTCAAAAAACGCTATTTGGCAAATCAAGATTTTTAAGGTTAGCATGGATACAACTTTTTAAAAGAAACCCAATAAATTTTAGAAAAATCTTTGGAATCAAAAAAGATTATAACCCCAAAGGACTTGGGCTCTTTTTAATAGGGTATTGTAATCTTTACAAAGATGAACAAAAGGACGAATATTTAGATAAGATTCAGTTTCTTTCGCAAAAGATTTTACAGCTTCAAACTAAAGGATACTCTGGAGCGTGTTGGGGTTATAATTTTGATTGGCAAGCTCGAGCATTTTATCAACCTAAATTTACACCAACCGTAGTTGCAACTTCTTTTATTATTGAGGCATTGTTAATGGCTTATGATATTACAAAACAAGAACAACTCTTACAAACTGCTATAAGTAGCTGTGATTTTATTTTAAAAGACTTAAATAAATCTTATGATAGTGAAGGCAACTATACGCTTTCGTATTCACCATTAGATAGCACGCAAGTGTTCAACGCAGGCTTGTTAGGAGCTAAGTTACTTTGTTTGGTTTATCAGTATACAAAAGACGACACACTAATACTTGAAGCAAAAAAAATAGTTTCTTATGTAGCCAAAAAGCAAGCAATGGATGGATCTTGGGTGTATGGAACCTTACCATTTCATCAGTGGATAGACAATTTTCATACTGGATACAATTTAGAGTGTATTTATGTTTATCAAAACATAACCGGAGATAAAACATATCAAACTAATATTGATAAGGGTTTAAAATATTATTTAAATACGTTTTTTACAGAAGAAGGGATTTCAAAATATTATAACAACAGGACATATCCTGTTGATATTCATGCGCCTGCGCAATTAATCGTAACACTAGTGAAATTAAATAAACTGGTTGAAAATGAAGTGTTAGTTGATAGGGTTCTTAACTGGACCATAAAAAACATGCAATCACCCCAGGGATATTTTTATTATCAGAAAAAAAAGATGATGTCTTCGAGAATCCCATATATTAGATGGGCACAATCATGGATGTTTTATGCATTTAGTAATTATTTTTTAGCAACAAAAAAAAATAATGGATAAAATAAATATTTTAAATACATCTATTCATAACCTTACAATGGAAGACACCCTTGAGGCAGTGGAAATGACTATTACTTCAAAAGAGCAAATACATCATGTTGTTGTTAATGCAGGTAAAATAGTAGCGATGCAAACAGATTTGCAGTTAAGGCAAAGCGTAAATGAAAGTGATTTAATTAATGCCGATGGTCAAGCGGTAGTTTGGGCATCAAATTTTCTAAATAAACCATTAAAAGAACGCGTAGCTGGGATCGATTTGATGGTTAATTTGGTAGACTTAGCGTACAGAAAAAAACACAAAATATTTTTCTTTGGAGCAAAAGAAGAAGTGGTTAAAAAAGTAGTGGAAACTTATTCCGAACAATATGCTCCTGAGATTATTGCAGGCTATAGAAATGGTTATTTTAAGAAGGAAGAAGAAAAAGACATTGCTAAACAAATTTCGGAAAGTGGAGCAAATATTTTATTTGTAGCTATTAGCTCGCCAACTAAAGAAAATTTCTTATATGAAAACAAGCAATTACTTCGCAATGTAAATTTTATTATGGGTGTTGGAGGTAGTTTTGATGTTGTTGCAGGTAAAGTGAAACGCGCTCCAATATGGATGCAACAATCAGGGTTAGAGTGGTTTTTTCGTTTCATTCAGGAGCCCAAACGTATGTGGAAGCGCTATTTAATAGGTAATTCTAAGTTTATTGCAATAGTTTTAAAAGAAAAATTTTTTAAAAGAATGTAATAGTTAATACAAAAGCACTTTCCTATTTTTGTCCTATAATAAATTTCAAATGAAAATAGCAGTTATAGGCACAGGATATGTAGGGTTAGTTACTGGAACTTGTTTAGCAGAAACAGGAAACGAAGTACTTTGTATAGATATAGATGCAAATAAAGTAGAAAAAATGCAACAAGGTGAGGTGCCAATTTATGAGCCACATTTAGATGTATTATTTGAAAGAAATATTAAAGCAGGACGCTTAAAGTTTTCCACGAGTCTGGATGAAGGGCTACAACATGGCGATATTATATTTTTAGCTTTGCCAACACCTGAAGGAGGCGATGGGTCGGCAGATTTGTCATTTGTATTAGGTGTCGCCAAAAATATTGGTGAAAAGATACAATCCTACAAGGTGATTGTCGATAAAAGCACAGTACCAGTTGGTACTGCTGATAAGGTAACAGAGGTCATTTCTAAAGAAACAACTGTAGATTTTGATGTAGTGTCAAATCCTGAATTTTTAAGAGAAGGTTTTGCAGTGGATGATTTTTTAAAACCAGAACGCATAGTCATTGGCTCAGAATCTCAAAGAGCTATTGACTTAATGAAAAAACTATATAAACCATTTGTTCGCTCAGGAAATCCAATAATTGTCATGGATGAGCGAAGCGCTGAACTTACTAAATATGCTGCAAATTCGTTTTTGGCAACCAAAATAACTTTTATGAATGAGATTGCTAATTTTTGTGAAAAAGTAGGCGCAGATGTCGATAAAGTTCGTGTTGGAATGGGTACAGACTCGCGTATAGGTAAACGTTTTTTATTCCCAGGAATTGGTTATGGAGGTTCTTGTTTCCCAAAAGACGTAAAAGCACTTCATAAATCTGGTAAAGATGCTGGCTATCAGTTTGATATTCTCAATGCCGTTATTAAAGTAAATGATGTTCAAAAAAAGATATTAATTCCTAGAATCGAAACACATTTCAAAGGTGATATAAAAGGCAAAACCTTTGCTATTTGGGGATTGGCATTCAAACCAGAAACGGACGATATTAGAGAGGCACCTTCATTGTATATTATTGAAGAGCTATTACAAAAAGGAGCAAACATACAAGTGTTTGATCCAGAAGCTATGCCAAATGTAAAGGGTAAGTTTGGAGATAAATTAAACTATACATTAAACAAGTATGAAGCCGCCACTAATGCTGATGCCCTAATAATTTGTACTGAATGGAGTATTTTTAGAACACCAGATTTCAATAGATTAAAAGAGGAATTAAATGCACCTATAATATTTGACGGAAGGAATTTATTTGACATTGAAGATATGCAAAACGAAGGCTTTCAATATAACTCTATAGGACGAAAATCAACACATATATAAGTTTTGAAAAGGGTTTTAATAACAGGAGCTGCAGGATTTTTAGGATCACATTTATGTGATCGGTTTATTAATGAAGGCTTTTTTGTTATTGGTATGGACAACTTCATTACAGGAGATCCATCAAATATTTCACATCTCTCTAGCAATCCTAATTTTGAGTTTATAGAACATGATGTTACCGAGTTTATTGCTATAGAAGGCACACTAGATTATATTCTACATTTCGCTTCACCAGCAAGCCCAATCGATTATTTAAAAATCCCAATCCAAACTCTAAAAGTTGGTTCTTTAGGGACACATAACTTATTGGGATTAGCCAAAGCAAAACAAGCTAGAATACTCATTGCATCGACTTCCGAAGTTTACGGTGATCCATTGGTACATCCACAATCTGAAGATTATTATGGCAATGTGAGTACTATTGGCCCTAGAGGCGTGTATGATGAAGCCAAACGATTTCAAGAATCCATTACCATGGCATATCATAGATTTCATGGGTTAGAAACCAGAATTGTACGTATTTTTAATACCTATGGCCCAAGAATGCGATTAAATGATGGGCGTGTAATACCTGCCTTTATGGGACAAGCATTACGTGGTGAAGATTTAACTGTTTTCGGAGATGGATTGCAAACGCGCTCGTTTTGTTATGTTGATGATCAAGTAGAAGGAATTTTTAGGCTGCTATTTAGTGATTATGTATATCCAGTAAATATTGGGAACCCAGATGAGATTACTATTTTAGATTTTGCTAAAGAAATTATTAGCATAACCCAAACGGAGCAGAAGATAATTTATAAAGAATTGCCTGTGGATGATCCTTTACAGCGCCAACCGGACATTACCTTAGCAAAACAGCTTTTAGATTGGGAACCAAAAATTGAACGAACAGAAGGGATGAAGAAAACTTTTGATTATTTTAGAGGGTTATCAAAAGAAAAACTCTACAAGAGAGAGCATAAAGATTTTACAAATCATATAAAAAAATAGTGTGGCATACAGACAAGGCAGGTATTCGAATTTAATTACACCATTATTTAGCTTAGTCGATTTAATAATAATTACAAGCGTAATAACATTATTTAGTATTAACATTACTAATATTTATGTTTTCATTGCTTACATTTCTTTGTCTTGGGTTATAATTTCTTTTAAAAACCATTATTATAATGTAAAAAGACACACAAGAGTAGTACAAATATTCATTCTTTTATTTAGACAAATAATATTATATGCATTGGTACTCTATGCTTTTATAGGAGTCTTTAAACAACCAAACATTAGTCGATTAGCTCTTGGACAATACTTATTAGTAGCATTCCTCTTATTGGCCACGTTTAAATTTTTGTCTTTCTTTTTATTAAAAAAGTATCGATCTAAGTTAGGAGGTAACAGAAGAAATGTAATTGTAATAGGCGATAATGAAAAAGTAAGGCAACTTATTAATATTTTTAAATCAAGACCTGAGTTTGGGTATCGATTTAAAAAGCAATTTAGTGTTGATAGAAAAATAGGCGTGTTAGACAGTTGTTTAAACTATATTACTGATAATGATATTGATGAAATTTACTTTTCAGCCTCTCAATTATCAAACAAACAAATTAATACACTTGTTGACTTTGCAGATAATAATTTGAGAGAAGTAAAGTTTATTCCAGACAATAAAGATATTTTTACAAAAAAATTAAAGTATGAATATTACGATTATATTCCAATATTATCCATACGAGCCATTCCGCTTCAAGAGCCCATAAACAAGATTACAAAACGATTATTTGATATTGTTTTTTCTTCAGCAATAATACTTTTTATACTTTCTTGGTTAACACCATTGCTAGCGATTATTATAAAAATAGAATCTAAAGGACCAGTATTTTTTAAACAAACCAGAAACGGATTTAACTATAAGGAGTTTGCTTGCTATAAGTTTAGGTCAATGACACCTAATAAAAACGCCCACTTACATCAAGCCACAAAAGGTGATCAAAGGGTAACCAAAGTCGGTAAATTTATACGTAAAACTAGTATCGATGAACTACCTCAATTCTATAATGTGTTGTTTGGAGACATGTCTGTTGTTGGACCAAGACCACATATGGTAAGCCATACAAACATGTATGCGGAGCGAATAGACAAATTTATGGTACGTCATTTTGTAAAACCAGGAATTACTGGTTTAGCTCAAGTTAGTGGTTACAGAGGAGAAGTTGAAACAGATAAAGATATCATTGGAAGAGTAAAGTATGATATTTTTTATATTGAGAACTGGTCAATATTTCTAGATTTAAAAATTATATTCCAAACCTTTATAAATGCTGTAAAGGGAGAAGAAAAAGCCTACTAGATGGTTTCAATTATTACACCATCATATAATTCAGAACAATTTATAGCCACTACAATAACTTCTGTTATTAACCAAACATATAAAGATTGGGAGTTAATAATAGTTGACGATGCTTCAGTAGATAACACATGTAATATTGTTTTAGATTTTTGCCAAAAAGACAAACGCATTAAATTTATAAAACAATCAAAAAACCTAGGTACTGGAGTTTCAAGAAACACAGCTATTAAGGCTGCCCAAGGTAATTATATAGCTTTTTTGGATTCAGATGATATATGGAAACCAAATAAACTTGAAAAACAACTTGCTGTTATGAAATCCAAAAAAGCAGCTATCTGTTTCTCATCGTATGAGCTCATAAATGAACAAGGAGAGTCATTAAACAAACTAATTGAAGCCTTACCAAAACTATCTTTCCAAAAGCAGCTTAAATGCAATTATATTGGTAATTTAACAGGCATATACGATGTAAATGCCATGGGTAAGATATTTATGCCAGAGATAAAGAAACGACAAGACTGGGTGATGTGGTTATATTTATTAAAAAAAGAAGGCCCAGCAATAGGGATTAAGGAATCTCTAGCTTACTATAGAGTTAGAGAAGGGTCAATTTCATCTAACAAATTTAACTTAATTGCCTATAATTTTAATGTGTTTAGGAAAGCATTGGGATTTGGCTTTTTTAAATCGACCAGACACTTAACAATATTTTTATACGAATACTTTTTTGTGAAATCTAAGCAAACCAAAAGCTTGTAACTAAGGTTTGAGTAGCGACGTAAACTGTTTTAATTTTCCTCTTTTTGTGCGCTCTAAGTGAAGTTTTTTACTAAACAACACATTAACACCTGGTTCTAGGTATTTTTCAAGCGCAACTAGAATTTTTGCTTTCTGTGCTTCGGTCAACTCAAATTTTGCAACATATTCTATTTCAAACCTATTTAAAGCATGTTGCAAAACCTTAATTTCTTGTATAGAGCCATCATCTTTCATAATGGATTTTGTGACATAATAAAAAGAAAGTCCAGGAGCAGTTTTACCACTAGGTAGTTTTACGTAATCTTCTTTTCTACCAATAAGCCTTTTTAAGACACTTGTTTTTCTATCAACAGCATTAATACTTCCAATATCACCAATTTCATACCGAATAAATGGATGCGCTTTATTATATAAATCAGTAATCACAATTCTACCCTCCTCGCCTTGCGGTAAAACCTTTCCGTTATCATCTAAAATTTCAACATATAGGTTTAGATTATTTAAAACCCATTGCTCATCTTTTTTAAGAGCAATTAAGCCAAATTCAGCAGATCCATATTCATTTATTATTGGAATATTAAATGCTTTTTCAAGCAATTTTTTGTCTTCCTCCGAAAGCATTTCGGAAGTTGGTAAACATACCTTTAAACTAGGACAGATTTCAGAAAGCACCAAGTTCCTTTGCAATAAACGATTTGCAAAAGCCACAATAACAGATGTGTAACCTGTCATAAAAACAAAATCTGTTTTTTCAAATTCTTTAATCCAATTATCTAGTGCTGTTTCCGAAAGATCAAAAACATTAAATCGATAACGATTCGTTACCCAATCTTTAAAACGCTCTTTATAATACCCTTTTTTGTCTAAAGGAATTCCGTAAAACCGCGCTTGCTTTGTATTAAATATAGAATGCCATCCATACCATTCTTTAAAAATCGCCCAAGTCATTGCGTGACAAAATTTGTCTTTGGCAAACACAAATGGCTCTCCAGATGAACCAGATGTTTTATTGATGTAAATATTTTTTTCTGAATAGTTTCGTGATAACCTATCTTTTAAAGGCTGTTGCAGATCACGCTTAGTCATTACAGGAACTGTGGTCCAATCTAAAAGATTTACATCTTTAGTAAGAGATTTATAAAAAGGTGTATGCTTGATATGAAACGAAACGATCTCTCTTTTTTTCTGAATAATATATGTTTCGAAATCAGACTCAGATTTTTCTTGAATTTCCTTCAAAGTACGTTCAGCTTCACTAATAGGAAAGCCATTAAATCGTAAAGAAAGATTGAATAAATTCAAAAGTAAATTTAGATAATATGTTTTTGTAAAATAATTGTTTTTTAAGCTTAAAAGCAATTATTTTTGCGCAAACAATACTTCAATGAACATATTAATTCTTGGTTCTGGTGGAAGAGAACATACTTTTGCTTGGAAAATCACACAAAGCCCATTATGTAAATCCCTTTATGTTGCTCCGGGAAACTCTGGAACTGCACAAATAGCAACTAATGTAAATATTAGTGTTACAGATTTTGAAGCCATTAAATCTTTGGTTTTAGAAAAAGGAATTGAGATGGTAGTTGTTGGCCCTGAAGATCCGTTGGTGCAAGGGATTCATGATTACTTTTTAAATGATGAAGCACTAAAACATATTGCAGTAATTGGACCAGAAAAGGCAGCTGCTGAGTTAGAAGGCAGTAAAGAATTTGCTAAGGAGTTTATGTATCGTCATAATATTCCAACAGCGGCTTACCAAAGTTTTAATGCATTAAATGTTGAAGAAGGTTATGCGTTTCTAGAAACCTTAAGCCCTCCTTATGTCTTAAAAGCGGATGGATTGGCAGCTGGGAAAGGTGTTTTGATTCTTAACGATTTACAAGAAGCAAAAACTGAGCTAAAAAACATGTTGGTTGACGCTAAATTTGGTGACGCAAGTTCTAAAGTTGTTATTGAAGAATTTTTAGACGGCATTGAGTTAAGTTGCTTTGTGTTAACGGATGGAAAGAATTACAAGATTCTACCAACAGCAAAAGATTATAAACGCATTGGTGAAGGTGATACAGGATTAAATACTGGAGGCATGGGAGCAGTATCTCCAGTGCCTTTTGCGACATCAGAATTTTTAAATAAAATTGAAGAACGCATTGTTAAGCCTACAATTTCTGGTTTGCAAAAAGATAATTTGCCGTATAAAGGATTTGTTTTTATAGGTTTGATTAAAGTTGGCGACGACCCAAAAGTGATTGAGTATAATGTTAGAATGGGTGACCCAGAAACCGAAGTGGTGTTACCAAGACTAAAAAATGACTTGGTTGAAATTTTTCAAGCAATTGCTAATCAAACATTAGATAATATTGATATTAATATTGATGAGCGCACAGCAACGACTGTGATGCTTGTATCTGGTGGTTATCCAGAAGCTTATGGGAAAGGGAAGGAAATTTCAGGATTAGAAGCCATTACAGGTTCTATACCTTTTCATGCTGGTGCAAAACTAGAAAATGGAAAAATTGTAACTTCAGGTGGACGTGTTATGGCAATAACATCATTTGGGAATGATTACGAAGAGGCACTAAAAAAATCTTATCAAAACATAGAAAAACTACATTTCGATAAGATGTATTACCGTAAAGATATTGGTTTTGATTTATAAGTATGAATGGGAAGTAATGCTTTTATCCTCTTCGCCTCTATCATTAAATCCTTTTAATTGTAGCATCCAATATACAAATGCCACTAAACCAATTATAGTGAATATCCATGATACTGCATTTGCAGCCCACCAATTTGTAAGCTCTAATTCTCTTAAAGCATCAAATGGCAAGAATAATACATCAACAAATAAATCTTGAATGGCGTAAAAAAAATCTTTCATTGTAATAATATTATATTTACATAGCAAATATACGAACTCTTTAAATGATTACAAGATTTTTTCGCACTTCTAAACCAATTCATCTAGTACTTGTATCCTTTTTTGTTTTAGGGTTGTTTTTAGTTGTAAGGTTGGGTTATTATTCCAAAGGTATTAGCGGAGTACAAATACTTAAAGAACTAACGTTATATGGCATTACGTTGTTATCTATTTTTGTACTTTCTTTTTTTGTAAACAAGAACAATTTAACAAAGCAAAACAGCTTTAAAATTTTATTGTTTAGCCTTTTTCTAGCATGTATTCCAGCAACCATACAACATGGAACTATTATTGTTTCAAACGTATTTATTTTATTTGCCATAAGACGCATAATAAGCCTAAGGTCAAATTTACATATTAAGAAAAAACTATTTGATGCCGCTTTTTGGATTGCCTTAGCATCGCTATTCTATTTTTGGTCTATTTTATTTTTAATTTTGGTTTTTGCAGCGTTAATATTTTATTCTATTGGACAATCAAATAATTGGATGATTCCTATTACAGGAATTGTAACAGTAGTATTAATTGTTGTAAGCTATAATATTATTACTGAAAATACCTTTGGTGATTTTTATAACTATATAGATAGTGTGGGTTTTGATTTCTCTAACTATAATTCTCCCAAATTAATAACGTCAATTGTTATTATCTCATTATTAGGACTTTGGACGTTGTTTTTCTATACTAAAAAGTTGCAAGACAAATCTAGGTCGCTTAGACCTTCGTTTACCTTAGTTTTAATCGCTTTAATTATTGGTGTAGCAATAGTGATTTTGGCACCAAACAAAAATGGAAGTGAGTTTATCTTCTTGTTTGCACCCCTTGCTATTATTATGACAAATTATATTGAATCCGTTAAAAAAGTTTGGCTTGCAGAGGTTTTTATATGGCTACTGATTATTACCCCAATTCTTCAATTAGCCTCTTAATTTATCGCCAAAGGCTAAATCTCCAGCATCACCCAGACCAGGAACTATATAACCTTTATCGTTCAGTGTTTTATCAATAGTAGCAATCCATAAATGAGTATTTTCTGGGAATTTGTCTTTCACATAATCAACACCAGTTTCGGCACCAATAACACTTAAAATATGTACCTGCTTTGGCATTCCATGAGATTTTAAGGCCTCATAAGTTAAAGCTAAAGATTTTCCTGTAGCCAACATAGGGTCAACTAAAAGAAGCGTTTTGTTTTCCAAGTTTGGACTTGCAATATATTCTACAACAATCTCAAAATCGGTATTGTTTAAATGATGCCTGTAAGCTGAAATAAAAGCATTTTCTGCTTTGTCAAAATAATTCAATACACCATTATGAAGCGGTAAACCAGCTCTTAAAATTGAACAGATTACAACATCTTTTTTTGGCACATTTACACTTGTGTTGCCCAAAGGTGTTTCGGCATTAATTGTATGATAGTTTAGTATTTTACTCATCTCATAGCTCAATATCTCACCAATACGTTCAATATTTCGTCTAAAGCGCATTCTATCATTTTGAATAGAAACATCTCTTATTTCGAATATAAAGTTGTTTAAAATGGAGTCGGTGTTTGAAAGATTATGAATGTGCATTTTACGTAATTAAGGTTGAGTAAAGTTAATTAAATAGGAGTATATTTGCATTTTATAAGCACAAAGATATGTTTTCAGATAAGGCAAATACCATTTTCCAAGAGGTTATTAAAACCTACAAAGTATTAAATACTGTTGACCAGCCATTTACGAATAAGTATGATAAAAATGACGATTTAATTGCTCATTTATTATATAGAAAATCTTGGATTGACACTGTTCAATGGGCTTACGAAGATATTATTAGAGACCCAAACATCGAGCCAGTTGCTGCTTTAAAATTAAAGCGAAAGATTGATGCATCTAACCAAGATAGAACAGACACTGTTGAGTATATTGACAGCTATTTTCTAGATAAATATAAAGATGTTGTTGTTAAGTCTAATGCTAAGATAAATTCTGAAAGTCCTGCTTGGGCAATAGATAGATTGTCAATTTTGGCACTAAAAATTTATCATATGCATTTAGAAACAGTTAGAGATGATGCATCGCAACATCACAAAGACGCTTGTCAAAAGAAGTTAAATGTATTGTTAGAACAGCGAGTGGATTTATCAACTGCTATTGACGATTTGCTTGAAGATATTTCTAATGGCGATAAATACATGAAGGTATATAAGCAAATGAAAATGTATAATGATGATGAGCTTAACCCAGTTTTAAGAGCACAGAAATAGTAGTTTTTATAATATTTCTGAGACTCATTATATAATTTTGAATGAGTAATTTACCTAAACACATTTTGGTTATTCGCTTATCCGCAATGGGAGATGTCGCTATGACTGCTCCCATATTACGACAATTTACTAAGCAATATCCACAAGTTAAACTCACGGTTTTAACTAGAGAATTTTTCACTCCTTTTTTTAGAGATTTGGAAAATGTGTCTGTACATGCAGCAGATGTAAAAGGAAAGCATAAAGGTGTTTTAGGACTCTATAAACTATCTAAAGAACTTAAAAAACTTGAGTTTGATGCTATTGCAGATTTACACAATGTGCTTAGAAGTAATGTGCTTAAACTTTTTCTAATTAATAAAAAGCGCATCCAAATCGACAAAGGAAGAGCCGAAAAAAAAGCACTAACCTCAGGCAAGTTTTTTAAGCAACTTAAAACAACACATCAACGTTATGCTGATGTTTTTTCTGCTCTTGGATATGATTTAGACTTAAGCTCTCCCGTATTTCCAAACAAAGTAACTTTAAGTAAAAAGCTTGAAAATATTATTGAAGGTAAAAATAAACCTTTGATTGGTATTGCGCCTTTTGCAGCGTTTAAAAGTAAAGCCTATTCGTTAGGGCAAATGCAAGAAGTTATAAAAACACTTAGCCAATCAAATACCATTTTGCTTTTTGGAGGTGGGCAAAACGAAATTAAAATGTTGGACAACATAGCAACATCACAAACCAACACCATTAATCTTGCTGGTAAACTCACATTAGATGAAGAATTGGATATTATTTCCAATCTTGATCTCATGATATCAATGGATTCTGGAAATGCACACATAGCAGCAATGTTGGGTATTGAGGTAATTACGCTCTGGGGAGTCACGCATCCTTATGCAGGCTTTTACCCTTTTAACCAAAACCCTGAAAATGCTTTGATAGCAGATAGAGAACAATTTCCTTTAATACCTACTTCAATTTATGGCAACAAATTTCCGGAGGGATACCATGAGGCTATTAACTCAATAACACCTCAACAAGTCATTTTAAAAGCAAATATAATTCTACAAAAAAACCTCACATAAAGTGAGGCTAGATTTAACGTTATAAATAGACATAGATAACCCTAAAAAAAGATTAACGTTTAAATCTACTACTAATGTATTCGATTTTAAAACACATAAAAATTTTGTGTAGGAAAACATGTATTCAATTCGATGAAACGCATATTTCAAAGATTAAACAATAAATAAATCAGATGAATAACATTGTATTCACAAATTTTAGGACCTATACATCATCATAATCTACAACAATTTTATTTGTAGTAGGGTGTGCTTGACATGTTAAAATGAGCCCTTCGGCAAGTTCGCTGTCAGTTAAAATATTGTTTTGTCGCATCGTTGCTTCACCTTCTTTAATTCGCGCAATGCAACTACTACAAATACCTCCTTGGCAAGAATACGGCACATCTAAATCCTCATCTAGTGCAGACTCTAAAATATTTCTTTTTTGAGACATTTCGAATTCGGTTTCTTCATCATCAACAATTACTGTAATATGTGTGTTACCTTCAGAAAGAGTTTTGATGTCATCATTACTTGCCTTGGCGGCTTTAAACAATTCATAATGAATAACATCATCGTTTATATTATGCTCAGTAAGCACATCTTTTACAGTGTGAATCATGCCTTCTGGACCACATAAATAAAAAGCATCAACCTCAACATGTTTATGTTTGTTTTTCATGATATAGTTGACCGTACTTTTTTCTATACGCCCAAAAATTGCATTGTCTTCATCAGCTCGACTAAATACAAACTGAATAGAAAAACGATCTTTGTATTGATGATGAAGCTCTAGCAATTCATTCAAAAACATGGTGTCTTTGGTTTTTTTGTTGCCATAAACTAAAATAACTTTACTATGTACTTCTTCTTCCAAAGCACATTTTATAATGCTTAATACTGGTGTAATACCACTTCCTGCTGCAAAAAGAGCTATGTTTTTGGTTTTTTTGTCATTAGGCTCAAACACAAAACGACCTTTAGGTGGTGCTACTTCTAACGAGTCACCAACTTTTAACTGATTATTGGCATAAACTGAGAAAGTTCCGTTGTCTACCTCTTTTACCGCAACTCTTAATTCGTTGCTTTTTGGAGATACACACAAAGAATAATCACGCCTAACCTCATTGCCATTCAATATTGTTTTTAAAGTGATATATTGCCCTGCTTTAAAGGAAAAAGTGTCTTTTAAGTTATTAGGAACCTCAAAATTTATGGTAACAGCATTGTCCGTTTCCTTTTGAATTTCTTTTATAGTAAGTTTATAGAATTGTGACATAAAAATAATTTTTTTCAAAAATAGTGAAGTAAACAGTTAATTTTTAATTTAGACTGTAACAAATTGACGATAATTGCAACAAATACATCAAACACAACCAAAACATGATTAAACATTTCTTGAATTTAGAGTGGAAGCAATTTAAAAGAGCTTCCTATTTTCAAAAAGGGCTAGCTATTAAAATTTTACTTTTTCTGGCTGTTTTATACTTTGGTGGAATAGCTATTTTTATTGGAGGCATTATGTTTTTTGGGCTTGAGAAGGCTTTCCCAGATGTAGATCCAATAGTTATGGTTAACAATTATTTAATCTATTGGATATTATTTGAGTTAATGATAAGGTATTTTATGCAGCAACTACCTGTAATGAATATTAAACCATTGATGATAATCCCTATAAAACGAAATACTATTATTCATTATTTACTAGGAAAAACAATACTTTCTTTTTTTAATTTTATTTCACTTTTTTTATTTCTTCCTTTTTCAATCGTATTATTATTTCAAGGATACCCTGTAATTAATGTGGTTTTGTGGTTTATTGCAATAATGTGCATTAACCTCTCCATAAATTTTCTAAATTTTTTAATCAATAAGAGTAATACCGTTTTTTACGGGATTGCCTCTGTTGTGATAGTAGTTATTTCACTTAGATATTTTAATATTTTTGATGTTACAGAACCTATTGGAAAATTATTTAATGGGTTATATAATCAACCATTTTTTGCGCTCATTCCTTTATTGCTAATGTTAGGATTATACAAAGTCAATTTTGATTTTATAAGAAAAGGGTTTTATCTAGATGGTGCAATTTCTAAAAAAGTAAAAGAAGTAGAAGCAACTGATTTAAGCTGGATGGACCGTTTTGGGAGCATGGCACCATTCTTAAAGAATGATGTTAAAATGATTTGGCGAAACGCAAGACCTAAGCAAGTACTAATGATGTCGTTTCTATTCTTGTTTTATGGATTAATTTTTTATACTCAAGACATCTACCGAGATATGCCAGCATTTTTGGCATTTGCTTCCATATTTGTTACTGGTGGGTTTTTACTGAGTTTTGGGCAGCTAGTTCCTTCTTGGGATAGTGAGTATTATAAAATGTTGATGAGCCAAAACATACCATATAGACAGTATTTAGAATCCAAATGGTACCTTATGGTAGTTGCTGTAGCAGTTTCGTTTGTTTTAAGTACACCTTATATTTACTTTGGATGGGAAATATTTGGAATGATTGCAGCAGGAGCATTATTTAATATTGGTCTAAACACTTTTATAACCCTTTTTGGAGGCGCTTTAAATAGGGTTCCAATAGAGCTTAATACAAAAGCCAAAGCGTTTAGTAATACAAATGGATTTAATCCAACGCAATTGTTAATTGCTTTGCCCAAAATGGTATTGCCAATGTTATTATTTTATATTCCTTATAAGCTTATTAATTTTAATGCAGGCCTTATTGCTTTAGCATTAAGTGGAGTAATAGGACTAGTATTTAAAAACTTCTTTTTAAATAAAATAGAAGGCATTTATCAAAAAGGGAAGTACAAAACAATAGCTGCATTTTCAGAGAAAAAATAAAAGAAAAAAAAACTATAACATACAATGATAACAGTTAGTAATTTATCAAAATCATATAATGGCGTTCAAGTACTCAACCTTGAGAACTTAGATATACCAAAAGGCCAAAGTTTTGGTTTAGTAGGTAATAATGGTGCTGGGAAAACAACTTTTTTTAGTCTACTCTTAGATTTAATTCAACCAACAACAGGATATATAAAAAACAAAAATGTTTTAGTCCACGAGAGTGAAGACTGGAAGCCTTTTACTTCATCGTTTATAGATGAAAGCTTCTTAATAGGATATTTAACAGCCGAAGAATACTTTTACTTTATAGGAGAATTGCGTGGCGAAAACAAATCTGATGTAGATAGTTTACTTGCGCAGTTTGAAGACTTTTTTCATGATGAAATTCTAGGAAAGAAAAAATATCTTAGAGATTTAAGTAAAGGAAACCAGAAAAAAGCAGGTATTGTTGCTGCGCTTATTGGAAATCCTGAGGTAATTATTCTAGATGAGCCTTTTGCTAATTTAGACCCAACAACTCAAATAAGACTAAAACAAATCATAAAACATTTAGCTGAAAAACAAGGTGTCACGGTATTAGTTTCTAGCCACGATTTAATGCATGTAACAGATGTTTGTGAACGCATAGTTGTATTGGAAAAAGGTGAAATGGTAAAAGATTTAGCCACAAGCGAAGCGACCTTAAAAGAGCTAGAAGCGCACTTTTCTAACTAGCATTTCGGCTAAAAGTCGACTATTTTTGCAGTTTAAAAGAAAAAAGATGATTATTTTTACGTTTTTGCATAATATTATGCAAGGCATTTAGTTATTCAATTACTAAACATACCAACGTTGAAGATATCTTTTAAATCCAAATCTATACTTCTACTTTCCGCTATTGTTATTGCAGGATGTTCTCGCAAAAAAGACAATTTCGTTAGTAGAAACTTTCACGCTGTAGCTACAGAATACAATACGCTATACAACGGTTATAATGCTCTAGAACAAGGGCGAGAAGATTTAAACAACAACTACACAGACAACTATTGGGAGATATTACCAATAGAGCGCATGATAGTTACCGACGAGATTGCACTTCCTGGACAATCTGAGGGTAATAATTTCACCAAAGCTGAAGAAAAAGCCATTAAAGCTATTCAAAAGCATGGAATGAATATACAAGGGAAAGAAAAAAACCCTCAAATAGACGAAGCATATTTACTTTTAGGTAAAGCTCGTTATTTCGATCAGCGTTTTGTGCCCTCTATGGAAGCCTTCAACTACATTTTATTTAAATACCCTGCAAGCGACAAGATAAACCAGGCACGAATTTGGAGAGAGAAAACCAATTTACGTCTTGAAAATAATGAATTGGCTATTACTAATCTAAAGCGTTTATTATTTCAAGAAGACTTGAAAGATCAAGACTTAGCCGATGCCACGTCTATGTTAGCACAAGCATATATTAACACACAATCGTTAGATAGCGCAATCACACAATTAGAAATTGCATCAAATGCTACTAAAAGCAATGATGAACGTGGTAGATATAAGTTTATTCAAGGACAACTGTATAATGCTTTACAAAAACCAGATAGTGCCAATATGGCTTTCGACAAGGTTATTGAGCTAAACAGAAAAACCCCTAGAATTTATATGATAAGTGCACAAATCGAAAAAGCTAAAAATTTCGATTTTGAAAAAGGTAATAAGCTTGAGTTTTTAGAGCTGCTAACCGATATGGAAGAAAACAGGGAGAATAGACCTTTTCTAGATAAAATTTATTATCAAATTGCCGAGTACCACAAGGCAAACAAATCGGACACCATTGCAGCTAAGTATTACAATAAATCACTTAGAACTAGTTCCACAGACAAGTTTTTAAACGCAATGAGTTATCAAAATTTAGGAAACATGAATTTTGATGATACCAAATACAAAAACGCAGGAGCTTATTACGATAGTACGATGCTTAATTTAAAGCAAAATAGCAAGATGTTTAGAGCTATTAAGCGTAAACGAGACAATTTAGATGATGTTATTTTCTATGAAGATGTTGCTGTAAGAAATGATAGCATATTGAGTTTGGTTAATATGTCTAGCGACGAACGCTTAGTATATTTTTCAGATTACACGATTAAGCTAAAAGAAAAAGCCGAGGCTCTTAAAGAGGAAGCCGAAGCAGCTAATTTAATAGCACAGCAGACTTCAAAAAACAACAAAGGAATTACTAATCAAAGAGAGAATGCAGGAGTTTCAACGTTCTATTTTTACAATCCTGTAACAGTCGCTTATGGTAAAAACGAGTTTTTACAAAACTGGGGCGAACGTCAACTTCAAGATAATTGGAGATGGTCCAATAAAGGAGGAGGAGGAAATACAACTCAAAATAATAATATTGAAGCCGCATTAGCCGCAGCAGAAGAAAGTGAGTTATTTAATCCAGAATTTTATATATCAAAAATTCCAGTAGAACAAAAAGCAATAGATAGTTTAGCGAAGGATAGAAATTTTGCTTATTATCAATTAGGGCTCATTTATAAAGAAAAATTTCAAGAATATCAACTAGCAAAAGAGAAACTTTTAGCCCTATTAAAGAGCGATCCAGAAGAACGTTTAATATTACCTTCTAAATATAATTTGTATAAAATTTACGAATTATTAGGTGAAAATGGAGAAGCTGAAATAGCTAAAAACGATATTATTGCAAATTATCCAGATTCGAGATATGCTTCTATATTATTGAATCCAGATGCTGATCTTGGTGAAGACGAAAACAGTCCAGAATATATTTACGAATCGCTTTATAAAAAGTTTGAAGACCAAGAATACGCTAATGTCATTGAACAGTGCGACATATACATAACACGATTTGAAGGCGAAAAAATTGTGCCAAAATTTGAGTTTTTAAAAGCAGTATCAAAAGCACGTATATATGGTTTTGAAAGTTATAATGAATCCATAAACTACATCGCTTTAAATTACCCAAACAGCCCAGAAGGGAAAAAAGCAGAAGAGATGATAGAGAACGTAATGCCGCTACTATCTAAAAATGAATTCCAGAGTAATGATAGTTCTAAACACTTCAAAGCAATCTATCAATTTGTAGATGCCGAAGCTGAAGAAATAGATGCGTTTTTTAAGAAATTAAATGAAGCAATAACTAAAATTGACTATTTTGAGTTGACCACTTCAAAAGACATGTATAATGAAAACACTACCTTTATAGTGGTTCATGGTTTAAAAAGCATTCAAGCAGCTAATGGATTTAGAGAATTTTTGAAGGATAAAAAGCAAAATATCAATCGAGAGCATTTTGGCATTTCATCTCAAAATTATCAAATAGTACAAATTCATAAAAACCTAGACGAATACTTAAAATCTTTATAGAAACGATTAATAGCAAAAAATATGTTTTCAGATGGTAAAAGAGGAAGAGGAGATGCAGTCGAATCTTCAACACAACAAAACAGAATAGCTCAAGGTACTACAATTGTTGGTGACATTGTGAGCGAAGGAGGTTTTAGAATAGATGGTGCCATTCAAGGCACAATAAAAACACCAGGAAAAATAGTTGTTGGTAAATCAGGAATTATTAACGGGACACTCGAAGGGACAAATGCTGATTTTGAAGGTCGTTTTTCTGGGAAAATGAAATTATCAGGTGTTCTATCTTTAAAGTCTTCAGCATTTATTGAAGGTGAAGTTGAAATTGGAAAACTTGCAGTAGAACCTGGAGCAACATTTAACGCAGTTTGTAGCATGAAAGGTGCTGTAAAAGAACTTAACAAAGGTGAGCAACAAAAACCAGGGTCAGGAACCGAAAAATCAGCTTAAAAACGCATTAGTACTTACAGGAGTTGGTTTACAAATGGGAATAATTATTTACCTTTTTATACTGCTAGGTAAATGGCTAGATTCTGAATACAATAATGGGGATAAATTATTTGTTATTTTTGGCACCTTACTAGGTGTTGGAGTATCACTTTATACCGTCGTCAAGCAACTTAACCGAATTAATTCTAAATGAACAATACGTTTACCAGATTTTCTTCCAAATTAACTATTATACTATCCGTTGTTTTTGGGATTCACGCAACTATCTTGAGTTTAATCGATAAGCCAGTATTTGAAAATAAAATTATACTTTCTTACGTAATAAATTTAGTGCTTGCAATAGCGATATTTGGTTTTCTTTACAAATACCGCGAACGATTTAAAAGCCAAATAGGGTTTCTGTTTTTAGCAGGAAGTTGTGTGAAGTTTGCAGTCTTTTTCATAATTTTTTATCCTGTGTACAAAGCTGATAATGATATTTCAAGCTTAGAATTTGCTGCATTTTTTGTCCCTTATGCTATTTGTCTAGTTTTGGAGACCTCTAGCCTCGTAAAATGGTTGAACAAAATGGAATTCTAGAACCTTAAATTCTCCTCTCCAACTTACAGGAAAATAAAATATAAAATAGTTTTTGTTTTTGAGATAAAAACCTACCTTTGCAGCGATTTTTAAGCCACTATTATTTAGAGTGATATGCAAAGAAAAATAACTATTAAAGCACTAACCCTTGTATTTCTATTAATCTCATTTGTTTCTTATGCAAGTGAAGACACTCAAAAGGGTGATTTAAAGACTGAAATAAAGGCATATATCCAACACCATTTAGAAGACTCTTATGACTTTAGTTTAACATCGTACACTAATGATCAAGGTGAGAAAGTATATTGGGGTTTTCCGCTTCCAGTAATTTTATGGGATAATGGTTTAAAAGTATTCTCTTCATCAAAATTCCATCACGGAAAAACAGTTGCCGAGGTAGATGGTAATTTTTACAAAGTATACCATACCAAGATATATAAAACGGATGCTGAAGGAACTATTAATTATGACGCCGAAAAACACCCAACAAATGCTAAACCTTTAGATTTTTCTATAACTAAGAATGTTGTAGTTATCTTTTTAGTAGGTTTGTTAATGTTTTTATTGTTTAGAGGACTTGCGAGTTCTTACTCAAAAAACAATGGCATCGCAAAAGGAGCTGGTCGTATCTTTGAGCCAATCATACTTTATATTAGAGATGATATAGCCATTCCAAACATTGGAGAAAAGAAATACAGAAAATACATGCCGTATTTGTTAACGGTATTTTTCTTCGTATGGTTTATAAACATGTTAGGTTTAACGCCATTAGGTGTAAATGTTACCAACAGTATTTCGGTAACAGTTGCATTGGCTTTAATCACATTTTTAATTACAAATTTTACAGGAACAAAAGATTATTGGAAGCATATTTTTGACCCATTAGGAGATACTATGCCTTGGTATGCTAAAATTCCTTTGTACATAATACTAATACCAATTGAGGTGTTAGGAATATTTATCAAACCTTTCTCATTATTAATTCGTTTGTACGCCAACATAAAGGCAGGACATATTGTAATGATGAGCTTAATTGGATTGATGTTTATATTTAAGAGCTGGTTAGGTAGTCCATTATCGTTTGGATTAGCGTTCGCTATCTCTTTAATTGAATTATTAGTAGCATTGTTGCAAGCATATATTTTCACAATGTTATCAGCGCTTTATTTTGGTTTTGCTGCAGAAGAGCACGATCATCATGAAGAGGCCCACGCACATTAGTGCATTAATTTGAATGTTTAATTTTTAAATACATATATATGGAAATTCCAGTAATGGTAGGTGCAGGTTTAGTAGTAATTGGTGTTGGTATTGGTATTGGTAAGATTGGTGGTTCAGCTATGGAAGCTATCGCTCGTCAACCAGAATCATACGGTAAGATTCAAACTGCTATGCTTATCGCAGCTGCGTTAATCGAAGGTATTGGATTTGCTGCATTATTTGCAGTATAATCAAACCTATTTTAAGGCATCCTTGCAACGGTTGGTTGCAAGGTTGCTTTATTTTAAAAATTAAAAAGTATAATACTATAAATAGAATATGGAAAAGTTATTAGGAGAATTTTCGATTGGACTGTTTTTTTGGCAAACAGTATTGTTCTTAGCACTACTATTATTACTAAGAAAATTTGCTTGGAAACCAATTCTTAATGCTGTAAACGATAGAGAAGAAGGAATTAAAAATGCATTAGACTCTGCTGAACAAGCTAAGAGAGAAATGGAAAACCTTCAAGCAGACAATCAGAAGTTATTAAAAGAAGCTAGAGCAGAAAGAGAAGAAATGCTTAAAGAAGCGCGTGAAATCAAAAATAAAATGATTGATGATGCTAAAAATGAAGCAAGAGAAGAAGCAGGAAAACTAATTGTACAAGCTCAAGCATCTATTCAAACAGAAAAGAAAGCTGCAATTGCTGAGTTAAAATCGCAAGTAGCTAACTTATCAATCGAAATAGCAGAAAAAGTGGTTCGTGAAGAATTATCTAATAAAGATAAGCAAGTAAAATTGGTTGAGTCTATGTTAGGTGAAGCAACTTTAAACTAAACACTCATGAGTAGAGCAGCAATACGTTACGCAAAAGCAGTACTTAGTTTAGCAAGTGATCAAAATGCAGCAGAAGCTGTAAATAACGACATGAAGCTAATAGCGACTACTATTAAAGAAAACGTAGAATTAAGTCAGGCACTTAAAAATGCAATCGTTAAATCGGATGCTAAAATAGAAGCTTTGACTAAAATATTTCCAAATATAAATAGTATTAGTTCTAGGTTGTTCAACTTATTAATGTCTAATAAAAGAATTGACATTCTTGGTGATGTTGCATCAAAATATACAACGTTATTTGATGAGTTAAATGGAAAAGAAATTGCACAAGTAACTACTGCATTTCCTATGAATAACGATCTAGAAATTAAAGTACTTGCAAAAGTAAAAGAGTTAACAAGTAAAGCTGTAGAGCTAGAAAATATGGTGGATGAAAGCATTTTAGGTGGTTTCATTTTACGTGTTGGAGACAAGCAATATGATGCTAGTGTGTCTAACAAACTAAATAAGTTAAAAAGAGAATTTACATTAAACTAAGATATTTATATCTAAACAAATAAATAAGATGGCAGAAGTAAAACCAGCTGAAATATCAGCAATCTTAAAGCAACAACTAGCAGGATTTGAAGCTACAGCGTCATTAGACGAAGTAGGGTCAGTATTAACTGTAGGTGATGGTATTGTACGCGCATATGGACTTTCAAACGCTCAATATGGAGAGTTAGTAGAATTTGATGGAGGTCTTGAAGGAATTGTACTTAACCTTGAAGAAGATAACGTGGGTATTGTATTACTAGGACACTCAAAAGCAGTTGCCGAAGGTTCTACAGTAAAACGTACTGGCCGTATAGCATCTATTAATGTAGGTGAAGGTATCGTTGGTCGTGTTGTTGATACCTTAGGAGCACCTATCGATGGTAAAGGACCTATCTCTGGAGATACATACCAAATGCCACTAGAGCGAAAAGCACCTGGTGTTATTTATCGTGAACCAGTAACCGAGCCTTTACAAACTGGAGTTAAAGCAATTGATGCGATGATTCCTGTTGGACGTGGACAACGTGAGCTGGTTATTGGAGACAGACAAACTGGTAAAACAGCCGTTTGTATTGATACTATTATAAATCAAAAAGAATTTTACGATGCAGGTGAACCTGTCTTTTGTATATATGTTGCTATTGGGCAAAAGGCATCAACAGTGGCTTTAATTGCTAAAACATTAGAAGAAAAAGGCGCTTTAGCTTATACTACTATTGTTGCAGCTAACGCATCAGATCCTGCGCCAATGCAGGTTTATGCTCCTTTTGCAGGTGCTGCCATTGGTGAGTATTTTAGAGATACTGGTCGTCCAGCTTTAATCATTTATGATGATTTATCTAAACAAGCGGTAGCGTATCGTGAGGTATCATTATTGTTACGTCGTCCACCAGGACGTGAAGCGTATCCTGGAGATGTATTCTACTTACACTCTCGTTTATTAGAGCGTTCTGCAAAAGTGATTAATGATGATGCTATTGCTAAAGAAATGAACGACCTTCCAGATTCTTTAAAACCAATGGTAAAAGGTGGGGGTTCTTTAACAGCTTTACCAATTATTGAAACTCAAGCAGGTGACGTTTCTGCCTATATCCCAACAAACGTAATTTCTATTACAGATGGGCAAATCTTCTTAGATGGGGATTTATTTAACTCAGGTGTTCGTCCAGCGATTAACGTAGGTATTTCTGTATCTCGTGTTGGTGGTAATGCACAAATTAAATCCATGAAAAAGGTAGCTGGTACATTAAAACTGGATCAAGCACAATTCCGTGAATTAGAAGCATTCGCGAAATTTGGATCAGATTTAGATGCTGTTACTTTAAATGTAATTGAAAAAGGAAAACGTAACGTTGAAATCTTGAAGCAGGCACAAAACGATCCATTTACGGTTGAAGATCAAATTGCAATTATTTATGCTGGGTCTAAAAACTTATTGAGAGATGTTCCTGTAGAAAAAGTTAAAGAATTCGAAAGAGATTACATAGAGTTCCTTAAAGCAAAACATGAAGATGTTTTGAACACTTTAAAAGCAGGAAAATTAACTGATGAGGTTACAGATACATTAACAAATGTGGCTAAAGACTTATCAGCAAAGTATAAAGCATAATTATCATTCTCACTATTGTGTGAGATTCATATTTAGAATATGGCGAACTTAAAAGAAATACGTAACAGAATTTCATCGGTATCTTCAACAATGCAGATTACCAGTGCCATGAAAATGGTATCGGCTGCAAAGCTAAAGAAGGCACAAGATGCGATTACTGCTATGCGTCCTTACGCAAATAAACTAACGGAACTATTACAAAACCTTAGTGCGACATTAGACGCAGATTCTGGTAGCAAATATGCGACACAAAGAGAAGTAAAGAAAGTGCTTATTGTAGCCATTACTTCTAATAGAGGGCTGTGCGGTGCTTTTAATTCTAACATTATAAAGGAGGCAATTAGATTAGCAAATGAAACGTATGCCAATCAAGAGGTTTCTTATGTTGCTATTGGGAAAAAAGCTAACGACGCATTGTCTAAAAATGAAGATGTTGTTTCTAATAATAGTGATGTATTTGATGATTTAACGTTTGATAAAGTAGCAGAGATAGCCGAAATGTTGATGGAAAAATTTGTAGAAGGCGAGTTCGATAAAATTGAAATCGTTTACAACAAGTTTAAAAATGCAGCAACGCAAATTGTAATGACTGAGCAATTTTTACCAATTGTGCCGATGGAAGGAAGCTCAAATAACAATCAAGACTATATTTTTGAACCAACAAAAGTTGAGATTGTTGAAACATTAATTCCTAAGTCATTAAAAACTCAATTGTATAAGTCTATTAGAGATAGTTTTGCTAGTGAACATGGAGCTCGTATGACAGCAATGCATAAAGCAACTGACAACGCAACAGAGTTAAGAGATCAATTAAAACTAACTTATAATAAAGCACGTCAGGCTGCAATTACTAATGAAATCTTAGAAATTGTTGGTGGAGCGGAAGCATTGAACAATTAGACATAGCGCGAGCAAAGTCAAATGCTTATAAGAGCAGAAGTACTTAATAATTAATTAAGAGCATCAAAAAATAATTAAGGGCCTTACTTTTTAGTAAGGCTTTTTTTATGGCATAGCTCTTGATTTAGTATCTTTATAATAAATAGTCAAATAAATGAAAACCCTAAAGCAAATATTTAAATTATCAATGTTAACAGTAATTATGTCTAGTTTTTCTCAATGTTCAAGTGCACAAAAGCTTCAAAAAGAAGCACCAACAACCTTTGGAAGTATATACTGTAAACAATGGGTTTCCGGAATGGTCGATGGACCTTCAGGAATGGATATTTTCATTGAAATAAAAGATTTAGAATTCCAACCAGATAGCGTTTATTTTAGAGAGAAAGTAACAAAACTAAATAAGCACTCACAAGAAGAAGGTGTTTATGTTGGTCGTTTTACATCACTATCTACTCAAAAACAAGATATTGTTATTAGCAGTGACTCTAAAGCTGAATATGGTAATAAAATGCCAGAGAAACCAATAAAAATCCCATTTGAATTGGCACATAATGAGTGTGTGATTAGTTATAATGTCAATGGAAAAACGAAGTATTACAAGCTTACTAATGTAGCTGAAATACAAATGGTGGAGGTTCCAATGTCACCATCGTCTAATAATAACTAATGTTGCAAAACGTTTACTAATAACGTACTTTTAGCTACGTTAAAACCCAACTTTTGAGCGCATTTCAAAAACTCTTTAAGCAAACATTTATTTATGGATTAGCAACCGTTTTACCTAGGATGCTTAGCTTTTTGTTGGTACCACTATACACTACAGAAGGTGTCTTAACTTCGGTAGCAGAATATGGAGAAGTATCAGTCATCTTTTCATATTTCGTAATATTTAATGTTGTTTTGGCTTATGGTATGGAAACAGCTTTTTTTAGGTTTTTCAATAAAGAAGAAGATAAAAATCAAGTTGTTGGGACTTCTACAATTTCACTAATTGTGTCTTCTTTAGGCTTTTTTGCCTTAGCATTGATTTTTCAAAATCAGATAGCCTCCTTTATTGATATTGATGTAAGATACATCAATTTGGTTATTTGGATTTTACTATTAGATGCCTTGGTCATTATTCCATTCGCATGGTTAAGAGCCAATGAAAAACCTAAACGCTATGCAATCATTAAAATTTTAAATGTAGCTATCAACCTTGGTCTTAATTTATTCTTCTTATTAGCTTTAAAAGACTTGGCTTCTAACAATTCTGTGTTTGAAAGTATATACAAGCCAGATTTTCAAATTAGTTACATTTTTATAGCCAATCTTATTGCAAGTGCTGTAACATTATTGTTAATGTTGCCATTTTACAGTAAAATTAAATATGTGTTTAATTCACAGCTATGGAAAACCATGTTTCGTTATGCGTTTCCTGTGCTTATAGCAGGTGTTGCTTTTTCGATAAATGAAACATTCGATAGAATTTTACTTAAGGAATTACTTCCAGCAGATATTGCCGAAACCGATATTGGGATGTACTCAGCCTGTTACAAAATAGCTGTATTTATGACGCTTTTCGCAACAGCTTACAGACTTGGTATAGAGCCTTACTTTTTTAGTCATTCAAATAGTAAAAACCCACAAAAAAACTATGCAAAAATTTTAGAGCTATTTGTAGCATTTGGTTCTGTGATTTTATTGAGCGTCGTTGTTTTTGCAGATTTACTAAAACCATACATAGTAAGAAGTGAAGCTTATTGGGAAGCTATGTGGATTGTGCCAATAATCCTGTTAGCTAACTTTTGTTTGGGTATTTATCATAACTTATCAGTTTGGTATAAAATTACCGACAGAACAAAATTTGGCGCATATATTTCAGTTTTTGGAGCCATCATTACCTTAGCGATCAACATATTTTTCATAAAAGAATATAGCTATAAAGCATCAGCAATTGCGACTCTTATTGCTTACAGCGTCATGATGCTATTATCTTATTACTTTGGCAGAAAGTATTACCCTATACCGTATAACCTTAAAAAAATAGGATTGTATTTATTTGTTTCTATCTTGTTTTCAGTGATTTCATTTTATTATTTTAGAGAAAACTATTTAGTTGGAATACCATTGTTATTAGTATTTTTGGGTATCACTTACGCATTGGAAAAAAAAGAAATTAAACAATTATTGAGAAGAGTATGACTATTAAAATAATCAACAAATCCAATCACGCATTGCCACATTACGAAACTATTGCGTCTGCGGGAATGGATTTAAGAGCAAGCTTATCAGAGTCGAGAACTCTAAAACCACTAGAACGAAGTATTGTAGGTACAGGCTTATTTATTGAGCTACCAATTGGCATTGAAGCACAAGTACGTCCAAGAAGTGGTTTAGCAGCAAAAAAAGGAATAACAGTACTTAATGCTCCTGGAACCATTGATGCAGATTATAGAGGTGAAATTGGCGTGATTCTTGTTAATCTTTCTAATGAAGATTTCACCATTAATAATGGAGAGCGTATCGCACAATTGGTTATTGCAAAGCATGAGCGTGCAGAATGGGAAGAATTACAAGTGCTTACCGAGACCGAAAGAGGTGAAGGAGGTTTTGGGAGCACAGGAACCAAATAATGTGTTAAAAAGAGCCTAAACAAACTCTTAGTGCTTGTAAAATATGTAATTTAGAGGCTGATATAATGACGTTGAAAACCCAAATACTATTATTGATTCTAGGAATTGTTTTTATTCCACAAACGCTATTTGCCCAAGTCGATTTCAACAAAACACCTAATGATGATTTAGGAAATTTCGAAGATGAGTTTCAAGAACACTTCTACGAAGCTTTAAAACAAAAAGGTATAGAAAACTACGATCGAGCAATTAAGTCATTATTAAAATGCTTAGAGTTGGACGATTCTAAAGCAGTTATATATTTTGAATTAGGCAAAAACTACACACAACTTAAAAACTTTGGTGCAGCCGAAGAAGCCTTAAAAAAAGCTATTGAGAAAGTACCAGAAAATGAATGGTTTTTAGATGCGCTTTACGATGTGTATTACCAAAAAGACGATTTTAATAAAGCGCTAAAAACAGTAAAAAAATTAGTGAAATTTCATCCAGACTATAAGGAAGATTTAGTATCACTTTACATTAAAAATAAAAAATATAAAGACGCCTTAAAAACTTTGGATGAGCTCGATAAGGATTATGGGGTTTCAGAAAGACGTGATTTTATGCGCAATCAAATTTATAATGCAACTGGAGGTGATAAAGAACGAATAGAAAATCTTGAAGAGCGTGTTGCCAACACTCCAAATAATGAGGCACTCTATTTACGATTAATTTATAGATATAGTGAATTAGGCGATAACGAAAAAGCCTTCAAAACCGCAAAAGAGCTTCTAGAAAAAAACCCAAATTCTCACATTGTACATCTAGCATTGTATAAGTTTTACTTGAGCGATAATATGCCAAAAGAAGCCATAAACTCAATGAAAATTATACTTACAAGCCTAAAAATTAAGCCAGATGCCAAAACCAAGGTGTTAAACGATTTTGTATCATTTGTAAAAAGTAACCCACAGTATGAAAACGATTTATTAGAAGTTACAACTATGGTATCAAATGATAATAACGGAAAATCAAATATTGAATTAGCACAATATTATTTACAGAAAGGAAATAAAGAGATGGCTTTAAAGCATTATGAGATGGCTTTAAACAAAGATTCTGAAAATTTTGAAGTTCTAAAAAACTTGATTTTATTATACATAGACAGTAAACAACATCAAAAAGTTGTCGATTTAGCAACAAAAGCTTTAGATGTATTTCCATCACAACCTATAATTTATTTAGCAAATGGTGTAGCATTTAATCATTTAAATCGTCCTAAAGATGCCATAGAGACGCTAGAAATTGGTATTGACTATGTGATTGATAATGCTCAAATGGAAATAGATTTCTATAAACAACTTAGTACTGCTTATAGAATGATTAATAATATTACTAAAGCTAATGCGTTTTCTAAGAAAGCCGAAAACGTTTTAATTAAGCAATGAAAAAAATAACCTACATAGTATTAGCAATTGTGCTTTTGATAAGCTTTGGGTGTAAGTCAGCTAAAAGTATTACTTCCAATAGTGAATTGGATAGCAAAATATCTTCAAGACAATTAATAAAAGAGCATACTAAAACCTTTACTAAATTTAAAACCCTTCAAGCTCGTGTTAAAGTAGAATATTTGCAAGGAGATATGGAGCAAACCCATAGTATTAACCTTAGAATGGAAAAAGACAAAACCATTTGGTTAAGTGCCACTTTAGGGATTGTTCGCGCAAAAATAACACCAACAAAAGTGAGTTTTTACAATAAGTTAGATAACACCTATTTTGATGGCAATTTCTCATTAATTAGTGACCTTTTAGGAACCGATTTAGATTTTAATAAAGTACAAAATTTGTTACTTGGCGAGGCTCTTTTTGATTTAACAACTAATAATTATAAAGTAGATGTTTTTGACAAGTCCTATTTGCTTCAGCCAAAAAGACAAAGCGAATTACTTGAAATTCTATTGCTTTTAAATCCGTCGCATTATAAAATGGATTCACAGCAAATTTCTCAAGCCCTTGAGCAAAGAATATTACAAATTGACTATAAAGACTATCAAGAAGTTGATAAACAAGTATTGCCCAAAAACGTCAATATTATAGCTGTGCAAGGTAATTTTGAAACTCAAATTAATATGGAGTTTAAGTCAGTTTCTTTAGATAGTGATTTAAGGTTTCCTTTTCGAATTCCAACAGGGTTTAAAGAAATTGTTGTTAAAAGATAAAGAAGGTGAACGTATCCACACATAAAACATACTTCTTTTTAATTCTATTCTTTTTAGTCACATTTGCACAAGCACAAAGTGCAAAACAAAAACAATTAGAAGAGAGACGACGAGAATTAACACGTCAAATAAACCAGTTTGAGCGCCTAATGTCGCAAGGCAAAAAAGAACAAACAACCATTTTATCTAGTCTAGATAATATTAATTACAAAATTTCAGTAAGGCAAAATTTAATTAGAAACATAAATCAGCAAGCCAATAATTTAACGAGGGAAATTAACAACAATCAAAAAGAAATTACCAATCTAAGAAACCGTTTACAGATTTTAAAAGATGAATATGCAGCAATGATTGTCAAGTCCTACAAAAGTAGGTCTGAAGAAAGTAAAATTATGTTTTTGCTGAGCTCTAGTAACTTTCAACAAGCATATAAGCGCTTACAGTATATTAAGCAATATGCCAATTATCAAAAAAAACAAGGAGAAGAAATTAAGCTTCAAACCATCAAACTCCAAGAGTTAAACAAAAATCTTCAAACACAAAAACAAGAGAAACAAAAATTAATTGAAGCCAACAGATTAGCAAAAAAGGAATTAGATAAAGAGCTAAAAGAGTATGAAGGTTTAATGGCTTCTGTAAGCAAAAATATAAGTAAGTATAAATCTCAAATTAGAACCAAGCAACAAGAGGCTGATAGGATAAATAAGGAGATTGAGAAAATAATTAGAGCAGCTATCTCAGCGTCTAATAAAAAAGCGGGAAAATCTTCCTCTTCAAAAACATTTGCCTTAACTCCTGAAGAAGAATTATTGGCATCGAGCTTTGTCGCTAATAAAGGAAAATTACCTTGGCCTGTTAGCGAAGGGTTTATTAAAGTGCCTTTTGGAACAAAACCCTCACCTATAGACAGAACAGTTAAAATCACTAATAATGGTGTTAGAATTGAAACTAATAAGGGAGAAAAGGTACGAGCTGTTTTTAATGGAACTGTAAACTCTGTGGTAAAGCAAAATAATGGTAATAATATTGTAATGATTCAACATGGAAATTATTTCACTATTTATAAAAACCTATCAAAAATCTATGTCAAAAAAGGAGATAAGGTTACTACTAAACAAGACATAGGTGAAGTTCGTACTAATAAAGCATCGGGCGAAGCCATATTAAGTTTTGGCGTTTGGAAAGGTCTTGAAAAACAAAATCCAGCGTATTGGATTAAGCGATAGTTTATACTCTTACAAATGTATATCCTTTTTTAGTTTTTTTGTAATGTTTGCCATTCCAAAAGTAATAACGCTTTCCTTTTACAATTACAATTTTATGATGTTTGGGAGCTACTTTCACAACAGTAATTGTATGCGCAGACTTTACTGCAACACCTGACACACAAGAGGTAGCAGAATATAAAATGACAATTCCGAAGATTAAAAAATAAGTTCTCATAGCATTTGGGTTTTGTTACTATAAGACTTATTGAATTCAAAAAGGTTTAATCAAAAAACAAGGCTTTAAGCTCTGTAGCTTCATCTGGTTTCATTTTTCCTGCAAGCACTAGGCTTAATTGTTTTCTCCTTAAAGCACCGTCAAAACGAATTTTCTCTTCTTCTGTTTCTGGAATGATTGCAGGAATTTTAACTGGACGACCAGTTTCATCTACAGCCACAAAGGTATAAATGGCTTCATTAGCCTTGGTACATTCACCAGATTCTCTATCATCTATCCATACATCTAAATATACTTCCATAGAAGATTTGAATGCTCTTGACACTTTCGCTTCTACGGTAACGACACTTCCTAGCGGAACAGGGTGCTTAAACGCCACATGGTTAACCGAAGCTGTAACCACAATTCTTCGTGAATGACGCCTTGCAGCAATACTAGCAGCACGATCCATACGAGCCAATAGCTCGCCTCCAAATAAGTTATTTAAAGGGTTGGTTTCGCTTGGTAAAACCAAGTCGGTCATTGTTGTTTTAGAATCATTAGGATGTTTAGCTTCCATGTACATTTTATTTGAAATGCAAAGGTAAGCTCCTTTTAAAAACTAAAGAAGTAAAATTTAATTAAGTTTTTGAGCTAATAACCAAGCATCAGGATTGTGTGTTCTTTTAATTTTATAAAGTTCACGTTGTGCTTCAGCTCTTGTGTCGTAACTTGAATACACTACTTGATGTAGCCCATATTTGTTTGCGCCTATTTTTCTAGCACTAAAACCTTGAGCGTGTAATTGCTTTAATTTTTTATCACAATTTTCTTCAATACGGAAAGCACCAGCGACTATATGAAAATTACCACTTTGCTTGGCAACATTTAGAGTAACGCTTGGTAATGGATTATCTATTATAAAAGTAGCTTCCTGAATTTTATTTTCAATTTCTTGGGTTGCTTCTTGCTGCGCTATTTGGTTTTGAGTCTCAATTTGATGGAGATAATAATTAGATGCTCCAAAGCCACCTAAAGTTAGTGCTATAACAGCAACAGCAGCATATTTCAAGTAATTTCGCGATTTACGTTTTTCTGGTGTAATTGCTATAGGAGCAACTTTTTCAATGGATTCAACTTGCTCTTTATAAACTTCTCTTGATACATTTGGCGATACAAATTTTGCTAATCCAAAAGCATCAGTTAAATAGTTTAAATGGTAAGAAGGTTCAAAAGTTATTTTACCTTCATTACTTAACGTAATATCACCAATGTTTTTAAACGTCAACGTTTCTCCTTGGGCTAAATAAGACTTTAAGGATTTTGTCTTTTTTGCAATCTTTTTTACAGCAACTTCGTAAGGTAGTTTTTCGACATCAGCAATGTAATTTGCCAACAAACCATCATTATTTTTAAGTTGTTCATTAAACGATAATACTTTTTTAGGAGGGTAAAAAGTATTACTAGAAATATCAACTTTTGCAGACACTGGTTGTGTTAAAAAGGCTCCAAAATCTGGAATAATCACACATTCATATCTGTATAATAAATCACTTATATAGGTTTCCAATTGCATAGAAACAAAGTTAAAAATTTTTCAATCCGTAAAAAAGTTCCTCCAACTATTTATTAACAATGTAATTTTTAGTTTCTTGTACGTTGTAATTCAATGATGTACATGTCCAATACCAATTTATTATATGCTTTAGCCTTACAAAATGCTCCAAATATTGGTGACATTACAGCTAAAAAACTTATTGCGCATTGTGGTTCTCCTGAGGCTGTTCTAAATGAAAAGAAACAAAACTTGCTTAAAATTGATGGTATTGGTACGTATGCCATTGGTGATTTACATAAAGACATGTTACTGCAGAATGCTAGAAAAGAATTGGAATTTATAAAGAAGCATGATATTGTTAGCCACTATTTTATGGAAAGCAGTTATCCTGAGCGATTAAAGCACTGCGTTGATGGGCCTATTTTATTATTTCAGAAAGGAAATGTAAACATAAAAAACCAACCTATTATTAGTATAGTTGGCGCACGAAAAATTACCACTCAAGGAATTGCTAATTGTGAAGCGATTGTTGAACATTTAGCACCTTACAACCCAATTATTGTGTCTGGATTTGCTTATGGTACAGATATTACTGCGCAAAAAGCTGCTTTAAAATATAATTTGCAAACCATTGGTTGTTTAGCACATGGGTTTAATCAAATTTATCCAAAGGTTCATAAAAAATATGTGGCTGACATTGAAAACCATGGTGGATTTTTCACTGATTTTTGGAGTACTGATGAGTTTGACCGAAACAACTTTTTAAAACGTAACCGAATTATTGCAGGATTAAGCGAAGCAACTATTGTGGTAGAATCTGCTGAAAAAGGAGGAAGCTTAGTGACTGCAGATATTGCAAACTCATATAATCGAGAGGTTTTTGCAGTTCCTGGACGCCTTACAGATACACAAAGTGTTGGCTGTAATAACTTAATTAAATTACAACGCGCACATTTACTCTCAAAACCTGAGGATATTCCTTTTATACTCAATTGGAAGCTAGAAAGCGAGAAGAAGCTAGTGCAAAAACAGTTGTTTGTAGAGCTCGATACCGATGAAAAGTTGATTTATAATTTATTAAAAGAGAATGGGAAGGAATTACTAGATATTATTGCTTTAAAATGCAATATGCCTACCTTTAGGGTAGCATCTATTTTATTGAATATGGAATTAAAAGGTGTTGTGAGACCATTACCTGGGAAGCAATTTGAGGTTATTTAAACTCTTATGAAAAACAGAAATCGTTTTAATTGAAATCATAAAATGAAAGAGAAAGCGATAAATTTTGTTGATTATTTAGGGCAACCTATAGAAGAACTATTAAAAGAAAAAAATTTAGAAATAGTTAAAAATGGATTATCTGCACTAGAAGGCTACACATCTAGCGTTTTTGAATTTGCAAAGAACACAGAGTATTTAGGAACACAAATTAATAGCTTGTCCGTAACACTTGATGAGAAAAAGCTAATACAGTTGATAACTGTTACGTCTATTTCAATTATAGATAAATGTTGTTTAGATGCTTTTATTAATAAATATAACAACCCAACACACATATCTAAAATAGATAAATTGATTTATGAATCAAAATCCACAAATAAAGATGGATTTCATCAACAGCTAAGAAAACGAAAATATTCTACCAAAGAAGTTTCTTTAAATGAGACACCTAATCTTATTTTATGGAAAAAGCAAGATTATAAAATTGAAATTAAATTTCATTATAAACACAATGCGACTCAAATTAGATTTTATAAAACGAACTGATAATTTTATTAAAGAAATTGCTAGGCAGATAGGCTACTAATACCCAATCTTCGTTCTAACCCTTTTTAGCACATCATCGGCAACAACCTTAGCTTTTTCAGCACCAATAGCCAAGGCTTTATCAATTTCGTTTAGGTTATCCATATAATAATTGTAACGTTCTCTTTCAGCTGAAAATTTATCAATGAGTAATTCAAATAAAGCTTGTTTTGCATGGCCATAACCATAACCACCTTTTTCGTAATTGGCTTTCATCTCAGCTATTTGAGTGTCATTAGCAACGAGCTTGAAAAGCGCAAAGCAATTACAAGTTTTCCAGTCTTTAGGGTCTTCTAAAGGCTTGCTATTTGTAGCAATAGCCATAATTTGCTTGCGTAATTGTTTATCAGGCAAAAATAAATTGATAATATTATTTTGGCTTTTACTCATTTTACCACCGTCTGTACCAGGAACATACATAGTGTCTTTTTGTATATCGGCCTCAGGTATTACAAAGGTTTCTCCAACCTTTGCATGAAAACGTGAGGCTACATCGCGCGTCATTTCAATATGTTGTAATTGGTCTTTACCAACAGGAATAATATGTGCATCATATAACAATATATCTGCAGCCATAAGCATTGGATAGGTAAACAAACCTGCGTTTACATCTTCCAATCTATCAGCTTTATCCTTAAAACTATGTGCTAATGTCAATCTTTGATAAGGGAAGAAACAGCTTAAATACCATGAAAGTTCAGTTACTTGAGGCACATCACTTTGGCGATAAAACACGGTTTTGTCAATATTTAAACCAAAAGCTAACCATGCAGCAGCAGTAGAGTATGTATTATTTTTTAACGTATCAGCATCTTTTATTTGAGTTAATGAGTGCATATCTGCAATAAAAAGAAACGATTCGTTATTTGGATCGTTACTCATTTGTATTGCAGGAATAATTGCTCCTAAAAGATTTCCTAAGTGCGGTGTTCCTGTACTTTGTACACCAGTTAGTATTCTAGCCATAGTCATTTCCCACGAAAGTAGGAATCTCTTTAATTAATAATTCTTTATAACGAACACAAAGGTAATTTTTTTGATAGAATAGCTCAATTAAATTAATTAGATTTGGCTCTAATGAAATTTTTAAAATATCCTTTCTGGATTTTATATCGTATTTGGTTTTATGTACTTGTTGCATTACCAATAATTATTCTATTCCCTTTTCTTATTGTTTCCATAGCTAAAGAACGATGGTATCCTTTCTTTTTTAAGTTAGCACGCATTTGGTCAAAATTTATTTTAATTGGTATGGGCCTTGGTTGGAAAATCACTAAGCTGCAAAATTTAGAAAAAGGTAAGAGTTATATGTTTATCGCTAACCATACTTCAATGATTGATATTATGCTCATGTTAGTGACGATTAAGGATAACCCTTTTGTGTTTGTTGGAAAAAAGGAGTTGGCTAAAATACCATTGTTTGGATTTTTCTATAAGCGAACCTGTATTTTGGTAGATAGAAGCAGTGCTAAAAGTAGACAGGCAGTATTTATTAGAGCACAACGACGTTTACAATCTGGATTGAGTATTTGTATTTTCCCTGAAGGTTTAGTGCCAGATGAAGAAGTGCTTTTAGCCGATTTTAAGGATGGTGCTTTTAGATTGGCAATTAAGCATGAAATTCCAATTGTACCAATTACCTTTTATGATAACAAAAAGCGATTTTCATATACCTTCTTTAGCGGAGGACCAGGAATGTTACGTGTTAAAATTCATGAATTCTTAGAAACGAAGCATTTAGAAATTGAAGACACAAAGCAATTAAATAATACCTCTAGAGAGATTATTTTGCAAGAGCTTCAAGCATAAAAAAAGCCACTCAAAAAGAGTGACTTTTAAAAATTATTGACACTTCTAAGACGAAGCACAATAACCAACCTAACCAACTAAAATTCTTAAAATTTAAAGCTCAAACCAGAATATACTCCTATAAAATATGGCTTAAAATTGCCAGAAGTATTTTTAAACGTGTTTAATTGATATTTAAACATGGGTTCAAGATTTAAATTTAATTTATTCGATAATTTATAGTTTAAACCAAATCCAAGGTTAGCACTATAACTCAAATTATTAATATTTGTTGCATTTCCAATTAAAGTAGTTTGACCATCAAAAGTAGAATAGATTTCATTATTGCTTAAAAACAAAGCGCTAAAACCTCCAATAGCATTAATTCCTAATTTGGTATTTGTGATTTTATATTGAATTTCTAAAGGAATTTCAAAAAACCCTAATTCTTGATTAATGGATGCATTAAAGTCATTAGTTAACGTTTCTGGAACTTGAGCAAAACTCATACCTCCAACATTTGTAGATGTAATTCCTACAGAAGCACTTTTGGAAACAGCGATGTTTTTAACAGCCACCGAACTAATTGGATTTGCTGCTGTACTACTTAAATTAAAAACATCATGCGTATTATATCCTAGCTTTACATTATTAACACCAACCCTTAAATTTATTTTGTCATTTATGGCATAATTTGCAGAAACACCATAACTCATGTTAATATTTCCTGATTTGGCATTGTTATTAAATTCACTATGAATCGAAGATCCAGAACCTAATGTATTAAAGTAAACGGGAGCTACATTTGAAGCTACACTCCAACGTTTAGCAGCTTTTTCTTTAGTTGTTAACTCATCTTCGTTTTGCTTTGCTTGATTGTTTTCAGCAATAACATCTTCAATAGATAATTCTCCAACGGTTTCGCCTTTTTTATCTTCTTCAGTGTTTATTTTGTTTTTAGATTTAACCAAATCGCTTTCAAGTTCAAGTTTTTCAGGAGTTGAGTTTTCTACTTTAGCTACTTTAGATTTATCATTAGCTGCCTTTGAAAGTTCTTCTTGAATAGCATTTCTTTGGGATTCTACTGTATTGATATTTTTAGAATTGGTCATTCTACTATTAGCAACAACAGACTCATTTTTATTGACAATATGAGGTTTTGATTTTTTTTGAATATTGTTTAATGATTCTTTTGCCTCAGCCTCATTCGAATCTTCTTGCACTACATTTTCCTCTGAAGCAATTTCAGTTTTTGTGTCAAAAACTTCGTCTATATTATTTTTCTTATTTTGATTGTTTTTAGAATTGGTATCAACAATAGTTTCATTTAATTCAGGAATGGTATTATCGTCTTGAAAGAATAGTTTATTTCCTAATGTAACCAATAAGAGTAATCCTGCGGCTATACCCGACAATTTTATCCATAATGGAATTACCCTGCGCTTTTTTTCTTTACCATGAATTCGCTCAGAAATATTTTCCCAAACAGCCTCACTTGGAGTGGCTTCGAAGCTTTTTAGTCCTTCTTGGTATAATCTATCAATATGCTTTTTTTCATTTTTCATAATGATTGCGAATTAAAATTCGCCATATAATTTTCAATTTTATCTTTTAAAATCTTTCTTGCTCTTGCCAGATTAGATTTTGTTGTTCCAGTTGTAATGTCAAGCATTTCACTAATTTCTTTATGAGAATAGCCGTCTAAAACATAAAGGTTAAAGACTAATCTATATCTATCAGGAAGCTCTTGTATTGAGCTTAGTAAAAAATCGAGGTTTACAGTTTCTGTGTCAACATCAACCTGGACATCTTCTATTTGATCTTCATTAACAATATCAAAAACGCCTTGTTTTCTATACCTTTGTAAAGCAGTATTAATTACTATTCGCTTTAACCAACCTTCCAAAGAACCTTTACCGCTATATTGTGATATTTTTTCAAAAATTGTCACAAAAGCATCTTGCAGATTATCTTCAGCTTCTGCATAATTTCTTGAGTACTTTAGACAAAGTGTAAATAGTTTACTCGAAAAGAGCTTATATAAATCACTTTGAGCTTTAGTATCATTTTCTTTACACTTTTCTATGAGTTGTTCTAAACTCAATTATTACATTATTTTTAGTTTAAATATCTATTGTACTTGTACTTCATAAGTTATATAGATGTCTTCTCCATTATCATCTTCTCCTTGCCAAAATTTAAAAGTATAAGTTCCTGCTTGTTCTTCAACTCTAAAATCAAACGATCCTTCTAGACTTTCATCTACTAATGGCTCACAATTGTCACCATTTTCTACATAGGCGATAACCGCTATGGTTCTTGTGCTTTGATCAATCACATAATATAAATCATAATAGTTGTGACAAGTACTAGGTAGTAAATAATCAAACGTGATATTATACGTTTTGCCAAACTCAAAATAATCTGGAAAATTAGCACTTTGTATTGCTACAAAATCAAAATAGCCATTATCTTCATCAGAATCATTATCTAAGCTACAAGAAAATACTAATGTTAAAATAAAACTAAATAAGAGTAATTTTTTCATCACTTTTTTTTTGGTAATTGTACTTACTAGATGTTAAAAATTAAAAAAGGTTGCGTTATAAAATAAAAAAACCCGATTTATCGGGTTTTAATAGAATTATTTGTTTTCAGAAATTATTACTTTAATTTTTTCTTCAAGGTCATCCATCAAATCGGGATTATCTTTAAGCATATTTTTTACGGCATCTCTCCCTTGACCAAGTTTTGAATCTTGATAACTAAACCAAGAACCACTTTTTTTAACAATTTCGTTTTCAACTGCAATATCTAAAATCTCACCAACTTTCGATATTCCTTCTCCATACATAATATCAAACTCAGCAAGTCTAAACGGAGGAGCGACTTTGTTTTTTACAACTTTTACACGTGTTTTATTACCCAAAACACCACCGTCACTATTTTTTATTTGGGTAGATCGTCTAATATCTAATCGTACAGAAGCATAAAATTTAAGAGCATTCCCACCAGTTGTAGTTTCCGGATTACCAAACATAACACCAATTTTTTCTCTTAATTGATTAATAAAAATAACAGTACAATGTGTCTTGCTTATAGACGCAGTAAGTTTTCTTAAAGCTTGAGACATTAAACGAGCGTGAAGTCCCATTTTTGAGTCACCCATTTCTCCTTCAATCTCACTTTTTGGGGTTAATGCTGCAACAGAATCTATAACAACAATATCAATCGCACCAGAACGGATTAAATTATCGGCAATCTCAAGTGCTTGCTCACCATTATCTGGCTGAGAAATAATTAAATTATCAATATCCACGCCTAAATTTTGAGCGTAAAAACGATCAAAAGCATGTTCAGCATCAATAAAAGCCGCTATTCCTCCAGCTTTTTGAGCCTCGGCTATTGCATGAAGTGTTAAGGTCGTTTTACCAGAAGATTCAGGACCATAAATTTCTATAACTCTACCACGAGGATAACCACCTACACCTAAAGCGATGTCTAGTCCTAAAGAGCCTGAAGAAATGGCGTCAACATCTACCACAGCTTGATCGCTCATTTTCATAACGGTACCTTTTCCGTAAACCTTATCTAATTTATCTAATGTAAGCTTTAATGCTTTTAATTTTGCTTCTTTTTCGTTGCTCATTGTTACAATAATTGTTATTCTATTTCATGCTAAAATAATACATCTTTTAGACAATACAATTGTAAGACGCAACCTTTTTAAACTTTTTACATCTACTAGTTAGTAACTGGGAAAGTTTGCTATGAAATTTTTAAAAAAAACTTTAACAACAACTAAATCAGGCCTTTTTATTTCTATTTGTATAAATGGTAGTTTTAAGGCTGATGGTGGTTAGCTCGTTTGTATAATTTAATTTATTAGAAAAATTAAAATATTGTATAACGAGTTAGTCAAAAAAAACACCTTGAAGAGTTCAAGGTGTTTTTTTATGCAAAATATTGTCTTTTAATCAAAAGGAGTACCTTTGCAGAAATATTCTTTAACCTTAAAATTAGTATAGCATGCAACTGTACAATAAATTAAGCGGAAAAGAAAGAGCAGCATTAATCGAAAAAGCAGGAAAAGATCGATTAACGCTCTCTTTTTATCAATACGCAAAAATCACCAATCCTCAAGAATTTAGAGATCAATTATTTATTATTTGGAATCAATTAGATGTTTTGGGACGTATTTATATCGCAACTGAAGGTATAAATGCACAACTTTCTCTTCCAGCTGATCGTTTCAATGAGTTCAAAAAACATCTCGATAGTATTAATTTTTTAAAAGGTATTCGATTAAACATTGCCATAGAGCAAGACAATATGTCGTTTTTAAAACTTAAAGTAAAAGTGAGACATAAAATTGTTGCAGATGGTTTAAATGACGACACCTTTGATGTTACTAACAAGGGGGTTCATGTTGGAGCAAACACTTTTAATCAATTAATCGAAGATGAAAACACTGTGTTGGTGGATATGCGTAACCATTACGAAAGCGAAATTGGTCATTTTAAAAATGCAGTAACACCAGATGTAGATACATTTAGAGAATCTTTAGATATTATTGAAGAAGATTTAAAAGAACATAAAGAAGACAAAAACTTGGTTATGTATTGTACAGGTGGTATTCGATGTGAAAAGGCAAGTGCTTATTTTAAACATAAAGGATTTAAAAATGTATACCAACTAGAAGGTGGTATTATTGAATATACACGTCAAGTAAACGATAAAGGATTAGAAAACAAGTTTATTGGAAATAATTTTGTTTTTGATGACCGTCGTGCCGAAAAAATCAGTGATGATGTTATTGCTCAATGTCACCAATGTGGAAATCCTTTTGATGTACATACCAATTGCGCTAATGATGCTTGTCATTTATTATTCATTCAATGTGCTAAGTGTAAAGAAGAGATGAATAATTGCTGTTCAACAAATTGCAAAGACATACATGCATTACCTTACGAAGAGCAAAAAGCATTGCGTAAAGGACAAGGCAACAGTAACGATATTTTCAAAAAAGGAAGAGCGGATCATTTACCTTATAAAAAAGATTTAAGAAACATTTTCGAAACTCTAAAAGTCGAAAAGAAATAAAATATCTAGTATGCAGAAAATTGAATTAATGGCTCCTGCTGGGAATTTCGAATCACTTCAAGCTGCTTTAGATAATGGCGCAGATTCAGTTTATTTTGGAGTAGAACAATTAAACATGAGAGCTCGAGCTTCTATTAACTTTACTTTAGATGATTTGCAAGAAATTTCTCGTCGTTGTAAAGAAAAAGATGTTCGTACCTACCTTACTCTAAATACTATCATTTACGACCACGATCTTTCCATAGTAAAAACACTTATTAAAAAAGCAAAAGAAGCAGATATTACAGCAGTTATCGCTATGGATCAAGCAGTTATTGCAACTGCAAGAGAAGCTGTAATGGAAGTACATATTTCTACTCAAATAAATATCACGAATATTGAAACGGTTAAGTTTTACGCCATGTTTGCTGATACTATGGTGTTAAGTAGAGAGTTAAGCTTAAGTCAAGTAAAAAAAATTACTAAGCAGATTGTAAAGGACCAAATAAAAGGGCCTTCAGGAAAATTAGTTGAGATTGAAATTTTTGGTCATGGAGCTTTATGTATGGCAGTTTCAGGCAAATGCTATATGAGTTTACATTCACATAATTCTTCAGCAAATAGAGGTGCTTGCAAACAAAATTGTAGAAAGAAGTACACAGTTATCGACCAAGAAACTGGATTTGAAATGGAGCTGGACAACGAATATATTATGTCTCCTAAAGACTTGTGTACTATTGATTTTTTAGATCAAGTTGCAGATGCGGGGATTAAGGTTTTAAAAATTGAAGGAAGAGGAAGAGCGCCTGAGTATGTCGCTAAGGTTATTAAGTGTTATCGTGAGGCCATTGATAGTCTTGAAAATGGCACTTACAATAAAAATGAAGTAATTATGTGGATGCAGGAATTAGAAAAAGTATATAATCGAGGTTTCTGGAATGGCTATTATTTAGGTCAAAAACTTGGTGAGTGGAGTAAAGGATCAGGATCGCACGCAACGCAAAAAAAAGTGTATATAGGTAAAGGCGTACATTATTTTCCAAAAGCAAGTGTTGGAGAATTTAAAATGGAGGCCTACGATTTAAGCATTGGCGACACTATATTAGTCACAGGACCAACTACAGGAGCAAAAGAAATTGAGGTAAAAGAAATGTTGGTGAATGATGATAAGTTAAATAAGGGCTCAAAAGGGGATTCGATAACCATCCCTTTAAATTTTAGAATTAGACCTTCAGATAAATTATACAAAATCGTAGAACATAAAGTTGAAGCCTAATGGTAGTTGTAACACTACAACGCAACAAATGTATTGGTTGTAATTATTGTGTGGAGTTGGCCCCAGATCAATTTAGAATGTCAAAAAAAGATGGTAAATCAGTGCTATTGCATAGCAAAGACAAAAAAGGGTTTTTTACATTAAAATCAAACAATCATCTAATTTTTGATAATTGTGAAAAAGCTGCAAAAGCATGTCCTGTTAATATAATAACGGTTAAGGATATCTAATTTCACTTAGCTTTTTAAAGTCTATATAATAATCTTATCTTTACCTCATTAAAAGATTTATGAACTTTCTTCAGAGAATAGTTAATATTCTTCTGAATCAATATATAAAAACATATGGCTTGTAACAGTTGCTCAACTGGTAAAGACGGTCAGCCTAAAGGATGCAAGAACAACGGGACTTGCGGTACAGATAGTTGTAATAAACTAACTGTTTTTGACTGGCTTTCAAACATGTCGCTTCCTAACGGAGAAAAACCCTTTGATTGGGTTGAAGTGCGTTTTAAAAACGGACGAAAACATTATTATAAAAACACCGAAAACTTATCACTTAGCATTGGAGATATTGTTGCTACGCAAGCGCAAGCTGGACACGACATAGGCATGGTGACTCTTGCAGGCGAATTGGTTCGCGTGCAAATGAAACGCAAAAACATTAGCGAAACTCCTGAAGAAGTTTTAAAAATTTACAGAAAAGCCTCTCAAAGAGATATTGATATTTGGCAAAAAGCTCGCGATAAGGAAGAAGCTATGAAGGTTAAGGCACGCCAATTCGCGATAGACCTAAAGCTACAAATGAAAATTTCAGACATCGAGTATCAAGGCGATGCAAGTAAGGCAACGTTTTATTACACAGCCGAAGAACGTGTCGATTTTAGAGAACTTATCAAGGTGTTTGCTAAAGAGTTTCGTACTAGAATAGAGATGAAACAAGTTGGTTTTCGTCAAGAAGCAGCAAGACTTGGAGGAATTGGCTCCTGTGGAAGAGAATTGTGCTGCTCCACTTGGTTAACCGATTTTCGTTCGGTAAGTACATCTTCTGCAAGATATCAGCAATTATCTTTAAACCCTCAAAAGCTAGCTGGGCAATGTGGAAAGCTAAAATGTTGTTTAAATTATGAATTAGATTCGTATTTAGATGCTTTAAAGAGTTTTCCTAAAACTGAAATTAAACTTCAAACAGAAAAAGGCGTTGGAGTTTGCCAGAAAACCGATATTTTTAAAGGTCATATGTGGTATGCTTATGAAGGTGAATGGATGAATTGGCATAAACTTACTACCGAACAAGCCAACGAAATAATAGAAATTAATTCTAAAAAGAAAAAAGTTGCTAGCCTTGAAGAATATGCGCTAGATTTGGTAGAAGACACTAAAACAGATTTTGAAAACGTTGTAGGACAAGATAGTTTAACACGCTTCGATAGTCCAAAACGCTCAAAAAAACGTAGAAATAATAGAAACAGAAACAAAAGAAGGCCAAAAAATAATGCGAAATAAATTTTGTGGGTTTTTGGTAATCCTTTGTATTGGGATTACCGCTTGTGATTCTAATCGTGTGTTTGACGAATATAAATCGGTTCCAAACCAATGGCATAAAGACTCCATAGTTGAGTTTTATATAACACCACCAGATTCGTTAAAGCCTTACAATTTATTTGTAAACCTTAGAAATACGAGCGATTATAAATACAGTAATTTATTTTTAATTGTTGAGATGAATTTTCCAAACGGGAAAAGAGTAACGGATACTTTAGAGTATGAGATGACAAAACCTAATGGTGAGTTTTTAGGAACAGGATTTTCTGATCTAAAAGAAAACAAACTTTGGTATAAGGAAGGTGTGGTGTTTGAAGAGTCTGGAGATTATCTAGTTAAAATTCAACATGCAATGCGTGATAACGGACAAATTAAAGGTGTTGAAAACCTTGAAGGCATAACAGATATTGGATTTAGAATAGAAGCACCCCAAAACAATAATTAATACATGGCTACAAAAAAGAAAACAGAAAGTGTAAGCAACTTTTCAAAATATATTCGTTGGTTCTGGATACTATTTGGAGCTGGAATACTTTGTTTTTTCCTTGTTTTTCAATTAGCAGCTTGGGGCTTTTTTGGTGAAATGCCAGATCACACGCAATTGGAAAATCCAAACACTAATCTAGCTGGCGAAATCATTTCACATGATGGTGAAACACTGGGAAAATTTTACTTAAATGACAATAGAACTCCTGTTAATTATGATGAGCTACCGCAACACTTGGTAGACGCTTTAATTGCCACAGAAGATGCTAGATATCATAAACATGCAGGTATAGACGCTAGAGGTACTTTAAGAGCTTTTGCTTATTTAGGGAAAAAAGGAGGAGCTAGTACCATTTCTCAACAATTAGCTAGACAGCTATTTGTTGGTGAACATTCACAAAGTACATTAGAAAGAATTACACAAAAATTTAAAGAATGGGTTCTTGCCATTCGCTTAGAGCGTCAATACACAAAAGAAGAAATTATAGCGCAATATTTTAATATCTATGATTTTGGAAATTACGGAGATGGTATTCGTAGTGCGGCTAGTATTTATTTTGATAAAAAGCCAATGGATTTGGATATTAAAGAGTCTGCTATGTTGGTTGGGATGTTTAAAAATTCATCATTGTATAATCCTAGGGAGCACAGAAATCCTGAAGGCACAAAGAACAGACGAAATGTTGTATTGGCACAAATGGCAAAATACGGATACATTACGCAAGAAGTTAAAGATTCATTACAGCAAACAGAGTTGCATTTAAAATTCACACCGCAATCTCATGATGTTGGTACAGCAACCTACTTTAGAGCCTATTTGCAAGAAGAATTAAAAAAATGGGTGAATGACCCAAATAACACAAAACCAGATGGCACCAAGTATAGCATCTACAAAGATGGTTTAAAGTTTTATACAACCATCGACTCTAGAATGCAAAAATATGCTGAAGATGCTATAGCGCAACACATGCCAAGGTTACAAGCAGAATTTTTTCATCAAAATACGCCACAACGAAATAGAACAGCTCCTTTTTTAGACCTTACTCGTGGAGCAATAGATACGTTAATGCGTATTTCTATTAAACGATCTGAACGCTGGAGACATATGAAATATGACCTTAAAAAACCTGAGGAGGAAATTTATAAGTCATTTGATGAACCTACCGAAATGAGCATTTTTTCATGGGAAGAGGGTAAATATGCCGAGATTGATACAGTAATGACACCAATGGACTCAATGCGTTATTACAAACACTTTTTACGTCCAGGAATGATGTCTATGGAACCACAGACAGGACATGTTAGAGCTTGGGTTGGTGGGATGAATTATCGTCATTTTAAGTACGATATGGTAAAACAAGGAAAGCGTCAAATAGGGTCAACGTTTAAGCCTTTTGTATATGCCGCAGCGATAGACCAGTTGCGTTTATCACCTTGCGACACATTACCTAGATCACAAATAACCATAGAGGCTAACAAGTATGGGAATCCAGAACCATGGACACCAAGAAATGATAATGGTGATTATTCGGGGTATTTAAACCTTAAACAAGCTTTAGCGAATTCTGTAAACACTGTTACTGCTAGATTAATGAATGATATTGGGCCACAACCAGTAGTAGATTTAGCGAAAAGTTTGGGTATAGAGCAAGAGATTTTACCAGTTCCTTCTATTGCATTAGGAACACCTGACTTAAGTGTTTACGAAATGGTGGCAGCCTATTCAGCCTTTGCTAATAAAGGTGTTTATACAAAACCAGTAGTGTTAACTAGAATTGAAGATAAAAACGGAACAGTATTATTTCAATTTACTCCAGAAACAAAAGATGTATTGAGCGAAGAGGTTGCTTACGTAACAGTGAATTTAATGGAAGGGGTAACGCAAGGAGGCTCAGGAACACGACTTAGACACACTTATGGGACTGACCCAGTTTATAAAGAAATTATTACAGGCTATCCTTATGAATTCGATAACCCAATTGCTGGTAAAACAGGAACTACGCAAAACCAAAGTGATGGATGGTTTATGGGAATGGTACCAAATTTAGTTACAGGTGTTTGGGTAGGTGCAGAAGATCGCGCAGCACATTTTGCAAGTATTACTTATGGACAAGGAGCAGCTATGGCGTTGCCAATTTGGGCATTGTACATGAAAAGTTGTTATGCCGATGAGACATTAAATGTCTCTAAAGAAGCCTTTGAAAAACCAGAGGAGTTATCCATTATTATTGATTGTGATGAATTTAAAGATAATGCAAAGCAATCTAACAAAGGCAAGCTCGATGACCCTGAAATAGATTTTTAAATACCTTTTTCAAATTCAATAAAAAACTGTACCGATTCGGGATTTCGCATAGAGTCAAAATTAATGGATTTTTCAAGCGGCATTCCTAAAAGAATTTTCTTAATTGGAGCTTCCATTTTTTTACCACTAATGGTATATGGAATATCATCAACTTGAATAATATCATCAGGAACGTGTCTTGGTGAATATTCTTTTTTTAGTTGACTATTAATTTGAGCTTTTATGTCATCAGTTAATTCGGCATTGTTTCTCATTTTCACAAATAATGGCATATAGTGTTTGCCTTCATCAAGCTCTAGATTTACAATGAGTGAATCTTCAACAGCTTCAATTTTGTTTACAGCTCTATAAATTTCACTAGTCCCAATTCTTATACCATGTCTATTTAATGTTGCATCGCTTCTTCCATAGATAATTAATCCGTTAGTTTTTGAATTGATTTTAATAAAATCGCCATGACGCCATTTACCAGGATAGTGATCAAAATAACTAGCTTTATAGCGTTTGTTGTTTGTGTCGTTCCAAAAGTAAATAGGCATTGAAGGCATTGGTTTATCAATGACCATTTCCCCTAATTCATCTTTAACAGAGTTTCCATTATCATCATAAGCATATAATGACACACCTAATGCCCTACATTGAATTTCACCAGAATGTACAGCATATTCAGGTAATCCTCCAACAAAAGCAGTACATACATCTGTGCCTCCAGCCATAGAACATAACCATACATCTTCTTTTATATTAGAATATACATAGTCAAAAGCTTCAGGTGGTAGAGGTGCTCCAGTCGAGCTAATTGATCTTATTGAAGTTAAATCAAACTCTGATTTTGGTAACAGTCCTTTTTTCATACAAGCCACTAAATAAGGTGCACTAGTACCAAAATGGTCAATTTTCACATCTTCGGAAAACTGCCAAAGTTTATTAAAATTTGGATAGGTTGGACTACCATCATATAAAACAATAGACGCTCCCATTAAAAATGCTGCTTGCACAAAATTCCACATCATCCATCCAGTAGTAGAGAACCAAAAGAAACGTTCACCTTCATGGACGTCATTATGAAACGCCATATACTTTAAGTGTTCTAAAAGAATACCTCCATGTGAGTGCACAATAGCCTTTGGCAGTCCCGTTGTTCCTGAGGAATACAAAACCCAAATAGGATGATTAAATTCGACAGGTTCAAAAGTCAATTCACCAGAAACCGTGTTAAAAATATGATTGATATTTTCGTAATGCTTAGGAAAATTATCAAGCGCATTTGCATTGAGATAAGGCAAAATCAACACTTTTTTAAGAGTAGGCAATGCATCTACAATTGCGTTTACAATATTAGATTTGTCATAGGGTTTGCCGTTGTATTGATAGCCATCAACAGAAATAAGTACTTTAGGTTCTATTTGTGCAAATCTGTCTACTACACTTTCTGAACCAAAATCTGGGGAGGTACTGGACCAAATAGCACCAATAGAATTTACAGCTAAAAATGCTATGGTGGCTTCTGGGATGTTAGGCAAAAAAGCGACTACACGATCACCTTTTATAACACCAATAGACTTAAAATATGTTGCAAGTGATGCCACTTTTGTTTTAAGTTCTAACCAGGAAATTTCTTGATTAAGACCAGTTTCGTTTCCAAAAATAATGGCAGTTTCGTTGTCTTTAGCTTTTTTAAATAGATGTTCGGCATAATTTATTGTGGCACCTTCAAACCATTTAGAATTTGGCATTTCATAGGATGAGAGTACTTTTGTGTAAGGTTGGTGCGATGTAACTTTAAAGTAATGCCAGATACTTTCCCAAAAATCTTCAATTTCCGTGACTGACCATTGCCATAGTTCTTGATAGTTTTTAAATTCTAAACCTTTATTAGTAAAAAGCCATTGCTTGTAAGCATTCAAATGGCTGTTTTCTTTAAATTGTTTGCTGCCTTCCCAAAGTTTTATACTCATTACTAACTACTTTTTTAGAATATTAATCAAAGATAATGTTATAGCCTCAAATATATAAACTCAGTGTACAATTTTGATTTGCTTTATAAATGTTTAACAAATTTACTTTGAAATAGATTAAATGTTAAAGTTTTATGCATTTCATCGATTTATTGTGTTTTTAAACGAGTTAGTTTAAATATTTGTTTCATATTAGCAGTCCCCAAATAAACCAAATTATAATTACAGATTTGCCCCAAATCTACCATGAATTTAGCTTATGAATTTAGCCCCAAATCTACCAGAACCTACTTATAGATTTAAGAACATTTTTACGAGCATTCAAAACACAAAAAGACTCCTAAGGAGTCTTTTGCGTTTAGTAAAAAAACTTTTCATGCTATAATCCTTTTGGGATAGCGTCTATAAGTGTTTTTGTATATTCTTTCTTAGGATTGGCATAGATACTATCTGCCTCTCCAAGTTCTTCTATGTTGCCTTGATTCATCACTAGTAGCTGGTCACTCATATATTTTACAACTGCTAAATCGTGTGATATAAAGATGTAAGTAAAGCCAAAGTTATCTTTTAGTTCGTTCAATAAATTTAATACTTGTGCTTGTACCGAAATATCTAATGCCGAAACAGATTCATCACAAACTATAAGCTTTGGTTGTAAGGCTATGGTTCTAGCTATGCCAATTCGTTGTCGTTGACCACCAGAAAACTCATGAGGATATCTATTAAAAAATTCGGCAGATAAACCAACACGTTCTAAAAGCTCTAAGGCTTTTTCTTTCCGTTCTTTTGAAGAGTTATACAAACCATGAACTTTCATAGGCTCTATAATGGCATTTCCAATTGAAATTCTTGGATTTAAGGATGCATAAGGATCTTGAAAAATAATTTGAATATCTTTTCTAAGTGTTCTTAATTCCTTTTTCGAAAGCTTTGTTATATCTATTCCTTTGTATAAAATACTGCCAGTACTTATTTTATGTAACTGCAAAATGGCATTTCCTAAAGTAGATTTTCCACAACCAGATTCTCCAACAAGACCAAGTGTTTCACCTTCATAAACTTTAAAACTCACATCATTAACAGCTTTAAATACTGATGACTTACCAAAAAACCCATGTTTGGTTAGATATTCTTTACTCACATTTTTAACCTCTAGTATTGGAGGTTTCGAGTATAATGTTTCGTGTTTTTGTACTCTTTCTTGAGATGAGACAACGGTATCTAAAATGTTGTTGTTCATATAATCATCAATAGTAGTGAGTTGTTTTAACCTAACGTTTAAAGACGGCTTGGAGTTAATTAATGCTTTGGTATATATATGTTGTGGGTTTTTAAAAATAGCTTCAGAAGGTCCTTGTTCAACTATTTCGCCTTGATACATTACTAGGACTCTATTTGCTATTTCAGACACCAAAGACAGATCATGTGAAATAAATATAATACTCATTTCAAAGATCTTTTGTAAGTCTTTGAGAAGTAAAATAATGTCTTTTTGGACTGTTACATCCAATGCTGTTGTTGGCTCATCTGCAATTAACAATTTTGGCTTACAAGCAATAGCCATAGCAATCATAACACGTTGTTTTTGGCCGCCAGAAATTTCGTGAGGATACTTACTAAAAATAACATTTGGATTTGGAAGTTTTACTTTTTTAAACAGATCCAACACTTCATTTTTAGCTAGATTTTTTGTTAGCTTGGTATGCTTTAATAACACTTCAAGTACTTGTTTTCCACACGTCATAGAAGGATTCAAAGAACTCATAGGCTCTTGAAAAATCATAGCGATATCATTACCGCGAAGCGACTCAAACCTTTTAGAATCAAGAGTAGTTAAATTTTTATTTTCAAATAGTATTTCGCCATTATCTATGGTGCAATTTTGCTTAGGAAGTAGTCCAGCAATAGCTAGAGTAGAAACCGATTTACCACTTCCTGATTCGCCAACTATTCCTAATATTTCATTTGGAAATAAGTTATATGAAACACCTTTAATAACTTTGTTGGTTACCGAATTGTTGATAAACGAAATTTCAAGATTTTTAACAGATAGCAAATGTTTTTTATCCATCCTTAAAAGTATGAAATTTATTAGTTAAGGTAGCAATAAAGGAAATAGTAAGATTTTACATGATCTATTCTATGGGAAAACCGTAATTCAAAATTAAGTTAGTGTTTTATTGATAAAAAATGATTAATAATCAAAGAGCTATTGAAATTTTTATTATTTTCAAAATAAATTCCTTAACAATAATATATAACTAAAGTATGAAGAAACTATTACTATTGGTGTTTATTCTAAGCACTACATTCAGTTTTTCTCAAAGCAAAGACTTAGAAAAAGCACAAACTTTCTTAAATAAAAAAGGTGAAATCACGTTTACATTTAAAGTTGATAATCTAAATGAATTAAATGATTTTACAAGAAGATTATCTATTGTGAATTTTGATGAAGAATCAAAAACGGTAAAAGCTTGGGCCAATGAAAATCAATTTAAGAACTTTTTAAATCGAAATATTCCTTTTAAAGTTAGTACTTCAGATAATACTGTTAAGTCAGAAGAGATACGAATGACAAGTTCTCCTAATAGTAGAACATCAAACCTAACATTCCCTTTAACCGCATATCCAACTTATGCAGATTACGCACTCCAAATGGCAAACTTTGCTGCAGACAATCCTTCTATATGTCAACTAGTAGATATTGGCGGAACAGCAGAAGGTGTTTCTGGTGGAGATAAAAGGTTATTATTTATAAAGTTGTCAGATAATATTGGAGTTTCTGAAGCTGAACCAAAATTAATGTATACATCTTCAATGCATGGTGATGAAATTGCTGGATTTCCAATGATGCTTAATTTGATTGACTATTTTATTACAGCGTACAAAGATGTTTCTCATGTGGATCACTCAAGAATTAAAAATTTAATAGATAATTCAGAAATTTGGATTAATCCAATGGCCAATCCAGATGGGACCTATTATGGTAGTTCATCAAATACATCAGTAGCTAATGCTAGGAGAGCTAATGCTAATGGGTGGGATTTAAATAGAAACTATCCTGATAATGTTGGTGGACCACATCCAGATGGGAATCCAAACTATGAAATAGAAACCCAACACTTTATGAATTTAGCCAGTAATAATCATTTTGTTTTATCTGCAAATTTTCATGGTGGAACAGAAGTTGTAAACTATCCTTGGGATAATACCTATACTAGACATCCTGATGATGATTTGTTCTTTTTAATAAGTAAAGAGTATGCAGTAAATTGTCAGGACAATAGTCCAAGTGGTTATATGGATGCAACATATACGAACTATGTATGGCCTGGAGTAACTAATGGAGCAGATTGGTATCGCGTTGAAGGCGGACGACAAGATTATATGAACTTTTATCAACAATCAAAAGAAGTTACAATTGAGTTATCTAACACAAAATTACCTGCAGCAAGCCAATTAGTAAATTTCTGGAATTACAATAAAGAAGCTTTAATAGATTATTTAGTACAAGGGACTTATGGATTTACTGGCGTTGTAAAAGACGCAGTTACTGGGAATCTAATTGAGGCAACTGTTAAAATAGATAATCACGATGCTTTAGGTTCCTGGACCAAAACTACATTACCTCATGGAAACTATTATAGGCCAATAAAATCTGGAACTTACGATATTGTTTTTGAAGCGCCTTGCTATCAGTCTTTTACACTTTCAAACCAAACAATTACTGATTATCAAACCATTACCTTACCAGAAGTTCAATTAATGCCTATTGCTGCTACTGCTCCTTCAGGATTGACAGCATCCAATGTTCAGGCAAATACGACAACATTAAGTTGGGATGTTATAAATGGAGCTACATATGACTATAGATATAGACCTGTTGGTTCACCAACATGGATAACAACAAATACCAGTAACACCTCTGTTAATTTAACAGGACTAAACATTGGTACTAAATATGAGGCGCAAGTAAGAAGTATATGTAATTCTACTTCACCTTTTAGTAATTCAATCAATTTCACAACTACCAATACAGTTACCATTAGTGCCAGTTATTTTGAGACTGGTTGGGATGGTTGGTCTGATGGAGGAAGTGATTGTGCTCGATATTCAGGGTCAAATTCATATGAAGGAAACTATTCAATTAGGTTAAGAGACAATTCTGGCACATCATCTTCTATGACTTCACCTTCTTTTGATTTATCTTCATTTGGTGATGTAGAAATTAGCTTTTATTACTATGCTAGTAGTATGGAAAATAATGAGGATTTCTGGTTGAGGTATTACAATGGGTCAAGTTGGACAACTATAGAAACTTATGTTTCAGGGACAGATTTTAATAATGGATCTTTCTATTCAGGAACATTTACATTAAATGAGGCAGAATATATCTTGGCTTCTAATGCACAATTCAGATTCCAGAGTGATGCCTCAAATAATAGTGATTATATTTATATTGATCAAGTAATTATTACTGGAATTCCTTCAGGACCAGTTGACATTATACCTCCTGTTATTACTCTCATGGGTGATTCGACTATTAATTTAGAGGAAGGAAACCCATATAATGAAGAAGGTGCAACTGCTACTGATGATATTGACGGAGATATTTCGGCAAACATTGTTATAGGAGGAGATATGGTAGATACAAATACTGTTGGATCATATATAATCACCTATAATGTTAGCGATGTGGCAGGTAATGAAGCTACTGAAGTAACTAGGATAGTTAATGTTACACAAGATGCCACTGCTCCTATTATTACACTTACAGGTGATTCGCTTATTAATTTAGAGCAAGGAGATCTATATAATGAACAAGGTGCAACTGCTACTGATAATATTGATGGAGATATTTCGGCAAACATTGTTATAGGAGGAGATATGGTAGATACGAATACTGTTGGAACATATATAGTCACCTATAATGTTATTGATGTGACAGGCAATGCTGCTGCTGAAGCAACCAGAACAGTTAATATAACACAAGACGTTACTGCTCCAGTTATAACTTTAAATGGTGCTTCTTTAATTAACCTAAATTTAGGTAATGTATATACAGAGCAAGGGGCTATAGCAACTGATAATGTTGATGGAGATCTTACATCAAGTATAGCAATAGGAGGCGATGTAGTAGATGGGAATATAGCAGGGACTTACATCGTAAAGTATAACGTAAGCGACTCAGCAGGCAATGCTGCAACAGAAGTTTCAAGAACAGTGATAGTTGCTCCTGATACAGAAGCCCCTGTGATAACCCTTATTGGAGCTTCTATAATTAACCTAAATTTAGGTAATTTATATACAGAGCAAGGAGCTATAGCAACTGATAATGTTGATGGAGATCTTACATCAAGTATAGCAATAGGAGGCGATGCAGTAGATGGTAATACAGCGGGTGTTTACATAGTGACCTATAATGTTAGTGATGCGGCAGGTAATGCAGCTACCGAAGTTATACGAACAGTAAATGTGATACCAGACACCACTGCGCCAGTAATTACGCTACTAGGGTCATCGACAGTAGATTTAAATGTAGGAGGTACTTATATAGAGCAAGGTGCTACAGCGGTGGATAATATAGATGGAGATCTTACATCAAGTATATTAATAGGAGGTGATACAGTAGACAGTAACACAGCAGGTACTTATATGGTGACTTATAATGTTAGTGATGCAGCAGGTAATGTAGCTACCGAAGTTATTAGGATGGTTATAGTAGCAGATGTCCCAGATACTGTTGTATTACATGAAGGTTTTTTTGAAGTTGGTTGGGATGGATGGTCTGACGGTGGAAGTGATTGTGATAGAGTTTCTGATTCCAGGTCTTATGAAGGAAATTATTCTATTAGATTAAGGGATAATTCTGGGAGTTCATCTTCTATGACCTCTCCTTTATTTGATTTGTCTTCTTATAATTCAGTAGAATTTAGCTTCTACTTTTATGCTAACAGTATGGAAAATGGTGAAGATTTTTGGTTACAATATAATGACGGCTCTGGATTTACTACAATAGCAACTTGGACTAGAGGTGTGGATTTCAATAATGGGAATTTTGAAAACCGTTTAGTAACTCTTGATGCTTCAAATTATAATTTTGTAAGTAATAGTCAATTTAGAATTATATGTGATGCTTCTGGAAACAATGATCAGATTTATATTGATCAGGTAGTTATTACTGCAAACGGAGGTAGTAACAATGCAAGAATAGTTACTAAAAATTTAACAAATAAAAAGAAAAAAGATTTTAGATTATATCCAAATCCTGTTAATAATATTTTAAATATTAAAACTCAAAAGGGAGGTGTAATGTCTTATAGAATAATTAATATGTTAGGACAAATTGTCGAAACGGGTCAAACTGAAAACAAAGTTATTGTTGACAACTTAGAAGCTGGAATGTATTATATTGAAGTAAAAAATGGTAGTGATAAAATGATGAAACGATTTATAAAAAAGTAAATTAATTATTCACTACTCTAAAATAAAGAGTTCCGATTTAAATCGGAACTCTTTTTATATATGAATTATTTCATCATTGGTTAATAATGCATCACCACGCAATCGTAAAAGTATTTGCGCTACAGCAATGGTATCTTTTTCACAGTAAGTAATAATTCTGTCTATTTCTTTTTCTTTGTAATAAACACGATACACTTCACTGCCATCAATATCTTCTTTAGGCGAAGGTATGCCTAATACATTCGTTAACAGTTTCAAAGATGTGTAGGTTTTATAGTCTCCAAATTTCCACAATTCTAAAGTGTCTAAATGAGGAACTTCCCATGGTTTTTTACCAAAGAGATTTAATTTATAAGGCAAAGTTATGTTATGAATAATCATGCGTCTTGCAATGTATGGGAAATCAAACTCCTTACCATTATGAGCACATAATAAATGCTTAGTTTGACTGAAATGCGAGATTAATAAATTTTTAAAATCTTTTAGAATTTTAACTTCATCACCATAAAATGAGGTGACTCTAAAATTCCTAATATCATCTTGATTAGAAAAATAACCTACCGAAACACATATAATTTTACCAAATTCAGCCCAAATTCCAGCTCGTTCATAAAACTCTTCGGCCGTAAAATCGTCTTTTCGCTGGTATTGCGATTTGAGTTCCCAAAGGTCTTGTTTGGTTTCATCTAAGTCTGAAAAATATTGTGTTTCAGGAACTGTTTCTATATCTAGGAATAAGATGTTTTCTAAATTGAGTTTGCTAATCATGATGTAACTATTTGATTAGACTAAAGATAAGAATTAAAATAAAGATTGTTGCTTATAAGGACTTTCGTGTTCTAACAACCATTGTTTTCTATGAAGCCCTCCAGCATAACCCGTTAAACTTCCATCGCTACCAATAACACGATGACAAGGCACAATAATCCAAAGCGGATTTTTGCCATTAGCATTTGCAACAGCCCTAATAGCTTTAACATCTCTAAGGTCTTTAGATAATTGTAAATAAGAAGTGGTTTTTCCATAAGGAATTGTAAGTAATGCTTTCCAAACTCTTTTTTGAAAATCGGTTCCCTGAGGATTTAATTTTAAACTGAAATCGGTTCGTTCGCCATTAAAATATTCTTCTAATTGGCGAACAGCATCTTCTGAAACTTCTGGAATAATATCAGAAGCTACTATTTCGTTATTTAATACAGTGAGTGAAGATAGTCCATGCTCATCTCCCTCTAATTTAGCAAATCCTAAAGGCGTTTTTACAATGCAGGATTCCATACACGCTATTCTTCAGGGTTGTTTTCTTCTATCAAGCCTAAACGTTTTGCCCTAGTTTCCCAGCTTTTTCTAGCTAGTAATTGTAAGTCCGCAACATTATCACTCTCATCCATAATTTCAAGTCCTAAAAGTGTTTCTATAACATCTTCCATAGTGACCAGACCACTAACCGAACCATATTCGTCAACCACTAAAGCCATGTGGTTTTTACTTTCAACGAGCTCTTCAAACAATTTTGGAATTGGCATACTTCTATTAACAATGATAATGTTTCGTTTCACATCTGATAATTTTTTTGTGCCATTCCCAAAGGCCATTTCCTTAAAGACATCATCTTTTAAAACTAATCCAGTAATATTATCTGGAGTATCAGTAAATACGGGAATTCTTGAAAACCGAATGTTATGATTATTGTTAAAAAACTCCTCAATGGTCATCGTTTCTATTTCAGCCTTCATAACAGTTCGAGGCGTCATAACATCTTTAGCATGAATATCTTTAAAGTTCAATAAATTTTTAATGACTTTACTTTCCGATTCTTTAAAAACTCCTTCTTCATGAGCCATATCCGTCATGGCATAGAAATCTTCACGACTCAAAACACTTCCATGATGTCCTTTACCACCAATAAGCTTTGTTGTAAGTTGTAAGAGCCATAAAATCCCTGTCCATTTTAAAGGAAAAATTAGAATCTTTAGAGCACTTGTTGTAAAATGGGCTAATTGTTTCCAGTAGGTAGCTCCAATAGTTTTTGGAACAATTTCTGAAGCGACTAATATTAAAATAGTCATAATAGTTGATACAACACCAACCATTAGGTCTTCAGTAAAAGAGATACCAAATAATTTTCGCGACGCATTGCCATAAAGCTCTGCATAAGCAACTTTAGCCTGCACACCAACAAGAATAGCACCAACTGTATGTGCAATGGTATTTAGAGTTAGAATGGCAATAAGTGGCTTATCGACGTCTTTTTTTAGAGTTTCTAAATCCTCAGCGTAAGGCTTATTTTCTTGCTTTTTTATATTGATAAATGTTGGCGTTACACTTAGTAAAACGGCTTCCAAAATAGAGCACAGAAAGGAAAAGAAAATTGAAATTATTGCGTAAAAAATCAGTAGATTCATAGTGTGCCTTTAAGGGTTCAAAAGTACTAATTATTTGTCAATTTTTCTTCGATAATCGGACTAGTGTAAAACACCTGTTGTAATTTGGGTCGAACGTTTAAATTATAGATATTTCGTTGAGCTCTACTTGGGTACACGCGATTGGATAAAAAGATAAATACCAATTCATGTTCTGGGTCTGCCCAAACAAACGTGCCAGTGAATCCAGAATGTCCGAAACTTGTTGGACTTACTTGAGGTGCTGGATAAGCTTCTTTAATGCTTAAAGTATCGTTACCAATAATTGGCTTATCAAACCCTAAACCTCTTCTGTTTTCGTTTTCCAGATATTGAATTCTAGTAAACTCCTCAACAGTTGTAGGTTTAAAATATTGTTTTCCATTATAAGTGCCTTTTTGCAATAACATTTGCATATACTTAGCCATGTCTAAAGCTGTAGCAAACAAGCCAGCGTTTCCTGAAACACCTCCTAATAGCGCCGCATTTTCGTCATGAACATAGCCTTTAACATAATCGTTTCTAAAGAGTGAATCTAGCTCAGTTGGAACAATACTATTTTTAAAGTTTTTGGTAAGCGGATTATACCCTAAAACTTCACATCCTAATGGTTTAAAGAAGTTAGTGTTGAGGTAGTCTTCATAATTTTTGCCTGTAATATTTTCAATGAGTGTTGGATAAATTAGTGATGCTAATCCAGAGTACACATAAGTTTTATCGTCCCTTACTTTTGAGCGTTTAATTTTTCTAAATACTTTTCTGTTAAATCTATTCTTCACATAGATATTGTTATAGACCTTGTTTAAATAGTGTTTTTGACTTGTGCTTTTAATAAAGCGATTTTTAGGTTTTCCTTTTCTTAGGACATCACTTAAAAAGACGATGTAAGGATTCATTCCTGATTGATGAGCTAAGAGCTCACGAAGCGTTATGTCTTTTTTGTCATTACGACTTTTCCATGATTTCCAGTAGGCGCTAAAAGGTACATCTAGGTTTAGTTTGCCTTCTTCATAAAGTTTCATGAGTGCTGGCAATGGGCCAGTTATTTTTGTGACCGAAGCAAGATCATACACATCATCTTTTCCTACTTTCTGAATACTATCATATGTATGAAAGCCATAAGTTTTATGAAAAATAATTTTTCCTTTTTTTGCTACTAATAACTGTGCGCCGGGAAATGCTTTTTGGGTAATGGCATCATTCATAATAGAATCTACATTGGTTTCAATGTATAATGAATTTAACCCAACAGATTCTGGTGTGTTATAAGTTAGTTGAGCTGAAACAAGATTTCCAGAAAAAAGAAAAAAGAAAAATATAAGATTTTTGATTCCTGTGGGTATCATATTATTTTTTAGTTAATTCATATAATTCCATATCTAAAGGTATTTTATCAATTGAAGTAAATGCATTTTTTAAAGTTTTAATCCAACTATAATCGTTTTTTACAGCAACTTTTACACTACTAATATTAGTTTTGTGAGCAATAATTTGAAGTGTTTCTAGCTTTAACGTTTCAAAAGCATAATTTGACAATTCTTTTACTGCTTTAGATGTTATCCCCTTTCCTTCAAATTGATAACCAATACAATAAGCAAACTCCCCTTGCTTTTTATTCCAATCGAGTTCTTTAATATAAACCAAACCAACAATGTCTCTGGTTTTTGATTGTTTTAAAGTGAATAAAAATTTCTCACTGTTATTAAATTCTTTTACTTTTTTACCAACAAATAGATTTGATAGTGTTGGGTTTAAATTTTGTTCTAATGTTTTTGGAAAAAAGTGTTTCAATCGGTCTTCATTTGCAACAATAAAGTTGCAAAGCTCCCAAGCATCATCTTTATGGATAGGATTAATTTCAAATGAATCAATTTGACCAATCATTATATTTGATGTTCTTTTTTCTTATTTAGAAGTCTCACAGTTTCAGTTGAAGCAGCAGTAACAGACAAAGGCAAAACAAGTATAACTCCTATAACAGGAATTAATAAAAATAACATAAATACGATGCCATTACCAATAGCAATACCTCGATTTTTTCTAACAAAAGGTAGGCTTTCTTTATATTTAAAATGACGCTCTAAGGTGTAATCCATATTACCAAACCCAGCATAATACGCTTGAATAAAAAAGAGTAATAATGATGTAAACCATCCAATTATAGGGATTAAACTAATAATTAGAATGATGACTGTCAACCAAAGCTCCATAAATAAATTACGAACATTAATTCGAATACCTCTCCATAACTGTTCTTGAAACGATGTGTTTCTATGCTGATGTATTAATTTAGAGTCTTCGCCTAATAAATGCGCCTCGATTTTTTCAGATACAGGACTCATAAAGGGTGCAGACAAAGCCATAATAATGTGCTTGTATAGTACCAATCCTAGAAGAATAATTACCAGCCCACCAAATATTTCACTAATAGTTGTAAAGGTGGCTTTTCCCCATTCCCAAACCCAAATTCTTGAAATAAATTCTCCAATATCATCTGAAAACCCATAGGCAGATACGCCAATAACAATTGCTGTTATAACACTAATAAGCATTGGGATTGCAAAATACTTCCATAGTTTTAGCTTTGAGATTAACTCATAAGCTCCAGCATATGCTTTTATTCCTATAAAAATATTTTTAATCATTTTTTAAGTATAGTTTTCGTTTACTAAATCAATAATACTTTCTACCGTTGGTAGTTTTGCAGCCCTAACGTCTTTGAATTTCTTTTTGGCCTCAGTAGCTGTAGTTTCTCCAATACAAAAGGCAATTTTATCCGAATCGTTTTCCTTTAAATAACTTTTGATAGTTAAAGGACTGTGAAACATTACTCCTTCTACTGAATCTTCAACTTTTTCAGCATCATATTTTATTTGATAAACTTCAACTTTATTAACTTTTATATTGTTATCGCTTAAAATAGTTGATAATTCATCTTCGTTAGAATCACCACAAAAATAAGTGATGTCTATTCCATCAATATATTCCACCAAATATTCAGCTAAAGCTTTTGTACTTTTTTCAGTGTGTTTAACTGGTCCAATTCTTTTTTCAATTAATCGCTTTGTGCGACGACCAACACAATAAATATTTTTGAATTGGAGTTCAGCAGCCGAAAAATTATGAAGCAGCGCCTCAACCGAATGTTTGTTAGCTATAATAACATTGTCTATTGGGTTCCTTACAACTTGTGGTTTAATTCTATTTAAACTAATCTTAACAAAATCGGAACTTTCTGCAATCACATTTTCATTAAACAACAAGCGTTGATCTGTTGTTAAGGTTTTAGTAGAATAAATATTAGCTTGCTTTGATAAACGCGCAATGTTATCCATTAAACTTTTCCCTCCTCGTTCTATCACAAAATCTGCACAATAAGACGCAATCTCATGATGCTTACTAAGTTTTTCAATACGATTTACTTCAATTTTCTTACTGCCATCAGGACTAAGTAAAACACCCTTAAAAGTTACTTCATCCTCCTTAATAAATGTAAGAGCACCAATGGGAGAAGAAGAATCTCCATCAAGTAAATTTAAAAAAGCTCTTTCAATACCTGTACAGATTTCTGTTTCTTCATGATTTAGATCTGCACAAATTTCTCTTATTTCTTCATTTCCTTCTAAAGTCGTAATTATAATGGCGCCTTGAGCAGGCGATGGTATCATCCAGTCTAAATTGATAGAATCTTTAGGTTTTAATCCGAGTCTTCCTAATGCTGCAGCTGAAAAAATGGCTGCATTCCAATCGTTATTATCTTCGAGTTTTTGTAATTGTGTGTTCAAATCACCACTTAAATTAACAATGGTATGTGTTGGATACCTGTTAAGCCATTGTGCACGATGTCTTGGATTCCCAACAGCTATTACAGCATCCCTTTGAGATAAAAACTCTTCGTTATTTTTAAACACTAAAACATCTTTAAAATTCCCTCGCTTTAAGATAGCTGCTTGCACAATACCATCAGGTAATATAGTAGAAACATCGTTTAAAGAATGCACAGCAATATCTATTTCATTATGCAACATTGCGTTGTCTAATACTTGAGCAAAGTTGCCAATTGACTTAAGAGGAATAATCTCAATTTTATGACCTAATTTTTCCAGCATCTGCTTAACAGTGTTTGCTTGCCATAAGCTTAACTGACTTTCTTGTGTACCAATTTTTATAGTTTTAGACATGTTTTTATTGGGTCTTCTAGTTGAAATTTAATGATAGTTAGAAATTTTTTCAAAGTTAGGAGTTTTTTGTGTTAATAATTAATCTCGCTTAGAAAGAATAATTTTTATTCTTACATTTATTTCCTATAACCAAACCAATAAAAACAATGAGACCATCAACGCTATTTATTGCAATAGCATTATTGCTATTCAATTATTCCCCAACAGAAGCTCAAAACATTAACGAAAATCAGTATGATGCATTAGAGTATCGACTTATTGGACCTTTTAGAGGTGGTAGAAGTGCTGCAGTAACTGGAGTGACAAACCAACCAAACCTATATTATTTTGGAGCAACTGGTGGAGGTATTTGGAAAACTACTAATGGAGGACGAACATGGGAAAATATATCCGATGGTTACTTTGGAGGAAGTATGGGAGCTATTACAGTATCTAAAAGTGATCCAAATGTTATTTATGTAGGTGGAGGAGAAAAAACCGTAAGAGGAAATGTGTCTTCTGGATATGGTATGTGGAAAAGTGAAGACGCTGGAAAAACGTGGAGATCTTTAGGACTGGAAAAATCAAGACACATACCGAGAATTGCTGTACATCCAACAAATTCTGATATTGTTTATGCTGGCGTCATGGGTAATTTATACAAACCAACTCAAGAACGTGGTGTTTACAAGAGTACAGATGGAGGAAAAACATGGCGTAAAACACTATTTTCAAACGAACATGCTGGTGTAGTCGATTTACAAATTGATCCATCAAATCCTAGAATAATTTATGCATCTACTTGGCGCATCAACAGAACACCCTATAGCTTAAACTCAGGTGGTGAAGGTTCTGCATTATGGAAAAGTACTGATAGTGGCGAAACATGGACTGAAATTTCAAAGAATAAAGGTTTCCCAACAGATACTTTAGGTATTATTGGTGTAACAGTATCTCCAGTAAATAATCAACGTGTTTGGGCAATTGTAGAAAATAAAGACAAAGGAGGATTGTATAGAAGTGAAGATGGAGGAGAAACCTGGAATTATATTAATAGCGACAGAAACCTACGTCAAAGAGCATGGTATTATACACGTATTTATGCAGATACTAAAGATGTGGATAAAGTCTATGTCTTAAATGTTAGTTATCACAAAAGTACCGATGGCGGAAAAACATTTAGCAGGCACGGAGCACCTCATGGTGACCATCATGATTTATGGATTGCTCCTGAAAACCCAGATAGAATGATTATTGGAGATGACGGTGGAGCTCAAATCACATATGATGGAGGAGAAACCTGGAGTACCTATCACAATCAGCCAACGGCTCAATTTTATCGTGTTACAACTGATAATCATTTTCCATATAGAATTTATGCTGCCCAACAAGATAATTCTACAGTGAGAATTCAGCATAGAACAGATGGTCGTTCTATTACTGAAGATGATTGGGAAAGTACAGCAGGAGGAGAATCGGCACATATTGCTGTTGACCCTAAGAATGATGATATTGTGTATGGCGGAAGTTATGGAGGTTATTTAACACGTGTAAATCACGAACGCGGCACATCTAGAGCTATAAATGTTTGGCCAGATAACCCAATGGGTCACGGAGCAGAAGGCATGAAATATCGTTTCCAGTGGAACTTTCCTATAATTTTCTCTAAGCATAATCCTAATAAGTTATATACGTTTTCCCAAAATGTACATGTTACTGAAAACGAAGGGCAATCTTGGAAGATTATTAGTCCAGACTTAACCCGTAACGATCCTGAGAAACAAAAATCTTCAGGCGGACCAATTACTCAAGATAATACAGCTGTAGAGTATTACTGTACCATTTTTGCCGCTCAAGAATCACCTTTGCAAGAGGGGTTGCTATGGGTTGGTAGTGATGATGGATTAGTACATGTAACCAGAAACGGTGGACAAACTTGGGATAATGTGACACCAAAAGGAATGCCTGAATGGATGATGATTAATAGTGTAGAGCCTAGTATTTTTGATCCAGCAACATGTTATATAGCTGGAACAAAATATAAGACTGGAGATTTTGCACCTTATTTATACAAAACAACTGATTATGGTAAAAACTGGATAAAAATTACCAATGGAATTAACCCTGAGCATTTTACAAGAGTAGTTCGTGAAGACCCTAAAAGAAAAGGATTGTTATATGCAGGAACTGAAACAGGAATGTATATTTCTTTTAATGATGGTAAAAACTGGAAACCTTTCCAATTAAATCTACCAATTGTTCCAATTACAGACCTTACCATTAAGGACAATAGTTTGATTGTAGCAACCCAAGGAAGAAGTTTGTGGATTATTGATGATTTAACAGTCATTCATCAATTATACAATGCAGATAAGTCTGCGAATATCTTATTTAAACCTAAAGACACTTATAGAATGGGAGGAGGTAGCTTTAAAGGGAGCAAGACAGCTGGAACTAATCTTCCAAGTGGTGTGATAACGTATTTCAACTTGAATAAGTATGATGAAAAAGATGAAGTTTCTCTAACGTATTTTGATACAAAGGGTGATACCATTAAAACCTTTAGTACTAAATCTAAAGAAAACAAATTGACAGTTGAAAAGGGAACCAATCAATTTATCTGGAACACAGTTTATGATGGAGCAGACCGTTTTCCAGGAATGATATTATGGGCTGGAAGTTTAAGAGGTCCAAAAGCTGTTCCGGGGGATTATAAAGTAAGTTTAAATGTAAATGGCGAAGTAGTAAGCCAACCATTTACCATTTTAGCAGATCCTAGAGCGGAAAGTACTCTTGAAGATATGAAGAAACAATTTGTGTTTATTAAAGACGTGAATAAAACACTCGACAATACTCATAAATCCATTAAAAAGATTAGAAAGATTAATGGTAAGTTGGACGCTTTTATGGCACAATATAAAGGTGACGAAAATGTTAAAGATTTGGTTGAAAAAGCTAAAAAACTAAAAGAACAATTTTCAGAAATTGAAAAAGCCTTGTATCAAACAAAAAATAGAAGTGGACAAGACCCTCTTAATTTCCCTATTAGATTAAATAACAAATTAGCACACTTAAATTCGTTAGTAGGAAGAGGAGATTTTGCACCAACAGATCAAGATGTTGCAGTTAAAAATGAGTTAACACAAAAAATAAATGAGCAATTAGAGAAATTTAATGAGCTTGTAGATAAAGAGATAAAATTGTTTAATGACGGCTTCAATACTAAAAAACTAAACTATCTTTTTATAGAAGATTAATTGAGTTATATAATTAAATAAAAACTCTGCATCTCCATTTTTATAATTTGGTTTGCAGGGTTTTTTGTTCACTAAATCATTAAAATAAAATTTTAAAATATCAATTTAAGTTGTTGGCTTGATTATTGTTATAATTTGCATAAATTTATTAAATGGCAGCTAAAAGACTTTCGTTACGTTCGCGTATTTTTCTTTACATGATTTTATTGGTTGTGGTAGCTTCCATTTTAATAGCCGCAGTGACACTTTATCAATATAACGAACAGTCTAAAGATTATAATGCACAACGCTTAGAGCGTAAAGAAAGACAAATTTTATCTAGTATGGATTATGTACTGGAAGAAACAACTTATGAGCGTACAACCGAAAAATTAGGCCTTATTTTTAAAGACAAAATCTATGAAATTGCTAATAATTTAAATGTAGATTTTAATCTATACGACCTTCAAGGTACTTTAGTGAAGAGTTCAGTACCAAGTATTGAAAATGATTCTATATCAAGGTGTTTGTCTCCTGAAATTCTTAACCAATTAAACTTTAGTGTAAATAAACGTTTTGTTGAAAAAAATGAAGTAATTGGAGGCGATTTTCAATCGTCTTATATCCTTTTTTCAGATTACAATGCCAAGCCTTTAGGGATATTACATGTACCATATTTTGATGACAATTCTTTTAATGAAGAGGAACTAAAAGAGTTTTTGGTACGTTTAGGGTATGCCTACTTTTTTATGATTTTAGTAGCTATTTCGTTTGCTTATTTTGTATCACGCTATATCACAAGATCCTTAAAAACTATTAGTGATAAAATGAATGAAACTCGCTTGGAAAAGCGAAACAAAAAAATTGAACTCGAAGGTGCTAGTGTTGAAGTTTCTGCGCTTGTTAAATCTTATAACAGCATGATTGATGAACTTGAGGAGAGTGCTGTTCAATTGGCAACTAGCGAACGTGAACAGGCATGGCGAGAAATGGCAAAACAAGTAGCTCATGAGATTAAAAACCCGTTAACACCAATGCGATTAACGGTTCAAAGTTTTCAACGTAAGTTTGACCCAAGCGATCCAAGTGCTCGCCAAAAACTGGATGAATACAGCAAAACGCTCATTCAGCAAATAGACACGATGAGTTCCATCGCTTCAGCATTTTCAAATTTTGCCCAAATGCCTGCACAAAAAAGCGAACGATTAAACATCGTTGAGGTTGTAGATTTAGCTTTGGATATTTTTGCCGAAAACTACATAACTTTTATTCCTGAAAAGAAAGAAATTATAGCAACTTTCGATAGGACACAACTTATTAGAGTAGTTACAAATTTGGTAAAAAATGCGATTCAAGCTATTCCCAAAAACAAAACACCTAAAATTACCGTTAAAGTATTTTCAGAAGGGAATAATGTTATTCTTACTGTTGAAGATAATGGCAACGGAGTTATTGATGAGAATAAATCTAAAATTTTTGAACCTAAATTCACTACTAAAAGTAGCGGAATGGGATTAGGCTTAGCTATGATAAAAAACATTATTGAAACCTATAACGGAAATATTACTTTTGTATCAACCGAAAACGAAGGCACTACTTTTAAAGTGAGCTTTCCAAAATAACTAGACTAAAATGATTTTTGATAATATTTTATTAGCTGAAAACAGTGGTATAGCCACTATTACTATTAATAGACCCAGTAAACTAAATGCCCTTAATAGCACAACAATTGATGAGCTTCATAATGCTCTAAAAAGTCTTAAAGACCGTAATGAAGTTAAAGTAATTATAATTACAGGAAGTGGTGAAAAAGCATTTGTTGCTGGAGCAGATATTAGTGAATTTGCTGATTACAGCATTGAAGAAGGTAGTAACTTGGCAGCTCATGGGCAAAAAAAATTATTCGATTATATAGAAAATTTCAATAAACCAGTTATTGCTGCCGTTAATGGATTTGCGCTTGGTGGTGGACTAGAGCTTGCTATGGCTTGTCATTTTAGAGTAGCGAGTATTAATGCTAAAATGGGATTGCCAGAAGTATCCTTAGGAGTTATTCCAGGCTATGGAGGAACACAACGTTTACCTCAATTAGTAGGAAAGGGAAGGGCTATGGAAATGATAATGACAGCTGGTATGATTGATGCTAACCAAGCCTTAAGTTATGGATTAGTAAATCATGTTGCAGCTCAAGAGGAGTTGGTACTTCTAGTAGAAAAACTAGCTAGTAAAATTATGCGAAATTCATCTGTAGCTATTAGCGCTGGTATTAGAGCAATTAACTCAGGTTTTAAAGATGGCGTAAACGGTTATCAAGCTGAAATAGATGAATTTGGCAACTGCTTTGGGACTGAAGATTTTGAAGAAGGAACTACTGCCTTTTTAGAGAAGCGTAAAGCAGATTTTCCAGGAAAATAGGCGAATTCGACTTGACATATCCAAGTTGTTAATAACCTAAAATTCCTTTAACAGTTTTCAATTATTATATTGATTAATTTAGAGTGCTACTTACTTAGTATTCACACTTTATTTTAATTATTATGAACCCCAAGTCAACCTTAAAAGGACGTGGTACACAATTAAATGTACCCAACCGTTTCTTCGAATTAAGCCACGAGCAACGTGACGATTTTCTAGAATTTTGTCACAAAGAAGGCGAACAACCTGTTAAAAACAAAACCCTGTATCTTGCAGTGTTTCCAAAAACCATCGTGAACAAAGTTACAAGTCCTGATGTTGGTATGATGTACTCTATGAATTCATATCAAGGTTGCGAACATGGTTGTGTATATTGTTATGCTCGTAATAGTCATGAATTTTGGGGATTTAGTGCAGGACTAGATTTTGAACGACGTATTTTAATAAAGAAAGATGCTCCTAAATTATTAGAAAAATTATTAAAAAAGAAAAGTTGGAAAGCGCAAACCATAGTCATGTCTGGAAATACAGATTGTTATCAACCAGCGGAAAAACAATTTGAAATTACGAGACAATGTTTGGAAATCTTTTTAAAGTACAAACATCCTGTTGGTATTATTACAAAAAACGCCTTGATTCTACGTGATTTAAACATTTTGAAAGCACTAGCAAAAGACAATCTGGTTGGAGTCAATATGTCTATCACTTCATTATCTGAAGAGACACGACGTATTTTAGAACCTAGAACAGCAACCACTAAAAAACGATTAGAAACTGTAAAAATACTTTCAGAAAATGAAATTCCTGTAAATGTCATGTTGGCACCCATAATCCCATCCATAAACAGTCATGAAATTTTACCTTTGGCCAAAGCTGTGTCTGAAGCTGGAGCTTCATCAATAGCACATACTATCGTTAGACTTAATGGTGCTATTGGCGAAATTTTTACCAATTGGATTCATAAAACATTGCCTGATAAAGCAGATAAGGTTCTACACCAAATTGAAAGTTGTCATGGAGGTACTTTAAACGAAAGTCGCTTTGGTGTTAGAATGCGTGGTGAAGGACAAATAGCAAAGCAAATAAATGATTTGGTGCATTTAGCAAGACATAAGTATTTTAAAGGAAAACGAATGCCAAGATTAAACACAGAACTTCATGAACAATATAAATTTGGACAGATCAAGCTGTTTTAAAGCAATAGAGTGAGCTAAAAACAGCTCACCCTTCATCTTTTTTTAATAATCAAAACCCTCTAAGATTTACAATTCAAAATTCTCTATATATACTCTGTCATTAACCCTAATGATAGCTGTATAGTTTCCTTTAATAGTTTCATCAAGTTTGTATACTCTTTTTAATAGAGGGTTTGCAATTAAAGCTTCAGAAAGTATTAAATCATCTTTATAATATATTTCAATTTCAATAGTTTCTTCTTTGAAAACCGATTGCGTAACCAATAATCTAGCTTTTTCAAGTTTAATAGCTGGTTTAAAAAATGTTTCACTTGCACTTTCTAAGAATGTAACTAGATGGTTTTTCACCTCAATGGTTTTTGATAATATTTCAAAATCTTTTTCAATTTCTATTGAATAAAGTCCATCTTCCAAATTTGTAAAATTGTACAATGACTTTAAGTCACCAGTGTATTTGGTTCGCCCTGAATAAATTGTTTTACCAGAATAATCAGTTACAGAGATTAAGTCCCCTTTTGTAATTTTAAAAGTTGAGTTTGAAGAAATTTCAATGCTTTCTGTTCCGAAGCTAGTAAATGTTCCGAACATTACTGCTAGTACTAAAATGTTTTTAAATAAATGTTTCATAATAAATCAATTTAAAATGATTAATAATTATGTGACAAATGTATTTTGGAATGTCATAATAGAAAACAACCATTTTGGTTGATTTATATGTTAAATTAACCTTGAAAATATGCAATAAAATAATTTAAGTTAAAATAGCATACAATCATGATAATTTAATATAGGTTTTTCAAGTGAATACGTTTAATTTTGTGCATAGATATTTAACATGAAGACAAGAAAACCTACATTAGAAAAGATTAGCCCTGAATTTGGGAGTTCTATTTTTGTTAGGAGGCATGAAAATTATGCTTTTCAAGGAGAGATTAAACCATTTTGGCACTTTCATCCAGAAATTGAATTGATTTACGTAAACAAAGGAAAGGGTAAACGCCATATAGGAAACCACTTGTCTTATTTTAGTAATAGTCAATTACTTTTGATTGGTCCAAACTTACCTCATAATGGTTTTACAGATCGTTTAACAATTAATGGTTCACAAACGTTAGTTCAGTTTAAACCTGATTTTTTAGGAGAAAGTTTTATCAATATTCCAGAAATGGAAAGTATAAATAATTTGTTTGAACGTTCAAAAATGGGAATTGTTTTTGGGGTTAAAACTAAAAAGAAGCTTGGTCATAAAATCGAAAATCTTACAGGTAAAAATGGATTTAAAAAAATATTAGAATTGCTTGAAATTTTGCACATATTAGCAAAAGCAAAGGATTATACAATTTTGAATGCTGATGGTTTTGCTTTTGAAGCAGAACCTCAAGATAGTGCTAAGGTTGACATTATCTTTAAGCATGTGAGTCAAAATTATAGGGAGCACATAAGCTTAGATGAAATTGCAGATAAGGTAAGTATGACAGTTCCAGCCTTTTGCCGCTATTTCAAAAAAGTTACAGGCAAAACCTTTACTAAATTTGTAAACGAATATCGTGTTGTACATGCCACTAAATTACTGTCTGAGAGTCAGCTTAGTATTACAGATGTGTCTTTCGAATGTGGATTCAACAATTTTTCTCACTTTAATAAAGTATTTAAAGAATTTACAGAGAAAAGCGCTTCGAAATATAGAAGCGAATTAAGACAAATTATTCAGTAATTAATAGCTTATTTAATTAGCTTTTCAAACACAATTTTTGTTTGACCTACATCATTTGTGTAAATGTTTGTGATATCAAAACCATTTTTAAGATTTAAAATCATCATGGGTTTAAAACGATTCATTGATTTTGTTCTCAATGTTAGATACCCTTTTTCTTTAACCCTTTGTTCCTGCAATTGTGCAAGTTGTTTTGCAATACCATTTCCCCTGTTTTCAGGTAAAACGCCTCCAACCCAACTGTAAAAAGTAATGTCATTATATCGATATCCAATTTTAAAACCTAAGAGTTGCTTTTGTTGATAACAAAGAATCATTAAACTGTCTTCTTTTTTATGAATTCGTTCTTTAAAAAAATTCAATTTATAATCATCAAATATCGATTTGTAAACTATCAATATTTCTTGAAGAAGCTTTTTCGAAGGAACGCCTTCTACTATTTTAAAAGTAAACTTATCGTGTTCCATCCCATTCTGCATAAAATTGGTCTAAGTATTGTTCCATAAACTGATGTCGTTGTTTTGCGATTCGCTTACCAGTTTTAGTATTCATTTTATCAGAAAGCAGGAGTAATTTTTCGTAAAAATGATTAATGGTTGGAGCCGTTGACTTCTTATATTCCTCTTTGGTCATCTTCATATTTGGTTTTATGGAAGGGTCGAATATCTTTCTATTTTTAAAACCTCCGTAATTAAAACAACGTGCAATACCAATAGCACCAATAGCATCCAACCTATCAGCATCTTGGATCACCTCCAGTTCTGGCGACGTAAATTTCTTGCCTTTTTCTAAAGACTTATTAAATGAAATATTATTGACGATATTTATGACATGTTCAATCACCAAGCTATCAACATTATGTTTAAATAAAAACTCTCGTGCCATTTTCGGTGCAATAGTATCATCACCATCATGAAATTTACTATCAGCAATATCATGCAACAAAGCACCTAATGCCACTACTAAAGTATCTACCTTTTCGCCTTTAGAAATTAGCAAAGAATTATTATACACCCTCAAGGTGTGAAACCAATCGTGACCACCTTCAGCATTTTTTAAAGTAGTTCTTACATAGTTTTTTGTCGCTTCTATAATGGTTTCGTTATTCGTCATAATGAATATCTTTTATAATGGTTTGTTCTATTTGTTTTACTAAGGCAATTGGCTCTTCAGAATTAACTGCAATGGGCTGATGTACTTTAAATGTAATATGCGCTCCCAATCCCATTGGGAATTTTCCATAACGTAGAGTTTTCCAAGAATTATTAATAGAAATAGGTACAATTAAGGCGTTTGGCATATGATTAATTAAAGTAATTAATCCTTTTGTTTTAAAAGGTTTTGGCTTGCCTGTTCTGCTTCTTGTTCCTTCAGGGAAAATTACTGCTGCCCAATTGTTTTCGCTAACACGTTTAGCAAAATTTTCAATAGCTTTTATAGATTCAATAGGCTTTTTTCTATCAATTAGAACAGAACCGCCATGACGTAAATTGTAGGACACACTCGGAATCCCTTTTCCTAATTCTTTTTTGCTTATAAATTTTGGATGATGTTTTCGCATATACCACATTAAAGGCGAAATATCGTACATACTTTGATGATTGGCGACGATGATTAAAGGTTTATTGGCTTCAATTTTATGAGAATTAGTAAACGAAAATCGAGTGCCTAAAATATTTAAACAGCGCATCAGCCAAAACTGTAAACAAATTACTACTCGTTTATGTGCTTGGTAACCTAGAACATTAAAAGCGAACCATTGTATAGGATGAAAAACTATAAGTGTCAAAAAAAAGAAAAACGCATAGATAAGCGTTAAAGGATATGCTAGAAGTTTAATCATTTTTTAATGCTTAAAAGGCATTCAAAAGTAGGAAAAACTAAAGAAAATACCTTTAAAAAATTGGATTACATGTGTTATCAAGACATTCAAACCCAATAGGAGGAGAAGCAATAGAACAATCTGAAATAATCTCCCATTTTTCGTTAAGCTCTTGTTCTAATTGATTATAATCATCTAACCAAAGCAGTAATTGATCGACATCTATTGAGTTTGTGTAAATTAAATAGGTCCAAGGTCCACCACAAGGCTTACTTCCAAAACCTATAAATAAGCATTCGGTATTTTCGTTGCAAACAGACGTTGCTGCTAAATTTTCAATTTTATCTTTATAAATATTTAGCTCAGTCCTTTCTTCTTCATAAGTTAAATGAGGCTTGTCTTCATCACATTGCGTAGCCACAAAAAAGAAACAAAAAGAAATAAGTGCAAAAGTTAGTTTTAAACTTTTCATAACATATATTTATTTTAAGATGCATTAGTATTCTATAAGTTGCGTAAAAGCATAAAAAAAACCACGACTAAATCGTGGCTTAATTTTTATTTGTCAATTTATAATGACTGTTTCTTAACAATGTGCATTGTAAGCATCAACAAGATTTTCAGCAATCATTTCAGCTGGACGACCTTCAATGTGGTGACGCTCTAGCATGTGAACTAATTCTCCATCTTTAAACAATGCCATACAAGGAGAACTTGGAGGAAACGGAATCATAAATTCACGCGCCTTATCAGTTGCTTCTCTATCAACACCTGCAAAAACAGTCACTAAATGGTCTGGACGTTTTGCATTTTGTAAACTTTGTCTAGCTCCGGGTCGAGCATTAGCTGCAGCACAACCACAAACAGAATTCACAACTACTAATGTTGTTCCTTCTTTTGCCATTGCAGTTTCAACCGCTTCAACGGTGTGTAATTCTTCGAAACCTACGTTTGTTAAGTCCTCACGCATTGGTTTTACTAATTCTGCTGGATACATATTTTTAATTTTAAGAATTATTAATTTAAAGCACAAAGATACCAATTGTGTAACAAATTCTTCATGCAATCTACTAACAAATAGTATATTTGGTCATAATTAAAATCTATTACTTACATGAGTTTTTCAAAGTGGATTGGAGCATCAATAGGTTGGTCGTTTGGAGGCCCAATTGGCGCGATAATAGGGTTGGCATTAGGAAGTATTGTGGATGCAATGGCAAAAGGAGGAAGTCCTTTATTGGGCGAACGACAAACTGGACGACGCCAAACAACTTATAGAACTAGACCTAGGCAAAGACCTCAAACACAACCTGGAGATTTTGAAGTAAGTTTATTAGTATTAGCCTCCATTGTTATAAAAGCTGATGACCATCAGGACCAACGCGAGCTTGATTTTGTACGTCAACAATTTACAAGCATGTATGGTAAAGAGCGTGCAAATCATGCATTTAAACTCTTTAAAAACATAAGTAAACAAAGTATTTCTACACGACAGGTTTGTAATCAAATACGACAGATGATGGATCATCCATCACGTTTGCAACTCCTTCACTTTTTATTTGGAATAGCCAAGGCTGATACGCATGTTACTGAAAATGAAATTAGACAGATTTATACTATTTCTGGGTATTTAGGCATTAGCTCAAAAGATTTTGAGAGTATTAAGGCGATGTTTTTTAATAGCACCGAAAATGCTTATAAAATTCTAGAGATTGATAAATCAGCAACCGTTGATGAGATTAAAAAAGCCTATAGAAAAATGGCTAAGAAGTATCATCCAGACCGCTTAATTCACTTAGGCAAAGAGCATCAAAAAGGTGCTGAAGAAAAATTTAGGCAAGTGCAAGAAGCGTATGAACAGTTGCAGAAAGAGAGAAGGTTTTAATTTAGCGCGATTTCTCTTTTTTTTCTTGTATTCGTTTATCTATGTATTTAAAATAGCGCTTTTCTTTATATTTTCTGTATGCAAGAGCTGCAATTACAAATAGGCCAAGAATCATTATTCCGCCTTTTCCGTTTAAGTATTCAATTAGTTCCATAAAAATAAATTAAGGGCATTATAATCGCTAATAAAATAAAATCTTTCAACTGAGTCACTTATTTTAGACCAACTGCATTATTGAACGTTATTTGTGAAGTCTATTAGCATTTATATATTAAAAATATTTTTACCCTTGTCTAAAAATATTTTTACCCTTATATAAATATTACTATCTTTGTAATCTAAAATTTGTAATTTGGTTACATTATCGGAAGAAAATTATTTAAAAGCCATCTACCATTTGGGAAACCAAGGAGATGACGCAGTGAGTACCAATGCTATTGCTGAGCAAATAGATGCCAAAGCATCGTCGGTAACAGATATGATTAAAAAACTAGCCGAAAAGGAGTTGGCTAACTATATAAAATATCAAGGCGTAAGTTTAACAGAGACAGGACGTTTGACTGCAAGATCAGTGATTAGAAAACATCGTCTTTGGGAAACGTTTTTAGTAAATAAGCTCAATTTTTCTTGGCATGAAGTTCATGATATTGCCGAACAATTAGAGCATATTAAATCAGAAAAGCTCATTGATAAACTAGACGATTTTCTAGAAAACCCAACTCACGACCCTCATGGTGACCCAATACCTGATAAAAATGGAAATTACACCAAAATAAAAAGCAAAAGTATTTTAGATATTGAAACAGGTAGCCAGGGAGTTTTATCAAGTGTTAAAGATTCTTCTAAGGCATTTTTAAAATATTTAAACAAAAATGAATTGGCTTTAGGTGATACAATTAAAGTAATCGATTTTGAACCTTTTGACGATTCCTTTACCATTGAGACTAAGTCAAGAACAATGACAATTTCTAGGGAGGTTGCCGAAAACTTGTATTTAAGTATTTAGCATGAGTAATTATAGCCCAATAACAGCACTTATCATATTTTTTGGAATTGCCATCATGTCGTATTTACTATTCAGACCAACAAAAGGATGGTTTTGGCTGTTTCAAAAAAACTATAAAAGCAACGAAAAAGTAATTATAGAGGACATTCTCAAACAGCTTTACCATTTTGAAAATTCAGGAAATAAAGTAGACACCAAAACACTGGTTCAATCTTTAAATTTTAAGAATAAAAGCATCGTTGAGGCCATAAAAAAAATGTCTATCAATAACTTAGTCTATTTTGATAAGGATGCACTAAAACTTACTGAAGAAGGTCATGAATATGCTTTAAAAATTATTAGAGTTCATCGACTTTGGGAACGTTATTTAGCAGATAGAACAGGGTTTCATAAAAATGAGTGGCATGATAGAGCAGAGCGTATGGAACATAAGCTAAGCCATGACGAAACTAACAAATTAGCCTCTCAGCTAGGAAATCCAAAGTTCGACCCTCATGGAGATCCAATTCCAACAAAAACTGGAAAAATTGCTAAAATAGAAGGTGTGGAATTACCATTATTGCCTATAAATTCTATTGCTAGAATCACACATATTGAAGATGAGCCAGAAGTAATTTATAAACAAATACTTGCAGAGAATATTCATATTGGGTCTTTGCTTAAAGTGGTTGAAAATAATAATACACGTATCGTATTTCAATCGGAAGGTGAGGAGTTTGTGTTGGCACCAATAGTGGCTTCAAATCTTACAGTTTTGCCAATAGAAAAGGAAGTTGTTATAGAGGATAATATTGCGCGATTATCTGGATTACAAGAAGATGAAGAAGCAGAAATAATTGGAATATCGAGAGAAAGTAGAGGCGAAAGTCGACGACGTTTATTGGATTTGGGATTTGTAAAAGGATCAAAAATAAAAATAGACTTATTAAATCCTTTAGGTGAGCCTCACGCTTATTTGGTAAAAGGAACATCAATTGCATTGCGGAAAGACCAAGCTTCAAAAATTCTTATTAAAAAATTATAACATGGATACTAAAGTTGTAAAAAGTGCTTGCGAAACTTGTGGTCATTTTAATGCTGATGGATTGAAAAAGCTTGGTATTAAGACTGATAATTTTGACTTTGTTGTCGCTTTAGCTGGAAACCCAAATACAGGGAAAAGTACTGTTTTTAATGCATTAACTGGATTGCGCCAACATACAGGAAATTGGCCAGGAAAAACCGTAACAAGAGCAGAAGGTGGTTTTCAGTACAATGAGCAGAAATATAAACTGGTGGATTTACCAGGAACTTATTCGCTTTTATCTACATCAACTGACGAAGAAGTTGCAAGAGATTTTTTACTCTTTGGAAGACCAGATGTTACTGTAATTGTCGCAGATGCAAACAGACTAGAACGCAATTTGAATTTAGTACTTCAAATTTTAGAAATAACTGATAAAGCTGTGTTATGCCTTAACCTAATGGATGAGGCTAAACGCAATAATATTGTGATAGAGAAAAGAACATTGGCAAGAGACTTGGGAATACCAGTAGTAGCCACAAGCGCAAGATATAATGAAGGTATTCCTGAGCTCATTCAAACTATTTCTGAAGTTGCAAACGGAACTATTGTTTGTAAGCCTCATCGCATTAAAAATGTACCATCAAATATTGAAAAGGCTGTAAAAAAGTTAAGTGCTGAAATAGAAAAAGAATTTCCAGGAATATCAAATAGTAGATGGATTGCTTTTAGATTATTAGAAGGTGATTCTCAAATAATAGAAGCCCTAAAGACTGGTGAATTAGTGTAGTTATGACTAAAAAGAATATTGAACATATTATTGAATTATCAAACGAATTACGTTGGCAAATAGGTGACGATTTCCACGATAATTTAACTGAAGGTATTTATGCTGATGCTGCAAATATTGTTAAAGATAGTGTCCATACTGAAAAAGGGGAAAAAAGATTTCGATTAGATTCAAAAATCGATAAGATTGTTACAAGTAAGACGTTTGGATTTCCAATTATGTTTCTCATTTTGGGAGTTGTTTTATGGCTAACAATTATTGGAGCCAATTACCCTTCATCGATGTTGGCTAATTTGTTGTTAGATACTATTCATCCAGCATTAAAAAGTGGCGCATCAAGTATTGGAATGCCTTGGTGGCTCGATGGATTTTTAATTGATGGTGTATATTTAGCAGTAGCTTGGGTAATTGCAGTGATGTTACCACCAATGGCAATTTTCTTTCCTTTGTTCACTCTACTCGAAGATTTTGGTTATTTACCGCGAGTGGCATTCAATTTAGATAATTTATTTAAGAAATCTGGAGCTCATGGAAAACAAGCATTGACTATGAGTATGGGTTTTGGCTGCAATGCTGCAGGTGTTGTAGCTACAAGAATTATTGATAGTCCTAGAGAACGACTTATAGCAATAATTACCAATAATTTTTCGCTTTGTAATGGACGTTGGCCAACACAAATATTAATTGCAACAATTTTTATTGGAGCAGTAGTACCTTCGTCATTTTCAAGTGTGGCAGCTTTGCTATCAGTAATTGGAATAGCAGTTTTAGGAATGGCTTTCATGTTTTTAACATCTTGGGCATTATCAAAAACTGTTTTAAAAGGTGAAGTTTCTACCTTTAATTTAGAATTACCTCCATACAGACCACCTCGTTTTTGGAAAACACTTTATACATCATTAATTGATAGAACTTTAATCGTATTGTGGAGAGCTATTGTTTTTGCAGCTCCAGCAGGTGCAGTTATTTGGCTTATATCAAACATTTTTATTGGCGATGTAAGTATTGCTGTATGGTTAATTGATTCGTTTGATGGTTTTGGATGGTTGTTAGGATTAAATGGGGTTATTTTATTGGCCTATATCGTGGCAATTCCAGCTAATGAAATCGTTATTCCAACTATTCTAATGTTAACAGTTATGGCTACTGGAATTTCTGGAGGCGAAGGTGCAGGTGTAATGTTTGAACTCGACTCTATGGATGCAACAGCAGATATTTTAAAAGCAGGAGGCTGGACATTATTAACAGCTATTAATTTAATGCTGTTTAGCTTGCTTCATAACCCATGTAGTACAACAATTTATACCATTTACAAAGAAACCAAAAGTACCAAATGGACAGTTGTAGCTTCTGTCTTACCAGTGATTTTAGGTTTTATTGTCACGTTTTTGGTCGCTCAAATCTGGAGACTTTTTTAATCATTTTTCAATTTTAATATAATATAAATGACACTAAAAAAAGGAGTAAGAATACTTGTGTTTTCAATATTGACCACTAGTACTTTTGCACAAACAATAATAACCGATAGACCAGACCAAACAGAAAGTTCTTCAACCTTACTAAAAGGCAGTCTTCAAATAGAATCAGGAATTTTGTTTGGTTCAGCCAAAGATGACTTTTTTTCAGAAGGAGTATTTCAAATACCATCGGTATTGTGGCGTTATGGAATTACTAATGGAATAGAGCTTAGATTACTAACGGAGTTTGCAAGTGTAAAAAATAAAATGTCAAATATGACCATTAATGGTATTTCTGATTTACAAATTGGAACAAAAATTCAATTATTTAAAAAGGAAGAATTTAATACAGAAATTGCATTTTTATCGCATGCTATTGTACCATCCGCAAAAGATGAATTGTCTTTGAATAAATTTGGAGTGATTAATAAATTAGCAGTTTCACATGAATTAAGTGATACCATTGGATTGGGCTACAATATTGGGTATGATTATTTTGGCTCAGGAAATGGGAACTTTACATATTCTTTAGCATTTGGTTTTGGAATCTCTGATAAAATTAGTTTTTACATAGAACCTTATGGAGAAATTGTAGAATTTGAAAATCACTTGGCCAATTTTAATACAGGATTTACCTATTTGTTAAAAGAAAATAGCCAGCTAGATGTTTCGTTTGGCGCAGGAATAAACCACAAAATGAATTATGTGTCTTTAGGCTATAGCTTAAACATAAGCAAAGCAGTTAACAATTATTAATCACAATTGTATTACTGTAAACTTATTGGCCTTTCTCTTTTGTGTTGAAAGTTTGAATCAGGAAAAATTATTTAGTAACTTTCTGCTTTAAACAAAATCCAACACAATGAGTCGTATTGTTCTTCTAATTTTTGCAGTAGTTACTGCGCAATTATCTTTTTCACAACAGCAGAAATTATCATTTCAACCTTTAGATGTTTTTGAGTTAGAGTATGCAGCTGACCCACAAATATCACCAGATGGATCTCAAATAGTTTATAATAGAAGAGGTTATGATATTATGAACGATAGGTCTAAGGGTAATCTTTGGATTATTAGCAGTAATGGAGATTCTCATAGAAAATTAACCTCCAGAGAAGTAGGAGAATCACAATCTAGATGGTCTCCAACTGGTGATCGTATTGCTTTTGTAAGTGGTACAGATGAAGGCGCCGAAATATATATGTATTGGGTTGCTACTGGACAAATAGCTAAACTTTCACAATTAGAAAAATCTCCTGGATCATTGACATGGTCTCCAGATGGAAAGTCTTTAGCATTTACTATGAATGTTGCTGATAAGTCTCCTGTACTAATAAAAATGCCCAAAAAACCAAATGGAGCGCAATGGGCAAAACCTGCTAGAATTACAGATAGGCTAAAACATGAAGCAGATGGAAGAGGCTATATAACTCCTGGATTTAATCATGTGTTTATTATTCCAGCAGAAGGAGGAACACCTAGACAATTAACAAGCGAGAGCTATAATCATGGAGGGGCTTTGTCGTTTTCTCCTAATGGGAAAGACATTTATTTTTCTTCTAATAGACATAAAGATTGGGAATACGATTTTAGGAACAGTGAGGTATATAAAGTTAATATTGAAACTAAGAAAATCACACAATTAACAACTCAACAAGGTCCTGATCATTCAGCGCAAGTATCTCCAGATGGTAGTAAAGTGGCTTTTATAAGCTATAAAGATAAGGTACAAACCTATCAGTTAAGTCAGTTGCATGTTATGAATACTGATGGAAGTAGCAGAAAACTAATTTCAGGAAAACTAGATAGAAGTATTTCAAATATTAGTTGGGATACTTCTGGGAAAGGATTGTATTTCACCTATGATGACAAAGGAAATTCTAAAATTGCACATATTACTTTGAATGGTAAAATAACGAAGTTGGCAGATGATATGGGCGGAACAACTTTAGGTAGACCTTATGCGTCAGGCTCATATAGCATATCTAATAATGGTGTTATTGTATATACCAAATCAAGACCAGAATACCCTGCTGAATTAGCTGTGATGAATCCAAAGCAAAAAACTCCTAAACTAATTACAGATTTAAATGCTGATGTTTTAGACCAAAGAGAATTAGGTAAGGTTGAAGAAGTTTGGTATAAATCGTCGGTTGACGGAAGAGATGTGCAAGGGTGGATTATGAAGCCGCCATTTTACGATTCTTCAAAAAAATATTCATTGTTGGTTGAAAATCATGGTGGACCTATTTTAAATTATGGTGATCGTTTTACAGCTGAAATTCAATTATATGCTGCAGAAGGTTATGTTGTGTTTTACCCCAACCCGAGAGGAAGTACAAGTTATGGAGAAGAATTTGGCAACTTATTATATAACAATTATCCAGGTGACGACTATAACGATGTTATGGATGGAGTGGATTATTTAGTTGAAAAAGGTGTTGTTGACAATAATAAACTATATGTTACTGGAGGTAGTGCAGGAGGTATTATGACTGCTTGGATGATTGGAAAAAACAATAGATTTAAAGCTGCTGTTGTTGCAAAACCAGTAATGAATTGGATAAGTAAAACTTTGGTAGCCGATAATTATTATGGTTATGCCAATTCACGTTATCCTGGACAACCTTGGGAAAATTTTGAAACTTATTGGAAATTCTCACCTATCTCATTAGTTGGTAATATAGAAACGCCAACAATGGTGATGGTTGGTATGGACGATTTACGCACACCTCCAAGTGAAGCGAAACAACTTTACCACGCACTTAAACTGCGAAAAATTGAAACTGTTTTGGTTGAGATTCCTGGAGCTTCTCATGGTATTGCAAGTAAACCAAGTAATCTTATTAGTAAGGTAGCTCATACTTTAGCTTGGTTTAGAAAATATAAATAAGTTAATTCTTTAGCAACCACAACCATCGCTGCCACATGATTTGGAACTCTTTTTTTTAGGTGACCAAACATATTTTCTTATCAAAAATGCAATAGCAATCAATCCAATTACTGTAATAATGATATTTTGAAAGACCTCACTCATTACTTTAAAATTTGAAAAGCTATAAGTGCGACAATATAAGCTATTAATGACATTCCAAACAATTGAATCATTGGCCACTTCCAACTATTAGTTTCGCGCTTTACAATTGCCAAAGTACTCATACACTGCATTGCGAAGGCATAAAAAAGTAAGAGGGAAATACCAGAAGCCAATGTGAATACTTTTTTACCATTATCATGAACCTCGTTGGCCATTCTATTTTTTATGGTTTTATCGTCATCATCTAAAGCGCTTCCAACGCTATAAATAGTTGCCAATGTTCCTACAAAAACTTCACGAGCAGCAAACGATGTTACAAGCCCAATCCCAATTTTCCAATCATAGCCCAACGGGCGAATTGCTGGCTCAATGGTTTTACCAACAATACCAATAAATGAATGCTCTAATTTATAAGAAGCAACTTTGTTTTCCAGTTGTTCACCTTGCAATTCTGGGTAAGTTTGTTCAACAATAGTTTCGGCATTATTAAATTCTTTCCCAGGGCCATACGATGCTAAAATCCAAAGCACAATAGAGATAGCTAAAATTATTCTACCAGCTTCAAACACAAATGTTTTTGTTTTTTCTATAACTGTTAATATTACATTTTTAAGCAGAGGGACTTTATAACTTGGCATCTCAATGACGAAAAATGTTTTTCGATTGGTTTTTAGAATTTTATCTAAAATATATGCCGAAAAAACTGCCATTCCAAAGCCTATTAAATAGAGTAACATTAGTGTTAATGCTTGGTAACTTAGCCCAAGAAATCGCCCTTCAGGTATAACCAAAGCTATAATAATTAAATATACAGGTAGTCGTGCTGAACACGTTGTAAAAGGGGTTACTAGAATAGTGATTAATCGTTCTTTCCAGTTCTCAATGTTTCTGGTTGCCATGATAGCTGGAATCGCACAAGCAGTACCAGAAATTAATGGCACTATACTTTTACCACTTAGACCAAAACGACGCATAATCCTGTCCATTAAAAACACTACACGACTCATGTATCCACTTTCTTCCAATACGGCAATAAACAGGAACAAAAAGGCTATTTGTGGAATAAAAATGACAATGCCACCAATTCCAGCTACAACACCTTCAGCGATTAAATTGGTTAATTTTCCACCTCCAGAAAAGGTCACTTTTATCCAGTCTGCTAAAGATGCAAAGGAGCTATCTATAAAATCCATTGGTACAGTCGCCCAATCGTAAATAGCTTGAAAAATGGTTAATAGAATCACAAAGAAGATAACATAACCCCAAACTTTATGTGTGAGAACTCTATCGAATTGAGCTCTTAATCCTTTAGCTTTAGTGACATCAATTGTTTGTCCTTCTTTTAAAACACCATTAATAAATTGATAGCGCTTTATAGTCTCTTTTTGCTGTAAACGTTTTAGTTCGCTTTTGGATTTGGTTTTAAATTTCGAAAAATCCAGTTCATTTCTATCAATTTTTCCAAAATTTGCATCTTGACTAATAACCACCCAAAGTTTATATAAATCTTGATTTGGGAACGCTTGTTTAAGGCTATTAAAATATTCTGTATCAATAGTCGAAGTGTCTAGACAAGGCTCGGTTGATAAAGTTTTATAGTTTTCAATTAAAGCTTTTAAGTCTGTAATACCCTCATTTTTTCGAGTACTGACTAATGTGATTTTTGTTTTAAGTTCTTTCTCTAATAATTCAATATCTAATGAAATCCCTTTTCTAGACATTCTATCAGCCATATTAATAGCTAGAATTGTAGGGATTTTTAAATCTTTTATTTGTGTAAAAAGAAGAAGATTGCGTTTTAAATTCTCAACATCGCTTACAATAACTGCAACATCAGGATAATTTTTGTCATTTTTATTTAACAGTAATTCAATAACAACATTTTCATCTAATGAAGATGCATTCAAGCTGTAAGTTCCAGGAAGATCTAAAATATGTGCTTTTACGCCGCGAGATAGTTTACAAATACCTTCTTTTTTATCGACTGTAATACCAGGGTAATTTCCAACTTTTTGATTTAATCCAGTAAGCGCATTAAAAACAGATGTTTTTCCTGTATTTGGATTTCCTATTAATGCAACATTTATTTGTTTACTCATTAATAATATCTATTAAAATTAATGCTGCTGTTTCTTTTCTAATGGCTAAATAACTATCATTTATATTGAGATAAATAGGATCATGAAATGGTGCAACTTGTAGAAGTTCTACAATATTTCCTGGTAAACAACCCATTTCTAGAAGTTTTAGTGGGATATCTTCAGAAGAGCTATCAACGATAATAGCTTTTTCACCTTTTTTTAAGTCGGCAATAGTTAAGGACATCCTTATTTAGATTCATTTTAAAGAAGCAAAAGTAATAAAAAGATTATTCTTTATAGGAAGCTTTTAAGATTTTTATATCATCAATTAAACGTTCAACTTCTTTCATGTCTGTACCATCGTAAAACCCTCTTATTTGACGTTCTTTATCAATTAGCATAAAATTTTCGGTATGTATCATATCAAAAGGGCCACCATCGCCATCATCTTTTACTGCTAGATACGATTTTCGAGCAAGCTCATAAATCTGTTTTTTATCGCCGGTAACCAAGTTCCATTTAGATGCGTTTACACCTTTTACTTTGGCATAACGTTTTAGTTGGGCTACTGTATCAATATCAGGAGTTACAGTATGTGATAGAATCATAACTTCATCATCTGTAATAAACTGTTTTTGTAATTCGTGCATATTTTTTGTCATGATTGGACATATAGTTTGGCACGTAGTAAAAAAGAAGTCTGCCACATAAATCTTGTTTTTATAATCATCTTGTGTGATGATCTTTCCGTTTTGATTGGTTAGACTAAAATCACCTATTTTATGATATTTTTTTTGATATTGAATGGTAGTATCAACCAATTCTGAGCTTACCTGTGCAGGTTGATATATTGGAAGTACTTTCTTTGGTTTCAATATCGAATAGAATATGGAAATAATAATTATAGAAAGAATAAGAAGACTTATTCCAAAGAATTTAAACTTTTTAAAAAAATCTAACATTTTGAGCTTCTTTTTGATTATCAATTTGAGATTGAGTGCAAAAATACGGACAAACCCTAAAAAATGCTATTAATTTATACCCAAAAAGATAAAGAAACGTTAATGATAGTCTATTATGTTTTATAATGTAGCTTTAAAGTTTTACTTTTGTGCGTTTATAAATTTTGACGAAGACTAAATGGAGTTTGTTATTAAAATATCTCAATTTTTATTGAGCCTTTCATTACTAATCGTTTTACACGAATTAGGACATTTTATACCAGCAAAATTATTTAAAACCAGAGTAGAAAAATTCTACTTGTTTTTCGATATAAAGTATTCACTATTTAAAAAGAAAATAGGCGAAACAGTTTACGGAATTGGATGGTTGCCTCTAGGAGGATATGTGAAAATATCTGGAATGATTGATGAGAGCATGGACAAAGAGCAAATGGCCGAAGAACCCAAGCCTTGGGAGTTTCGTTCTAAACCAAGTTGGCAACGTTTAATTATTATGCTTGGTGGTGTAACAGTTAACTTTATTTTGGCAGCAATTGTTTATATTTTTATGGCTTATGGCTATGGGGAATCTGATATTGCAGCAAATAGTATTAAAGATGGTTATTTAGTTGAAAATACGTTGCTTAGAGATTTTGGATTACAAACAGGCGATAATGTTAAAGCAATTAATGACAATGAGATTGTAAATTATTCAGATTTAAGAAAATATTTTTTAGAAGCTCAAGTAATTACTGTTGAACGCAATGGTGTTGAAAAGAAGATAGCTTTACCTGAAGACTTTTTGGGAAGATTAAGTTCAAGCAATGAAAGAGGATTTTTCGAGTTAAGAACTCCGTTTATTATTAGTAAGATTGTAGATACTTTAGCAAATAATGATAAAGACCTACAGAAAGGCGATACATTTGTGTCATTGAATGGAAAAGAACTTAAGTATTTTGACCAGTTGGAAGATAGGTTAACCGATTTAAATGGTAAGACAGTAGAAGCTGAACTTTTAAGAGATGGAAATACAATTACCCGAACTTTAAATGTTGATGAAAATGGAAGATTAGGAATTATTTCTGGAGGAACATATAGTGACATTGAAAAGTTAGGCTATTACGATTTTATTAGAAAAGAGTATAATTTTGGAGAAAGCATAGGAGTTGGGTTAACTAGATTTAAAGATCAAATTAGTTCATATTGGATGCAGTTAAAACTAATTTTCACTCCAAGTACAGGAGCATATAAAGGTGTAGGAGGTTTTAAAGCTATTTTTGATATATTTCCAGATAATTGGAGCTGGGAGTCTTTTTGGAATATTACAGCCTTTTTATCAATCATGTTGGGCGTGCTAAACTTACTTCCAATTCCTGCACTAGATGGAGGTCACGTTATGTTTTTGCTATACGAAATGGTGTCAGGAAGAAAGCCTAGCGATAAGTTTATGGAGTATGCCCAAATGATAGGATTCTTTATATTAATAGCTTTGGTGCTTTTTGCCAATGGGAATGATATTTTCAAGGCTTTTACTAATTAAAGTTTTTTGAATATTATATTTGTAGTATATAAAAAATAATATATATTTGCGCTCGCAAAAGCGGAAAAAACACTCCTCTTTAGCTCAGTTGGTTAGAGCATCTGACTGTTAATCAGAGGGTCCTTGGTTCGAGTCCAAGAAGGGGAGCAACCTATAAAAAACCACTCAAATTCTTGAGTGGTTTTTTAATGCTTAAAATTGATTTTAATTATTATTCCTTAACTTACATATTATTACCTCTCGTCTTCTAACTATTTATTTGCCATTCTCATGTTTTAATCTAGTTTCATATATTTGGTATGAGATTTTACAACCTACCTTATACTAATATTTACTCATACAAATGAAATTATATAAGTAAGCTTAAACTAATTAACATGAAAAAAACAGTATTCATTATTTTGTTGGGTTTTATCACCATTTATGCATCAGCGCAAGGCATAGACAGTGAGCTTAATTTAGGTTTTACAACGGGGGATTTAAAAGATGAATTAGGATTGGAAGTTAATACAAAAGTCGCCTATTTATGGGAAGTTACACCTCGATATTCGCTAGGACCATTAGTTGGACTTTCATGGATTTTCTCAAAGGAAGAATCTGGAGGTGCTATTTTGGATGATTCTTTTGGATATACAATAAGTGCTGCGAACAGATATGATTTATCTGATTTTTTTATAGGAGCAGACTTAGGTTACGGTGGAGTTTCTGCTGGTGGTGGGAGTAGTGGATTTTATTACAGACCTGTAATAGGATTTATGATTGGAGAACGATATACAATTGTAGCTAGTTATGCATCTTTAAATTTAGATAAAAAAGAAGGAGGTACATGGACTCAAATAGGATTCGATAAAGGAAATACCCTTGAAACATTTCAAATTGGTGTAAGATTAAGTAATTAATAATAAAGACAATAGTCTTCAGATTAGAAATTACTTAATGCTTAATTCAATTACCTCAAAAGCTTTCATAAGTTCTTCGTTAAAATGGTTCGACAAAACAATATTAGGGGGAGCAAAATATAGAAAACCTTACTAGAAATAGTAGGTTTTTTTATGCCTTAAATCTATCTTTTAGAATTTCAGTATCTTTAAAAGAGTTACCAATGCAATATGTTTAGAATTACCTGTCTTCTCGTAATTATTTTTTTTATTTCTAGCACTCAATTAAATGCTCAGCAAGTTATAGATTCCTCATTTATTTATAATGTTACTAATCCGGTTTACTCTTTAAATAAAGGACCAATTATTTTCATTGACGAATATCACAATAATGATATGTCTATTGACAATAGAATGTTTCCTCTTATTAAGGTTTTAAAAGAAGATGGATATCAGGTCAAGAAACTCAAAGAACCAATAAGTAAATCATCAATTAATAAGGCAGATATTCTTGTCATTATTAGCGCTTTACATAAATCAAATGTAGATAATTGGAAATTGCCAACACCTGAAGCATTTAATGATTTAGAAATTCGTGAACTATTACAGTGGATAAAAGATGGAGGAAGTTTATTACTAGTAGCGGACCATATGCCATTTCCGGGAGCTATAAAAAAATTATCTTCTAATTTAGGAGTAGAATGGTTTAATGGATTTGTTCTAGATTCTGTTAATTGGGGGATGTCGACTTTTTCAAAAAGAGACGGAACATTAGCTAAACATCCATTAGTAAATGGACGAAATAAGAATGAAAAAGTGAATTGGATAGCGACCTATTATGGTAGTGGATTTAAATTGACAGACAGTACTATAACTGGATTATTTTCTTTTAACAACAAAGATGAGGTGTCCTACCAAACTCAGGAGGCATGGAAAATGGATAGCAATACACCTGTTATACCGTCTGACGTACTTTTTCAGGCTGCAGTTATGAAGAGAGGAAAAGGAAGAGTGGCATTAATAGGTGAAGCTAGTTTGTTTTCAGCTCAGCTAGTTGGAAAGGATAAAAATCCGGTAGGGATTAATTTTCAAAACAATAATCAAAACCTTCAATTTGTTCTAAACCTTTTGCATTGGTTATCTGGAGCTATAGATTAAATGTATCATTCAGTAATGCAAACCTGATTAATTCCTCATTGAATTGGTTCGAGTCCAAGAGGGGGAGCAAAATAGAGAAAACCTTACTAGAAATAGTAGGGTTTTTTTAATGGGAATAAATATATTTGGTCGGATAAGTTTAATGCATAAACTCTAATAATCGTTCTTTGTATAAATTTTTTATCTTTCTTTTAACTAAATAAGCAACAGAATGTTTTCATTTTTAATTATCGGGGCTCTTATTATTCTCCTATGTATTACTGCCCTATGGGTTATTAGTGTTTTTATTAAAAATGTTAGCATAATTGATATTTTTTGGGGTATGGGGTTCGTAATTGTAAATGGAATATACTTCTATTTATCCGAGGCTAATTATATAAGATCCATTATAGTGTTATTTTTAGTTAGCATTTGGGGATTACGACTGTCTATTTATTTAGGACTTCGTAATGCTGGTAAAGGGGAAGATTTTCGATATCAGGAATTTAGGAAACGGTATGGTGCACATCGTTATTGGTGGTTTAGTTTTTTTCAGGTGTTTTTACTGCAAGGAGTCTTGATTATAATAGTTTCTTTGTCACTGTTAGGGATTCATTATTTCACAGAAAACGATCAATTAACCAGCTTAGATTATTTAGCCATGACCATATGGTTAATAGGTTTTATCTTTGAATCTGGCGGAGATTATCAATTGGCTAAATTCAAAAAGAATCCTAAAAACAAAGTAAAGGTTTTAAACACAGGATTTTGGAAATATACACGGCACCCTAATTATTTTGGAGATACCATGGTATGGTGGTCTTATGCTATATTTTGTATTTCCGCAGGAAAATATTGGCCAATATTAGGTTCTGTTATTATGACCTTTTTGATTATAAAGGTTTCCGGAGTTGCTCTTTTGGAAGAGTCCATATCAGATCGTAGGCCAGAATATCAAGAGTACATAAAAAAAACAAATTCTTTTTTTCCATGGTTTCCAAAAAAATAAATGATGCTTAACTATTTCAAAGAAAATATTTGGTTAATACTTTTTGTGTTTTGGGGACTCCCTTTAACCTACTACCGAAGTAAGTTTCGGAAAATAGTTTATCAAACAGATAGTTGGGTCATCAATATTAAACCCTTATTTATTAAGGAAGTAAACGGTTTACTTGGGAATCTTTATCCAAATAATATAGATTATTTAAAACAGCGAAACTTTTATCGTTTTTATATTTTTATTTATGTGGCATTATTCTTAGTGTATTTAAATTTAGGTTAAACTATAATGCGGAGCTTCATATTTATCATTTAAAAATAATTTATTACCTTTTGCTAATTAACTAACTAATTTTTAACACAATGGATATCAAAAAAACCATCATCAATCTTTTAGTGTCTCTTATTCTGTCACCAATTATTATTTACATTATTCTTACCGTAGCTCGTTTAGCGGGTGCTGATTATGAAATGACTCATGGTGAAACTTGGATAATCTGGGTTCTCATGGCTATTTTAATTAAAATGTCAATTGAAAAGAAAACCGCTTAAATTTTGTTTAGGATAAAACTAAAAGTCTAACAGAAATGTTGGACTTTTTTTATCCTAAATCTTATCTAATTTTTTTATTGGCCTGTTAATTAAGTAACTTTTGTTACAAAATTTTTATTAAACATAATACTAGTTTATAAAGTCTAACATGTATAGTTTAATTTAAATTTTTAATCATGAAAACAATTATAATAGCCTTTTTATCAATATTGAGTGTAACAGTAACAAGCTGTTCTAAAAATGATGAAATTAACGAAATAACTTTAGAATTATCTAATCTTGAAAAACAAGATCTTATCTTTTTGAGAGAAGAAGAAAAATTAGCAAGAGATGTATATTTATATGCTTTTGAGAAATACCATGAGCAAATATTTTATAATATATCACAAAGTGAACAGCAACACATGAATAGTGTTTTATATTTGTTGAACAAATACAATTTAGAAGATCCAATAATAGAGGCATTAGGAGTATTTTCAAATCAAGATTTACAACAACTCTATAATCAACTAACAGCACAAGTAGATATATCAATAATTGAGGCGTTAAAAGTTGGCGCTACTATTGAAGATTTAGATATAAAAGATATTGATGAATTTGAATTAAACACACAAAGCCTAGATATTTTAAATGTTTATAGTGGTTTAAAGTGTGGCTCAAGAAATCATTTAAGGAGTTTTGTTTTAGAACTAGATTTAAATTCAATTAGTTATAGTCCACAGTTCATATCTAATGAAGAGTATAATGAGATAATTGAATCTGATAAAGAAAGATGTGGTGGTATATAGAAAACTTATAGGTTAATGTTATTTACGCCAGAGAAAATATTGAAAAGTCCAACAGAAATGTTGGACTTTTTTGTTTTTAACATTGTTTGGTTATTCTTCTTATCTTTATAAATCATACTAATAATTTAAACAACCAAACAATGTCAACCAACCACAAAAAAATCACAGTACTTATTTTGAGTATTATATGTTTAGGGTTTTCTCCTACTGCAATTTCTCAAAAAAAATTATCTAAGAAAAAAATTGAAGCACTTAAAACTGAAGTAGCTCAAATTGTAGAATCTAACCATAAGCAATCTCAAATTATGGTTGATAAAGTTTTTAGCTTTTCTGAATTAGGCTTTCAGGAAATCGAATCGTCTAAATATTTAACAAGCATACTTAAAGATAATGGTTTTGAAATTGAAAAGGCAGTTTCTGGAATTCCAACTGCATGGTTTGCCACTTGGAGCAATGGCGAAGGACCTGTAATAGCACTTGGAAGCGATGTCGATTGTATTCCAAAAGCCTCTCAATATCCTGGAGTGGCATACCATAAACCAATAATTGAAGGTGCACCAGGACATGGCGAAGGTCATAATTCAGGGATTCCATTAAATATCACAGCAGCACTAGCAGTGAAACAAATTATGGAACGCGAAAATATTGGAGGGACACTCATACTTTGGCCAGGAATTGCCGAAGAACTTGTGGCTGCAAAGGCTTGGTACACGCGAGATGGTCTTTTTGACAATATTGACATGTGCATTTTTACACATGTGAGTAGTAATTTATCAGTATCCTATGGTGCGGCGAGAGGTACAGGATTAATTTCGGTTGAGTATACTTTTGAAGGAGAAGCTGCACATTCTGCTGGATCGCCATGGCGTGGAAGAAGTGCTTTAGACGCTGCAGAACTTATGAATGTTGGCTGGAACTATAAACGCGAACATTTGCATCCATTAAAAAGATCGCACTCCATATTTACAGATGCTGGCGATCAACCAAATGTTGTACCATCAAAAGCGTCAATTTGGTATTATTTTAGAGATGTAACGTATGAAGGCATTATGGAAATGTACAATGAAGCCAACGATATAGCAAAAGGCGCTGCACTTATGACGAAAACCACAATGAGTTCAAAAATTTTGGGTACAGCATGGCCTAGACATTTTAATAAAACCATTGCCGAAACCATGTATGAAAATATAAAAACTGTAGGTTTACCAGAATGGTCCGAAAAAGACCAGACACTTGCAATAGCTGTGCAAACTGAAGTTAATTCTAATAGAAAAGAAGGATTAAGTAAAGAACTGAGTAAATTAGGGCTTCCAATTAAAACACCTGTTAGTGGAGGATCGGATGATATTGGTGACGTATCTTGGAAAGTCCCTACGGTTACTTTAAGATTTCCATCTAATATTCCTGGGTTACAAGGTCACCATTGGAGCAATGCCATAGCTATGGCTACACCAATAGCTCATAAAGGTGTAACTGCAGGAGCTAAAGTAGAGGCAATGACAATTATTGACTTTTTAACGAAGCCAGATTTAGTAAAACAAGCCTGGGACTATTTTAATAATGAGCAAAGCAAAAAAACTAAATACCAACCAATGATTTCAGCCGATGATGTACCACCTATTTATCTGAATGAGGATAAGCAAAATCAATTTAGAAGTCAGCTGGAAAAGTTTTACTATGATGAGGCAAAGTATAAAACCTATCTGGAACAGTTAGGAATTACTTATCCTACTTTAAAAAAAATTAATGAAGAATAAATAGATTACATTAAAAAAAAGAACATTGTCCTATATTCAAACTAATGAAATCATTTTTGTAAAGCACAAAAAAACCGCTAAGATGATTTTAGCGGTTTGACTTAATTCTATAATAACCCTTTAGTAATTATTAAGGGTTTTCATTTTTTAATTATAACCCACAGGTAGCTTTAAACTAACATTAATTAGAAGATGCAAACCTAATCTTTGCTCTGTTTAGTAAATAAAACATTACTGGAACAATAACCAATGTTAAAAACGTAGCAAATGTTAATCCATAAATAATTGTTAACGACATTGGTTTCCAGAAAATAGTATTATCTCCACCTATGTAAATTTTTGGATCAAACTCTGTAAATAGAGAGAAAAAATCAATGTTTAAACCAACCGCTAATGGGAATAATCCAAGAATTGTTGTAATTGCTGTTAACATAACTGGACGTAAACGTGCACGACCTCCTTCGACAATAGCATCCCTGTATTGCTCTCTGGTTAGTAGACTTTCTTCATCTTGACCTAACTCTATTTTCTTTCTGTCTATTAATAATTGGGTATAATCAATAAGCACAATAGCATTATTTACCACAATTCCAGCAAGTGCAATAATTCCCATCATTGTCATAATAACAACAAAATCATTCCCAAAAATCACCATCCCAAAAAGTACGCCAATAAAACTCAAAATTATGGCGCCAAAAATGATAATAGGTTTACTAATTGAATTAAACTGAGCAACAATGACCAACAGTATAAGAGCTAAAGCAATACCTAAGGCTTTACTTAAAAAGGCCATGTTTTTTGCTTGCTCTTCTTGCTCACCGGTAAATTGATAGGACACACCTTGAGGTAATTTATAGTTAGCCATTAACGCCTCTATCTTTCCAACAATTTCTGTAGCGTTGTAGCCTTCAAGTGCATTTGAATATACTGTTATGACTCGTTTTAAATCTTTTCGCTTGATAGAGCTAAACGTGGCTATATTTCGCTTATTAACAACAGATGAAATAGGAATTTTCTTAAGTTTTCCATTGTTGTCTCTAAAAGTGACCGATTGATTAAATAACGCACTTTCGTTATATCTGTTTTCATTATTGAATCTTACATAAATATCGTAATCATCTTCTCCTTCTTTGTAAGTTGAAGCATCAAAACCATAAATAGCTTGCCTCAATGTTTGCCCAACCATAGCTGTACTTACGCCAAGTTCTCCGGCTTTTTTTCTATCAACAAACACTTCCATTTCTGGCTTGTTTTGGTTCACGTCCAGCTTTAATTCTTCAATTCCAGGAATATTGTTTTCGTTAATATAGCGTTGAATGTTTTCAGCTTCTGCTAATAACTCATTATAATCATCTCCTTTTACCTCCATATTAATTGCATAACCAGCTGGTGGACCATCTTCATTTTTATCTACAATTACAGATACTCCAGGATATCCCTGAACGGCATTTCTCATAGCAGTAAGTACGTCGTTACTACTAATAGCATTACCATTTTCATCCACACGATACTTAAACTCTCTAAATAAAACGGTTACTTTTCCTTTATGAGGCATTTCGTTTTGAGCACCTCCATCAGTTTGTGGATTTCCTGCACCTTCACCAACTTGTGAGATAATAGATTCGGCCATATAGTTATAAGGCTCTCCATTTTTTTGATAAGAGAAATGTTCTAAGGTTTCAATTACTTTGGCTTCAATATCCTCGGTTATAGCATTTGTTTTTGCAATGTCAGTTCCTTCAGGATACTCAATATAAACAATAGCTTGATTTGCTTCATTCTCTGGGAAAAATAATACGTTAGGTTGTTTTAGCCCAAATACAATGAAAGATAAAATGAGTAAAGAAAATGTTCCAAAGAAAAATTTATATGCATTACTTCCACGAAGTGCGTAGTCTAAAAACTTTTTGTAGCTATTCTCTAATTTAGGAAGCCATTTATATTGAAATTTTTCTGATAGCGGTAACAAGAAATATTTATGTAACCAAAGTAAACCAGCTAAAACAATAAACAAATTACCAAAACCAAATAATGCTTTTGGACCTCCAATAAAACCAAGGATTGAAAAAAGGATTCCAACACTCAATAAAGCCAGTCCATTTTTTAATAATTCTGTTTTGTCTCTTTTTAACCACCCCCAAAAACTCATTACAATCCCAACTAATGCGGCAATTGGCCCAAGAATTTGAAATATAATATGAGTTTCAAAAACACCTGAAATAACTAATAGTATTCCAAAAACCAATAAAGATAGACTGATACGTATTAATGATTTTCTTTTAATATGCTCTTCTTCCGTTTTCATAAAAACAGACGTTAACATAGAATTGATAATAAGAGCAACAAATAACGAGGATCCTAAAACAGTCGCTAATGTTAATGGAAAATAAATCATAAATTTACCCATAATCCCTGGCCAAAATCCTAATGGTAAAAATGCCGCCAATGTTGTTGCGGTAGATGCAATAATTGGCCATGCAATTTCGCCAACACCTTGTTTTGCGGCTTCTAAACGTGGAACACCTTCATCCATTAAGCGATACACGTTTTCTACAACCACAATTCCATTATCTACTAACATACCTAATCCCATTACTGTTGCGAAAAGCACCATGGTGTTTAGGGTAATGTTCATTCCCATAAAATCGCCAAAAATAGGTAGCACCAAGAAAGACATCATTATGGATAAAGGAATAGCAATCCCAACAAAAATGGCATTTCTAAACCCTAAAAAGAACATTAAAACACCTACTACTAAAAGCACACCAAAGATGATACTATTTTCTAGCTCTGATACCTGAGCTTCTGTTCTAGTTGATTGGTCGTTTGTAATGGAAATATTTAAGTTATCTGGCACATAATTTCCTACAGATTCATCTAGGATGACTTTGATTTTATCGATTGCTGCAATCATGTTTTCACCACTTTTTTTCATGATGCTTAGCATAACAACAGGCTTTGCATATTCCCTCGCAAAGGTAGTTCTATCTTTTTCTCTAAAATTTATCTTGGCAACGTCACGCAGTAGGATACGTCCTCCATCATTTTTTACGACTATGTTTTGCAACTCCTGAGGATCTTCTATCTCACCTAGTACACGAATGTTTCGTTGCATACCATTTTGCAGCACATTACCACCAGAGATAGTTACATTTTCGCTTTGAATGGCACCAATGATATCTCCAAAACTAAGATTGGAAGCATTCATTTTAAAAATATCTACTGCAACTTCAACCTCTTTATCTTCGGCGCCTAAAATTTGTGCTTCTTTTATTTCCTGAAGTTCTTCAATTTCATCTTGTAATAATTCAGCAAACTTTTTCAATTGTTCAGATGTAAAATCACCAGTTAAATTTATGTTGGCAATTGGCATCATTTCTGACATATTCAAATCGAATGCATTTGGTTCAACCTTCACACCTCCATCTATTGTTGGCCAATCCTGTTGTGCCTTAACATTATCGATTTTGTCTTTTATTTTAACTTTTGCTTCATCAGGTGTTATGTCTTCTTGAAACTCAACCTGAATAGTTGAAAAATCTTGTAATGAAGTTGAGGTGATTTTTGTAACGCCTGTAATACCATCAAAAGCTTCTTCAAGCGGTTTTGTAATGAGCTTTTCAATATCTTCTGCTGAGTTTCCAGGATTTACTGAACTCACGTAAATTTTTGATTCTATAATCTCAGGAAATGATTCTCGTGGTAAACCAGAATAACTCATTAAACCACCAATCAAAATAATTGCTATGATGACAAAAACAGTCTTCCTGTTATCGATTGACCAAGAAGAAAGTCCGAAATATTTAACTTTTTTATTTTCCATAATATTGGTTAGTTAAGCTTATTGTATTTTAACGTTTAGACCATCTCTCATACTTATAGCTCCATCTTTCACAATAGTTTGTCCAGCTTTAAGCCCGCTTAAAACTTCAATAAAGCCCTCATAAGACTTTCCAGTATTTATTTTTGTTTTAATTACTTTGGCTTCATTATTATCAATATTGTTAATGATATAAATAAATTTGTCGCCTTTAGCATTTTCTTGAATCACATTATTCGGAATAATTATAGCATTCTTGTTTGTATAGTCGTTGATTTCTAAATTAGCCACCAAGTTTGGTTTGATTTTTAGATCCTTGTTTGGAATGGCTATTTCAACTTCAAAGGTTCGGTTATTTGGATTGATAAAGTTACCAACCTGTCTTATTTTACCTTCAATGGCTTTTCCTATTGATGGAAACTCCACATTTACAACTGTTCCTTTATTAATTGTACCTAAATAGTTTTCAGGAATAGATGCTTTAACATACATATTCTTTAAACTTACTATACGCATTAATTGACTTCCACCTGGAGCGACCACTTGACCTTGGTCTGTGATGATTTCATCAATTGTTCCTGAAAAAGGAGCCCTTACAGCTGTTTTACCAACTTGTGCTTGCATTTGCTTTACAGAATTTTCAAGACCTTCCATATTTGCTTTGGCCTGTAGATACTGGATTTCGCTACCTATTTTTTGCTCCCAAAGGCGTTTTTGTCTTTCGAAAGTGGTTTTAGCCAATTCGTATTGGGTTTGCATTTGTGCTAACTGACTTGATAAACCACCATCATCAATACGTGCTAGAAGCTGTCCTTTGGAAACACGTTGTCCTTCTTTAACATAGACATTGGTTAAAGTACCAGCAAATTCTGGATAAATAATTAAATTTTCTTTAGTGTCAACGTCTCCTTGAATATCTATAAAATGGTTAAACAAGGTGTCTTTTACAGTAAAAGAGGTTACTAATGGCAAACGTTTAAGTGTGTCTTTTTCTGAAATGGCAACCTCTAGAGAGCCTAAAATTTTTCCAATGCTATCATAAGATTTTAAAACTTCATCTCTTTTCAATTTCATGTTGATAAGGTCGCCCTCTTCAATAACTGCCTCAACAGAGTTTTTTTTCTTGTCACCTCCACAAGAAGCTAGAATAGCCATTGTAATTAGTAATGTGAATATATATTTCATTTTATAGTGTTGTTTTGATTGATTAGTTTTTTGGTATTTCATTAAGTACAGTTTCTAGGGCTGCTTTTTTGTTGATTACATCTAGCATAGCTTGTAATAATTCTTGTTGAGCTGTGTATAATTGAGTTTGCGCTTGACGTAAATCAAAACTTGAGCTTATTCCTTCAAAGAACTTTACTTGATTTTTTCTCTCAATACGTTCGGCTAAACTTAAATTGTCTTTTTTGTTTTGGTAATCTTCAATGGCAAATTTGTATTCGCTTTTAGCAGCTTCAATTTGAAATTTTAATTGTTGTTGGGTTTCGGTTAAATCATCTTTAGCTTTTTCTAGATTTATTTTTGCTCTCTGAGTAGCTGCAGAGCGCATTCCAGAGCTAAAAATTGGAATGTCCATACTTATACCTAGTAACGATGTTCCAAACCATTTTTGAGAGCTTTGCAAAAACTTAAATTGATTGTTATTACCAACATAACCTCCATTAATGAAAGCATTGAGCGTTGGAAGTGCTTTGCTTTTTTCTAATTTTAATAACAACTCTTTAGATACCTTATCGTTCTCGGCAATTTTATAATCAATGGTTTGTTCAATATTTTCGTCGGCATCCAATAAACTAACAACCATATTTTCTGTTGTCAAACTATTTAGGTCGTCTGTAAGTTTAATATTTGAATCTAAATCAACACCTAATGTAATATTTAGCATTTTATAAGCTAAGGTTTTTAAACGCTCGGTATTAGCCATATTACTTTTAATGCTTGAAAGTGTTATTTGTAATTGTTCGACACTTTCTTCTTCGCCAAGGCCGTTTTCGTAAATTTTTGTGGTTTCATCTAGATTCTTTTCTAGTACTGCAATATTTCTTTCCAATATTTTTACGCTTTCTTCCGATAGAAGAACATTCCCGTAGGCATTAATTACAGCTTTTCTAACTTCTAAGTCTGTTTTTTCTTTGGCATTTATTGAGATTTCAAGAAATACCTTTGCCGATTGTAGTCCAACAAGATAAGAGCCATCGAAGATCTTTTGATTTAGAGTTGCTGTGGCATTCATTGTTTTTTTGGTTCCAAAAGCTACCTCGGCAAAGTCTCCTGGATTTCCTCCAAAAAATTCAGCTGGAATTAATGATACTTGTTGTTTTAACCAATGATTATAATCTATTGAAGCACTTATTTGTGGCAGTCCAGAAGCAATAGTTTCCCATTTTTGGTTTTCGGCTGCTTCAATATTTCGTTGCGCATTTTTAGCAGTTCGATTGTTTTCTAAAGCAAAATCTATGGCTTCCTGTAGATTTAATGTTTCTGGTATTTCCTGAGAAAATCCAAAAGCATAAATAGTAATGCTAAAAACAGTTAAAATTGTTTTTTTCATGTGTTTTATGATTGATTTTTTTGAATGATTTCGTTTAAAATTTCTATGCCTTTTATAGTACAAATACCTCGTAAGTGATATTCAATATAATTTTCCATCAGCATATTTTTTGAAAATGTATTATTTGGAAATAAATTATCATCTTTTATTGCTAGCATACAGTTGAAATAGATTCTTGTTATAAAATCCACATTAATGGTATCTCTATAAATGCCTAATTTAATACCTCGGTTGAGGTTGGTATTAACGCATTGATACATCACTTCAAATTGCTTGTTTTTAAGTGAATTAAAAATTTTTGGATAATACTTTTGTAATTGATACTGAGGTGATGATTTTTCGTCTTTTAAGTGTTCCGAAACAAATCGTTTTATATCGTAAATCTCTTCAATAGGATTTTTTTCTAAAGCACAAATACAATCAATACCATGTGAAATTATGTTAAACATGTACAATGTTGTAGCCTCTACCAGTTTTGTCTTATTGTCGAAGTGTAGATAAATGGTTTTTTTTGAAATACCTAAAGCATTAGCAATATCATCCATTGTAACACTTTTGAAGCCGTAGCTCAAAAACAAATCAGCCGATTTATGTATAATTTTTTCTCTCATAATGGAGTGCAAAAGTACGAGCGGAAACTTTAAAAACCAAAGAAGTTTCCAAAGTTTTAATAATTATTTAACATTGGATTGTTTATAGGTGCTATTTATTATTGGGAATTGCTTTATTTTTGCGAAATGTTATCCATAGAAAAATATCAAAAGGTGTTTGTAAATTATTTAAATGATTTTGCAACACCTAAAGCGCCAAATAACTTGTACGAACCTATAGAGTATATTTTAGGGTTGGGCGGAAAACGTTTACGTCCAGTACTTACATTAATGACTACAGAGATTTTTGACGATAATTACCAAAAATCTCTAGACGCTGCATTAGCAGTTGAGGTATTTCATAATTTTTCATTAATTCATGATGATATTATGGACGATGCACCCTTGCGTAGAGGGAAGCAAACTGTTCATGAAAAATGGGATTTAAACACAGGTATTTTATCTGGCGATGCCATGTTGATTTTAGCGTATCAATTGTTTGAAAATTATGAGGGTGACACTTTTAAAGATTTAGCCAAATTATTTAGTAAAACAGCCATAGAAGTTTGCGAAGGTCAGCAATATGACATTGATTTTGAAACCAGATACAATGTGACCATCCCTGAGTATTTAAAAATGATTGAATACAAAACAGCTGTTTTAGTAGGTGCTGCAATGAAAATGGGAGCTATTGTTGCTAATGCTTCGATTGAAGACCAAAATAGCATTTATGATTTTGGAAAAAATTTGGGAATAGCATTTCAATTACAAGATGATTATTTGGATGCTTTTGGAAACCCTGAAGCCTTTGGTAAACAAGTTGGAGGTGATATTATTGAAAACAAAAAAACCTACTTGTTTTTAAAGGCACTAGAATTATCATTTGATAATCAGAAGAATGAATTATTACAATTTTATGATGACTCGTTATCAAATAATGATGAAAAAATTAAAAAGGTTAAGCAAATTTTTGATGAAAGTGGAGCTTCAAAAGCAACAAGGGATGTTATTGAAAGTTATACACAAAAGGCATTTAGTGTTTTAAATTCCATAACTATTTCAGCAGAAAAGAAAACGCTCCTTAAAGAGTTTGGAACAGCGTTAATGAATAGAAGTGTATAAAATGCTACAACCCAAAAATTTTGAAGAGCTAATAACTCAAGCCAACCAAGTTAAATTATATAATAAGCTGGTAAAACAACTTAATAAAGATTTTTTACTAGCAAATATTGATTTGGATTTTGATGAAGACATTTTACCTACTAGCCTTAAGTTTTTACTTCACGAAACAATTTTTAAATTAATTCAAGAAAAGTTCGCAGAGTATTTAAATGTACTATACATTATCGATGTTCCAGAGCATAAAATAAAGCAATTGGATGGTAGTGATATTGTATCACTTTCAGAACAAGTCACATTTTTAATACTACTAAGAGATTGGCAAAAAGTGTGGTATAAGCAACAGTACAAATAAAGTGTTTAAAAATCTTTTCTTTTCGATTTAAAAACAATCCGAAGTACAGGTAAAATTACCCAAACTATAAGCATAGTAAAAGACACTATAAGTCCAAAGTTGGTACCAAAAAACTCTTTAAATACAGCTCCTGTATAACCTAATAATGCAGATATATCCAACTTTAGTAAAATAAGTGTTCGTGATAAATCTATTGGGTTCAGCATAGTACCAACAAGAGACACTTTGTCAAGTGGATAGTCTTCAAACATAATTAAGGTCATTAAAAACAAACCATCATAAATAACTGCTAAAAACAGCCATAGCAAAATAGCGTACCCAAAGCCTTTTATTTTATTTTCGTTAGATAGTGCAATATTAAAAGCTAAAGCTGTAAATATTAGTGTGAGAAATGTTCCAGTAATAAGTAATAGTGAAAAATCCCAAATGGCACTACTTTCAAATAAACCATAAAACACGAATGGAATACCTAAACCTAGTATTAAACTCATAGAAAGCGATAAAGCAACACCTAAATACTGTCCCAGAAAAATAGAGGAACGTTTTAAGGGTTGAGCCAATAATAACTCAGTAAATTCTTTGGAATTATAGTAATACATCACACCAAAAATGGTTCCTATTAAAGGAACGAGCACAATAATAACATTCATTAAGGTGATGACTGCTTTTGATAAATCGTTATTTAAAAATAAGAGCACAATACCAAGCAATAAGTAAAACGCAAAGTACACATAACTCCAGCGACTTCGAATTAAATCGTAAAAACTATATTTTAATATTTTAAGCATGATTCTCGGTTAATATAGACGCAATAGCATGCTCAAAATCTGGCTGCTTGGTCTTGGTTTTTAAATCTTGGATGGTACCCTTAAAGTATATTTTACCTTCTAATATAAATACAATCTCATCTGACACTTCTTCGACAAAACTCATAATATGTGATGTAATTAATATGGTTTTTCCTTTTCCTTTTTCGGTTTGAATTAAATCTTTTAATCTAATAAGCGAAATAGGGTCTAAGCCTGTAGTTGGTTCGTCTAAAATTATTAGTGGGCTATCGAACATAAAAGTTAGCACAAGGTTTACTTTTTGCTTTGTACCTCCAGATAGGTTTCCAAGTTTTTTATCTAAAAAAGGTTCTAATTTAAAAAGCTTTATTAAACGCTCATCTTCATTAGTATCTTTACGTAAATCCTTAATCATTTTGATTAACTCCTTAACCTTTAAATTACTTGGGAAATTGGCAATTTGCGGTAAATAATCAATCTTATGTCTATAGTCTGAGTTTTTTTTGATGTTATTCCCTAACACTTCTATATTCCCTTTATTGGGGATTACCATTCCTAGAATAGACTTAATTAACGTTGTTTTACCTGAACCATTTGGACCAAGTACAGCAAAAATCCCACCATCACTAATATGTAGGTCAACGCCTTTAAGCACTTGGTTTTTGCCAAATTTTTTATGTAAATTTTTAATGCTTACCATGTTATTTTTTTAATTGAAGGGTTGTTATCCATTAAATTATCTGGTGTAAAAACAGGAGATACTTTTTCTGAGAAATCGATAATATCTATAAACATACTACGTAATAAAATAATGGTTTCAGGTGTACGGTTTACAATGTATGAGAATAATTTTACAGGTCTGTAAGGCACATCTCCAACACCGTCTTTGTCTAAATCATAGCCAGTATAATTGCTCCAATAATTTCTATCGAACACATTGTCATTTATTTTACTATTATATGAAATATCAAAAGAATTGTATAAAAAATTATTCTCAACAAAGCTATTGGTATAGCAGGCACCTCGAACTTTAATTGCCCAACCATTATTTACAAAATTATTATTTTTATATACAATTCTATTTGAACCTTCAATGTTAATTGCTATGGTATTTTCTTCAAACGTGTTTCCAATAATTTCGGCATCATTAATTTCTTTTAAAAGCATACCATAGGATGCAGTTCCCCAATTTTCTTTAAATATATTGTTAAGCATTTTTATTTTTTTTGAAAACATCACTGCTACTCCAGCACCATTATTTTCAAAAGTGTTGTCTTGATAGACATCGTCGTTAGAGAACATAAAATGCAAACCATATCTAAGATTTTCGGCACTCACATTGTTTTTAATTAAACAATCATCCGAAAATTCTAAATAAATACCATCGCGAACATGCTCGACGTAATTATGCTCTATTTTTATATGATTACTATACCAAAGTTGTATACCATTGCCAGAATTGTATTCTTCAACGGCATCGCCTATTATTTTGTTATGATATACTTTTCCGTAACTTGATTTTTCAATGTATATACCAAAAAAAAGTTTTTCTAATACTAAATTCTGAATCACAAAATTTTTACTTTTTCTCACTCGAATTGCAGCATAATCCTCAGTGTAACTTGTGCCAACATTGATAATAAATAAACCGTCAACAGTTACATTATCCGATATTATGGTAATTATTTCACCTTTTAGTTCACCATCAATAACAGGGTAGTCTTCACCAATAATGGTTAGTGGTTTGTCAATAATAATATCATACTCTTTATAAGTGCCTTTTTTTACTGTAATTGTATCAAAGTCTTTAGCTTGAATAATGGCATCTTTCAACGATGAAGTTGGACATGTATTGCACACCTCTATGTTTTGAGCATAACTTGTTTGAACCAATAAAATGACTGCTAAAAAAACAAATAATTTATTCATGAAATTAATTGTTTAAATGAGCTAGTAGTTCGTTCCAAGTGTATAACTCACCCCCTTTATCAGCTTGCATTTTCTTAGCATCTGCTTTATTTTTAAAAGCAGATAAAAAAGCTCCCATTGGACTTGGGATATTCTCACTAATTAAAAAAGTTGCTTGAGTTGCATCTATTAGAGATTCTGCCTCTGTATAGTTATTAGATAAGTATAATTCTATTTCATTGGTGTCAAAGTCATCCATAAAATTGACCATGCATTCTGTAGCATCAAATTTATAGACTTTGCCTTTCTTGGTAACAATTTCGGCCGCATGGACTTTATCTACAATGGTCATTTTACAAAAGTGACAACCATCGCTACCATATTCTATAGCTTTAGGTGATACGTTACAGCTAAAAAGAATTAGCAATAATGCAGCAAATAAATAGTGTTTTAGTGTTTGCATTTTTTAGTGTTTTAATATGTTTTGTCTTTTCTTCTTATGTCTGCATATTTAAGTTGTTTTTTTTCTTTTTCTTTCCAACAAAATAAGCAACAAATGAGACTGCGATACCTAGCCCTAAAAATAGAGCACCTAGTCGAGGATATGAATGCGCTCTAAAGTTCAAGATGTCTTTACTACCAAATAGAGGTGGTTGAAAACCCATTTGTGAACCATCAGGGTTTGTAAATTTCATGATTGCTTTTGGGTCTAAGTTGTGTCCATAATCATGTTCCCAAATATAAAAATCATACAGTCCAGCACTACTTAATGCCATCATTAAAATAAACCAAAACAGAAACCTTTTGTAGTTGCCTTTAAAAGCAATGATTAACCCTATTACTGTGGTAATTAATATCCCAGCTGGAAATATTTTAAATTCAGGAATAGCTTCAGGAATATATTTCATACCAACATAATGGTTCATTAGGTTGATATTTTTTATATCATGCGGATTTGCGTCCGAAAAATCATTAATATGGATATACATTCCCAGAGGTGTTGGGTACTGTGGTGCTTCTAGGGTGATTTTCCAAAGCGGAAATAAGAATAGACCTAAAGGTAATATTGCTGCAATAAACATAATGATATTTGACTTCTTCATGACATTTTTTTGAGGTTTAAAATAGTGTTTTAAAAAGAAAGGCGAGAGCGAAAAGACAGCTCTCGCCTTGATAGGAAAATAAACACTAAAACAAAATTCTCCTAATTTTTATTATTCAATGTCTTCACCAAGTGACCATCTAAGCGGTGTATTAGAATTAGCTGCAGATACTCTAACATATCCTTGCATTTCTTGGTGCAGTGCAGAACAGAAATCTGTACAATAGAAAGGCCACACACCTTCTTGTTTTGGTTCCCAAGCAAATGTCTCAGTTTGTCCAGGCATGATAAGTAACTCTGAAGTATTAGCACCAATGATACTTATACCATGTGGTACATCATAATCTTGCTCTAAATTAGTTACATGGAAGTAAACTTTGTCTCCTACTTTGATGCCTTCAATATTATCTGGTGAAAAGTGACTACGAATAGTTGTCATGTAAATATGAACTGTTTTCCCATCTCTTACAACTTTAGTGTCAGCTTCAGTTTTTGCTGCATAAGGATGCTCATTATCTTCAAGGTTGAACAATTTTTTAGAACGTGGTTTTATTATATCTGCAGGAGCACCAGCCGCATAGTGAGGTTCACCAACTGTTGGAAAATCTAATAACAATTGCATTTTTTCACCTGAAATGTCATACAATTGAGCAGATTGAGTAACTTCTGGACCTGTTGGCAAATAACGGTCTTTAGTAATTTTATTCATAGCAAGCACATATTTCCCAAAAGGTTTTCTTGAGTTTCCTCCTGGAATCATTAAGTGGCCAACAGAATAATAAGTTGGCTGTCTGTCAATAACTTCCCATGTACCAACTTTCCATTTTACAACCTCTGATGAAATAAAGAAGGTAGTATAAGCGTTTCCTTTATCATCAAATTCTGTATGTAAAGGACCTAATCCTGGTTGTTCTACTACTCCAGCTAATGAAGCTTCAAATTCAATAATTGGAATCCCATAAGCATCCCCTGCAAATTTTTCATTTTCAATAGCATCTAACATTTTGGTAAATGAATGTATTGTTAAGTTAGCAGAAAGTTTCCCACTACCAACAATGTACTCACCTGTTGGATCCACATCACAACCATGAGGTGATTTTGGAGTTGGCATTAAATATACTGCTCCCGGTACGTCTAATGGATTAACAGTAAGCACTTCTTTTTTCATTGTAGAAGTTGCTGAATGAGTTGCTTCATCATAAACATTATGTGCATAATTCGCAGGCATCATAGTTCCTCCTCCATTATTAACGTATTCTTCGATTTTTTTCCAGTTTACCGCAGCAATAAAATCTTTATCGTTTTGCGAAGCGTTCACTTCCATAAGTGTGCTAGCTTCTTCGGTATTATATGTTGAGAAGAAGAACCATCCATGAGATTTTCCACGACCTGGATGCGATAAATCGTAATCAAAACCTGGCATAATCAATTGAAATTTAATGTCCATATTACCATGCTCTGGCTCAACTGAAATAAAAGTTAATGCACCTTTAAAGTTTCCTTTGTAATCCTTAATTGGCATATCTCTTTGTGGAACTGGCACAGAGAAACGTGTTCCTGCAACTACATATTCAGTATTTTCAGTTACAAAAGATGAACTGTGATTACCTGCACTATTTGGTACTTCAATAATTTCAGTAGTCTCAAAAGTTGATAAGTCAATTTTAGCTATACGTGGTGTGTTATTACCATTAATAAATACCCAACGACCATCAATTACTCCTTCCGTTTGTGAAATATCTGGATGGTGACTATCATCCCAAGGCACAAATCCATGAGATGTGTTTAACATAGGTTTTGTTTCTTCATTGTAACCATAAGCTTTTTCTGCATCTTGAGAGAATACAGGAATTACTTTAAATAAACGTCCTGATGGTAATCCGTAAACTGCTAATTGCCCACTAAATCCACCGGAAACAAACGCATAAAATTCGTCGTGTTCTCCTGGAGCCACATATACTTTTTCAGCAACATTTCCAGCTAAAGCTCCAGATTTACTATCTGATGATGTCGCATTATTACAACTTGTAAATGCAACAGACACACTTACTATTGCAACTATTGATTTTAATAAATTCTTCATTGTTAAATTATATTTGATTAGTGTTTGGTTATTCATCTTTTGCAGGTGGTAAAAGTACTTTGTCAATAACATGAACAATACCATTCCCAGCTTTTACACTAGCAATTATGTTTGCTCCTCCAATTACAGGTTTTCCATCAATAACCTCAATTTGTACATCTTGGTTGTTTGCTTGTCCCAATTTTGGTAGTTTAGTTAAAATAGAAGTACTCAAATTTCCGGGTGTAACATGATATTTTAAAATATCTGACAACGTAGCTTTATTTTCTGGTTTTACTAAATTCTCAACAGTACCTTCAGGTAAAGCAGCAAAAGCTTCGTCTGTTGGAGCAAAAACTGTAAGAGGTCCTACATTAACTAATGCATTTTCAACTTGAGCAGCTTGTACTGCAGCAACAAGTGTTTTATGATCAGGTGATCCAATAGCTATTTGTAAACAATTTGGAGTTCCTTCATCATCTTCAATAAAGGCTTGACCAGATCGTTCAGTTGTATTTGTGCCAGCATTATCTACTGTTGAGGTCGTTGAGGCTTTTTTGTTTTCGTTTTTACATGAGCAAACCAAAGCTACTAAAGCAAAAACAAAAAATAGATGTTTAATTAGTTTCATATCTGTTTATTTTAATGTTCTAAAGTATTCTAATACAGCCCTAGCTTCATCTTCTGTTAAGTTTTGATTAGCCATAGGCGAACCGTTAAACTCCATTAATAAAGCTTTAGCCAAAGGGTCTTTTTGTGTCATTCCTTCGGGGTCTAAAATCATGTTCATTACCCATTCTGGGGTACGTCTTTCGAGGATTCCATTTGGTGCAGGACCAATAAACTTTTTCCCAATTCTATGACAAGCAGTACACATTTTGTCGTATACGTCTTTACCTTTGGTAGCCATCGCTTGGTCTACATCAGCAGTAATATCTAAAGATGTAATAGGCCCAACTCCTTTATTGGTTAAATCAATAGTTTCTGAGGGCTTGGTATCATTTGATTTTGATTCTACTTTCTTAGTTGTAGGCTGTCTTTTAAGTTGTACTTTTGTCTTTTCTTCTTTCTTTTCTTCCCCACCACCACAACTCAATGCTAATAGAGTAATTACTAGTGTTAAAATTTTTAGTGTTGATTTCATTTTGTTTTAGATTTATTCGATTTATGAACTATATAAAAAAATGTTAAAATAATTTTATTGGGCAAAAATAAAACCTAAATCACCATTAAAATATGACAAAAGTCATATTTAAGACAAAAAACTCTTTTTTATCTTTGTTAAGAATTAAGTATACTTACACAATGTTTTCAAACTCATCAAAATATGCTATTAAAGCAGTGCTGTTTCTGGCTGTTAACTCTAGCGAGAATCATAGAATAATGGGCAAAGATTTAGCAGCCCCAATTAATGTGCCGCAAGCATATTTAGCCAAATTATTACAAGAATTATCAAGAGGTGGCATAATATCTTCAAAGAAAGGACCTAAAGGAGGGTTTTTTTTAAGTAAAGAAAACGCACTGCATACCCTTATGGATGTTGTTAATGTAATTGATGGTAATGATAAGTTTAATTCTTGTTTGTTAAGTTTAGAAAAGTGTAATGCAGATAAGCCTTGTCCTTTACATGATTTAGCAAGCCCAAGTAGGTCAAAATTCATTCAAAGTCTCAATCAAAATACTATCGATGAATTTTCTACACAAATAGAACAAGGCAAGGTTTTCTTGCCATTGTAAAAGATGTGTTTTTAATAGAAAAAAAGACATCACATTTTACTAAAAGTTGTATTTTTGAAAAAATTTTCTTGACTTAAGAAAGTCTTAAAAAAAATAATGGACAAGTATTCCTTTTTAAATGCAGCACATACAGCATACTTTGCTGACTTATACGACCAATATTTACAAAACCCAGACTCTTTAGAACCAAGTTGGAGGGCCTTTTTTCAAGGTTATGATTTTGGAAGTGAGAGCTATGGTTTAGAAGGCGAAATTATTGAAGGTGTTTCAACACAAATACCAGAGCATGTTCAAAAAGAATTTCAAGTAGTTAAACTAATTGATAGTTACAGAAATAGAGGTCATTTATTTACAAAAACAAATCCAGTTCGTGCTAGACGTAAATATGCACCTACATTGGAAATCGAAAATTTCGGTCTGTCTCAAAGCGATTTAGATACCGTTTTTAATGCTGGAGATATTTTAGGATTGGGTAAGCAAACACTCAGAGAAATTAGAACACATCTTGAGGCTATTTACTGTAATTCTATTGGTGTAGAGTATATGTATATACGTAAGCCAGATGAAATTGAGTGGATTCAGAGTAAGTTAAATATAAACGATAATCTGCCAAAATTTTCTACTGTAGAAAAGAAACATATCCTTAAAAAACTAAATGAAGCAGTTTCTTTCGAGAACTTTTTACATACCAAATACGTTGGTCAAAAGCGATTTTCTTTAGAGGGTGGAGAATCTTTAATTCCAGCTTTAGATGCTCTAATTGAAAAAGCTTCAGAATATGATGTAAAAGAATTTGTGATGGGAATGGCTCATCGTGGTCGCTTAAGTACTCTTACTAATATCTTTGGTAAATCAGCTAAAGACATTTTTAGTGAATTTGATGGTAAAGATTATGAACAAGAAGTTTTTGATGGGGATGTAAAATACCATTTAGGTTGGACTAGTGACCGAATTACAGATGCTGGAAAAAAAATAAATTTAAATATTGCACCAAATCCATCGCATTTAGAAACCGTTGGAGCTGTAGTAGAGGGTATAGCTAGAGCAAAACAAGACGATAAATATCCAGAAAACCCATCGCAAGTACTGCCTATTATTGTGCATGGTGATGCAGCAATTGCCGGACAAGGATTGGTATACGAAGTGATACAAATGGCAAAGTTAGAAGGCTATAAAACCAATGGAACTATTCACATTGTTGTAAATAACCAAATTGGGTTTACTACTAATTATCGAGATGCACGTTCAAGCACATATTGTACAGATGTCGCTAAAGTTACGCTTTCTCCTGTGCTACACGTTAATGCCGACGATGCTGAGGCTGTAGTACATGCTGTTTTGTTTGCGTTACATTTTAGAATGAAGTTTAGGCGCGATGTATTTATAGATTTACTGGGTTACCGAAAATATGGACATAATGAAGGCGATGAACCTAAATTTACACAACCACTACTATATAAAGCAATTGCAAAGCATAAAAATCCAAGAGATATTTATGCTGAAAAATTAATTGCAGAAGGAGTTATTGATTCTAAATATGTTTCCAAATTAGAGAAAGATTATAAAAATTCTTTAGAAGAAAAACTAGAAGATTCTAGAAAGATTAAGAAAACAGAAATCACTCCATTTATGAGTAATGAATGGGAAAACTATATTACAGCAGAAGAGGATAAAATGATGAAAGCTGTAGATACTTCTTATGATAGAGAAGAACTAGCAAAAATTACTAAAGTACTTTCTAATCTTCCAAAGGATAAAAAATTCATCCGTAAAATATCACGCCTTATAGAGTCAAGACAAACCATGTTTGACGAAGACAAACTGGATTGGGCAATGGCAGAGCATTTGGCATACGGAACATTATTAGAAGAAGGTTACGATGTACGTATCTCTGGTCAAGATGTAGAGCGAGGTACATTCTCACATCGTCATGCTGTTGTAAAAGTAGAAGACAGTGAAGAAGAAATTATACTGCACAACAACATAAGCGATACACAAGGAAGATTCTTTATTTATAACTCATTATTATCGGAATATGGTGTGGTTGGTTTTGATTACGGTTATGCTATGGCTAGCCCAAAAACACTAACAATTTGGGAAGCTCAGTTTGGTGATTTTAGTAATGGAGCACAAATAATGATAGACCAATATATAACAGCTGCAGAAGATAAATGGAAACTGCAAAACGGTTTAGTTATGTTATTACCACATGGTTACGAGGGTCAAGGAGCAGAACACTCTTCAGCACGTATGGAGCGTTATCTTCAAATGTGTGCAAAAGACAATATGTTTGTAGTAGACTGTACAACGCCTGCAAATATGTACCATTTGTTGCGAAAACAAATGAAAGCTAAATTTAGAAAACCATTAATTGTATTTACACCTAAAAGCTTATTACGTCATCCACTAGTAGTTTCTACTGTTGATGAATTTACTAATGGATGTTTTCAAATGTTAATTGACGATAAAAAAGCAAAAGCAGACCAAGTAAAAACATTAGTTTTTGTAGCAGGAAAGTTTTATTATGATTTATTAGAAGAGCAAGAAAATCTTAAAAGAAAAGATGTAGCTTTAATAAGAATAGAACAATTATTCCCATTGCCAATAGAAGATATTCGTAAAGTATTAAGTAAATATAAAAATGCTAAAGACGTAGTTTGGGCACAAGAAGAACCAAGAAACATGGGAGCTTATAGTCACATCATGATGCATATTGATGAAGCTAGGGCATGGAGAGCTGCTACAAGAAGAACTTATAGTGCACCAGCTGCAGGAAGTTCAACAAGAAGTAAAAGACGACATCAACAAGTAATTGATTATGTCTTTGATAAAACAAAAAATAACCAACGTAGATAATAATATACAACTAAAATATATATAGAATGATTTTAGAAATGAAAGTTCCATCACCTGGAGAATCAATCACCGAAGTTGAAATAGCAGAGTGGTTGGTAGAAGATGGAGATTATGTAGAAAAAGACCAAGCCATTGCAGAAGTAGATAGTGACAAAGCAACACTTGAGTTACCAGCTGAAGCCAGTGGAACGATTATATTAAAAGCAGAAGAGGGAGATGCAGTTGCTGTTGGGCAAGTGGTTTGTTTAATTGATACTAACGCAAAAAAACCTGAGGGAACTGAGCCAGTAAAGAAAGTTGAAAAGACTGAAACAACTCAGCAGGAATCAAAAACATCATCATCTTCAAAAGATACTTATGCTACAGGTACACCAAGTCCAGCTGCAAATAAAATATTAGCAGAAAAAGGAATGGAAGCATCACAGGTTAAAGGCACAGGAAGAGATGGTCGTGTGACTAAAGAAGATGCTGTAAAAGCTGTACCTTCTATGGGTCAAGAGGTAAATGTAGAGGGTCGAGGTACTTCTAGAAGTAAAATGTCCATGCTTCGTCGTAAAGTTGCCGAACGTTTGGTAGAAGCAAAAAATACAACAGCAATGCTAACTACTTTTAACGAAGTAGATATGTCACCAATTTTTGATTTACGCAAGCAATACAAAGAAGAATTTAAAGAAAAACACGGTGTAAGTTTAGGCTTCATGAGTTTTTTCTCATTAGCAGTTGTTAGGGCGTTGCAAATGTATCCAGCTGTAAATTCTATGATTGATGGAAAAGAAATGCTGAGTTATGATTTTGTAGATATTTCTATTGCAGTTTCTGGTCCAAAAGGATTGATGGTTCCTGTTATAAGAAATGCTGAAAAATTATCTTTTAGAGGTATTGAATCTGAAGTTAAAAGATTAGCAATTCGTGCTCGTGACGGACAGATTACTGTTGATGAAATGACAGGTGGAACATTCACAATTTCTAACGGTGGAGTATTTGGGAGTATGTTATCTACACCAATTATTAACCCTCCACAAAGTGGAATTTTAGGAATGCATAATATTGTTGAGCGTCCAGTAGCTATTAATGGAAAAGTTGAAATTAGACCAATAATGTTTGTTGCATTATCGTATGACCATAGAATTATTGATGGTAAAGAATCTGTAGGTTTCTTGGTAGCGGTTAAAGAAGCATTAGAAAATCCTATTGAATTATTAATGAATAATGACGTTAAGAAAGCTTTAGAGCTGTAGCGTTAATAATTTATTTTATGAACAAAAAGGGTGCTTAAAAATAAGCACCCTTTTTGTTCATATTAAACTAACTAATAAATTAACAGAAATTACCATAACTATAATAATAACTAATCCAATAAATAAAATTTTACGCCAAAGAGTATCATCTTTATTCATTATCACTCATAAGTATTTGGGGTAGATTCTTATTTAAAAAATGAAAGCTCCAAGCAATTAAACCTAGAGCCTTCCATAATTCTCCCTAAGAACTAATTAATAGCACTGTAAATTTGCAAAATAAAGTAATACCAAACAATACGTATATATACGTATATGCAGTTTTTTGAGGGTAAATTGCTAAAAACCAGAAAATTAAAAATTAAAAAAAATCAAATTTTACAAAAATAGGCTCTCGTTTCCCTTCGCAAACAGCAAAAGGCCGTTGTGTTTTGATTCTAATTTTAGTTTTTTAATAATATGGCTTTTGTGTTTCTCAACTGTTCTTTTTGAGATCTCGAGTAGGCAAGCAATTTCTATGGCAGTTTTATTTTCAGCAATTAGTTTTAGAATACGTTTTTCTGAAGGTGTTAAATCATCGATATTTACAGGCACAGTTTCACCAGAGAATTGATCTTCTATTTCTTTGCTAAAATATGGCATGCCTTTAGCTACTGCATTTAAACAATTTTCAATTTCTACTAAAGCAAACTCTTTTAATAAGTAGCCATAAATATTAAGTTGTTTGGCTTGATGGTAGAATGTAATGTTTTTTTCAAAAGTTATAAGTACAATTCTAGTATCCAATTTATCATGACATAGTTTTGCTATTTCTAAGCCAGATAAGTGTGGCATTTTTATGTCCAGAATAGCAATATCTGGCTCGTGCTTTAATATTAATTTATAAGCCTCTTTTCCATTGGTAGCACTATTAATAATGTTGTAGTTTTTTTCAATTAGAAAATCTTGCAACCCTTTTAGGACTAAAGGATGGTCATCAGCAATTATAATTGAAGGATTCATATTAGAGGTTAGTCGAGTTGCTATTAATTAATAGTTAAGATATAAATATTTCTTATTGTAATCAATTATTGCTTTGGTTTTTTTTAGAATATCTGCCCCAATAATTCCATGTATAGGCTTTGATTTATGGCTTATAAGCGCAGTATTTACATGTGTTAAATCAAATAGAATGATTGAAGTTTTTTTTGATTTACATTTTCCTATTTTAAGGGTGTTTTTTTTTGAAACCTGAGTAAGCATATCTATTGCTCCAGCACCAGCTGCTTTTACATCGGAGTCTTCAACTTCTAAACCAAACATGTCGGCATATTCAAAATCAACACATGAGTTAGAGGCTCCAGTGTCCAAAATAAAGCGTCCTTCTATTCCATTTATAGATGCTTTAAGCTCAAAATGATTGGTTTTAGTTAGTTTTAACTTCACTTTAGTGTAGCCTTTATCAAATAGAAAGTCTTTAAGCTTTTTGTTCATTTTTATGTTTAAAATTGAAAGCTGTAAAAGTAACCCAAACTACAAACTAGAAAAAAATAAAGAGGAAGTATTTTAAATTACCAATAAAAAAGCATCATGTTTACTAATGACTTTTTTACTTTTACAAAATGATAATTACAGACACACACACTCATTTATATAGTGAAGCTTTTGATGAGGATCGTGACAAGATGATGCAGCGTGCCTTCAATAAAGGAATTACGCGCTTTTTTATTCCAGCAATAGACTCAACTTACACCAAGGCGATGTTTGAGCTTGAAAGAAATTACCCAGAAAGTGTGTTTTTAATGATGGGTTTACACCCAACATCTGTTAAAGAAAATTATAAAGAAGAACTAGCTCACGTTGAAAAGCTATTATCGAAAAGACCATTTATTGCCGTTGGTGAGATTGGTATTGACTTGTATTGGGACAAATCAACATTAAGTATACAACAGGAAGCATTTAGGCATCAAATTAAATTATCCAAGAATTATAAATTACCAATAGTGATTCATTGTAGAGAATCGTTCGATGAGATTTTTGAAATTTTAGAAGAAGAAAAAGGAGACGATTTATTTGGAATTTTTCACTGCTTTACTGGAACATTAGAGCAAGCTCAAAGAGCAATTTCATATAATATGAAATTAGGCATTGGTGGTGTAGTGACATTTAAAAATGGAAAGATAGATCAATTCCTAAATCAAATAGATTTAAAGCATATAGTTTTAGAGACAGATTCACCTTATTTAGCTCCTACTCCATATCGTGGAAAACGTAATGAAAGTAGTTACATAATTAATGTACTAGATAAGTTGTCATATATATATGGTATAAGTATAACTGAAATTGCCAACATTACCACAGCTAATTCAAAAGAAGTTTTTAAAGTTTAGAAATGAAGATACCAAACATATTATTAATATATACAGGCGGCACTATTGGAATGATTAAAGACCCAGAAACTGGCGTGTTACGTTCTTTTGATTTTGATAACTTGTTATATAAAATACCAGAGCTAAAACTTTTGACATGTTCTATAGAAACTATTTCTTTTGATGAACCTATAGATTCCTCCAACATGAATCCTAATTATTGGATTCAAATAGCTGAAATAATTGAACAAAACTATTCTGCATTTGATGGGTTTGTCATTTTACATGGTAGCGATACAATGAGTTATACAGCTTCAGCATTAAGCTTTATGTTGGAAAATTTAGCAAAACCTGTAATATTTACAGGGTCGCAATTACCAATAGGTGATTTACGTACCGACGCTAAAGAAAATTTAATTACCTCTATTCAAATAGCTTCACTACAAGAAAAAGAGCAACCAATTATTAAGGAGGTATGTCTTTATTTTGAGTATAAATTATATCGTGGCAATAGAACTACAAAAATTAATGCCGAACATTTTGAAGCTTTTGCATCTTTAAACTATCCCGATTTGGCTGAATCAGGAGTTCATCTCAAAGTAAACAAAGAATATTTGCTTATACCAAAAACAGGAAAAAAATTAAAAGTGCATAATACACTTAATAATAATATTGCGATAATTAAATTGTTTCCTGGGATTTCTGAGAACATAATGCGTTCAATTTTTTCCACTCCAAATCTAGAAGGCGTAATTCTAGAAACTTATGGGGCAGGAAATACAACCAATAGAACTTGGTTTATTGATATGTTAAAGGAGTATATTGATAAAGGAATACATATAATTAACGTTACGCAATGTTCTGGAGGTAGTGTTATGATGGGTCAATATGAAACAAGTACACAACTAAAAGACATAGGTGTAATTTCTGGAGGTGATATGACAACCGAAGCAGCAATAGCTAAACTCATGTATTTGTTAGGCAAAAATTTATCTAGATTAAAATTTAAGGAACACTTCGAAAACTCATTACGCGGAGAGATATCTTAAAATTAACAACCAAAATTTTAACGTTTAAACTTTTTTTTGTTATTTGAGCCGCTGTAACTAAAAAATAGAGTTATAGAGAGGTGGCCGAGTGGTCGAAGGCGCACGCCTGGAAAGTGTGTATACGTCAAAAGCGTATCGAGGGTTCGAATCCCTTCCTCTCTGCAAAAGAGATAATTACGATTTTCCTAATAGAAATGGCGAATCTCTAAATAAATTTTAATTTTTTAATTACAATTTTTTTATATCTTTAACGCTTTAACTAATAAAATTAAGATCAAGAACAATGAAAAGATTATTTTCTATTCTAGCCATCGCATGTATAATGGCATTCGGAACTGTAAATGCTAGTACAAATGCGAAAACTACTACAACAATTGTTAATACGGTTGTTTCAGCCCAAGAAGATGGAGCTGCTGCTGAAGAAGACCTAGGATTTCATCAGGAATTAAAAAAGAGATTTATTGAAGGAGGCCCAGGATTTATGGGAATTGTATTGTTATGTTTAATTCTTGGATTAGCAATTGCTATAGAGAGAATTATCTTTTTAAACTTATCTACATCAAATTCTAAAAAATTAACTCAAAATGTTGAGGACGCACTTGCATCAGGAGGTGTTGAAGCAGCAAAAGAAGTTTGTAGAAACACAAAAGGACCTGTTGCATCTATTTTCTATCAAGGATTAGATCGTGCAGACGAAGATATTGATGCTGCTGAAAAAGCTGTTGTAGCTTATGGTGGTGTACAAATGGGACAATTAGAAAAAAATGTATCTTGGATATCTTTATTTATAGCATTAGCACCAATGTTAGGGTTCATGGGAACGGTAATTGGTATGATTCAAGCATTCGATAAAATTGAAGCTGCTGGTGACATGCAACCATCTTTAGTTGCAGGAGGTATTAAAGTTGCACTTCTAACAACCGTGTTTGGTCTAATTGTTGCTATTATATTACAGATATTCTATAACTACATCATTTCAAAAATTGATGCAATTGTAAACGATATGGAAGATGCATCAATTTCGTTGATGGATTTATTGGTAAAACATAAGAAGTAATAACAACAACTAAAATCTTTATAGATTATGAATTTGCAAAAAATAATAAAACTTGTTGCAGCAATAGTTGGAGTTATTTCAATATTCTTTCTTATAAGAATTATTGGAGCAGGAGATGAAGCTCTTGAAACTACGCCTGATTTACAAGATAGCATAGTATCACCTTTTATGTACATAGCGTACCTTATATTAGGAATAATGGTATTTTTAGTTGTAGTGTTTTCAGTAAAACAAATGTTTTCTAATCCAGCAACATTAAAAAAGACCTTAACTAATGTTGGAGCTTTTGTAGCTTTAGCTTTAGTAGCATATTTTGGATTTGCTAATGGTGTAGAAACACCTTTAAGAGATGGTGAAGTTTTAACAGCAGGTAATTCGCAATTAGTAGGGGCAGGATTGTACCTATTCTACTTTTTAGTATTTATAGCAGTTGGAATTATGCTGTTCACAGGAATTAAAAAAATGATTAAGTAATATTATGGCAAAAAGATCAGCACCAGAAGTTAATGCAGGCTCTATGGCCGACATTGCTTTCTTACTGTTAATATTTTTCTTAGTAACTACTACCATGGAAAAAGATTCTGGAATTAGCAGAAAGCTACCTCCAATGGAAGAATCTGAAGAGGATGTAGTTATTAAGCAGAAAAATATATTTACAGTATTGTTAAATGGTAAGGATCAGTTGCTTGTTGAAGATGAGTTGATGGAGCTTAAAGACTTAAGAGCAGCAGCTGTTGAGTTTTTAGACAATGGTGGAGGTGAAAATGCAGATGGTCAAAAATGTGATTACTGCAAAGGGAAAAGAGACCCAAACTCATCAGATCATCCAGACAAAGCAATTATTTCCTTAGCAAATAATAGAGAAACATCTTATAAGGCTTACATCTCAGTTCAAAACGAATTGGTAGGTGCTTATAATGAGTTAAGAAATAGAAGAGCTTTAGAAATAGGGCCTCAACAAGGTTTTAGAGACATGAACTTTATAGAAATGCAAAAAAACTATAAAGACGTGAATTGGCCTGGAAATAGGAAAAAGTTAGAAGAGGTAATAGATCAAATAAAAAAGGAATACCCTCAAAAACTTTCTGAAGTACTAAAATAATAATATAAAACTTAATACAACATAATAATATGTCTAAGTTTAAAAAGAAAAAAGGAGGCGATTTACCAGCGGTAAATACAGCATCATTGCCAGATATTGTATTTATGCTATTATTCTTTTTTATGGTAGCTACTGTAATGAGAGAAGATACGCTTATGATTGAAAATAGATTACCAAGCGCTGATCAAATTGAAAAACTTGAAAAGAAAAATTTGGTAATGTATATCTATGTTGGTAAACCAAGTAGCTCCTATAAAGCAAAATATGGTGATGAAGCTAGAATTCAATTAAACGACAAATTTGCTCAAGTGACTGATATTCAAGCATTTATTGCAGCAGAACGTGCTTCTAAAAGAGAAGAGGAAATCCCTTATTTAACAACCTCTTTGAGAGTTGATAAAGAAGCAAATATGGGAATTGTTGGTGATATCAAGCAGGAACTTAGAAAAGCAAATGCTTTAAAACTTAATTATACCACAACTCAAGGAGATGTTTCTAATAATAATTAATTAGAAAATAATCTTAATTTGTTAGATAATATTGAAAAGCACTCTAAACTAGAGTGCTTTTCTTTTGCGTTATATTTGTATTATTGTATCTATTATGAAACGATTGTTATTTTTTGTTTTGGCATTATTCTGTATGCAACTTGTTTTTGCTCAAGAGGTAAACAATGTACAAGTTATTGACAGCTTAGATCACAAGTATAAAGAAGATCAATACTATTTTGGGGTTACATATAATACTTTGACGAGTATGCCAAATGGGATGCGTCAAAACGGTTTTTCAAGTGGTTTTCACGTAGGATTAATGAAAGATATGCCAATTAATAAGCGACGCAATGTAGCTATTGGTATTGGGTTGGGTTATTCTACAAACTCTATAAACCATAATCTATTAATATCAAAAGCGCAAAATGATACTTATACGTATGCGATTTTAGATAACTCGGAATTCACTAAAAATAAGTTTGTACAACATCTTGTAGAGATTCCTTTAGAATTTCGTTGGCGTACGTCTACGGCAAGTACCTATAAATTTTGGAGAATTTATTCAGGTATAAAATTGGGATATGTATTTGCTTCAAATACAAAATTTAAAAATGCATCAGAGCAAATAAAGAACAACAATATTACGGACTTTAACCAATTACAATACGGACTTACTTTTGCCATTGGATACGACTCCTGGAATGCGTATTTACACTATACCTTAAATTCAATATTTGATTCTAAAGCTCAAATCGATGATGACAACTTGGATGTTAAAATGCTAAAAATTGGCATTATGTTATATATTTTATAACCAGTAGTTAAGCATAATTATTTGAGGAATCATTCCAATAAATAATCCAATTAATAGCTCTATATTATTATGTGCATTTAAATGCAATCTAGACGTTCCTATGGCTCCAGCAATAACACACATAAGTATTATTGACCCATTTATATTTATATGGTAATGAATACTAATTCCAATAAAAAACAAAATTACTCCACCAGCTGCTACCATATGGATACTTGGCTTAAACTTTAATATTGCCAACATTAAACAAGCTAGGGTAGATAACAATATTCCTATAAAAAAACAGTATAATTCTATAAGTTCATTTTGAGGTAACACACGTTGTAAAACTAAAAAAATGATAATGCAGTTAAGAGCCAAGGGTAAAATACGCTCTTTTGTTGTTGGAAGGTTTACTGTTTCAACTTTTTTCAAAGTTTTTAAAAGTAAATAAAGTAAAATAGGCAAAACAATAGTTAATATTCCTATAGAAAATAGTTTTGCTTTAATTATTTCAATAGGGAGATATCTAGGCGACTTAGAGAAAAAGAAAGCGGTACCTAGAAGCGGCATAAATAAAGGATGAAAAATATAAGATATACTTTTTAAAAACCCACTCATTTTAAATTTCTTTTCTTAATCTAGCCACTGGAATGTCCAATTGTTCACGGTATTTGGCTACTGTACGTCTTGCGATTGGATAACCTTTTTCTTTTAAAATTGCAGCAAGTTTTTCATCAGTTAGAGGTTTCTTTTTGTTTTCCTCTTCAATAACAGTTTCCAATATTTTTTTAATCTCTCTAGTGGAAACATCTTCTCCTTGATCGTTCTTCATGGACTCACTAAAGAACTCTTTAATCAATTTTGTACCATAGGGTGTATCGACATATTTACTATTGGCCACTCTCGAAACTGTAGACACATCCATCTCAATTTCGTCTGCTATATCTTTTAAAATCATTGGTTTTAACTTACGTTCATCACCAGTTAAAAAATACTCTTTTTGATAATGCATAATAGCACTCATAGTAATAAAGAGCGTTTGCTGTCGTTGCCTAATGGCATCAATAAACCATTTTGCAGCATCCAGTTTTTGTTTTATAAAGAGTACTGCATCTTTTTGAGATTTAGATTTGTCTTTAGACTCTTTATAACCTTTAAGCATATTATTATATTCTCTAGATACATGGAGTTCTGGAGCATTTCTCCCATTGAGCGTCAACTCTAATTCGCCATCAACAATTTTGATGGTAAAATCGGGTACCACATGCTCAACAATTCTAGTGTTCCCCGAAAAAGAACCACCAGGTTTAGGGTTTAAGCGTTCAATTTCATGAATGGCATCTTTTAGTTGTTCTTCGGTAATATCAAACTTATGTAGTAGCTTTTTGTAATGTTTTTTTGTAAACTGTTCAAACGCTTTGTCTATAATTTTTTGAGCCAATTCAATGTTTGGCGTAGGCGTTTTACGGTGTAATTGTATGCTTAAACATTCTTGTAAATCTCTTGCGGCAACACCAGCTGGATCTAATTGTTGTACTATGGAAAGTACATTTTCAATTTTATCTTCGGTAGTATAAACATTTTGCGTAAAAGCCAAATCGTCCATAATATCTGAAAGCTCGCGTCTTATATAGCCACTTTCATCCACACTGCCTACTAAGAACAAAGCGATTTGCTCCTCTTCATCGTCGAGTCTAAATGTGTTTAATTGTGATTTTAAATGCTGCGTAAAAGATGTTCCTGAAGCATAAGGCACACTTTTGTCTTCATCATCAATGCTATAATTGTTTGCCTGCATTCTATAATCAGGAATCTCATCATCGCTTAAATATTCATCAACGTTGATGTCTTCAGCATTTATTGATTCACTATCGTTATAATCTTCTGTATTGTCGAAATCATCATCAAGTTCATCTGTTTTATCTTTGCCACTTTCAAGAGCAGGGTTTTCTTCCAATTCTTGTTTTAATCTCTGTTCAAAAGCTTGTGTAGGTAACTGAATTAATTTCATCAGCTGGATTTGCTGAGGCGATAATTTTTGAGATAATTTAAATTGTAAATACTGCTTAAGCATTGTGTTATTTGGGTTTAGAGTAAAAATAAAAAAAACAATCTACATTATGTTAGAACGAAGATTGTTTTATTTAAATATATTTTATTAAAAATTAGAACTCAGCATTTTGTGGTGTTCTTGGATAAGGAATTACATCTCTAATGTTACCCATACCAGTAACAAACATTACTAAACGCTCAAAACCTAGTCCAAATCCTGAATGCACAGCTGTTCCAAATTTTCTTAAATCTAGATACCACCAAAGTTCCTCTTCAGGAATATCTAGAGCTGACATTTTTTCTTTAAGAACTTCTAGTCGTTCTTCACGCTGACTTCCACCTACTATTTCACCAATCCCAGGGAATAAAATATCCATAGCGCGAACTGTTTTTTCATCCTCATTCAAGCGCATATAGAATGCTTTGATGTTCGCGGGATAATCAAATAAGATTACGGGACATTTAAAGTGTTTTTCAACTAAAAACCGTTCATGCTCACTTTGTAAATCTGCTCCCCATTCATCAATTAAATATTGAAATTTCTTTTTCTTGTTTGGTTTAGAATTTCTTAATATATCAATAGCTTCAGTATAGCTAACTCTTTTAAAGTTATTATCTACAACAAACCTTAGCTTGTCTGTAAGCGTCATTTCATTTCGCTCAATTTGAGGTTTCGATTTATCTTCTTGTATTTGACGTTGCTCTAAAAAGGCTAAGTCTTCTTTGTTGTTTTCCAGTACATAATTTAATACAGATTTCATGAAATCTTCAGCTAAATCCATATTACCATCTAAATCCATAAAAGCTACTTCAGGCTCTATCATCCAAAACTCTGATAAGTGACGAGACGTATTCGAGTTTTCTGCTCTAAACGTTGGTCCAAATGTATATACTTTACCAAGAGACATGGCATAGGTTTCAGCTTCTAATTGACCAGAAACGGTAAGATTAGCTTCTTTACCAAAGAAGTCTTGGGAATAGTCTACTTTTCCATCTTCAGTAAGTGGTGGGCTTTTAGCATCGAGTGTACTCACTCGAAACATTTCACCAGCACCTTCGGCATCACTACCAGTTATAATTGGTGTATGCATATTATAAAATCCATTCTCAGTAAAATACTTATGAACTGCAAATGATAATGATGAACGCAAACGCATTACCGCACTAAATGTATTTGTTCTGGTGCGCAAATGAGCATTTTCACGTAAAAACTCTAGTGAGTGTTTTTTAGGTTGAATAGGATATGTTTCTGGGTCTGAATCTCCTAAAATCTCTATCGATGTTGCTTGAACTTCGACATTTTGACCTTTACCTTGACTTTCAACTAATAAGCCTTTAATGTAGACCGCTGCTCCAGTAGTAATTCTTTTAAGAATAGCTTCATCAGTATTTTCAAAATCTACTACACATTGAATATTATTGATAGTAGATCCATCATTTAGAGCGATAAAACGATTGGCTCTAAAGGTTCTAACCCAACCTTTAACTTCTACATCTATTAATGTGGTTTCTTGCGATAGTAATTCTGAAACGGTACTTAATTTCATGGTTTATTTAATTTAAGCTGCAAAGATAAGGCATTCCTCTAAATTATTTATCGGCATTTTTATCTTCTTCATCTGGAATAATTCTAAAATGAGGTTCTTTTAAAACCTCTTTGTTGGCAATACTTCTTTCTAATGATAATAAAAGAGATGGTAACAATAATAAATTGGCTAACATAGCGAATAATAATGTTCCAGATACCAAAGCACCAAGTGCTACTGTGCCACCAAAATTTGATATTATAAATACTGAAAACCCAAAGAATAATACAATAGAGGTATAGAACATACTGACACCAGTTTCTCTTAATGCTGCGTATACCGATTTTTTAATTCTCCAATGATTTGCTTGCAATTCTTGTCTGTATTTTGCTAGGAAATGGATAGTATCGTCTACAGAAATACCGAACGCAATACTAAACACTAAGATTGTGGAAGGTTTTATAGGTACGCCCAAATAACCCATTAAACCAGCTGTAATAAGCAATGGTAATAAGTTAGGAATTAACGACACAATTATCATTCTAAATGACCTAAACATATAAGCCATAAAAAGTGAAATTAAGAAAATGGCTAACGATAAGGATAAGATGAGGTTATTTACTAGATACTTGGTTCCCTTTTGAAATAAATACGCTTTTCCAGTAATAATAACATCGTATCTATCTTTAGGAAATATTTTATCAATTTTTGTGCGAAGATTGTCTTCAATTCGTTCCATCTTATCTATACCAGTATCTTTCATAAACGTGGTAATTCTAGCATATTGTCCAGTAGAATCTACAAAGTTTTTAAGCAGATCTACATCACTTGAAGAATTTTTTGCATAGGATAGAATAAAGCTATTTTCCTGAGATGTAGGTAACTGATAATATTTTAGGTTGCCATTATAATAAGCTTGCTTCGAGTATTTTACCAAACTAACAACAGAAATGGGTTTTGAAAGTTCAGGCGTTTCAATAATGAGCTCTTCAAGATCGTTCATTCGTTTTAATGTAGAGAGTTTCATAACTCCCTTTTTGCGATTGGTATTTACCATAATTTCTAATGGCATAATGCCATTAAATTCTTCTTCAAAAAAGCGAATATCCTCAAAAAACGCAGCCTTTTTTGGCATATCTTCAATTAAACTACCAGATATTTTTATTTGATAAATACCAATAATACTAGCAATTAACAAGATTAATGCAGTTACATAAATAGTAATTTTTCTATGCCTTACCATGTTTTCCATCCAATCAACAAACCCATTTATCCAACGCTTATTTAAATGCTCTAAATGCTTGTCTTTTGGCATTGGCATATAACTATAAATAATAGGAATAATAAGAAGACATAGCAGAAAAATACCAAGAATACTAAGTGAAGCAACGGTACCAAACTCTTTTAGCAATTTACTTTCGGTAATAATAAAGGTTGCAAAACCAGACGCAGTAGTTACGTTGGTCATTAAAGTGGCATTTCCAATTTTAGTAATTACACGCTGTAAAGACTTTGCCTTGTTACCATGTTTGTTTACTTCATGCTGATATTTATTAATTAAAAATATACAGTTAGGTATACCAATAACGATAATCAAAGGCGGAATTAAAGCTGTAAGTACAGTAATTTCATATTCTAATAAACCAATAATACCAAAGGTCCACATTACGCCAATAAGCACTACAAACATTGAAATAAAGGTGGCTCTAAAAGACCTAAAAAAGAAAAAGAAAATGCAGGAAGTCACTAATAAAGCTGCACCAATAAATAGACTTATTTCGTCTATAATATTTTGAGAATTTAATGTGCGTATGTATGGCATCCCAGATACACGAACATCGAGATTATAGGTAGTCTCAAATGCTTCAATTTTTGGTATAAGAATCTTAGTTATAAAATCTTTTCTTACAGGAGTATTGACAATTGATTTTTCAAGATATATAGCAGACCTAATGGTTTTGGTGTCTTTGTTAAACAAGAAATTATCATAAAAAGGATACTGCTCAAAGAGCTGCTCTTGCAACTCTTTAAGTTCATTAACATTGCTAATGGAATCCTTTATAAACGGTTCAAGATCAAACTGCTCTTTTTGAGTGTTCTTCACTAATTTTTGAAGATCGTAAATAGAAATAACTGTTTCGACTTCTTTGTTAGATTTAAAGCTAGTTGATAGTTTATTCCATGCATTTAAGTTCTCAACAGTAAAAAGAGAAGAATCCTTAATACCAAGAACTATTAAATTACCTTCTTCACCAAAAGTTTCTAAAAATGAATTATACTCTAAGTTTACACTATGTTCATCAGGCAATAAATTTGCTTCGGTATAGGTAAAGCGCATTTTTCCCCATTGTAAACTAAAAAAGACTGTTGCAGAAATTACAACTAGAATAATTCCAATTCTATTTCTAAGAATTAATCTAGCAATAGCCTCCCAAAAACCAACTGAAAAAAGTTTTGTCATAGCAAAATTAATGGCTGCAAAGGTAGATAAAATGAATAGATTCTTCTCCTAAAATACAAGGATTTAATAGTATTAATCTAGACTAATATTAAAAGTAAATTTAATGGCGATGTTATCTTCAAGATTTGGTAAATGATAAGCACCATAACGATAAGCGAAACTTAAGCCAAAACCAAAAAACAATTTGTTTATTTCTAGTCCAGACTCTGTAAACCCTTTATCAAGTGTGTTAAAATCAATACCTTCATGTCTATATGTATCTTTCATGGTTCCAAGGGCCAATCGAGAAATTAAAACGAGCTGAGGTTTAAACCATGGTGAGATATTGAATGGCGCAAAAGCATGTTTTATTTGAAAGGTAGCAAACGAATCTGAAAAGAACTCATTAAAATACATGGTTTCAAAACTATTGGTACCTGCTACAGAAAATCTATTCCATATTGTTTCTTTATTCACATTATTGGGATATGCATGGTACATGTGGGTAAGTGGTGTGTTTTCACTTGTTATGCCTGTGGTTAAAACTAATTCGGTAGAGGCATTATTTTTGTAATTGAATTTTTGAATGGTTCTAAAATCTAATTTCGAAAAACTTAAATCACCACCTAATACATTTGCTAAACTTTTGGTGTACTGAAGCGTAAATTTTGGATAACCTATAGTAGTTTCGTCAATACCATTATCGGTATATTCAAAATCACTAAAAGGATTCCATTGCCATGAGGTTTTAAACAAGGTTAAATCGTAACTATTAAAACTTCCTTGAGAGCCTAGGTTAAAAGTATAATTATAGGTTGGAGTTATTTTACTCACGCCAAGTTCAGTTTCGGTTATGACTTTTGGAAGTAATTGGTGCTCAATAGATATTGTTTTAGAAACATATTTATGAAACAAATCGATATTAATTAATCGAGGCTCAAAAAATTGAAAGAAACGCTTATCTGTTAAAAAATTTGAGCTTCCTGTTTCTTGTAAATCACTGGTGTATGTTAGGTTAATCCAGGTGTTTGTCTTTTTTGCTACTTTAAAGCCACCACCAAAACTATATTTAAAATTGTGGTCTAGAAAACCATAAACGGTATAACCTTGCAATCTAAAATTAGATGAAAACTCAGTATTTGTGACACCTCCCAAACCAGTTCTAAATCCTTCATATTGGTTATATTTTATTAAATACCTTAAATCAATATTTATGTATTTAGTAGGAAAGTAACCATTGCCAATACTCCTTAAGAACTCTGCTTTTTTGATAGAATCTTGTTGACTTGTCTTAACAGAAGTGCTATCTACTTGAGATAATCCTTTATTTGAGAAAAGGAGAATAAATAGTAAGGGCAAAAAATACTTCATATAGGGAATTAAAGTAAGTATATAACACAAAAAAAGCGACTTTAGTGTCGCTTTCAATTAAACCGTCATAATCTCTTTTTCTTTTACATGGAAAATATCATCGACTTTCTTTACATAGCTGTCAGTCATTTCTTGTATATCCATTTCTGCATTGTTCTGTAAATCCTCAGAGGCATCATCTACTTTTTTAATATCATGATTTGCGTCTTTTCGAGCATTTCTTATACCTATTTTAGCATCTTCAGCTTCAGCTTTTGCTTGTTTTGACAATTCACGGCGACGTTCTTCGGTTAACGCAGGTACATTAATTATAATACTTTCGCCATTATTCATTGGATTAAAACCAAGATTAGCAACCATAATACTACGTTCAATTTCCTGAAGCATACTTTTTTCCCACGGTTGTACTGTAATAGTCCTACCATCTGGTGTGTTAACATTGGCAACTTGGTTTAATGGTGTTTGTGACCCATAATAATCTACCATGACGCTGCCTAACATTGCAGGACTAGCTTTTCCTGCTCTAATATTTACAAATTGTTTTTCAAGATGCTTAATAGCAGCATCCATTGCTTCTTTTGCTGTATCTAAAATAAATTGAATGTCTTCGTTCATTTCTAAAATTTTAATGTAATTATTTCAAAAACTAAGCCAAAAATAAACAATAACGTGATTATAAATTGACCGTTGTACCAATATTTTCTCCAGAAACCACTTTTAATAAGTTCCCTTTTTTGTTCATATCAAAAACTATAATGGGTAATTTGTTTTCTTGACTTAACGTAAAAGCTGTGGTATCCATAACTTTTAATCCTTTTCTCAAGACGTCATCAAAACTAATATTGTCGAATTTTATTGCAGCCGAATCTTTTTCAGGATCGACATTATAAATACCATCAACACGAGTACCTTTTAAAATTACATCTGCTTCAATCTCAATAGCCCTTAAAACTGCTGCCGAATCTGTTGTGAAATAAGGATTTCCTGTACCTCCACCAAAAATGACTACACGTCCTTTTTCAAGATGTCTCATGGCTTTACGTCGTATAAAAGGCTCTGCAACTTCATTTATTTTAATGGCCGATTGTAATCTTGTAGGGACACTGGCATCTTCTAAAGCGCTTTGTAATGCTAATCCATTTATTACGGTTGCAAGCATTCCCATGTGATCTGCCTGTACACGATCCATACCGTTACTAGCACCTGCAACACCTCTAAAAATGTTTCCTCCACCAATAACTATGGCAACCTCTACGCCAAGATTAGTAATTTGTTTTATGTCTTGGGCATACTCAGATAGACGATCTGGATCAATGCCATATTGTCTATTTCCCATTAATGCTTCACCAGATAATTTTAGTAGGATTCTTTTGTATTTCATTAGTTTGTTTGAATGTTTAGCAAATATAATCAATATCTTATATTGAAAAAGTAGAAATTAATCTTAAAAGGAAGTTCACACTAAAGTTGGCTAGTTATGAGATGTAAAGGAAAAAGTTTAAGAGTAGCCTATTTGATTACATTCAATAAATGTGAAACGAATAAGAGCTACATGTTATATGTGGCTCTTATGTTATATAAACTATTTGCAATTTAGTTTTTAGGAGTATTGATTTATTAATGTTTCTTTTTAGAGGTCCGCCTTTAAGGACTTACTTTATGTTTCATTAGCTATTCGAACTCTTCGCTCTATACTTATTAGACACAAGATTTTTTAAAAAGTTACATTTTTTGAGATTATAGCTTTTTAGGCATATCTGTATGAACTAATTTTTATATTTGTTAATCAAGTGACTTTATTTATACAACCAAAAAATAGCATCTAATTATGAGTTCAAGACGACATTTTATTAAGCAATCTGCAATTACAGGAGCAGGATTATCAATGATCCCGAATACCACTTTTGGTATGGTAACTAATACACAAAAAGACATATTAAAAGTTGGACTTATAGGTGTTGGCTTACGAGGAACGAATCATTTAAACAATGTGTTGAACAGAGACGATGTGAGCGTCACTGCTATTTGCGATATAGACCCTAATAGAATAACTATTGCTTTAGATAGAATTTCTAAAGTTGGAAAAAAGAAACCTACGGTTTTTAGTAAAGACGAATACGATTACCGAAACCTATTAGAACTTGAGGAAGTTGATGCAGTTATTATTTCAACGCCTTGGTTATGGCATACGCGAATGGCAAAAGATGCAATGTTGGCTGGAAAATATACAGGTTTAGAAGTATCGGCAGCAAATACTATGGAAGAATGTTGGGATTTGGTAAACACGCATGAACAAACAGGAACACACATGATGATTCTTGAAAATGTCAATTATCGTCGAGATATTTTAGCTGTGCTAAATATGGTTAAGCAAAATATATTTGGAGAGTTAGTGCATTTTAGATGTGGTTATCAGCACGATTTACGTTTTGTAAAATTAAATGATGGGAAATCAGCTTATGGAAAAGGTGTAGAGTTTGGGGATAAAGGTATTTCGGAATCTGCATGGAGAACACAACATTCTTTACTTAGAAATGCCGATGTATATCCAACTCATGGTGTTGGTCCTATTGCAACTATGTGTGATATTAATCGTGGAAATCGTTTTTCATCAATAACCTCAAATGCAACTAAAGCAATAGGATTACATAATTATATTGTAAAACATGGAGGCAAAGAACATCCAAATGCGAAATTGAAATTTAAACAAGGCGATGTCATTACAAGCACGATAGAAACTACTAATGGCGAAACCATTATTGTTACGCACGATTGTAATTTACCAAGACCATATTCTTTAGGGTTTAGAGTTCAAGGGGCTAATGGCTTATGGGAAAAAGATGGTGATAGAATATATATTGAAGGACAATCTGAACCTCATCGTTGGGATTCGTCGAAAGAATGGTTGAAAAAGTATGATCATCCATTATGGAAGAAATATGGCGAACACGCTACAGGAGCAGGACACGGAGGGATGGACTTTTTTGTTATTCATGCCTTTATAGAATCTGCAAAGCGAAACATAGCACCTCCTTTAGATGCTTATGATGCAGCAGCTTGGAGTGCGATTACACCACTTTCTGAGTTATCTATTGAAAACAATGGTGAACCACAAGATTTCCCAGATTTTACAAGAGGCATGTGGGTAAAAAGGAAACCTTATAATTGGATCAAAGACACCTATTAATAGAAAAAGCCCAACCTAAGGTTTAAGGTTGGGCTTTTTTATATTTAGAGAAATCTAATTTTTTACTCCAGGTAAACCACTAGGTTTTTTTGTTTGCCAATGAAATACGTCTGCTTTCTTTGCTTTTGGAGCAACCTCGTCCAGCGTATTGGCATCATATACCACCCCATTTTTAATAACATGGGTTATGGTATTGGTATTACGTAAATTCTCTAATGGATTTTTATCCATAATTATAATATCTGCAATTTTGTCAGATTCTATACTTCCTAAATCAGTATCCAACCCAATAGCCTCTGCTCCAAGTATGGTTGCAGTTCTTAAAGCATCGTAATTTTTCATGCCACCACTTGCCACAGACCATAATTCCCAATGAAAACCAAGTCCTTGTAATTGTCCGTGACTTCCAACACCACCAATTCCACCAGCTTCCACTAAATCTTTCATAAACTCAGCATGTTTCTTGAATACATGCTCTTCATCCATGAACCACCCTGGACGTCGCCTAGATTTTCCAGCTAACTCTTCGTAAGGTGTAAAATATTGTAATTTTTTATCGTGATATGGATTCTCTCTTGAGTAAAAATAGTTTTCTGCCCAAGGACCTCCATAAGACACTAATAAAGTTGGTGTCACAGCCATTTTTGACTCTGCTGTAGTCTGAATAACATCTTTGTATAATGGGTAAATTGGGAAAGAATGCTCATGTCCAGGATATCCATCCATGATATTTTTCATATTGTGTTTAAAGTCTAATCCACCTTCGGTAGTTGGCATGAGTTTTAGCTCTTTTGCTGCCATAATTACCCATTGACGTTGCTGTCTATTTCCAACCAAATACATTTTGATGCTCTTCGTGTTATAGTACTCACTATATTGTTTAAGAACTTCTTTAGCATGATCTAGGCTTTCAATTTTATAACCCCAATAACCCACTCCTGGTCCAGTACTGTAAACTCTTGGTCCAGGCATCATACCTGCATCCACCATGTCAGAATAGGTTAACACATCCGTTGTTGCCGTTTGAGGGTCTCTTGTAGTGGTAACACCATAAGCTAAGTTTGCAGCGTAAACCCAAGCTTGACTTTTATGAATTCCCCAATTTGGCCACATATGTGCATGCGTATCAACAAATCCAGGAGTTAATGTTTTTCCTGAAACATTAATGGTTTTAGCGCCTCTTGGAACTTCAAAACTTCCTGAAGCTCCAACTTTTTTAATACGGTTGTTTTCAATAAGCACATCGCCATTTTCGATAACTTCTTGTCCTTTCATAGTGACAATACGACCGCCTTTTAGGAGAATAGTTCCATCAGGAATATGTTTTTTAAAGCTCACTTTAATCTTATATTCTTTGGCTTTAAATTTTGGTGTTTCCTTTTTCTTTTCTTCTTTTTTCTTAGTGCTATCAGTTTTTGTTTCTTCCTTTTTTTCATTCTTTTTAGCAAGGGCTAAACTATCAGCAAAAGCTTTTCCTTCAGCAAGATTATATATAAAGTGGCTTGACCCTAAAGACCAATGGACTTTATTACCTTTTGAACCCCAAGCTGGAAATTCTCCACCCATAACCGTTAGTTTATTTGCTGGAAATGCAGCGCCTTCAGCTTTTGCTAATGATATTTGAGGTGTTTGACCAATTTTAGGAATGATTACTGTATAAATATCATTATTGATTTTCGCTAATGCATGAGTTCCGTTTGGAGAAATTCTAATTTCAGTAGGACGCGAAGCTCTTTGATTTTCTCTCCATCCCTCATCATTAGATGGCATTACACTATGTTCTTCTCCAAAAACATCAGAAGATCCATACGTGGTAATACCTGTTAGTTTTAGATGGCTTTTTTCATCAGTACCATCCCAACGAATAGAAATAAGTCCTTTAGAACCATGATTTAAATAAATACGGTCGTTAATTTCAGTAAAATGCGGAAGCCCTCTTCCTTTTGATCTGTCAATTACGGTAATATTTCCACCATTACTAGGTACCCATGCAATTTCTTCTGTTGCTCTTCCAGATGTTGGTGTAATGGCATCGTCATACGTTTGTGCACTACCTTTCATAAAAGCAATGCGGTTAGAATTGTAAGACCACGACGGATTACTGTAAATACCAACCTGATTTGTAAGTTGTACAATATTAGCTCTCCCAGAAACATTAGCTTTATATAAATGCCCACCTCCTTGCTTCCATGTTGTAAACACCACTTGAGTGCCATCCGGAGACCATGATGGTTGGGCTTCTGTAAGTTCATTTTTTGTAAGTCGTTTTGGTGTTCCGTTAGGGAAATCCATTACGTACAGTTTGTTTAAAGCTGTGAATGCTAACTTGCTACCATCTGGCGATGGAACAGCATCACGAATTTGAGTAACCAAGGCTTCAGGGTTATCGCTAATAGGATATTTAAAAGATACCATTGGTCCTAAATCTAGCTCAACATCAACCTCAAAAGGAATTTCTGTTGCCTTATTAGAATTAATTGAAATTGAATAGATTTTTCCACCATACGATGCTAATAAATTTTGATTATCTGGTGTAAACGACATTGCAGGAAGCACACCAAGTGCAGCAATAGATTCTTGCTCGTCTCTTTGCACAGGATAAGCTAACCAGCGTTCTTCACCATTTGATAAATTTCGTAAAACCAATCCAGTTTTATCTTCAAAACGACTACCATAAACTAACCATTTCCCATCGTTAGAAAGAGTAGGTGTAAAAGCTGAACCATATCTGGTAGTAATAATTTCTGTGTCTCCATCCTCTCTATCAAATGTCATAACTTGGTACTGTGGAAGTGAAGCGTTATAATTCCAAGCATTAGTTCTTCTAGAAAAATAAATATGTGTTCCATCAGGACTAAAAGCAGGGTCTATGGTTTTTAAGTTAGCTGGCGTTTTAATTAATTGCGCACCAGAACCTCCATCTTTATGATAGAGATAAGGCTTGATGTTTCTTCGTCCTTTTGTGCCAACAATATAATCGCCATCTGGACTCCATTCAGCTGAAAAGTGATGTTGATTTTTATCTTTAGTTACTTGATTTTCTTCTTTAGATTCTAAATCCATTGTCCAGATATTATCCGACCCACTTTTGTCAGAAATGTATACTATCGACTTTCCATCTGGACTATATCTAGGATGTACATCGTAAGGCATTCCACTTGTTATTCGAGTAGCCTTTCCTCCTGTAATAGGAAGGGTGTATAAATCTCCCATAATATCAAAAATGATGGTTTTTCCATCAGGATGAACGTCTAACGATAGCCAAGTTCCTTGGGTTGTTTTAAAAGAGACTTTTCTTTCAGGTTCAAGAGGCAATTCTTTTGTTGCTTTTTTGGTTGAATCTGCTTTTTTTTCATTTGTTTCTTGAGCAGAAAGCATAAATGATAATGATATTAGAACAGCGAAAAGGGGTTTAGTGATCTTATAATGCTTCATAATAATTAATGTTTTAGTATAGATAATATATTGCTGTTATTTACTTAATAAATCAAATCGGTGTGTGTATTTAACTGTGATACTTTGGTTATTTAGGCCATCCAAATAGTCATCATCTTTAATAATATTTACTACTACAAACAATCCAGAATTAGCATTTTGTAACCATCCAAACCTTGCGTTTACTGATGTTATATTAGATACATTATTATTTTGTATTAAACTTTGAATAAACATTCTAGGTGTAAACGAATATGATAATCGCGCACCAGATACTATAGCAGTGACATCACCATTTGGTAGATTTAAATTGTTATGACTTAATGTAAAGGACGAATTGAAATCACCAAAGCGCACTTTTAAAGTACCACTATGTGTAAATCTTTGTCCACCAAAATAACCACCAATAACACTTCTTCCGCTGTAAGACACATCTTTATTAGCATTAGTCATATAGACTAATTGCAGTTCTTGATGCTTGTAACGTCCAGCATCCACAGTGACACCAGATAAGCTAAATGGCTGTAGTACACCTTCCTCTGTAAAATTTATGCCTGTATGGATTTCAAAGCCACTTTTCCATTCCCAATGATTGTCAATATGTAGAAAACTAGTAATAAGATTATTATCAAAATCCTTATAACTTCTATAAGATATATGAGGTCTAATTTCTAGGATATTTCCCCAATTTTTAGGCCTGTGCGCTTTAAAAATTAAAAACTCAGGCTTTTTAAAGGCAGAACGTTGCAAAAAACCAACTTCCGGATTAAACCCTTCACCAACTTCGGTATAACCAGCTAAAATATTCCAGCCATCCCAATTATAGTTTGCAGATAGTTTGAAGGCATGGTCGTTTTCGTCGATTCCAATAGTGCTACTTTTTGCAGCAAACCCTGTTATTTCGGCTTTTTGACCCAATCCCCATTTCCCATCAATAGCATAGACACGGTTATAATCATCTTCAGTGTCGCCTAAACCTGCACGATTAATAAAAACACCTCCTAAAGAAGAACGACTTTCACCAAAATCGTGATTCACTCTAGCTACTGTAAAATTATTTTTTTCAATACTAGCATCCTGAACTTCATCAGTAAACATGGTTAAAAAACCAACATTGGTTTGGTTAACTTTTCCCGAAAGTCGTGCGCCACCAATAATTGGAACTAACGAGCCATTATTACCAATACCAATACGTCTACTAAAAAACAAATCGACTTCTCCTGGACTACCAACAGAAAACTGACCTGCATTCTCTAAGAAAAATGGACGTTTTTCAGGAAAAAATAAATTAAATCTATCAAGATTTACTTGTTGTTCATCAACTTCTACTTGTGCAAAATCGGTATTATAAGTAAGGTCTAAAGTAAGACTTGGTGTGATACTGTATTTTACATCTAAACCAGCTTCAAAATCTGTACTGGTTTTAGATGGGTCAATAGATTTGTCTTTTACTACTTGCCCAAGAACATAAGGCATTACTTTTAAATTTCCAGGATTTTCTAGATTTAACCCATTCACTTTTCCTGCCAGAGATAATCGTTTCATATCAAAACCAATTGGCAAAGATGCCCAAAAAGCTGTTTCGTTAGTTTTACTGATATTACGTTGGAAATTAATTCCCCAAGATTGATTGTCACCTGAGCTAAAGCGTAATGATCTTAAAGGAATAGCGAATTCTGCGCTCCAGCCATAGCTGCTTTTTTGAGCTTTTACTTCCCACGAGGCATCCCAGTTAATATTGGTTCCACCAATAACCCCTCCTTGTTGACGGTTAGAGTTAAAATTCCCTTGACCTTCATTATCAATTTGTGCATCATACTCCATTCCGTTTGAATTTGTTCCAAACATAAATCCATTTTGTCTATCATTATATGTATCAATTATAAAAAGAAAACTATCTTCATTGCTTAAATCGGCATCTCTTCTAGAATCTGAAACTACAATTGTATTTGGAGACGAATCATAACAAACAACAGCAACATAGAGCATATTATTTGTGTAAGCCATTCTAATTTCAGTTTTTTCGGAAGCAGGTAGTCCGAAATTTGGTTTTATTTGGGTAAGTTGCTTAACAGGATTAATGGTTTGCCATAAAGGTTCGTTAATAACATCACCATCAATAGCTGGTTTTTCTTTTAGAGAGCTGATTGTAAATGACGGTCTATTTAGCTGCTGATTTGTTTGTGCTATGGTCTTTGTAGAAAATGAAAATAGAAGGATTATAGCACAAGTAATGGTGTAAATTTGTTTCATGAAATTAGTTGGTTGGTTAGCTAATAATCGTAAAAGCACTACAATATAATTAATTCTGTTTCAAAAAGTAATTTGCATCAAATGAAATCATCTACTTTTTTAATTCTTTGTTAAAAGGAAATAATGCTTGCTAATTTTTTAGTAACTTTAAATGCCTTTGTCTTCATGAAAGGGTAAACACTAATTAAAATCAAAAATATGCCAACGTTTCAATTAAAAATTAACGGAGCATCTCACTCAGTTGAAGCTGATGCTGATACGCCACTATTATGGGTTTTACGAGATAATCTAGACCTTGTCGGAACCAAATATGGCTGTGGAATTGCACAATGTGGTGCATGTACAGTTCATATGAATGGGAATGCAACACGAAGTTGTACAACAACAGTAGCTAACGCCCAAGGAATGGAAATTACAACCATTGAAGGCCTCTCTGAAAATGGAGATCATCCAGTTCAAGAAGCTTGGAAAGATATAGATGTGCCACAATGTGGTTATTGTCAGTCAGGTCAAATTATGACTGCTTCTGCGTTCTTAGAAAATAATTCCAGCCCTAGTAGAGAAGAGATTAGAAGTGCGATGCATGGAAATATTTGTAGATGTGCCTCATACAATAGTATTGAGAAAGCGGTTGAGGTTGCAGCAAAAAAAATGAATTAATCCTAAAAGAACAGACATTATGAAAACTTCAAATAAAATTAGTTTTAGTAGACGATCGTTCTTACAAACTTCAGCTCTTGCGAGTGGAGGTATGCTTGTAGGATTTAATTTGTTTACTGCTTGTAAAGAGGATGTAAAACCTCCAGTAGATTTAAGTCTTTTAGACTATAATGATTTTAATGCCTTTATTAAAATATCTGATGAAGGTAAGGTAACTATTTTTGCACCTAACCCAGAAATCGGTCAAGGTGTAAAAACATCAATGCCAATGCTTATTGCCGAAGAGCTTGATGTGGCTTGGGAAGATGTACACGTTGTACAGGGTAAGTTAGACACAAAAAATTATACGCGACAAGTAGCAGGAGGGAGCCAATCGTTAAGACAAGGGTGGACTCCATTGCGTCAAACTGGAGCAACAGCAAGACAGATGTTAGTGAATGCAGCTGCTGCAAAATGGGGTGTTTCAGCATCGGAATGTAAAACAAATAAAGGTGTTATCACAAATGCTAATGGCGATAAATTAGGGTATGGCGAAGTTGTTAAAGAAGCTGCATCATTAGAAGTTCCTGAAGATGTAACTTTAAAAGACCCTAAAGATTTTCATATTATAGGGCAAGATATTAGCAATGTAGATATAGATGAAATTGTTACAGGAAAGCCATTGTTTGGCCTTGACTATAAACAAGAGGGCATGCAATACGCATCTGTGCTTAGACCTCCAGCTTTTGGACAAAAACTGGAATCATTTGACGATGCTAATGCAAGAACTGTTAATGGTGTAAATGATGTCATTAAATTTGGCGATAAAATTGCTGTTTTAGCTAACTCTACTTGGGCAGCAATGAAAGGGAAGAAAGCTTTAAAAGCCACTTGGACTCAGGATTCCAAAGCCGAAAGCACTGCGTTTCATGATGAAACACTATTAGGGTTGCTTAATGGCGACAAATTTGATACAAGACGTAAAGATGGTGACGTAATAAAAGCTTTTGCAGAAGCAGATCAAGTTTTAGAGCGTACTTATGAAACACCATTTGTGCCTCATAACTGCATGGAACCCATGAACTTTTTTGCAAATGTCACTACTGATAAAATTGAGCTGGTTGGACCAATACAAACACCAGCAGGAACAGCAGGACAAGTAGCTAGAATGCTAGGTAGAGATGCAAGTGAAGTGACATTGGAGATGACCAGAATGGGAGGTGGATTTGGAAGGCGATTGTATGGTGATTTTGCGTTGGAAGCCGCTGAGGTTTCTCACTTAGCAAAGAAACCTGTTAAAGTTATATTCTCTAGAGAAGATGATATGGCTGCTGGAATTTATCGACCAGCTATTAAATACAGAATTGCAGCATCCATTAAAGATGGGAAGCTTACAGGTTATCATTTAAAAGAGGCAGCCATTAATGGAAATATGTATGGTTTAATTCCTAACTTTTTCCCAGCGGGAGCTATTGAAAACTATCAAGTAGATACTGCAAACTATAAAAGCAATATTACTACAGGTGCTTGGAGAGCACCCTATACCAATGTATTAGCAAGTTGCGAGCAGAGTTTCTTTGATGAAATAGCAGAGGCTATGGGAGTTGACCGTATTAAATTACATATGGATTTGTTAGAGAACGTTAAAAGAACTACAGACGAGCGAATTCAATATAGCCCAGAACGACTACAAGGCGTGATTAAAAGAGTAGTAAAAGAGTCTAACTATGGGAAAGAAAAGGACGTATATCAAGGCTTTGCTGTGTATTATTGTCATAACACACATGTAGCAGAGGTAGCCGATATTATTATGGACAATGGTGTTCCTGTAGTTAAAAAAGTTACAGTTGCTGTAGATTGTGGTATTGTGGTAAATCCTTTAGGAGCTAAAAACCAAGTGGTTGGTGGTGTCATAGATGGTATAGGACATTCAATGTATGGCGAAATCACTTTTAATGATGGTGCTCCACAATCAAATAATTATGATTCGTATCAATTAATTAGAATGCTACAAACACCTCAGGTTGATGTGCATTTTATTGAGAACGATATCGCACCAACAGGATTAGGAGAACCAACGTTGCCACCAGTTGGAGGTGCAGTTGCCAATGCTATATACAAAGCAACTGGAAAACGTTTAACAAAAATGCCATATATGAATAATATGGATGTAGAACCTGTTGTTGGATAATTTATGACTCACGAATTTAAGGATATAGTAGAAGCCCATCTTAAAGCAAAAAAAGATGGGTTTAAAACAGTCTTGGCATCTGTCGTGGCAGTTGATGGCTCATCTTATAGAAAACCTGGAGTTCGCATGCTTATTATTGAAAATAATGAGATGATAGGAGCCGTCAGTGGAGGATGTGTAGAGAAAGATATATTAAGACAATCACAGTCGATTTTTCTAGATGGACAATCAAAAATGATGACCTATGACGGACGTTATCGATTAGGTTGTGAAGGCATTCTATATATTCTTTTAGAAGAGTTTAAGCCTAAAGAACACTTTTTTGATGCATTTGTAAAATGTCTAGAAACACGTCAAGAATTTGTGATTCAGTCTAATTACCTAAAAAAAGAAGGTATTACAAAAGGGATTGGGACTACTGTAGAAATTGAAGGACAAGTATACTCACTTTCAAATATAGGTATGTCCGAAAGCATTACTTTACAGTTTACTCAAAAGATGCCTCCTTGTTTTAAACTTATGATTTTTGGAACAGAACACGATGCGGTAAAATTATGTCAGCTAGCAAGTTTTAACGGTTGGGAAGTTACTGTTGTTTCTGGCCCATTGGAATCTAAAACAATCAAAAATTTTCCGGGAGCTACAGCGTTTTATTCTATATCTCCAGACGATTTGGAATTAAACTCAATTGATAGCGAAACAGCCGTTGTATTAATGTCGCATAATTTTGCGAACGACTTAAAGTATCTTTTAGAACTTAAAGACACGAGACCTGTGTACATTGGTATGTTAGGGCCTTCACATAGAAGGGAAAAACTATTATCACAGTTTTTGGAATATTGTCCAGATGTAGATGAACAATTTCTAGAGCTTATTCATGGACCAGCAGGATTAAATATTGGCGCTGAAACACCTCAGGAAATAGCTATTTCAATACTTTCGGAAATACTATCTGTAGTTAGATCACAAACACCTATGGCTCTAAAAGAAAAAGTAGGAGGAATTCATAATTAATGTCACTTCGAGTAAAATTTTAAAATAATTTTGTATCGAGAAGTATTCTATTTTGAGCAAACCAAAAAACATAGTTACTTTAATAATGGCCGCAGGAAACTCATCTAGAATGGGAGAGGCAAAGCAATTATTACCATGGAAAGAAGCTACACTAATTGAAGATGTGATAACTAAATTACTGCACTTAAACACTTTTAAAGCTATAGTTGTTCTTGGTGCTAATGAAGATAAAATCGTTCCAAAAATTGCATCATACCCAATAGAAATTATTTACAATATAGAATGGGAAAAAGGCTTGGGGAATTCTATAGCGTTTGGAATATATCACATTAAAAAAAACTATGATGTAGATGGTGTACTTGTAACATTAGCAGACCAACCATTAATAGAAGCTACTTATTTAAAAGTAATGATAGACTTATTTGAAACTGATAAGAACCAAATTATAGCAACAAAATATCAAAATGGAAAACTAGGAGTTCCTGCGTTATTTGATAAATCGTATTTACTAGAGCTGTCTAATATTGATGGAGATAAAGGTGCTAAATCAATACTCGAAAAGTATACAAATTCAGTAATAACAACACAAATTGATACTAATGTCTTTGATATTGATACTGATGAAGATTATAAAAAACTCAAAAAGCTTTAACCACCAATAGTAATCATACTTCTATTTTTGCCGTGTAAATCAGGCGCTTCTAGTTTCTCCATAGTATCCATACCACCACGAATTTTAAGTTTTGAGTGTACAGCTTTTTGAATCATTGGAGTAATGTCTTTCCCCTGACGAAGTGGTGTTAATAAATCCGATTCTCCTGCCGAAAACAAGCAATTTTTTAAACGACCGTTAGCAGTTAATCTAATACGGTTACAAGAATCGCAAAACGGATTGGTTACCGAACTAATAATAGCAAACGATCCTTTATAGCCTTCGATTTTATAATTTTTAGACGTATCGTTAGGTGCATCTTGTAAACGAATTACTTTGGAAACATCAAAAGATGAATTTACTTTTTCCATGACTTCAGCATACGACACCATTTTCCCTTTGTCCCATTTATTACCATCAAAAGGCATAAACTCTATAAAACGAACTGAAATTGGTAGGTCTTTGCTGAGGTTGATAAAATCTATAATTTCATTATCGTTAAAACCTTTAATTAATACAGCATTTAGTTTTATATTAAAGCCTTCTTGTATAAGTAAGTGCATATTTTTTATGACCTTTTCAAAGTCGTTCCTACGTGTAATCTCTTTAAATTTTACAGCATCTAAAGAGTCTAAACTCACGTTAAGATTCATAATATTACATTCTTTCAGTAAGTCTATATAACGATCTACAATTACAGCATTGGTAGTCATAGAAAGTTCTACAGGGAGAGATGCCAGTTTTTTAAGAATAACATCTACATCACGCCTTACTAATGGCTCCCCACCAGTTAGTCTTATTTTAGTCACACCATAATCAACAAATGTTTTGGCAATTGCATAAACTTCATCAAAATTCATGATGTGAGACCTTGGTGATAATTGAATCCCTTCAACTGGCATGCAATAGGTACATCGTAAGTTGCATAATTCGGTTAGCGAAATACGTAAATACGTATGTTCTCGTCCAAATGAATCGGTTAATATGTTGTTTGGGTTTGTCATTAGTCGTGTCTTGCTCCTTTTAAAATTCCGAATACATGGAGCACTGATGGAAATATAGCGTCCATTGATTCTTTTGCACCATTAGTTGAGCCAGGTAATGCCAAAACTAATGTTTTTTCTATTGTTCCTGCCACACTTCTTGATAGCATTGAATATGGCGTTCGGTTTTGGCCATAACTTCTAATTGCTTCTTCAATTCCTGGGATGGTTCTTTCAATGAGTGGCTCTAATGCTTCAGGTGTTACATCGCGCTTTGAGAGGCCAGTACCACCTGTAAAAATAACAATATCTATACCCTGCGATACATAGTTTTTTGTTTTCTCTTGAATTACTTCTTTTTCATCCGGAATCACAAGATATTCTGAAATTGCAACATTGCTTTCTTCTAGCTTTTTAATAATTGCTTTACCTGCTTTGTCTTCTTTTTGTCCAGCAGAAATGGTATCAGAACACACAATAACTGCGGCATTTAATTGGTCTCTAAAGCGGTTTTTAAAACTGGATTTTCCACCTTTTTTCTTTAATAGTTTAATATGATGAATTTCCACGCCTTTATCTATAGGCTTAAGCATGTCGTACATATTTAAAGCCACAATGCTTGTACCATGCATAGCCTCTACCTCAACGCCTGTTTTATAGATGGTTTTAATAGTGCAAGTGATGGTGATTTCCAGTCCGTTTATGTCATAGTCAATCGCAGTGTATTCAATTGGTAAAGGATGACAATCTGGAAGTAGCTCTGGTGTTTTTTTAACTCCCAATAAACCAGCCGCTTTACTCATAGCAAATACATTTCCTTTAGGCACTCTATTGTTGTTAATAGCATCAATAGTGTCTTCTTTGCTCACTTTAACTATAGCTTGAGCAGTAGCTTCACGGAGTGTGTTTGATTTATGTGTGATGTCTACCATATTTAACTATTTACTTTCCATTGATGTGTACTATCTTCAAAAATCTCTTTACCATAAACAGGTACTTTTGCCTTAATTTCTTCAACTACATATTCCAAAGCTTTAAAAACTTCTTTTCTTCTTAGGGATGATACAAAAACAAATAAGCAAATTTCTCCAATTTTAACCGTCCCTAAACTATGGTAAATATGCATACAGGTTAAATTAAATTTAGAGAACGTGGCTTCTCGTATCTCATGAAATTTTGCATTTGCCATATCTTCGTAAGCAGTATATTCAATAGCAGACACCGTTTTACCTTCTATGTCATCAGCTCTTACTTGTCCCAAAAAGATATTATGGGCACCAATAGATGTTTTACTTTGATGTTTTGCAATTGATTCGGCTATAAATTCTGAAGAAATAGCACCTTCTTTAAATACATTTTTTGGTTTCCTTTCTTTTGTCATGCTTTTATTTTTAGTTGTTCAATAATTGCCGCAGCACCTTCTTCAAGACTAAAGCAATTAGCTATATTTTGTTTTTCAAGAATTTCAACAGCTGTCCTACTTCTAATTCCTGCCTGACAGAAAAAGATGATTGTTTTAGTTGTTGAAATTTTATCAAGGTTATTATTTAGTTGGTTTAAAGGAATCTGAATACAATTATCTAATTTGATTTTTGGTTCTTCATGAAGCTCCCTAACATCTATAAACTGAATATTTTTAAACTCATGTAAATCCTTTAATGACACGTTTTTTGAAACACAATTAAAGTTGAATAGTTGTGTTTTAAAATGCTCTTTTTCAGACAAAACTTTTTCAATTTCAGAATCTAATTTTTTAACTTTTAAAGTGTAAGTTTCGCTAGTTTTTGAGTTATAACAGAATAGTTTTTCAGACAATACACCATCAAACCCTAAAATTATTTTGAGTACTTCATTGGCTTGCATAGTGCCAATAATTCCTGGTAACACACCAAGAACTCCAACCTCAGAGCAATTGGCAACAGACCCTTTTTTAGGTGTTATAGGGAAGAGGCATCTATAGCTTGGACCATTATTATAATTAAAAACAGACACTTGGCCTTCAAACTTATAAATAGCACCATAAACTACAGGCTTATTGGTTATTATTGCAGCATCATTAATTAGATAGCGTGTTTCAAAATTATCAGTCCCATCCACAATGATATCGTAATTTTTCAATAACTCTAAAGCATTTTGAGGAGTTAAAGCTTCTTGATAAGTATTGATTTGTATAGTTGGGTTTAGGTCCTCTAGACGCTCTTTTGCCGCTAAAGCTTTATTGGTTCCTAAAGAGGATGTCCCAAACAATACTTGACGTTGTAAGTTTGATTCTTCAACGATATCAAAGTCTATGACACCAAGAGTCCCAATACCTGCTGCGGTTAAGTATTGCAATATTGGACAACCCAAACCTCCAGCACCAATAACTAATACTTTAGCATTTGATATTTTGTTTTGTCCTTCTGGACCAACATCTGATAAAATGATATGTCTGTTATATCTGCTCATAATCTTAGCCACCTGAAAATGGTGGCAATAAAGCTATTTCTGGATTTGTAATTTCACTGCTATTAGAAACAATTTCATGGTTTTGTGCTACTTTAAAATCTTTTTGTTTTAACGAAGGATATTTAACAAAAAGTTCTTCTAAAAGTTCTGATACCAATGTTTTTGAAAACTCAATGGTTTCTTTTTCACAGTTAGTGATTTCTGCTATAAGACCAAAATATTTAATTTGTAATTGCATCAAATTCTTCTTTAGTATTAATGTTTATTATAGCTGAAGCTAAATTGTCATCAAGAGTTATTGTTTTTGTTTTAAATTGAGACACTGCAAATCGCACTCTTCTTTCGCCTTTGTCTAACAATTTTTTAATGAGTTGCTTACATGTTTTCTTATAAATGGCAGTTAAAGGCATTGTTTTTTGATTGCTTTTTAACTGAATAACATCAAATCCTTCCTCATAATTGTCACTCAGTTGCTTCAAAACTTCACAAGTAATTAATGGCACATCACAACTAACTACAAGATTATAATCTGTTTTTGAATACTGTAATCCTGAATAAATCCCAGCTAAAGGACCTGCATCTTTAATGACATCTTCAATTCTTTCTATTTCAAATTCCTCATGATTAGGATTGTCACTAACTATAATCATATAGTTGACTAAGGGCTTCATTGCCACAATAATGTGTTGAATAAAGGTTTTTTCTTTAAGCAATAATGTGGCTTTATCAGTTCCCATTCTAGAACTTTTTCCCCCTGCTAAAATGATACCTGTTATGTTATTTTTACTAATCATTTAAACAAAAATTAGTTTTACAGATGCAATTATCAATACAAAAGCTAAGAGATATCGCAACAACCCATTGTTAAACTTTCTACTTCCATGATAACTTCCTAAAAAGCCGCCAATTAAAGCAATTCCAGCTAAAATTAATGAGTCTGAAGCTATATGGACACCACTGCTTATTTGACCTACTAGAGCAGAAGCGGAATTTACTAAAATAAATAACGCCGATACTGCGGCAGCTTCTTTCATTTTTCCCCAATGCAATAGCAGAATTATAGGAGTCAAAATAATACCACCTCCAATACCAATTAATCCAGAGAAGAAACCAATTATACCACCTACAATAAGTCCTTGCCAAATTTTTATTTTATTAACGGTGTTGTTCTCTTTGCCAAAAACATTAAGCATCTTTAGAATGGCAAAAATTAAAAGCACACCTAAAATATTTTTATAAATAGAAGCATCTACTTCTATGGCGCCACCAATAAATGCCATAGGAATGGACGCAATTGCAAAAGATAAAAACAATCTTTTATTGAAAAAACCAGCTTTGTAGTAATGATACGAAGCAATACCTGCAACAAAGACATTTAATAACAACGCTGTTGGTTTCATAGTTTCTGGAGCAAAAGAAAATAATGCCATGAGTGCCAAATAACCACTTGCACCACCATGACCTACACTAGCATATAAAAAGGCTACTATTGGTAATATGAGTAAAAACAACCATATGTGTTCTATATCAAAAATCATGATATAGTTGTTTTTTCATTTCTTGGTCTAAAAAGTCCCAACAGTTTTGATTTATAGTTTCAAAGGCATTAACTAAATTTCTTCCATAATCGGTTAATTCTGCACCACCACCACCTTTACCACCAATACTAGTGGCAACAACTTGCTTTTGTGCTCTCGAATTTAAAGCATCAATTAACGACCACGCTTTTTTATAAGACATTTTTAAGGACTTAGCAGCTTTTGATAAAGAACCAGTTTCTTCAATAGCTTTAAGTAACGCGACACGTCCCTCACCTAGCAAAATATTATCATCAGCTTCAATCCAAATACGGCTTTTTATTTTGTACTTCATAGTAATTAGTTTATTGGGAGTAGAATTACATCAACAGTATCATCAATATTGATTTCATGAAGATTTTCAGGCACAGATACTAATGCATTTGCCAAGGCAAAGGTGTGAATCATTGAAGAATTTTGCCCTTCAAGAATTTCTACAGTATCGTTATTATAAATAGCTTTTAAAAATTGAGCTCTATCTCCTTTTTTATTAAAACTTGATGTGGACTTAGCTGTTGTTTTAAGTAATTCAAAATGTTCGTTCCCAGATAAACGTTGTAAAGCGGTATTTACATACACATAAAAACAACTTAAGGCTGAAGCTGGATTTCCTGGAAGTGCAAATACAAAGGCATTCCCTTTTTTTCCAAAAAATAAAGGTTTTCCTGGTTTCTGTTTCACTTTGTAAAAGAGTTGCTCAACACCAATGTCTAGTAAAGCCTTCCCTACAAAATCATAATCTCCAACAGAAATTCCTCCAGACACTAAAACCATATCATTATTAGATATGACATTTTGCAATACATTGTAAGTGCTTTGATAATCATCTCCTACAGTCGTAATCTCCACATTCATATAACCTAAACTCCTTAAAGCAGATGACAACATAATAGCATTGCTTTCATAGATTTGACCATATTGAAGAGATTCTCCAGCTTTTGCCAACTCATTTCCTGTGACTACTAAAGCAATGGAAAGGGGTTTGTTAATCATGACCTCAGTAATACCAAGCGATGTTAAAAAACCAATTCCAGCTGGTGTTAATTTAATGCCTTTTTGTAAGGCGATGTCTCCCTTTTTTGTTTGCTCTCCTAAAGGTCTAATGTTGGCGTTTAAGGCAATTGGTTTATTGGCTCTAAGAATTTGTTTCTCTACTGTAACATGCTCTTGAATAATAATAGCATTGGCAGTATCAGGTACTGGAGCACCAGTAAAAATTCTAACAGCTTCACCAGAATGCAAGTTAGGTTGATGTCCATCGCCAGCCTTTACTTCACCAATAATTTTATAGGTGTTTGATTCATGCATTTTAACTGCATAACCATCCATAGCAGATTGCCTGAAAGGAGGCATATTGATGGAAGAAAAAACATCTTCTGCTAACGTGAATCCAAGGCAATTATTTATATGCTTTTTCTCACTTGTATTTAAGGGATTGGTGTTTTCTTTAACTATTGAAATTGCTTGTTGTATTGATATCATCTTATCGCTATATCTCATCAAATATAACGACAAAAAAAATGACAAGCAAATTATAATTTTATACCTATACCAATACTAATGTTTGTAGAAAACTGAGAGTCTCCAGAGGGCGTAATGTTGTCATGATAGTAATCGAAAAGGGTATATAAACTTAACATTTTACTTAATGGAATATCAATCTTTAACTGTTCTAAAACTCTAAAATCTGAAAAATCTTTATATAAAGGTTGGAAGTAAACAGTATTTGTGATATTTACATTGCTCTCGGCAATAGTAGCTGAAATTGACAAATAGGTGCTATTTCTATGATTATATTCTTTTGTGTAGAAAGTGTCACTTTTTTCTTCTTCATACATATAAGCATTACCTAAATACAATCTTATATTTTCTTTAGACACCAATTTAAAACGTAATCCAGCTCCAACTAAGTTTCTTGAGTTAATCGCTAGCAATTGATTATGTTGGCTTTGCACAAAAGCTTCAAACCTAAATAAATTGGATAGTTTTTGATTGTATCGTAAATGTAAAAACCAAGTGTTCTGGAAATCTTGAGCTTCCGAACGAATTAAATTATAATTTCCTAGCAAGAAATATATTTTCTTAAGGTCTTTGGATTTTACTTGAGTTGAAAGACTGCTTCCGATCCTGTAAATGTAATCTCCGTCATAATTATCATAACTAAACGAAAAATCGCCTCTTAAAGTAAACCTTATAGAATCTGTTTGCATTCGTTTGGATTCAATATTAACTAATTGAGCATGAGAAAATGAAGTAATAACAAAAGTGATAACAAGGAGGAGTATTTGTTTCATGTTGGTTGGATTAATAATTAAATATAGTTAAATATTAATTTATTAATTTTGACTAACTCAAATCAGTATACTATGCTAGATAATTTTTGGTTTAATGTTCAATATGGCATTAATCACGTATTAGATATAAATGGTTACGACCACGTGCTTTTTTTAATGGTACTTACCGTTCCTTATGTTTTCAAAGATTGGAAGCGCATTCTAATTTTAGTATCTACTTTTACTTTAGGGCACACACTTTCACTTGTGTTGGCGGCTTATGATATTGTAAGCATTAATGGCATTTTAGTGGAATTTTTGATTCCAGTTACCATATTAATAGTTGCACTTTACAATATATTTACAGCAGGTAAAAAAGGGAAAGAACAAAAAATAGGAGTCTTGTTTTTATCGACATTGTTTTTTGGAGTCGTTCATGGACTTGGATTCGCAAGAGAGTTTAAGATGTTTATTGGAAAATCTGAAGACAAATTAATGCCACTCATAGAGTTTGCATTAGGTATTGAAATAGCACAAGTAATTATAGTTTTTGTTGTACTCTTTTTAGGATTCTTTACTCAAACCATTTTTAGATTTTCAAGGCGCGATTGGATGATGGTACTTTCTGCGATTGTAGTAGGTTTAGTGATACCTATGCTAATTGAAAGTGATATCTTTTCTTAATTTATGATATTGTTACAAAAGTTTTGTAAAACTTTAACGTTAGTTAGAGTAAGCAGCTATTATATATGTAAAGGAATTCGTTACATTTGATGTTCTATTCTATTTAAAAGAAGATTAAAGTAAATTAATGTCAGAGAAAAAACAACTAAAATATGATAAAGCCTACTTACGTATGGCGCAAGAATGGGGAAAACTATCCTATTGCGAGCGAAAAAAGGTTGGCGCAATTATTGTAAAAGATAGAATGATAATCTCTGATGGTTATAATGGAACGCCAACAGGGTTTGAAAACTTTTGTGAAGATGACAGCGGCTATACAAAATGGTATGTATTGCATGCTGAAGCTAACGCCATTTCCAAGGTAGCATCATCTACGCAATCTTGTAAGGGAGGAACATTGTACATTACATTGTCGCCATGTAAAGAATGTAGTAAACTAATACATCAAGCAGGAATTGTTAGAGTAGTTTATAGTAAAGCGTATAAAGATGATTCAGGAATTAGTTTTTTAAAAAAAGCAGGAATTGATGTAAAACATGTTAGCGAATTAAATTAATGAATATCCAAAAAAAATATTTACCAATAATTATAAGTGCAGCCATTGCATTAGGTATATTTATTGGAGGAAAATTAAGTTTTACCGATAAATCCGATAGACTGTTTACTTCAAATTCTAAAAAAGATAAAATCAACAGACTTATAGATTATATAGACTACGAGTATGTTGATCAAATAAACACTGATAGTATAGTGGATTTGACGGTAAATCGTATATTAGACAATCTCGATCCGCATTCAACTTATATACCGAAAAAAGATCTCCAAAAAGTAACCGATAATATGAAAGGGGATTTTATAGGTATAGGTGTAAGTTTATATACATATAAGGATTCAGCAACAGTTATTAGAGCTTTAGAAGATGGGCCAAGTAAAAAGGTAGGAATTAAAGGTGGCGATAGAATTGTAGTTGTTGACGGAGATTCCATTTTTGGTCCAAACTGGAGTAACGAAGATATTTTAGCCAAGTTAAAGGGAGAAAAAAACACAAAGATTAAACTTAAAGTTTATAGACGAGGTGAGCCAAAACTACTTGATTTTAAAGTAAAATTTAGTGAAGTACCGCTTAAAAGTGTGGATGCATCTTATATGTTATCCGATAATTTAGGATATATAAAAGTGAATCGTTTTGCCGAATCAACTTACAAAGAATTTAAAAAAGGACTTGATAACTTACAAAATCAAGGTGCTACAAAATTAGTTTTAGATCTTAGAGATAATCCTGGAGGCTTTTTGCATATTGCTAAACAAATTGCTGATGAGTTTTTAGAAGATGATAAACTTATCGTGTTTACAAAAAACAAAAAAGGGAAGATTGAAAATTATTTTGCGACAAAAAAAGGTGATTTTCAAAATGGAGAAATCTATGTATTAATTAATGAAAACTCCGCCTCGGCAAGTGAGATTATAGCAGGAGCTTTACAAGATAATGATAAAGGGACTATCCTTGGGAGGCGTTCTTTTGGTAAAGGCTTAGTTCAAAGAGATATGGCTTTAGGCGATGGCAGCGCTGTAAGATTAACAGTGTCAAGGTATTACACTCCTACGGGACGCTCAATACAACGCAGTTATGAAAATGGAAATGAAGATTATTACCACGAATATTACAAACGAATAGATAATGGAGAATTATCAGAAGCTAAAAACATAGAAGTAGCCGATTCTTTAAAATTTACAACACCAAATGGGAAAGTGGTTTATGGAGGCGGAGGCATCATTCCTGATGTATTTGTTCCAATTGATAAGAAAATGGAAAATGGTACTATCAATAGAATTATTGGTAGCGGTATGATGAGTTATTTTGTGTTTGAGGATCTAGATAAAGATAGAAAGCCTTATCAAAACATGTCTCAAGAAGATTTTGTAACCAATTATATTGTCACAGATAACGATTTGGAACGCTTCACAGAGTATATAAATAGAAGAACACGTTATAAAATCACTTTTGTCGCCTATCGTGAAGAGGTAAAACTATACATAAAAGCTACTCTTGCCGAACAATTATATGGCACCCAAGCACACATGCAAGTTTTAAATACGAATGATGCTATGTTGAAAAAAGTAAGAGAGTTAGTGAACAATAATTAACCATTTATTTTATCATGAATCTTAGTATGCTTTCCGTTATTCCACAAGGTAAGAATATCTGTAGCTACATGAGCACCACTACCAGAAGCTATTGCAAATTGACTTCGCCAACCAGCTAAAGTACCAGCCACATATAGATTTTTAGTAACTAAATGATTTATGTTTTTTAGCCAAATTTTGTTTTTTTCTTTTTCAGTTCTTGGATGAGGTTCAATGTAATCTTCAAGTCCATTAATGGTAATCAAGTTAGTGTAGCCAACGGCCACAACAACTATTTTAGCTTTGTAACGACTTTTGTTAGTTAAAATCTCAAAATAATTTGAGCTCTTAATAATCTCGCAAACCTTTTCATTTTCGATTTGTGTAATATGAGGGTATAAATCTTTAAGCTGTTTTTTTCCACTCTTTAAGATAGAGGCTCCAGTAGTCCCTGGAGAAACGCCTAAAACATTATTAAACAAGGCTGTTTGAAGGTGAGATGTTTTTTGATGGGTAACCATAGCAATTTTTTTATTCAGTACATAAGATCTATTATTAGCAGACCCTAAAACCAAACCGCACGACATTCCTGCTGCTCCAGCACCAATAATTAAAACATCCAACATTAGCGTCTCTTTTTTACTTTGGTTTCAATTTTTTTGGAAACTCTTAAAATAGCAAGCAATAAAATGGTGCATAAACCTGCCATAACAGTTATTAAAGCAACAGTACTTTTATCTCCAAAAGGATCGTTGTAGTCTATTTGTGTGAGGTTAAAAATGATCAAACCCAAAGCGATAATGCTTAGTACGTATGTAAATGCTCTCATAATTATTATATTATCAATAAATAGTTTATGCAAAGTTCGGTATTTATAATGTAATTTTAATAATAAATCAATTGTTAAGTTTTGGGATATTATTAGTTAGTAAATGCTGTATAAATACCATTATATTTGCATCATGTTTCAACTAGGTAAGACAATAGTTTCTGAGGATATTATAGAAAAAGACTTCGTCTGTAATTTAAATGCATGCAAAGGCGCTTGTTGTATTGATGGTGACGCTGGAGCGCCCTTAGAAGCGCATGAAGCTTCAATTTTAAAAGATATTTACCCAAAAGTAAAGCCTTTTTTAAGAAAAGAAGGGATTGAGGCCATTGAAACACAGGGAACTTTTATTAAAACAGAAGATAGTGAACTTGAAACCCCATTAATAGATGGTGCAGATTGTGCTTACGTTATTTTTGATGAACACAATACTGCTCTCTGTGGCATTGAAGAAGCCTATAATCAAGGAGAAATTACATGGAAAAAACCAGTTTCTTGTCATTTATACCCAATTCGTGTGAAAGATTATAGTGAATTTTCAGCTGTAAATTATCATCATTGGCACATATGTGACGATGCTTGTCAACTCGGTAAAGAATTACAAGTGCCAGTTTACAAATTCGTTAAAGAAGCACTTATTAGAAAGTTTGGAGAAGATTGGTACGCAGAGCTGGAAAAAGTTGCTAATACCATGACGAAATAGCTTATTATTTTTTAGTTTAAATTATTTAAAAATTTATTCAATTTTTTTCAAAAAATGAATTGACTAAAAATAAAATTTCGTGTGAATTTTCTAATTTTTCATTTTCTAAAAATCCCTTATTTTATAAGGGTTTCAAAATATTCAAAATTATTAAATAATTGATAATCAAATAGTTAGTATAAATTTTTTGTAAACTCTTTTGTGGGAAAAAAATCACTCGTTGTTAAAAACTTGTTAACATTGTTTATAAAATAACCTTTCGTATTTAAGTGCTTTTTTGAATATTTGTGAGTCCCTAGATTAAGCTAATTTTTATACCTATAAATTTTAAAATTTTCACGCAATTATGTCAAACCAAACTGAGCCCATTTTACAAGAAAACAAAGATAGATTTGTTATTTTTCCTATTCAACATCATGATATTTGGGAATGGTATAAAAAACAGGAAGCTAGTTTTTGGACAGCTGAAGAAATCGACCTTCATCAAGACATAATTGATTGGGATAGTAAACTAAGTGACGACGAACGTTATTTTATAAAGCACATTTTAGCGTTTTTTGCAGCAAGTGACGGAATTGTAAATGAAAATTTAGCCGAAAACTTCGTGTCTGAAGTGCAATATACCGAAGCAAAATTCTTTTATGGTTTCCAAATAATGATGGAAAACATTCATTCTGAGGTGTATTCGTTATTAATTGATACTTATGTAAAAGATGAAGCCGAAAAGGACCAGCTTTTTAGAGCTATCGAGGTATTCCCAGCAATCAAAGAAAAGGCCGATTGGGCTTTAAAATGGATTGATTCGCCAAGTTTTGCAGAGCGTTTAATTGCATTTGCTGCAGTAGAAGGCATCTTTTTCTCTGGAAGTTTCTGCTCAATTTTTTGGCTTAAAAAACGTGGGTTAATGCCTGGATTGACCTTCTCTAATGAATTAATATCAAGAGACGAAGGGCTGCATTGTGATTTTGCTGTGCATTTACACAATAACCACATGATAAATAAAGTGCCTAAAGAACGTATCACAAAAATATTGACCAATGCTTTAGATATTGAACGCTCGTTTATTACAGAGTCGTTACCAGTAAGTTTAATTGGGATGAACGCCAAATTAATGACACAATATTTAGAGTTTGTGACAGATAGATTATTGGTTGAATTTGAATGTGAAAAAGTTTATAATTCAACAAATCCATTTGATTTCATGGACATGATTTCATTACAAGGAAAAACAAATTTCTTTGAAAAACGCGTGTCTGAATATCAAAAAGCAGGAGTTCTTAACAAAGAAGAAGAAAAAGACAAGTTTAGCTTTGACGCGGACTTTTAATTCAATTTTTTTGAATTAAAATCATTCCCAAAATACGGGGAAAACTAATAATATTTTTAACAAATTAACCAAGCGTTTCTTGAAAACGTAAGTAGAAAGAAACCGCTTTAATTGATTGAAATAAAATACCTAAAACCAACTAATTAATCATTTTTCTGACGAAGTTTCAGAAAACATTAAAGACCTAAAAACGTATGTATGTAGTAAAAAGAGACGGAAGAAAAGAGCCGATGATGTTCGACAAAATCACTGCTAGAGTGAGAAAATTGTGTTATGGATTAAACGAACTTGTCGATCCTGTAAAGGTGGCTATGAGGGTTATTGAAGGGTTATACGATGGAGTAACCACAAGCGAATTGGATAATTTAGCAGCTGAAATTGCAGCTACATTAACCACAGCTCACCCAGATTATGCACGCTTAGCTGCTAGAATTTCTGTTTCTAATTTACACAAAAACACTAAAAAAACATTTAGTGAAGTAATGCATGATTTATATACCTATGTAAATCCAAGAACAGGTAAAGATGCTCCTTTGCTGTCGGACGAGGTATATAATGTTATTATGGAGAATAAAGAGAAATTAGATTCTACTATTATCTATAATCGTGATTTTGGATATGATTATTTTGGGTTTAAAACATTAGAGCGTTCATATTTATTAAAGCTTAATGGACAAATTGCAGAACGTCCACAACACATGTTAATGCGTGTTTCTGTAGGGATTCATTTAAACGATTTAGATTCGGCTATTGAAACTTATGAGCTGATGTCTAAAAAATATTTTACGCACGCTACACCTACACTTTTTAACTCAGGAACGCCTAAACCGCAAATGTCATCATGTTTTCTTTTAACAATGAAAGATGACAGTATAGACGGTATTTACGATACACTTAAACAAACTGCTAAAATTTCACAATCAGCAGGAGGTATAGGATTGGCTATACATAATATACGTGCTACTGGAAGTTATATTGCAGGTACAAACGGTACGTCTAATGGTATTGTGCCAATGCTGCAAGTATTTAATGATACAGCACGTTATGTAGATCAAGGAGGTGGAAAACGAAAAGGAAGCTTTGCTATATATATAGAACCTTGGCATGCCGATATTTTCGACTTTTTGGATTTAAAGAAAAATCATGGTAAAGAAGAAATGCGTGCACGTGATTTATTCTACGCGATGTGGATTCCAGACTTATTCATGAAACGTGTGCAAGAAGATGGCGAATGGACGTTAATGTGTCCTAACGAATGCCCTGGATTACCAGACACACATAGCGAAGAGTTTGAAGCATTATATACCAAGTATGAAGAAGCAGGAAAAGGACGTAAAACTATTAGAGCACGTGAACTTTGGGAAAAAATCACTGAATCCCAAATTGAAACAGGAACGCCTTACATGCTTTATAAGGATGCTGCTAATAGAAAATCTAACCAAAAGAATTTAGGGACCATTCGTTCATCTAACTTATGTACCGAGATTATGGAGTATACATCTCCAGATGAGGTTGCCGTTTGTAACCTAGCCTCCATTGCATTGCCAATGTTTATTAAAAATGGAGAATTTGACCATAAAGAGTTATATAGAATTACTAAGCGTGTTACCAAAAACCTTAATAAGGTAATTGATAGAAATTACTATCCTGTTAAAGAAGCTGAAAACTCTAATTTTCGTCACAGACCAATAGGTCTAGGAGTTCAAGGGTTGGCAGACACCTTTATTAAGCTACGCTTACCATTTACATGCGATGAAGCTAAAAAGCTAAATCAAGATATTTTTGAAACACTTTATTTTGCTGCCGTTACTGCTAGTATGGAAGAAGCAAAAGAAGATGGACCATACCAAACTTTTGAAGGGTCTCCGATAAGTAAAGGAGAATTCCAACATAACCTTTGGGGAATTAAGGATGAAGAATTAAGTGGTAATTGGGATTGGGCAAAACTACGTAAGCAAGTGTTAAAAAATGGCGTCCGCAATTCGTTATTAGTAGCACCAATGCCAACAGCTAGTACATCACAAATTTTAGGAAACAATGAATGTTTCGAACCATATACATCAAATATTTACACACGTCGTGTATTGTCTGGTGAGTTTATTGTAGTAAACAAACACTTGTTAGAGGATTTAGTTGAACTTGGCCTATGGAATGATGCCCTTAAACAAGAAATCATGAGAGCCAACGGTTCTGTACAAGGAATTGATGATATCCCTCAAGACATCAAGGAGCTTTACAAAACAGTTTGGGAATTGAGTATGAAAGATATTATAGATATGTCTCGTCAAAGAGGCTATTTTATTGATCAGTCTCAGTCACTTAACCTATTTATGGAAGGTGCCACAATGGCAAAATTAACATCAATGCATTTTTACGCTTGGAAGAGTGGTTTAAAAACAGGAATGTATTATTTACGTACGAAGAGTGCTGTAGATGCGATTAAGTTTACGTTGGATAAAAAGAAGAAAGTACAACCAGTAGAAGCAGAGGCAGTTGTTGCAGCTGCAGTTGCAACTCCAGATGCAGCCGAAGAAATTGTAGTAGCGCAACGTAAAGAGAAGGCAGCGAAAACTGCTGTAAAATTTGCACAAGAAACCGAAGTTGAACCAATGTCTGCCGAAGAAATGAAGGCTTTAATAGCCCAAGCCAAAGAAGCCGAAGGCGACGATTGTTTAATGTGCGGTTCTTAATAATTCAATAAATAAATGTTGTTAAAAAGCACCTCTTTTGAGGTGCTTTTTTTACTCCAAAATATCAGTTCCTAAATACCCATCATCTTTATTATAATACCAAGCACGGTTTTTAGGTATTTTAATATCGTTAACTATGACTTCCTCTGTTAATAGAATATATTCACCTGTATCTTTTTTTTGGTTGCCATCGTCGTCTTGTTTAAAAAATTGATAGATTTCCATGGCATACGTTTCAGGATCAAAATAGAAATACCAAATATCTGTTCCAACGGCTTCATCATAAGTTGCTTTTAGCACTAAATACTCTTTGCCTTTAAATGTTTTCGTTTCAACTATTTTGTCAATATGAGTTCCAGGATCTTTTAATTTCATAGGTAAACCATACAAATAGGTATAGTAGTTTTTATACATATTAGCGCGATCACAACTTAAATTATTTGCTTTTGCGGTTGCTTCATCAATGTTTGTATTACCGTTTAAACCAATAGTGCATTCGCCTTTGTTTATAATATAGTTGGTTGTTATAGTGTCTCGAGTTGCAGTTAAAGCAAACGAATCTTCAGAGAGATTAATGGTGATAGTGCTCAATCTATCGTTACTGTTAGGTGTTTTCATACGTACTTTAAATACTGCATTAAAAGTATTCCAATTGTTATTTGGGTCATGGTAATCAATGGCTTTGTCTAATAAAATTTCTCCAGTTAGAGGTGTTTCTTTGCATGAATAAAATAATAGTATAATTAAAATATAACTTGTAAAAAAGGACTTCATATAGCTTTGTTTTAGAGACATGATATTTGTCATAACAAGATAAAGGTTTTTTAACTTATATTTATTGGAATTATTTTAGTCGACCAAAACTAACAGAATATTATGCAATACGGTTTTACTGAGATACTACAACTGCTAGGGGCGTTGGGTGTATTTCTATTTGGAATGAAAGTTATGAGTGATGCGCTCTTAAAACTTGCAGGGAATAAGATGCGTTCCATTTTAGCAAAAATGACCTCTAATAGATTTTTAGGAATTATTACAGGTTTTTTAATTACCTCAGTAATTCAATCGTCATCTGCCACTACTTTAATGGTAGTAAGTTTTTCAAACGCAGGTTTATTAACACTAACAGAGTCTATAAGTGTAATTATGGGGGCCAATATAGGTACAACTATTACAGCTTGGTTAATTACTATTTTGGGCTTTAAAGTTAGTATGAGTGCCATTGCGTTACCACTTGTAGGATTTGGATTTGCCTTTACCTTTGCAAAAAAAGAGAAAACCCAAAACATTGGAAGTTTTATTATAGGGTTTGCGCTTATTTTTATTGGTCTTCAGTTTTTAAAAGAGGCAATGCCTGATATTAAAAACAATCCTGAAATACTTTCATTTCTTTCTCGATATACGGACCTTGGGTATGTATCAATATTGATATTCTTACTTATAGGAACTGTGTTAACGGTTGTAATTCAATCTTCTAGTGCAACAATGGCTTTAACGCTAATTATGACAGCAGAAGGCTGGATACCATTTGAAATGGCAGCCGCTATGGTGTTGGGTGAGAATATAGGAACTACCATAACTGCAAATTTAGCGGCTATAGTTGCAAACTACAAGGCAAAACAAACAGCTAGAGCGCATTTAATTTTTAACATTATAGGTGTTATTTGGATGTTGGCATTGTTCTATCCTTTTTTAAAGTTTGTGAGTTGGTTGTCCATACAGTTTGGATCTGATTCACCATATTTAAGCGCAGCAGCAATTCCTGTTGCTATTTCATTATTTCATACAACGTTTAATATTATAAACACTTTTTTATTAGTTTGGTTTGTTAAGCCAATTGCAAAAATAGTTGAAAGAATTATACCAGAGCGACCAGATGAAACCAAGGCTGTTGATGAACCCAAGTTTTTAACCAATGATGCTTTAAAATATCCTGAAACAGCAATTGCTACTCTAATTAAGGAGTCTAAATATTTGTTTAAAAATGCTGTTTTTGAAATTGTTGCTCATGCATTGAACATTCATAGAGAAGATATTAAATCAGATTTAAAACTTAAGAAGGTTATTAAAAAGTCGAATATTCTATTCGAAACAGATATTAGAGCGCTTTATACAACTAGGATAAAACACATCTATGGTGAGATAATTAAATTTGCTACTAAGGCACAAAGCACATTGTCATTAACTGAAGCGCAAAACAGTGAAATATCCGAAATTAAAATAGCCAATAGACGCATTGTTGAGATTATTAAAGATGTTAATGAGTTAAGCCGAAATGTGACGTTGTATTTAAACTCTGAGAATCCTCATATAAAAAAGGAATATGATAAACTTAGAAAGCGTATAGCCAAAGTGCTTCGTGTTATATATTTATTTAGAACCGAAAAAGAAAACCTTAAGTATTACAAAACGCTTTCAAAATTAAAAGAAGAAGCCAGAGCAAATATCCATAAAGAAAATTTGGAAATAGACCGTTTAATTAGAAAAGATTTAATAACCGTCGATATGGCTTCATCTTTAGTAAACGATAATGATAATGTCAACGATATGATAAAGAACTTAATTATTGTTGCTGAATTGCTCTACGGTAGAAAGGATACTATTCTTGAGTCGGAAACAGAAAAAAACATAAAAAAAGCACCTAATTATTAGGTGCTTTTTAAATATATAGTAGGACATATTATTCAGATGGTTCAACATCATCTGGAAGTGTTGCAGGTTCTACAGAACTATCATGAGCACTATGATATCCTTCTAATAAATTCATAGTTGCATTTATAAGATCTTTAGTTTCTAGCAATACACTAAAATAAAGCGTTGTGTTTTTAGGGCTTGACTCTTCTGTTCTTGTTCTTTTAACCTGTTGTTTAATTTTCTCTTTTACAAGATCGTAAACTTCTTTTTTTTCACTAATAATAATACCAATATCTTCAAAAGACCCAGCTTTGAAAGCTTTTTCGGTATCACTAAATAGAATTTCAAGTTTATCATCTATCTCTTTTAGTTCTTTAACCTGGTTAAACTTAAGTTTTTTATGGTTATTGTTAATGTGCTTATGACATACTTTAGAGATTAATTCTAAAGACTGTGTCATATCTTGTAAGTGGCTTAAAATATCTATATAAAAACCACTGGCTTCAACACTGGATTCGTCTAAGTTTTTAATGAAAAAGAAAATATTATCTCTTAAATCATCAACTTCTTCAGTCAATTTAACAACCTGTTTTTTACTCTTTTTAAGTAATACTAAATCTTGTCTCGCAAGCCCTACAATGGCGTTTGAGTAAATTCTATTAGTACGTTTTACCACATTAGCAATATTTTTAGCACTTTCTTGAATAACACCCTGGACAGAGCTACTTTCTGCTTTGGTTAAACTATCTTCGTCTTTAACCTTGTTTGATTTGTTTTTATGAGATCTATAATTTCTATATAACAAAATAGCAGTTAGCAACAATAAAATAGGAATCATAACTTTAGGATTCCAATTAATTAAGAATACGACAGTGCCTGCAGCAATAAAAGCACCAATTGCAGTTCCAAACCATCCACCAATAACATTAAAAACCCCAGCAACACGGTAGACAGCACTTTCTCTGCCCCAAGCTTTATCTGCCAAAGAAGTACCCATGGCTACCATAAAGGTGACATATGTTGTGGACAATGGTAGTTTCATAGATGTAGCAATGGCGATTAATACACCTGCAACCATAAGATTAACCGAAGCACGAATCATATCAAATGCAGGAGCATCAATACTTTGGTCTTTTGTTAAAATAACATCTGACTTTTTAAAACTTTTGGAGATACCTTGTTGTATAGATGTAGGCACTAAAGCGCTAAAGTAATTTGAAAGTTGAGAAGTTCCTTTTACTACACTTCTTGAAAGTCTGTTAGGCTCAAATTTTTCGTGCGTTTCACCTTGGCGTGATAAACTAATTTCAGTTTCAGCAACTGTCTTTGCTTTTTTAGAAAACCATAAAGTTAATACCATGATACCACCAGCAATAAATAATAATAATGGCTCCGCAGGTACTTTTTTATCTAAAACTGCCATAGACATTGTTGCATCCATACCACCAGCAGCCCATGCTTCATATGAGTGATATGCTGCCATTGGCACTCCAATAAAGTTTACTAAATCATTTCCAGAAAATGCTAATGCTAAACCAAAAGTCCCAGTGCCAATAACAAAAAGAAGTACTGTTTTCTTCGTGATTTTTTCGAATATAAATGAAAAAATAGACCAGAAAACAAAGCTTCCAATTATAATATAAATCTCATTTCCTTCAAGCATTCCTTTAAGATCATTGTAATATGGAGTTCCTTTTAAACCTTTCAAAAAGATAAAATAAGTAATAGCTGTTAATGCTACGCCTCCAAAAACAACACCAAAATTTTTCACTCTTTTTTCATAATTAAATGTAAAAAGGAGACGCGAAATCCATTGCACAAAAGCACCAACTGTAAATGCGATTATAACAGATAAAAGAATACCGCTAATAATAGTAAGAGCAGTTTTTGTATTTATGTAAGTTCCTAGATCAGCAAAAGTTTGTGTCTCTGATGCACTAATTTTTATAAGCGACATTACAACTGCAGCACCAAGCAAATTAAAAACTATCGAAACAGTAGTTGAGGTAGGAAGGCCTAAAGTATTAAAGAAATCAAGTAGTAAGATGTCCGTTATCATCACAGCCATAAAAATGAGCATGATTTCACTAAACTCAAACTGAGCAGGAATAAAAATACCCTTTCTTGCCACTTCCATCATACCACTAGAAAATACAGCTCCAATAAATATCCCTAAACTAGCAACGATCATAATCGTTCTTAGAGAAATGACTTTTGAACCAATAGCAGAATTCAAAAAGTTAATAGCATCATTACTTACTCCAACTACAATATCTGCAACTGCAAGAACTGTAATAGCAATGAGCATAAATAAATAAAGATTATCCATAATTTAGTTAGTATTAGCCTGCAAATATCTTTAGTGTTTTGCAGTAAAATGTTACGTTAATGTTATGTTTTTAAAAATGTAAGTCAAAACCGAGCCTAAAAGTAATATTGTCTTTGTTCCCATCAAGAGTTGTATAACTAATATCAGACTGTACCTTTAATTTATGACCAACAACGAATTTGTTAACACCAATTGTATATTGCTCTGTTGGTAAGGCACCAGTAATACTTTCATAGTTTATAGTTGTAAAACGTGCAGCGATTTCGTAGTTGCTTTTAAATAAATAACCTGCCTGCAAGTTCAAAGCATTACCTGTTAAAACAATGTCTCCTGTTGGTGCAGTTCCGTCTAATTCTGTAGCAATTTCTTCATCTGCCGTACGTTTTGCATATTCACCCATAAATGAAAAACCATCGTATTTAAACATGGCATCTGCAAAAACGGTAGTTTGATCCGTTTCATATAAAGAACCATCGGCTCTCATCATATAATCACCAGCAAACCCTCTTTCTCTAACAGCATTCTCGTTATAATTATAGGTAAAACCTAGCATTAGTTTTGGTTTCTCTTCACGCTTTAAATCAGATTGACTGTAATCTCCTTTAGATATAAATGTTCCTAATGGCAAAAACTCTAATCGAGCCGTATATTGCAAGCCCCCTTCATTTCCTTCGGTGACGTTACGACCTTCACCCTGAGATACTGAAAACTTTTCACGCATTAAAAAATCACCACCTAAGTTTGTTTTGTGACGTAATTGAATACCTAAATCGCGATCTATATTAAAACGACTGTTTAATAAGGAGCGATCTATTAATTGAAGATTAGCAGAAGACACCACTCGCTCCACATTACCAGGAAGTTTTGTTTGTCCAGCCCATAATTCCCAGTTTTCAGCAAAATTCCACATAATAACGGCATCTAGAATATATCTTGGAGTATTTCTATTAAACTGATTAGCGCCTGAAATATCTCTATTAGATAGGCCTAACTCTATTTTATACTTAAGTTTAGGGCTATAAGCAAAACCATCAAATTTTAAACGTGCTCTACGTACGATAAAATTATGCTCTGGGCTGCCATATTGATCTCCATCATGATCCCAAGATGACATTGAGCGAACTTGGAACCTAGGCGCAAATTTTACGCTAAAAGAGCTGTCTTTTGCAACAAAGTTAATTAAGCCTTTTCCGAATGAAGTATCACTAATCTCTTGAGCGCTTAGAGATGTTAGCGCTAGAAAACTGATAGCAATTATTGTAATTTTAAGTTTCATAATCTGTTATTGGTTTTTGTCGATACAAATAACTATAACCAATGTTAACTTAATGTTTCCAAATCATTACTTTATGAATAAAAAAAGACTGCCTTGGCCAAAGGCAGTCATTAGAATTCATGATAATGTAGTCGACAAAAACTAATAGATTATATGAAATACTAAAAATTTGTCTTAAGACATTGCAAATATGCAACTTCAACATCATGTTAGTGTAATGACAATATTAATTAAATATTAAGAATTTTCGATTAGCATTAATAATTCAAATAATTGATAATCAGTATTTTAAAATTTCAATGTTAATTTAACGTTAAGTAGATGTTGTTTTAATGTTAATAATAATATATATTGGTATTAGAATGTAAAACCCATAATTATGAAGAACACAATTTTTTTATTGGCTTTTTTAATTTGTGCGGTGTCTTTTGGACAACAAAAGAGAGATTTAAAACTTAATGAAAACACTAATTTAATTGATGTAACATACTATCATGACAATGGAGTTATAAGTCAAACAGGAGCTTATACTTTGGATGGTAAATTACAAGGTGAGTGGTTAAGTTTTAACACGCAAGGTAAAAAGACAGTTTTGGCAAATTATGATAATGGGAAAAAAGTCGGCAAATGGTTTTATTGGAATAATGAAACTTTAAAAGAAGTAGATTATAATGAGAATGTTATTGCAGATGTTACTGTTTGGGAGAATGCTAGTTCATTAGCATTTAGAAAAAATTAGTAAGCAAATGTTTAAATAATAAAAAAGCATCCTAAATAGGATGCTTTTTTATTAAAAGACTAATTTAAAATAAGCAACTTTTTAATTTTTCCAAGTCCAACTTGAAATGTCAATTTGAGTTCCTGTAGAATAATCTGTTGCAGGGTTAGCATCAACCCCATCTATTTGTACATTGACTAAAGGGCCATCATCTTTCATATCAATATTCATGTCGTAACCACTTAAGTATAGGTTAGTAATTGTTGCACCAGATTGTTTTTTAAATTGTAAAGCAGTTCCACCGACTGTTGAAATAGCTGTTACGTTTACAAACTGTGGATTGTTATTTATTTTATCACCTTCAAAGGCAGTTGAAAAACCAGCAATTGTATGATAAATATAAGCGTTGGTTACTGTTCCGTTCCAGCCTTCTGTCCAGTCAACTGAATCATCTTCATTATTTTGTAAGTATATATTTGTAGCAGAAACTGTTCCGCCGAAAAATTCAACACCATCATCAGCACCATTAATTACTGATATATTTTCTATAGTTGTCCCAGAACCAACAGCGTATAATGAGATTCCATTATATTGAGATTCCGAGTTAATTTGCGCTCCTGTCCCTTTTATAACCAAGTAAGCAATTGATCCTGAACTATCATTATCTGTAGTCCCTCCATATATAAATCCGCCAACTTCAGCTTCGGCATCAACACCAGCTGTAGTAGTAGCTTTTCCACAAATAGTTAATCCTCCCCAATCTCCAGGATTAGCATTTGCAGAAGAAATCACAACTGGATTATCAGATGTACCTTGAATATCTATTTCGCCTCCTTTTAATACTGCGATATAAACTCCAGTTCCACCATCTCTAGCAGTAATTTTTGTTCCTGCAGGAATAGTAAGTTTACCACCATCTTGAACGATGTATGAAGAGTTAAGCATGTAGTTAATGCCTGCATCTAAAGTAATATCGCCAGTTAGGGTTCCTTGTAATATATTATCTCCAAAAGTTAAATTGGTATCAACCCATGGAAAATCCTCAGCAGTTGTTGTTGGAGTCGTTGTGTAATTTAGGTTAGGATCTGCTTCTTCGCCATCAATAATAACATTTGCTAAAGGACCATCATCTTTCATATCGATAGATACATCATATCCTGTAAGCGATAAACCTGTTATAGTTGCTCCAGATTGCTTTTTAAACTGTAATGCTGTTCCTCCAACAGTTGAAATGGCTGTAATGTTATTGAATTTTGGGTTCCCATTATCTTTATCACCTTCAAAAACTGTTGAGAACCCTGAAACTGTATGAAAAATAAAGGCATTATCAATAGTACCGCTCCAGCCTTCAGTCCAATCAATAGAATCGTCATCATTATTTTCTAGGTATAAATTTGAAGCATTAACTGTGCCGCCAAAAAATTCTACACCATCATCCGAACCGTTAATTACAGCTATATTATCTATTAACGTTCCAGAACCAACGGCATATAACGACACACCATTATATTGCGATTCAGGATTAATTTGGGCACCTGTACCAACAATTTGTAGGTATCTAATAACACCAGAACTATCTGTGTCGTCTGTCCCTCCATAAAGAAAACCACCAACTTCAGCTTCAGCGTCAACACCAGCAGTTGTTGTTGCTTTGCCACAAATAGTTAAGCCCCCCCAATCTCCAGGATTCCCATTTACCGAAGACATTACAACTGGATTGCTAGGATTACCATTGATATTAATTTGTCCTCCTTTTAAAACAGCAAGATATACATCTGTTCCACCATTATCAGCAATAATTCTTGTTCCAGCAGGAATGTTTAATACAGCACCTTCGGCCACTATAAATTGTCCTGTTAAACTGTATTGTGTTGTAGAAGAAAGCGTGAAATTTTCTTCTAAAGTACCATTCATAATTCCAGCGTTCAAATTCTCTATAACTTGAGCTTCAGATGGAATAATTGGATCTGGATCATCACTACTACTGCAACTATTCAAGATTAATAAAGCAGCTATTGCTGATAAACTAAATAATTTTGTAACTAATTTTTTCATTTTTCATTTTATAATTTATTGTTGCTCAAAGAAAGCACTCAAACCTTTTTTTTACTTTAATAGAATATTAAACATAGGTTACCTTTTACTTAAAAAACTCACTTTATGTTATTTAAAAGTTAATTAGAAACTATACTTGACGCTAAGGTTAAATTGACTCCCTTTTTTATAAGAACTCACAACCTCATTAGTAGTTATTCCAGTATTTATATTTCTAATCATCTGGGTTTGTTTAATTGCGGGATTTAACAAGTTTCTAGCAACAAATTTTATTTGCCAGTTTTTTGATAGTTTCTTACTCATGACCAAGTCCATTGTAATGAATCCCTTCTCAATGATTTCATCATTAAATAGAATATCGCTATTGGCGAAATCTTCAGGAGACCCTAAAGCGAAAACCTTATCTGAGGAATAATTGCCAGTTAAGTTAGCTGTAAATTCATTTTCTTTTTGGTTGTTATAACCAAGAGATGCGTTTAAAATAAGATCGGAAGCCCCTTGAAGATCAGATTCCTTTACGTTTTTATATTGAAATTCTTCAAGTAAGTCTTGGTTGAACCACATTTTAGTGATATTGGCATTAAAATCTAAGATGCTTTTTTCATCTTCGTTCTCGATAAGATTAATTCTCGATTCAAACTCTAAACCAAAAACATCGGCTTTATCTCCAGTATTGAAGTATTGAAAAATCCCAGAAGACCCTCTTGTTTGTGCAAGGTTTATAGGGTTATTGATTTTCTTATAAAAGGTAGTGGCAGAGAGCAGTTCACTTGAGCTTGGGAAAAACTCCCATTTTAGATCGATATTCAACACATCCGATTTTTCTAAATCTGGATTTCCTCTAGTTACTCGACCAGTTGGCGATACATATTCAAAAGGTGCTAACTCTTTAAACTCAGGTAAAGTTTGCGTTAAACTTGTTGCAAAACGTAAAGAGTTTCTATCATTTAACTCATATTTGATATTGGCACTTGGAAATATTTCGTTATAATCTTTTTTAATTGACCCAACACGACCAACATAATTTGCAACATCCCAAAGCACTTCTATTTTATCTTGTTCATAACGAAGACCAAGATTTCCAGATAATTTTTTGTTGATGCCAAAATCAACACTTGCAAAACCAGCATAAATTTTTAAATCGGCATTATATCTATCTGGATTTCTTTGTCTTAGTACAAGCCCATTTTTAAAATTACTATCAGTAAACGTGAGTGAAAAATTATCTACCGATGGTACTTGAAAATCTCTTGCTCTTACACCAATAAATAAGGAATTGAATTTTCTTTCTTTTTGACGAAAATCTCCTCCAAAATTTAATCTAAAAGGTTTTACTTCATCATCATCTGGAGTTCCAAATTCTAGTTGGTCTTTTATATAACCGTTGTATTCGGTGTCCTCAATTTTTTGACTTGTTTTTCTTTGCTGAAAATCTCCAACATGAGCATATTGCACAGTACTTTCATCTAAAATATTAGCTTCGTTTCTAATTCTATTAGGTTCTTCTGCCAAGACAAAATTATATCCAGCAGCCCATTTTAACTTATGGGTTTCACTAAAATTGTGAGTACCCAAAAGTTGATTAACAAAAACCGTTGTCTGTTTAAAATTTTGGTCTCTAACAAAAGCACCATCTTCTTGAGGGTCTTGATCGAAAACATAGCTCAATCCGTTTCTTCCTTGTTCATAAACGTTATCAATCCCTTTATTAATAGCTAGAAAATTATAAGAGATTCGGTTATTCTCATTAATCTTTAGATTTGTATTGATATAACCTGTTGCGTTAATTTTGGTTGAATAAGATTCGGTATCTGTAAATTCGTTATCTAAAATATTTGCTCTGTAACTTCTAAAAACACCTTTTTCATATTCTAAGTTTTTTGAATATGATCCAGCAGCAAATATTGACAAACTTTTACCAAAAAGCGATACTTTATGCCCTCCAGATAAAGAGATACCATAGTTTGCAGATTTTCCTTGGCTAAGAGAGTCCCAGCCTTGTCTCGTAATAAGGTCAACAACGGCATATTGCTTTTCATGAAAGCCTAATGTTACATCTTTACTGATGATACTTTTTTTGAAATTACCATCAAGACCAAGAATATTAGTATTGACACCTGTACTTAACCCAATAGAAAATCCTTTGGAAGAGTATTCCTTAGAAACAATATCAATATTTCCAGAAGCTTGATCACCATAACTACTGGTTGTATATGTTTTGCTAATACCTATATTTTGAATTAAGTCTGTAGTAAATAATTCTAAATCAATATTTTTATTGTTCACATCATCTGATGGTATTGGCAACCCATTCATACTAGTAGATAAATACCGATCACCAAGCCCACGAATATAAATATCACCAGAACCTTCACTTTTTGTAACTCCAGAAATTTTAGCAGTAGCACCAGCTGCATCAGAGACACCAATTTTAGTTAGTCTTTCAGCACCAATACTTTCTTTAATCTCAAGTGCTTTTTTTTGCTCTAGCAACAGTGCTACTTCACTTTCTCTTTTGGTGGTTGTAGTTATTAAAACCTCATCTAGAGAAGCTGCACTTGCAGCCATTGGCACATTTACTTTGGTTATTTTACCTGCTTCAACCGTAACTGTTATTTCCTGTGTTTCATAGCCCACGAAACTAAACTGTAATGTGTAACTTCCTGGAGATAAGTTTTCAAAATCATATAAGCCATCAAAATCTGAAGTTGTTCCAATTGTGGTGCCTTTTATTAAAACATTAGCGAATGGTAAGGGGTCATCATTTAGCTCTTTGTCAATTAATTTTCCAACAATTGAACCTGTATTTTGAGCATACATGATTGTTGTTGAAAACATTAAAAATAATAGTGTGAAAATTCTCATTAGTTTTTGTACTTTTTTATTGCCGCAAAGAAACTCACACATTTTAAATAAGAGGTTAATCGTAGGTTAAAGCTCAGTAACAAAAGGGTTATTATATTGTTATGGAACAACTAATTCTTTCTTTTTTGGAAACAATTACTTAACATTGAAAATATGTATCTTGCAGCTTCAAAATTTGAACTATGAATTGGGAACAATTACTCTCTTTAAAACGACATGGCGACACGAATAAACGACTAAGAAAGGAGCAAGACGAAACTCGACTTGGCTTTGAGGTAGATTATGACCGCATTATTTTTTCTTCAGAATTTAGAAGTCTTCAAGATAAAACGCAAGTGATCCCATTATCTCAAACAGACTTTGTGCACACACGACTTACACATAGTTTGGAAGTGAGTGTTGTTGGTCGTTCTTTGGGAAGACAAGTTGGATTGAGAATTTTGGAAAAACATCCTCATTTACAGGAAATTCATGGTTATCAAGCCAATGATTTTGGTGCTATTGTTGCTTCTGCTGCATTAGCACATGATATTGGGAATCCACCTTTTGGGCATTCAGGGGAGAAAGCTATTGGGCAATATTTTTCAAAAGGAAATGGATTAGTTTTTAAAGAAGGCTTAAGCCCAAAAGAATATCAAGATTTATGTGATTTTGAAGGAAATGCCAACGGCTTTAAAATTGCAACCCAATCTAGAGAAGGTAGAGAAGGGGGTTTGCGCTTAAGTTATGCTACGTTGGGTGCTTTTACAAAGTACCCTAAAGAGTCATTGCCCAAGAAAGCAACAACACATATTGCCGATAAAAAATATGGTTTTTTTCAGAGTGAAAAAGAAGGGTTTTTAGATGTTGCAAATGAGCTTGGGTTAAAAGCTACAAGAACAGGAAATGACATAAGCTTCGCTAGACATCCTTTAGCTTTTTTAGTAGAAGCAGCCGATGATATTTGTTATACAATTATAGACTTTGAGGATGGGATTAATCTTGGTTTAATACCTGAAGAGTTTGCCTTGGAGTACTTATCTAAAATAATTAGAAACACGATTAAACCTGAAAACTATTATGCACTTTCAACTCGAGAAGACCGAGTAGGATATTTACGAGCTTTGGCTATTGGGACTCTTATAAATGAAGCAGTAGATATTTTTATGAAGCACGAAGAAGCCATTTTAAAAGGTGATTTTGATTGTGCCTTATTAGATAAAAGCAAGTATGAAGCACAAATAAACGATATTATTAAACTCAGCGTTGAAAATATTTACCAATCGAAAGAAGTTATTGAAAAAGAAATTTCAGGGTATGAGGTTATCACTAAACTTTTAAACACCTATATTTCTGCAGTAAATAATTGCTATGAAAATCATGCATCCAATTACGATAAATTAATTCTAAAAACGCTTCCTAGTTCTGTTAAAGCTAATGACGATAAACTCTATAATAGGGTGTTGAGCGTATGTCATTACATATCATTATTGTCGGACAGTAATGCCATTTTAACTTACAAAAAGCTTATGGGGATGACGTTATAGTGTATTAACTATAGTGTTTCGTATGCCTTCAGCATCTAAACCAATATCCTTTTGTAGCTCGTGGATTTTACCATGTTCAATAAACTCATCAGGAATTCCAATGATTTTTACGGTATTTGTGTAACCGTTTTTTGATGCAAATTCTAATATCTCACTTCCAAGCCCACCTTTAATAGTGCCATCTTCAATAGTGATAATTGCTCGATAGCTTTTGAATATTTGATGTAGTAAGTTTTCATCTATTGGTTTAAGAAACCTCATATCGTAATGTGAGACATCTAAACTCTCAATAGCTTCGGAAACGTTTATAGCAATGGTTCCTAAGCTTAAAACAGCAATATCTTTACCTTTTTTTAATAATTCTCCTATTCCAATGTCTATCTTAACAAATGGTTGTTTCCAATCTTCAATATGGCCATTCCCACGAGGATATCTTATGGCAATTGGCAACTTTAACCCAAGCTGAGCAGTGTACATGATGTTACGCAACTCAACCTCATTTCTAGGTGCAAAAACAATAAGGTTTGGAATACATCTTAAATAAGCCAAATCAAAAATCCCATGGTGAGTTGCGCCGTCTTCACCAACTAAACCAGCACGATCTAAACAAAAAATCACAGGCAATTTTTGCAAAGCTACATCATGTATTACTTGATCATAGGCACGTTGTAGAAACGTTGAATAAATATTACAAAAAGGCACTAAGCCTTGAGTTGCCATTCCTGCAGCAAGAGTGACTGCATGTTGTTCAGCTATTCCAACATCAAAAGCTCTTTCAGGATAAATATCCATCATGTATTTAAGTGAGCTTCCCGTTGGCATTGCTGGCGTAATTCCTATAATATTTTTGTTTTCTTTTGCTAGTTCAACAATAGTAAGTCCAAAAACATCTTGAAACTTTATAAACTTTGAAGGCTCTTTTAAAATTAAGTCTCCAGTAGAAGCATTAAATTTCCCAGGGGCATGATAGGTTACTTGATTTTCTTCGGCTTGTTTAAGTCCTTTTCCTTTTGTGGTAATAACATGTAATAGTTTAGGGCCTTTAACTGTTTTTAGTCGCTCTAATTCTAAAACAAGTTTATCAATATTATGACCGTCAATTGGTCCAGAATAATCAAAATTCAAAGCTTCAAAAATATTGTCTTGTTTTTGAGTTCCTTTTTTAACATTTGTTAAATATTGTTTTAAAGCACCAACACTTGGGTCAATTCCTATCGCATTGTCGTTTAAAATAATTAGAACATTAGCATCAGTAACACCTGCATGATTTAAGCCTTCAAAAGCCATTCCGCTTGCAATAGAAGCATCACCAATAACCGCAATATGTTGTTTGTTTTCGCCTTTTAACTTTGAGGCAATTGCCATCCCTAAAGTTGCAGAAATAGACGTAGAGGAATGACCAACACCAAAGGCATCATATACACTTTCATCACGTTTTGGAAAACCACTAATGCCTTTAAACTGTCTATTAGTATTAAATATATCTTTTCTTCGAGTTAAAATTTTATGGCCATAAGCTTGATGACCAACATCCCAAATCAACAAATCTTCAGGTGTGTTAAAAACATAATGTAGTGCTATAGTGAGCTCTACTACACCCAAACTTGCTCCTAGATGCCCTTCTTTAGTAGCTACAATATTAATGATAAAATCACGCAATTCTTTTGCAAGTTGAGGTAAGTCTTCTAGTTTAAGTTGACGTAATTCTTTAGGGGAATTAATATGGTTTAATAATTTGTGCATCAGTTTACAAATGTACAAGATGAAATTGTATTTTTACGTTTATGGAGAATCCTTTTGACGATACTTATTTTATGAAAAAAGCGATTCAGGAGGCTGAAGTTGCTTATGATAAAGGAGAAATTCCTGTTGGTGCTATTATTGTAGTTGATAATAGGGTTATAGCTCGTGCGCACAATCTTACCGAATTGCTTAATGATGTAACTGCCCATGCCGAAATGCAAGCCATAACAGCAGCAGCCAATTTTTTAGGAGGAAAATATCTGCATAATTGCACATTGTATGTTACTTTAGAACCTTGCCAAATGTGTGCTGGCGCATTGTATTGGAGTCAGATTAGTAAAATTGTATATGGTGCAAAAGACGAAAAACGAGGTTGTGGTGTTATGGGAACTCAGTTACATCCTAAAACAAAAATTAAAGGAGGAATTTTGGCTGATGAAGCCGCTACACTTATGAAAAAATTCTTTATTGAAAAACGCAATATGAATTAGGAGATAGCGGTTAAACTAATCTTCGTACTCTCTCATTTTATCAATATTTTCCTTTGTAATCATATAATCTTTAGCATCTTTATCTTTCCATCTATAATAAGAAAATAAAGGAAATACTATAAAAAACATACCAACAACCCCAAATCCAATAAGTTTTTGTGAATAATCTAAATCAAAAAAGTAGCCAGTTATTATGCTTCCTAGTGATGCTATAAAAAAGAGCCAGATTACATATTTCATGAGGTAAAATTAATTAATTCGCGTCTATATGCGGTTAATAATTTTGATTTTGACACAAATCCAAGATATGTTCCTCGTTTAATTACAGGAAGATTCCATGCACCAGACGTTTGAAATTTTTTCATAACCTGTTTCATCGAATCGCTATCATAATCAATAAATTCTGGAGGATTGCTCATAAATGTTTGAACAGAGGTCGTTTCATATAATGATTGATCAAACATGACTGTTCTAATATCATCTAATAAAATAATACCAACTAAAAAATGAGATTCATCTAGAACAGGAAAGAGATTTCGACTAGATTTTGACACACCATTTTTAAGCATATCACCTAAAGACATTTCTGGATAAAGTACTATAAAATCTTTTTCTATAACGCTATCTAGGCTCATTAAAGTTAAAACACTTTGGTCTTTATTATGTGTTAGCAGCGCACCTTTTTCAGCTAATTCTTTGGTGTAGATTGTATGCTCCACAGCATTTTTTGTAATTATGAACGACATGGAAACGGTTATCATTAATGGGATAAATAGCTCGTAACCTCCTGTAATTTCAGCAATTAAGAAAATAGCAGTCAATGGCGCATGTAAAACCCCTGCAATTAGACCAGCCATCCCAACTAATGTGAAATTTGCTTCAGATACCTGAAAATCTAATCCTAAATTGTTAATAATTTTTGCAACCACATTTCCTAGAGCACTACCCATAACCAATGTAGGAATAATGATTCCACCAACTCCTCCAGCGGCAAGTGCTGTGGTCATGGCAATAGCCTTAAAAATAGTAATGCCAATAAGTAATGCAATAACTACCCAAATATTATCTAGATAACTATCAAAAGGGGTTTTTCCTAAAGCACCAAGGTCATTACCAGTCATTAAATCGTTAATGAACCCAAATCCTTCACCATATAAAGGAGGAATAAAATAGAGCATGACACCAATAATTAAACCGCCAAAAAGTAATTTTTTACGTCTTGTATTAAAGCGATTAAAAAAAGTGTTTATAGCAAAGTATATTTTTGAAAAATAGATAGATGCAATACCAGTTCCTATTCCTAAAATGATATAAAAAAGCGTATCGTTTATGGCAAATTTATCAGATATAGAAAAGTTGAAAATAGTATCATCACCTACAAAAAAATAAGAAGTTAATACTGAAGATACAGAGGCTATTAGTAAAGGTAATAACGAAGCAAATGTTAAGTCTAAACTAAAAACCTCGATTGCAAAAATAATAGCAGCAATAGGTGACTTAAAAATTGAAGCTATAGCTCCAGCTGCTGCACAACCAATTAAGAGCGTTCGTGTTTTTCTGTCGATATGAAACATCTGTCCAATATTAGAGCTTATTGCAGAAGCAGAAGCAATTGCTGGTCCCAGTAATCCAACCGAACCACCAAACCCAACTGTTAATGGTGCTGTTATTAAAGGGTAATATATTTTATTTCTGTTAAGTAATCCACTTTTTTTTGATAAGGAGAAAAGTATTGAAGGTATAGCATGTTCGATGGGTTTCTTAGACACAAATCTTACAAAAAGATACACCAAAAATAGTCCAATAGTTGGTAAAATAAAGTATAAATACTCTTTAGATAGAATGATACTTTGCTCTAATAACCACTCAATAGAGTAGGTAATGTTTTTAATAGTTACCGAGACCAACCCTGCCAATAAACCAATAAGCATACTTAATAGGAAAACAAAATTTTTGTGCGATATGTATTTGTATCGCCAAAGAAGTACTCTTGCAAGTAAGGTATTGTTAGCCATAATTAAAGCTAATAAAAAAATCCCGCTAATATGCAGGATTTTTTATTTAAGATTTTAAATTAAGTTTTAAACTCAATTCTTTTAGTTGGTCATCATCAATTGGTGCAGGAGCATCAATCATAACATCTCGACCAGAATTATTTTTAGGAAATGCAATAAAGTCTCTAATGGTTTCTTGTCCACCTAAAATCGCTACTAATCTATCTAGTCCAAAGGCAATACCACCATGAGGTGGTGCACCAAATTCAAAAGCATTCATTAAAAATCCAAATTGCGCTTTAGCTTCTTCTTTAGTGAATCCTAAATGGTCGAACATTAAAGATTGCGTTTCTTTATCGTGAATTCTAATTGAGCCACCGCCAATTTCGTTTCCATTTAAAACTAAGTCGTATGCATTTGCTTTTACTGCTCCAGGATTGGTGTCCAATAACTCAATTTGCCCTGGTTTAGGGGAAGTAAATGGATGATGCATGGCGTGGTAACGTTGCGTGTCCTCATCCCACTCTAATAATGGAAAATCAATCACCCAAAGAGGTGCAAATTCGTTAGATTTTCTTAGACCTAGCTGTTCTGCAAGCTCCATACGTAAAGCACTTAATTGTGCTCTCACTTTATTGGTATTCCCTGACAATACACAAATTAAATCGCCCGCTTTTGCATTAGTAGCTTCTGCCCATTTTGCTAAATCGTCTTGGTCGTAAAACTTATCGACTGATGATTTATAAGTACCATCGTCGTTGCAGCGAACGTAAACCATTCCTAGAGCACCTACTTGTGGACGTTTTACCCAATCAATTAATTTATCGATGTCTTTTCTTGAATATGAATTTCCACCTGGAACAGCAATTCCAACCACCAATTCAGCCGAATTGAAGACATTAAAATCTTTATGTTGCGCAATGCCATTTAGCTCGCCAAACTCCATCCCAAAACGAATATCTGGTTTGTCATTTCCGTAGCGTTTCATTGCTTCGTCGAATGTCATTCTAGGGAAATCAGCTATTTCAACACCATGAATTTCTTTAATTAAATGACGAGTTAATCCTTCAAAGGTATTTAAGATATCTTCTTGCTCAACAAATGCCATTTCACAATCTATTTGTGTGAATTCAGGCTGTCTATCGGCTCGCAAATCTTCATCTCTAAAACACTTTACAATTTGAAAGTATTTATCCATACCACCAACCATGAGTAATTGCTTGAAGGTTTGAGGTGATTGTGGAAGCGCATAAAACTGCCCTTCGTTCATTCTTGAAGGCACCACAAAATCTCTAGCACCTTCTGGAGTAGATTTAATTAAATAAGGTGTTTCAACCTCAATAAAATCATTTTTTGATAGATAGTTTCTAACTTCTTGAGTTACTTTGTGTCTAAAAATTAGATTGTCTTTCACAGGATTTCGTCTAATATCTAAATAACGATATTGCATACGTAATTCTTCACCTCCATCTGTTTCATCTTCTATTGTAAACGGAGGCAGTTTAGCTGTGTTGAGTATCTCTAGTTTAGACACTAATATTTCTATATCTCCTGTTAGAATATTTGGATTTTTAGAGGCTCTTTCAATCACTTCTCCTTCAACTTGAACCACGAACTCACGACCTAGCTTTTGAGCTTGTTGCATCATCCCTTTTGAAGTGCGTTCTTCATCAAAAATTAGTTGCGTGATACCATAGCGGTCTCTTAAATCGATCCAAATCATAAAACCTTTATCTCTAGATTTTTGAACCCAACCCGCTAGTGTCACTTTTTTTGTAATATCACTAGCTCTTAATTCGCCACAATTATGACTTCTATACATATTTAGAAAATTTGATTTGCAAATTTACATAAGTTAAATGATTAATAATGAAAAAGCCCTAACATTTGTTAAGGTTTAAGGTCCTGAAGTAGCTTAATATAAAATCGATTTATTATAAAGCAAAGACAGAAAAAAACCGCTAAGGCTTGCCTAAGCGGTTTTAATTAAAAGTTGTCAACCTATTTTGGATGACTTGGCTATTCCATTAAAATCAAAAATTAATTTTAACTCATTACAGTTGCCTTACGCTTTAACTGTAAACTCTTTATATATGCCTTAACGCTAATAATATCGCTACTCTTTTTAAAGTTAAGGTCTAGATTTTGTTTTTTTGGATTAATTGAGATAGGATCAACTTTCTTAATAGTAAGTAATTGATTGATTTCAGCTTTAATGATAATATCAGCTTTTACATCAATTTTAACATCAGTTGTTTCAATTTTAGTATCGTTTTGCGCAGAAGCGAAAAAAGGAACGATTAAAAATGCTATTACTATTAATACTCGATTCATAACTTGGGGTTTGATTCTGAGACAAAGTAAAGGCACACAACGAGTTAGTTTTGTAAAATTTTGTTCAAATGCAGAGAAAACTAGTTTAATTGAATTGTTTTGAAAAAAATATCGATGAAATGCAGTTTTCACTACTACAGTTTATCGACAAAACATGTGTTTGGTCGTTAATAGATGTAATTAGACCATTCGTCGAACTCTAGTTTTACAACTATTGTAGGAAAAAACTTAATAAAGTAATATACTAACTTTTATTAAAATAATCAGATGGAATATTTTTATTTCCATCACTTTGATACTTCATATAAGTAAACCCTTTATGAATACAATACGACCCAATGTCTCCAGCTTTATTCAAAGCTAAATAAGCAATTTGAAAATCTTTATAACGTTCTCCTTTAGAAACAATTCTGCTAATAGCTTCCTCACATGCTTCTTGTGGTGATTTTCCTTGACGCATTAATTCTACGATTAAAAAACTACCAACAGTTTTAACAACTTCTTCACCCATTCCAGTGGCCACAGCACCACCAATTTCATTATCTATAAACAATCCAGACCCAATTATTGGTGAGTCACCAATCCTCCCTTTCATTTTATAAGCCAATCCAGACGTAGTGCATGCACCAGCGATATTTCCGTCTTTGTCCATGGTAAGCATACCTATAGTGTCGTGGTTTTCTATATTAATAATTGGTTGGTACTTTGAAGTTTCTTTCCACTTTTCCCAAGCTTTTTTAGATGCTTCAGTTAGAAGCTCTTCTTTTTGAAACCCTTTAGTATAAGCAAACTCTTCTGCGCCTTTACCTGCTAACATTACGTGTGGTGTATCTTCCATCACTTTTTTGGCTAATGCTGCAACATTAGTAATATTTTCAACACATAATACTGCCCCACAATCCCCATCAGAGTTCATAACACAAGCATCTAGCGTAACGTTTCCATCTCTATCAGGTGCGCCACCTTTACCAACAGTTGTATTTTTTATGTTTTCTTCCTCAACAGCTACACCTTCTATGGCTGCATCTAAGGCAGACATATCTTTAGATAATGCCTCTCCGGCTTTGGCATTGGCTTCAGCAAACCCCCAAGTGCAAATAGCGATTGGAAATTTTGACGTGTCTATTGTTGCAACTTTTTTTGAAAGCATTTTTTCTTGTTCATTGCAAGCTATAGCTGAAGTGCCTACAGTAATACCAACTCCGGTCAAGGATGCGTTTTTTATAAAGTTTCTACGTTTCATAGGTCTATAATTTAAGATGTGTATACTTTTTTCGAGTTTCTATAGCCAAACCATAAAATATAAGTATAGCAAAGAGATATTAATAAGAAGGCAATTTTGAATCCTAGAAGGTCAATTAAACTACCACAAATAAATGGGATAATTGCACCACCAGCAATGGCTGTACACAACAATCCAGAGCCTTTTGGTTTTAATTCGCCAATGCCATCGATTGATAAAGTAAAGATAGTTGGAAACATGATGGAATTAAATAACCCTACTGCTAAGATACTCCACATGCTTAGTAGACCAGTTGTGGTTATAGAAAGAATGATAAGCAAAATAGCCATAGTAGCAAATATCCCAAGGACTTTACCTGGTTTCATGATTCTCGTTAGATAGGAGCCTACAAAACGACCAATCATAGCACCAGACCAATAAAAAATAACAAATATGCCTAGTAAGGCTTTGTCGTCTGCACCATCTAAAGATTTAAAAAACACAGTAGCAACTGTTTCGGCCATATTCATTAAAATTGAGCTTTCTCTAATTAGAGGAACCATATTCATATCAAGGAAATAGTTTACTAAAAAACTACCAATCGAAACTTCGGCTCCTACATAAAAGAAAATACCTAAAACACCTAACATTAAATTTTTATTTTGAAAGGCTTCAGTATAACTACCAGTTGATGTTTCACTTATCATTTTAGGAAGTTTTGCAAATAAGAAAATAACTGCTATCAAACCAATAAATAACGCTAATCCTAAAAATGGCATTTGTACAGCAGAAGCTTCGGAAGCTAAATAAGTCTCTTTAGCAGATTCCGTTAAAGCAGCAATTTCATCTTCGGTTTTTATAGTATCGCTTAAAATGAATAAGGCACCAACAGCAGGAGCGATGGCTGTTCCTAAAGAATTGAATGCCTGTGATAAATTCAGTCTGCTAGAAGCACCATCTTCACTTCCTAAAACAGCTACAAACGGATTGGCAGCCACTTGTAAAATGGTCATACCTCCAGCCAAAATGAAATAGGCTAACATGAAAATTCCAAATACTCGATAAGAAGCTGCAGGGTAAAACAATAAACAGCCAGTTGCCATCGTTAATAAACCCAGAATGATTCCTTTTTTGTACCCAATCTTAGATAAAATGTAACTTGCTGGAATAGACAGTAAGAAATAGGCCCCAAAAAAAGCAAATTGCACCAAGACTGCTTGAGCATAGGTAAGCGTAAATAACTCTCGTAGTCTTGGAATTAAAGAATCGACTAAAACGGTTATAAATCCCCAAAGGAAAAATAGTGTGGTTAGAAGGATGAATGAGGAGCGATAGGGTTTTTGTTTGTTCATATAAATTGTTAGTCTTTAATTAATTATAATTTCATCCACAAACAACCAACTTCTACCATCGTGCTCATAACCTAAATGCCACTCTGGAAGTTTACCTAGTTTCTTTGCAATGATTTTTACATAACGATAACTACTAGGTTGTTTAAATTCTACTGTTTTGATGTCGACTTCATCAGAAGGGACTATTTCTTCGAATTTGTAATTTCCAATTGAGGTGAAATTTTTATCATCTTTTGAAACCAAGCATTCAACTTCCACTGGATAAAAAATCCAAGAACGTTGGTCTTTTAAAAAGTTAACCGAAATGGTATTGATGTTTTTTTCAATTCCTAAATCAACTGTTGCAATGACATCTTTATCAGAATACCCTTGCCAAGTACCAGTTCTAAAATCTCTTGCGCCAAGGATGCCATCAATTAAAGCATCATTGCCTCCAGCGTTGTATTGGTTGGCGTATTCGGTTTCTAGTGTAATAGAAATGTTTGGGTCTATTTTATAAAATTGAGTGCTTATGGTAGCACTTTTTACGCCTTCCTTTTCAGAATAAACACTTAATGATGTTGGTTCAGAAATGGTAAAAGGAGCTTCATACTTTTTATAATCTTCTTCTCCAAGCTTGTAAAAAATAGTTGCGTTTTTATCTACATTTTCTAGAACAACTTCTGTTTCGCCTTTGAAAGCAATATCTCCTTTTTCAATAAATGGTGCTGGAATAATCAAGTGGTCTTTAATTTCGGTTTTTGGTTCTTGTCCATCACGACTTCCCCAAACAGCAGGATTATCAGTCATTTGAAATTCTAGTGTTCCACCATCTACAACTTCATTATGATATATGAAAGTTCTGTCCAAAATTTTTCCATTTAAAGAGGCACTTTTAATGTATTTCTTCGAATCACTAATACCATGTGCTGCAATTGTAAACTGCTTATCATTTTCTAAGTTAATAGTAGCTTTAGGAAAGAGTGGTGTTCCAATAATATACTGGTTAGACGCTGGTGTTACTGAATAAAATCCCATAGAACTTAATATATACCAAGCGCTCATTTGTCCGCAATCTTCATTTCCCGAAATTCCGTCAGGAGCGTTTTGGTACAATTCAGTTAAAATTTGATGGACACGCTCTTGCGTTTTGTGAGGTTTATTAACAAAGTTGTACAGATAAGCCATGTGATGACTTGGTTCGTTACCATGTGCGTATTGCCCAATTAAACCTGTAATATCTGCTTGATTGCGGCCAGAAGTTTCAACTTCAGCTGTAAATAGCTCATCCAAATTTTCTTCTAACTTGTCCTTTCCGCCAAGTAAATCCATAAATCCTGAAATATCTTGAGGTACATAAAAACTATATTGCCACGAATTGGCTTCAGTATAATTGAAATTAACTTCGTAAGGGTCAAAAGGCGCAAACCAGGTATTGCGAAAACGACCTCTCATAAACTGTGATTCTGGGTCAAAAATGTTTTTATAATACTGCGCTCTTTCAGAGAAAGTTTTATAATCACCATCTTTGCCCAAATTTTTTGCCATTTGCGCAATGGTCCAATCGTCGTAAGCATATTCAAGCGTTTTAGAAACCGATTCACTTTCAAATTCCACAGGAATATACCCTAGTGATTTGTAAGATTCCAATCCTAATTTATCTTGATTAGCCGAATGCTTCATAGCTTCAAAAGCTTTATCAACATCGTATCCTCTCAATCCTTTTAAATATGCATCAGCAATCACTGGAACAGCATGATACCCAATCATACAACCTGTATAACAAGCCGATAAATCCCAAATAGGCATGATGCCACCTTCATCATATTTTGCTAAAAAAGTATTGATGAAATCATTCGTTCTATCTTGCTCTATAATGGTATACAAAGGATGTGCTGCTCGATACGTATCCCAAAGCGAAAACACTGTGTAGTAATCAAACTCTTTAGTTTCATGAATTTCTAAATCCATACCTCTATATCTGTCATCCACATCCTGATAAAGGTTTGGCGCAATACTTACATGATACATCGATGTGTAAAAGTTGGTTTTATAGTCATCATTATCGCTTTCAACCACTATTTTTTCAAGTTGTTTTTCCCAAGTATTTTGAGCTTCTTTTTTAATGTCGTCAAACGATTTTCCGTTAAGTTCTTCTCTTCGGTTTTTGCTAGCACCTTCTTCATCAACAGGAGAAATACCAACTTTGATTTCCAGGATATTACTTTCTGAGGAATCAAACTCAAAAGCTACTTTTACTTTTTTCCCTTCATTAACATCATTGAGAAAAGTCATGTTTTTAAAGGCTCTTGAAAACTCCATATTAAAAAACAAGTATTGATCTGTTGCCCAAGCTTTGGAATGTCTGTGTCCTCCAATTTCTTTGTTGGAATATACGTTTACTTTAGAGTCTAATACTTCATCACGATGTTCTAAATCGAGAATTACGACTTGGGTAGAACCTTCAGAAAATTGGTATTTATGAATGCCACTTCGTTTTGAAACTGTAAGTTCAACATCAATTTCAGTATTGTCTAAATACACTTTGTAGTAACCAGGTTTAGCAATTTCGTTATCATGACTAAAATGTGCTTTGTAGCCTTTTTTGCCATCTGAGCCATTATTAAAAACGATTTCATTAGTTGGCATCAATAGGATATCTCCATAATCAGATACGCCTGTACCGCTTAAATGTGTATGTGAGAAACCGTAAATGTAACTATCTGAATAATGATAACCTGAGCAACCATCCCAACCATCTAAACGTGTGTCAGGAGAGAGTTGCATCATTCCAAAAGGCATTGTTGCTCCTGGATATGTGTGACCATGACCTCCTGTACCTATAAATGAATTGACATAAGATGTTAAAGATTTATCTTTTTTTGCAGGTGAAAGATTTGTTTTTTCTTGACAACTAAATAGTATAAGAGCAATGCAGAGGGAAGTAAAAAATCGGTTCATTAGTGTTTTTTGAAATAGAAGTTGAAAGATAATAAAACTTAGCTAATCTTGATTGAAAAGAACGAGGTTAAAAAAAGTATTGGATGTTAATTTATAGAGGAATGACTATTACTCTTAACTGCCATTTTTTCAGTTTATAACTCTTTTTTGTGCTGATATTGTTAATGTTTGCTAAAAGGATTATTAAAAACAAGTTTTGGAGTTATTTTTGTATTGGTAAGGAAAAGAAAAATGATAAGGTGGTTAATTTTTGTTGCAATTTATGCAATAGTAGATTTTTATGCTTTTCAGGCAATTAAAACCGTAACAAAGAATAAATGGGTACATTATTTTCATGTTTTGGTATCTATTATTGTTGTGGGAAATTTTATTTATCAATTTACACAAGCTAGTGATGGAAGGGTTTTGTCTCCTGAAAAAAGTTATGCTTTTGGGTTTTTATTGACACTTTTAGCTCTAAAAATAGTAGTTGTGCTAATTATGTTTAGCGAAGATATTTTTCGAAGTGTTTTAGGTATGTATAATAAAGTATTTTCTAAAAGCGACACCTTTCATTTACCATCACGCAGAAAGTTTATTAGTCAACTAGCCTTAGGTCTTGCTGCCATACCATTTACGTCACTTTTATACGGAATGTATAAAGGCAAATACAATTTTAAAGTATTAAAATACACCTTACATTTTGAAGATTTACCTGAGGCTTTCGATGGTTATAAGATTACCCAAATTAGTGACTTTCATAGCGGTAGTTTTGATAATAAAGAAAAGGTTTCTTATGCTGTAGATTTAATTAACGAGCAACAATCAGATACTATTTTATTTACTGGCGATATGGTTAACAATAAAGCTACCGAAATGCTGCCATGGAAGGATACTTTTAAAAAGTTAAAGGCCACAGATGGTATTTATTCAGTTTTAGGAAACCACGATTATGGTGATTATGTAGATTGGGATTCAGCCGAAGAAAAGCAGCAAAATTTAGAAGACTTAAGAAGCATTCAAAAAGATATAGGGTTTGATTTAATGTTAAATGAAAGCCGATTTATTAAAAAAAACGGACAACGAATCGCTATTATTGGTGTTGAAAACTGGGGAAAAGGATTTAAGCAAAAGGGAGATTTAAAAAAAGCCTCTAAAAGTATTAAATCAGAAGATTTTAAAATTTTAATGAGTCATGACCCAACACATTGGCAAGAACAAGTGATTGATGATGACTACCATTATCATCTTACTTTAAGTGGTCATACACATGGTATGCAGTTTGGTATTGAAATTCCTGGATGGATTAAGTGGAGTCCAGTAAAATGGCGATATAAATATTGGGCAGGAATTTATAAAGAAGCAGGTCAATATATTAATGTAAATCGTGGTTTTGGTGTTTTGGCATATCCAGGGCGTGTTGGAATTTGGCCTGAAATAACCGTGATAGAGTTAAAAAGAGGCTCAAATAATGCATAATTGTATGAAAATGTTATATTTTTATAATTAAGTAAGCGTGAACCTAATAGAATACTTGATTTAAAGCATAGTATAAAAAAAATACGTAGGTTTGTATAAGCACATTTGATTTAAAGCTTTAAAGTATGTCAAAGTTTGGTGAATTAATAGATGTAAATATTCCAGTTTTGTTAGATTTTTTTACAGAATGGAACGAGCAATCTGTATCAATGCATGCAGTTTTACGAGATGTAGCAGCAGCTCTTGGAGATAAAGCCAAGGTTATTAAAATTGATGTCGAAAAAAACAAAGACCTTGCAGAGGCTTTACGTATAAAGGGATTGCCAACCTTAATTATCTACAAAAATGGTGAAATGAAATGGCGTCAAAGTGGTGAGCAAGATGCCAACACACTAATCGGTCTTATCCAGGAATACGTTTAAATGTAAATCCTTTTTCAATAAAATATTCTATTACTTTTGGGAGTATGTAAGTCATATTTTTAGAGGCTTTAACGCTGTCATGTAATACAATGATACTTCCGGATCCTGCATGATTCATAATGTTTTTCAAACAGGTTTCTTCAGTTAGAGAATTGTCCCAATCAATCGAGAGTACATTCCACATTACAATTTTATACCCTAATTCTTGAAGCTTTTTTATTTGCTTAGGCGTTATTTGACCATAAGGAGGTCTAAATAATTTTTCACTTTTAAAGTTTTCTCCTTTGAAGACTTTCTCACATAAAACAACTTCATCAAGATAACTTTTGGTTGCCATTTTCCAGCCTTTTACATGATTTTGAGTGTGGTTGCCAATGCTATGACCGTCTTTAACTATTTGTTGAAATATATTAGGATGCTGTTCTACATTTTTTCCAATACAAAAAAAAGTGGCCTTTGCGTTAAACCGTTTTAAAGTATCAAGCACCCAATTAGTGATTTCTGGTGTTGGACCATCATCAAAAGTCAAGTAAATATCCTTACTTTTAGTTGGAATATCCCAAGTCAATGTAGGGAATAACGATTTAACAACTTTGGGAGTTGTTATTGGTGTGAAATTCATTTATTCGGTACTGTCAATAGGAACAATGGTTGTGTCTCTTGGAATATCTGCGTCTTGACTGTCAAATTCTTCAGTTTCACCAGTAAATAGGCGAATAAAGTTGTTATACTTTTGCATTTCGGCTTCTACAAACGATTGTTCTTCGTATCGCATTAACACATCAATTAAACCTCTATATCTTGCAATATCTGTAGATATTTCATCAATATATTGCGTCTGTTTTTCTTGAGATAAAGTACTAAAATAAGTCAAACTTTCTTGATATTTTATGGAAACATCTTTATATAGCTGTCTACCTTTATCATTAGCTTCAACTTCATAATATGCACTAATAAATGGTTCCAGTAGCGTATAGAATCCAAACTCATCGACAGGCATTTTTTCCATTGCTAAATCGGTCATTTCTTCAGCTTTGTCCAATTTATCTTCGTTGATAAGCGCTTCAACTAAACGTGCAATATTACCTCGATAGGAAATACCGTTTTTTCTTGTTTCAACATCATGATAAATGTCTTCACCACTATTTCCCCAGTCCCAATTTTTCACTTGCTCATACATTAAATCAGGATCAACCCGTCCCATATCAAAAGGGTTAGCTCTATCAACAGGCGTTTTTATAGGTACTAACTTGTAGCATAATCCATCTAGCTGTAAATAATCTTTCATCCAAATATAATCGTCGTCACCAAAAGCTCCGCCTGTAAAATATATTGGACGCTCCCAGTTGTTGTTGGCGACAATATCCAACATTAATAGTCGGTTTTTGTATAAGGCGTTGTCAGTGATTGTTAAATCTATATAAGGCACTATCTTATCAGCATCTTTTGGTTTTACAATGCCCTGATTTAGTACAGTTTCCTTATCAACAGGAACTCTTAAGTGTCTTGTTGGTAGGTAATTGGCTTCTAGATCTTGACGTCGCATCGCATTTATGTCATATCCTTTTTGTTGAGCTACATATTTAAATTTAGCTCTTTCATTATCACTAGTAATAAAATTTAATGCTTCTTTAATATCTAATGAAACCGAGTCAGGAAGCATCTGTTCAACAGATAAAGCATCTCTTGTTCCATACTTGTATTGATGATGTGTTAATTGTGATGGAATAGGGTCGCTCTCGTATGCTTTACGTTTCATTTGGTCAATATACCAATCGGTTTGAAATAAACTCGTGTTAACCACTCTTACATCTTTACGGATACCTTCAATTTCTTGTAAATACCAGAGTGGAAAAGTATCATTATCACCAATACTAAACAAAATAGCATTTGGCGCACAGGAATCTAAGTATTTTCTAGCCATAGAAAGGGCTGTTTTTTTACCAGAACGGTCGTGATCATCCCAATTGTTTGCTGCTAAAATACCTGGAACCAAAACTAAACAGACTAAGGTTACAGCAGGTGCTAATAACTTGTGCTTTGTGAATTTGGAAAGGAAATCATAAAGTGCATAAGCACCAAAACCAATCCAGATAGCAAACACATAAAAAGAGCCAACAACAGAGTAGTCACGCTCTCTAGGCTCGAATGGACGTACATTAGTATACACTTGAATAGCTAAACCTGTAAATAGGAAAAACACCAACATGACCCAGAACAGTTTTTTGTCGGAATTAAACATAAAAAACAAACCAATTAATCCTAAAATTAACGGTAAGAAGTAATAGGTATTTCTGCCTTTATTGTTAAGCACATCACTTGGTAAGTTGTCTTGAGGCAAGCCAAGATGGATTTCATCAATAAAATTAATGCCACTAATCCAGTTGCCATGCATATCGTATTTACCTTGAATATCATCTTGTCGTCCAGTAAAATTCCACATAAAATAACGCCAATACATGTAGCCCAATTGGTATTCAAGCATATAAGCGACATTATTAAGTAAAGATGGTTTTTCTATATCAAGAAGTTGGCCTCCATATTGTCTCAAGAAATTATGATATTGTTCATAATCAATCTCTCCGTTTTGTAGTCTTGATCTAAAATCATTTACTAAAGATCTTACTTCATTATTCATCTGGTATTCGGGTTTTATCTTGAAGTTTAAAAACCCAGTGTACATCATATAATTTTCGGCGTGTTCACCACTCCACATTCGAGGTAAAAGAGATGCATGCTCAGAATTGTAATTTTGTTTAGCGTTTATGTAATCGTTTACAATAACGTATTTTCCTTTCTCTAAATCTTTTTCGTATTTAGGCTTATCATCTCCATACGGATTATTTTCATCAAGGTATGCGTATTGATCTGTGAACTGTGGTCCATAAAACAAGTACGTTTTAGGATATTGCTCTAAGTTATAATAGGCCAATAGTTCTCTAGCGCTAGAAGGATTGTTTTCATTAATAACAACATTTGCATTTGCTCTAATAGGAAGCATTAGCCATGTAGAAAACCCTAAAATCACAAAGGTTAAACATAAAACACCTGTATTAAGGTGTTTGTATTGCTTTTTTCGAGTGTAATTCAATCCGTAATAAATGGCAGCTACGATTAACAATCCAGCAATTATAGACCCAGAATTAAACGGTAAGCCGATGCTGTTCACAAAAAATATTTCTAAGGCACTAAAGAAACGTAAAATATTTGGTGCCAATAATTTAAATATAAATAGTAAAATGGCAACTACTACCACATTGGCTACAATAAAATTCTTTACAGTTATAGTTTTATAATTTTTAAAGAAGTAAATAAGTCCAATAGCCGGAATAGTTAGTAAGCCCATGAAATGCACTCCAAAAGATAACCCAACAATAAAAGAAATTAATACAAGCCATTTATTCCCTCTAGGCTTGTGCATATCCTGTTCCCAACGAAGTCCTAAATAAAACATTAATGCCATAATCATTGTTGCCATGGCATACACCTCGGTTTCTACAGCGTTAAACCAGAAAGAATCAGTAAAAGCAAAAGCAATACTACCAACTAAAGAAGCTCCAAGAATTGCTTGCCCTTGGCTTAAAGACATTTTTTCACTTTTAACAACAACTTTTTGTAATAGCATCGATATAGACCAAAACATAAATGCAATAGTAAATGCACTTGCAGCAGCACTCATCATATTAAGCATTAGTCCAATTTGAGAGGACTCCATTGCAAATATTGAGAAAAAAGCACCAAGCATTTGAAAGAAGGGTGCTCCAGGCGGATGTCCAACTTGTAATTTTGACGAAGTCAGTATGTATTCCCCAGCATCCCAGTAACTTACTGTTGGTTCTACGGTTAAACTATAAGTTATAAATGCTAATAAAAAAGCGGTCCAACCTAAAATGGTATTCCATTTTTTAAAGTTGTTTTGTGTCATAATGGTTGTTTATTACTGATGGCGAATTTAATAATAAAAATATTACACTAGGCTATTTTTAAGTAAACGTTAAGGGTTTCATATTATTTTCTTCTAAAAATACTTGTGCAAATAAAACTTTGTTATAAATTTGCAACCTCAAAATAAGAGAATGGCCTATGGTGTAACTGGCAACACGTCTGGTTTTGGTCCAGAAGAGTCTAGGTTCGAGCCCTAGTAGGCCAACAAAAATCCAACATTATGTTGGATTTTTTTGTTTCTAACAATGATCAGAACAAAGAATTAGCTTTTTGAGTAAATCGAGCAAAAACCCTTGTAAAAATCAATAATAATGTTGTATATTTGCAGCGTTGTAAGAAAAAAGAATAAATGAGGGGACGATAAGTCCCCTCTTTTTATACTAAAAAATGTTCAAAGAGTCAGTTAAAACATTATTAAGTGAAGCACTTGATGAAAGACAAGATTTGTTTTTATTGAGTTGCGATATTTCAGAAGCTAATGCCATTAAGATAATAATTGATGGAGACAATGGCGTGCTTGTTGAAGATTGTATGTTTATAAGTAGGGCTATTGAACATAATTTAGATAGAGAAGAACATGATTTTTCTTTAGAAGTGGCTTCGGCAGGAGCAACAACACCATTAGTTCATAAAAGGCAGTATAAAAAAAATATTGGCAGAACCTTACAAGTGAATGCCAATGGAGAAAAGTTTGAAGGCGTATTATCTCAAGCCAATGAAGAAGATATTGTGCTAACATGGAAAGCTAGAGAGCCAAAACCAGTGGGGAAAGGGAAAGTTACAGTAGAAAAAGAAGTAGCATTGCCTTATCAAAATATAACAGAAGCAAAAGTTAAAATAAAATTTTAATCCAGAATAATTATGGAAAATATTGCGTTAATTGAGTCATTTTCAGAATTTAAGGACGACAAACTAATAGATCGTGTTACCTTAATGGCGATTTTAGAAGATGTTTTTAGAAATGCATTAAAAAAGAAATTTGGAGATGATGATAATTTTGATATTATTATCAATCCAGATAAAGGTGATTTAGAAATTTGGCGTAATCGCGTTGTAGTTGCCGATGGTGAAGTAGAAGAACCAAATCAAGAAATTTCTTTAAGCGAAGCACGTAAAATTGAACCAGATTTTGAAGTCGGTGAAGATGTGTCCGAAGAAGTGAAACTTATTGACTTAGGACGTAGAGCCATTTTGGCATTACGTCAAAACTTAATTTCTAAGATTCATGAGCATGATAACACAAATATCTATAAGCAGTTTAAAGATTTAGTTGGAGAAATTTATACAGCTGAAGTACATCACATTCGCCATAGAGCAATTATATTATTAGATGACGAAGGCAACGAAATAATTTTACCTAAAGACAGACAAATCCCATCGGATTTTTTCAGAAAAGGAGAAAACGTTAGAGGTGTTATAGAAAGCGTAGAGTTAAAAGGTAATAAGCCAGCAATCATTATGTCTAGAACTGCGCCAGTATTTTTAGAGAAATTGTTTGAGCAAGAAATCCCAGAAGTATTTGATGGTTTAATTACTGTTAAAAATGTTGTGAGAATTCCTGGTGAAAAAGCTAAAGTAGCAGTAGATTCATATGACGACAGAATTGATCCTGTTGGAGCATGTGTTGGTATGAAGGGCTCTAGAATTCACGGTATTGTTCGTGAATTAGGAAACGAAAACATTGATGTTATCAACTACACTAATAATTTACAACTTTATATAACCAGAGCATTAAGTCCTGCAAGAATAACATCAATAAAACTTAATGAAGAAACTAAACGCGCTGAGGTTATTTTAAAACCAGAAGAGGTTAGTAAAGCAATTGGTAGAGGTGGTCATAATATTAGATTAGCTGGTCAATTAACAGGTTATGAGATAGATGTATTTAGAGAAGGAGTTGAAGAAGATGTTGAATTATCTGAATTCTCAGATGAAATCGATCCATGGATAATAGAAGAATTAGCAAAAGTAGGTTTAGATACTGCAAAAAGTGTCCTAGAACAAGATGTTGACGATTTGGTAAAACGTACCGATCTTGAAGAAGAAACAATCAATGAGGTTGTTAGAATTCTGAAAGAAGAATTTGAAGAATAAAAAATTATTATATATTAGGTGGATAAAGTAACACGTCGTTAGTTTTTCATCAAATTTTGTAAGCGCAAAACATAAACAGATTATACCTGTTTGATATTAAAGGCAATTTATGGCTGAAACAATTAGATTAAATAAAGTACTAAGGGAATTGAATATCTCTATAGATCGTGCTGTCGATTTTTTAGAAACTAAAGGCATCGAAATAGAGAAACGTCCTACTACTAAAATTACTACAGAAGTGTATGATATTCTTTCAGGAGAATTTCAAACAGATGCTAGTAAAAAAGTAGCCTCTAAAGAAGTAAGTGAAGCAAAGCTTAAAGAAAAAGAAGCTTTGAGGTTAGAACGTGAACGTGAAATCGAAGAAAAACTTAAAAAAGAGGAAGCTGCCAAAAAAGAAGTTGTAAAGGCTAAAACAACATTAGAAGGGCCAAAACAAGTTGGTAAAATTGATTTAGAAGAACCTAAAAAAGTCGACACTGCTAAAAAAGAAGAGCCCGCTAAAGAAGAGCCTAAAAAGCCTGTTGCTAAAGAAAAGCCTACAAAAACTATTGCCAAAAAGGAAGCTCCTAAAAAAGTAGAGGAAAAGGTTGAAGAAGTAAAGGAGAAAAAAATAGTTGCTCCAAAAGTAGAAGAAACAGAGCAGCCAAAAGAGGAAAAAGTTGCTACTAAATATCAAAAACTTACTGGTCCAAAAATTTCAGGAGACAAAATAGATTTGTCTAAATTTAATAAGCCAAAGAAAAAGAAAGAAGATAAAAAGCCAGAAGCCAATTCAAGTGCTGATTCTAAAAAGAAGCGTCGTCGTATAAGTAAAGTTGGTAATGGTAATGCTCCTGGAGGACAAAGAGGTCAGCAGCGAGGAGGAAATAGAGGCGGAGCCAAAGGAAGAGGAGGGCAACGTCGTCCACAAGTAGTAAAAGAAGAGCCAAGTGCGGAAGAAGTTCAAAAGCAAGTAAGAGAGACCTTAGAAAAACTACAAGGAAAATCTAGTAAAGGTAAAGGCGCGAAATACAGAAGAGAAAAAAGAGATCAACACCGTCAGCAAACAGAAATTGATCAAGAAATTGCAGCAGCAGAAAGTAAGACAATAAAGGTCACCGAATTTGTTACAGCAAGTGAGATGGCTACAATGATGGATGTTTCTGTTACTGAAATTATTTCGGCATGTATGTCGCTTGGAATGATGGTGACCATGAACCAACGTTTAGACGCTGAAACACTATCAATAGTTGCTGAAGAGTTTGGATATGAAGTTGAATTTGTCACTTCAGATATTGAAGAATCAATTGAGGAAGTTGAAGATAAAAAAGAAGATTTATTGCCAAGAGCACCTATCGTAACCGTAATGGGTCACGTAGATCATGGTAAAACATCACTACTTGATTATATTCGTGAAGAGAATGTAATTGCAGGAGAGTCAGGAGGTATTACTCAGCATATCGGTGCTTATGGTGTAGAATTAGCAAATGGTCAAAAAATAGCATTCTTAGATACTCCTGGTCACGAGGCCTTTACAGCAATGCGTGCTCGTGGAGCTCAAGTTACAGATATAGCAATTATTGTTGCAGCAGCAGACGATGATATCATGCCGCAAACTAAAGAAGCAATCTCCCATGCTCAGGCAGCAGGAGTTCCTATAGTTTTTGCAATAAATAAAATAGACAAGCCAGATGCTAATCCAGAAAAAATAAAAGAAGGATTAGCAAACATGAATTTACTAGTTGAGGATTGGGGTGGAAAAATCCAATCGCATGATATTTCAGCAAAAGTAGGTACTGGTGTAAAAGAATTATTAGAAAAAGTATTGCTAGAGGCCGAATTATTAGAGCTAAAAGCAAACCCAAACAAACCCGCAGTTGGTACTGTTGTTGAAGCATTCCTAGACAAAGGTAGAGGTTACGTTTCTACAATTTTAGTACAAGCAGGAACTTTACGAGTTGGGGATTATGTATTAGCTGGTAAAAACAGTGGTAAGGTAAAAGCAATGCACGATGAACGTGGGAATGATGTTGAAGCAGCTGGACCATCAACACCAGTATCTATATTAGGACTGGACGGTGCGCCGCAAGCTGGAGACAAGTTTAATGTGTTTGAGGATGAACGTGAAGCAAAACAAATAGCAGCAAAGCGTACCCAACTTCAAAGAGAGCAATCTGTAAGAACACAACGTCATATTACACTTGATGAAATTGGACGACGTATTGCATTAGGAGACTTTAAAGAGCTTAATATCATCCTTAAAGGTGATGTTGACGGATCGGTTGAAGCATTAACTGATTCATTCCAAAAATTATCTACAGAAGAGATTCAAGTAAATATTATACACAAGGGAGTTGGAGCAATTACAGAAAGTGATGTATTGTTAGCAACAGCATCCGATGCTATTATTATTGGGTTTAATGTAAGGCCAATGGGTAATGCTCGCCAAATAGCTGACAAGGAAGAAATTGATATCAGAATGTACTCAATCATTTATGATGCGATTAATGACTTGAAAGATGCTATGGAAGGAATGTTGTCGCCAGTGTTTAAAGAAGAAATTACAGGTACAGCAGAAATAAGAGAAATTTTCAAAGTATCTAAAATAGGCAGCATTGCAGGATGTATGGTAACTAATGGTAAAATTTATAGAAATTCTGGCGTGCGACTAATTAGAGAAGGAGTCGTTATTTACACTGGAGAACTAGCATCGCTTAAGCGTTTTAAAGACGATGTTAAAGAAGTTTCAAAAGGTTACGATTGTGGTATGCAGATTAAAAACTATAACGATATTAAAGAAGGTGATGTTATAGAAGCATTCCAAGAAGTAGAAGTTAAAAAGAAATTAAAATAAATCATTTTTTTCTAGAGATTCATTTTGTGAATTTTCTCGTGAAGTATTTGAAACAAAAAAAGCGACCTTAGGTCGCTTTTTTTATGCATTTATATGTATTTATTAGTAAAGAGCTGTAATATTAATTTTTAAGATTGATAATAAAAGCGTTTCTAAACTCTTTTTTAATCCTTAGTAAAGCACGATCAGCTTCTAAACGGGTTTTAAAACTACCAACCCAAATCTTGTAATTTGGTGTTTGAAATTTCATTGATGGATTCCAATCAGAAAACACTTCCTTAAAGTCTGTTTCAGCTTTTTTTGCACCTTGGCGATTGCCATTATAAATTTGTATTCTGTAGTTAACAAGTGTTCGGTTGACATCCTTTTTCAATCGCAAAAGGGTTTCAACATCTTTATCTTGATTAATAGCAACAACACCATCTTGAGCATTACTCGTATTTACGAATAATACTGAAAATAAGAACGTTAGAATTAAAAATTTATAGCTGTTTTTTTTCATCGTTATTTTTATTTTGTGCAAATGTAAAGTATATAAACTTAAACATTATTAGTTTTATTATTTAGAATCCTTATAAATTATGCTTTAACACTTATCTAACATTTCTAAAATCGACTTTAAATGTTACTTTTGTCCGAGATTTTTATAACCGAATATTGTCTATTTGTATGAAAAAATCGTACCAAAGTATAGAAGGTAATTCAACTAACGATATGAAACAGGTGATAAACCGTAAATTAACCGCAAGATTTCTGCTTTTAGGGTTAATATTTTTACTAACATTTTCAACATCATCATTTGCACAGGATGGAGATCCTGCAAAAGGTAAATCTTTATTCAATACCAATTGTGCTGCTTGTCATAGTCTTGATAAAAAAATGACTGGCCCTGCACTGCGATTTGTTGAGCAGCGATTAGCTGACGATGAAGGCTTAGATAGAGATTGGATTGCAGCATGGATTAGAAATAGCTCCGCAATGGTTAAAGATGGGGATGCTTACGCAAACAAAATTTTTAATGAGTATGGTGGAGCTGCAATGACAGCTATGCCTCAACTTACTGATCAAGATATTGCAGATATTCTAGCGTATACTGCTCAAGAAAAAGCGACACCAGTTGCAAGTGCAGGAGCTGGAGCAGATGCTGCTACTGCACAATCTGAAGGAGGTATTTCCAATGATTTGGTTCTTGGTGCATTAGCTATTTTATTTGTGCTATTAGCCCTTGGGTTAATAATGGTTAACAGGACATTGCGTCGTTTCGCTGCTGCAAATAATGTTGAAATCCCAGAATCTTCACAAAGAAAACCACTCTGGAAAGCATTTGTACAAAACCAATTTTTAATGTTGGTTGTTGCGATATTCTTTTTATTATCAAGTGCATATTTTGCTTATGGGTACTTCATGCAGTTGGGTGTAGACCAAGGTTATCAGCCAGTTCAAGAAATTCACTTTTCTCATAAAATACACGCTGGAGATAATGGTGTAGATTGTAAATATTGCCACTCTTCAGCTAGGGTAAGTAAAACATCAGGAATTCCATCGTTAAATGTATGTATGAATTGTCATAAGTCTGTGTACGAGTACACTGGAGAAACTACTGCTGAATATTCAAAGGAGTTTTATGATAGTGAGATAAAAAAGTTATATGCTGCTGTTGGTTGGGATGATGAAAATCAAGAATATACAGGAGAAACTCAAGCTGTAAAATGGACAAGGGTACATAACCTTCCAGATTTTGCTTATTTCAATCACTCACAACACGTTACTGTTGCTGGATTAGAATGTCAAACATGTCATGGGCCTGTTGAGGAAATGGAAATATTATATCAATATTCACCTTTAACAATGGGATGGTGTATTAACTGTCATAGAGAAACAGATGTGAAGGTTAAAGACAACGAGTATTATACAAAAATACACGAAGAGTTATCAAAAAAATATGGCGTAGACAAACTAACTGTTGCTCAACAAGGAGGGTTAGAATGTGGAAAATGTCATTACTAATATTAAAGAAGTAATTCAATTATAATATGTCATCAAACAAGAAATACTGGAAAAGTGTTGAGGAGCTAAACCAAGACAATAGCTCTATGGTTGAGGCGCTTAAGCATAAAGAGTTTGTGCAAGAGATTCCTGTAGATGAATTTTTAGGAGATAAAGAAACTCTTGAAACTTCTTCAACTACACGTCGTGATTTCTTAAAATATGTTGGTTTTAGTACTGCTGCTGCATCTTTAGCGGCCTGTGAAGGACCAGTAAGAAAATCGATTCCTTATGTAGTACAGCCAGATCAAATTATTCCTGGCGTTGCAAATTATTATGCAAGTACTATAGCAAACGGTCATGATTTTGCAAGTGTTTTAGTTAAGACACGCGAAGGACGTCCTATAAAAATTGAAAACAACGATTTAGCCGCAACAAATGGTGGAGCTAATGCTAGAGTAAATGCATCAGTTCTAGATTTGTATGATAGTTTGCGAGTTGGATGGCCAAAAAAGAATGGAGAAGATAGCTCTTGGACTGAGTTTAATGCAGATACAACTCAAGCATTAAACAGTACTGTGGCTTCTGGGAAAGACATTGTGTTGTTAACACAAACTTTCTCAAGCCCTTCAACCTCTAAATTAATATCAGAGTTTAAAGAAAAATATGGTAATGTTCGTCATGTAGTATACGATGCTATCTCAGAGTCGGCTGCAGTTGAGGCATACCAAAATACATATGGAGAACGTGGTTTAGCTAATTACGATTTCTCTAAAGCCGCAACAATCGTTTCTATTGGTGCAGATTTCTTAGGAGATTGGCAAGGTGGTGGATTTGATTCAGCTTATGCAAAAGGACGTATTCCTAAAAATGGTAGAATGTCTCGTCACATTCAGTTTGAGTCTAATATGAGTTTAACAGGTGCTAATGCCGATAAGCGTGTGCCTTTAAAGCCAAGCGAACAAAAAGTTGCCTTAGCTAAATTGTATGGTAAGATAACTGGAAATGCTGTTTCAGGAAACCTTCCAGCACATGTTGAAGAGGCTGTTAGTGTCGCTGCTTCAGAATTAAGTAAAGCAGGAAGCAATGGTGTAGTTGTAACTGGGATTCAAGATGTAAATGCACAAACTGTAGTGTTTGCAATTAACGAGGCTTTAGCAAGTAAAGCCTTTGACCCTAAAACACCAATTAAAACTAGACAAGGGAATAATAAAGCGGTTACTCAATTAGTAGCCGACATGAATGCTGGAAAAGTTGGTGCACTTATTATGAGTGGTGTTAACCCAATGTACACATTACCAAATGCATCAGAATTTGAAGCTGGTTTAGCAAATGTTTCTACAACCGTTACGTTTTCTATGAAAGAAGATGAAACATCTTCTCTAACAGATTATATAGCTGCAGCACCTCATTACCTAGAATCTTGGGGAGATGTGGAGCTTAAAAAAGGACATTATGGGTTAATGCAACCTGCGATTCGTCCATTATTCGACACAAAACAATTTCAAGAAGCTTTATTAATGTGGAATGGTAATGATATGTCTTACCATGATTATATTAAAGATAATTGGAATACAAACATATTAAATGGTGGTTCTTGGAATCAAGCATTACACGATGGTGTATTTGTTGGAACTGGGTCACAAGTAGAAGAAACTCTAGATGATGCCACCGAAGACCAAACACCAATGGATGCAAGTACTGCCGCAAGAGCATTAGCAACAGTATCTTCTTCTGGATTTGAATTAACATTATATTCAAAAATAGGAATGGGAGATGGTCAACAAGCTAATAACCCATGGTTACAAGAGTTTCCAGATCCGTTAACACGTTTAACGTGGGATAACTACTTAACTGTATCTGAGGCTGATGCGAAAGAATTAGGATTAGATTTAGCGCCTAGTACATTTTTTAGTCAAAGCCAACATGATGCAACAGGTGGTTTAAATGGGAAATATGCTAATGTAACTGCTAATGGTGTTACAGTAACTGTTCCTGTAATTATTCAACCAGGACAAGCAAAAGGAACTTTTGGATTATCATTTGGTTATGGTAGAACATTAGGAATGAAATCTGAAATGCAAACAGGCGTAAATGCGTATCCTTTATACGCAAACTTTAATCCTGTTCAAGAAGTAACTATAGAAGCTGCTTCTGGAAAGCATGAATTTGCTAGTGTGCAATTGCATAATACCTTAATGGGTCGTGGTGATATTATTAGAGAAACTTCTCTGGAGATATTCAATACAAAAGATAAAGATTATTACAATGCTGTTCCTGTTGTATCTTTAAATCACAAAGAAACACCAGTTAACTCTTCTAGAGTTGATTTATGGGATGAATTTGATCGTTCTATCGGACATCATTTTAATTTATCTATTGATCTAAATGCCTGTACAGGTTGTGGTGCTTGTGTTATTGCATGTCATGCTGAAAACAATGTGCCAGTAGTTGGTAAAGAAGAAATCAGACGTAGTCGTGATATGCACTGGTTGCGTATTGATAGATATTATTCATCGGAAGAATCATTTGATGGTGATAACGAAAAGAAAGACAACATTAAAGGTTTAAGTAGCTCATTAAGTAGTTTTGGCGAAATGGAATCTCCATCAGCTAATCCTCAAGTAGCATTCCAGCCTATTATGTGTCAGCATTGTAACCATGCGCCTTGTGAAACTGTTTGTCCAGTGGCAGCAACATCACATGGTCGTCAAGGTCAAAACCACATGGCTTATAACCGTTGTGTAGGTACAAGATACTGTGCAAACAACTGTCCTTATAAAGTACGTCGTTTTAACTGGTTCTTATATAGTGAAAATGATGAGTTTGATTACCACATGAACGACGATTTAGGTCGTATGGTAATTAATCCAGATGTTACAGTAAGATCTCGTGGTGTTATGGAAAAATGTTCTATGTGTATTCAAATGACACAAAAAACAGTTCTTGATGCCAAACGAGATGGAAGAGAAGTTAAGCCAAACGAATTTAAAACAGCTTGTTCTGCAGCATGTAGTAATGGCGCAATGAAATTTGGTGACATCAATGATAAGAAGAGCGATATAGCTGCTCTTAAACATGATAAAAGAGCGTATCACTTATTGGAAGCTGTTGGTACTAAGCCAAATGTGGTGTATCAAGTGAAAGTAAGAAATACGAACGAAGCATAAATAAATTAATTAAGAAACAATTATAAAAGGATTATGGCGTCTCATTACGAAGCACCTATTAGAAGACCTTTAGTTACAGGGGAAAAATCATATCACGATGTATCGGTAGATGTGGCTGCTCCTGTTGAAGGAAAAGCAAATAAATCTTGGTGGATTGTATTTTCAATAGCACTTGTCGCTTTCCTTTGGGGAATTGGCTGTATTATATACACAATTTCAACAGGAATCGGAACTTGGGGTCTAAACAAAACCGTTGGTTGGGCTTGGGATATTACTAACTTCGTTTGGTGGGTTGGTATTGGTCACGCAGGAACATTGATTTCTGCAGTACTTTTACTCTTCCGTCAAAAATGGAGAATGGCAATTAACCGTTCTGCAGAAGCAATGACGATATTCTCGGTTGTTCAAGCAGGTTTATTCCCAATTATTCACATGGGCCGCCCATGGTTAGGTTATTGGGTATTGCCAATTCCAAACCAATTTGGGTCACTTTGGGTTAACTTTAACTCACCGTTACTTTGGGATGTATTCGCAATTTCTACATATTTATCAGTGTCATTAGTATTCTGGTGGACAGGTTTACTTCCTGATTTTGCCATGATTAGAGATAGAGCAGTAAGACCTTTCCAAAAGAAAATCTACTCATTATTGAGTTTTGGTTGGTCTGGTCGCGCAAAAGATTGGCAACGTTTTGAGGAAGTATCTTTAGTGCTTGCTGGTTTAGCAACACCTTTAGTACTTTCGGTACATACTATTGTATCGTTTGACTTCGCAACGTCGGTAATACCAGGTTGGCATACTACAATATTCCCTCCTTACTTTGTTGCAGGAGCTATTTTCTCAGGATTTGCTATGGTAAACACGCTTCTTATTATTATGAGAAAAGTGTGTAACCTTGAAGATTATATTACAGTACAACACATTGAGTTAATGAACATAGTGATTATGATTACTGGTTCTATAGTAGGGGTGGCTTATATTACTGAGTTATTCATTGCATGGTATTCAGGTGTTGAATATGAACAATATGCATTCTTAAACAGAGCAACAGGACCTTATGCTTGGGCATATTGGGCAATGATGACCTGTAACGTGTTCTCTCCTCAGTTTATGTGGTTCAAAAGATTGCGTACAAGCATTATGTTCTCATTCTTCATCTCGATTGTAGTAAATATTGGAATGTGGTTTGAGCGTTTTGTAATTATCGTAACATCATTACATAGAGATTATTTACCATCATCTTGGTCTATGTTCTCTCCTACGTTTGTAGATATTGGAATCTTTATCGGAACAATTGGATTCTTCTTTGTATTATTCTTATTATACGCTAGAACATTCCCAGTAATTGCACAAGCGGAAGTGAAGACGATTTTAAAATCTTCCGGTGAGCGTTATAAAAAGATTAGAGAAGCTGGAAATAGTTTGGTTGGCACAGGAGCAGATGCAAGAACATCTGGAAAAAAAGTTGCAGTTGAAGCACTAAAAGATGAAGTATCAGAAAGCGATAAATCTGAAATGACGAGCTCATTACTGGATAGTATTGGAACCTTTGATCCATCAACTCAAACGGCTGATGATTTAAAGAAAATTAGTGGTGTTGGACCTAAAATGGAAGAAGTACTTAATAGTATTGGAATTTACTCATTCCTTCAGGTTAGCAAAATGACGAAAAGAGAATATGACTTGTTAGACTCTATTACAGGTTCTTTCCCAGGAAGAGCAGAACGTGATGATTGGTCTGGACAAGCTAAAAAATTAATAAACTAAAAGTAGCATATGGAATCTTCAAAAGTAATTCACGCTATTTATACTGATGATGATGTGTTAATGTCGGCTGTTAAGAAAGTTAAAGCTGCAAAACATCATATAGAAGAAATTTATACACCTTTTCCAGTCCATGGACTAGATAAGGCTATGGGATTAGCACCAACACGTCTTGCTATTACAGCATTTATGTATGGCTGTCTTGGTTTAATAGTTGCTATTGTAATGATGAATTATATCATGATAGAAGATTGGCCGCAAAACATTGGTGGTAAACCAAGTTTTAGCTATTTAGAAAATATGCCTGCATTTGTGCCAATTATGTTTGAGTTAACAGTATTTTTCTCAGCGCATTTAATGGTAATTACCTTTTACTTACGCAGTAGAATGTGGCCATTTAAAAAAGCTGAAAACCCAGATCCTAGAACTACAGACGATCACTTTTTAATGGAAGTATCTGTACATGGAGACGAAAAGGAATTAGAAACATTTCTTGCTGGAACGGGAGCAGTAGAAATTAACATTGTAGATAAAGAAGCACATTAGTATGAAAGGCTTAGTTAAAATATTTGTATTAGCAATAATGGTAAGTTCGATAGTGTCTTGTAAAAACAACGAAACACCAAACTATCAGTTCTTTCCAAATATGTACGAATCTCCAAGTTATGAAACTTACGGAGCGTACGATATATTTCCAGGAGAACAATCGGCAATGCTCCCAGTTGAAGGAACTATTTCAAGAGGCCACTCAATATTCGATTATGGTAGCTCAACAGCAGAATATGATCGTGCCAAAGTAGAGTTAATGAGTCCTTTGGATTCTGCTCAAGTTGACTATGTAAGAGGTAAAGAACTTTATGATATTTACTGTAGTACATGTCATGGAACAAAAGGAGATGGTCAAGGAAACCTTGTAAAGAGAGAGAAAATTCTTGGAATTCCATCGTATGATGATGCAATTAGAGCTATAAATGAAGGTAGTATTTATCATGTCATTTATCATGGAAAAAATGCTATGGGATCTCATAAGAACCAACTTAGTGAGGAAGAGCGTTGGCAAGTTGCAGCTTACGTTATGAAATTAAAAGCAGATTTAGAAAAATAAGATTTAGATAAAGTTATATATCGATATGTATACCATTTCAAATAGATTAAAAATAGTTTCAGTAGCATTAATGCTTTTAGGAGCACTAGGATGGTTTTATTCGTATTCTGCATCTCACGTTACTGTTGAAGATGTTAAAATCATGTTAGCTGAAGAAGAAGTATCTCATGGTGGAGGTCACGAAGCAGAGGCAACCAATCATGCACCTGCGGACACACATGGAGAAGCAGCAGCTGACCATGGAGATGAACATGCAGAACACGTAATGCATCAAATACATAACAGACCGTATTCTGCATTATACGTTGCAGCATTCTTTTTCTTTATGATTGCATTAGGTGTGTTGGCTTTTTATGGCATACAATATGCCTCACAAGCAGGATGGTCCCCAGTTCTGTATAGAGTTATGGAGGGGATTACTTATTATGTATTGCCAGGAGGTTTAATTGTATTGGCTATTGCATTTTGGGCTGGAGATCACATATTTATATGGATGGACCCAGAAGTAGTGGCTCACGATGAGTTAATTCAAGGAAAAGCAGATTGGTTAAATAAACCATGGTTCTTTATTCGTGGATTGATTTTTCTTGGTGGTTGGAGTTTGTATAGATATTTTTCTCGTAAGTTCTCAATTGCACAAGATAGTGCGGACGACAATAGAAACTTTAAAAAGAATTTCCGTATCTCGGCAGCATTCTTAGTATTCTATATTTACACAGAATCTATGATGTCTTGGGATTGGATTATGAGTGTAGACCCTCACTGGTTCTCTACATTATTTGGTTGGTATGTATTCGCATCTATGTTTGTAAGTGGTATTACAGTAATCGCATTAGTTACCATGTATTTAAAATCTAAAGGATTAATGGATTTTGTAAACGATAGTCATATGCACGATTTAGCTAAGTTTATGTTTGCCATTAGTATTTTCTGGACCTATTTATGGTTTTCACAATTCATGTTGATTTGGTATGCTAATATTCCTGAAGAGGTAACATATTTTGTAACTAGAATAGAAGATTATAAATTACCATTCTTCGGAATGCTAGCTTTAAATTTTATTTTCCCATTCTTAGTATTAATGAATAGTGACTATAAGCGTATTAACTGGTTTATAGTAATGGCAGGTATTGCAATACTAGTTGGGCATTATGTTGATGTTTACAACATGATTATGCCAGCAACTGTTGGTGATAGATGGGGGTTCGGATTAGCAGAATTTGGTGCAATATTCTTTTTCCTTGGACTGTTTATGCTAATTGTATTTTATGCAATTTCAAAACAACCATTATTAGCTAAAGGAAATCCTTTTGTTAAAGAGAGTAAACAATTCCATTATTAATTATTAAAATAAAGACGAAGAATAACAATGACAGCTTTATTAACAATTATAGTTTTAGTATTTATTACAATTGCCATTTGGCAAATGGTAAAGATTTTTGATTTAGCAAACGCTAATAATGAGAATTCTCAAGTTGCCAATGATAAGGATAATAGAGTTAATGGATATTTAATGTTAATATTTTTAGCCTTCATTTATATCATTACAATTGTATGTTTAGTGAAGTGGGGTGATTTACCGTTAATGTCAAATTCAGCATCAGCACATGGGCCTCAAATAGATAATTTAATGATTATCTCAATGGTATTGATTTTCATTGTGCAAACAATCACTCAGTTTTTACTACACTATTTTGCGTTTAAATATAAAGGTGAAAAGGGGCGTAAAGCATTATTCTTTGCCGATAATGACAAATTAGAATTTATCTGGACAATTATTCCGGTAATTACACTTGCCGGTTTGATTATTTATGGACTATTTACATGGTCTGACATCATGAATTTTGAAGAAGAGGAGGATGCTTTAGTAGTTGAGTTGTATGCACAACAGTTTAATTGGAAAGCAAGATATGCTGGTGAAGATAATGTCTTAGGTGAAGCAAATGTTAGATTAATAAACCTTGATAATGCCAATATTTTAGGATTAGATGAAGCAGATCCAAATGCTCAAGATGATATCATTACAACAGAATTACATTTGCCTGTTGGAAGACAAGTAATATTTAAAATGCGTTCACAAGACGTATTGCACTCTGCATATATGCCTCACTTTAGAGCACAAATGAACTGTGTTCCTGGTATGATAACACAATTCGCTTTTACGCCAACCGTAACAACAGCCGAAATGAGACAGACTGATGAAATGGTTAAGAAAGTAGAAAATATTAATAACATTAGAACTGAGAAGAGCAAAGATTTGGTAGCTAAAGGTGAAGAAGCTTTGGATCCTTATGAGTTTGATTATCTTTTAATTTGTAATAAAATCTGTGGTAAATCACATTATAATATGCAAATGAAGATTATTGTTGAAACAGAGGAAGAGTACAATGCTTGGATTAAAGAGCAGCAAGTCTTTAAAAATTCATTAGTTCAAAATTAATTTTAATAAAAGAATAAAATAGATATAGATTATGTCAGCACACGCAGATACTCACGCTCACGAAGACGACCACGGACATCATCATAAAGAAACCTTTGTAACTAAATATATATTTAGTCAAGACCATAAAATGATTGCAAAGCAGTACCTTATAACTGGTACTATTATGGGAGTTGTTGGTGTAATTATGTCATTAATGATTCGTATGCAAATTGCATGGCCAGAAGAACCAAATGTTATTTTTGAAGCATTATTAGGTAAATGGGCTCCAGGTGGTGTTATGGATGCTGATATGTATTTAGCGTTAGTAACAATACATGGTACCATTATGGTTTTCTTTGTATTAACTGCTGGTTTAAGTGGTACCTTTAGTAACCTTTTAATTCCATTACAAATTGGTGCACGAGATATGGCCTCTGGATTCCTTAACATGGTATCTTATTGGTTATTTTTCCTTTCAAGTGTTGTCATGGTTATTTCATTATTTGTTGAAGCAGGACCTGCAGCAGCTGGATGGACAATTTATCCTCCATTAAGTGCATTGCCTATGGCACAAGGAGGTTCAGGAATGGGTATGACCTTATGGTTAGTGTCTATGGCAATATTTATTGCATCATCTTTACTAGGATCGCTAAATTATATTGTTACAGTAATTAACTTACGTACCAAAGGAATGTCTATGACAAGGTTGCCTTTAACAATTTGGGCATTCTTTGTAACAGCGATTATTGGTGTAGTATCCTTCCCAGTACTATTATCTGCTGCGTTATTATTAATTATGGATAGAAGTTTTGGCACATCATTCTTCTTATCAGATATATTTATTCAAGGTGAAGTATTACACTATCAAGGAGGTTCTCCAGTTTTGTTTGAGCACTTATTTTGGTTCTTAGGTCACCCTGAAGTATATATTGTATTATTACCAGCATTAGGTATCACATCTGAAATCATTGCAACAAACTCACGTAAACCAATTTTTGGTTATCGTGCTATGGTAGCTTCAATTTTGGCAATTGCATTTTTATCTACAATTGTTTGGGGTCACCATATGTTCGTATCAGGAATGAATCCATTCTTAGGATCTGTATTTACATTTACAACCTTATTAATTGCTATTCCATCAGCAGTAAAAGCATTTAACTATATAACCACCCTCTGGAAGGGTAATCTCCAGTTTAACCCTGCAATGCTATTCTCAATTGGATTAGTATCAACATTTATTACAGGAGGTTTAACAGGAATTATTTTAGGAGATAGCGCTTTAGATATTAATGTACACGACACCTATTTTGTAGTGGCTCACTTCCACTTAGTAATGGGTATTTCTGCACTTTACGGAATGTTTGCAGGAATCTATCATTGGTTCCCTAAAATGTTTGGTAGGATGCTTAATAAGAACTTAGGATATATTCACTTCTGGGTAACAGCAGTCTGTGCCTACGGTGTTTTCTTCCCAATGCATTTTATTGGAATGGCAGGATTACCAAGACGTTATTACACTAACAGTAATTTCCCATTATTTGATGACTTATCTAATGTTAATGTGATAATTTCCTTATTTGCTATTATAGGTGGTATCTTCCAGTTAGTATTTTTATGGAATTTCTTCTATAGTATTTTCTATGGTAAGAAAACTGTTCAAAATCCATGGAAATCTAATACACTTGAGTGGACTGCACCAATTAAGCATATTCACGGAAACTGGGAAGGAGAAATACCTCATGTACATCGTTGGCCTTACGACTATAGTAAACCAGGGCATGATGAAGATTTTGTTCCTCAAAACGTACCACTTAAAGATGGTGAAGAAGAACTTCAGCATTAGCATTTTAAAATAAAAGTTATATAATATATTTAAAAGCCTTTCAATTATTGAAAGGCTTTTTTTATCTAACACTTTGTAGTCTTTATCTTCTATAAATGATAGATGAAATACAATATTTATCGATAAAATGTAAAATAATTACAAAAAAATCGTTTAAATACAAAAAAATCAGTTAAATTGCGATCAATTAAATAATTATGAGTAGTTATATCTATGTGATTTAGTATAGTACTCAGAGTTAAGAGCTATTACAAACAGTTAATAATTTAACCTACTATGAAAACAAAAGTCTTGTTTAGGAATGTTATAAAAAAAATATCCTATATAATGGTATTTTTATTTGCCACATCTTCTGCTTTTGCTCAATGTCCAACAATTAGTAATCCAGCACCAACAATATGTGATGCGTCAGGATATACTTTTGCTGATTTAAGTACTGACTATGCAGTTGATGGTGGTAATGGAATAGTTTGGTATGACGTACTTAGTGGAGGAAGTCCTTTTAACCCCAATCAGTTGGTTAAAGAAGGAACCTACTTTGTAGATGATAATTCAGGAACTTGTGGAGCGAGAGCTTCAATAATAGTTGACTTTCAAGTTGACGCATCTGGGCAAAACCTAGACCAAATTTATTGTAGTAATGAAAACCCAACAATTCAAACGTATATAGATGATGTATTACAACCACATATCCCATTTGGTGGTTCTGTGGAGGTGTATACGGATATTGATTTAACAACTTTAACTAGTGGGACTGACCCTATTCCTAGAGGAGCAACAAACTTTTTTATAGTATTTGTTGATAATGGTGGTTGTAAAAGTCAAATAGAAATTGGAAGTACAGCAGTATTCGATTCACCACCTGATCCAACTCCTGCTAATCCACAAGATTTCTGTTCAGATGCTAACCCAACAGTAGGAGATCTAGACCCAGGAACAACAGCTAGTTATAGTTGGTATGATAGTCTTGATGGTTTTGGAGATCCAATATTACCAGCACTTTCGCTATCAACACCTTTAATTGATGGAAATATATACTACGTTCAAATTAACGAAGTATTCTGTGTGAGTAACCCAGTAGCTGTTACTGTAAATATTGATATGCCTTTTGACCCTGGAACTCCAGGCTTTTTAGAATATTGCGATGATAATATCCCAACTGCAGACTTTGATTTATTTGATGAGCTTGGTGGTACACCTAATATTAACGGAACATGGTCTGGATCTTTAACCACAACAAATGGACACCAAGGAACAGTTAACATTACAAGTCTGACAACGGCTGGCAACTATGTGTTTACATATACAGTTCCAAGCAATGGTGCTTGTCCAGAAAGTTCATCTACGGTTACAATTACAATTTATGAAACCTTTACTTCAGGAACACCTTCGGCAACAAATCCTGCAACGTTTTGTGTCATAGATTTGCCTTCAGCGTTCGATTTATTTACATTATTAGAAAATGAAGATCCAAATGGGCAATGGACGCAAGGTACTTTAAGTACAGATCCAGTTGTATCGACTCCAATAAATTTAACAGGATTTACCCCAGGAACTTATAATTTTACATATACTCAAAATGTATTACCAAACTCATGTCCAGAAGAGTCTACAACTGTACAAGTTATTGTATTACAAGATCCTAATGCAGGTAATGCTGTTAATCAAATATTTTGTGAGAATGATTTGACGGCAAATTCACCTTTCGATTTATTTTTAGCCTTAGATGGTTCTCAAGATAATAATTCAGGTGTTTGGACAGATGCTAATAATGTAGTAGTCTCCAACCCAATAGACATAACAACATTTACTGTAGGCGGAAGCCCTTATCAGTTTACCTATACAATATCAAATGGTACTTGTGAAGATACAGAAACAATAACCATAACAGTAGAACCTTCTCCAGAATCGGGAACAGCTAATCCAGCAATTGAGTTTTGTGAAGGTGCAGCTCCTACAAGCTATAATTTATTTGATTTACTAACAGGAGAAGACCAAACAGGAATATGGTATATAGGTACAGACAATACAGGATCAACTATTGCTAACCTAATAGATGTATCAGTATTAACCGCAGGAACATATAATTACACTTTTGATGTTGATGCCATTGGTACTTGTGATGACGAATTAGTGACGGTAACAATTATAATTAACCCATTACCTAATACAGGAACACCAACACCAGCAATATTTTGTGAGAACGATTTAGCAGCTAATTCACCATTAGATTTATTCGGACAACTTTCTGGTAATGATGTTGGAGGGACATGGACAGATGATGATGCTACAGGAGCTTTAACAGGAAGTGATGTAGACTTAACAATATTAGCAATTGGCACATATGGTTTTACATATAGTATAACGAACGCTAATGGATGTACAAATAGTAGTACTGTAGTTGTAATAATTGAAGACGCACCAGAATCGGGAACAGTTAAGACGCCTTTAGAATTTTGTGTTGCAGATATTACTACCGCACAAACAGTCAACTTATTTGATTTATTAGAAGGAGAAGATCAAACTGGAACTTGGAATGATGATGATGCCACAGGTGCTTTATCAGGGAATTTAGTGACTATAGACGGTCTTACCTCCGGAACATATAATTTTACATTTGATGTTGATGCCATAGGCAGTTGTGATGATGTTTTAGTTACAGTAAGTATCATTATTAATGATGCTACAACGCCAACAGGAGGAATTACTCAAGAGTTTTGCGACACTGCCACAGTAGCCGATTTAGTAGCTACAGGAGCATCAATTTTTTGGTATGATGAAGCAACAGGTGGAACACCTTTAGCAGATACAACAGCATTAGTTGATGGCGAAACGTATTATGCAACTCAAACAGATGCAACTACAGGATGTGAATCATCGGTAAGATTAGAAGTTACTGTTATCATATTTCAAACACCAAATTCAGGAAGCCCAAATACAACTCCAATAGTTGTTTGTAATGACAATGCTACTGTTGATTTATTTTTAGGGCTAGATGGCACACAAGATGCAGGAGGAGTTTGGCAAGATACAGATGGTACAGGAGCCTTAACAGGAAATATTTTTAATGCTACGGCTGTGACAGCGGGAACTTATCAATTCACATATTTTATTGCAGGTTCTGCACCATGTGCAGATGCAAGTACGATTATAACTGTTACAGTAGAAGAACCCTATAACTCTGGTACTGATGCTACGCTTGATATATGTAGTGATAATGGCACAGTCGATTTATTTACACTAATAAGTCCAGCAGATACAGGAGGAACTTGGTCACCAGCCTTAGCTAGTGGTACTGGAGTTTTTGACCCTTTAGTTGATTTGTTAGTTGGAGCAAGAACGTACACTTATACATTATCTAATGCTTGCGGAACTACCAGTAGTGATGTAGTAGTTACTGTAACTCAAGCTCCAGACGCAGGAAGTGATAACTCCATAATAGCTTGTGTTATTAATGGAACCGTCGATTTATTTACCCAATTAGGAGGCACTCCAGATTCAGGAGGGACTTGGTCACCTGCTTTAGCAAGTGGTACAGGTGTTTTCGACCCAAATACTGATGCTTCAGGAACTTATACTTATACAGTTACTGCAACTTCGCCTTGTAACACAGATGCGACTGCGCAAATTTCAGTTACTATAAGCGATATTTTGGCACCAACAGTATTGGATGCTAATCCTACTTTTTGTAGAACAGAAAACCCAACAGTCAATAGTATAAATGCAAGTATTTCAGCAACTGGAACATTAAAATGGTATACCGATAATACACTTACAACGTCATTAAACGGAACAGAAGCTTTAATCGATGGAGAAGATTATTATGTGACCCAAACAAATGGTTCGGGTTGTGAATCTTCCCAAAGCGTTTTTGTGGTTGCAACAGTAAATGATGCGCTAACACCAACACTTATTAATCCTAATATGGAATATTGTATTAATGACAATCCAACAATTGGTGATTTAACAGTAAACATCGCAGAGTATAATGCATCCTCAAACAACATCATTTGGTATGATGCTGCAACAAACGGAACAGTGTTAGGTGCTGGAACTTTGCTTGCAAATGCTACGACATATTATGCGGTAATAGTCGATTCAAATACTGGTTGTGAAAGCAGTATAAGGCTAGCAGTCACACCAGACCTTTCAGCTTGTGGTAAGCTATTATTGCCAGACGGATTTTCACCCAATGGAGATGGTGTTAACGAAACGTTTAACATTGATAATTTAGATGTTATATATCCAAATTTTGTAATGGAAATATATAATAGATACGGTAATCTTATATATAAAGGAAACGCATCAACACCCCATTTTAATGGTAAATCTAATGTTTCTGGAACATCTGGAAAAGACTTGCCAGTTGGTGTATATTTTTACATTTTCAATTTTAACGATGGTCAAAATAAACCTGAACAAGGACGATTATACCTAAGCAGATAATTTGTTGATAACACACAATTTTAGAAAAATGAAACAATCAAAAATATATCATAAAATAGCAGCTTTAATTTGTTTGACATTATTGTCCTTTCAAAGTAATGCACAGCAAGACCCTCAGTTTACACATTATATGTATAACATGAGTGTTATTAATCCAGGTTATGCAACAGCAACCGAAGATATCCTAAATATAGGAGGCTTATATAGAACGCAATGGGTTGGTATGGAAGGAGCACCTAAAACAGCAAGCTTTTTTGCACATACTCCAATAAACGAAAAGATAGAGTTGGGTATTTCTTTTACCAACGATAACATTGGAGATGTTATTAATGAAAATAATATATATGCCGATTTTGCTTATGTATTACCTGTTGGTCTAGAGGCTAAATTATCATTAGGACTAAAAGCTGGCTTTACCTTTTTCAATGCCAACTTCGATGGCTTTATATTGAACTCTGGTAATACATCAACAGATATTGCTTTTAACGAAAATATAAATAGAACATTCCCAAATATTGGTATTGGAGCCTTTTATTTTACAGATAACTATTACTTAGGCTTATCAGCTCCAAACATGTTAACCACAACACATTTAGAGTCGGAAAACGGAATTAAATCGACAGGTGTACAAGACATACATTATTTCTTAACGGGAGGTTATGTTTTTGATATTAATGAAGATTTAAAATTTAAACCTGCGTTTATGGCTAAAGGCGTTAAAGGAGCCCCTTTGGCAATAGATATAACAGCAAACGTATTGATAAACGAAAAACTTGAAGCAGGATTAGGATATCGCTTAGACGATGCCATTAGTGCCTTGGTTAATTTTAGGGTATCTCCCGATTTAAGGATTGGCTACTCTTATGATTTTACAACATCTAACTTAGGAAGTTTTAATTCTGGGTCACACGAAATATTCATCTTATTCGATGTAGATTTATTTGGACTTAAAGGAGGTTACGACCGCTCACCAAGATTCTTCTAAACTTTAACGAAACAACCATGAAAACACAAAAATATATTCTTGTTTGCCTTTTATTAGTTAGTGGAATAACAATGGCACAAAACGCAAACCTAAAAAGAGCCAATAAGCTTTTTGAAATGAAAGCTTATGTTGAAGCAGCCGAAATTTATGAAACAAAAGAACGTTCACAAACTGTGCTTCAAAATTTGGCAGATAGTTATTATTATAATACATCTTTACAAAAAGCTATTAAAACTTACCGTGAGCTATTTGTAACTTATGGAGACTCTATAGATATTGAGTTGCATTTTCGATATGCTCAAGCCTTAAAAGGAGTTAAAAATTATAAAGAAGCCGATGTTCATTTAAGCAGATATTATAACAAAAGAATAAACACTCAAGCTTTTATTGAAAAAACAGAAAAAACAACACCTCATACATTTAGCCTAAAGGAAATTGAAAATAAGGGCTCTAGTAGTGATTTCGGATTGTCTTTTTATGGTGATGATAAAGTGGTTTTTGCTTCTGCAAGAAATAACGAAAATCCAACCTATGCATGGAACGACCTACCTTATCTAGACTTGTATAGTGCTAACTTAACAGATGATAATAAACTAGAAAACATCACGCCTTTTTCGGATGCTATTAACACAGAATCTCACGAAAGTAACGCTACATTTAGTCGTGATGGCAAAACCATGTATTTTAATAGAACCAACAAGACACGCAATAAAACAGACGAAGAAAGGATTGCTCATATTAAAATTTATAAAGCAGAATTAGTTGATGGTAATTGGACAAATGTGACTGCATTACCATTCACATCAAACAAGTATAGTACCGAGCATCCAAGCCTGAGTAAAGATGGTAAAACACTTTATTTTGCTAGTGATATGCCAGGAGGTATGGGAGGTTTTGATATTTATAAAGTAGCTATCAATGATGACGGCACTTATGGAGAGCCTGAAAATTTAGGAGCAACCATAAACACTAAACATAGAGAGCAGTTCCCATTTATCAGCAATTTAGATGTCCTGTATTTCGCATCAGATGACCATCAAGGATATGGTGGATTAGATGTGTTTAGAAGCAATATGGTAAACGGCAATTTTGATAAACCAGTAAATTTAGGTAGCTCTATAAACAGTAGTTTAGATGATTTCGCTTATGTAATTAGAGAAAAAGATAATAAAGGCTTTGTGTCTTCAAATAAAAGTGGACACGATAGATTATATGGTTTTGCTAGAGAAGAAAATATGCTCACTAAATACCTTGTAGAAGGAATTGTTCAAGACAAAAACAGCAAAGAATTACTAGTAGGTTCATTAGTAACCTTATTTGATGAAACTGGAACTGTGATTCAAGATTCAATCGTTGGTAGTAAAGCAGATTACTTGTTTAAAATTGAGCCAAATAAAAAGTACACTATTCGCGGAACTAGAAAAGCCTATATTCCACAAGATGTGGAATTTTCAACAGATAGTGAAGGAAAAGTTCAGCATAATATATACCTAACTTTAGAATCTTATGCAGATGCTGAAGAACGCGTAAAAGAAAACGAAAAAGGCGATGTTCAAATTGAGTTAGATAAAATATATTTCGATTTCGACAAATCTAATATTCGTACTGATGCTGCAACAACTTTGGATGTGCTAGTTGATTTAATGAACAAGTATCCAGACATGGAAGTTGAAGTATCAGCGCATACTGATGCTCGAGGAAAAGACCAATATAATTTAGAATTATCTAAAAAACGTGCTGCATCAACTTTAGAATATCTTGTTAGTAAAGGTATTGACAGAAGTCGTTTAAAGAGTATTGGGTATGGAGAAATGCAGCCATTAAACAAATGTGATAAAGAAGGCATTTGTGAAGATGAAGAATACGATATTAATAGACGTTGTGAATTCACAATTATCAATTAAGTTTTAAAAACTAATATTTAAAAGCCTTTCTAATTCAGAAAGGCTTTTTTTATATAGAATTTTGCCTGAGTATCTTTATATTTGAAGTATGAACGAAAATCTTAATCCATCTAGTGAAAACCTCTCTTCAGAAGAACATGATATTGAAAGAGCTTTAAGGCCTTTGTCCTTTGAAGATTTTGCAGGACAAGATCAGGTATTAGAGAATCTAAAGGTGTTTGTTGAAGCATCTAATTTACGCGGAGATGCACTAGATCACACCTTATTTCATGGACCACCAGGATTAGGAAAAACGACCTTAGCACACATTTTATCTAACGAATTAGATGTTAGTCTTAAAGTAACCTCTGGACCTGTATTAGATAAACCTGGAGATTTAGCAGGATTGCTAACAAACCTTGAAGAAAGAGATGTATTGTTTATTGATGAAATCCATCGTTTAAGCCCAATAGTTGAAGAATATTTATATTCAGCTATGGAGGATTTTAAGATTGATATCATGATAGAAACTGGGCCTAATGCTCGCTCGGTTCAAATAAATTTAAACCCTTTTACCTTAGTTGGTGCAACCACACGTTCAGGACTTTTAACAGCGCCAATGCGAGCACGTTTTGGAATAAGCAGCAGATTACAATATTACTCTACAGAACTATTGTCAACCATTGTACAACGAAGTGCTCATATTCTTAAAGTACCAATTTCTATGGAGGCGGCTATTGAAATTGCAGGTAGAAGTCGAGGTACGCCTAGAATTGCCAATGCATTACTAAGGCGTGTTAGAGACTTTGCTCAAATTAAAGGTAATGGAAAAATTGATATTGAGATTTCTAAGTACAGCTTAAAAGCCTTAAATGTAGATGCACATGGTCTGGACGAAATGGATAATAAAATTCTAACCACAATAATCGATAAGTTTAAAGGAGGACCAGTTGGTATTACAACCATTGCAACTGCTGTAAGCGAAAGTGCTGAAACTATTGAAGAAGTATATGAACCATTTTTAATTCAACAAGGATTTTTAATGCGTACACCTCGTGGTCGCGAAGTGACTGAACAGGCATATAAACATTTAGGAAAAACAAAAGGAGGAACTCAAGGAGGATTATTTTGATTCCTAAACAAACATATACGGATCTCATTAAAACCGAAGCCAAACGCCTCGGTTTTTTATCTTGTGGTATTAGTAAAGCGGAGTTTTTAGAAACAGAAGCGCCAAGGTTAGAACAATGGCTTAACCAGAATATGCATGGCGAGATGCAGTATATGGAAAACCATTTTGACAAACGTTTAGATCCAACAAAACTAGTTGAAGGTTCTAAAAGTGTTGTGTCTTTGTTATTGAATTATTTTCCTTCTGAAACGCAAAAAGATAAAACTGCACCAAAAATTAGTAAATATGCTTACGGAACCGATTATCACTTTGTTATAAAGGACAAGCTGAAATCTCTTTTACAGTTCATTCAAGATGAAATTGGAGAAGTTCATGGTCGTGCTTTTGTAGATTCTGCACCAGTGTTGGACAAAGCTTGGGCAGCAAAATCAGGATTGGGTTGGATTGGTAAACATAGTAATTTACTAACGCAACAAGTAGGCTCTTTCTATTTTATTGCTGAGTTGATTATCGATTTAGAATTAGAGTACGATACTCCCGTTACAGATCATTGTGGTACTTGTACAGCATGTATTGATGCTTGTCCAACTCAAGCAATTACTGAGCCTTATGTGGTTGATGGCAGTAAATGTATATCATATTTCACTATAGAACTTAAAGAGAATATTCCAACGGAGTTTAAGGGACAATTTGATGATTGGATGTTTGGATGTGATGTCTGTCAAGATGTGTGCCCTTGGAATCGTTTTTCAAAACCACATAACGAACCATTGTTTAATTCGCAGCCAGAATTATTGGAAATGACAAAAAAAGATTGGGAAGAGATTACGGAACATACTTTTAAAAAAGTGTTTAAAAAATCGGCAGTAAAACGCACAAAATTCTCAGGACTTACTAGAAACATTAAATTTTTAAAAGATTAGGCAATTAATTTCTAGGTTGTATCTTTGCCAATTCATAGCAACTAACTAATATATGAGCAAGGAAAGTAAACGAAGAGAAGCCTTAATTTATCACGCAAAACCAAATCCTGGAAAAATAAAAGTAGTACCAACTAAAAGGTACGCCACCCAAAGAGATTTATCTTTAGCGTATTCCCCTGGAGTAGCCGAACCTTGTTTAGAGATTGAAAAAGACAAAGCCAATGCTTATAAATATACAGCTAAAGGAAATTTAGTAGCTGTAATTTCTAACGGAACAGCTGTTTTGGGACTTGGTAATATAGGGCCCGAAGCCTCTAAGCCAGTGATGGAAGGAAAAGGCTTGTTGTTTAAAATTTTTGCAGATATTGATGTGTTTGATATAGAGGTAGATACTGAAAATGTTGAAGAGTTTATTAAAACTGTAAAAAATATCGCACCCACTTTTGGAGGTATTAACCTTGAAGATATTAAAGCACCTGAAGCTTTTGAAATTGAAAGACGTTTAAAGGAAGAGCTTGATATTCCTGTCATGCATGATGACCAACATGGAACAGCAATTATATCAGCTGCTGCTTTGTTGAATGCCTTGGAAATCATTGAAAAAATGATAGAAGATGTTACTATTGTAATAAGTGGTGCTGGAGCTGCCGCAATTTCTTGCACTAGATTGTATGAGTCTTTTGGGGCTAAACGCGAAAATATTGTCATGTTAGATAGTAAAGGCGTTATTAGGAAAGATAGAGACAGTCTAACGTCTCAAAAGGCTGAGTTTGCTACCTCAAGAGATATTAGTTCGCTTGATGATGCCATGAAAAATGCGGATGTGTTTATTGGATTATCAACATCAGATATTGTAACACCTCAGATGCTTAAAACCATGGCAAAAGACCCAATAGTCTTTGCTATGGCAAACCCAGATCCTGAAATAGCTTATCAACTAGCTGTAGATACTAGAGACGATATTATTATGGCAACTGGACGTAGTGATCATCCAAATCAGGTAAATAATGTACTAGGATTTCCATTTATTTTTAGAGGTGCTTTAGATGTTAGAGCTACAGCTATTAATGAAGAAATGAAAAAAGCTGCGGTTATTGCTTTGGCAGATTTAGCAAAAGAACCTGTCCCAGAACAAGTAAATGTAGCCTACGGAGAAACACGTTTAACGTTTGGAAGAGACTATATTATTCCAAAACCTTTCGATCCTCGATTAATAGGTGTCGTACCACCAGCTGTAGCAAAAGCAGCGATGGATAGTGGTGTAGCGACAGAGCCTATAGAAGATTGGGACAAATATGAACAGCATTTATTGCAACGTTTAGGAAACGACAACAAATTAGTTCGCTTATTACACAGTCGCGCCAAACTAAATCCTAAACGTGTTGTTTTTGCAGAAGCTGATCAATTAACCGTTTTAAAAGCCGCCCAAATAGTTCATGAAGAAGGTATTGCTATACCGATTTTATTGGGGCGTCGTGATAAAATAGAAAAACTAAAGGAAGAGATTGAATTTGATGTTGATGTAGAAATTATCGATCCAAAATCTGATGAGCAAGAAGAAACTAAGAATGCCTACGCGGATATTTATTGGGATCAAAGAAAAAGACGTGGAATTACTCAACTAACAGCTAGAAAATTATTAAGAGAACGTAATTACTACGCGGCAATGATGGTAAATGAAGGCGATGCAGATGCACTTATTTCAGGATTTTCAAGAAATTACCCAACAGTCGTAAAACCAATGTTAGAACTTATTGGACTTGATAAAGGAGCTACTAGAATTGCAACGACCAATGTGTTAATGACCCAAAGAGGACCATTGTTTTTAAGTGATACCTCCATAAATATTGACCCAACCTCAAAAGACCTTGCCAAAATTGCACAAATGACTGCCACCACTGTAAAAATGTTTGGATTGGAGCCTGTTATGGCAATGATTTCTTATTCTAATTTTGGATCTTCCGATAATGAGAAAGCATCAAAGGTAAGGCAAGCGGTATCATACTTACATCGTTTCTATCCAAGCTTAATTGTAGATGGAGAATTTCAAACGGATTTTGCATTGAATAATGAAATGCGTCAGGATATTTTTCCTTTCTCGAAATTAGCTGGAAGAAAAGTTAACACATTGATATTCCCTAATTTAGACGCAGCAAATATTACTTATAAGCTTTTAAAAGAGCTAAATAAGGCTGAAAATATTGGTCCAATAATGATGGGATTAAGGAAACCTGCACATATTTTACAGCTTGATGCAAGTGTCGACGAAATAGTAAATATGGCAGCGATTGCGGTAATAGATGCTCAAAAAAAGCAAAAAAGAGTGTAAAACTAGGGTCTGCGGTTTAATTATGTCGTTATAATGTATAATTATTTTATTACATTTGGAGCGTAACTAAACCAAATCTATGATTACGCATATACAAGGTAAACTTGTTGAAAAAAATCCTACAGATGTTGTGATTGATTGTAATGGTGTTGGCTATATGCTCAATATTTCATTGCATACGTATTCTCAAATACCCAATCAAGAACATCTAAAATTGTATACGCATCTTCAAATTAAAGAAGATTCACATACGTTATATGGGTTTTCATCACTTGGTGAAAGACAAATTTTTAGACTACTTATTTCTGTAAGTGGTATTGGAACAAGTACAGCACGAACCATGTTATCATCCTTAACACCAAAACAGGTTAGGGAAGGTATTGCGCTTGAAGACATAGCTTTAATCCAATCGGTTAAAGGTATTGGGCTCAAAACTGCACAACGTGTTGTGATAGAACTAAAAGATAAAGTTTTAAAAGCCTACGATATTGATGAAGGAATTACATTCCAAAGCAATACTAATAAAGATGAAGCGTTATCTGCATTAGAAGTTCTTGGTTTTACCAAGAAACAGTCTGAACGTGTAGTAGATAAGATTGTTTCCATTAATCAAGAAGCAAGTGTCGAAGCTATTATAAAAGAAGCCTTAAAAAAATTATAATTGATTTGAAAGCCGCCAACATTAATTTTTCCAAACCTACTAGAACATTCATGCTGACAAGCGTGATGTTCTTAATGTATATAGCCTCTTTTGGGCAACAAACTACAGTTAGAGATTCTACAAGTACCACATTTTCGTTTAATAATTTATTATTACCAAATCCAGATAGTATTGTATCTAAGTACACTTACGATCCTTTAACTGATAGATACATCTTTAATCAAAGTTTAGGGAAGATAAACATTAACTACCCTATTATCTTAACACCTGAAGAATTTAGAAAACTCGTTGCTCAAGAAAATTTACGTAATTATTACAAAGATAAAATTGATGCTTACGATGGTAAAAAGGCAGGTTTAGAAGATGCTAAGAAAAATTTAATTCCTGAGCTTTATGTCGATTCTGATTTTTTTGAATCAATTTTTGGAGGAAGTACAATCGAAGTGATTCCTCAAGGATCGGTAGAAATGGATTTAGGGATACTATATACCAAACAAGATAACCCATCATTTTCGCCAAGAAATAGAAGTAATTTTACATTTGATTTTGATCAACGAATCGAACTAAGTTTACTTGGTAAAGTTGGAACAAGATTACAAGTAACTGCAAATTACGATACTCAATCGAGTTTCGATTTTCAAAACTTAATTAAATTAGAGTATACACCTACCGAAGATGATATCATTCAAAAAATTGAAGTAGGTAATGTGAGCATGCCATTAAATAGCTCGCTTATTACTGGAGCGCAAAGTTTGTTTGGTGTAAAAACTCAGTTGCAATTTGGAAAAACGACTATAACAGGAATTTTCTCTGAGCAAAAATCGCAAACAAGAACCGTGGTTGCTCAAGGTGGTGGAACTTTGCAGGATTTTGAGTTTTTTGGATTGGATTATGACGAAAACAGACACTTCTTTTTAGCACAATACTTTAGAGATAATTATGATACTGCATTAGAAACCTATCCTTATATAAATTCACCTATTCAAATTACTAGAGTTGAGGTATGGGTTACTAACCGTTCTAATCAAACAGATGATGTAAGAAATATTGTGGCATTGCAAGATTTAGGCGAGTCTAATCCAGCTAAAGTTGGATCTGCGGTAAATATAACTACTGGACCAAACGCATATCCTAATAACGCAAACAATGCTTACGACCCTACTAATATTGGTGGTGGAGGTTCACAAATAACCAATGCTATTAGAGATATTGCGACGGTAGAGTCTGGTATTCTAGTGCCAGGAGTAAATGAAGGGTTTGACTATGGAAAACTAGAGAATGCTAGAAAACTTCAACAAGGCTCTGAGTTTACACTTAATACACAATTAGGATATGTGTCGTTAAATCAACGTTTGCAAAATGACGAGATATTAGCTGTTGCTTATCAATTTACAGTTGGAGATCAAGTTTATCAAGTTGGTGAATTTGCAAACGATGGTGTGGATGCTACTGATGTTACTACAGTAGGTGGAAATACTGTTGTAACTAATAACAGTTTAATACTAAAAATGCTTAAAAGTACAGTCACAAGTGTGGATCAACCAATTTGGGACTTAATGATGAAAAACATCTATAATACAGGTGCATTTAACTTAGAAAGAGAAGATTTTAAATTAAATATTTTTTATACAGAATCTTCACCAGTAAACTTTATAACACCAGTTAATGGAACACCTTTTCCAACACCTACCCCAACCGAGGATGCCTTAGAAGAAACCCCTTTATTAAGAGTATTTAATTTAGATAAGTTAAATTATAATAATGACCCTCAATTTAATGGTGATGGATTCTTCGACTTTGTGCCAGGAATTACAGTAATTCAGCAAAATGGAAAAATAATTTTCACGAATGTGGAACCATTTGGAAAATACTTATTTGATATTCTTGATATAGATAATAATCCAAGTGATAACGAGGCAGATTATAACGATCCTGCACAATTTAACCCTAACCAAGCTAAGTACGTTTACGATAAATTATATAAATCAACTAAAACAGCTGCCTTAGAAGACGGAGAGAAAAACAAGTTCCAGATAAAAGGACGATATAAAGCTGGGGGTGGAGGCGGAATTCCAATAGGTGCATTTAATGTTCCTCAAGGATCGGTTAAGGTAACAGCTGGAGGACGTGTATTGGTAGAAGGTGTAGATTATACTGTTAACTATCAAATGGGTACGGTTCAAATTTTAGATCCTGCCTTACAAGCATCTAATACACCTATTCAAGTATCTGTAGAAAATAATGCGGTATTTGGCCAGCAAACTAAACGTTTTACAGGAATAAACGTAGAACACCAGTTTAATGAAAACTTTGTGTTGGGAGCAACATTCTTAAATTTGAATGAGCGTCCAATTACTCAAAAAGCAAATTACGGTACAGAGCCTATAAATAACTCTATTTTTGGAATTAATGGGAACTTCTCTACCGAAGTACCTTTCTTAACAAGACTTGCAAACAAGTTACCTAATATTGATACAGATGTACAATCTAATTTATCTATTAGAGGAGAATTTGCCTATTTATTGCCTGGAGCACCAAAGGGATCAGATTTTCAAGGTGAAGCTACTACTTATGTAGACGATTTTGAAGGAACCCAAAACGCTATCGATTTATTATCCCCTATCTCATGGAATCTATCCAGTAGACCTAAAGAATTAGGAAAAACCTATGTAGAAGGACCAGAAGATGATAACGGTGTGCAAAATGGTTTTGATAGAGCACTTTTAAACTGGTATTCGATTGATCCAATTTTCTATGGTGGACAAAGACCAAGTGGTATTGACGACGATGATATGTCCAATTTATATACAAGACGTATTTTTATCGATGAGATTTTTCCTCAACAAGATATAGTTCAAGGGCAACCAACAGTTATTAATTCTTTAGACCTTGCTTTTTATCCTTCTGAAAGAGGACCATATAATATGGAACCAAGCGCAAGTAGTGGGACATTGGCAAATCCATTGGATTCTTGGGCAGGAATTACACGACAGTTAACATCAACCGATTTTGAACAAGCCAATGTTGAGTATATTGAATTTTGGATGCAAGATCCATTTTTAGATAATGCTTCAAATCCTGGAGGTAAGCTAACCTTAAATCTTGGTAATATCTCTGAAGATATTTTAAAAGATGGTAGAAAACAATATGAGAATGGATTACCAGAAAATGGTGACATTAGTACATTACCACAAACAGTTTGGGGAAGTGTAGCGCCACAAAATCAAGCGTTAATTTATGCCTTTTCAACATTAGGACAGCAAAGAGCAAATCAAGATGTTGGATTTGATGGTTATGATGATGGTGAAGAAGCAACTGCGTTTCCAGCGTTTTCAGGATTAGAAGATCCCGCTAACGATAATTACACTTACTTCTTAAATACTACTGGAGATGTTTTTGAACGTTATAAAAAATATAATGGATTAGAAGGAAATTCACCTGATACCTTTACACAAACCAATAGAGGTTCTACTACTGAGCCTGATGTAGAAGATATCAATAGAGATAACACTATGAACACCATAGATAGTTATTTTGAATACGAATTGGACATCACGCCAACTAGTTTGGCCAACATAAACAACACTTTAATTAGAGATAGAAAACAAGTTACTGTAACACTTCCAAATGGTGATTCTGAGCAAGTAAGATGGTACCAATTTAGAATTCCATTAACAGCTTATACAAATCAAATTGGAGGTATAACAGACTTTAGATCGATTCGATTTATGCGAATGTATTTATCTGAATTTTCTGAAAATACAGTGATGCGTTTTGGAACCTTAGATTTAGTAAGAAGTGATTGGAGACGTTACCAACAATCTTTAGATGACGACCCAAATAACGATGCTGATGGCACGGATTTTAGTGTTGGAATTATAGGTATTCAAGAAAATGATGGGCGTTATGTGTCTCCTCCTGGAGTTGAAAGAGAACAACTAAATAATAATAACACCCTTGTAAGACAAAATGAGCAATCATTAGTTGTTAATACATGTAAGTTAGAACCGGAAGATTCTAGAGCAGTATATAAAAATATTAATGTAGATATGCGTCAGTTTAAAAAACTACGTATGTTTATTCATGCTGAAGAAGGCACTGGGGCAGGACTGCAAGATGGTGATGCTGTTGGGTTTATTAGAATGGGTAACGATTTTACTCAAAACTATTATCAAATCGAAATTCCTCTAGCAGTTTCAATTCCAGGATCAACAAGCGAATCTGAAGTTTGGAAGCCAGAAAACGAAATCAATCTTCCAATAGAAGTGTTAGCAAAAATAAAGGCACTTGGTATTTCAGCTGGAACTTTAGGGAATTTAGAGCCAACATTCTATAACGTCATTGATGGTGTTTTGGATGAAACTGGTGTTCCTGAATTTTCACCCTACACTATTGGTCAACAACGAGTAGCAATTAAAGGTAACCCTAACTTTGGAGATATTAGAACATTAATGGTGGGTATTAAAAACTCACACACTCAGTTAGAAAGTATAGATGTTTGTGCCGAGGTTTGGTTTAACGAATTACGTTTGTCTGATATGGATAATGAAGGTGGTTGGGCAGCAATTGCTAGTATGGATTCCAATATTGCCGATTTCATGGATATTAGTGCAACTGGTAGACGAAGCACTACAGGTTTTGGAACTATAGAGCAAGGTCCAAACCAAAGAAGTAGGGAAGATGTAAAACAATACGATGTTGTTACAAATATAAACCTAGGGCAATTACTTCCTAAAAAATGGGGAGTACAAATTCCTTTTAATTATGGACAAAGTGAGGAGCTGATAACACCTGAATTTGATCAACAATATAAAGATGTGAAGCTTCAAGATAGATTAGATGCTGCTGCAACAAGCACAGAAAAAGAAACTATTAGGCAACAATCTGAAGATTATACAAAAAGACAGAGTATTAACTTTATAGGTGTTAGAAAACAAAGAACAGGTGAAGCAAAGCCAAAGTTTTATGATGTTGAAAATCTTACATTAAATTACTCGTACAATCAGGTTGAGCATAGGGATTTTGAAATTGAGAATTCTTTAAATCAAAACGTTAGAGTTGGAGCTAATTATAACTTTAGCTTTGAGCCTTTGAAAATTGAACCATTTAAAAAGAACGATTCGCTATTTAAAAGTAAATACTTAAAAATATTAAAAGACTTTAATTTCAATTTATTACCATCTAGTATTTCGGTCAATACTGACTTTATTAGACAGTTTAACAAGCAAAAATTTAGAGACCTAGATTTAGGAGGTTCAAATATTGGGATTGAAGAATTATATAGAAGAAATTACACCTTCGATTTACAATATACTATTAACTACAACCTTACTGATGCTTTAAGTTTAAACTTCTCAGCATCAAACAACAATATTGTTCGTAATTATTTTGTAGATGACAATCTTAATGGTGCTCAAGACCCAACAAAAGAAGTTTGGGATGGGTTCTTTGATGTTGGAGACCCAAACAGACAATTCCAACAATTAGGAGTTAACTATGAGCTACCTTTAAACAAAATTCCAGCATTAGAATTTCTAAGGGCTACTTATGCATACACTGGAGATTTCTTATGGCAAAAAGGTTCGGATTTGTATGGAAACTTAACCATAAATGGATTGACTTACGATTTAGGAAATTCGGTATCCAATGCTAGTTCACATACGCTAAATACAACTTTAGATATGAACCGTCTGTATCGTTATATTGGGTTGACAAGAAAAACGAATGCTAGACAGGGATCAACAAAAGGAGTGCCACCAGGAGCACAACCAGGTGGAGCGCAACCAGTAACACCTAAAAAGAACGGTCTCTACAATGCAGCAATAGATTTATTGACTAGCGTTAAGAGAGTTCAAGTTAATTATACGCAACGTAACGGAACTTTTTTGCCAGGGTATTTGCAAACACCAGGGTTTATAGGAACACTAAAACCTACCTTTGGGTTTACGTTTGGTAGCCAGAGAGATATTAGATATTTAGCAGCTAAAAATGGTTGGTTAACTGTATTTCCAGAATTTAACCAACAATATACAGAGGAAGAATCAAAAATATTAGATTTTTCAGCAGCACTCGAACCAATGCAAGATTTAAAAATAGATCTAACAGGAGGAAGAACCTATAATGAAAATTTAACCGAAAGCTTTAATACGGTAGACAGTAATAACGATGGACTTAGTGACAATTATAATCCATTAATTAGAAATAGCTTTGGAAATTATAATATCTCAACCTCAATGATTAAAACTGCTTTTGCTAGTAGTGATGAAAATGGATCAGCAACATTTGACGATTTTAGAGCTAATAGATTGGAAATTGCAAGAAGGCTTGCAACAAAAGCAGGTGTTGATATAAATAACCCAGCAAATTTAGATGCAGAAGGTTATCCATTAGGATTTGGTAAAACAAACCAAGCAGTATTGTTACCAGCATTTTTATCGGCCTATACTGGAAAAGATGCAAATAAAGTATCACTTGGTGCGTTTAGGGATATTCCAATTCCAAACTGGACATTAAAATATACAGGCTTAATGAAGTTACCATGGTTTAAAAAACAATTTAAGCGTTTCTCTATAACTCATGGTTATAATTCGGTCTATACCATTAATCAATTCAGATCTAATCTAGATTACAATGCTTTTGACCCAAATACCGATTATACATCACAAAATCCTAATGTTTTAGATCAATCAGGAAATTACAAAAACGAAACATTATTTAGTGCAGTTGCATTAACCGAAATGTTTAGTCCACTAATAAAAATTGATTTTGAGATGAAAAATTCGATGAAAATTTTAGCTGAAATAAAAAAGGATCGTCGATTATTTTTAAGTTTTGATAATAACTTATTAACCGAAATTAAAGGTAGTGAATATGTTTTCGGGTTAGGTTACCGAATTAAAGATGTAAAGATAAACTCAAAACTAGCTGGTCCAAGAAATGTGATTATGAGCGACCTTAACATGAAAGCAGATATCTCCATTAGAGAAAACAAAACCATAATTAGATATCTTGATTTAGAAAACAATCAAGTAACAGCTGGACAAACTGTTTTGGGACTTAAGTACACTGCCGATTATGCTTTTAGTAAGAATCTAACTGGGATTTTCTATTTTGATTATACCTTCTCAGAATATGCAATTTCTACAGCATTCCCTCAAACATCTATCCGTTCAGGCTTAACTTTGCGATATAACTTTGGAAATTAAATAAAAAACTAACATATTTACCAAAAATTACATTTTTATGAATATTCCATCTGAATTAAAGTACACTAAAGATCACGAATGGGTAAGCATTGATGGCGATGTTGTTACCATTGGTATAACCGATTTTGCTCAAAGCGAATTAGGAGATATTGTTTATGTTGAAGTAGAAACTGTTGATGAAACTCTTGATGTCGAAGAGGTTTTTGGTACAGTTGAAGCAGTTAAAACAGTTTCAGATTTGTTTTTGCCTGTAGCAGGAGAAATTATTGAATTTAACGAATCTCTTGAAGACGAACCAGAGAAGGTAAATACCGATCCATATGGCGAGGGTTGGATGATAAAAGTTAAATGCTCAGATACTTCACAGTTTGATGCATTACTTTCGGCAGAAGATTATAAGGCTTTAATAAGTGCTTAATAAGCGAGTATTTCTTTTTTTAGCACTAATTTATTCAGTTGCACTTGCGTCAATAAGCTTAGTTAAAAACGATGGCTTGCCCTATTTTGGTAATAATTACGAAGATAAGATATATCATCTAATAGCTCACGGAATATTATGCTTTTTGTGGTATAAAGCACTAGAAAGTCAAAAAATTAAGCACCCAATAGTTATAGCTCTTATTATATCTATCATTTATGGTATAATTATTGAAGTATTACAAGGACAGCTAACAACGACTAGAGATGCTTCAATTGGAGATATTGTAGCAAATATGGCTGGAGCTGTTGTTATTTCTTTAATTTTAACAATAAGAAGGAAAACAATCGTTAAAAATTTATAAACTCTTGCTTTTTTAGCAAATTATTGGTTATTTTACCAATCTCGAAAAAATAATAACTATGGAACCTAAAAAGAATCCGAATGCAGATGTAAGAAGAAACAGCTCAATTTATTTTGCTGTTGGTCTTGCCTTAATGCTTTTAATTACCAATTATTCAATTAACTACAAGACTTACGATAAAGAAGCTATCGATATTGGTCAGTTAAATATGGATGAATTAGATGACGAAGAAATTCCAATCACAGAACAAATTCAAACACCTCCACCTCCACCACCTCCACCAGCAGCACCTGAAGTAATAGAGATAGTTGAGGATGAAGAGGAAATTGAAGAAACTGTTATTGAGTCTACAGAAACGACCGAAGAAGAAGAAATTGTTGAAGTAGAAGAAGTTGTAGTAGAAGAAGTAGAAGAAGACATTGAGGTACCTTTTCATGTTATTGAAAATGTTCCAGTTTTTCCAGGTTGTGAAACCGGAAGTAACGATGTAAAGAGAAAATGTATGTCTGAAAAGATTACAAAATTTGTACAAAAGAAATTTAATACAGACTTAGCTGGAGATTTAGGTCTATCGGGTAGACAAACTATACGTGTAATGTTTAAAATAGATAAAACAGGTTCTGTAACTGGCGTAATGGCTAGAGCACCACACCCAAGGTTAGAGAAAGAAGCAGCGCGAGTAATTAACTCACTTCCTAAAATGAAACCAGGAAAACAAAGAGGTAAAGCTGTAACAGTACCTTACTCGTTACCAATTATATTTGCAGTTCAAGACTAAGAATAGAACAACATAAATTTTAATCCCGCTACTTTTAAAGTAGCGGGATTTTTTTTTGGTATGTCTCTTGTGATTTACTCATAACATTAACATTTTAAAACAATAATTATGAATTTTTAAAGAAAATTCACGAACTTGTTGGTCAGAACGAACAAATCGTGAAAACATCACAGAAGCATGATGTAAATTTACAAAAAACTCAACCCTCTACTTTCAGGTTGGGTTGATTTTAACACTTATTACAACTTATGGCTTGTTTGAAATGCAGTTTCAAACTAAATCAATTGTTTGGGAAGATAATTATCAAGAAACAGAACTTGATGTTTATGTTAACTATGTCCTTGAGCTAACTCTAGAGTCTGCTAAAGCAAAAAAAGTAGAACTAGTTAGGAAAAAATTATTGACAATAATTCTCCAAAAAAAGAACCAACAAAAGATGTTGTTACCGAACAAAACCCTCTTAGTAAAGCAACAGTAAATAAAAAACCAAGCAAAGCAACACCACCAGAAAAATCAACGTATTCTATTATTGGTGTAGAACAAGTCCCTATCTATAAAGGATACGAAGATTTTCAAACCAATGATGAATTAAGAAAATGTATGTCAAAAAAAATAGTACGATTAATTAGCAGAAAATTTGATTCCGATCTTGCTGGAGAACTAGGTTTTACCGGAAAGCAACGTATTAATATAAAATTCAAAATAGATGAGTTGGGCAATGTAGTAGAGATAAAAGCTAGAGCACCTCATAGCAAATTAGAAAATGAAGCTATAAAACGATTAATAAAATTCCAAAAATGATGCCTGTAAAACAAAGTAATAAGGAAGTAACTGTTATGTATTCGTAACCAATAATTTTACAGGTTCAATAGAACTAAAAGTATACTTTTTTTTAAGCTGCTATCGTTATATGATGGCAGTTTTTTTATGATTAAACTTAAAAAATAGTATCTTTCCCAAACAAAAAATTTTGTAGCTTCCTATGAAGAAATTATTCCTACTTCCTTTAATTTTCTTTTCTTTAAATGTACTTGCTCAAGATGTAGATTATGGAAAACCACCAGTTTTCCCTAAGTGTGAATCTCAAGATATTGAAGTTTTAAGTAATTGTTTTAAAAGTGAGTTATCACATTTTATTCATGAAAAATTTAAAACACCTAAAGTAGTTATTGATGAGAATTACAAGGGTAACATTTTTGTGTTATTTGAAGTAACAAATCAAGGAAATTTTAAGGTGTTATACACAGATGCTACTTACACAGAATTAAAAACAGAAATAGAAGAGGTATTTAATCAATTACCTAAAATACAACCAGCCACTTATAATGGAAGGCCAATATTTAAGCAATATTCGTATAAAATAAGTATTCCTTTAGAAGTACCGTCGGCTATTGGGCTACCCGATGAGAATATAGAAATGAACGCCATTTCTAAGATAGAGTTAGAGGCTAAAAGTGAATATGACGATTTAAATGCTTCTATAAAACCTTATGAAGATTTAGAATATAGTAGTACGCTTAACATTCCGTTTTTACACAGTTCTTATGCGAAATTTGATAGAGGTTTAAATCTTGTAGGCACTAATAGTCATACAGCAGCTAAACCATTTATGTATAGCGAGGTTGCAGATTATTATGATTTTAAAGCTGCTAAAGATGCTTTGGTAAAAGAATCGAATAGTTGGTGGCAAAAAAAATTATTCAATGAACATTTGGTTCAGTTGCAAGGAAAAGGGTATTGGTTTACACTTGACCCAATTTTTGATCTTCAAGTTGGAAAGGATTCTGATGCCAATTTTAAATCAACTTTTAATAATACCAGAGGGTTTTACGTACAAGGAGGTTTAGGGAAAAACTTGAGTTTTTCTTCATCATTATATGAAAGTCAAGGACGTTTTGCAGATTATATAAATAGATATGCCGAAAGTTTAAAGGGTTTTGGTCCAGATCCAGCGGTCATTCCTGGTCGTGGTATTGCAAAACGATTTAAAGAGGATGCTTACGATTACCCTTTAGCTGAAGCTTACTTATCGTATTCTCCAACCGATTTTTTAAACGTTCAGTTTGGTCATGGTAAAAATTTTATAGGTGATGGTTATCGTTCTTTATTGCAAAGTGATGTTGCAAGTCCTTCACCTTTTTTAAAGTTGAGCACCAAGTTCTGGAAAATTAAATACACCAATACTTGGATGTGGTTAAAAGATATTAGGACTGATGTTGTAAGTGATAAAGCTTTTTTAACCAAGTATATGGCAAACCATTATTTAAGTTGGAATGTGTCTAAAAAATTCAACCTTGGATTATTCGAGTCGGTATTATGGACCAACTCAAACAATAGAGGTTTCGATATTAATTATTTAAACCCCATTATTTTTTATCGTGCTATTGAGTTTGAAACTGGTCAAGGCGCGGGAAATGCCGTGCTTGGAGCCACAGCAAAATATAAGGTGAATGATAATATTAATATTTACAGTCAGTTTGTGTTAGATGAATTCTCTCTAGGTGACATCAAAGGAGGTGAGAAGAGTTGGAAAAATAAATATGGTTACCAATTAGGTATGAAATATTACAATGCCTTTAAAGTAGATAATTTGTATTTACAACTGGAGTACAATCGTGTAAGACCTTACACATATTCTCACAATACTATTGTGCTTAATTATGGACATAACAACCAATCTATGGCACATCTATGGGGAGCTAATTTTAGTGAAGCTATCGTGATTGGACGTTATAACTATAAACGTTGGTTTGCTGATGCAAAGTTGGTGTTCGGGTCTAGAGGATTAGATTATAATAATGGTACTGACGATTTTAGTTATGGTGGCGATATTTATCGTAATTATAATGACCGTCCATTCGATATAGGTATTGAAGTTGGGCAAGGGATAAAAACTAATATTTTTCATGCTGAATTACAATCAGGTTATGTGGTGAATCCAGCAACTAACTTAAAGTTATTTGCTTACCTAAGTTATAGAGATTTTAACCCTAATGCAACTACAGCAACAACTTTTGAAAACAATACTCTTTGGTTTAGTATAGGTTTACGAACCGATTTATTTAATTGGTATTTTGATTTTTGACACTTTCTGCGAAGACATGAATCTTTTTAATCTTCAGTCAAACTCTTATAAATTGCACGTCTAATTTTCTCAGAATTAATAAAATTCCAGCTATAGTTTAATTCGTCGTATTGTTTTGTAATAGCAGTGTTGGCAACTACTTCAGCTTCTGTTTTACCTTTGTCTATTTCTGCTTGAACATTGGCTCTTAATTTTGTGAGCATTTCTAAAAACGCCGCATATTCTGCTTTGTTAGATAAATTACCATGACCAGGAATAATTTTCGTGTTTTCATCAATGACTATTAAGGCCATTTTTACAGCATCAATGTAACCGTCAATACTTCCGCCAGAATTCACATCAATATAAGGATAGCGCTTATGAAAATAGTTATCTCCTGTATGCAATACATTGCTTTCAGTAAAATAAAGCATTGCATCACCATCGGTATGTGCATTATCAACATGAAACACTAGTACTTGTTCACCATTCATATGCACACTTAGTTTATCATTAAATGTGATAACAGGTAGTCCTTCTGTAGCTTTTCCTTCGGATAAACGCTTGTAAACATTATCATGTGCAATAATTTTAGCACCAGCTTTTTCCATATTTGCATTGCCTCCTGTATGGTCACCATGATAATGCGTATTTACTACAAACTGTATGGATTTATCACTCAATTTTTTTATGGCTGCAAGAATTTTAGGTGTTAATTGTGCAAATTGGTCGTCTATTACAAAAACACCATCATCACCAATAGACACCCCAATATTTCCACCTTGACCAATAAGCATATACACATTATTGGACACAGGAATGGTTTTTATTGTGACATCATTTTGAGCTGAAATAGTTGTTAATGCACTAACAAATAAGAGTGATAAAAATAGTTTAAGCGTTTTCATGATATAATGTTTTTAAAGACCGTTAAAGATACTAAACTTATAGGAAGGTTGTTAAATGCGCAATTACTTATATTTTACATTGCTCAAAACCAATTTTAAAAGTATCTTTGCCAGCGCAAAACTTTAGCACAAAACCGACCAATGTCAAAGGTTTCAGATTCTACAATACCAAAGGCTTCGATAATTTCAAATTTTAAGGAAATTACAAAAATGCGCTTATCGTTAAGTGTGGTATTCTCGTCATTAGCAGGTTACTTGCTGGGAGCCGATGAAGTTAGTTTTTATACGTTGTTATTATTGGCATTTGGTGGTTATTTTATGGTTGGAGCTTCTAATGCATACAACCAGATTATCGAACGTGATTTGGATGCTTTAATGGAGCGTACTAAAAACAGACCAATTCCTTCTGGAAGTATGTCTGTGCAATCGGCATTTATTTTAGCAACAATTTTCACGATATTAGGTATTACGGTATTATATATTATCAATCCGCAAACGGCAATGTTTGGCGCCATATCTATCTTTTTATATACTAGTGCTTATACGCCTTTAAAAACTAAAACGCCATTATCGGTTTTTGTTGGAGCTATCCCTGGAGCAATACCTTTTATGTTGGGTTGGGTTGCGGCAACCGATGATTTTGGAATAGAACCAGGAACATTGTTTATGCTTCAATTTTTCTGGCAATTTCCTCATTTTTGGGCTATAGGGTGGTTTTTACACGAAGATTATCAAAAAGCAGGATTTAATATGTTGCCAACAGGCAAAAGAGATAAAGGAACTGCAGTACAAACCATTTTATATACCGTTTGGACCATAATAGTATCTATAATTCCTGTATTTGGTTTTACTGGAGAATTAAAACTAACCATTGTAGGAGCTATAGTTGTATTGCTACTAGGATTGGTTATGTTGTATTATGCGATACAGTTATTTAAAAAAATGACAGTAGTAGCTGCAAGACAATTAATGCTAGCAAGTGTACTGTATATTACATTAGTGCAAATAGTTTACGTTTTGGATAAGTTTATTAGATAATTATGGATTTAACACAAGGAACCTTAGAAGAAAAGAATAAAAGAGCTAAAAAAATGATGTTATGGTTTGGCATTGTTTCTTTAATAATGTCTTTTGGTGGTTTAACAAGTGCTTTTATAGTAAGTAGCTCAAGAGAAGATTGGTTGCAGGATTTTGTATTGCCGAAGGCTTTTACAATAAGTTTGGTATTAATAGTTGTGAGTAGTATTACATTTATTTTGGCTAAACGAGGTTTAAAAGCTAGTAATAGAAGTGCAACAACATTATTTTTATTAATAACATTTGCACTTGGTATAGGTTTTATTATAAGTCAGTTTATAGGGTTTAATCAAATAATAGAATTAGGGTATAATTTTACTGGTCCAACAAGTAATATAACGATGTCATATATTTATGTGATAGCATTTGCGCACATTGCGCACGTCATTGCTGGGTTAATTTGCTTATTGGTGGTAATTTATAATCATTTTAAACAAAAGTATAATGCCTCTAAAATGCTTGGTTTAGAACTAGCTGCAACCTTCTGGCATTTTGTTGATATATTATGGTTGTACCTGTTTTTCTTTTTATATTTCTTTAGATAAATAAAATGATTATTTTTGTTCAATTTTTAAAACGAAATTCATCTTATGGATAATACAGTTGTAAGTACTGGAACCGAGGAAAAAACTTGGGGTGGCGGAAATAAGCCATTAAAAGCAAGCTATGGAAAAATGATGATGTGGTTTTTCATCGTTTCTGATGCATTAACATTTTCTGGGTTTTTAGCTGCTTATGGATTTTCTAGGTTCAAATTTATAGACTCTTGGCCAATTGCCGATGAAGTTTTTACTCACGTACCATTTTTTCATGGGAATTACCCAATGATTTATGTGGCATTCATGACCTTTGTACTTATTATGTCGTCGGTAACTATGGTACTTGCTGTAGATGCTGGACATCAAATGAAAAAAGCCAAAGTAACATTTTACATGTTCCTTACCATTATTGGTGGTTTAATATTCGTTGGTTCTCAAGCATGGGAATGGGCAACTTTTATTAAAGGTGATTATGGTGCTATTCAAACAAAAGGAGGTAATATTTTACAGTTTGTAGATACAGACGGAAAACGTGTTGCATTACGAGACTTTGCCGTTATTGATGACCATAAAGAACGAGTGCAAGATGAAAGGAAGAGAGGTCTTTGGTTTACAAGCGAGGGCACATTACCAACCTATACAGTTAGTGAGGTCTTAAATGGTCTTGAAGCTAACAAAGATGTGTTGGTTCGTACTCAAATAATTAACGAAGAAGGAGAGAAAACAGTCTTGTCTAGGGAAGAATCTTTAAGACAAATTAAGGAAAACGGAATAATGGTAGTTGAAGGAGCTAACCTTCATGTTAATGAATATGGGTCACCTTTATTTGCCGATTTCTTTTTCTTTATAACTGGATTTCACGGTTTTCACGTATTTTCAGGAGTTGTTATTAATATCATTATTTTCTTTAATGTAATTATAGGAACTTACGAAAGAAGAAAAAACTACGAAATGGTCGAAAAAGTTGGACTTTATTGGCACTTTGTAGATTTGGTTTGGGTATTTGTATTTACATTCTTCTACCTTGTTTAATTATAGATAATTCGATTTTAAAATGGCAGATCACGCACATAAATTAGAAATATTAAGAGGTTTAATTAAGTTTAAATCCAATACACAAAAAATTTGGGGAGTATTAATTCTTCTTACTATTGTTACTGCAGTAGAGGTTATATTAGGTATCTACAAGCCTGAAGCATTAATGGCTCCATTTTTAGGAATGAAAATTCTAAATTGGATATTCATTATTCTAACAATAGTAAAAGCTTACTACATTACTTGGGATTTTATGCATATGAGAGATGAAACGAAATCGTTACGTCGCGTAGTTGTATGGACTGCAGTATTCCTTATTTGTTACCTAATTTTTATTCTTTTATTAGAAGGAGGTTATGTTTTTGATGTTTACGAAGAAGGATTTGTAAAAACAGATTTTTAATAAAAAATTAAGCATAGAAATATGTTAAAACATATAGATAAAGGCGGTTATTAAGACCGTCTTTTTTATTTTTGTACCATGCAAAAAAAGAGCTTAAAAAAAACAATCATACTATCGATTTTATTCTTTCTACCAGTATTATTTTTATTGTTTTTGTACCCTTCAAAACACAATTATAATCCTCTAGATGTTGTTAAAACACAAATAGAAGAGGTTAGTGGTTTTAAGGATGAAGAAGGGAATGATATCAATTTTAAAGGCAACATAACAGTTATAGGTTTTCTAGGTAGTAAACCCATGCAACAAACTACAACAGCCTTAAACCTTAAAGAACTAATCTATGATAAGTTTAAAGGCTTTAAACGTTTCCAAATACTTATTCTAGTGCCAGATGGTTCGCAAGAACAAATTGCAGAATTAAGAAAGGAACTTTTAAAATATGATGAGTTAAAATATTGGCATTTTGCTTATGGACATCCCCAGGATATTTTAAACGTTTTTAATAGCTTAAAATCTGAAATTCCTTTAAATGACAATTATGCAACTAGCCATGTATTTATAGTTGATAATGAGTTGAAACAACGAGGTAGAATTGACGATAGAACTGAAAATGAAATTGAAGCCAACAAAACTGTTTATAGCATGACTTCTTATGATTGTGTTGAAGTTGCAGAACTCAAAAACAAAATGAGCGAAGACATTCGAATTTTATTTACAGAATATAGACAAAAAAGAGATGGAAATTTTGACTCTTCATCAAGAAGAGCCGATGATATAAAAACAAATGAAGAAAACTAATTATTCATACGTAGGTATAGCACTAATCATCTTAGTGTTCGGAATTATTTTTATTCCAAGAATTATTGATAGAATAACCAGTGATGACATTATTAGAGAGGAGGGCAGAAGCAAAAAAGCAAGCACTCAAGTATTAAGTGACGAGCCATTAGCTTTTTTAGAAATAAATGGAGAGTCTAAAAAAGTGCCAGCATTTAGTTTTACTAACCAAAATGGTGAAACTATAACTAATAAAGATTACGAAGGCAAAGTGTATTTGGTAGAGTTCTTTTTTACTACCTGTCCAACAATTTGTCCAAGAATGAGTAGGAACTTAGTGCAAATACAAAACAACTTTGAAGGATATGATAATTTTGGAGTGGCTTCTTTTACTATTAATCCTAAAAACGACACACCTGAAGTTTTAAAAGCCTATGCTGAAAAATATGGCATAACGAATCCTAATTGGCATTTAATGACAGGAAATCAGGACACTATTTATGCGTTAGCTAACGAAGGGTTTAATTTATACACTGCTCAAGATGGAACTGTTGAGGGTGGATTTGAGCATTCAGGTAATTTTGCACTTATAGATAAAAACGGATTTATTAGATCTAGAACAGTAAATGGAAATCCATTAATATATTATAATGGTATTATTAGCGAAGAAGAAAAATATGATGAAGATGGTTTTAGGGAGGAAATAACCATACTCAAAGAAGATATAGCGAAACTTTTAAAAGAGTAATATGACAGACAATATAACAAAAGAAAAAAAATACAATAAGTGGATAGTTGTTTTATCTATTATTATCCCGCTAGTTGTCGCTGCTTTATTTGGCATTAAAATACCAAACGTTGAACCTCTTACTTTTTTACCACCAATTTATGCATCGATTAATGCTTTTACCGCATTGGTTTTGGTAACTGCTTTTTGGGCTATTAAAAATAAAAAGCAAAATCTACACAAACGCTTAATGCAATTTGCTATTTTGTTATCAGTAGTATTTTTAGCAATGTATGTTGCCTATCACATGACCAGCGAATCCACCAAATTTGGAGGTCAAGGCACTATAAAGTACATTTATTATATTATTTTAATTTCTCATATAATATTATCAGTTGCTGTTATCCCTTTTGTGTTAATCACTTATGTTAGAGCTATTACAAATAATTTTGAAAGACACAAAAAAATAGCAAGAATCACATTTCCTTTATGGTTATATGTCGCAGTTTCTGGAGTGGTGGTTTTTATCATGATTTCACCTTATTATTGAACCTTTGAAAAAAAGTAACGTCATATTATTAGTAACTCTGCTATTGGCTATTTGCGATTTAGAAGCACAATGCGCTATGTGCCGTGCAGTTCTTGAAAGTGAAGATGGACAAAAGGCTGCCGAAGGGATTAATAATGGTATCGTTTACTTAATGCTTATTCCCTATATATTAATAGGAGGGATTGGACTTGTAATCTACAGGAAACTTAAACAAAAATAATTTTTAATATTTAATTGAAGTTAGTGATGTAACAAATAAAGACTTTAGCAGTCTAACTATTGTTATAGCATTTAAAGCTAAAAAACACTAACTATGTTAAAGATTAGCCAACTACACAAATCCTATCCAATAGGAGATTCAAGTTTACACGTACTTAAAGGTATTGACCTAGAAGTTGAAAGTGGCGAAATGGTAGCCATTATGGGCTCTTCGGGTTCAGGTAAATCTACACTTTTAAATATTATTGGTATTCTAGACGAAGCAGACTCTGGAGAATATACCTTAGATGATGTAGAAATTAAAAATCTTAATGAAAAGAAAGCCGCAATTTATAGAAATAAATTCTTAGGATTTATCTTTCAATCTTTCAATTTAATTAACTATAAAAATGCACTTGAAAATGTGGCCTTACCATTATATTATCAAGGATTGAAACGTAAGGAACGTCAGGAAAAAGGAAAATTTCACCTTAAAAAAGTAGGCTTATTAGATTGGGCACATCACTTACCTAGTGAATTGTCTGGTGGACAAAAACAACGTGTAGCTATTGCTAGAGCATTAGCAGCAGACCCAAAACTATTGCTGGCTGATGAGCCTACAGGAGCTTTAGATACAACAACATCTTATGAAATAATGGAGTTTCTTCAGCAATTAAATGATGAAGGTAAAACTATATTAATCGTAACTCACGAGGAAGATATTGCCGAAATGTGTAAACGTATCATACGCTTGCGCGATGGTGTTATTATGGAAGATAAAAAAGTTAACCAAGTAAGAGCTTCCCAATATGTTTGATTTAGATCTTTGGCGCGAAATATTTCAAAGTATGAATAAAAACCGAACCAGAACTCTCTTATCTGGTTTTACGGTTGCTTTTGCTATTTTATTATTCACAATATTAATTGGAATCGCTAATGGTTTAGGAAACACGTTTCAACAAGGGTTTGCCGATGATGCTATTAATGCAATATTTGTTCGAACAGGTCGAACTACAAAGGCTTATGATGGTTTACAAGCTGGAAGACGAATTCAACTTAAAAACGAAGATTTTGACTATATAAATGAAGAATTCAAAGATAAAATTCAATATAGTACTGTTAGAATATTTAAAAGTGTTAACGCTTCTTACAAAGGAGAAAAAAATAATTATTCAGTTAGAGCAGTAAATCCTGATCACCAATTTTTAGAAAAAACGTTAATTAAGGATGGTAGATATATTTCTCTATTAGATTTAAATAACAAGAGTAAGTCCATCGTTATCGGAAGATTAGTTGAAGAAGATTTGTTTTCAAAAGAATCAGCCCTAGGGGAGTTTATTAATTTAAGTGGCATCAATTATAAGGTTGTAGGTGTTTTTACAGATGAAGGAAACGATAATGAAGAACGTGTAATATATATGCCAGCTACAACAGCACAATTATTGTATGGTAATAACGATTATGTTGATGAAATTACTTTGGGATATAATCCAAATTTAAGTGTAGATGAAGCTATTGCATTTAGTAATAAACTAACAAAACGACTAAAAGACCGTTTTTCTGTTGCACCAACAGATCAAAGTGCCGTAAGAGTTTTTAATATGGCTAGTCAAAACAAAGCAGTTTCACAATTTCAATTTGCTTTAGGATTGATTATTATAGTTATTGGCTTAGGAACACTTATCGCTGGTATTGTTGGTATTAGTAACATCATGATATTCATTGTTAAAGAACGCACTAAAGAAATTGGTATTAGAAAAGCACTTGGTGCACCACCTAGAAAAATAGTGTCATTAATACTTCTAGAATCAATTATTATAACTGCTATTGCGGGTTATTTAGGTTTAGTTTTAGGTGTTGCTATACTAGAATGGGCTAATCCATTACTTGAAGACTATTTTATAAAAGAAGCAGGTGTTAGTACCAATATAGTTGTAACTGCAACCATAATTCTAGTACTAGCAGGATCATTAGCAGGGTATTTGCCAGCAAAGAAAGCATCAAAGATTAAACCAATTGTAGCACTTAGAAACGACTAAAGATGATAAAATTTTTATTTGATAGAGATACATGGCAAGAAGTAATTGATAGTATGAGTAAAAACAAACTCCGTACTATTATTACTATGATAGGTGTTTGGTGGGGGATTTTATTGTTGATTGCTCTACTTGGTGCAGCACGTGGTATTGAAAATAGTTTTAATAGACAGTTTAGTGATTTTGCAACAAATAGTGTATTTATTTGGGGGCAACGAAGCAGTAAGCCTTTTAAAGGGTTTCAAGAAGGAAGAGCTGTACAACTTAAACTTAGTGATGCTAAACGAATACAAGAAAACATTGATGGCATCGAATTTGTAGTGCCAAGAAATCAAAGAAGTAGTTTTGTGGTAAGAAATTCACTGTCTGGCACTTATGGCATTGCTGGGGATTATCCTTTACTTGATGTGGTACAGAAAAAGAACCTTATTAAAGGTCAAGGGCGTTTTATAAACCAAACGGATATAGATAATAACCGTAAAGTTGCGGTAATTTCTGAAGATATCTACAAGCAATTATTTGAAAAAGACGAAGACCCTTTTGGGAAGTTTATTAGAATTAATGATATAAACTTTAAAGTCATTGGTGTTTTTGAAACCACGCCTTTTGGTGGCCCACAAACAGAAATACATATTCCGTTTTCAACATTCCAACAAATCTATAACCAAGGAGATAATATTGGATGGATGATGATAACTGGAAAACCTGAATTTGATATTAAACAAATTGAAGAAGATATTAAATTATCCTTAAGAAACATGCATAAAATTCATCCAAATGACCAGCGCGCATTTGGAAGTTTTAATCTTGGAGACATGTTTAAAAGTATTGTCGATTTTTTAAAAGGCATGCAGTTTTTAACATGGTTTGTGGGCATTGCAACACTTATTGCAGGTGTTTTTGCCATTGGTAACATATTACTTATTACGGTAAAAGAACGCACCAAAGAAATAGGAGTAAGACGAGCATTAGGTGCCACACCATTTGAGATTAAAAGACAAATTGTTGTTGAGGCTGTGTTTTTAACAATGATTGCAGGTTTAATGGGAATAATAAGCGGTGGCTGGATATTAATTTTAATAGATAAAACATTAGGACAAGGAGATGATGCAGTTTTTGTTAACGCATCAGTATCCATAGCCATTGTATTTGTTGCACTACTCATTTTAGTAGCGCTAGGAACCCTTATAGGATTAATCCCTGCATTTAAGGCAACAAGTATTAAACCTATAGAAGCATTAAGAGAAGAATAAAACCAACATTATATTAGTTAAAAAATGAAAAAATCAGTAAAAATTATTTTAGGAATTGTATTGTTAATCCTCTTAGTTTGGGTATTATCGTATTTCAAAAAATCAAATACTGCCGAGGTAGTAGACTTCGAAGTCGAAGAACCTTACTATACATCCATCGACTATAAAGTTGTTGCAACTGGAAAACTTAACCCTGAAGAAGAAATTGAATTGAAACCTCAAATTTCAGGAATCGTTGATAAAATTGTTGTTGAGGAAGGCGACATTGTTAAAAAAGGCGACTTAATAGCAAAAATTAGAGTGGTACCTAATGAGCAAAGTTTGGTAAGCGCTAGAAGTAGAATTAAAACTGCTGAATTATCAAAAAATAATGCTGAAACATTATTTAATCGTAACAAAGCATTATTTGAAAAAGGGGTTGTTTCTAAACAAGATTTTGAAAATAGCGAATTGTCTTATAATCAAGCGTTGGAAAATCTAAGGCAAGCACAAAATGACTTCCAAATTATTAGACAAGGATCATTATCTGGAGGAAGCTCAGCAAATACAAATATTATTGCTCAAATTTCAGGAACAGTTTTACAAATTCCTATTCGAGAAGGTGATCAAGTAATACAAAGTAACAACTTTAATGCAGGAACAACTATTGCGACTGTAGCAGATATGAGTAAAATGATTTTTGAGGGAAAAGTTGACGAATCTGAAGTTGGAAAGCTAGAAGAAGGGAAAGAAATATCAGTTGTTCTTGGAGCAATTAATGAGCAAGAATTTCCAGCAAAATTAACATTTGTAGCACCTAAAGGAATTGAAGAAAATGGTGCGGTTCAATTTACTATTAAAGCTGATGTAGAAGTAGAACAATCTACTAAAATTAGAGCTGGTTACAGTGCGAATGCAGAAATACAAATTGAAAGTAAAGACAGTATCCTTTGTATTAAGGAAGCTTTATTACAGTTTAATAGAATTACCGAAAAACCATTTGTAGAGATGATGAAAGATGACGGAAGCTTTAAAAAAGTGAATGTTGAACTAGGACTTTCAGATGGGATTAATGTGGAAATCACTGATGGTGTAAAAGAAGGTGATAAAATTAAAGTATGGAACAAAGTTAAAGAAGAGGAAGAAGAAACTGAAGAAGATAACTAATCAATAGACTAGTATGCATAATATGAAATATATATATTTAGTGTTAACCCTTATTATTGGGTTTTCTACAACTGCTCAAAATAATAAAGTGTGGACACTGCAAGAATGTGTGACTCATGCTTTGGAAAACAATATTACCATACAAAGGTTTGAAAACACGTTGTTGATTAATGAAGAAGACATAAAAGGGGCTAAAGGTCAATTTTTACCTTCAGCTGGCGCAAACATGTCTCAATCATTAAGTTTTGGTCAGCAAGAATTATTTCCTGGGGAATTTGTAAATAGAACCAGTAACTCAACTAGTATGAGTGTAAATGTTTCTCAAACAATTTTTAATGGTTTTAGATTGACTAATTTATACAAGCAAGCACAATTAAATTTAGAAACCAACGAGTTAGAATTAAACAGAATTAAAGATGATATTTCTTTAAATGTTGCTAATTCATACCTAAATGTATTGTTTAATAAAGAGCGTTTGGAGACAGCAAAAGCGCAATATGAATTTTCTAGTAAGCAATTGCAACAAGTAAAAGATCTTGTAGAAGCTGGAGTTCAACCACGAGTTAATATTTATGATGCCGAAGCAACTTTAAGTAATGATGAACAAAGTGTTACTGTTGCAGATAATAATTACACATTGGCATTATTAAACTTATCGCAATTATTACAAGTGCCATTTGAGGGCTTTAAAGTTGAAGTTATAGAAATCGATACGCCTTCGGCTGCATTAATGTACAACGATATTAAGCCTATTTTAAATTACGCTTTAGAGAATAGAAACGAAATAAAAGTGGCTGAAAAAAATATTGAAAATGCAGAGTTAAGCACTGAGATATCTAAAAGTGGCTTTATGCCAAGTGTAAGCGCTAGTTATGGATTAGGAACAAATGCCTTTTACACTAATTTAAGTAGTACAGAAGAAAGCTTTTTTAATCAATTAAATGATAACAAAGGACATAGCTTTAGATTAAGTGTTAATATTCCAATATTCTCGAGATATCAAAACAAAGTTGCAGTAGCTAAATCAATAATTAGAGAAGCAACTTCAAAGCTGGATTTAGACCAAGCTAAATTAACTTTAGAATCTAATATTCAAAGAGCTTTTACCGATGCACAAGCAGCACTAAAAACGTATGTTGCGGCACAAAAATCTTTGCAGGCACAAGAATTGTCATTCTCAAATTCACAAGAGCGTTATAATTTAGGTGATATGAATTCTTTTGAGTTAGAACAATCTAGAATACGTTTGATAAATGCAGAGTCATCTCTAATAAATGCTAAGTATGATTTTGTTTTTAAAACAAAAGTTTTAGACTTTTACATTGGAAAAACAATTGTGTTATAAAAATTGGCATACATACTTAACATAGAAACATCAACAACAAACTGTTCGGTCTCTCTTTCTAACAAAGGGGAGACTGTTGTTTTAAAAGAAGATTATAATAGTAACTATTCTCACGCCGAACGGTTACATATATATATCGATGACGTTTTAAAAGAGGCCGATGTTTCGTTAAACGAATTGGATGCTATAGCCATTAGTAAAGGGCCAGGGTCTTATACAGGTTTGCGTATTGGTGTTTCGGCAGCAAAAGGGCTTTGTTTTGCTTTAGATGTACCTTTAATCGCTATTCCAACTTTAGAATCTTTAGCACATCAAGTTAGTACAGAAACAGGTGTTATTGTTTCCATGTTGGACGCTAGGCGTATGGAGGTCTATTCAGGAGTGTTTGATGCTAATCATTCTCAAATTAGAGAAACGCAAGCGCAAATTCTTAATGAAACGTCTTTTAATGAGTATTTGGAATCAGGTAAAGTGTTTTTTGTGGGCAATGGCGTTGCAAAAACAAAAGAACTTTTAACACATGCTAATGCTGTTTTTATTGAAGATAAATTACCTTCTGCAAACAATATGAGCCAATTAGCTTACCAGAAGTATAAAAAAAGCGACATCGAGGATGTCGCCTATTTTGAACCTTATTATTTAAAAGATTTTATAGCATTAAAGCCTAAATCTAAATAAGTAATTACGCTTCTTTGTGTATTTCTACCTGATGAGGATAAGGTATTTCTATTCCTGCAGCATCAAGAGCTTCTTTAGTTTGTTCGGTAACATCAAAGTACACATTCCAATAATGTTCAGCTTTACACCAAGGTCTTACAGCAAAATTCACTGAACTGTCAGCTAATGCTAATACATTAACTGTTGGTTGAGGATCTTTTAAAACTAAAGGATGTGAAGTAAGGACGTTCATGAGTACATCTTTAGTTTTCTTAATATCCGAATCGTATCCAACGCCAAAAGTTAAATCAACACGACGTGTTCCTTCAGTCGTATAATTAATAATATTCCCATTGGATAAAGCACCATTAGGGATGATAATTTCTCTATTTGATAGTCCTATAAGTTTTGTAGTGAAAATTTCTATTTCCTTAACCACGCCAACTTCTCCTTGGGCTTCAATGAGGTCACCTATTTTTATAGGTTTAAAAATCATAATTAAAACACCACCAGCAAAATTACCTAAGCTTCCTTGTAGTGCTAACCCTATTGCTAAACCAGCAGCAGCTATAATAGCAGCAAAAGAGGTTGTTGGGACGCCTAGAGTGCCTAAAAGTGTTATTACCAATAGAATTTTTAATATCCAATTAATAAGATTGAGTAAAAATTTCTGAAGACTTTCATCATAATTACGCTTAAACATTACTTTTTTAATACCTCTCACTATTTTTTTAATAAGCCATGAACCAATGATCCATACTAAAATTGCACCTATTATTTTTATACCATAAACCGTTGCAAAGTCCATAAGCTTATCTAAAATGTTTTCTAAATCCATTACTATTATTGTTTTTAATTATTAATTAATATTGCTAAAAGAGCTATTATGGCTGGAATACCCTGTATATAAAATAAACGAACCTTATGTGTACTATATGACCCATAAATGGAGGCGATAGTCACGCAAACTAGAAAGAAAATTGAAAAATTTTCATCTTCAATAATTAAAGAATAAACTAATCCAGCAGCTAAGAACCCATTGTATAAACCTTGGTTTGCTGCTAAAACCTTTGTGTCTTCAGCAAATTGTTTCGATTTTAATCCAAAGGTTTTTATGCCTTTTGGTTTGGTCCATAAAAACATTTCTAAAATTAGGAAGTAAATATGTTCTATGGCTACAAGGACTATTAAAACTGTAATGAGTAATTCCATCTTATTTCATTAAATCAATTGCTTTGTCAGCTTCAGATACTGGAAATTGGCAAGCTTTGTTAACACAAACGTATATGAGTGTTTTATCTTTTGAATACCTATTTTTTAATAAAGGTAAGTTATTTTCTTCATGGCAGCCTGCGATAAGTTTATTTGGAAGATACACCTTGTTTAAAGTGTTGACTTTTTCTTTAGCATGCTCTCCAATTATGGCAACTTCATAATAGTTATTTGTAAAATTCAGCATTAAATCCATCCAATTCGAAAAACCTGAGGGGTATTTTTTTAGCTCTGGCAACATATTGTGCAACATAGTTACTGAAATGGTTTCATAAGCTGAATTGCCATACAAATGAGATAGTTTGAACAAATTTTTAGCCATCATAGAATTGCTTGAAGGTATTACATTGTCTCTATATTCAATAGTTCTTGATACTAATGCAGGATCCTGATTTGAAGTAAAATAAAACATTTTACTTTCCTCATTGAAAAAATGGTCAAGAGTATAATTGGTCAAATTTCGAGAATGTATCAACCATTTTTCATCTAAGATGTTTTCATAAATCGAAACAAAAGCTTCAATGGTGGTGGCATAATCCTCTAAATAACCATTAATAGTACTTTTGCCGTTTTTATAATTGTGATATAAACCTCCATCGTCTTTAGATTGCTTAAAAATGATAAATTGTGCATTTTTTAGTGCAGCTTTTAAAAAGCGATCTTCGTTAAAAACACGAAAGGCATCCATATAGCCTTTAATCATTAACGCATTCCAAGATGTTAGAATTTTATCATCTAGTCTAGGTCTGTTTCTTTTTTCTCTTTCTTCTAACAGTAAATATTTCCAGCGTTTTATTTTATCTTTTAAATCTTTAGAAGTGATTCTGTGTTTCTTAGTAATAATCTCTTCGGAATCTTTTCTAATCAACACAAAGTTATCGTGCTCCCAAAACCCATAATCATTAATCGAATAGTAATCTGAAAACAATTGATAATCTTCATAAAGTAATTCTTTCAATTCTTCTTTAGTCCAAACATAAAAAGCACCTTCTTCTAAATCTCCCTTTTTATTGATACTATCCGCATCTAATGATGAATAAAATGTACCATCACTATTAGTGAGTTCACGTTCTACAAAGTCTAGAGTATCAAAAACAACCTGTTTATAAAGCGGATTTTTGGTTGCCAAATAAGCATCGCTATATAAACTAACCAATTGTGCATTGTCGTAAAGCATTTTTTCGAAATGAGGGACATGCCATTTATCATCTACCGAATAACGTGAAAAACCACCACCAACGTGATCAAAAATTCCACCAAAGGCAATTTTTGTCAACGTAATGTTTACATATTTTTGAAGTTCTACATGATCGTTTTGATACGCCTCTCTCAATAGAAAATGAACATTGTTAGGCATCATAAATTTTGGAGCACGATTGGTGCCTCCTTTTTCATAATCAAAGTTTTGTGACCAACTATTTATAGCATAGTCAATGATGGACTTTTCAAACTTTACATCATCGGTATTTAGGTTTACAACATCTAACGATTTAATTCCAGTTTCTAATTGCTCAGCATATTCATGCAATTTTTCCGGATTCGAATGATACAAATCTGCTATTTGAGTCAATGTGTTTATCCATTGTTTTTTCTTAAAATAAGTGCCTCCCCAAACTGGCCTACCATCAGGTAATGCCACTACATTTAATGGCCAACCACCATTTCCAGTTAGGAGTTGTACAGCATTCATATACACTTGGTCAATATCAGGACGCTCTTCCCTATCTACTTTAATGTTGATATAATTATCATTCATTACTTGGGCAACTTCAATATCTTCAAAACTTTCGTGCTCCATAACATGACACCAATGGCAAGCAGCATAACCAACGCTAATTATAATGAGCCTATTTTTTTCTTTGGCTTCAGCTAAAGTATTGTCGTTCCATGCTTTCCAATGTATTGGATTGTGTGCATGTTGTAACAAATACGGACTCGTTTCATTAATAAGCTCGTTGGTGTATTTATGTATCATTTTTTAATGTACTATTCGAAGATTTTAATGGCAATTAATAAAAGAAGTTCATCGAATATGTTAATTTCAAATTTACAAAAAAGCATAAAAAAAGCGTTCCTTTTGGAACGCTTAATAATTTATTTGAAAATTAATTTTAATTAACTTCAAAAGTAATTTTTAAGTTGACTCTGAATTCTGTTACTTCATCATCATTAACAACAGCACTTTGTGATTGTACAAATGCCGATTTAATATTTTTTACACTTTTTGAAGCTTGCTTAATCGCCTTTTTAGTTGCGTCTTCCCAACTCTTATCTGAATTTGCTAATACTTCAATTACTTTCATTACTGCCATGGTTATATTTTTTAAAGATTAATACTATCTATAAAAACAAAAAAATAGGCAAAGTCACAATGAAAGAAAGTGTTTTTTATCCATTTATAGCCTCAACAGTTTCAACCTTTCCTTGCAACATTTCTTTTAGCATATTTTCTATGCCATTTTTTAATGTGAATGTAGAGGAAGGACAACCACTGCAGGCACCTTGTAAAATAACTTTCACTTTTTTTGTATCTGCATCATACGATTCAAATTGAATATTCCCACCATCACTAGCTACTGCTGGTTTTACATATTCCTCTAAAATATTTACAATCTCTTTTGAAATATCGTCCAAAGTTTCAAACTGCTCTTCTTTAGCAACTTCAGAGTTTTTAGTTATTTCAGGAGCATCATCTGTTACTATAGCTTTCCCATTTTCAATGTAGGTTCTAATAAATTCTCTCAACTCCATAGTAATGTCGTTCCATTCAGCAACGTCATATTTGGTGATAGACACATAGTTTTTGTCAATAAATATGCTTTTAACAAATGGAAAATGAAACAATTCAGTAGCAAAAGGCGATGTTTTCGCTTCGTCTATTGAAGTGAATTCTAACATAAAAGGCGTTAAATTTTTATTGGCAACAAATTTTGTAACTGCTGGATTTGGTGTGCTTTCGGCATACACTGTTACAGCAGTTTTTTTCTTTGTTTCTGAAGGAGCAACAACAACACCGTCGCTATTTAAATAATTTTCTATTTGTTCTCGAACTTCATTTTGAACATCATTCCAAGTGACTATGTCGAAACGTTCTATAGCAACAAAATTGCCAGAGATATATACTTTTTTAACAAATGGTAGATAAAATAGCTGTTGGGCTAAAGGAGAATTTTTAGCATCGTCAATGTTATTGAACTCAAAGCTTTCGTATTGAGTTAAAAAAGAATTAGCTTCAAATTTAAGTATGGTTGGATTGTTTGTTTCTTGTATAGAGACCTCAATTTTTTTCATTGCAAATATATTTTTTGTAAAAATAATAAAAGAAATGTCGAGTTATATATATATTTGGTAATCATTAACCTAAATTTAGTAATCATTTTGCTAAATGATGTAAGGTAATTAATAAAGCCCCAATTACTTTGAAATATAAAATTATATGAAATTGAAAAAACTTTCGTTACTCCTCGTTGTGCTTTTTTTAGCGCAATTTTCCAGAGCACAAGAAGGATTGCCAATATACTCTGATTACTTAACAGATAACTATTACTTAATCCACCCATCTATGGCTGGAGTTGCAAATTGCAATAAAGTAAGGTTAACTGGGCGTCAGCAATGGTTAGGCCAATCTAATGCACCAAGTTTACAGACCTTAAGCGTTAATGGACGTTTTGGCGAAACGCCTTCAGCTTATGGAGCTATTGTGTTTAATGATAAAAATGGATATCATTCGCAAACAGGTGCTTATTTGACTTATGCACATCATTTAATGTTTTCTAGAAATCCAATTGATTTAAACATGTTATCATTTGGATTTAGTGCTGGAATGATTCAATATAAATTGGATGAAACTTCTTTTTTAGCAGATGGTTTTGATCCAATTATCTCTGGAATAGAACAAAGTGCGACCAATTTTAATATTGATTTTGGCTTTTCATACCACTTTTTAAATTTCTATGCACATGCCACAGTAAAGAATGTTTTAGCAAATGATGGTATTAATTTTAATGAACAAGGACTTAGCTATAACAACTTAAGAACTTACTTGTTTTCTGCTGGAAATGTATTTAGCCGTCTTGGTAGCGAATGGAGTTACGAGCCTTCTATTATGTTCATGCATCGAGATGCCACGAAGGAATCTTTAATAGACTTAAATATGAAAGTTTATAAAGAAGTTGAATTTGGAAAACTTTGGGCAGGGTTATCTTATAGAACAAGTTTAGATGGCGCCGAGTTTTTGAATGGTACAGGTGTAAGTAGTCAAAAATTGCAATATTTTACGCCTTTAGTTGGTATTAATTATAAGAACTTTGTTTTCGCTTATACGTATTCTTATCAGGCAAATTCGGTAGTTTTTAATAATGGAGGATTTCACCAAATTACGTTAGGAATCAACTTTGGTTGTAGACGTGAGAAGTACGAGTGTAAATGCCCAGCAATAAACTAAAAATATAAAATGCCAATCATAAAACCAGTAAACGGAAAATCGCCAGAAATACCAAACGATTGTTACATTGCAGAGAATGCAACCATTGTAGGCGAAGTCACTATGGGAAACCAATGCAGTATTTGGTTTAACGCTGTTATTCGTGGTGATGTGCATTATATAAAACTAGGAAATAAAGTCAACGTACAAGATGGCGCTGTTATTCATGCTACTTATGAAACCTCACCAACTAATATTGGTAACAATGTGTCTATAGGTCATAATGCTATAGTTCATGGTTGCACTATTCAAGATAATGTACTTATAGGCATGGGAAGTATTGTGATGGATGATTGTATCGTTGAAAGTAATAGCATTATTGCTGCAGGAGCAGTGGTGACAAAAAACACAAGAGTAGAGGCAGAAAGTATTTATGCTGGAACTCCAGCTAAAAAGATTAAAGATATTAGCAAAGAGCTTATTTCAGGAGAGATTAACAGAATTGCAAATAATTATGTGAAATACTCTAGTTGGTTTAAGGAGTAGTTTAAAACTCCAAATACTCAACATCATAGTTGCCATCTAAAAGCTCAGTCATAACCTTAGGACTTCCATTGGTAAAAAATTGATGTGTTGATTTGGTGTGATGAGTATTAAGTAATTGATGCTTTTCTAAAATTGCCTTAGTCTGTTTTGCTACAGCTTCACCAGAATCTATAATTTTAACATGTTTTGGGAGTATTTCAAGTAATATTGGCATTAAGTATGGATAATGTGTGCAGCCAAGTACTAAATGGTCTATATTGGCTTCTATCATGGGTTTTAAATAGATGTTTAGCAACCCTTTCATTTCATCGGAATATAATTTCCCAGTTTCAATAAGCTGTACAATACCTTCACCCTCTTGTTCTATGATGTTAATGCCGTTCCCAAATAGGTTGGTGGTTTTATGAAAAAGCTTACTTGAAAGAGTGCCTTTTGTTGCCAAAATACCAATGGCATTGGTTTTAGTTTGTAAAGCAGCTGGTTTTATAGCTGGTTCAATACCAATAAAAGGAATAGTATAGTTAGCACGTAAATAATCAATAGCATTGGTTGTGGCAGTGTTACAAGCAACAATAATTAGCTTACAGTTTTTGTCTAATAGAAGCTCTGTGTTTTTTACACAAAGTTCTTTAATGCGCTCTTCACCTTTTGGACCATAAGGTGCATTAGTACTATCTGCTAGATAGATAGTGTTTTCAAAAGGTAGTAGTGTATGGATTTCTTTCCAAATAGAAGTACCTCCAACACCAGAATCAAATATGCCAATAGGTTGTTTGTTCATTATACTACAAAAATAAAAAAGCCACTTCGTTAAAAGCGGCTTTTTAGGTATTATTTAGATTCCTGACTACGCAGGAATAATAAATTGTAGCTTTTTAGAATCCTAATTCTTTCTTTACATCTGCCATTAAATCTTTACCATCGGCTAGGATAACTCCTTGCCCTTGTGTAGAATCCAACACATATTGAAATCCTTGAGCTTTGGCAACTTTAATAATAGCTGCTTTAGCTTTTTCGGTAATTGGCTTTAATAAATCAAACTCTTTCTTTTGCATTTCTTGCTGTGCAGTAGATTGAAATTGACGGATACTTTGCTCCATTGCTGCAACTTCCTGCATTCTTTTTTGATTTGTTTCTTGCGTTTGAGCTGAAGCTTCAGCATCATATTGCTTTACCTTGTTCTCATATTCCTTTCCCATATCTTGTAATTGCACGTCGTAAGTTTTTCCTAACTTCTCCATCTCTGCTTGTGCTGCTTTATAATCAGGCATCGCAGCTATTAACTCCTGCGTGTTAATATGAGCAACTTTACTTTGCGCATTCATTATACTTGTGCTTCCAAATAAAAGTAATGCTGCTAATACTAAGTTCTTTAAATGTTTCATTTTTAAATAAATTGTGTTATAAATTGTTGTCTATTAATTATTCTTTTTCTTTTTAGCTTTATTAATGCTGTCTTGAACTCTTTTTGCTTCAAGCTTTGCCTTTCTATCGGCTAATATTTTTTGTTTTTTTTCTTCTAATGCTTTTTTACGAGCTTCTTTAGGGCTTAATTTTTTAGCGCCTGTACTATCTGTTGTTTTTTTAGCTGCTTCTTTTTCTGCTTTTTGGGCATCAATTTTTGCTTGTCTATCAGCTAAAATCTTCTTTTTCTTATCTTCAAGTGCTTTCTTTCTTTTTTCAGCAGCACTTAATTTTGGTTCTTCAATTTTTTTGGTTTCTGTTTTTACTTCTTCTACCTTTTTAGTAGTATCTACTACTGCTTTGGTGGCTTCCTCTTTGGCATCATTTGCTTTACTACCAGCATTGCTACGAGCATCTAGTTTTTCTTGTCTTGCCTTAGCGCGTTCTTCAAGAATTTGCTGTCTCTTTTCTTCAAGAGCTTTTTTCTTAGCTTCACGATCAGCTTGCTGTTTAGCACGTTTATCTGCAATATCTTTTTCACGTTCCGCTTTTTTATCTGCTAGAGCTTGTGCTCTTGCTTCTTGGCTTTCATTTATTTCAGGAACAACTTCTTCAGCTTCAGCAGCTTTTTTCTCTTTGCGATTTTGAACCTGTGTACGTTTTGCCGTTCTAGTAATAGAACGCAATACTTGGTCGCTTATATCAAATCTGTCTGCCGAATAAAGCATTACAACATCTGCTGATTTATCAAAAACAAAATCATAGTTTTTACTTGAAGCAATTTCTTGTACTGCTGTAAAAATTTGATCCTGGATGGGTTGCATTAATTGTTTTCTTTGAATCATTAAATCGCCATTTGGTCCAAAACGTTTTTGTTGATAATCTAGAACTTCATTTTCTTCAATGTTAATGTCTTCTTGACGCTCTTGAATTAGTTCAGGTGTTAACAGGACACTTTCAGAAGATAATTGCTTCTTCTTTTGGTCGATGTCACTTAAACGTTTTTCGATTTCTTTTTTCCATTTATCAACCTTGGTATCTAATTGAGTTGAGGCACTTTGGTATTCTGGGACATTTTGTAAAATATACTCAGTATCTATATAACCAATTCGTACACTTTTTTGTGCAAAAGTAGATAGACTAATAAAGGATGCTATTGCCAGTAAAAAAAGAACTTTTGTTTTCATCCGTATATGTTTTAAATAGTTTTTTTAATTTTAAAATACAACACTAACAGACAATTTTCGATTTGGATGCGAGCGTTATTATTTATCAAATTAACGAAATATATTTTGAAAAATTTTAACGCGCTAATTAAATCGTTAAACTGTACATAGAAAATATCGTGCCAAACTTAAAATTGTTGTCCAATTATAAAGTGTGTTTCCCATCCATGTTTTCTTGTTTGACCTGGTAATGGATCGAAACCATGACCAAAATCTATACCTAATAATCCAAATGCAGGCATAAACAATCTAATACCTAAACCAGCCGAACGCTTTAGAGCAAATGGGTTATAGTCTCTAAAACTATCATACGATGCACCAGCTTCTAAAAAGGCTAACGCGTAAATTTTTGCTTGTTGTGATTTTAAGGTTATTGGGTATCTTAATTCTAAAGAGAATTTATTGTAAATAGCTCCACCATCTTGTGATGATAGTGATTGGTTTGGGTATCCTCTTAAGGCAATGGCTTCTCTACCATCTAAACTGTAAGTTCCCATACCATCACCTCCTAGGAAATAACGTTCAAAAGGAATTACACCTCGGTCATTATTATATGCGCCTAAGAATCCAAACTCTATTTTAGGACGTAATACCATGTCTCCAACAACCCTAGTGTACCATTCACCATTAAATTTTACTTTGTAGAACTCTAACCATTTAAAGCGTTCTTGATCTATTTCAGAAATTCTATCAGCTGCATCGTTTCTAACCGAGTTAGAATTATTGGTGTTATTTTGAATCTCCAATTGATCTTCTCTTTCTTCTTTTAATGATGTGTAATCAACACCATTAAAAGCAGAATAAGGTAAAGACAATTTGGCTGTGATGCCAAATTTAGATCCACCTGTAGGGTAAATAGGATCGATATTAGTGTTATCTCTACTTAAGCCAATCGTATAAGCTAAGTTATTGGATGACCCATTACCAAAAGTAAATAAACCTGTATTATAATTTTTCAAATCGTAATGTTGAAAACTTATGGCTTGAGATAATACAAAGTAATCATCTGGAACTGTTAGCCTTTTGGCTAATCCAACCGAAAGACCTGTAATATTAAAACGCCTGTCTTTGTCTGCATTTCTTGTTAATGGATTATACAAAAACTGTTTAGTATGCGATATAGATGTTGAAAAACTTACAGGTTTTTTACCACCGAACCAAGGCTCTGAAAATGAAAAACTATAAGTTTGGTAAAATCTACTTGCTTGTAAACGAAGGGCTAGTTTTTGACCATCTCCCATAGGAATTGGTTGATAGGCTTCTTTTTTAAAGATATCTTTTATTGAAAAGTTATTAAACGATAAACCTAAAGTGCCAATAAAGCCTCCACCACCGTAACCACCTTGTAATTCTATTTGACTTGAACCACGCTCAACTACTGAGTATTCCATGTCTAATATGCCATCGTTAGCGTTTACATTTTTAAAATTAGGTACTATTTGTTGAGCATCAAAAAAGCCTAATTGTCCAAGTTCACGAATAGTACGGAGTACTTGTGCTTTACTATATCTTTGTCCAGGAAGGGTTCTTATTTCTCTATAAATAACATGGTCATTGGTTTTATCGTTTCCAACAACCGATATCTTATTAAAATACGCTGGTTTACCTTCTACGATTCTAATTTCCATGTCAATAACATTACCATCTGCACTTGTTTCAACTGGAGTAATATTAGAAAATAGATAACCATTATTTTGATAAAGGTTAGCTATATCCTCACCGTCAGGTTTGGTTTCGTCCTGAATTCTTTTTTCTAGCTCAACGCCATTATAAGTATCGCCTTTATCAATTCTTAAAATACTGTTTAATATTTTGTCTGAAAATACGGTATTCCCTAAGAATTTAATATCACCATAGGTGTATTTTTCACCTTCTTCCAGTTGTATGTTTAAAGTAATAGTATTATCTGAATTGTAAATTAAAGAATCAGAGATGATACGAGCATCCCTGTAACCATTCTCTTTGTATTTGTCTACAATACTAGTTAAATCTTCCTCAAAATCTGCTTCAATATATTTTGAGCGTTTAAAAACTCTAATTGGATTTTTTTTCTTAGTATTTTTCATGGCCTTTCTTAGCTTTTTCCGACTAAGCTTTTCGTTGCCATTAAATACAATATCTTTTATTTTTACTTTGTTGCCTTTATCTATGTTTAGCTTCATATTAACTCTTTGCTTCTCAATAGAGTCAGTTACCTCAGACGTTGTAATAGTAACATTTGCTTTTAAAAACCCTTTCTTTTGATAAGAGTTTTCTAAATAATTTTCGGTAGTAGTAATTAAATTTTCGGTAACCTTAACACCAGCGTTAAGCTTATTATCTTTTATAATGTCTTCGAATTTCGATTTTTTGACACCTACAATATTTACATCTTTTAGCTCTGGAAGGTCTCTTAGTTTAATTTCGAGATTAGCCACATTACCGTCTTCAATACTGCTTATAAATATTTCTATATCACTAAATAAGTTTAATTTCCAAAGTTTTTTTACCGCTTCACCAATTTTAGACAGTGGCGCAGTTGGTACAGTAATTTCTTGACCTACTCTTAATCCAGAATATGTTATTACAGATTCCGCATTAAAACTCGTGCTTCCTGTAACTGTAATTTCGCCAATGGTATAGGTTCTTGAGTTCTCAGTATTTTCTATTTGTGCAGTTACAGTTATGCTGCTAAATATAAAGGCAATAAATAAAACTCTAGTAATATTTGCTCTCAATAGTTTAATATTAGCTAAGTTGTTCACTCGTTTTTCCAAATCGTCTTTCTCTTTGTTGATAGTTTATTATGGCTTCATGCAAATGTTGCTTTGTAAAATCTGGCCAAAATACATTTGTAAAATATAATTCGGCATAAGCAATTTGCCATAATAAAAAATTGCTTATACGTTGTTCGCCACTAGTTCTAATTAATAAATCTACGTCTGGCAAATTTCGCGTGTAAAGATGCTCATTAATTACCGATTCATCAATTTTTTCTGGCGAAATTATATTATTTTTAACTTTAATACTTATTTGTTTAACAGTATTCATCAATTCATCCCTAGAACCATAACTTAAAGCAAGTGTTAAGGTTAAGCGATTGTTAGATTTTGTTAACTCCATAACATCCATAAGTTCATTATATACTTTTAAAGGCAAGGCTTTAAGGTCTCCTATGGCGTTAAGTTTTATATTGTTTTTTTGAAGTGTTTTTATTTCCTTTTTCAAGGATGAAATTAGAAGCTTCATAAGGGTTTGAACTTCAATTTTTGGTCTGTTCCAGTTTTCGGTAGAAAAGGCATATAGTGTTAAAAATTTAACACCAAGTTCTGCAGAACCCTCTACAATTTCTTTAACTGTTTTACTTCCTTTTTCGTGACCAAATAAGCGTAATTTACCTTTTTCTTTAGCCCAACGACCGTTACCATCCATAATAATGGCAATATGTTGAGGAAGGTGGTCTATATGTATTTGCTCTTTTTTATCCACGTTAAAAATCGCAGTAACAGGGTTTTCGTGCAAAGGTATAAGTTAAAGTGATACCTGTAAACATATACCAATCATTATTGTTTAAATTTCCAAAACTGTAATTGAAAAGTGATGGTCTTTCGGGGAAATTACCGTCAAGCTCATCGGAAAATGTGTAGCGAGCTCCAATTTCGGCAGCGATTAAGATATGATCGGTTATTGTTGTTTTATAACCTATTGCCATTGGGATTCCAGGAGTCCAGCTGGATGTATTTTCGGAAGTTTGAATACCATTTCTAAAATAATAATTATCATGCTTTGTAAAAGAAACACCTGTATAAATGTATGGTGTAGATTTATTACCATCATTATGAAGGTTAAAATCAAAAAACGTAAATTCCATACCCAATGCTACTTCTAGAATACTTCCATTAAATGAATAACCCCTTTCAATCCTCCTAGGATCATCCGATTTGTAATCTTGTGCATCTAAATCGGAAAAAATCACAGACAGCCTGTAAGAGTGTCTAGGACTTCTATTCCATTTAAAAACGCCTCCAAACGCTGGTTGATTGGGAGCAATATATTTTGTTGAACCTACATCGCCAATTAAATTACTACCACCAGCAAAAACACCAACCTCATAAATTTGGCCATAATTTAATTGACTGCTTAAAACGCACATGATAAAAATGGTTAAATACCTCATAGATGTTCAAAAGTTTGCAAATATAATAAATAAGATGAGCCTATTATAATTTGTTGTTTAGTATTACAGATAAACACCAATTAAGAAAATTTATTGCCTAATTCCTTTTATCTTCACCCCAAAGAAGTTTATTGCGAAGTGTACTTAAAAAACTCTCACTGTTTAGTTCAATCATTTTAATTTTGAAGTCGGCTAATTTTATAATAACAGTTGAATTATTATCTAAAGTAGCAATTCTTGAGTCTAGCGAAACCAGATAGCTGTCTTCTCTTCCGCTTACTCTTAATTTTATTTCGGTAGAGTTTTGAATGACTAATGGTCTAGCATTTAAATTGTGTGGTGCTATTGGTGTTAATGTAATGCTATCTGATTCAGGCATTATCACAGGACCTCCACAACTTAAAGAATAGCCTGTAGAACCCGTAGGCGTTGAAATAATAAGTCCATCTGCCCAGTACGAGGTTAAATATTCATTATTTAAGCTTGTTTCAACCGTTATCATAGAGGTTGTATTTTTTCTACTTACGGCAATTTCATTTAGTGCAGCATTAAACTCAAATAGTGACTCATTTTCAGGGTCTGTACTTATAGTGAGTAGGCTTCTTTCAGAAATTCTATAATTTCCTTTTACAATATCATTAATGGCTTTTGCTATATTATTTTTTTGGATGGTTGCCAAAAAACCTAAGCGACCAGTATTAATGCCAATAATAGGAATGTTTAAATCACGTACATAAGTAACAGCTCTTAATATGGTGCCATCGCCACCAATGCTTATAAATAAATCAAAAGAGTTGTCTAATTCTTTGAAGGTATTAAAGTCCTTAATAATTTCCCGAATGCTTTCTTCTTGTTTAATGGACTTAAAAAAGGAGGTTTCAATATAGACATCAAATGATTTTTTATGACAAATCTGAAAAAGGCTTTCAATGGGAATCAATGAGCTTTTTTGATACACCTGACCATATATAGCAACTTTCATAAACTTACAGGTTTAAGTATTTGTTTAAATAATCCGAGCGATCTTTAAGGTTTTGAACAAATGTATCGTCTTCATGACCAGAAATGATGTTATAACTATAGCGCCTAAAACTCTGGATAATATCGTTTAGTCCTGTATTTCCAATTTTAAGTGTTATTTGCACCATGTCATTTTCTGTTTTTGAAATAAATGTTCCTAAAAGTTTTCCGTTATTGGATTCGACAATTTGGCAAATTTCGCTAAACGAGTAATCGTTATAACCTTTTTCAATAATCAAAATGCCACCAGGTTCCGAGAAAAAAGGCGTTTGATTAAACATTGAGATAATATCATTAAGCTCATAGTATCCTAAATACTCATTATTGTCGCTTAAAACAGGCATGATATTGGTGTCTTTTTGTGCAAAAGCTTCCAAAACATCCAGCCAAAGCGTAGATCTTCGCACAAAAAACCCTTCAAGTGTATATAAATATTCCGCTATGGGTTTACCCGAATCAAAGCAATGTGCATCGGTTTCAGAGAGACATCCAATATAAATTCCTTCTTTTTGAATAGGAATATGCGAATATGTTAGTTGGTTAAAAAGCTCTTGCGCTTCACCAATATTGCTGGTGGCTTTTAGTGGTTTTATATCATTGATAATATACTCGCTTAAAGGCATAATTTAGGTTTGTTATTAACTGCAAAATAATCAAAAATAAGTACAATAAGCGTAACTTACTTTGTATTTTTGTCTTTAAAATTTTACTGATGACAAAGTTAAGTGTAAACATTAATAAGATAGCAACCTTGCGAAACTCAAGAGGGGGAAACACACCAAATGTAGTCCAATTTGCCAAAGATGTTCAAGAGTTTGGAGCCGAAGGTGTGACCATTCATCCGCGTCCAGACGAGCGTCATATTAGATATCAAGATGTTTACGATTTAAAGCCAGTTGTTTATACCGAATATAATATTGAAGGTAATCCCATTCCAAAATTTATCGATATGGTTTTAGACATTAAACCAACACAAGTCACATTAGTGCCTGATGCTGTAGATGCTATAACAAGCAATGCTGGTTGGGATACGATTAAGCATAAAGAGTTTTTAGCAGAAATCATTAAGGAATTTAAAAACAATGGTATAAGAACTTCCATTTTTTTAGAGCCAGTTATTGCTCAAGTGGATGGTGCTATGGAAACTGGAACAGATAGGATTGAATTATACACCGAAGCTTTTGCACATCAATACAGCCTAGGGAATAAAAAGGCTATTGAACCATATACAAAATGTGCTGTTAGATGTAACGATTTAGGATTAGGTATAAATGCAGGACATGACTTATCACTAGAAAACATCAAATTTTTTAAAGATAACATACCAAATCTTTTAGAAGTTTCTATTGGACATGCATTGATTTCCGAAAGTTTATATTTAGGAGCAGAAAACGTTGTACAAATGTATTTACATAAACTTAAATAATGTTGTTGCACTCTAATATAATAGGAGAGGGAAAACCATTTGTAATCCTTCATGGTTTTTTAGGAATGGGGGACAACTGGAAAACCCTTGGTAAACAATTTAGCGAACAAGGTTATGAGGTTCATTTGGTAGATCAACGCAATCATGGACGAAGTTTTCATGATGAAGATTTTGATTACGATATTCTTGCTAATGACCTAAAAAAATACTGCAACTATCATGGTTTAGGGAATATTATTCTTCTAGGTCATTCTATGGGAGGAAAAACAGCTATGCTATTTGCAGCAAAATACCCAGAAAAAGTAAAAAAATTAATAGTCGCCGATATTTCTCCACGCTTTTATCCAATACATCATGATGCAATTTTAGAAGGGTTAGGGTCGCTAGATTTAAATCATATAAAATCAAGAACAGAAGCAGATAAACAACTTTCAAAATATGTTTCGAATTTTGGAATAAGGCAGTTTTTGTTAAAGAACTTGTATTGGGTAGAAAAAGGTAAATTAGGTTTAAGAATCAATTTAGAAATATTAACCAAAAATGTCTCTGAAGTAGGCGAAGCATTACCAATTTATTTAAAGTTCGATGGAGATACGTTGTTTTTACGTGGTGATCGATCGGAATATATTGGAGCTAATGATGAACACTTAATAAAAATGCAATTTCCTAAAGCATCAATTTCTACAGTGAGTAAAGCTGGTCATTGGTTGCATGCCGAAAACCCTAAGGAGTTTTATCAATGCGTTATAGATTTTATAGTAGAAAACTAATATTTTGTATCTTGAGTCAAATTAAAAAATAATATAGATGAAACTATTAATGAAACTCGTATTAAGTGCTATTGCAGTAATTATTTTAGCAAAATTATTGCCTGGAGTAACACTTGATGACACTTTTACGACACCTTTAATTGTTGCTTTAGTCTTAGCAATATTAAATGTGTTGGTAAAACCAATATTAATTATTTTAACCTTGCCTATTACCATCCTAACCTTGGGGTTATTTTTGTTAGTAGTAAACGCTTTAATTATATTATTGGCTGATAAGTTAATTGATGGTTTCCAAGTGTCTAGTATATGGACAGCTATTCTTTTTAGCTTGTTACTTTCGTTTTTACAATCCATCTTATATTCTGTATTAAAAGAAGATAAAAAATAGGCTGAATTTCAGTCAATTAAAAACTTTGTTCAATCTCAAAAATATCGTACTTTTGCAGCCAAATTTTATTTAGGCAAAAATGAATATTACAAGAGAAAATATCGATGCATTAAATGCAGTAGTAAAAGTAGATATTGAAAAAGGCGATTATGCGGATAAGGTAGAGAAAATTTTATCTGATTACCGTAAAACTGCAAACATTCCAGGTTTTAGAAAAGGACACGTTCCTATGGGAATGGTAAAAAAGCAATATGGAAAAGCTGTATTGGTAGATGAGGTAAATAAATTACTTCAAGATGCATTGCATAAATACTTAACCGAAGAAAAGCTTGATGTTCTTGGAAATCCGTTGCCAAAAGCGCAAGACGATTTAAATTGGGATGCCGATAATTTTACTTTTGAGTTTGAACTGGGTTTAACTCCTGAGTTCGAAGTGAAGCTTAAAGGAAAAAAAGCCATTACGCATTACAACATTGTTGCAGATGATAAAATGATTAATGACCAAGTTGAAAACATTCAGAAGCAATATGGTAAGTTAATTTCTAAAAACGAAATTGCAGAAAATGATGAAATCACAGGAACTTTTGTAAACGAAGAAAAAGAAATTAATAATACTACAACGTTAACTTTAGATAAATTAAAAGGAAAGGTAAATGCCAAAAAATTTATTGGCGCTAAAGTAGGTGACGTTATTACCTTAAAAACAAAAGGGTTATTTAATGACGACCATGATTTAATGAATTATCTAAAAGTCTCTCACGATGATGCTCATGGATTGGCTATTGATGTAGATTTTGCAATTACCGAAGTAAATACAAGAGAACTTGCCGATTTAGACCAAGAGTTATTCGATAAATTATTTGGTAAGGGTGTTGTAACTTCTGTAACCGAATTAAAAGATAAGATTAAAGAAGATGCTGCAAAGCAGTTTGTACAACAATCTGATCAAAAATTATTGAATGATGTTACCGAATATCTAGTTGAAAGTACAAAATTTGATTTGCCTGCTGAGTTTCTACAAAAATGGATTCAAACCGCAGGAGAGGAACCATTAAATGAGGAACAAGCTAAAGAAGAATACGAAAAATCTGAAAAAGCAATGCGCTATCAGTTAATTGAAAGCAAGTTGATAGTAGATAATAATCTTCAAATTAACTTTGAAGATTTAAAAGCTTACACGCACGAAATGATTAAAGGTCAAATGGCACAATTTGGACAAATGAATCCATCTGAAAAAGAGTTAGATGATATTTCTGCTAGAATACTATCAAATCAAGATGAAGTTAAGCGTTTGTCCGAACAATTAACAAGTCAAAAACTATTAGCTTTCTATAAAGAAAATGCAAATCTTAAAACTAAAGAATTGTCTTACGACAAATTTGTTAAGGAAGTTTACGGTTCATAGTTTTAAAAATTCACTATATTTAGGCGTTGAATTCTTTAGGATTCAACGCTTTTTTTATTATCAATTATATTATAAAAAACAACTATGGATTACGGAAAAGAATTCGAAAAATTCGCTATAAAAGATCAAGGTATTAGCAGTACATATTACAACAAAATTATTAGTAGTATGTACCCAACTAATTTAACACCAAATATTATTGAAGAACGTCAAATGAACATTGCTATTTTTGATGTATTTTCAAGGTTAATGATGGATCGTATCATTTTTATGGGAACTGCAATTAACGACCAAGTAGCAAACATTATTCAAGCACAATTATTATTTTTAGAGAGTACAGATTCTTCAAAAGATATTCAAATATATGTTAACTCTCCAGGTGGAAGTGTGTATGCTGGTTTAGGAATTTACGATACCATGCAGTTAATTAAACCAGATGTAGCAACTATTTGTACAGGAATGGCTGCTTCAATGGGAGCCGTATTATTATGTGCCGGAGAAAAAGGAAAACGTAGTGGATTAACACACAGTAGAGTCATGATTCATCAACCTTTAGGTGGTGCGCAAGGACAAGCAAGTGATATTGAAATTACAGCACGTGAAATATTGATACTTAAAGAAGAGTTGTATAAAATAATAAGTAAGCACTCGGGTCAAGATTACGACAAAGTCTATAAGGATAGTGATCGTGATTACTGGATGAAAGCAGATAAAGCTTTAGAATATGGAATGATTGACGAGATATTATCTCGTAACTAATATAGAATTATGGCGAAGGAAGAATTAGAATGTTCGTTTTGCGGTAGAAAAAAACCAGAAACCAATTTATTAATTGCTGGATTGGATGCACACATTTGTGATCGTTGTATCGAGCAAGCTCATGGTATTGTTATTGAAGAATCCAAACAAATGGATTCAGGAGATTTATCAGCAGAATTAATGTTACGAAAGCCTCAACAAATTAAAGGGTTTTTAGATGAGTATATTATAGGGCAAGAGCATACTAAAAAAGTAATGTCTGTTGCAGTATATAATCACTACAAGCGTTTGTTACAAACACCAACAGATGATGATATTGAGATTCAAAAATCAAATATCATGATGGTTGGTCAAACGGGAACAGGTAAAACATTAATGGCAAAAACTATTGCTAAAATGCTCAATGTACCTTTGGCAATTGTAGATGCTACAGTGCTTACTGAAGCTGGTTATGTTGGTGAAGATGTAGAGAGTATTTTAACACGTTTACTACAAGCAGCCGATTATAATCTAGAAAAAGCAGAAAGAGGCATTGTGTTTATTGATGAAATAGATAAAATTGCTCGAAAAAGTGATAACCCATCAATTACTAGAGATGTTTCTGGTGAAGGTGTACAACAAGCACTTTTAAAACTTTTAGAAGGAACAGTTGTTAATGTACCACCTAAAGGAGGAAGAAAACATCCAGACCAAAAATTTATTGAAGTAAATACCGAAAACATTTTATTTATAGCAGGAGGTGCTTTTGATGGTATTGAGCGTCATATCTCTAAACGTTTAAACATGTCATCTATTGGCTATAAAGCGTCACATGAAGGCGAAATAATCGATAAGGATAATATTTTGCAATATATAATTCCTAAAGATTTAAAGGATTTTGGATTAATACCAGAAATTATTGGTAGACTTCCAGTATTAACATACATGAATCCACTAGATGCTAAAACGCTTAGAGCTATTTTAACAGAACCAAAAAATGCTATAGTAAAGCAATACAAAAAACTATTTATAATGGACGATATAGAATTATCCATAACAGATGGTGCTTTAGATTTTATTGTAGAAAAAGCTGTTGAGTATAAATTGGGAGCTCGTGGCTTACGTTCACTTTGCGAAGAAATTTTAACGGATGCTATGTTTAATTTACCAAGTACGAACGAAACTAAGTTAAATGTTACAAAAGCTTACGCAGAAGGAAAATTAACTAAAACAAGACTTAAAAAATTAAAAGCAGTATCTTAATTTTTTTAAATTATACAGTAAAAACAAAGCCGCCCAAAATTTGAGCGGCTTTGTTTTTGTAACAATACTTATAAGTATTCGTCTTATTTAAAGTAGAGATAGTTAACCAGACTAGAATATATTTTATAAATTTGAAAAAAAGCACTTATGAAGAAGCTTAATAAAACACTATTATTACTAGTAACAGTTTCCACAATATTTAGTTGTAGCACAGAAGGAACTGACAAAGAACCAGCGCCTGAAATAAGAACTGTCGAAGATGTTATAGCAGATTTTCAAAATTTAAATATTCAACCAGGAATAAATGATGTAAGACTAGAAACTCTTATTACTGGTACCTATTGGAATTTTAGAGTTATTGCGCCTAGTGATGCTTCAGAATCCAATAAGAGACCTTTAGCTATCGATTTGCACGGTGCATCAGGTGGAAGCCCCTCAGCACATAAAAACACTGATTGTTACACTGAAGAGGGTCTGCAAGCTTTAAATGCTTTTATTATTGTCCCTAATGCTGGTTTTGATGAGTGGTACGATTCAACAAATCAACAACAAATACTTGCGTTAGTAGATTTAGCGAAAGCAAACTGGCATGTTAATCCAGATCAAGTAATTATTACTGGCTATAGTAATGGCGGCAATGGTAGTTGGTTTTTTGCGGATTTTTACCCAGAACTTTTTTCAGCGGCAATCCCAATGGCAAGCTCGTACGACCCTGCAAGAAGCAGTGGTGAAGTTCCAGCAATTGAAGTACCATTGTATGTAATACATGGTGAAGATGATGAGTTGTTCCCATTAGCTGAGACACAAGCATTCGTAAACGAATCGATAGATGCTGGTTCTAGTATTGAATTTGTAGTAGCTACTGGATTATCGCATTTAGATGTTTGTGATTATACGAGCTATTTGCAAGATGCTGTTACTTGGGTACAGACCGAAATTTGGGACTAGATAACCAAGCTAAAATGTCCTTTGTAAGTGATGACAGTATTGTTTTGATGGTCTGAGACCGTTATCGTAAACCAATAGTCACTAGAGGGTAATAATTTCCCATTATATAAGCCGTTCCATCCAGAATTAGGTTTCATATTAATGAGTAGTTTACCATATCTGTCAAAAATATTGATATCCGAGAAAGTAAAGTTATCATAATCCAATCCTTTTACTCTCCAAGTGTCATGATAGCCATCATTATTTGGTGTTAAGAATTTTTGAAAACCAAACACAAAAATTCTTTCTACAATTGTGCCACACACATTATTTACATAAACATCATAAGTGCCAGGAGGAACATTGTAAAAAGTGTTTTCTGGTTGGTAATTAAATGTGAAGACATCATCAATATTATTTAAAGCGTATAGGTTATCGCTATTTTGAGCAGCTGAAATTGTTACAGTATTAGAATCTCCTACATCAACAGTAATACTATTTAAAACAGGAGTTGTTGAGCTTAATACTTTAAAGGTTTTTTGCTTTTCACAACCCGAAACATTATCTACAATGGTTAGAGTTACTGTTTGAGCGCTAGGTATAGAGATTTGGTAACTTGTGTCGTTTGTGCTCCAATAATAACTATAATTATTCTGCAAGTTTATTGGTATTGGTGCAGTTAATGAAATTGGGAAAGAATTATCACAAATAACAATAGTTTCTTGCGAATTAAAGTCTGGGAAAGTGCTAATAATTAAATTTATAGTCCCAGAACCATAACAATTTCCATTGTCTTCAACTTTAAAAAATAATGTTGTTGCTTCAGTTGTGTAATTGTTTTCAGTTATGGTAATATCATTAATAGCATTTTCTAGAGAATCGTATAAGATAACAGTATATGTTCCCGTTGGGCCGAGAGAATTGGCAATATTATTTTTGATTCCAGATAAATTGAATAAAGCAGAAGCATTTCCTACGTCACAACCATATACATCTATAGGTGCTAAAACAGTACTTGGTGTTGCAACCAATTCTATATTGCTTAAACTATAGCAAGCATTTCCTATTTCAAATACTTTTGCTATAACAACTTGGTTAGCCACAGTATTAGAAAAAATTGGATCTAAGCCATTTTCATTTAGTGAGTCTGAGTTGGCATCAGCTGGATTTAAATAAAAATAAACATTGAATCTATGAGATTGATTACTCGTAATTAAATCAATACTATTTCTTAGGTCAAATGTTGTTAAGCCATCTTGCGAGTCAGTATCAAATAAATCACATTTGTCTAATGTAACGTTAGTGTTTATTGTAGGAGGTAAATCAAATGTTATGTTTGCAAAACCTTCGTATTTATTATCACATTCATCATGTGAATCAACAAAAAGTGAGTATGTTCCTATCGTGTTAGTTCCATCACTATTAATAATTAATTGATGAGGAGGTGAAGGTGTAGGGATTGGTGTTGTCGTTGTACCATCGTTAAATGCCCAAAAATAGTCAGCTCCTGGAATATTTGGACCATTTAGTGTGTATGTACTGTCATAACATATTGAAAGGTTAGCACTGGTCTCTGTAACTTCTTCATTAGGATTTACAATATTGAAATCGTTTATTATAAAAAACGACTGAATAAAAGGAGGTAGTCCTTGCATTACTTGTCTTCCATTTCCAAAATCGATATAATCCAATTCAAAATCGCTATCATCACCTTTTAATTCAGGATAGTGAATCACATCTAAATATTGTGTGCCCACAGTATATTCTTCAGGAATTGTGACATATATTTTTAAATCTGGACCTAATTGTAAGGCGCCTCTGTAGGCTTCCTCAGTGTGTAAAAGCGACATCCTTGTTCTAAGATTTGTGTCTTTTAAGTCAAATTGATATAACTTATAAATATCAAAATCTATGGTAGAAGCATATAGCATGTCACCACTCGGTGAAAATTCGATACCGTAGGGAGCTTCAGAGCCACCAGAATTATAAATCATTTCACCATCGTTGGCAACAACTCCAGTTCTATTGTTAAAGCTATAAAGAATTAACCCACTAGTATTAGAAGTTTGTCCCTGATGAGCTACAGCTAGTTTTTTTCCGTTAGGAGAAATTTTTAAATACCCACGAGATTGTCTTGACATGAAATCTACTGGAGAGATTACTGGCGTTGGATCTACACCGTTTTCGGTTACTTTATAAGAGTAATACAAATTATCAACTAGCGAAATTATCCAATAACCATCACAATCGGCAGTTTCTACAGCTGTAATTTTTTCTGACCAAAATCCTCCATCACTACTTCCAGATAAATCTGTAGCAACTCCTGAAATATCTCCTAAACCATTATTAAGTGATAAATCTACCGTGTAATAATGATATCCCGATGGTTCTATAGTAGAGCCAACAGTAAATAAATAATAGATATTCGGATATGTGGGATTGGGAACTATAATAGCCGATTGTGTACTGGACTCATCACCCAACAAATCGGTACCATTTGGCATTGGTTGATGTGTTCTAGTCCATGCCGTAGAGCCGTCTGAATAAAATAACAGCCGTCCATTCGCATCAGAAATTGATGCACAACCTTCCAAGGTGTTCAAACTTCCTTGTTGAACTACTGGTCTAGCGGAATTACGATTAAACCTTAAGCCCATATTCTCACCAAAAAACCAATTATTGGCTTCATTTTGAGAAAACATAAAAGTAGTGAACAACAAAAAACCTACTAAAATCTTCTTTTTCACTTACTAAATGTATGAAATTCTAAATAAACAGTCATTTTTATTGGGTGTAAGCTACTAAACTTAGACAAAATGAGGGGTTATTAAAATAAAGAAACCACTCAATTTTGAGTGGTTTATTATTTTGGATTATAATTAATGTTTGCTTGTAGGGTTTTTAATGTCTTGTGTCTTAATTATAGTTTAAAAGTAGTATTATAATCGAAAGAAAAAAAAGTGAGTCTCTATTTTTAGATGAATACAGATGTATATTCGTTTAAAGAAGAAAGTGCGTTATTATTACCGATAAAATCACCCCAGTTTTAATTATTTAATTTCAACAACTCATCCAAATAATCTCTTGAATTTGAAAGTCTAGGTATTTTATGTTGCCCTCCAAGTTTATCTTTTTCCTTTAACCAATCATAAAATAGTTGTGGTCTAGCCACATTTACTTTTGGTTGATTCAAAGTGATGTTATTAAAGCGTTTGGCTTCATAGTCTGAGTTTAAAGATTGTAAAGCATTGTCTAATAGATTTTTAAAATTATTTATATCGTCTGGAGGCGTTTTAAATTCAATAAGCCATTCATGTGAACCTTTTTCTTTACCTTCCATAAATATAGGAGCAGCTGTATAGTCAATAATTTCGGCATTGGTTTTTTTGCAAACATCTTTTAAGGCATCTTCTGCATTTTCTATAATAAGCTCTTCTCCAAATACATTAATATGGTGTTTGGTTCTTCCAGACACTTTTATACGATATGGACTTAAAGAAGTAAATCTAATAGTGTCTCCAATTTTATAGCGCCATAATCCAGCATTGGTAGTAATAATGACTGCATAGTTTACATCTTTTTCAACGTCACTTAAGGGAATGACTTTTTCTTGAGGCGTTCCATAAGTAGACATATCTATAAACTCATAAAAAATTCCATAATCCAGCATCAATAATAATTCACTAGAATTGTTTTGGTCTTGAATTGCAAAAAATCCTTCAGATGCATTATAGATTTCGTAATACTTAAAATTTTCACTTGGCAATATGGATTTATATTGATCCATGTAAGGCACAAAACTCACACCTCCATGAAAATACACCTCTAGATTTGGCCAAATATCCAGTATATTTTGTTTTCTAGTTGTTTCTAATACATTATTTAATAGTACCAACATCCAGGAAGGGACTCCAGCTAAACTTGTCACGTTTTCGTTAATGGTTTCATCAACAATGGCTTGCATTTTGTATTCCCAGTCACTCATTAGTGAAACTTTGTTGCTTGGTGTGCTACTGAATTCTGCCCAAAAAGGCATATTATCTATTAAAATTGCTGACAAATCACCAAAGGCAGTCCCGTTTTCTTTATAAAGCTCTTTACTGCCACCTAAACGTAAACTTTTTCCCGTAAAAAGCTGAGAATCTTCATTGTTGTTTAAATACATGCACAGTAAATCTTTTCCTGCTGCATAGTGACAATCTTCAAGAGACTCCACGCTTACAGGAATAAATTTGCTTTTTGCATTGGTTGTTCCACTTGATTTAGCAAACCATTTAATTGGAGTTGGCCAAAATATATTTTGAGTTCCTTGCCTTGATGCTTCAATATCATTCTGAATATCTTCATACGAAACAATTGGAATTCTTTCGCTAAACGTTTTATAGTTTTTAATAGAAGTAAAATCATATTGTTTCCCTATTTGCGTGTCTTTGGCAGTGTCTAAAAGCGAAAAAAGCAACTCATTTTGTACTTCATTAGGGTATTTTAAAAACAATTCAATTTGATGAAATCGTTTTTTTAAAAACCATGAAGCAATAGAATTTACTAAGGGAATTGGCATATATTGGTTATCTTTACGAGGTCTAAAATAGGAAAAATCTTTTTATGCAGTACCAAGGTGTGTTAACAAAAATGGAAACTGAATTTAGCAGTCCAATTAATTATTATTTAGTGTTTGAATCGGATTTTATAAATATGAATCAGCTTCTGAATAAAACACTAAAAATCAGTTTTGTAAAATTTCAATGTCTTAATTGTGGTTTAGATAAAACCATCTATAGGCAGGGTTTTTGTAAAAGTTGCTTTTTTGATATTCCACAAGCAGCTGACTGGATTATGCGTCCAGAATTAAGTACAGCACATTTAGATAAAGAAGATAGAGACTTAGAGTATGAAAAAAAAGTACAATTACAACCTCACGTGGTGTACTTAGCTAACTCAAGTAATGTAAAAGTAGGCGTGACAAGAAAAAGTCAAATACCAACACGTTGGATAGACCAAGGTGCTCATGAAGCGATAGAAATTGTTGAGGTGCCTAACCGTTATTTAGCAGGAATTACCGAAGTTGCTTTAAAAGAGCATGTGGCAGATAAAACCAACTGGCGAAAAATGCTTAAAAACGATATTGAAGATGAAAATTTAGTAGACTGGCGTGAACGACTCAAAGATTACATTCCTGATGAGGCAAAGGAGTATTATATTGCCAACAATTCTGAAACTAATATGGAGTTTCCTGTTTTAGCTTACCCCAAAAAACCGTCTAGTTTAAATTTAATTAAATCACATGAATACCAAGGAACATTAGTTGGTATTAAAGGACAATATTTAATTTTTGACGACGAAACTGTTTTCAATATTAGAGCTAATGAAGGTTTGGTAGTTGATATCTCTATCAATTAAAAAATCCCATTTAAAACTAATTTCAAATGGGATGGATATTTTTATTTTATGAAATACTAAATATCTTCTTGGTCTCTTAGACTTTGAATATAAGAAGCTTTTTGGATTTCACGGCGTCTTTTAACAGAAGGCTTTGTGAAAAATTGATTTTCTCTTAAATTTTGCATCACCTTAATATTTCTATGCTTTCGTTTGTAACGTTTTAAAGCACGCTCTATATTTTCTCCTTCTTTAATAATAATTTTTAACATATATATATTTATTAATGTTTTACTTTTAGGCTTATCCTAAATATGTTTTTAATACTTTACTTTTTGATGTGTGTCGTAACCTACGAATTCCCTTTTCTTTAATTTGCCTCACACGTTCTCGTGTTAATCCAAAAGAGTCGCCTATTTCTTGAAGGCTCATAGGTTGTTTTTGATCGATACCGTAATAATGGCGCAAAACTACGGCTTCTTTTTCTGATAGCGTGTCTAAAGCACGATTTATTTCGATTGTTAATGAGTTTCTCATTAAATCGGCATCAGGTTTTGGTGATTCCTCCGACTTTACAACATCGTATAGCGTTGATGTTTCGCCATCTCTCAATGGTGAATCCATAGATACATGCCTTCCAGAAATTTTCATTGACTGTTTAACGTTGCTAACCGAAAGGTCTAGGTTAAGGGCAATTTCTTCTGCACTTGGCGCTCTTTCATGCGTTTGTTCTAAGAAAGAATACGCTTTATTTATTTTATTAATTGCTCCAATCTTATTTAAAGGAAGTCTTACTATTCGTGATTGCTCTGCCAATGCTTGTAGAATGGCTTGTCTAATCCACCATACAGCATAAGATATAAACTTAAAACCTCTTGTTTCGTCAAAACGTTTAGCTGCTTTCACTAATCCAGCATTGCCTTCGTTAATTAAATCTGGTAGTGATAAACCTTGATTTTGATATTGTTTTGAGACTGAAACTACAAAACGTAAGTTAGCAGTTGTGAGTTTATCTAAAGCTTGTTGATCTCCTGCACGAATCTTTTGTGCTAACTCAACTTCTTCCTCTGCAGTAATTAATTGAATTTTCCCAATGTCTTGTAGGTATTTGTCAAGTGATTTAGATTCTCTGTTGGTAACTTGTTTTGTAATCTTTAATTGCCTCATATATTATATTCCAGATTTAAATTATACATCTTTATAATCTAACGTTTTTATTATAAAAACCTAATAAATGAACCATTTTATTAAAAAAAACATCAAAAAAGAGCCCAAAAAGCTAATTTGTGAGATCCTTTTTCTTCTTAAGGTTTTAATTAAAACTATTTAAAAAGAAAAAGCGAGGAGATGTCCTCGCTTTTTTTAATTCAATTAGTTTTATTGTGCAATAATTTTCTTGATTCCAGAACCTTTATTAGTAGTTAATCTAACAAAGTACATTTCATCACTTAAGCCTTTCATATTTAGCTTTGTTGTTGCTTTCACGCCGCTAGAATAATTAGAATCAATAGTTCTATT
>JALKAW010000029.1 GCA_023015825.1 Flavobacteriaceae bacterium S0862 | reverse complement strand
TTCTTAAACACAACATGGACTGATAATTGCTCAGATGGTGGAAATCTTCAATCTGACTTTGGTGTCGATGATGGCGAAAGCGAAGATGGTTGTTACCAATACAGACTCTATACATTTACCATCACTGACTATTGTGGTAATACTGATACTGAAACTACTAGAGTGGCTCGTTATTTTGATGTGATCAATCCTGAAATTATTGATATTGCAGATTATTCATTGCCTGACTGTAACTCACCCTGGCCTGAGTTCTTAAACACAACATGGACTGATAATTGCTCAGATGGTGGAAATCTTCAATCTGACTTTGGTGTCGATGATGGCGAAAGCGAAGATGGTTGTTACCAATACAGACTCTATACATTTACCATCACTGACTATTGTGGTAA
>JALKAW010000028.1 GCA_023015825.1 Flavobacteriaceae bacterium S0862 | reverse complement strand
TCAGGAATATACACACCACCCTCATCGGCTGATTTTGAACAATCACATTTTTGTAAACATGTAATTGGATTAGTGATTATATAAAACTGATTAGTATTAGATACATCGATTGGTCCAACCGTATAATTCCTTACATGATCCAATGCACCTGTATGGATATTGTAATACGATGAATCTGTAGTATAATCACCCTTATCATCTGTTGGATATTTTTCACAGCCAATATAAATAGCTGCTTCGCTCATTACATAAGGCTCATAAAGGTTATACTCAAGAGTCACAGTATCTCCAGTATAGTTAACAGTTACTTCACCAGATTTATCACCAAAAGTGTCATAGTCAGTTACGCTTGCAAAGAGACTTAATGTATATTCACCAGGTGTATTAAAATAGTTGGTCCACCCAGGGTTATTGGAATTAAGCTCTGCATCTTCAGTAAAATAAATATTTGAATCTTTATACATAGCATATGAAGGTTTACAAGCTTGTATATCATCTTCTTGCCAGAAATACACAACGCTAGTCATATCTTCTACAGCAGTTTCATTGCCACAAACATCAATAGCTTTGTAGTAATAAATAACATAATGTTTACAATCATTCTCTATATATTCTGTTCTATCTAATTTAATAGTAACATCACCTTCACAATTATCTTTTCCAGTGATATCACCATTATCAATATGACTTTGCGGATCAGGAAGCGTAGATTGATCTATGTTACATCCCATATCAAAAGTATTGTTGATGATACCTGT
>JALKAW010000027.1 GCA_023015825.1 Flavobacteriaceae bacterium S0862 | reverse complement strand
GTTGCCACTGGATTTGCAAAAGGAAGTGATCACTGTAGCTGGACATACTATTATGTATATTCAGTAAAGTGTGCAGGCGAAGTAACACCATTTACTGTAAAGTATAATGGAGGTGACGCAACTTCACCTTGGGTACCAAAACATTTAAAGGCAGCTTACAATGCAGCAATTGCAGACATGGAAGGCCTAGATTTATGTTATGATAACCGTCCAGTAGCTCCAACTGCAGATGAAATTAAAGCTTTTTATACTGATAACTCTGAGCACGTAAAAGTGTACGGAGAGATGGTAACAAAGAGAACAAAGACAAAAAATGATGATTGTGGATGGGTTGAGATTAACATCTATACAGTAAAAGATTACTGTGAAGATAATGCTTTTGAATTTTCTATTACTTATTCAGG
>JALKAW010000026.1 GCA_023015825.1 Flavobacteriaceae bacterium S0862 | reverse complement strand
GTTCTTACTTCATTAAATATAACTGTAACAGAAGCGTCACAGTTATCAGTAGCCGTTAAAGTATCAGCAGCAGGAACGCTATCGCATTCTACCGTTGTATCTGCAGGAAGTGCTTCAACAAAAGTAGGTGCTGTTGTATCATTTATAGTAATAGTTTGTGTATGAGACGTTTCGTTACCAGCACAGTCAGTTACTGTCCACGTACGAGCAAGTGAATACTCAGAGTCACAAGCACTATCAGTTCTTACTTCATTAAATATAACAGTAACAGAAGCGTCACAGTTATCAGTAGCCGTTAAAGTATCAGCAGCAGGTATATTGCTATCGCATTCTACCGTTGCATCGGCAGGAAGTGCTTCGACAAATGTTGGTGCCGTGTTATCTTCAACAGTTATGGTTTGTGTATGAGACGTTTCGTTACCAGCACAGTCAGTTACTGTCCACGTACGAGCAAGTGAATACTCAGAGTCACAAGCACTATCAGTTCTTACTTCATTAAATATAACAGTAACAGAAGCGTCACAGTTATCAGTAGCCGTTAAAGTATCAGCAGCAGG
>JALKAW010000025.1 GCA_023015825.1 Flavobacteriaceae bacterium S0862 | reverse complement strand
AACGTGTTTGTGTATGATTTCGTTGCGTGATTTAGCACTAAAGTTAGTAAATAAAAACTACATTTAAAGTCTGCGAGAACTTTCATAAGTAGTTAATAAACAAGTAATTAATTATACACGGTGTTGTACACTGGCTTTTATTAAATTCGGAAACTCAGTTTATATAATGAATATCATTTTGTAAATTAAATATATGATGAATATCATTTTGTAAATTAAATAAATGACCTATATTTTACTTTTTATTTAAGACATTAAACTTAAGTTTTAGAAGGCAAGTAAATTAATATAAGCAAGGATTAATAAAACTTGAAAATATTTTTAAAGTAATTAAGTGTTAAAAATGAGTATTATGAAAACATTGATAATGATTATTTCAATTATTGGGTTAATAACCTTAAGTAATTGTAACCAGAAAATAGACGCAAATAAATTGCTTAATAATTCGGAATCGAGAAGTGAAATTTTTGAAGCAATTGCGAGCGACCATGACCAAATGATGTCATTTATGGAAACAATACAAAGTAATGAACATGCAATGCAAATGATGCAAGGTAATCATATGATGATGGGAAGCATGATGAAAGGTAGTGGCATGCATATGATGATGAAAGATAGTATAATGATGCACAATATGATGGGGAACATGGTGAAGAACAAAAAAATGATGGGGAATATGATGCAAATGATGAATAGTGAAGGAATAATGAGCAACGAATGTATGCAAGCCATGATGAAAACGATGAATGGGATGGGAATGATGAACCAAGATGAAGATAATAATAAGTAATTATTAAAAATATTTAACAACTTAAAGATTAGTTTAATTATGTATCACTGTGACGGACATTTTTTTGGAATGCATTTTCTATGGTGGATAGTGTGGTTATTTGTGCTGATTGGAATTTTCTGGTTTCTTTATAAAACATCTTTTCGAGGACCACAAAAAGAAGATTCCTTGCAGATCCTTAAAAAACGATTCGCTAATGGTAAAATTTCGAAAGAAGAATATGAAGAGTCTAAGAAAATTTTAGAAGAGGATCTTTAATTATTTAAAAAACTAAATAAGCACTCTGTTGTATTTATAAGAAGTCGCCTCTTTTTGTAGCTGGTGTACAACG
>JALKAW010000024.1 GCA_023015825.1 Flavobacteriaceae bacterium S0862 | reverse complement strand
GCAGGAAGTGCTTCAACAAAAGTAGGTGCTGTTGTATCTTCAACAGTTATAGTTTGTGTATGAGACGTTTCGTTACCAGCACAGTCAGTTACTGTCCATGTACGAGCAAGTGAATACTCAGAATCACAAGCACTATCAGTTCTTACTTCATTAAATATAACAGTAACAGAAGCGTCACAGTTATCAGTAGCCGTTAAAGTATCAGCAGCAGGAACGCTATCGCATTCAACCGTTGTATCTGCAGGAAGTGCTTCAACAAAAGTAGGTGCTGTTGTATCTTCAACAGTTATGGTTTGTGTATGAGACGTTTCGTTACCAGCACAGTCAGTTACTGTCCACGTACGAGCAAGTGAATATTCAGAATCACAAGCACTATCAGTTCTTACTTCATTAAATATAACAGTAACAGAAGCGTCACAGTTATCAGTAGCCGTTAAAGTATCAGCAGCAGGAACGCTATCGCATTCAACCGTTGTATCTGCAGGAAGTGCTTCAGCAAAAGTAGGTGCTGTTGTATCTTCAACAGTTATGGTTTGTGTATGAGACGTTTCGTTACCAGCACAGTCAGTTACTGTCCACGTACGAGCAAGTGAATACTCAGAGTCACAAGCACTATCAGTTCTTACTTCATTAAATATAACAGTAACAGAAGCATCACAGTTATCAGTAGCCGTTAAGGTAGCTGCAGTAGGTATATTGCTATCACATTCAACCGTTGTATCTGCAGGAAGTGCTTCGACAAATGTTGGTGCCGTGTTATCTTCTACGGTAATGGTTTGTGTATGAGACGTTTCGTTACCAGCACAGTCAGTTACTGTCCACGTACGAGCAAGTGAATACTCAGAGTCACAAGCACTATCAGTTCTTACTTCATTAAATATAACAGTAACAGAAGCGTCACAGTTATCAGT
>JALKAW010000023.1 GCA_023015825.1 Flavobacteriaceae bacterium S0862 | reverse complement strand
TCGCTCCGGTGCCTTGCGCGTAAGATAAGCTCGTTAATGCTAAAAACATAAACAACAGTAATGTTGCTTTGCCTTTTTTTTGTAAACTCCCTAAAGAGCTACAACATTTGGTAAAATTGTTCATAAACATAACATTTAGAATTGGTTAAAAAATAATTCATTGTCATTGATACCTTAGGGCATCAATAGAAATAGAGCTAATAATCAATAAATTGTTGTGCTATTAAACAATTGTTTTTAGAAATTATAAGGTTTAGATAGTAATGTTATTTTCAATAAAATTTAATTGCTAAAACATAAACGTAAAAACCTCTAACTTTCAAACATTCAAAGCTAGACTATAAATAGCACTCCTACAAGGTGATATAACTAATATTTAAGCATTTTGGCTTTTTACTTTTAGGGCCCGATTTAACTTAATTGCATAAAAAAAAGGAGCCATTTTCATGACTCCTTTTTCATTTATTTGATAATTACTTATCTACAAGAAATTAATTTCCTGATGTCGCAACAACTTTCTTAGTCATTGTTCCTTGACTTGTAATTACTTTAATGTAATACATCTGGTCAGATCCGTTAATAGCTAATGGCATTGTAGCATCTGTACCTCTTAGGTAACTAGCTTCTTTGCTTAGTACTAACATACCTTTAGTATCATAAACTTCTACAGTTACATCAGTATCAAAGTTGAAGTTGTAAGCAATTGTTACTTCTCCATTAAATGGTACTGGGTAAGCTCTAAAGCTCATTTCAGATTCTTCGCTAGAAGAAGAAGCTCCACCATCTTGATTAATTCCACCATCAATTAATGATGTGTTAGTTCTTGTTACATCCTGGAATGGTACAAAGTAATTATAAGTTACCGTGCAAATATCTGATGTATTACCACATCCGTCAGTTGCTGAGAAGTACAAGTCTAATACAACATCATACCCTCCGTCTACTTGATAGTGCCATATATATCCAATGAAACCATCTATAAAGGCACGTTGAGTACCTACCTCACCAGCACAACTATCAGTAGCAGATAAGAATTGATTCCAAGCATAAGCTGAAATTAATTGACCATTATCCCAAGAATTAGGAAGAAGTTCTGGATCATTTCCTAAATCAATTGGTCCAGCTGGACAATCAACTACTGGTGCAGTATTATCAATAATTCTATACACTTTAGTATAAACCTCTGATACGTTTCCACAGTCATCCTCTACAGTATAATCAACTGTATAAGAGAAATCACAAGAATCACCACTTTCAACAATACTTACAACTGTAAACTTCAAGTCAGCTGTAGCTGTACAATTGTCAGAAGGTTGAGATTGACTGAAATCTTGATTGAAATATCCAAATAACGGGAATTTTTCATAAGTAGTCAATACTTGTCCTTCAGTAAGACCAAGTGGTGCTCCAGGACAAAGCGCTGGATACGTACTTGTATTTGCTGTATACCCTTTATTAGGTAATCCTAATGTAGGAGCCGATTGATCACTACCTTGGTAGATAATCTTGAATGGAGGGTAAACATTACCACAAGCATCAGATACTGTGTACTCGAATGAGTTAATCCATCCGTTATCACAATTAGATCCTGTTCTATGAGTAGTTTTCACTACTGATAATCCACATTCTTCATGGAATAATGCAGCAATCTCATCTCTTGTTGGTCCTTCGTAAGAATCAATACAAGCATCTAAATCACTCATATCACTTGGAATAGTTCCAATTAATTCTGGTGCAGTATTATCTTCTCCACTAAATTCTTGTTTGAATTCAGTTTCATTACCACAATCATCAATCACATAGTATGTGTAATGGAATGCCCACTTACATCCACGTTCAGTTACTGTTAACTCAGAACTAGCTGCAATGCTAATACCACAGTTATCTTCGAATATCTTCTCGATAGCGTGATCTGCTACTGGTGGGTTAGCTTCTAAAGCGTCTGCTAAACAAGCGTTGATGCCACTAGCGCCTTCTGGTAATTTCTCACCATCCATTAAGTTAGGTGCAGTTTGATCAGATCCCCAATACGTTACCTTAACAGTTCCGTCATATACGTTACCACAGTTATCTGCAACTTCGTATACAAATTGTACTGCCCAGTCACAAGTATCGTCAGATATAGTAATAGTATTTACTAATGTAGCTATTACATGTCCACAAGCGTCAGTAAATTGATCAGCAATATCTTGCTCTGCTGGTGCAGCTGGTGCTTCACAAGCATCTACGTTAGACATGTTGAATTGACCAACATTTCCAGTGTAAACTGGTGCTAACTTATCGATAAGAGTTATCTTTTGATCTTTTGCAGTTACGTTTCCACAATCATCAGTAGCTTTCCAAGTTCTAATAATTGTTGTAACACAAGCTTGCTTATCTTCTACATCTGTAAATGTTACATCTACATCAGAACAAGCATCAGTAGCTGTAGCCATACCAGTGTTAGCTGGAGTAATATCCGCTTCACACTTCTCATCTAACTCTAAAGTAATATCACCTGGAATATGCATTGTTGGTGCTGTAGTATCTACGATTCTATATTCAGCAGCTGTTGTAGAACTTAATCCACAGTTATCAGTTACTGTAAAGTTTACAGTGATTCTTCCTGTGTTTCCACACTCATCTGTTAAGTCTTTACCATTCCAATCGTTAGTCCATGTAAGTGACTTATCACACATGTCCATTGCTTCAGCTCCACCGTTAGTATGTAACCAGTGTAGGAATGGCGAGTGAGGGTTTGTATCTCTATCGCAAGTAATGTCATCATATCCACACTCAACAACTAAGTCTTGTGCTTCGTTTCCAATCATTGGACTTAATGTATCCTGTACATGGAAAGATGCTATAGTTACAGATTTATTACCACATGCATCTCTAGCAGTAAATCTAACAACGTATTCTGTATCACAAGAATCACCTTTAATATCAATTATTCTAGCTCTCCATCTAACACCAGAACATCCATCTGTAGCAGTTGCACCACCATGGTTTCTCATCCAGTTTCTAAACTCTCCACGATTACCTGAGCGATGAACTAAAGCTTCTAATTCATCTTCTTCAAACTCATCTCCAATTTTAAATGGATCTGGCATAGTACCATCACACTCAACAATCTTATCAGACGCTGGAGTAACAATTTCTGGTGCTATACTATCTTCGATTTTGAACGTTGCTGGTAAATCAACATCGTTTCCACAAGCATCTCTTACTGTAAAGATTACATCGATAGATCCAGTGTACTCACTACATCCTTCTTTTAAGTAATCTGCCATGTCGAAATCTTTATGCTTTGGATCTCCAGGGAAGTTGTTTGTCCAAGTTACTCCTGAACACTCGTCCTTAGCTGTTGCATTTCCATAGCTATCTAACCATACTTGGAATTGATCAACATTTCCTGCTCCATCACATACTACAGTTAAATTATAAGCTGGAGTCGTTTCTGGATCCATAGTATCTACTATCTTAAATGTAGCATACGTTTTAGATTCGTTACCACAAGAATCAGTTACTGTAAAGATTACAGTTTTTTCTCCTGTTGCTCCACAATCATCACTCATTGGCTGACTTGCAGCGTTGTTAGACCATACTAAATCTTCAGTAGCTGTACAGTTGTCTTGAGCTCCTGCGTTTGCATTTGTTGCAATCCAGTTCATGTAGTCTTCTACATTTCCTTCACCATCACACTCTACTGTTAAATCTTCAGCTGCATTAATGATAGATGGGTTAACATCATCAAAAATTGTTACAGTCATGCTTTGGTTAATTGTACGTCCACAGTTATCTGTAAATGTATACGTTACTTCAAATGAAGCACAGTTTGAATCTGGTGCTGTATATTCTGGCTTAGCATATCCGCTAATGTTACAAGCACCTTCCATTCCATTTGTATACCATAAATCTGGAATTAATCCTTCGAAGTTATTTCTATCTTCACATGAAATTCTCATATCTTGAGGCTCATTGAATCTAGCTGCATCCGCCGCACGAACAGTAATAGTTTGCTTATGCCAAGTATTGTTTCCACACTCGTCTGTAGCTTTCCACCATCTTTCGATTGTTCCACCTGCACATTCTTGACCTTCAACTATTGTTGATTGCTCTTCATGTAACTTAGCTTTTCCGCTTGGTGCACAGTTATCTGTGTAAGGAATTGCTACTGCATCTGGAATCTTATCACAGTCTACAGTAATATCTTTTAAGCCTTCAATAGCTTTTTCATTAAATACTGGTCCTGATTGATCGCTTCCTGAATAAGTAATAGAAA
>JALKAW010000022.1 GCA_023015825.1 Flavobacteriaceae bacterium S0862 | reverse complement strand
TACTTAAAAGAAGGATGTAGTGAGTACACTGGATCTATCGATGTAATCTTTACAGTAAGAGATGCTTGTGGAAACGATGTTGATTTACCAGCAACGTTCAAAATCGAAGATAGTATAGCACCAGAAATTGTTACTCCAGCTCAAGATATGGTAGTTGAGTGTGATAGTTCTATTCCAGATTATTGGAAACAAGATACTGATTATGATGTAACTGATATAGATGCTCAATTAGGTGGTGCTTATCCAGGTACTAACTATTATGCTTGGTTAATTTGGTTAAGCAACAATGGTGGAGCAACTGCTACAGATGGATGTTCTGGTGTTAGATGGAGAGCTAGTTACAGAGTTTATGGAGATTCTTGTGATACTGAGTACAGAACTACGTTCTACGCTTTCGATCAATGTGGTAACATGTCAAAAACAACTGCATCTTTCCACGTACAAGACACAAACAGTCCTGCTATCGGAAACGAAGCACAAGACTTAATTGTTGAGTGTGGAGAAGAACACATATGTGATGAGCAAAGAGGTGATTGTTATACACAATTCGATCACTGGTTACATACTAACGGTGGAGCTAAAGCAATGGACATGTGTGATAAGTCACTTACATGGACTAACGATTGGAATGGTAAAGACTTAACAGATGAGTGTGGAAACACAGGAAGAATCACTGTAAACTTTACAGTAACTGATAACTGTGGATTAAGTTCTACAACAGCTGCTGAATATAGAATCGTTGATACTATCGCACCAACAATGCATATTCCAGGTGATATTACTTTAGAGTTAGATGATAAGTGTGAAGCGGATATTACTCCAGCTAACACTGGTATGGCTACAGCTACTGATGCTTGTTCTGATGTAGATGTAACATTTACAGATGTAGAAGATAAGCAAGCTTGTGTTACAACAATTATTAGAACTTGGAAAGCTACTGATGATTGTGGAAACGTAACTGCAAAAGATCAAAAGATAACTCTTATAGATAAGTTAGCACCAGTTTACACTGGTAATGTTGGTCAATTCAACATGTCTAACGTAGATGCTTGTGAAGCACCAGCTGCACCAGCAGAGCAATCTATCGCTGATCAATTTACTGACGCTTGTGGTCATGTAATAGCTACTTTAGTAGATACTATTACTATATCTGACGATACTTGTGACTGGGCAGTACAATTTGTATACGAAGTTGCAGATAACTGTGGTAATGTTTATGACGGAACTGTTAAGGTAACGTATTGGGGATCTGATCAAACTGCACCTAACTTAATGGATGGTGAGAAATTACCAGAAGGCGCTAGTGGCATCAACGCTTGTTTAGCAGATGCTTTAGAAGCTAACCCAGCAGTACCAAATCACGCTATCGAGAAGATATTCGAAGATAACTGTGGTATTAGCATTGCAGCTAGTTCTGAGTTAACAGTAACTGAAAGAGGATGTAAGTGGGCATTCCATTACACATACTATGTGATTGATGATTGTGGTAATGAAACTGAATTCAAACAAGAATTTAGTGGAGAAGATAATACTGCACCAGAATTAATTGGAACTATTCCAAGTGATATGAGTGATTTAGATGCTTGTATTGATTCTTACGAAGGACCATCAGAGCAAGAGATTGCTGCATTATTCCATGAAGAATGTGGATTATCAGTAGTGAAAACTACTCATAGAACAGGATCTAATTGTGATAACGGATGGATTAACTCATTCGAGTACACAGTATCTGATGCTTGTGGTAATGTTTACCCTCCATTCAAGATTATCTACCAAGGTAGTGATCAATCGGCGCCAGAGTGGGCATATGATTATAAAGTTTGGACTGACAATTCTGTAACAGGAGTATGTCCTGACGATGCTTATGTATCATTACAAGTAGGTGATGTTATTAGCCAGTTTGATTCTTATATATTTAATGGATATACAGTTGATTTTATTGCTAATCCAGCTGTAACCGATAATTGTACTGCACAAGCAGATATTAAGATTAGAGTGGTTAATATTACTGAAACTTCTGATGGATGTAGTAGTAATATTGCTGTAGATGTTGTAGCAGAAGATAGCTGTGGTAATGCATCAGCTGTTTACACTAAAAACCATGTTACAAATGACACTGTTGCACCAGTAATCGATTGTCCAGTAGGAGAAGATTTTGAATATGGAGAAGCACTTGTAATGGATACTACAGTACTAGCATCAGATAACTGTAGTGATGAAGTAGATGTTAATTTTGAAGATAGCGTGCCTATCCAAGTAGGGTCAATTCAAGTACTTTTGAGTAACGACTTTAGATTCTACTATTCACAAGGTTATTATATTGAGTTTGTTGAAAATGGTACTCAAAATGGATATCCAAAGTATGATGGAACATTTAGTGCTGCACTTGGGCTTTATGGAATTCTAGCATGGGATAATGATGCAAGTGCTTATCACTTAGTTTATTACTTCAGTGCTGATGATTCTCTATTTGGAACAGCTCCAGGAGTAGGTACAGGTGACTTATGTGATATGAATAACTGGACTGGATTTGCCGATATCATTAATGTTGAGTGCGAGCAATATGGTACTGCATATCAGTATTCAATTACACGTACATTTACAGCAACTGATGGTTGTAATAATTCAGCTAATTGTGATGTAAAATATACTTATTACGAATTAGCTAATGGAGAAACTTCAGATAAAAATACTGATATTACTCTTCCAGATTATATAGAAAATAATTCATCTGCGGCAAACGATTCAGGTGATGCTACAGTAGACTTTAGAGCTTACCCAGTACCATTTAATGGAGAAGTAACAATTGCTTACAACTTCAACTTTGATACTGATGTAACTGTAGAAGTTTATGATACTAAAGGTATGTTAGTACTAAGCAAAGAAGCTAGTTACCTAAGAGGTACAGATGCTACAATGCCATTAGCTATTAACGGATCTGACCAGATGTATTACATTAAAGTAATTACAAATCAAGGAACAATGACTAAGAAAGTTGTTGCGACATCAGGAAATTAATTTCTTGTAGATAAGTAATTATCAAATAAATGAAAAAGGAGTCATGAAAATGGCTCCTTTTTTTTATGCGTTAATTTTACATAGCTGTTATTATGAATTTGTATAACGACTTAAAGAATTATATTCTCAAAAAAATGAGAAGTTTTATTGGTGTTTATATTCTTATAGTATCGATGTCATATAGAATGTATATTGTAAAATAATAAGCTTAAATACTGATTAACAGCGGTTATAATGGTTAAATAGCCTTTTTTAGTTGTTAATTATATCTTAATTTTGGAGATGATAGTTGTTTATATTTAATTTATAAATATGAAATGCAATTCTGGATATTTTAATTATCATCTAGTAATTGTTAAACTACCCAAAAAATAATTGTTTAATAGCACAACAATTTATTGATTATTAGAACATTTGTTTAAGCTTCCTTTGTTTGAAGTGGCTTTTGCAAATGGATTAATATTAAATCTAAATGTTATGTTTATGAGCAATTCTACTCTTATTAATTCTTTACAAAAAAAAGGCAAAGCAACATTACTGTTGTTTATGTTTTTAGCATTAACGAGCTTATCTTACGCGCAAGGCACCGGAGCGAATAACACTGGTGGTGGCGAGGAGTTAGGACCGATTAATGGGAGTATGTATGAAGTACCAGCAATGAAATCAGTGTCAGAATTAATGGCTCCTGGTTATTTTGATGGTTTTTTTGATGCATGTCAAGATTCAGATGAAGAATTTCAAATTCACCCAGTAGCTCCACAACAAGGAGTTTATGGAGAATGGGGAGTTGCCACTGGATTTGCAAAAGGAAGTGATCACTGTAGCTGGACATACTATTATGTATATTCAGTAAAGTGTGCAGGCGAAGTAACACCATTTACTGTAAAGTATAATGGAGGTGACGCAACTTCACCTTGGGTACCAAAACATTTAAAGGCAGCTTACAATGTAGCAATTGCACCCATGGAAGGCCTAGATGTATGTTATGATAACCGTCCAGTAGCTCCAACTGCAGATGAAATTAAAGCTTTTTATACTGATAACTCTAATCACGTAAAAGTGTACGGAGAGATGGTAACAAAGAGAACAAAGACAAAAAATGATGATTGTGGATGGGTTGAGATTAACATCTATACAGTAAAAGATTACTGTGAAGATAATGCTTTTGAATTTTCTATTACTTATTCAGG
>JALKAW010000021.1 GCA_023015825.1 Flavobacteriaceae bacterium S0862 | reverse complement strand
CTTCTATACGTTGAATGGTTCGTATGGAAAGCCCAGATTGCTCAGCAAGTTCTTCTTGAGTGAGGTGTTTTTGTTCTCTAAGAGTTTTAATATTCATATGAACTTTGTTTGCGATGCATTTGGTCAAATTATTGCCAACGGTCTAGTATATGAGCCGTTTACAATGGCTTATATACATTGTTATGCCTAGTTTTTATTTTCTTGATGATTTAATGACTTCCAATATTACATCCATTGCTTTGTCATTTCCCGCAAAATAATCTGTTGATGACCGAGCTACTGGGATATGTGGTGCAATCCATTTGCGATCATCTTCTGATTCGGAAGATTGGTGATACTGAGATGAAATAATCCCCATTAATCCTGAGTACGGTAACTTAAACCAACCGGATTCACCTGTGAAGTTAGGTGAGGAACCACTGGGCTCACCTACGAAAACAGCATTAGTAGTTGTTGTAATTCTAGTTAATAAATTCTGTGCTGCGGAAAATGTTTCTCGCCCGGCTAGTACGAAAATCGTTCCTTCAGGATTTGCAGCTTCAAAATTGATGATGGTTTTTATCATTGGGCCCAAGATTGCACCATTTCCGCCATTATTATGCCTTAAATCTAAAATGAAGTTTTGGACCTTATTCTGAGCTATTTGCCCACGTAGCTCTATATTGAAATCTTTTAATGATTGCTCTTCTTTTTGCCCGACCAAATTAAACTGAATAAAGATAGCATTGTGTTCGGGAAGAAATTCGTACCAATAAAGATCATCTCTTTTAGATAAGAACAAGGGTTGTTTTTCAACTTTTAATCTTGGCATCTTTGCAAGACCAGTAAAGTTCCAGGAAACTGGATTCATTATAACTTGCTGCGCATTTCCTTTTGTGTCGCTTAAAGTAATCGCTATTTCTTTGGTATCATTAATAATTGCTAAACTTTGAAGCACATCGGGCAGTCCTAAATAATAAGGACCCAACCAAAGTACCTGCATATCATTATCTCTAGCATTTACCACATTCGTTTTTACAAGAGCTTCTTCTACGGGCGTGTTTTCTATCGATATAACTTCATAACCAATCCATTGTTCATACCCTTCTTCTGCATCAACGATAAACAGCCCATCTGAGAACTGATAAAATTGAACAGGTAGTTTTTTTAAAGCACCAATTTTTGGGGTTGTTGGGAGAACTAAATTATGTCCACTTCCAAGACTTCCGACGACTTTCATAACCTCAACTACTATCTGCTCATCAGATAAAGTAGATGTGTTGCTTATTATATCCTGAATTGATTTCGAAAAATCAGTTTTGATCAATGCTTTTTTATTAGAATGTTGCAACTCCTTAATTCGCTTCTCAAGATAGCGCAAGTCTTTTTCCCAAGCTATTTCTCTGCTTATGTTCTCATCAGTATCAATCCCAAATAGTGCTTTAAAATCTTTATCATCATTAAAACTTTCAAAGGCAGGATCACCTATTATAAAGGGTTTTTCGTCATAACGAGCCTCAAATCCTTTTTGCAACCATAACAGAGCATTGGCCTTGTCACCATTAAGCGAATATGCTTTCGCAATTTGAATCATAATGTCATTTGAAGGATCAGAACCCACAGGATTGCCGGTTAAAACAGTTCCCCCGCCCAGGTCAAGGATTTTTTTAAGAGCATTTATGGCATTTGGATACTGCTGAACTTGGTAATATGAAAGTCCTAATAAATAGAATATGTCACCATCTTTTTGATAAGCTTGTGTAAGTTTTTCTAAAATAGGAATAGCCTCTTGCCATTTTTCATTCTCGACTAAACCAACGGCTTCATTTCTTTGGTTAAAGTATTCAATTGTATTTTCTACATTAACATTCTTCGATTGAGAAAAAGCCTCAGTGGATACAACAAGAGTTGAAATGAAAATACCAATAAGGACTATTGTGTAAGTTTTTATTTTGAACATTTTTATATCATTTTTTCTAATTAGACATAACGTGTTTGTGTATGATTTCGTTGCGTGATTTAGCACTAAAGTTAGTAAATAAAAACTACATTTAAAGTCTGCGAGAACTTTCATAAGTAGTTAATAAACAAGTAATTAATTATACACGGTGTTGTACACTGGCTTT
>JALKAW010000020.1 GCA_023015825.1 Flavobacteriaceae bacterium S0862 | reverse complement strand
CGTTGGCAATAATTTGACCAAATGCATCGCAAACAAAGTTCATATGAATATTAAAACTCTTAGAGAACAAAAACACCTCACTCAAGAAGAACTTGCTGAGCAATCTGGGCTTTCCATACGAACCATTCAACGTATAGAAGCAGGTCAAAAGCCAAAAGGAAATACAGCAAAAGTACTGGCTAAAACGCTTGGTGTAGATTTATCTTCTTTAAATACATCAGAAAAATGGACAGAGACGGTTAATTATTCACTAGTTAAACGCATAAATATTGCTACTATATTGGTCTGCTTCATTCCATTATTAAACATCATTTTACCATTAAGTCTAACCTATTATTACAAACAAAACAATCCAATCACCAAAGGCATTATTAGCCTTCAAATTTTATGGTGTATTGTTTTTACGCTACTATTCTTCATCTCTGGCTTTCTCAAATTAACCTTTAATTTACATCATTTAACCGTACTTTGGGTCATCATGGTGTTAATAGTCATCAACCTTGTTATTATACTTGTCAATACAGTAAATATAGCCAAGCATAAAGCGCTGTACTTTAAGTTAAGACACAGTCTTATTTAGCTGTTTTTCAACGTATTAAAACTATTGCCGTGTTATTGTCAGAAGATTGGCGGGCTAATTTTCTAAATACAACTTGAGTCTTTTTATACTTTTGCCTCAAACAATATAGACCATGAAAACAACACACATTTTTACGACCCTCTTCTTTATTTTAGTAAGTAGTATTTCAATTGCTCAACATGAGCGTCCATCAGCAACACTTTATGCTAAAATAGACAACCATTTAGAGGCTGCGGCTAAAAACGGTTTTGCAGGAGCTATATCAGTTATAGAAAACGGAAAACTTGTGATTAATAAAGGGTATGGGCTAGCCAACAAAAATACCCAAACACAAAATAACCCTAATACTATTTTTGACATTGGCTCTAACACAAAACAATTTACGGCAACTGCTATTTTAAAGCTGATTGAAATGGGTAAAGTAACTGAAAAAGACCCGTTATCTCTGTATTTCAAAAATCTTCCAACAGATAAGCAAAACATTACAATTCACCAGTTATTAACGCACACCGCTGGTTTTATAGATGCCATAGGAAATGATTTTGACGAAATAACTCCAAAACAATTTTTCGATACCATTTTTACCCGCAAATTATTGTTTAGTCCTGGAGAAAAGTATAAGTATTCTAATGTAGGCTATAGTGTCTTAGGTAAGATTATAGAAATATCTTCTGGTTTAGAATATGAAGTCTTTTTATCTCAGTACTTATTTATTCCAGCAGGAATGAAACAAACAGGATACCTATTACCAAAATGGAATACCAAACAAATCTCGCGAAGTTACAATAGAGGTGTTTTAGAAGACGAATCAACTCTTATAAAGTATCAAAAAAAGGGCACTGTTAGTTGGCATTTAAAAGGAAATGGAGGCATTAATTCTACACAGAATGATATGATTCTTTGGTACCATGCCCTTAAATCCAATAAAATTATAACGATGGAGTCGTTTAAAAAAATGACTACAGCTTATGCAGATTCTGCCAGTGGTAAGTCAAGCTATGGTTATGGTTGGGGCATAAGGTTTCTAGAAGGTAATGTTAAACGAATAACACATAATGGTTCTAATGGTGCCTATTCACACTCGCTAATTTGGTTCCCAGAAAAAGACATCTATATCGTTTATGCTACCAATGCAAATAGTAAAAACGTAGAATACATTGCATACACAATTGCAAAAATAATGTTAGACAAGGCATATATTCCAAAGCCAGTAAAAAACAATGTTTATGCCTATGCGGTTAACTTTATGGCAAAAAACAATAGTAATAAAACGGAAGAACTAATTGCATTACTAAAAGAAAATTATCCTGACAATTCTAGTTCAAGATCTTTAAATTCAATTGGAAATATACTATTAATGATGAATAAACATAAAGATTGGAGTGTAGCATTATTCAAAAAAAATGTTCAACTTAATCCTACTGACGGAAACCTATGGGATTCTTTGGGTGATGGCTATAAAGCAAACAACCAAAAAGAAGCGGCTATAAAAAGTTATCAAAAAGCCATTGCATTAGGATACAAAGGCGCTCAAAAAAAACTAAGTGAACTAACGAAGAACTAAAACAATCGCCAACACCGTGTATAATTCATTGCTTTGGTCGTTGCTTATTTGGAAAATTCCTTCGGAATTTTCTCGCGTTCGTTTTTGTTTACTAAATTAGTTGCTGAAACACGCAACTAACCATACACAAACCGTTA
>JALKAW010000001.1 GCA_023015825.1 Flavobacteriaceae bacterium S0862 | reverse complement strand
CACTTTACTGAATATACATAATAGTATGTCCAGCTACAGTGATCACTTCCTTTTGCAAATCCAGTGGCAACTCCCCATTCTCCATAAACTCCTTGTTGTGGAGCTACTGGGTGAATTTGAAATTCTTCATCTGAATCTTGGCATGCATCGAAAAAACCATCAAAATAACCAGGAGCCATTAATTCTGACACTGATTTCATTGCTGGTACTTCATACATACTCCCATTAATCGGTCCTAACTCCTCGCCACCACCAGTATTATTCGCTCCGGTGCCTTGCGCGTAAGATAAGCTCGTTAATGCTAAAAACATAAACAACAGTAATGTTGCTTTGCCTTTTTTTTGTAAACTCCCTAAAGAGCTACAACATTTGGTAAAATTGTTCATAAACATAACATTTAGATTTAATTAAAATTATTTTAACATTTTACAATAGCATTTCTGCCATCTACATAACTTAAATAGGTACTGTTAATACACAGTAGACCAAGGGCTAAACATGGTGACTATATTGTATATAATACAATAACGTAACCTGTTGCAAATCAATGACTAACAAAAGTTAGACACTAATAATAAAATGTGCTAATAATCAATAAATTGTTGTGCTATTAAACAATTATTTTTGGGTAGTAAAACAATTTTAAAGTGATGTAGGTTTTCACAAAAAATTGTTTGAACTTTTGAATAAATATACGGGATACTTATCAAAACCAAAATTAGAGCATCTTCAACGTTATTCCAAATGAGTTCAACTAATATTTAGGTATTTAAACGAAAAATAGGAGCTTTTTCTAACTCAAAAACTCCTCATTATCAATAGTTACGGTAGTTAGGAAGGAAATTGATGCTACAATATCGTCATGTAAAAATTCGTCTTCTTTAATAAAAGGAATGTCTTTTCTATATGCCTTAAGAAGTGTTTCCAAAAACGGAGAGGTTTTTAAAGGTAGTCTAAAATGTAAGGCTTGAGATGCATTTAAAATTTCAATTGCTAACACTCGTTCCACATTATATATTAATTGAAAAGCTTGTGTTGCAGCATTGGCTCCCATGCTTACATGATCTTCCTGTCCGTTTGATGAGACTATAGAATCTACACTTGCAGGTGTAGCTAATTGTTTATTGGCACTCACTATACTTGCTGCTGTATATTGTGGTATCATAAAACCTGAGTTTAATCCAGGGTTATCTACCAAAAATGGAGGCAAACCTCTATTACCTGAAACCAATTGGAATGTTCTTCGCTCCGAAATGTTTCCAATTTCAGCCATAGCAATCTTTAAATAATCTAGTGCCAATGCCAAAGGTTGGCCGTGAAAATTACCGCCAGAAATTATTTTATCTTCACTTATAAATATATTAGGATTGTCGGTTACTGAATTAATCTCGGTGACAAAGGTTTTTTTAACAAATTCTAAAGTGTCGTTTGTTGCTCCATGTACTTGTGGAATGCATCTAAACGAATAAGGATCTTGTACATGTTTCTTTTTTTGAGTTATTAATTCACTCCCATCCAAAAACGTTCTAATACGTTTAGCAACTTTTAATTGTCCGTTATGTGGGCGCACTAGATGCACTAATTCATTAAAAGGTTCAATTCTACCATCGTAAGCATCAATAGAAAGCGCACCAATAGCATCTGCTAAATAAGTAAGCTTAAATGACTTTAATAATAAATGGATTCCATAAGCACTCATAAATTGTGTGCCATTTAATAATGCTAGTCCTTCTTTAGATTTAAGTTCTATAGGTTTCCAATTATATTTAGCAAGTATCTCCTTTGATTTTCTCACTTCTCCTTTATACCATACTTCACCGTCTCCTATTAAAGGCAAAGACAAATGCGCCAATGGTGCTAAGTCGCCAGAAGCTCCTAACGATCCTTGAGTATACACAACAGGTAGAATATCGTTATTATAAAAATCGATTAAACGTTCTACCGTTTCAAGTTGACTTCCGCTGTGACCATAACTTAAAGATTGAATTTTAAGTAGCAACATAAGCTTAACTATATCTCGAGGAACTTCATCTCCTGTTCCACAAGCATGGGACTTCATTAAGTTTTCTTGTAGCTTTGTTAAGTTCTTTGAATTTATCTTTACATTATATAATGAGCCAAAACCCGTATTGATACCATAGATAGGATCTTTATGAGACGCCATTTTAGTATCTAAATAGGTTCTGCACTTAACTATACTGTCTTGAGCCTTGGTTGAAAGTTGCAACTTTTTTCTAAATGTTAGAATATCATTAATAACATTTAGGTCTATAGTATCACTTGTAATATAATGTATGTTGCTCATGTGGTTGTATTGAATTTCAAAATTCAGCATTCAGGAAAACATATCCAAATAAAAGTTAATTATAATGTCATTATAATATGAATGAAGAATCAAGTCCTTTATATATACATTTCTTCGTCAGCTCCTTTTTGATCTTTTTCTTCAGGTTGTTCTTGTGGTGGTTGCTCTGGCTTTTTAAACAAATCTATATATGCTTCACCTAAGTAATCAATTACATGACTTGCAATTAAACTTTGGTAACCAAAATCTTCTAGAGCTATATCTGCTGAGCGACCATGCAAATACACGCCAAAGATAGCCGCAACTATAGCATCATATCCTTGCGAAATTAATCCAGTGATTATTCCGGTAAGCACATCACCACTTCCTGCTGTTGCCAATCCTGGATTTCCAGTAGTATTTATATATAACTTGCCTTGAAATACCACAATGGTATTTGCACCTTTAATAACAAGTACAAGTTTATATTTTTTTACAAAAGCTTTTGCTTTTTTAAGTTTATCAAAATCGTCTTTCCAGCTACCTAGTAATCGTTCTAATTCTTTAGGATGTGGAGTCAATACTGAATTTTCAGGTAATAATTTTAACAAGGCTTTTTTTGAAGATAGTATGTTTATAGCATCTGCATCTATTACTAAAGGTTTCTTATTTTCATTTAAAAATGTTTCAAAAGCACTAATGGTTCTTTTGTCTGTTCCTATTCCTATTCCAATGCCAATTACTGTTGGTTCTATGTCAAAACTAATATTTGAAATTATACCTTCATCTTCATCTGTAACCACCATGACTTCTGGTAGTGCAGTTTGCAATACATTATAACCACATTTTGGAATATAACTGGTCACTAACCCTGCTCCTACTACCAAAGCTGCTCGACTTGCTAAAACTACCGAGCCTATTTTACCATAACTCCCTCCTATTATTAACGAATGTCCATAAGTACCTTTATGGGCAAATTTTTCACGAGGTTGATACATTGGCAATACTTCGTATTTGCTAATAAGTTCAGCTTCAGTTTCAGTAGTCATCAAAAATTCAGGATCTAGACCAATATCAATCACTTCCCATTGTTGTGTGAATTTTGCAGTATCTGGCAAAAAGAACACTAATTTCGGAGATGCAAAACTTAGCGTATGATTTGCCCAAACCACACCATTTTCATCTTCAGGAACTTTATCGGGGTACAATCCTGATGGCATATCAACCGACAAGGTAAATGCCTTGGAATTTCTAAAATGTTGAAACAGCGCTTTTACCCAATCGTCAGAAGCTCTATTTAGTCCAATACCAAAAACCGCATCAATAATGATATCGTCCTGATGGATTTGAGGAAAATCATCTTTACAACTTAATAAGGTTGGCCAATCCTTGGTAACATTTTTAATTCTATCATAATTTGTTAAAAAATCCTTTGAACGTTTATCACTACAATTAACTACATAGGTAAACACATTGTAACCATGAGTAATAAGATGTCGTGCAATTACTAAACCATCTCCTCCATTATTTCCAATACCACAAAACACATGAATTGGTACTTGAGCCCCTTGCATTCGTATATGAAGCCAATTAAATATTTGCGTTCCTGCGCGTTCCATTAAAACGGTTGGGGAAATATTTTGTCGTTGTGTTGTTAATATATCTCCCTGATAAATTTGCTCTTTAGCGAATATTTTCATGCCTTTATATGTGTTTTTTAATGATCATACTTCGACTGCGCTCAGTACAGGCTTCCAGCATCCATATAATTATTTTCTTATCATTGAAAATTTAGTTATGGATGTTTCATATACTAAAATTTCTGTTATATAATTACCTAGGTAAAACTACTTCAAATAATAAATAAAACGAAGTTCAACCTATAATTCTACAAAAAAATCCGATTTATTTTTTTATTAATATAAAAGTAATACATTTGAAATCTATCATTATAAAAATGAACAATTTTAACCAAAATACTACTATCCATATAGCTTCTACTAACAGAAGTCTAGTGTTTTTTGGTGCAATTTCTACTTTTATTACAACCCTTTGGGGTTGCAAATAATATATCTTTCCGTTCGTACTTATGTGATTTTTTATCACGAAATTTAATGTCTCAATAAAAAAGCCCAAAATGAAAGTTTTAAAGTTTGGTGGAACATCTGTAGGTTCAGCCAAAAACATACAAAAAGTTATAGAAATTGTTAAAAACATTTCACAAGATTCTGACGTAGCAGTCGTAGTTTCAGCAGTTGGTGGAATTACCGATACACTCCTTAACGCAGCAAATAAAGCTGTTGCAAAAGACGCTACTTATAATGAGGTGTTTAATCAAGTAAAATTAATTCATCTTGACATTATCGATGAGCTAATTAAGACCGAAATAAATACTGAAGTAAAAGAGAATATTAACTCTAAATTAGATGCACTTGAAAAGCTTTTAGAAGGTATTTATTTAATTAATGAGTTATCTCCAAAAACAACCGATAAGCTTTTAAGCAATGGCGAACAAATGGCTTCGTACATCATTTCAGAAGCCATGAAGTTACATGGTATTGATGTCCAATTAAAAAACTCACAAGAATTAATTGTAACTGACAGTAATTACACAAATGCAACTGTAAACTTTAACCAGACCAATAGGAACATCAAAAGCTATTTTGAAACTAATAATACTTTAGTAACACTTTTACCTGGATTTATTTCGAAATCTAAAAATGGAGAACTAACAACTCTTGGTAGAGGTGGCTCCGATTATACGGCAGCTATAATTGCTGCAGCCATGGAAGCTACAGAATTACAAATCTGGACAGATGTTAGTGGGATGTTTACAACAAATCCAAAGTTGGTAAAACAAGCTAAACCAATTAGTCATATTTCTTATCAGGAAGCTGTAGAGTTATCTCACTTTGGTGCTAAAGTTTTGTATCCACCTACTGTGCAACCTGTGCTGAATAAAAAGATTCCTATCGTAATTAAAAACACTTTAAAACCCGAAGATTCTGGTACATATATTACTGATTCATACTCTAATGGAAGCACCAATGCAGTTAAAGGCATTAGTAATATAAACGATATTGCGCTACTTACGCTTCAAGGCAACGGAATGGTCGGCATCCCTGGATTTTCAAAGCGATTGTTTGAAACATTATCTCAAGAAAAAATTAACGTCATTTTAATCACACAAGCATCAAGTGAGCATTCTATTTGCATAGGTATTCAGGAGAGTGATGCGGAAACAGCCAGAGTTGCGGTAAACAAAACCTTCGAAAACGAAATTTCATTGCACAAAATAGACCCAATTATTGTAGAAAAAGGCTTGGCAATTATTGCTGTTGTTGGTGATAGCATGAAAAATCATCAAGGAATAAGCGGACGCATGTTTAGTACTTTAGGTAAAAACAATGTAAATATTAGAGCCATAGCTCAAGGAGCTTCAGAAAGAAACATTTCGGCTGTTATATCTAAAAAAGACGTGAAAAAGGCACTAAATGTTGTTCATGAACGATTTTTTGAAACTAAAACCAAACAATTGAATTTGTTTATTACTGGTGTTGGTAATGTTGGTGAACGATTAGTTGAGCAAATTAAGCAACAGAAAAAATATATCAAAGAACATTTAAAGCTAAACCTACGAATTGTGGGACTTTCTAACTCAAGAAAAATGATTCTAGATGATGATGGTATCGATTTAAATAACTGGAAATCACTTTTAGAAAATGGCGAAAATGCTTCAATTAATGGTTTTTTTAATGCTGCAAAAACTATGAATCTTCGTAATAGTGTATTTGTTGACGTCACTGCCAATTACGATGTTGCAAACAACTATGCTAATTACTTGCGAGAAAGTATTGGCGTAATTGCTTGTAATAAAATAGCTTGCTCTAGTGAGTTAGATAATTACAATCTTTTAAAGCGTTTATCAAGAAAATACAATGCTCCTTTCCTATTTGAGACTAATGTCGGCGCTGGCTTACCAGTTATTGACACCCTAAATCATTTAATAACCTCTGGAGATGAAATTAAGTCAATACAAGCAGTGTTATCTGGGAGCTTAAATTTTGTTTTTAACAACTTTAATGATAAAACAAAGTTTCACGATGTTGTAAAATTAGCACAAAAGGAAGGTTATACTGAACCAGACCCAAGAATTGATTTAAGTGGTGTGGATGTTGCTAGAAAAATACTTATTCTAGCACGTGAAAGCGGTAAAGAAATGAATTTAGAAAGCATTAAAAACGAACCTTTTTTAGCACCTTCTGGATTGGAATCTAAATCAGTAGATGATTTTTATCAAACATTATTGGATGATGAAGTTCATTATCAGAACCTATATCAATCGGCAAACAAGAATAATTGTCAATTAAAATATGTAGCCGAATTAAATAATGGAAAAGCAAAAGTTGGGTTAAAAGAAATCCCAGAAGGGCATCCATTTTATAATTTAGAAGGAAAAGATAACATTGTCATGTTTTACACAAAACGTTATCCCGAACAACCATTGATTATTAAAGGTGCAGGCGCTGGCGCTGAAGTCACAGCATCTGGGTTATTTGCTGATATTATTAGAATTGCTAATAACTAAAATATGAAAAACGAAATTAGAATATTTTCGCCTGCAACAGTCGCAAATGTCGCCTGTGGGTTTGACGTTTTAGGGTTTTGTCTAGATAGTCAAGGCGATGAAATGGTTATTAGAAAAACAAAAGAAAAAGGAATTAAAATCACGTATATTGAAGGTTACGATTTACCATACGAAACAGATAAAAATGTTGCTGGCGTGGCTGCATTGGCAATGTATGAAAATGCTAAACCAGATTGCGGATTTGAAATAGAGATTTATAAACGTATTAAACCTGGAAGCGGCATTGGTAGTAGTGCTGCAAGTGCTGTAGGCAGTGTTTTTGGCATGAATGAGTTATTAGGAAAACCCTATAACAAAACCCAACTAACCTACTTTGCCATGAAAGGTGAAGCGTTGGCTAGTAAAAGTGAGCATGCCGATAATTTAGCACCAGCAATCTTTGGAGGTTTTACATTAGTAAAAAGCACATTACCATTAGATATCTTACAAATACCAACCCCAACAGAATTATACGCAACCATTATACATCCCCAAATAGAAATAAAAACCTCTGAAGCGCGTGAGATATTACCAAAAAATATTCCTCTAAAAGATGCCATTGCTCAATGGGCAAATGTTGGAAGTTTAGTGCACGCATTACATATAAGTGACTACAAATTAATTCATAGGTCTTTACAAGATATTATTGTAGAGCCATACAGAAAACAACTCATTCCTCACTTTGATGATGTGAAATTTTCAGCTATGGAAGCAGGTGCTTTAGGCTGTGCAATTTCTGGTTCTGGGCCTTCAATTTTTACTTTAAATAAAGGAATTGAAATAGCTAAAAATGTTAAAGATGCGATGAGTTTAATTTACTCCAAAACTAATATTGATTTTGATATTCATATCTCTAAAATAAACACCCAAGGCATAAAGATTATTAACTAACATGAACTATTATTCTCTAAATAAAAAAGCACCAAACACAACATTTAAAAATGCTGTAGTAAAAGGTTTAGCTCCAGATAAAGGATTATATTTTCCTAAATCAATTATGCCACTATCAAAAGACTTTTTTGATAATATTGAACAGTTAACAAATGCTGAAATTGCTTACGAAACAATTAAGCAATTTGTGTTGCCTGAAATTCCAGAGGTTGAATTAAAAAACATTGTCGAGGACACGCTATCATTTGAATTTCCAATAGTTGAATTGAATAAAAATATTTCAACATTGGAATTATTTCATGGGCCAACAATGGCTTTTAAAGATGTTGGCGCACGGTTTATGGCAAGATGTTTAGGATATTTTAATCAAGACATTACAAATGAAGTTACTGTGCTTGTAGCAACTTCTGGAGATACTGGAGGAGCCGTAGCCAATGGTTTTCTTGGTGTAAAAGGAGTAAATGTAGTTATTCTCTATCCTAGCGGAAAAGTAAGTGATATTCAAGAAAAGCAACTTACCACACTTGGTCAAAACATTACAGCACTTGAAGTAGATGGTGTTTTTGATGATTGTCAAGATATGGTAAAACGAGCTTTTCTCGATGAAGAGCTAACTAATACAATGCAATTAACGTCAGCTAACTCCATAAATGTGGCACGTTGGCTGCCTCAAATGTTTTATTTTATGTTTGCATACAAGCAGTTAAAAAGTAAGTATAAAAACATTGTGTTTTCTGTACCTAGTGGAAATTTTGGAAATATTTGTGCAGGCATGATGGCTCAAAAATTAGGTTTACCTATCAAACATTTTATAGCATCTAACAATGAAAACAATGTGGTTACAGAATACTTAAAAACTGAATGTTATAATCCTAAACCATCAGTTCAAACCATTAGTAATGCTATGGATGTTGGAAATCCGAGTAACTTTGTACGGATTCAAGAAATTCACAAAAATAATTTTAAAGCATTACAAGACAACCTCTCGTCTTTTAGCTTTTCAGATACTGAAACTAAAGAAGCAATGCTTGAGATTCATAATGATTTTAATTATGTAGCTGACCCTCATGGTGCAGTGGGATATTTAGGAGCAAAGGCATATTTAAAAGGCAATTCAAATGCACATTGTGTGTTTTTAGAAACAGCTCACCCTACCAAATTTTTGGATGTGGTCGAAAATGTAATTAATAAAAAAATTGAATTACCAGATCAAATAAAATCGGTTATTCACAAAGAAAAGGAATCAATAAAAATTGATACCTATAAAGGTTTAAAAAAATATTTACTTGGTTAAAAAAATACTAACTTTAAGACTATTATTTTAAATTACAACTCTATGCTGCTTAATAAAGAATCTCTTGTTCGATTTCTTGTATTACTATTAATAATTCCTTTTTACAATGGCTTTAGTCAAACTCCTGACTTAAATTCATCAAACGGAAAAGCACTAGTCATTGAAAAAAGCTACAAAAACAGTACTATTGATGGCTACAATATTTTTATTCCAAATAGTTACGATGGAAAAAATAAAATGCCTCTAATAATGTTTTTACAAGGAGGCTCTGGTGTTGGCGGCAGTGTTGGTATTATATATCATTGGGCATTACCAAATCTTTTATTATCGAATATGGATACTGAATTAAATAGTTATCTCGATGATTTTATTTATGTAATGCCACATATTAAAAGTGGTCAGTTTTATAACAATGAGAGTGCAATACGAGATATTATTGAAGAGCTATCTAATGAATATAATATTGACAACAATAGAATTTACCTTACAGGTTTAAGTCGTGGTGGTTATGGTACTTGGGGACTTGCCAGCAAAATGACTGATGTATTTGCAGCTATTGCTCCAATATGTGGAGGTGCTAGAGGAATAGAAAACTATGATAGCCTATTAAATTATCCTATTTGGGCATCACATAATACTGGTGACCCACTAGTAAAGCATGAATTTTCACTAAATATTATTAAAAAGCTTGAGGAACATGGTAAAATTTTTCAAAAAGCAAATAAGCTTTCAATGGCTAACTATAAGTATCTTGATAAGATTTTTGTTTCTACTATAAGTGATGACCATGATGCATGGACCGATTTCTATAAAAACAAAAACTTTTATAAATGGCTATTACGGTTTAAAAAAGGCAATTAAAAACGTTAGTCGTCTAGCTTTGGCAAAACAAAATCATCTAAAGCACTTTTTTGTTTCATTAATGCTTCTATTTCTTCAGATTTTCTTGGTGCTTCTCCCGATAAGTTTATTGGTCCGTTTTCAGTGATTAAAATATCATCCTCAATACGTACTCCAATTCCCCACCATTTTTCATCACAAGGACTTCCTGCTGGAATATAAATTCCAGGTTCTATGGTCACTACCATGTTTGGCATAAAATTGCTTCCATCGTTTAAATCGTGTACATCTAAACCAATATGATGGCAAATACCATGAGGTAAGTAAGAGTGGCGTTCGTCAAGAGATTTGATGATTCCAAGCTCAAGCAATCCTTTATTAATCACTTTCATAGCTTCTTCAAAGGTCTTTCGTCCATTATTTCCAATAACTGCTGCTTCTATTCCAGCATTTTGTGCTTCATAAACAATATCGTAAATCGCTTTTTGCTCAGGTGTAAACTTACCACTAGCAGGAATCGTTCTGGTAACGTCTGCTGTATAACCATGGTACTCTGCTCCAAGGTCCATTAACACTAAATCGCCTTCTACTTTTGTTCTGTTGTTTTCAATATAATGAAGCACACAACCATTCTCTCCTGCACCTACAATACTTGGGTAGCCTTCGTATTCAGTGCCATATTTTTTATAAACGTATTCATGAACGCCTTGAATTTCGGTTTCACTCATATCAGGTTTCATCGCTTTCATCACTTCTACTTGTCCCATCGCCGAAATCCTAACAGCCTTTTTAAGCAATTTCATTTCTTCAGGTGTTTTTATTTGGCGCATGCTACCCATTAATGTTCTCAATGTTTTAGTATCTATTTTTGCTCGCTGTGTTTGTATGGCACCTTCTTTTGCCATTTCTAGACGCATTTCTTCAGTTCCTTGAGGTGCACCTTCTTCAATATAATACCCTACTTGCGTTTTAAAAGATTCTACTAAACTTGCTAAATCTGCTTCTTCACGCTTGTTATCACGATAATCATCTTTAAAATCGTCAAACATCACTTTATCAAACTCTATAAAATTTATACCAGAGTTTAAAAACTCATTGCCGTTAAACACCATGTCAAATCCAAGCTCATCTTTTGTACCTTCAACACCTAAACGCCTTCCATCCCACATTTCTCTACGCGCATCTTTTTTCTGCACATAAACAAGTTCGTTGAATTTTTCACCATCTTTATTTTGCATATCAGAAAAAATCACTAATACCGCATGCGGCTCTTTATAGCCTGTTAAATAATAAAAATTCGGGTCTTGATGATATATATAATCTACATCGTTAGCTCTATTTCTAACAGCATTAGCAAAGAATACTGCCACACTATTTTCTGGCATTTTACTGCGCAATAAATCTCTTCTCCCTTTATGGAATTCAGAAGATAAATAATCTGTTGGCAAATCTTTTTGAGCAAAACCATTTACTATAAAAAGAAGTGAAAAAAGCAAAGTAGATAGATGTTTCATTTTGTTATATTTTTTAAGATTTTGAAAATATTCATTCTATTAAAAACAAATTAAGTTTTAACATATTTTTTATAAACAGTTTCTTTAAAATTTTGCTTAGTTTTGCTCAACATACAATATTTAATTTCTTATGAAGAATACAGCATTATCATCTACACATGAAGCTTTAGGAGCGAAAATGGTGCCTTTTGCAGGCTATAATATGCCAGTCCAATATGAAGGCGTAAACGCAGAACATGAAACCGTTAGAAAAGCTGTTGGTGTTTTTGATGTAAGCCACATGGGTGAGTTTCTTATAGAAGGGCCAAATGCTTTAGCTTTAATACAAAAGGTTACAAGTAATGATGCTAGTAAATTGTCTCCTGGAAAAGCACAATACAGTTGCTTCCCAAATGATAATGGTGGTATTGTTGATGATTTGATTGTGTATATGATTAAGGAAGAACAATACTTGTTAGTGGTAAATGCAAGTAATATTGAAAAAGATTGGAATTGGATTCAGTCTAAAAATGATGTTGGAGCAGATATGAAAGATTTATCTGAAGACTATTCGTTATTAGCAATTCAGGGCCCTAAGGCAGTTGAAGCCATGCAAAGTTTAACAAGTCACGATTTATCAGCCATCAAGTTTTACAACTTTGTAGTTGGTGATTTTGCAGGAATAGAAAACGTAATTATTTCGGCAACTGGATATACTGGAAGTGGTGGTTTTGAAATTTATTGTAAAAACAGTGAAGTAAAGCAAGTATGGGATAAAGTATTTGAAGCTGGAGCTGATTATGGCATCAAGCCTATTGGATTAGCTGCTCGTGATACTCTAAGGCTAGAAATGGGGTATTGCTTGTATGGTAATGACATAAACGACACTACCTCTCCTATTGAAGCTGGTTTAGGTTGGATTACAAAATTCACCAAAGAATTTACAAACAGTGAAGCCTTAGAAGACCAAAAACGTAGAGGTCCAGAAAGAAAACTTATTGCATTTCAATTAGACGAACGTGGTATTCCTCGTCAAGGCTACGATATTGTAGATGGTAACGGAAACAAAATTGGAGACGTAACTTCAGGAACTATGAGTCCTAGTTTAGGGATAGGTATTGGTTTAGGGTATGTGCCAACGGTATTTATGGATGTTGGTAGTAAAATACATATACAAGTTAGGAAAAAGGCTATTCCAGCAACCGTTGTAAAACTACCTTTCTATAAAGGCTAGATAGCTAGAATGGAGGTGGATAAATGAAGCAGGATAGTTTTAAACATAGAATCTTAATTTTAGGAGCAAGCGGGTTTATCGGTAACGCTATTTACAAAGAGCTTTGTGGCTATTTTAGAACCTTTGGGACTTACAATAACAGCAACAATTTTTTTGAAAACAATCAGCATTTTTTTCAGTATAATGTTGAAGAAGATGATATTTTTGACATCCTAAATGCCATTAAACCTACTATTATTATTTCTGCCTTACGTGGCGATTTTTCGGCACAAGTAATTGCACATCATCATATTTCGGAATACTTAGTGAGTAATAAATGTAAACTTATTTACTTATCGTCAGCAAATGTATTTGATGCTTATAGCAAATACCCAAGCTATGAGAATGACAAAACACTTAGCCATAGTGTATATGGTCATTTTAAAATAAAAATAGAAAATATGCTACTCAGGCTTCCTAAAATGAAAGTAGCTATTTTAAGGTTGCCTATGGTATTCGGAACGTTTTCTCCTCGATTAAACGATATAAAACTCTTATTGAAAGAAAAACTACCTATTGAAGTGTTTCCAAACTTAGTTATGAATGTCACTTCAGATAATAAATTATCTCAACAAATTCATTACATCATTAATCGTAACAAGTATGGCATATTTCATTTAGGAAGCAACGATTTAGTGCATCATGATGAATTTATAGGTGATATTATAAACACTTTGGGCGATTACAACCCAGTTTATAAACACGTTTACACGACTAATGACGAGCGTTATTTAGCAGTGCTCCCAAAGGAAAACAAACTACCTAAACATTTACAAATTAATAGCAATGAAATTCTTGTCGAATTAGAGGTATAAGCAATTTATTTCGTTACTTTAAAACAAAAAAAAATGTCAAAACTAACTCCAGACGAAATAGAACAACGTATGTTGCGTTTCCCAGAATGGGAATACTACGAAGATGCTATTCATGCCGAATTTGAATTCGAAAATTTTAAAGATTGCTTTAGCGCCATGAGCAGGATTGCTTTTGAATGTGAAGCCTTAAACCACCACCCTAATTGGAGCAATGTGTATAATGTGCTTACCATTTCTTTATCTACACATAGTGCCAATGGTGTTACCAGAAAAGATTTTGATTTAGCCGAGGCTATTGAAAACATTGTAGAACCTGAAGATTAATAAGTTTTTAGTATATAGTAGGAGTTTACAGTTTTAAGAACTTTTAGTTCTGCTTACTTTTTTTATTTTTGTGATTAAACAACTTATACTCATTTACACTTAACAACAAACAACTTAACAAACTATGGGAAGAGCTTTTGAATTCCGTAAAGCACGTAAAATGAAACGATGGTCCGCTATGAGTAAAGCCTTTACTCGTATTGGTAAAGACATCGTTATGGCCGTTAAAGAAGGAGGTCCCGATCCCGATAGTAATTCTAGGCTTCGTGCAGTCATTCAAAACGCCAAATCTGTAAACATGCCTAAAGATAACGTTGAACGTGCCATAAAACGTGCCAGCGATAAAAGTCAAGGCGATTACAAGGAAGTAGTTTTTGAAGGTTATGCACCTCATGGTATTGCAGTATTGGTTGAAACTGCAACCGATAACAATACACGTACTGTGGCTAATGTTAGAAGCTATTTTAATAAATGTGATGGTAGTTTAGGCACCTCGGGTTCAGTGGTGTTTATGTTTGACCACACCTGTAATTTTAGGATTCCGAGTGAAGGATTAGACCCTGAAGAAATTGAATTGGAGTTTATAGATTATGGTGCCGAAGAAGTATTTGTGGACGACGATGGTATTTTAATTTATGCCCCTTTTGAAAGTTTTGGAGCCATACAAGCCGCATTGGAAGAACGAGGCATAGAAATCCTATCTTCTGGATTTGAACGCATCCCACAAGTTACGAAACAGTTAAGTACTGAAGCTGCTGCAGATGTTGAAAAACTGCTTGAAAAACTTGAAGAAGATGATGACGTACAAAATGTATATCATACGATGGAAGAAGTTACCGAGTAATTACTTATTATATAACTTAATAAAAGAGGGCTTTTGTCCTCTTTTTAATTTTTACAAAGCTCATTACATCAAAAAAATTAAGATATTTGAACCTATTAAATGTTTTATAAATGAGTACGTTTTCATTCAACCATTTAGCACTTTCGGTTAAAGATGTCGATGTGTCTATAAAGTTTTACCAAAAAGTGTTTCAATTTAAAGAAATTGAAAATACGGCCTCCAACTCAAAAACAAGATGGCTATCACTTGGTGAAGGCAAACAGCTTCACTTAATTCCTCGTCCAGATGCCGAAATAAAACTTAATAAAGCAGTACATTTTGCTTTTACTACAACAAATTTCAATGCATTTATTGCACATTTAAATAAACTTAGAATTGCGTATTCTGATTGGTTGGATGTACCAAACAAATACTATATACGAAAAGACGGAATTAAACAGGTTTACTTTCAAGACCTAAATGGTTATTGGGTTGAAGTTAATAATGACATATAATAACTATAGTTCTGAAATAATTATTATATTACATCATAACAACGTAAATGCAGGCATATTTACGTGTTGTGCTTCATTATAACCAACCGCTAACCAATGATAAAATTCTTTAGAAAAATTCGCCAAAATTTGCTTATGGAAAATAAAACTGGAAAGTATTTTAAATATGCTTTTGGCGAAATTATACTTGTTGTTATCGGAATTTTGATTGCAATTCAATTGAATGAATGGAGAAACGATAAGGCTAACGCCAATCAAAAACAAAAGGTGTTATTGGCGTTAAAGTCTGAGTTTGAAGCTAACTTAACACAATTAGATACAGTTTATTATTACCAGACAAAAACGTTGAGTGCGTTAAAGAAAACAATGATTCTTATTGATTCCATTAACTATATAACAGATGATGAAGTTTTTATAGAAACATTTTTAGATAAAAGATATGAATGGAGTTACAATCCGACCAACGGAGCGTTGCGCTCTGCAATATCGTCAGGAGATATTCATTTAATTGATAGTGAACGATTAATAGAATTGTTGTTCAGTTGGGAGGATTTGGTTAAAGACTCATTTGAAGAATCCGAAAGGCAAATTAAATACGCAAGTGATTCCTATTCATTAATTAATAGGTACATTCAATTGAAAGAAGTGTATAAATCTGTAATTTATGATGATAAAGGAAGTAAACATCCATCAGATTTCGTTGGCTTATTTAACGATCCTTTATTTGAAGATTACACCTTGCGTATGTCATTTAATACAAATTCCTATAAGAAAGAACTAGAGGAGATAAGAATAAGTAATGTGAAAATTATTCAATCACTTGACCAAGAATTAAATAAATAACGAAAGCACAACACCGTGTATAATTCATTGCTAGTACTCGCCTACTTAACGAAAATTCCGCTGGAATTTTCTATCTGTGATTTGTTTGCTAATTTAGTTGCTGAAACATGCAACTAACCATACACAAGACCGTTGTGCTTCATTATAACCAACCCGCTAACCAATGATAAAATTCTTTAGAAAAATTAGACAAGAATTACTTTCAAAAGGAAAAACAGGAAAGTATTTTAAATATGCAATTGGTGAAATTGTACTCGTTGTTATTGGAATTTTAATTGCGTTACAGATTAATAACTGGAATGAGACTCGAAAAAATAAGCTAACACTGACTAGCTATACAGAATCCCTAATTAAGGACCTAAAACAAGACAAAATCATTCTAAACGAACAGACTAACTTTGCCTTAAATGACAATAAAATAATTCAAAATTTAATTGAAAGACTGTCAAGTCCTAGAGTCAATAATGATTCTTTAATAAAAATAGCAAGAAATGAATTACCTATAGACTTTAAATCATTCAGGCCTCTAAATAACAAAACTTTGCTTGCCATACAATCGAATGGAACCCTTGAATATTATGATGATACCACCTATGATTATTTAATTGATTTACAAACTGTTCAAACAATAAGAAGTGATATCATTAAGGTACAAATAAATAACCATAATCTTCAATTTCGAGAAATGATGTCAAAATATTCAATTGGAGAATATAAAGCGCTAAGTGGGCCATTAACAGAAAATGCCTGGTCGAGAATAAACCCCGACGATTTATACAGAAACGTGGAAAGTTATATAACCTCTCGTAAGTGGATGAATGATAAAGGAAATATAAATAGGGAATTAATAATGGCTGCAACTGAAAAGGTACTCAATCGATTAATTGAAATACAATAATTAAAAATAACGAAAGTACAACAACGTGCATAATTCATTGCTGGTTATAGACTACTTACGAAAATCCTCGCGGATTTTCTATTCGGTTTGTATTTGCTAAATTAGTTGCTGAAACACGCAACGAAATAATACACAAACACGTTATGCACAAGCTTAAAAAGCTGTTTTTTTTAAGCATTTAAAAATTAAGATGCCTATTGACAAAAATCAAGATACTCATTTGCATGTACACTATAAAAATGGAAAACAAATGGACAAAAAATTATACAGGCTGCAACAGTCCAAAAATCATAGTTAATGGTCTTCTTCAATTTATTTCATCGCGATTTAACACTTTATAAACGTTAATGTTTGGGAAACCATTGAATCATCGAATTAAAATATAGTTCCATCTAACCACTTCTTAAAAACAGAAGATTTTTCTTTACTCACAATAACATCTGTGGCTGCTGATGGAGACAAAGTTAATTTCAGCTTAGAATTAAAATAATCATGAATATGTGAAATGGCATTAATTCGCGCCAGAAACGATCGGTTAATCCTAAAAAAATATTTAGGGTCCAGTAATTGTTCTAACTCATCCAGAGAATGGGACATGCTGAATTTGCTGCCGTCTTTGGTATAAACTATCACCACATTATCTTCTCGATGAAAATAGGCTATCTGGCTTTCAGAGAGGCTAATAAGTTTAGAGCCATGTTTTACTAGAAACCGCTCTTTGTAATCGTTTACTGTAGGCTGAGGTAATGCACTCAATAAGGCTTGCCAGTTAGTAGGGACGACTGAAGTTGACAATTGTTCGCGTAATTTCTTAATGGCTTTTTTAAAATGATCTTCATTAATGGGTTTCAATAGATACGCGAGACTATTTAAATCAAAAGCCTTGATGGCAAATTGATCATATGCTGTTGTAAAAATTACAAATGACTTGATGTCAACTTCCTTCAAGATGTCAAAGCTTTGCCCATCAGTGAGTTCAACATCCATAAAAATGACTTCAGGTGTCGGATTAACTGAAAGCCAATTTATGGATTCTTTAACGCTTTTTACCGCACCTGCTATTTCAAATTCCGGCAGGTACTTCTCACACAAGCGTTTTAATTGTCTTGTGGCTGCTGCTTCGTCTTCAATGATGAACAAGTTCATATTCTCCTATGGTTAAAAGTGGTAAAGTAACGCTAAAACACTCGGCTGTTTTTTTAATTTCAGGTAGTGGCTGTCCCAGTAAGCGATAACGCTCTGTTAGATTGGATAATCCTATTTGAGTAGAAGGTTTCTTCTCTTTTCTTATTTGTAAATTATTTTCTACAATTAACGTTTGGTCTTGTGTTCTTATAGCTATAGTAAGTGGTTGAAAAGATTCTGCAATATTATGTTTTAACGCATTTTCTACCAATAATTGCAAAGCCATCGGTGGGATGTAGCTGCGTTTTGTAGTTTTATCGATAGCTATTTCAACAGTAAAGGCATTTTCAAATCGCTTTTTTAAGAGATAAAGATAGGATTCCAACATTTCAAGCTCACTTTCCAAAGTAACTACTTCCTCATCTCGTTGCTGCAGTGAATAGCGATATACTTCTGCAAAAAGAGCCAGAAACTTACTAGCAACTTCTGCGCTCTCGTGGATTAAGGAATTAAGGGTATTCAGGTTATTGAATAAAAAGTGTGGACTTATTTGATGTTTTAAATTTTGAAAGCGTGCTTCTGTTTGTTCTTTTTGTAAACGTTCTGCTTCGATTTGTGATTTTTGCCATTGTAAAAAGTAAAACACGCTCATTTGCAAACCCCCAATAGCCAATACTAAAAAAGTAGCTATGGCAGACATCGATACAAATTGAGTTATATCAAAACCATTTCCTGTGTTCCCTTGAATGTAGATTTCATGAAGTCGAATAAGTAAGTAGGAAGCATTGAATGTAATTATCCCAAAACAAATAAGCGCAATTAATTGCCAGACTAATTTTTTTGCTAGCGATGTTTTAGAAGAAAATTTACGATCAATCTTTTTTGAAATAAGACGACTTCCTTCCCAAAATATACTCGCCATTATGGCGAACCATAGAAACCCAAACAAAGAAAAACCTGAACGTTCACGTAAGCCCGTTATCAGAACGAACAAGGTGAACATGGTAACACCAATAAGTATTGGTATAACTACTCGTAATATATTACTTACTTTTTTCATAGTTGGAAGTTATATCCTGAAAATGTTCTTACAATATACTGCTTTTTACTTTTTAACTCTTTCTAATCCTACAAAGGATATCTCTGAGCTAGCCTGACTTACCGAAGAGGGACTACCCATACCCTTTTTAGGGTGGGGAGTACTCGCTTGGATTTTTGTGTAATAGCTTATAGTGCTTTTTTAAAGCTGCTACCTATTTGGGACCTGCTTATGGTCGGCCGGGGGAATCAAAATCAGATCAAAACCCTGGATTGTTCTACTTAACTCACGGTATTCAGGATGCGTAATGATCTGAAATTTATTTGAATTCAAATCATTACGTAATTTTTTTAGATCGATGAGAGTCCACCTGTCTTTCTCATAAAAGTTAATGAGAGAAGTGCCCACATCTCGATAATCATTGCCTTCATGAGTCGCTCTGGGAATCATCACATTGGTAGTTTTAGCATTCTCTGCGTTTGCAATTTCCTGTGTTAAAGCTCCCACATCATAATAACCACGTGAACGTGCATTGGTTGCGGCATGAATGGACCCAATTTTAATGAAATAGCGCGCATCCTCATGTTTCTCTTCAAAAGCCAGATAATTACTCAGGAAATTTGAATTTATATAATCTACTCGGATTTTATGATGACTTTCATAAATATGCTTGGTTTCATACAATCTTTTGAGAACCTCCTGAGCATATATATCATCCGAATCAAACATCTTCTCAAATTGCTGAAAGTCAGGATGTGTAAATATCTTAGTCAGCACCTTTCTTGGCATTTTTTCAAATTCAGCTTTTGCTAATGCTTTAGCTTTGGTCCATGCAGCTTTAATGTCTTCGTAGTTCGGCTCATTCGATTTTGATTGCACCAGGTCGTCTCCTAAAAATAACACTGAAAAAAGAAGTTCCTGATCAATTCCCCAAATTTCCATATTGGTTTCAGCAAATGCTTTTAAAAATGCTGCATCGGAAACGCCATTGAAAAAAGGAATTGCTGACGTCCCCCAAGTGGAATTAAAGTACTTGCCATTAAAAGCTTTTAGTCTTGCCTCGGTAGCATCAGGAATCTGAGACAGTTCTTTAAGTTTTTCTGCACTTAGAGGACCTACTTCAAAAGCAACCACTTTATATCCTGATTCATTAAGTATAGGGACCAGACTTTTGGTTAGTTTTGAAATTTCATTTGAATAATGATTTTCCCCGAGTACAAAGAACTTTGAGCTTGCAATATGCTCTTTTAATATGTTAGCACCATTTCCTTTTAGTAAATCATCAGTAATGTTGAAATAATATACAGATTTCGCTATTTCTAACGAATCTAATACTGGAATATTATTTATAGTCTTTTGGGCGAAAAGGTGTGAAGAAAAGATTGTTACAAAAAATCCGATTGATAAAATTACTGTTTTGGTATAAAAATTTTTCATGACTGATGATTTTAAAAATGAATGTTGTTTCACGGTGTATATTTAATTTTTGTGTAAAACTCACGAATTAAGCCCTTTAAGCCAAGTGTTATAGTGCTGAAACGGCGTAAAACTTATCTAAACCAGCAAAAAACTATCGTGAATAATTTTAACCAATATCAGTTTTGTAGAAAAGAAAATTTTAATCTACTCAAGCAAATACATATATCTAAAATTCCAAAAGCGTATGTTATTGCCAACTTGGAATAACAATATGAGAGGGAAAAAGCCAGTGCACAACAAGGTGTATAAGCAATAGCTATTTAGGTTCTAACCTATGCGCTTTTGGATGAAAATAAGTGTTTTCTTTTAGGAAAAGCAGTAGTTTAAAGCTCGCTACTACTCTTATATGGATACGATGATGTAAAATTCACCAAAAGATGAACTCAAGTTGCTACATTGTCGCTACGCTCCAATTCCCACAACTTGAGATATGTACATCATCGCAGGGCTACACCAAATTGATATACAACCTCCCATTTACGACGCTTTTCAGCCTTGATTAACAACCATCAATAAGAACTCAACATATCATTGGCTAAACGCAATTTGGAACGACACTACTTGTATTTACAATTTTATGTAACTTGCAGTTACAACAATTATAAATCCAAGGTCTCACTGCGCGTAGCCCTGCCGTTGTAACACATTTAAGAGACTATACCCATTAAAGACATCTTTGCATATTTTGTAACCTAACTGTAAGATTTGACGTCCAACGAGCAAATAACATTTAGAAAAAATTAATAATGCAAAAAGCAAATTATTTAAAGTCTCTATTAATCGCAATTACTGTATTATCTCTTAATGCACAATATGCAATCTACTCACAAAATTTCGAATCCAAGATTGATAGTTTATTACAGGAAAAATACCAAACAAATGCTCCTGGAGCAACCTTCTTGATTTCTAAAAATGGAAACATCATTTATAAAAAAGCATTTGGCCTTTCAAATCTAGAATTAAATCTTACAATGCATACGGAAAACGTCTTCGAAATAGCGTCTATGACAAAACAGTTTACAGCAATATCAATTTTAATGCTTGTTGAAAAAGGAAAACTGAATTTGGATGACGAAATAACAAAGTTTATTCCTGATTATCCTACAAATGGAAATAAAATTACCATACACCATTTGTTAACACACACATCGGGGATTAAAGATTTTACTAGAGTTAAAGGACTAAATGGAATTTCAAAACAAGATTTAACGCCTTTAGAATTAATAAACTTTTTTAAAAATGAACCTATCGATTTTACTCCCGGTGAAAAAAGCAAGTATAATAATTCTGGATATGTGATATTAGGTTATATCATTGAAAAAGTAACTGGACAGCCATATGGTGATTTTGTTAAAGAACAAATTTTTAAAAAACTAGGAATGACATCTTCACAATATGGAAGTCATAGAGAAGTTATTAAAAACAGAGCTTCAGGTTACCATTATAAAAATGGTTATGTTAATCGGAGACAAGTTAGTTTTTCTTTTGCTTATTCTACTGGTGCATTGATGTCTAACGTCAATGATATGTTTACTTGGCAAGAAGCTATAAATAATAACCTTCTAATTAGCAAAGAAACAACTGAAAAAGCATTTACGAATTATACATTGAATAACGGAGAGCATATTAACTATGGCTATGGATGGCATATTAAAGAAATAAATGGAGTACCTACCAGAGAACATGGTGGACACTTTTTCGGATTCAAATCTATGGGTGTATATCTTCCTGATTTTGATATTTATGTTGTTGGACTGAACAACTGCGATTGTAATTCACCAACAAAAATTACCAGAGAAATAGCCGAATTGGCAGCAAAGACATTAAATTAAAAACGCTGTACAACACTGTAAAAAATAATGCGTAGTTTGGTGCTTAATCAAAGGTTAGGCACAACCCTAACACCTGTACTTCACTAAAACACAACAACTTTTAGAGAAATTGAAACATTATCATGGAACAATCGTCTTAAAGAAAACACTAAATTGAATATGAAATCAAATATGAAAAATAAAATAGGGCTATTGATAGCGATACTATTACTTGGGTACGGCATTATTCGAATTGGTGTTGGAGGAGCATTGCTTGCTCAAACATTTGAAATTGTGAGCTCTTCTGATCTAGCTGACGCAACCTTGAAAGTAAAACAATTTATTGATATTCGTGCTGATAAACAGATAATTCCTTTCACTCTAACAGGATATTTTACTTATATTTTGGTAATGGGCATATTGCTTACAACAGGAGCCATTGGCGCAATAGTTCGCAGGAAGTGGGGATTCATTTTGCTGTGGATGTATCTCGCAAATCACGCTGCACTTTTCATCAACTTCCAAGAAATAAATCCGAAATTATTTGTGCTTGTATTGCAGGTAGTATTGCTATTTGCTCTGATTTATCTGAGGCCTTCAAAACCATTAAATTGATTGCTATTAATTATTTTTACATAAAAATAAACATAAACAGCCATCAGAATTTCTACTAATATCTAAAACGATCAGAATGATAAAGGCACAATTGATGGTGCATAAAAAATGTATTAAAAGGCAGTGCCTAACAACCTGTATATTTGATGCTAAGTTGATTATGCAGAAGAAAAAATCTTACTTTTATTGAAATATAATTTGCAACTGGATCTGACTACGTCTGACTCCGCAAAAATCATACACAATACCGTTAGCCACAATTAAAGAATGGCGTAACAAAAGAATCTTCTACTCGTCTTCATTTAAACAAAATAGACTATTTATGAAAAAAATAATTATGCTAGTCTTAATACTAGTCATAAACACAACAATAAAAGCACAAAGTATTAATGATTCAATTACTATTGAGTTATCTAAATTAAGGAGGAGCAGTAATCTTGTTGGCTTTGGTGTGGCTATTGTGAATAAAGATAGTATTGTATATGCAAAAGGTTTTGGATATGCAGATAAAGAAACCAAAACACCATACACTATCCATACAGTACAACCCATTGCTTCTATTTCTAAAACATTACTTGCTGTTGCTTTAATGAAAGCACAAGAAATGGGAAAATTACGTTTGAATGACCCTATTAATGATTATTTACCCTTTAAGATAAATAATCCCAATTTTCCAAATGTAAACATCACCATACGGCAACTCGCTAACCATACCTCAAGTATTCTTGATGGCGATACTACTTATGGAAAAACGTATATATTTAAAAATAAAATACCCCCCTTTTATAACAATTTTACCGATAATGAATTAAAGACAGAAGTAAAAACGTGGGTTAATTTATTCAATGAAAATGAAATGATGCCGCTAGGCGAATTTATTAAAAAACAATATGTAGAAGATCAAATCTGGTATAACAGAGAACAACATTTCTCTAGAAATAACCCTGGAAGCTCCTATAAGTACAGTAATATGGGAGCAAATATTACAGCCTACATCATTGAACAAACAACAGGTGAAAATTATGCTGAATTTATAAAAAAACACATATTAATTCCGTTGCAGATGAGTAATACAGGCTGGCGAGGGAAAAATTATGACCTCAAAAACAATTCAACCTTATATTGGTATGGGTATCCAATGCCAGATGGTGATTTAATAACTTATCCTGATGGTAATTTGATGTCAAACGTAATCGATTATGGTAAATTTTTAAGCACAATGATTCGAGGGTATGAACGTGAAGATAATTTATTAACTACTGAGAGTTATAAAGAAATGATGAAAGATCCTGTTTCTTCTGATTTTAGAAAAGGTGTTTTTTAGACAGTGGATTCTGAAAAAATTGGCCATAGCGGAAGCGATCTAGGCTTACTTTCACACGCATATTTTTTAAAGGAAAATGGAATCGGTATTATTGTATTTGTAAATACATCTGATACAGAAAATGATACAACAGATGTGAGAGACATATACCGAACACTTCTAAAATATGCAAAGAAATAATAACTGTGGCCAACACCGTATAAAATTAATTGCAGGAGTGTTTATGCTTCAATCGGAAAAATCTCCGAATTTTCCTTAGGTTAGTTCCCTTTTACTATCTTAGTTGCTTAAACCCACAACTATCTTTATACATAAACGTTAGCTGTAATTATATAAGCAACTAAAAAGGGAGACCAGAACCCTATTTAAAAATGGGGCGAATTCCGAAAAGCCATATGAGTAGGGAAAACTAAATAAACTAAAATGGAAAATTTAATAAATTTATCACAAATTATTGTTGCAATATCTGTTGTATATGTTTGGACTTTTAGGTTTCATAATGTCTTAAAAGAATTCGAACAATTTGGACTAAGTGATTTAACGCGAAATATTGTAGGAGCAACAAAAATATCTTTAGCGACATTGCTTGTTGTAGGTATTTGGCATCCCTCATTAGTTCTTATTCCATCTATTCTTATGGGTCTATTAATGATAGGTGCTCAATATTTTCATTTCAAAATAAGTAATCCATTTATTAAACATTTGCCATCGCTAATACTTCTGGTTCTAAGTAGTTTTATAGCATATTCATCATTTTAATAAACAAGCATTGTTTTAATTACAATATGCACTTTAATATCAAGTTTATCCTTTTTGACTTATGCTTTTTCCTATTTTAATGCACCCATATGAAAAACGAGTTTAAACGGTTTGGTTTAGAAAAATAGGATTAACAACCGTTTGCAACTTCTACAATGTTGCCTGTTGGTATCAATCCAGCGTTAATTGGTATACAATGATTTGCATTAATTATTAACACATGATCATTAATATTACCCTCTCCCTCACCTTTTAAATTGAAGAAAGGATGATGGGTCAGGCTAATAAATATTTTCTTATTTGAATCATCAAAGTAATTGATTTTTAATTCATTATCATCGGTCAATGCATAATTTACTTTAACTTATAAATTACCTGGATAACCCTACTCCATATCAGGCGATGTTCTAGTAAATTCAATTTCATTAACACTAATTTTATGCGCAGTCCAAACAATATTATGAGACTCTTTTAGACCACCAAGCAAATGATTTTCGTCATTGTTTATAGCTAATTTAAAGTCTTCTCCATCGATTTGAAATTTTCCTTTTGCTATTCTATTAACATATCTCCCAATAGTGGTTACAAAATACGGTTCTTTAGAATTGATATAATCTCTCAAATTTAAAAAACCGTGAACAATGTCTTTCATGTTTCAATCCCTGTCTGGCACATACAACGAAATTAAACATTGTACGTAATTAGTAAAAGAAGCTTCAACACTATGCTTGTTTTTTATGAAAAAGAAACCCACTTCTTTTCTATCAACTGTTTCTTTAAAGTCATTACTGTCAATAGCTATTAACAATGTTTAAGGTTTTTATTTTAGTTTTTGAAACTAGGTAATAGAATTTTCTAATAAATTCAAATATTAGCAGAAGTATCTTGATATTTCTTCAAATAAAATCCCTTTCACTTTATTATCTTAGCTCTTAACCAATACGACTAACATAACATTTTATGACTCTCGATTTAAAATTCATTCGATCCCAATTTCCAGCTTTTAGTGAACCAACCCTAGAAGGTTGGGCGTTTTTTGAAAACGCTGGTGGCTCCTACCCTTGCAAACAAGTCATTAATAAATTGACCGACTTCTACATGAAAAACAAGGTTCAGGTGTGTTACCCATATCCTGCGTCTACACTTGCTGGAAAATTAATGGATACATCTTATAAACGAATGGCGGACTATTTAAACGTTGATGAAACTGAAGTTCATTTTGGACCTTCAACAACACAAAACATATATGTATTAGCTAATGCTATGCAACCACTATGGAAAGAAGGCGACAATATTATTGTGTCTTGTCAAGACCATGAGGCAAATGCTGGTGCATGGAGACGTTTAGAGAAACAAGACATAACAATTTTTGAATGGCACGTAAATCCAAAAACTGGGTTATTAGAGTTGGAGTATTTGGAGCGCTTGCTTACTAATAAAACAAAAATGATTGCTTATCCGCATTGTTCCAATGTGATTGGTCATGTAAACCCAGTAAAACAAATTAGCGCCTTAGCACGTAAATATGGAGCTGTAACTGTGGTAGATGGTGTTGGTTATGCACCTCATGGTTTTCCTGATTTGAAAGATTTAGATGCCGATATTTATTTGTTTTCGTTATACAAAACCTTTGGATCACATTTAGGATTGATGTATGTAGATAAAGATTTGATAGGTAACATGGAAAACCAGTCACATTTTTTCAAAGAAGGTATTACCAGAAGTATGCTCACTCCTGCTGGACCAGATCATGCGCAAATTGCAGCAGCGAGTGGGGTTTTGGATTATTTTGACGCGATTTACAATCACCATTTTTATGTAGAAGCAAAACCTTCAGAAAGACGTAAAGCTATAAACAGATTGTTTTTAGAGCATGAAACACTATTAATGGAACAATTATTAACCTTTTTGAGGGCTCGTGATGATATTCGAATAATAGGCCCTGAAACCGCTAAAAATAGAGCTCCAATTATATCTATTATTCCAATTAATAAAAACATTAAAAAAGTATATGCTGCTTTAACAAAGCATAAATTAATGTTGGGAATAGGAAATTTTTATGCAGTGAGACCTTTAATGGATATGGATATTCCCACACAACCTGGGGTTATTAGAATCTCATTTCTGCATTATACAAGTCTCGAGGAGATTGACCAACTCATCGAAGGATTACAGATTGCTTTAGATAATTAGCAATATGCATCAAAAGGAAAATTTCTATTTAAATAAGGAAAACCAAACAAGATTTGTTTTTTGGTGTTACTTGATATCATTTTAAATCAAGATGTAAACATAAACGAAACCACCAAATATGGCATGCCTTGTTTTCGTTATAAGAAGAAGATATTTTGTTATTTGTGGATAGATAAAAAACAAACGAACCTTAATTCTTTTTTCAGAAGGGCACCATCTCAACCACCCAAATTGGAAACTGGCAATAGAGAGAATGAAAATATTTAGAGTGAATCCTTATGACGATATTCCTTACTAAAGTACAATAGATCACTTATTGATAAACGGAAGTTTAAAAATGCAAAGGATTTAATAATTAATAAATCTGGGATAACTAAACTTGAGTTTAAAGAAGTAAGTAGTCTCGAATTGGCGAAAATAAAACGACAAATACGTCAAGATGCTCGTAAAAAAGCAAAGCGAACTATTATTGTATATGTTTGTGCATCAATAATTGCTGTTTCAATATATGCTTTTCTATTCTACTTAATAGATTAAATATCTTCTCCAAAAACCTTATAATCATCCTTTGAAGGCTCAACTACTGGTCCAAATAATTTTTCTTTCCAATTGTTCCATTTATAGACCTTAGCAAAAATTAAGAGTAGAATTGGAAACAAAATAAATACAGGCGCAAATACATCAATAAACCCTGCTTCTGTTGGATCGGAGATATCTTTAAAAACAGAGTTTGTTTGAAACGCTGTCCAGTCTGCCGTGACCAATAATGCAGTAAACAAATTATTGGCTGCATGAAAACCCAAAGCTAGCTCTAAGCCTTCGTCCATAAGTGTCATTATCCCCAAAAACAGACCTGTACCTATATAATACACTAACAAGATATATCCAAGTTTTTCAATTTCGGGATTAGCAACATGAAGTAAACCAAATACCACAGAAGTAAATAACAATGGAACCCATTTATTTTTTACTAAAGCACCAATACCTTGCATCAAATAGCCTCTAAACAGGTATTCCTCAAAGCTTGTTTGTAAAGGCACCAATAAAATAGCAATGATACACAACACTAAAAATTTGCCTAGATTAAAGTTAAGTTCGTAGCCTTCTGGACTTAAAAAATAATCAAGAAGTATCATTCCTGATGAGATGATTCCCCAAAACAAGAAAGCAAACCAAAAACGCTTCCAGTCTATTTTTTCTCTAGACGTGGTAAACATTTTAAAAGACTGTTTATGTAAAAATTTAACAACTAATAGCAAACAAATAAGTCCGCCAACAAAAGGTAGTAATATAAATACTAAGTTTAGATTAGGCTCAAACAAACTTAAAAGATAATTCATATCCTCAAACTTTGCTTGATCAGCGGTACCATCAAAAACCTTCATCATTAACGCTATTAAATGTGGCATCGAAAAAACACCAACACCAACAATAGCACCCATTACACCAATAATATAACGCCACCAATCGTGTTCAACTTTAAAAACTTGTGATATATACATACTTTATAGGTTTACGTTCCAATGTCTATTTTGTTCGTATTGCAATGTACCATTTTTTACCATTAATGGCGAATCAAAATTATTAGTAAACAAACCTCCTGTACCTAAGCCTTGGTACATCTTAGTGTTTAAACTATAAGTCCATTGCGCAATGGCGTTTAAGCCAATATTGCTTTCTAAAGCGCTTGTAATCCACCAACCAATATGTTGTTCTTTTGCAAGTGCCATCCATTCTTCACTGCCTTTATAACCTCCAACCAAACTTGGTTTTAAAATAATGTACTGCGGATTTATAGTTTGCAATAATTCCTGCTTCTTTGTTATAGAAAACACACCAATCAATTCTTCGTCTAAAGCTATTGGCAAAGGTGTATTTTCACAGAGTCTAGCCATTTCTACAAATTGCCCTTGTTTAATTGGCTGTTCGATGGAGTGTAATTCTAATTCTGATAATTGTTTTAGCTTGTCTAAAGCTGTTTCTGGCAAAAAAGCACCATTAGCATCAACTCGAAGTTCAATATCGTTAACGTTAAATTCTTTTCTGATAGATTTTAATAATTCAAATTCTGTTTTAAAATCTATAGCTCCAATTTTTAACTTGATGCATTTAAAGCCCTTTTGAATCTTGTCTTTAATTTGTTGACTCATAAAAGCCTTGTCTCCCATCCAAACTAAGCCATTAATAGGTATAGCATCTTCTCCTCTAGTAAAAGTTGATGGAAATAAGGTGAATTCATCATCATTTTCTAAGGAACGGAAAGCTACTTCCAATCCAAACTGAATGGAAGGGAATTCGACTAGTTCATCTAATAAAACATTTAAACCTAGATGAATGTTTAGGCAGGTCCATTTTAGTATCTCTTCATAATTAGGAGTATCGTCAACACTTAAGCCTCTAAAAATACCACATTCGCCAATTCCAGTTTTACTATCTTTTTTCAAAACAATAAACCAAGTTTCTTTTTGAGTTAATACACCGCGAGAGGTACCACTAGGTTGTTTAAAATCTAATATATACTTTTTGTAGGATGCTTTCATTTATAACTCTAAAGACTCACCTATTTCAAGAAGCATTAAGTCCTTGTCGTTTTTAAAAAATTTACGCTTAGCGTTTTCATGGTCAATTTCTATATAACCAAACGTATCAAAATGATAACCCAAAATTTTATCACATTCTACAAAATCTGCAGCAATAAGCGCATCATCTATTCCCATGGTAAAATTATCTCCTATAGGCAAGATAGCAAGGTCTAATTTTGTTTGCAGCGGAATTAATTTCATATCATAAGTCAACGCTGTATCACCAGCAATATATAAATTTTTATGCTCGCCTTCTATCACAAAACCTCCTGGTTGCCCACCATAACTTCCATCTGGAAAAGACGAAGTATGAATGGCATTTACGTATTTAAGTTTACCGAATTCAAAATCCCAATTACCACCATGATTCATTGGGTGACCTTCCAATCCTTTGTTTTGATAATGTGTGACAATTTCATAATTGGAAACAATAACCGCTTCAGTACGCTTTGCAATTGCTTCCACATCTAGAATATGATCTTGATGTGCATGAGTTAGCAAAATATAATCGGCTTTTAATTCGTCAACATTAATGTTAGCTGCTTTTGGGTTTCCAGAAATAAATGGATCTACTAAAATAGTGATATCTCCAATATTAATTTGAAGACTTGCGTGACCTAAAAATGTGATTTTCATAAAGGATTTTTTTCTATTATACTAAAAATGAAAATACAAAAAATCTACTTAAAGAATATGAAGTATTTGACCAATTCCTAACAAGATTGCTAACAAAAATGTAGATAATGCCAATACCTTTAATTGAGGGTCTAGCAACTTAGGTTCTTTTGCTTTTAATACAGCAATTAGATGTATGATTAAAGGAATAAAAGCTATTACAAATATAAAATTAGTAATTGAGCGGTAATATAAAATACCAAATAACAGACTCAAAGCAATGGCCCCAAATACCAAAATAGTATGGTATACTTTGGCTCTTTTTAATCCTAATTTTACTGCTATAGTAATTTTATTTGAAGACGTATCAGACTCAATATCTCGCATATTGTTTAGGTTTAAAACACCTGTGCTCAATAAACCTATAGCGCAAGCAGGTAGAAATAACACATGGTCTAGCTGCTTTTCATATAAAAAATATGTGCCAATCACACTTAAAAGCCCAAAAAACAAAAACACCATAATATCACCTAAAGCACGATAGCCATAAGCAGATTCACCAATAGTGTACTTAAGAGCTGCAAAAATACTTATGACACCTAAAGCAAAAAACAACATAGCATACAGAAAATATTGTGACCCAAACGACGTATAAATCAACAAAAAGACAAATAATATCACTATAAGAATATTTACTCTAATCGCCGAAAACATTTCATCAGGAGTGATTTTTCCGCTCTGTAAGGCTCGTTCAGGACCAATACGTTCATCATTATCTGTCCCTTTGACACCATCGCCATAATCGTTAGCTAAATTGGAAAGTATTTGCAAACTAATAGTTGCCAATATGGCTAGAATAAAAATTGCAGTATTAAAAGTTCCATTATAATATGCTAGACAGCTTCCAATAATAATTCCAGAAACCGAAAGTGGTAAGGTGCGTAGTCTAAACGCTGAAATCCAAGGTTTAATTTTCTCCATTAACATCTAGATTTATGGAATCCATTTTTTATTAAAGTTTGGTTTACGTTTTTCTAAGAATGCATCACGACCTTCTTTAGCTTCATCTGTCATGTAAGCTAATCGTGTCGCTTCGCCAGCAAATACTTGTTGACCAACCATTCCGTCATCGGTAAGATTCATAGCAAACTTTAGCATTTTTATAGATGTAGGGGATTTTTCCAAAATTTCTTGAGCCCATTTATACGCTGTGTTTTCTAATTCTTCATGAGGAATTACTGCATTTACCATTCCCATATCAAAGGCTTCTTGAGCAGAATAATTTCTCCCTAAGAAAAAGATTTCACGCGCTTTTTTCTGTCCAACCATTTTTGCTAAATAGGCACTACCGTAACCTCCATCGAAGCTTGTAACATCTGCATCTGTTTGCTTAAAAATTGCATGCTCCTTACTTGCCAATGTCAAATCACAAACAACATGTAAACTATGTCCACCTCCTACTGCCCAACCTGGAACTACAGCAATAACTGCTTTAGGCATAAAACGAATTAAACGTTGTACTTCCAATATATTTAAACGATGGTAGCCATCTTCACCAACATATCCTTGATGACCACGTGCTTTTTGATCGCCTCCACTACAGAACGAATAAACTCCATCTTTTGATGAAGGACCTTCAGCACTTAAAAGTACAACACCAATAGATGTGTCTTCATTAGCATCATAAAAGGCATCATATAATTCGCTTGTCGTTTTTGGACGAAAAGCATTACGAACATTTGGTCTGTTAAAGGCAATTCTAGCTACACCATTAGATTTTTTATAGGTAATATCTTCATATTCTTTTACTACCTTCCAATTTATTGTATTCATTTCTTGTAATTATATAGTGTAAAAATACATATTAAAATAGGTTTATGGAATAAGCCATCTTTTTTTTCTTAACTTTATGTAACTTATTAAATCCCTCTTAATGACTATCAAAGAAACTCCTTTGGCTAGTAGTGCTATTTCTACTATTAAAACAAAATTTGGTAACCTATATTTCTTCGAAAACTTTCTTATAACAGAAATTTTTGAAGGCATGATTGTTGGCAAAAAAGAATTTTTAAAAATTTTCGATTTGTGTTCTGATAATTTTGGTTCTAATAAGCCTTTTGGAATTGTTAGCCATAGGTTATACCCTTATTCAGTAAATTTGTTTGAATTAATTCCTATTTCAGATAAATTCAATTCTATAGTTGCTAATGCAGTCGTGGCATATACTGATCTTTCTGTTAAAAATTTTGAACTAGAAAAGCGCCTTTTGAATTTTAAAGGTAAGTTTTTTAATAATATGGATTCTGCTATTATTTGGGTTAAAAAGGAGATAAAAAAAAAGCAGTTAATTAACCCTCAACTAATCTAATTCCATCTTCTTCAATAGTAATTAGACGTTGCTTATATAGCGTTCCAACTGCTTTCTTAAAGCTTTTTTTACTCATTTGAAGTACTTCTTTAATGTCTTCAGGTGACGATTTATCGGTTAAGTTTAAAAAGCCACTATTGTCTTCTAATTCATTTAAAATTGCTTCTGCGTTTGGCTCTATATTTCTATAACCTATTTGTCCTAATGCAATATCCAACTTGTTATCAGGACGTATTTTTTTAACGATGCCTTTTAGTCTATCACCAACACTCAAATCTCTAAAAATATCGTCATTAAATATTAAACCGAGATGTTTTTTATTAACGATTACATTCATACCAATTTCTGAAGGATGTGACACAATAAGATCCACTTCTTCAAATTGGCTAACAGTTAACTCTTTATTATCTAAAAAATGATTGGTTTTACTTGAAGCTACCAATCTATTAGTTTCTTCGTCTAAATAGCAATGTACCAAATACCAACCACCTTTTTTCATTTTAAATGCTTGCTCTTTGAATGGACAAAACAGCTCTTTTACCATACCCCAATCCAAAAAAGCACCATGACTAGTGACATCATTACAACGCAACAGCGCAAAGTCACCTTTTGTAATATATGGTCTGTCAGTAACAGCTACCAATCGCTCATCATTATCTAAATACACAAAAACTTCGAGCTTATCCCAAATTTTAAACTCCTTAGGAACATATCTGTTTGGTAAGAGTACCTCATCACCTTCTTCATCGCTTAAAAACAGTCCTGGTTCCTTTTCTCTAAGTATTGTTAATGTGTTATATTCTCCAATGTTTATCATAGTACAAATGTAAGGATATTAATATCAGAAATAAAAAAGCGCCACAACTAATTGTGACGCTTTAAATAATGGTTAAGCTCATATTTTATAAGCTTATATTTTTTATTAATAAGCAGATTCTTTACCGAAATGTTTTGTTAACATATAGTAAACTACAGCTCTATATTTGTTTCTGTTTGAACGTCCATAAGTGTCCATAACTTTATCTATAGCTTTATCTAAATCTGCACTATCCTTCAAGCCTAATTTTTTAATTAAGAAGTTGTTTTTTACTGTTGCTAATTCTGATGTATCTGACCCAGATACCGTTGCAGCATCAGCATTGTAAATAGACGGTCCACAACCAATAGTTACTTTGGTTAATAAATCCATGTCAGGTTTCATACCACATTTGTCTTTTAAATCTGCTGCGTACTTTGTAATAAGTTCGTCTCTTTTACTCATAATTACATTTTTTTAAAAATTAATTTTACTAACTACCAATATGACACTAAAATACAAAAAAAAGTCACTGAAGATTTAAACTAATGCTTTAAAATAATTCAATAAAACTTGATCGTTATTCTCCCTAGGAGTAAAGATTTCAAGCAACTTGGGAGTTTTATCAACATCATAAAAATCTTGGAGCTTATTTTTAAGATTTATCATACTATTGGCCTCTTGATATACAATATTATACATCGCACACAATTTTTTTGCCGTCAAATTGTGCTTGGTTTCAAAATACGTGTCAAAATTATTGGTGTTTTTATGCCCTGGAAGGATTCTAAAGATACCTCCTCCTCCATTATTAATAAGTATAATTCTGAAATTGTTTGGAATATAATTATTCCACAAGGCATTGCTATCATAAAAGAAACTTAAATCTCCCGTAATTAAAATAGTTTGTTTTTTAGAAGCTACAGCTGTACCAATTGCTGTTGATGTACTCCCGTCTATCCCACTAGTTCCTCTATTACAATAGACTTGTAAATTCTTATTATTAATATTAAAAAGCTGCATATATCTAATAGCTGAACTATTTCCTGAGTGTACAATTGCGTTATTTGGAAGCGATTGCAACACTTTTTCGAAAACTTTTAAATCGGAATACTCACAACTTTCAAGGTATTTTTCATGCTCTACTTGTCTATGCGCTTTTACTTTATTCCAATAAGGTTTGTATGCACTTTCTATATGCTTTATATCAAATAAAAACTGATTAAAAAACTGATTTACAGAGCATTTAAAATGGTTGCTTAAACTAAAAAATGTATCGTTAGCAGTTGTTTCGTCTATATGCCAATGTTGCTTTGGCTTGTGTTTTCTGAGAAAAGCTTTTACTTTTTTTGACACTATTAAGCCTCCAAAAGTTAATAATATTTCTGGCTGTAATTTTTCAAAATCAACATCCCTAAGCGGTGCAATTATCTTATCAATACTTGGGAAAAATTCATCGTGATGTAAATTTGAGGTTGTTTCAGTAAATACAATAATGCTGTCATCATTGGCTAAAAACTCTAAAATTTTTTTGTCAATAGAGTTTGGCGCATTAACACCTACGAGTATCATTTTTTTTGATGCTTTATTCCATGATTGAGCATAAGAAGATAAATCTTCTTTATAACTAACAAAACTTGGTTGAGTAGGCTTAACAGTTACGGAAAACTCATTAACCATATCATATAAGGGCTCATTAAAGGGTGCATTAATGTGTACTGGTCCTCTACTTAAAATGGCTGAATTAATTGCTCTATTAATTTCGTTAACGTTAAATTCAGCTATGTCTTTTTGAAGTTCTAGAAATCGTTCTACTTTATTTTCGAGGCTTTTAATAATAGTTGGCTTATTTATTGGACTATTATTATCTATAATAATATCTTCTTTAAGATTTGCTTCATACAAAATATGATTTTGATAAACACCTTTTTGATTAATAGTTTGCCCATCACCAATACCGACTAAATGGCTTGGTCTATCTGCCGAAATGACTACCAAAGGAATGTCACTGTAATACGCTTCAGCTATTGCTGGATAATAGTTTAACATCGCGCTTCCTGATGTACAAACTATTGCAACAGGTTCTTGTAATTGCTGCGCAATACCCAATGCAAAAAAAGCAGCACAACGCTCGTCAACGATACTATAACAAGAAAAATACCCATGATTAGAAAAACCAATAGTTAATGGCGCATTTCGGCTACCCGGAGAAATAACGATATGCTTCACCTTTTTAGCTTTACAAAGCTGAATAATGGTTTGTGCTAAAGGAATTTTTGGTAGTTTCATTGAATACACAAAGTTATTTATTATACTTCATTTTATGAAACTATAACGCTTTTAATCGTATTGGTTTTATTAACAGTTTCAAGCCATTCATTTTCTGGAATGGAGTCTTTAGTAATTCCACCTCCAACATATAAAATAGCTTTAGAATCCTGTAATTGCATGCATCTAAGATTAACAAACAAATTGGTTGAGCGCTTATTAAATGCATAGGCAGTATTCTCAATATTTCTACGTCCACTTCTTGGCTGCACTTTTGTTTCCTTATTTAGTTCTCCTAAAAATCCAGAATAAAACTCACGGTTATAATGCTCATTATCTAAAATAAACTGCATTGCATCAATTTTAGGCAAACCACAAACTGCTGGAGTTGGATGCAATTTTAAAATAAGTTTTTGAATACTTTTTGAGTGATCCATCAACTCTCCAGTGATATCTGTTTTTAAATGCAAGAGTCTCCCTGCTTTAACGGTTTGTACTTCAGATAATTCGATATCTTTAATATGTTCTTGCAAAGCCTTTTCAACAAAGTCAGAAACCAATTTTTGTTCTTCAATTTCTTTAGTATTCCAACTTACATCTAGTGTACCAACATAATCCTGTGTGCCTGCTAAAGCCATAGTAGAAAATCTGTTACTCTCGATGCTCAATAAGGTTTCTGGTGTTGCACCTAGCCACAGCCCTACTTTTGGGTGATACCAACAATAGACAAACGCCGAATTATAACTGTTTAATAAGGTTTTAAACACTTTTAAAATATCTAAAGGAGACTTTAACTCTAAAACTTCTTTCCTCGAAAGCACTACTTTTTCAAGATCTCCTTTATTAATTGACTCCACTCCTTTTTCTACCAGATGCAAGTGATGTTGCTTATTGTTTTCAGTTTCAAAAGACATTGGTTCATATTCATTGATACTTAAGTCTTCGGTGGTCAAGAGCATTCTCGATTTACTGTAAGGTAATAAAATGGCATCTTTTCTAATATCAAAAGGTGCAAACACAAAACCCGTTTCGTTAAAATCTTCAATTTTATAGAGTGTTTTGTCTTTTTGCAAAACGGCTTTAATCTCAAACGTGTTTGGCAAACTGTAAGCTACAAATGGTAATTCATTATTATAGTGATCTGAGATATAACCAAAAAAATCCTTTGAGGTCATCAAGTTATTTAGATTTAGAAATTGCAACGGTTGTTAATTTACACAAAGAGATCAAGTTGTCGTCGTCGTCAGTGATTCTTACTTGTAATAATTGCGTGGTTCTACCTTTGTGAATAAAGGATGCTTTTGCATATACATAACCATCCTTAACACTCTTTATATGATTTGCAGATATCTCAATACCCCTCACAAAAACATCGTTCAAATCTAAAAACATGTGAGCTGCAAAACTTCCTGTAGTTTCTGCTAAGGCCACGGTTGCACCACCATGAAGCACTCCATCTGGTTGATACACTCTTGAGTTAACAGGCATTTTTGTAATGACAAAATCATCGCCAAAATCAATAAACTCAATATTTAAAGTCTGCATAAGGGTGTTTTTGCAAATAGAATTTGCATGTGCGATTGCATCTTGTTTAGATAATTGCATATAAAAAGTTTACTTTTAATATCTAGATGTAAATGTACAAAACCACAGTTAAAAATGAATTCAGTTGAAAAAGAAATATCGTACAAATCCACGAACTCATATTCAAGCTTAAACACGCTTACCGGAAAGACAAAAAATATCTGGTTTGTCTGTCATGGCATGAGTTATTTAAGTCGCTATTTTTTAAAATATTTCAAGGAGTTAAATCCTGAAGAAAATTATATAATTGCACCACAGGCACAAAACAAATATTATATCCAACCAGCATTTAAACATGTTGGTGCAAGTTGGCTTACAAAAGAAAATACAGTAAAAGAAACAGCCAATGTAATGCGCTATTTTGATGCAGTTTTTGAAGCTGAAAATATTCCAAAGGATAAAAACCTTATTGTTGTTGGATATTCCCAAGGTGTGAGTGTCGCAATGCGTTATTTAGCAACAAGACAGTTACAGTGCAGCCAATTAGTATTAATGTCTGGTGGAATACCAAAAGAGTTAAGAAAAGAAGATTTTAAATTTTTAAAGGCTCAAGTAACACTTATTTATGGTACTGCAGATGAGTATTTGAGTAATGAGCGTATGGAGTTAGAAAAAATTCGAGCATTTGAGTTGTTTGGTAATACAGTGAATATCATTCCTTTTGAAGGGAAACACATAGTTAATGTTGATCTTATAAATAATCTAATATGAAAGTACCATCATTAGAAAACGAGCGCGTTAAACTCTCACTATTAGATTTAAGCAATTATAAAAAGCTTGTTGAAATTGCTCAACAAGACAACTTAATACAATATTCGCCTAGTGATATTTCGACTCCTGAAAAATTAAAAGCCTACGTGCAAGTTGCTGTAGATGGGTATTATCACAAAACCATTATTCCTTTTATAATTTTTGATAAGCAAACTCAAACCTATGCTGGAAGTACACGTTTTGGACTTATTAATTGGAAAAACAAGGTGCTTCATATTGGTTGGACTTGGATAGGAAAACAGTTTCAAGGCACAGGACTAAATACCCATATGAAATTTTTAATGCTGCAATATGCTTTTGAAACTTTAGAGTTTGATAAGGTAGAATTTAGAATTGATGAACGCAATATAGCCTCTAGAAAAGCTGCTGAAAAAATTGGCGCTAAACTTGAGGGTATCCTACGAAAAGACACCCTGATGCTTGATGGCTTTAAACGAAGCACCTGTTGTTATGGCATTTTAAAAGAAGAATGGTCAGAGATTAAAGATAAGATTTTTCTTCTCTCTTTGTAGGATAACTAATATAATCTTACCCAATATTGGTTTTATAAAAATCTTTAAAAGGCTTAACTCATTAATTTTCATTATATTATAAGACTATTAATTTTTAAACCAACCAAAAATGAAAAAATTTGTATTACTATTTTCAATGCTTTTTGCATTGGCAGTAAATGCTCAAGATAACTATTATAGTATGTATAGTTTTGTTGTTGAGCCCGAAAATCAAGCAACAGTTGTTAAACTAATTGATGATTATTATTCTAACAACAAGCCGGAAGGCATTTTTGTTCGTTTATTTGAAAATCATTTCCAAGATGGATCAGAAAAAGCTACACATCACATTGTCTTTTCGGGAACACAGGATGCTTTAGGCGAAATGTATGCAAGTAATGATGAAAAATTTGCACTATTTATAACTCAGGTTAATCAACATACCAAAAATGGAGGTGGTTCAGCCCTTGGTAGACATATTAGCATTCATATGGATGAAGGAGAAGGGCAGCGATTTCCTTTTCAACGTATTTATCTACTTCAAGCTGATGACACTCAAGCTTTTGACGAAGCGTATGCTAAATTTCATTCAAAACACAGACCCGATGATACATTATCACTTTTGGCTTCACCAATGCTAGGTGAAGGTTGGGGAGAGTATAATCGCGTGGCTGTAGTTGGATTTAAAGATATGAAATCAGCAATTGGTGGTGCAGGTGCACTATTACCAGAAAAGGCTCGAGAAGCAAGGCAAAAAGCTCAAACTGAACGTCGGGCTAATGATGGTAATGTAGAAATAAAGGGATCTGCATTACGAATTCTTCTTGGTGCTTGGTAACTACTTTACCTAGAAAATATAAAAGGCTTGTATTAGTAGTACAAGCCTTTTTTATAACCCTTTGTTTACTAGCTTGTAGCCTGAAACGTTTTATTCTTTTCTTTTAGAATTGCCAGTTGTTTTTCTAAAAATGTAATAGCTTTTTCAGTTTGCTTACTTGCTTTTACCTTAAATTCTTTTGCTTCTTCTTTAAACTTTTCTTTTCCAGATGCTGCTGTTTTAGATAAATCGTCTTTAAGCTCAGCAAAATCTTTAGATAATTTGTTTTTAATATCTTTAGCCTCTCTTTTAAGGTTATCTCTTGTAACACTTCCTTTTTCTGGTGCTAATAAAATACCCGCAGCTGCTCCTACTAATACACCTAACACAATAGCTCCTTTATACTGAATCATAATTTTTATTTTTTTAATTAAACTTCTAACTAATGAGTCTTAGAAATAAGTGATTTGTTACAAATAACCTTAAAATAAATTATTATTATTCTCACTAAGAGTTTTTATAAGCGTTTGATTATCAATCTTTAGCTCGTTCAATAATCCTTTGAATGCATCAGTTTTGAGTCGTCGTTCAAAAAGGAGCTGTTGAAATTTTATATTGCCCAATTGTTCTTCAAGAATTTCTGGTTGAAGAAGTACCTGCCTCGTTTTATCTGATTCTTCATAAAGGGATTTAAGATTGTGCATCCCAACATCACTTAAATGAGGTCTGATTTTGTTATGAATAATGTCTTCATACTCTTTGAAAATGTCTAATACCTTATCTTCCTTTAAAAAATAGTTTTGAAGTGTTTTTCGAGTAAATTTATTTTCCAGATTGCTTATAGGCTCAGCATGGTTTCTCTGAGAAATAGGTCGAAAATCTGATGAGTATCGCACAAGACCCATAGAATTATAATCCAATATTTTTTTACTATCGAGTACCTTTCCAATCAAATCGTCTACAACATCTAATTGATTCGTTAATTCATTCAAAGATTGGTTGATGTGAACTGAGTCTAAATTTAGATCTTCTATTATATTTTTAATTAAAAGAGATTCTTTTTGATCATTCTTTCTTCCTTCGTTCCAATTATTTATTGAAAGTGCAATCAGTATTCCAATAACTACTAGTACAATTTCACCAATGGCATATTTAATGTATTTGCCTGTTTTATTTTGCTCCATAAGGTTATAGCGTATTTTTCGAAAGAATTTTATCATAACTTAAATATTAAAACTTAATCTATCTTAGTATATGTTATTGCTTCATGGCCTTTATACTCTGTAAGCGTGATAATTCCAGTTTCAATATTCTCATTAAAATGGTAATAGGCATTTTTTGGGTTGCCTATAAAGAAAATTTGCTCTGAGCTTAAACCCAAAAGAACATCATCTTTTATACCTTTTCTTTTTAATTTAAGGCGATCTTCTTCTAGCGAAATATTAATTTTGGATTGAGTAATCAATTTATTCACAAAATCACCTGAGTACTTTTCAAGACCTTTATAGTCAATTATGAAACTCAAAGAATCTATTGGTTTATTTAATATTGCAGCTATCTGTTTATAAGCCTTAATAGAATAGAATCTATACTGTCCTATATGTACTCTATGTGAAAAAGCCTCTACTCTATACCGCCTTACTTTGTTTTTATATTTATAATTATTCAATCTATAATCAATAGCTTCTTTGCTTTTTTTGTAATCAGGCAATTTGTACCAAGCATGGTTCTCCTCGAAATCGTCAAAGTTCTTTTTTACGAGCTCCCAAACTATATCATTATATTCATCAATCTGTGGTTTAACTATAGTATGTAAACGATCTAAAATTGAAACAGCTTCATTATATTTATCAGGAATTACATCAATATTGCCCATTAACAAATTATAAGCTTTATTAGAAGTATTATAAGGACTCTTCTTGGTAGCTACACTCCATAGCTCTGAACTATTTTCGTTGGCATAATCCTCATAAGTTAACTCTGTATTTAAAACTAAGCTCGCTAAAGAATCTTTTATTCGATAGTAACTTATCAAATTTGTACTTTGATTAATATCATTCTCTAACTCCTTTAAAACATCTTCAAAAATAGTATCAACTTTGGCTTCGGCCTGTTTCTGTTCTGCTTTCTTGTTAAGGCTTAAGGCTATAAGAATACCAATAATAACAAGTATTATTTCACCAATGGCATATTTAATGTATTTGCCTGTTTTATTTTGCTCCATAAGGTTATAGCGTATTTTTCTAAAGAATTTTATCATTGGCTAGTATTTAATTTCGGCATTAATTTGTTCTATTAGTTGTTGCATAGTTATTTTTAGCATTTTATATGCTGTTTTTTGTCCTTCCAAATTATATAATTTTTGACGTAACATATTTAAAACAAAAATCTCATCTCTATAATCTTCAATAGTTTTAGGAGGTATTTTAGACTGTTTTATATCGACCTTTGTAAAATCATCATACCCTTCTAAGCCTGGTGTAGCTTGTGGCGTATGATCAAAATTTAACATAAAAGGTGCTATAATATTTCTTGTGTAATCCAGCATAGCAGTGTCCCAACCTTGGTATCTAAAATTGTAATATTTTGTAATGGAGTCTGTTAAATTCTGGTTCTTTATATACTCAATTTGACCTGATGATATAATATTATTGAATGCTGTTTTATTTTGGTTAAACGAACTGAGATTAAGCACAGATTTTAAGTTATCACGAAAGACATTAATACTTGACTTTTTCTTTCGTAGAATCACATCTATGCAAAATTTCAATTCTTCTGAATTTTTGTCAATTAATGCTATTTCACTGGACACTTGACTTATATCTGAAGTAATATCAGTGCTCAATCTTTTCAAAATAAACTGCTCCTGAATAGTTTCTTTTCGACTTTCATTCCAATTGTTTATTTGTAAGGCAATCAAAATACCAATAACCACCAATATAATCTCACCAATGGCATATTTAAAGTATTTGCCTGTTTTATTTTGCTCCATAAGGTTATAGCGTATTTTTCGGAAAAATTTTATCATTGTTAATTAATTTTCCAGGTAATTAGATGGGATTTTTGAACTCTCATCTTCTGCTTTCCAAATCATAGATTGAATTTTCCAGGCTTCTTTTATTCTTATTAGCTGAAAACTTGTCACTCCTCTTTCTGCAATTGAATCAGTGGTGCCGAAGTATACACCATAAGTACTTAAATGATGAGCAACATTTCCAAAATATTCTGTTTTTCCTTTAATTTCCCATTCATGAAGTAACTTTATAATTCCCTTATCAATAGCTCCTTTCATCCCACTAAAATACTCGTTAGGTGATTTTAAGATAAGACTATCATCCTTAACGTAACCCAACTTAGCCGTTTTTGTAAATAGGGAATAAATAAATTCAAAATTAGGTGTTTTTTCATCTTCTAATTTTAGGCTTTTATATAGTTCATGAATCGGTTTCCTTATTTCTAAAACTTGTTCTGATGTTTTTAAACTATAAGTTTTATTATCTGAACAAGAAACTGAAATTAGCAGAAAAACAAAAGTTAGCTTTGTCAAAGACCTTAGCGATAGGCATGTGTTTTTGAATAATTTTATCATGTGTTGTTATTATATATAATTATCAGTCTTTTGAATTTAAATATTCCAAAAGTATTGTGTTTTCATCATGTGGATGAAAAAAATCGAATTCTAAATAATAATCTTCAGGTCCATTGCCAACAAATGCGGTGTACTTTTTACCAGATTCTATTTCTAGTTTGTTAGTACGTAGTTTAAACGGCTCATGCTCTTGTACATAATTAAACCAACCCTCAATATCGTCTAAAATAAACCCAACATTTACGGCTTTTTCTTTAGAAAACTTATGCATGCCTCTTAGTTCATCAACAATACCCAAAAACCCAGTATCTGAGACTTTATAGATTTTAGCCCAACCTTGGTCTGCTACTAACTCTAAGCCCAAAACATTCTGATAAAAGTTTTCCATCGCCAAAACATCTTTATAATACAACCAAGTTATGGTTGAATGAAACCCTAATCCTTCAGGTACTGTACTTTCATTACTTGCATCTACTTGTTTATTCTTATTTTGTTCAAGAATTGGTATAAATCGTTCATTTTCTGGATGCTGTTTAAACATCTCGAACTCTAGTAAATAGCCTTCCGGATCTACAGCTACAAAACCATCATGAGCGCCTCCTTGCTTGGGTTTGTACTCATACTTTATCTTGACGTTTTGTTCTTTTAAATGGTTATACCATTCTATAAGCTTATCGGTTAACAAAGCGATTGCTACTGTTTTTGGCTCTTCGGCAGTATGCATGCCTTTCTCAGCATCTACTAAAATGATATAGGAGTCTGTTGTGACTCTAATTATTTTTGCAAACGTATAATCTGCCACAACTTCCAAACCAAGAATTTTAGAATAAAACTCTGTTGCCTTTTCTAAGTCTTTATAATATAGAAACACGTTATGAGCTTTAATACCAAAATCATCCATGGTTCTAAAAGACATGTTTTGAGAAATTAATGCGTTAATTTTTCTTGGACTATAACTTAGCATTCTTCCAAAACACCTAGAAATATCTAATTGAGCTTCGTTAGTGTATCTATTTTCTTTAATAAGTATAGCTTGCTCACCTTTTAAAGCCAAATATTCATCTAAGGTAGTTCCTTGGAATAGCAATAATACCTCTAAATCTTTAGCAATATTTGCTGGGAATAAGTTAGTAACAATTAAATCGGGCTCTCTATAAATCGAGACTTCATGTCTTGAGGCTATTTTTTTAGCGTCCTCAACAAATGCATCCATTTCTTCAGAAGTTAAGGTTGCACTTAAAGCTAGTTGTTTTGTGCCTGAATTAACTAATTCTGAAAACGCACCAATAACACCAAGATTATAAGAATACTTATCAATATCATCTTCGTTTTTACATCCAACAAAAACAAAAAGTAATACAATTGATACAAGAAAAATATTATGCTTCATAATTAATGTTTTAGTTGCTTAGCACTTACTCAATGCCTACTTACTGTTTTTCCATTTCGTCAATTTCATGATTTTATGGAAGATCTCTGTGTTTTCATAAATCCCCGAAAACTCTTCAGCTCCTGGACCATAAGCAAATACGGGAATTAAAGCAGCAGAATGCCCATCAGTTGAAAAGGTTCCTGTAATCTCATTGTAATCACTATATTCCCTACCTTCTTCGGTCTTTTTTGTAGTTGATGAAAGCGTAAATCCTCCTGTTTCATGATCAGCTGTTACAATGACCAAAGTATTACCATCTTTTTCTGCAAAATCTAAAGCTTTACCAATAGCATAATCAAAATCAATAAGTTCTGTAATTAAATATTTAGCATCGTTGCCATGGCCTCCCCAATCTATTTGTGAGCCTTCTACCATTAAAAAAAAATTCGAATCATTTTTACTTAAAAATTGTATTCCTAATTCGGTTGCAGTAGGTAAAAAATTTCCTCTCCCCTTAGCCGCAGGTGCCATGTGTTCTGGCTTAAACAAATAACCAGCTTTGGAATACGATTTAATGCTATTAATGTCGCCTAATTTAGTTGTATCAATGTTAAATCCTTTGGTTTCCAATTCTTTCAGTAAATTTCTTTCATCTGCCCTTTTATTGAAAAACTTTGTACCTCCTCCAGCAAAAAAATTAATATCTGAAGCTACCATATCTGATGCAATTTCTTCATAAAGTCCTCTATTTAATACATGAGCATAGAAACATGCTGGGGTAGCATGAACAATTGAAGATGTTGAAACAACACCAGTATTAATGTTTTTAGGTGACACAATTTCTACTATAGTAGCAACTTCGGTTGAATCATCAGCAACCCCAATAGCTCCATTGTAAGACTTTACACCACTTGCAAATGCCGTTGCTCCAGCTGCAGAATCGGTAATGTCTTGGCGAGAAGAAGATGTTTTTATAAGCCCTACTTGCTTAAAACGACCATAATTTGGAGGTGTTTTTTTAAAGTAAAAAGCAGAGGATATTTGTGATAACCCTGTACCATCACCAATAAGTAAAATGACATTTTTAGGAGTATTCTTTTCTAAAGAAACTTGATTTCTTGTTGATTTACAGGAAACTAAAATACTTATTAAGCCAAATAGTAGATACTTATTAATTTTCATGAATTGTTATTTTAAAGAATGATCTTAATTATTAAAGGTTGAAAAAAACTTAAGGAGCAGATGGATTACAAGATACTAATAAATACGACAAGTAAATTAAAGGTTTGAGATTCTATTTAGGTCTAAACTCATTACATAATCATAGCTTTCATCTAAATACTTAGCAAAATTGTCTAAATCCTTAAACATAGCTTCTAGTATAAGTACATAAACTTTAATGACTGTACCATACGATTTATAAATGCTTGAATTAAACTCTTTGATGTATTTCTCTTGCACTTCTTTTGAAAATCGAATACCAATTTCACAGTTTTTGTTAAACAATGAAAACATATAACCATTGACTTGATGTATAAGGCATTGTTTTCCCTTTTCGTTCAAATCGACTACATTTTGCTACAAGTGCATCATATATTTTTAGTTTTTCTTCCCACTTACTGATTATAAATTTATCAAATAAAAAGCATAAATTACATAAAAATATAAACAGCATAATGAGATCAATACTAATTTTTATCATCATCTACTTTGCTCTTTTAAGTAATTGCAATGCACAATTTATTTCTGATGATGACAAACTACATTTTGGTGCAGGTGCCCTTATTTCTGGAGCTACTTACACGTTTGTGTACACTAAAACCCAAAACAAGAAGAAAGCGTTCTGGATGAGTTTAGGCGCTTCTGCTTTATCTGGATTAACCAAAGAAATTTATGATAGTACAAAAAAAGGAAACAAATTTGATACAGGTGAACTTGTTGCCACCTCAGCTGGTGGATTAACTGTAAGTATTGCTTTGGAAATATTTGTTGGCAGAAAGAAACGTAAATCAACTTTACAAAACGTTCAACAATAGTTTCTTAATTAAGTTATTTGACTACTATTCTAAAACATTCATAAACCCCACATTATCAATAACCACAACACCTTTCCTGCTTTTGTCAAACAGATAGGTAATCTTTTTTAAATTAGTAATATCAAAACTCGGATTCTTTTCACTGACTTTTTTAATTGGAAAGTAAAACGTTTGAAATATTTTTTCGGATTCTTTGTCACCAGTCAAGAAATCTACCTTCATGATAACAGACTCCATTTCACGCTGTAAAGGTGAAAAATCACTCAAAGCAAACTGAATAGACTCTCCCTTAAAATCTTCAAATAAGATTGAAAAATCTATAGGTTGTTTAGGCTCGTCTTTCTCATCTTCTTCATCTTTCTCATCTTTTTCTGTTTCTTCTTCTTTTTCTTCCTCATCATTCGACTCATTGATTTCATTATCATCAACCCATTTACCTTTGGTTTTTGGATTTGAGCTTTCGGTAGATTCTGCCATTGAAAATACAAAAGCTTTTGATGAATCTATAACAACTGTATTAGAATCTATCTGGATTGAATAACTTGCCAATTTTTCATTAGGAATAGCCTCCTCTTCATCTTCAAGTTCATAATTCCAACCTACTACTAATGCACGACTACCCTTTTGTTGCCATTTTAACTTAATCTCTTCTTCTCGCCAAACGGTTAAGTTTTTAGAATTGATTTTTCCTTTTTTAGTAGTTGTAATAACATCAAAATCTTCATCAAAACCACTAATTAATTCATTTGTTGAATCTTCAAATTGATTTAAATAAATGGTTTCTGGCAGCCAATTCTTTCCTTTACGAGCATCAACAAAAAGAGGTAAATACTCTTTCTTATCTTTTAAAGTAGCATCCAAAAAAGCACTTATATACACTTTGGCTATTTCTTGTTGGTCTTCTTCAGTTAATAATTGCTTAAGGTTTAGCATTCCAGTAAATGAAAATCCTTGGTCATTATTTCCCCAAGTTGAATTAAACTGACCATGATTAGCACCATAAACATAAAGTCCTGACTTCATATAGTAGGCACTGTCTTTAAATGCAATACGCTCGTATTGCTGCGACCCCATAAAAGAACGCACATCGGCATCTTGAGCACCATGAATGACGAAATAATTAACATCTTTAAATTTTGTTCCGCTATTTCCTGGCTTATATTGTCCATCAACTGGCGCAATGGCAACAACCGATTTTATATTGAAATTATAATCTAATTTAATAGAAGCATCATCAGGATAATAAGGCAGTTTATTCATCATAGCAGCAATTGCAACAGCTTCACCACCTCTAGAATGCCCCATTATGGCCAGATTTGAGGTGTCAATTTTTTTATAGAACGGATTATTAGATTTATCATTCCACTCATGCCATACTTTTAAATGTTCCAAGAGCAACCAACCTCTAGCATCATTTTCTTCATCAAGACCTCCAAAAATATTGGTCCATCCTCCATTTATGAAATTTTCATCAACTGAAGCTAGTATAATACCTCGCGACGCCAATAATTCTCCTAAATAATCATATCCAGGATCAGAATGGTCTTGCATTGAATGGTTACCATGCACGATAAGTGCTAATGGAAAGGGTCCATTACCTTCTGGGTACCATACACGGCCATTAATTGGTAGTTCTTTATAATCAAATCCCCAAATTTTTTCTCTAGCCCAACCACTAAAACCTTCCCAGTTATCGATAAAAGGGACACCATTTACTGATTCTGTTTTAATGGTAGCATCTTTTCCATATTCTACTCTACGCTTATCATTCCCACTACCATAGGTTAATTGGTTTACTGCATACATCCCCTTAGTTGCAGGAGATTCAAATTGCAACGGTTCTATCTTATCCATGGATTGATGTGCTGCATTAACCATTTTATCTACATCATAACCTTCAGTACTATATGACACAAAAGAAAAAACCAAACCTCCAATTCCTAATAAAAGTCCTAGAACCACTATCCCCTTTTTTATTCTTGTTAAAGATTTGATTCCAGTTTTTCTTAATACAAAAATGGAAGCACCTAGCAACGATACAATAACTATAAATACTATAGCGATTATAGGATTATCAAACATAAAAAACAATAATGGAATTGAAGTGAAAAGCGCTACTTTTAGACCTTTCGGAATGCTATTTAGTAATTTAATAGCTTTAACTATCAGTAAAGAACTAAGCCAAAACAATAGTAGCATTGCTGCTGCAAATACAAGAATCCATGGGTCTTTTATACCTAAAACCAATCTAAAAGAAAAAATTAACCAACATAAAACAACTGCGCCTAACAATGTTCTTGAAGCCCCTCTCACAGCCTGTTTACCTGGTTTAATTTTTAGCCATTGTGCATTAATCCAGCTTCTAATTCTTTTTAGTTTTCTTGTCATCTCAGATAGTGTTGATTCATATGACCACGAGGCATTTGGTCATAATAAAATTATAAGGAGATTAAGATACAAAAAGAAATGAGATGTTTAGCTTACCAACCTCTCAACTATTGCTTTTGTTGGCAAAATTTTGCTAGTGTGTTCTATACTTGGTCCTGCAACCCAAACGGTTTTATAAGTTGCCTTAGTTGCAGCTTTTTCCGTGGCTTTCATTCCTATTGAAAAACGAATCATTTTTACCCATTTTTTAAGTTTCTTATTTTTATTGAGTAAATCTTCAATCCAAGTGGCTTTAGTACCAATTTTTTGTACATAAGGTGTATTAATCACTGTGCAAGGTGTTCCTGAAATACGCTCAGTGACTACAATATCGTCTGCGCCATATTCTACACAAGCTTGTTTGTATTCGTTGGTGACATTAGCTTCAACAGACGCAATAAACGGGCTACCAACTGAGACACCAGCTGCTCCATAGCTTAACATTCTATCAATATCTGCTTTACAACCAACTCCTCCAGCCGAAATAACTGGAATACTACAATTAGCAACTAAATGTTTAATTAACTCCTCTGGAGATGTATCGCCTCTATGTCCTCCAGCCTGATTATTCACAGCGATGATAGCATCTGCTCCTAAATGCTCTACTTTTTTGGCAAACTTCAAATCTACTACATCACAAAATACTTTGATACCAGCTTTATGAGCTTGCTTTATAGTTTCTTCTGGACTGCCTAATGAAGTGATTATAAAATCGCAACCTTCTTCGCACAATACTTCAAGTTGTCCTTTATACTTTACATTAGATTTATTGACTATTAAATTAAAACCAAACGAACCGCCTTCTACTTTAGCTTCTTTTAACTCCTTTATAGCTGCTCTTAGTTCATCAAGTGTTCTATAATTAAGTGCAGGAATGCAACCGGCGATTCCACCTTTCATGGCTTCTATTACCATTTTAGTGTTTGACACCAAAAACATTGGCGCTTGAATTACTGGATATGTAATTTGAAGAAGTTCTGTGAGTTTTCTTGTCATTAAAATTTAATTTGAACAAATATAATAATTATTATGCATGCATAATTGTTTTTGAATGTTTATAAGATTAAAATAATCAACATGATCAATATCATTGTAGGTTAGTTAATTAAAAAATAACTTTGTTTTATTAACCCATAAAAATAAGAAATTATGAAAAAATTAATTCTTGGTTTATTTCTTTTTGGGCTAACCACCCAAATGTTTTCACAAATCACAAAACTACCAGAGGTAACAATTAAAGCTGTAAACTATAAATATTTAAGTGCAGTTGATGCAAATGTAGTCGATATGAATGTGAAAAACTTAGAAGAACAAGTTGCAATGTATAATGTGAAAAATACAGATTTATACAGCGATGAATACGACTCTTACTCTGTAACATTTTATATACCTGATGGTTACATAGTTGCTGCTTATGATGATGAAGGTAATCTTTTAAGAACCATAGAAAGATTTAAGGATGTAAAATTACCTATGAATATCCGTAATAAGGTAACAAAAAAATATCCAAATTGGGCAATTGCTAGTGATGTTTATACCGTTAAATATGAAAGTAAAGACGGTATAGCTAAAAAGCAATACAAATTAAAGCTTACCAATTCTGGAGAAGTTATCAGAATAAAATTAGATGGAAAAGGTAATGTTTTATAACTAAAGAAAGTTATTAACTAAAAAAGCGCAACCAAAAATGGTTGCGCTTTTTCTTAATATAAATGTTAAAATAACTTATTTTACTTCTTCAAAGTCTACGTCTTCCACATCACTACCCTCTTCTTGTCCATTTTGACTAGCATCAGGTCCTGGAGCTTCACCACCTTGTTGTGCTTCGGCTTGTGCTTTATACATTTCTTCGCTTGCAACTTTCCAAGCTTCGTTTATTTTATCTAAAGCTGGTGTAATTACCTCTAAATCCTTAGACTCATAAGCTTTTTTCAATTCTCCCAGAGCATCTTCGATTGGTTTCTTTTTATCATCAGATAATTTATCCCCAAACTCTTCTAACTGCTTTTCTGTCTGAAAAATCATAGAATCTGCTTCATTTAATTTTTGAGCAATTTCTACAGCTGCTTTATCAGCTTCAGCATTTGCTTCAGCATCAGCTTTCATCTTTTGGATTTCTTCTTCAGTTAAACCAGAAGATGCTTCAATACGAATATCTTGTTTTTTACCAGTTGCTTTATCTTCTGCCGATACTTTAATAATACCATTGGCATCAATATCGAACGTTACTTCAATTTGCGGTGTACCACGTCTTGCTGGCGGAATACCATCTAAATGGAAACGTCCAATAGTCTTATTATCAGCAGCCATAGCTCTTTCTCCTTGTAGTACATGAATTTCTACCGAAGGCTGATTATCTGCAGCTGTCGAAAACACTTGTGATTTCTTAGTTGGGATTGTTGTATTAGCTTCAATGAGCTTTGTAAATACATTACCCATAGTTTCAATACCCAGTGATAAAGGTGTTACGTCTAAAAGTAATACATCCTTAACATCTCCAGTTAATACACCACCTTGAATACCAGCACCTAAAGATACAACTTCATCAGGGTTTACACCTTTACTTGGTGCTTTTCCGAAGAACTTCTCAACAGCCTCTTGTACAGCAGGAATACGTGTAGATCCACCTACTAAAATTACTTCATCAATATCTGATTTTGATAAACCAGCAGCTTTTAACGCAGATGCGCAAGGCTCAATAGTACGTTTTACTAAATCGTCAATTAATTGCTCGAATTTAGAACGTGTTAACGTACGTACCAAGTGTTTTGGTCCACTAGCAGTAGCTGTGATATATGGTAAATTGATTTCTGTTTGGGCAGAAGATGATAATTCAATCTTCGCTTTTTCAGCAGCTTCTTTTAAACGTTGTAAAGACATTGGATCTTTACGTAAATCCATAGATTCCTCTTTTTCAAACTCGTCTGCTAACCAGTTAATGATTTTTTCATCAACATCGTCACCTCCTAAGTGCGTATCACCATCGGTAGATAATACTTCAAATACACCATCCCCTAATTCAAGGATAGATACATCATGAGTACCTCCACCAAAATCAAATACTACTATTTTTTGGTCTGTACCTTTTTTGTCCATTCCATAAGCTAGAGCTGCAGCTGTTGGCTCGTTAATAATTCTACGAACTTTTAAACCAGCAATCTCACCTGCTTCTTTAGTAGCTTGACGTTGAGAATCGTTAAAGTAAGCTGGTACTGTAATAACAGCCTCACTAACGGTTGTTCCTAAATAGTCTTCAGCAGTTTTCTTCATTTTCTGAAGAATCATAGCCGATAATTCTTGAGGTGTATATAAGCGACCATCGATATCTACTCTTGGTGTATCGTTATCACCTTTTACCACTTTATATGGTACACGCTCTGCTTCTTTTTTAGACTCAGAATACTTATTACCCATAAAACGTTTAATTGAATAAACTGTCTTAGTAGGGTTTGTTACTGCTTGACGTTTTGCTGGATCACCAACCTTAATCTCACCACCTTCTACAAAGGCTATTACAGATGGCGTTGTACGCTTTCCTTCTGCATTTGGGATTACTACTGGTTCGTTACCCTCCATAACAGAAACACAAGAGTTTGTTGTTCCTAAGTCGATTCCAATAATTTTACTCATAACTTTATTAATTCTTTATTTTGTTGTGTTGTCTTTAATTTACCTAAGGTTGCTATAACGTCTTTTCGAGTTCCAAACTTGGGCTTTCTTTGAAGCGTTTAGTTTTTGGGTAAATTGATTGTTTTTTGTTTTTAATACTTCTGTCATATTTTCTAAAACTTGTATTGTCTTTAATACAACTTGTTATAGTCAATCATTATGCCATGTCAAAAAATATGACATCATGTCAGAATGGTTTTTAAAAATATTTTTCTGATTGTCATTTTTGGTACGTGATTTGATAAGTATAAAAGCAAAACTAAAATCTTATGAAACGTATATTATCTTTATTTACAGTACTAGCCTTATTATTAACTGCCTGTGAAGGCCCAATGGGTCCCCCTGGATTTGATGGGTTGGATGGATTAGATGGCGAAATTATTGCATCTTCTGCTTTTGAAATAGAAATTGATTTTAATGATACCAATAATTTTGAATACATAGAAGCTTACGGGTTTGAAGTATTACCCACTGATGTTACTTTAGTTTACATTTTATGGGATACAGATAATGGTCAAGATATATGGCGTTTGATGCCACAAACTGTTTACTTTGACGATGGTAGTAACTTGGTTTATAATTTCGACTTCACACAAGACGATGTTCGCTTCTTTTTAGATGGTACTTCAGATTTCACTTCACTAGATGATGTCTGGACTCTTGATCAGGTATTTAGAGTTGTAGTTGTGCCTGCTGATAATATTGATGGTATAGATGTAACAGATATTAATGCAGTACTAAGCTCAAGTAATATTCAAAGTCTTGATTTTAGATAACAGTATATTCATATAAAGCTAAAAAGCCTGAAAGTAAATTTTCAGGTTTTTTTTATACAAAATAATTAATAGCTATTTCCTCAATTATAAACTCACAACATTTATATTTGCCCAAACACTAAAAGGTATAAGTTAATGGAATGTATTTCTGTTTTTGATATGCTAAAAATAGGTGTAGGACCATCTAGTTCACACACCTTAGGACCTTGGCGAGCTGCAGAGCGCTGGATTAATGAATTAAAAGTAGCAAACAAATTTGATGAAGTTGAAAAAATTTCTGTGGATCTTTATGGATCTTTATCTCTAACAGGAAAAGGACATGCAACAGATTTGGCTATCATACTTGGTTTAAGTGGTGCTGACCCAGAAGTTATTCCAACAGAAGCTATTGATATTATTATTGCTTCGGTTAAAAATTCTAATACGATAGCTTTTAATAATGAAAAATCTTTAGAGTTTAATCCAGAAACCAATATTGTTTATAACCGAACATTCCTTCCTTTTCATGCTAATGGAATGAAGTTTACTGCAACCATCAATGGTAAAAAAATAAGTTCTAAATTTTACTCAATAGGTGGTGGTTTTGTGGTGAAAGAAGAGCGTAAAAATGCCAAAAAAAATAAAGAAATTTTTAAAACATTTCCATATCCAATTGCTAAAGGCAAGGAACTTTTAAAATATTGCAACGAACTTAATAAATCTATTTCTGAAATTGTACTAGAAAATGAAAAATCTTTACGTAGTGATGACAATATTAACTATGAAATGAGCCGCGTTTGGAACACCATGTTAGAATGCATGTATGTTGGATGTCATACCGAGGGAAATCTACCAGGAGGACTTAACGTTAGGCGACGAGCATTTGATATGCACCACAAACTAATAGGTAATTATACATACGAAAATCCACAAGAATGGCTAGAAGCTATTAGAAAAACAGAAGTGAAATTTCGACAGATATTAAAATGGGTTAGTTGTTTTGCATTAAGTGTTAATGAGGTTAATGCATCATTAGGGCGTGTCGTAACTGCTCCAACCAATGGAAGTGCTGGCGTTATTCCTGCTGTTTTAATGTACTATTTGGTTATTGAAAACCATGAAGCAGATTTTAAAGACATAAAGCAATTCTTATTGGTTGCTGGGGAAATTGGCAGCATTTTTAAGAAAGGAGCTACTATCAGTGCTGCTATGGGTGGTTGTCAAGCAGAAATTGGCGTATCAGCAGCTATGGCAGCTGGTGCCTTGTGCGAAGTTTTAGGAGGCTCTCCAGATCAAGTATTAATTGCTGCTGAAATTGCTATGGAACATCATTTAGGACTTACTTGCGACCCAATAGCTGGATTGGTACAAATCCCTTGTATTGAGCGAAACTCTATGGGAGCAATAAAAGCCATAAATGCTGCTGAATTAGCTTTAGAAACAGATCCAAAAAATGTAAAAGTACCATTAGACGAAGTTGTAAATACCATGTGGGAAACAGCAAAAGATATGCATACCAAATACAAAGAAACCTCCGAAGGGGGTTTGGCTGTCAGAGTTAGTTTATCTGATTGTTAATTTTTTCCTTCATTGCAACCTGTACGCTGCCTAGTATCGATTAAATAAATAATCTTCCATTGTCCTTTATCATTAAATAACTGAAAAGAATTAACACCACAATGGCTAAATTCACCGTTTCGCCAAAACTCGTAAGGTGTCCAAGCATTCGCCATATTATTATCAATTTTAATATGGTAATCTAATAGACGTTCGTCCCATTTCTCGGTGTCTGGCCTATTTGCAATAGCGTTTACTAAATCGGTAGATTCACTGCTTCGTAATACATCATTTCCATCTTTATCTTTAAAAGCCGTTTGTGTAATAAATTTACCATACATAACAGTTTTCATCATTAGAGTATCTCCTTTATGAAAACCTTCAAAAAAAGTATCTATTGCTGCTTTAACTTTAGCCGTTTCATCGTTTTGTGCATACATAGCTGTAGTAGATAAGCACACACATAAAAGTAAAATTCGTAACATATTATTTATTTTAATGGTGATTAAAAGTACAAAAAGAAATAAAGAAAAACACAACAGTATAAATAGCTTTCTGTTAATTTACTATTTTTACGCTTATAATTTATACAACTATGTCAACAGCAAAAAAAGAATATAAAAGAGTTACTACAAAGTCATTAGTTGACATGAAAAGTAATGGTGAAAAAATATCTATGCTTACAGCTTATGATTATACCATGGCAAAAATTGTTGATGGTGCTGGAGTTGATGTGGTCCTAGTAGGTGATTCTGCAAGTAACGTTATGGCTGGACATGAAACAACATTACCAATTACGTTAGATCAAATGATTTACCATGCTTCTTCAGTTATTCGTGCTATTGAGCGTGCTTTGGTTGTTGTGGATCTTCCTTTTGGGAGCTATCAAAGTGACCCAAAAGAAGCACTTCGTTCTGCTATTAGAATCATGAAAGAAAGCGGTGGACATGCTGTAAAACTTGAAGGTGGAAAAGAAATCAAGGAATCTATAAAGCGTATTTTAAATGCTGGAATACCTGTGATGGGTCATTTAGGATTAACGCCACAATCCATTTATAAATTTGGAACTTATACAGTACGTGCCAAAGAAGAAGAGGAAGCATTGCAGTTAGTGGAAGACGCAAAAATGTTAGAACGCATTGGGTGTTTTGCTATTGTATTAGAAAAAATCCCTGCAAAACTAGCAAAAGAAGTTGCAGAAAGCGTTAGTATTCCAATTATTGGTATTGGTGCAGGAAACGGAGTTGATGGTCAAGTTCTAGTGCTTCATGATATGATTGGAATGACGCATGAATTCAACCCGCGTTTTTTAAGACGTTATATGAATCTATATGAAGACATGACCAATGCTATTTCTCAGTATGTAACTGACGTTAAGAAAGTTGATTTTCCATCAGATTCTGAACAATACTAGCAAACACAATGTCTAAGACATTATCCAACAAATCAAATTTAAAAGTTCTTTACGAAGACAACCACATCATCATTGTTAATAAACGTGCTGGGGATATTGTTCAGGGAGATAAAACTGGAGATAAGCCCTTAAGCGAGGTTGTTAAAGAGTTCCTTAAATACAAGTATAATAAACCTGGAAATGTCTATTTAGGTGTTACACATCGTTTAGACAGACCAACGACTGGAATAGTTGTATTTGCAAAGACATCAAAAGTATTGCCTAGATTAAATAAATTATTTTCTGATAAAAAAGTTAACAAAACCTATTGGGCTGTTGTGAAAGAACGACCAAAGAAAGAAAAAGCCACCCTAGTTAACTGGTTAAAAAAGAATCCAAAAAACAACAAATCAACTGCTTACAATTATGAAATAAAAGATAGCAAAAAAGCTATCCTTCATTATGACATAATAAAACAATTAAACAATTATCATTTATTGGAAGTTAACTTAGAGACTGGAAGGCATCATCAAATACGTTGTCAATTGGCAAGTATAGGTTCACCAATAAAAGGTGACTTAAAATATGGTTTTGATCGCAGCAATAAAGATGCTAGCATCCATTTGCATTCTAGAAAAATAGAATTTATTCATCCAGTTAGTAAAGAACAAATTTCTGTTATAGCTCCTACTGCTAATGACCCAATTTGGGATGCTTGTAATAACTAAATTAGTATCTTTGCAAAAAAAAGAATCTTGAATATCCCTAATATACTTCAACAACAGAGAGCGTACTTTAAAACTCAACAAACTAAAGATGTTTCGTTTAGAATTAAAATTCTTAAAAAGTTAAAGCAAGAAATAGTTTCTAGAGAACATGATATTTATGATGCCTTAAAAAAAGATTACAATAAATCAATTTTTGAGTCTTTTATCAGCGAATATGGAATTGTAATTTCCGAAATTAATCTCGTCCTTAAAAATTTAAAATCTTGGTCAAAAACCAAGCGAGTAAGACCATCAATGCTCACATTTCCAGCTACAGATTACATTTATAAAGAGCCTTATGGAACTGTGCTAGTAATTGCTCCTTGGAATTATCCATTTTTACTAGCCATAGAGCCTTTAATAATGGCTGTTGCTGCTGGTAATACTGTTGTTGTAAAACCTAGTGAACTAACTACACATACATCGCAATTAGTTACAGATATCATTAAAAAAATATTTAAAGAAAACTATGTAGCTTCTATTCAAGGAGGTGTCTCTGTGGCAACCGAATTGTTAGAACAAAAATGGGATTATATCTTTTTTACTGGAAGTGTTCCTGTTGGAAAAATTGTAGCCAAAGCTGCCGCAAAGCATTTAACACCAGTAACCCTAGAGTTAGGTGGAAAATCACCTTGTATTGTTGATGAAACAATAGAACTAAATCTTGCTGCAAAACGTATAGTTTGGGGTAAATTTTTTAATGGTGGGCAAACATGTATTTCTCCCGATTATATTATTGCTCATTCCTTAATAAAGGAAAAACTAATACAATCTTTAAAAAGAGAAATCATTAGTTCTTATGGAGAAAACCCAAAGGCATCAATAGATTTTCCAAGAATTATAAATAAACGAAACACCAACCGTTTAAAAGCTATGTTGGAAGACGTAGACATTGTTTATGGTGGCGACTACAATGTTGAAGAATGCTACATATCTCCCACACTAGTTGATAATCCTACTTTACAAAGTAAGTTGATGCAAGACGAAATTTTTGGACCTATACTTCCTATTTTAACTTATAACGATAGTTCAGACATTGATAATATTATAAGTCATTACGACAAACCATTGTCGTTTTATGTGTTTTCGAAAAACAAACAATTTGTCAAACAAATTATTAATACTTACAGTTTTGGAGGAGGTGCCATTAATGACCCTTTAATACATTTTGGTAATCACAGACTACCTTTTGGAGGTGTTGGAGCCAGTGGCATTGGTGCTTATCATGGGAAACACGGTTTTGACACGTTTTCTCATCAAAAATCTATTTCCAAACGAGGTACATGGTTTGATCCTTATATTAGATATGCGCCTTATAAAGGAAAGTTAGGACTCATAAAAAAAATGTTTAAGTGGTTTGGTTAATTCTATTAAAAGGATAGGTCAATTCTAGGCTTGCACCTTCGTTTTTCTTAGAAATCAGTTTGAATTTAGTATTAATCAATCTAGACCTATTTTTTATATTGATTAAACCAGAACCCTTTTTTACTGTTTCTATATCAAAGCCTTTACCATCGTCCTTTGCAGTGATAATTAAACAATCTTCGAAATATCTTATATTAACATCAAAGTTTTGTGCTTCTGCATATTTAATTGTGTTTGATAAAAATTCCTGAAATATTCTAAAGAGAATAATCGCATCTTTATTATGCAGCTCTTTTACTTCTCCTACAATAGTGAGTTTAGAACTAATACTTTTTAATTTATTCAATCTATCTATTTCATTTTGAATAGATTCTTTTAAACCAAAGTTTAATATTACTTCATTATTAAGCACTTTAGACAAACCTCGGACTTCTTTAATTGCTTCACGAATAACCTCCTTTGAATCGTCAACTTTAGTCTTTACCGAATCTTTTACCAAAGAAGCCACCAAACTTAATTGCATATTAGCTACAGATAATAATTGACCAACATTATCATGCAGTTCTTGTCCAACATTTTTAAGTGTTTGTTCTTGTATTTCTGTCTGCGTTTTTACTAATTCTTCTTCAAACTCACGTTCACGTTTAATCTTATCAAGGAGCATTTGATTTTTCCTTTTTTGAAATACCATAAAAAAAAGAATAACCAATCCTGTTACAATTACCAAAACAACAATCATATAAATCAAAAGAGACCTTTCGGCGCTTGTACTTACTAAATGTTCCGAGGCTTGCACCATATTAAAGCTAATGCATAAGTTATATACATAAAAGTAATGCATAATATATTTATTGTTGCATTCAATTTTACATAATCCATATCTCGACGTGAAAAATAAACATCATAAAAAATCAATGGTGTCCTAATTAAAAAGAACACTAATAATACTGAAGCTATGTAAAAATTTATAGACTTATAAAAAGTTAATATTTTCTGGCTTTTTAATACTTCAACAAAATACAATACAACACTTAGTAGAACAACTGAAGCACTAAAAATATTGACAAAGTAAAAGGATGATGCAAAAAATGCATTCCAATTAAAAATAATATATACAATAGAACTTATTACAAAGGTTAAAGTTATTACTTTTAATATTCTTTTTGAATTATGGGATTCAAGAAAATTACGAAAATAGAATGAATAGAATACAGCACTCACAATAGTCCACAAAACATTAAACCACCAGTGATTTGTTTCAAATTTCGTTCCCTTTAATTGCTCTTTTAGGTGTGATAATACCTCATATTTTTCAACATAAGTTGGATATGCTCCAATCAATTCTAAAATTGCCACATAAATTAGGAAATAAATAAAATAGACTACTGGAGTGTTTTTAAATTTTTTAAGACAAAAAATCCCAGTAACAGCAGCAAGAACTTCAACAAAATGAATTATAAAAGCATAATTATTTAAAAAAAAATCCATCTATAGCTATAACATTATTGTGGATAACCTGCACCTGGAGGCCAACCCACTTGACCACCATTCAATCCATCACCATCAGGGATATCACCATTACCTCCGCCTCCATCTTTTCCGTCTATGATTCTAGCTGTTGGCACAATAAAAGAAGTCGAATAACCAACACCTTCATTTGTTTCTGGGTAAGCACCACAATAAATACGAACACCATTTAGTTTATAGCCATTTTCCTTTGCTTGCCTTTTTGCATGTTTTAGGTACGCCTTTAGTTCTTTAATAGAATACCATGACGATCTATTATCTGGTCGTTTAGTTATCTCTTTACTAATTAATTCGCATCGTTTAGTAAATGCATCATTAAGTTGTTTTGCTTCTTTAGGTGAAATTAATCCCTTAATTTTTGCCATAATCAAATAATTTTTAATGTTAGTTAATAGTCAATTGACGTTAATAATCAATTCCTTTTGAACAAACTTTTATTGGTCTAAGTTATTGAAAACATATCATAAAAAGAAGAAAAACCTTACTTTTAAAAGTGTCTTTTAACTCATTAACCTGAATTTTATTTTATTTCCAACAAATTTTTGAGCTAAGTTATTAATCGAAATTTCTGAGAGTTGCAACACTCTTGGATAGCCTCCTGTTGTTTGACAATCTCGCATTAAAACTATTAACTTTCCAGATGGTGTTAACTGAACCGTTCCTGGTAAAACCAACGATGTAATAATGTCTTTTAAATTATTCTCAATCAATTCATTTAATTGATATGCCATTCGGTTGTTCTCTTTTGCGATAGTAAAATCTTTATCAAACAAACTACTGATTTGAATCTCATTTAATTTATAAAATTCTGGGCCTTTATATACTTGAATCTTATGATTCTCCATGTAATCCGTATTAGGTCTGATGGTTGCATTTTTATTACTTATGAAGCTTTCTGGTTCAATTGTAAGCATATCTCCCTTTTGCAATAGAGTAGTTTGAGTAATACCTTTATACATACTTCTGCTATTAAGAACTAAAGCTGTTTGAAACCCACTTGAAACAGCTAGATACGAACGGAGCCCCTTAGTTAAACTACCAAATTCTATAACATCCCCTTTATTTACATTGATTGCTAAATAATTATTTATCCTAACGCCATTAAGGGTTGGAGATAAATTTGCTCCTGTAACAGAAACAGTAGAATTACAAGTAAATTCCAGCTTTGGCCCTACCATTGTCATTTCAAGAACTGCGCAATGTTCATTGTTATCAAGAATAGCATTTGCTAATTTAGCGGCCTCCAAATCCATCGCACCAGAAATTGGCACTCCAAGGTGTTGGTAGTCTTTTCTGCCCAAATCTTGAATGCTCGTGTAAAATCCAGGATGTAAAACCCTAACCATCAAATACCTCGCTTTCCATTACATACGTTTTAGATTCTATACTTTTAGCTATTTGTTCGTATTCCATTTTTGTAACAGAAATAAACTGGATTTTATCTCCAGCTTGAGCAAAACAAGGGTTTTCATCGTATACATAAAAAAAATCGATGGGTGTTTTACCTATAATATTCCAGCCACCAGGGCTTTCAGTTGGATAAATTCCTGTTTGAGAGCCTCCAATAGCAACCGAGCCTTTTTTAACTTTTAATCTAGGTGTATTCTTTCTTGAGAAATGAAGTCGGTTATCTAGACCACCCAAATATAAAAATCCAGGCAAAAATCCTAAAAAATAAATGCGATAAATAGTGCTAGAATGAAGTCGAATAATCTCAGGAATTTCAATACCATTATTTTTAGAAACCTCTTCTAAATCTATTCCAAAATCAAAATCATAACATACTGGAATTTTCCAAAATTTATAACTACTTTTTTTAGTCGCAAAATTAGTATAAAGTATATCTTTTAGTGTTAAAACTTTACCATAGAAATTATTTATAGTGACATCATAAGTTATTAATATCGAGTTGTATGCAGATTTTATATAAACTCTTTCTTTAAATTTATAATTTTCAAGTTTATCCTTACACAAAAGTACGCTTTCGAGAACTTTTTCTGATATTATTTTAGGCCATTCAATTAAAATTGATCGCTCTCCAAATGGCTTATATTTTAGTTCAAATTCATTCAAATTACTATTGAATTATAACACCTAAATTTATCAAATTTTGTCGTAGCTTTTTTATCAATTTTAAGGCTTCTGGATTGTCACCATGAATGCAAATAGTATCTGCTTTAATTGGCACCTCTACTCCGTTTACAGCTGTTACCTTTTTATGTAAAATCATATTTTGAACATGGAGTGTCATTTTATCCGCATCATGAATCACAGCATTCTCCTTAGTTCTTGAAACGAGTGATAAGTCATTATTATAATTTCTATCAGCAAATACTTCATAGACAATAGGAACACCCTCTTTAATTGCTACTTCCGAAATTACTGACCCATAAGGCACATAAAGCTTTAGAGGCAAATGAATACTTTTCATAACTTCAACAACAACCTCAGCGGTAGTTCTATCTTTTGCAGCTAAATTATATAGTGCCCCATGAGGCTTTATATGGTGCAAGGCTGCATGTTCTTCTCTTACAATATTCATCAAGGATTTAATCTGGTTTTTAACTGTTTGATATAAAGCCGCGCAAGACATATCCACAATCTGTCTTCCAAAGTTCTCTTTATCTGGAAACGAAGGATGTGCACCAATTTTAACACGATGTTGTTTAGCTAATTCAACACATATTCTCATTGTATCATAATCTCCAGCATGTCCACCACAAGCTATGTTACAAGAAGAAAGTAGCGGCATTAAATCTGCTTCGTTACCTAAGCCTTCGCCTATATCAGCGTTTATATCTATTGAAATACTATGCATTTATAATAATTCAAAAACTTTTAATATGCTTTTAGCTCCCAGAAAAATAGTGATTGCGAGAATAACAATACTTATTACATTTTGTCTCATCGAGTTTTTATAATCACCCAAAACCGAATGTTTATTCATAATCCAAATAAGAAACCCTGCAATTACTGGTAATAGAATACCATTAGCAACTTGAGCAAATTTTATAATTTCAATTGATTTTATTCCAGACGACGACGACAATACACCAACCACCAATATAAACATCCATACACCTCTAAACTTTTTAGACCTCATGTTAGTAGACCAACCCAAACAACCTGTGGCCACAAAAGCTGCTGCCAATGGCGCTGTGATAGCACTTGTAATACCTGCTGCAAATAATCCTATTGCTAGAAAATATTTAGAAAAACTTCCAAAAAGCGGCTCTAAACCTTTCGCTAAGTCTGCTGCGTTATTAATTTCACTTGATTGAATAGCTGCAGCAGATATAATGATGCACATAGACACTATACCTCCTAAAACCACTGCAACAATAGTGTCTTTTTGAGCGTATTTTAAATCAGTCTTACTTTTCCATTTTTCCTTAACTAAAGACGCATGCAAAAAGAGATTATATGGCACAACCGTTGTTCCTATTAATCCAATAATGATTAGAACACTATCGTCTGGGAATTTAGGTATAAAGACACCTTTAAATGCCTCTGCTAGATTCGGTTTTGTTATTATGGCTGTCACAATAAACGCAATGCTCATTAATATGACTAAAGACACAAGTGCTTTTTCTAAAATCTTATAATTACCTATATACAGCAGTACAAAAGCCACTAAACCAATAGCAACGCTAAAATAATTTAAAGAAAACGATCCAATATCTAAAGAGTGATGACCCAAAACAGCTTCGAGCCCTAGAACACCACCACTAATATTTCCAGCTTCATAAGCTGCATTTCCAATAACAATTGCAGATAAGATTAAAACAATAGATAATCCTTTAAATAATGGATTCTTAATCTCTGTCCTTATAATTTCGGCAAGACCTTTTTGAGAAATAATGCCCAACCGTGCCGACATTTCTTGCAACACTATGGTTGCGACAATAGACAAAACCATTGCCCAAAGCAAGGCAAAGCCAAAATCAACGCCTGCTACAGTACATAATGTCACCGTTCCTGGGCCAATAAAGGCAGCTGCCACTAATGGTCCAGGACCAATGTTTTTAAACCAAGATGTAATCATTATAAATTCATTTGCTCTAAATTACAGTTTTAAAATTTTAAAAAGAATATTAATTACTACCCCAACCAACCTTCTCTATCTAGGCTTCGGTATTGAATAGCTTCACTAATATGATTGCCATTAATCTTTTCTAAACCTTCTAAATCAGCTATGGTACGAGCTACCTTTAATATTCTATCATACGCTCTTGCAGATAAATTTAAGCGCTCCATAGCAACTTTAAGCAGTTCCATAGAAGCATCATCCAACTTGCAGTTCTTTCTAATTTGTTTGGTATTCATTTGTGCGTTGTAATGCACTTTGTCTGATTCTTTAAAACGCTGTGTTTGAATCTTTCTAGCTGCAGTCACACGTTTTCTAATATCTACCGATGATTCACTTTTGCGTTCTTCAGAGAGTTTTTCAAAAGGTACAGGCGTTACTTCTATATGAATATCTATTCTGTCCAATAAAGGCCCTGAAATCTTACTTAAATAGCGTTGCATTTCGGCTGGCGAACTTGTCACAGGTGCATCTGGGTCATTAAAATAGCCACTTGGGCTTGGATTCATGCTCGCAACCAACATAAAACTACTTGGATAAGTAACCGTGAATTTTGCTCTGGAAATTGTCACCTCTCTATCCTCTAAAGGCTGTCGCATCACTTCCAAAACTTCGCGTTTAAACTCTGGTAATTCATCTAAAAACAACACACCATTGTGAGATAATGAGATTTCTCCTGGTTGCGGATAACTACCGCCACCAACAAGAGCGACATTTGATATTGTGTGATGTGGACTCCTAAAAGGTCGTTGCGCCATGAGTCCTGCGTGCTCTTTAACACGACCAACCACCGAATGAATTTTAGTAGTTTCTAGAGCTTCGTGCAAAGTCATTGGCGGTAAAATAGAAGGCAATCTTTTTGCCAACATGGTTTTTCCTGCTCCAGGAGGACCAATTAAAATTATGTTATGTCCACCAGCTGCTGCAATTTCCATACAACGTTTGATACTTTCTTGTCCTTTAACATCCGAAAAATCAAATTCTGGAAAGTTTAGGTTTTTGGCGAATTCTGCTCGTGTATCAATGATTGTTTGCTCCAGAACCTCTCCTTTATCAAAGAAATCAATCACTTGCTTTATATTATCAACACCATAGACTTTTAGATTGTCTACAATCGCCGCCTCTTTAGCGTTTTGGTTTGGCAGAATAAATCCCTTAAAACCTTCTTTCCTTGCCTTAACAGCGATAGGCAAAGCGCCTTTTATGGGTTGTAAACTTCCATCTAATGATAGCTCACCCATTATTAAGAAATCTTCTAAGCTTTCAGCTTTTATTTGAGAAGATCCCGCAAGAATACCAATAGCCAAGGTTAAATCGTAAGCAGAACCTTCTTTACGTAAATCGGCAGGTGCCATGTTGATGGTAATTTTCTTTCCTGGAATTTTATAGTCGTTATTCTGTAAAGCTGCAGCAATACGATAATTGCTTTCTTTTATAGCATTATCTGGTAATCCAACTAAATGATACCCTATGCCTTTACCTACGTTAACTTCAACGGTAATCGTGGAGGCCTCCACTCCAAAAACAGCGCTAGCAAATACTTTTTTAAGCATACATGATTGGTTTGCTTTAATGTAAGAAAAATTATAAAAAATTATTGCCTTACCGTCCAAATCTCATGCATTGGGTCGCCTTTACTTGAAAACCCTTTGTGATGCCAGTTTCCATCAACAAAGCTAAAGTCAAATTCTAAACTTGCACCAACTCTTGAATCATCTCTAGAAAAGAACTCAATATTTTCGGTGTATTTGCCATCTACAGTAGTGTAAGTTCCACCTCCTGTTCCCATAAATTGCTTTGTTTCAGTATTATAGGCAATCCATTGAAAACGCGTTCCAGATAGCATTTTCATGGTTTTTCTAGGTCTAGTAATATCGCGTGACTGTTCTTTCCCATCTCTAACGCGACCTGACATTAACCAAGCTCCTTGTAATTTTCCTGGAGTACCATCATCAATTTTTGTCAATATCATTTCGTTTCCAACTATTTGAATACTGTCGTCAGTAATTTTAACTTCAAAACTTACTTCGGTTCCAACAAGTTCATTATTATCAGTATGAAATTCAACTTTCTCAGTCATTGTATTTCCTTCTAACTTCCAAGTACCTCCATTAGAGTGAATGAATTTTCCAGTTTCGGAATTATAGACAGTTAATACTTGATAACCATCTGCTAATATGACAATATTTCTAAGTCTATCTCCATTTTCACTAGTCGAATAAGCTTCATAGGCGCCAATAATATTTTGTGCAGTCATTCCCAAGGATGCAACAATACTAAAAAGTAAAACAATTGCTTTTTTCATAATTGGTTGATTTTGTATAAATATATAAAATATTGAGATACAACATTATTCAATTTAATACAAAATAGTATAGTGCTTGCTTAGTTTATTAGCCTATATTTGCAGCCACTTAAATAGCTACTTGTAGTTGTTTAGGTATTACACAAAAAAGAATCCTATAGTATGGTCACTATAGGATTCGCTTTTTTTATATACTTCTGTAACTTAATTAGTCTTGATTTATCCCAAAAAACTCAAGTGCTCTTTTTTCATTGTAGTAATAGCTCTCTAACTGAATAAAACCAACATGACCTCCATGATTTGGCATTTCTAAATATAAATAACTATTTGCTTTTGCTTCTTTTACTGGATAGCATTCAGGAGATAAAAAAGAATCATTCAATGCATTTATAATTAATGTAGGTGTTTTAATATTTGGTAGAAATTGTAAACTGCTGCACTGAGTATAATAATCTAATGCATCCTTAAAACCATGTGCTCTTGATGTATAAATATTATCAAAATCTTTTAAAGTTTTAATTGATGTAATCTCTTTAACACTCAATTTATCAGAATGTTGAGATTGTTTTATTTTAAGTCGATTTACTAAGTATTTTTTAAAATTATTATGATACAATCTATTTTTAAATGCATGTAGTTCATTACAGGAACCATGTAAATCACATGGAACGGATACAGCAACAACACCTTTAATTTGAGTTGGCACATCGCTTCGTTCACCAATATACTTCAACACCATATTTGCTCCTAAGCTAATACCATGGAAGTATATCTTGGAATAATGCTTTGAATCAATTAAATGATTGATAATATCAACCAAATCTTCAGTTGCTCCAGAGTGATAACTACGGTATTTTAAATTAGGCTCGCCACTACAACCACGAAAATTTACACAAACGGCATCTACACCATGAGTGTTAAATAACTTTGCAACTCCAGTCATATAAGGTCGTTGCCCATTACCTTCAAGTCCATGAAGCATTATAATCACTTTGTCGCTTTTCTCCATACTGTAACTCCAATCTAAGTCTAAAAAATCATCATCACTAAGCGTAATACGCTCACGTTCTTGAATTAAACCATTTACTCTTCTAGCAAGTCCTGAATACACAGTAGAAACAAAACCATTTCTAAATAAAAAAGGAGGCTTATACGCCGATTCTATTATTGGCATTTTATTATATGGTTATTTTTAATATTTGCTTAGTATTGTCTGTGACTTTAAATCTGTTGTCTGTTCTATGACCAACAATCCAAATAATATCATCCCCTGAACATAGTAACCACGTGTTTTCCTTATCTAATAAAGAAAATTTCTCGTCTTTAAAGTATTTGCTCACTTTCTTTTTTCCTATCATTCCTGAAGGATAAAAAGCATCCCCTTGTTCCCATTTCCTGAGAGTTAATGGAAAACTTAAACTTGACAAGTCGAAATACACTGTGCCTTCTGAAACTTCATCTTTACTAGCAACTTTAGAAATTAACAACTTCCCAAAAGGAGTTAAAACAACGTTTTGAGAATCGGTGATTTTAATTGATTCGTTAGGCAAATCTGTTATTTCAGATAATATTAAATACTCCCTATCTTTCAATAAGCGATGCGTGTTTGAAAACACTTGTTTTCCAGATTGCGCAATTAACAATTCCAGTATATCTTGCCATTGTGTAAATCCGTAGCCATTTAGTAATTCATACAAATAGGCTTTAGGGTTATTTAATTGTTGAATTTCATTGATATTAAAAGCCACTCCATTGTTATTTGTTTTACTAACAATGTTTTGTGCAACCTCATCCACTTTGTCATTAACGATTGATTTAGCATCATTTAAGTAATGTTGAGTTTTCTCGAAGTTTTGTAGCAACTGCGGATTAATTCCTTTAAGAATAGGAATCACATCATGACGTAATTTGTTGCGTAAATATTTGGTTGACGAATTACTACTATCCTCTCTCCATTGCAGTTTATACTCTTTAGCAAACTTTTCTACGTCGTCTCTTGTAAATGGTAACAAAGGTCTTACAATAGCACCATTAACCTGTGGAATTCCTAACAGACCATCCAAACCAGTGCCTCTAGATAAATTAATCAAGAAGGTTTCAAAATTATCATCAGCATGATGTGCTGTTAAAATATAGTCGAATTTTAATTGTGTTTTTAGTTCTTCAAACCAGTAATAACGCAATGTTCTGGCAGCCATTTGCGTACTTATTTTCTTGTCGGCAGCAAATTTTTTTGTGTCAAAATTTTCAATAAACACTTCTAATTCCCAATCTTCAGCTAACTGCAACACAAAATCTTCATCTGCATCACTTTCAGCACCTCTTAGGTTAAAGTTACAATGAGCCAAAGAGATATTCAAATCCATTTTCTTGCATAAATAAGCTAAAACTACACTATCAACTCCTCCAGAAATAGCTATAAGCAGCCTAGCATTCTTAATAAAAGAAAGCTTTTCGTTTATATGGTTTTGGAATTTTTTTAGCATGGTTTCAAATATACAACATTGATGATATTAAATTGAATGTGATAATTATCATATTATTAAACACAATTGTTTTTTAGTTTTAAAAATTAATTAAAATTTCAGATAATGAGCACTATAAAAAAAATAATGAATAAAAGCACTCAAACAGAATTTGACAAAAAAGTACTTTCAGCAGTTCAGCATTTAAAAGCCTATGTAAAACATCGTTTATATATTGCTGAATCTACAGGTGTTTTACCAAAAAACATGTATAACTCTAATGATATTATTGATGAAAGTATTGCAAAATATTACAGTAAAGGCATCAACATCGATTTAGAAGAAATGGCTATTAAACTTCAGCTATTTAAAATTGTATATAACGATTTAAACGAGCTATTAAAAAAGGAAGCTTTTCATAAAAATACTCAAAGTACGAGTACCATATTAGAAGAAGAATTAGATAGCCTAGAGGAAAAATTCACACTAGATGCTGACATGGATTATGTTATGAATGAAGACTTAGAAGACATCTCATATCAGCAAGACACTAAGCATAAACATTTGTTTTTGTATGATGATAAAGACTCTTCGGTTATTAATGCTTTCGAAATAGAGGACATATCTTCACAGCAGACTAAAAGACTACTAGGTAGGTTTTATATGTGGTTACCAATGAATATTACTGATATTATTGACTTGTTTGTCTTTGGTAAACTTAGTTTTGAAGAAATTTCTAACGTAAAAGACATAGAAGTTAAGCGAATAGTAAGAATTTTTGAAAGTGTTCAAAGAAGTTTTAGAAAGAATCTGCCTTAATTCTCTAAAACCTCTCGCATCGCTTTTGCTTTCACTAAGCATTCCTCATATTCTTTTAAAGGGTCGCTTTTAGCTGTAATGGCTCCTCCTACCGAATAGGACACATATTGTTTTCTGGCATTGTACAAGATGCTTCTGATAATAACGTTAAAATCGAAGTCTCCTTCTGGTGTAAAGTAACCAACAGCGCCAGAATACAGACCTCGTTTGGTTTCTTCAAGCTCATCAATAATTTTCATTGCTGAAATTTTGGGAGCGCCTGTCATGCTTCCCATTGGGAATGTTGTTCTTAAAACGTCTACAGGAGAAATTCCTTCTCTTATTCTTGAAGTTACTGTAGATATCATTTGATGTACTTGGTCGAAAGTATATACTTTACAGAGCTCTTCCACTTTCACACTGCCTTTTATTGCCGTTTTAGAAAGATCATTTCGCACCAAATCTACAATCATGATGTTTTCGCTACGCTCCTTTTCATCATTCGATAATTGTCTAATCAACAATGCATCTTCTTTAGCATTATCAGATCGTTTAGACGTTCCCTTAATTGGTTGAGACACCACATAGTCATGCTTTTTCTTAATATAACGTTCTGGTGATGCCGATAATAAAAATTTATCATACACCTTCAAAAACGTCGCAAAAGGTGGTCTAGAAATACTGTTGAGTTTTTTATAGGTCTCAACTGGGTTTATCTGTGTGTCTTCGGCATAGAACTCTTGACAAAAGTTGGCTTCATAAATATCGCCACGATGTATATGACTTAAAAGTTCGTTTACCTTATTGAAATACTCATCCTTATGAATTCGAAGATGGATTTTTACATGATTTTCATGAGCTTTATCATCAAATTCCTGAGCATTTATCGCACTTAAATCCTTATCAAACTCACCAAAAATCATGTTTAAATACAATACATTGAGCCTGTTTCCTTTAATTAAAAATATTTTTTTTGGCTGAAAGAAGTATAACTCTGGGAACTCAAGGCCATCAAAGTTATTGGATGCTAACTGCTCGATATCATTTTTTAAATCGTAGGATAAATAACCAAAAATCCAATCGTTAGTCTTTGTTTGATACTCATGTAATTTATCGAAAGCATCGTGATAGTCTGATTGGATACTCGTCATTGCATCTACTGCTAATACAGCATCATATTCGGTATTCAAGTTTTGGTAATTGTTGGAATCTAACCAAACTGCATCATCAAACTGCCGACTCCAAAGCAAAAGTTTTTCCTTGAAACTGGAAATATCCTTAATTAAAACCGACTTATGTTTACGCAATGAATGAGTGATTTATGAAGTCGCAAAGGTAAACAGATAAATGTAATTTAAAAGGACGATGTTATAAGAAACCCTTACCTTTGTCGCTAAATTTTTTAACGTGACTTTCGAAGAGCTAAATCTTACTACTCCTTTACGCAATGCCATTGCTGACCTTGGCTTTGAAAAACCTACACCTATTCAAGAACAATCGTTTAATGTGATTGGCTCAGGTAAAGATGTGGTTGGTATTGCGCAAACTGGTACTGGAAAAACATTTGCTTATGGCTTACCTATTTTAAAGAATTTACCCTTTGCAAAACAAGATAACCCAAGAGTTTTAGTATTAGTACCAACTCGTGAATTGGTAGTACAAGTTGTTGAAGAGTTTGAGAAAATTGCAAAATACGTTAATGTGCGCATATTAGGCGTGTATGGAGGCACCAATATTAACACACAAAAGCAAGCAGTAGCTGAAGGTTTAGATATTTTAGTGGCTACTCCTGGTCGCTTATACGATTTAGCAGTAAGCAGAACATTACAATTAAAATTAATACAAAAATTAGTGATTGATGAAGTAGATGTAATGCTAGACCTTGGTTTTAGACACCAATTATTAAATATTTTTGATATTCTTCCAGAGCGTAGACAAAACATCATGTTTTCTGCTACAATGACGAAGTATGTAGATGAATTAATCACCGATTTTTTTATTAATCCCGAGCGTATTTCTATCGCTGTGTCTGGAACGCCGCTTGAAAACATTAAGCAAGAGCGCTATAATGTACCGAATTTTTATACCAAAGTTAATTTGGTAAATCATTTACTGGAAGATAGAGATACTTATAACAAAGTATTGATATTTGTTGCTTATAAGCGTATGGCTGATCGTTTATTTGATCAGCTAGAAGAATCATATTATGGTGAATCTTGTGTGATACACTCTAACAAAACTCAAAACTACAGACTTAGAAGTATTAGCCAATTTGAAAATGGAGAGAACCGCATATTAATTGCAACTGATGTTATGGCTCGTGGTTTAGACATCGATAGTATTTCTCATGTTATAAATTTTGACACACCTGAGTATCCTGAAAACTATATGCATCGTATTGGTAGAACTGGTCGTGCAGAGAAAGAAGGACATGCACTTGTCTTTAATACCGAAAAAGAGCAAGAGGCTATAGAAAACATTGAAGAGCTCATGCAAATGATAATTCCTGTTTTAGAATTACCAGATGCTGTTGAAATCTCTAAAGAACTCATTGAAGAAGAGCGACCGCAACTAAAAGAACGTTACAATCCTTTAAACCGTAATAGGGACGATGATGCTCCTGGTCCAGCATTCCATGAGAAATCTGCAAAAAACTTGAAAGAAAACCTTGGTGGTTCATATAAGTTTAAGATTGCTAAAAAGTATAAGAAGCCAAAAACTAGAGGCGATAAGAATTATAATAAGCGAAATAAAAAGAAGTAATCACTTGATTATAAAGTTCAAGAATTATTAAAACAATTAAGTATCAAATTTTTGATTATTTAACAGTGAGTAAAGTTCTAAGCCTAATATCATTAGCTGACGCACCAACCATGATCCTAAAATCACCAGGTTCAATTACAGCTTGCATTTCTTTATTTAGCATTTTTAGAAGCTCTGGGATAATTTCAAATTCTACTTCTTTTATTTCTCCTTTTTTAAGATGAATTCTTTGAAAGCCTTTCAACTCCATAATTGGTCTTGCTACAGAAGCAAACAAATCTTTAATGTATAATTGTATCACTTCGTCTCCATCATAATTTCCAATATTGGTGATTTTAAATCGTACAGTCGTGCTTTCTGATTTAGAAATTGTGTCTTTGCTTAACTGAATATCACTATACTCAAAAGAAGTGTAACTCATTCCAAATCCAAAAGGAAATAATGGTTTACCAGTAAGGTTTGTATAATCATCACCTCTTCCTGTAGGTTTATGATTGTAATACAAAGGTAATTGCGACTCATGAATTGGAAAGGTAATAGGTAATCGTCCAGCAGGATTATAATCGCCAAAGAGCACATCAGCTATGGCGTTTCCTCCTTGATCTCCTGGATACCACACGTCTACAATGGCAGCAACATCATGAATCCAATTTTGCATAGTAACAGCACTTCCACCAACTAATACAACAACAACTGGTGTTCCTGTGGCTGCAACAGCTTTAAGTAATGCTTCTTGATGACCAAGTAAAGAGAGATAGGCTCTATCATTAAACTCCCCTTCTTCTATTCCAACGCAAACCACTGCAACATCTGATTTTTTTGCAAGACTCACAGCTTTATCAATCTCAGTTTTCCAGTTATTTTCTATACCTGCATTCCAAATCATTTTAAACCAAACATTTCCTACAGTTTCGTAATACTCTACTCGTATATCATATACTTTGTTTTTTTTAAAATAGTGTAATTTTGTGATTTGCTGAACGGTCTGTTTTTTCCAATTATCAATAATCAATTCATCATTAATGTACAGTCGATATCCATCATCACCTTTAATCCCTATATCTATAAATCCAGTTTGAGGAGAAATGAGTTTTCCTGTCCAACGAGCTGAGTAATAATCGTAGTTTATTTTACTTTGGTCTGGCGAAAAGAGTGTCCATCTAAAATCTATGTTTGCATCTATTCTTGACAATGCTGGTGTTCCCTCTAGATTTATGTTATTGTAATAATCGGCACGAAGTCCAGTTTCTTTTTTATTATCATTGATATGAAATAAATTTTCTTTAGGGATAGCCACAAAATCTTCACTCATTCTTTCAGCACCTTTTGCATAAAAGATGTTTGCTGTTTTTCCAACTTTATCTTTAATACCTTTAAGTATGCTTACAGGGTTGTTCCCAGGTCCAGAATAACCACCTAATCTTGCTTCATAAGCATCTGGACCAATTACAGCAATAGATGCAATATCTTTTTTTATTGGAAGCGTATTTTGTTTATTTTTCAACAAAACCAACGATTCTAAAGCCGCTGTTTTAGCCAATGCTTTGTTGGTTTCCACAGAGTTGTTTTTATCTAAATCTTCAACGTTTACGTATGGATTTTCAAATAAGCCCAATTTGAATTTCGCATACAAGACTCGTCTTACAGCTTCATTTATTGCTTCTTCATCAACCATTCCTTTTTCAAAGGCTTCGTAGAACAATGGATAATGATTGTAAGATGTTTGGAATATCACATCAAGTCCACCTTCAATGGCTTGTTGGGTAGATTCAGCATAATCTTTTGCAGTAAAATGTAATACATTAGCGCCTCCAGTAGCGCCAGCATCAGAAATTACAAAACCTTTAAAACCCCAATCATTTTTTAATTTTTCATTAAGCAACCAGTTATTTGCTGTAGCTTGTGTACCATCTAAGGAATTGTAAGCCGTCATAATAGACCAAGCACCAGCTTCTTGAATACTTGCTTTAAACGCAGGAAAATAAACTTCTTCTAAAGTCCTTTCATTAAAATCAATAGGATAGGAATCTCTTCCGCCATCGCCTACATTGGCTACAAAATGCTTGGGAGTAGTTATGATTCCTAGCTTTTCAAAAGCTGAGATATAAGAAACTGCCATTCTTGATGTTAAAAAAGGATCTTCTCCATATGTTTCTTCTACACGTCCCCAACGTACGTCTCTTGCTATATTAATTACTGGCGAAAGGTTTTGTCGTATGCCTCTTGCTTTTACTTCCATAGCTATTGCAGCAGCTACTGTATCCATTAGTTTTGTGTTCCATGAAGCTGCAAGTCCAATAGCTTGAGGAAAAACAGTGGCTTCTTCCCTAATTAATCCATGCAGTGCTTCATCAAAAGGAATGATGGGAATTCCAAGTCTGGTTTCTTCTAAAAAATACTTTTGAATGTTATTAATTAGAAGCGCTGTTTCTTTAGCTGTTCCACCTGATGCATACTCTAAAACCTGTTCTGATTCATTTTTAGAAGTTCCTTTAGTTGATACTTGAAATCCGAAAATTCCGTGTTTATATTTTTCTTTTCCATCTGATAAATCTCCTGGAATCATAAAGAGTTGCCAAAACTTTTCTTCCAAAGTCATTCTAGACATTAAATCTTCAACTCTATCATCAATAGAAGCATTAGGGTTTTTATAAGTAAATTCATTGCTATTACCACAAGAAATAAAAACAAACAACCCAAAAAGCATGAGTAAAGAATGCTTAAGCTTAGTCATAAATTACTTCTTTTTTTAGTGCAGAAACTTTTATCGTCCATACATAATCGCTAGGTGGATTATTTTGCAATGATTTTGGTATAAGCACCTTAAACCCTTTGTTATGTGTTACCCATTTTAAAGATTTGTTACTTCCCAACAATGACACTTTGCTACCTTTTGCTGGAACATGAGATTTTATAACTATTTCTGAAGGCATTGTAGTTTCATTTTCTTTACACATATAGAAAAAATAGGCATTGCCATTATCCTGTTGCGTCATGCAAATATTATCTTCTTTATATGGCTGCAATACTTTACTATTATATATTCCTTCACCATTAATGTCTATCCACTTACTATAATCTTCTAATAGTCTATACGCACCATCTTGCCATTCACCTTCAGGTGTTGGTGCTATATTTAAAAGCAGATTACCACCTTTAGCAACAATATCTACCAGTAATTGCACACCATCTCTCCCGCTCATGTATGTTGCATTGGTAGTATGCGACCATCCTCCTCCAGATATAATACATGATTCCCAAGGATATGGTAATTCCTTATCTGGCACACGGTTTTCTGGTGTTAAATAATTTTGATTCTTACCATATACAGCTCTATCAACCACTATTAACTCTGGTTGCTTTTCACGTGCTTTTACAACCAACTCATCCATTTTAATGTCTTGGTTAACTATTCTATGTTTTAAATAACCATTGTCATTGTTCTTAAGTTGTTCGTCATACCAACTCGTTATTTGTGATTTTGGTGTTTTAGCAACCCAACCACCATCTAACCATAAAATGTCAATTTTACCATAATCAGTTAATAATTCTAATATTTGATTATGTGTAAACTCTGTAAATTTATTCCATGTTTCAGGATTGGCTTCTGGTTCGTAGTTAACATTTCTATCTCTTGGTGGATACTTATGATCCCAATAATAAGGCGAATTCCAATCAGGTTTTGAGAAATATGCGCCTGCCCAAAAGTCTTTTGCTCTAAAGGCATCAAATATCTCTAAAGCTATATTGCTTCTTGGGTTTGATGAGAATGCACATTCTGGGTCTGTGACTTTATAATCGGTGTATTTAGAATCGAACATAGAAAATCCATCGTGATGCTTAGTCGTGAATATTACATACTTCATGCCTGCATTTTTAGCAGCATTAGCCCATTTCTCTGGGTTGAACTTAATAGGATTAAATGTTTTCTTTAAATCTCTATATTCTTCAACATAGGCATTGTAATTATTTGGGTTGGAACCAGCTGTTCTTTCACACCAACCATACTCCTCTGGACACAACGACCAAGACTCTACAATTCCCCATTGGCTGTAAGCTCCCCAATGCATTAAGAGTCCAAATTTTAGGTCTTGCCATTGGCTTATTTTATCTAGTACTAAGAGGTTTGTTTCTGGAACGTAGCGTTCTTCACCTAGATGTTGTGCTAAACAAATAGATTGCATAGATAAAAATGCAAATATAAAAAGTAGTTGTTTCATTTTGAGTTACGCTTATTGTTATGATATGTAACGTTAAAATGTTTTATATCAGACGATAAGCGAAGTTAGTTTTTAATGCACGAAAAGTCAACTGTTTAGCGTAAGCAATTATAGGAAGTTATAAACAAATAAGCTTACTATTTTAAGCATATTACAATATTTATTACATTGTATCATATTAAAGACTCAAACAAACATGGCAAAAAAAATAAAATGGAATAGTGATAAGATATTAGGCATTTCGGCAATGAGTATTAGTTTTATCACCTTGGTTATTTTTATCTACCAGACCAATTTAATGAGCAAACAAAACTACTTATCCATTCTACCATACTTGTCTATTTCAACATCTGATAATTCTGCAAATAACACCTTTGCAATTACTTTAGATAATTATGGTGTGGGTCCAGCTATTATAGAGAGTGCAACTTTAAGCTATCAAGGTAAAAACGAAGATTTAAGTGATTACGATAATGAGCTTTTAAAATACCTAAGAGCGAAAGCTCCTGTTTTAGATAGTATTAAAGCGATTTCCTACTCTACTATTGACAAAGGAATTGCCATTCCTGCAGGCGAAAAATACAATATCCTTACTATTTATAATTCTGAAAAAGATTATAAGCTTTATAAAAGTATCTTGGAAGAACTTATTGGAAAGGGGCTTTATTTTGAAATAAAATACAAATCTATTCAAGATGAACATTGGCGAATTAATAACGTAACTCAAGGTCCTGAAAAGTTGGATTAATAAAAACGGTAAATACCTGCGTTAATTGAGTACTTTCTGTTGTTGAGCTTCAAACTCCTTGCTTCTCTGAATTTGCTCCTCAAGATTCCAATCGAAATTAAATCTAGATTTTAAAAATTCCGCAATTGGTTCAAGTCCAATTTCGGCTCTTCGTTTATCAATATTTTCTGGCTCAAAAACAGGCCACACATTAAAGCTTTTAGTTTCAGGGTAATACTTCATTTGTCCTCCATAAATTTGAAGTTGTCCTTGTTCGGTAGCGATTCTATCTTGTGCTCTAACTAAAAACCTAGGTTGCAATTGTTTTTCTAAAACAGCTTCTTTCATCATTGGTAAATATTTTATACGCACATCATTTTCGGCGTGCTGTATAACATTACAAATAGTCCAATTACCTTGTTCGCCTATCACCTCTTTTTTTGGCCAACCATACGTATCTAAGAGATTAGTAATCTTCTCTTCATTTATCACATGGTTTTTTTCATAAATAAGCTGATATTTTTCGGCTTCTTTAGAATCCGCACCATACAATTCTATCATTGAATCTCTTAAGGTTATTGGTTGTTGCTCTGTAGTCCAAATGGAATCTAACATCGCTATTAGCTGTTCGTTGGTTTGTTTGGGCTCTTGTGTTTTGACAGCGTTAGTTTTATCTACACATGAAAAACTTAATAATATTAGTAAGAGTATAATTATTCTCATTGGTAAGTTTATTTTATTTAAAGATGAGGTAGCATCAAATATTGCGCCAATAATAGATTAATATTTAAAATCAATATTGAGAATCTCGTTTTTGTCTTACCACTTTTTTAATTAGTTTCCCTAGGTCTTTATCTTTCTTTTTACGTTCTAGAGCATCCGACTCGAAATGTTCTTTTTCTCGTTCCATTTTTCGAAAATTGGCAAAGGCTTCAAAATCGAGATCACCATTTTCAATCGCTTTTTGTACTGCACAACCTTTTTCATGATTGTGTGTACAATCTTTAAATTTACATTGCTCTGCATACTCTAAAATAGTATCGAAGGTAACTTCTAATCCCCTAGACGTATCTGTAATACCAACTTCACGCATTCCAGGGTTATCGATTAAAATACCTCCATTTTTCAAAACAATTAATTCTCTATGACTGGTTGTATGTTTCCCTTTGTTGACGCTCGTACTTATTTCGGCTGTTTTCATGAGTTCGTTACCAGATAGTCCATTTATCAGGGTGGACTTCCCTACTCCAGATGACCCTAACAAACAATAGGTGTTTCCTTTTATAATAAAAGGTTCTAGTGCTTTATATCCATTTGGTTCGTTATTTACAAGGATAGTTGTTATGTCTTTTATTCTATCTGTAACTTGATGCATGATAGCTGCCAATTTCGTTTGATTAATCAAATCGGTTTTACTCAGCACAATTATAGGTTTAACTTTTGCTGCATTACAAATGGCTAAATAGCGTTCTAATCTGTTTAAATTAAAATCTCTGTCAACTGCTTGAACAATTAGTCCATAATCAATGTTTGCTGCAATTATTTGTACTTGCCCATATTTACCAACAGCTTGACGTTCCAAAATAGAATGACGAGGAAATACTTTATGAATAATCCCTTTGCCTTCATCATATTCTGAAAAAGCCACCCAATCTCCTACTGCTGGAAAATCATATCTGCTTTCAGCTGTGAATCTTAAATTCCCGATGAGTTCGGCATCAAATTCTGCATTAGGTGTTTTTACAACATACCGTTCTTTATGTTCGAGAATCACACGACCAACTACAAAGGTATCAAGTCCGTTTTCTATTCTAAAAGATTCGAGCGAATAATTATATCCTAAGTCTTGAAGTGTCATAATCTATACTAGTTGAATTTCATATCAAAAATAATATTAGAACAATAAAATCCTGCTCTTTCAATGGCCTTTTGCGATCCAATATTATCGATGGTTGTAGAGCATATAGGGTTTCTATCTTGCTCAATTGCTTTATGAGCCATTTGTTGCAACATTTTTGTTGCTAACCCTTTTTTTCTGTGTTCTTTATTTACAGCAACACCAATATCGGCAAAGCTTAATTGCGTATCGCTCAATCTGCATTCGCCAGTGGCAATAATAGTGTCGTCTTCTAAACTCAAATACAACTCCTTACGGGATACCAGATTATCGACATAACCGAAAGTATCGTCAAAACCAACATACTCTTTATAGTAACTTCTAATTGCGTTTGAATATTTTGGAGAAACCAATTCTACATTCAATGAATTTTCATCATCTAAAGCTCTATTAGAATATTCGTAGCACAATGTATTAGTTGCTAATGATTTGGAAAGGTACAAACAAGCGTTAAAAGACACAGGTTCTATAGCACTTAAACTCGCAGAAGATATAAGTTTTGAATCGATTAAGTTTCTAATAATCGTTCGCATTAAATATCTGTTTTCATTATTTACAAATATTTGTAATAATGCTGCATTGTTATCAATACAGCAATAGCCAATATACTTGTTATTTTTTTCGATTAAATATGTTTGTGATGATGCTATGTATAGGTCTTGCCACATCGAGTCTATAGGAGCTACAAACGTTTTATATAACTCCTTTCTAAATGTGTTTATAGTATTAGAATCATCTGTTTTTATAAAATTCATTTTAAGTGTATTTATCAAGTATTTGCTTTTTTATTTGTTTTAATGGATAGTCTTCAAAAATGCATAAATAGTTTAGAGCAATTCCATCTAATTCAGCTATGAACATATAACTTAACACTTCAGCATTTTTTGAATCAATCCCGCTGAATATTAATTTAGTAGAATCAAGTATAATGCTAGATCTCTCTTTAATTAAGTCATTTAATACATCTCTTGTACTTGGTTGCAACATTAAATTCAAGTTTAGCTGGAAGAACATCTTGTCTGCCTCTAGTTGCTCAAACACAGATTCAATTATTTTCTTGAGTTTTTCTTTAGGAGATTGTTTAGTGCTACAAGATTGATTAATATCAACTATTAATTTTGTGGTATTAAAAAATATCTCTCTCAATAAATCATTTTTTGATTTAAAGTGATGAAAAATAAGTCCTTTGGAAACATTGGCTGCTTCACAAACTGCTGAAAGTGGCGTATTCTCAAATCCTCTTTCAGAGAATAGTTTAGTTGCAACATCTATAATTTGTTCTCTCTTATCCATATTAATACAAACTAACCGTTTGGTCGGTTAGTAAATATATGCATTTAAGATTTAATTGAACAGCTATAAATAAAAAAAGCGCCCAAAGAGCGCTAAAAAAATAGTTAGCTATGTTAAACTAGTTCATGTTTTTGATTGATTTTATCCTATTTTTAAAATACTCATTTTTACTTAATTCAAAAGCCTTATTAGCATTCTTCAAAGCATTGATATTATCCTTTTTTTCCAAATAAAAATCAACTAATCCATCATAACCATTAGCGCTATTTGGATAATACTCGACAGCTAGGTTAAAAAATATTAATGCTTTTTCTGGCTGTCCCATTTGTAAATTCATATAGCCATAACCGTTTAATAATTCTTCAATCATTGGAGGTGTTGGAGTTCCAAAATTATTTGAGTAAACACTTTCTTGGTTTTTAAGCATTTCTCTTAATTCCTCAACCGAAGTTTCTGGGTTATTATATTTTTGAGGTGATTTAAATTGATACCATTTAAACAAAAACACCAATCCGTCTCTAATACTAGGTAATGGCACTGTACCGTGAAGATCTTCTGGGTACACTTTCCAAGAAAAGTTTAATCCATTTTGCTTTTGTGAGTTGGTGAAATTTGAAAAGTCAATAATTGAACGAGCAAACAAAGTATACTCAGAAGTATCCTTCATAATATTATCTATCGTAATAGAATGGTTTTGCATATGCAATTGTTCGGCAGCCAAAGACACAAAAAGTGATTTCCCTTTAAAACTTTCAGACTTTAATTTTTCTTTTGCTTGAATTAAAAGCTTTTGATTATCCCATTCTATACTTGGGTCGATGGCAATATAGTTTTTAAATAAATGTTTATTATTAATTAACATATCTAAAGTAAATAACCCAGCGTAAGAGTGTCCGATTAAGGTTCTATAAGGTGTCGTTGGAAATGTTTTATCTATATATGGGATTAGCTCTTTTTCGATAAACTGTTTGAAGTTATCAGCTCCTCCAGTCTCAACATTCATTGCGCTTCCTCTTCTTTCGTTTATCTTAGAGATGGTTAAATCTCGAGTCCTGTTAGTCCTATTAGAAATCCCAACAAGAATCATATGTGGTAAATAGTGTCCCCAATAATTATTATAAACAGCTTCTAAATTGTTCTTTAAGGAAAACCCATCTAACAAATAAACAACCGGATATTTAGTATTGCCATTTGGGTGATAATTTTCAGGAAGTTTAACCCAAAACTCTCTAGATTCATTTAAAGCATCTGAAAATAAGCTGTCAATGATTTCTGTTTCAATATGTGTCGTGCTATTCCCATTTGATTGAGAATTAATATTTTGATTAAAAAAAATAATTGTAAGAATTATTAAAAATCGTGCTATAGCTATCATGAATTTATTAATTATTTAAATTTCTAATCTTTTTGAAGACCTTTTAATATTAATATTCCGATTCTGGCAATAATAAAAGTGAACAGACCAAAAGTCGCTGTTAATAAAGACACTTTAAGTCCTCCTGCAAAAACAGATGGATCAGGATTACCAAAAGCTTCTATAGAATCGAAAGCAGAAATAAGTCCTAAAATAGAAGCTAAAAATCCAATTACTAATCCTAAAAGACTACTATCAATAGCTAGTTTGAGCATTTTTTTAGAGTAAATACTGTCTTTGCTTACACTCTTGAATCCTTTAATCAAAAAGAAAATAGAAAGTAATAAACAAATAAGAATTAGCGACATCATAAATGTTCCGCCTTCAGTAAAAATATTCGCTACAAGAATAAATAAGAATTTCATAAATAATAGTTTTAATTAAACGTTAAACAAACATAGTCTTCTTTTTTAGCTATAAAATCTAATTGCGACAGATAACCAGTTTAGCAACCTAAATAACCTAAATTATGTTTAGCATCAATTACTCTTTCTTAGTGCACTTTTTTTGCGATTCCCCAGATTGGCTAAACAATAGTGAATTTGTATTTAAATCAAATTTTAAAATCACACCTAAAGCCTCCAAAGCGAATTCATCTTTTTCGGTTGGCTTTAAATCTTTTAAATTACTTCCTTCTGGCGCGCCTTTTAAGATTTTACCATCTGTTTTAAAAATTAATGAAAATGGCAATTCTTCACATTCATAAGTTCCTACATATTTCATTAATTCTTCAGAGGTTAAGTCTATACTTTCAAAACTTGGCATTATAATATCTTCTCCTGTAGATGCACTTATGGCATTAAACATAATAGACATCATACCATAGTTTAAAGCATTTGCATTTAACGCTATTGCCGTTTTTAATTCAGGAATATACACTAACATAGATTTAAAAAAATCAATTGTTCCATTGTGTACGAATAAAGTAAGTTCTCCCTTTTTTGCACTTAAAATTCCACTGCCATACTCACCTTCGATGGTAGTCATAGCCTTAAAACTATTTTTAGATATAAGTTGATTTTTAAATAATGCGTCAATAAAAGCAACTAAATCTGATGGATTAGACACAATACCTCCAGCTCCACCAGGGTTACTTAAGTGTGCTTGTTTAGCTTCATGCAAGGAATTGTTATCTTCATAATAATATGAAAGGCTTTCGTTATTAGTTATATCTATTTCACTACCATAGTAAGTGTTTTTTAGGCTTAATGGCTTAGTAATACGTTCTTTCAAAATTTGTCCATAAGATTTTTTTTTTATTTTTTGAAGGACATATCCCAACAACACAAAATTAGTGTTACTATATTCGTGTCGCTCTCCAGGTTGAAAACCTACATCGTGTTTACCTATCATTGAAAGCATTTTTTCTTGTGTTGTTGGCTCTTGCTCGTTAAAATTTTCATCTGCTGTCATATTAAACAAACCACTACTATGATTTAATAAATGAGCAATCTCAATTTTTTTAGCATTAGCCACTTCAGGGAAATACTCAAAAAGCCTTGTATCTAATGTCAACTTACCTTCATCAATTAATTGAAAAACCATTACAGCTGTAAATGTTTTGGTAATTGAGCCTATTCTATACTTTGTTTTAGAAGTTGATTGCTTTTTTTCTTTATCATTTACATATTGGTATCCAACAGATGTTTCAAAAACGGTTTTACCATCTTTCAATATGGTCATACTCCCCATTAATTTTTCGTTTTTTGATAGTACATCTAAAAATTGATCTAGTTTCTTATAGCCAGGTGTTTGTGCAAATCCAAATGCACTAACACTAAAAAAAATGACAAATAGCCTTTTCATTGTTTTCGTTATTAATTTATCTTAAGGCAAACTTAAATACAATAAAGACTAGAAAAATTAGAATGCGACGGATTACCATTTTAGCAATTGAAATGACCATCATGTTAAAACAAGCCTTAGATTTGTCATTCGTCTATAAAACTGATATAGCCAAAATAATTATAGTAATATTGTAACTTAATACATTATATGCATACCAAAAAAGTCATTTTAAAAAAAATAGCTCAAGTATTACTTCATATTATTTTATGGTGTGCTGTACTTCTATTTTTTACCTATTTTTTTGGCTTTGAAAACAACGATGATAACTACATTCTTTCTTTTTCATTGTTCTTAATGCCTATAACAATAGCTACTACCTATGTGTCTATTTATAAGTTAATTCCAGAATATTTAATTAAAAAGAGATACTTTTTATTTGGTCTATACAGTTTATACACTCTTATTATTTCAGGCTACTTATTATTGGTTTCGGTGTTTTTTGGCTTAGGTTATTTATCTGAATTTAAGTATAATAACATGTCTCTATTAAGCAGAAGTTTGTTTTTTGTAATGATTGCTGTTTATATAGTAGTTATAGTCGTGAGCGCATTTAAATTATTAAAACTTAATTTAAAGCACGCAGAAAAAACCAAAGAACTGGAAACTAAAATTTTAGATACACAGCTAAAATTGAAAGAGCAAGAACTTAACTACTTAAAGATGCAAATCCATCCTCATTTCTTGTTTAACACCTTAAACACCATGTATGGTTTTGCTCTAAAAAAAGCCGATGAAACACCAGAAATGATATTAAAGCTATCCAATCTACTCGATTATTTATTGTATCAAGTCGATAAGCCTTTTGTATTGTTGTCTGATGAAATTAATCATATAAAGGATTATATCGAGTTAGAAAAAATGCGTTTTAACAATACATTAGATGTCAATTTTAAATGTAACAACATTCTAGAAACCAATAAAATAGCACCAATGTTATTATTGCCATTTATTGAAAACAGTTTTAAACATGGCAGTCTAAAAAATGGTGTGCTAAGTATAAATATAGATTTGTCTTGCGATAAGGATGCTATCAATTTTTACATTGAAAATACAAATTCAAAATCTGAACACACCAAGAAAGGCATAGGTTTGGAAAATATGCAAAAACGATTGGATTTGTTATATAAGGATAAATACACTTTAACTATCGATAATACAATTGATTTATATAAGGTACATTTAAAACTAAATAACAATTAATTGCAAGAGCAAAAAAACATATCATGCCTCATTGTTGACGATGAAGCCATTGCAAGAGATATTATTGCAACACATCTTTCAAAAATTGCAAATATTACTGTTGTTGCTTGTTGTAGCAATGCTATGGAGGCATTTAACACCACAAGCAACCATAACATAGATTTGGTGTTTCTAGATATTAATATGCCTGAAGTATCAGGTATTTCGTTTGCTAAATCGATAAACAAAGACATCAAAATTATTTTTACTACTGCTTATCGGGATTATGCGGTTGAAGGTTTTGAATTGCAAGCTGTAGATTATTTATTAAAGCCAATTTCGTTCGAGCGTTTGTTAAAAGCTGTAAACACATATTTTGAAGTTTATAGCGAATCAAAAAGCAATTCGGTACAGAAAATAGAAAATAATAACTTCATGTTTGTGCGATCTGACAGACGCATGATAAAAATTGATTTTGATGACATTTTTTACATAGAAAGTTATAGTGATTACATTAAAATCCATTTAGCCGATGAAACCATTGTTACTCGTGAAACCATAAGTGCTATTGAAGCAAAACTACCAAAGAATACATTTATAAGGATTCACAGGTCGTTTATTGTTGCTTTGCAGGAAATATCTTCGTTTACAAACGAACAAATTGTTATTAAAAACAAATCCCTTACTATTAGTAGGAGTTATAAAAATGAAGTGCTAGAATTATTAAAAAAATTCTAAAAAAACCCTTCCCAAATAAATGAGAAGGGCATGCAAATAGCAATTATCCATTAAGGTCTTCCCTAACAATAACTTATCATAACACAAGTTTTATCCCAAAATTTCAACTTGACTATTCACAATATCTTTAATAGGTATAATTAACTTACCTGTTGTTATTTTTAACGTCATAGAGATATCATCTATTGCTATTATTTCTCCTTCAACACTGTTAAATTTTATACGTTGCCCAATTTCATAAGTACGTCTAGTATAATAGGTTCTTAATAAATCTCCTACTACTTCTCTTGCGCTAAATCTTCAGCTTCATCATCTCTTTTCGAAAACCCTCTACATTTATTATATACCATTTTTGCATAACGGTCATACAAAATTTCAAATAACAACGTATCGTTAGAAGACACGATGGTCTTTACTAATTCTTCATCAGATAATTTATTAAAATCTTGCTCTGCTTTCAATGTTATTATTAGGGTGTTTACATTGTTTAGACACCACATTTTTTAATAGGTCACAATGGGTTTAAATGTAGGTAAATAAATGAATAAACAGATTATACTGACAGCTTCCTTTTACAATCTTAAATCTTAACAATTAGCAACTTATAACCTATACATGCTTTAATAAGGAGCTTACATAATTCTTTTAGAATATCATTTAGCATCTTTAACTTCTATCAAATTAAACTACCATAATAATGCTAAAAAAAACTGTATTTCTATTAGTAGTGTCTCAACTTATTTCTTGTAATGAGAACGTTGACAAACAAAAAGAGTTATCAACTAAAAAACAAATAACCTCAAAATATTCTTGCGTACCTCCTATTACTGATGCAGATTGGTACAAAATTGATAATAAAGCGCCCCTATTGGAAGGGCTAGATGCTATTAATTATCCTATTACTACTAAAGATAGCTTAGTACAGCGTTATTTTAACCAAGGAATGACATTGGCTTATGGGTTTAATCATGCTGAAGCAGCTCGTTCTTTTTATTATGCAACTAAACTAGATCCAACTTGCGCAATGGCTTTTTGGGGTTATGCTTATGTTTTAGGTCCAAATTATAATGCTGGAATGGAAGATGATAATTACCAAAGAGCTTATGATGCTATTCAAACTGCTATAAAACTTTCTAAAAATGCTACGGATAAAGAAAAAGCAATTATTGAAACAATGGCAATTCGTTATGCACAAGAACCACCAGAAGATCGTTATCAACTAGATGTTAACTATTCTACAGCAATGAAAAAGCTATATGATATTCATCCTGATGACTCGGAAATAAGTACCCTTTATGCAGAATCTGTTATGAATTTGCATCCTTGGGATTTATATGATAAAAGGGGAAATGCTAAAGAATGGACTCCAGAAATTACTACATTATTAGAGAAACTTATAAAACAGTATCCTAAACATCCAGGAGCACATCACTTCTACATTCATGCAACAGAAGCCTCAAGTACTCCTGAAAGAGCAAATATTTCAGCTCAAGCATTTGATGAAGGTTTAGTATCTGGTTCTGGACATTTATTACACATGCCTTCCCATGTGTATATTAGAACTGGTGAATATCATAAGGGAACTCTATCTAACCTAGCAGCTGTTGAAGCCGATAGCACTTATGTTACATCATGCCATGCACAAGGAGCTTATCCTTTAGGTTATTATCCACATAATTATCATTTTATGGCAGCAACAGCTACTTTAGAAGGCAATAGTCATTGGGCAATGATTGGTGCCAACAAAGTCTCTGAACATGTACATCCAGAAATCATGAAACAACCAGGTTGGGGGACTTTACAACACTATTATATCACACCATATAATGTCGCAGTAAAATTTAAAAAATGGGATAACATTTTAAAGATGCAATTTGAAACTTACGATTTAAAATATGTGAAAGCTGTAAGGCATTATGCTGAGGGAATGGCTCATTTAGGAAAAGGAGATCAGGAAAGTGCAAAAAAGGAATTAGTACACTTAATTGAGCTAGCGAAAGACGAAAGTTTAAAGGAAATTACCATTTGGGATATTAATTCTGTATACGATTTAGTTCAAATAGCTTCCAAAGTACTAGAGGCTGAATTATGGGCTTTTGAAGAAGACTATACAACTAGTATCATACTTTTAAAAGAAGCTATAGCTATTGAGGATACACTCAACTATAATGAACCACCAGATTGGTTTTTCTCTGTAAGACACCACCTAGGAGCTATACAAAATAAAGCAGGGAAATTCAATGACGCTATTGTAACCTATAATGATGATTTAAAAAGACTACCAAAAAATGGTTGGGCCTATCATGGCTTAAAGCTAGCTTACCAAGGACTCACTGATGCAGAAAATACAGATAGAATAAATACTCTCTTTGAAGAAAGCTGGAAGGATGCCGATTTTGAGATAAAATAAATTGAACAAAAAAGCGAACCAAATGGTTCGCTTTTTTATAATGGTTACTTATATATATTATATATGCAAAGCTCTATCATCAGTAGCAGCTAAAGCTGCTTCTTTAATAGCTTCTGTAAACGTAGGATGTGCATGAGACATACGAGATACATCTTCCGCAGAAGCACGATATTCCATAGCTACAACAGCTTCTGCTATCATATCAGCAGCACGGGCGCCAACCATGTGTACACCTAAAATCTCGTCAGTTGACTTATCTGCAAGAATTTTTACAAATCCATCTAAATCCATACTAGCTCTACTACGTCCTAAAGCACGCATTGGGAATTGTCCAACTTTATAGTCTACTCCAGCATCTTTTAATTCTTCTTCTGTTTTACCAACAGCCGCAACTTCTGGCCAAGTGTATACAACACCTGGAATTAAATTGTAATCTATGTGTGGTTTTTGTCCTGCGATAGTTTCTGCAACAAACACACCTTCTTCTTCAGCTTTGTGCGCTAACATAGCTCCTTTAATAACATCTCCTATAGCATAAATGTTAGAAACATTGGTTTGTAAATGTTCGTTTACTTCAACTTGACCTCTATCATTTAATTTTACTTCAGCAGCTTCAGCATTCAATCCATCTGTATATGGACGACGGCCAACAGACACCAAACAGTAATCTCCTTTAAATTCTACTTCTTCACCTTTTTTGTTATCTGCCTTTACAATTACTTCATCTCCTACTCTTTCAACAGATTTTACTTTGTGAGACACATTGATTTTGAATTTTTGCTTCTTAAGTACTTTATTTAACTCTCTAGACAATCCAGAATCCATTGTTGGAATAATCCTATCCATATACTCAATCACAGATACCTCTGCTCCTAAACGCTTATACACTTGACCAAGTTCTAAACCGATAACACCTCCACCAATCACAATCATGTGCTTAGGAATTTCTTTTAATTTTAAAGCTTCAGTAGAAGTGATAACTCGTTCTTTATCTATTTTGATAAATGGCAAGTTTGATGGCTTACTTCCTGTAGCTATAATAGTGTTTTTAGCTTCAATTTCAGTGGTTTCTTTTCCTGAAATAGTGATGTGAGTAGCATCTTTAAAACTTCCTAAACCTTCGTAAATATCGATTTTATTTTTTTTCATTAAAAAATCAATACCTCCTGTGGTTTGATCTACAACAGCCTGCTTACGAGCTATCATTTTTTCTAAATTAACTTTGATATCACCAGGGATTTCAATTCCATGTTCTTCAAAATGTTTAACAGCATCTTCATAATGATGTGAAGAATCTAAAAGGGCTTTACTTGGTATACAACCAACATTTAAACAAGTACCTCCAAGCGTTGAATATTTTTCAATAATTGCAGTTTTCATTCCTAGTTGTGCACAACGAATTGCTGCTACATAACCTCCAGGTCCAGAACCAATAATGGCTACATCGTATGAGTTCATAAAGTTTGTTTTCTTTCAATTAAAAATCGAATACAAAAGTACAAACATATATTACAATGACAATATAAACAGAAGTCGTTTTTATATCGTTTGTGGTTTCTTTTCTTAGATTTTTGACATAAACTATACTAGAATAATTAATATTTATCAACAATTATTTTATAAGTCAAAAGTTATTGTATATTGTAGAACTATGATTTTTATTAAAAGTCAACACTTTAATAATCATCAATTAAATTTTTAAAACATTACAAACATGGGGAGACCAGCAACAAAGCCTTTAGATTTACGAGACGGGTTTTATATTGAAATAAGAAACAGAGGATCTAAAACTGGTATAAAAATAAGAAGAGACAACGAAAAGCAAATGGAATTTGCCATTAAAGAATATGAAAAATCGAAAGATGTTATTGTTCTTGGTGAATATAAAAATGGCAAACTTTTAAATAAAGTAGGTTAATACAACTCTACAATATGGAGTTGGTTTTAACTCAACTCTTATCTATTTCTAAATATTTTTTAATTTTTTAGACTTCGCTTTACTTTTAAATATATAATAAGGTAGAGCTAATGTTTTATTGTCTTATTTGAACAGTTATTTTTAAGTAGAAAAACCTAACACAACACCCATCCCTAAAGTAAACAACCCAGAACCATAAATAGCATACTCAATATTTACTAAAAACGTCGATTTTGTTTTGGAATAAGTAAATGCAAAAAGTAATCCTCCAAAAAATGTGAGCACCAATACTAAGGTGTTTCTAAAGAAATATATCCAAATGAAAACACAATAGCATTAATAAATATAAGAAGTTTTTTATTTTTTATTAATTCTCTATATTTCTCGAAGAAAAACGTTCTGTAAATTAATTCTTGAGGATATACCGAAAAAAAGCTATATACAAAAAGTATTAAAACCCACAGTTTTGGTTTTGCAATCAACATATTGAAAAGCGATTCTTTGTCTGTAATAAACACATAAAGACTTGTAAGTAATGCTATTAGCATGAGCTTAATAAAAACTCCTTTAAAAAATGACTTCCAATTTAAATTTGAAGTGATATTAAAACTAAGTTTTTCTACTTTTATAAGCAATACTAAAATATATGTAAAGCCAAATAACCCAAGAATTAACTTTACCCAAACATTGAAATCAAGTGCAAAAGCAATAGGGATAATTATAAAAATTAAAAAGAACTCTGAAAGCTTATGACATGCATTTATAAATTTATTGCTGTAGTATGCTTTACCTCATTAATCATAAAAGCACTGTGAGTACTCCCAATATGGTCTATTGTAGTAAGTTTTTTTACCATAAATTCTCTGTAGGCTTCCATATCTTCTACAAGAATTTTTAGTAAATAGTCATAGTCACCGCTTATGTGATAACATTCAACTACTTCACTTAATTTAGCAACTTCTCGTTCAAATTTAACAACATAGTCTTTTGTGTGTTTTACCAATTTTATACTACAAAAAACAACAAAAGATTTATTAATCTTCTCTTTGTTCACTAAAGCCACATACTTTTCAATAACACCAGCTTTTTCCAATTTTTTTATACGCTCGTAAACTGCTGTTACAGATAGCATTAACTTATTTGATAGTTCTTTGTTTGTTTGCTTACTATCTTCTTGCAAGAGCTCCAATAGATTGTTGTCAATAGCATCAAATTTCATAATCTATATTTTTTTTCTGTATAAGTTACCATATTACTAAAAACAATTAAAATTATTCAATTTTATCGATGTAATGCAGTTTTATTTTCTAAACTACAAATTATCTATTGATTATTATTCTTATATAGAGGAACTTTGTAGTGTACAACGATAAAAATCGATATAATGTCTTTTAAACCAGCAAATAACATTCAAGATTTACAATACTTTGGAGAATTTGGAGGTGTAAATCCTTCTATTTCAGATTCATCTACCTATACATTCCTATCTGCCAAAACCATGTTCGATACCTTTGAAGGCAATGCAGATGGTTGTTACTTATACTCACGTCATTCCTCACCTTCAAATTTATACTTGGGTGAAGCACTCGCTGCTATGGAAGGTACTGAAACAGCTACTGTAACTTCTTCTGGAATGGGTGCCATCACACCTGTAATCATGCAGCTTTGCAGTTCTGGGGATCATGTAATATCAAGTAGAACTATTTATGGTGGCACTTATGCCTTTTTAAAGAATTTTACTCCAAGGTTTAAAATTGAAACCTCATTTATAGATATTACTAAATTAGATATTGTTGAAGCATCAATTACTAAAAACACAAAGGTTATTTACTGTGAGTCCGTTAGTAATCCATTATTGGAAGTTGCAGATATAAAAGGGTTAGCTGACATTGCAAAAAGACATAATTTAAAATTAGTTATAGATAATACTTTTTCTCCACTATCTATTTCACCTGCAAAATTAGGCGCAGATGTTGTGGTACATAGTCTAACAAAATTCATCAATGGCTCTTCTGACACTGTTGCTGGTGTTATTTGCGGAACTCAAGAGTTTATTGATGATTTACGAAATGTAAATGATGGTGCTTGCATGCTCCTAGGATCTACTATGGATAGTTTGCGTTCTGCATCTGTACTAAAAAACTTAAGAACGCTTCACATTAGAATGCAACAACATAGCTTAAATGCTGCTTTTTTAGCCGAAAAATTTGAGAAAGATGGCTTAAAAACTGTCTATCCTGGTTTAAAATCACATCCATCCCACAATTTATTTAAATCAATGATGTATGATAAATACGGCTTTGGAGGCATGCTAACCATTGATGTTGGCTCTATTGATAAAGCTAACGAACTTATGGAGTTAATGCAAGAAAAAAACCTTGGGTACTTAGCTGTCAGTCTAGGATTTTATAAAACGTTGTTTTCTGCTCCTGGAAGTTCAACATCCTCTGAAATTCCAGATGAAGAACGAGAAGCAATGGGATTAAGCGATGGATTAATTAGATTCTCAATTGGTTTAGATGCTGATATTGAGCGTACATATAATATGATGCGTGAATGTATGGTTAAGCTTAATGTTTTAGACCCTAGAATTTCTGAATTAGGATAAAATTCTAAAAAAAGCCTTTTTATAATTTGATTAGGCTTTTTTTATTTTCCTTTAATTCGTTCCCAGAAATATGAAAAATCTTCACTAGAAGGTGGTTTACCATCAAATGGTAATATATTCCAACGCTCACCTTCTTTTTTCATAGTAAAACTAAAAATGGCGTTGTTAGGGTCATCCTTATCAAAAGATGGATAACGCAAGTCATTATATCTCAATATGCCTTCCTCCTTTTCAATAAGGTTGTAATAGCCGTTACTAAACCATGCTAAAGTCTTTATATCTTTATTGTTAACTGGTGCTAGATGATGGTTTTTCGGTAACTTATTCCAAGTTTCAACTTTTGAAGATAAATCAAACAAGGAATAAAAACCTACATAATAATCGGTTTGGGTCTCAGCAACACCATACCAAAGGATATTATTAAAAATTGAAGGTTGAGCTTGAAATCGTAAATAAGAAATACCTTCAGATCGTAATGATTCTTTATAAATAGATGTGATATAAATCTTATTCACAAGAGTAAACAAAATATATGCAGAACTTATTCCCAAACCAAATTTTAACCACAATCTACGTTTATAGGTGCTTCTTTTAAAAAACATCAATACAATCATACAAATAAGAAAAGGAACTGTGTACATTGGATCTACAACCGAAATATTGTTAATCGCCACTCGATAATTTGAAAAAGGTTTAAACAACAGCGTACCATAGGGTGTAAAACTATCTAAAATAGAATGCGTGAACAATGACAGAAAGAACAACAAAATCCAATTATTTTGAATTGTAGTGCCTTTGCGCCTTCCTCTATTATAGAGTTTGTATGTTATCCATCCAAAAATAAAAGCACCGATAATAGTAAACAAAATAGAATGCATAAACCCTCTATGAAAGGCCATAATATCAATTTCGTTATCATAAATCCAACGACCAACAAACACATCTAAATCTGGAATGGTTCCACCAATAGCGCCAAAGAGCAGTGCTTTGTTACCAATTTTTTTACCTAGAGCAGCTTCTCCACAAGCAGCACCTAAAACTATTTGAGTAAGTGAATCCATTAAAGTTCAACAAATGTACATAACAAAATCGATTTGGAAACCTCTTGACAAAATCGTAACATTACAAAGCAAAAAACTAACGAAACATTTATGGAAAGCCAAGATATTAAACCTAGAGTACCTCAAGATGAACACATAGTTGAAAATGTAGAATTAAATATTTGGGAAGCTCTAATCCCTGTTTTTGCCTTAGTTGGAATGTTAGCCTATAACATCTATGTTTTTGGTGATAATGCTTTAAGTGGAAGTAATCAGTTTATTCTTCTAATGGGAGCTGCAGTTGCAGCTATTGTCGGTTTTTATAATAAAGTGTCTTATAAACAAATGCTTAGTGAAGTAGCCGAAAATGTTAAATCTACAACAGGAGCTCTATTAATTCTTCTTATGGTTGGTGCATTAGCAGGCACTTGGATGATTAGTGGTGTAATTCCAACCATGATTTATTATGGGTTGCAAATTCTAAATCCAACAATATTTTTAGCAGCATGCGTTATTATTTGCGCAATAATTTCAATAGCAACAGGAAGTAGCTGGACAACCTCTGCAACAGTAGGTATTGCACTGGTAGGAATTGGAGAAACATTAGGCATCTCAATGGGAATGACAGCTGGCGCTGTATTATCAGGAGCATATTTCGGTGATAAAATGTCTCCGTTAAGCGATACTACAAACCTTGCGCCTGCGATGGCAGGAGGTGAATTATTTGATCACATTAGATACATGTCTTTAACAACAATACCAACCATAGTAATCACTTTGATAATTTTTATAATTATTGGTTTAAATTTAGATATTACTGGAACACCACAAATTCAAGATAAATTAGATGCCATAGATGGCGCTTTTAGCATAAGCCCTTGGCTGTTTTTGGTTCCAGTTCTAGTTATTGTTATGATTGTCAAAAAAACACCTCCACTTATAGCTTTGCTATTAGGCGCCCTTTTTGGTGGTGCAGCAGCTTTAATTGCACAACCAGATATAGTCGCCAAAATTGCAGGAACAGATAGTTTGACATTTCAATCTGCCTATAAAGGCATTATGAATGCCATGACAGTAGATACTGCTGTAGAAACCTCAAGTGCAGAATTAAACGACTTGTTTACAGCTGGAGGTATGGCAGGAATGTTAGGTACTATTTGGTTGATTATTTGTGCTATGGTTTTTGGTGGTGTAATGGATGCTATTGGAGCATTAGCTAGAATAACAAATTCTCTTTTAAGTTTAGCAACTACAACTTTTGGTTTATTTGCAAGTACAGTAGCAAGTTGCTTAGCTCTAAACGTTACTGCATCTGACCAATATTTAGCATTGGTGGTTCCTGGAAAAATGTTTAAAAAAGCATATGAAGACAAAGGTTTAGCTCCTGAAAATTTAAGTAGAACACTAGAAGATTCAGGAACAGTAACCTCAGTATTAGTCCCTTGGAATACTTGTGGTGCTTATCACTCTAAAGTACTCTTTGGATATGCTGGTGCAACAGCATATATACCTTATGCCTTTTTTAGTATTTTAAGTCCATTTATGACCTTATTGTTTGCTGCGTTTTCGATAAAAATAAAGCAGCTTAAAACCAAATCAGTATAACTTATTGGTTCATAAAAAATTTAAATTGCAAAGCTATTTTTGGCATATACTGTTGTGTATATTTGTCATCAAAATTTAAATAAACTTAAACAATAAAAATGGCAGTATTAGTAGGGCAAAAAGCTCCAAAATTTAACGCACAAGCAGTAGTGAATGGCTGTGAGTTTGCTGAAAACTTTTCATTAGATCAATATTTAGGAAAGAAATATGTAGTTCTTTTCTTTTATCCGAAAGACTTTACGTTTGTATGCCCAACAGAATTGCATGCATTTCAAAGTAGATTAGCAGACTTTGAATCTCGAGATGTTGCTGTAGTTGGTGTTTCAACCGATACTGAACAATCGCATTTTGGATGGTTACAAATGGAAAAAGGTCAAGGTGGCATTAAAGGTGTTACATATCCTTTAGTTGCAGACACAAATAAAACTATCTCTGCAAACTATGACGTTTTAGCAGGGGAAACGTATTACGACGAAAACGATATGTTACAATCTGAAGGTGAATTAATCGCTTACAGAGGCTTATTCTTAATAGACAAAGAAGGAACGGTTCGCCATCAATTAGTAAACGATTTACCATTAGGAAGAAATGTTGATGAAGCATTACGTATGGTAGATGCTTTACAGTTTTTTGAGGAAAATGGTGAGGTTTGTCCAGCTAACTGGAATAAAGGTTCTGAAGGTATGAAAGCTAATCACAAATCGACTGCAGAGTTTTTAGCAAAGCACGTTAACTAAAATAAGTTAGAACTAATTGAAAAAGCCACTTCAAAGAAGTGGCTTTTTTATTAAAAAAATTCAAATTAACATTTGAGTAGCTCCAGTAAGTGATTTAATCTTTTTTCTAAAGCATAGTCATAAGCCGTTTTTCCTTCATTATCTTTAATAGTTTTGTTAGCACTTGCATTTAATAGTGACATAATAACATTTTCCTTTTCATACTGCGTAGCAAAAATCAAGGGTGAAGTACCATTATTGTTAGTTGCATTAACATCTGCTCCTTTCTCAATTAATAAATCGGCTATAGGAGCATTACCCTTAAAACATACACCTATTAAAGCTGTATTTCCTGAATTGTCTTTTGCATCAATATCAGCATTCTTGTCAATTAAAAAGTTTGTAATTTCTTCATTTTCAAAATACGTAGCAAAAATAAGTGGTGTGAAACCACGTGAGTCACAAGTATTAACTAATGCAGGATTAATTCCCAATAAAGCTTCAAGTCTATATTTATCACCTATTTTAATAGATTCAAAAAAAAGATCAATATCTCTAGTCATATATCTTGGTTTACAGAGGGAAAAGATTATGCTGCTCATCCCTTAATTTTATACTATTATGGCTATTATTTTAAATCAAAACGATCTAAATTCATCACTTTTGTCCAAGCTGCAACAAAATCTTTTACGAATTTGCCCTGACCATCGTTAGCGCCATAAACTTCGCAAACAGCTCTTAACTCCGTATTAGAACCAAAAATTAAATCTGCTCTAGTTGCAGTAAATTTTACCTTACCAGTTCTACGATCTTTTCCTTCAAAAAATCTATCATCTTGAGAAGTGGCACTCCAAGTATACGTGAAATCCAATATATTAGTAAAAAAATCATTTGTAAGGCTTCCTACCTTATTTGTAAACACACCATAGTTAGAACCATCATAATTAGCACCTAACACACGTAAACCACCAACTAAGGCTGTCATTTCAGGAATAGAAAGTGTTAGCAGGTTCGCACGATCCACCAACAAATTTTCTGCAGCTACTTGCAAATCAGATTTTGTATAGTTTCTAAATCCATCTGCTATAGGCTCTAAATAACTAAATGATTCTAAGTCTGTTTGCTCTTGACTTGCATCTCCTCTACCTTGAGCAAATGGCACAGTAACATTATATCCAGCATTTCTAGCAGCTTCTTCAATTGCAGCTGTACCCGCTAAAACAATTAAGTCAGCCATAGAAATTGTTCCACTAAACTCATTTTTAACACCTTCTAGTACATTAAATACTTTGTCTAATTCAGCAGGATTATTTACTTCCCAACTTCTTTGCGGCTCTAAGCGAATGCGCCCACCATTAGCTCCACCTCGCATATCAGAACCTCTAAACGTCGAAGCAGAAGCCCAAGCTGTTCTTACTAATTCTGAAATAGATAACCTTGAGGACAAAATCATTTTTTTTAGCGACTCAATATCTGAAGGGCTTAATGTATAATCTACTTTTGGTACAGGATCTTGCCACAATAATTCTTCTTTTGGAGCATCAGGGCCTAAATAACGATCGATTGGGCCCATATCTCTATGAGTTAATTTGTACCATGCTCTTGCAAATGCATCTTCAAAAGCTTTATGGTCTTTATGGAATTTCTTAGAAATCTCTAAATATGTTGGATCCATTTTTAAAGCCATATCTGCTGTTGACATCATCAAAGCTTGCTTCCCATTAGGGTCACCAGCTTTTGGTGCCATTCTAGCATGTGACTCAGCAGTTGGTGTCCATTGATGTGCTCCCGCAGGGCTTTTGGTTAATTCCCATTCATAATTTAATAGAACATCAAAATAATCATGATCCCATTTGATAGGATTTGGAGTCCATGGGCCTTCTAAACCACTGGTTATCGTATCATCCAATACTCCTGTTCCAAATGAATTTTTCCATCCTGTACTCATCTCTTCAATTGATGCACCATGAGGTTCAGTCCCAACATATTTATCAGGATCTGCAGCACCATGAGCTTTCCCAAAGGTATGACCTCCAGCTACTAAAGCGACTGTTTCTTCATCATTCATTGCCATACGACCGAAAGTAATTTTAATATCATGTGCTGATTTTAACGGATCTGGATTTCCGTTAGGCCCTTCAGGGTTTACATAAATTAATCCCATGTGTACGGCTCCTAAATGTCCTTCCAAATCACCATCACTTGTATCATATCGATCATCATTATCTAACCATCCTGTCTCAGAACCCCAATAAACATCTTGTTCTGGCTCCCAAACATCAACGCGGCCTCCAGCAAAACCAAATGTTTTAAAACCCATAGATTCTAATGCACAATTACCTGCAAGAATCATTAAATCTGCCCAAGAAATTTTATTGCCATATTTCTTTTTAACTGGCCACAATAATAAACGAGCCTTATCTAAGTTTCCATTGTCTGGCCAACTATTTAAAGGAGCGAAGCGCTGATTTCCCGTATTAGCACCTCCTCTACCATCACCAACACGATAAGTTCCAGCACTATGCCATGCCATACGAATCATTAATGGTCCATAATGTCCATAATCTGCTGGCCACCAATCTTGAGAATCTGTCATTAAATCAACTACATCTTTCTTTAGTTCAGCAAAATTCACGCTACTAAATGCTTTAGCATAATCAAAATCATCACCTAATGGATTAGACTTAGATGCATGCTGACGCAAAATATTTAATTTTAATTCATTAGGCCACCAATCACGGTTACTAGTTCCGCCACCAGCACTGTTTTTTTGAGTTCCACTAAGGAAGGGACAATCGTTAATGTCTCCACTCATCTTATTGTTTTCCATTGTTAAAGTTTTTAAATTAAATTCTAATTCTATAAAGTTAAAGAATACTATTTATGTTTACACATAAAACCGTTTTTAATATGCTATACTAAAATCAATAAAATTTATAATACAAAAAGAGTTATGATTAAGGTTATCTAATTAAATAGTTTTAATTTTATTAATTAATTTAAATATTAATTTATGGCACATATTACTTTGGGTGGGAACCCTATAGAGACTTCTGGAGATTTACCAGAAATTGGATCCAGAGCTCAAAACTTTAATTTGGTAGCAATTGATCTTTCAACAAAAACTTTAGATGATTTTGGCGATTCAAATTTGTTGCTAAACATTTTTCCAAGTGTAGACACTGGTGTTTGTTCAGCTTCTGTAAGAGCATTTAATAAAATAGCTTCGGAAATTGAAAACACTAAGGTTTTATGCATTTCAAGAGACTTGCCGTTTAGACAAGAGCAGTTTTGTGCAGCTGAAGGCTTAGAAAACGTCATAATGCTTTCAGACTTTAAAAATGGAAAATTTGGCAATACTTATGGATTACTCATGACAAACGGTATTTTTGATGCATTACTTTCGAGATGCATTATTATTATCAATACTGAAGGTAAAATAGCATATACACAGCAAGTTCCAGAAATTGGTCAAGAACCAAATTATGATGAAGCACTTGAAGCTTTAAAAGCTTTGTGATAACTGCAAAAATAGCTATCAAATAAAAAAGCCCCTTCAAATGAAGAGGCTTTTTCGCTATCAATCAACCAACCACCACTATTTCGGTAAAACTACCGAATCAATTACGTGAATTACACCATTAGTTTGATCCAAATCTGCAGCAGTAACTTTAGCTTGGTTTCCATTCTCATCTTTAATATAAACTGAACCGTCCATAATCATTGCAGTTATTTTTCCACCTTGTACTGTTGGAATAACGGCCTTACCGTTTCCTTTTTTAATTAAGCCAATTACATCGCTCGCGTTAAATTTTCCTGCTACTACATGGTATGTCAATATACCTTGTAACATAGCTAAATTTTCTTTTTTAAGTAAATTTTCTACAGTTCCGGCTGGTAATTTTGCAAATGCTGCGTTAGTTGGAGCAAATACCGTAAAAGGTCCTTCTCCAGATAGAACACCAACAAGATCTGCAGCCTTAACAGCAGCTACTAATGTTGTGTGATCTTTAGATGCAATAGCAGTTTCAACAATGTTTTTGTCTTGAGCAATCATATTTCCTCCAATTAATAAAGAAAAAGCAAAAGCAATAGTTTTAAATAAATTTTTTGTTTTCATAACAGTTTTTTTGTTTATAGTTATTTTGTTTATAATTATTTTGTTTGTAATTATTTTGTTTGTAATTATTTTGTTTGTAATTATTTTGTTTGTAATTATTTTGTTTGTAATTATTTTGTTTGTAATTATTTTGTTTGTAATTATTTTGTTTAACAAATTTACGTATTAATTAAACATAATAGGAGATATTTATAATAACTTTAACTAAAATCAATTATTAAAATGGATTAGAGAATACTTAAGAAACCTTTATATTAGTACTTTAGATAAAATTTAATCATTGACAGAATATCATAATATGACCAAAAAGTCATCGTTTTTTAATGAAAGAATAAAAAGTATTAGCTACGCTACACGAGGAGCATATCTATTAATAACTACAGAAGCTAGTATAAAAGTCCAATTAGTGATTGGCATAATAATGACATTTGCTGGGTTTTACTTTCAAATATCGACTACCGAATGGCTATTACAAATTCTAGCAATTGGATTAGTAATGAGTATTGAAGGCATAAATACAGCCATAGAAGCCATTGCAGATTTTATCCATCCTGAAAAGCATGAGAAAATAGGGTTTATAAAAGACATAGCCGCAGGAGCTGTCTTTATTGCTTCTATTGCTGCAGTTATTGCTGGTTTAATAATATATTTACCAAAGATGACTTAAATACTATAACCATTAGGATAAACGTTAGTTATTTGTATTTTTGTTTCATAGTAAGTAAGTGTTAATGGCAAAGAAAAAACCAACCACAAAAAAGCGTAAATCAACAAGAAAAAAGCCCAATTTATCATTATCTAATCAACAAAAGTTAGTTTTTGGTAGTTTGCTCTTAATTCTTGGTATTCTCCTTTTTCTAGCATTCCTATCTTTCTTTTTTACTGGGCAAGCAGATCAAAGTGTTTTAAATCAATTTACGTCGCGAGAAGTTGAAGCTCAAAACTGGATGAGCAAGTTTGGTGCTTGGGTTAGTGATTTGTTTATTTACAGAGGGTTTGGTTTAGCATCGTTCATATTCTCAGGTTTAATATTTTTATCAGGTATTTATGTGCTACTTGATATAAAAAAAGCACGTCTTTGGCGTCATTGGTTTTGGGGAACACTAAGCGTTATATGGGTGTCTATACTATTAGGATTCACAGCCAGCAAAACACCAATATTAGGAGGGACAGTTGGGTTTGAACTAAATGATTTTCTGCAAGATTATATTGGTAAAATTGGCACAATACTATTTCTTTTACTTTGCCTAATAGCATATTTTGCAATTCGTTTAAAATTAACGCCTCAACATTTTGGTAATCTATTTAATTCTGCCAAAAAAGAATTGAAAAAGGATTTTTTCAAAAAGAATGATACCGATGCTAAAGAATCAAAATTTATTCCTGTAGATAACAATTTGTCTGCAGAAGCTGAAGACATTAAATCTGCTTTCGAAATTCCGTTAGAAAACCTTGAGCCAACAATTACAAATCATTCAACTCGCGATGCTAAAAAAGAAAAGGTTATTGAGCCAGAAAATAAATTAGAAGTTGAAATAGCAACTGAACCAGAAGATGATTTGGAAATGAAGGTAGAAGCTGTTAGAGAAGAAAAATCTGAAACAGATAACCTTGCTGATAAATTAGTAGAGGATTTTGGACGCTTTGACCCTACTCTGGAATTGGGGAATTACAAATTTCCACCTTTAGATCTTCTAAAAAAATATGATACTGAGAGTATCACAATCAATCAAGAAGAATTAGAAGAAAACAAAAATAGAATTGTAAGCACGCTTAATAATTATAAAATTGGCATCGCCAGCATTAAAGCTACTATTGGACCAACAGTAACACTTTACGAAATTGTTCCAGAAGCTGGTGTGCGTATTTCAAAAATAAAAAATCTTGAAGATGATATTGCTCTATCTCTTTCTGCTTTAGGTATTCGAATTATTGCGCCAATTCCTGGTCGCGGTACCATTGGTATTGAAGTGCCAAATAAAAACGCCACCATCGTATCCATGCATTCGGTAATTGCGTCACAAAAATTCCAGAAATCAAAAATGGAACTACCAATTGCACTTGGTAAAACCATAAGTAATGAAACGTTTGTAGTAGACTTAGCAAAAATGCCACATTTATTGATGGCAGGAGCTACAGGTCAAGGAAAATCAGTTGGATTAAATGCAGTGCTTACTTCATTGCTTTATAAAAAACATCCCGCTGAAGTTAAGTTTGTTCTAGTTGACCCGAAGAAGGTAGAACTAACGCTTTTCAATAAAATAGAGCGCCATTATTTAGCCAAATTACCAGATAGCGAAGAAGCTATAATCACTGATAACACAAAGGTGATAAATACACTTAACTCTTTGTGTATTGAAATGGATAACCGTTACGAATTACTAAAAAATGCATTTTGTAGAAACCTAAAAGAGTATAACGAAAAGTTTAGAGCACGTAAACTAAATCCAAATGATGGTCACCAGTTTTTACCTTATATTGTTTTGGTTGTTGATGAGTTTGCAGATTTAATAATGACTGCTGGTAAAGAAGTAGAAACGCCTATTGCACGTTTAGCGCAATTAGCACGTGCTATAGGTATTCATTTAATTATTGCAACGCAGCGCCCTTCGGTAAATGTCATTACTGGTATTATTAAAGCAAATTTCCCTGCAAGAATTGCTTTTAGAGTAACTTCAAAAATTGATTCTAGAACCATTCTTGATGGCTCTGGAGCCGACCAATTAATAGGTCGTGGTGATATGCTTTACACGCAAGGTAATGATATGATTCGCTTGCAATGTGCCTTTGTTGATACACCAGAAGTTGAACGCATTACAGAGTTTATTGGGTCTCAAAAAGCCTATCCAGATGCACATTTACTTCCTGAGTTTGTGGGTGAAGAAACTGGCACAAGTATTGATATAAATATATCTGATAGAGATAAATTATTTAGAGAAGCTGCCGAAGTTATTGTAACAGCACAACAAGGTTCAGCCTCTTTATTACAACGAAAACTGAAATTAGGCTATAATAGAGCTGGAAGATTAATAGACCAATTGGAAGCTGCTGGTATTGTTGGTCATTTTGAAGGCAGTAAAGCTAGACAAGTCTTGGTGCCTGATTTAGCAGCTCTAGATCAGCTTCTAGCAAACGAAAATGGATAAAAAAACTAAGTAATAAAAAAATGAAAAAATTATTAATTGCATTATTCTTGATCAGTCAATCATTAGTGTTTTCGCAAAACGCTAACGATGCCAAAAAACTGTTGGATGAAGTAAATACCATTGCCAAAAGCTACGATAATATTTCAATAGGATTTAAGTATGTTTTAGTGAATACCGAAGAAAACATTAAACAGGAAATGCGTGGTGATGTAGTTTTACAAGGTGACAAATATGTTTTAAATGCGTTTGGTGTCACAAGAATTTATGATGGGAAAACACTTTATAATATTAGCCCTGAAGATGAGGAAGTGACTATATCTAGTGAAAATACCCAAGATGAAAACACCATCACTCCAAGTAAAATGTTATCGTTTTACAAAGATGGCTATAATTACGAAATGGATATTGTCCAGAATGTGAAAGGCAGAAAAATTCAATATGTGAAATTAATTCCAATAGATTCTAACTCTGAAATTAAAAATGTGCTTTTAGGAATTGATGTAAAAACCAAGCATATATATAACCTCATTGAAGTTGGAGTTAATAATACAAAAACAACCATCACTGTTAATTCTTTTAAAACAAATGAGCCATTGTCAAAAACCTTGTTTACTTTTGATGAAAAGAAGTATAAAGATTACTACATCAATAAATTAGACTAGGTTTTCTCTGTGAAAATATTAGACAGATACATACTAATAACGTATTTAAAAACCTTTTTCAGCGTGTTTATTATTCTCATGCTGATTTTTGTTTTACAATCTGTTTGGCTATATATTAATGAGCTTGCTGGTAAAGATTTAGAACTAGACATTATTGCCAAATTCCTTCTATATGTATCACCTAGAATTATAGTGCTTGTACTTCCACTTACCATTCTACTTTCGTCAATTATGGTGTTTGGGAGTTTTGCCGAAAACTATGAGTTTGCTGCAATGAAATCTACAGGCATCTCTTTACAGAGAGCAATGCGTAGTTTAGGTGTGTTTATTTTTGGGCTTTCAATAATTACTTTTTTCTTTGCTAATAATGTCATTCCTAGTGCGGAATTCAATTTTTATAATCTTAGAAGAAATATTGCCAAAAAAAAACCAGCAATGGCTATTGCTAAAGGGCAATTTAACCAGGTTGGAGATCTTATAAACATCAAAGTTAAAGATAAGAGTGGAGATAGAGGTCAGTATCTTGAAGAGGTTATTGTTCACAAGAAAAAGAACAAAAACGATGGTAACCATACTACCATTATTGCAGAAACTGGTGAATTAATAAGCCATGATGATTCTAACGTACTTGAACTCGTACTCTTTAATGGTAATTATTATGAACAATTACAACCAAAGAATCGAGACACAAGAGAGAAAAATCGTCCTTTTGTAAAAAGTACATTCGAAAAGAACACTTTTTATATCGACTTAGCACAAATCGATAATGTCGATTTCGATAACAAAACTGTTACTGCTCGGTATTCTATGTTAAACATTAAAGAATTAGATTATACCATTGATTCTATAAAAGTTAACAAAAAAAATAATATCGACAAGCTTGCTTTTGAACTGTATGGAAGAACATCGGCCCCTGGATTAAATTTAAACATTGAAAAAAAGGATATAGACACTGTTTACCAAGGCAATAACGTTATGGAGCTATTTACAATTGGTCAAAAAGCCCAATTGGTAGGAAATGCAATTAGCTCAGTAAATAGTACATTAAATAACATTATTCAACCTAAAAAGAGAACTCAAGTTGGTTTTGATAAAAACCTAAACAAACACATCATTTCTTATTACGAAAAATTTGCTTTAGCAATAGCCTGTATCATTTTATTTTTTATTGGAGCACCTCTTGGAGCACTCATTAAAAAAGGAGGAATTGGCTTGCCAATTGTTATAGCTATAGTGTTGTTTCTTACTTATCACTTTATTGGTATTGCTGCAAAAAATAGTGCTGAAGATAACAGTATAGACCCAGTATTAGCGTCTTGGCTTTCTACAATAATCATGCTTCCTTTAAGTATTTATTTAACTAATAGGGCAACAAAGGATAGGTCTCTGTTTGAGTTAGACGGTATACTATTACCAATTAAAAACATTCTAACTAAAGAAGCAACTGTGACTCCATTAAACCCAAATGCATATTTAGACGAAAGTTCCTCAGAATATGAAAATATTAAAGGATATTCCGATAAAAAATTAATAGATATTGTAAAAAACTATCGTCAATACGATTTAGACGAAAGCTACCGAAACTCATCTATTAAAATATTGAATACAAGAGGAATCACCGAAGAAGAACTAAGATTTGGAGGTAATTTAAAGAATGAAAACTATGAAAATGCTTTGCGCTACAAAGATTCGTACGTTGAAAATTCAAGATTAACTCATAAACTATACTTTATATATATAATCCCTTTACTATCTGGATTAGTTTTAAACAACAATGGTTTTCCTATATTAGGCAAAGTTCTAATAGTTATTGGAGGTATTTCAGCAATACTTTTTTTAATTACACTAGCCAAATCATTTCTTAGTCAAGTAAACTTTTACAAACTGCTAAACCGAAATATATCTTCAAACATTTTTATTATAATACTTGTAGGTATTCCACTATACTTCCTTTATTTTAATTTTTACAAAAAGAAAATGAAAGAAGATTTAAAACAAATTAGATAGGTTTAAAATAAGCAATATCTTTGCCTAAATACTTATTATGACGTCGTTTAATTCAACAACCAGAACTATGCAAATACAACTAAACACCATTGAAGATGCTATAAATGACATTAGACAAGGTAAAGTTATTATAGTTGTAGATGATGAGAATAGAGAAAATGAAGGAGATTTCGTAGCAGCTGCCGAAAAAATTACCCCTGAAACTATTAATTTCATGGCAACACATGGAAGAGGGTTAATTTGTGCGCCATTGACCGAAAATAGATGTAAAGAGCTTGATTTGGGTATGATGGTTAACAATAATACAGACCCAATGGAAACTGCATTTACAGTTTCGGTAGATTTAAGAGGCAATGGTGTAACTACAGGGATTTCGGCTAGTGATAGAGCAAAAACAATTCACGCTTTAATCAATAAAGACACAAAACCTTTTGAATTAGCACGCCCAGGACATATTTTCCCATTAGTAGCTAAGCAAGGTGGTGTATTGCGTAGAACAGGACATACTGAAGCTGCTATAGATTTAGCAAATTTAGCAGGCTTAAAGCCAGCTGGAGTGATTGTAGAAATAATGAATGAAGATGGCTCTATGGCTAGATTACCTCAACTTATGAAAGTGGCAAAAAAGTTTGATATTAAAATTGTTTCTATTGAAAATTTAGTTGCCTACAGAATGGAACATGACTCTTTAATTGAAAAGAAAGAGGATTTTCAAATTGAAACTCGTTTCGGAAGCTTTCGTTTAAGAGCATATCAACAAACTACTAACAATCAAATACATATAGCATTAACAAAAGGCGTATGGAATACTCATGAACATGTTCTAACAAGAATTAATTCTACCTTAGTTAACAACGACATTCTAGGAACCTTAACAAACAATGCCGATAAAAAATTAGATGATATGTTTAAGGTTGTAAATGATGCTGGCAAAGGAGCTATTATTTTTATCAATCAGCAAAGTCAATCTATGAATCTTTTAAAAAGATTGTCTACCTTAAAAGATACTCAAATTGAAGGAAAAATAACAAAAGCTCCAGCTATAGAAATGGACTCTAAAGATTTTGGTATTGGAGCCCAAATACTTCATGACATTAATATTCACAAATTACGATTAATCTCAAATAGTCAACAAACTAAACGAGTTGGAATTATTGGTTATGGATTAGAAATTATTGAGTATGTAAATTATTAATCTTTTACTTCAAAAACTTTAAATAGCCCTTTGCTTTTTGTATTTGGCACTTCTGAAATAAAGGCGTATTTACCAGGAGTTAAATCCGCATAGAAATAGCCTTTACTGCCTGCAGGCATATCATTAACACCACCTAAAAAAGTTATACCATTTGGAACTGGTGTAATTAATCCTTTAGGGTCAGACCAGTCCATCCAAGCTTCCAATGCATCTTCGCTAGCATTTGCATCCAGTTTTACAAGATTTACATCATGCCATATAAAATTTTCATGTGGCTTTTGGTCTTTTACAAACACAGAGAAAATCTGTTTTCCTTTAGTTATTGCTTTATCATAACTAATACCTTCCTCACCAGATAAGATAATATTAACTGTTGCTTCAGGTGGCGAGTTACCACTATCCTCTTCAGTAACTACAATTGGTTTTGCCATTCCCATAAGTGTATGAAATTTACCGTTAGGCATTTTCACATAACACTCCATAATGTAATAACCCGGATCTAACTTTACCGTTGATATAGCTGTATGCTTTGGTGCAATTAACCCAGAACCACCAGAAAATACGATATCTCCAAACCAAGCAGGTAATTTACCAAAAGCAGCAAATCCTTCTTCTACCTTACCTTCATTAATTAAATCCATGCCTTCCCCAAATACAGGTGCTATATCTGTTAATGTATTTTCTATTGATTTTCCTTCTGGATATTTGTCTAATAAAAAGAAATGTGTTTCATTAGATAAGTTTTGGTATTTAAAGGTATTCCAACCTGACAGAATTGTATCAACACTTTGAAACTCCATACTGCGAGTTACAATATCAATAACATTGGTTGGTTCTTTTACAGATTCTTCAATTTCTGCAGTTTTTTCATTGATTTCTGTCTTTTTGTCGTTTTTGCAGTTGAAGAAGAATGAAATCGTCACTACTAGTATAAATAATTTTAACTTCATAATTTTAGTGTTAATTGAAAGTCAGTTACTTACTTCTAAAATAGTAAAATTTTACATACTTTATGAAATTTTATTTCTAGGCTAAACACTTGAGTATTAAACTAACCATTTTTGAAGCTCGTTCCCTTACTTCCTCTTCGGTCCAAGATAATTTAATTAAGCAAGAGATATTTCTGCCAATAAAGTGGTCAGATTGCTCGAAGGTCTTTGTCTGTAGGTATGTTAATCCTTCTTTTACTTCTTCTGAAAAAGGATATAAAGATTTTAAATCTTTGAGATGTTCCCACTTACGTATATAATGCCAATTGTTGTCATAATAATGAAAACAAGCGTCTATGCCTTGATCTTTAAAAGCTGAAGATACTTTTCTGGTTGCTTCTAAATCTGGTAAAAAGAAACTTAAAAACGAATAGCTTTCCTCCCCTCCTTCAGGAACCGTTCTAAACGTCACTTCAGGAATTTGAGATAAGGTTTCTCTAATGATGGTATAGTTGTTCTTTTGAATGTCTACAAATTCGTCTAAGCGTCGTAATTGCGCTAAGCCAACAGCTGCATGGAGTTCAGATATTCTAAAATTATAGCCTAAAAAAGGATGAGACTCAGCCCCTCTATCAGTACCTACATGATCGTGACCATGGTCACTAAAATGGTCTGCATTGGTATAGAATTTTTCATTATTAGTTAATACTGCACCGCCTTCTCCTGCAGTAATAATTTTTACAAAATCTAATGACAAACAACCCAAATCACCAATACTACCAAGTGGCTTCCCTTTATAGGTCGCTCCTGTTGCTTGTGATGAATCTTCAATTAATATTAAGGCATTAGCGTCACACAAATCCTTTAAAGCATCTAAATTAGCCATACTACCACACATATGAATTGGCATAATAGCCTTAGTTTTGGAAGTAATTGCTTTTTTGGTAGCTTCAATATCTAGCGTCAAGGTATCGTCAATATCTACCAAAATCGGAATCGCTCCTAGCATCATAATAGCTTCAAAACTTGCCACAAAAGTAAATGTTGGCATAATCACTTCATCGCCTGCTCCAACGCCAGCTGCTGCTAATGCAATAGAAACCGCAGCAGTACCACTAGACACCAATTGTGCATGCTTTACTTTTAATTGACTCTCCAGTTCTTTCTCAAGTTCTTTAGCTTTCCAATGACCATTACGCATACCATCGAAGCCATAGCGCATTAGTACACCATTCTCTAAAACATCGTTTAGTTCTTTTCTTTCATTGTCACCAAATAATTCAAATCCAGGCATACCTTGATGTTTAAATTTAATTTTTAACAACTCAAAATTACAACTTAAATAAAGACCTAAAAAACAAAATAATAGATTTTACTTCCGTAGAATTTAATCACTCAAAATTCAATAATATTTTTAAAGTTTTGTATTTTACATACTTAAACAATTACATCATGAAAAAAACACATTTATTATTAAGTTTTATTGCATTATTTTTAATTACCAGTTGTGGCTCTAGTAAAAACGCTGTCAAAGTGGATCCTTATATTGGTGAGTGGAGTGTAGTTATTTCTGATACACCACAAGGTAATGTATCTGCAACAATGACTATCTTAAAAAATGAAGCAGGTGAATATTCTGGAACTGTAAATTCAGATATGGGATTAATAAATCTAAGCAATGTAAAAATTGTAGAAAGCAAGTTGTCTGCAACTTTTGTAACTCAAGACATTGATTTTGATTTAACAGGTACTTTTGAAGACCTACTTTTTAAAGGATATGTGTCTGGAATGGGAGCCGATTTTAAAACCGATGGCAAAAAAGTCGTTTCACAATAACTAAAAAAAGGCAATATAAATATTGCCTTTTTTTATATTTCAATGACACTATTACTAGTTTCCTTCCTTACTTTTTTAAAATCTGCAAACATATCGTCCTTAGCTCTATAACCAATAGGCATAACCAATACAGAATGTAAGCCTTTTTCTTTTAAAGATAACACTTTATCATAAGCTGATGGTTCAAAACCTTCCATTGGACATGCATCAATACTTTCAATAGCACAGACAGTTAACAAATTACCCATAGCCAAGTATGCTTGTTTAATACAATAATCTTTTATTTCCTCAGGGGTTTTTTGTGAAAAGCTATCTATTAAATAATCTTTAAAAGGCTTTAAAATTTCATTAGGTGTGTCCCTTATTATTTTTACTCTATCAAAATATTCAGTGATAGAGTCTTTAGTAATGTTTGAAATACAAAATACCAAAAGGTGGGATGCTTGACCTACTTGCTCTTGATTTTTGGAATGCTTGACCAATTCTTTTTGTAAAGCTTTATCTTGTATAACTAACAAAGTAATAGGTTGCATTCCATAAGACGTAGCGGTTAAATTAAACGCTTCTTTAATTATGTCTATTTTTTTAGAATCAATTAATACCTTGTCATCAAATTTTTTAGTAGCATAGCGCCATTGCAGCTTCTCAATAATATTCATATTACATCTATAATTAGATTACAAAAGTAGACATATCTAAAATTATCTTATATAATTAGTAATAGATTAATTTGATAAAACAATAATAAAACTAACATACTATTAATTGAAAAATAAATTAGAAAAGGTTTGATTGAATTAAAAAAGGATTCTATATTTGCATCCGCATTAGGAGAAGTGGCAGAGTGGTCGAATGCACTGGTCTTGAAAACCAGCGAGGGTCACACCTCCGGGGGTTCGAATCCCTCCTTCTCCGCTGAAACGATGTTTCAAAAGAAACATAAAATTTCAAAACCCTTTAAACATCAGTGTTTAAAGGGTTTTTTTTTTTTGGCTACTATCAAAACGTACCTAAGCCCGTATTAATAATTACTTATCCATTTCCTATAGGTTATACTTCCCGATACAAAGTGCATTATATCAATGTTAATAATACTCACATCAATATATTCAGAAAACTGTTTAATTTTATGAAATCAAATTGCCTTCATCATCCCATTGAGCTATGTCTGCTCTAGTATCTGGATCTAAACATTTAGTAAGCCATTCCTCATCATAACTCAACCCATGATCATCAAGTACTTCTTGAGGAACACCATCCCATACATTAGCTATATTACCTTTATAACCTAGTTCTTTTATACCAACTTCTGATGTAAAATACCCAGTAAGTACCAAATTTCGCATTAGTGAAAAGAACTGAATTTCCTGAACTTGAACTCGTGTCTCAGGATCGGGAAATGCAATAGCATCGAGCACTTCTCTTTGTTGGTCTTCGCTACAATTGATAAATAAACTGCTGTACTTAGAATTACAATGACCATTAAGCCACATTAATCCACCACGAATTTTGACTTGAAATTCGGGTACGTCTTTCACCATAAACTCTATAAAGTCTACCACGCCTGCATCTTCAATTGTGCCATTCTCATTAGGAGGTAGTATAAGATTGGCCAAGGTTTTTATAGTTGCTTTCTCACCGTTTTCAAAAAATTGATCAGCTAGTAGTTTCTCATCAATAGCTGCTTCTTTTGGCGTTCTACCATATGTATACTTCCAAATTTTATCTTCAATAACTGCCGGATCTGTGTTGGTAACACAACTTTCTAAGCTAACCCCAACTGCTAATGAGCCTAATACTATTGTTTTTAAACTTTCTCTTCTATCCATGGCTTATAGGTTTTGTTTTTTGAATTCTTGAATAATATAATCTGAAGTTCTCCATGCTAATGCCAAAATAGTCCATGTAGGGTTCTTATCGGCTTGAGACACAAATGGCCCACCATCTACCACATATACATTCTCTACGTCATGCAATCGCTCAAATTCATTTACTACTGATGTTTTAGGGTCACTTCCCATTCTGGTTGTACCCACTTCATGTATGATTCTTCCAGGGTTATGAAGACCATAATTCCTTTCTTTACCAGGCTTACTTCCCAAGGCAATACCACCCATATTATGAGCAACTTCTTCAAAGGTATCATGCATGTGTTTTGCCTGATTATGCTCAAAATCTGACCATTGATAATTGAATCGTAATACTGGAACACCAAATTCATCAACAGTAGTAGGATCAATTTCGCAATAGTTATCTATTCTAGGAATAGCTTCACCACGACCTGACATACCAACTACAGAGCCATAGAATTTTTTTACATCCTCTCGAAGCCCATTACCATAACCACCTACTGTTAGGCCAAGATGCTTATTTAAATCATTGGGATTGAATCCTGTACCATAACCTGGCATTCCCAAACCACCCCAAACTTCTATATGATATCCTCTAGGGAAATTTAAATTTTTGTTATCTAACCACCAAGGTGTGTAAACATGCATACCTCCCACACCATCTTCATTGTACCTCTTTCTATTCATGAGTTCAGGAATAAAAACAGCGCGATCTGTTCCAGTTGAATCGTGCAAATATTTACCAACCATTCCACTACTATTCCCTAATCCGTTAGGATATTTTTCACTTTTTGAATTTAATAATATACGTGCTGAGCTACAGGCTGAAGCTGCTAACACTACAATTTTACTTTTGAGAGCATACTGCTGACGATCTTCTTTATTAATATATTTTACACCGTTAGCCTTCCCATCATTATCGATGGTTACTTCACTAACCATACTATTAACAAACAGATCTATCTGGCCTCCATTTTTTTGTGCAGGAAATATTAAACAGGATCCTGAAGAAAAATCTGCATATATCGAACAGCTTCTACTACATTGTCCGCAATAAAAGCATACTCCTCTTTCCTCATTTATACGTTTTGTTAGAATAGACAAACGAGAAGGGATAACATCGATATTCGATTTTTTTGCACCCTTTATATAATAGAGCTCATGAAGTCTCGGTTTAGGCGCTGGTAAAAAATAACCATCGGGATCATTATACCTTCCTTCTTTGCTACCAAATACGCCAATAAGTTTATCTACCTTATCGTAGTATGGTTTAATATCTTCGTATCCAATGGGCCAGTTTTCACCTAAACCATCGCGATCTTTCCCTTTAAAATCCTTGGGGCCAAACCTTAGTGATATACGTCCCCAATGATTGGTACGACCTCCCAACATTCTTGAGCGAAACCAATCAAATTTAGAACCTCCAACATTATTATAGGGCTCTCCGTCGATGTTCCAGCCACCATAAGCCATATCAAACTCACCAAAATCTCTTTTAGTTCCAGCTCCTCGACGTGGTGATTCGTAGGGCCATTTAAATTGTGTTTGTTGTTCGGGATTTGCAGGGTCGAAAAATGGACCAGCTTCTATAACTGCTACTTTTAGACCAGCATCAGCTAATACTTTGGTAGCCATTCCTCCTCCAGCGCCTGAACCAACTATTATAACATCGTACGTTTTTTTTGATTCTATTATTTGCATTCTGACTTTTTTTTGGTAATGGTTAGTTTTAAATATGGAAATAAAAATACAATATTTTATATTTTTTTCTTTTAAATCCATATAACAGAAATCAAATTGTAAAGGATAATTCTCTATTAAATGTTGGCATAATGACATTAATTGCATAAAGTTTCGCTTTAAATAAAAGTAAGAAATCTGTATTTTTGTTATTAATAATAAATAACCATGAAAATAAGAAGCCTTAGTTTATTTACTAACTGCTTGGAATTGGAAAAAACATTTTATTCAGAAACTCTAGGTTTTAAAATGCTTAAAAAAACTGATAATAGTTTTACCCTAAAAATTGGTTGGAGTAAATTAACATTCTTAAAATCTAATAAAGCACATAAATATCACTATTGTTTTTTGATACCTTCTAATAAACTCTTAGAGGCCATGGCGTGGATGGAAAACAGAACAACTGTACTGGATATTGAAAACAGTAGAAAAATACAACGTTTTGAAAGTTGGAATGCTGATTCTTTTTACTTTTACGATGCTAGTGGTAACGTTGCTGAATTTATTGTAAGGCCAGATTTAGAGAATCAATCAGATACTCCTTTTAGTATTGAAGACGTTATTTGTGTTAATGAAATTGGGTTACCCACAACGTCTATTGAAAATACAAACAATTTTCTACAAAAAGAATTGAATTCATCTTTTTGGAAAGGTGATACAAAACATTTTGGAACCAATGGAACACAAGAAGGTTTATTTTTATTACCTAATTATGAAACTAGAACGAATTGGTTTCCTACGGATTTAAAAATAGAACCTTCTCCACTTAAGTCATTAATTGAAAGCAATAATATCTTATACGATTTAGAATTCGATAAAGGTGTTATAAAAATTAATCAATAGATAGATATATAATGGAAAATGAAATCACCACTTTAATTTCTAGATTTTTAACACTCACAGAAGATGAAAGTATTGCATTTACTGAGTGTATTCCTATAAAGACATTTGAAAAGGGTACTATTCTCTTAAAAGAAGGGCAAGTTTCAAGGGAATCTTACTTTGTTATTGAAGGATGTGTTAGAAAATATTATATTATCGATGGAGATGAACGGACTACAGAATTTTATGTTGAAGATGAATCCGTTGCCTCATTACAAAGCTATAAAAACATGACACCTGCCAACCATTATTTTGAATGTATTGAAGACACTAGATTAGCTGTTTTAAGTTATGAAAAAGAGCAGGAATTGTTTAAACGAGTTCCTAAATATGAAACCTTGTGTAGAATGTCTATAGAAAATGACTTTGGTGAACAACAAGAAGCATTAGCTAAATTTATAACCTCAAACCCTGAAGCACGTTACAAAAATCTTTTAGAAACCAGATCTGATTTACTACAACGCGTGCCTCAGTATCATTTAGCTAGCTATTTGGGTGTAAAACCTGAATCCCTAAGCAGAATAAGAAAGCGAATAGCAAAAGGGTAATATAATATTGTTACCATTCTCTAACTTTTCCTTGATACCAAAACTGTCCGCTATCAACATCATTATTTAATAAATTTAAAATATCGAATGCTACATCTTTTGGCAAACGTGGTGCTACCTTCCCTCCCATATCTGTTTTTGTCCACCCTGGGTCTAATGACGATACTGTTATGTTCTTACTTTCTAATCGTTTTGCTAGCAACTTGGTATACATATTCAAGGCAGTTTTAGACATTTTGTAATGTGGTTGAAAGGCGTCAAAATTCAGTTCGCTAAAAGAGCCCCAGTCCGATGTTATATTTATAATGTGCGCTTTTGAATTAAACAAAGGCAAAAGCTTTTCGGTTAACTCGATGGTTCCAAACAAGTTAACATCAAATGTGTTTTTTAACTGTTGTATCTTAATAGTTGACGCATCCCACTTCTCAAGTAATATTCCTGCATTGTTAATTAAAAAATCAAGTTTTACATTTCCAATTTTATCAACAAATTCTGTAATGGAATTACTATTAGATAAATCTAGTTTTAAACATTGAAAATTTGACCGACTCAAGGTGTGATTTCCCAAAGTAGAACTTCCAATAACTTTAGTATTTGAATTGTTAGTTAATAAATCGACTGTTGCCAATCCAATACCTCTACTACTTCCAGTAATGATTCCTCGTTTCATATTTGTTCTATTTTTAAAATATTACCAATACTCTTTAATCATAAATATCTTTCCATCCTTAAACTCAAAAAGCGCCATTTGTGTTTCTCCAATTACATCTTTACCATCTTCTTTTGTAATAAAGCGTTTACTTACTGTAATTGCATTTAAACCATACATGATATTCTCAATTTTTATATCAATAACACTTCCATCATAGCCTCCTTTGCTTTGATTACGCTTGTAACCATTGTAGAGATCTTCTCTTGTATAAACGCCACCATATTTTGAATGTACATAGGTAAAATCATCTGTAAAAAACTCAAAGATGTTGTCGATGTCTTCTAAAGTTGAGTTTTGTTGAAATACTTTTAGGTTTAACTTGTAGTAATTCTCTAAAACATAATTTAGCGAATCTTTATTTGTATTTAGTTTATTTTGCTGTGCTTGAGCCGAATTAAGCCTAGCAAAGAATAGCGCTATTAAAATGATATAATTTAGTTTCATGTTTTTGTTTTATTATTCTATATTTTAATTACTTGGTCTTAAACCATTCGTCAATTTTGGATTTCTAAAGAAACATTCCTAATAGCTTGATGTCCGTTTTTATAGGTAAGCTCTAAATTATTAATTTTTAGTGTGTTCATATTATTAGTTAATTTAGTTGATTGCAACTGCTTTCTTTTTTTACAATCTTTCTGAATCTGGCTATTTTTTTTAAAACCCAACATATTATTTACAAGCAAATTTATTGGCTTATAGTATTATTTTCATTGACTTTAGTTAAGAACTAAGATTTTGGAAAATTGATTATTGTCTGAATTTTATTAACCTTAGATTGAATTTCTGCTTTCAAACTTTCATCATAGATTTCTCCGTTATTGAAATTATCGTAGAATGAGGGTAATGAAAATGTATCTGTGATACTGGCTCCCATAAACGGAAAGTAGGCACTTGCAGATTGTAATACAGTTGCTCCTCCTCTAACACCTGGGGAGGTTGCCATTAACAGCATAGGTTTTTCCCTCCATATTTTCATATTTACACGAGATAACCAGTCTATAGTATTTTTAAATACCGCTGCATAAGATCCATTATGTTCTGCGAGGGATACTATAAATCCATCGGCAGTATCAAATAACTCATTTAGTCTTTTTATCGCAGTTGGAATACCATTTTCTGCTTCAAAATCAGAACCATAAATTGGCAATACATAATCATTTAAATCAATTGAAATAATATTTACATGTTCTAATAAACTATTAGTATATGTTATTAAACTTTTGTTAATAGATTTTTGACTATTACTACCTGCTATTGTGATTATTTTTTTCATGATTATTGTTTTTTAGAGATTAAATTATCTATTGACCATTTTCCACTACCATTTACCAATATGGTTAAAGCAAGACCGATTATAAGAAGAGAATATTCATAACCTTCACCAGCTTGATTACCAAACCAATTCATAAAAAAGCCATGTTCTAACTGTGTTATAAAAATGATACCCATAAACATTCCAGTTAGTGACAATGCCCAGAACCTACTAAAGAGTCCTAGAATTAGTGAAATAGAGCCAAAAAATTCAATCATTATTACTGAGAAAGCTACAATACTTGGTAATCCCATTTGTGTTGTAAATGTTTCCATTGTTGCTGAATAGCCATAACCTCCATATAGCCCAAGTAATTTCTGTGCACCATGAGGAAATATTACTAAACCAAGTGCTAATCGTGCGATGCTAAATCCAATATTCGGATTTGTCGTTAAAATTGTTTTTACTAAATTTTTCATAATATTTAAGATTTATATTTGTTTATAAAGTTTTTCGGTAATACACACCGAAAGATGATTTTTCTATAGGGTTAGACCCATACTGATCAAAGTCAAGACCAATACCAAACTGGTGTCCATTCAATGACATACCTGCACGCAATTGCTGAAAACTCCTTGAGTGTGTTTTAAACTCGTCCCAGACAGTTAAAAACTGTCCATTTAACCCAAAAGAGATTTTATCATTTATGGGTTTGTTGAATTGAAACTGTGCAAATACTTCAGCATAGCTGTGATTGGTTTGCTCAGAATGGGCTATGGTAGGTATAATTACAAATACTGCTAGTGAATTTTTTAGTGTGATCTTTGCTGAAAAACGTTCTGAATACCCAGCAACACTGTTGTAATATAAAGATGGCCCAATTGTAATATTCTTATTAATGTTCCAGAATAAAGTTGGTTGCACACCTATCTCATCAAAGCCTTGGTTTTCTTCATCTCTAAATTTTTGAAAGAAAGCCAAAGTATTAATGCTTAGAGTCTTGCTCTCATTAATAGTATAACTTGAGTATAATGTAAAATCTGTTTTATTATAACCCGAAAACAGTTCTACTTGTGTAAATTGAGCTTGCAAATAGTTGGCAAACCCAATTGTTAAAAACGATATAATAATTATTTTTTTCATGCTTCAAAATTCCGAATGGAATACATGAAAAAAAATGAACTAGTTTAAGACTTTTACAATCTATTGATTTTCGAAATAATTTTACTCATAAACTCTGGCGTAATACCAATGTACCCTGCCAAGTCTTTCTGGGTAATTCTATTGACAATGTTAGGATATTTCTTTTTGAACTCGATATATCTTTCTTCTGCCGTTAAGGATATACCATGATTGGATCGTCTTATGTAACTTATGAGTGACCTTTGATATAGCATACGATAGAACCTTTCAAATTTTGGTATTTCTTGAAAAAGTAAATCATAATTTGCTCTCGAGATACCTAATAATTCTGAATCTTCTGTAGCTCTAATAAAATAACGTGATGGTTGTTTAGTTATAAAACTAGCTATGTCACCTGTCCAATAATCTTCAACTGCGAACATAGAGATATGGGGTGTGCCATCTACATCTAAAGTATATACTTTTAGGCAACCTTTAGTTATAAAATACTCATATTTAGTAATATCTCCAGCTTGCATTAAATAGGTCTTCTTATTTACTTTTATTTCTGTAAGCAAAGAAATATACTTCTGTTTTTCAAGCTCGGTTAAATCAATAAACCTACTAATATTATCAATAATTAGTTTATGTGAGTACTCCAATTTAAAAATAGTTATCTATAATTTATTCAAAAATAAGTATTTAATTTTTGCTTTTGTGATTGTCTAAGGCATTTATAGCATCTCTTTTTCTATTTAAAAGCCTTTCAGAATTTGGATGTTTCTTCAACAAAACATCGTACAGCTTAATGGACTCTTTAAAGCGATTATTCCTCACATAAAAGGCAGCAAAGTGAGAAACGGCATACTCCATATTACCACTTATCAGTCCATCAATTATTTTCTCTTTATCTAAAGCATTGAGTAATGTTTCGAAATGATAAAAATCTTCTGCTCTCATGGCACTTCTAATGATGGTAAATTTAGACCAGAGAGAAAGTTCTGGAGAAAACCCATGTCTGTTGGCTCTTTTTTTGACATAACGATAAGCATAGTCTAAACCACCAGCATTGATGAATTTTTGAAGATTATTGGTTTCAAATTCCTGATAGTATTTATAATAGTTTCTAAGTCCATGATATAAGGTTGGGTAACCTGTTGAACGGTGCTTTTCTGCATCAAGTTTTAAGAAAGTCCATTTCAATCCTTCAATATTTTTTTGAGATAATAAGGAATCTAATTTAATGGCACTGTGTTTTCCATCATACTCGTCTGGACTTACAGAAAAATAGAGGTTTGTTGGTAATGTTGAAACACCGTTTAACTTGTCTATGGCTTCCATTATAGGATAAGCACTTGCCATTAGATGTGTATCAAACAATCTTGGATTTGACAACATCGTGTTAAAAACTAAACTTGCACCGAACTCCCATCCAAAAAATAGTTTTTCATCATTGGTTCTAAAGTTAGAATCTATATATGGTGTAAGTTCAGTGCTAAGGAACTCAATAAAAACATCCCTTCCGTCTCCTAATTGTTGAAATCGTTTTGGGTAGTCTGTATTGATTCCAACAACAATAAACTCAGGTGTTAATTGAAACTGTTTGAAAGATTGACTTAAACTAACTGCGTATAAAAAAAACCGTTGACCATCTAACACATATAGCACTGGGTAGTTTTCTTCAGAATCATTATAATTTGGTGGAAGATATACTTGTATGAGTCGTTCTTCATTTAATACTGTAGATTTAATAAAATGGTTAGCGCCTACAATATTATTAGTTACATTATTTTGTGCGTTAGTATTCATTTTAGCAAACATAAGAGCAAAAAGAATTAAAAAAGATCGTTTTTTCATTATTAAATAATTTGATAGATATCATTGATTTATTTACAATGTTATTTTTGATTTTACTTTTTATGGGAGTTCAATTAATTTTCTGAATCAATTTTAAAAGAATTCTTCTTAAAACCTTTAATTGAAAGCCAAATAGTAAATGAAAACTCACCAACAACTGCTGGGATTATAACCATAACCTCGAAAATATCTTTATACTCATCATAATTTGACATGCTTAGTTTTGCAATCCCATCTATTAAATAACTTATTGCAGCTAGCAGTATTAGCACCCCTAAAGTTTTTGGAATGGCTGTTGAATATATGGCTAGATACCCCAAAACAATTAAATGAATTCCAAAAAATAACAATCCAATGGTCCAGAGCGTACCAAAATTAGTCAACAACTTCATTACAATAATTTGTAAATTTTCGGAATCCGTTGCATTGAAAGTCAAATGATAAACTTCCCACAACTTGAATAAAGAAAGTAAAAAAAACAAAGCATGTAATAACCGAAAAGAAGAAGCAATAAAACTTATTTTTTTACTCACTGATTTTGTCAAACTAAAGAGAGACCAAACTAATAGGACATCAAAAATCAACATCACTAGAAACCCTAATAACCCATTCCTAAATTGTGAATGATTATTAATAAAATTTGTAGTTGTAATTGATGGATTAGTAATATCTATCAAACTTTCTAATACTGCAAAATTGGCGTAAAAACCACTTATAAAAATCATTACATAAGCGATTCCTGAAATTTTTGCTATTTGTTTCATGATTACAAATGTTAAATGTTATGCAAAACTACTGGCTTATAAATCGAGGTTCATTGACTTAGGTTAAGAAATTGTATCGGGCAAATATTTTAGTTATACAATACTATTGTAAATAGTATATACGTATACTGAAAGTATTTCCTTAATGTTTATGGTAGATTGAACAAGACTAAATACAAATAAGGCAAAATATAGTAATTACCTCTATAAGAATTTTATACTGGGAACTATTGATATTACTGATAAAAGTAAAGGTCAGTGAGGAGCCTCCTTCTTCTTGAAAACCCTTTAGACTTAATATCTAAAGGGTTTATTTTTTTACCTATTATGATAAATATCATTTGGTAGCTTCGAGTTTCTAGATAGTTTTATGCAATTCACAATAATAATAACATTACTCATGAAAGTACTTATATATAGTACCAGAGACTTTGAAATTTCTTATTTAAAAAAGGCCAATAACAAAAAACATAAACTTGTTTTTATTAAAGAAGCATTATCTTCCAAAACCGCCTCTAAAGCGTTTGGCTATGAAGGGATATCCATATTTTCTGCAGATGAGGCTTGTTTTATTACTATTGAAAAACTTAAGGATTTAGGCGTGAGATTTATAACACTACGCTCTGTTGGTTATGATAATGTAAATTTAAGGGCAGCTTCTAGACTTAACATCAAAGTAGCTAATGTCCCTGCCTATTCTCCTAATGCTATTGCTGAACATACAGTGAGTTTACTATTAACCCTTAATAGAAAAATTATTGAATCAAACCGTCGTGTAAAACTTTTTAATTTTAGCCTAAATCATCTTGTTGGGTTCGATTTAAATAATAAAACGGTTGGTATTATTGGTACTGGAAAAATAGGTTCGGTTATGACCAAAATAATGCATGGTTTTGGTTGTAATCTGCTTGGCTATGACATTAAAGAAAATAACGAGTTATGTAAGCTGTATAAATTACGTTATGTTTCATTAGAAGATTTATGCAGACAATCAGATATTATTTCGTTGCATGTCCCATTAAGTAGTGAAACACAACAATTAATTGATGAAGATTTAATTTTTAAAATGAAAGATGGTGTCATTATTATTAATACTGCAAGAGGTTCTGTAGTCAATACAGAACATATAATTAATGGATTAAAAAGCGAAAAAATTGGAGCTCTAGGAGTAGATGTTTATGAAAATGAAAAAGGCGTTTTCTTTAATGACTTCTCGCTAAACATTCCTGATGATGATTTATTAGTTAAATTAAATGCAATGCCTAATGTGCTTATTACTGGACATCATGCCTTTTTAACTGAAGAGGCTTTGACAAATATAGCCGAAACTACCATTTATAATCTAGACTGTTGGAGTGAAGGTAAAGAAACTAAAAATGAGTTGACTACCATAACCAAAACAGTATAATCATTTCTTTCTTTTTCTATAAATATCTTTTAAAACAATGCTATCACCCACCTCATCAACCACATTTAAATCATACCTGATTTTAACTTTGGTTTCTAAAGGTGCATAGTAATAAATAACCCAAGCATCTGCTTCACTAGTACCAATACAACCGTTGGAATAAGCTTTGCCTAATGTAACAGCATTTGTGGTTGGATGGATTAACTGTCCATTTCTAACACCATTTATTTCTGTTTCTATAAAAGGAATTTGAGGAAGTTTTGTAACCCTTTCATCATCTCTCTTTGTTACAAAATATTCATGATTGTTTACAGGATTAACATAACGTGGATTGCGAACATGATTAACAATGCGCCCTTTTCCAGTTATAGTTTTTAAATCTTGAATTCTTCCTGACATTTCAAGATATACCTTTTCATCTCTACCAACCCTTACTGGAAAGTCAAAAAGTATGTTGTTAGCTTCATAGATACGTAGTTTAAACTCTGGGATATTAACATCTATTAATGTGCTGTTGAATGAATTCTGAATTTTTTCAGCTAAGATAGAATCAGGAATAACTAAGGTAGCTCCTTTAGCTAAAACAGTCATGTTTTTCTGGTTGTAAACGAATGAGTCTTGGGCTATTCTTCTATAATAATCTGTGTTTTGAAGTGTATCAATAATCCAAGGATTTGCCCTTACCAATAGGTGTTCAGATAGTCTATAGGATGTTAATGAATCATATTTGTTTACCAAAGAATCTAAAAATTGAAAATAATTTTCAACCGTTATTTCTTTTTTGAGTAAAACCAAGTTTACCACAGAATCTTCATGGCAAACTTGGTTTATATTATTTGTTTTTTTCGTTAACGTTTTTGCGCCACTATTTTCAAAACATGAACTAGCAAATACTATTAAAAGTAAAGCTGCAAAAGCATAAAAAAACAATACAAATTTTTTCACTTAGTAAGTAGTTTGGGTTTTTTAAGAATTTTATCCAAAACCATATCTTTATTTAATGGTTTTGTACAGAAAAACCAATCTTCACATTTTAACTCATTTTTTGAGGTCATGCGCTCTTCGGCGACATCACATGAACCAGCTGGAGAAATAATAACATCGTCACCAGGATTCCAATCTGCAGGAGTTGCTACCGAAAACTCATCAGAAGTTTGCATAGCAATCAATGCTCTATAAATTTCATCAAAATTTCTACCCAAACTTAATGGATAGTAAATAATGGCTCTAATTTTACCTTTTGGATCAATAAAAAATACAGCTCTTACAGCTTGAGTTTCGCTTTCTCCGGGCTGAATCATACCGTATTTTTTGGCCACGTTCATGGTTATATCTTCAATTAAAGGAAACTTGACTTCAATACTTTTCATACCATTAAATTCAATTTTTTCCTTAATGGTTCTTAACCAAGCAATATGGCTATATAGACCATCTATGGACAACCCTACTAATTTGCAATTAGCTTTTGCAAACTTCTCCTCAAGATGTGCAAAAGTCATAAATTCACTCGTGCAAACAGGTGTAAAATCAGCAGGGTGGCTAAATAGAACAACCCATTCTCCAGCAAAATCTTTAGGGAAATTTATTTCTCCTTGTGTTGTAACTGCTTTAAATTCTGGTGCATAATCACCAATTCTTGGCATTGAAATTACTTGTTCTTTTTCTAGTATATTTTCCATTTTTTTATGTTTTAATTATTGAATAAAGATAAATTTCAACATAAAAACTTGAAATGATTAATATCAGTATCACAAACTATTTCTAGAAAAGTTACAAGCAAATATTATAATGTTTTATTTAGAAAATACTTAATCAAATCAGCTGTCGATACTATACCAACTATGTTATTATTTTCCAATACTGGAACAGCATGGTAATTTCCTTTTTCCAATACTTTAGCAACTTCTTCAATAGTTGCATCTGTGGTTAAATAAAAAGGATTTTGAGTCATTATATCTTTAACTTTAAGTTCTTTATACACAACATTATCATCACTAATTCCAGCTCCAGAAATATTATACATAAAGTCTATTAAACTAACCATACCAACCAATTTACCATTTTCTTCAACTGGAATGTGGTGATGAAAGTTTTCTTTTTCATAAATATGCTTCACATCCAAAAGATATTGATCGGGAGTCACACAAACCACATTTTTGGTCATTACTTCAATTATTGAGTTCGTTTTCATAGGATTTATATTATTGATTTGTTCTAAACTTCCTTTAAAATTAATGCATTATTAAATTTATATATATGACTAATATCATATTAAAATAAGGAGTTTATTAATACTTTTAATTTAGTGTAAATTAAATATCTCATTATGAAAACTAAAACCATTTTAGAGCTACTCACACTAAGTTCCAGTCTTTACTATTTGGCAAGAGACACTCAGTTTTTAGACAAAATAAGTGAGCTTTCTGAAAAAGGGAAGGATAATATTAATAAAATAGTATCTGAATCTCAATTGGACGAAAATGGGAACGAACTGGAGTTTGTGGACAAAATAATTCTAAAAACTCATGAACTAAAAGAGGAGCTTAACGAAAAAATTGAAGAAATGGTCGTTAAGTTCTACAAAAAAATAAATGTGGCCCATTTAGATGAAATAAAAGCGCTCAATGAAAAAATTAAAAACCTTGATGCAACCGTTGCGCTATTGGAAGCACGACTAAATAAACTGGAAGCATAAAACTATGGGAATAATAGCAGGAATTGGAAAGAATTTTAGATCCATCTCTAGATATAACCAAATAATTAAGGTCCTGATAAAATATGGTTTTGAAGATTTGGTGGATTATCTAGAGGAGAACAAAGAATATACCTTTTTACAAAAATTAATTCCAAAAAAATCCAGAAAACAAGCAAAACAATACAGCAAGTGGGCAAAAATGAGATTGGTGTGTGAAGAGCTGGGACCCACTTTTGTAAAGTTTGGACAAATATTAAGTAATAGGCCAGATTTGGTTCCATTAGAATTAACGTTTGAATTAGAAAAACTACATGACAACGTACCACCAATGCCAGAAGACGTTGCTAAAAACATTGTAGAAACAGAATTAAACGATAAAGTAGAAAACTTATTTGCTTGGTTCGAGCCAAAACCTTTTGCCTCAGCATCTATAGCACAAGTACATAGAGTGACCTTACACTCTGGCAAACGTGTTGCATTAAAAATTCAGCGGTCTGGGATTCATGAAATTATTGAAGAAGACATTAAGGCCATGTATAAAATTGCCGAGATTTTAGAAAAAAGAATGCCCTCTTTAAAGAGCTTTGATCCAGTTGGCCTTGTTAAAAACTTCGAGGACTCTATATTAAAGGAAATTGATTTTATAAATGAATCTATAAACATTCAAAGATTTTATAATAATCTTAAAAACGACAGCTCTTTAGAACAGTTTGCTGATGCTCCAAAAGTGTACCCCTCACTAACAACTACTAAGGTTTTGGCTATGGAGTTCATTTCAGGAATTAAAATAAATCAAGTTGAGGAGCTAATATCCAAAGATATAGATACCAAGCTTATTGCTAAAAGGTTATCAATTAGCTATTTTAAGCAAATTTTTGAATATGGTTTTTTCCATGCTGATCCGCATCCTGGAAATTTATTGGTGCTCCCAAATAACCATATTTGTTATCTGGATTTTGGTATGATGGGAAGTATGTTACCAAGAGATATTTCGATTTTCAGCAAACTATTTATCGCTATTTCCAGTAAGGATATTAAAAATATAATTAAAACTTTACAACAACTATCAAACAATGCACCTATTGCAAACATGAGAGAATTAGAATTTGACATTAATGAATTTGTAGAAAAATATTATGTTAGAGAAATTCATGAAAATGAAATGAGCACAATTCTATTGGATTTAAAAGATATTATTATTGCACATGGTTTAAAAGTACCTACATACTTCTTTCTTTTTGCAAGGTCTCTAGTAACTCTTGAGGGTGTTATTAGTAAGCTAGATCCAAAATTGGAACAATTTGAAATTGTAAAACCATACCTAAGAACGAATGTAACTAAAAAATATAACCCTATTAAAATGGGTAAAAAAGTAATTAATTCTATTGTTGAAATTACAGATTACATGGAGGAATTTCCATCAGATCTTAAAAATGCCATTCGAAAAATTAATTCAGGTCAAGTTAAGGTAGATTTAACACATAAAGGCATAGATCCAATGGTACACACACTACAAAGAATAACAAAACAATTAATTGCTACTTTTATAATGGTTGCTCTCATTATTGGTGCTGCATTGTTTATAGTTTTTGAAATTAGCCCACTTTGGAATGGCATTTCTGTACTAGGTATGGCTAGTTTTGCCTTAGCTATAATTTTAGGTTTTGGTATGCTAAGCAATATCAAAAAAGGAGATTATGATTACTGATTTTTCATAACACATTATCTTTATCTTTTTAAATAGAAAAGCACACGAACTGTGTGCTTTTCTATTAGAATTTATTCTAGATTATTATGGTTTAGAAAACGCCTTTTTAAAATGAGTGAATGCCTCAGAAATTTCACTTTGAAAATGATCGAATTTTGTTTCTTCTACTTTTTTCTTAGCATATTTACCTCTAAACTTCTCAATGAAGGAATTAAAATCTTTTTTTCCTTTTTCAAAAGTATCCTTGGCTTCAACTTTCTCTTTATTGAACTTTTGGTCTAAAATTTCCAATTGAATTTTGAATTGCTCAATTTCAATTAAAGTCAAAGCATACATTCTATTTAAAGTTTCATTAGTTTTAATTTTTACTTCAATATCATGTAATGTTAATAGCAATTGCTTTTTTTGTTTTTTAAAAATCTCCTTTGTTTCTGCTTTTCCTAAAGCCAATTGCACGCGTAGTTCATCAAACTTAGCATTAAGATCTTCAATTTTTTCTTTAACTCCTTTTATTTTATACTCACTATCGTGCACAAATAGGTTAAATTTCTTTTTAACCTCTTCAAATTTATCTTGAGCCTCAGCTTTTCCTAAAGCGGTTTGAACTCTAAATTCTTCTATTTCAGTGGCTGTTTTTCTAAGTGCTCCAATCACTTTATCCACAAATTGAACGTCTTCTGTATTTTTCATGATTATTATATTTATGATGATAATAAATGTCTAAATAAAACCGAAAATAGACAATGATAATTATCAGTTTTATGTTGCTTTGAGTTCAGGTTTCAACTTAAGCAATATATTAGGTGTTAATTTTTTCTTTGTGGTATCATAGCCTATTTTAAATATTTCTTTTAAATGCTTTGTATTAAAAGTACCGTATTTACTTAATTCTCTTGGTGAAATTACCAAGTCGCATGAATCAAATTTGGCATAATCCTCTTTAACCGATTTTAACTTAAAAGCGCGTTCTAGAACATTATATGCATATTTAAAATCATCAATAGCTGCAACATCAAAACCGTTAACATAACTCCCAATTATAATATCGCAGCTAGATACTAGTGCTTCAACAGGAAAATTGTTTAAGGCGCCTCCATCAATATAATAAGAATCCTTAATCTTCAAAGGCGCAAAAACTCCAGGAAATGCTGCAGAAGCTAATATTGGTTTTATTAATTCCCCTTCCTTAAATATTTTAAGGTTTCCGTTTAATAGATCTGTAGCAGTAACGGCTAATTTTTTTTTAAGTGCACTAAAATTATCTTCTTTTAAATAGCCATTGAATTTTGAATAAAATTTTTCAGCATCAATAAACCCTGGCTTGCCTAGTGCATATTTTTTAATATCCAGTATCTGGATACTTTCGTAAAACTTTAAAATTTCTTCCCAATTATAGCCATAAGCATATAAAGCACCCACTATAGCCCCTGCACTAGTTCCAGATATATATGTCGGGAAAATCTCGGCTTCTTCCAATGCTTTTATTACGCCAACGTGTGCAACACCTCTAAATCCTCCTCCTGATAACACTAAACCTATGTTCATAATAAAGCTGTTTAAATTAAGGCATTAAATTACCTTTTAATCCTTATTAATAAAATGATACTTATCAGTGTTATGACATGACTTTTATCATTTTGTTCATCATCCTTTTCCCATACATTTGGTATAGAATGTTACAATTTTAATATGTCAGCGTTAAATAGTATAAAAACACAATTAAAGACCTTCTTAATAGAAATTGGTGAGCTGTCATTATTTACAGGGCGGTATTTTAGAGAAGCGCTTAAAAGACCTTTTGAGTTAAAAGAACTATTACGTCAGTGCTATAATATGGGAAATCGTTCCTTATTACTGGTAGCCATCACAGGTTTTATAATTGGATTGGTACTAACATTACAAACACGCCCAACTTTAATGGAGTTTGGAGCAGTGTCATGGATGCCATCCATGGTTAGCATTTCTATAGTTAGAGAAATAGGACCAATAATTACTGCCTTAGTTTGTGCTGGTAGAATTGGTTCTGGGATTGGAGCAGAATTAGGGTCTATGCGTGTTACCGAGCAAATTGATGCTATGGAAGTTTCTGGAACGAACCCTTTTAAATACTTGGTAGTAACACGAGTTTTGGCTGTAACATTAATGCTTCCATTGTTAGTTATTATTGGAGATGGTATTGCAATATTTGGTTCTTTTCTAGTTGAAAATATTAAGGGAAATGTGTCGTTCATGCTCTATTTTAATCAGGTGTTTGATGCTTTGGAGTTTGGAGATGTAATACCAGCTACCATTAAATCTTTCTTTTTTGGGTTGGCTATAGGTATTGTGGGTTGTTTCAAAGGTTATAATTGTGAAAAAGGGACAGAAGGTGTTGGTAAAGCAGCAAACTCAGCAGTGGTATTTACATCTTTACTACTGTTCATTATTGATTTTATCGCCGTTTTTGTAACAGATATTTTTTATGACTTATGACAAAGCATAATAACATACCAAAAAGGGAAATTGTTCTTGAACTAAAAGATTTGCACAAAAGTTTTGGCGATAATCATGTGTTAAACGGATTCAATATGCAGCTTTTTCAAGGTGAAAATTTGGTGATTATGGGAAAATCTGGCTCTGGTAAATCAGTCATGATTAAATGTTTGGTTGGTCTATTGGAAGCCGATAGTGGTACTATTTCTGTAATGCACAACGACATCACTAAATTGAACCAAGAAGCATTAGATATATTGCGAGCTGATATTGGTTTTCTATTTCAAGGAAGTGCATTATATGATTCTATGACTGTGCGAGAAAATTTAGAGTTCCCCCTACGGCGTCATACCAAAAAATTTGGTGAGCACATAGATACGGAAACATTGGTGGTTGAAGCACTGGAAAATGTTGGATTGGCACATGCGATAGATTTAATGCCTTCGGAATTATCAGGTGGAATGAAACGTCGTGTTGCATTAGCACGTACACTTATTTTACAGCCAAAAATTATTTTATATGATGAACCTACAAGTGGATTAGATCCAATAACAGCTAAAGAAATAATTATATTAATGCAGGACATTCAAAAAAAATATGGCACCTCATCACTTATAATTACTCATGATGTTGATTGTGCAAGAGTTATTTCGGATAGGATGATATTACTTATCGATGGTATCGATTATGCAGTTGGCACTTATGCTGAATTATCAGCCTCAACAGATCCAAAAATTAAAGCCTTTTTTAAACACTAACACTATGAAAAACACAAACTCACAAAAATTACGATTAGGCCTATTTGTTATTACAGGAACTGTTCTATTTATAGTTGGTGTATATCTTATAGGTCAACGTCAAAATATGTTCAAAAAAACTTTTACTATAAGTGCTTATTTTCAAAATGTGAATGGCTTACAAAACGGTAACAACGTTCGCTACTCTGGGATTGATATTGGCACAGTAAAAGATATTACCATGGTTAACGATTCTACCATAAAAGTAGAAATGTCAATAGACGAAAAAATAATCACACACATAAAAAAAGATGCCATTGCGACTATTGGGTCTGATGGTTTGGTCGGAAATATGATTTTAAATATTGTTCCAGGAAATGGTCATGCAGAAATCATTAGTAATGGGGATACTATTGAGTCTTACAGTAAGATTGGTGCTGATGATATTTTAAGCACTTTAAGCGTGAGTTCAGAAAACGCAGCAATCTTAACCTCCGATTTACTCAAGATTACCACAGCAATGATTAAAGGAAAAGGTACTGTTGGTTTACTTTTGAATGATACGATTATGGCACAAGATTTAAAACAATCGGTTACCAATCTTAGAGTTGCTAGCAGAAGTGCGACAAATACCATAAACGAATTGAACACGATTATTTTTTCATTGAAAACAAACGACGAAACCGTTTTGGGTATGTTAATGAATGACACCATTTCTGGTACGAAGCTAAAAGATATTATTGAACACCTTGAAACGTCAAGTATGGAAATTGAAAATGTGTTGTCTAGCATTAATATTGCTGTTGACGATTTCAATTCAAGTGATGATGGTGCTTATAATTATATTCTAAAAGATACTTCTTTGGTCAATAGTTTAAAGTCCACACTTAAAAACATAAATGAAGGTACTGATAAGTTTAACCAAAACATGGAAGCTTTAAAACACAATTTTTTAACTAGAGGTTATTTTAGAAAACTGGAACGTCAGGAAAAAAGAGAAGCAAAAAAGGAAAACAATTAAATCTTGTAAACTACTTGATTATGAAAATAGAACACTTAGAAGAGCATATTAACGATTATAAAGCATCCATAAAAACAGTAGTAGACAAAAAAACCTTATGGCAAAATAAGACCAAGAATTTAATAAGCAATACCTTAAAAGCTATTTGCAAACAATATGATATTGGTTGGAAAGTTCAGGAGTTAAATTGGATTGGCACCAATGAAGCTGTAAACATTACGTTTGACTCCTTTCCAAAAGAGCTAATGGATTGTACAAACCAAATACCAACCTATCAATTTATTCAAGGTGGAGCGCTAATATTTTCCCAATCCTATAGTGGCGATGTACATACATTTATACTATTTCCTTATGTAGAGCAAATTCCAATTGAGAATAGTAGTATTGAATTGGAAGTATACAATCCTAAAGATATTACCGAAAAACTCATTATTGAAAAAGTAGATGATTTTTTAAAGGAAATGATTAAATGGGAGGTCCCTTCTACTAAGAAAAAATTAGGATACTAATTCGCTTGTTTTTTAATGGAAGAAATCAATATCATTAACGTATTACCATTGGTTTTAGGAGGGCTTATAATTTTTCTATATGCCATTAGGCAACTGTCTGTCACTTTAAGAGATATTTTTTCAAGTAAAGTTGAAAATCTAATTGAAAAGTACACCTCAAACATTTTTTTTTCAATCTTATTAGGGATTATTGTAACCATACTTTTAGATTCTTCATCAGCAGTCATAATTATAGCCATCATATTTATTAATGCTGGTTCACTTAATTTCAAGCAAGCCATGGGGATAATTATGGGAGCCAATGCTGGCACCACATTTTCGAGTCAGCTAATTGCATTTCAAATTAATAAATATGGTGTTATTGCCTTAGCAATTGGTTTTTTTATCTGGCTATTTTATAAATCTTCCAAATTAAAAACAATAGGAAAGGTCATTATGTATTTTGGTCTCTTATTCTTTGGCCTTTATATATTAGAAACTTCACTTATGCCTTTCAAGAACAGTGAGCAGTTTTTTAAATGGGTTTCAAGTATTAATAATCCGGTAAAAGGAACTGCTATTGGTGGTTTAGTGACACTTATTATTCAATCATCTAGTGCAACAGTTGGAATATTGATTGTTATGGCTAAACAAGAACTAATCAATCTCTCGATTGCTGTTTCCATTATGTTGGGAGCAGAATTAGGTACTTGTTCCGATACACTCGTTGCGCTTATTGGAGGGAAAAGAGATGCCATTAGAGCAGGTTTGTTTCAAATACTTTTTAATCTTATTCCCATTATTATTGGTTTATTGGTTTTCGATTACTTTATTGACCTCGTTGAAACGTTAGCTCCTAAAGCTACCGTATCTAGACAAATTGCTAATGCTCATGTGTTGTTCAGTTTTTTTAGTGTATTGCTGTTTTTGCCTTTTGTAAATAGTATGTATCGCTTTATAAATTGGATAATACCTCATAAGGTGTGAGTGTCAATTAGAAACTAGATAAATAACATTAGCTATCGTGGCGAATTTAGCTTCTTTACAAAATTAAATAATTAGTATTTGTGACATTATTACTGTCATTATAACCACAACAAGTAAACTAAACTTCCTTTTAAAAACTGTATAAATGGCTTGAGGCTTTATGCCATTAAAACAGTAAATAATAATAAAATTAATACAGTAACCAGTAGTTTAAGATAAATTTTCATAATAGCACATTAGAGGTTATAGATACTAATGTAAAAATTGAAGTTTACTTACAAAATGATATTGGTCAGTCTTGATTATAAACTTTCAACTTTCCTATTAAGAATATTCTTAAACCTAGTAGCACTTATATAATGATCTTCTAATAATTTTCCGTCGTGTAAAAGATTAAACACACCATAGCCAGAAGGTGCATTTTTGGCTTCTTTTGCAGTGTTTATCTTAGTAATTTTTAAATCGATGCCATAATCCATTGCAGTATTCAACAAATCAAAGGCAGATTTATCATGCCAAGGACATTGATCTGCATACACTAAATGCCAACCTTTATACTTTTTTTGCTGTTTTGTCCAGTCGAAAAGCTTTGGAGTATCAGCATTCTTGTCCCATGTTCTTGATAATAATTCAAACCTCCCTCTTTTATCAACCTCTTTAAAACCATATTTTTCGAAAATGGTTTTATTTGCCATACATGAGCCATCACTTGTCATAACACATAAGCCAGACATTTGCTGTTTTTTAGCCTCCTTTTCGGCTTCATTTATTAACATAGAGCCATAACCCTTATCTCTGTCTTTTTTAGAATAAACAACTAGACAGTGTATAAACATAAATTTTTCAACATTTACGGGTCTCCATGCTTGATTTGCTGATATAAATTCTATAAACCCTAGCATTTTATTGCTAGTATCCTTTAAGATTTTTAACTGCAAGCCTTCTTTATAGCGTTTTTCAAACCATTTACGCTTACTTTCAAAACCAGGCTTTTTTATATTTTTAATACAGAACAATGTTTCTTGTTCCACATTATTGGGTGTCACTTCTATAATTTTCATAGTTTCTATTTTATGATCTTATAACTTTAGCGGTATGTATGGCAGGAATATCCCAAGCTTCTTTGATCCGACCATCAATAATACACCATAACACAACTGCGTCAATCTTCATTGGTCTGCCATCTAGCACCATGGTATCTTTAACATTTGTAATGATTAGTTCATCTCCAAGAGGGATAATGGATATAGGATTTACCTTAAAGTAACCACTAGTACGATCAGCGATTTTTTTGGAAGAAATCCGTTAACCCTGTGAGGCCAGAATAATCTCCTTCTAACTCAGTCAGTTTCGGATTAATATAATGTTAAACGAAATCTTCGGACAATACCTCAGCCAACGTATTAGGATTTAAAGGATTGAATCTCTTTAAAATACTGATATTTGGGTGTTCTTCATTCATAATATTACTTCATAACCCGTTGTTTTTTAGCATGTATAACCTTCAAAGTCAATGCACCATAAGTAATTGACAGTATAACAACAGAAACAACTATTCCCACATATGGTATTGTGGTGAGTAGACGCATTAAGATGGCAAATCCTAAAGCTATCAATGTAATACTCCAAAAGCCCCAATTCTTATTCTTTTTATACTTGAAATAATAGGCAAGTAATATTGCAGCGACAAAATGACCAAAAAACAAACTAAATATAAATATAGCAGTTGCGAAGAGCCCTATTGGGATACCAATAATCATTAATAACGCTACTACAATTAATAATGGAATACCAATGAGGTAAACCAATCCTAAGCCAAAACTTTTAAGCCAGTTATTTTCTAAGCCTTCAACAGCTGTTGAAAATGCGTGTTTAAAGAGCGCATGAAAAACAAGAATTCCTAGAAACGCAGATAATATATATTTTATCCATAATGATAACGAATTCGTACCAAAGGTCGTTAAAGATAGTTGCGTTCCATCTTCTTTAAGATCTTCATTGAATTGCGCTTGAGTATTTACAAGTGTATTGTTGAATTCTATTTCTCCATCGCTATGCCAATATTCAACATCTTTATAAAATTTAGCATTAGACCCAATGGTAATATCTTCTCCAACTATTTTTGAGGTTTCTCTTATAGTTCCATTTATTAGAACATCGCCACCTTTAATATCAAGTCTTCCGACGACCTCGCCATTTATTTTAATATTTCCAGCAAAGCAATTTAGGTTTCCGTGAATTATGGCATTTTCCGTCAGTATTACTTCCCCACCAAAAATAACTAAATCATCACCTATTTCTGAGTCGATTGTAGTCCTTCCTACGGCTATACGAACGTCATCTGCTATATAACTGTTGAGAAATAATTCTCCTCCAGCCGCAGTTAAGTCTCCAATAATACTATCATTAACAATGAGCTTTCCTCCAGCGATGACCAAGTCTCCTTGTATCACAGCATTTACTTTTATGGATTCTCCAGCGCGATAAGTATCATCCTGTTGTATCTTATCAATTATGATGACACCTTCATTCTCTGTTTGTCCAAAAGAGACTATTGAACAGAGTGTAACAAATAAAGTTATTAATGTTTTCATCAGTCCTAAGTTTGTGAATTGCACACTAAATCTAATCGTTATCAATGTTTTATAAAATGATATATATCATTTATAATATTTAATACAAACATTATCTTAAAAAGAATTTAATTTTAAATAAAATGAAAGGATCAATAAAAAACCCGAATGATGCCAAAGAAGTTTTTAGAAAATGCCAAACATGCTCTAGAACTTTTGCGCATTTATTAAATCGTGCATTTGAACATCCTATGGAGCATGAAGAACGTGCTCTGAATCCATTAGCAGGGGGTGTTTTAAACCAAGGCCATCAATGTGGGATGCTTTGGGGAACAGCTTTGGCAATTGGAGCCGAATCTTTCCGTAAACATAAAAACCATGACAAAGCCATTACCATTACAGTTAATGCGACACAAGACATCATCACCTCTTTTGTAAAAACCTCTGGAGCTACAAATTGTAAAGACATAATTGGTTATAATCTCACAACTATTTTAGGTATGACAAAATTTATGCTTAAAACCACACTTCAAGGGATGAACAATAGTCTTTGCTTTAATCTCGCTGAAAAATGGGCACCAGAAGCAGTTGAAACTGCAACTAAAAGTCTGTCGGCAGATGTTGTTATAGTAGACAAGCCATTGTGTTGTACATCAGAAGTTTTGAAACAAATGGGAGCTAGTTATGAAGAAACTGTGATGGTTGCGGGATTTGCTGGTGGGCTTGGTTTGAGTGGGAATGCTTGTGGTGCATTAAGTGCTACTATATGGAAACGTATGTTAGATTGGTGTCGAGTGAACACAGCCAAAAATCCACATTTCTTTAACAACAAAACGGCTAAAAAAATATTGAAGACCTTTAATAAAGAAACTGATGAAAAAATACTATGTAGTGATATTTGCGGAAAAAAATTCAAGGATATAAAAGATCACACCGAATATATAAAACAAGGAGGATGCAAAAAACTTATAAATGTGTTAGCCAATGCGTGAGTATATGGCTGTTTTTTTCCAACGCTCCAATCTCGGAATGCCTCTTGTAAATAACCAAGCAATAAATCTTGGATGTCCATTTTCTATCATTTTATCTTTACAAAACTTTTGCATCTCGTTTACGTTTCCATTAAATGTAAATTTTCCTTTTTGATAACAATAGGTAAAAAATTTAATACTTTTAGAGCCATCTTTATTTGTACCTCCAATTTCAGGATCATCTTTAATTGACATCCCACAACTTTGACAAAACTTACTTGCAATTTTCATAATCTTTTATTTCAATCTTTTTTTGCCAGTAATTTCTTCAATTTTAATTAAATACACAATTGGATTATCTCCTTTATAAATCTTACTAGAAAACTCGCTTATATAATCCAGTTTTATATGTTCTTTTTCCATAATAACATCCTTAACACCTAAAGAAAAGGCATGAAGATATGCCTTAGCATCACTACCAAAGTGCTGCTCAAACTTACCATGAACCAATACCGATTTCCAATTATTTACAGTAGAAACTTCTAAAACCTGAAGTGATACTGCGTTATTTTTTCTCATTGCAGTTATTTTATGACCTTCACCTGAATAGCAAATAATGGCATTGTTAACCTGATCAAAATAATAGGTAACTGGTACGACATAAGGTTTACTTTTAGATATGTATGATAAGTAACCTATATAATTATTTTCAAGTATGAACTTAATTTCTTTTTTTTCTAAGTTTTTTACCATCTTTATAACAGTTTAGGTTTTAATAATGGACTTAATTTATCGATTATTTTTTGCGAAAAAAATTCTATTTCCTCTAGGTTAGATTCTCCAGTAATAGCATCAACTCCATCCATTTTATAAGAGCCTTGTCCTGACGTAGTAAGTACAATAATTTTACTTTTTTCTGAGGCTGTTCTATTTATAAATTCTTTAACCTCAGCTGGTGGTTTCCAGTTTTCCCATGTGTGCATTAATACAACTGCATTATAATCTTTAGGTTGAATTTTTGGCAACGAAGACACATCAATAACTTTAATAAATATTGAATCTTCTTCAAAATGATTAATAACCTCGTTAGTAACCATATTTTTAAATTCACTGCCTTGGGTAGCAATAACTATTTTACGACTGTAATCGGGAGAATTTACTTGAAACTCTTTAGCTGTTTCCATAGAGTATTCATGTTTATACCACATTGCAAAAAGCAATAAAAGCAATCCTATGAATAAAATAAATCGTAATATTTTCTTTTTTGATCCCATAGTCGTAACTACTATACTTAGGAAAGGTATTTAATATTTACATTTTAGACTATGATATTAATCAGTCTCGACCTTTAGCTCTATTAAACTAATTTCTGGTCGCATACCTAATCTTCCTGGGAAACCTAACCAACCTAAACCTCGATTGACATGTAAATATTGGTTTTTGCTATTGTATAAACCTGCCCAATGCTTGTATTTATATTTTATGGGGCTCCACTGCAACTGTTTGTATTGAAACGCAGCTTGCATACCATGAGTATGCCCAGATAGTGTTAAGGCTATGTTGGTTTTGTCAACCACTTCTTCTGTCCAATGTGATGGGTCGTGAGATAGCAGTATTTTAAATGGAATAGCTCCAGCTTTTTTAATAGCTTTTTGCAAATCGCCATATTGCTTAAACGGTGGTTTACCCCAGTTTTCGACACCAATAATTGCTATTTTATCATTGTCTTTTTTAATTATATCCGATTGATTAAGCAATAAGTTAAAATCATTCTCCATATAAAAATTCTTAATGACTTTAAAATTTTCTTGCTTTTCTTTTTTGGAATTCCATTCACTATAATCTCCATAATCATGATTCCCCAAAACAGCATATTTACCTATTGTTGCTGATAATTTCCTAAATACTCTAGCCCATCCTCGCAATTCCCAAGCATAATTATTTACCAAATCCCCAGTAAAGAAAATAAGGTCGGGTTTTAAATGATTAATCTTACTTACAGCACGCTTTAAAATATGAAATCGATAATTGAAACTACCTAAATGTAAATCTGAAATATGTACAATTCTTAAACCATTGAATGTTTTAGGTAAGTCTTTGAATTCAATTTTTAAATGATAGGTTTTAAAGTTATAAATTGACTTAAAAATACCATAGACAATTACAAAAAAAGGTAGAAATCCAGAAAATAAACCTATAAGTGGAATAACTAAGAGTGATTCTTTTTCTGAAAACACAAAGTTTGTAAAGAATAAAATTGAAATAACAATTACAAAAATTATTTTGGGGATAAATGAAGATATTGTTAACCCATACAATGAAGATACGAGCAGTTGTTTTCTTCTGGGGTCTATATCATCTAATCTTACTTTTAGTACCATTATCGATATAATAAGTCCAATAGTAAAAACCCAAAACGTAATATGGATGGTATTTCTAAAAAATACAGAATCAATAAGTTGGGTCATGGATTGCAACCAATAAAAAGCAAAAATATCTACTACCAATATTGCAATACACAAAAGTAAAATAGTAAATAATGAGTAGCTTCGCATTAGAGAATATCATGTTGGTTTTTGTCCTTTTTCAAACGACGCTTATCTCTAAGCGCCCAATAAATACCTTTTACATCTGACGCCCAATTATCATACATAAAAATAAGTGTTATCTCTTCAAAAGTTTCTATGAGTCCGAATACAATCATGATATAAAACAAAGCGTAATTTGGAGCAAAAAACAAAGAATATAAAATAAATGCACTTTGTATTATAGCTGACAATTTCGCAAAGTAGGTATGATATGCTGTAGCCTTGCCATATTTATAATAGGCAAGAATCATTTGTATAATGTATGGTACAAATGCAATGCTGATTAATAGAATATTCTTTTTTATAAATTCATTTTCAAAAATGAGCAATCCAATTAACCCAACCACAAGTGTTATTTGGTCACCAAAAGAATCTAACTGTGAGCCTCTAGGGCTTGTTATTTTTAACTTTCTGGCTAAATATCCGTCAATAGCATCCGTTGAGTAACTAATCAATAAAAACCATGCAAAAAGCTGCCTTTCATCTAACCATAATAACAAGACTAGAAAAGGTGCAGCTACAACTCTATAAAAAGAAAACCAGTCTGCAATATTAAAGTTCTTGAATGTAAGCATCATACTTTTAGTTTATATAAAAATACAAGAAATATTGTGTATTAAAAATGAGATATGTCAGTTTCATAGCGAAGTAATCTCAATGCATTTAAAATAACAATAATTGTTGATCCTTCATGAAAAGCGACAGCTAAACCAATATTTGCTAGTCCAAAAATAGTTACAGGAACTAATAAAGCTACTACACCCAAACTTATCCATATGTTTTGTTTTATAATGCGTTTAGATTCTCGGCTCAATCTTATCACAAAGGGTAATCTCTCAATTTGATCAGACATTAGGGCAACATCGGCTGTTTCTAAAGCAACATCACTACTTGCTGCACCCATGGCAATACTGACAGTACTTAACGCCATAGCTGGTGCATCATTAACACCATCACCAACCATTGCAATTTTTTTGTCCCGTTGAATAAGTCTTCTTATTTCAGATACTTTATCTTCTGGCAATAAATTTCCTTTGGCTTCTGTAAGACCAATTTGTTTAGCAATAGCATCTCCAACATTTTGATGATCACCTGTAAGCATAATCATATGTTTAATTCCAATTTCTTTTAATTGCTTTAATGTATAAGCTGCAGTTTTTCGAGGAATGTCCATAACACTTATCAATCCTATGACCTCATTCTTAAAGGCTACAATCATTACTGTTTCACCATTTTTTAAGAGATTCTGCATGCTATTAACAACAAGTTCATCGACCTTAATACCAACGCTTTCCATCAACTTTATATTTCCAATGAAAGCTTTATCATCACCGTAAACGGCACTAATTCCTTTTCCTTGAATGGCATTTACATTTGTTGCTTTATTTTGAGTTTCAATTTTATATTGGCTTCTTATATCTTTTGCTATTGCTTTTGCAAGAGGATGATTGCTTAAATTTTCTACTTCAAGCACTATTTGGACAAGTTCCCTTTTATCGAAATTATTTAAAGGAATTACATTGGTGAGTTTCGGTTTTCCTTCGGTTAGTGTGCCTGTTTTATCAAATGCGATAGTGGTAATTTCGCCAAGATCTTCCAAAGCTCTTCCTCCTTTAATTAGCACCCCTTTTTGAGCTGCTCTTGCAATTCCACTCAGTACTGCACTTGGTGTTGAAATTGCCAATGCACAAGGGCTAGCTGCCACTAAAACAGTTATTGCTCTATATAAACTAGTGTCAAAACTTTCATCTATGACTAGGTATACAAAACACAACAAAAAAACCACAAGTATAATAATTGGAACATACCTTTTTTCAAACTTTTTGGTCACTCTTTGGGTAGGTGATTTTTGAGTTTCGACTTCATTTACCATTTTTATTAATCTTGAAACTGTAGAATCAATTGTTAATTTGAGCACTAACACTTCAAGAATACTATCGCCATTAATAGTTCCAGAGAAAACAATATGTTTTTTATCAATGTCATTAAACGTTGGTAAACTATCTGTATGTTCAATAAATGTTTTATCTACTGGAATACTTTCTCCTGTTATTGGAGCTTGATTTACACTACTGCTTCCTCTAATAATAACACCATCCGCTGCGATTTTTGTATTAGGTTTTACAACAATAATATCATCTATTATTAAATCTTCTATAGGTATTTCTTCTAGCTTCCCATTTTTTTTAACCAACGCTGTTTTTGGGGATAACTGTCCTAAAGCTTCGATTGATTTTTTGGCTTTATTCATTGCATAATGCTCAAGAGCACGACCTAAACTAAAAAGAAATAACAAAAGAGCGCCTTCTGCCCAACTACCAATATAAGCAGCACCTATAGCGGCTGCAATCATTAAAAAATCGATATCAAAACTACCTATAATGGTTTTTTTTATGGCTTTAATAGTAATAAAGTAGCCTCCAAAAAAATAAGATATAAAATAATTAATTAAAGAAATTCCATTAGATATATTAGCAAATTTTTCTAAAAAAAAACCAATAAGTAGAAAAATGCCACATAAAACTGCAAAATAGAGTTCTGTTTTCTTTCCAAAAATTTGATTTAATTTACTCATAAGTATAGCGAATATACATAAAAGCCTAAAAGTTTTAAGTTCAAAAGTTACCTAGCTTAAAAAGCATCTTTTAAGACTGATCCTTGGTTAGCTACTTGGTTTCTTAGTAAACGATAAATCAATGAATAAGTTATTCTCTATTAATTAACGGCACAACCATCTCTCTCTTTTTTGACACCTAATTTTATTAGTATAGTTTCCAATAAACACCATTTTGTAAATGCTGATTGTATTAAGTTAAGACCAATAAACACAGTAAACCACATCCAATTTGGGTTTACATAAACAGAAAGCACAACACTCAATAATACCATTGTACCTACGATTACTCTAAAATATGTATTTAACATTTTAATTAATTTTTAAGTTTATATAAATTTTTCAATAGGAACAACAATCGCCTTAATAGGGTTATTCGTTTCTAAATTTTTATTATACGTTTTTATTAAGTCGAAAAGCGTATCAATATGTTTTTTATCTGTGAAAGAGAAAAACATGCTAGATTCGTTACCTCCTTTTTTACTTGGAAACCAACTTGACGTTCTTAATACAGAAGGTATGTTTTTATAACCATCAATATCTGAGCTACTAAAACTCTCGATATTTGCTTCTTTGAATAATTTCAAGACCTCATTTTGAAATTCTTCAACTGCTGTTACTATTACTAATTTCATTTTTTTTCTATTTATAATTCTTCTTTTCAATCATATAATACACTAATGGCACAACCAACAAGGTAAGAACTGTACTCACAATAGTTCCTCCCATTAATGAAATAGCCAATCCTTGAAAAATTGGATCAAACAAAATCACAAATGCTCCAATAACAACTGTTCCTGCTGTTAACAAGATTGGCGTTGTTCTTACTGCGCCTGCTTCAATTACCGCTTGTTTTAATGGGATACCTTCATCTAATCTCAAATTGACAAAGTCGATTAACAAGACTGAATTTCTCACCATGATTCCAGCTAAAGCAATCATACCAATAAAAGATGTCGCTGTAAAAAAGGCTCCCATAACCCAGTGCCCTAATACGATACCAACCAAGGATAATGGTATAGCAACCATCATTACAATAGGTGCTTTAAAGTTTTGGAACCAACCAACAATTAAGATGTAGATGATAATGATAACTCCCAAAAAGGCAATTCCTAAATCCCTAAACACCTCAAGTGTAATTTGCCATTCACCATCCCATTTTACGGTATAATCGTCTTCAAATTCAGGTTGATTTAAATACAATTCATTCATAGTATACCCTTCAGGAAGATCGATAGCTTTTAACTTATCTTCCATTCCTAAAATGGCATATACAGGACTTTCCAATTCACCTGCCATATCTGCTAACACATATACCACACGCTTTTGGTTTTTCCTATAAATACTTTTGGCTCTTGTATTTTGTTTAATATCTACCAAGTCTGCTATAGGAACCATATTACCTTGTTGAGACTTTACTTTGAGCTGAGAAATATCTGTAATAGTAGATTTTTCTTTTTCGTCTAAAGCTAAAACCAAACCAACTTGATTTACAGCGTCTTCATCATACAATGTTGTAATAGCTCTGTTGGATAAAGCCAGATTCATAGTATAAGCTATTTGTTGTGGAGCTACTCCATAAAGCATTGCTTTTTCTTTGTCTATCACAAATTCATATTCAATTTGGTCATCTTCAACCATCCAATCCACATCAACAACATCTACTGTGTTATTTAAAATGTTTTGTACCTCATTAGCTACTTCAATTTGCTTACTGTAATCTGGTCCATATACTTCGGCAACAATAGTTGACAATACTGGAGGTCCTGGTGGCACTTCAACTAATTTTATATTAGCATTAAACTTGTTTCCAATAGTTTGAATATCATCACGCATCGACTTTGCAATATCATGACTTTGTGCAATTCTATCATGCTTATCAGTAAGATTCACTTGAATATCGGCCATATTACTTCCTCCACGTAAATCGTAATGTCTCACCAATCCATTAAAAGTTATTGGTGCTGACGTACCAACATAACTTTGATAGTTAACCACTTCTGGTCTGGTTGATAAATACTGTGCTATTTCTTTAGTGACAACTCCTGTTCTCTCAAGAGTTGTGCCTTCTGGCATGTCAATGACAACTTGAAATTCATTCTTATTATCGAAAGGCAACATTTTTACAGCAACCGATTTGGTAAAAAATAAACTCACCGAACCCATTAACAATAAGAATGTAATCCCTAAAAACAACCAACGCTTGGTTTTGTTTTCAATTAGTGGCGTTTCAAATTTTGAATAAACCTTGAAAATAAATGTCTCTTCCATTGGCTTTTCAGCCTTCTTAACTTTGCCTTTTTTATCTTTTTCACGAAGGAAGATATAGCCCAAATAAGGTGTTATAGTCAAAGCCACAAATAAAGACAACAACATGGCTATCGATGCTCCTATCGGCATCGGACTCATATATGGTCCCATTAAACCAGATACAAATGCCATTGGTAATACTGAGGCTATAACTGTAAATGTTGCTAAAATAGTTGGATTTCCAACCTCATTAATTGCATACAATGCTGCCTGTTTAAATGGCAAACGTTTCATTTTAAAATGCCTGTGCATATTTTCGGCAATAATAATAGAGTCATCGACAACAATACCAGTTACAAACACTAAGGCGAATAAGGTAATTCGGTTAAGTGTATAATCGAGCATGTAATAACTCAAAAGCGTTAAGGCAAACGTAATTGGCACTGATAAAAATACTACCAAACCTCCTCGCCAACCCATAGCAAGCATCACTACAAGCGTTACAGCAATAATAGCTCCTATAAGGTGCATCAACAGTTCTGACACTTTCTGTGAGGCTGTTTCACCATAATTTCTGGTCACTTCAACATGTACATCATCTGGAATAAGTGTCTTTTTTAAATGCTCAACCTTATCAAGGATCACATCAGAAATTTTCATCGCATCTGCTCCTTTTCTTTTTGCAACTGAAATAGTTACTGCTGGATATTCCGATTTATAGGTATCAGCTTTTTGGCTAGCTGCCCCAAAACCAAGAGACACATATTTGTTTGGTATTTCTGGTCCATCTACAATAGTCGCTATTTGTTTTAAATAAATTGGCTGATTTTGTTGCACGCCAACTACCAAATTCTCAACATCTGTAACTGTTTCTAAAAACTTTCCAGTGGTTACTAAAAATTCAGTGTCGCTTTTATTAAATTTTCCAGAACTTAATTGCTGGTTATTGGCTTTTATCATTTCTGAAACAGATAAAAAATCCAAACCACTGGCTGCCAATTTATCTTTATCCAATACTACACGTAATTGACGGTCTCTACCTCCTATTTTATGAGTAATTGCTACATCATTAATCTTTTCAATTTCACTCGTGAGCTCCTGTGCCATTTGGTTGAGCTGAAAATCGTCATAATTTTCACTCCAAAGTGTTAATCCAAGCATTGGAACATCGTCAATTGCACGTGTTTTTACCAATGGGAACGTCACACCTTGTGGCATTTGATCCATGTGTTTGTTTATTTCGTTGTAGAGTTTTACAAACGAACGCTCAATATCTTCGCCCACATAAAACTGTACAATCACCATTCCCTGCTCTTTCATAGATGTAGAATACACATACTCTACGCCTTTAATATTAGAAATAAGTTTTTCTAATGGTTTTATAACACGAGACTCGACTTCTGTTGGACTTGCTCCAGGATAACCAACAAAAATATCTGCAATTGGTACATCTATTTGTGGCTCTTCCTCTCTTGGTATCAAAAACGAACTATACACTCCAACAACCATAAATACGATCATTAAAAGCACCGTAAGCTTTGAGCCTATAAAGCTTTTGGCTATTTTTCCTGCTAAACCTTCTTTCATAATTATAGTTATTGAATAGTTACTTTTACTCCATTATAGAGTTTTCCTTCAGCTGATAAAATGTATGATTCATTAGCAGATAAGCCAGATAATACTTCCACTTGGTCTCCATAAGTTCTACCCAAACGTAACCAACGTAACAATGCTGTATTACTTTGACTAACTGTATATACACCTGAGAGCTGCCCTTTCGTGATTAAAGCTTCAGTTGGAATTAAAACTAATTCAGTAGTTGAGTTTTTATCGACTGGAAATTGTACTGTCGCAAACATACCTGATAGAATATTGGTATCGCTTTTATTTAAAGCGATTTTTACCAAATATTGTCCACCTGTATGCTTAGCTGAAGTACTGACTTCGGAAACCTTTCCTTTTAATGTTTTATTTATAGATTTAACCAAAACATCAACTTCAACGTTTTTCTTTATTTGTGAAATCTCGGTTTCAGGCACCATTGCAATCACCTCAAAATTCCCTGGAGATTCTAAAGAAATTAGGGGTTGCCCTGGATTAGCCATATCTCCTATTTTTACTGTTTTTCCAGTAATAACACCACTAAAAGGAGCGGTAATATTTGAATATGTAAATTGCGCATTTACTTCATTTTTCATTTGATTAGCAGCTTCCAAACGTGCTTTAGCCATCTCGTAATGTGCTGTTATATCGTCTAGTTCTTTTTGTGATGCGCTATTGTTTGTAAACAGATTTTTAAAACGTTTGTAGTCTTTTTGAGCATTATTGAATGCAGCTGTTGCTTCCGTAATGCTTGCAGCGACTTGCGCGCGTTTTGCTTGTAAATCGGCATTATTAATAGACACCAATAACTGTCCTTTATTTACTTTGTCACCAACATTTACATAGATTTTAGAAACAAAACCCATCATACGAGTACTTAAGTCGGCACTATTAACCGATTGAATTTTACCACTAGCAGCTAAAAATGGACTATTATTATTTGCCGAAGCATTGTTGATTTTTACTGCGATTGGTGCTGTATTATCGGCTACAACTTCCTTGTCGTTACTACCACAACTTGATAATAATAGTGATACTGTAGTGATTGCTAATATGTATATGTATTTTTTCATCTTAATAATTATTCTTTAGTTAGAAATTGTAAATATGCTTGTGCGTAATTGTATTCGAAAATGGTTTGATAATACTCTAATTGCTTTTGAGCATACTGTGTTTCTGCTGCTAACAAATCTGACGTTTTTTCTAATCCTTCTTCAAACCTGTCTGTTCTAATCCTTAAGGATTCTTTAGATTGTTCTAGTGCTAATTGTGTTAAATTCAATTTGTTTTCAGCATCAGTTAGCATTCGCTTGGCTTTATTTAATTCTAAATTACTTTGCGACACATATTGCTCATACTCTAGCTTAGACTTATCAAATTCTGCTTTGCTCTTTTGCGCTTTTCCGAAGCGTTTAGAGCCTTCAAAAATATTCCAGCTTAATTGTGCTCCAAATAAATAGCCATTTGCCTCTCCTTGAAAGACTTTGTCGTCGTAAAGCTCATAACTTCCAAAAGCGTTTAGTCGTGGAAGAAAAGCCATTTTATCAGCTTTATTCATCGCCTCATAAGCATTTAGGGCTAAATGCATTGCTTTAATATCGGAACGATTTTCGGTAATGTTTTTATTAGCATATAGATTAACATTAGAAACTGTTAAACTATCAGTTGGTTTTAGAATAGTATTCCTATTTGTGTTCATTAAAAAAGACAAATAGTTTGATGCATTTTCCACATTACTTTTTGCAGTTTGCAACTGATTTTTAATTTCGGTAACCCTAACTTCAACAGACAAAACATCGGCTCGTTGTAAATACCCTTGTTTGTAACTGTTTTCGGCTAGTTTTTTATTTTCATTAGCAGTTTTTAAAGCAATTACTAAAACATCTACCCCTTTATAGGCTAGTTGTAACTGCATATAAACTTTTTCTACTTCAAACATTAAATAGTCTGTAGTTCTTTGAGTTTGCAAAGACATCGCTTCCATTTTTGATTTAGCAGCTTTACGTTGATAAATGCCATCTACATTAATTAATGGTTGCAGAATCTCGATTTTGGTTGCATAATTCTCGATTTGAGAAGGATTATTTAACAAACTAGGATTGAAATCGTTTTGAGTTAGAATTTCCTGGTTTAATTTGGAACCAAAAGCCATCAATGGGTTTGTGGTTGCAATTCCAGTATGAGATGCTGTAATGTTTGGTAAAAAAACAGCATTGGTTTGTCTATAGTCTGCTCGAGCTTGAAAGAATTCCTGCTCCGAAATTTTTATTGATAAGTTTTCCTTAGAAACTCTATTTAAAACATCTGCTTTTGAAATTGGAACAGTTTCTTGTGCCTTTACTATCAATGTGATTAGTAAAAGTATGACGGTTAATATATTTGTATTGTGCTTCATTATCATTTAATTTGATGCAAAATTAAGTTCTTAAAGAAGCAGAGTCAGTAACCATTGTTACTTCATTAAGTAACTTAAGTTACTAAACAATTGATAAATTAATTCGTCAAGAGACTCAATATAATTTGCCTGTTCATAATTATTAATGTGAATAATCAATCCTAATAAATTTCATAATAGATCCTGGTTATTGCTAAACTTAATACTATTGTTTTCTTGAATTTAAAAAACATAGTAAAAGTAGTTTCTAGCTAATTATCTCGCAATGACATCTATCAGTTAACCCTCTTTAAATATGTGACTTATGTTACAAATAATTATTTTTTAGATTTCAACTAAGTGTTTTTTTAGCATACATATTTACTAATATCTAGGATTGCATTATCAATTAACAAAGACTTTATTAATAAGTAACAGAATTAGGCTGATATATATCATTGCAATAACAAGGCGCATCGAATAATTTTACGTTGTAAAAAAAAATAGAAGCCATGAAATCATTTTATTATATCGTAGTAGTATTGCTGCTCACAAGTTGCACAGCAGTAAAAATGACAGATACTTGGGTGAATAAAGAATATACAAATTATCAACCAAAAAAAGTACTTATTGTGGGTCTTACCGACAATTTGATTGCACGAAAAATGTTTGAAGAACAACTAAAAACAGAACTTATAAACAGAGGTATTGATGCTGTTGAAAGTTATGATGTCTTTAAACCAACTTTTACCAGTTTAAAACAAACCGAAGAAGATATTGAAAAAGAGGTAAAAAGAATCTCCAATGATGGGTTTGATGCTATTTTAATTTCTGCAGTAAAAGGTATAGATGAAAAGGTATCATATAGTGGAGACACTTATCGAAGAGATTACTATTGGAGACGTTTTGGTCGTTATTATTATCTGGTTCAAGATGTTTATCTAATTGAGGGCTATTATAACGAGTATGAAATTTACCACATAGAAGCCTCATTATATAACTTAAAAGAAAATAATGACAAGTCATTGGTTTGGGTAGCATCTTATGATATTGTAGACCCTAAACGAATTAATACTACTGTTACAAATTATGTGACTGCTATTATTAAGTCTTTAGAAGAAAAACGAATAATCAATGAAAATTATATGCCATGAAAAAAGCAAAATTTATAAGTATCGTCTTTTTACTAGGTGCTTTTTTAAGCCTAGAAAGTTGTGGTCCAGTTATTATTTCATCCAGACCAAGCCACCCAACACCACCATGGTTTTATCCAAATAGAGTTGTTAATGTTAGATATGTTTACTTTCCGGATTATACTATTTATTATGATTTAACCTTACGTAAGTATATTTATCTTGACAATGGTGATTGGATAACCGTGAATGTATTGCCAACTAGATTTAATGGTATTAATCTAAGACGAACAAAACAAGTTAGAGTTGAAAATTATTATGGTAACGACATTAAAGAATACCATTCGAGAACGAGAACTCCAATAAAAAGCAGGCGCAAGAGTTAACTTTAAGTTTGTTTGTTTACATCAATCTTTAACTCTGGTATTTTGATTAGCTCCAATGTTGTAGAAGCTAAAATTACTTTGCCTTTTGTTTTTTCTATTTCAGTTCTTATTGAATCATTTAGTATATGCTTAGTAACTCGTCTTTTCTTGAAATCGACGATATAACGTAGATTAAATTGGATCCAATTATCTGTAAGCGTGATAGCTAATGTTGGATCTACTTGTGCGTCTTCTATGTAGTATTTATTAACGACATCTTTCCATTGTGATTTTGAGTTTGCAGTAAATTCTGAAAGTGTTTCTGAAGCTATTTTAATAACAATTGATTTTGCTAAATCCACATCTGAACCATATCGAATTGGTAAATTAAATTCATCCCAAATAAAAGGAAAGTCTTTTGAATAGTTAAAAACAGGCCCTTTAAATACAAAAGCATTGCTCAATTTTACAATGCGTCCACTGTAATTGTCGCTACTTACCCACTCACCTATTTCCATCATGGTTGTGTAAACACTATCTACATCTATAACATCACCCTTAATTCCATTGATTTCGATACGATCTCCAGGTGCATAAACTTTTACTAAAAATATATAAAGAGATCCAGCTATACTTAATATTAATTCTTGCAACGTAAATGCAATTCCTGCAGTAAACAAACCTATTATTAGTGTAAAGTCTTTAATAGTACCTGTAAAGTAGGTAATACCAATAATTACTAATAAAATGTACCCTAAAATTTCTATTCCTTTTTGAGATTTATAGCGAATGGCTGTATTAGGTATGGCTTTTTTTAACTGTTTCCTTAATACTTTAACTATAATTAGAACTATTGCCACTAAAAATAGAAATTTTACAATGCTCCATACCAAAGGGTAGTCATGTATCCATTGCTCTATTTTCTGTATATCTATCATAAAAAAATATTATAATTTTTCGTAAAAATCCAACCTGTTTTTTAGTATAACAATTTCATCTTGTAAAGTCTCCACTTGTTTTAATAAATTATAAATAGCGTCAATACCTTCAAGGTTTATATCAAGATCGTAGTGTAATCGCATCATTTTTTCAACTTCATTGAGTTGCGCAGTTTTTAAATAATTTTCATCATTAGTGACTATTATTTCAACTAATTCGTACTCATGCAAAGCATTAATAAATGTTTTAGGAACATTATAATACTTACAAAACTGTTGTATTGAAATTAATTTTGTTGTTTCCATATTATCTCAATTTAGCTAATTCTGTAAAAAGTTCTTTTTCTTTGGCTGAAAGTTTTGTCGGTGTTTTAATGTTATAAGTTACATACAAATCACCAAATTGTCCTTGTTTTTTATATACTGGGAAACCTTTGCCCTTAAGTTTTACTTTTGTACCATTTTGGGTTTCTGGTTTTACAGTCAACTTCACTTTTCCATCAAAGGTGTTTACAGTAATCTCTCCACCCAAAAGTGCTTTATACAAATCTAAATCTACCGAAATGTATAGATTGTCACCATCTCTTTTAAATGGTGTTGAATTAATAATTGAAAACTGAATGTACAAATCGCCATTTGGACCTCCATTAATACCTTTACCTCCATGTCCTTTTATTTTAATGACTTGACCATTCTCTACTCCAGCAGGAATGGTAATGCGAATATTTTTATTGTTAACAGTTAAGGTGCGTTTATGGGTAGTGTAAACATCTTTAAGATCGAGCTGTAATTGGGCATTAAAATCCTGTCCTCTAAATTTAGCTTGTCTTCCTTGTGTTCTGGAGGATCTACCACCGAACATAGACTCAAAAAAATCTGAAAAATCTTCTTCAGAGTATGCTCCAAAATCTCCTTGAGCACTATGCTGTTGGGAATATTGTTGTTGCTGTTTTGCTTTCTCATAAGCTTCAGCATTTTGCCAATGTTCGCCATATTTGTCGTACTTCTTCCTGTTGTTAGGGTTGCTTAATACTTCATTGGCTTCGTTAATTTTTTTGAATTTCTTTTCGGCGACCTTGTCGTTAGGGTTTAAATCTGGATGATACTTACGTGCCAATTTTCTATAAGCCTTTTTTATATCTTTCTCGCTAGCGTTTTTGGCTACTCCCAAAATTTTATAATAATCTATAAATACCATTATCTTTTGCTATGAATTTTTATGTATTGTTTGAAAATTTACATTAAGGATTTTTATGAAATATGTTTAATTATATTTCCAAATATACTTTGGTTTCTTACTTTCTAAAACATCTTTAGTTATAGTGAATACAGCATATCTAACTGCTTTTAACATTACTTCAAATTCTGAGATCTCATCTTCCAATAATTCATGCTCAGTCCTAAAAATAGATGCATCATACATAAGAGGCTGATCAATCAAATCTACAATATGACCAAAGTGAATTTGAATACGTTTCAATAAATTTTCACACTTACTATTTATTTCCAATAATTCTCTTTGCAACCCTCTTATCTCTTCAAAATTTTGATTGGTAAGAAGTTTTACAAAATAAGCATCAACCAAGTGTTCTAAAAACTTAACATCAAGCAAGTAAAACTCTAAATCGTTTTTCCAACTTTCAGTTAACATATATAATTCTTGCCAAGAGGCTTCTTGGATATAATTTCCCTTGGGTCTGTTTCTATAATTGCTCACAATATTTTGTATTGGATTATTATAGAATAAAGATAATTTTAAATGAATTTATTGGAAATGACCAATATCATGAATAGAAAAATTATGTGATAATTTTACCGTCTTCCATTTGAATAATTCTATCGGTCTTCTTCGCAAAATCTTTATCATGAGTAACGACTAGAAGTGAGAGTCCATGGTCGTTACTTAATCGCTCAAAGATGTTGAATACATTTTCGGCATTTTGACTGTCCAAATTACCTGTAGGCTCATCTCCCATTATAATTGAAGGGTTATTAATAAGTGCTCTAGCTATGGCAACACGTTGCTTTTCTCCTCCAGAAATGCGTGATGCACGTTTTTGTGACAAATGATCTATGTTGAGCGTTTTTAATCTTTCCATTGCATCGTGCTCTATTTCCTGAAGTGATTTTTCGGCCAATTTTTTAGCAGGAAGCATCACATTTTCCAACACCGAAAATTCCGATAATAAATAATGAAACTGAAATACAAAACCAATATGCTTGTTACGTAAATATGATAAATATTGCCTGTCTTGTCCAGTAACGAGTTCATTGTTTAAAAATAGTTCACCATCATAATCGGTATCCATTGTAGAAAGAATATAAAGCAATGTAGATTTACCACAACCAGATTTTCCCATTACAGATGCAAATTCACCTTTCTTTACCTGAAAATTTATATCCTTTAAAACATGGAACAATACAGGTTTTCTAAAGTATTTATCGATATGTTTCGCTTCTAATATAACACTCATTTTACTGTCCTCTTATAATGTTAACAGGGTCTATTTTTTTAGCTTTTTTTGATGGTAAATAACCTGCTAAAAAGGTTGAGAGCATCGCAAATGAAAAGCCAATTACAAAAAATAACGGATTCATATTTATTGGATACGTTTCAACAGTAGGCAAGGCTTCAGTTTGAAAAGGAATAGTATCAATTAAGCTTGCTAAACCATAACCTATTAGCAACCCTAAAATACCACCTACAAAACCAATAATCATTGCTTGACTCATAAATATAAGTTGCACATCTTTGCCTGAAAAACCTGTTGCTTTTAGTATAGCAATATCATTCATTTTTTCATAAATAAGCATATTTAGAATATTATAAATACCAAAACCTGCAACAATAAGTAATGTTATAGAAACAGCATACGTAATAAGGTTTCTAATGGTTGTCCCAGTTTCAAATTGTGCATTTGCGGTTTTAATATCCATAGCAGTAAGGTTAAACTGCTGTTCTATTTTTTTTGACATTGGAATTGCTTGTTCAATATCATACAACTTCACATTAATATCGGTAATATAATTATTGGCTTTACCCAAAATACGTTGTACTGTTTTAATATTGGTAAAACTTTGAATGGCATCTAAATCGGCAATGCCACTTTGGTAAAAGCCAACTATTTTCAATGGAAAAATACCACCATTTATAGGACTTAACTGTACGCGATCGCCAACTTTTAAAGACATTTTTTCTGCTATACCAATACCAAGTAAAATACCATTATCTGTATTTTGTAAATCTTCGGCAGAACCTTCTACAATATAGTCTCCCATATTAAAAAGATTAGCTTCATCAATGGCATTAATGCCTGTGAGATTACCTCCCAATTCTATCGAACCTGCTATATAAAATATTTGCGTTTTTATTTGTGGAAGTGCACCTCGCACATTAGGATTCTCTTCCAAATACTTTATAATTGGCAAAGCATTATGAATCTTTTTTTGACTTAGTTTGGGCTTAATAGAATGCACTACATTAAAGCTTCCTTCTACATTATCATATAGTGAAATAGGTTGCTTTTTTGAGGGTTCAATCTCATTATAAACATGAATGTGTGGTGTTTGATTTAATATTAAATCATCTAACATGCTATTCAATCCAGTCATAAAACACACTAAAGTAATGTAAGCACCAATTCCAAAAGTAACACCTAAAGCAGCTGTAGATGTTTGCTTAATCTTTGTTAGCAAATGTGTTTTGGCAATGTTTAGTATGACGCTCCAGTTTGCCATTATTCTGGGTTATAAATATATGTGTCTTTGGTAATTCCAGTAAGCACTTCTATGAGTTCCATGTTTTGCAAGCCTGTTGTGATGGTAACCAATCCTTCATCTGTTTTGACTTTATTCCCATCAATGATGTAAGATTTTGGAATCGATAATACCTTGTTTTTTGTAGCAATTACTATGTTGGCTTCACCTGAAAGCCCAGGATATAAGATTTCTGGAGGATTCTCAAAAATAGCCTCTACCTTAAAGGTTTGATTTCGTTGGTCTTTTTGAGGATATATTTTAGATACTTTCCCTTTAAAAACTTTATCTACATAAGCATCTAAATTGATTAAAACATCTTGTTCTTCACCAATTTGCACAATATCTACTTCATCAACCAACATTTCGATAATAAAATTAGTAGCACTACCAATTGAAGCTAAAGGTTCCATAGTTGTAACAATTTCTCCAGGCTCCTTATATAATGCATAAACTTTACCATTTATTTTACTTTTAACGGCAAAATCCTTTGTGGTAATCAATGACGTTTGATAGTTGTTTTGGGCTTGTTTTACTGCAGTTAACAATTCATTCTTTGTCCTGTTATACTTACTACTTAAGAGTTTTAGATTGTTTGACGCCAAATCGTAGTTTAACTTTCTTGCATCAAACTCTGCTTTAGAACCAATATTGTTGTCCCAGAGGTTTTTTTGTCTAAAATAATTAATGGAATCATTCTTGTATTTTAGTTTAGCTGCAGCAATTTCTTCCTCAATACTACTTAAAATAGCTCCACTGCCATTATAGTTTTCTTTCGCTAAATCTAGTGCGAACTTAGCATTTTGTGAATTAAGCTTTGGCGTGTTATTAATAATTTGCATAATCGTTTCTCCCTTTAAAACCAAAGCGCCTTCATCTACTAAATTAGCATCTAAAATACCCGCAACAATTGCATAAGCTTGATACAAACTATCTGGTTGAATAGTTACAGATGAATAGACCACTTCTGTTAAAGTTGTTTCTGTTGGAAGAATTTTATCCTGCTCTTTAGAACAGGAAAAAATAATTAATGAAATAATAAAGATGCGAATTAATTTCATGCTCAATAAGCTAATTTAGATTGTAACAATATATATTCATTTAAATTAATATTATCTATTGCTCCAACAAGTTTTTCCTTTTCCACAACAGGAAAAAACGATTTTCTTTTACTTTGAATCAAGGTGTAAACTTCTTTAAGGTCATCATTAACATCAAGTCTTTTAAAGTTAGTGTCCATGATATCCTTTACAAATATATCTTTGTTTGAGTTGTCTATAATATCCTTGTGATACAACAATCCTACAATGGTCAAATCTTTAACAACTACAAAGTTATTTTCTGTTCCAGAAATTATTTTATCAACTACAATATCAATAGAATCTTCGGGCTTAAATATCGTGATGTTTATCATCATAGCATCTTCAACAGTATGCCCTTTAAGCAAAGATAAATGCAAAACCATTTGATTTTCTCCATAAGCTCCTAAAAAAATAAAAAGCGCTATAAATATAAGAAATGGGTTATATAACAACCCTATTAATAAAAAAGCAAGTGCAAAAACTTGACCAATACTCGATGCAATTTGTGTTGCTCTTACACGATCTATTTTCATGGCCAATAGAGCTCTTAAAATACGCCCTCCATCCATAGGAAATGCTGGGATAATATTAAATATTACAAGTCCTACATTAACAATAAACAAGTAAAGTAAAAAATTTAGTAATGTAAGCTCGCTAAATGTTTCTAGATTTTCGGTTAAACTAATATTTGCCAATTCATGAATAGGCACAAATAGATAGATTAAAATTGCAATAGCTACATTAACCAAAGGCCCAGCAATCACAACCATAAGTTCTTGTTTAGGTGACTCAGGGATTTTATCTAAACTCGCCATACCACCAATGGGAAGTAAAGTAATTTTTTTTGTATTGACTCCAAAACGTTTGGCCATTAAGGCATGTCCAAGTTCATGCAACACAACACAAATAAAAACAGCCAAGACAAAAGCTACATTAAACATAATACTTTGGATAGTACCTCCTCGTTTTAGCTCATCAAAAACTATCCACAGGATTAAAAAGAAAAATGTCCAGTGGACTATTATTTTTATCCCAGAAATGCTCCCCAAATTTAAGCTTGCTTTCATTATGAATAGTTCTACTCAATAATCTTTTTAATTACCCACTTTCCTTTCTCATTTTTAGTAGCTACAAGATTGTCTGAAATTTGCTTTGAGGTAAATTTTGGTGGTTTACGCAAAAACTTTTTATCTAAAACAACATTTATCCCTTTCTGGGTTAAATAATCCTTTACATTGCCATCTCTATTAATAGTTACTTCATAATACTTGTAGTAAACTACATTTTTATCTAAGGCTGTGTTTTTTCCTATTTCCTCTTTTTCAAGTTCTAATACAGTTGCTATATTATTATTAAAATTTGTAGCGTTTAAAAATCGAGGCTCAATAACTGTTTTTCCTGAAGTATTTATATAACCAAAATACGAAATACCACCTTTTTCTTTTAAAATTAAACACCTTCCATTTTTAAAGATTGGATAAGTACCATCTGAAGATTTAGTAGTAACCAAATCATCTCTAAAATTCACGACAATATCGCCATCTTTATTTATAAAAGCCCATTGGCTATCTTTCTTAATGGCTGCAACACCATCGTTAAATGATGAAATGTAATCAAGGTTCTCTAAGGTTTGAGTAAAGCTACTAACAGAAATAAGAACTAGCAGCGTAAACATAATTATTTTTTTCATGACGCTTAGTTTAAAATTATATATCAAAAGTATGACTGTTAGTTCTCTTATAAAATGATATTCATCATAGAACAAAAAAACATACAGATTAGACTCTTTTTTATAAAGTACTTAACGCTATTTCAATCATTTTAGCAAATGTGCTTTCACGCTCATTGGCAGTTGTTCTTTCTTTGGTCACCAAAGAATCTGAGACTGTTAAAATAGCAAGAGCTTTAACATTAAACTTAGCTGCGATTGTATATAATCCTGCGGTTTCCATTTCTACACACAACACACCAAATTCTGCCCATTTTTTATACGCATCGAAATCGTCTTCATAGAATTCGTCGGCTGATAATACATTTCCTGCTTTTATAGGGATATTATTTTCTTTGGCATATAATGCAGCTTTCATAAACAATTCAAAATTTGCTGTTGGTGAATAATCGGCATTAATAAAACGAGAGTTATTAATACCTGATGTCGATGAAGCTGCCATAGCAATAACTATATCACGTATTTTTATGTCTTTTTGATATGATCCAGTAGAGCCAACACGAATAAGGTTTTTAACACCATAATCATTAATGAGTTCATGACAGTAAATAAGAGCTGAAGGGATTCCCATTCCTGTACCTTGTACAGAAACGCGCTTCCCTTTATAAAAGCCTGTAAAACCAAGCATGCCTCTTATATCGTTATAGCATTCATGGTCTTCTAAAAATGTCTCAGCTATCCACTTGGCTCGCATTGGATCTCCAGGAAGTAATACTGTTTCTGCTATTTCTCCTTTTTTAGCTTCTATATGTGTACTCATAATGTATGCTTAATTTGAGTTGATGATATTTATAATCTCGTTTTTTTGGAGTACACCAGACTGTCGCCAAACTTGTTTTCCTTTTTTAAACAATAGCATAGTTGGCACACCACGTACTTGATATTTGGCTGCTAAAGGTTGATTTTTATCAACGTCTATCTTAATTATTTTCACAGCATCCCCAAGTTCTTCTTTTACCTGTTTTAATATTGGAGCCAACATTTTACATGGTCCACACCAATCGGCAAAGAAGTCAACCAATACAGGTGTTTGGGAATTGATAATCTTATTAAAACTGCTCTTCATTTTATATATTATTTATAATGTTTTCAAGCTTAACACTAACCTCATGAGCTATAACTTTTAACGTTTCGTTACTTACTGTTTGCATAGTTATTAAAGGATTAACAGCTGAAACTTCAATATTGTTTGGTGAAAGTTCTTGAATAATAATATTACAAGGTAACATGGTACCAATTTTATCTTCGACTTGTAATGCTTTATATGCAAAAGGCGGATTACAAGCACCCAATATTTTGTATTTTTTGAAATCAACATCAAGCTTCTTTTTTAAAGTTTGTTGCATATCTATTTGTGTAAGAACACCAAAGCCTTCATTCTTTAATAGCTCAATAACTTTAGCCTCAATACTTTCAAAAGAGCCATTTACAATAGTGTTGTAATAATAGTTCATGACTTAATATTTTTTAATTCCATATCCAGTTTAGCTAATAACATTAGTTCCGATTTATTTACTTTAGAAAAAGCAGCTGCTATAGCTCTTGCGGTTTTTAAAATAAGTGTATTCATACCTTCTGTAAACAATGGCTCATGATCCTTTTTAAAAGTTAAAAAACTATTGTAACATATTTCGGCATTATACTCATTATCGTCATGCAACCATTTAAAAGTATTTATAATCGATTGCTCTACATTTTCTTTAAAGTCATCATCAATAAAATTAGTAGTTAACCATTCTTTTTTTACAACGTCCTTTAATTTATCAAGCTCTTCAGCCCTTACATTATTATCTATAGCAGCCATGGCATAAAACAACTTTCCTAAGTTCTGATAGAATTTATGATTTACCTCTTTTTTAGTGTCCATATTCTAAGAAATTAAACTTCATAAAAATAAGTACTAGTCTTTAATTTAAGTATGATATAAATCAGTTAAATAAATAATCAAGAAACTTAATCTTGAAAATAACATTGATACTTATAACTTTAGTATCTTTATGTTTCGGTCTATCTTTAATAAAAATTTGATGGAAAAATGTTCAAACAAGACCAAGAAATTTTTAATATTCTCTTAGAAACCATTTCTCAAAGTGTTGTTATTGTTGACAACCATCAAATTATAATGGAAATCAACAAATCGGCAGAGAAGCTTTTTGGCTATCGCAAAAATGAACTAATTGGTAAGCCTGTAAATACACTTATTCCAAAAGAGTATCATACAAATCATTCCGCACATTTTAAAGGCTTCATAAAAGAAGGGAAACGTCGCAAAATGGGCAAGCAAACTATGGCTATTTTTGGTGTTAAAAAAAATGAAATTACATTCCCTGCAAAAATAGAGTTAAACCCATTTTCTATATATAACAAGCCTTACACAATGGCTTTAATTAATGACCTCTCAGAAAAAAAGAAGATTAAAAAGAGGCTCATGTTAAAGAACAAAGCATTAAAATCTGCCAGTAATAGCATTGTTATAACTGATGCCTTAAAACCTGACAACCCTATTATATATTTTAACCCAGCTTTTAAAAAACTTACAGGATATACAAAAGAAGAAATACTGCATAAAAACTGTAGGTTTTTACAAAAAGACGATAGACAACAAGAAGCCATTAACAAGCTTAAAAATGCTATTAAAAAAGGAGAGAAATGCCAAGTAGCACTTAGAAATTACAAAAAAGACGGCACTCTCTTTTGGAACGATTTGCACATAACACCCATAAAAAATAACAAAGGAATTGTTACAAATTATATTGGAATACTCAATGATATTACAGACAAAAAAAATACAGAAGAAGAAAGAAATCATTTAGCTAAAATTTTTGACGAATCTGTGAACGAAATTCATGTTTTTGATGCCAAAACGTTGAAATTTATTAATGTAAATTATGGAGCGCAAAAGAATCTTGGTTATACTTTAGATGAATTTATTAATATGACACCAATTGATATAACTCCATATAATGATGAAATAGAGCTTAGAGAAGCCATTGATGTTTTACAAAATAAGAATATTGAAAAGTTAGAAATTGAAACAGTCCATTATAGAAAAGATGGCACCCATTACCCAGTAAAAAAGCATTTACAATTATCAAAATTTGGAGAAAGAGACGTCTACGTTGCCATTATATTAGATATTACAGAACAAAAAAATTACACTAAGAAACTAGAAAAAACAGTAGCAAAACGTACAGAAGAGTTAATTACTGCATTGGCTGCCGAAAAAAATCTTAATGAGTTAAAAACAAAATTTCTGTCTTTAGTGTCTCACGAATTTAAAACACCTTTAAGTGCCATATTAACATCGACCATGCTACTAAGCAAATATCAATTGGAAGATCAACAGGATAAACGTGATAAACACATTAAAACTATTACCGATGAAGTAAATTACCTAAACAATATACTCACCGATTTTTTATCGGTTGAAAGATTGGATAAAGGAAGTTATAATTATAAATTTAATACCTTTAAAGTTAGCAAGGTTGTTAACGAAGTAGTTTATAATGCAAATATGTTATTAAAAGTAGGGCAACATATTAATTATCCAGATAACATAGACGAGTTATCATTACATCAAGACGAGAAAATCATCAAACTGGCATTATCTAATTTGGTGAATAATGCCGTAAAATACTCCGAAGAAAACACTGTAATAGATATCGATGTTGTGCAAACCAAAGAGACTACAATTATTAAAGTAAAAGACCAAGGCATTGGCATTCCATTAAAAGATCAAAAAAACATATTCAATCGTTATTTCAGAGCCGAAAATGCATTACTATCTCAAGGTACAGGTATTGGTTTGAATATTGCTAAAGACCATATAGACAATTTAAAAGGCGAAATTTATTTTGAAAGCACAGAAAACAAAGGATCTGTTTTTACTATAGAAATACCTAATACAGCAGAAAAATGAAGACTATTTTATTAATCGAGGACGATACAGTTTTAAGAGAAAATACTGCCGAATTATTAGAACTTTCTAATTATAATGTGATTTCAGCTTCAAATGGAAAAATTGGTGTCGAAAAAGCAAAAAGTATTTTGCCCGATATTATAGTATGTGATATTATGATGCCAGAATTAGATGGTTATGGTGTACTCGAAGCACTATCAAAAAACAGTGATACAAAATACATTCCATTCATTTTTCTATCGGCAAAAACTGAACACCAAGATATAAGAAAAGGTATGAATTTAGGTGCCGACGACTATATAACCAAACCTTTTAGTGAAGATGATTTAATTAGCGCTATCGAAAGTCGTTTGGCAAAAGCTTCTATATTAAAAGACGAACGAGATAAAAACAAAAACAACGCAGAGACCGATGAAAGTGACATTAAAACATTAAACGATTTTAAAAATTATATTCTTGATTATGGCGAGGAATTTAAATATCAAAAAGATGAAATAATTTATAAAGAAGGAGACCACTCCAATTATATTTATTTAATAAGCAAAGGTGTTGTAAAGTGCCATAAACTTGACGAACTTGGTAAAGAACTCACTACAGGATTATATAAAGAAGACGATTTATTTGGCTATTTATCTTTTACCCAAAACACACCTTATGAAGAAACAGCAACTGCTATTAAGGATGTAGAAATGGTTGGTATTTTAAAAAATGATCTCAAAAATTTACTCGACACAAACCATAAAATAGCTTTAGAGCTTATACAGCTACTAACAAACGATCTTACAGGTATAAAAAATCAATTATTGCAAATGGCCTACAGTTCGGTAAACAAAAAAACCGCTAATACTATTTTAAAATTCGCTGAAAAATTAAATCGTAAACCAGACGATCCCATAAAAATTTCGCGTAGTGATTTGGCAAGTGTTGCAGGAATAGCTACAGAAACCTTGATAAGAACCATGTCCGATTTTAAAAAACAAGGTTTTATAGCTATTGAAGGTAGAAATATTAAAATTTTGGAGCTTCAAAAACTTAAAGATATTTACTAAAATATTTTTATTAAAGAAGTCAATATGACCAATATCATTTTGCGTAACACCTCTTGCAATTAAATTTGTAATATTTAAGAGAGATTACAATGAAGTCAATATTACTACCAACAGATTTTTCTAAAAACTCATGGAACGCCATAAAATATGCACTCCAATTTTTTGAAAAATCCAATTGTCACTTTTACCTATTGCATGTTAATAGATTAAGCAATTTAGCATCAGTAGACACATCGTATATAACTACTCCCGAAGCAATAGAGGAAGTACAAACTAAACTCGCAAAAAAACAGTTGCGTGAGTTTTTAAAACGAATTTCAAAAGAGCTGCCTCACAATAAAAACCATAAGTTTTATACAATCACAGATTATAATTTTTTTATTGAATCTATTAGGAATCATGTGCAAGAAAAGAGCATAGATATCATTGTTATGGGAACTAAAGGTGCTTCTGGACTAAAAAAATTTATTGTTGGTAGCAATACAGGTGATGTTATAACCAAAGTTCCTTGTACAACGCTTGTAGTTCCGGAAAATGCAAAGTATACAAGCATAAAAGAAATAGCTTTCCCGACAGATTTGGCATTGTCTAATCATATCCAAACATTGAAGCCCATCTCAGAGATTTTAGATGAGTTTGATTCTTTTTTGAGAGTTCTGCATATCAACAAAAAGAAAGAAAATTTAAATAGAGACCAACAAAAATATAAGGAGCTGTTGGAAGATTATTTTAATGGTTATAAACATAGCTTCCACTTTTTGACCAATGATAAGATAGAAGATGCTGTACAATGCTTTGTAGAAAGTAGAGACATAGACATGATAGCTATGGTTGCAAAAAACCTAAATTATTTTCAACGAATTTTATTTATGCCAACTGTGGAAGAAATAAGTTACCATACAGATGTGCCTTTTTTAGTATTACACGAACAACAAAATTAAATTATGGAAAATTCAATTTTTTTAGCAAAATTCTGGGGATGGTATCTTATCATTTTCTTTTTTATTTTAAGCTATAACCCTAAGCGAATAAAACAAATATTTGAAGATTTAAAAGATGAGAAATTTTTAATCATTTCATCTCTTGTCGCTATTATTGTAGGGTTATTAAATATATTATTTCACAATATATGGGAGCCAAACTATAAGCTTATAATTACATTAATTGGGTGGACATCCCTTTTTATAGGATTATCATTGTTCGTATTACCCAAGCAAACCGTTTCATGGTTAAAATTTATTAACGTAAAACTGGTACAGGTTATTTATATGCTCCTCTTTTTTATTGGGTTATTTCTTTTAAATGTAGCCTATAATGTGTTGCCTTATTAACTATTAAAAGTCATGCGGAAATATATAAAAGTATTCAAAGAAATAACTATTAAAGATATTCCTGAAGTTGGAGGCAAAAATGCATCTCTAGGCGAAATGTATAATAAATTAACATCGCAAGGCATTAAAGTACCAGATGGTTTTGTTACAACATCTTATGCGTTTTGGACTTTTCTAAAAGAAAATAACCTCACTAATAAATTAAAAGAGTTACTTGGCAATCTTGATAGAAACACTTATTCCAACCTTAATAGCATTGGTGCTCAAGCACGAGAATTAATATTGAAAGGAAAGTTTTCGGAAAAGTTATTAGTTCAAATTAAAAAAGCTTACAAAGAACTCTCTGGTAAAAGCAATATTGATGTCGCAGTACGTAGCAGTGCCACAGCCGAAGACCTCCCTGATGCCAGTTTTGCTGGGCAACATGAAACTTTTTTAAACATTAAAGGAGAAGATGCCTTATTGGATGCTGTAAAAAAATGCTTTGCTTCACTATACACTAACAGAGCAATAAAATATAGAGAGGAAAAAGGGTTTAAGCACAGTGAAGTAGCTCTTTCGGTTGGTGTACAAAAAATGGTTCGCTCAGATAAAGGTTGTTCAGGTGTTGGTTTTACTATTGACCCTGAATCTGGTTTTGAAGATGTAATGCTTTTTTCAGGTGTTTGGGGATTAGGTGAAAATATTGTTCAAGGTACAGTAAACCCAGATGACTTTTATGTTTTTAAACCAACCTTAAAGCAAGGATATTTTCCATTGATTCAGAAAAAAATTGGCGATAAAGATAAAATCATGATTTACGACAAGTCTAATGGTCATGATTCCATTATAAACATTGATACACCCAAAGAAAAACAAGAAGCGTTTGTTTTAAATGATGATGAGGTTATTAAACTATCACAATGGGCTTTAATAATAGAAACACATTATAAAAAACCAATGGATATTGAATGGGCAAAAGATGGAATTACCAACCAATTGTTTATAATTCAAGCACGTCCAGAAACAGTGCACCATTCAAAAAACAAAAGTATATTAATTGAATATAAACTAACTGAAAAAGGGAAAATATTAACCACAGGAAATGCCGTTGGAACTAAAATATCGGTTGGTAGGGCAAAACTATTAACATCAACAAAAGATGCAGATAAATTACTACCTGGAGATATTATAGTTACAGATACTATTAGTCCAGATTGGGATCCAATTTTAAAAAAATCAGGAGGAATTATCACCAATAAAGGAGGAAGAACAAGTCATGCAGCAATCGTTTCCAGAGAGTTGGGAGTCTCTGCTATTGTAGGCTGTAACAACGCAACTAAAACAATTAAAAACGGAGAATTAATCACTTTAAACTGCGCTGAAGGGAAAATAGGATACATTTATGAAGGTAAGCTTTCTTATGAAGAAAAAGCAATCGATTTTAGCAACATACCACTGCCAAAAACTGAAGCCAAATTAATTTTAGCAGATCCAGATAAAGCCTTTCAGCTATCTTATTATCCAAATAGTGGTGTAGGTCTATTACGCATGGAATTTATTATTACACATTCGGTAAAAGTGCATCCTATGGCATTGGTTGAATTTAATAAAGTGAAGGATAAAAAAACAAAAGCAACTATTGAAGAGCTTACTAAATCTTATAAAAACAAAGAGGACTATTTTATTGATAAGTTGTCTCAAGGTATCGCTACCATTGCTGCGGCTTTTTACCCTAAAGAAGTCATTGTGCGTTTAAGCGATTTTAAAACCAATGAGTATGCTAATCTAATTGGAGGTGAATTCTTTGAACCTAAAGAAGAAAACCCCATGTTAGGTTTTAGAGGAGCAGCAAGATACTATAGTAAATCTTACATAAATGGCTTCAAACTGGAATGTGAAGCATTAAAAAAAGTAAGAAATGAAATGGGCTTAACCAATGTAAAAGTAATGGTGCCTTTTTGTAGAACGTTGGAGGAAGGTAAAAAAGTCATTAAAATAATGAAAGACAATGGCCTGAAACAAGGCGACAAAGGTTTAGAAATTTATGTAATGATCGAAATTCCAAGTAATGTTATTTTAGCTGAAGAATTTGCTGAAATTTTTGATGGCTTTTCTATTGGCTCTAACGATTTGACACAACTCACTTTAGGTGTTGATAGAGATTCACAATTAATGGCAACACTTTTTGATGAAAATGATGCAGCAACAAAAAAAATGATTGCTATGGCCATAGAAAAAGCGAACAGAAGTAAAACCAAAATAGGATTGTGTGGTCAGGCACCAAGTGATTTTCCAGAATTCGCTTCTTTCTTGGTAGAAAAAGGAATTAACAGCATATCATTTAATCCAGACGCCTTATTACAAGGTATAGACAATATTAATAAAGCTGAAAGTAAATTAGTTTCCGTTTAAAAAAAATATTTTTTTCTATTTATTTTTCTAAACTGACCTAGGTCATTTTAAATAAAGGGAACATAATATATATTAGCACTATAATTAAAAAGTTCTTTAAAAATACCGATGCATTTCGAAAATATAGATCTTAAGACCCTATAGATCATAATAGAGTTTAAAATTATTATTTTGTGACATTAATTTTTTAAGATGCCTTTAGCAATAAAGTTGTTTTGGATATTGATTAATTAGATAATGAAATTAAGCTCTTTAAGGGAAACAGGAAGTTTCGGCTTCCTGTTTCTTATAAAACATTCAGGTTAAACGTTGAAAAATGCTTAATCTGTTATGAGGAGTTCAAAGCTATAGTTTGGCTTATGGTTCTAATGGTTTTTTAGTAATAAAGAATTATTGGAAGTGCTGTAGGAGAAATAATATAATTGAACTTTTCAGGAAAGCAGGAGGTTTCGACTTCCTGCTTTTTATAAAGCATATAGGTTTTATCATTACAAAATGCTAAAGCCTACCGTAGGTGGAGAGTTTGAAGCTGTTTTTTTTAACTGAAAAGCTAATTTTAATCAGTAATGATTGCATATTAGCGATTAGAAAAGGTTACTAAATTAAAGTCTTCAGAAGAAACAGGAAGTCAAAACTTCCTGTTTCTTTAAAACACAGGCCTTAATTACCAGTTTTGGTAATTTAGGAAGTCATGAAGAGTTTTAAGAGCTAATAAACCATTAGGTTTTCTAACAATTTAATCTCTTCTGGAACGGGAGGCATAAGCTTCCCGTTTTTTTTGTTTTATATGGTATTTGTCTAAAGCTTTAGACCAAATGATAAATCTCCAGCATCGCCAAGTCCAGGAATTATATAACCTTTACTGCTTAATGTATCGTCGATTGTGGCTATCCATAAATGTGCGTCTTCTGGAAAAATGTTTTTAACATATTCCACACCAGATTTTGAACCAATAACTGAAACAATGTGTATTTGTTTTGGAATACCATGCTTCTTTAATGCACTATAAACGTTTTCCAGAGTTTTACCTGTAGCCAACATTGGATCTGTAAGCACAAGTGTTTTATTGGTTAAAGATGGAGCAGCCAAGTATTTTACAATAACCTTAAAAGCATCTTGATGATCTCTATGGTGTCTGTATGCCGAAATAAATGCGTTTTCGGCTTTATCAAAGTAATTTAAAAGTCCTTGATGCAAAGGTAAACCTGCGCGTAAAACGGAACACAAAACAAGATTATTTTGAGGCATTGAAACCGTCTTTTGACCAAAAGGAGTTTCTACTTTTTTATCTTTATAATTCAAGGTTTTGCTTAATTCATAACCAAGAACCTCTCCAATTCGCTCAATATTTTTCCTAAAGCGCATGGCATCTTTTTGGATATTGTCATCTCTTAATTCAGCAATAAACTGATTTAAAATTGAATTTTCTTTACTAAAATCATGAAGGATCATGGTATAATGAATTTAAACGTTTATTAATCCTTAATTGTCGTTTGGTTAGCTTCCTTCAGTAATCTAATAACTTCGCTATCATCAACTTGATAAAATTCCTTATAGAATTGCCCAACAGCTTGAAAATTTGAAGGTGTAAGTAAGCAAATAGTATTTTTTACCGACGACATATTATTAATTTTGGTAATAACCAAAGGAGGACCAACTGGCAATGCTACAACTATTTGAGAAGGTTCTTGTTGGTGAATAAGATTGATACTGGATATTAATGTTTGACCTGTAGCAACCCCATCATCAACCAAAATTACAGTTTTGTCTTTCAAATTTATAGGTGTACTCGAACCATAATACATATCTTGTCGTTGTTTTAAAATAGCTCGAATTCTACTGGTTTCATTATCTATATAACTATTTGAAATATCCCTAGCATCTTCACTTAGTATAATATCATTTAGGGTTACAGCGCCAATTGCAAATTCTTTATGAAGTGGATGTCCAATCTTTTTTGAAAGAACAATTTCTAAAGGAAGGCTTAGTTTTTTTGCAATAATATGCCCAATAGGCAAACCTCCTCTAGGAATAGTAACCACTATTGCCTTTTTATTGTTTTTATATTCTAACAATTTATTAGCGAGCTGTTCTCCTGCTTCAATTCTATCTTTAAACATCGTATAATTTTTTATAAGGTTAAATATGTATCGAACCAATCGCTGGTTTCTTTTGCAACAAGATCCAGTTTTCCAGGTTCTGGAAATAAATGAGTAGCACCTTCAATAATCTTTAATTCACAAATTCCAGAAATGTTTGCTTTTGCCTTTTTGTTTAAATCAATAACAACACCATCATTACTTCCAACTAATAAAAGTGTAGGTGTTTTAACTTGGTTTAAATATTCCATAGCAAGATCTGGTCTACCTCCTCTAGATACAACAGCAGAAATTGTTTTTCCTAATTTAGCCGCAGCACTAAGGGCAGATGCAGCGCCTGTGCTTGCACCAAAATAGCCTATTGGCAATTCCTGTATATCTTTATTAGTTTTAACCCATTTGGTAACGCTAACCAGCCTATCTGTGAGGAGTTCTATATCAAACCTATTCTCATAAATAGCATCCTCTTGTGGTGTCAATAAGTCGAATAATACGCTTGAAAATCCATTATGCAATAAAATATCGGCAACATAATTATTTCTGGAGCTTAATCGACTACTACCACTGCCATGAGAAAACAAAATAAGACCTTTACTATTTTGTGCTTGTCTTAAATTTCCCTTTACGTGAATTACACCTATAGGAATATCAATTTCTTTATAAGTTTTTATTGTGTTCATTTTATAATTTGGTTTATACCATCCAATAAATCTCAAACTATTTTAGCATATTAGTTTACGTTCATTCCTCCATCAATTACATGGATGGCTCCAGTAATATAATTGCTCGCATCTGAAGCTAAAAACAAGGCTAATTGCGCAATTTCTTCGGATTCGGCATATCTTTTAAAGAGTATATCTGCTTCAAATTCTTTTTGTACGTCCTTGGCATGACCAGGAGAGATACTTTCTTCAATGGAACGCATCATACGGTTATTTACTGGTCCAGGATGAATAGTATTAACCCTAATACCACGATTTGCAAATTCGATTGCCGCAACTCTCATAATGCCAACAACCGCATGCTTACTTGCAACATAGGCACCAAGACCAGAAAAGCCTTTTAAGCCTGCCACAGATGATGTTATCATCACGCTTCCACCATCATTCATTTTCGGAATTACACATTTACAGCCTAGCCAAACGCCCTTTACATTAACATCGATAACTTTGTCAAAATCGGTTTCTAGATATTCCTTAATAGGTCTTACTGGACCTTCTATTCCTGCATTATTAAAAAAGACATCAATGTTACCGAATTTTGTAAGTGTCGCTTCAGTATACTTTTTAGTGTCTTCAACTTTTGTAACATCTGCAACACAGTACAAAACATTTTCAGATTTTAACTCGCTAATAGCAGATTTTAGTTTGTCTTCATTTCGAGCAACCAACATCACTTTAGCACCTTCGGCTAAAAAAAGTTTTGCAGTGGCTTTACCTATATCTCCTGAGCCTCCAGTAATAATTGCAGTTTTATTTTTTAGAGTATTCATGATTTTATTATTATTTGCTTTTATAAAATGACTAAAACATAATATTATGGTATACCATAGATTTTAAATCCTTAGGAAGCTCAGATCTTATATCTTCTAATTCTCCCAAAGAAATGTATCTACGTAATAATATAAATGTTGTGTCTATATAATTTTCTGCTAATTCATCAGATTCAAAATCGTGAACCGAGGTTAAACCACTATATTTTCTGCATAAATCAATAAACTCAGTCATACTTTTTACCTTTTCCCTTTTATGAGTTGTCCATCCATTTACATACACTGCTTTTAAAAACATTGGAAACTGTGCAATGAGCTGTATCGATTCTTCGACTGATATTACCTCTCGTAAAGCATGTAAAATAGCAGATAAAATACGTCCAGCTTTCTCTCTATCGGTAGCTAGATTCATTTCTTTTGAGTATTCCTTTAAAAAAGTATTTGCTTCTGCTGCAAATTGATTAAAATTAAGAGCCATGACAATATGTTTTTTGGTGAGTTATAAAGTTGGTGACTACTAACAAGTTATCAAATGATATATATCAGTATTAATAAATATTTATTAAATAAATTTGAGTTAACAAGATTATAATCAGGAACAAATCCTCAATTTTACAATATGAGTACCCTTTCTAACAATGCCATACAAATTTTAAAGGATCGCTATCTAATAAAAGATAAGGAAGGGAAATTACTAGAAACTCCAGAACAAATGTTCAAACGTGTAGCTAAATTTGTAGCGAGTTGTGAAAAAGAAAAAAGAGTTTACTATGAAAGGACATTTTACTCCCTTATTAGTAACTTAAAATTTTTGCCAAATTCACCAACACTTATGAATGCTGGCTGCAAAAATGCACAATTAAGCGCATGTTTTGTATTGCCAATTAGAGACAGTTTAGATAGTATTTTTACATCTCTAAAAAATGCGGCATTAATACATCAAAGTGGTGGTGGTACTGGATTTAATTTCTCTAAACTTCGCCCTAAAAATGATTTGGTAAGTTCAAAAAGTGGGACTTCGTCTGGCCCAGTGGCTTTTATGAAAATTTATGACACTGCAACTGAATATGTAAAGCAAGGTGGAAAAAGACGAGGCGCAAATATGGGGATTCTAAATATAGACCATCCTGATATCGCTGAATTTATTTCATCAAAGTCCAATAAAAAATCTATTGAGAATTTCAATATTTCGGTTGGCATTACTGATGCTTTTATGAATGCTGTCAACAATAATTTAGATTGGCAATTAATAAATCCACGAACAAAAAAAGCTGTTAAAACCTTAGCAGCACAATCACTTTGGCAACTTATTGTTAAGAAGGCATGGAGTACAGGAGATCCAGGACTTATTTTTTTTGATACAATTAATAAATCTAACCCAACACCAAATTTAGGAAGGATAGAAACTACAAATCCTTGTGGAGAAGTACCTTTATTAAATTATGAAAGCTGTAATTTAGGATCTATCAATCTATCTAAAATGATTATTCATAAAAATGAACATTATTCTATAAATTGGGACACATTATCAAAAACAATTCATCTTGCCATTCGATTTTTAGACAATGTTATAACCTTAAACCATTACATATTACCAAAAATAAAAGCTATAACAACTTCTAACAGAAAAATTGGATTAGGAGTTATGGGTTGGGCAGAGTTATTGATTTTATTGGAAATTCCTTATACCTCAAAAGAAGCTTTGAACTTAGCGGAACAGTTAATGAAGTTTATTAAAAACGAAAGTTATAATGCTTCAGAAAACCTTGCAAAAGAACGAGGAACTTTTCCTGAATGGAAAAATAGCATTCATGCTCATAAAACTCAAATGCGAAATGCCACTTGTAACAGCATTGCACCAACAGGAACCATATCTGTAATTGCTGATACCTCCTACTCTATTGAACCTTTATTCGCTTTAGCTTATAAGCGTGTAGACATTTTAAATAACCAAACCCAAACAGAAATAAATAAGTTGTTCATTAAAAAAATGAAACAATTAAATTTATGGAACTTAGATCTTGAAAAGATCATTTTAAAAACTGGAAGTATAAAGAATATAGATTCAATTCCAAAACAAATAAAAGCCATTTTCAATACGAGTTTGGAAATTCCATGGCAATATCATTTACTGCATCAACAAGCATTTCAAAAACATACCGATAATGCAGTTTCAAAAACTATTAATCTCCCAAGAAAGGCAACAAAAGAGGATGTTTCAAAAATTTATAAAACAGCTTGGGAATATGAACTTAAAGGTATTACTATTTATAGATATGGCAGCAAAACCAACCAAGTCCTTCAAAAATGCCATCTAAACTCTAGTGAAGATTGTTAATGTTATCAATCTGATATATATCATTGTTTATCTGCATTGCATACTGTAATTTTAGATACCAATAAACAGTATAGCCATGAGAAAAATATTAGTTCCAACAGATTTTTCGGATAATGCAATGAATGCAATTCAATACGCTTTAGAATTGTTTAAATATGAGCGAAGCGATTTTTTTATCATGCATGCGTATCTAGACGAAATTTATGCTGATACTACTCTGCTAAAAAATGAAACATTAGATAAAGTCACAAAAAGTATAAGTGATAAATCCCAAGAACAACTAGAAAATACATTAAAAAAAATAAAAGAAATTTCTCCAAACCCAAGGCATACTTATACTATAGTATCTTCCAATAGTATGCTTATGGATGAAGCAGACAAAATTGTGGATGAAGAAAACATAGACATTATCGTTATGGGAACTCGTGGTGAAACCAATGATAGAAAATTAACCTTTGGCAGCCACACGTTACAAATTCTAAAATATGTACAATGCCCCGTTTTAGCTATTCCAGAAAATTATAAATACACACAACCAAAACACATTTTGTTTCCTACAGATTATATGATTCCTTACAAGCGAAGAGAGCTTAAATTACTTTGTGAAATGGCTTTTTCTTATAGATCAGTAATTAATATGCTGTACATTTCAAAGAGCAAGAAACTATCGTTACGACAAGAGGACAATCAAAAATTCATAAAGGAAACTTTGTGCAAAAACAGTATAAATTTTAAAACTATTATTGGAAAAAATATATCCAATAGCATTTATAAATATCTAAAAGAACATAAGGTAGATATGTTGGTATTGGTAAATACTAGGCACTCATTTTTAGAAAGTATCTTGTTTCAATCTACTATTGACAAGATGAGTTTACATATAGATATTCCATTTTTAACATTACAAAATATTAGACGCTGTTAACTGTTCAACTTAAAAAAAAAAAATTAGTCATCATGAAAAAAATATTGTTACCAACCGATTTTTCTGAAAATTCTTGGAATGCCATAAAATATGCACTTCAATTATTTAAAGACCAAGAATGTAACTTTGTATTATTAAATACTTATACTCCAATAATATACCAAGTTGAATTTATGCAGTCAAGCTCTGCTCGATTAGGAATTATTGACACCATGAAAAAAGTGTCTCAAAATGGATTAGATGAGCTACAAGAAAAAATAAATTCAGAATTTAATAATCCCAAACATACGTTCTCACAAATTTCGGCCTTTAATAGCCTTACTTATGAGATTGATGACCTTTACTCTAATAACATCATGGATATTATCATTATGGGAACTCAAGGTGCAAGTGGAGTCGCTGGTGTGTTATTTGGTTCAAATACCATCCATGTTATAAAGAATGCAAAATGTCCTGTAATGGCAATTCCAAGTGATTTTTCTTTTGAAACACCTCACGAAATACTATTTCCAACAGATTACGAAATAGAATATCAAGAAGCTCATTTAAAACCCATTATTGAAATTGCACAAAAGCATATCTCTAGGGTTAATATTTTACATGTTTTTATTGGTAATGGTCTAACAAGCGCTCAAGAAAAAAACAAATCAATACTCGAAACAAGTATGAAAAAAGTAGCACACCTTTTTCATGATGTAAAGAACCAAAATGTACCAGAAGCTATTACTAATTTTCAATTAAGAGCTCGCATTAATTTATTGGTAATGATAAATAACAAACGGTCATTTTTTGAAAACTTATTTTTTAAATCAACTATTAGTCAAATTGGATTCCATTTAAATATTCCATTGATGGTAATTCCTTCAAAGAAATAGGTCTTAAACTGATTTATATCATTTTGATTTCATCGATTACACCTTACTTTTAAGTCAATAAATAATTGAATCATGAAACGCAAAATTCTACTTCCTACCGATTTTTCAAATAACTCCTGGTTAGCTATCAACTATGCCTTACAATTATTTAAAAACGAAGCTTGTGATTTTTATTTACTTAATGCCTTTTTTGGAACTAATAATCTTATAGAAAATATTATGAATATGGGATCTGGTGGTGAATTTTTTGAAGAAGCGAAAGCAGAATCTGAAGATAATTTATCTAGACTACTAGATAAACTTATTATAAATGAACATGGTAACCCAAAGCATAATTTTAAAACTATTTCTGTGTACAATGACCCTATTGAAGCGATTAAGGATGCAGTGGAACAGAAGGATATCGAAATAGTTATTATGGGAACCAAAGGTAAAACAAGTGATAAAGGAACCGTATTTGGTAGTGTTGCTGTTAATGCAATGGAGAAAGTTAGAAATTGTCCTGTTATTGTTGTTCCAGAAAAAGCAAAACATAGTTTGCCTAAAGAAATTGTATTCCCAACAAGCTATGAAACACATTACAAAAGACGAGAATTGAGTTACTTAACTGACATTGCTAAAAAGTGTGATGCCACTATAGCAATACTTCATGTTTCTGAAGAAGATGAACTAAATGAAAACCAAAAAGAACGCAAACAAATGCTCAAAGAAATTTTTGAAGATGTCAATTGCACATTACATACAATATCTCATTATTCGGTAGAATCTGCTGTTAACATTTTTGTTGAAAGTAGGGACAGCGATATGGTGGCGTTTATTAATAAAAAACATAACTTTTTTGGAAGCATACTAACAAACCCAATGGTAAAAGGCATTGCATTTCATTCTAAAGTGCCAATTTTAGTAATGCACGATTTAAGAAATTAAAAAAATGAAAAAAACAGGCATTTGGTTAGATAAAGACAAAGCACTAATCGTAACTCTAGAAAATGGTGCAGAAAAATCACAAACAGTTACATCAAATATAGAACATTACCGCATTCATGGTGGTTCTGGAACACGATTTAAAGGTGGACCTCAAGATGTTGTACAAGACAGTAAATTCCTAGAGCGTGAAAAGCATCAGTTAAAACAGTATTATAAATCTATAGCGTCGGAAATTAAAGATACAGATACTTTAGTAATTTTTGGTCCTGCTGATACTTATAAAAAATTTAGTGAAGAATTAAGCAAAAACCACAAATCCTTGAGCAATAAAATAAAAGACCTAAAAAAAGCAGATAGTATGACAGAAAACCAAGTAAAAGCTTGGGTAAGAGATTTCTTTGAATCTCATTAAATACTAATTTATTAGTTAGTTAGTTAGTTGAAAACTGTCAAAACACTTCTTTTTTGGCAGTTTTCTTTAAAAAAGGAACAATGGAAAATAAAAATCTGGATATTACTAAATCATCAGGTGAAAAAGCAAAATTCTCATTAGACAAATTAAGGAATTCACTAAAAAGAACTGGAGCAGATAAAGAAACTGTAGACCAAATTATTGATAAAGTACGCGACGAATTATACCAAGGTATCTCTACTAGCGAAATTTACAATAGAGCATTTGCATTACTTAAAAAAAAGAAAAGTTATTTCGCCTCAAGATACAAACTCAAAAAAGCAATTTATGAGTTAGGGCCTACTGGGTTTCCTTTTGAAAATTTTATAGCAGCTATCTATAAATATTCAGGGTATGAAACAGAAATTGGTAAAACTTTACAAGGAAAATGTGTTTCTCACGAAATTGATGTTGTAGCACATAAAAATAGTAATACTACCATTATGGAGTGCAAATTCCATAGCGAACAAGGCCAAAAATGTAATGTAAAAATCCCGCTTTATATAGCTGCTCGATTTAAAGATATAAAAGATTATTGGGATTCTAAACCAAGTAAAACAAAACTAAATAAAGGTTGGGTGGTTACAAACACACGTTTCACCGAAGATGCTTCACAATATGGAAAATGTGTAGGTTTAAAACTATTGAGTTGGGACTACCCTAAAGAAGATGCCCTAAAAGATAAAATAGACCGATTAGGTCTATATCCAATAACTGTATCGACCTTATTAACAAACAGAGAAAAGCAATTTTTATTAAGTAGGGATGTAGTGTTATGTAGAGAATTAATAAATGATAATTTCTATTTAGACCATTTAGGTGTTTCCGATATTAGGAAAGAAAAAATTCTAAACGAAATGTCCCAATTATGCACTAATAAAAATCACTAAAACATGGAGAAATATGCAAAAGTCAACTTTTTAGGAGCCTCAGGAACCGTTACAGGCTCTAAGTTTCTTATTGAAACATCCGAGCAGAACATACTTATAGATTGTGGCATGTTTCAAGGCTTAAAAGAGTTAAGAGAGCTTAATTGGGAAGATCTTCCCATTAATGTTGAAGCTATTGATGTAGTCTTACTTACTCATGGTCATTTAGACCATGTAGGTTACTTACCTCGTTTATTAAAACAAGGCTTTTCTGGAAGAATCATTGGCACAGCTCCTACCCTTGCCATTGCAGAGATTATACTAAAAGATAGTGCCAAAATCCATCAAGAAGAAGCAGACAAAGCAAATAAAGAGAAATATACCAAACACAATCCAGCTCTTCCTTTTTTTACATTTAAAGAAGCCGAAAACACCATTAAATTATTTGATGTAGCGATGGAAAATAAATGGATTGTCTTATCCGAACATATCTCCTATCGTTTTCAATATAATGGTCATATTATTGGAGCTACGTTCATTGAGTTGGACATCAACGGAAAACGATTTGTATTTTCAGGTGACATTGGCAGATGGAACGATTACCTTCTAGATGACCCCAAAACACCACAATGGGCAGATTTTTTATTTATTGAAAGTACCTACGGAAACAAGTTGCATCCAGAGGAAGATGTTGAGGAAGTTTTAGCAAACCTAATAAAGGAAACAATTTACAAAAAAGGCAATCTAATTATTCCAAGTTTTGCGGTAGAACGTCTACAAACACTTATGTACATTTTATGGAAGCTTTACAAAAAAAATAAAATCCCAAATATTCCTATTTTTATTGATAGCCCAATGGGAAACAATGTATTGGAAGTGTTTAAACGTTTTCCAAAATGGCACAAACTTTCTGATGCCGACTATAATGCCATGTGTAACCATGTTAATATTGTACAATCTTACAAAGAAACTTGGGAAACCATTGACGATAAAAGACCGAAAATTGTAATAGCTGGAAGCGGAATGGTTACAGGCGGAAGAGTCCTCACCTATTTACAACAGCTTATTGACGAAAAATCCACAACAGTTCTATTGGTTGGCTTTCAAGCCGAAGGAACTCGTGGAAGGCAATTGTTAGAAGGTGCACACGAGATTAAATTTTTTGGTAAATATTATCCTGTAAAAGCAACCATAAAAAGCATAGAGAGTCTATCTGCTCATGCAGATCAAGGCGATTTGTTTAAATGGATGAACAAAATTAAAAATATTCCCGAGAAAGTATATTTAATCCATGGTGAACCTACTGCTTTAGATACTTTTAGGGTAAAAATTAAAGACACCCTTAATTGGCATGTAACTATCCCAAAATTAACAGATGTTGAAAAACTAATGATTTAAATAATATAAGCTATGGAAACTCAAAATACTTATAGAAGCTTTAATGACGAAAAAACTATTGAAGAGCTACAGTATAATATGCTTCAATACAAAACAACACTTGAATCGTTTAAAACAGAATATTCTTTTTATAAGCATTTACTAAAATCTCAAATTTTTAGGTCCAATGTTATCAATTTGTTTGAATATTTAGAGCGATTTAAAAAAACTATAGCGCATCATGAAACCTCAACAGCAAATCTTATAATTGAGATAAGCTCACATAATAATCAAATTACCAAAAAAATTGAATGTGATGATTTAGTTTGCGATACTTATTTTATTAAAGAATATGATATATTGGAGCATAAAATCCATGTATTTCTTATGGAATATTCAAATTTCAAATCGCAAATGCTTTCTTATTTACAAAGTGTAATCAAACAATAGTTTCCAGTTATAAAACATGTAAATTAAAATTCTTAAAACAAATACCTTCAATATTAAGAGATAAAGGGAAAATTTGAACACAATGTTAAAAACACATCATAATTTTTTTTATCTAACTGATTTATATCATTTTAAAAAGTTGCTTCCAGTATTAAATTAGCATTACAAATCAAATTTAATGTTTAATCTAAAATAATATATCATGACAACACTAGCAAAACGTAGAAACAGAAACAGACAATTATCTCCATTTAGAAGTAGATTAATGTCTCCTTGGGAAAATAGATTGTTCCCATCTAGCTTAGATGATTTTCAAAACCTTTTTAAATTCGATGATGTTTTTAATGGTGATTTTTTAGAAGATGATAGCCTTATGCCATCAATGAATGTGAAGGAGCACAAAAATGATTTTGAAATTGAATTTGCAGCACCAGGTTTTAACAAAAAAGACTTTGAAGTTACCATAGATGGTAATGTACTTAATGTTGAAGGGAAAAAAAGTGATGAAAAAGAAGAAAAAGAAGAAAACTATACTTGCAAAGAGTTTAGCTACAAATCTTTTAAAAGATCTTCAACTTTACCAGAATCAATTGATTTAAATCAAGAGGTGAAAGCGGCTTACAAAGATGGTATTCTAAAAATAAACTTAGAAAAGAAACCTGAAGCCAAAAAATTATCTACAAAAAAAGTAGTAAAAATTGCTTAATATTTAAAAAGCAGAAAGTAATTATGGGAATTGCTTTCTGCTTTTATTTTAAATTAAATATCATGAAAAAAACGCAAACAAATACAAAATATGTTGAGTGGCTAAGTGCCGAGACAATGCATAAAAACTCAATTGAATGGTTGTCAGACTTAGAATTCATGAAAGATGAGCAATTATTCTTTGATGACTTAATAAAGTCGTATACTTTACAACTAATAGATTCAAAACACTTTAAAGAAAGTAAAGCAATAATTGACACAATAAGTAAGCTTCAAACAAAAACAGACTTACTTATAAAATATGTAAAAACTCATAAAAACGACTTAAAGGTTATGGTTGATGGTATTGATCAACCAAAAGAAGAAAGTGATTATAAAAATGAACACCGTCGTTTAATTGTTGAAATTAATGACTTCATAAAGGAATACAGAGTATTAAAAACGACCCTTTTTAGTTTAATTAAAAACATTAAAAAAGAGGAGAAACAAAAACGTTTGATAGATAAAGTATAATTTTATTTTTAAAAACAATAAACAAAAGCCTTGTAAATTAAAATACTACAAGGCTTTTTTTATGGCTCTCTGTCTCAGATAATTTAAAAACTATCATGTTAAAAGTTAAGTAGAATAGCAAATAATTCCTAAATTTATGCTTCACACAAAGCACAACCTTTTAAACCAACCTTATGAAGAATTATTTTCGCTTTTTGTTTTGCCTTTTCTTTTTGGCAAGCATATCTATTAATGCACAAATTCCAAAGCCTTCCGACGTTTTCGGGTTTGAAGTTGGAGCCGATTACAAATTGGCCGACTATGACCAAATGCTCGAATATTATGAAAAGTTAGCAGCTTCAACAGACCGTGTTCAAATGATTGAGATAGGAAAATCAGTTATGGGGCGTCCAATGAAACTATTATTTATTTCGAGTGAAGAAAACATGAAATCTCTTGAAAAATGGCGAACTATAAGTGAAAAACTATCTCGAGCAAGAATATCACCCGATGAAGCAAAAAAACTATCCTATGAAGGAAAAGCCATTGTATGGTTTGATGGAGGTATGCACGCTACCGAACGTGCTCATGCCCAAATGACTTCGGAACTTATGTGGCGAATTGCTTCAGAAGAATCAGAAGAAATGAAAAAAATTAGAGATAATGTCATTACGCTTGTGGTTCCAGTAATAAATCCTGATGGTGTAGATATTGTGGTAGATTGGTACAAAAAAAACCTAGGAACACCTTACGAAACAACTGGTCCACCAATACTTTATCAAAAATATGTAGGTCATGATAACAATCGTGATTGGTTTATGAGCAATATGCCAGAAACCAAAGCAGTGACTACCGTATTATACAATCAGTGGTATCCGCAAATTGTTCATAACCACCACCAAACATCACCATCATGGGCACGTATATTTTTACCACCTTTTAGAAGCCCTGTAAACCCAAATATTCATCCTGGTGTTACAACTGGAGTTAACCTTGTTGGAACAGCTATGGCAAATAGATTCGCCATGAAGAAAATGTCTGGAGTAATATCAGGAACAGCTTTTAGTATGTTTTGGAATGGAGGTATGAGAACAACACCATATTACCATAACCAAATAGGGATATTAACCGAAGTAGCTCATGCAACTCCTACACCTCGTTTTTATGACCCTAAAAAGAAACCTAAAAATGTTGGAGGAAAACCATCCAATGGTACCGAAATATTTTACCCTTACCCTTGGGAAGGTGGCGAATCACATTTTAGAGATGCTGTAGACTACATGTTAACGGCTTCTATGGGGATTTTAGACTTAGCTGCAGATAAGAAAGATGAGTTTTTGTATAATATCTATGATATGGGGAAAGATGCCATTGAGGATACCGAAAAAATATTTGCATACATTATCCCAAAAGACCAATGGAATCCAAGTGAATCTATTAACCTAACAAATATTTTAATGCAAGGTGGGCTTGAAGCGCATAAAGCGACTTCTTCTTTTTCTCTTGGTGATAAATCCTATGAAGCTGGTTCAATAATTTTTTATGGAGCTCAAGCTTTTAGACCTTACCTAACAGATTTGATGGAAAAACAAGATTATCCAGACCAATTTCTATATCCAGGTGGACCACCGCAACCTCCGTACGATTTGGCTGGTTGGACCTTACCAATGCAAATGGGTGTAACTGTTGATAAGGTTAATGAATCTTTTAATATCAAAACAGAACCAATTACCTCAAAACTTAGCTTTAAAGAAGGAACCGTTAATGGTAGTGGTAACTTTATGTTTTCAAACAAAGATAACTTAAGTGCATTAGCTGTGAACCGACTTCAAAAAGCTGGTTATGCTGTTGGAAAACTAAAAGCAGATTACAATGATTTCTCTGCTGGCTCATTTGTTGTAAAAGGTAAAAGAAATTTAAAAAACGAGGTTTCTAAATTAAGTAAAGAACTTGGTATTGATTTTAAAGGTGCAAACAGTATAGACAACTCTAAAATTATTGAATTAAATAAAATTAAAGTTGGTCTTTATAAATCTTGGCAAGCAAATATGGATGAAGGTTGGACTAGATGGATGCTAGAGCAGTTTGAATTTGATATAGATACATTACACAACAAGGATATAAAAAACGGAAAACTATCACAATATAGTGCAATTATATTTCCATCTCAAAGCCCAAATGGAATCTTACATGGCTATCGCGAAACTTCGATGCCTAAAAAGTTCACAGGAGGAATTGGATTAGATGGAATGGCAAAAATTGATCAATATGCAAAATCTGGTGGAACCGTTGTGTTTTTTGATTCTTCAAGTGATTTAGCTATTGAGCAATTTGGGCTTCCTGTTCGCAATGTTATTTCTAACATATCTTCAAGTAACTTTTTTATTCCTGGATCTTTAATACGAATGAAAGTAGACACAAAAAATCCTTTGGCTTATGGAATGATGGATGAAGTTGCTGCTTCTTTTAATAGAAGTCGTGCTTTTCAAACCATAAAACAACGTAAATCCGGTGAAGGTGGTGCAGAAGAAATAGCCGATGCCCCAGAAGCTAATGTTATTGAGGTAACATCATATGCAGATAAAGACCTTTTAATGAGTGGCTGGGCAATGGGAGAAGATCGTTATTTAAAGAATAAAAGCGCCATGATACACATTCCGCATGGTAATGGTGATATTGTATTATTTGGTTTTAGACCTCAATTTAGAGGGCAACCAAGAGGTACTTACAAGTTAATATTCAACTCTATTTATATGGGAGCAGAGAAATAGAATCAAATATTCATAAAAAAAACCGATATTAAAAATATCGGTTTTTTTTATGTTATAACTTTCTGTATTAGGTGAAAATAATTTGAGTTCTATCACCATCACATAATTCATAGAATTGACCAATTGTGATTATGTCCTCTACCTCATCAGATAAATCTTTCTTCTCTAATTTAAACATATCTATTGCTAATTTACATGCATAAATAGTACCACCACCAGCTGTAATCATTTCTAAAAATTCGTCTACAGGTGGCATATCTAATTCCTCCATTTGCTTACGCATCATGCCAGAAACTGCAGTTTCAACTCCTGGTAAACCACCTAACATTGTTGGAAATGGAATTCCACCAGGCATTCTCATAGCTGGATTACCTGTTGTTGCAGTATGTAAGCGATTCATTTGTTTTTTGGTGATTCCATCAAGACCGAAGAAAGTGAAAAACACATTAGTTTCTATACCTTCCATTACCGCACCGTTTGCCATTACTAATGTTGCATAAACATCTTCCAAACTACCTTTAGCACATATTATACATACTTTTTCTAAGGGTTTTTTATCAACTACTACTTTTTTTGTATTTGCCTCTTGTGTTTCCATTTTTAAATTCTTTATAATTAATTAAATACAACTTGTTGGCTTAGGGATTCCTGCTATTTTTGAAGAGTACTTTAATGGACCCTTTGGGAACAATTGGTATAATTCTTTGATACTAACAATACCTGACTTACCAACTTTTCTAATAGTTAAAGGCTCTTTTGCTTCTGTTTTTTCGCGTAAATAGTTTATAACTTCAAAATGCTTATCAGTTAATTCAATACCTATTTCTTTTGCGATTTCATGTGCAATTTCTTCGTTCCATTGCGACATATCTTCTAGATAGCCATCTTCAGAAACTTTTACTTCTACCTGTGTTTTACAAAATGTTTTAATCATGATCTTTTGTTTTAATGTTATTATTTTTCTAATGTTTCAAAATGTTTTCCTTTTTCGGTCATATTGGTTGATACAAATGGTATATGCCTTCCCTTAATTAACATATTCCAATAAATCCATCTAAATGCCATTTTCCCCATGTGGTTTGTTCTACTTTCCTTTAATAGTTTTAAAGGACCTATTCCAGGTAATGGGAATGTTCCTTCAACTGGCTCATGCGTATAGTTAAAGTCAATTAACAATGCTTTGCCATTACCTGTTTCAATAAAACAATTGGCGTGACCATCGAACTCAGCTCTTAAAGGTTCTCCTTTTATGTATCTTAATATGTTTTCGGTTAATATTTCAGCTTCAAAATGTGCTACAGATCCTGCTTTAGATGCTGGCAAATTGGTTGCATCTCCAATGGCGAAAATATTTTCATGATCTTTAGTCTGTAACGTAGCTTTATCGGTTGGAATATAGTTTAAATCGTCTCCCATTCCAGAGCGTTCAATTAACTCATCTCCCATATTTGTTGGGACAGTAACTAATAAATCATATTTAACTTCGGTTTCGGCATAGTCAATAATTTTGTTGTTCTCATAATCTACGCGCTCTATATTAAAATCTGTCACCTCTTTTATTCCTTTTTCTTCTAATAAGTGGTGTAATGCCTCAGTAGCTTTAGGCTTTGTAAAGGCACCACCTAAAGGTGTTACATAAGTGATGTCTACTTTATCACGCATTCCTTTGTTTTTAAAGAAAGAATCGGCCAAAAAAGCAAATTCCAAAGGCGCCACAGGACATTTAATAGGCATTTCTGTAATATGTACCACTAGTTTACCACCTTCCCATTCACGAAGTTTATTACGTAATGCTTTAGCACCTTCATATGTGTAAAAATCAAATATGTTTTTATACCACATTGGGCCATCCATTCCTTCAATTTCGCCAGGAGCTATTTTTGTACCAGTAGCAACTATTAAAATGTCATAATCCAATACTCTTCCTCCTTCAAGTATTACTTTATTTTCATCAGGTTGAATTAATTCAATTTTCTTTTGAATATAATTTGCACCTTTAGGTATAAATTTTTCTCCTTTCTTTTTAACTTGTTTTGTTGTATAAATATCAAATGGAAGAAATAAAAAACCAGGTTGATAATAATGCGTTTTAAATTGGTCTATAACAGTAATACTCCATTCCTTTTTTGGTAATTTAGAAATCAAATGGTTTGCCATCATAGTTCCTGAAGTTCCTGCACCTAGTATTAGTAAATTTTTCATCTTAATTATTTATTAATAAGCATTTATGTTGCTTTATTACGTTGTAAAAGTACATTTTATGAGCTATGAAAAATATGACAAAAATCATGGAAACCCCTTATGTAACCCATGTTACTTAAGAGGTTTCCGCTCTCGAAAATACATTAACTATAATATTTTTATTGATTAGAATTTTCCATAACCAAAAATGGAATATCTATATTAAAGGCAAAAGCTTCAACCAAATGTCTATTAAAAAGTCGTTCTAAAAAGGAGTGTTGTCGACTTGTCATTGCCAATATTTTTATATCATTATCTTTTATGTAATCTTGTATGGCTTTAAAAACATCTGACTTCTGAAGGTTTACAAACTCATGAGTTAAATCACTAAAATAACTGCTTAAATAAGCTCTATTATCCATTTGGTTAGATGTTAACTCATCTTCATTTACGTGCAAAATATCGATGCTAGAGTTGTAAAGTTTAGAAATATCAAATAGTGATTTTAGATCTTCACTATTGTATCGAATTGAAAAGTTTGAGGTAAAAGCTATCTTATCTAACCCTTTAAATTTGCATCCATCTGGAATGGCTAATACTGGAGTACTACAGCGCTGCATAACCCTTGCCGTATTACTACCAAAGAGAACCTTCTCAGCACCTGAAGCACCTTTAGTTCCCATAATTATCAAATCTATACCTTTTGTATCACAAGCTTGATTAATGCCATCTACAAAATTGTCGTAATCTACTATCGAACAAAATTCATGTAGGTCATTATTGTAAGTTTCTTTAAGGTCTTTTATTACATTTTTAATTGATTTTTTAGCAATATCAATTAATGTATGATAAACGGTAGCCGAAGAGGTCATTGTCATTAAATCATCAGATACAAACGACGATGCCTTTTGGATATTTATCACATAAAATTCGCATGCCTCATTTTTAAACAACTCCACTGCGTAATTAATTGCATTAATGGAGTTCTTTGAAAAATCGGTAGGTAATAAAATTAATTTCAATGCTTTATATTTTTTAACAGTATAAAAATATCATAGACTAAAACCAAAAACTATGATAAATGTCAGTTAATTAACTTAGTAAAATCCTATTTAATTATAATCTTTAGCGTAAGCATTGTATTTTGGTATAATAAATGATAATATTTGCGTTATTAACTACAAACCATTTTTTATGAAATCATTTGTTTTTACAATTATGTGTCTTGCATCCTGTTTTTTACAAGGTCAAAATAATGCCATAGGCTCCAATGAGAAACTTGTATTCACAGCATCTTATAATATGTCTGGCTTATTAACCGATCTTGCACAAGTAACTATGGAAACGAGTGAAGTAAAAACTTCTAAAAGTACCTTGTTACATTTAAAGGGCAAAGCAAGAACCTACACCAAATGGGATACCTTCTTTAAGATTAATGATTTATATGAGAGTTATGTGCACCCAAATTCTTTGAAACCATATTTATACAAAAGAGATATTAGCGAAGGTGGTTATTACAAATTCATGCAATACAATTATAATCATGGCTCCAATACGGTAAAAAGTTTAAAGCGTAAAAGACGTGGCGATGGCACCTTTTGGGATGAGAAAAAAAATCTTAACATATCTTCAAATACAAAAGATATTATTGCAACACTTTACCATATTAGAAATTTGGATATCCACAACGCAAGTATTGGAAACTCAGATACTTTTACCGTACTAATGGATAATGAAGAGTTTAAAATAACCATTACCTTGCTGGCAAAAGAAACCATTAACACAAATATTGGTAGAAAAGAATGCTATAAATTAGCCATTACAATGAACAACAATCTACTTAAAGGTAACAACGACAATTTACTTTGGTTAACAGCAGATGCTAATAAAATACCAGTATATGCCAAATTTAAAGTGCCTGTAGGCAATGGCGAATTGAGAATACAAAGTGCAACCGGTTTAAAAAATTAAAATATGAGAATATTAATTACCACATTAGCAATAATAGCAGCAATTTTAGGGTTAGTTTTATCAATTTTACCTTTTGGTGCTATTGCCTTAATACCAATTGTCATAGCATTTATTTTAGGCTTTATAGCCTTTAAAATGGCACAAAAAGACGGTGCGAACACCAAACTTATTAAAGTTGTTTTCCTTACAACAATTATCGCTCTCGTATTGTCTATATACAGAACAGTAATTGAAGACAATGTTGTTGAGAATGATATCGAAACCATCGAAAAGGAAAAACAATCTCAAGAAGATGCTCTAGAAGAATTAGAAGATTTAGATATTGAAAATTAAGTATATTTTCACTTTATTTGCTTAATAATTAATTGCTTAATTCATCAAATTCCTAATTTACAAGAATCGCTATTTCATACTTTATAACGGTTCAATTACGAATTACATATGGTAATTAGCAATAAACAAAAGGTTATAAATGAAAGTTTTAATATACGCTTCGGCATTTGCACTTGTTGGATCTTGTGCTTCTTTAAGCCACAAAGAAAAAATGCAAGCCATTGCCGATAATATTGAAATTTCTCAACCAGATCATATAAAAACCTACGCTCAAACCATTACTTCCAATGAGTTAAAAGAGCATTTGTATTTTTTTGCTTCTGATGAACTTCAAGGTAGAAAAGCTGGAAGCATAGGTCAAAAAAAAGGAACAAAGTTTATAAGTGATTATTACAAGTCACAGAACATCCCGTCACCATATCCGGACTCAAGTTATTTTCAAATCATACCAAAAACCTATCTAGGAGAAGATTATAATGATTCTGAAAATGTTTTAGCTTTCATAAAAGGAAAAGAAAAACCAGAAGAAGTTATAGTAGTTTCGGCTCATCATGACCACGAAGGAATTGATAAGGACGGAAATATTTACAATGGAGCTGACGATGATGGCTCAGGTACAGTTGCGCTTTTGGAAATGGCTGAAGCTTTTAAAGAAGCTCAAGATAATGGACATGGTCCAAAACGCAGTATTCTTTTTTTGCATCTTACAGCAGAGGAAGATGGACTACAAGGTTCTAGATTTTATACTGAAAATCCAGTATTCCCATTAGAAAATACCGTTGCAAATTTAAATATAGATATGATTGGTCGTGTAGATAGGAATCACGAGAACAATCCAGAATACATATATATTATTGGAGCAGATAGGTTAAGCACCGAATTACACTATATCTCCGAAGTAGTAAATAACGAGTTCACAAACCTTAGTCTTAATTATAAGTACAACGAGGAAAACGAACATAATCGTTATTATTACAGGTCGGATCACTATAACTTTGCAAAACATAATATTCCAGTAATTTTCTATTTTAATGGGGAACATGAAGACTACCACCAAGTTACAGATACAGCCGATAAAATTGAATATGACATCTTAGAAAAACGCACCAAACTTATTTTTGCAACCGCATGGCAACTTGCCAATCAAGAAAATCGCATAATTGTTGATAAATAATGTGTTAAAAAGTGTTAAAAGACTCGCTATATAAAGCATCTTAGTCGTTCTTTTTTGTAATATCGCACATCACTTAAATAAAATAACCTAATAAGATGAAAAAAACACTATTACTATTAAGCGTAATGTTTGTAGTATTTTCTTGTAAAAAAGAAGCAACTCAAGAAGATGTTGTTGCTTATGGAGAAACTATTACTGAAGATGAATTAAAAGACCATTTATACATTTATGCTTCTGATGAGTTCGAAGGTCGTGATACTGGAACGCCTGGACAAAAGAAAGCAGTTGAGTATCTTAAAAAAGAGTACGAAACTATGGGTATTCAATCGGTTATCGAAGGAAACTATTTTCAAACAGTACCTTTAAACATTGTTAAAACACCAAAAGTAAGTATTTCGGTAAATGGTGAGTCATTTAATTATTATGATGACTTCATATCGCAAACTGCTGCTGCAACTGGAACAGTATCTGTTTCAGAAGTAGTTTATGCTGGTTATGGAATTGATGATGAAAAATATAGCGATTACACTAATCTTGATGTGAAAGGTAAAGTAGTAGTTGTAAAAGGTGGCGAGCCTAAAGATAAAGCTGGAAATAATATTCTTAGCGGTGGGAAAGAAGCGTCTAAATGGTCTAATGGCCGTCAAGCACTTTCTTCTAAAAGAACTGCTGCAAAAGACAATGGTGCAAAAGCGTTGTTTTTCATGGATAGCGAGTTATTTAATCGCTACGCAACATTCTTTAAAGAGCGTGAAACAACTGGTGGAAGCAAACGCTTATCATTACCAGCAAAAGAAGGTGATGACCCAGAAATTTACGATTTCTTAATTAGCGAAAAAATGGGCAAGGCGTTAGTAGGCAACATTAACGAATCTACAGAAACTGCAACAGTCGCTACTAAATTAGATATGAACTATGAAAGTATTACTGAGTCTATGCCATCTGAAAATGTAGCAGCAATGATTACAGGTTCTGAAAAGCCAGATGAGTATATTGTTATTTCTGCACATTTAGATCACGTTGGTGTTAATGCAAAAGGCGAGATTTTTAATGGTGCTGATGATGATGGTTCTGGAACAGTTTCACTATTAGAAGTTGCTGAAGCTTTTAAAACAGCTGCTGATAAAGGTCATACACCAAAACGTTCAGTTATCTTCTTACACGTAACTGGTGAAGAGAAAGGATTATTAGGTTCTAGATATTATACCGATTATGAGCCATTAAAGCCTTTAGCTAATACAGTTGCAAATTTAAATATTGATATGGTTGGTCGTATAGACCCTAAGCGTGAAGGAGATAGAAACTATATCTATTTAATTGGAGCAGATAAATTAAGTACTGAATTACATGAAATCTCTGAAGAAGTAAACAAAACGTTTACAAACATTGAGTTAGATTATACGTATAACGACGAAAACGATCCTAACCGTTTTTACTATCGTTCAGATCATTACAACTTTGCAAAAAATAACATTCCAATCATATTTTATTTTAATGGTACTCACGATGACTATCACAGACATACAGATACGCCAGACAAAATTAATTATGACTTGTTAGAAAACAGATCGCGATTAGTATTCCATACAGCATGGGAACTAGCTAATCGTGCAGAACGCATTGTAGTTGATAAAGCTACTGAAGAATAAAAGACTTTTTAAGTTATATAATATAAAGCCTTCCATTTAGGGAGGCTTTTTTTTATTTCTAAAAATCTAAACAAGAAAATCGTTAACTTTAAAGACTAGTCCTCTTTTGTGAGCATAGCAATACAATAAACTATTTGAATTATTTATGAAAAATATGCTAATCCTTTTATTAATAGTTCTTATAGGACTATCATGCAGTAATAATAAAAAAGACAGTCATAATAGAAATATTATTTTAAATGACACAATAACTACTTCAAGTGGGCTAAAATATATTTTCTTAAAAGAAGGAAAAGGCCGTAAAATTGAAATTGGTTCTAAGGTAAAATCTTATTACGATTTGTATATAAATGACTCCGATACAATTGCTGAGACCACATCAACAGAAAAAGATTCAATTTTTGAATTTATTCATGGAATAAGCCCTCTTATAAAAGGTTTTGTGGAACTTAACGGTTACTTAAGAGAAGGTGATAAAGTCATAGCTATTTTGCCAGATTCTTTGTCATATGGCGAAGAAACACTTATATACAATCCCTATATAGTTAAATATGTTCCTGAGCCTAAAGAAATGCTGAATGATACTTTATATACTATTACTTCTACCGAAAATGCTAAAAACGCTATAAAATTATATGAAACAATACTGAATAGTGATCTTAAGAATCGTTATCATACAGATCTGGATCAGATGATTATTTTAATGATAGAACTAAGGAAGGATAGCTTGCATTCTGAATCAGAATATTTAGCTGATTATTTTAGTAAAAAAACGGATGATGTTTTTTTAAATGAATATTTTATATCCTTCAAATTATCTGCTCTCGAAGGTCAAGGTAAGTATGAAGAAGCAATTTCCTTAATTGAACCTCTAGTAGAAAAAGGTAATTATAAACAACTATGGCAAAAACATTTGGTGAGATTAAAAGAAAAATTAAATGAACCCATAGAGTTTAAAAAATTACAATAAGAAATAAAATTTAAATATCTAAACAAAAAAAGTCCCTCATTTTTGAGAGACTTTATACTTCTGGGTGGAAGACGGGATTCGAACCCGCGACCCTTGGTACCACAAACCAATGCTCTAACCAACTGAGCTACAACCACCATGTTAATAGTGCCTTTTATAGGCGTGTGCAAATGTAAATTATTTCAAATTTTCTACAAAGAATTTTGTGCAATTATTTTATATCATATAAGCTATCAACAGCGACATAACGTTCTACAGTAAAACCTTCTCCATGCTCCGCTCCTATTAAGCGCCCTAAATCTCTTGCCCTATATTCTATACTGTCGGTAAAATTACTACTAGAAATAGGTGTTTCAGGCTCTTTGCTAGTTGGGTCAAAGAACTGTGTTTTATAAGCCATTACAGCTTCCATTTTTTTATCCATAAATCCAGTAACATCCATTACAAAATCTGGTTCAATGTTTTTCCATTGTATATAATGATATACGTGTTTTGGTCGCCAAGATTCTTGCCAACCATCTTCATCAGGACATTTTGTGTCTATTTTTAATAATCCGCTTAAAAAGCAAGCGTCACTTACTAATTGACTTCCTTTACCATGATCTATATGTCTATCGTCAATAGCATTACATAATACAATCTCTGGACGATATTTTCGTATCATTTTAATAAGTTCAATTTGGTGAATTTTATCATTTACAAAAAAGCCATCAGCAAACTCCATATTGGTTCTAACTGCAACTCCTAAAATTTTTGCAGCTTGAGCAGATTCCAAATCTCGTGTTTCGGCAGTTCCTCGTGTTCCCAATTCACCTCTAGTAAGGTCAATAATACCAACCTTTTTTCCATTGGCAATCTCTTTGGCTATCGTTGCTCCACAACCTAATTCTACATCATCTGGATGTGCACCTATAGCAAGTATGTCTAATTTCATATAATTAATTATGAATTACAAATCTTTAATTATGAATTGCAAATTACAAATTATAGTGCAATTTGTATATTCTAAGAGTTCCATTGTTTTTGCTGCTCTATTGTCAAAAAAGTCCAAGCTACTACTCTACTTACTTTATTACCTTGTTGCATATTAATCACTTTTACCTGTGTAGCTCCGAGTTTTTTTAACGATTTCTGCATTGACTTTACCAAATCCTTATTAGACACCAAACTTGTATACCAAAAGCAATTAGTCTTAAATAAGGAACTTTCATATAAATAATTGTGTAAAAAGGCCTTTTCTCCACCTTCATACCAGAGTTCGTTAGCCGTTCCGCTAAAATTTCTAACTGGATTTGTATGCTCTTTCTTTAATCCTTTTAGCTTTCTTGTGGTTGCTTCTATAGCTTCCTGTTCATTTTTATAAAAAGGTGGATTACACATACTTGCAGCAAAGGCATCAGTAGGTTTAATGATTCCTTTTAAAATGTGTGATTTGTTGGACTGCAAACGCAATTCTATGGCAGTTGATAGCTTATTTTCATCAATTATTGTCTGAGCAATTTTTAACACTTGTGTATCAATTTCTGTTGCTACAAACTTCCAATTATACTCTTTAAAACCTAATAAAGGGTAGATACAAGCGCCTCCAGTACCAATATCTATCAAAGTTGCTCGATTTTTTAGTTTATATGGATTTAGTAAATCAGCTAAATGATGAATATAATCAAGACGTCCTGGAATTGGTGGACATAAATGTGCATCGGGAAACTCCCAATAGTCTATAGTATAATACGTCTTTAAAAGAGCCTTATTAAGTAATTTTACTGCATCAGGGTTAACAAAGTCTATGGTTATAGAACCGTAATTATTTTTAAATACAAATTCTTTTAACTCAGGAACTATTTGAGTTAATGCTTTAAAGTCATAGTCTTCTTGATGCTTGTTATTTTTATGCAAAGTTTAATAATTAATTCTTGATTTCATTAATTGCTTGTTCAATATCCTCAATCAAATCCTCAGTTTCTTCTAATCCTACGGAAAAACGAATCAATCCATCTTTAATGCCTTGTGCTTCTCTATCCTCTGGAGTTAATAACGCATGAGATGTTAATGCTGGCAAAATCATGGTACTCTCCACGCCTGCTAAACTCATGGATGGCTTTATGAGTTTTAATGATTTTAAGAACGCTTCTGCATTCAATCCTTCTGCTAAATCAAACGATAACATGGCTCCAAAACCTTTCATTTGCTTTTTTGCGAGTTTATAATCTGGATGTGTTTTTAATCCTGGATAATACACCTGACTTATAGCTTTGTTTTTATTGAGAATTTTCGCCACCTTTTTTGCGTTTTTTTGTTGTGTTTTTACACGAACACTCAAAGTTTTCATACTACGCTCCAACATCCAAACCATAAAGTCACTAAGGTTTCCTCCTAGGTTTTTCGCTAAATTCCAAATAGTGTCAATATGCTCTTGACTTGTTGCTACTGCTCCAGCACTAATGTCGCTATGACCTCCAAAGTATTTAGTAGCACTGTGTAATACGATGTCTATTCCAAAATCAATAGGTTTTTGAATAATTGGTGTTGCAAACGTATTATCTATTACAGAAAGTACTCCTTTGGATTTCGCTAAATTTGCAACCGCTTCAATATCAACTAGTTTTAATAATGGATTTGAAGGTGATTCAATATAAATCATCTTAGTATTTGGCTGTATACAACTCTCAAAATCATCTACGTGCAAGCCTTCTGTAAAACTATACTCAATATTGTATCTACCAAACTGTTCTTCAATTAAGTTTCGTGTACCACCATATATATCATTTTGCAATACAATATGGTCACCGGAGCTTAAAAATGCTAATAATGTTGTGCTGATAACTGACATTCCTGAAGAAAAAATCATGGCATCTTCAGCATGTTCTAAAGCAGCAATTTTATTTGCCAAATACTCCTGATTTGGCGTATTAAAATAACGTGGATAACGCTTTACATCAACATTCATAAATTCATAAGATGATGACATATAAATTGGAGATACAGCTCCTTTAAACGTTATATCTTTAACTTCTCCTGTATGTGTGCAAATGGTGTTTTCTCCAATATTTTTAGGCTTCATAGAATAGTATTTTAAACGATATAAAGTTAGAGAAAAAAGCAATACATTGTGGCTTATAATGCAACAAGAAATACACTATCATTATATTTTACACAAACCGTTTCGTTATTTAAGTCAGTTTATAAATAATCAAAACAAACGAAAGAATAAGAAGTTACTTGGCGAACTTTATAATTTCGCTAAAGGCACTATGGCTATTGGTCGTTTGGACGAAACTTCCGAAGGTTTATTGCTACTCACTACAGATGGAAAAGTTAGCTCACGCATTACTAGCAACAAAGTCGAAAAAGAGTATTATGTATTAGTAGATGGTTTAATTACCAGCGAAGCTATTACACAATTACAAAATGGGGTCGTTATAAACATTCATGGGAAGCCCTATAAAACAAAGCCTTGTGAGGTACATTTAGTTAATGACCTTGCAGGATACCCAATTGAATCTCGTTTTGTTCGTGATGAGCGTCATGGTCCAACATCTTGGGTATCCATAACACTTACTGAAGGTAAATTTAGACAAGTGCGAAAAATGACTGCTATAGTTGGCTTTCCAACTTTAAGATTAGTACGTGTTAGAATTGGTGATATTAAGCTAGATATAAATGTAGGAATGGTTAGAGAAGTTAAGCAACTATAACCTTTTTGATTTAGCAATAATTGCCTTTAATCGCTCTTTACGTATTTCTTTTTCACTTTTAAGCTTATTCTTCTTACGACTCATCAACTTACTATGCTTAGCTTTATTCTTTGTGTTTTTCTCACATCCCAGTTTTGCCATATAATTATAATAATACCTAATAGAATAATCTAAACCTCAACTAACTTCCACTTTCCCTTTTTAAACCAAATAATACCAATTACCGCAATAAGTATTTCGGCCAACGTAATGGCAGAAAATACGCCAATAGGTCCGTAATCTAAAGTAATTGCCATAAGATACGCAAATGGTAATTGGAATAGCCAAAAGCATACAAAGTTAATGTATGTTGGTGTTTTAGTATCTCCTGAACCATTAAAAGCATTAATAATTACCATACCATAACCATAAAACACATAGCCAGCTGCAATCACTCTTAAACATAAACTTCCATATTTAATCACTTCGGCTTCAGCAGTAAATAAAGCGATTATTTGTGGTGAGAATACTAAATACACAATAGACACCAATAGCATAAAAATTGCACTATACTTTCCAGTAACCCAAACTGAGGTTTCGGCACGTTCTGGTTGTTTGGCGCCTAAATTTTGTCCCACTAAAGTCGCAGCAGCGTTACTCATTCCCCAAGCTGGCATTAAAGTAAACATCATGACACGAATAGCAATGGTGTAGCCAGCCAGTACTTCGCTGCCAAATTCACTCATTATACGCATTAAAAACACCCAACTTGATGTGCCTATTAAAAACTGACCTATACCACCAAGGGATACTTTTATCAAGTTCCACATCACTTCTACTTGTAGCACTAAATCTTTAACTGCGACTTTAATCTTGCTGTAACCAAAAAATAGTATTCCCAGTTGAAACAATACTGCACTACCACGACCAATAGTGGTTGCAATAGCTGCACCTTCAACACCATGAGCTTCAATAGGCCCAAAACCAAAAATAAAAATTGGGTCGAGAATAATATTTAAACCGTTGGACAGAATTAGAGTCCACATAGCAATAGACGCATTTCCTGCACCTCTAAAAATAGCGTTGATTAGAAACAGTAACATAATGGTTATGTTTCCACCCATAAGTATTTGGGTATAACCGTAACCTTCTTCTATGAGGTCAGCTTCTGCTCCCATAATGCTCAAGATTTCTTTTGGATACAATATACCAATGATGCTTATACCGATGGCAACTGCTGTACCAAGAAAAATAACCTGCACTGCTGCTTGAGAAGCACCTTTTAAGTCGTTTTCACCAACACGACGTGCAACTATTGCTGTAGCAGCCATACTTAAACCAATAGCAATGGCATAAACCAATGTAATCACAGACTCGGTTAAACCAATGGTTGCCACTGCGTTAACACTTACTTGCGAAACATAAAAAATATCTACGATGGCAAAGATAGATTCCATTAACATCTCTAAAATCATTGGAATTGAGAGCATAAAAATTGCACGACGAATACTACCTGTTGTAAAGCTTTCTTCTTTACCAGACACAGCTATTTTGAAATACTTAAAAAATTGTTTTATTGAAATTTTGTTGGATGACATACAAATATGATTAATTGATAGACATGGCTAAACACTAAAAAGCATTTGGCTATAATGAGTCGAAAAGAATTCGACTAACCGGAAAATTTATTTAATTAATCATAACGCAACAAATATTGGAAATTATTTTGGTTGTTGCAAATCAAAATTTAAAAGAAGTTTCTTTTACTGTAAGCGGCTTAAGTCCGCTTCGGCTGCAATGTAGCCAAATCCTGCCCAATTGCCATTTTTAATTATATTTTGAAACATATTAATAGCTCTATCCTCATTTCCGTTATAAAAGTGCCAATTGGCAATACCGTATTGTGTTGCTTCATTGGCTCCAACTGAACCATTCTCAACCTTAAGTAACTCGCTTTCAGTACGAACACCTTTATAAAACAGTAATAAATCGTGATAAGCTATGTTTTCGATAATATCCATGTTTTCGGTTATAGGATTTAAAATAGAAGCTGCTTCATCTTTCATATTCATTCGTTGCAATATCATATACAACCAATGTCTTGTTGCAACTTGCATGTCGTTATTCTTAGAAACCTCTAAGCATTCAGTAAAATATTTTAATGCATTTTTAAGGTCATTTTTTAAATAATATGCTAACCCTAAATGGTAATAAATATTATTATGAAGGCTTGATACAGGTTGATTGAGTCTATTTGGAACACCATCTGGTTCTATAACATCTTCGGTATCTTTAATAAGCAATACTGCATTTTCAAAATCGGCGATAGCATTATTAAATTGCCGTGTACTTATGTATCTATGCCCTCTGTGTCTTGAAAATCTTGCATCACTGGGAAATTCATTAATACCTTGAGTATAAATTTCAATAGCTCGCTTATAATCTCCTAAATAGGCAATCCTTCTACCTAGCCAGATTATATTATCTGCTAATTTATTGTTGTTTTCATAACCATCTAAAGCATCCAAATAATTAATTATTCTGAGAGAATCTCTGGAAACATCTACTTGCTTACTAATTAAAGGTGTGTTTAACAAAGACATACCTTGAGATGTGTTAATCTTAACTTCTTCAAGGCTTTCATAGTTTTTACAGCCAAAAAAAGCCAAACATGAAAGTAATAATATTTTAATCCTTTCCAATTTTATCATAAGCCCTAATTATTACAATTGCCCAAATAGCTACTAATACAGCAACAATGACCGAAAAATATAATACTATATTATTTGCTTCCATTATTGACCATTTTAAATAATATTAATAATCCTAGAAGCATTGGAGCCCATAAACCAATAAATATACCATGTAATTGTTCACCTGAGAGAAATAGATATTCAGCAACAATAATTATAGCCGCACACAACAAAAGCATCATTGCATTGGCCAAACCAAGTTTTTTTAAGAAATTCATATTCTAAATTTTGATTTCTAAGTTACTAAAATTTAGTCATCAAAAATTGTGGTATACGATAAATTACTATTTTTTATAAAACTTAGCATATTTTCTATACGCTAGAAAAGCAATTATTGCTATAATAGCAAACACTATGGCAATAGTATTTATACTATCTAATTGTTGACCTGATTGATACGAATGTAACCCTGCTAAATAAAAATTAACTCCAAAATACGTGAAGATAATACTTGAAAATGCAAGAATTGAAGCCAAATTAAAACCAAAACGACCTCTTAATCCTGGTACTAAACGCATGTGAATTACAAAGGCGTAAACCATAATACTAATAAGTGCCCAAGTTTCTTTAGGGTCCCAACCCCAATAACGTCCCCAACTTTCATTTGCCCACATACCACCAAGAAAGTTACCAATGGCTAACATAACCAAACCAACTGTTAATGCCATTTCGTTAACGATGGTTAACTCTTTAATGTTAAGGCTCATTTTTGCTTTATTGTCTTCATTAGTAAGAATCATTAGTAATAATGATACCAATCCTAAAATCATTCCTAGTGTAAATGGCCCATAACTACCAACAATAACAGCTACATGAATCATTAACCAATAACTATCAAGAACAGGTTGTAGATTAGCAATTGAAGGATCCATCCAGTTCCAATGCGCAATCATTAATATCATTGCAGTAACAAATGCTGTGGAAGCCATTGTGATATCGCTTTTCTTTCCAAAGAGCAAACCAAATAACATGGTAGCCCAGGCTACATATATCATAGATTCGTAAGCATCACTCCAAGGTGCATGACCAGAAATATACCATCTCATAATGAGTCCAGCAGTATGCAAAACAAATAATGCAACAATGATGTATTTAAAAATAGTAACTGCAAGGTTAATGCCTTTACTTTTATCTTTAAATATCTGCACTATTAGAAGAATAAACATAAGTGTACCTGCGTACATATACCAACTAAACAGGTTTTTGAAAATATCGTATTTGTTATAAGTAATCTCAGCATTTATCTTTTTATCACTAATCATAACCTCGGCACCGTATTTTTGCTGCGTCTTTTTTATAGCTGCCAATAATTTATCACTTTCGGCGAAATCACCTGTTTTTTTACCTTCATTAAGCATATATAAATACGCTTTAAAACCTGTATTTATAAAATTGCCATATAACGAATCTTCAAGTTGAAGTTTTTGTTCTCTATAATCTGGAGATGATATCCATTTATTGTTTAGGTCTTCTGGAATTGGAAAAATTCTAAATCCTTTCCCACTTAAAGTGTTATACAACAAATTAACTCGCTGATCTGTTTCTCTAAACTCTTTATGAATAGCTGTAGGTACTTGAGAACTATACGCCTCTTGTAAATAATCACTAAGTCTGTAGTTCCCTTGTTCTGTAAAAAAGTGTGCTAAAGTAGCATACTTTTCTGATTTATCTAAGCCAATAATACTCCTAATAGTATCAGCCTTTTTAAGTTTTAAATAAATAATTGGCACATTATACCATAGCAATGGACTTTCCTGCATTGATAAAAATGCCTGATTTGCATCAAATTCCTCATACGTATCGTGCTTACTCAACTTACGCAATAACTCTGATGCATACGTGTTTACTGGTTTCATACGTCCATCCAAATCCTGAATGACCAAACGTCCAAACTTATCAGCTTCACTTTTTGGTGAAATGTTCGCTCTTAAAATGGAGTCTACTTGAACTTTAGCAAGTATAGAATGATCATGACCATCGTCGGCTGCATGAGTCTCTTGCGCATTAAGCCCAAAAGTGGTTGCTAAAAATAAAGCAATACACATGGCTGCCTTTTTAGCTTTTATTTTTCCGAGATTTTTGCGCAAATCATCAAAGCGTGTATGCTTAGCAAACAATATAGCCATCAACCCAAAATATAATAAAAAGTAACCTAAATAGGTGATACTAGTTCCCCAAAAATCGTGATTGACAGATAGAATTGTACCTTTCTCATCAGGGTCAAAGGATGATTGAAAAAAGCGATAACCTCTGTGGTTTAAAATGTTATTCATGTAAATATGAAAATCGAAATCACCTTCTTGTTCATCTAAAACAGTTACTTTACTTTCAAATGCTGAGTATCTATTTTCAGTACCAGGGTAACGCTTTGCTATAAAGTCATTAAGCTTAATGCTAAAAGGTAATTCCAAAACTTTTGACCCATATTTTAAAGCAAAATCTAAGCCTCCAATTGTTACTTGTTTAAAAGCGTTGTTGGTACCTTTACCTCCTAATAATTTTACAGTCTGGGTTTCATCATTAGCAGTAATTTTTAAAACTAAACCATCTTCATCATTCCTTAATATCTCTGATTTTTTAACAACATCAAACACACCTTTTACAACTGGTTTTGGGAATACCAATGTTTGATTGCCTATAATATATCTTGAACGTAACACTAAAGGTTGAATACTATCTTTTACTAATTTACCTTTAGCTTGTGTTGCCATGGTTAGGTATTCGCCTTCATAAGGTGACTCGATGGTTAACGTACTATCTGTATGTGTGATATTTACTGCACCATCTGTAGGTTTGTTAAGTGCAAATAACACGTTATGAATGCTTTGCACTTGACCTTCCTTTAAAAAGTGGTTATGAGAGCCTCCCATACCAGCTTCAACCATTTTTAAATAGTTTTCTCCAGAGTCGTCTGGAACAATATCTTCTTCGGCACTTTGAATAAATTCTTCAAGCTCAATAGTTACTGGTTGACCGTTATAATCAGTATTTTTAACAAATTTATTGCTGAGTCTATGAGAGAAATCAGTTTCATATTGCTGTATACGTCGCTGTTGTTTACCATCTACAACATAGTCACCGTCCATATAAACGGTTAAATATGTTTTTTGAGAAAGAAACGTATTTTCTGTAGCCCCTTCACGAATTGCCATCATTCCTTCAAAGCTTACATACCTAGTGATGAATGCTCCAATAAAAATGAAGATAAAAGCCAAGTGCAAGGTTAGTGTTGCCCATTTTTCTTTTCTTAATAAGCGATATCTAAAAATATTTCCTATAAAATTTATAGTAAATAATGCCATAATGGTCTCAAACCACCAAGCATTGTAAATAAGTGTTCTGGAATATGGAGTTGGCGAGGTTTCTTGTCCTGCATCCATAAAAGTTCCTATTATCATTGCAACGGCAAAAGCTATAAATAAAACTGCTGTAAGTCTTGTAGAGAAGAGTATGTTGGAGAGTTTTTTTAACATAACGGAAATCGTCTTTTTAAAGTCGTGCAAATTTAGTGTTTTTCTTTGTAAAGGATAAAGAATAGGTGATATTTAACAGCCATAGAATTTTAGCTGTTTTGCCTAGCCTTAAAAATTTGCATATATAAAAAGGTTCCCATTTTTCTTGCGCGTCTTTTGGCGTTTTCGGCAGTTTCGCCTTCAAAAAGTTCTTCAATAGTTTCAAACCATAAATTCAACCAAACACCAAAATGTAATTCGGATATTTTATTACCATGTTCTCTATCTGCCTTTGCATGAGCTACCAAAGGGTCGCCTAAATATTTTGTTTTTAAAAACAAACTAGATTCCCAAAAGTTAGTTAATCGCTCGAAATGTTCCTCCCAATCGTCTATTCTATCAAAAAAAGGTGCTAAGATTTCATTAAGCCTTACTTTTGCGTAAAATGTTGACACTAGTTTAAAAATATCATCGCGAGTTTTAATATCTTTCTTTCCCATTGTTTACAAAGATAGTTCAACAAACTTTTAAATCATATTTTACTTATCTATTTTAGCGGTATGTTATCTATAGTTATAATTGGCGCAGGCAATGTGGCGACACATCTATACAAAGCTTTAAAAAAAGCTGAGGACACTTCTGTTATTCAATGGTACAATAGGAATATAAAGGCTATTCAATCTTACAAAAATGAGGTGAGCATTACCAAAAATATTGATGATTTAAAACAAGCTGATGTTTACATTATTTCAGTAAGTGATGATGTTATTGGAACACTATCTTCTCAATTACCTTTTACAGATAAATTAGTTGTTCACACTTCTGGAAGTGTTAGTTTACACGATTTAGATAAAAAAAATAGACGCGGAGTCTTTTATCCCTTACAGAGCTTTACAAAAGCTGCTGATATCGATTTTGCCGAAGTCCCTATTTGTATTGAAATAGAGAATAAGAAAGATTTACAAATCCTAAATGAGATTTCTGAAGCTGTAGGTTGCAAGCATTACAGGGTAAATTCCGACCAACGAGCTGCGTTACATTTAGCTGCGGTATTTGTAAATAATTTTGTGAATCAACTTTATCGTGTAGGGCATGAAATTACAGAGTCTAAAAGTGTAGATTTTAATATTCTAAAACCATTAATTAAGGAAACAGCTCGTAAAATTGAAACGCTCTCACCTTACATGGCCCAAACAGGTCCTGCAAAACGTGGTGATAAAAAAACGATTAAAAAACATTTAAGAACCTTAGATAAAGACATTCATAAAGACATTTATGAGTTACTAACAAAAGCGATAAAACTAACCCATGGGAAAAAGTTATAAAGAGTATCTAAACAACATAACCACCTTTATTTTTGATGTAGATGGTGTACTTACCGATGGCATGGTTACCATAACTACTAAAGGTGAAATGCTAAGGAGAATGAATATTAAAGATGGGTATGCCATTAAAACAGCTGTTGACCAAGGCTACAATATATGTGTAATTTCTGGAGGGTCAAATGAAGGTGTGCGTTTGCGTTTAAAAGGACTAGGAGTCAATAACATCTACTTAGGAGCGCACAATAAAATTGACCAAATGAACGAGTTTTTACATATCTACGACATAAAATTAGAGAATGTGCTTTATATGGGAGACGATATTCCTGACTACCCAACAATGAAGTTAGCTGGTTTACCTTGTTGCCCTCAAGATGCAGTGCCTGAAATAAAAGAAATATCTAGTTATGTATCACATAAAGATGGTGGCAAAGGTGCTGTTCGGGATGTGATTGAACAAGTACTAAAAGTTCAAGGCAAGTGGGATGCTAATTTTGATGCGAAGTATGATTAGTATCCAGTTGCAGTGTTCAGTATTTAGTCAAAGTACTCAGCTTTCATGTAATACACTTAACTTCAAACTACTTAATGCGTAACATCTTAAACCTCATCCGCTGGAAAAATCTGTTGCTAATCTTATTGGTTCAAGTTCTAATTAAATATGCATTGTTTGAGTCGTATAATATTCAACTTACATTAGATAACCTCCAATTTACTTTACTTGTATTAGCAACAGTACTTATTGCAGCAGCTGGAAACATTATTAATGACATCTTCGACATTGAAACCGATTTGGTAAACAAACCAGAAAAGGTAATTGTAAATAAAACACTCTCAGAAAAAAAGGCTTTAAACTTATTTATTGCTTTAAATATTCTTGGTGTTGGTTTAGGCTTTTATTTGTCTAATGCTATTGGAAGAAGTGGTTTTGCTGTTATTTTTGTATTAATTTCAGCTCTACTTTACATTTATACATCGTATTTAAAACAGACTCTACTACTAGGAAATATTCTTGTGTCTGCTTTGGTTGGATTAAGCATTTTAATCGTTCCTGTTTTTGATTTAATACCTTCGATAACTAGCTCTAAAAGAGAACTGTATATAGATATTTTTAAAATTGCTTTCACCTATGCTGTTTTTGCTTTTATGATTAACCTTCTTCGTGAAATAATTAAAGACATTGAAGATGTTAATGGTGACTATAAAGCACAAATGAAAACGCTACCAATACTTATTGGAAGAGATAGAACAACCATGATTGTTTTTGCGTTTTCTTTTATTCCTTTATTAGCAGTTGTAAATTATATTGTTTCACAATTGTACAATAACATGTTGGCTGTTATTTACTTTCTAATATTCGTAGTTGGCCCAATGCTCTATTTTACTATCAAGGTCTTTTCGGCAGAACAAAAAAAGGATTATCAACATTTATCTAATGTTTTAAAAGTAATTATGTTGTTTGGTGTATTATCTTTGTTACTATATCCATTCGTAATTAATTAATGCTCAACGAAAAACTTAAAGATTATCGAATTATTTTAGCATCAGGCTCTCCGAGGCGTCAGGAGTTTTTTAAAAACCTAGGTTTAGAATTTAATATTATTTTAAAACCAGTAAAAGAAGAATATCCAAACCGTTTACGCCACTTTGAAATTAGCAACTATCTAGCACAGCTTAAATCCTTGCCTTTTGAAAAAGAACTACAACCAAACGATGTCCTTATCACCAGCGACACCATAGTTTGGCACAACGACGAAGCTCTTGGGAAGCCAAGAGATAACGACGAAGCTTTTAAAATGTTGCGCTCGCTAAGTGGTCATACTCACGAAGTTATTACATCTGTATGCTTTAAAACTACAACTTCTGAAAAAACAATCCATGACATCACCAAAGTCACTTTTAAAGAGCTGACTGATGATGAGATATGGTATTACATCAATAATTTTCCACCAATGGATAAAGCAGGTGCTTATGGCATACAAGAATGGATTGGGCAAATTGGTGTCACCTATTTAGAAGGCTCCTATTTTAATGTTATGGGGTTACCTGTGCATAAGGTGTATAAAACACTCAATGATATTGTAGAACGCAAATAATTAACATGAAAAAAATTCAAAATCACCCTATATTTCTAATAGTAGCACTTCTTATTTTAGGCCTTTCATGTAAAAATAACGATACAATAAATGAAAGCAAAGTAGCAGATTCCATTGTAAACTATAGAACTCTCAGTCAAGAATTTAAAGATTATTGGTATTCTGGTGAAGCAGAAATAACATCTTACAAACTGCAACAAGCTCGCTATGGTGAAATTAGAGAAGGACATGCCGTTTTAATATTCGTAACCGAAGATTTTCTTCCTGAAGAACAAGTAAAAGCAGATACTCAAAGCCCAGAAAATATATCAGTTTTAAAACTCAATACCACTAAAAACTTTAATACAGGAATTTATCCATATTACATTATGCAAAGTACCTTCTACCCACTTTCAACTGAAGAACACGCTATTAAATTATCTAGCTCAGTACAAGAATGGTGTGGACAAACCTATGTACAGCTTAACAATAGGACTAAGTTTGAAATTAATTCGCATTCGTATTTTCAAGGTGAAGCCGACCAAAATAGTCAATTAGAAAAAGCCCTTTTAGAAAATGAGCTTTGGACACAACTTCGAATAAATCCTAAACAGCTCCCAACTGGAGACTTACAAATAATTCCTTCATTTGAATTTATTAGCTTAAAACACGTTGAGTTAAGACCTTATCAAGCAAGTGCAGCTCTTACTGCAACTTCTTATACTATTGAGTATCCTGAATTAGATAGAACCTTAATCATTAATTTTAATGAAGAATTTCCTTTTGAAATATTAAGCTGGAGCGAATCATTTAAAAGTGGTCCAGAAAGGCTTACAACAAAAGCAACCAAATTAGAAACTATTAAATCGCCTTATTGGAGTAAAAATAGTAACAAAGATGCTGTTTTAAGAGATTCTCTTAAACTTAAATAGCTGTTTGTAAACCTAACTTTTTATCTTTGTACAAACACTATAAAATGAACAATTTCTTTACAACATATAAAACCGAATTAATTGAAACCTTAATCGTATTTATAATATTCTTAGCGCTTAGGTTTATTATTCAAACCATTGTTAGAAAAATAGGTCGAAAAAGCAGTATTAATGATGCGCGTATCAATCTTATAAACAGATATGTAACGGTTACATTATTGTTAGTAGTTTTACTTATTGAAGCCATTATTTTTGGTGCAGAACCTGAAGATTTATCATTAGTGTTTTCTTCGGTATTTGCAGTAATTGGTATTGCACTCTTCGCTATTTGGTCTATTTTAAGTAATATCACCTCAGGAGTTATCATGTTTTTTTCGTTTCCATATAAAGTTGGTGATAAAATTCAAATACACGATAAAGATTTTCCAATAGAAGCCATTATTGAAGATATTAGGGCTTTTCAATTACACCTTAGAATGGATAATGGCGATTTAGTGACCTATCCAAACAATTTAATTCTACAAAAAGCTGTGACTTTAGTTAAGAAAGATGCCATTGATGATGACAGTGATGCCATATAAATAGTATATTTATAACCTTAGTAATCCTATGGCAAAAAAAAGAACCACAAAATATAAGAAGCAATTAGGGCAAATTCCTGGAGCTCTAATTTATACTGGAAGCAAATCGAGTAAACTATTCATAGATTCTTTTGATTACACTACAGACTATGTAGAAGAAAAAGAGTTAAAAAACATAGAAGATGTTGCTCATTATAAATTAACCGACTCTATAACTTGGATTAATATAAATGGCCTTAATAATACTAATGAAATTGAGAAAATTGGTGTCAATTACGACATTCATCCTTTAACACTTGAAGATATAGTAAATACCTCACAACGACCAAAAATAGACGAGTATGAAAATTATTTATTCGTTGTTGTAAAAATGCTGTATTATGATAAAAATGAAAGTATTGTTTCAGAACAAGTAAGCTTTGTTTTAGGTTCAAATTATGTTTTATCATTCCAAGAAGCAGAAGGCGATGTATTTGATTCAGTGAGAGATAGAATAAGAACCAAAAAAGGGCGTATTCGTAATTTAGGAGCAGATTACTTGTTATATACACTCATTGATTCGGTAGTAGATCATTATTATGCTATCATTGAAACAATGGGGAATAAAATTGAAGAATTAGAAGATCATCTATTTAGTGACCAGCCAAAAGAAGAAATTACTACCGAAATACAAGCCCTTAAACGTGAGGTTTTAAGAGTGAGAAAAGCCATTTTTCCTTTACGAGAAATTATTAATCGCATTGAAAAAATTGAACACAAACTCATACATAAAAAAACGATTCATTTCTTTCGTGATATTTACGACCATATTATTCAATTATCCGAAAATATTGATATTTATAGAGAAATGATTTGGGGACTTATGGACATGTACATGACTACCATTAGCAATAAAATGAATGAAGTCATGAAAGTACTTACTATCATTGCCACTATATTTATTCCCCTAACTTTTATTGCGGGAATTTATGGAATGAATTTCGAGAATATTCCAGAACTAAGCTATAAATATGGGTATTTCGTTTTATGGGGAATTATGATTGTTCTTTTTATTGGCATGATTTTCTACTTTAAACGAAAAAAGTGGCTCTAACCGTTAAAGAAAGATTAAAACCAAGCTTTGCGCCTAGTTTCTTTTATATATTTGATTTTAGCAAATCAAAATAACCATGCAAAAGTTCAAATTAGCAATAGTCTTTGCTCTTTTTTCTGCCATAATTACTTACGGACAACAGCCTAAAAAACCAAGTACTTCTGAGATTTATGAAGCGGTTCAAAAACTAAACGTTTTAGGGTCTGTGTTATATGTTGCTGCCCATCCTGACGATGAGAATACACGTCTTATCTCTTACATGTCCAATCATGTTAAGGCTAGAACAGCTTATCTATCTGTGACTCGTGGGGATGGTGGCCAAAACTTAATTGGTCCAGAAATTAGGGAATTGTTAGGCGTTATTCGTACGCAAGAATTATTAGCTGCACGACGTGTAGATGGTGGTGAGCAACGTTTTACAAGAGCAAATGATTTTGGATATTCCAAACATCCTGACGAAACCTTTGCAATTTGGGATAAAGAAAAAGTATTAGGTGATGTTATTTGGGCTATACGCCAATTTAAACCAGACGTCATTATAAACCGTTTTGACCATAGAACACCAGGAACCACTCACGGACACCACACAGGATCTGCAATGTTAAGCATGGAGGCTTTCGATTTGGTTGGCGATAAAAACAGCTATCCAAACCAATTGCAATTTGTAGATACATGGCAACCAAAAAGATTGTTCTATAATTTGTCTTGGTGGCGCTTTGGCAGTGAAGAAAACTTTAAAAAAGTAGACAAAAGCAACATGTTAAATTTTGATGTAGGCGTTTTTTATCCGCACAAGGGATTGTCTAATAACGAAGTTGCGTCACTGGCAAGTAATCAACATTTATGTCAAGGATTTGGTCGTTTAACTACTCGTGGGTCACAGGATGAATATATAGAGTTTTTAAAAGGGAATTTCCCAGAAGATAAAGACAATATCTTTTCAGGTATCGATGTGTCATGGAATCGTGTTAAAGGCGGAAAAGCCATTGGAGATATTTTAAATAAAGTAGAAAAAAACTTTAATTTTAGAGATCCTTCGGTGCATTTAAACGATTTAGTAAGCGCATATCAACTTCTACAAAAAATTGAAGACAAGCATTGGAAGGATATAAAAACCAAGGAGTTAAAAAATATTATTGAATCGTGTTTAGGCTTGTATTTAGAAGTATCGGCCAGCACACCTACCACAAGTACTGGAAGTGATATTACATTAAATTTTGAAACTTTAAACCGAAGTAATGCTGCTCTAAATTTGGTATCCTACAAAGTATCTTCCAAAAGCAATTTAGTTGAAAAAAATCTAACATTATCACCTAACAAAAAGGAAACTTTTAAACAAGAAATTACCTTACCTAGAAGCATAAAAACAACCACGCCTTATTGGCTTGAAGAAAAAGGAACTTTAGGAATGTATAAGGTCGATGATCAGACCTTAATTGGTAAACCTGAAACACCTAGAGGGTTAACGGTCAATTTCAATCTATCCATAAATAATACTCCAATCACAATTACAAAAGACGTGGTGTATCGCTATTCAAAACCAGATAAAGGTGAACTATATAGACCTTTTGAAATTATTCCAGAAGTATCTGCAAGCATTAGCAATAAAGTAGTCATTTTCGAAAACGACAAACAAAAAGAAATACAAGTAGTTGTAAAAGCTGGTAGAGATAATATAGAAGGCTCCATTACCCTTGAACATCCAACCGATTGGAATGTATATCCACAGCAGCAAAAAGTAACGATAGAAAATAAAGGAGACACTCAAACCCTAGTGTTTACAGTGATTCCTCCAAAATTCCAAAGTGAAGGAACGCTAGTGCCAAAAGTGACTGTTAATGGAAAAACCTATTCAAAAGAAATTGTTGAAATTGATTATAACCACATTCCGTTTCAAACGGTTTTATTGCCAAGTGAAAGTAAAATTGTTCGCTTAGATATTCAAAAACGTGGTGAAAACATTGCTTATATTGAAGGTGCTGGAGATGTCGTTCCTGAAAGCTTACAACAAATAGGCTACAATGTTATCAAAGTCAAGCCAGAAGATATTACTGCTGAAAATTTAGCACGCTTTGATGCTGTCGTTGTTGGGATTAGGGCTTATAACATTGTGGATGAACTAAAATTTAAGCAAGATATTTTGTTAGACTTTGTAGAACAAGGTGGCAATATGATTGTACAATACAATACTAGTAGAGGTGTTAAGGTAGATAACATTGCGCCTTTCGATTTAAAATTATCACGCGATAGAGTTACCGATGAAAACGCTGAAGTAAGAATATTAAATCCAGACCACGAACTTCTAAATTTCCCGAATAAAATCACGTCAAAAGATTTTGATGGTTGGACTCAAGAACGAGGACTTTATTTCCCAGATGAGTGGAGTAAAGAGTTTACACCTCTTATTTCTATAAACGACAAAGGAGAAACACCAAAAGATGGCAGTTTACTAGTAGCTAAACACGGTAAAGGTCATTATATTTATACAGGATTAAGCTTTTTTAGAGAGTTTCCTGCAGGCGTTTCTGGAGCCTATAGACTTTTTTCAAATATGCTATCTATTGGAAAGGATAATATCAATTTAAACAAAAAACTAACTGACTAATATGGAAAATCATTCATACCAAAAAGCAAAATGGAAAAACTGGTACACACTGGTTTTAGTGGCTAATGCCATTTATATTATTCTTTTTTATATCATAACTCAGTCACTGTCGTAGTATGAATCATTTTACAAAATTAGAAACCTTAGACTGGACTATCTTAATATTTACACTAGTTACCATTGTTGCTTATGGTACTTGGATAACCAGAAAAAATAGAGATGTTAAAGATTATTTAAAAGGAGGAAGCACCTCAAAATGGTGGACTATTGGCTTATCTGTCATGGCAACTCAAGCTAGTGCTATTACCTTCCTCTCTACACCAGGACAAGCATTTAATGATGGAATGGGCTTTGTACAATTTTACTTTGGTCTACCAATTGCTATGATTGTTATTTGTATGGTATTTATTCCTTTGTACCATCGATTAAATGTATATACAGCATACGAGTTTTTAGAAAATCGGTTCGATTTAAAGACGAGAACCTTAACAGCAATACTTTTTTTAGTACAACGTGGACTTGCAGCTGGAATTACCATTTTTGCGCCTTCAATTATATTATCTGTAGTACTTGGCTGGAATTTGGTATTACTAAATATCATCATCGGAATCCTTGTAATTATCTATACAGTGTCTGGAGGCACCAAAGCAGTAAGCGTGACTCAAAAACACCAAATGGTAGTGATTTTCACAGGTATGATCGTTGCTTTTATCATTATTGTAAGTAAACTTCCTGCAGACATAACATTCTCCAATGCATTAGAAATCGCTGGAGCTAATGGAAAAATGGAAGTATTAGATTTCTCATTCGACTTAAATAATCGCTACACATTTTGGAGTGGTATTATTGGTGGTACGTTTTTAATGCTCTCCTATTTTGGAACAGACCAAAGTCAGGTACAGCGTTATTTAAGTGGAAAATCGGTTAAAGAAATGCAATTAGGCTTATTGTTTAATGGCTTACTAAAAGTACCAATGCAATTCTTTATTTTATTAGTTGGTGTGATGGTATTTGTGTTTTATCAGTTTAATGCAGCACCTTTAAATTTTAATCCAGATGCTACCAAAACAGTTTTAAACTCGGAATATGCCGATGAATACAAAGCATTACAAGCACAACAAGCCGCTATTTTTAATGATAAACAAACCTATATTGCCGACTTTATTAATAACAATAATGAAGCTACAACTAACAAAATAGCTGAAGCAAACAATGCTTATGAAGGACTAAGAAGCGAAGCGAGAATTTTAATTGAAAAAGCAGCAGATGCACAACAAGTAAAAGTAGAAAAGAACGATAAAGATTATGTGTTTATCAACTTTATATTAAACAACTTACCAAGAGGCTTAATAGGCTTGTTATTAGCTGTTATTTTAAGCGCAGCTATGTCAAGCACCTCAAGCGAATTAAATGCCTTGGCGTCTACCACAACTATCGATTTATACAAACGAAATACTGGTAAGCATTCTGAAAAAGAAATGGTAAAAGCCTCAAAACTATTTACCTTAGGTTGGGGTATTTTAGCCATTGGTATCGCCTGTGTTGCAAACCTCGCCGAAAATTTAATACAACTAGTAAACATTATTGGGTCTATTTTCTACGGAAACGTCTTAGGTATCTTTTTACTCGCATTTTTTGTGAGATGGGTAAAAGGAAATGCAGTGTTTACCGCAGCATTAATTACGCAAGTCTTAGTGATAGGATTATTTTTACTAAACGAATACGAATTTATTAATCTGCCATTTTTATGGTTGAATTTTGTAGGCTGTGTGATTGTGATGGTTATTGCAATATTACTACAATCTATTAGTAGAAATACTCAAGAGAAAAAATTAGAAAATTTAGGTTAATAATTTAGCACAGTTTTATTTTAACTCATTTACAGCTCTAAAAGCTTCTTCTATAGCCGACTGACTGTATGCTGAAGCAGCAGCATCGCAATTAGCAATACTTATATTCCCTATTGGTTGTCGCGCTATTTCATGAGGAGCTTCCCCAGCTCTATATTTTTCATCCCAAAGGTCTAGGTAACCATAAGAATAACCATGAGGCCATCTATTTACGGTTATGGCCAAAATATCTTCAGTTACATTAAACCCAGCTGGCCCCAATAAACCATCGAGAACTGTTCTTACCTCTCTTTCAAAGTCTTCGAATTTCATTTGCAAAAGGTTGATCCTTGCTCCCTTAAGCTGATTGTGAATATGAACATCTCTTGTAGGTGGTTCCATCATACCCCAAAACATCAAAGGTATAGCCTCATCTTTTTCGTAATTAGGTTGATATCCTACTGTATTAACTCCTTTAGTCATAAATACTTTGGCGTGCATTCGTCCAGGACAGTAAGCACCAGAAATGCCAAGTTTATCAAGTGCTTTACTATTTTTTACAAGTACATTTGTAACAAGCATAGGGTGTTTTACTTGATATTGTTGTGCTTTTTTCTGATAAGATGGTAGTTCAGGGCAAATATGAGGAATAATTGAATGATAACAAGCTAAAATACTATGTCTAGATCGTACGCGAATTGTTTTTCCATTTCGAACATAGGTAACGGCTACATTATTATCTTCATTTTTCACATTTACAACCGTAGATGATAGTCGAATATTAGTTGAATTTTTAGGCAAATCTAGCTTTGAATAATCAAGCTTAGCCATGGCTATGGTTTTCGCATTTGCTTCAGGACAGCAATCAGGTATTAAAGAACATACTAAAAGGCGAGCAATAGTAGCGTTACCATCTGGAAACATAGCTACTTCTTCAGATTCTTCATTGCCTACTACTTTTGATGCTGACTCACCCAATCGATGACTCCCTGGAAGCCAAGCACTTATGGCTTCAGCTACTGATAAACTGTGAGGTTGAACTCCCCAATAGCCGTCTGTAGATTTAATAAATATTTCTATAATTTCTTTGGGTAGCATACAATACTTCTCTAAAAAATCAGTATAACTTGTTTTGTATAACACCTTTTCAATTTCTTTTTCCGAGAGATCTTCAAGCACATTATTGTCTTTCCTATAAAACTCTTTCAAAGCTTTAATACCTTGCTCACTAAGTGGGAATTTATCTATTTGATCGAGCACATTTTCATTTCTACTATAAACAGAAAATCCAGGAATAAGCACATTCTTACCAAAAGTATCTTCATCAAACCAAATTGCAGGTTTATCGTTTCCGTAATTAAACTCAAGTCTTTTATGCAAACTATTGACATCAATTCCTAATTCAGTTAAAAAATCAAGAACAGATTTACTAAAGGAGTTGTACTCTAAATTCATGGTACCACCCCATGATAAACGAGTACTTGGTGACTGATTGAACTCATTTCGTTTAGCATGTCCACCAAAATCATCGTGGTTATCGAGAATGAGAATTTTTGAATTAACCCCAAACTTTTTACGATATTCATATGCAGCAGTTAAACCACTAATACCCGCCCCTACAATAACAAGATCATAATATTCACTTGAATCAATAGGGTTACCGAATTTAATACCTTCGCGAGCCAAAGCATGTGCTGTTTCATAAGAACCGTCATGTGAACCACGCATACCCGTTTTTAATGGAGGATAGTGATTTATAGGCAACTCATTTTCGTTAGTGGTAAAAAGGCATGATGTTGGAAGCATTAAACTTAAAGAAGTTAAGGCTGTTGCTTGTATGAAATCTCTTCGAGCAATACCTTTATTCATTCCTAACTGCTCGTCTGTTTTTTTCATTTTTTTGATGCTACTCGCACAACTTGTGCGTTATTTGTTTACTTAGGTTTACTGTGTTTGGATTAAAGTTAGTAAAAAGGAAATAACTCAAGGGAAATTTAGAATATTTACTGATTTAACTTTAAGAATCAATACTTCACCAGCAGTTATACTTTAAAGTTACTAAAGAAAAAAATCGAGCTTTATAAGCTCGATTTTTTTATGTTTTAGTGACCATGTTTTACTGGATACCCTAACTGTGCCCAAATTAAAAACCTTCATCTAAAATGGCTGTATTGTTATAGCCTAGTTTATTCAATTTGCTAACTACCTTTCCTGATGCCGCATGAGGGCAAGCGCAATAGGCTACTATCATGGTGTTTTCTTTAGGAATATGTTTTATAAACTCCTCAGGGTCTTCATAGTAAGGTACTGGAATAGACCCAGGAATATGTGTTTGCCTCCACGCAACCTGTGATCGAGCATCCAATATTACCAATCTAGTACTATCTTCTATGGCTTGGTTTAATTGCTTAGCTGATACATAGCGCCCTTCTCTCAACTTAAATTTAGGCTGAGAACCATTTGGGTTTAAAATATAGTTTTCTGGTGTTGGTATTTTAATAGAATCGGTTTTTGGTACATTCCAGCCCGAAGCCCTACTCCTTAAAAAAGTAGTAACACCATCTATTTCCTTTTCACTGAGGGAATCTTTAAAAGCCACCATTGGTGTGCCATCTCTTCCTTCTTTAATAGCATAGCGTAAAAAATCATCGGTTGCCGTAGCCAAAAGCATGGGATTTCCTAAAGCTGGTGCAGTAATACCTTCTCCTTCATTTCCATGGCAAACGGCGCATTGCGTTTGGTAAACTTCTTTTCCTAATGCTACATCACCAACTACGGGTTCTCGAGAAAGCTCAATAGGCTTTTCGATACCAGCTTCCTCTTCAAGCCATTTTATGAGTAATTCTATTTCTATGAGTGTTAGTGGTCCTCCTAACTGGTCGTAATATCCAGCCATTGCAGATTCTCCTCTACCAAATTGAATCGTGTACCTTATAAAATTATTGCTTTTTGATGATCCTAATAAAGATTTAGAGCGTAATGAAGGTGCATAATCTGCAGCATACCCTTCCCTGTCCTTTCCGTGGCATAAAGCACAATATTGCTTATACATGGCATTAGCATTATGTCGTGCAACGCTGTCTAGTTTCGCTCCGTAATTTATTTGAACTTTCTGTACCATTAGTGCCTGAATCTCAGATTCTTGTTTGAATTCCAACTGCAAGCCATAAGCATAATCTTTTAAAACTGTTAACTGCTTTAAAGCAGCATCCCATTGCAAAGCCTCTTCTGGTAAGTTTTCTTTTAGAAAAGCATAGGTTTCATCAATATTTTTAACCTCAAAAAGCATACTGAACACTCTCGCATTTTCCTTGCTTGCTGAGTCAGATTGCTCACTTTTATTTGATGGTGCTGCAATTAATTGTATTTCTTGATTTCTTTTAATTTTAAACCTTACGTTATCTTGGTGCAATGAATCCTTTAATTCTTCTAATCCCATTTGTAAGAACTCGTTACGCGCAGCGTCCATATCTTGAACCTGTAATTTTATTGCAACTAAACCAAGAGCTCCATTTGGGTGTTTTAAAAAGCCTCTTTGCATATTATAAAAGCTGTTCCATTCGTTCATTCGTTCATAAGGAAAATCAGGCATCTTTGAAAATTGCGGAAGATATTCTTGCTTCTGTATATCTTTAAAGCCCAAATTTAATAGCTCAAAATACTCGTCATCCCAAGCTTCTTTATTTGGTGATTCATTTAATGTTCTATAGGTATCAATGGAATCCATTTCAAAACCTCTTGAAGTAAGCCATGAATAAGTACTATCTATAGACGAGCTTGAAAAGGTGTACATCCTAACACCAGATTTTTGTCTTAAAAACTGATGCAATACAGAGTCTTTTCCAGTAACAGGAATAGAGTCAATAACTGACAATAATTCAATAGACGACATATCTGGAAACCCTAATCTACTAGTAAGTGTTCCTTTGATATTGCCTTTTTCTGCTTCTTTGGATCTACCTAATGAGAATCCAAGCTTTTCTGAAAAATACTGACGTGCACTATCTATGTTGGCAACATTTATGATAGCCGAACTAAAACCAAACCCTCTTCCTAATAAAAAAGGTTCTTCTTCTAACATAGCATATTGATCCTTTTTACAAGACACTAAAGATGTAAAGCATAGAATTGTGATAATAATTGCATGGATATAAAATTTCTTACTTAGGTTTAATTTTTTTGAGGCTTCTACTGATTTACTCATGAACAATTTATTGGTTAGTTATAGACTCTAAATATAGCATACAATATTTTAATCTTAGTTTATTTGATTATCTAATGTGCTAAATATTAATTCATTCACTCAGAAAAAGAGACGTTTTTCAATCTTAAAATCTTATAATTCTAAAAAACCATGAATCCATGTCTTTTTATCTAGTATAAAGTTAGGATGCACATCGCCATTTTTAAGAGTCATGGAATGGTCTGTTACTTTATAGTTTTTTATTACAAAATTAGGTTTGTCTGGTATTAACGAAAGTGATCTTTTAGGATTTACTAGAATATCTAATTCGCCGTATTGAAACAATACTGGACATGTTATACCATCTAGTTTACCTTCTTGAGTAAAATGCACATCTTGTAATAATGGTCTTTGTGGTAATCGTGTTGAATTACTTGGTAAATAGCTAACTTCTGGATGAAGCTTTCTAAAGGCATTTACTTTTTTAATAGTTTCGCTTGAAATGTTGCCTAAACTAACTTCCTCTAGATAGATATCCCAAAGACGTACAGCTTCGTTTACAGTAACAGAATCGATGTTTCTTGACAAGAAATTATGCTTAATGGCATATAAATGGTTTTTTTTATACGATTCAATAGGTCCAGATACAGCATTAACAAAAGCTATGTCTTCAGGAAACTTAATAGCCATATTAAGAGCTAGCCTTCCTCCTTCGCTCATGCCATGCACTCCAACTTTATTAGAATTGACATACGTCTTATTAGACAACCAAGTAAACAATTCGTAATATTCATTAGTTTTATCTACAAAACTTTGCGCTCTCCAGCTCTTTTTAGTGTTTGATAACCCAGCGCCAGATTTATCACACACCAAAGCCACAACCCCTTGTTTAGCGAAAAACTCAGCTTCATAGAGGTAATTAGACAACCCAACATTGCCACCACCTTGTAAACACAAAATAGCAGGCGTTTTTTTATCAATACCTATAGGTCTAAATAAGATTCCGAATATGCTACCATTAGAGGTTTCTATTCTAACAGAATCCCTAGTGATTTCATATTCATTAGTAGTAATTGTTGGTAATTGCTTTGAAGCATTACTTACACAACTTGTAAGGAATACAAATGCGATAAGAATATATTTCATTGCGACTTATTTAACGACTTTTCAAGTTGATTTAAAAATACAACAAACTCTCAAATATAGTTATAAAAAAAAGCGAGCATATAGCTCGCTTTTTTAATTTTATATACTATAAATGATTAATTCATCCATTCAGCAATTGATGCTTTATTCATTTTAACATACTGTGCATTTCCAGCTTTTTCAGAAGCAGCTAAAGACTTTTTAGCAAGTTCTATAGCTCCTTTTTTATCACCTGCAGCAGCGTAAATAAGCGATTGTTGACGCAGTTGCCAAAATGCAGGGTTCTCTATCTTGCTCATAGCCTTATCTATCCATTTTTTTGCAGTAGCTGGATCTTTGCCTGCACTTAAATAATAACCTGCAGCTGCATAATAATCATTTGCACTAGGACCATTCAACATTTTATCAATAGCAGCAGATACTTTAGCATCTGTTGGTACAGTAAAAGGAATCGTTACATACGTTTGTTCCCATATAATATCAATGTTTGCACTGTCGTCTCTAATATTGTTAATATCGATTGTAAGTGTTTCTACAACAAAAGGAATTTCTGTAACATCTACAGTTGTTTTTGCTGCAACTTTAGAATCATCTAAAGTTTGTGGTGCTCCATTACCTTGATATTCTGTGTAAAAATAAACATCCCATGTGGTTTCTCCTGGTCTTGTAAATATGGCATAAGTACCAGCTTCTAATGTTTGCCCATCAATGGTTACATCATCACTAAACGTTATTTTTGTTCTCGCATTGGCACCAGTTCTCCAGATTTTTCCAAAAGATTCAAGCCCACCAAATATTTTTCTACCCTTTACTCCTGGTCTAGAATAGTCAATAGTAATATCTGTTAACCCAACCTTTTGCTCTACTTTGGATGCAGGGCTTGGCGCAGGTGTTTGTAATTGTGCATTTACAGCATAAGACATTGTAAACGCAAGCATTATTAAAAGTAATTTTTTCATGTGTATTAAGATTATAGTGTTAATTTTTAAATACCAAATTTACAAATAAGTAAATCTTACAAATGTTAATAAATCCTTAAATAAGAATCACTATGCTTTTAGGTAATATTTCTTTCTAAGCCAAAAAGACACTCTAACCAATAAAATTAAAGCAGGAACTTCAACCAAAGGTCCAATTACACCTGTAAATGCTTGTCCTGAATTTAATCCAAATACTGCAATAGAGACTGCTATAGCCAACTCAAAATTGTTTCCAGCTGCTGTAAACGAAATGGCAGCATTTTTATCGTAAGAAGCCCCCATAGCTTTTGATACAAAAAAACCAATGAGAAACATTATTGTAAAATAAATGAGCAACGGAATAGCTATGGTTACAACATCCATTGGAATTTCAACAATGAGCTCTCCTTTTAATGAAAACATTAGGACAATAGTAAATAACAATGCTATTAAAGTAATTGGTGAAATTGTTGGGATGAATTTTTTGGTGTACCACTCCTCGCCTTTTGCTTTTACTAATATAAATCTACTTAATAAACCAGCTAAAAAAGGAATACCCAAATATATAGCTACACTTTCAGCTATCGTTACAATAGATATATCTACAATGGCACCTTCAAACCCAAAAAGCGGTGGAAGCTTGGTAATAAATAACCAAGCGTAAAAACTATATGCAAATACTTGAAAAATACTATTTAATGCCACCAAACCTGCACCATATTCGCTGCTACCTTCTGCTAAATCGTTCCAAACCAAAACCATGGCAATACAACGTGCTAAGCCTATTAAAATCAATCCAACCATGTAATCTGGATGGTCTTGAAGAAATATTAAAGCCAAAACAAACATTAAAATTGGACCAACAATCCAATTTAAAAATAAAGAGATAGATAGTACCTTAACATTCTTAAAAACCTTAGGCAATAAGGCATAATCTACCTTTGCTAAGGGTGGATACATCATTAATATTAAACCAATAGCAATTGGAATATTAGTGGTTCCGCTACTATAAGAATCTATATAAGATGTTATTGGAGGGAAAAAATAGCCTAAAGCGACACCTAAACCCATGGCTATAAAAATCCATAAGGTAAGGTATGAGTCTAAGAAGCTAAGTTTTTTACTTGATGAAGCCATTAGAAATAAGGTTTAGAGCAAAAGTAAATATTTAACACCTTATAAAACAAAATTATTGGAATTATGATAGGATTCTTGCCCAAAACGTAACATTAGTTAAAGCAACTGTGTTAAATTTTGTTTAATCTTTAATGATTTTAATTAAACATATTGTATTTTTGATGTATTAATAAATTAATAATGACTAAAAAGAAATCAATATCAAGTTCAGACATAATTAACAACTATATGGATTATGTGCTAGAACACAACACGCAACCAAAATCTGTTTACAGTTTTACCAAAGCAAATAATTTTGAAGAAGCAGAGTTTTACAAACACTTTGGAAACTTTGAAGCGTTAGAGCAATCTGTATTTAAAGCTTTTTTTGATAATGCACATGCAATTTTAGAAAAAAGTGAAGAGTATAAGCTGTTTGATGCACGAAACAAATTACTAAGTTTTTATTATACCTTTTTTGAGATATTAACCGCAAATAGAAGTTATGTGGTTAATGCATTAAATAATAAGGGGGATAAGCTAAAAACTTTACGCTCACTTATAAAACTTAAGCAAAGTTTCACAGCTTATATTGAAACTTTAGAAATTTCTCGTCTTGAAATTAAACAAGAAACATTAGAGAAAGTACAAGATAAGACTCTTAAAGAATCTGCATGGTTACAATTAATAATAACTATGAAATTTTGGATAGAAGACACATCGCCTTCATTTGAAAAAACTGATATATTTATTGAAAAAGCCGTTAATACAAGTTTCGATTTAATTGATATTAAACCTTTAAAAAGTATTATTGACCTTGGCAAATTTTTATACAAGGAAAAAATGCACATGAACTAAATGAAAACCATAGACAAAATACCTACAACAAAAATTCAACGTGCTTCAAAGTTAGTTCAAACTGGCGCAAAAGTTGGTGTAAATTATATTAAGTATTATGGTGATAAGTTGGCAAACTCCAATGAAGACGCTAAAGAACGTCTTAACCAAAATAACGCTGAAGATATTTACGATGGCTTAAAAAGCTTAAAAGGTAGTGCTCTAAAAGTGGCTCAAATGTTAAGCATGGAGAAAAGCATTTTACCACAAGCCTACGTCGAGAAATTTTCTCTTGCTCAATTTTCAGTACCACCTTTATCTCCTCCTCTAGTACTTAAAACATTTAAAAAGTATTTTGGAATGCTACCAAATGAATTATATGATACATTCAACGCAACTTCTGTAAATGCTGCTAGTATTGGTCAAGTACATAAAGCATTTAAGGATGGGAAAAATCTTGCTGTGAAAATTCAATATCCAGGAGTTGCTGAAAGTATTAGTTCAGATTTAGCTTTAGTAAAACCTATGGCTATTAAAATGTTTAATATCAAAGGAAAAGATTCTGATAAATATTTTAAAGAAGTTGAAGACAAATTAATTGAAGAAACAAATTACATTTTAGAAGTTTCACAGAGCAAAGCAATAGCAGAAGCTTGTAAACATATTCCAAACTTAGAGTTTCCTCAGTATTACGAAGAACTATCCTCAGAGCGCATTATTACAATGGATTGGATGCATGGTGAACATTTATCTGAATTTGTAGCACACAACACAAATCAAGAGTTATCAAACAAACTCGGACAAGCTCTTTGGGACTTTTACATGTTTCAAATGCATATATTACGAAAAGTACATGCAGATCCACATCCAGGAAATTTTCTAGTTTCAAATAATGACACACTAATTGCTTTAGATTTTGGATGTATGAAAGCAGTCCCTGAAGAATTTTATGTACCATACTTTGAATTAGCAAAAAAGGAAAGCATTAATAACCCTGAAGTATTCAGACAAAAAATGTTTGAACTTGAAATTTTACGTCTTGATGATTCAAATGAAGAACTTGAGTTTTTCTCAAATATGTTTCATGAAATGTTAAGTTTGCTTACGCAACCATTTCATATGGATATATTTGATTTTTCAGATGTAGAATTCTTTGGAAAAATTGCTGAATTAGGCGAGAAATACAGTAAAAATACTGAATTAAGAAAAATGAATGGCAATAGAGGCTCAAAGCATTTTATTTATATAAATAGGACCTTTTTTGGCTTATACAATTTGATGTTTGATTTAAAAGCGAAAGGCATTAAAATTAATAATTTCAAAACTTTATAATGACCTATATTAGCAATGAAGAGCTTGACAACTTACATCATATATACCGAATAAATTTAATTAATAGTTGTTCTGGTTACAAATCTGCTAATCTAATAGGAACAAAATCTTCAAACGGCATTGAAAATGTAGCTGTATTTAGTTCAGTAACACATATAGGATCCAATCCTCCAATGCTTGGATTTTTTTGCAGACCAACAACAGTTTTGAGAAACACTTATGAAAACATCAAGTCAACTGACTATTATACCATAAATCATATTTATTTACCTATTTTAGAAGATGCGCATCATACATCAGCTAAGTATGATTCACAAATTTCTGAATTTGACAAAACAAACCTTATTTCAGAATATAAAAATGAGTTTAAAGCGCCTTTTGTAAAAGGTGCTCCTATCCAACTAGCGATGGAGTATGTAGAAGAATATAACATCAAAGCCAACGATACAATTCTAGTAATTGGAAAAATTATTGGATTACACGTAAATGATGATTTATTGGAAGATGATGGATTTATTAATTTATCTAAGGCTCAAGTTGCTACAATAAATGGATTAGATGGTTATGCTATACCAGGATTAAATAAACGCTTTGACTATCAAAGACCTAAATTATAAACTAAATGAAAATTCTTGTAACAGGTGCAACAGGTTATATTGGTAAACGGTTAATTCCATTGTTAGCCAATGATGGCTATAATGTTGTTTGCGCAGTTAGAGACAAGTTACGAGCAGATAAAAGTTATTTAGAAGAGGACTTGATTGATATTGTTGAAGTCGATTTTTTAAAACCTGAAACACTTAATAATATCCCTAAAGATATTGATGTTGCCTTCTACCTAATACACTCCATGTCTAACTCTTCAAAAGATTTCGAATCTCTTGAAGAAAAATGTGCTATCAATTTTAAAAATCAAATTGAAAAAACTAACGCAAAACAAGTTATATATCTAAGTGGAATTACCAACGAAGATAATTTATCCAAACATTTAAAATCTCGTAAAAATGTAGAAGACCTACTTGAATCAAGCAGCTATGGATTAACCATTTTCAAAGCAGGAATTATTGTGGGTTCAGGAAGCTCATCTTTTGAGATTATAAGAGATTTGGTTGAGAAATTACCATTTATGATTGCTCCAAAGTGGCTAAATACAAAAACGCAACCGCTTGCTGTTAGGGATGTACTGAGTTTTTTACATCGCAGTGTTGGTCGTAAACAGTTATACAACAAATCATTTGACGTTTTCGGTCCTGAAATTTTAACCTATAAGCAAATGCTATTACAGTTTGCAGAAGTGAGAGGCTTGAAACGATATATCTTGACAGTTCCAGTTATGACGCCTAAGCTCTCGTCTTATTGGTTGTACTTTGTAACCTCTACATCTTACAAACTAGCCACGACCTTGGTAGATAGCATGGGAGTTCAAATTATTGGCAAGCCAAGTGATATTAATGAAATATTAAATGTAAAACCAAAATCCTATAAAGAAGCAGTTGCCTTAGCTTTCGAAAAGATCGAACAAAACAGTATTGTCTCTAGCTGGAAAGACTCAATGGTAAGCAGCGGACGATTGAGAAAAAATTTACACAAGTATATCAATGTACCAACGTTTGGTTGCTTCACAGACTATAAAGAGAGAGAAGTTCATGATACAACAAAAACACTAGACAAAATCTGGAGTATAGGCGGAACAAATGGCTGGTATTACGGTAATTTTATTTGGAAAATAAGAGGTTATATTGATAAACTTGTTGGAGGTATTGGCTTACGTCGTGGAAGAACAAGTCCAACAGATCTAGACGCAGGAGATGCGCTGGATTTCTGGCGTGTTATCTATGCTGACAAAGCTCAACAAAAGCTACTACTCTACGCAGAAATGCGACTTCCTGGAGAAGCTTGGTTAGAATTTAAAATTGAAGATGGTCTACTTAAACAAACTGCAACATTTAGACCTCGAGGCCTGTGGGGAAGACTCTATTGGTATAGTGTTTTGCCATTTCATGGTTTTATTTTTTCTGGTATGATTAAGAAATTGGTCGATGGCTAGGTACACAAAACAAAATTTACCTCAAAAAACATGTCTTGTTTGTAAGTTACCATTTAACTGGAGAAAAAAATGGGAAAAGAACTGGAATAACGTAAAATATTGTAGTGAAAAATGCAGAAGAAACAAAACAATACTGCTTTAGTTTGGTTTAGAAACGATTTAAGAGTTCAAGATAATATTGTTTTAAACGAGGCCATCAAGGAAAATAAAAACATTATGGCCTGTTACTGTTTTGACCCTAGACATTATGAAATTTCTACATTCGGATTTAAAAAAACAGAGATGTTTAGAGCGCAATTTTTGATTGAAACCGTTCAAGATTTAAAAACAAATCTTAATAAATGGAATATTGAATTGTTTGTTTTTAATGAGAAACCAGAAATAGCAATTAAACAATTAACTAAAACCTATAGCATAAGCTCAATCTACCTGCAAAAAGAATGGACTTCGGAAGAGCAAGCCGTTTTACAAAAAGTAAAAAGTTCTGTTTCAACTAATGTCAATTATATTGAATTATACAATCAATTTCTATATCATCCAAATGATATAAACATGCGGTTTGATGAAATCCCACAAGTATTTACCGATTTTAGGAAAAAAGTTGAAAAGGAAAGTAATGTTCAACAATCTGTCATTAATAATCCATTAGAAAAAATTGAAAATGTTATAAACAATACTAAAATTCTATCACTTGAAGATTTAGGTTTTGAAAATTTTAAAACACATGTCAATTCGGCATTTCCTTTTAAAGGTGGAGAAACCAATGCTTTAAGTAGATTAAACCAATACTTTTTTGAAACCAAAAAACTAGGTTTTTATAAAAAATCAAGAAACGGATTAGTTGGTAAAGACTATAGTTCAAAATTTTCATCGTGGATAGCCAACGGAAGTATTTCGGCTAGAACCATTTATTGGAAAGTGAAACAATTCGAAGAAGACCACTTTAAAAACGAATCAACGTATTGGCTCATTTTTGAACTGATTTGGAGAGATTATTTTAAATACATTTCACTAAAACACCAAAAAAATATTTTCAAAATTGGAGGTATTCTGCATAAAGAATACGATTGGAAAATAGATGATAAAGACATCCAAAAATGGACAAACGGAGAAACTAAATCGGCTTTTGTGAATGCAAACATGATTGAACTTAAGAAAACAGGCTGGATGAGCAATAGAGGACGTCAAAATGTGGCATCATACTTCGCAAAAGACTTATTACTAGATTGGAGAATTGGTGCAGCCTATTTTGAAGCTATGTTAATTGATTATGATGTGCACAGTAATTACGGTAATTGGATGTATGTTGCTGGTGTTGGTAACGACACTCGAGATCGAAAATTTAATGTCGACTTACAAGCTGAACGTTACGATGCAAATGGCACATTTCAAAACATGTGGTTACAAGAAACTCTATTTTAAATGAAAACACTCAGACTCATACTTGGTGATCAACTCAACATTAAGCATTCTTGGTTTAAAAATACCACCAACGATGTTATGTATTGTCTTTTTGAAATGGGTCAGGAAACCGATTATGTAAAGCATCACATTCAAAAGGTTATAGGATTTTTTTCTGCAATGCGTCAATTTACTAGGGATTTAAAAGAACAAGGTCATGAAGTTCAATATTTCAAAATAAATGATGAAAGAAACACCCAAAACTTAACTAAGAACCTTTCTAATTTAATCAAAGAACATCAAATTAAAACCTTTGAATATATATGGCCTGATGAATATCGATTGGATAAACAATTATCTGACTTCTGCAAATCGCTAAACCTAGAATCTAAAGCTGTTTCCGCAGAGCATTTCTATACAGAGCGTGAAGATTTAAAAGTGTTTTTTAAAAGCAAAAAGCAATATCTCATGGAGAATTTCTACAGAGATATGCGTAAAAAACATGATATTTTAATGGTTAGTAACCAGCCCGAAGGTGGTAAATGGAATTATGACAAAAGCAATAGAAAAAAATGGAAAGGAGAAATAGTAATTCCAAATTACAAACATTTTAAAAATGACGTCTCTGAAGTTATTAAGGATATAGAAATAGTAGACATTAAAACTTTTGGTAAGTTTGAAACTAATACTTTTTCATATCCCATAACGCGAATTCAAGCCATAGAACAGCTTAAATATTTTTGTGAGGAATTATTAATGCATTTTGGCGATTATCAAGACGCGATGCATACTGATGAAGATTATCTTTTTCATTCACGTTTATCATTTGCAATGAACCTTAAATTGATTTCACCAAAAGACATTGTAAAAACTGTAATGAAGTATTATAGAAAACATGAAGATGATATCCATATTTCTCAAGTAGAAGGTTTCATAAGGCAAATTATTGGTTGGCGTGAGTACATGCGAGGAATGTATTGGGCGTTCATGCCAGAATACAAAACTAAAAATGAACTTAATAATTATAACACATTACCAGATTTCTTTTGGACAGGAAATACAAAAATGAATTGTCTTTATCATGCCATAAACAACTCTTTGAATCATGGTTATGCACATCATATACAGCGCTTAATGATTACTGGAAATTATATGTTGTTAACCCAAACCAATCCAGACGAAGTGGATGACTGGTATTTAGGTGTTTATGTAGATGCCATAGAATGGGTACAACTTCCAAACACCAGAGGCATGAGCCAATTTGCTGATGGCGGAAAAATAGCAACAAAACCTTATGTATCCTCTGGTTCATATATTAATAAAATGAGTAACTATTGTGCTAATTGCCATTATGATAAGAACAAAAAAACTGAGGATGATGCTTGTCCTTTTAATAGCCTTTATTGGAATTTTCTGGATGATAAAAGAGAACAACTTGTAAATAATTTTAGAATGGGAATGATGTTCAGCTTATTGGATAAAATGAACAAGGAAGAGCTAAACAACATTAAAGAAAGAGCTCATTATATCATAGAAAATCAAGATGAATACTAGAAAGTTAGAAATAAATGTTGTTTGGTTAAAACGCGATTTACGATTGGAAGATAATGAGGCTATATTCAATGCTCTAGTATCAGGCAAACGTACATTATTACTGTATGTTTTTGAACCTTTTTTACTTCAAGACGATCATTACAGCGAGCGTCATTGGAATTTCATAAAAGAGTCCTTAGTTGATTTGAATGAACGTTTGAAGTTCTACAATTCTAAAATACTTATTGTTGAAGCAAATGTTATATCAGCCTTTAATCAACTACTCTCAAATTATACTATTAAAAATATATATTCACATCAAGAAACTGGCATTCTAGTGACTTATGAAAGAGATAAATCATTTATTCGATTTTGTAAGAATAATATAATCACTTGGCATGAAAGTATTAATAACGGTGTTCAACGTGGTTTGAAAAATAGAGCACTATGGATTGAAAAATGCAATGCTTTTTTTGAATCGAAACCACTAGCTTTTGCTCCGCGGGAAGGTCAATTATTGACTATTAAAGAAATAGAAGCTTTTGAACTATTCATAAAAACACCTTCCTTAAAAACACCTGAAAATACCTCTCTTCAGAAAGGAGGTCGTTCTATGGGACTAAAATATTTAGATTCTTTTTTAGAGAATCGCTACTTAAATTATATGTTCCATATTTCTAAGCCTGAATTAGCTAGAACAGGATGCAGCAGAATATCGCCATACTTAGCTTGGGGAAATTTATCAGTTAGAGAAGTATATCATAAAGCGTATCATTTAAAAAAAACCATCAAAAACAAAAAATCTTTAGAGGCCTTTATGTCGCGTTTGAGATGGCAATCTCATTTTATACAAAAATTCGAAATGGAACATATCATGGAAGAAGAAAGTATAAACAAAGGGTTTCATAAGCTCAAAAAAAAAGTGTCAGAAAACTACCAAACAGCATGGAAAAATGGACAAACTGGGTTTCCTTTAATTGATGCTTGTATGCGTTGCTTAAATGAAACTGGATATTTGAACTTTAGAATGCGTGCACTTGTTGTTTCCTTTTTCACACATAACCTCTGGCAACCTTGGCAGGATGCTTCCAAACACCTCTCCAAAATGTTTTTAGATTTTGAACCAGGTATTCATTTTCCACAATTGCAAATGCAAGCAGGAGAAACAGGTGTAAATATACTTAGAATTTATAACCCTATAAAAAATAGTTTAGAACATGATCCGGACGCTACTTTTATAAAAAAATGGGTTCCAGAATTAAAAAATTTAGAAATTCCATTTTCTCACGAACCATATTTAATGACCAAACTTGAGCAAGAGTTTCATGAGTTCAAATTAGGGGAAGACTACCCTTTCCCAATAGTAGATTTAGATTCTACAAGAAAAAAAGCTTCAGATACACTATGGCAAATGCGAAATAAAAAATTAGCAAAAGAAGAAAGTTTGCGCATTTTAAAGAAACATACTTCAAGAAATAAAACTTTACTTGAGAACTCATAAAGATTGACTATACTATTATAAAATATTTTGTTTAACTTTTATTATGTATACTTAAACATTATTTGTATATTTATAAATAATTTAAATTATGATTATAGATTCAACATATAGAAACAAGGGAGATGAAGCATTAATTAATGATTTGGTGGGCAAACCTTTTACATTTTTTGAATCGATAAGACTTAGAGGTATTGGTAGCAAAAGAATGATTATTGATGATGTAAGCCCAAATTTAAAAGTATATATGAACTCAGTTTCAGGAATTAATTATGCCAACATAGAATTACGTTCTAATGGAATACTTATTCATATCAATAAGGGATTGAAAAATTTTACTTGGGCTATACCTTATTATCACTTGGTTTTATATAAAGTTAATGGTGCTAGTATTCATGCTCAAGGTCATTTTATTCGATTCAAAAACAATATAACATTTAAAGAAAATAAAAGATTTTTCAGTAAAATGTTAGATGAAAAAATTAAGCATGACCTCCAATACGATTTTCAATATTCATGAACTTAACTATTAAAGATAAAGACAGAATTATAGAAATGGCTTGGGAAGATCGAACCACTTTTGAAGCTATAAAATTACAATTTGGTCTTAATGAGCAAGAAGTCATCAATTTAATGAGACGAGAAATGAAACTTAGTAGTTTCAAAATGTGGAGAGCTAGAGTACAAGGAAGAAAAACAAAACATCAAAAATTACGTGAATTTGACAAAGGACGATTCAAATGTTCACGACAGAGGCATATATCAAACAACTCTATTTCAAAACGTTAACGTGCTTTGTTTTAAGCTTAGAGTACTTAAAAACAGCACACGAAAAAGATAATTATGAAAACAACAGAAATAATTAAAAATAAAATAAACGGTCATAAATTAAATGGTTTCACAATAGACGACATAGGTGATGACCATTTATATACAGGTCTTGAAACACCTATGAAACCCAATGCTTTTAAGATTTCAGATGAAGAAAAGAAAGAGAAAATAGCCATTCTTTTTGAAGAAATTATGGATGTGATGGGATTAGATCTTACTGATGATTCATTAAGAGGCACTCCTAAACGTGTTGCAAAAATGTACATTGATGAAATATTTTCAGGGTTAAATCCAAAAAACAAACCAAAAGTAGCCTTGTTTGATAATAAGTATCAATACAATCAGATGTTGGTTGAAAAAAATATCACGTTTTATTCAAACTGCGAGCATCATTTTGTACCAATTATCGGAAAAGCACACGTGGCTTACATATCTTCAGGAAAAGTCATAGGACTATCAAAATTAAACAGAATTGTTCAATATTATGCTAAACGCCCACAAGTACAGGAACGTTTAACAAATCAAATTGCAAATGAACTAAAAACCATTCTAGAAACTGAAGATGTGGCTGTGATTATTGATGCTAAACATTTATGCGTGTCTTCAAGAGGCATTAAAGATGATACATCAGCAACAGTAACTGCATATTACGGTGGACAGTTTAACACTGCTGAAAAAATAAACGAATTACATAACTATATAAACAATTAAATTATGGACTTAATAAACAAAGCTCTAGAATTTGAAAAGCAAAAAAGACGTAGCTTATCTACAAGTGATAGAGTTAAGATTTCAAGAGAAGCTAAATCATTAATATTAGGTTTAAATGAGATTTATAAAGAAAAAAAAGATGCCAAAATCATGGATATCATGAAGCGTTTAACTGCTATTAAAAGAAAAATAGAAAAACGTCTTAAAGGACGTCCACTTATCGAAGCTTATTAAATGAAAACTATTATTATTGTAGGAGGAAGTAAAGGAATTGGTAATGCATTAGTCAAACTACTATTACATTCACATAAAGTGATAAATATTAGTAGAACTAAGCCAGAAATAACACATGAAAATTTAGAACATTTTTCTTGTGATATTATTTCTGATGATCTACCTAACATTGAAAAAGCAGATGGCTTGGTATATTGCCCTGGGAGTATTAATTTAAAACCAATATCAAGACTTAGTATTGATGATTTTAAAGCTGACTTTGAAATTAACGTGTTGGGTGCTGTAAAAGCGATACAAAAATATCTAAATGTGCTAAAACAGGCTGAAAATCCATCAATAGTCCTTTTTAGTACTGTAGCAACAAAACTGGGCATGCCATTTCATGCAAGTATTGCTACATCAAAATCAGGTGTTGAAGGCTTAGTAAAATCGTTAGGTGCTGAATTAGCCCCAACAATTAGGATTAATGCTATTGCACCAACAGTAACAGCTACTGAATTAGCTTCAAAACTGTTACGCAACGATAGAATGATTGAAAACATAACAGAACGACACCCCTTGAAAAAATATTTAAGCCCAGAAGAAGTAGCCGAAATGGCTAGCTTCTTATTATCTGACAAAACAGCATCAATCTCTGGGCAAGTATTTGAAATGGATTGTGGTATTGTTAGTTTTAAACTATAAATTATGAGTTTACTAAACGTATTTAATAACAAAGATTCTGATAAAAAGAATATATCAGTACCTACTATTTATGACATTAAAATAAATAGCTTACAAGGTAAGCTTATTAAGCTTTCAGATTTCAATGGCAAACATATATTATTTGTTAATGTAGCTTCAAAATGTGGTTTTACACCGCAATACAAGGAACTTCAAAAACTACATGAATCATATAAAGATAAGCTTTTGGTTATTGGTGTACCTTGTAATCAGTTTGGACATCAAGAACCTGGAAGTGCTTTTGAAATTAAAGAGTTTTGTGAAGTAAATTATGGTGTCGATTTCTTAATTACAGAAAAAATTGATGTAAAAGGAAGTAAACAACATCCACTCTACAAATGGCTAACTGGTAAGAATTTAAATGGGCTTAAGAATTCCAATGTTAAATGGAACTTCCAAAAATATCTTGTGGATCCTAAAGGTAATCTAGTTGACTATTTTTACTCAACAACAAAACCTTTAAGCAAAAAAATAACGAAATACTTATAATTATGTTTGGACTTTTTAAATCAAAATCAAAACTAGATTCATTGCAAAAACAATATGAAAAGCTAATGAGCGAATGGCATAAATTATCTTCAACTGATAGAAGTAAAAGCGATGAAAAATATGCTGAAGCTCAGAAAATACTTGACCAAATAGATGTTTTAAAACAACAATAGATGAAATTTTACCAACTTATAATTTTATTTTTAATCATAAACTTTGGAGGTTTATATATTGGTAATTTACTAATGAATAATGGTCCAACCTCTAGTTGGTACATGAGTCAAAATCTAGCGCCTTGGACACCTCCAGGTTGGGTATTTGGTATTGCATGGACCATCATTATGGTGTGCTTTTCCATCTATCTAGCATATCTCTTCGATTGGCAAAATTCGAAATTTTTATGGTTGCTATTTGCGTTTCAAGTCGTGTTAAATGTGAGTTGGAATTACATATTTTTCAATCAGCATTTGACTCTTTTTGCATTAGTAGTCATTGTTTTATTGCTAATTGTGATTCTGTATTACTTCTTAACATTTAGGGTAGAATCATTACAAACGATACGATTTTTGTTATTACCATACATTATTTGGCTTTGCATTGCCATCTCACTAAATTTATATGTTGTTATTCATAATTAGATGAAACATCCATGACCAGAATTATATCACATAGTAAAATAATTATATGGATGTTACATGTAACCTTTGAAAAACAATAAATACTAATACATGAAAATATACCAATTACACAAAAAGCAAAACCTTCCAATCTCAATAGATGAAGCTTGGGATTTTTTATCAAGTCCTGGAAATTTAAAAACCATAACGCCAGATTATATGAGTTTTGATATTCTTTCAGGAGCAGATAGGCCAATGTATCCAGGACAAATCATTCAATACATTGTCACACCAGTTTTAGGAATAAAAACTAAATGGGTAACCGAAATTACTCATGTCATGGACAAGCAATATTTTGTTGACGAACAACGCTTTGGACCTTATGCATTATGGCATCATAAGCATTTTATAAAAGAAATTAAAGGTGGTGTTGAAATGGAAGACATTATAGATTATAAAGTGCCTTTTGGTTGGCTTGGACAATTAGTACAACCAATATTAGTGAAGCCAAAACTGGAAGAAATTTTTGCATACCGAACCAAAAAACTGGAAGAATTATTTGGCACTTATAAATGAAAGAAACTATAAGCATATTCTGGTTTAGACGCGATTTGCGTTTAGAAGATAATGCTGGACTTTTCCATGCATTAAATACTAAACACAAGGTTTTACCAATATTCATCTTTGATAAAGATATTCTAGAATCACTTCCTAAAGATGATGCACGAGTCACTTTTATACACAAGATACTAAGTGATATTAATAACACATTAAAAGAAAAGTTTAAAAGTTCCTTAGCAACGTTTCACAATAAACCTATAGATGTTTTTAAAATACTAGTCGACAATTATGCTATTAACACAGTATTTACAAATCACGATTATGAACCTTATGCTATAAAGAGAGATAAAGATGTCAAAGCGTTTTTAGAAACAAAAAATATTAATTTTAAAAGCTATAAAGACCAAGTCATTTTTGAAACTAATGACGTTGTTAAAGATGATAAGACACCATACAAAGTATACACACCATATTCAAAAAAATGGATAGAGAGTCTAAAAAGCAATCCGATTAAAAATTTTAATTCCGATGAACTTTTATCAAATTTAGTAAGTGATACAAATCTCCCTTTTTTATCATTAAATGCTATAGGTTTTAAAACATCAAATCAAACCATTGAGCCTTATCTAGTTTCCGAAGCAATTATTAATCAATACGAAGCCACAAGAAACTTTCCTGCAAAAGAAGGCACCTCAAAATTAGGTCCTCATCTACGTTTTGGAACGGTTAGCGTTAGAAAAATGGTGCAAAAAGCTTTAAAGAGTCATAATAACACTTTTTTGAAAGAACTTATTTGGCGTGAGTTTTTTATGCAAATTCTATGGCATTTTCCGCATACTATTACTAAAAGCTTCAAACCACAATATGATGCCATAAAATGGTACAATGATAAAGAAGAATTTAAAGCATGGTCTGAAGGAAAAACAGGTTATCCGTTAGTTGATGCTGGAATGCGTGAGCTAAACGAAACAGGTTTTATGCACAATCGTGTACGTATGCTAGTTGGTAGTTTTTTATGCAAACATTTATTGATTGATTGGCGCTTAGGTGAAGCCTATTTTGCTGAAAAGTTACACGATTATGAAATGGCAAGTAATATTGGTAATTGGCAATGGGTAGCTGGTTGCGGTGTTGATGCTGCGCCTTATTTTAGGATTTTCAACCCAACAACTCAAATTCAGAAATTTGATAAAGACCATAAATACATTAAAAAATGGGTGCCAGAATATCAAGAACTTACATACCCTCAACCCATTGTTGATCACAAGTTTGCCAGAGAACGATGTTTAAAAACTTACAAAGAGGCATTAGATAAATTCTAAGATTTTCATAATGGAATTACGATTCATTTCATTAAATTGTAATTCTAACAAAACTATGTGATAATGAACACACAAGAAGTAGCAAACAAATGGGCAGAAATGTGCAGAAATGGTGAAAATTTAGAATGCATAGAACAACTTTATGCAGACAATGTTACAAGTAAAGAAATGCCTGGGTTTCCTGAAGCAATAGTAACTGGAAAAACTAATGTCATAAATAAGAATAAAATTTGGCTAAATAATGTGGAAGAGTTTCATAAAGGAGAGATAAGTGATCCCATAGTTGTCGGGAATCACTTTACTTCGAAAATGGGTTTTGATGTCACTTTTAAAGAAAAAGGACGCACACAAATGGAAGAAGTATGCGTTTTTGAAGTAAAAGATGGAAAAATTGTAAACGAACAATTTTTTTATGATATGTAATTCGTTACACTTATTAATATAATTAAAAAAGCTCCTAAAATCAGGAGCTTTTTTATACTTTAACTTATACTTTTGTTGTTTTGCCTTAAACTCTTTCAATCTTAGCACCAATAGCACGTAAACGTTCGTCTATACGTTCATAACCACGATCTATTTGTTCAATGTTATGGATTGTAGATGTTCCTTTTGCAGATAAAGCCGCGATTAATAATGAAATACCAGCTCTAATATCTGGAGATGTCATTGTGGTAGCTTTTAAGCTTGACTTAAAATCGTGACCTATAACATTTGCCCTATGTGGGTCGCATAAAATAATTTTAGCTCCCATATCAATTAACTTATCTACAAAAAATAAGCGACTTTCAAACATTTTTTGGTGCACTAGTACTGTGCCTCTAGCTTGGGTTGCCACAACTAAAACAATGCTTAATAAATCTGGTGTAAATCCTGGCCATGGTGCATCACTCACGGTTAAAATAGAACCATCAATATAACTTTGTATTTCGTAACCATCTGTATGAGCAGGAATATGAATATCATCACCTTGACGCTCAACAGTTATTCCTAATTTTTTAAATACTGTTGGAATCAATCCAAGATTATCCCAACTTACATTTTTAATAGTAAGTTCACTCTTGGTCATCGCTGCTAAACCAATCCAACTTCCAATTTCAACCATATCGGGAAGCATTGTATGTTCTGTACCTTCTAAACTATCTACACCATCAATAATAAGCATATTAGAGCCTATTCCTGAGATTTTAGCTCCCATTCTATTAAGCATTTTACAAAGTTGCTGCAAATAAGGTTCGCAAGCAGCATTATAAATAGTAGTCTTGCCTTCGGCCAAAACAGCAGCCATAACAATATTGGCTGTTCCAGTAACCGAAGCTTCATCTAGAAGCATATAGGTTCCTTTTAGGTTTTTTGCTTCAACACCATAAAAATGCTCTTCGCGATTATACCTAAAAGATGCGCCTAAATTTACAAATCCTTGAAAATGTGTATCTAATCTACGTCTTCCAATTTTATCGCCTCCTGGTTTTGGGATAAACCCTTTACCAAAACGGCCAAGTAATGGGCCAACAATCATAATTGAACCTCGTAAACCACCTCCATCAATTTTAAATTGTTCAGTTTCTAAATAAGGCAAATTGACTTCATCAGCTTGAAAACTATATGAGCCATGAGCCAATTTATTGACCTTAACACCTAATTTCTCTAAAAGCTTTATGAGTTTGTTGACATCAACAATGTCTGGAATGTTATGTATGGTAACTTTCTTTGGAGTGAGAAGAACTGCACATAAAATTTGAAGTGCCTCATTCTTTGCTCCTTGTGGTTGTATTTCCCCTTTTAATTGGTGACCACCTTCAATCTTAAATGTACTCATTGGTTAATTAATAGCGTTTACGACCTCGATTGTTACTTTTCTTTCCGCCAGTTTTTTTGGTATATTTCTTTTTGGAACGCATTAAACTAGTAGAATCGCTTAAATCTTCTTCGCTTCCACGTAAGTCAATTTTTCCATCAGATAACTCAAAAAGGTGATCAAAAATCACGACATCTTCAACGGTATCTTTGTTCCAGTTTAAGAAGCATTTTTTCATGTGATTAGCAATAGTATAGACTAAGGCTTCTTTTAGTTCGCCATCTTCCCAAGTATTGGCAACATCAATCATGGTTTTAATATTATTACCATAAAAACGATATTTTGGGAAATTTTGCGGATAAGCTAAAGGTTCTGGTTTCGCCTCTAAAACTTCTTTTGATGGTTTTTCAAAAGGCGAATCGGCATCCAATTCAAAATTGGACATAATAAAAAGTTGATCCCAAAGTTTGTGCTGAAAATCTGGCACATCACGTAAATGTGGTTGCAAATTTCCCATAACCGAAATAATTGATTTGGCTAGTTTGTTACGCTCTTCTTTAGTTTCGCGCGTCTTAGCATAATTAATCATTTTTTGCATGTGGCGTCCATACTCTGGTATAATTAAATGTTCACGCTCTGTGTTGTACTCTAATTGATCTATCAAAATATTGTATTATGTATGTGTAGAATTAATAAGTTCTTACGAAGTTTTTACTTTTGCCAAAATACAAAAAATTAAACAAAGCCATTGCTTTTAATTGATTTTTGACACAATAATTATCTGTTAATTATACGACTTTATAACGAAATTACACCTTCAACATTGTTTGTTACTTCTATATACTTAGAAATAACCGCATCTGGATCTTTCATAATCACATTTATTGAAACACTCGTGTACTTTCCGTTCTTAGATTCAATAGTATTTATAACCGCCCCTGTATTGTCAAAAAGAGCTTCAATCTCTGCTATTTTTACAAGATCAGATTTAACAATAAACTTATATAAATACTCAGATGGCCATGTAGCCGTTTCTAAAAGTTGATCTTTTAGTTTCTTATAAAATTCTTCTGCATTTGGTTTACTCATAACCCTTTTTTTTTAGCGGAACAAATATACACTTTTAAATATTTTTTATTTCTGCATTTAATTACGATTTTTACTGAGAAAATCAATAGACTTTGGGTGTAAAAAAAATTATTATAACGGGTGGTCCAGGTACAGGTAAAACTTCTATTATTAATGAGCTATTGCGAAGAGATTTTATATGTTTAGAAGAAGTGTCTAGGCAGGTGACCCTTGATGCACAAAAAAAAGGTATTGAGCAATTATTTCTAACCGATCCTTTATTGTTTAGTGATATGCTTTTAGAGGGTAGAAAGAAACAATTTCATAAAGCCTTAACCAATGATAGGGAATTTACTTTTATAGACAGAGGGATTCCAGATATATTGGCTTATATGGATTTTTTAGGGACAAGTTATCCAGAAAGATTTATTGAAGCTTGTAAAAATCATACTTACGAACATGTGTTTATTCTAGCACCATGGCAGCAAATTTATGTGAGTGATAATGAGCGCTATGAAAATTTTGACCAAGCCGTACAGATTCATGACCACTTAGTAAATACATATTCTCGATATGGTTACGACCTACATGACGTACCCTTTGATTCAATTGAAAAGCGTACCGATTTTATATTAAATATCGTGAAAAACCTATAGTGTCTCATCCTATTCAAATATTAGAGAAATATTGGAACCATACTAGTTTCAGGCCTCAACAAGAAGACATTATTAATGCTGTTCTTGAAGGTGAGGATACGTTTGCATTACTTCCAACTGGCGGTGGAAAGTCTATATGCTTTCAAATTCCCGCTTTGATAAAGGAAGGTATTTGTATTGTTATCTCTCCTTTAATTTCTTTAATGAAAGATCAAGTAAGAGCTTTAAAAGAAAAGGATATTAAAGCCATGGCATTAACTAGTGAATATAAATACGACGAGCTAAACACTATGCTCGATAATTGTATTTATGGTAATTACAAATTCTTATATCTCTCCCCCGAGCGTTTGCAACAAGACATCGTTCAAGATAGGATTAGACAAATGAATGTTAATCTTATTGCTGTAGATGAAGCACATTGTATTAGCCAATGGGGAAACGATTTTAGGCCAGCCTATAAAAACATTACAATACTCAGAGAATTGCAACCAACTGTTAATATAATTGCTTTAACAGCAACTGCAAGAGCTAAAGTAGTAGAAGATATTATAGAAAACCTAGATTTTATTAGTCCAAAAATCTTTAAACAAAGTTTTAAAAGGGAACACCTGGCTTTTATGGTTTTTGAAGCTGAAGACAAGTTTTACAAAATTGAGCAAATATTAAATAAAAATCCGCAATCATCAATTATTTACGCCAGAAGCAGAAAACACACACACGAAATTCATACTTATTTAGAAAAGAAGGGGTTTTTAAGCACGTATTACCATGGGGGGCTTTCAAACAACGAAAAAGAATCGCATTTTAATCAATGGTTTAACAACCAAAAGCAAGTAATGGTCGCTACCAACGCTTTTGGAATGGGAATTGATAAAGCAGATGTAAAAACAGTTATTCATGTAAATCTTCCTGAGAGTTTAGAGAGTTATTTTCAAGAAGCTGGGAGAGCTGGTCGTAATGGTCAAAAAGCTTTTGCAGTTATTTTAAAAAATAAAGGAGACGAACAACATGTAAAGAATCAATTTTTAAAGGTTTTACCAAGTATAGATTTTATAAAATTGGTTTATAGAAAATTGTGTAACTACTTTCAAATATCTTATGCCGAAGGAGAGTTTACAACCTATGATTTTAATTTTAATGCCTTTTGTAAAACTTATAATTTCAACACTCATACAACATATAATGCTTTGCAGGCATTAGATAGGACAAGTGTTATTCATTTATCACAACAATATCAAAACACATCTGTTATCATGTTTTTAATTAGTAGCAATCACTTGTTTACATATTTAAAAAAACACCAAGATATAAGTATGATAGTAAAATCCATTTTAAGGACTTATGGTGGCGCCTTTGACCAAGATGTAAAGATCAACACCGCAATTATTGCAAAGAAACTATCTTTACAAGACGACGACATTATTGATACTTTAGTTCAGCTTGAAAAAGATAATATTATTTCGTTAAAACTAAATAGGACGGATGCTGAAATAACATTTCTAGAACCTAGAGAAGACGACAAAACCATCAACCGAATAACTAGAATTATAAAACAGCAAAACAAATTAAAAAAACAACAAGTAACTGCTGTCATTGATTATATAAACAATGACACTATTTGTAAAAGTGTACAACTTCTCTCCTATTTTGGTGAAGAAAATGCAAAAAATTGTGGGATTTGCTCAGTATGCATAAAAAAGAATACAAAAGTACCAACGATAGTACAAGATACAGATATTGAAAAAATCATTTCGGTTTTAGCAGAAAAACCTTTATCATCAAGAGACATTATTAAGATAACCAAAATAAAGGAACATAAAATATCTTCAATACTAAGAGATATGCTCGAGAATAATTTAATAGAGCTTACAAATACAAATACTTACAAAAGAAAATAATTATGACGAAAGATTTAAGAATTGTATTTATGGGAACTCCAGATTTTGCAGTAACCATTTTAAAATCCCTAGTAGAAAGAAATTATAACATAGTTGGAGTGATTACTGCGCCTGACAAACCAGCAGGAAGAGGAAGAAAACTTCATGAAAGCGCTGTTAAAACCTATGCCAAATCTGTTGATTTACACATTTTACAACCAACAAATCTTAAAAACGAAGATTTTATTGAAACATTGAAAGCCTTAAAAGCTAATCTACAAATTGTAGTGGCCTTTAGGATGTTGCCAAAAGTAGTATGGCAAATGCCACAATATGGCACTTTTAATTTACATGCGTCGTTATTACCAAATTATAGAGGGGCTGCACCAATTAATTGGGCTATTATAAATGGTGAAACTATAACAGGTGTTTCTACTTTCTTTATAGATGAACATATTGATACTGGAGAAATGATTTTACAAGAAGAAGTAAACATTCTACCAAATGAAACAGCTGGTGAGTTACACGATAAACTTATGTACTTAGGAAGTGATTTAGTTATCAAAACTGTCGAGTTAATAAAAAAAGGGTCCGTTAAAACGATTCCCCAACCAAAAAACGCTGAAATAAAAACAGCTTATAAATTAAATAAGGACAACTGTAAAATAGATTGGACAGACACACTCAATAACATCTATAACAAAGTGAGAGGGTTGTCTCCATATCCAGCTGCCTGGTGTTTATTAAAAAATGGTGATGAACAATTAAATGTAAAGGTTTATGAAGTTGAAAAACAAGAAGAAGACCACGATGATAAAATCGGAAAAATTATAACTTCCAAAAAATCTGTAAAAGTAGCAGTAAAAAAAGGATATATTATTCTAAAGGAAATTAAACTCCCCGGAAAGCGAAAAATGGATATCATTTCGCTACTAAATGGATATTCATTTAATGAGGATGCTAAAATGCTCTAAACCCTTATCATTGCTGATAATTTAAAAAATTAGCAAAAAAAGCTCGTCTTTATTAACAATTGCATTAAGTTATCAACAAAAACACGCATTTCCCTTGCTATTACTTGTGTGAATGGATTTTACGTATAATTTTGTGTAGGATTTAACAAAAAAGTTAACCCAAATAATAAACAATTTAAAACTTAATTTTATGAACAAAACAGATTTAATCAATGGAATGGCAGAGAACGCTGGAATTACTAAAGCTGCTGCTAAAAAAGCATTAGATGGTCTATTAATTGACATTGAAGGAGCATTACAAAAAGGAAACAGAGTTTCTTTAGTTGGTTTTGGATCATGGTCAGTTACAAGAAGAGCTGCTAGAGATGGAAGAAATCCACAAACAGGAAAAACTATAAAAATCAAAGCTAAAAATGTAGTAAAGTTTAAAGCTGGATCTGATTTAAGTGACGCTGTAAACTAAAAAGTAAGCATACGTTTTATATTAAAAGGTTCGTTATATAACGAGCCTTTTTTAGTTTATCAATTATAGAAAATGTTGCTTATTAAATAAATATGTATTAGATTGTAAGTATAAACTTAGCAAATATGGTTAATCATAACCCAAAAAAAGGCCATTTACTCATTGCTGAACCATCTATCCTAGGAGATGTCTCTTTTAATAGATCGGTAATTTTATTGGCCGACCATAATGATCAAGGATCTATAGGCTTCATTTTAAACAAACCCTTAGATTATACTATCAATGATTTAATTCCAGAAATCCAAGGCACTTTCAAAATATATAATGGTGGGCCTGTTGAGCAAGACAACTTATACTTTATTCATAAAATACCTGAATTAATCCCAAATAGCATAGAAATATCTAATGGTATTTTTTGGGGTGGAGATTTTGAAAAAGTTACCGAACTCATCAACAGCAACACATTAAGCGTTAACGATATTAGATTCTTTCTAGGATATACTGGTTGGGAAAACAAACAACTTGTAAACGAATTACTTTCTAACACATGGATAGTATCTACCAATGTTTATAAAAAATCTATTATTGAAAAGAATGATGTGAACTTTTGGAAAGAAAAAATGCTTGAACTTGGTGGTGAATACAGTATTTGGTCTAACGCTCCCGAAGACCCTAGTTACAACTAGGTCAACCTTACTGTTACATTCAATTTTGCTAACAAATTTTTTGAAAAATCTATTGTGAACTGTTTTTTCCTGTAATTAGTAATAGGTTGTATCCCAGAAATTATATTTGTTAAAAATAACTCATCTGCTTTTTGTAATTCAAAAGGTGAGATGGATGCTTCCTCAATAGTATATTCAGGTATGAGTTCGATAATTTCTATGATTTGTTTTCTCATAACTCCTTTAATACATCCATCAGTTAGCGGTGGTGTTTTAACAATTTGCTCTTTTACTAAAAATATATTTGAATTTAATGCTTCAACAACATGTTTATCTGTATTTAACAACAAGCAATTTTGTAATCCATTTTCGCTAGCATATATACCTCCAATAACATTAATAAGCCTATTATTACTTTTTATTGTTGACAACAAACTAGGTGATAAATAATGGTCTTTATACAAGTCTACTCTGTATTCATTATCATTAAGTTCATAAAAATCATTTTGCAATGTCTTAGAACTAATTAAAAATGAAACTTCGCTGGTCTTTGGCGTATACAAACCTTCACCATCTCTAAATACAATTAATTTAACCCTTACAGATTCCTTTAGTTGATTATTATGTTCAACAAGTTTAAGAATTTCCTTTTCAAGGAACTCTAATGTAAAGCTCATTGGTATTTCCATTCTTAAAATTCGCATTGAGGCCATTAACCTAAAATAATGATCTTCCCAAAATAAAATTTTAGAATGTGATACTTTAATAGTTTCAAAAACAGCATCTCCATAATTGAAACCTCTATTATTCACAGGCAAACTAGCATCTGCCTCATTCAATATATTTCCGTTAGTATTTACCATAAAAAAGTCCCGAATAAATCGGGACAAATATAATTTATTTAATGAGAATAGTTATGCTGAACCCAATACTTGCTTTAAATCGGAAATTTGATTTTCCCAAAGCATTTTCACTTCATCTACTTCATCTTCATCAGCAAAATCTGTAACCATCAACGACACATCTTTAGTTATATCGTCAACTTGAATTCTAATTTCAAAATAAGCTACATCATCTTCACCGTTCTGCCATTTAAACTTTACACGTTCTCCGTTTTTTTTACTTAAAAGCTTAGCTTGTTCCTCACTATCATCCCATATAAATGTAAATAGCTCACCTCTTGAATTTACATTATCTGCAAACCACTCGGACAATCCTGATGGTGTTGAAATATATTGATATAGTAATTGAGGTGATGCATGTATTGGAAACTCTAAGTCAATTTTTATTTTATCATCCATAAATTCTAAAAAAATTTAGATGGTTAATATATACATTAATTATTTAGTTTTAAAACTAAAAATTAAAAATATTTTTGTTAGGTTAATATTTGCTCTCAATCATTTTGTTTTTATATTTGCAGCCGCAATGATATGGCGAGATAGCTCAGTTGGTTAGAGCGTTGGATTCATAACCCAGAGGTCCCGAGTTCAAATCTCGGTCTCGCTACTAAAGATAAAACCTGATACTAAGTATCAGGTTTTTTTATTTAACGCTTCAAAGTTAACTTTCAAATCAAAAAGCATATAAGAATTATCTAAACAATATTTTTTGGTAATCGCGAACTTAAATGCATTAAAATATCATACACTGAAGTACTTGTTACATCTGAAATTTGATTAATATGAATCTCAGTGTGATCTGGTCCTTTTAAAATTGACACATCTCCTACTTCAAACTCTTTATTAGTTCCAAGTCCAATTATAGTATGACTAGCACTCACAGCTCCAATAACTAAATACACCTTACCATTCAACAATTTTTTTTCACCCTTAACAGCATCACTTATATAACCATCGGCATGTCTAATTGGAATTGCAACTACTCATACTAGCTTTTTTGCAATATAATTACGCCCGTAACTCACACTATATTTAGCACTTATTTACTTATCCATAACAATTCTCTCCTAAAATCTATAAGCAACTTTCAATTTTGAAATCGTTTTTCTTTCTCAAAATATTTAGGATAAGCGCCATATAAACTAATTTCTGGTCTTACCATATCAAAAGTCGAGTCTGGAAAATGAAAAATAGTATTAGAAGACGCTGTATGCAGCTTACCTATATGAATTCCTTTTTTTGAAGCTTCATCGCTTAAGTTTTTTAGCCTTTATAATTGAATTTTATCATATTCAGCATCCTCGGTAAATCGCATAAATACGCCAAGAATATTAATATTTTTAGTTGGAGCAATATCTTCAATCCAAGGAAGAGCTTTATGATAAGGAATTCCCATATGACTCATTCCTGTATCACTTCACATATCAAAAACGCACTAAATATTATTCTTACATCCATTATAAGTAAAAAACTCGTTTTTAGTGTTTTAATTATTTTTATATAAGATAGTATTGCATTTAATCGGATTTTTATGCGTTTTATGGATAATAATTATATATTAGCAAAAAATTTCTAAAAATTTCAACCCTAAGTCTAATGAAAAAAAATACTCTTATTCCTATTTTATTAATTCTTTTTTGCAGTAATATTTATGCGCAAAATACAGCAAAACAAAAAGCAGAAGCCTATCTAGAAACTAAAGGAGAAGTATGTTTTACATTTAAAGCTAACTCAATTGAACAATTAGAAGAACTTTCTTCATTTTTATCTTTTGGACATAAACCTATTAAAAGAGATGAATTAATAGTTGAAGCTTATGCTAACGAAAAAACATTTTCAAAGTTTTTAGAATATGGGTTAACTTACAACGTATCAAAAAATGATAATGAACTGCCATTTAATCCTCATGTGAGCAAATCATCTGAAAAAGATCTATTAATACAAACTGACAACTCAAGACGAAGAGCTGGTTGGGATACAACATGGGATTCATACCCAAAATATTCTGAATATGTTGCAAAAATGAATTACTATGCAACAAACTATCCAACTTTATGTTCTCTAGAAAGCATTGGAACAACACAAAGCGGCAGAGAGCTATTAGTATTAAAAATTACAGATAATGTATCCCTTAATGAAGGGGAACCTGAATTTTTCTATACTTCTACAATGCATGGGAATGAATTAGTAGGTTTTCCGTTAATGATTAGGTTAATTGACTATTTGCTAACAAACTATGGCACAGATACTGAAGTTACCAACATAGTTAACTCAACTGAAATTTATATAAATCCTAATGCTAATCCAGACGGATCATATAGATCAGGTAATACTGATGTAATTAGTAGCCCAATAAGAGCTAATGATAGTGGTCAAGATTTAAACAGAAATTACCCTGATAATGTAGCTGGCTTACACTATGATGGTACTTATGAAGACGAAACTATAGCATTTATTAATTATGCCAAAAGCAAAAACTTTGTGCTATCTGCAAATTTACATGGAGGAACTGAATTAGTTAATTATCCTTATGATAATGCTTATGTAAGCGAATACACACATCCAGATACTGATTACTTTGAATATATCTCTGTAGAGTATGCTACCAACGCACAAAATAATAGTCCTTCTGGATATATGACAGCTGACGATGATTCAGATTATATTGTGAGTCCAGGAGTAACTCATGGTGCCGAATGGTACAGGGTTTATGGTGGAAGACAAGATTTTATGAATTTTTATCATGGAGATAAAGAAGTTACCCTTGAATTATCAGATACTAAATGGGTAAGTGGTCCAAATTTACCTGCTCACTGGACATATAATAAGCAAGCTTTTTTAGACTTTATCAAACAAGCCAACTACGGAATACAAGGGTTTATAACTGATGAGTCTGGAAATCCAGTTGTAGCCAAAATAGAAATTATAGGACATGATAAATTGAATACATTTAGAATGTCAGAATCTGGTCTTGGTGAATACCAAAAATTAGTAAAAGGAGGTACATATAATGTTACTTATTCAGCACCCGGATATATATCTCAAACAATTTCTACAACAGTAGTAGACAATGCTACTACAATACAAAATGTAACTCTAATAGCATTAACAGCGCCACCAACGGCTAGTGATGTAACTATTAATAGTGGAGAAACTGCATCTATTTCAGCTACTGGGTCAGGTACAATTAATTGGTATGAAAACATGGATGATATTACACCTGTATATGTAGGAGTAAATTACACTACTCCTATCTTAACAGAAACTAGATCATATTTTGCTGAAGATGAAATTACAAAAGGAAATGTTGGCTCAACGGATAATACTACAAATGGAGGCTTCTTTGCTGGTGGTAGTACTGAGCGCTATCTAGTTTTTGATGCAACAGAAATTGTAAGATTAAATAAAGTTACCATTAACGCTCAACAAGCTGGCGAAATTGAAGTGCAATTACAAGATAACACTGGTAAGGTATTAGACGCAGAAATTATTCTTGTTGAAAATTCAGGAATACAACAAATCGATTTAGATTTTTTAATACCTGTTGGAACAGATTTAAGATTAGTAAGCGTCAACATGTCAACAGGTTTTAAATTACATAGAAATAATTCAGCAGTAAGCTATCCATATACTAATGGTGTTATTTCTATAAAAAATAGTAATGCAGGTACTGGGTTTTATTATTTCTTTTACGATTGGGAAATTGAAAATGTTGTAAGTCCTAGAAATGAAGTGGTTGTAACAGTTAATACTCCTTTAGGTGTTGATGATAATAATATACTCAACTTAACAAATGTTTATCCAAACCCATTTAAAAACTCAATAGATATAGAGTTACCTCCAAGTGTTAATAACGATAATGTAGAACTTATTCTATACGATATTAGAAGTAGAGTAATTAATACAACATCAACAAATAATAACGGAAAACTTAGAATTAGCTCATTAAACAAACTATCACAAGGGCCATATTTCCTTAAGATTACAGATACTAATTCAGGAAACAATGTTATTAAAAAACTAATAAAAAACTAAACTTCCAGATATTTTTAATAAAAAAGACGACTTAATTAAGTCGTCTTTTTTATTTCTTCATTTTATCTAAATCACTTCACCATCAGCTTTTTTAAATCGAAGAATTAAGCAGGTATATTCGTACATAATCTATCTTTTCTTATACAAAAGAAGAGTTAATCATACATAAACTTGTATAAAACTTAAAAAGTAATATAATTTTAACTCAATGAATATCAAATATTTAAATTAATTATATACCGTTTATCGATTATATTTGCATTTCATAGAAACCAAACTTATATTTACCTAAAATTTTAATTAGTCCCAAAAGAAATTTAACCTCTCATGAAAAAAAATATTTTTTTAATAAGAACTGGTATACTTATATTAGGTTTATTAGTCTCAACAATTGGATTTTCTCAAGTAACTATAGATTTTGAAGATTTCGAAACTGGATGGGGAATATGGAATGATGGTGGTTATGATTGCAGAAGAGGTACACCTTATGTACCTAATAACAACTATGCAATTCAATTAAGGGACGATTCAGGTGTTGCTTCTTCTATGACTACTAACGATATTGACATTACACCATATACCTTTATAGACTTTACTTTTGATTTTGAAGCTGTAAGTATGGAAAATGGTGAAGATTTTTGGATACAATACTCAAGTAATGGAGGAGCTAGTTATACTACAATTGCAACCTATACTAGTGGTACTAACTTTAACAATAATACGACATACACTCCAACCATCAGTATAGATACTGGTTCATATACTTTTTCAACAAATTCTCGATTTAGAATTAGATGTGATGCTAGTAGTAATGCTGATGAGGTATATATTGATAATGTACTAATAGAAGGGTATACACCTTCAGCTCCCGAAATTAACATACAAGGAGCTGGAAATAATATTGCTCACGATGCACCACTAACTAACACACCTACGGTTACAAACGATACCGATTTTGGTAATGTAGATGTTACTCTTGGCACTAACCCTAACACATTTACCATACAAAACACTGGAACAGCAGCTCTTAATTTAACTGGAGGTCCTCTTGTGGCTATTGGTGGTGCTAACCCTGGTGATTTTACTATCACTGCAAATCCTACCACTCCTATCGCTGTTTCTGGAAATACAACCTTTACCATTACATTCAATCCAAGTGCTACAGGTAATAGATATGCTACGGTTTCTATTGCTAATAATGATGCGGACGAAAACCCTTATACTTTTAACATTAGAGGTACTGGTACTACTACACTCCAGGAAATTGATATTACTGGTAATGGCAATAGTGTGCCTCACGATGCTACACTAACCAACACTCCATCTACTGCTAATGATACCGATTTTGGTAATGTTAATATTACTGGAGGCACTAATCCTAATACATTTACAATTCATAACTTAGGTACTGTTGGAAGCTTAAGCTTAACTGGAGTACCATTAGTTCAAATTGGTGGGGCTGATGCTGCCGATTTTACTGTAACTACGTTACCTAGTACTCCAATTGCAGCAAGTGGTACAACTACTTTTATAATTACATTTGACCCCACAACTATAGGAGTTAAAAACGCCACAGTTTCTATTGCAAATGACGACCCTACGGGAAGTGAAAACCCATACACTTTCAATATACGTGGAACAGGAACAGATATTGTGGCTCCTGGTGGCATAGATACTGACCTGCAATTATGGTTAAAAGGTAACGCTGGTTTAAGTTATACAACTGGACAGTCAGTTACTACTTGGCAAGATCAAACAAGTAACGGTTATGATGCAACAGCTCCAGTAGTTGGAGTAGAGCCTACTTATCGTGATGATCCTGCTTATAATATTAACTTCAATCCAGTTGTAGATTTTAACAATGATTCCTCAGCTTTTACTTTAGATTCAGATTTTTCCTTTGATGATACTACAACCGAGTTTTTGCAAGGTACTGGAGGTTATTATTCTCAAGATCTTTTCGTAGTATTAATCCCTAATGTTACAGTAGATGCAACCTTTGGTAGTATGGATGTGCTTTGTGGAGACGAAGATATTGCTTCTAACGAAACTGATGCCACAGGTATAGGTTTAGGTGCTTATTCTGTTCGTTTTTCAGGAGAAATTATTTCTTACGCCCATGGTACCACTAGTGGTGGCTTAGGGTATGGCGTAGCCGAAACAGGTACGGGTAACACCTACAGTAATGCCAGTATTATTAATGTTAGAAATAATAGTGGAGCAACTCAACAAGAACTATTTTATAACGCAACAGATATTGAAACTACTCAAAATGATGTTCCAGATTTTGCCAATGTAAATAACTCTCGTTATTGGATTGGGCGTAGTGAAGGATGGGAAGCAACAACAGATGCTCGTATCGCAGAAATCATTACCTACTCGTCTCGTAAAAATGATGCAGACTTAACACAAGAACGTAACAAAATTCAGTCCTATTTAGCAATAAAATATGGTATTACATTAGGTGTTAACGGAACCTCACAAGATTATGTAGATAGTGACGGTACAGTTATTTGGGATCAATCTGCAAATGCTGGGTATAATTATGATATAGCTGGTATTGGACGTGATGATAAATCAGATTTGTTACAAAAACAATCTAGCAGTATAAATAATGCTACTGATGGCACAGGACCTATTGAAGGTATACTAACTATTGGGTTAACTGATATTTACGACACCAACAATAATAATATTTCTAGCAACCCAACTACTTTTAACGACAAAGAGATTTTAACTTGGGGGAATAACGGTGCCAATTTAGATCTTGCTGCTTCAGTTATAAATGTAGACATGAGTGCTGGAATTGGAGGATTAAGTACACCCGTAACATTTACTGGAATGCAACGCATATGGAAAGTGGTTGAAAACGGTGGTGATATTCCTTCTGTATCTATTAGAATACCACAAAGTGCTATTAGAAACATTTCTCCTCCTGGTAGTTATTTAATGTTTATTTCAGATACACCTGTATTTGATCCTACTGCCGATTACAGAGTAATGACTCCTGATGGAAGCGGAAACTTGGAAACAAATTATGATTTTAATAGTACAAAATATATCACTTTTGGTTATGCTCCTCAAGTAATTGTAGAACGCTCAATTTATTTTGATGGCGTTGTAGATTATGTAGATGTTGAAGATAAGTTAGATTTAAACGTATCTGCATTTACTATCTCTGCATGGATTAAAAGAGACACAGGTACTACAAATGCCTCTATTGTTTCAAAAAGAGATAATGCATTTACCGAAGGATATGATTTAAGAATAAATGCAACTGGAAGGCTTGTATTTACTTATAATGGAGGTGCAGTTACTTTAACTTCTTCCGTGGCTATTCCAGAAAATGAATGGCATCAAGTAGCAGTAATCTATAATAGTGGTTCTGCAACTTTATTTATTGACGGTGTTGCAGATACTTCTGCATCATCTTTAGCGGCACCAGTAGCAACATCGCGAAAATTTCTAATTGCTGCTGCTGATGGTTACGACCCTAATACAACTGATTATTTTGCAGGAAATATTGATGAAGTAAGAGTATGGGATACTGCCCTTACAGCTAATCAACTAAGGTACATCATGAATCAAGAAATTTCCAATGATGCAACTTTAGCATTAGAGTATGGAGATGTTATTCCTACTTCCATTACTAACAATGAAATAAGTGCTGTTCCTTGGTCTAGCTTAGCAGGATATTATCCTATGTCTGTATATACTTATACCAACACAAATGATTTGTCAGGTAATAATCACCAAGGTGCCTTAAGAAATCTAAATACTGTTGATTTCCAAACAGCTCCATTACCATATCAATCACAAGCTAATGGTCCTTGGAATACTGATGCTACTTGGTTAAACAATAGTGTACAGACATTACCAAATGCTTTGTCTATTGTAGACGGAGTAACTCCTATAGATTGGAACATTGTAGAAACAAACCATAATATAACTATAGATACGTATGCTAATCTTGGGCGCGAACGCTCTGTGTTAGGTTTAATGGTAAAAAGTGGTGATATACAAGTGAATGGTGATACCTCATTAGGAACAGGTAATGGACTAATAGTTACACATTATTTAGAATTAGATGGAACTATAGACTTAGAAGGTGAATCACAACTTATACAATCTATTGATAGTGATCTTGATGTTACGTCAAGTGGTACTCTTGAGCGAGACCAACAAGGTACTGCAGATCTTTTTACTTACAACTATTGGGCAGCCCCTGTAGGTATTAGCAACACATCTAGTATTAACAATAGCTATACCCTTCCAGATATTTTAAATGATGGAACTGATTCGGCATCACCAAGTAATATAACCTGGTTAACCTCAGGATATAATGGAAGCACTGGAGATCCTATTAGTATTGCAGATTATTGGGTGTGGAAATATAGTAACCAATTAAGCGATGATTATGCCTCTTGGCAACATGTGAGAAGTACAGGTTCATTACAACCTGGTGAAGGCTATACCATGAAAGGCACTACTAATACTGGTGGCGCGATTTCTACCGAACAAAACTATGTGTTTAATGGTAAACCACATAATGGTGATGTAACATTAACACTATCTGCTGGTAACGATTATTTAATTGGAAATCCTTATGCCTCGGCTATTGATGCAGATGAGTTTATTAAAGACAATATTAGTACAAGCTCTCACCCAGATGGTAGAGCTGGTACAGACATCATTGATGGTACTCTATATTTCTGGGAACATTTTGCAAGTTCTACTCATATCCTAAGAGAATATCAAGGTGGTTATGGTGCCTACAACCTTTCTGGTAGCACTGCTGCTATTAACAATGATACTCGTATAAATTATACTGGAGGCTTAACAAGTACTAAGGGTGCTCCTGAACGTTATATCCCTGTTGGACAAGGGTTCTTTGTCACTGCCGAAAACGGTGGTACAATAACATTTAAAAATAGTCAACGTATTTTTAAAACCGAAGCGTCCGATCCTTCAATATTCATGAGAGCTAATAATGGTAAAGGCAAACAAAAAAATTCAACTTCATCTTTTAGTACTACTGATGATGATATGCGCGAAAAAATAAAACTTTATTTTGATTCACCTAAAGGTTATCATCGACAATTATTGGTTACTGCTGATACTAATGCAACAGATAGTCAAGACATGGGTTATGATGCTCCTCTAATTGAAGATAATGTAGAAGATATGTATTGGACGTTCGACAGTGATAAATTTGTTATCCAAGGTGTTGGTGATTTTAATGATAATAAAGCATTGCCTCTAGGTGTAAAAATTGATCAAGAAGGAGATGCTATTATTAGAATTGACGAGCTAATAAATATTCCTTCAAATAGAATCATCTACTTGCACGATAAAGATTTAGAAATTTATCACGATTTAGTTGAAAGTGATTATGAAGTATTTTTAACAGTTGGAGAACATCTAGACAGGTTTGAAATCGTATTTAGTAGTAAAGAAGAAATTATTATCGAAGACGATACACCTATTAATTTTAATATACACTACTCGAATAGCATTAATAGTATTATTATTATAAATCCGAATACCGAGGAAATTAAGAGCGTAAAAATGCTTAACATCTTAGGACAAACTATTTATACCAATACCAGTGTTCCTAATGATAGTTATACTGAGTATAAAATAGATAATTTACAAATTGGTACTTATATAATTAATATAGAGACCAATAAAGAAATCATTACCAAAAAAGTGGTAGTAAAATAGTTAATTGTTATGAATGTGAAACTTTATTTTGTTAGTTAGTTCACTAAACTTAAATGGCTCCAAAAATTGGAGCCATTTATTATTTTATTTTATTTAGAAGTTCGTCAAGCGAGTACTTTTGTTGCTCACCGGAACTCATATTTTTAAGCGTATACTGATTATTATTAAACTCCTCCTCACCTACCAACACTACATAACGAATAGCTCTTCGGTTGGCATACGTCATTTGTTTTTTCATTTTAGCAGGATCAGGATATAATTCGGCATTAAGACCTTTTTCCCTTATAGCATTTATAGCTTTAAGACCAAACAGCGCTTCTTTTTCACCAAAATTTATAAACAACACATCGACTTTATTACTAACGGTTTCTGGAAATAAATCTAACTCTTCAAGAACCAAATAAATTCTATCTAAACCAAAGCTAATACCAACACCACTCACGTCTTTTAGTCCAAAAATCCCAGTAAGGTCATCGTAACGACCTCCACCACCAATAGAACCCATCTCTACGCCTTTTGGTGCTGATACTTCAAATATGGCGCCTGTATAATAGTTTAAGCCTCTTGCAAGCGTTACATCTAATTGTAAATTAGCCGTTTTTAATCCTAAAGCAGTAATTGCAGTATCTATAAACTCTAATTCTTCGATACCTTTTATTCCAACTTCTGAAGTGCTTAAAATCGTTTTTAAACTTTCCATTTGATTACCAAAATTGCCTTTTAAAGTAAATAGAGGCTGTAACTTTGAAATCCCTTCTTCAGATATTCCTTTACTACGCATTTCCTCTTTTACCTTCTCCTCACCTATTTTATCTAGTTTATCAAGTGCTACGGTAAAGTCAATGAGTTTATCTTGAGCACCAATAACTTCAGCAATTCCTGATAAAATTTTACGGTTATTTATTTTTATAGTAGTACCCTTTAAACCTAAATTCGTAAAGACCTTATCATACAGTTGCACAAACTCCACTTCTTGCCATAACGATATAGAACCAACCACATCGGCATCACATTGGTAAAACTCTCTAAAACGTCCTTTTTGTGGTCTATCAGCTCTCCAAACTGGTTGTATTTGGTATCGCTTAAAAGGAAATACAATATCGTTTTGGTGTTGTACAACGTAGCGTGCAAAAGGTACGGTTAGGTCGTAACGAAGTGCTTTTTCAGAGATACTTGGAGTTAATTTATTTGAATCCTTTTCGTTATAGGCATTTTCATTAGCTTTAGACAAGTAATCTCCAGAATTCAAAATTTTAAAAATCAGACGATCGCCTTCTTCACCATACTTTCCCATTAAGGTATCCGAATTTTCAAAACTAGGTGTTTCTATGGGCTGAAATCCAAAACGTTCAAAACTAGACTTAATAGTATTAAATATGTAGTTGCGTTTTGCAACTTGTTCTGGATTAAAATCTCTAGTACCTTTTGGAATGCTTGGTTTTTGTGCCATATTCATTTTCCACGAAAGTGGGAATCTCTTTTAAGTATTCTTAATTTATCAATAAGTGGATTCCGCATCACACTTTCACTATGCTCAGTGAGAAATTACGGAATGACAAAAATAACAGTTTAATTTGAAATAAATTCCAGCATTCGCAGGAATGACAAAATTAATGCACCAACTTATCAAAATAGGTAAACAAATCGCCTTTTGTAATAACAGACCCTTGCTGTATCAAAGCAAACTTATCTAGTTGTTTATCTTCAGAATACTCTTTTTTTGACTGAAAGAGTTCTACGGTATCGTCCATTAAATTTTCACGTAACCACGAAAACCCTTCTCTAGTCGTTAAATCTATAGTTGTATTAGTAACTTTTAAACCAATTAGCTCTATTTGTGCTTCGGCTAAATGAAATAGGTATATATGTTGTGGTGATATATTCTCTAAATATTCAGCCTTCGTCAGAACACCTTCCCAAACCAAATCGCTAAAAACATCTAATTCTTGTTCCGCAACTTCAGGCTTATTGACTTTAATATCTTGCCACTCATCCGCTGTTATAGATTGTGTTGCCAAAAAATTTATGAATTCTTGGTGTAGTTCTTCAAATTGTTCTTTGGTTAATCTCGTGTACTTCATCGTTACTATACTATTTTATAATTTTTACTTTACAATATTTAATGCAGCAGCAGCTTGAAATGGTCTGTCGGTTGCAAACACATCTATTCCCAATTTGCGCCATGTCATGTATAAGTGGTCTCCTCTAGTTTCTGCTTGTTTATCAAGGTTACCTAGCGTTCCTAGCATTGTTGTGATACCTAATCTATGCAATTCGTTGTACAATTTAGCATCAGATAATCTGGTTCCTTTAAAAGCTAGCATATTTTCTGTTGGAATCTCAGTTTCTAACAACCATTGTAATTCCTCTTGGTTTCTAGCTGAAACTGATAACAATAAATTTGGATCTAATTTATAAGCTTTAAGAGCTTGCTTAACGTCATAAGTAATAATAATTGAAACATCTTCGGCTTGTAGTTCTCTAATTGTTTCTATAACATTAGCAACATTAACACTTCGCTTGATATCAATAGTAAGAATGGCGTTGTTTTTTTTAGCCCACGCTAATACATCTGTAAATTTTGGGATTTTAAAAGTAGTTTCTGTTCCAAAATCATCTACTAAATTAAATGCTTGTAATTCTTGATAGGTGTACTTCTCTATTCTATCTGTTCCAGTAGTGGTTCGTTCAAGTGTATTATCGTGCAGTAACACCAAAACACTATCTTTTGTTTTAGCTACGTCAATTTCAAATACTGCCGAAATACTATCGTTTACATATTCAATAGTTTCCAAACAATTCTCAGGGTAATTTGCTAGTCCAACACCTCCACGATGCACACTTATTATTGGTTCACTACCTTTAGTGTATTTAAAAGCTTCAATTAAAACTGACTTTTTTATTTCATTTACAACTGCTTCGTCTGTTTCGCTTGATTTTCCCTTGCAAGAAAAAACAAATAATAAAGCAATAAATATGGTAATACGTGACATAATGTGATGATTAAAAATTAAAAAACCGTCTAGAAATAGTATCTAAACGGTTAGTTTTATATTGTGAAAAGCTATTTAAGCTTGTGGTACAATTTCGAAATCTAAATCAACAGATACTTCTCTGTGTAATCTAACTACTGCTGTGTACTTTCCTAAACGCTTAATACTACCACCAGGAATAGTGATATATTTTTTATCAATTTCTTGACCTTCTTTTTCTAAAGCTTCAGAGACATTGATGTTATTTACAGATCCAAATAACTTATCACCAGATCCTACTTTAGCAGCGATCTTGATTTCAAATGCTTTAATTGCTTCTGCCACTTTATTAGCGTCATCAACAATTTTTTTCTCTTTAAAAGCGCGTTGCTTTAAATTTTCAGCTAAAACCTTCTTTGCAGAAGCTGTCGCTAAAATTGCTTGTCCTTGAGGAATTAAAAAATTTCTACCATAACCGTTCTTAACTGTTACAATCTCGTCTTTAAATCCTAAATTTTCAACGTCTTGTTTTAATATAAGTTCCATTGTTATCGGTATTTTATTTTAATAAATCAGCTACGTAAGGCATTAAAGCTAAATGACGTGCTCTTTTTACTGCAACGGCTACTTTACGTTGGTATTTCAATGAAGTACCTGTAAGACGTCTTGGTAAAATTTTACCTTGTTCGTTTATAAATCTCATTAAAAAATCTGGGTCTTTGTAATCAACATACTTGATGCCAGATTTTTGAAACATACAATACTTCTTTTTCTTGCTAGTATCTATGTTAAGAGGAGTTAAATATCTAATTTCTCCTTCTTTTTTTCCTTTAGATTGTTGTTCTATAGATGACATAATTACGCTTTTTCTTTAAGTTTAACTCTTCTTCTCTCTGCCCAAGACACAGCATGCTTATCTAAGGTTACAGTTAAATAACGCATAAAACGTTCGTCTCTTCTAAATTCTACCTCAAGAGGGTTAATAACTTCTCCAGCTACTTGGTATTCGAATAAGTGGTAAAATCCACTCTTTTTGTTTTGAATTGGGTAGGCTAATTTTTTTAGTCCCCAATCTTCTTTAGCTATCATCTTTGCACCTTTAGAAACAAGAAAATCTTCGTATTTCTTTACTGTTTCCTTTATCTGGTCTTCAGATAAAACGGGATTCAAGATGAAAACAGTTTCGTAATGATTCATATTAAATTATTTATTTATGTTTAAAATGGCTGCAAAAATAGGTATTTTTTATTGTTATGGCAACAATTTTATAGGTATTTTTTTACTCTTAATGAAATGTTAAAATTTTGTTAATCAAAACACTTTATCGACGTTTTTTGGTTTTTAACCGAATTTTTTGTACTATTGTCGATATCTTAACCTAAAACAAGAAATGTTATGACTTTAAACTGTGTTGTTGTAGATGACTCCGCAATCCAACGCTTATCTATTGTCAAGCTTATAGAGAACCACCCTTCTCTTAACTTGATAGCTGAATATAGTAGCGCCCTGGAAACCAAAAACGGACTCAATACTCACAAAGTAGACTTAATCTTTCTGGATATCGAAATGCCTGTTTTAAATGGCTTTGAGTTACTTGACGTATTAAATAATAAACCCCAAATTATTTTCGTCACAGGTAAAACAGAGTATGCATTTAAAGCATTTAATTACGATGCCACAGATTATCTACAAAAACCAATTACAAGAGAACGCTTTAATACTGCAGTAGACAAAGCTTTAGAGCAGCATAAACTAACGCTGGACTTTAAAGAGACTGATGGTGAGCACATTTTTGTAAAGAGTAATTTAAAAAAGAGAAAGGTTTACATTAAGGATATAAAATGGATTGAAGCCCTTGGTGACTATGTAAAATTAGTGACCGAAGAAAATAGCTTAGTGGTATTATCTACCATGAAGGCTTTTGAAGCAGAATTACCAGAAGGTAAATTCTTAAGGATTCATAAATCTTATATCGTTAATTTAGATAAAATTGATCGCTTTAATAGTAAAAATGTTGAAGTTGGAGCTTACGAAATTCCTTTAAGCAGGAATAAAAAGACCCAATTGGTAGATGCTTTAAATAATATTTAAAACATTAATAATTATCGACATTTAAAATTACTTTAATCGGACGAAAATCTCTGATGCTTAAGAAGCTGTTCTTTATTTTAAGAATAGCTTCTTTTGTTTTTGATAAGGATTGATTTTGAGGGATTTTTATAAGTATGTTTTTATGATACTGATTTCTAATTCTAGAAATTGGCGGAAACTCTGGCCCTAACACATGTTGCTTAAACACTTGTCTAAAAGATTTTGCCATCCACTCTGCGCCATCGTTTACTTTATTATAATCTCTATGCTTTAAGGTTATTTTAATAAGCCTGTAAATTGGTGGGTATTTATAATTATGTCGTTCATCCAATTGCTCATAAAACATTCCTAGATAATCATTAGTAGATACTTGTTGTAAAATTTTATGATAAGGATAGTAGGTTTGAATAAGCACTTTTCCTCTTACATCAGTTCTACCTGCTCTCCCTGCTACTTGCTGCATCAATTGAAAACTACGTTCATGAGCCCTAAAATCAGGAAAATTCAATAGACTATCAGCATTCATAATACCAACTAGTTTCACGTTTCTAAAATCTAAGCCTTTAGTTACCATTTGTGTACCCACTAATACATCTACCTCGTTTTGTTCAAAGGAATGAATTATACGTTCGTAACTATATTTCCCTCTAGTGGTATCTAAATCCATTCTAGCCACTCTTACTTTTGGGAACAGCGTTTTAACCTCCTCCTCTATTTGCTCAGTCCCAAAACCTTTATTATCTAGCTCACTACTACCGCAAGCCACACAATTTATAGGCATGGCAATAGCATAACCACAATAATGACAACGTAATTGATTTTTATATTGGTGATAAGTTAAACTCACATCACAATTAGAGCATTGTGGCGAATGTCCACAAGTGTTACACTCAATAATTGGCGAAAAGCCTCTACGATTTTGGAATAATATTATTTGATAATCATTGTCTAAAGCCTCTGTCATTTCTTCAATAAGTCTATCACTAAAATGACCTTGCATACGTTTACGCTTCTGCTTATCTTTAATATCGACAAGCTCAATTTCTGGCATTAACACATTATTATAACGTGTATGTAACTCTGTAAAACCGTACTTTTTCTCTTTAACTGCATTATAGTAGCTCTCAATACTTGGCGTGGCAGAACCCAAGAGTGTTTTGGCTTTAAATAAATTAGCAAGCACTATTGCTGTATCTCTTGCATGATAACGTGGCGCTGGGTCGAATTGCTTATAAGATTGTTCATGTTCTTCATCGACAATAATTAACCCCAAATTACTAAAAGGTAAAAACACGGATGAGCGAGCACCAAGAATCACTTTTGCCTTATCAGAATTCTTTAATACCTGATTCCAAACCTCAACACGCTCATTCAAAGAATAACGTGAATGATATACCGCTATTTGATTACCAAAATACGCACTTAATCTGTTTACTAATTGAGAGGTTAACGCAATTTCTGGAACTAAATACAATACTTGTTTTTTTTGTTTTAGAACTTCTTCAATAAGCTTTACATAGATTTCTGTCTTACCAGATGATGTAACACCGTGTAATAAATTAACATTTTGATTTTCAAATGATTTAGTTATCTCAACTACAGTGATTTCTTGGTCTTTATTTAAAGATTTTGACTCTATAACCTCATCTTTTTCAAAAGAAACCCTATCGGTTTTTATATAGTATTCTTCTAATATTTTTTTATCAATTAACGCTTTTATTTGAGATGAAGAAGCCTTACTTTTTTCTAATATATCGGATACTTTTATTGGTTTTTTTGAAGTCGATTTTAATATAAAAAGCGACATAATTATTTGTCGTTGTTTTGGTGCGCGACTTAAAGTTTCCATCAACTCATTTAGAGCGTCCTGTACATTATAAGTATCATTAAGTTTTACATACCTAATTAACTTTGGTTTGTATTTTTCATACAGCTCCTCTTCAACATTTATTACGCTTTTTTCAAGAAGTCTTTTTATAACTGGAAACACGTTTTTTTTATCAAGGATATTACTAATATCTTCAATCTTTAAACTAGACTGATGCTGCAACGCTTCATAAACTAAGAATTCATCGTCTTTTAGTTGTAAATCGTTAACCTCTTGGTCTTTGTTTAAAATAATATTAGTTTCACTTTCCAATAAAAAAGCACTTGGCAGTGCAGCTCTTAGAATATCTCCAAGAGTACACATATAGTAATTGGCCATCCATTGCCAAAGTTTCATTTGAAACCCATTAACAATAGGTTGCTCATCTAAAATTTGATGAATGTCTTTTGCCTCATAAGCATCAGGAGCATTTTGATGGATGTTTAAAACAAGAGCTGTATATATTTTACGTTTTCCAAAAGGCACAGCTACTCGCATGCCAGCTTTTAAAAACTCAGCTTCTGCTTGTGTTATAGCATAGGTGAATTGCTTTTCTAAAGGGATTGGAAGTATTACATCAATAAAATAATTTGAGCTGAACATACTATATCTTACGCTTTAATTGCTGTAAAGAAGCATTAAGTTCATACCCTAAGAGCAAAATATTTGAGTTTAACCATAAGTAGAATAACAAAATCAACAAAGCTCCAATAGAACCATAAAGCTCGTTATACTTAGAAAAATTTTCTATGTACACACCAAAAAGATAGGATGTTAATAGAATGAGTAAGGTTGTAAACAACGCACCTACCGAAAAGAATTTAGAATGTTTTCCTTCTTTTGTTCCAAAATAGTACAAAGTAGCGGTTGCAATATATAACATAACCGTAAAGAACATATATTTTCCAAAAACTATCCATGATAAACCAGATGAGGTTTCAATATCTTGACCACTTATTCCTTCATACAAAGGCTGAATTATATAAATTTGAAAATACCCAAATACTCCAACAGTAATAATTAATAAAAACGCTAAAATTATTGCAACACCTATAGCGTATAAATACTGCTTAAGCACACTTCTGGTAAGTTGCTTGTGATACGAATACTCAAACCCAGAAAACACAGCACTTACACCATTAGCCATTAATATAATGGCCAGAATTAATATTGCCCAAAGCAAACCTCCTTGATTATCTACATTAATGTTTTCAAAAATGTTTTCATGAAAAAAATCTGATGTTTGAGGAGGTAAAAAAGAATCAAGAAAATCTAAAAAATCTGTTTGAAAATTCTCAAATGGTATTACTGGAATAATGATGATAATAAACAGTAAAAAAGGAAAAATAGCTATAAAAAAATTAAAAGCAATAGCACTTGCACGGGTTGTTAAAGCTCCTTGAACTATCCCAATTGTATACATTTCTAGAAGATCGTAAATAGATAATCCTTTAAAACCTGGAAGCTTAATGTTTTTTAAAAACCTAACCACCAAATTTATAAAAGGAATCTTATCTAATCGTTCTTCTATATGTTTTGTCATTTATACAGCTTTTAAGCTTAAATCCATATTATAAACTGAATGCGTCAAAGCACCACTGGAAATATAATCCACACCACACTCAGCATATTTGCGTACTGTTTTTTCATTGATACCTCCAGAAGATTCTGTTAAGCATTTGTCTCCGATAAGCGCTACAGCTTTTCTGGTATTTTCATAATTGAAGTTATCGATTAATATGCGATAAACACCATCACTTTTCAAAATTTCTTCAATCTCCTCAAGGCTTCTAGCCTCAACAATGATTTTTAAATCTCTATTGGTGTCTTTAAGATATGCTTTGGTTTTATTAATAGCTTTTCTGATACCTCCAGCAAAATCTATGTGGTTGTCTTTTAACATAATCATGTCGTACAATGCAAACCTATGGTTTTCACCTCCTCCAATTTTTACAGCCCATTTTTCTAAAGCTCTAATGCCTGGGGTGGTCTTTCTAGTATCTAATATTTTTGTTCCTGTGCCTTCCAATAAATCAACAAAAGTTTTAGTTTTAGTTGCAATCGCACTCATGCGTTGCATAGCATTTAAAACCACCCGTTCTGCTTTTAAAATAGATTGAGAAGCACCTTCAACATAAAAAACAATATCTCCATAATTAACGGTGCTTCCATCTTCAATTAATGTTTCTACTGTCATGTTTTCATCAACATAAGCAAATACTTTCTTAGCAAATTCAACACCAGCTATAATGCCATCGTCTTTTACTAATAATTTTGCTTTTCCTTGTGCAGAAGCAGGAATACAAGCCAAAGAGCTATGATCACCATCGCCAACATCTTCCCTAATGGCATTAGCTATTATTAAATCTATTTCTTTTTGAAATTGCGCTTGCGATATCATTTTCTAAAACTTTAGTGCTAAAATAGTGATTGATTTTTATAATTTACAGTCAAAAAGTAACAACAATATATATTATTCGTCTTAAAATAAACGATTACAATGACAAGCATTGAAAAACTTCATAATCGTATACACAATAAACGCCTATTTGTATTTTTTACTTGGGGAACGAGAATATTATTATTCTTAGCTTTTTTGCCTTCTGGTTTAAAAAAGGTATTGGGTGAACGCTTTACCATTTTAGGAATAGACACTCCAGTTGGTTTCTTTTTTGAAGGCTTATTTCGTACTGGCTTTTACTGGAATTTCTTAGGTTTTATGCAACTACTTGTAGGTATATTGCTATTAATACCTAGGACAGCGTTTTTTGGAGCCATACTCTACTTACCAATAATCATTAATATTTTTATTATTGTCGTGTCTATGAATTTTAAAGGTACACCTATAATTGCTGGTTTAATGCTACTAGCAAATCTATATCTATTATTTTGGGATTATGAAAAGCTGAAACAAATAGTTTCTATTATATTTGGAAGGTAATATTACTATATGCAAATCACGCTTCTAGCCATTGGCAAAACCGACAATAAACAATTACAACAACTCATAGATGAGTACACAAAGCGTTTAGGCTTTTATATTAAGTTTAATCTTGAGATAATACCTGATATAAAAAACTCAAAAAACCTAAGTGAAGCGCAACAAAAACAAAAAGAAGGTGACTTAATTTTAAATAAAGTAAACACATCAGATGTGCTTGTTTTATTGGATGAAAACGGAAAACAACTAGACTCCATAGGGTTTTCTAACTACTTACAAAAACACATGAACTCTGGCATTAAGCAACTTTTATTTGTAATTGGAGGTCCTTATGGTTTTTCTGAAGAGGTTTACCAAAAAGCTCAAGCAAAATTATCATTGTCAAAAATGACATTTTCGCATCAAATGGTACGTTTGTTTTTTATTGAGCAGTTATATAGAGGTTTTACAATTTTACGAAACGAGCCTTATCATCATAGATAAATCTCCCCTATTTTTGAGTTATTACCCAATCATAGAAATATCCAGTGTTGCAGATGCAAACAATTGAAAATAGCCAACAACAACTATTATCGCTTTAAATAATAAAAGAATGGACAATCCTAAAAACGCAACTACTGCGCCATTTTCAACTCTACTTTTCATAATCTAGAAATTTGATGGTTAAACTAATTCTAATTGATGAAATCTTGATTGATATATGATTGACTAAATGCAATATACAAGAAAATTTGTAATAAATTAACTTTTTTTTTGCATTATTATCAATATAAAGAGTTTTTTATTGTAACAATCTAATTTAATTAAGATTATAATGTGATTTTACGTATACCACTAATGCTTCTTTTTTTAGAAGCTCTTAAAACTAACTAAAATGAAAAATAATGTATGAGCCATTTTTGATGGAACAGTTGCTCTTTTTGGCCTTGGCTATTTAATTTATATAATTCTAGGCTATCATACCATGAACGGAACAGGAGTTGAAACTATTGCTGCTAATGAGCCAAACCTAGTGACAATTATTTTAATGGAAGTGTTATATGCAACATTAATTACAAGGATTTTTAGTAAATGGGCACAAATTAAAACCTTTATTACAAGTGCAAAAGCTGGTCTTATTATTGGTTTATTCTTAGGTGCATTACCTGCCTTAAAATTATTCTCAACCACTACTAATTTAATAGATATTTCTGGTGTTTTAACACGTGCTATAACCTTTGATATATGCTTTGCAGTTGCTGGAGGGGTTATTGGATGGCTATTAGTAAAAGAATAATTCTTGAAATATCAAAAAGAAAGAAAGGGAGCTAATAATTAGCTCCCTTTTCATTAAAATTAATGTGTTTTATATATTTCCTTTCGTTTTTTAAGTTGTTTTCCAAGGTCACTTATGGTGTTTTTAACTGCATCCTCATAGTTCGCTTCATTAGATGATGCAAAAATTCTTGGACCAGGTAAACTCAACTCCATTTTACATATTTTTCCTTTTGTTTTATCATTATGCTCGACCGCAAATTGCACTTGAGCTCCAATAATCCAATCGTATTTTTTTCCAAGTTTGTTTAATTTTTCTGTCACATATTCGTTCATAGCTTCACTCGTTGCCATTTGCACATATTGAATATTAATTGTCATAGTGTTATATATTAAGTTTAACAATAGCATAAAAATACAAGACTTATTTCAATAGTTAGGTGACAATTATCATATGATTAACAAATTATTCAGCATTTTTCAACTTTAGCATTTTAATTACCTTTAAATAGCGTTTCATTTCATTTCTCACCTTTAGAAACAATAGTAATAACCCAATCATATTAGGAAAAACCAAAGCTAGTATCATTGCATCGGAAAATTTAATAACTGCATCTAAAGTCATTGCCGCTCCCAAAACTGTAAACATTAAAAAATGATTTTATTCAAAAATAACTTTGTCGTCCATTTGAAACCAAGATGCATAAAATTCTTTATGAATTTTTTCTATGCTATTTCGCTTTACTTTCATAGTTGGTGTCGTTAAGCCATTATCAACATTCCAATCCTCTTTCATAATCACCACTTTTTCAATTTTTTCATGTTTCTCCAACCTTGGATTTATAAGTTGTACTGTTGCAATTAATCCATCTGACAAATCTTCTTTAGTTTTTGCTCTACCTAATTCCGACAATGTAATTAATGCAATTGGCTGTGGTATTCCTGTACCTACAATACAAATTTGTTCAATATCTGTGTTTTTAGACAATTCTAATTCGATAGGAGATGGTGAAATATATTTTCCTTTATCAGTCTTAAACTGATCTTTTACACGCCCTGTAATGGTCATAAACCCATCATGATCATACTCCCCAATATCGCCTGTTTTAAAATAACCTTCTTCGTCAAAAACCTCAGCTGTAATCTCAGGTGCTTTATAATATCCTTTAAACATACAGTTGTTTTTTATTCGTATTTCACCTTCTTCAGATAATTTAATTTTAGCTGTTGGCCAGGACTTACCAACAGTTCCTATTTTATTATTATCAGGTGTATTTGCATGAGAAATAATACAATCCTCAGTCATACCATATACTTGGAAAATAGTTATTCCAATGGTTTCATACCATTTTATTAAACTACTAGCCAATGGTGCAGCACCAGAAAAACAGTATTTCGCCTGACTAAGTCCTAATTTTTGTTTGAGTTTATTTTTAATAATAGTATTAATAATAGGAATCTTCAGCAGCAGGCTTAATTTTTTTTGTGGCATTTTCTCCAATATTTTCTCTTGAAATTTCGTCCATATTCTTGGCACTGCAACGAATGAATGTGGCTGACAACGTTCTAAATCTGAAGCAAATGTTGCCAGACTTTCTGGAAATGAAAACTCTGCACCTTTAAAATAACCATATGTTCCTATACCCATACGCTCCGCAACATGTGCTAGCGGTAAGTAGGAAAATAATCTCGGGTTTGGTTGAACTTTTATAAATTCTTCGAAAATTTTCACACTTTCAGCAAAATTCCTAATAGTATGCATCACACCTTTAGGGTTTCCAGTGGTTCCAGATGTATAAATAATAGTATGCAAATCATCAAGATTCATGTTTGGAATATCCTTTAATGGCTGTTCTGTACTTATAATATCTTCCCAAAACTTACCTTCATCTTCTCCATACATGCTAATACTTATTCTATGAATATCTGGAATTCCTCCCTTTTGGGATTCGAAATCATCAAGCTTCCCAATTATTATGGCTTTAGATTCGCTATGTGTCAAAACTTGTTTAACACCAGCATCATTAAGTGTTGGGTAAATTGGTATAGATACATGGTCTGCCATCATAATTGCTAAATCAGACATAATCCAATGTGCACAATTCTTTGATAATAATGCAATATGACTTCGTTTTGGCAAATTCAACGAGCCTAAATAAGACGCAATTTTACGTGCCTCTAGTCCAGCTTCTTGAAACGTGTAAGTAACTTTTTTACCGTCAATTGGTTGCCTTAAAAATATCTTATCAGGAGTTTCCCTTTCCCATTTAAGAAAAGCATCTAAAGGTGTTTGTATTTCAGACATAAATTAATTGTTTTAGTTAGTTAAGTTATATCTGGGAAGCTTTTTTTAATAAATAAAATTGTGAAATTAACTATTATTCTTTTTCCAAGCGGCAATAATTTCTTTCTCTCGATTAAAAACATTCCCAGTGTTTCCTTCAAATTTTTGACGCATTTCGTCAGTCACACCGTCAGAATGCCACCAATTATAAGTTTCTCTAATAGAAGTTGGTAAATCTCTATAGGTTAAACCAGCAGCCAAAGCTTTATCAATATTTGCTCTAGCAGACCCATAGTTATTACCTTCAGGCATTATCCATGGCACTAAGTAAGGTACTTTATTTGCTTTTAAAAACTCATAATCATCAAGTTTTATAAAGGTATGTTCTACATCAAACGCCTTACTTACTTCTTCAACAAAATCATACATATTCTGAGCAGTTTTAGGGCCAACTGCATTAAAAGTATCAGTGTGTTTTTCTTCAATTAACCGAATCATAAACTCTGCCACATCACGCACATCTATATATTGTACAGGGTCTTGTGGCTTTCCTGGAACTAAAACTTCTCCTCCTTCAGATAATCGCAAAGGCCAATGTATAAACCTATTAGTTTTATCGGCAGGACCAAACATATATGTTGGTCTTACGATAATGGTTCTATCTTCTCCATAGGCTTTTTTTGCAGCCAATTCGGAATTTGCCTTCATCACACCATACCAATACTCGATGCGCATTTCTTCATCTTCTAGTTCTTGTGGCTCTTCTAATAACAGTTTGGTGCCTTCTTTAATATCCTCAGTTAAATAAGGGTAATACACACCTGTAGAGGACGTATACAAATACAAATCTGTTCTATCTTTTAATAATTCCGCCGAGTTTTTAGTCCACTCAACATTTTGTCCAGAATTATCAATAACCACATCCCAAGTCCCTTTTTCTAAAGCCGATAAGTCATTATTTCTATCACCAACTAATTGCGTGACATTCTTAAATAACTCTTGATGAATTGTTGGTAACGTTTTTCCTCTAGTAAATGTAGATACAGAATGTCCGCGACCTAAAGCATAAGCTATTTGATGTGGTCCCAGAAAACTAGTTCCGCCTAAAATTAGTATGCTTAGCTTTTTTGAAGAAGACTCAGTCGCCTCTTCTTTTTTTTCTTCATTGAAATTACACCCTAATAAACCTGAACCTATTAATGGAATTGCAATTCCGAGTTTTGCGCCTCTTTCAATAAATTGCCTTCTAGTGGTTAATTTTTTTGTCATTCAATAAAATTATTTGAGATGTTTCTTAAAAAAATCGATAGTTCTTGTCCAAGCTAAGGTTGCTGCAGCTTCATCATATCTTGGTGTAGTATTATTATGAAATCCGTGATTAACTTCTGGGTAAAAATGAGCAGTATGCTCAACATCATTAGCTTTTAGAGCCTTCTCATATTCTGGCCATCCAGCATTTACACGCTTATCTAATCCAGCAAATTGCAATAATAATGGTGCTTTTATGTTTTTGGCTTCTTCCGCAGATGGTTGTCCTCCGTAAAAAGGAACCGCTGCTTTTAAGTTTGGTAAACGTACTGCCATCATATTGGATATCCATCCTCCAAAACAAAACCCTACAACACCAACATTTCCATCACAATCTTTATGGTTTTTTAAATAATTAAAGGCCGCAATAAAATCTTCTAGCATTTCATTTCTATCTCGCTTTCGTTGCATTGTTCTTCCTTCATCATCATTTCCAGGGTAGCCACCAAGAGGTGTTAAGGCATCTGGTGCTATAGAGATAAAGCCCTCTAAAGCAGCTCTTCTGCCAGTGTCTTCAATATAAGGATTCAATCCTCTATTCTCATGAACAACAACAATTCCTGGCAGCTTCTTTTTTGTATTAGATGGCTTAGATAACAGTCCTTTTATTGAACCTCCACCTTTTGGAGAATCGTAATTGACATATTTAGATTCTAATCTAGGGTCATCTTGCTTAACTGTAATAGTGTCTACATAATTTGGAGACACAAAACTTAGTAGAGACGATACAGTTAACCCACCAATCGCATATAATGAGAGTTTTTCTGCAAATTGTCTTCTATCAATTTTATTATGTGCATAATCGTCGTAAAGATCAAATACTTCTTGCTTGATATCTTCTTTTTTTAAGGAACTCATAAGGAATGATTTTGTTTGTATCAAGATAGTAAATTTTTAGATTTAGATAAATATTAAATTATTTTTGTGTTTTAATTCTCAAAATATGAAACTCGTTTTTGCCACAAACAATTCTAATAAACTTAAAGAAGTTCAAGCTTTGCTACCAAAAAACATCACATTACTAAGCTTACTGGATATTGGTTGCTTAGAAGATATACCTGAAACTCAACCAACCACAGAAGGCAATGCTATACAAAAAGCTGATTATATTAAAGATAATTACGGTTATGATTGCTTTGCTGATGATACAGGATTAGAAGTAAACGCTTTAAACGGTGCTCCAGGAGTTTACTCAGCAAGATATGCTGGAGAGCAACGAGATGCTAATGATAATATGGCTAAACTTTTAACCGAACTGCAACTTAAAGATGAAAGAACTGCTCAATTTAAAACAGTTATAGCTTTGCAAATTAATGGCGAATTAAAAACGTTTACTGGGATTTGTGAAGGACACATAGTAAAAGAAAGAGCTGGAGATAAAGGATTTGGTTATGATCCCATTTTTGAACCCAACAATTATAACAAGACATTTGCAGAAATGGATTTAAAGCTCAAAAATGAAATAGGACATCGCGGCAAAGCGATGAAACAATTAATAAGTTATTTACAATCACAATAAGTGAAACGTTTATTATCAATTATATTAATACTTATTTTTACAAGCAATTCTTTTGCACAAAAAGAAAAGGATTCCCTTTTTAATACATGGCATAATATTACGCTAAAAGATTCGACCAGATTTAGTGCCATAGGTGATTTAATTGAAACTCATTACCTATTTGCAAAAACCGATAGTGCACTTGTGTTAGGTAAGCAAATGCTAGATTTAGCGCAAAAAAAGAAGAATATTCCGTTCGAAGTTGAAGCAAGCACATTAATAGCCAAAATTTATTTTGAGTTAGAAGAATTTTCGAGGGGAGCAGAAGTTTACACCAAAGGATTAGATTTAGCTAAGACTCTTCAGGATAGTACCCTTTATGCCGAAAAACTTTTTCGATTCGGTTATTTGTATGCACAATATGATGATTATACAAATGCCTATAATACATTACAAGAATCTGAAGAACTCTATAGGAAATTAGAAGATCCTTTAAACGAAGGTTGGAGTATTGCTCATCAAGGTTTTATTTACAGAGACTTGGGCGATTATAAAGAATCTGAAAAATATCATAAAGCTCACTTACAATTAAGTGAAAAACATGATATTAAGCAAAGTGTATCTGGTGCCTATGGCAATTTAGGAGAGATTTATTATAAAATGGGAGATGTTGAAAAATCAATAGATCACTGGAAAACAGCCATACGATTATCAAAAGAAATAGGACTAGAAGAATACGCTTCGGTAGGAACTGGCAAACTACTTCAAATATATATAGACGAGAAGCAATACTCAGAAGCAATTAAGTATTTGAATGAATATAAAACTGTTACAGACCAAATTGCCGTACCAAAATATGAACGAAATTTTGCAATGAACATTCTTTTCTGGCAATGCAGAATCGATTATGGGTTAAGAAATTTCAATAAAGCTTTAAAAGAGTGTGAAGACTGTTTAAAAATATATAATACCAATAATTGGACACCAGATCCAAATGTATTTAAAAACTTGTATGAAATAAATAAAGAATTAAACCGTCATAATACTGCTTTAGACTATTTTGAAAAATATCACGAATTAACGGATATCGAAAAAGTAGCTAGAGCACGTACAGAAATACAAAGTATCGTTTTTAATAATCAATTTGTCACAGATAGCATTAACCAAGCTGAGGAAAAAAGACTTTTAAATGCAACTTATCAAGAGGGAATAAGAAAAAAAAATCAAGAAAAAAACTTATTTATAATAATTGGAGTACTCCTAATTATATTAACTACGGTTTATTTTATTATTTCTAGAAGGACTGCCGATTTAGAAAGAAAAAGACTTAAGGATGTGAACCAGCTCAAAAATGCACTTTTCACAAACATTACGCATGAATTTAGAACTCCTTTAACAGTCATTAAGGGAATGACTGACACTATAAAATCTAACTTGGTAATTAAGAAATATGATAATCTCGACACTTCTTTAGAAATGATAGAGCGAAATAGCGATGGCCTTTTACAATTAGTTAATGAAATGCTAGATCTAGCCAAAATCGAAAGTGGAAATATGGAGTTGCAATTGGTACAAGCCGATATAATTCCATTTATTAAATATGTTTGCGAAAGTTTCGAATCGTATGCTGAGGAAAATCAAATTGATTTAACCATTTATTCAGAAGTTGAATCCTTGATTATGGATTTTGACACGAACAAACTAACATCAGTGCTTTCAAATTTATTATCTAATGCTGTAAAATTCACTCCGGAATCCGGAAAAATAATTGTGCATGTTAAACAACAGACTAAAAATGAGAGTCCGTCTTTATTCATTAAAGTAAAAGATAACGGAATTGGAATAGCAAAAGATGAGCTTCCAAATATCTTTAGTCGATTTTATCAAACTGATGCTTCAACAGTTCGTGAAAGCGAAGGTACAGGCATTGGATTAGCATTAACTAAGGAGATCGTTGAACTTATGGACGGAACCATTGAAGTTAATAGTTCATTACATACAGGAAGTGAGTTTAATGTTATAATACCTATTACAAATAAAGCAAGGAAAACTGAAAAAGTTGAAATGGGTAAATTACCACAGGTATCACGTTTCCAAAAGACTATACCACAATCGAGTAATACAATTTTAGAGGATTCCGATCGCCCACTTGTGCTTATTGTTGAAGATAATTTAGACGTGGCTCATTATCTAAGATCCTGTCTAAAGGATAAGTTTGAAACATTACATGCATCCAACGGTATTCAAGGTATAGAAATGGCTCTAGATCAAGTTCCTGATATTATAATCTCTGATGTTATGATGCCTGGAAAAGATGGATTTGAAGTTTGTGAAACTTTAAAATCTGATAAACGTACCGATCATATTCCCATAATAATTTTAACAGCTAAAGCTTCATTTGAAGATAAATTAAAAGGGTTATCGCATGGTGCAGATGCTTATTTAGCAAAACCGTTTGTAAAAGAAGAATTATTTATTCGTTTAGACAAATTAATTGCTAATCGCAAAAAATTAATGAACAAAATTCAAGTGGAAGGTTCAGGTAATATTTTGAAAAAACGCACTAAGGATCCTAAATTACAATTCCTTAAAAAAATTATTAAACTAATACATAACGATATTGGCAATTCTAACTTTGGTTCCGAAGATCTTGCTAAAAGCCTATTGGTAAGTGAATCTCAGATATACAGAAAAATTAAAGCCATCACTGGTAAATCTACAGCAGTCTATATTCGTTCCATACGTTTACAATTCGCTAAGCAAGTCTTGATGAATTCAGACAAAACGGTCTCCGAAGTTGCTTTTGATGTTGGCTTTAATGACCCTTCTTGGTTTAGTCGTTCCTTTAAAGAAGAATTTGGCTACTCGCCCAGCGCTATCCCTAAATAAACTATTTTCTTTCTTTAACTATATATTCCCCTTTTGCAAAAATAGTGCAGAAAAAAACACTGTTTTCATAAATAGTACATGCTTTTGATAAAATAGTACATGCCATATTTTAGTCTATGATCTAATCTTGTAGTGTGATCAAAAACAACTTTTAAATTTTATATTATGAAAACAAAATTCGCATTTACATTAATTATGATTTTAGGCTTATCACTAACTAGTTGTAAAGGACAAGTAGACCTTATTAACGATGAATTTCCTGAAGCCAAACAGGAAGTGATGGAAACCTTTGGAGCTATTGCACAAAGCATTAAGGATGGTGACATGGATAAATTAATTTCCTTCCATGCTTATGGACCAAAATTTACCGAATTTAAAAATGGTGAACCAAGAAATGGAGATAAAGCCAACGAAACTCACGAACGTAATGTATTTGGCTCTGTAACCGAAGTCGTGAAATTCGATGCTCAAGACTTACAAATAGCAGTATATGGTGATGTAGCTAACTTAACTTTTCATTCAGATTTTCAATTAAAATTTGGCGAAGATTTAGTAACTGTCAATGATCAAATTACTTTACTATTCGTAAAAACCAAAGATGGTTGGAAAATGGTTCATGAGCACCATTCTCCACTAAAGAAATAAGTATTTATAAATCCCTTTCAACAATAATTTATATTAACACAAAAGCTAGGGTTTACTATTCCATAACTCTAGCTTTTGTATTTTGATACTAACAGGTTCAAAATTTAAATAAAATGAAAAAAGCGATACTAATATTCGGGGTTCTATTAATTCCTCTTCTAATAAGCGGACAATCTTTTCACCTTGAACAAGACCACTCAACCCTTCAAGTTAAAAATATAGATAAGAGTATAGCATTTTACAAGAGTATCTTACATTTGGAAGAAATAGGCACACCTTGGCCAGAAGATCTAAATATACGTTTCTTTAAAATTGGGAAATACCAACAACTTCACATAGCACAGGTTAATTTTGGAGATGTAAAACTTAATAAAGCAATGCATTTAGCTTTTAATGTGAATGATTTTGATGGCTATTTAAAATTTTTGAAGGATAATAAAATTAAATATTCAAATTTTAATAAAGAGTATTATAAAATTGAACAAAGACCAGATGGAGTTCGTCAAATATACTTTCAGGATCCCGATGGTTATTGGATAGAAATTAATGATGCCAAACACTAGATTAAAAGTTTATAATAATGAAAAAAAGACTTATTTTTATTCATGGTCTTAACCATATCTTGCTATTCAAAAACAACAAAAGATGAACAAGATCTATAGGAATATAGAATTTGAATCGCAAGGAGCAACATTGAGAGGAAGACTATACCTTCCTGATGAAAACTCAAAAAAGTATGCAGTAATTTTAATGGCTCATGGCTTTACCACAACCATTAACAACATGACTGCCGATAAATATGCCGAACGATTCAGAGAAGCAGGATTTGCTGTATTATTATACGATCATAGAAACCTAGGAATAAGTGATGGCGAACCACGTCAGGAAATAAACTTTTGGATGCAATCTCGAGGTTATATTGATGCTATAGATTTTGTATCTAAAGAGCCAGAAATTAATCCTAACAAGATTGCCGTTTGGGGAGCTAGTATGAGCTCTCGTGAGGCCTTTCTTGCTGGATTAGTAGATGAACGCGTAAAATCTGTAATAGCAATGATTCCTGCCTTTGGCGAAGAAATGCCTAAAAAAGATAAAGATGATAACTCGTTTATATTTGCTAAAAAGACATTGTTGCATGATAATATTATGAGTTTACCTCATACCATTACTGAACAAATGCCAATTGTTTCGGTAGATCAAATAGGAACTCCCTCTGTATTAACAGACTTAACAGCATATAATTGGTTTATTGAATATGGAGGGCGCTTTGCTACAAACTGGAAAAATGTGGTATCCTTTTCAACCATAAAAGCTCCAGAAGATTTGAACCTTGGTGAGTGTGCTTCACATTTAAAAGCTCCCATATTAATGGTTGTGGCTACTAACGATGAAATGAATGGTGCAAATCCAAAAGTTACACGAGCTGTCTATAACACCATTACACAACCCAAAGAATGGGTAGATATAGATGGAGGTCATTTCGGTTTGCTATATTATCCAAGTGAATTATTTGAAAAATCTAGTAACGTGCAAATTGATTTTCTCAAAAGAAACCTATATTAGATAAATATCTTATGCCAAACTATGAATAAATCCAATAAAATCATCAGAACATGGAAAGGTTGGACTACCAAAGAAAATGCACCAATTTATGAAGATATGCTTGTCAATGAAGTGTTTCCTGAAGTAAAAAAGAAAGGTGTTAAAGGATTAGAAAAAGTTAGTATTTCTACAAAGCATCATGAAAATGAAGTAGAATTCTTTCTTGTGCTTCAATTTGACAGCCTTGAATCTGTAAAGTTCTTTGCTGGTGAAGCTTATGAAACTGCTTATATCCCAGAAAATGCAAAGCGTGTTCTTTTACGATATGAACAAACTGCTCAACACTATGAGTTAGGTGAGGAATTGATTCTAAAATAATCCTAAAACACCTTTTAAAGCTAGTTCTTAAAAATAACACTATATTTGCACGCTGAAACTCAGAAGACTGAGTTCCATTTAATTCCTCAGGGTGAGGATGTGTTACTAGAAGTTTAGGTTTAAGTATGTCGATTCGCTTCTTTATGTAACACTACATAACATAATCGAATACTTATTACTCGAATGAACACATTCCAAGATTTAGGTCTTAATGAAGACCTTTTACAAGCAATTACAGATATGGGTTTTACAAAACCCAGCGAAGTACAAGACAAAGCCATTCCAATTCTTTTAGAAAAAGAATCCGATTTAGTAGCCTTAGCACAAACAGGAACAGGAAAAACTGCAGCTTTTGGTTTTCCAATGCTACAAAAAATTGATATTAATAGCCGAACAACTCAAGGTTTAATTTTATCTCCAACACGTGAACTTTGTTTACAAATAACTAACGAGATGAAGCAATATGGTAAATATTGCAAAGGCTTAAACGTTACAGCAATTTATGGAGGCGCCAGTATTACAGATCAAGCTAGAGAAGTAAAACGAGGTGCGCAAATAATTGTTGCAACTCCTGGTCGTATGAAAGATATGATTAGCAGACGTTTGGTTGATATTTCTAAAATTGAATACGCCGTTTTAGATGAAGCTGATGAAATGCTAAACATGGGCTTTTATGAAGATATTACCGATATTTTATCACATACGCCTATAGATAAAAGCACATGGTTATTTTCTGCAACGATGCCAAAAGAAGTATCGACTATTGCAAAAAAATTCATGAACAGTCCTATTGAAATAACAGTAGGAAATAAAAACGAAAGTACCAATCAAGTATCTCATGAATACTATTTAGTAAATGCTAGAGACCGTTATCAAGCATTAAAACGTTTATCGGATGCAAACCCAGATATTTTTTCTGTGATTTTCTGTCGTACTAAGCGAGATACTCAAAAAGTGGCAGAAAACTTAATTGAAGATGGTTATAGCGCAGGAGCATTACATGGCGATTTAAGCCAGAACCAACGTGATTTGGTAATGAAATCGTTTAGAAACAAACAAATACAAATGTTGGTAGCTACAGATGTTGCTGCTCGTGGCATTGATGTAGATGATATTACACACGTTATAAATTACCAACTTCCTGATGAGCCTGAAATTTACACACACCGTTCAGGTAGAACTGGACGTGCAGGAAAGACAGGTATTTCTATGGTAATTGTGTCTAAAAGTGAAGTACGTAAAATAAAAAGTATTGAGCGTATCATTAAGAAGCAGTTTGAGAAAAAGGAAATTCCTGATGGTATGGAAATTTGCGAAGTCCAATTGATGTCACTAGCAAATAAAATTCATAATACCGAAGTAAATCATGAAATTGACAAGTACCTTACTAGTATAAATGAGTTATTTGAAGACACTTCAAAAGATGAATTGATTAAAAAATTCTTCTCAGTAGAGTTTACACGCTTCTATAATTATTATCAAAAAACAAAAAATTTAAACCTTACCGATTCTCGTGGTGATGATCGTGATGGTGATCGTGATTATCGTAAAAGTTCTAACGATTCACGTTACTTTATTAATGTTGGTCGTAAAGATGGTTACGATTGGATGTCATTAAAAGATTTCTTAAAAGAAACTTTAGAATTAGGAAAAGACGATGTATTTAAAGTGGACGTTAAAGAAAGTTTTTCATTCTTCAATACTGAAAAAGTACTACAAGAAAAAGTACTAGCATTTTTCACCGATTTTAAGCACAATGGTCGCTTTGTTAATGTTGAAGTTAGCGAAGATAAAGGTCGTGGTGGTAGAGGCAGCGGAAGAAGCAATGATAGACGTAGCGGAGGAAGACGTTCAAAGCCAAGAAATGATTCTGGATCAAGAACTGACAGAAGAAGTGGCGAAAGACGTTCAGGCTCTAGAAGTGGTGGTAGTAATCGCAGCGAAAGAAGAGGCTCTGAGAACAAACCAAGCCCAAGACGTTCCGATTCGGGAAATAACTCTGGAGATTTTGCATCTTCTAGACCAAGACGTAGCCGTAGAAAATAAACTTTCTTGTTAATTTTAAGTCAAAATAGTAAGCAATTCTAATTATATACGTTTTGTTTAGTACTTTTATACTCTAAAGTCATTTCATGAAATGAGCTTGACAAATCTAAAATCAAGAAAAGGTTTTAATTGCGCATTACATCTGACTTTAAAAAAGAATAAAAAATAGCAGATGAAAAAGCTTTTCCTACTATGTAGCTTAATACTCATATCAGCATTTGGTTATGCTCAGGACACCTATGTAAAAGGTAAAGTGATTCGTGCCGATGATGGGTCACCTCTTGAGAGTGTTAACATTGTTAACCTAAATCAAGTTATTGGTACATCTACCGATGGTATTGGAGATTTTGAAATAAAAGCCAATGTAAACGATACGCTGCACCTTTCGTATTTAGGTTTCAAATCTATTAAAGTTCGAGTAACAAATGACTGGATTGTATTTGGTGCTGCAACATCCATAGAAATGACTGAGCTTGCTTTGGCTCTAGAAAAAGTAGTTGTAAACCAATTACGATTAACTGGCTATTTAGAAATCGATATACAACAAGTACCATTACGTCGTGATACACGATACAGTATTTCTGGACTTCCAAGTTCTGGGTATGAAGGACGCACCAACTCACCAAGTATGGTAAGTAAAGTTCTAGGTGCTATTTTTAATCCTGCAGATTTCTTACATAAAATGTTTGGTAAAAAACCTCGTGAAATGCGCAAGCTACGACAAATGAAAGCTGATGATGAAATACGAAACTTATTAGCCTCTCGTTTTGACCGTGAAATGCTCACTGCTCTTTTAAAGGTTGATAAAGTAGACCTTGACTTATTGATTAGTGAATGTAACTACTCTAAAGACTTTATACGAGCAGCTAACGACCTTCAAATATTGGATGCTATTAGCGAGTGTTATGAAGAATACAAAGTACTAAGCAAAAGTCGATCAAGACTCTAATTTTGCGAATGTAAGGCTATCCTATTCCCTTCGGTATCAATAAAAACACCCATATAACCATGTTCTTCGGATATTTGAGTTTTAGGCTGATAGATTTTTCCGCCAGCAGCTTCAATTCTATCTAATTCGTTTTGAACATCATCGCTCATAAAATAGACCGTCGTACCTTCTTGACTAGGTATATAGGTTTCTTGCTTTATTAACGATCCAGAAGCTCCATAAGAACTCATATCGCTAGCTGGAAACCATCCCATTAAGATGCCTCCAAAATCAACCACGTTAATCTCAACTTTAAATACTGCCTCGTAAAATGCTTTTGCACGTTCCATATCTGTCACTGGTATTTCAAACCAGCCAATCATATTTCGTTCCATAATTATTTATTTTCTAATATATTTTTTAAACTTTCCAATCCTTCTTCAAAATCTTTTCCAACTGTTTTTTCAAAACTAAAAAACAACATAAACATGTTAAATGGAAACGGATTTCTACCTGAAAACCCCCAAGTCACCAAAGTTTGATTATCATCAACTTTATCAACTAATAAATGTCCAATAGATTGTGATTTCCAAGGCTTAAAAAGCGTAATTCAGTATCAATCGATTCGTTTTCAACAATAGAAACTATTTCTTGCTCACCTTCACCCACATCTTTATTTCCTTTCCATTTAGATATAAAACCAATTTCGCCATCAGTTCCTTCAAAAGTTTGGGTCATATTTGGATCTTTTTTCTTCCAAGGCGACCAATTATCTTGATTTTTAATGGATTTTAAATACGTAAAGGTTTCTGGAAGTGTGTAGTTGATAATGATGCTTCTCTTTACTTGATAACTATTAGGCGCAATAAGTCCTAAAACGACAATAAGTGCTACGATTGCAGCAAGCACATATAAAAAAATTTCCATGGTTAGTTGTATTAATCAAAAATTGACAGTTATAAACTTACAAAATTAAGTTTGATTTTTATAGTGCTCCAAAATTTGGTCAACGCTTTTAATGGTTTTTGTACACCAATCGTAACGCCTATTAAGTATTTCACTTTCTGTAAGTTGCCATTTAACATTACTTTGTTTTAGTTTAGTAGTAACATGTTGCAGAATAATAGCTGCAGAAACAGATATATTCAAACTTTCGGTAAAACCAACCATTGGTATTTTTAAAAAACAATCTGCATTATCTATAACCTCATTAGATAAACCTTCGGTTTCTCTACCAAAAAAGAAACAAGACTTTTTGGTAACATCAAAATCATGCAACAAACAATCGTTTGTGTGTGGTGTTGTCGCCACAATTTGGTAGCCTTGTTTTTTTAACGAATCCATACAAGTTTTTGCAGAATGATAACGATGTAAGTCTACCCATTTTTGAGCTCCCATAGCAATTTCTCTATCAATACGTTTTACATTCACTTCTTCAATAACATGCAGCTCTTGAATACCAAAAACATCACAACTACGCATGACTGCGCTTGTATTGTGCAACTGATATACATCTTCGGTAGCAACTGTAAAATGCTTTGTTCTTTGAGATAACACTTCATGGAAACGTAATTTTCTATTATCAGTTAAATACGATTCTAAATAAGTGACTAGTTTTTCGTCTATCATTATTTTCAAATATAAATAAAATAGTAACTTGGTAACATATGAAACATATTGTGGTATTAACAGGTGCTGGAATGAGTGCCGAAAGCGGTATTAAAACCTTTAGAGATGCGGATGGTTTATGGGAAGGACATGATGTTATGGAAGTGGCATCACCACAAGGCTTCGCGGCGAACCCAGAATTGGTTTTAGATTTTTACAATCAAAGACGTCGACAATTATTTGAGGTGCAACCAAACACTGCGCATACAGCTTTAGCGAATCTTGAAAAAAATTATAATGTAACCATCGTCACTCAAAATGTTGATGATTTACATGAACGCGCTGGAAGTACTAATGTGTTGCATTTACATGGTGAATTGTTAAAGGCACGTAGTACGTATAATGAAATGGACGTTCAAGACTGGAACCATGATTTAATATTGGGTGATTTATGTGTTAAAGGTTACCAAATGCGACCACATATAGTATGGTTTGGAGAAGCTGTACCAATGATTGAAAAAGCTATTACAATTTGTCAAACCGCAGATATTTTAATCATTATTGGAACTTCTATGCAAGTATATCCAGCTGCTAGTTTGATGCATTATGTAAACCCCAAAACCAACATTTTTTACATCGACCTAAAACCAGCAATGGATAGTAATGCTCAAGTTACTGTAATCGCTGAAAAGGCGACTATTGGAGTTGATAAGGTAATAAAGGATTTAAATTAACCACTTGACTTTGTAAGAAAAAACAGCTACCTTCGTTTAAAGGCTGATATAAAACATTGAAACGTTGCATATCATCGCATTAAACGAATTCTCTTAAAAAATCATCATAAGCACGAGACTAACCAAGTAAACAATTAAAAACACACAAACCTTAATCATCATCACTCAATTTAAAAAAATCATTGACTGGCTTATTAAATAGCTGAGACAGTTTTAATGCCAAAACTGTAGAAGGCACATATCTATTCGCCTCAATAGAATTTATAGTTTGACGTGATACGCCAATTTTTTTTGCTAAATCGTCTTGTGTTAAACTCAAGATAGCACGTTCTACTTTAATTGTGTTTTCCATTATCTATAGCGTTTTAAAGTATGGTAACACATTAATTGCACCATGAGCATAAATATTAAAATTTGAAAATCCCCTAAATCTTTATAAGTCTCTCCGCCATTATTAACAACATTAGAGACCCCAAATTCTACATATGGCATCACTAAGACATACACAACACCAGTAATAAAAGCCCAAGCATACGACTGCATTCTTAATTTAATAGTCAGTTCATCTTCCTCTTTATCTCTTGAGATAGACATTAACAACATGCCAATTAAAAATGTTTTTTGTAATAAAAGTTTTAACCATTCTGTATCACCTTCCATTGCAAAGGCTCTTACGAACATCATGATAATTGTAATGGCTCCTATTACTATTCCAATTTTATAAAAATAATGAGGTAATCTAAAATTTGTGATTTTTTCTAAACGATTGCGTTCGCAATCCATAATTTTTTGTGCATTCATAATTGACAAGTATTTTTTATAATATGTAAAATTTATTAATCTATTTGACAAAAATACTTTACATTTTAATAATATCCAAAATTATTTCAAAATTAGTTATCTTGTAATGTTTTCAAAAAACAATCATCTATGAAGTTTACATGTTCGGTTACAATTAATAAACCTAAAGCACAAGTTGTAGAGTTCTTTTCTAATCCAAAGTTTATAAAAGACTATCAAGAAGGGTTTATAAGAAAAAACCATATTTCTGGAGACGAAGGACAAACTGGTGCTATTTCTAAGATGCATTATAAATTGGGAAAAGGTGAAATGGAATTAACTGAAACCATATCTGCTAATAAACTTCCAGATTCCTTCGCCGCTCAATACCATCATAAACATACAGACAATACCATGTTATGCAGTTTTCAAGAATTAGACAAGAATTCTACACAATGTGATTGGAACATTGAATATTCAGCATTTAGAGGATTTATAATTAACATCATGAAAACATTGTTTCCTGGTATGCTTAAAAAAAAAGTGCAAAAATGGCTACAAAATTTTAAAACGTTTGTAGAGAAACAAGATTAATTTCGTCTAATAAATAAATTATATACAAACACTAAAATCATGACTAAAGTAAAATCGATACAACTATTATTATTATTTCTATTTGCAAGCACCATAGGATATGCTCAAATTCCTGAAAAAGCAGAAGATATTTCACCATTGCTTATAGGTGAAACATTGCCAGAGGCTACGCTACTTGATAAAAATGGGGAAAGTGTGAATTTAAATGAAGAGATTGCTAAAAAGAAGACCGTATTAGTGTTTTACCGTGGTGGTTGGTGCCCATATTGCAACATGCAATTATCAAGTTTAGCTGCCACAGAAAAAGAAATACTAGAATTAGGCTATCAAATCATTGCAGTAAGCCCAGACGATTACCAGAATTTGAAACCTTCAGTAGAGAAAAACAAAACGAGCTATAAATTGTATTCGGATGTAGATGGTAGTTTTATTAAAAACATAGGGATTGGGTTTACACCTAACGAGAAAACCACTAATTATATCTCTAAAAAAACCACTGGTAAAACAACTAGCGTATTGCCTGTACCAACCGTTTTAGTTTTAAACACCAAGGGGGAGATTTTATTTGAGTACATATCACCTAATTACAAACAACGCATCTCTACCGAGCTATTATTAGCTGTACTTGAGAATGTAAAGTAGTTATAAATGTAACATTAAAAAACCCACCTTATTTATACTCAATAATTAAAAACACCGAAGTACTATCTCCTACATTTAGTACTTGATGTTCAGAGACTTCATCTTTACTCCAAGAATATCCAGTTGGAAAACTCACTTCTCTTATTCCTTTATCGTCATTCATTTTAAATGTTCCACCAACAAGCGCATAACCAAAATGTGGTTCGTGATAATGTTTTTCATGACCTACTCCAGCAGGAAATGTGCATTTTAACACACGTAACTCATCATTATCTTCAAGTACTTCGCATACCTTTTCGCCTTGCCATCCAGCATCGTAGGGATCTGGTAAGGTTTGTTCCTGCTTACAAGAAACCACAAGTAAAAATATAAACACTACATTAATTAAATTCCTCATAAGATATTTTATTTATTCTTCTCCTCTATCCAGCGCGACATATATTTTGTACTCTGCATGGTATGAAAATTGAGCATTGCTCCTGTAAAATTATTTAAACGATTGATATCTTTGTGAGTAAAAGCTTTCTCTAGCCTATTTAAAAAACGTCTTACATGAAATTTCTTATTAAACTTTTTTTGTAATAGATTAAAACCGAATGCTTGTTGTTGAGACCAAACATCTTCATTTTGATATAAAGTCACAGCTTGTTTAACAATATCATCTACAGCGTCAACCACAAAGTCGCAATCGTCGACTGAGTTAACAATTCCTTCAGCGCCAATTGATGTTGTAATAAATGGTGTCCCATTATTAATAGCGTCAAAAAACTTGCCTTTTAAGCCTGCACCAAAACGTAAAGGAGATAAACACACTCTAGCATTAGCCATTACCTCATTTACATCATCTGCAAAACCCTTAATGATAAAACCATTTTTTTTATCTTCATATTGCTTAACCTTCTCATTAGCGTAAGCTCCATAAATATGAAGCTCTGCATCTTTTAATTGCAGTTTAATTTTTGACCAAATGTTTTCTTTTAAAAACCTAACAGAATCTAAATTTGGAGGATGCAAAACATTACCAATAGTTACAAAGTTTTTACGCTCTTTAAATGATGGCAAGCCCTTTCTTTTTTTTTCTGAAACATCATCCATTAAAAATGGTAAGTAGTGCAATAAACTTTCGTGGACACGAAAATCATTTTGCAATATGGACATTTCAGCTTCTGAAATAATTAAACTTAAATCGCATCTATAAATACTTGCAATTTCTCGCTTTGCAACGTCTCGAAATAAATAGGTTTTATCAAAAGGCTTTTTATCTTTAAAGGCTTGCTCTCTTCCTTTTCTTAAGCAATGTAAATCTTCGGTATCTAGAATACGGATCGCTTCTGGGCAATTCTCTACGACTCGCCAACCGAATTGTTCTTCCATCATAAAACGGTCAAACAAGACTATATCTAGGTTTAATTTAGAAACGAACTCATCAAAACTTGAATTATTTAGTTCTATTTCTATTTGTGTAACTCCTAAAGATTCAAGATTAAATGCATTGTTAGATTTAGCACAAGGACTTGCAAATGTAATGGCGTATCCTTCGCTTAAAAACACATTAATTAACTGCATCATTCGGCATCCAGCTGCAGAACTCTTAGGTTCTGGCCACACAAAGCCAATGATTAAAAGTTTTGGCATGTATTATTCTGTTGTTTTTTGTTCAGCATACATAGATCTTACTTTTTTACCCCAAGCGACAATGCTTGCTCGTTGGTCGTCAGTAAGTTTTGCTTCAGAGTGTGTCCATGTGTAAGAAGGTAATGGCATTTCTTGCTTTTCAACCATTTCTATGAGTTCATCAAACTTATGGTCCCTTTTCTTTAGTGACGCATCTTTCCAGTCAGATACATTAAAATGCTTTTTTCCGTTTTTTACGTGTTCTGCCATCCAATAATTTATAGGTGTTATGCTATTATACCAAGGATATCGTGTGTTAGAACTATGACAGTCAAAACAGGATTCTTTTAAAATTACTTTTATATCTTCCGGCGGATTAGTTTCGGCTATGAAATAGTCAATGGAAGTAAGGTCTCCTTCGTTTTTTTCTGGACCAAAAAATTGAGCTATAAGAAATACAATTAAAAGGAGTAACAATATCTTTTTTAAAATCTTCATAATTAGTAATTTTAGTGTTAATAAAAGTAATAAAAATATTCATTGACTAAAGAAGAATTATACAAGGAGTTATCTTATGTAAACCATTCAAGGGAAAACAGAAAAAAGTATGCATTACTTGTAATTTCTAATCCGGATTTAATCCCAAAAGTAATGGATATTCTATTTCAGGTTAACGATAAAACATCTTGTAGAGCAGCATGGTTGCTTGAATTTGTAGCTCGTGAAAACTTAGATAGTATTTTACCATATTTGGATGAGTTTACCAAAAAAATGCATACGGTTCACCTCGACCCTGCTGTACGTCCTATTGCCAAAATTTGTGAATATCTTATTGAAGCTTATTACCATAGAGATATAAACCACACAAAAGATTATTTAAAACCTGCACACAAAGAAAAAATTATTGAGCTTAGTTTTGATTATATGATAACTAATCAAAAAGTAGCCGCAAAAGCGTATTCTATGAATTCTCTACATCTACTAGGAAAAGAATACGATTGGATTCACCCAGAACTAGCTATGATTTTAGAGCGTGATTTTAATTCAGGCACTGCTGCATTTAAAGCTCGTGCAAGACATTTGCTTAAAAAGTTGAAAAAGTAACTGTTTTAGTTAAAAACTTCAAGACATAAGCTTCTTGCTTCTTTTTAAAAGAATTATCTTTGCAACTTCAAAAATCAACACAAAAGATATGTCTTTATCAATACTCAATGCCATTTCTCCAATAGATGGTCGTTATAGAAGCAAAACAGAGTCCTTAGCACCATATTTTTCAGAAGAAGCTCTAATAAAATATCGCGTTCAAGTAGAAATTGAATACTTTATTGCACTTTGTGAAATTCCTCTACCTCAACTAAAAGATTTTGACAACAGTCTGTTTGATGAATTACGAAATATTTATAGAAATTTTTCATCTGAAAATGCTTCGACCATTAAAGACATTGAAAAAGTAACAAATCATGATGTTAAAGCCGTTGAGTATTTCATTAAGGAAAAATTTGACAAGCTAAACTTAACTAAGTATAAGGAATTTATTCATTTTGGCTTAACCTCACAAGATATTAACAACACAGCAGTTCCATTAAGTATTAAAGATGCGATGAACGATGTGTACGTTCCTGAATATTTTACCGTTTTAAACAAATTGGAAGCACTTGCTACAGAATGGAAAGACATACCAATGCTTGCAAGAACACATGGTCAACCAGCATCTCCTACTCGTTTAGGAAAAGAAATTGAAGTATTTGTAGTACGATTAAAAGAACAATTTAATTTATTGAACAACATACCAAGTGCTGCTAAGTTTGGTGGTGCTACTGGGAATTTTAATGCACATCATGTAGCCTATCCGAACATTGATTGGAAAGAATTTGGAGGGAAATTTGTACAAGAAAAATTAGGGTTGTATCACTCCTTTCCAACTACTCAAATTGAACATTACGACCACATGGCTGCGTTGTTTGATTGCTTAAAACGAATCAATACTATTTTAATAGATTTAGATAGAGACATTTGGACCTACGTATCGATGGATTATTTTAAACAAAAAATAAAGAAAGGTGAAGTGGGTAGTAGTGCAATGCCACATAAAGTAAACCCTATTGACTTTGAAAATAGCGAAGGGAATCTTGGTATTGCCAATGCTGTTTTTGAGCATCTGGCGGCTAAATTACCAATATCAAGATTACAACGTGATCTTACAGACAGTACAGTTTTAAGGAATGTAGGAGTGCCTTTTGGACATACGCTTATTGGTTTTAAATCTACTTTAAAAGGATTAAATAAATTATTATTAAACGAACCAAAATTTGCTGAAGATTTAGAAAATAATTGGGCTGTTGCTGCAGAAGCAATTCAAACTATTTTAAGACGCGAAGGTTATCCAAACCCTTATGAAGCCCTTAAAGGCTTAACTAGAACCAATGAAGCTATTACACAGCAATCTATTGCTAATTTTATTGATACCTTAGAGGTAAGTAATGACATTAAAAATGAGCTTAAAGCTATTACACCAAGTAATTATACTGGTATTTAAATGAGAAGTAACATAATATTATTAGCATCTGGACTTTTAGTAGTCTTCTTTTTTATAGCAGGACTTTTAGAGTGGCTTGATAATTTTATCGTAATGATGTTACTTTTTCTAGGCTTTATTGGTATAGTTGTTAATATTATAATTATAAAATCTAGAGACGACAAATCATAAAAAAACCTGCCCAAATAGACAGGTTTTAAACATTAACATTTTATCACTTTTTGATTGATAGTAATTTTTAGCTGATTAATCGACTACTTCCGAGAAATCATCAATATCACTTACAGAGCTATCTGGTCTAAAGAATTGCATAAAATCTTCAACTGAATTTTCCTCAGAAGATAATTGATCTACTACTTCACCAAGCTTCATTATTTTAGCTGGCTCCATATTATCTCCCAATACCCTAATGATACCAAAACCTGTATCACTCATAGCGCCAAAAATAATCAGTTCATCTATTGCAGTATCTGTACCAATATATTTTACAATTATTTTCCCATCAGTAGAGTTACCTCCTCTAAATAATTCTTGATAGCGCTCATCTTTAAGTATGGTTTGCACTTTAGCTAACTCTGCTTTATATTCTTCAATATTATCATCACTTTTACTATATCCTAGCATATTGAGTTTATCTATAGACTCGTATGCTTCTCGTTGTACATCTGTAAGTTTTGCTTTTTCAATGCTAACAAAACTCACAGGGATATCTACCGAAATAAAATTTGGTGCTTCCTGATTTACAACATAATATCCTTGCAAGGTCTCTCCTCCATAGCCACAGCTTGTTAAAGCTGCAGCTATAAGAAGTGACGCTACAATGTTTTTGATTGATGTATTCATGATGATAATTCTTCTTTTTATAATATATATCTTAGTTTTTCTTGTCGCCTGCTTTCTTTAAATGCTCCCCTCCTGGGATATTCATAGATTTAGTAATCTTTGAAATTTCTTTAAGGTTAATGTCTCCAAGAAGAGATACAATTACTGTTTCTATTTCACGTTTTTCACCATTAATAGATATATCAGAGTCTTTAGTTAATTCTTTTAATCCGTTTACAAACATTAATAGTTCCTTAACTTCATTAGAATTAGCACCTTCTCTTACATAAAATTTTACAGTTTGATTACCATCTTTAAAACTCATTAACTCTTCTAACTTTGAGCTACCGACATACTTATTTACATCAGCTGCCATTTGAGTAGATATTGACTTATCTCCTGTTGTTAAAAACTTTAAGCTTTTAATTTTTTTAATCATTTCGAACATAGCTGCTGCTTCTGGATCGTCCATATCGATTTCGATACTTGAAATCATTTGAAACATTTTACTGTTTACTACTCCAGATCCAACACCATCCATGTCTTCATACTTGTCGAACAACCCTCCTTGTGCAAAAGACATTAAAGGTGTTACTAGAATTGCTATTATTAATATTAATTTTTTCATGTTTACTTGTTTTAATTATTCTACTAATTTGTTTTTAAAATTTTATTTGTTGTGCTTGTGATTTCACCAAGGTAAGCAATGTTATCTGCGCCTTTGTCAAAGTTATTAGACACCATGTTCAATGCCATTAACTTATCTGTTCCCTTGCTGAATGTTGAAGAAAAAAGAGCTAATACCTCTTTGGCTTCTTCATATTCTACTCGTTCTTGCGGTGTTAAATCCGCTAAGGTTTGAGTTTGAGATTGAAATAAATCAACCTGAGTAAAAATACCCAACATTATAACTGCTACTGCTGCGACTGAAATCCATTGATACAAACTATATGTTTTCTTAGATTTTAATGGAACGTCTTTAGTAAATTGTTCTTCGTGGGTGTACAAAAAATACTGAAACATCGATTTGTAAACTTCTAAGTGCGGCGGAACAGTTTCTTGCGAAAAATAGTCTTTTAACTGTTGCTCTTCTTTTAAAGTAGTTTCTCCGTTGTCGTACTTTTCTATTAATTTTTCCATGTTATTTAACACCATAACTATGTGTTTTTGTTAATTTTTCTCTTAATGTTTTTCTTGCTCTTGATAAGGCGACTCTAATGGCTGTTTGGTTCATGTCTAGCATTTTACTAATTTCCTCAAAGTCATATTGCTCAATATCTCTAAGCTGTAATATTATTTTTTGTTGTTCTGGCAACTCTTCCATTATTTTAGAAACCCAACCTACACTATCATTTAACTCCACTTGTTTCTGCAACGACACATTTTTATCTTGGTAATTACTATGCACAATCTTTAAATTTTGAGAGTGCTTAGATTTCAATTTGTCTAAACAAAAATTCTTCGTCATAGTCATAGAAAATGCTTCTATATTTTTGTATTCGCCAATCTTAAGTTTGTTTTTCCACAACTTTAATAAGATTTCTTGGGTAGCGTCTTCGGCTTCTTCTTGTGAAACCAATATGCGTTTTGCCAAACGAAATACTTTATCCTTAAAAGGCATTACTATGTTTAAAAACTCAGCCTGTGTCATTTTTTTTGGTTAGCTTATAGCTTATTATGGCTATTTGTTATTACGACGATGTACTTTCTATTTTGTTACAAGAAGTTTAAAAATAATTTTTACTTTATAATATTAGTACTAAATTTAGAGTTAAAAAGAAAACACTATTAGCTATGAAATTATCTAAAACCCTTTTATGTTTCCTTGTATTGACAGCATTTACCTATAGTTGCTTTGATGATATGGACGACAATGCCCTTTCTGCTAATGAAATTAATGATTTTGTTTGGAAAGGTATGAATGCTGTCTATTTATATAAAGACAACATTCCAGATCTTGCTAATGATAGATTCCCTTCTACCTCAGAATATGCTGATTATTTAAACAGTTTTAGTGCCCCTGAAGAACTTTTTGAGAGTTTAATTTACCAAAGACAAACCGTAGATAGATTTAGTTGGATTGTTGATGATTATATTGCTCTTGAGCAACTTTTTAGTGGTGTATCTAAACGAAGTGGTTACGAATTTGATATGTACCCAATTCCTGGAAGCGCAAGTAACATGTTTGGTATTGTGCGCTTAGTGCTACCAAATAGCAATGCTGAAAACAATAACTTAACTAGAGGGCAAGTTTTTATTACTATTGATGGAGTTGCTTTAACTGAAGATAATTATCGATCTTTAGTCAGACCAGATTCTTATACCATAGCATTAGCTGACTATGATGATAACGGTACACCTGAAAACTTAAATGATGATATTATTACACCTAACGGTCAAAATATAACACTTACAAAAACAATACTTTCTGAAAATCCAATATTAAAAACTGCAATTATTGATGTTGATGGTGAAAATTTAGGCTACTTGATGTATAATGGTTTTACTCCAGATTATAACAGCCAATTAAATACTGCTTTTAATAATTTCAAATCCAGTAATGTGCAGCATTTAGTTTTGGATTTAAGATATAATCCTGGAGGCTCTGTACTAACCGCATCCTATTTAGGAAGTATGATAACTGGTCAATTTAATGGAGAAGTCTTTGCAAAACTAGTTTATAACAGTGAGTTACAAGCCAATAATTATGATTTTGAATTTGAATCATTAATAGATAATAGTGAAGCTATAAACAGTTTGAATTTAGATAAAATCTATGTACTAACCACTGAAGATTCTGCTTCTGCAAGTGAAATGATTATTAATAGCTTAAGCCCTTATATCGAAGTTGTTCAAATTGGTGATAATACGACAGGAAAATCTCAAGCATCTATCACAGTTTACGATTCTCCTAATTTACAACGTGAAGGAGCTAACCCAAACCATACATATGCCATGCAGCCTTTAGTAGCAAATACGTTAAACAAACTCAACAACTCTGTTCCTTCTAATGGGTTAACTCCTACATTAAATTTAACAGAAAACCCAGCAAATTATGGCGCTTTAGGAAATATAAACGAACCTATGTTAGCAGCTGCTATTGCAGATATACAAGGTACTGGAAGATTTAATTTTTCTGCGTTAAACAAAGTAAAACCAAAAGCTAGCAGCCATGATTTAATTCCTCATGTTAACGAAATGTATATTGACGAAGGTATTTTAATAGACTTACAAAAAAATAACTTACAACAAGACTAAACAAAAAGCCGCTTCTTGAAGCGGCTTTTTGTTTAGTTCTAAAAACTTAAATTGAATCCAAAGGTTATATTCTGCCCTTTAGTTGAATATCCATAAAGTTCTTCATAATTAGAATTCAAAATATTTGTAACATTAGTAAACAAGGTCACTTTATTATTGATTAGTTTATGACTTGCGTAAAAATCTAATAAACTATAACTTTTTAAAGTAACGTCTTCATTCGCAAAGGTTACATTATTATAAAAAGTATCATTTCTATCATCATTAAACTGGTAAGATGCACTCATAAAAAAATGGTCGTTTACTTGATAGTTTAACTTTGCATTTACCTTAATTTTAGGAATACGTAGGTTTAAATCGTCTTCTACTTTAGTATAAGTTGCGTTTGTTTTTATTGATACTTTACTCGAAATCTTATAATCGGCAATAACCTCTACACCACTAGCTGTAAATGATTCATCTGTATTTTTATACTGAAACACCCAGTTTCCTAAATCTACAAAATCAATGAAATTAGTTTCTTTTCTATTGAAATATACGATACTAGTAGTCATTTTATTGGTTATGTTTAACTCTGCTCCTATTTCTAAAGTAGTATTTTCTTCAGGTTTTAAATTAATGTTTCCATAAGTAGGCTCAAAAAGTTGGTATAACGAAGGTGTAATATATGCAGTGCTATAACTTACTAATCCTTTTATATAACCAAAAGTAACATCCTTTTTAAATGAAGGGTTGATACTGTATACAAAATGCGACCCATATTCACTATGGTTATTAAATCGCAATCCAGAATTAATATTCAGGCCAAAATTTGATGTATAGACAACATTCACATAAGGGTCTACAATAGTAAATGTTGCATCATTTGGACTTATAGATTGCTCTAAACTTGTGCTTCTAAAAGGGACTTCAAAACTTTCCATTCTATTATCTTGATAATTTACACCAAGCACAGTATAAAATGTATCATTGAAATTATACTTATTATATACATCCATCAGGTAGCTTTTTGCTTTGTAAATATTTGGGTAATTGGATGTAACATCGCGCTCAATATTATTTGTAGCTGCATTGACTATTATGCTTCCGTTTTTATATTTATAGTTAGATGACATACCAATTCTATGTTGATTGGCTTTAATCATATTATCTGCATCTTGAAACATGAAACCATCATCAAAATCAGCTTTGTATTTATCAAAACTTCCATACATACTAAAGTTAAAAACATTGGAAAACTTATAACCTAGTTTTATATGTCCATTAATTGTATTAAAAGCATCCTTTTCAGAGCCTAGTTTTATAGCAGACAAGCCATCTGTAAACTGATTACCAAAACTTGCTAAATAATTAAATTTGTTTACAGTACCATTTATTGAAACACTATTTTGAAAATTCTCTAGGTGATAATTATTATCGTTTTGCGATTGATTACTCCCTAACACACTTCTAAAATTTGCAGATATAGTCTTCTTTGAAGCTTCTTTTAGCTTAATATTAATCACTGCAGTAGCAGCTCCAGAACCATATAAAGTACTGGAAGCTCCTTTTAAAATTTCAATACTTTCAACTTGATTAGCATTAAGTAATCGTAAATCGTAATCGTTAGCTATTTGCGATGCATCCGAAAGGGCAATTCCATCTATTAGAATTAAAACTTGTCTATTTCTACCACCTTGTACAAAATAGCTTAAATTTTGTCCAGCATTACTTTTTGTTCCATTAATCTCAACGCCAACAGTATTGTTAATAATCTCAGCAATACTTTTGCCTTGTAGTTTCTCTAACTCTTTTTGTGTGATTTTTGTAATTACTTTACCAGAATCTTCTCTTTTAATCTCAAAACGAGAGTTGGTTATTACCACTTCGTCTAATTGTTCTGTTTTGGAAACTTCATCTTCTTGTGAAAAACCAAAAGCAGACATAAGTGTACAACAGACACCCAAAACACATGTTTTTTTGTTCATTTTAATTACTAATTGCTCGAGAATAGTATGTGTTTTTCACACCACAACTTTTATCCCGAAAGTTTGACTTATTTATTTGAATTTGGCAGGTCTCCTGACTTGCGTCTTCATGTCTATGTGCCTTCCCATTTCTAATATTGAAACAGTGGCTTGTAGTTTAACATGAAGCTTTGTAGCTTACAGTTGCGGGAACAGTTCTGGACTTGATTAATTATAATCTCACCAGATTCCCTTTTAATCCTTTCTAAAAAAAGAAAAGAACCTAAATTCGTTGCGAAAGTATATATTAAGAATTGAAATAATGCAAGAATTTATTTTTTCTTATTCATTTTATAAATTAAATAAACAAATCCAATTAAAAAATGTGCAATAATAATTCCTGCAACTATATATATTGTTAAATTTGAATCGCCTCTCATAAGAACTAATTTTATGTAAAATTACTATACAAAAATGAGAGATTTAGTTACTAAAGTTACTTATGAAACATTACCATAAATTTTCATTATTACTACTGTTTTTGACCCTTGTATTAAACTGTAAAAATGACGTTTCAAAGCAAGCAAACTCAATTACAACAGGGCAAGAATCAGACTTAAAATATGCTACTGGATTTTCTATAACTAACTACAACAATTATAAAGTATTAGAAATTAACAGCCCTTGGCCAAAGTCTAAAAAAAATTACAGCTATTTACTTCTTACAAAGGAGCAAGCTATGGTTAGCACTTTTAATAAAGAAGAATATGATGGTATAGTAACAATTCCTATTGAAGAAATTGTGGTTACCTCAACCACGCACATTCCTGCTCTAGAACTCTTAAGTGTAGAACAAACCTTAGTTGGTTTTCCTGGAACAGATTATGTATCATCAGAAAAAACCATAAAAAGAATAGCGAATAATCAGGTTCGAGAATTAGGAAAAAATGGAGATATAAATACTGAAGTTTTATTAGAACTAAAACCTAATGCTGTAATTGGTTATGGTGTAAGTAGTAGTAACAAAACTCTTGAAACAATTAATAAATTAGGAGTTCCAGTAATCTATAATGGTGATTGGGTAGAAACGTCTGCACTTGCAAAAGCAGAATGGATTAAGTTTTTTGGAGTACTTTATAACAAAGAAAAGGAAGCAGATTCTATTTTTAATGAAATTGAAGCTAACTATTTAGAGGCGAAAAAATTAGCAGCTCAGGCAACAAAACAACCAACTGTTTTAAGTGGTGCCTTACATAAAGATGTATGGTATTTACCAAGTGGTACAAGCCCCGAAGCTCAATTTTTAAAAGATGCCAACGTCAATTATCTTTGGAGTGACACTAACCAAAAAGGAAGTTTGGCCTTAAGCTTTGAAAGTGTATTTGAAAAAGGACACAATGCTCAGATTTGGTTAAGTCCATCATATTATAGAAGTTTAAATGACCTAGAAAAGGCTAGTCAACATTATGTCAAATTTTCTGCTTTTAAAAATAAACAAGTATATTCATTTGCTAATACCACAGGTGCTAGTGGTGGTGTTCTATATTACGAATTAGGTACCGCTAGACCAGATTTAGTATTAAAGGATATTATTAAAATATGCCATCCAAATTTACTTCCAAACTATCAGACTTACTTTTTCAAACCATTAAAATAATTGCATACTCAAAAAACATACAAGCTTTCGTTCATCATACTTAGTAGTGTATTACTGTTGTGTTTTTTTATGAATATTAGCTTGGGTTCGGTATCAATTCCTTTTAAGGATATTTTTAATAGTATTATTGGCACACCAATCGAAAAGGAATATTGGAAAGACATTGTTTTAGACTTTAGACTTCCCAAAGCCTTTACAGCAATTCTTGTTGGTTCTGGTTTAGGAATTTCTGGGCTGTTAATGCAAACACTCTTTAAAAACCCATTGGCTGGACCTTTTGTTTTAGGGATTAGCTCTGGTGCAAGTTTAGGAGTTGCTTTAATAGTCATGGGAAGCTCTTTTTTTGGAGGCTCGATGGCTATACTATTAGCTTCCAAATGGAGTTTAGTCATTGCTTCAAGTTTGGGAAGTTTTTTAGTATTACTGGCAGTAATACTTGTGTCTTCTAAAGTAAGAGATACAATGGCTATTTTAATAATAGGTTTAATGTTTGCAAGTATTACAGCTGCTGTAGTGAGTGTATTATCTTATTTTGCCTCAGCCGAACAATTACAGCAATACATATTTTGGGGGTTTGGAAGCTTAGGAAATCTTAGCTGGAACGAAGTTTTAGTATTATTTAGTGTCTGTTTTATTGGTATTGTGTTAAGTATTGCCTCCATAAAAGCACTAAACACCTTATTATTAGGCGAAAACTATGCCAAAAGTTTAGGGTTGAATATAAAACAAAGTCGTTTGTTAATTATAGTTGCCACAAGCCTTTTAGCTGGAACCATAACAGCATTTGCTGGTCCTATCGCATTTATTGGTTTAGCCATTCCGCATATAACACGACAAGTATTTAATACTTCAAACCATAAAGTATTAATTCCAGCAGTTATACTATTTGGAGCTATTGTATTATTAATTTGTGATAGTATTGCGCAATTACCAACAAGCGATTATTTGCTGCCAATTAATGCCATAACCTCTATAATTGGTGCTCCAGTGGTAATTTGGTTACTCGTAAGGAAACGAAAAATGGTGTTTTAATTTATGTATAAAGAAAACAAACATACCATCCTTAAAACCCACAACCTTTCTATAGGTTATCAAACCAAGAAAGAAAAAAATGTAATTGCATCGAATATTAATATCGAATTGCATTCAGGTGAACTAATTGGGTTGGTTGGAGCCAATGGTATTGGAAAATCCACACTATTACGAACACTTACTAGTGTTCAATCGTCATTAAATGGCACAATACAAATTAACCACAAACCATTAGAACAGTACAATAACCTAGAGCTTGCTAAAGCATTGAGTTTAGTTTTAACCGAATCTGTGATATCAAAAAACTTATCCGTTTTTGAATTAGTTGCTCTTGGTCGCCAACCTTACACAAACTGGGTAGGTAACCTTAATGATACAGATATTAATATCGTCAACAAGGCTCTAGCAGAAACTAATTTAAATGATATTAAGCATAAAAAATGCTACGAATTAAGCGATGGGCAACTACAAAAAGTTATGATTGCTCGTGCTTTAGCACAAGACACAAATTTAATAATACTAGATGAGCCAACAACACATCTAGATATGTACCATAAAGCCTATATATTAAGATTACTACAAAAATTAGCTAGAGACACTAACAAAACCATTTTATTTTCGTCACACGAAATAGATTTAGCCATTCAATTATGTGATAAACTTATTGTGATGACCAAAAATACTGTAGTTTCTGACACTCCAAGTAAACTTATAGAAAGAGGCACGTTCGAGACATTATTTCCTAAGGATTTCATTACTTTTGATAGAACCACCAACTCCTTTAAAGTTATACAATGAAAAAAGCCATACTTCTCTTAACACTATTGTTCGTTTGCCAATTATCTGTTAGTCAAAATAAAAATGCATATGTCATTTATAACGCTAAAGGCAAAAAAGTATCTTATAAAAAAATGTTGAAGAATCTTAAAGGTAAGGACGTTGTCTTATTTGGTGAATCCCATAACAATGCTATTGCTCACTGGCTGCAATTTGAAGTAACTTTAGATTTGTTTAAAACCAATAAACTCATCCTTGGTGCCGAAATGTTTGAATCAGATAATCAAACACCTTTAAATGATTATTTAAGCGGAAAAATTGACAACAAAGGCCTTGATACACTTGCAAGATTATGGAAAAATTACAAAACCGATTATGCGCCTTTGGTGGATTTTGCAAAAACAAATAACCTTAATTTTGTGGCTACAAACATTCCGAGGCGTTATGCAAACTTGGTCTATAGAAAAGGTTTTAAAGCTCTCGACACACTCTCAGCACAAGAAAAAGAATGGATAGCTCCCTTGCCAATGGCTTTTGATAGTGAATTGCCAACGTATAAAAACATACTGAAAATGATGGGAGACCATGGAACGCCTGAATTAGTAGAGTCTCAGGCAACAAAAGATGCAACCATGGCACACTTTATTTTTAATAATATGAAGCCCAACCATACGTTTATACATTATAATGGGTCTTATCATTCCGATCATTACGAAGGTATTTTATGGTACTTAAAAAAAGCTAATAAAGGCATAAATCATGCCACCATAACTACGGTTTCACAAGATAATATTTACAAATTAGAAGAAGAGCATCAAGGAAAAGCCGATTTTATTATTTGCGTGGATAGCAATATGACTAATACTTATTAAATTTAAAAATGAACGACAATATTATTTTCATAATAACTATTATTATTTCCGGTGGAATTGGTGCGTATTTAGGCATACTTTTTACTAAGTTAAAGAGTAAAAGCGAACAAAGCACTTTAGAAGAACGTCAAAACCAAATGAGTTCAACTATTGAAGAACTTAAGCAAAATTTGGATAAAATTGAAAACGAACGAGATGAAATAAGACGAGAAAAAGAATTTTTAAATTCTAAATTAACCAGAAAAAATACCGAATACGAAAATCTCCAGCAGCAAAATTTAAAACGAGATGAAGAACTTGCTAAACAGCAAGAACAACTTCGAAAAGATTTTGAATTACTTGCTACAAAAATTTTAGATGAAAAATCTGAAAAATTCACACTTCAGAATAAAGAAAATATCAAGCAGATTTTAAATCCGCTTCAAGAAAAAATTCAAGTATTTGAGAAAAAAGTTGAGGACACACAAAAAGAAAGTATTTCAATGCATTCAGCTTTAAAAGAACAGTTATTAGGTTTAAAAGATTTGAACCAACAAATGACCAAAGAGGCTACAAACCTTACCAGAGCTCTAAAAGGCGACAGTAAGATGCAAGGTAATTGGGGCGAATTAGTATTGGAGCGTGTATTGGAAAAATCTGGGTTAGAAAAAGACAGAGAATATTTTGTACAGCAAAGTTTTGCAACTCCTGAAGGCTCAAGAGTGCTTCCAGATGTGGTATTACATTTACCAGATAATAAAAAAATGATTATTGACTCAAAAGTGTCTTTAACCGACTATGAGCGTTATGTTAATGCCGACGAAGATGATAGACCACAGTTTTTAAAAGCACACGTGAATTCTATTAGAAAGCACGTAGACCAGTTATCTGACAAGAAATATGAAGACTTATATGACATTGAATCTCCAGACTTTGTGCTCATGTTTATTCCTATAGAACCAGCTTTTGCCATAGCTATAAATGACGATAACTCATTATATAACAAAGCATTTGAAAAGAACATTGTTATTGTTACTCCTTCTACCCTTTTAGCAACACTTCGTACCATTGATACTATGTGGAATAATGAAAAACAACAACGTAATGCAATTGAAATTGCACGACAAGCTGGAGCATTGTATGATAAGTTTGAAGGTTTAGTTAGCGATTTAACAGGTGTGGGTAAAAAGATTGATGATGCTAAAAAAGACTACTCGTCAGCAATGAATAAGCTCGTTGAAGGTCGAGGCAACCTAATTACAAGCGTTGAAAAACTTAAAAAATTGGGTGCTAAAGCTAAAAAGTCACTTCCTGAAGCTATCATTAAACGCGCTGAAGATAATTAAAAATTCCACAAAAAAGGAATATATTTGTTTATTCCATAAATAAGGAATATATTTGTTTATTCCATAAATAAGGAATATTATGACAAGTGTAATTACAGGTGACATTATAGGTTCATCAAAACACGTTAATCCCACTATTTGGTTAACCTCTTTAAAAGAGGTACTAGGTACGTTAGAATCCAAATTTAATAAGTGGGAAATTTACCGTGGTGATAGTTTTCAAATTGAAATAAAAGACATCTACAATAGCTTTGAGTCAGCAGTATATATTAAATCATGCATAAAATGTAACAAAGGTATAGATGTAAGATTAGCTATAGGAGTTGGTGAAAAAACATTTGATGGCGTAAAAGTAACAGAGTCTAATGGGGAAGCATTTCAGTATTCAGGAGAAACTTTAGAGCTTTTAAAACAAGAAAAAACAAATCTTAAAATCAAGACCTCAGACGAAATATTAAACAGAGAATTAAACCTTTACTTTAAATTTGCCCTAATAGCTATGGATAGTTGGACCGTTAATACTGCCGAAATTGTTAAATTGAGTCTAGAAAATCAAAACAAGCTACAAAAGGAATTGGCACAATTAATAGGAATTAATCAAGAGGCGGTTAGTAAACGGCTAAAACGTGCTTATTTCGAAGAAATTCAAGAATTAAACCTATTATATCGAGAGAAAATAGATACTTTAATACAATGATTTTATTAACCAAACTATTATTAACACATATTATTGGTGATTTCTTTTTACAACCAAAACATTGGGTTAAAGAAAAGGAAAAGAAGAAACTGAAATCCCTAAAATTATATCTTCATATAGCTATACACTTTGCATTGTTATTTTTGATGCTTTGGGATATATCGCTTTGGCCAATTATATTGATTATTGGTGTTTCACACTTTATCATTGACGCTATTAAGCTTGTTCTTCAAAAGAAAAAAACAAAGCGCCTATTTTTCTTTATAGACCAAGTTTTACATGTCTTGGTTATTGTTGTCACCTATTTTGTTTACACTAAAGCTACCATAGATTTTGATATCATATTTTCCGAACAAAATCTATTACTAATAACTTGTTTAGTGTTTTTAACGCGACCAGTTTCTATAATAATGAAAACCATTTTTACCAAATGGAACATTTCAAAACTAACAGAAAGTGATGAATCTCTAAAAGATGCTGGAAATTACATAGGGATTTTAGAACGCTTATTAGTGTTCATTTTTATTATAACCAATCATTGGGAAGCTGTTGGGTTTTTAATTACCTCCAAATCAGTTTTTAGATTTGGGGATTTAAGAGAAAGTAAACAACGAAAACTCACCGAATATGTACTAATTGGCACACTTATAAGTTTTGGAATTGCCATTACTATTGGATTAATTTTTAATGCTCTTGTATAAAAAAACCATCAGCAATAAACTAATGGTTTTCAATATTATATTTTAAGTAAATATTATTGCTTTACAAAACGTTTTGTTTGTGTTCCTTTATCCGATATTAATCTTACTAAGTATACGCCATTATTCCATTGCGATACATCTACCGATTTATTAATTGTACTAATTCTATCTGCGTATATTTTTTTTCCTAAAACGTCAAATACTTCAAAAGTTGAGTTATTGTCAATTTTAGATAATTTTAAATTTAGTCTATCTCTTCCAGGGTTAGGAGAAATTGAAAAAGCATTCTCTAACTTATTATCTTTTGTGCTTAAAAATGACGTGTACGCAGATATATTATCCAAACCAATTGTAGAAGCAATGGTCTCTCCAATCCATGAAGGGCTTGCGCTACTTAAAATCCTCATTTCATATACATTACCTAAAGTTGCCGCTATATCTGACCCTCCACTAACCAATGTAAAATCACTAGCTGTAATAGGTATTTCCACTAATTGCCATCCAGAACCTGCTGTAATTGGTAATGGGTTGGTAGACGAAATTCTACCCCCATCTCCATTAAAGGAAACTCTTAAATTTAAATCATTAGTTTCAACTTTAACATGAAACCTAATTGCAATTATTCCTTGTGATGTATAATTTCCAAGCCATTGGTTAGTGTTAATAATAATCATCCTACTAGCAGCAGCCCCTGATCCTGTAGAAACATATTGAAGATAACTAGTCCCTCCTGGTCCTCCCGTAGCAACATTAGTTGGTCCAGAACCACCTCCAGCACCACCTATTCTCCAACTTTGTGTAGTTGTATCTTCAAAATCATCAACTTGTCCAGCCGTAACTTGTGCACAAACTGAGGCTGAGATAAATACAGAAAAGAATAAAAAAAGTAATTTTTGTTTCATAGTCAATTTGAGATTTATTAAACGCAAAAATAGTAATTTCAGTAAATTAACATTAAAAAATTCGGTAAAAGGAAGTATTTACTTACTTAAATACATTTTGCGTCTTGAGTATAAGTCATAAAACTCATCATCCTTCAAACTGTCTATAAATAAAATACTCTCACCTGTACTCTTCATTTCTGGCCCTAGTTGCTTATTAACATTAGGGAATTTATTAAAAGAAAATACTGGCTGTTTAATCGCATAACCATCTAAATGTGGATTAAAATCGAAATCGGTTACCTTATTTTCTCCTAACATAACCTTAGTAGCATAGTTTACATAAGGTTCACCATAAGCTTTAGCTATAAAAGGAACTGTTCTAGATGCTCTTGGATTGGCTTCAATTATGTAAACCATATCATCTTTTATAGCAAATTGGATATTTATTAGCCCAACAGTATTTAATGCTAAAGCAATTTTCTTAGTATGATCTTTAATTTGCTGCATTACTAAGTCTCCTAAATTAAATGGCGGTAATGTTGCATTACTATCGCCTGAATGAATTCCACAAGGTTCGATATGTTCCATGATACCAATAATGTAAACATTCTCACCATCACAAATAGCATCAGCTTCTGCTTCAATTGCGCCTTCTAAATACTGATCTAGGAGTAATTGATTTCCTGGCATCATTCTTAATAAATCAATAACATGTTCTTCCAATTCTTGTTTATTAATAACAATTTTCATTCCCTGTCCACCAAGCACATAAGAAGGTCTTACTAAAATTGGAAAATCTAATTCATCTGCAATAGCAGCAGCTTCATCAGCAGTCGTAGCAATATCAAACTTAGGATAAGGAATATCCAATTTCTTTAACAACTTTGAAAAGTGACCTCTATCTTCAGCTAAATCAAGTGCTTGATAGCTTGTTCCAAGTATTTTTATACCGTATCTATCCAGCTTCTCTGCAAGCTTTAAAGCGGTTTGTCCTCCTAGTTGCACGATAACACCTTCGGGTTTTTCATGACGAATTATATCGTAAATATGTTCCCAAAATACTGGTTCAAAATAAAGTTTGTCTGCAGTATCAAAATCGGTTGAAACTGTTTCTGGATTACAGTTAATCATAATGGTTTCGTAGCCGCACTCCTGTGCAGCATACACACCGTGAACACAGCAATAATCAAACTCTATCCCTTGTCCTATTCTATTTGGCCCAGAACCTAAAACTATTATTTTCTTTTTATCGGTAACTATACTTTCGTTATCTGCATAACGTTTACCATCGGCAGTTTCCATATCGCTTTCAAAAGTTGAGTAATAATAGGGCGTTTTTGCTTTGAACTCTGCCGCACAAGTATCAACCAGTTTATACACCCTGTTGACACCCATTTCTTCACGTTTGTTATATACCTGACTCTCTAGACAGCTAAGCATATGGGCGATTTGTCTATCACCATACCCCTTTTGTTTTGCTTCAAGTAAAAGTGGTTTTTCAATAGTATCAATATTAAATTTAGAAATTTCTTTTTCTAAGAAATACAGTTCTTCATATTGCTTTAAGAACCACATGTCAATTTTAGTGATTTCAAAAATTCGACTTAGAGGAATGCCCATTTTAATAGCATCATAAATTATAAATACACGATCCCATGACGCAAATCTTAATTTTTCAATAATCTGGTCATAATTGGTGTTTTCTTTTCCATCTGCACCCAAACCATTGCGCTTAATTTCAAGGGATTGTGTAGCTTTATGCAATGCTTCTTGAAAAGAACGACCAATTCCCATCACTTCTCCAACTGCTTTCATTTGAAGACCTAAAGTTCTATCAGAGCCCTCAAACTTATCAAAATTCCAACGTGGTATTTTTACAATTACATAATCCAAAGTTGGCTCAAATAATGCTGAAGTAGATTTTGTAATCTGGTTACTTAACTCATCTAAATGATAGCCTAATGCTAATTTTGCCGCAATTTTTGCGATTGGATATCCAGTGGCTTTACTTGCCAATGCTGAAGAACGCGATACACGCGGATTAATTTCAATGGCAATTATTTCTTCTTTCTCATCTGGACTCACTGCAAACTGTACGTTACATCCACCTGCAAAATCACCAATACTGCGCATCATATGTATTGCCATATCACGCATTTTTTGGTAGGTTTTATCACTTAATGTCATTGCTGGCGCAACGGTAATGGAATCTCCAGTATGGATTCCCATTGGATCCATATTTTCTATAGAACAGATAATAACTACATTTCCGTTTGAGTCTCTAAGCAACTCTAATTCATATTCCTTCCAGCCTAGTAATGCTTTGTCTATCATCACCTCATGGATAGGAGAAATTTCTAAACCGTGGCTTAGTAATTTATCAAAATCCTTTTCATCATAAACAATCGCAGCACCTGCGCCTCCAAGGGTAAAAGAAGAACGAATACATAATGGAAAACCAAATTCTTGTGCTATTTCTTTTCCTTTTAAGAATGAAGAAGCTGTAGCTTGAGGTGCCATTCCAACTCCAATTCTTTCCATCAATTCTCTAAACTGCTCCCTATCTTCAGTAACATTAATAGCGTCAATGTTTACACCAATCATATCAACACCAAAATCTTCCCAGATTCCTTTTTCATCGGCTTCAATAGCCAAGTTTAAAGCAGTTTGCCCTCCCATGGTTGGCAATACCGCATCAATTTGAGGATGCTCTTTTAGTATTTTAACAATTGACTTGGTATTTAATGGCAACAAATACACATGATCCGCCATGGAAGGATCGGTCATAATTGTTGCTGGATTGGAGTTTATTAAAATAGTTTCAATTCCATCCTCTCGAAGAGAACGAAGTGCTTGTGACCCTGAATAATCAAATTCGCAAGCTTGACCAATAATAATTGGTCCTGAACCTATAATTAAAATGGACTTTAAATCTTTTCTTTTCGGCATTGTTATTAATTATATGTTATTATAAAATTTTTCAAAAATAGGTAACGACAGGATATAAAAAAAGGCGTTACGACCAGTAACACCTTTAATATATTAACAATTGTTAATCATTATTTTTTATGCTTTAATTCAGAAGACACAGATAATTTCTTTCTTCCCTTTGCTCTTCTACGTGCAAGGACTTTTCTACCATTAGCAGAAGCCATTCTTTCTCTAAAACCATGCTTGTTTTTTCTCTTTCTCTTCGATGGTTGAAACGTTCTTTTTGGCATTGTCTTATATTTTTATATATAATATTTTTTTTATAAGTTGAGATCTATCTCAAAACTGGGTGCAAATATACAAAGGCTTTTTTATTTGACAAGCCTAATATTAAAAATATTTTTAATTGTTTTTACTACCTTTGCAATCTTAAATTTAAACAAGGAAAATGTATAATAAAATTATTAAGTTAATTCTTGCCCTTTTAATATTTGCTTATGCTGTATACCAATTCGCAGAAGGCTTTATTGGCAATGGAATTATGTTTGTGTTACTGTCGTCAATATTTATGTTTCTATATTTTAAAAACGAATTTATTTTATTAGCTTTTTTAAAATTAAGAAAACAAGATTTTGATGGTGCAAAAAAATGGTTAGATAAAATTAAATACCCAAACTCTGCATTAACAAGAAAGCAACAAGGGTATTACAACTATTTAAATGGGATTATGATCTCTCAAACTAATATGAACGAGGCTGAAAAATATTTTAAAAATGCTGTGTCTTTAGGATTATCCATGGATCATGATATGGCAATGGCCAAGTTAAATTTAGCTGGAATCGCTTTTAGCAAACGTCGTAAGCAAGAAGCACAAAAACTTTTGAGTGAAGCCCAAAAGCTTGATAAACGTGACATGTTAGCCGACCAAATAAAAATGATGAAAGAGCAAATGAAGCGTGCTTCAATACCAAAGCAACATTACGGAAGTCCAACATCAGCTAGACAAAATCGTAAAAGCAGAAGATAACAACATAAAAAAAAAAAGCACTGATCTCAGTGCTTTTTTTTATGTTGCAAAATTACATTTACTAAGGTTTTGAGTAGTAACCTGCTTCTGGGATATCTATAAAATACTCTTTACGAGATTTGTTATTAAGATGTGGTTCTCGAAGCCAAGGATTATGCAATTTTAGTATTTTGTAGTTGATACCAAATTTCTCTGAAAACTTTACAAAATCAGTCACAGCTGTATCTACAGCTACTTTATAAGTTGGTATTGGCTTGTATAAATCTTTATGTCTAAAGTTAAATCCATACTTATCAGGATGGTTTAATATCTCTTTTAAAGCTACAATTCTAAACATGTAACGTCCAGTTTCTTCTCCAAGCAATAAATCGTAATAATCAGATACGTTTTGCTCTTTTAAACGTCTAGCTACTCCTGCTTTTCCAGCATTATAAGATGCTGCAGCTAATGTCCAGCTCCCAAAACGCTCTTTAGCTTCTAATAAATATTTACAGGCTACCTCGGTAGATTTTTCAAGGTTATAGCGCTCGTCCACGTTTGTATTAATTTCCAATCCATTTTCGCGTCCTGTAGCTTTCATTATTTGCCATACTCCTCTTGCTCCAGCAGGCGATACAGCATTTGTTAATCCACTTTCTATGACTGCCAAATACTTAAAATCGTTCGGTATGCCATGTTTTTCAAGAATTGGTTCTATGATAGGAAAGTACTTATTTGCTCGTTTAAACATTAACAGAGCATTAGATTGCCAATAGGTGTTTACTAATAATTCACGATCCATCCGTTCTAAAATATCAGGATTACCTAAAGGCAGGGCTTCTCCAGCAAAATCTAAATTTTCTGGAACATTTAATGCGTAAACATTATAATCGTTAATAATTTTCTTTTCTAAATTTTCATCACTTGGAGCATCTTGAACTGCAAAAATCAACAGTCCAGATAAACTTAATAATCCAAGACATGCTAAAATATTTTTTATTGTCTTCATCATTTTAAAAAGTTTATTAGGCACTAAAAATAAGGAAAAAACTGAAATAGAAATAAATTTTAACTAAGAATCAATTTAGGAAGGTTCTCGTTAAACCATTTATACTTATTAATAATCATGATATGAGTACCACCTTCTAAAATAATACTATCAAAAATATTTTTAATTGGAAAAACTGGATCTTTATCTCCATGAATATGAATAATGTTTGGTATAACTTCTTCTTGTTCCCAGCATATCATATTGTGAATTGCCCAATCCAAATACCGTTTATCATTAACCGATAAGTACTTTTTGTACAAGTTTACACGCTTTTTAATAGTTTCCCCAAAGGTATATTTAGCAAAAGATTCAAAGTTACTTACAAACTGAGTTGGCAATAATTTATAAGCTTTAGTGATTTTTGCAAGCTTCATTCTTTTTGGTAATTCATGTTTGTTTTTTACGCTAGAAACTATAATGAGCTTTTTTAGATTTAGAAATTTACTCATTTCTTGAACCAGAACACCTCCAAAGGAAACACCCAATAATACAACATTATCGTACTCAATTTTTTCTGACATCCGCTTAGCATATTCTACCAGTGTTTCATTAGGGTTTGGTACAAACCATTCCAATAAATGAACTCTATATTGCTCCTTGGAGAGTTGTATGTGTTCAAAAATAGAAGGGTTAGCAGCCATTCCAGGCATGAAGTAAACATGTATTAAGTCTTGGCTCATAATTAATTAAGTCACTGTTTATAAGGTTTGTAATGATTTTTTTAGTACCTTTGCACGACAAAACTATATAAAATAGTTCTTTCTCCATTGAATAAAATAGACTAATTATGATAGATGCAGCTGAACTTATTGACAATACCTTTTTAAGACAATTTCAACTTGAAGTTGAAGGTAATTTAGCAACTATTGAATATTCCCTCCAAGATCGAAAGATTTTTTTAACAAAACTTGTTGTTCCTGAATGTATTTCGGACGAGGTGTTTGTTGAAGACTTTTTAAAGCTTGTAATGGAAAATATTCAAGATAGAAATATTAGCGTGGTACCAACGAGCCCTCCTATTGCTAAATTTATCCGTAGAAACAGGCGCTACAAAAGTATGCTACCTGTTGGTGTAAGAATTTAATTTTAATTAAAAACTGAAATGAAAGTTTCGGTTTTTTTATGCAATTTCTTTTAGAAAATCTAAACGAACCAAACCGTCGTCATCGATTTTACAAAGTTCTACTTTATGTAATGTATTAACCAGCTCTGGATTCCATGGTGTTTTAACTTTTACATAATTCTCAGTAAATCCATGTATATAGCCTTCCTTATTTTCACCTTCAAATAATACTGTTCTATTGGTTCCTAATTGGCTTTCGTAAAATGCACGACGCTTTTTAACAGACAACCCTCGTAACATTTTACTACGCTTAGAACGCACATTTTTAGGCACAGCACCTTCCATGTCGGCAGCTAACGTGTTATCTCTTTCAGAATAGGTAAATACATGCAAATATGAAATATCCAAATCTGCTAAGAAATTATAGGTTTCTAAAAAAAGCTCATCTGTTTCTCCTGGAAAACCAACAATAACATCCACACCAATACATGCATGAGGCATTACTTGTTTTATCCTATTTACACGATCCACATACAATTCCCTTAAATATCGACGACGCATTAACTTTAGTAATTCGTTGCTTCCGCTTTGTAATGGAATATGAAAATGTGGTACGAACGTATTACTGTTAGACACAAAATCTATGGTCTCATTTTTTAATAAATTTGGTTCGATAGACGAAATACGTAAACGCTCAATCCCTTCAACCTCATCAAGAGCCTGCACTAATTCGTAAAATGTGTGTTCATGTTTTTTGTTTCCAAATTCTCCTTTACCATAATCACCAATATTGACGCCTGTAAGAACTATTTCCTTAATGTTTTGCTCTGAAATTTCTTTGGCATTCTTTAAAACATTTGCTAAAGTATCGCTTCTAGAAATTCCTCTCGCTAATGGGATTGTACAATAAGTACACTTATAATCACATCCATCTTGCACTTTTAAAAATGCTCGAGTACGATCACCAATAGAATAACTACCAACATAAAAATCGGCATCTTCAATTTCGCATGAATGTACTTCACCAAAGTCATTTTTGGTTAAATCATTTAAATAATCGGTGATTTTGAATTTCTCGGTAGCTCCAAGTACTAAATCTACACCATTAACGTCTGCCAACGCTTCTGGTTTTAGCTGTGCAAAACAACCAATAGCTGCAATAAACGCTTCTGAGTTTGCTTTTTGTGCTTGTTTTACAATGGTTTTAAAACGCTTATCAGCATTTTCAGTAACCGAACACGTGTTTATCACATAAATATCTGCTACCTCCTGAAAATCAACACGATCAAACCCTCCACTCTCAAAACTCCTTGCAATTGTGGAAGTTTCAGAAAAATTAAGTTTACATCCAAGTGTATAAAAAGCGACTTTTTTTCTAGCGTTCATTCTTGTATTTTTACCAAGCGTGCAAATTTACAATTTATAAGCCAAATGATAAAACCAATTGCCCTTACCGCAAAATACTATAAAGCATATTCACTGCTTTTTTGTATCACTATTGTATTTTGCTCTTGCACATCCAAAAATAAATCTAATAACGACTCTCAAGTTTTTAGATACAATGAACACAAAAATATTGGATCCTTAGACCCTGCATTTGCAAAAGATTTATCTGATATTTGGGCAGCAAACCAATTATTTAATGGTTTGGTGCAAATGGATGATAACTTAAACGTTGAACCAAGTATTGCCAAAACATGGCATATTTCTCAAGATGCAATATCTTATACATTTACCTTAAGAAATGATGTGTATTTTCATAAGCATTCCTTATTTGGAAGTGATTCTACTAGAACTGTTACTGCAAAAGACTTTGAGTACAGTTTTAATCGACTAAATAACAAACAAGTAGCTTCTCCAGGAAGTTGGGTTTTAGGAAAGGTAGAAAATTTTAAAGCAGTTAATGATAGTACGTTTAATATTAAATTAAATCAACCTTTTCCTGCGTTTTTAGGGTTGTTAACCATGAAGTATTGCTCTGTGGTTCCAAAAGAGATTGTAGAATATTATGGTAGCGATTTTAGATCTAATCCTATCGGCACTGGACCTTTTAAATTTAAACGTTGGGAAGAAAATTTAAAGTTGGTTTTTAGAAAGAACCATAATTATTTTGAAAGAGATGCTCAAGGAAACTCGTTGCCTTATTTAGAAGCGATAGCGATTACCTTTTTACCAGACAAACAAAGTGAATTTTTGCAATTTGCTCAAGGAAATATTGACTTTGTCTCTGGATTGGATGCATCTTATAAGGACGAAATATTAACGGCAAAGGGAGAATTGCGCGAGTTTTATGTTAATGATGTAAACATGATTCGGGGACCTTACTTAAACACTGAATATTTGGCATTTTTTATGGATTCAAATGTTCCAGAGGTACAATCAGACCTATTAAGAAAAGCTGTAAATTATGGTTTTGACAGAAAAAAAATGATGACTTATTTACGTAATGGCATTGGCATTCCTGCTAATGGTGGTTTTATTCCCAAAGGACTACCGGGTTTTAACAGTAACGTTGGTTTTACATATCAACCAGAAAAAGCCAAAGCATTAATCACACAATATATTCAAGAAACGGGGAATCAAAATCCTGAAATTACAATAACAACAACAAGTAATTATTTAAGCTTTTGTGAATATATACAACGTGAATTACAAAAACACGGGCTTATGGTTAATGTCGATGTTATTCCTCCCTCTACGCTTAAAGAAGCAAAAGCCAATGGGAAATTAGATATGTTTAGAGCCAGTTGGATTGCCGATTATCCTGATGCTGAAAACTATCTATCCCTATACTATAGTAAGAATTTTGCGCCTAATGGTCCTAATTACACGCATTTTAGTGATGCACAATTTGATGAATGGTATGAGCAAGCATTTACTGAAACTAACACTAAAAAACGTGAGATTTTATATGCGAAAATGGATTCTTTGGTTATGGATAAAACACCTGTTGTAAATATGTTTTACGATGAAGTTGTACGTTTTACTAGAAAAGAAGTAAATGGTTTAGGCATCAACCCTATTAACTTATTGGATTTAAAAAGAGTTATGAAAAAATAATTCTTAATCGAACTATCCAATAATTTGTTTTATAAACCACCTCCCAAGGCAGCCAAAAATAAAATAGCACCTGCACCCACTATAAGTAATACTCCAATATACCCTATACCTAATATTCCAACAACATTTGATTTACCTTTGCTATATAGATGGATTTCGTTAACCAAATCATCAGTAAGTAGAATTTTTACATTTTTATCCAATTTGTTTTCATTAACAATATTATCGTTATAAACTTGCTTAGATTTACTAGATTGTCTCTTAGCAATACCATATAATTGGGTTTCCTCTTCAAATAATTTTTCAAATCTATAACTTACATTTGTAGTAGATTTGACTTTAACCTTTTTTTCAGATAGAATTGCATCTTCTTTTGTTGATGTCTTAGAATTATAAATTCTACAGCTTTGAAACAAGATGACAAAAGTTAATACAAAAGGAAGTGATTTTTTCATAATTAAATGGTTTAGTTAGTAATTCTTTTCTTAAACAATGTAGAGAATAAAATCTAATTGGGCATTAGAAAAAATTCTTTAGGCGATCCGATAAGGTGTTAGTAAATAAACAAGTAGTATCTACAACCTTAGTAAGGCTAATATAAACTATTTAATTATATATATTGGAGGTTATGAAGGTCTATATTCTTTGGTTATTTCAAACACGTGTTCCAATATAGCAGCATCTTGCTCGGTAAGCTCAACATTTCGTCTACTCATTACCACCTTAGCTACCTCAAAGGCTTTTTTGGTTATGTAAGTAGTAAAACCACTATTACCTCCCCAACTAAAACTTGGCACAAAGTTTCTTGGAAAACCACTTCCAAAAATATTGGCACTTACACCAACAACGGTCCCTGTATTAAACATGGTATTAATACCACATTTACTATGGTCTCCCATCATAAGTCCGCAAAATTGCAATCCTGTCCTTGCAAAACCTTCAGTTTCATAATCCCAAAGTCTTACTTCGGCATAATTATTTTTTAGGTTAGAATTATTAGTATCTGCTCCCAAATTACACCATTCTCCTAGAACAGAGTTTCCTAAAAATCCATCATGACCTTTATTGGAATAACCAAATAGCACCGAGTTATTCACTTCGCCTCCTACTCTGCTATGTGGTCCAACAGTCGTTGGCCCATAAATTTTTGCTCCCAATTTTACTACAGCATGTTCACATAAAGCAAAAGGACCACGAATAATACTACCTTCCATAATTTCGGCGTTTTCGCCAATATAAATTGGACCAGAACTTGCATTTAATGTTACAAATTCGAGCTTTGCACCCTCTTCAATAAAAATATTTTCAGAGTTAATAACATTGACGCTTTTTGGAATAGGTTGTGATTGTCTTCCGTTAGTCAATAATTCAAAATCTTGACGAATGGCTTCTCCATTCTTCGAAAAAATATCCCAAGTATTTTCTATACATAAAATCTCCCTTTCGAATTCAATAGCCTCGTATTCATCAAAATTCACTTCTTCTTGTTCGGCTTGCGTGTGAAATGCAATTACGTCTTCGCCTTTAAATATTGCTTGTTTTTCACATAAGGCCTTTATTAGCTCAACAAGCTCCCCATTAGGTAAATAGGAAGCGTTAACCATAACATTCTCTTCTAGCTCAACCATTGGGAATTTTTCTGTTAAGTATTCCTCAGTAACTGTAGAAGTAGTATAACCTAGACACTTCTCCCATTTTTCACGAATAGTTAAAATACCAATTCTTATGTCTGCTACAGGTCGTGTATAAGTAAATGGCAATAGTTTGTTTCGTGATGGACCATCAAAAAGAATGTAATTCATGTGATGTTAAAAGTTAGAAGTTAGAAGTTAGAAGTTTAGCTCTCTAACTACCACTTATATTAATCGTTTTCCAAAAGTAACTTAATTGTAGAAAACAAAAAAGCCTTCGAGAAAATTCTGAAGGCTTTTTAAAATATACTTTGCACTTAGTTTATTTCTTAAACTTAGCGTATTTGTTCTTGAACTTATCGATACGTCCAGCAGTATCAACTAATTTAGACTTACCTGTATAATAAGGATGAGACGTTCTAGAAATTTCCATTTTTACCAATGGATACTCAACACCATCAACCTCTATTGTTTCGCTAGTATCTGCAGTAGATTTTGTTAAAAAAACATCGTCGTTAGACATGTCTTTAAACGCTACTAATCTATAATTTTCTGGATGTATACCTTTTTTCATCACTTAAACTTTAAAATCGTTTCTTTTTTCGAGCTGCAAATTTAAGAATTTTTCATAAAACAACAACATATTATTTGTTTTTTTATTCGTCTATTTTTACTGTAACATATTTTACCTTTACGACACTAATACTATTATTAACCAAAAATAACATTCATGGAAAAATCAATTAAATCTAGTGCAATTAATTATGGTCTTTATTTAGGTGGTGCCTTATCTTTAATAACTATCGCCATTTGGTTCATCGACATTAATTTAATGGCAAATATGTGGCTAGGTATATTTTTATTACTTGCTATTATTGCTTTTGGAGTAGTATCTACAGCAAAATCTAAAAGTTTAAATGGAGGTTTTTTATCTTTTAAAGAGGCTTTTTCTTCTTACTTTATCACTGTAGCAATTGGAATTGCAATTAGTACAATAGTAAGTATGATTCTTTTTAATTATGTAGATCCAGAAGCTGCTAAGCAAATTCAACAAATTACTGTTGATATGACTGTTAATATGATGGAAGGTTTTGGAGCTCCAGCAGAAACAATTGCAGAGGCTGTTGAAAAAATTGAAAGCCAAAATCAATATAGTTTAATTAATACAGCAAAATCTTTAGCTTGGGGATTCTTATTTCAAGCTATAATTGGATTAATTGTAGCTGCAATTATGAAAAAATCAAACCCAGATGCTTAAATAATTTCTTTATTTTTGACAAAGAATTTAGAAATTACTTAAAATGGACATATCAGTAGTTATTCCACTACTTAACGAGAAAGACTCGTTAAACGAATTACATGATTGGATTGCTAAAGTAATGCAATCCAATCATTTTTCGTATGAGATTATTTTTATTGACGATGGTAGCACTGATGGGTCCTGGGAAACTATTGAAATGCTTTCACAAAAAAACAATGCTGTAAAAGGTATTCGTTTTTTAAAAAATTATGGGAAGTCTCAAGCACTTCATGCTGGTTTCTTAGAAACAAAAGGTGATGTAGTTATTACTATGGATGCCGATTTACAGGACAATCCAGAAGAAATTCCAGAACTCTATAAAATGATTAGTGAAGATGGTTACGATTTAGTTTCTGGCTGGAAAAAGAAACGTTATGATTCGGTCATTGCAAAAAATATTCCTTCAAAACTTTTTAACTGGGCTGCCAGAAAAACCTCAGGAGTTAAACTAAATGACTTTAATTGTGGTTTAAAAGCATATAATAAAGAGGTTGTGAAAAACATCAATGTTTATGGCGAAATGCATCGCTATATTCCTGTATTAGCTAAAAATGAAGGGTTTAGTAATATAGGTGAAAAAGTGGTACAACATCAAGCACGTAAATACGGAAAAACAAAATTTGGTATGGAACGATTTATTAATGGATTTTTAGATTTAATAAGCATTTGGTTTTTATCCAAATTTGGGAAACGACCAATGCACTTTTTTGGTGCTCTTGGTGCTCTCATGTTTTTTATAGGTTTTTGTTTTGCTATTTATTTAGGTATTGATAAACTTTTTATTAATCCAACAGGACGATTAATAACTCAAAGACCTGAATTTTACATGTCTTTAGTAACTATGATTATTGGGACGCAATTTTTTGTTGCTGGATTTTTAGGCGAAATTATTTTACGTAATAAGGACGATAAGGAGCGCTATAAAATTGATAAAAAAATGAATTTGTAAGTTGTTAACGTTTCATCAACAACATTACCTTAGTTAATTCGCTATTTTTGCATATAAATTTTAATTAATGATTCACATAGAACCTCAAATTCTAGAAAAAGTAAATGCGTGGTTAACGCCAACTTTTGATACAGATACACAAAACGAAATAAAGGAGTTAATTGCTTCAAACCCAAAACAACTAAAAGAAAGTTTTTATAAAAATTTAGAATTCGGCACTGGCGGAATGCGTGGTGTAATGGGAGTTGGCACCAACCGAATGAACAAATATACTATTGGTAAAAACACACAAGGTTTAAGTAATTATCTACTACAATCGTTTACAAATGAGCAATTAAAAGTTGCTATTGCATACGATTGCAGACACAACAGTAAAGCATTTGCAAAAATTGTAGCTAATGTGTTTTCGGCAAACAATATCAAAGTATATTTATTTGAAGATTTACGTCCCACACCTGAACTTTCCTTTGCACTAAAACATTTAGGCTGCCATTGTGGTATTGTATTAACAGCATCTCACAATCCTCCAGAGTACAATGGTTATAAGGTCTATTGGCAAGATGGCGGACAAATAGTCCCTCCACAAGACGCAAACATTATAAAAGAAATAAATGCCTTAGATTATTCTGAAATTAATTTTAATTCAAAAGAATCCCTCATTCAATATATTGGGAAGGATATTGACGAAGTTTTTATTAATGCTTCTATAAAAAATGGCAGTTTTAACACTAGTGATTCAGCTAGAAAAAACTTAAGTGTCGTGTTCACATCATTACACGGAACATCCGTTACCATTATTCCTGAAACTTTGAAAAGAGCAGCTTATTCAAATCTTCATATAGTAAAAGAGCAAGAAGTGCCTAATGGTGATTTCCCAACAGTAGATTCGCCTAATCCTGAAGAGCCAGCAGCCTTAAAAATGGCATTGGATTTAGCCGAAAAAGTAAATGGTGATATTGTAGTTGGAACAGACCCTGACAGTGACAGAGTTGGTATAGCTGTAAGAGATTTGGATGGTAATATGAAGCTGCTAAATGGGAATCAAACCATGGTAGTCATGACCGAATTCTTATTAAAACAATGGAAAAACGAAAATAAAATTCAAGGAAAAGAATTTATTGGCTCTACTATAGTATCCACTCCAATGATGGAGAATTTAGCATCACATTATAATGTAGAATGCAAAATTGGGCTAACTGGTTTTAAGTGGATTGCAAAAATGATTAAAGATTTTCCTGAACTTAATTTTATTGGAGGTGGCGAAGAAAGTTTTGGATTTATGGTTGGCGATTTTGTAAGAGATAAGGACGCTGTTACCTCCACTCTTTTAGCGTGTGAAATTGCAGCACAGGCAAAAGCAAAAGGCAGTTCATTTTTTATAGAACTCATTAACCTTTATATAACTCATGGATTTTACAAAGAGCGTTTAATTTCAATAACAAAAAAGGGCATTGAAGGTGCACAAGAGATTAAACAAATGATGATTGATGCTAGAAAAAATCCTTTGTCTCAAGTTAATGGAAGTAGGGTTGTAAAAATAGAAGACTATCAACTATCTATTTCTAAAAACATAATTACAGGAAAAGAAACTGTAATTAATGTACCAAAATCTAATGTGCTTATTTATTATACCGAAGATGGTAGTAAAATTGCCCTCAGACCAAGTGGTACCGAACCAAAAATTAAGTTTTATATTAGCGTAAATGCTGCATTAGACAATGTAGCAGCATTTAAATCAACGGAACAACTTTTGGAAACAAAGATTGATGCTATCATTAAAGATATGAACCTTGCTTAATGGATTATTTAAAAAAAATATCACGATTTATTATACCATACAAAAAGTATGGGATATTAAACATAATCTGTAATGTTTTTTATGCACTGTTTAGCACATTAGCAATGGTATCTCTTATGCCAATGATTAATGTACTTTTTGGTGAAAATGAAAAAATTTATACAAAACCCACATACTTAGGTTTAAAAAAACTAAAAGCATATACAGAAGATAGCTTAAATTATTTTATTACAACAACTACTGATAATGAAGGTCCTCAACAAGCTTTGTTATACATGATTATTCTCATTATAAGCTTATTCCTATTAAAAAACATCTTTAATTATCTAGCACTATACTTTATTACCTTTTTAAGAAATGGTGTATTAAAAGATCTACGAAATGAGGTTTACGACAAGGTTTTAACATTGCCAATTTCCTACTATTCTGAGAAAAGAAAAGGCGATATTATAGCTAGAATTTCTGGAGATGTAAATGAAGTTAAAAACTCTCTATTAGCAGTGCTAGAATTAATAGTGAAAGAACCATTAACTATTGCTTTTGCAATATTAGCAATGTTCACAATTTCAGTGAAGCTAACAGTATTTGTTTTTCTTTTCATTCCAGTTTCTGGATTTATTATTTCTAGAATTGGTAAAAGCTTAAAAAGAAAATCTGATCGTGTACAAAAAGAACAAGGTGTGTTTTTATCTACTTTAGAAGAAACACTTTCTGGACTTAAAGTAATAAAAGGATTTAATGCTGAAGGTAAATTCAACAAGAAGTTTCAAGAATCTACAAATAAATTTTACAACTTTTCCAATATTTTGTTAAACAGACAAAATCTAGCTTCTCCAACAAGTGAATTTCTAGGTATTGTCTCTATTGCAGCACTTTTATGGTATGGTGGCTCAATGGTTTTAATAGAAAAAACATTATCTGGTGGTGCTTTTATTACTTATATGGCTTTAGCTTATCAAATACTAACGCCTGCAAAAGCTATATCAAAAGCCAGCTATAAAGTTAAAGCTGGAAATGCAGCTGCTGATAGAATATTAGAAGTTATAGAAACTCCTTCGCCATTGAAGGACAAACCAAACGCAACTACAAAACACGATTTTGCAAATAGTATAAAACTTGAAAATGTTTCTTTTAAATACGAAGATGACTTAGTTTTAAGGAATTTCTCTATCAATGTTCCTAAAGGAAAAACTGTCGCCTTAGTTGGACAATCTGGAAGTGGAAAAAGCACCATTGCAAATCTCGTGACACGATTTTATGATGTTACCGATGGAAAAATAACCGTTGATGGAACAGATATTAGAGATTTCACAAAGCATTCGCTAAGGAATCTCATTGGCCTTGTAACTCAAGATTCAATTCTATTTAACGATTCGGTTAAAAATAACATTCTTTTAGGAGATGAAAATGCTTCCGACGAACAAGTTATTGAGGCTTTAAAAGTTGCTAATGCTTGGGAGTTTGTTAAAGACCTTCCTGATAGTATTAATACAAATATAGGAGACTCAGGAAATAAGTTATCTGGTGGTCAAAAACAACGATTAAGTATTGCCAGAGCAGTTCTAAAGAATCCTCCAATTATGATTCTAGATGAAGCTACCTCGGCATTAGATACAGAAAGTGAACGTTTAGTACAAGTAGCTCTAGAGAATATGATGAAAAACAGAACCTCTATTGTTATTGCACATCGTTTATCCACCATTCAAAATGCAGATGAAATAGTTGTCATGCAAAAAGGCGAAATTGTTGAGCAAGGAAAACACCAAGAACTACTATACAAAAAAGGTGTTTATAGTAATTTAATTACGATGCAATCTTTTCAATAGATTAAGATTTAAGAAAGTTATAAAAACAAGAAAAGGATGTAATTTGGGTAACATCCTTTTCTCTTTATTACCAATCTTGGGGGAAATGGTAATACTTAGTAGGTTAAGACAGTGTAAACATATAACTTATTTTAGTACTGACCAAAAAAAAATGTATTTAATCGATATTATTTTACACTTTATCGATATTTTATACGATAAACACTTGTTTATTAAACAGTTAACAAGTTATATGAAGGTGAAGAAAATTTTTAAATGCAAAGTCATTAAACTTTTTATAAATTGATAAGTCTAAATACAAAACAGTTTTTTTGAATAACGAGGAACTTTTATTATCACAACTCAAGTCACCACCTACTAGAGAAAAGGCCTTTAGAGAGTTAATAACACTCAATAAAGAACGTCTCTATTGGCATATACGTAAAATAGTAATCTCTCATGATGATGCTGACGATGTGCTACAAAATACTTTCATTAAAGTGTTTAGAAGCATCGATAAGTTTAAAGGTGATAGTAAATTATTTTCTTGGATGTATCGTATAGCAACCAATGAAGCTATTACACATCTTAACAAAAATGCGAAGCGTTTACAGACCAGTAATGAAGAAGTGCAAAACCAAGCGGTTAATAATTTAACTTCAGATGTGTATTTTGATGGTAACGATATTCAATTAAAGCTTCAAAAAGCAATTGCAACATTACCACAAAAACAGCAAATAGTATTCAATATGAAATACTTTGACGATTTAAAATATAAAGATATGTCCGATATTTTAGAAACCAGCGAAGGTGCATTAAAAGCGTCGTACCATATTGCTGTAAAAAAAATTGAAGCATATTTAACAGGTAATTAAACCTTTTAATGTAATTTGAGTCTAACTAATAACATGAAACAAAAATTAAATAACATAAAAAACACGGGGTTTAAAGTTCCAAAAGATTATTTCCAGAATCTGGAAGACACTATTATGGATACTATTAAACTAGACGAAGCGCTTCAAAACGAAGACAATTCAGGTTTTAAAGCTCCTAATGGATATTTTGATTCTTTAGAAGATGTTATTTTAACTAAAATTAAAGACGATAAAAACCCTAAAGTTGTTTCCTTGTTCAACAAACAAACCTTAATGTATGTTTCGGGTGTAGCTGCTGCAGTCCTCATAATGTTTAATGTATTCTGGAATAGTTCAGATACAACAGTAGACACCATTGATGCTGAATTGGTAGAAAATTATATTATTGATCAAGGTATTAATACTTATGAAATTGCATCTTTACTTAGTAACGATGATGAAATAAATTTAGACATAGAACTATTTGATGAAACTTTTAATAATGATTCTCTTGAAGATTATTTATTTGAAAATGTCAATTTAGAAGATTTCATTGACCAATAACAAAAAAATGAAAAAAATAATAACTCCCTTATTGCTATTAATTATTTGCTTCTCAAGCTATGCTCAAAGAGATAGAAAAGAGATGCAAGAAAAAATTAAAGCACAGAAAGTAGCCTTTATTACCGATAAGTTAGATTTAACTTCAAATGAAGCTCAAAAATTTTGGCCAGTATACAATGCTTTTGAGGAAAAAACAAATCAAATACGTAGATCAGATCTTTATAAAATTAGATCTGCTATGAAAAAAGAGAATCTTACAGAAAAAGAAGCTCAAGATATTTTAGTTAAATTCATGGCAGTTGAAGAAAAAATGCACAATGCCAAACAACAATTAATTAAAGATCTTGGTAACGTTATTTCACCTCAAAAAATTATTAAATTAAAAATTGCTGAAGATGCCTTTAATAGAAAGCTTATGGAAACATATAGGCAAAGGCGCGAACAACGTATGAAAAACAAAAAACCTTAATAAAAAAGAGAAGCATTAGCTTCTCTTTTTTATTTTAATGTTAGCTTACTAATACGCCCACTACCAGCAGCATAGGCTGTCGTTTCGTCAATAAACCTTATTGTAAAAAAACCTTCATTGCTTATGGTTTTCCAAGTATTTCCACCATCATTACTATAATCTATTCCTTTAAAACCAACAGCGACCAGCTCTTGTCCATTTCTATTTGGTATGTATTGCACACAACTTCTGTAATTTGGCGTTTGTCCATCAGCTGCTAATTGCCAAGTTTTTCCACCATCTTCAGTTTTTATTTTATTGGCTTTGTTTCCATCTGGCTTCGTATAATCCCCTCCAATTGCAAAACCATTTAGCTCGTCATAAAAATCTATAGAATAAATACCTTCAGTATCTTTTTTACTAATTATTGGCGTATTTGTTACTTCCCAAGTTTCTCCTTTATCTTCAGAATAATAAATTCGACCTGCAGTAGTAGCAACCCAAGCTTTATCTCCTATTATGGCAATATTAGTATTACTAGCGGCAAATGCACCTTCAGCTTCTGCTGCTGGAGGCAATTGGTTACAACCTAATTTAGTCCAAGTTATTCCACCATCTCGTGTAATGATTATAGATAAACAACCATCTATACTATCACCAATAGCGATACCTTCATTATCATTCCAAAACTTCATAGCATCGTAAAAAACGTTTTCATGTTCTTCTTTATAAACTAGCACCATTCCAGAACTTGTAGTTTTATATAATAATGCAGGATTAGCAACTGTTAACATAAAAAAGTCAGTAGTTGTATGAGCTACTGATCTAAAACTAAACTTGAGTGTGTCTTGTTCCTGTTTTGAAATATTCCAAGTTTTTTTAGCTGGGTCATATAATCCAAACGAATTATTGTTAGCTGCAAATGCCAACCCTTTATCGTCCAAAATATCAATAGCACGAATACTTAAAAGAGAATCTTCTAAAATAGGTTCAACTTCAACAGTGTTAAAATCTCTTGGAATAAATTTTTCTTCTGTTTTACAAGAAAATAAAGAGACTAATAGAAATGCAATAATTATTTGTTTCATTTTTTAAAGTTTTTATAAAAATAGAAAACTCCATGAATAAACATACAAACCATTTAACAAATAAACTTTTTAAACTACCTTTGCTTGCTTAAATTATTAAGATGCGTTTACACAGAAATTTATGTTTTGCCGTTATTGATGGGCTCATACAAATATTCAATGAAGGTCAATATGCCGATAAGGTAATCCAACAGCTTTTAAAGCGTGACAAACGTTGGGGAAGTCGTGACCGTGGTTTTGTAGCAGAAACTACCTATGAAATTGTTCGTTGGAAACGCTTATACGCCGAAATTGCAAATATAAAAGAACCTTTTAGTCGTGATGATGCATGGCGTTTATTTGCTGTTTGGGCTACTCTCAAAGGAATAAAACTTCCAGATTGGAAATACTTTGAAAACACGCCAACTCGTAAAATTAAAGGACGTTTTGATGAACTATCAAAAATTAGAAAGTTTAGAGAATCTGTTCCAGATTGGATAGACGAACTTGGAGTTAAAGAACTTGGAGAAAACAAATGGACCAAAGAGCTTGCAGCACAAAACCTACAAGCCGATGTTATTTTACGTGTTAACACACTTAAAACCAATAAAAAGGATTTACAGCTTAAATTACAATCTGAAGATATTGAAACCGAGTTCTTACCAAATCACCCTTCAGCATTAAAATTGGTTGAACGTGCTAATGTTTTTAAGACAGAGGCCTTTAAAGATGGGTGGTTTGAAGTTCAAGATGCTTCCTCTCAATTAGTGGCCGATTTTCTAGATGTAAAACCAGGTATGAAAGTTGTTGACACCTGTGCTGGAGCTGGAGGAAAAACACTTCATTTAGCCTCTTTAATGGAAAACAAAGGACAAATTATCGCCATGGATATTTACGAAAGTAAATTGAAAAAACTTAAAATTAGAGCTAGAAGAAATGGTGTTCATAATATTGAAATGAAAGTAATTGACTCTACTAAACCAATTAAAAAGCTCTATAATAAAGCAGATAGGATTTTAATTGATGCTCCTTGTTCTGGTTTAGGAGTTTTACGCAGAAACCCTGATGCCAAATGGAAATTAGAGCCTGAATTTATTGATAATATAAAGAAAACTCAACAAGAAATATTACAACAATATTCTAGAATGCTGAAATCAGGAGGTAAAATGGTATATGCAACATGTTCAGTTTTGCCATCTGAAAACAGAAATCAGGTTGACGAATTTTTGGCCTCAGAGTTAGGAAAAGATTTTACATTTGTAAAAGATAACAATGTATTTGCTCACGAATCTGGCTATGACGGATTCTATATGGCATTGTTGGAAAAAAAATAATAATATTTATCAAATGAGCATAACAAAAATTTCAATCTAACAGAAATAACTGAATATGCGAATTACATCTGACAGAAATAATAAAATAAACAGATGAAACACATTTACCTATACTTTTTATTTATTACTGCCTTAGTACAAGCCCAAATTCCTTCAAATTATTACGATACTGCAACTGGAACTGGCTACACGTTAAAAACTCAACTATATAATATTGTTTCTACTGGTCATGTAGATCAAGGCTATGGAGCACTTTACACAGCATACCAAACAACACATAATGACGACTATTATGAGAATGATGATACTGTGTTAGATTTTTATTCAGAAAACCCAACACCTAGTACTACGAACAACGATTCATATAATTATGACCATGGCGTAAGACAATGTGGTTCCTATAACTCCGAAAACGATTGCTATAATCGTGAACACTTAATGCCACAATCGGTTTTTAGTGAAGCTTATCCAATGAAAAGTGATGTACATCATGTAATTCCATCTGATGGTTATGTAAACGGAAAAAGAAGCAGTTTTGCATTTGGTGAAGTTAGTAGCCCTACTTGGACATCAAACAATGGTTCTAAAGTTGGTCCTAATACCTTTGGTAGTTATAACGGAACCGTTTTTGAACCCATTGATGAATTTAAAGGCGATATAGCTAGAGCGCTATTATACTTTGCTGTGCGTTACGAAACACAAGTAGCCTCATGGAGCCATACCATGCTTAATGGTACAAGTGATCAAGTATTTTCTGATTGGTTTCTAGAACTTTTATTAGATTGGCATGCAAACGACCCTGTTGTCCAGGCAGAAATTGATAGAAATAACGCTGCTTACAATTTTCAAGGAAATGCAAATCCATTTGTAGACCATCCCGAGTTTGTAAATATGATTTGGAATCCAACAGCTGATGCTCAAGCACCTACTGCACCAACAAACCTAGCAGCTTCAAACCCTAAAGATAACACAGTTGATTTAAATTGGACTGCTTCTACTGATAATGTAGCTGTTACTTCGTACGATATATATGTAGATGGTGTAAACACTTTTAATACAGCTAACACCTCTTTTACTGTAACAAGCTTATCAGCAAATACTAATTATTGCTTTACTGTAAAGGCTAAAGATGCTGCTAATAATATGTCTCCTTTCAGTAATCAAGATTGTGAGATGACTACTAACAATGGTTCTGGTGGTTCAGAATGCACTAATGAAACTTTTGCCAACATACCTGCAAGTTCTAGTTCATACTCTAATAGAAATTGGACCGGAGACAATGGAGGTTCTTGGTCTGCAACTGAAGCTAGAACTGATCAAACTATTAATTCAGAAGCGATTACAATAGATATGAGAGGCACAACAAATGGTGTGCTTACTTCACCAACTGTTGGTGGTGGAATTGGTAGTATTACAATTACTACACAAAGAAAATTTAGTGGTGGAAGTGGCAACTTGAGTGTTTATGTTAATAGTGTTCTAAAGGGAACTGTATCGTATGATGGAACTGTACAAACAAATAGCATTAACAATATCAATGTGCAAGGAAATGTTTTTGTGTCCATTACTGAAGACACTTCAGGAGGTGATCGGGTAGCTATAGACGATGTTATTTGGACGTGCTATGCACCATTAAGTACAAACATAAATCAATTGAAAAACCTTAGTGTTTACCCTAACCCTGTTAAAGATAATGCCATCTACTTTAACACTAATAAATCATTAGATATTGAAATTTATAACATTTTAGGAAAACTCGTTATTTCAAAATTAGTTTTGCCAAATAGTGCTTATGTTGATATATCTAATATTAATAAGGGTATATACTTAGTGAAAATATCGAGTGAGAATCAAAGTATTACCAAAAAACTTATAAGACAATAATGTTATCAAAATATAATTTTAAAAAAGACCATTTTTTCAATGGCCTTTTTTATTTTTAAATATGTTTAACAAAGATTTTATTAGTCATCTTACTTCGCGCTTAGAAAGCAAAATACTATCATATAAATCAATTTCAAGAGGTGATATTTCTTCAGCATATCACATTAAAACTCAAAACAAAGACTATTTTTTAAAAATCAACAGCAATAAATATGCTAGTAGTATGTTCATCGCTGAAAGAGAAGGGTTAGACACTATTGCTAAAGCCAATGCAATTGCTACGCCTAAAGTCTACTTTATAGGCAGTTTTAAAAATTACTCTTACATAATTATGGAATATCTTGAGGCCACAACACCTACTCCAAATGCTATAGAAAAGTTTGGTAAACAATTAGCCCAATTGCATCAAACTAAGACTGAGGAATTTGGTTTTGGTCATAATAACTTTATTGGAAGTTTACATCAACTTAATTCATATCACAATGATTGGCATTCTTTTTACATAAATAAACGCTTATTACCTCAAATAAATTTAGCTATATCAAAAGGGTTCCTCAGCGAAAATGAAGTTCCTAATATTATTAAAATGCAATCTGCTCTTGATTATCTTTTTAAGAATGTTACGCCATCATTATTACATGGCGACTTATGGAATGGCAACTTTTTAATAACAACAAATGATGTTCCGTACCTTATTGATCCAGCTAGCTACTATGGGCACAGCGAAGTAGATATTGCTATGTCAAAACTTTTTGGAGGATTTAGCTCAGGTTTTTACAATGCATATCATAACATTATACCTCAAGACGAGGACACCAACACTCGTGTGGAAATTTACCAATTATATTATCTTTTAGTACATCTTAATCTTTTTGGAAGGTCTTATTACAGTTCTGTAAAGTCTATTCTTTCAAAGTATTTTTAATTGTGAATTACTCCGTGAATAACTATCAAATTAAGATGTCTTTTTAGCAAATAATTACAACTAAAAAAATTAAATTTGCATTTTAAAAAACTCATCATAAACTAACGTATAATGATTCATTTCTTCGGAAACCAAAACAGTAAAGTATTTGCTGTTCAAGTAACAAAAGAATTATCAACTGAAACCACTTCAAAATTAACTTGGTTATTTGGCAACCAACCAAAACTAGAACAAGCATCCTTAGATGCTTTTTTTGTTGGTCCTCGTGCTGCCATGATAACACCTTGGAGTACCAACGCTGTTGAAATAACCCAAAATATGGGAATTGAAGGTATTCTAAGAATTGAAGAATTCAAAGCTGTTGCTAAAGATTTTAAAGATTACGATCCTATGATTTCTGAAAAATTCCACGGATTGAATCAAGAATCATTTACAATTAATATTAAACCAGAACCAATTCTTAATATTCAGGATATTGCTGCATACAACCAGCAAGAAGGTTTAGCGTTAAGTGATGAAGAAGTTGAATACCTAAATGAGGTCAGCAAAAAAATTGGTAGGCCTCTAACCGATTCTGAGGTGTTTGGATTTTCTCAAGTGAACTCTGAGCATTGTCGCCACAAAATATTCAATGGAACTTTTGTGATTGATGGGGAAGAAAAACCAACGTCACTTTTTAAATTAATTAAAGAAACATCGAAGCAACATCCTAACGATATTGTTTCGGCATATAAAGATAATGTAGCTTTTATCAAAGGCCCAAAAGTGGAGCAATTTGCACCAAAACGTGCAGATGTTCCAGATTACTATACCACAGAAGAATTTGACTCTGTAATTTCTTTAAAAGCTGAAACTCATAATTTCCCAACAACAGTAGAGCCTTTTAATGGTGCTGCAACAGGATCTGGGGGTGAAATTAGAGATAGACTTGCTGGAGGAAAAGGCTCTTTGCCATTAGCAGGAACTGCTGTTTACATGACATCATACTCTCGCTTAGAGGAGAACAGACCTTGGGAACAAAAATTTAAAGCTCGTAAATGGCTATACCAAACACCAATTGATATTTTAATAAAAGCATCAAATGGTGCGTCAGATTTCGGAAACAAATTCGGTCAACCGCTTATTTGTGGTTCAGTACTAACTTTTGAGCACGAAGAAGAAGTCCGAAAACTAGGTTTCGATAAAGTAATTATGCAAGCTGGAGGTATTGGTTACGGAAAAATCGACCAAGCTTTAAAAGATACTCCTAAAGAAGGTGATAAAATTGTTGTTCTTGGTGGTGAAAATTACCGAATTGGAATGGGAGGAGCTGCTGTGTCATCTGCAGATACCGGAGAATTTGAATCAGGAATCGAGCTCAATGCTGTACAACGTTCTAACCCGGAAATGCAAAAACGTGCAGCAAACGCTATTCGTGGCATGGTAGAAAGTGAAGAAAACTTCATTGTTTCAATTCACGATCATGGAGCTGGTGGACATTTAAATTGTCTATCGGAATTAGTAGAAGATACAGGAGGAAACATTGACTTGGATAAACTTCCCGTCGGTGACCCAACATTATCTGATAAAGAAATTATTGGAAATGAATCTCAAGAACGTATGGGATTAGTGATTTCTGAAAAACATATAGATACATTACAAAAAATAGCAGAACGAGAGCGTTCACCAATGTACACCGTTGGTGATGTTACTGGAGATCATAGGTTTACTTTTGAGTCTAAAACCAAAGGTAACAAACCAATGGATTTGGCACTTGAAGACATGTTTGGAAGTTCTCCAAAAACAGTGATGATCGATAAAACTGTGAAGAGAAACTATGAAGATATTACATATAATTCTGATAATTTTTTCGAATATTTAGACCAAGTTTTACAGTTAGAAGCAGTGGCCTGTAAAGATTGGCTCACTAATAAAGTAGATCGTTGTGTTGGAGGTAAAGTAGCCAAACAACAATGTGTTGGACCCCTACAATTACCTCTTAACAATGTTGGTGTAATGGCATTAGATTACAAAGGAAAAGAAGGTATTGCAACATCAATTGGTCATTCACCAATTTCAGGATTAATCAATCCAGCAGCTGGAAGTAGAAATTCTATTTCTGAAGCACTAACAAATATTATTTGGGCCCCTTTAAAAGAGGGGTTAAAATCAGTTTCTCTATCTGCAAACTGGATGTGGCCTTGTAAAAATGAAGGTGAAGATGCACGTTTATACGAAGCAGTTCAAGCGATTTCAGAATTCGCCATTGACTTAGGCATTAATGTTCCAACAGGTAAGGATTCCTTGTCGATGAAACAAAAATATCCAAATGAAGAAGTAATTGCTCCAGGAACTGTCGTTATTTCAGCAGCTGCAAATTGTAATGATATTACAAAAGTTGTGGAGCCTGTTTTTCAAAAAAACGCAGGAGCTATTTATTATATTAATTTATCTCAAGACGATTTTAAGTTAGGTGGAAGCTCGTTTGCTCAAATTCTAAATAAAATTGGAAATGATGCGCCAAATGTTGTCAATGCCTCTTATGTGAAAACAGTTTTTAACACGATTCAACAGTTAATTAAAGATGAGCAAATTGTTACTGGACATGATGTAGCTTCAGGTGGTTTGATTACTACGTTACTTGAAATGTGTTTTGCCGATACTAACCTTGGTGCAGAATTAGATATAACTTCATTAAATCAAAAAGACTCCTTTAAAGTGTTATTTGCAGAAAATTCAGGAATTGTGTTTCAAGCAAAAGATGCTTCAATAGAAACGGTTTTATCTGATGCAAATATTGAATTCCATAATATTGGAAAAGTAACAGAGAGTGATGTATTGAGTATCATCAACCAAGCTGAAGTATTTACAATGACTGTATCACGTTTACGTGATGTTTGGTACAAAACCTCTTCCCTACTTGACCAAAAACAAACAGCTAATGGTTTAGCCGAGGATAGATTTAACAATTATAAAAATCAGCCTTTAAAGTATACATTTCCAAAACATTTTACTGGAAAGCTACCTGTTATAGAAAATGCAAGACCTAAGGCAGCTATCCTTCGTGAAAAAGGAAGTAACTCAGAACGTGAAATGGCAAATGCGATGTACTTAGCTGGTTTTGATGTGAAAGATGTTCATATGACCGATTTGATTTCTGGTAGAGAAACTCTGGAAGATATCCAGTTTATTGGAGCTGTTGGAGGTTTCTCAAATTCAGATGTTTTAGGCTCAGCCAAAGGTTGGGCAGGTGCTTTTAAGTATAATGAAAAAGCAAATATGGCTCTTAAAAATTTCTTTGAACGAGAAGACACACTATCGGTTGGAATCTGTAATGGTGCACAGCTTTGGATGGAATTAGATTTAGTAAACCCTGAACATCAAGTTCATGGAAAACTAACATATAATAATTCTCACAAACACGAAAGTTCATTTACTTCTGTGAAAGTACAAGAGAATAATTCTGTAATGCTTTCTACATTAGCAGGAACAACTTTAGGTGTTTGGATTTCTCATGGAGAAGGCAAATTTAGCTTGCCATATACTGAAGACAAATACAATATCGTTGCTAAGTATGGTTATAAAAACTATCCTCACAATCCAAATGGTTCAGATTTCAATACTGCCATGATGTGTGATAAAACTGGTCGTCATTTAGTAACTATGCCACATATTGAACGTTCAACATTTCAATGGAATTGGGCTCACTATCCTGAAGGTAGGAAAGACGAAGTTTCACCATGGCTAGAGGCGTTTGTGAATGCTAGAAAGTGGATTAAAAACCACAAATAATTCTAATTGAACTACTTCTTTGATTTGAAACTGTAACATTCATAAAAAAGTGAAGTCTATAATACTATAAACTTTATATTATGACAATCAACCACTCAATCAAAAAACGAACAGTTTTTTCTCTAATTTTATTCGCATTTATTTTCTCAACTAATGCCTTTGCTCAACAAACAGTAAAAGCAAGTGATATTATGAGAGATATTAAAATGGGTAGAACAGTGTCTTACGATAATGTTACCATTACTGGAATATTAGATATGACTTTTATGAACGAGAAACTTCCTGACTTACCAAAAAGAAAAAAATGGTGGAAAAATGGTGGAAGTAATTCTGTGAAAGAACAAATAGAAAGCTCGTTATCTTTCACCAATTGTACATTTGAAGATAATGTGTATGCCTATTATCAAGATGAAGACTCCGAATATACATTTGTTGCAAACTTTGAAAACAATGTAAAATTCACTAGTTGTACATTTAAGGGTGAAGCCTTATTTAAGTATTCCTATTTTGAACGTGATGCAGATTTTAGTAATTCAAAATTCAATACAGGAACAACGTTTAAGTACGCAAAATTCAATCAAAATGTAAGTTTTGCAAACACAATATTTGATGAAGATGCTATCTTTAAATATTCGCAGTTTAAAGACGGTGTTTCCTTTAATAATGCTAAGTTTAAAGATGACCTTGATATAAAATACACCAAAGTAAGTGGTGAATTTGACATAACAAATATGACTGTTGCTGACAATATCGATTCAAAATACACAAAAATTAACGGGAAGGGTTTTTCTAAATATTTATTAGATAGCAAGAATTAAGAACCCATCAAAAAAAATAAAAAAAGGAATCGAAAATCAATCGGTTCCTTTTTTTATGTCTTTACTTTAAAATCTTGTATAATTTTTATACTTTTCCATACTTCTAAATTATTAAAAGCATGTCTGTACAAATATCAAGAATTTTTGATTTTCCATATTATCAACTAGAAACTTATAATTTAGAAAGAGCATTAACTACTAAGTATAACGGAAAGTGGGAATCGATTTCTTCTAAAGAATATATTGATAAAGCAAACGCAATAAGTAGAGGCTTACTAAAATTAGGTGTAAAACCAAATGATAAAATTGCTGTAATTTCTTCAACAAATAGAACCGAGTGGAATATTGTCGATATTGGTGTTTTACAAATAGGCGCTCAAAATGTGCCAATATATCCTACCATTTGCAAAGAAGATTATGAATATATTTTAAATCATTCCGAAGCTATTTATTGCTTTGCTTCTGATGAGGAAATTATAGAAAAACTAAATGCCATAAAGAGTAACACCAAGCTAAAAAAAGTATTCACTTTTAATAATATACAAGGTGAAAAAAGCTGGAAAGAAGTTCTGGAGCTTGGAAAGGATCTAAGCCATCAAGATGAAGTAGAAAACAGAAAAAACAATGTAACTCCAGATAATTTAGCAACACTCATTTACACTTCAGGAACCACAGGAAAACCAAAAGGCGTCATGTTATCACATAATAATTTAGTATCTAACGTTTTAGATAGCGAAAAGAGAGTCCCTTTTGATTATGGGAAATCGAAATCCCTAAGTTTCCTCCCTGTATGCCATGTATTTGAGCGTATGATTCTTTACTTATATCAATATTGTGGTGTAGAGATTTACTTTGCCGAATCTATTGAGCAAATGAGTGATAATTTAAAAGAAATAAAACCAAATGTGATGACAGCTGTTCCTAGACTTTATGAAAAAGTCTATGATAAAATTATTGCTAAAGGAACTGATCTATCTGGAATAAAAAAAGCACTCTTCTTTTGGGCTGTAAAAGTAGGTTTAAGGTATGAGCCTTATGGTGCAAATGGTTGGTTTTATGAAAAAAAGTTAGCGTTAGCTAGAAAACTAATATTCAGCAAATGGAAAGAAGGCTTAGGAGGTAATTTAGACTTAATGGTCTCTGGTAGTGCAGCTTTACAACCAAGACTAACAAGAATTTTTGCAGCAGCAGAAATGCCAATTATGGAAGGTTATGGCTTAACTGAAACCTCTCCTGTTGTTTCAGTTAACGATCAACGAAATGGAGGCTTTAGAGTTGGTACTGTAGGAAGAGTGATTGACAACGTAGAAGTGAAAATTGCTGAAGATGGTGAGATTTTAGTAAAAGGACCAAACGTAATGCAAGGCTATTACAAAGATCAAGAAAAAACCAACGAGGTTATGTCTGGAGAGTATTTTCACACTGGAGATATTGGTGAAATTTGTGAAGATGGTTTCCTAAAAATTACCGACCGTAAAAAAGAAATGTTTAAAACTTCAGGTGGAAAATATGTAGCTCCTGCTCTTATAGAAAATCAATTTAAGCAATCACGCTTTATTGAACAAATTATGGTTATAGGCGAAGGCGAAAAAATGCCAGCAGCATTAATTCAGCCAAATTTTGAATTTATTGAAGAATGGGCAAAACGCCATGATATTACTTTTAATTCTAAAGAAGAAGTAGCAGCAAACCAAAAATTGCGAGATAGAATTAAAGAAGAAATAGACTATGCAAACACCAAATTTGGGAAATGGGAACAAATTAAAAAGTTTGAACTAACCCCAGAAATTTGGACAATAGATGACGGTCACCTTACGCCCACCATGAAAATGAAGCGAAAGGTTATTAAAGAAAAATATAAAGACCTTATCGAAAAAATATACCGTTCTTAAATAAAAAAACTCCTTTACAAGGGAGTTTTTTTATTTCCAATTGATAGCCTTTAAAAAAACATTTTACTATGCATGCATAATTTTTTATTAATTTACTATGCATGCATAGTATTTTTTATTATCTTTGATCTTTCACTATTCATATGAAAGAAAAAACAATAGATTACGTATTAAGAACCACTTGGTTAGCTGTACAAAAAATGTACAACGAAGAGGCTGCAAAATTTGATGCTACTATGGCAATTGCACTCACTTTATTAAGTATAGATCCAGTTGACGGTACACCTTCAACTGCTTTAGGTCCAAAAATGGGTATGGAAGCCACAAGTCTTTCACGGATTTTAAAAACAATGGAAGAACGTGGAGTTATTGAACGAAGACCCAACCCTCAAGATGGACGTAGTGTTCTAATTCACCTCACCGAGTTTGGACGCGAGAAAAGAGGATATTCTCGTGAGCGTGTCCTCACTTTTAATGATACTATAAGAAAACAAGTATCAGAAGAAAAAATGAATCATTTTTATGAAGTCGCAGAAGTTATAAACGAAATGATTTCAAATAAAAAAATATATAATTAAAAAGAAGATATCCTAAAATGAGTAAACGTAGAATAAAAAAAGTAGCTGTCATTGGTTCTGGTATTATGGGAAGTGGTATTGCTTGCCACTTTGCCAATATTGGTGTTGATGTTTTACTGCTCGATATTGTTCCTAGAGAACTTACTGAAGCAGAAAAATTAAAAGGATTAACTCTTGAAAATAAGATAGTTAGAAATCGTTTAGTGAACGATTCATTAAAATCTGCTTTAAAATCTAAACCATCTCCTATTTATCATCAAAAATTTGCGAGTCGTATTACTACTGGAAATTTAGAAGACGATGTAGCGAAAGTGAAAGATGTCGATTGGATTATTGAAGTAGTTGTAGAGCGTTTAGATATTAAGAAAATAGTATTTGAAAATCTGGACAAACACAGAACTCCAGGAACGCTAATTACATCAAACACGTCAGGTATTCCAATTAAATTTATGAATGAAGGACGAAGTGAAGATTTCCAAAAACACTTTTGTGGAACACACTTTTTCAATCCTGCTCGTTATTTAAAATTATTCGAAATCATACCAGGCCCAAAAACCTCTAATGAAGTATTAGAATTCTTAAATGAATATGGTGAGAAATTCCTAGGTAAAACATCAGTAGTTGCCAAAGACACTCCTGCTTTTATTGGAAATAGAATTGGAATCTTCGGAATACAATCACTATTCCATCAAGTAAAGGAGTTAGGATTAACAGTTGAGGAAGTTGATAAATTAACAGGTCCTGTTATTGGTCGTCCAAAATCGGCAACCTTTAGAACTGTTGATGTTGTTGGATTAGATACTTTAGTTCATGTTGCTAACGGAATTTACGATAACTGTCCAGATGATGAAGCTCATGAGCTGTTCAAACTGCCTGAATTCATCAACACAATGATGGAAAATAAATGGTTAGGTAGTAAAACTGGTCAAGGGTTCTACAAAAAAGTAAAAGGAGATAGTGGTAAAAGCGAAATCCTGTCTTTAGATTTAGACTCATTAGAATATCGTTCTAAAAAAAGAGCTTCTTTCGCTACTTTAGAACTTACTAAAACAGTCGATAAAGTTATTGACCGTTTCCCAATTTTAGTTTCAGGAAAAGATAAAGCTGGTCAATTCTACAGAAAGAACTTTGCAGCAATGTTTGAATATGTGTCTAACAGAATCCCTGAAATCACAGATGAATTATATAAAATAGATGATGCGATGAAAGCTGGATTTGGTTGGGAACACGGTCCTTTCCAAATTTGGGATGCTATTGGAGTTCAAAAAGGAATCGAAATCATGAAAGCTGAAGGTAAAAATCCAGCTGCTTGGGTTTCAGATATGTTAGCATCAGGAAGCTCTTCATTCTACACAGTAAAAGATGGTGCAACTTATGCTTATGCCATTCCGAAAAAATCTCAAGAAAAAATTCCTGGACAAGATGCATTCATTATTCTAGATAATATCAGAAAATCGAATGAAGTATTTAAAAACTCAGGAGTTGTTATTGAAGATTTAGGCGATGGAATCTTAAACTGCGAATTCCAATCTAAAATGAATACCATTGGTGGTGATGTTCTTGCAGGATTGAACAAAGCGGTTGATTTAGCAGAAAAAGACTTCGATGGCTTGGTCATTGGAAATCAAGGTGCAAACTTCTCGGTTGGAGCCAATATTGGTATGATTTTCATGATGGCTGTAGAGCAAGAATACGATGAGTTAAATATGGCTATCAAATATTTTCAAGATACCATGATGCGTATGCGCTACTCGGCTATTCCAACTATTGCTGCACCACATGGAATGGCATTAGGTGGTGGATGCGAACTATCAATGCATGCAGATAAAGTTGTCGCAGCTGCCGAAACTTATATTGGTCTTGTAGAGTTTGGAGTAGGTGTAATTCCTGGTGGTGGTGGTTCAAAAGAAATGGCATTACGAGCTCAAGACACCTTTAGAAAAGGAGATGTAGAATTAAACATCCTACAAGAATATTTTTTAACAATTGGTATGGCAAAAGTAGCTACATCAGCCTATGAAGCCTTTGATATGGGTGTTTTACAAAAAGGAAAAGATGTAGTGGTAGTTAATAAGGACAGACAAATTGCTACAGCTAAAGCTCATGCAAGATTATTAGCTGACGCTGGATATACACAACCTGTAAAACGTAAAGATATTAAAGTTCTTGGAAAACAAGCTCTTGGTATGTTTTTAGTAGGAACGGATTCTATGGAAGCTGCAAATTACATTAGTGAACATGACCAAAAAATTGCCAATAAACTCGCTTATGTAATGGCTGGAGGAGATTTATCTGAACCTACTTTAGTTAGCGAGCAATACTTATTAGATATTGAGCGTGAAGCATTTCTATCTCTTTGTACAGAGCGAAAAACATTGGAACGTATTCAGCACATGTTAAAAACTGGTAAACCTTTAAGAAACTAGAAAAATGAAACAAGCATATATAGTAAAAGCATATAGAACTGCCGTTGGCAAAGCACCAAAAGGTGTGTTCCGTTTTAAAAGAACCGATGAATTAGCAGCTGAAACCATTCAGCACATGATGAAGGAATTACCAGATTTTGATAAAACCAGGATTGATGATGTTATTGTTGGTAACGCAATGCCTGAAGGTTCTCAAGGATTAAATATGGCACGATTTATTTCATTAATCGGGTTAAATAGTGTTGATGTTCCTGGAGTTACCGTTAATCGATTTTGTGCTTCAGGCATAGAAACCATTGGTATTGCAACTGCAAAAATTCAAGCAGGAATGGCAGATTGTATTATTGCTGGAGGTGCAGAAAGTATGAGTGCTGTACCAATGACAGGATTCAAACCAGAATTAAATTATGATACTGTAAAAGCAGGTCACGAAGATTATTATTGGGGAATGGGAAATACTGCTGAAGCAGTTGCTAATCAATTTAAAGTATCTCGTGAAGACCAAGATGAGTTTGCCTTTAATTCACACATGAAAGCATTAAAAGCGCAGGCAGAAAACCATTTTCAAGAGCAAATTGTTCCTATTAATGTAGAGCAAACATACATAGATGATAACGGAAAGAAAGCAACAAAAAAATACACGGTGACTAAAGATGAAGGTCCTCGTAAAGGAACAAATCTTGAAGCTTTGGCTAACCTTCGTCCTGTATTTGCTCAAGGGGGAAGTGTAACAGCTGGAAACTCGTCTCAAATGAGCGATGGAGCTGCTTTTGTAATGATAATGAGCGAAGACATGGTAAAGGAATTAAACCTTGAACCAATTGCTCGCTTAGTAAACTATGCTGCAGCTGGTGTTGAACCTCGTATTATGGGAATTGGACCTGTAAAGGCCATCCCAAAAGCACTTAAGCAAGCTGGATTGAAGCAAGATGATTTAGAGTTAATAGAATTAAATGAAGCATTTGCTTCTCAATCTCTAGCTGTTATTAGAGAACTTAATCTAAATCCGGATATCATTAATGTTAATGGAGGTGCCATTGCTTTAGGACATCCTCTTGGTTGTACTGGAGCAAAATTATCTGTTCAGTTATTTGATGAAATGAGAAAACGCGATATGAAAGGTAAATATGGTGCTGTAACCATGTGTGTTGGAACTGGACAAGGCGCTTGTGGAATATTTGAATTTTTAAACTAAAGAAATACCCAAACGATAAAGTAATGGAAGAAAAAGAATTATTAAGAGGAGGTCAGTTTCTAGTAAAAGAAACTAATTGTGAAGACGTTTTTACTCCTGAAGACTTTTCAGAAGAACAAAACATGATGAAAGAAGCGGTTATAGAATTTAACGACCGTGAAATTATTCCTCATAAAGCACGATTTGAAGCTAAAGATTATGCATTGACTGAAGAATGTATGCAAAAAGCTGGAGAACTTGGATTTCTTAGTGTAGCAGTCCCTGAAGCCTATGGTGGCTTAGGAATGGGATTTGTATCTACATGCTTAACCTGTGATTATATATCATCTGGTACTGGTTCATTTAGTACAGCATTTGGTGCACACACCGGAATAGGAACTTTACCAATTACACTATATGGTACCGAAGAGCAAAAACAAAAATATGTACCAAAATTAGCTTCTGGTGAATGGTTTGGGGCTTATTGCTTAACAGAACCTGGAGCAGGTAGTGATGCCAATTCTGGTAAAACAACTGCAACGCTTTCTGAAGATGGAAAATCTTATAAGATTAACGGACAGAAAATGTGGATTTCAAATGCAGGATTCTGTCGTTTAATGATTGTGTTTGCAAGAATTGAAGATGACAAAAATATTACAGGTTTCATTGTAGAATATGATAAAGATAATCCCAACGGTATTACACTAGGTGAAGAAGAACATAAATTAGGTATTCGTGCTTCATCAACTAGACAAGTATTTTTTAACGATACTATAGTTCCTGTTGAAAACATGCTATCTGAAAGAGGAAATGGATTTAAAATAGCTATGAATGCTCTAAATGTTGGCCGTATAAAATTAGCTGCTGCTTGTTTAGATTCTCAAAGACGTATCACATCATTAGGTGTACAATATGCCAATGAACGTAAGCAATTTAAAACACCAATATCTGAGTTTGGTGCTATTAAAGTGAAACTAGCTGAAATGGCTACAAGCGCTTATGCTGGTGAATCTGCAACATATAGAGCTGCAAAAAATATTGAAGATAGAATAGCACTACGTGAAGCAGCAGGAAACTCACATCAAGAAGCAGAGTTAAAAGGTGTTGAAGAATATGCTATTGAATGTTCTATTTTAAAAGTTGCTGTTTCTGAAGATGTACAAAACTGCGCTGACGAAGGAATACAAATCTATGGTGGAATGGGATTCTCTGAAGAAACACCAATGGAAGCTGCTTGGAGAGATGCTCGTATTGCTCGTATTTACGAAGGTACAAACGAAATCAACCGAATGCTTAGTGTTGGTATGTTAGTTAAAAAAGCCATGAAAGGACATGTTGACTTATTAGGTCCTGCTCAAGCGGTTCAAGAAGAACTCATGGGAATTCCTTCGTTTGATACACCAGATTATTCTGAGTTATTTTCAGAAGAAAAAGAAATGATTAAGAAACTTAAGAAGACCTTTTTAATGGTTGCTGGTGGTGCAGTACAAAAATTTGGGCCAGATTTAGAATCACATCAACAATTATTAATAGCAGCAGCAGATATTTTAATTGAAATCTATATGGCTGAGTCAACTATTTTAAGAACTGAAAAGAATGCCAAACGCTTTGGTAAAGAAGCTCAGTCTGTACAAATAGCGATGGCAAAACTATACTTATATCACGCTGTTGATATTATTGAAGAAAAAGGCAAAGAAAGTATTATCTCATTTGCTGAAGGCGATGAACAACGCATGATGTTAATGGGACTTAAGCGATTTACTAAGTACACAAACTATCCAGATATTGTGGATTTAAGAAAAGAAATCGCTGAGAAAGTAAAGGCTGAAAACAAATATTGTTTTTAGACTTATTTTGGTTGGTTAAATTAAAAACGCCTCATTTTGAGGCGTTTTTTTGTATTATAAATTTTAATCAATTATTTGGCCATTCTCCCCAATTACTACAATGCCCTCCATTATCTGTGCCAGCCAATTCTGCATAAGGCCCAGTGTATAAGGCATTCATTACAGCTCTAGGAGATGCCTTTAATGCCGTATTATTCTTAATCATAACTTTTCCAAAATGACCTTGACTTAATCCATGACCTAATTCATGTAGTGCAACAGTTTCAACATCTATATTAGTAACACCATCATCAGCCCAAATCCAAGATGGATCGTAATTAATTTCTCTAAAAGCAACATCAGCTTTTCCATTATTATCAATATCAGTAGGAACTCCTCCGTTGGTAAAAACAAAGGTGTGTGTAACTCCTATAACACCACCAGCATAATTAACCTCTCTAAATCCACCATGTTGTACATCAGCAAGAATAAAAGGAGATCCTCCTAGCCCGTTTATGAAAGCAACTACGCCAATATCTAAACCAAAATCTGGATTTCTTGTAAGACCCAAATCCGAACAATTAACGTCTCTCCAAGTATTTGTTGCACTTTCAATTGCTGCGTCGGTTTCCGCTGCACTTAATCCTCCTACAAAAGGTATTGCATCATTTGTTGTATCAATAGCATAAGTAATTGTGTTACCATCATCAGCACTCCAAGTACGTCGAGCATCATCAGGTACAAAATCATGTCCCAATTGTTTATTGCCAACGATTTTTGACAATACTGTATTTCCAGCTTCTTGCGAACCGCTAGCTGTAATATACTCTGCGGCTGCAACTCTATAGTTCATTCCTTTAGCTGCTAAAACCTCATTTATACCATCCAGATATTCAGGTGTAATTGTTAGTAATCCACTACCACGTGCATTACTAACAGCATCAACTTCATGACCAATAAAAGCTTCAATTGCTAAGCTTTGCGGTTCTTCATGTTGGGTAAGTTCTTCTGTTTGGCAAGACCAAAAGAATAATGATAATGCCATGATACATGTAATTTGTTTAATTAATTTCATTTTAAAATAGTTTAGTTAATAAATAGCATCGTGAAATTCCGAAACTATTTTTAGCCAAACAATACTCAATTTGAGTATTTTTACATTAATTATTAAAATGAAACTAAATTATTTAAAGAGAATAAATTGTTGATTAATATTCAACAAACGTAAACGATTTGTGAATAATCTTCCATTCATCTTTAACCTTCAATAGCATTAAATAATCTGTATAAAGTCGTTTTCTATCAGGCATATCAATTTCAATTTTTGCTATGGCTGCATCGTTAACATAATCAACAGATATTATTTTTCCTATACGATTACTCTTTCTGCCTTGCTTGACATTTGAAACATACCCTTTACCTGACCAAGCCTTTACAGAATCACTTTGCACAAAATACAAGTTAAAATCTGGGTGGAAAGCTCGTTTTAATCTATCTGGTTGTCCATTAGCTGTGCCTTCAATATAATCCAATAATGGTTTATTAATTTTTTCAATTTCAGTTTGTGCATTTGCTGTTACTGTTCCTAAAAAAATTGCGAGAAGTAATAAAGTTTTTTTCATTTTAATTGATGTTTATTTTCTTCTAAGTTATTAAAAATCTAATCGATAATTCATTTTAAAAGCTACTCCCCAATCTTTTCTATGTATATCTTTATTGAAATTATCAGTTATCACAAAATACACATACGACAATGGCTTATACTCCCATTGCAATCGACTATTTATATTAAAATTATTTCGTTGCGTATTGTATTGTACATAAGTAGTCCAGTTCAATCTATTATTGAAGAAAATTTCTTTTGTAAATCGAGCCAAATGAAACGTTTCTTTTCCCAACTCATTTAAATCTATCTCATTAAAATCATAAGATGCTTCAAAACTAGCAAAAGGTAATAATTGATAATTTACAAAAGCACCAGCTGTAATCCTCTTTCCATTGTAATAAGACCCTTTTTGTAAATTAAAACGGTACCGAAATTTTTGATTGTTTGCCGAATTGTATCCAACTTTTAAAATACCAAAACGATACTCATTTGGGACTAAAGCATTCCCTTCACTAAGCGGATTAAAACCATACTTTAAATCGATAATATCATACTTATACTCATAATACACCGAAGATAAATTCTTAAAAAAAACTGCTGAATTTAAGAAATGTGACGACTGGCTCATTACACCACTATCATCAAAGTAAGTGTCGTTATTATAATTTAAGAAACGAACAGAGTTTATAGTTTTAGACTGTTCGTAAAATTTTTGATACTCTACTCCTACAGTTGTTTATGTATAACCCTCTCTAACCACTAAATCGTTTATTGCATCATAATTATATAATCTCGGTGTAAAACCAACATCAGTAATATAGTTTTTGCCAACATTTTTAATAGAAGCGTTCCACTCTAATCCCCGTTTATTAAACCAAATTCCAGCATTATAAAAATTATTATCTCCAGAGATACCATCATTTAGACTCTTTCCATAATTAGCTAAACCAATCCATCTGTTATTATTTGATTTATAATTTAGATTAATTCCTGTAACTCGATTATAATCATTTACAAAATCAAAATTATCGGTTTGCTGACGATTAATAAAAAAAGCTGTAGTTACAAAATTTTTAGAAAGTTGCTGTTCTAAAACTAAAGTCCCAAAATTTTGTGATGCAACTGCTGCTGCTTCATCTGTTTGAACATTTAAAACGCCTATTCTGGTTTTGGGAGATATATTCCCAGATAGTTTTAATCCAAACTGTATGTCACTATTAGCCCCAACTCTTCTTGAATAAAATGGATTAATACCATCTACTCCTAGATTTGAAAACAAATCGGAGTTTTCGAGAAAGAAGTTTCTTTGCTCAGGAAAAAAAACAGAAAACCTAGTTAAGTTTGTTACTTGTTGGTCAACATCTATTTGTGAGAAATCTGGATTAATCGTAGCATCCATTTTTAAAGATGACGTAAGGTTGTATTGCACATCTAAGCTTGCTTTAAATGCGGTATCATCTACATTATTTATAACATCATTTTGATAATTTGCAGTTAGAGATGGTGTGGCTGTAAATCTTGAATTTGACTTTTCTGGAAGGTTTACTATTAAGAATTTTTCAGTGAAACGCAAATTTAAATTGGCATAATTGCGTTTAACATTCTTTAAAATAGTCCATGAATTATTTTTTATATCTCTTATGTAAAATTGAATACCAAATATATTATTCTCTTTATTAAAATTTAATGCCTTTAGAGGAATTGCAATTTCGTATTGCTTTTTATTACCATTTAGAATAGCCTCAGATTGCCAAATAGTATTCCAGCTAAAGCTTAAATTATAGCTATCGTTTACTCTACTAACCAAACCATCTGTTTGATTTCCTAGAGAATTAACTGCGAAAAAATATCCACTTTGTTCTTGATTTTGCGTATCTACAATCATTACAAATGCATCACTAAAAGCAATAGACACATCTCTTTTTAAAGTACTAACCTGCGTTTCTTCTGTTGAATCAAAATAGGTTGCGCTCACATATAAATATTCTCCATTATGAAATATTTTTACTGAGGTTTGATTTTTTGCTAAACCAACATCTGTAGGTAAATAATTATAAAAATTGGTGTTTTCTGGTAAAGTATCCCAAACAGATTCTTCTAGTTTCCCATCAATTGAAATTGAAGTATCAATAAACTTAATCTCAGAAGTTTGACTATATATTGATATCGACAAAAACAAAAACAATCTAAAAAAAGTTTGCTTCATAATACCTTTCCTCTTATTTTTCATCTACTCTAGTAGCAGTTTTACTAATTATTTTCCATGCATCATCAAACTTTTTTAACAAGAATAAATCAATATAAACCCATTTTCTTTCAGGACCTGCTATTTCAACCTTAGCAGTTGCTATATCTTTTACAACCTCTATTGCTAGTACTTTTGCATCACGACCATTAAACTTTCCTTTTTCTGCATTTTTAAAAAAGTCAGCATATTCAATTGGAGTATACCTTTTAAACAATCCGTCTCTACCTGTTAAATACAACGTACCATTATCTGAAAAAGCACTTTTAAGCATTTCTAGCTTCACAAAAGAACTTCCTTCCATATATTTTTGAAGTGTTTGTTCAATTAAAGATGCTTCTGATTGCGCTATTGTAAATTGAGTACCTAATAATACTATTGCAATAATAATTCTATGTTTCATTTTTATAGTGTTTTAAATATTACTCAAAACTGCAAAAATGAAATGAAGAATGTATTGTGAGTTATAAAATAGGTGTCCAGAATTATAATTTTAGACTTTTTACGAGAGAGAATCCCTAAAAGCCGCAGGTGTCATTCCTGTAAGCTTCTTAAATGTTGCATAAAATGCAGAACGTGATGAAAAACCAGCTTCATAACCAATAGCCTCAAATGTATAGTCGCTTTTTTCGGATATTAGTTTTTTTGCTTCTTCAATCCTACTTTCATTAATGTATTGCGCAAAACTTTTACCTAGGTTATCATTTAAAAGTTGAGATAATCTATGAGTGGATATATGAAGTTCTTTAGCAATGCTGGTTAATTTTATATTTGGGTTTTTATAGAGTTCCTTTTGCAACATAACCTTTTCGAGTTTTTCTATTATTAAAAGAGCCTCCTCATCTTCAATTTTTTTAGAAGCATACTTTTCAGGAATATCTTTAAACACATTATCTCTATTACTTTTAAATAGCAAGAAAAAAAGCAAGCCATAAAACACAAAAGAAAACGTGAGTGTACCTACATAATAAAAGTAAAAGAAACCAATAATGTATGCCACATAAATCAATACATTAGCAATATATACATTGAATAGCCATAGTTCGGCAATTGTACATTTTATATCTCTTTTAAAAACTTTTTTAAAAATATCTTTTAGGACAAGTCCTGAAATCACAACATAAATTCCCCAAACAGTATAAATAAACTTAACAAAATACATATTCCAGAAATCAGGATTAGATGGATAAGGTTTTGCTAACCCGACTAGAACTATTACTAGTAATAAAAAGGCAAAATGAATTTTCCAGAAACTAGTAATTTTCTTTATGTTTTCTACTGAAGATTTTAAATAATAAAACAAAGAAACACCAATTAAAAAACAAGCAGATAAGCCAACTTGCAGTATTAACAAGTTTCTATCTTCTCTAGGTGTGAAAATAGTGTGTAAAGATTTTCCTATTCTTATACTTAATAGTAAAACCAGTAATCCGAGAAATAAATTCTGAATCCTTTTCTGCTTTGTAAAAAACAACAAGTATAAACTCACTAAAAAGCCGTTAAATACACCCAATGCACAAAAGAAAAATAAAAGCTGATTGCCCAAACTGTAATTATATTAAATATCTTTCAAAGATATAAAGTTAGAAATTAATAGTATTCTTTATTCTAGACAATTAAGCATCAATAAACCTTTTTTATTACTTTAGAGAAAAATTTAATTAATCTTATGCGCAAGTTATTTTCTTCTCTTCTATTTTTTGTTTTTTTAGTTTCTTATTCGCAATCTAATACCGATGTTTTTTTGTTTGATTTAAAGGTCTCAAACAATTATATAGAATTATTTAACCAAAGAAATATTTCGGCAAATGATGGTTACGATAATCAACCTTCTTTTCTAGATGAGAATACTGTGTTATATGCAGGAACAAGAAATGGACAAACTGATATTGTAAAGTATAACATTAATTACGATTCTAAAATCTTTATAAATCATACGGAAGGTGGCGAATATTCGCCGTTAAAAATTCCCAACAAAAATGAAGTTTCAGCAGTTCGTTTAGATAAAGACGGAAAACAACGTTTATACACATATAATTTGAAGAATGGTGAATCTATAGAGCTTGTTCAAGACCTTGTCTTTGCTTATTACACTTGGTTTGATGACACTATTATTGCAGGTGCGGTAATTGAAGAAAATAATTTAAACCTATATGCTGTTAATTTAGCCGAAGGTTGGAGCAGAAAATACGCCACCAACGTAGGTCGTTCTTTTCATAGAATTCCAAATTCCAATCTTGTGAGCTTCATTTCAAAAGAAAACAATGTTTGGCAAATTAAATCTCTAAACCCTAAAACAGGAGCTACTAGAGTTATTGCTAATACTATGGAAAGTGTAGAAGATATTTGTTGGTTAAATAGGAGAACCATACTTTCAGGTAAAGAAAGTGTTCTTTACAAATTGACTTTACAAAAAGATATTAATTGGAAAAAGGTTGCAGATTTAAGCTCGAGAGGCATTTCTAAAATTACACGTTTAGCTACTAATCCAGAATCGAGTATGTTGTTGATTGCTGGAGACATAAACGAAAATATAAAAGAGATTGAAGAGGAAAAAGCATCTGAAAACAAAACTTCTGAAGCTGAAGCTGAAGCCATTGTACAAAAACAGCTAGAAGCTTATAATAACAGAGATATTGATGCTTTTGTAAAAACTTACGCAGTTAACGTTAAATTGTATACATTCCCTAATGAAGTAACTTCTCAAGGACGAGAAGCTCTTAGAAGACAATATGCTTCGTTTTTTGAAAATACACCAGATTTAAATGCTGAAATCGTTAACAGAATTGTTTTAGGAAATAAAGTTATCGATAAAGAAAAAGTGACAGTAAATGGACGTGTTTTTTATGCCATAGCCATTTATGAAGTTGAAAATGATTTGATTAAAAAAGTAACTTTTATTCAATAATCTATTATGAAGAAACTAGTCCTGATACTCCTTACAATTAGCTTTTCAAGTAAAGCGCAAACAGAAGCTAAACTCGAACCAAAACTAGAAAACATCGCTTGGATTTCTGGCACTTGGTATGGTGAAGCATTTGGTGGGCAAACAGAAGAAATTTGGAGTGAGCCCTCAGCTGGTTCAATGATGGCAACATTTAAATTGATAAACGATGGCAAAGTGACCTTCTATGAAATTGAAATTATTAGAGAAGTAGAGAACTCGCTTATTCTTCAATTAAAACATTTTGGGTCAGACTTAAAAGGTTGGGAAACAAAAGATGAAACCGTAGACTTTCCACTTAAAGAAATTACTACAACAAAAGTGGTGTTTGAAGGCATGACTTTTGAAAAAGTAAGCGATAAAGAAATGAATATCTATGTAGATATTGAAGACAATGGAAGCGTAGAAACTGTAAAATTTAATTATACTAAACAATAGCAATGAAACAATTACTAACCGCATTACTACTAGTATTTGTAGTAAATAGCTTTTCACAAACAGACAAAAAAATTTATGATATCATCCATGCTGTCTCAGCAGAGCGTATTAAAAATGATGTAAAAACCTTAGTCGATTTCGGTACTCGTAACACCTTTAGCGATACCATTTCTGATATCAGAGGTATTGGTGCTGCGAGGCGCTGGATTAAATCTGAATTTGAATCCATTTCAAAAGAATGCAATAACTGTTTAAATGTTTTCTATCAAAAAGATTTAGTAACAAAAGAGGGCAATCGTCGTGTACCTCACGATGCTTGGATAGTGAATGTAGTAGCCATACAAAAAGGTACAAAATACCCAAATCGCTACATCATTATGAGTGGTGATATCGATTCTCGCTCAAGTAATACTATGAATTTTGAAATTGACGCACCAGGAGCTAATGATAATGCTTCAGGAATGGCGGGAACTATTGAAGCTGCAAGAGTATTGAGCTACTATGAATTTGAAAACAGCATTATTTACGTTGGCTTATCTGGTGAAGAACAAGGTTTGTTTGGTGGTGCAGGATTAGCAAAATATGCCAAAGAAAATGGTTGGAATATAATTGGTATTCTTAATAACGATATGATAGGAAATATTAAAGGAGTTGATGGCGTTATTGACAACCGAACTTTTAGAATCTTTTCTGAGCCTGTGCCTCCAACTGAAACAGAACAAGAACGTCGTGCAAGACGTTTTTATGGCGGAGAAGTTGATGGAATTTCACGTCAGTTAGCTAGATATGTACACAAAAATGTAAAAACCTACATGCCAGAAATGAATCCAATGATGGTCTATCGCTTAGACCGTTTTGGTCGTGGTGGTCACCATAGACCTTTTAACGATTTAGGTTTTGCTGGTATCAGAATTATGGAAGCTCATGAAAATTATACACAGCAACATCAAGATATCCGTACTGAAAATGGTATTAACTATGGCGATACTTTTGAGCATGTAAACTTCCCTTATGCTAAAAAGCTTACTGCAGTAAACGCTATCAACTTAGCTAGTTTGGCAAGTGCACCTCCAGCACCAAACAATGTTGCCATTGGAGGTATTGTACAACCTTCAGCTAAGTTTAAATGGGATAAAGTAGATGGAGCTGTTGGTTACAAAATTTATTGGAGAGATACCACCTCTCCTACTTGGGATAACAGTCGTTATGTTGGTGATGTCACTGAATTTACTCTTGATGGCATTGTTATTGACAACTATTTCTTTGGAGTAGCTTCAGTTGGAAAAGATGGCTATGAAAGCCCTGTAGTTTTTCCAAATAAAACATTTAGATAAATTGATAAAAATTCTTAAAAAGAGTAGCATCATATTTTGTATTCTAGGGTTGTTTTTAAGCTGTCAAAAGGACTCTAAAAATGAAGTTCTTGCATTAGGAACTATTCATAGTGGACACTTAACCGAAAAGGTTTTTAATATTGAAAAATTAACAGCCATTATAAAGGAAATTAACCCAGATATTATACTAACTGAAATACCCCCAAACCGTTTTGATGAGGCTATGGAAGGGTTTAAAAGAGATGATAGTATTTCAGAACCACGAGTAATGAGGTTTCCTGAATATACCGATGTTATTTTTCCGCTTTCAAAAACTATGAATTTTGAAATCATTCCTACTGCTGGATGGACAGCCATTATGGCTAGTGAAAGGTCAAAAAAACTTCAAGCAATTAGTAAGGATTCAACAAGAATTGATGACTGGAAAGAATATACTGCTGCAAATAAATTAACCGATTCTTTAATGAATGCTACTGGTAAACGAAACGACCCAGCATTTATACATACAAATACATATGATAGTATTTATAATATTAGATTAAGTACTTACAACAGGCTTTTTAACGAAGAGCTTGGTCTCGGTGGATGGGATAATATTAATATTGCTCACTATTGGAATATTGAAAAAGCCCTTCAAAAATATAAACATCAAAGTAAACGAATTCTAATTACTTATGGTGCTGGACATAAAGTATGGTTCTTAAAAGAACTTCGCAAAAGAGATGATATAACCCTCTTAGAATTACAACCATTTTTAGACAGATTAAACAAATAAAAATATGAAAATTCGTTATCTAATTATTTTATTAGCCATAATTACTTCACCATTAATTGAAGCTCAAGGATTGCTAGAAGACAAAAACACGTTTACAAGACAAGATACCTTGCGAGGTACCATTACACCTGAAAGAGCATGGTGGGATGTAACTTATTATCATTTAGACATTAAAGTAGATCCAGATAACAAATACATTTCAGGTAAAAACATCGTTCAGTATGAAGTTTTAAAACCTCACAATGTCTTACAAATTGACCTTCAAAGTCCGTTACAGATAACTAAAGCAACACAAAATGGTGAAGATTTAAAAATAAAAAGTGACGGTAATGCGCATTTTATAACATTAGCAAAAAAACAAATCATTGGCGATGTAAATTCACTAGAAGTGCATTACAAAGGAAAACCTCAAGAAGCAAAAAACGCACCTTGGGATGGTGGGTTTTCATGGAAAAAAGATAATAATAGAAAACATTTTGTAGCAACCTCTTGTCAAGGTTTAGGAGCTAGTGTTTGGTGGCCAAATAAAGACCACATGTACGACGAAGTGGACAGTATGCTTATTAGTGTAAATGTTCCTAAAGGGTTATCAAATATTTCAAACGGAAGATTAAGAAACATTGAAGAACATGATAATAATACAGTAACTTCACATTGGTTTGTAAATAACCCTATCAATAATTATGGTGTGAATGTAAACATTGGAGATTATGTACATTTTTCAGAAGTATTTGAGGGTGAAAATGGCGATTTAGATATGGATTATTATGTGTTAAGAGACAATTTAGAAAAAGCCAAAGAACATTTTAAAGATGCTCCAAAAATGATGAAAGCTTTTGAACATTGGTTTGGACCTTATCCGTTTTATGAAGATGGTTTTAAACTTGTAGAAGTGCCATATTTAGGCATGGAACACCAAAGTTCCATTACCTACGGAAACAAATATATGAAAGGTTATTTAGGTAACGATTTATCAAAAACTGGTTGGGGATTGAAGTTTGATTTCATTATTATCCACGAAGCTGGACACGAGTGGTTTGCAAATAATATCACTTATAAAGATATTGCTGATATGTGGATTCACGAAGGGTTTACAGCCTATTCCGAAGGGTTATATCTTGAATATCACTACAACAAACAAGCTGGAGACGAATACACCGTTGGCAAAGGAAAAGACATAAAAAATGATAGACCCATTATTGGTTATTATAATGTAAATAAAGAAGGTTCTGGCGACATGTACAATAAAGGTGCTTACATGATTCATACTTTAAGACAACTTATTGAAGATGACGAAAAATGGCGAATGATTTTACGTGGTTTAAACAAAACCTTTTATCATCAAACGGTTACGACAAAGCAAGTAGAAGATTATTTAAGCAAAACAACAGGAATCGATTTGACCGAGTTTTTTAATCAATACTTACGTGATGTCCGCATTCCAACTTTAGAGTATGAAATAAAAAATGGTGATTTAAAATTTCGTTATACTAACATTATCGCAAACTTCGACATGCCAATAAAAATAGATGTTTATGGAAGTAAACAATGGCTGTTCCCAAAAGCTGATTGGCAAACCATGAGCACTAAAGCTGATGATATAAAAATTGATAATAACTTCTTAGTATATTCTAAAAAGCTGTAATCTTTGTGGATTATCCTGAACTCTATTTTGAACGCGATGTAGATTGGTACGATTGGCTATTACAAAACTATGAAGCTACCAATGGTGTATATCTCATTTTCTACAAGTTGGAAATAAACATACCAACGATGCGTTGGGAAGAAGCTGTAAAAGTAGCATTATGTTTTGGCTGGATAGATTCTACAGTTAAAAGTTTGGGCTACGGAAAACGTCGCCAATATTTTACACCAAGAAACCCAAAAAGTGTTTGGAGTGCCTTAAATAAACGTTATATAATTGAATTAGAACAAGATAATTTGATTCATGAAAGTGGTTATGATAAAATAAACATAGCCAAACAAAATGGTATGTGGACGTTTTTAGATGATGTAGAAAATTTAATAATCCCAAATGATTTACTAAAGGCATTTAATGGGAATAAGGAAGCCTTTACAAATTATCAAAATTTTGCTTCAAGCTATAAAAAATCATATTTGTATTGGTTAAAACAAGCCAAACGAGAAGTAACACGACAAAACAGAATTGAAAAAATTATTGAATTATGTGAGCAGAATAAGAAATCTAGAGAATAAAGGAACAACTTTTGATGCTTAAAAAACAAACCTAATCAATATGCAAAAAATTTACATTTCCGTTTTACTAATTTTAGTATCCTATACATTACAAGCTCAACAAGTAGTTACAATTTTAGATACTGATAGTAAAGAACCTATTTCAGACGTAAACATTAAAGTAAAAGGAATAGATAAAGGCTTTGCCACAAATCATAATGGGGTTTTTACAATTAGTAGTGACAACAATTTAAAAAGCACTAGCATTCTTATTATTTCTCACATCAACTACTACCCAGAGGAAATAACTTTAAAAACACTAACAGAGCTTGATTATACCTTACACCTTTTAAAGAATACCTCATCTCTTGATGAAATTATTGTTAGCGGTAAAAAGAAACAACTAAAAACCAACTTGCAGTTTAATGAAGTTACAACTATGCCAAAAAGTTTGTCAAACTTTGATGCTTTTATAAGTAATGAAAAATTTATCATCATTGGTGGCATTGATTTTAATAAATCTGACAGTTGGAATGAAATGATAGTTTCAAAAGATAAAGTTAATGAATTAGGTCCTACTCTAATACAAGTACTACAAATGATGCCTTTAGAAGTTGATTGGGAAAAGTACAATACAAAAATTTATGAATATAACTACAAAAAAAATAACTGGTCTATTAATCATACCGAAACTATAAACAGAGCTTTTCATAACGTACACGTTTACAATAACAAAGCGTATATAGTAGGAGGGAAAAGATTGTCAAAAAGTAAAAACACAGAATATTTAGAAAATCGGATTGAAATACTCGATTTAAAAAACAACTCAATAACAATTGATGAAGTAAATCCACACAAAGCAGCTAATTTTGCTTCCTTTTTATATAAAGACAATCTAATAGTTATGGGTGGTTCCACAAAAATGAAACCAAATGGAAATAAGGTTTTTTCAAATGAAGTGCATTATCAAAATCTTACAACTGGGCTTTGGTACAACATAGGAAGTATGCCAATACCCAAAGAAACACAAGGTGTATTGATTGAAGATACTATTTACTTAATAGGTGGAAATGATTATGTGTCTACCAAAAACATTGAATCATTCAATGTTACAACAGGAAGATGGAAAAAGGAAGGAGAAATGTTTAAGGATATGAGTAAACCAGCTGTTGTAAAAAACAATCATATAATTTACATTTTTGAAAACGGACTATTTTTAACCTACAATACATTAACACGACGGTTAAATCAATACAAAATTGATTTAGGTCTTTTTGCTTCTAAGCTACTTCTAAAAAATAACGTATTATTTATTCTAGGTGGTTATTACTCTAAAGAGTATTCAGAATTCACTTCAGACAAAGTGTATTCAGTAAATTTAAACGAATTCCAAAATACAAAAATCATTAAAACAAAAATATTATAGCTACTCACATTTGCTATTAACAACTCTTTAAGAATAATTCTTTCTAATTTTCATATTTTCGAGCACAAATAATTTGCCTTTGAGTAAAAAAACAAGAGCACTAGCAAAAGAAACACGATGGTACAGACGTTTACATAAAACGATAGCCATTCCATTAGTGGTATTCTTGTTTTTAATTGGTGTTACTGGGTTATTACTAACTTGGAAAGACGAACTGAAATTAAAACCTCCGTCTCAAAATATTGTTCAACAACAAAACCTCATTAGGTTAAAATCCATTGAAGATATTGCTAAAAACTTTTCCGATTCATTGAACTTAGACAATACTATAAATCGTATAGACTACAGACCTTCTAAAGGTATTGCCAAAGTACGTTTTGAGTATCATTTTACCGAATTACAAATAAACTGCTACACTGGAGACATTATTTCTGTAAAACAACGAACTGCCGATATTGTTGAAATGATTCATGACGGAAGCATTATTGATTTTCTATTTAAATCAGACGCTCACTACACAAAACTCCTCTACTCTACACTTACCTCGTTAGGGTTAATTATTCTGTCAATAAGTGGTTTTATGATGTGGTTAAAACCAAAGCAAATTAAAGCTTTAAAACAAAAATAGCATTAACATCTCTTTAAGAAAATTCTACTAGAATTTCTTAACTTTAAGGCTTACAATTCTAACCAATAATTAAAATGAAAAAAAAATTTTCTCTGGTAATGCTGTTATGTGTTACCCTACTTTCCGCACAGGAATTTTCAATGGACTTAGTAAAAAATATGAAACCTCGAAATATTGGTCCTGGTGGCATGTCTGGTCGTGTTACGGCTATAGATGTAGTTACTAGCAATCCAGACATTATGTATGTTGGAACAGCTTCCGGAGGTTTATGGAAATCTACCTCAGCAGGAATTAAGTGGGAACCAATCTTCGATAATGAAGTAACAGCTTCAATTGGTGCTGTAGCAATTCAACAATCAAACCCAAGTGTGATATGGGTTGGTACTGGTGAAGGAAATCCGCGTAACAGTTTAAATGGTGGTTATGGTATTTACAAATCACTTGATGGTGGTAAAAGCTGGATGGCAATGGGACTCGAAAAAACGCGTCACATTCATCGTGTAATAATTGATCCTACAAATCCTGATGTAGTATATGTTGGAGCTATTGGATCGCCTTGGGGAGAACATCCAGAAAGAGGTGTTTTTAAAACAACTGATGGTGGTAAAACTTGGAATAAAATTCTATTTGCAAATAATAAAACTGGAGTTGCCGATTTAATAATGGATCCAACAAATCCAAATAAATTAATTGCAGCAATGTGGGAACATAAACGTGAACCATGGTTTTTTAATTCTGGCGGAGAGGGTTCTGGATTACACATCACTCATGATGGTGGAGATACTTGGAAAAAATTATCTTCAGAAGATGGTTTACCGAAAGGTGATTTAGGTAGAATAGGTGTTGCCATAGCAGCAAACAAGCCAAATATTGTTTATGCTTTAATAGAATCTAAAAAGAACGCTTTATACAAAAGTACCGATGGTGGTTTTAAATGGAGAAAAGTAAATGATGGTAACGATATTGGAAACAGACCATTCTATTACTCTGAAATTTACGTAGACCCAGAAAACGAAAATCGTGTGTTTTCAATTTACACCTATGTAAATGTAAGTGAAGATGGTGGCAAAAGTTTTTCTGCATTAATGCCAGCTTATAATGTAGATAATGGTGTACACCCAGATCACCATGCTTGGTGGATTCATCCAAGTGATGGCAGTTTCATGATGGACGGTAACGACGGTGGATTAAATATTACAAGAGATGGTGGAAAAACATGGCGTTTTATAGGCAACTTACCTGTTGCGCAATTTTATCATATAAATGTAGATAATGAATTCCCATACAATGTATATGGAGGAATGCAAGATAATGGTTCTTGGAGAGGTCCTGCTTACGTATGGAAAGCCCAAGGCATACGAAACTCGTATTGGCAAGAAATATCGTTTGGTGATGGTTTTGATGTTGTTCCAGATAGAGACGATTCACGTTACGGCTTTACAATGAGTCAACAAGGATCTGTTAGCCGATACGATTGGCAAACTGGCAATAATTATAGTATTAGGCCAACGCATCCAGACCCAGATGTAAAATTGAGATTCAATTGGAATTCTGCTATTAATATTGACCCTTTCGATAATAGCACTATCTATTTTGGAAGTCAATTTGTACACAAATCAACAGACAAAGGATTAACATGGACAGCTATTTCCCCTGACTTAACAACCAACGATCCTGAAAAGCAAAAACAACATGAAAGTGGTGGACTATCAATGGATGCCACTGGAGCCGAAAATCACTGTACCATTTTAGTAATTGAACTTTCTCCAGTTGAGAAAGATATGATTTGGTCTGGAAGTGATGACGGTCGTGTGCACTATACTCAAAATGGAGGTGCTACATGGGTTGAAGTGACTCAAAATATTAAAGGATTACCTACTGGAAGTTGGATTCCTCAAATTAAAGCATCTAATAAAAATAAAGGAGAAGCTCTCTTAGTGGCAAATGATTACAGACGTTTTAATTACACCCCTTATGTTTATAGAACCAAAGATTATGGGAAAACTTGGACTAGAATTGTAGATAGTAATGATGTTGAAAGTTATGCACTAGCTATTATTGAAGATCTGGAAGAACCAAACCTAATGTTTTTAGGAACTGATGATGGTTTATATATATCAATAGATGCAGGAAATAAATGGACCAAATGGACTGAAGGATTCCCTACGACTTCAGTTAAAGACCTTGTTATTCAGCCTCGTGAACACGATTTAGTAATTGGTACATTTGGTAGAGCAGCTTGGGTAATTGACGATATTCGTCCTTTACGTGAAATTGCCAGAAACAAAGCTATTTTAAACAATAAGCTTACCCTTTTTAACCCTCCTACTGCTTATCAAGCAGCATATCAGCAACCAACAGGAAGTCGTTTTGGTGCAGATGCAATGTATCAAGGTGATAACCGTGGTGGTGGTGCAATCATGACATACTTTGTTAAAGTTGACGATAAGAAAAAAGAGATGCCTAAGGCTGATGATTCTAAGAAAAAGAAAAAAAGTAAGAAAGATAAAAATGTAGTACCCGAAAAACCAACTGAAAAAGTTGAAAATAAAGTTAAATGGGACTCCATACACATGAATATTTATGATGGTGACCGCCTAATAAGAACTTTAAAACGTAAAGCTCCAAAAGAGAGTGGTTTACATAAATGGATATGGGGAATGAGAGAAAAAGGAGGCGATAGACCGTCAAGAACAATTCGTCCTCGTCGTGGTGAACCTGGAGGAGTTGGTGTAAAACTAGGAACTTACAAAGTAGTCATGAGTTTTGGCGACCAAAAATCAGAAACAAACATAACCGTAGCGTCAGACCCAAGACTTGATGTCGATACAAATTCTATTAATGAAGTATACAACGCTTCAAAAGAAGTAGAAAAAATAACACAAGTAGCAGCCGATGCAGTGAAACAATTAGTAGAAAGTAAAAACATTGCAACGGAGTACAGTAAAATGTTGGCAAAACTTGACAAAGAAGCTCATAAAGATAATATTAAGGCTTCAAAAGATATTATAAAAAGTATAGACGGTGTACTAGAAATATACCTTGGGAAAGTTGATAAAAGACAAGGTATTACCAGTGATCCTAACGTAAATGTTATGCAACGTGTGTTTGGCGCAGCATCTTATATTAGATCAAGAAAAAGTGGTATCACTTCTACTGAACGTACTTTACTCAAAAATGCAAAAGATGCAATGAATGATGCATTGGAAAAAACTAACACCTTCTTTAATGACGAATGGACTCCTTATAAAGCTTCTATGGAAAATTTAAGTTTATCGCCATTTAAAGATGTTAAATCTTTTAAGCTAGATTAACTAAATTTAGTAATCATAAAAAAACGCTCTGATAGTATCAGAGCGTTTTTTGTTATCGAATATGAAACTTAAACTTGTTTTATTCTACTCGTTTCAAACCTTCAAGGTCTTCTATTTTAATATGCTTACCTAAAGCTGAGATAAGACCTTCTTTTTTAAATTGTGATAATACCCTAATGGCAGATTCTGTTGCAGTTCCAACAATACTTGCAAAATCTTCACGCGACAAAAGCACACTCAAGGTACCATCTGGATTTGTTCCAAAATTTTCATTTATATTCAATAAGGCCTCTGCTAAACGTTGTCTAACAGATTTTTGAGCCATATTCACAATAAAATCATCAGCTTCCCTTAAATCATCTGCCATCTCCTTTAACATATCCATCGTAAAATTATTGTTCTTTTTTAAGTCATCTATAATTTCTGCCTTTGGAATAAAACATAATTCCATATCATTCAAAGCTGTTGCTCTTAAATTTGTTCGCTCGTCACTAATTAATGATCTCTGACCAAGAATTTGTCCTTTTTCTACCAATTTTATGATCTGGTCCTTTCCATTTGCACTTAGCTTTGTAAGTTTACAAACGCCGTCTTTAATACAAAATAGACCATTGAGTGATTCTCCTTCTTCAAAAATCACCTCTCCTTTCTTAATTATTCTAGAAGTTTTACAAGCAGAAATTCTTAATAGCTCATCTTTTGTTAAAGCCTTAAGAGAATTAAATTGTCTAATTATACATTGTTCGCACTTACTCATACCTATTTTCGAAGTTATGCAAAAATAATTAAAACATGACAATTATCATATTTTAATTTTCATTAACTTAACAATTTTGCGTTAGGTATTTTTGAGCAAGTATATGGAACATAAAACATGTTTCCACTGTGGTTTAGACGCTTCTAAATCAGGAATCACATTCGATGAAAAGTCTTTTTGCTGTAATGGTTGTAAAACTGTTTACGAAATTTTTTCTGTAAACGACTTAAGTTGTTATTACGATTTGCAAACTGCTCCAGGTGCAATACCAAAAGAAAATGAAGGCAAATACGATTTTCTTGATAATGAAAAAATTACAGAAAAACTGTTTGAGTTTAATGATGGAGATATTCGTATTGTGTCATTATACATTCCACATATACATTGCAGTTCCTGTATTTGGATTCTTGAAAACTTAAACAAACTGTTACCTGAAGTAAGCAGTTCATTAGTCAATTTTGGTGAAAAAACTGTTCGCATTACTTTTAATGGCGATAAATTATCGCTCAAAGATTTAGTAAATCTTTTATCCCGAATTGGTTACGAGCCATACATAAGTTTGGAAAATTACGAATCAGGTAAAAAGAAAATAGATAGATCTATTATCTATAAACTTGGTTTAGCAGGTTTTGCCTTTGGATATGTCATGTTTTTGTCATTTCCTGAGTATCTACAAGTAGAAGGGATTTGGCTAGAAAAATATAAACATATTTTTAGGTGGTTAATGTTTACTTTTTCTGTTCCAGTAGTATTTTATGCTGCTCAAGATTATTTCATCTCGGCGTATAAAGGTCTTCGATCTAAGTTATTGAATATAGATGTACCAATTGCCTTAGGTATTTCTGTACTTTTCATAAGAAGTACCGCCGAAATAGTTTTAGATATTGGAACAGGATTTTTTGATAGTTTAACTGGACTGGTATTCTTTTTATTACTCGGAAAATATTTTCAACAAAAAACCTATGCATTTCTTTCTTTTGAAAGAGATTACAAATCGTATTTTCCAATTGGGGTTACTAAAATAGCAACTGATGGAAAGGAATCATCTATACAAGTATATGATATACAAAAAGGAGATCGTCTACTCATTAGAAACGAAGAGCTTATTCCTGTAGATTGTATTTTAATGAAAGGAAATGCGAGAATTGATTATAGCTTTGTAACAGGTGAATCTGAAGCTGTTTCAAAAAAATCGGGCGACAAACTTTTTGCTGGAGGGAAACAACTAAATGGCATAATTGAAGTTGAAGTTTTAATATCTGTAGAACAAAGCTATTTAACACAACTTTGGAGCAATGATGTTTTTAAAACCAATAAAGAAGATGTATTTAAAAGTTTAACCAATAAAATAAGCAAACACTTCACAATTGCAGTTCTTTTAATTGCTGCTTTAGCAACAACCTTTTGGTTAATATACGATTCTAGTAAGGCCCTAAATGTATTTACGGCTGTATTAATTATTGCTTGTCCTTGTGCAATAGCATTATCTGCACCGTTTACATTAGGTAACATATTACGTATACTAGGAAAGAAAAAATTCTATTTAAAAAACGCAAATGTTATTGAGCAATTGGCTAAGATAAATACCATAATTTTTGATAAAACAGGAACTATTACTGCTAACAAAAGTTCTAAAATAACTTATGAAGGTGAACAATTATCTTTAGAGGAAGAAAGCCTATTAAAAAACACACTTAGAGGCTCTAACCACCCATTAAGTAGAGCTCTTTACGACATTTTAAACGAATACAAAATAGTAACTTTAGATAATTACAAAGAACACTTAGGACTAGGTATTGAGGCGTCTTTTCAAAAACGAAATATAAAAGTAGGCTCTGCTCCTTTTGTTGGTTATAGTAGCGATTTAGTTACGAAAAACACAGCTGTACATATTAGCACAAACAATAATTACAAGGGTAAGTTTACTTTCTATAACGATTATAGAAAAGGGCTTTCTAAACTTTTTAAGAAATTAAAAAAAGATTACGATCTTGCTGTAATTTCGGGTGATAATGATGGTGAAAAAGATAATTTAACTAAGTTGCTTCCAACAAAGACCAAATTATTGTTCAACCAAAAACCTGATGATAAGTTGGAATACATAAAATATCATCAAAGTGAAGGTGCCAAAGTATTGATGGTTGGAGATGGATTAAATGATGCTGGTGCATTGGCTCAAAGTGATGTTGGTATTGCAATTTCAGAAAATGTAAACGTATTTTCACCTGCTTGTGATGCAATTTTAGATGCTAAAAAATTCAATCAATTATTTAGTTATATAACGATATCTAAATCTGCAATAAAAATTATTAAATGGAGTTTTCTATTATCTTTTTTTTATAATGTAATAGGTTTGTATTTTGCTGTAACAGGTCAATTATCACCAGTAATTGCAGCAATTTTAATGCCTCTAAGCTCCATAAGCATTGTTGTTTTTACTACCATTACCACTAACCTGTTAGGAAGAAAATTAACTTAAAAATGAAACATGATAAAAATCATATTTTAGATAAGCTTATGAAAGTATTTTTGAACCATAACCTCAATTAGGTATGAGTGTCATTTACGTTTTATTAGCTATAAGTATTGCTGTAGCTGTGGTTTTTTTTATTGCGTTTATTATTGCAGTAAAAAAAGGACAGTATGACGATTCTTATACCCATTCAGTAAGAATGCTGTTTGAGGACGAAATTATTAAAGAAGAATCCAAAAAATAATACTAACCAATTAGAATAACACAATTTAATTATGGAAATGCAACAGTTTCATTACGATAATAAAATCGTTACCAAATTCCTTTATGCTACAATAATATTTGGAGTTGTTGGAATGCTTGTAGGTCTCATCGTAGCCTTCTTGTTTTTATTCCCTAATATGACCAATGGAGTATCATGGTTAAGTTTTGGACGTTTACGTCCACTTCACACAAATGCAGTAATATTTGCTTTTGTTGGAAACGCCATGTTTGCAGGAGTTTACTATTCCCTACAGCGTTTATTAAAAACACGTATGGCAAGTGATCTTTTAAGTAATATTAACTTCTGGGGATGGCAATTAATAATTGTCGCTGCTGCTATAACACTTCCTTTAGGTCTAACTACATCAAAAGAATACGCAGAATTAGAATGGCCAATAGACATTGCTATTGCACTAGTTTGGGTAGTTTTTGGTGTAAATATGATTTGGACCATTTTAAAAAGAAGACAACGTCATTTATACGTTGCTATTTGGTTCTACCTAGCAACCTTTGTAACTGTAGCTGTTCTGCATATTTTTAATAGTTTAGAATTACCTGTTTCGGCAATGAAGAGTTACTCAGTATATGCTGGTGTACAAGATGCACTTGTACAATGGTGGTATGGTCATAATGCCGTTGCGTTTTTCTTAACAACACCTTTCCTTGGGTTGATGTATTATTTTGTACCAAAAGCAGCTAATAGACCTGTGTACTCATATAGACTATCTATTGTTCATTTCTGGTCGTTAATATTCCTATATATTTGGGCAGGACCTCACCATTTATTATATACAGCTCTACCAGATTGGGCACAAAATTTAGGTGTTGTGTTTTCAGTTATGCTTTTAATGCCTTCTTGGGGTGGTATGATTAATGGTTTATTAACTCTAAGAGGAGCTTGGGACAAAGTACGTACAGATCCTGTTTTAAAATTCATGGTAGTAGCCATTACTGGTTATGGTATGGCAACTTTCGAAGGTCCAACTCTATCTCTTAAAAATGTAAATGCAATTGCTCACTATACAGACTGGATTATTGCTCACGTTCACGTTGGTGCTTTGGCCTGGAACGGTTTTATGGCATTTGGTATTATTTATTATTTAATTCCTAGATTATTTAAAACAAAGTTATTCTCTACTGGTTTAGCCAATTTACACTTTTGGTTAGGCACATTGGGTATTATTATTTATGCTTTACCAATGTATGTTGCTGGGTTTACTCAAGCAAGTATGTGGAAGCAGTTTAATCCAGATGGAACTTTAGTTTATGGTAACTTCTTAGAAACTGTAACCGAAATTATGCCAATGTATTGGATGAGAGCTATTGGTGGTACTTTATACTTAGTTGGAACATTAATTTTAGTCTATAACATAATTCTGACAGTTAGAAGATCTGGAAGTAAAGTAGAAGACGAATTAGCCAAAGCTCCAGCTTTAACAAGAGTAACAAAAAAACGTACTTCTGGAGAAGGTTGGCATACTTGGTTAGAGCGTCGACCAGTACAATTAACACTATTAGCAACGGTAACTATTTTAATTGGTGGTATAGTACAAATTATACCAACAATTATGGTGGAGTCTAATATTCCTACTATAAGTAGTGTACAACCTTACACGCCTCTTGAACTAGAAGGTAGAGATATTTATATACGAGAAGGTTGTAATACATGTCACTCACAAATGATTCGTCCTTTTAGAAGTGAAGTGGAGCGCTATGGGGAATATTCAAAAGCTGGTGAATATGTTTATGACCACCCATTCCTTTGGGGAAGTAAGCGTACTGGACCTGATCTTCATAGAATTGGTGGAAAATATAACGATAGTTGGCACTTTAACCACATGTATGATCCACAAAGTACATCATCTGGTTCTATAATGCCTCGCTATCAGTGGTTAATAACTGACGAGCTTAACAAATCTCAAACTGAAAAGAAAATGGAAGTTATGGCAACACTAGGTGTTCCATACTCTGAAGAAGATATAGTTAATGCTCAAGAGAGTATGCTAGCTCAAGGAACTCAAATTGAGGAGAACCTTAAAACAGACCCTGACTTCTCAGCAAATTATGAAAATGATAAAGCTAATGCAGGCGAAGGTTTTGTCGAAATGCGAAATAGAGAAATAGTTGCTTTAATTGCTTACTTACAGCGATTAGGTACAGATATTAAAGTAGAAACAACTCAGCAGTAATCAAAGTTTAGAATCATGTTAAAATATATAAAAGACCATATGGAGAGCATCACAGGGATAGAAATTTATCCAATCATCTCGTTGCTCATATTTTTCATTTTTTTTGTAATTCTTTTTTGGTGGGTGATTTCTGCCAAAAAAGATTATATACAAACCGTAAGTAACATTCCATTAGACAACCAAAACAACACTATATTATGAGACATCTAATTCCTTCATACATAAGAGTTCCAGTTATATTCTTTATAATCTTTGGAATTGTAGAATACATGATAGATTCTGGCGAAAAACCAGCATTTATAGAATATCCAGCAGTTTCACTGTTCTTATTCTTAGTCCTATTAATACTAATTGCTATTGAGGCTATTATTGGTGCATTAGAGAATGTAATGCTGCATAAAATGGATAAAGAAGCAAAAGCACGTTTTTTAGAAGAAAAAAATAATGCCTTTGAGTTTAAATGGATAAAGAATACTTATAAAAAACTTGTTGGCGGTAAACCAATAGAGGACGAAGGAGAAATAATTTTAGATCATAACTACGATGGCATAAAAGAGCTGGACAATTCATTACCACCATGGTGGATTTACTCGTTCTATATATCTATAGTATTTGCAGCTGTTTACCTTGTTAGATACCATATTTTTGAAGGACCAACACAATTGCAGGAATTTGAAACCGAAATGGCTGAAGCAAAATTAGCTATAGAAGAATACAAAAAAACTGCTAAAAACTTAGTAGATGCAAATACTGTAACCTTATTAACAGACGGTGCAGATTTAAGTGCAGGTAAAGCTATTTGGGACACAAACTGTGTTGCCTGTCATTTAGCAGATGGTGGTGGTAGTATAGGACCAAACTTAACTGATGAATATTGGATTCTAGGTGGTGGAATTAAAAACGTATTCCAAACCATATCTGAAGGTGGGAGAGACGGTAAAGGTATGATTGCTTGGAAACAGCAATTAAAACCTTTGGAAATGGCTCAAGTCGCGAGTTATTTATTGACATTCCAAGGCACGACACCAGCAACTCCAAAAGCTCCAGAAGGAGAAATTTGGGTTGATGAAACTGCTCCTTTAGAAGAAGCCAATACAGAAGACACAACTTCTAGTGATGCTACTACTGAAACAGTAGAAGATAACAATTAAATAAATTACATTGGAAGCACCCAAAAACGAAAATTTTCGAGATTCCATAGGAACTATTACCAAAGAAGGTAAACGTGCTTGGGTGTTTCCAAAAAAACCTAGTGGTAGATTTTATAACTATCGTAAATACGTAAGTTATTTTCTATTGTTTTTTTTGTTTTCTGCACCATTTATAAAAGTTAATGGAAACCAATTCCTAATGTTTAACATTATGGAAAGACGTTTCAATATTTTTGGGTTTCCATTTTGGCCGCAAGATTTCCATTTGTTTGTTATCTCGATGATAATTGGAGTGGTTTTTATTACACTTTTTACAGTTGTTTTTGGTCGTATTTTTTGTGGTTGGATTTGCCCTCAAACCATCTTTATGGAAATGGTTTTTAGACGTATTGAGTTTTGGATAGAAGGAGATAGAGGAAAACAAAAGCGTTTAATAAATCAACCTTGGACAAAAGAAAAGATTAGAAAAAGAGGATTAAAGCTTATAGTTTTTCTTATTATTTCATTTTTAATAGCCAATGTGTTTTTAGCATATTTAATTGGTAGTGATCGCCTTATACAATATATCGTTGATGGTCCAACAGCTCATTTAAATACCCTTATATCGCTAACTATTTTTACTGGGATTTTCTATTTTGTGTTTGCTTGGTTTAGAGAACAAGTTTGTATTATTGCCTGTCCTTACGGAAGACTACAAGGCGTATTATTAGATACTAAATCTATAGTAGTTGCTTATGACCACAAAAGAGGTGAAGGAGAAAGTGGTAGAAAAAAATTCAGAAAAAATGAAGACAGAGTAGCACTTGGTCACGGTGATTGTATAGACTGTATGCAGTGTGTACATGTTTGTCCAACTGGAATCGATATTAGAAATGGTACTCAACTAGAATGTGTAAACTGTACTGCATGTATTGACGAGTGCGACCATATCATGGATAGCATTAATCTTCCAAGAGGTTTAATTCGCTATGCAAGTGAAGAGAATATTGAAAACAAAACAAAATTTAAACTAACAGCAAGAGTTAAAGGATACATTGCGGTATTAGTAATTTTAATTGGTGTGTTAATTGGCATGTTATTCTTAAGAAATGATGTTGAAGCAAGAGTACTCAGATTACCAGGACAACTATACGAGCGCAAGGACAACAATATGATAAGTAATGTCTTTACTTACAAGCTAATAAATAAAACAACTAAGGAAATTAAGGACGTAAGTCTAAAACTAATGTCGCATGACGGCACTATTAAACTCGTTTCAACACATGATATGTTTATAGTTCCATCTCAAGGAATGACCGAAGGGACTATATTTATTGAAATAGACAATTCCAAACTATCTGGAGATAGAAACACCATTAAAATAGGTGTCTACGCAAATGACAGACTTATTGAAACAACAAGTGCTAACTTTTTAGGGCCAAGAAGTTATAATTAAAAAAAAACAAGATGAAACTAAATTGGGGAACAGGAATTGTACTAGCATTTATTGGCTTTATTGCCTTTATCCTATACTTTGTAATTAATATGATTACTAACGAGAAGTTCAATCATGATTTAGTAACCGAAGATTATTACAAAGCAGAACTTGAATATCAAAATGATATTGATAAAGAAACTAATTCTAAATCACTATCTAAAAACATTACTTATAAAAAAACCGATGAAGGTTTGGTTGTCTATTTTCCCGAAGATTTGCAACCAGAAAAAATTGAAGGAAAATTGTTCCTATATAGACCATCTAACAAACAATTAGATTTTGAAACTACACTTTCATTGTCTAAATCACATTTGCTCATACCTGACAGTCGTTTGGTAGATGGTCGTTGGAACATTAAAATTGATTGGCAATATAATGGAAAATCTTATTTATTTAAAGAAGACTTAATTTATTAACATGTTACTTTCGGCTTTAGGTTTAGGACTATTAGGAAGTTTTCACTGCGTTGGTATGTGTGGACCCATAGCTTTTATGCTTCCAGTTGATCGTACAAATTCTCTTAAAAAAATATCTCAAATTGCCATATACCATTTTGGTAGACTTCTATCTTACAGCATTATAGGCTTAATTTTTGGACTAGTTGGAAAAGGGCTTTATATATTTGGTATTCAACAGCAATTATCTATTGTTATTGGTGTTTTAATGATTTTGGTAGTTTTAATTCCTTATCAAACTTTTAATAAATATAATTTCTCAAAACCTATTTATAAACTTATCTCTAAAGTAAAAAATGCTTTAGGAAAAGAGTTACAGAAGAAAACCCCAGACACATTTTTAACTATTGGATTTTTAAATGGTTTTTTACCATGCGGATTGGTTTATATGGCTATTTTTGCTGCAATAGCCTCTGGAAATGCACTCCAAGGAAGTCTATATATGTTAGTTTTTGGTTTAGGAACTATTCCGTTAATGACCACAGCTATTTATTTTAGTCAGTTTTTAAAAGGGAATATGAGACAACGCATTCAAAAAGCTATTCCAGTTTTTGTAGTTCTTATTGGTGTCCTTTTCATACTTAGAGGCCTTGGTCTTGGAATCCCTTACCTCTCTCCTACTCCTGTATATGATATGGCCAATTCTGCTATAGATTGTTATACTTAAAATGATTTCTTAGGTAATCCTCAAATTTATTAACAATATTAGGAATGCTTTAAAAGATAAGGATTATTTTTTTACTAATGTTAGATCATAAATGTGATAACTGGTAATGGAGAATGATTCGCAATATCCTCACCTATGCTTCCTGCAAAAAAGTGAGAAATACCTTTTCGACCATGAGTCGGTATGGCTATAATATCTGCACCAACCTTATTGGCATAATTCATTACACCTTGTTCTACTGTGTAATCTGCTTGGTAAGCAACATCGTTAAGCTTATCTAAATTACCATCGGCAGTTATTAAAAATTCAGCTATCTTTTTTTCAATCTCAACAGAGCTTTTAAAATGTTCGTTTGGTAAGTTTACATATAGTAATTTAAGCTTAGCACCCAAGGCCTCAAACATACTTGTTGCATTTAAATAAGGACGCACATTTTCTTCTTCAAAATTAGTAGCAAATACTGCTGTACCAAAATTAATATCTTTTATTTCATTTTTAATAACTAGCACAGGGGTTTCAGAGTTTCTAACAACACGCTCGGTATTAGAGCCTACAAAAAACTCTTTAAAACCACTTGTTCCATGAGAACCTATTACTATAAGATCTGCATCATGTTCTTTAGCCACATCGTTTACTTCGCTAAACACCTTGTAATGTTTAACTATTGGAGTAACATTGATATCTTTTAAATACTCCTTATCCAAAAACGTTTCAAACTTTTGTTCAACTAATTTTAAAAAGAAAACTGCCTTTTGCTGTTGTTGCGAATCACTTTCGGTAAGAATAATATCAGACAACTCTAGCATATGCAAAACCAATAACTCAGCATTAGCATTTTTTGCTAGTTTCGCTGCAGTTTTTAAAGCATATTCTGAATGCTCAGAAAAATCTATGGGTACAATAATTTTTTTCATAATCTTGTTTTTTTTAGTGTTTTAGTAATCATCGAAAAAAAATACACATAAATCCTTTCGTCGAAAAAATATAAATAAAAGGCTAACAACAATTAAAACCTATTCTTTATAAACCAAATATATAGTTTATAATTATATTAAAATATGATTATTGTCATGCACCTAATTTGCTAATAAATAAATATTACTTAACTTTCACTAATTAACAAAAAACCTATGTAATATGAAAAAAATATCTGTTTTTACTTTAGTATTTATTCTAGCTTTTACAACTGCTTGCAAATCTGATAAGAAAGAATCAAATACTAATACCAAAACCGAAGTAGAAAACACTGAAAATAATACAGTAACTGAGAAGAAGTCTTATGATGGAGGCGATTTATGGGTGTCACTTAATCCAAAAAGTGGTAGTAATGTAAAAGGAAATGTTGTTTTTGAAAATAAAGGAGAGAGTGTAAGTATGCTATTAACTGTAAGTGGTCTTGAGCCTGGAGAACACGCCATACATCTACACGAAAAAAGTGATTGTTCTGCCCAAGATGGCACCTCAACTGGTGGGCACTGGAATCCTACAGGTCAACCTCACGGAAAATGGGGAGCTGCCGAAGGCTATCACAAAGGTGACATAGGTAACTTTACAGCAAGTGAAGATGGAAAAGCAACCTTCACTTTTTCCACCGATGAGTGGTGTATTGGTTGTGGCGATGAAACTAAAGATATTTTAGGAAAAGCCATTATTATCCACCAAGGAACCGACGATTTCACCACACAACCAACTGGTGCTGCTGGTGGCAGAATTAGTTGTGGAGGCGTGATTCAATAAATTTAAATCAGTTTATAAAAGAAGCTGCTTTTGCAGCTTTTTTTTTATCTCTAAACCTAAAAATAAACTTAATGAACCCTTCTGCTAGTGGATGGATATTAAAATTGCAAACTATAATTTCTGAAAATTCAGATTTCCTAAATTATAGATCAGCAGATTTTTACTGTAGTTTAAAATCTGCTGGATTTATATATGGTAGTAATATTAGTGCTGTAAAAAATATTGTAGAAATAAAAGATCTTTCTAACGAAGAACTAAGCAAGATTAATCTATTCCTTACTTTGCAACATGTATATATAAAGAGTGGATCTACAGTCCCTATTCTAGAAAGTCTTATCAACTTCTACAAAGAAATCAAGATATACAAACTATCTTTTTTTGGTAGCTTGGTAAATAGCAAATATTCATTAAATACTCTTGAAAGAATTATACATAAGCGTGTTCAAATTGATGATAACATTCTTACCAGAAATTTCAACTATTTTATAATAAACGCATTATTATTTGTAGATGCTTTAGCTTATCATGAATATTTAACTAAAGGACACATATCTAGTGACTATGTTAGAAAGTTAGAAGCCTCAATTGAAACTATAGTATTAGATGTACTTAATTCAAAAACATTTAAAACAAAGCATGACCAAAGTTTAATAAAGCTCTTAGAGGCATCATTACGATTTAGTGACAGCATAAATATTACTTACGAAGAAGCTATAAATAATCTAGTAACCAATTACGAAAAATGGTATTTGTTAGATATAGCATGCATGGCAACTTGGAGTGATCGAATTATTGACCAAAAAGAACAACAATTTTTGCATAAGCTGGGTAAGGATTTAAAACTTGAAATCTCTACTGTTAATAATGCTATTACTACAGTAAATGCTTTTTACACAAAAAACAAAGATAATATTAGTCTTTTAAGTTCTAGTAACATTGTCAAGAATTTCTATGACAACTCAAGCAAAATGGTTTCTAAGCTTATTTCTCGTAATAAAAAACGCTTAAAAAAGGAATTGCTTCAAAGCAAAGAACTTGTAAAACTAATTGGTCAATCCACTATAAGAGATTTAAGCAAAGAAGAGCAAAAACAATTACAAGAACAACTTATAGACGTTATTAAATCCATACCAAGTTTAGCAATTTTTATGCTTCCTGGTGGTGCTTTATTACTGCCGCTTTTTATTAAATTTATTCCAAAACTTTTGCCATCTGCTTTTGATGATAACAGGATTGACGAATCTTAATTATATACATTAAAAAATACTTACCTTTACTTTATGGCACTTACAAACAACGACATTTTTAAAAAACTTCGTGTAGCGCATAAACTACGTGACGACGATATTGTAAAAATTTGCGCTTTAAAAGATTTTAAAGTTACTAAAAGTGAACTAGGAGCCATTTTTAGAAATGAAAACCATCCTAAATACATGGAATGTGGCGACCAGTTTTTACGCAATTTTCTTGATGGGCTAATCATTCATTTACGTGGCCCTATGCCTCCAAAACAAGAAAAGAAACCAACCAACAAATAGTTTTGCAAATATGAGTAAAGATACGGATAGCTTTGAGACGCTAGACCCACAAGATTGGGAGCAATCAAAAGCTTTAATGCACCAAATGGTTGAAGATGCCTTTGACTATGTGAAGAACATTAGAGACAGAAAAATTTGGCAAGAAATGCCTAATGATGTTCTTAAAACATTTGAGTCTCACATACCTCAGCAACCTAGTGATGCCGAAAGCGTATATCAAGATTTACAAAAAAACGTATTGCCTTATCCCATGGGAAATGTACATCCTCGTTTTTGGGCTTGGTATATGGGAAATGGAACTATCTCTGGTGTTATGGGTGATTTTTGGGCATCTATCATCAATCCTAATTTAGGCGGCGGAAATCATGCTGGACACAAAGTAGAAGAACAAGTTGTAAATTGGATTAAAGACATTGTTGAGTTTCCAAAATCTTCAAGTGGACTATTAGTAAGTGGAGGCTCTATGGCTAACTATGCAGCTTTAGCAGTTGCGCGAAATGTAAAAGCTGGTTACGATATTCGTACAGAAGGCTTAAGAGAAAATAATTTAGTGTTTTATGCCTCAACAGAAGTGCATAGCTGCAATACGAAAGCTGTTGAACTTTTAGGCTTAGGAACTAAAGGGCTTAAAAAAATTGCTGTAAATAAAGATTACACCATAAATATTAAAGCCCTAAAAAACCAAATAACTGAAGATAAAGCTAATGGCTTACAACCTGTTTGTGTTATAGGTACTTCGGGAACTGTAAATACTGGAGCTGTTGACAATTTAAATACCATTGCTGATATTTGCGAAAATGAAAACCTTTGGTTTCATGTAGATGGTGCTATTGGTGCTATTGCCATGTTATCTAATACTTTAAAACCACAACTTAAGGGTATTGAACGAGCAGATTCTGTGGCCTTAGATTTACACAAATGGTTACACATGCCTTTTGAAGCTGGTTGTGTGATTATTAAAGACAATGAGAGTCATAAAAAAACCTTCTCTCTTATTCCTGAATATTTAGAAAAAAATACACGTGGTTTAGCCTCTGGTGAAAATTGGTTTAGTGAATATGGCTTACAACTCTCAAGACGTTTTCGCGCATTAAAAATATGGATGTCACTTAAAGAACATGGTAGCCAACGTTTTGGTAGAATGATAACTCGTAATGTGGAACAGGCTCATTATTTAGGCGATTTAGTCAATAATCACAATGACTTAGAATTGTTAGCGCCTATTGGCATGGACATTGTTTGTTTTAGATATAACCCTGGAGGAAAAACTCTTAAGGAATTAAACGCCATTAATAAAGAAATAAAATTACAATTAGAAGAGCAAGCTATTGCATTGCCTGGATACACCACTTTAGATGGTGCCTACTGTATACGTTGCGCTATTTCGAGCCACCGTGTAACCAACGAAGATTTTGATGTGCTTATTGACAATGTTTTAAGATTGGGAAATGAATTAGGGTAATGTAACAATTCTTTATCATGACATACTTATAGGTTATTAATACTTTAATTATGACCATCAAAAACTACTACGACATTCTCAAGGTTGAACCAAATAGCGACCTTGAAACTATCAAAAAAGCTTTTCGGAAAGAAATAGCCATATATCATCCTGAAAACAATAAAACCGAGGAGGCTAAAAGCAAATTTGATGATATTATAGAAGCTTTTGATGTGCTTTCTAAAACTGAAAAACGAAAAGCATTTGATGAGATACTCAACAATCAAAAGAAAAATATACCAGTAGTTTTAGAGAAAAAGCAAGAAGAACAATATAAAGAATGGCAAAAAAGAGGCTAAAAAGAAATCTAAAAAATATCGAGAAACTACCCTCACAGATGTTTTGGCACTCGATTTATTACTTGATATAGCTCTTATTGATGGTTTATTTAATGGTTCTGATGATTTAATTGATGGAATTGGAGATGCAATTGGGGATATTTTTGATATCTTTTAACTCATAAGAATTCAATTTAACTCCTTCAATTAATCTTTAATAACCCAGCAAATATGTCAGGAGAAAAAGACTTATCCAAATTAATAAAAGAAATGTCTCCTAAACTAAACAAAGGAGCCTATGTATTTTGTAGCCTAAAGAGTTTGGATGGTATTGATAGAAAAGATACTATTTGTGAGTTTAAGGAAAATAAAGACATTACCATTATTATAGAACAAAAAAAGGCAGATATATTAAACCTGCAATACGAATACGTTGCTTCTTGGATTACTTTAATGGTTTACTCATCTCTAGAAGTTGTAGGTTTAACAGCATTATTTTCGAATGAGTTAGCAAAATTTAGCATAAGTTGTAATGTTATTGCTGGTTATTACCACGACCATATTTTTGTAGATAAAAAGGATGCTGATAAAGCTATGAGAGTTTTAACTTTATTATCTGAAAATTTTGAATAACTGTAACATTGATTTAAAATTTTCATCTATATATAAATCAATCAAAAATCACACATGAAAATCACAATCAAGGAATTATTTATCCTTACAATTTTATTATTACCCTTAACCTCCTTCTCACAAGCTGAAACTATTTTTAATGGTGTAACTCTAGAAAATACCAGCAAGGAGGTAATACAAAAGATGAGTTTAATTTCTGCAACCGTTAACATTGTAACACCTAGAGTTGTTAGATTTCCGTTAGCTAAAAACACTGAATCCCATCTAATTTGCACTAATATCAGTATTGAAAACAAAACTATTGAAAAAGCAATATTCACTTTTGCCGATGATAAACTTAGTCATATTGAAGCAAGAGGAAATGCAGTCAAAATCTTTGAGAGCAAACAAAAAGATACTGCAAGAACTTATTTAGATTATAAAGTTTATATAAAAAATAAGCTGTTTTTAAACGAAAAGAAAGATGTTGCTTGGATCTTAAATGAAGAAGGTATGCACCTCAACCTTTTTACTTGGGAGAATCCATATTTTAAAAGCAGTTACAAGCCCAGTATAGATATTTCTGGAAAAATTCCAGATTTTATAACGATGGGAGCAAATATTAACACTCTTAAACCAATTCTAGAAGCAAATAGTGCTTTTACAAATATCGAAGAGTTAGATGGAACAGACCCAAATGCACAAGTTCAAATAAACTGCTTTGGTGTAAAATATTTTGGCTTTCCTAGAAAAATTGAAGCACGCTTTGGTGACAATCAATTAAATACAGTTTGGATATTAACTGCTAAAGGTGAAGAAAATAGAATAAGACAAGAATTAATTAAATATTATGGCAAACCAATTTTTGTAGATGAAGCATGGGAAGTTTTTGATAATTGGAAAATTGGATTGCGTAAAGACAAACCAGAAATCTTGTTATTAACTCAAGAGCTTGGACTATTTTACAAAAAAGATTTTTTTAAACAATAATTAGTTATTCCAACCAATCCTTAAAATCTTTTACACGCTCACGTGCTACAATAACATCCTGTTCGTTATAATTGTTAAGTTTTATTTGTAATCGCGAATTGGTATAGCTTACCATATCCTTAATAGCATTTATATTAACGAAAAACTTTCGGTTTATTCTAAAAAATGTGTGAGGTTCTAATTCATTTTCAAGATTTTCTAAAGTAGTATCCAATAAATAGTTCCTACCCTCAGAAGTAAATACATAAGTACCCTTGTTTTCGCTATACACACACTCAATATCATCAACATTGATAAGTTTTAAATGTTGACCAACTTTTACTGAAAAACGCTTTTTGTATTCGCGTTCTATTGGATTCACCAATAGGTTCTTAATATCATTAAAATCTAAAGTAACGGCTTGTTGCTTGGGTAAACGCTCTTTAAATTTTGATACTGCCTTTTTTAAATCGTCTTCATCTATTGGCTTCAATAAATAGTCAATACTATTAAGTTTAAAGGCTTGTAATGCATATTCATCATAAGCTGTGGTGAAAATAACAGCAGATTCTATGTCAATGCTTTCAAAAATCTCAAAAGATAAGCCATCGCTTAACTGGATATCCAAAAAAATCAAATCTGGATGTGTATTATTTTGAAACCAATCAATAGATTCTTCAACCGAATGTAACATTACCTCAGCTTCTATATCTAAACTGCTTAACATACGTTGTAAGCGTCTTGCTGAAGGCTTTTCATCTTCTATAATAATTACTTGCATTATTTTAAGTTTAATTTTTTAGCATTCTTATTAATAATTCTTGCGCCTATCGCGATAGTCATAAATGTTGCCAAAGCTACCATCCACCAAAAATCTTTCATATTATCCACAAAACGAGTTCCAATTTCTGACCAAAGTGCTGCATACAAACCAACAACAGACCAACTCATAAAATAGTAATGTGCAGTCAGCCAGTTTTTATGTCTTCTCCATGCTGCATACATCCCTCCTATAACGGTAAGTAAACTCACTATGGCAAAGAAATGAAACCAGCCAATATTACCATGTATATTGTCGTTGAGCATTGTTAGAGATTTTGTTCTTCCTTCATAAATTCTTCAATCTTCTATCTTTATATGCTTTGCTAAACAATATTTTTCCTCTAAAAACGACCCAAGCATGGATAAACACACTTATACTCCATGTTATCATAATATTTAGAATTACCCAAACAAAAAAGTTTAAGCTTTCGTCTTTCTCTAGCATAATTAGGTTAAACATCAGCGCTACATTTACTACTAAAAAGAAAAACAAATGGATATAAAACCTTCTAAGTGACTTGACTCTTTTTATGGCTTGTAGGTACTTTTTATTCATAATAGTTTATTGAAAGCGTTGGTGTTCTTCCTTGTCTTTATCCATATACTCTTTAATCTTTTTTTCTTCCCAGTTTTTACCAAACATAAACCCAGGTCCAAATACCCCTAAAAAATGGAACAACAACCCTATTCCCCAAAAAATTGGTGTAGCGAAAGTGCCAAAACTCCAAAAGCCATCACCCGAATTAACTCCTATTAGAATGATTAAAAATAAATTTACAACTATATAAACAGCTAAATGCCAATAAAATCCCACTAGTTTATCTAATTTCTTTTTTGCTCTTATATAAGCCTCTTCTTTTCCAAAGTCGTGCTTTGATTGATTATCGTTGTAAGGCGCTATATTATATTTTTCCATGATTTTTAATTATAATTATTGTGTTTATCTTCTTCCATATATTGTTTAATTTTTTCCTCTTCCCAATTGTTTCCAAGTATTAATGGCAAACCAAATACTGCAAATGCATGTATGGCTAAACCAACACCCCAAAGCAACCAACTTGCAGAAAAACTAAAATCAAAAAAAGCCTCTTCAAATGACTCTCCATTTCTTAGATTTCTAACAATTTTAAATGCTGAAATAAGGCAATTTACTACAATATAAACTCCAAGATGTGTATAAAACGCTCTTAGTTTTTCAACACGTCTTTTTGCGTTCAAAAATGCACGCTCTTTATCGGAATAATTCATAATATTCAATTTTAGTTCCAACGGTTTTTTTCTTCTTCTTCACGCATAAATTTTTCAATTTTATTGCGTTCCCAATTGCGCCCTAATACACCATCATTTACATATACTTTATAAGCGTGAAATGCGATTCCTATTCCCCAACCAAACATTGGAAACCAAAACCATTGAAATCCCCAAAATGTCCAGTAATTAATAAATATTAAGAACGGAATTACAACAATGTATGATATGACTCCATAATAAAACTCTTTTACTTCCTCGACATGTTTACGTGCTCGAACGTAACTGTCGTCAAACTGACCTTTTGTTTGTGTTCTCATGACTGATATTTGTTTTGTAAGCATAGGTATTGCAACTGCAAAACTTCCTGCTTCTTGATCGATGTTTACTTTTTTATCGGTTAATAAATTGTAGCGTTGGCGTATATTATCCAATCCAACACAACTACTCTTTTTTACTATTTGCTTTGGCTGTAAATTGTTTTTAACCACCAACATTCCATTGGATTCGTATATCTTAATATGTAATGGTTTACTACTTGTTACCATGTTATGCTTTACCGCATTCTCTAATAATAATTGCAACGACAATGGTACAACCTTAGCTTCAGGGTTTGATGCTTTTTCAGGAATCTCGAAAATGATACTGTCTTCAAACCGCATTTTTAATAATGACATGTATGTTTTTGCAAATTCCAATTCTTCATCAACCGTTACCAAAGCCTTGCTTTTTTGTTCCAATACATAGCGATATACTTTTGATAATGCAGTAGTGAATTTTTGTGCGCTATCTGGATTTTCATCTATTAAACTGGTTAACACATTTAGACTATTAAATAAAAAATGTGGGTCTAGTTGATTTTTTAAAGCATCAAACTTTGCACTTGCTGTTCCTGCAATAACTTTTTGCTCTTTAATTTTATTTTTTTGTAATTGTTGATAGAAATAAAATGCATGAAAGAACATTGACACAGCAATAGTTATTATCAATGCTGTATAATAAAAAGTCGTTGTTTCCGTACTCAAAAATTCATTATAACTTACACCATCTAACACCATTCTATGGAACAATCTCACTAAGAAAAGTGTTCCTATTGTTAAAATTATAGATCCGATAAAACCAATTGAAAGTCGGTACTTTTATAACGATTCCAAACTACACGCTTATTTAAATAATCAAAAAATGAGGAGTTTACTATTGTCAAGGGTATACTATACATCACATAATATCCATATGTTACAAATAACATTTTACTATAGGTAACATTAAGCCCAAAAATATTAACCGATTCCCAGTTATAGTCAATATCTACATTCGATGCGTAATCAAAAGCAAATTCTATCACAAACAATACAAATGCAATTAATGAACTAATAGATAATATTTTTATAAACTTCTTCATGTTTTTTCTGTTAATCTTAATTCACTTATTCTTTACAAGCAGCAAGAACCTGTTCTGCCCTCTCCTTTCCCCATTGAGGATGAAAAGATGATTCTGGTTTAAAGTTAGCAAAAAGTTCTAAGGCTCTTTCTATATCTTTACAAAATGGAGCAGTATCTTGTCCAAAAAATTGTGCACTTCCCATATCCCATTCAGCTTTTTGCAATACAACTCTCGGATTGTTGGGGTCTATTGCACTTGCTTTTCCATAAATAGCAGCAATTTTTGGTGATAATTGCATACCATAAGTTGCACCATCATAAGCTACCCAAACAGTATGTAGCAATGCTTGTAAAATCATAATTTCAGAATTATCTTTTGAAATAGTAGTAGCATCGTTTATAAGGTTTTGAGCTTTGCTTAAATGAGCTGAAAGAACATCTTTGTCCTTAATTTCAAAACCTTGCAAAACTAAAACTTGGGCTGCATAATATGATGGCAGCCAATTATCTTTTTCGGCTGCAGCAATACGTTCAAATAAATTTGAAGCTTCCGTTGGATTAGTTCCCCAAAGCTCAAAGGCCTTATTCATACCTTTTTCGTAATTTGATTGAGCAGATATAATTCCTGAAATTATAAAAGCAATTAAGAGTGCTAATTTTTGCATAATAGTTCGATTTTTAATTATAAGACAAATATCTATTCAAAAACTCATTTATAATAAATGGAATTACCGAACTGTAATAATAATTAGATGAATTGTAGGTTTTTAATAAAATTCATCAAAAAACAGTAACTTTATAACTCTTTTCTTGACTAACCAACTATACATAAATCTTTAAACCAACTACAATGAAAAAGTTATTTTTTGCAGTATTAAGCATTTGTTTTATTCTTCCAACAATAAGTCAAACAGATAAACGCTTAAAAAACATTGATAAAGAACTAAACAAGGTTCTTGAAGCTACAAACGCTGCAGGCTTTGCTGTAGCAGTAGTTGAAGGTAGTAAGATTGTTTATGCTAAAGGGTTTGGTTATCGTGATGTTGAAAACAAGTTTCCAGTAGATGCCAATACATTATTTGCTATAGGATCAAGCTCTAAGGCTTTTACTTCAGCCGTTTTAGGGCAATTAAGATCAGAAGACAAATTGTCTTTTGATGATAGTCCAAGAAAATATATTCCTGAATTGGAATTTTACAACGATGACATGAATAATAATATCATTATTAAAGATTTAATGAGCCATCGAACAGGGCTTCCTCGTCATGATTATTCTTGGTACTTGTTTCCTACTTTCGATAGAGACAGCTTAATTCAACGTATAAAATACCAAGAACCTTTTACAGGTATTAGACAGCAATGGTATTATAACAATTTTATGTTTTTAGCACAAGGGGTTATTGCTGAAAAGATTACTGGAAAAAGTTGGGAAGATAACATTAGAGAACGCTTTCTACAACCGTTAGGAATGTCTAGGACAAACGTTACAATAGACGAAATGAAAACTGCGAGTAATGCTGCCTTTGGATATGAAACCAAAAAGGATAATTCTAACTCAAAAATGGAATATTACGATATTGCTGCTATGTCACCAGCTGGTAGCATAAACAGTAGCGTAAATGATATGTCTAGGTGGTTAGTTACCTGGACAAACAAAGGAAAATTTAATGATAAAGAAATTATTCCCGAGACATATATTAATGAAGCAATGAGTTCTCAAATGATAATTAATGCCAACCTTCCATCGAAAGAAACGCCTGGTTTACATTTATCAAGTTATGGTTATGGGTGGATGATGTCTTCATATAAAGGTCATTATCGTGTTGAACATGGAGGTAATATTGATGGTTTTTCGGCTAATGCAGCCTTTTATCCAAGTGATAGTCTAGGTATTGTGGTATTAACCAATCAAAATGGCTCACAAGTACCAAGTTTAGTTAGAAACACAATAGCAGATCGTATGTTAAATGTTAATAAAACTGATTGGACCCAACGATTTATTGATGATTTAGAAAAAGCAAAAAAGACTCAGTCCGAAGCTAAAGACAAACAAACATCTACTCAAGTAAAAAACACAAAACCATCACATATTAAACAAGAATATACTGGAACGTATTCACATCCTGCTTATGGTAAATTTAATGTAAATGTAGAACGAGATTCATTATTTGTTAATTTTAAATTAATTAAAATGTGGTTAAAACATGAGCATTATGATGTGTTTGAGCCTTTTCAAGTAGAAGAAGAGGGAATTGACACAACAGATTATGGTCCGTTACGATTTAAATTCATAATGAATACAAGCGGAGATATTTCTGGTATGGAAGCACAAATAGAACCTGCTTTACCAGATCCAATTTCTTTTAAGCGTACTCCAAAGACTATAGATGTAACAGCAGAAGATTTAAATAATTATATAGGTGAGTATGAATTAGCAGGTACAACAATAAAAATTTATATTAAAAATAAAAATGTACTTTATATGTTCGTAGCTGGTCAGCCAGAATACGAATTATTGGCACTTGCTAAACATAAATTTAGCTTAAAAATTCTTGATGGCTTTAAAGTAGAGTTTATTGAAGATGATAATGGTAATATTATTGAGGCAAACTTTATACAGCCAAATGGAACATTTACCGCAAAACGTAAACAATAGAAAGTAGTATTAAGAGCACCTATAAATAAACGCTGGAGGTAAATTTATTGGAGTGAAACCAAGTTTTACTGAGTCGAAAACAGTTTTTAGAAACTTGTATTTATTCAAACTGTATTGGTATTGCACAAAACTACCATCATTAATTAAGTATTGTGGTATTTTCTTAAATAAGATATCTAAATCTGCTTTTGGCAAAATAGCAAGTGGTAAGCTAGAAACCAAATAATCTACTTTTTCAATTTCTAACTCATTTAAAAGCAAATCAAAGTCAATAGCTGAGTGATTATAAATTTCAAAATTATTATACACCTTAAATTTATCTTGACAATGCTTCATAAAAGGGTCATTAATTTCTAATGAAATTAACCTTGAACAAGTTGACATTTGCTTTAAAATTCGTTTAGTAATTGCTCCATTTCCACAGCCAAACTCTAAAATAATTTGGTTTTCATCAAAATCTATATGCTTAATAATGTTATTTGCTAAGTATTTAGAACTAGGCGCAATAGCTCCAATGTACTTCATCGAATTGACAACTTCCTTTACAAATAATTTCATTTAACGACTTTATTTCGATATAAATTAATATTAATAAGACGATATACTTTGCATAAAGTTACGAATATGAACATAATTTTAATCAAATCAAATAAATTAAAATCCTTAATTGAAAATTCTTTAACTTTCTAATCTAAATATATCTCAATGAGAATCCTTCAAGTTTTGATAATAGTAATAGTTCTTACGAGCTGTAAAAATAACGACAACAGGTTTGTTATAGACGATAATTATCGTTCAGAAATAAAAACCTTTTTTGATACTAAAATGGAAGAGCGAAAAGGAGATTATTTACAATTAATTGCTTTATATAAATTAGATACTGGGGAAAATACTTTTGGAAAAAACGAAAAAAATAGCCTTGTTCTAAAAATTGATGCTCTACCTGAAACCATTGGAAACATGATAATGAAAGGAGATTCTTTAAGCTTAGTTGCTAATCAAGATGTAATAATAAAAACGAAAGGAGATTCCATTATAACAAAAACACCATTAGCATTAAACCAATATGGAAGTTCTTTAAAACTCTATCATGATAGATTAAGTTGGCAAATCATAACAAGATCCAACCAACAATACCTAAGAGTTTGGGATTCAAAAAATCCAGGTATAGAAGCATTTAAAGGATTTGAAAAATTTGACCTAAATAGCAACTTTATTCTTGAAGGTGAGTTTAGCTATTACGACAAAGAAAAATCTGAAGTTGTAAAAGCAAAAGTTGATGGCAAACGAAGTATAAACTTTATTGGAAAAGTAAGTTTTAACTATCAAAACGAAACTTATATGCTTGAAGTTGGCGCAGATGGTTTTACAATGGTAGGTGATATTACAAATGGAGATACAACATATGGAGGTGGTAGATATTTCTATTTAGATCTACCAAAACAAAACGGATTAGTAAAGATTGATTTTAACAAACTTTATAATCCGCCGTGTGCTTTTAGTGAGTTTACAACCTGTTTATATCCTCCTAGACAAAACCAATTGCCTGTTAAAGTCTTGGCTGGAGAAACTATATCACTTCTTAATCAGCCAATACAAAATTAATTGGAAGACTGTAAGGGATAGTTACTGGTTTCCCTCGCTGCTTACCAGGTTCCATTTTTGGCATTAATCCAATGATTCTAGAAGCTTCTCTTTCTAAAATTTTATCAGGTCCTCGTACTTGAACATCTGCAACATATCCTTTTGAGTCAATTACAAACATAACAAATACTTTACCTCTAATTTGTAATTCTAGTGCTTGTTGTGGGTATTTAAAATTCTTATTTACATGCTTAACCATTTGATCTTGAAAGCACTTTTTTAATTCGGCATTATTATTTCCAGTACACCCAGGCCAAATTGGAACTTTTTCAACTACTGAAAAAGGCACACTAACATCTTCTTCTATTTCATCAACATCAACATCGCTTACATCAACGCGTTCTTCAATAGCCTCTTCCATACTTGTTTCAGTACTTTCTATAACAGTTTCCTCTACTTCTTCAACATCTTCAACGATTGTAATTATCTCTGGCGCAGCTTGTGGTGGAGGTGGTGGAGGTGGAATATTAACATCTACTATTGGAATATCTTCTTCTACTTCTAACTCTCCCATTTGAAGAATTTCTAGTGCAATATCTTGTTTGTCGTAGGTCTTATAATTAAGCAGTCCATTAGTAGTTAATAACATCAAACAAAGTCCTATAGCGAAATATAAACCGCTATTTCTATTTACATCCACTTCTGGGTTTTTCTTTACTTGCATGACTCTTAGTTTTAATAATTATAATATAAGTATGAAATTACGATTATCTAATATCAAAAAACATGACAAAAATCAGTTAACAACTGAATATTAAATACTTAAAAAAAGTTGATGGGTAACTTTAATTCTACTATTTTAGTAAACAACTAAAAACCAACCACAAAATGAAACATTTTTTTTCACTATTTGTATTTGTAAGCTTATCACTTACTCTTACAGCACAAAATGCTACCACTACCGATAAAGACATAGCAGATGTAATTAAAAAACATGGCTTAGAGAATAGCCAAGTTATGGATATTGCAAGTTATATTACCGATGTACTTGGACAGCGACTTACTGGATCTACAGGATTAAAAAATGCCAACGATTGGGCAAAAAACAAGCTAACAGATATGGGAATGAAAAATTCCCACTTACAACAATGGGGACCATTTGGTCGTGGTTGGGATATGACTCATTTTGAGATGCATGCCGAGTCACCAACCTATTGGCCAATAATTGCCTATCCAAAAGCTTGGTCGTCGTCGTCCAAAGGATCTGGAGAGGTTATTTATTTAAATGCAACAAACCTCGATGAACTTAATAATTATAAAGGAAAACTATCTGGGAAATTTGTAATGATTGAGGGTATCCGTGAAGTAAACGAAGCCTTTGAGCCTACAGCGAAACGTCATGATGCAGAGAGCCTTTTAAGTTTAGCAAATGCAACACAACCAGTCCCTAGACAAGGTGGTAGACGATTTGGAGGTAATGCTTCTGCTGCAGAACTTAGAGCTGCCACATGGAAGCTTCTTGAAAGCGAAAAACCATTAGCAGTACTGGATAGAAGTCGCAAAGGAGATTTAGGAACTGTATTTGTGTCAGGAGCTAGAACTGCAGAAGGAAGCGCTCGCGATAATGGTAAATATGTAGTTCCACAAATAACAGTAGCAATTGAGCATTACAATCGTATTTTTAGAATGCTAGAAAAGGGACTTCCTGTAACCTTGAGTCTAGATAATCAATCTAAATATACGAATCCTAACGGCATGGAAAACAACGTAATAGCAGAGATTCCAGGAACCGATTTAAAAGATGAAGTAGTGATGTTTGGTGCACATTACGATTCTTGGCATGCAGGAACTGGAGCGACAGATAATGGGTCTGGATCGGCAGTTATGATGGAAGTTGCTAGGATACTTATTGAAACCATTAAGGAAACTGGCATAAAACCAAGACGAACCTTAAGAATTGCCCTCTGGTCAGGTGAAGAACAGGGCTTACATGGTTCACGAAATTACATTGCGCAGGAATTCGCCAATGCAGGTCAAAATAGTAGAAGTATTGCTTCGTTAAAACCTGCACAAAAAAATATCTCCGGTTATTTTAATATGGATAATGGAACTGGAAAATTAAGAGGTGTTTATTTGCAAGGCAATCAAGGAGTATCTCCAATTTTTAGAGAGTGGTTAAAACCTTTCCATGAAATGGGTGCGTCTACTTTAAGTTTGGGCAATACTGGTGGAACAGACCATTTGGCTTTTGATGCAGCAGGAATTCCTGGATTCCAATTTATACAAGAACCAATATCCTATTCTACAAAAACACACCATTCGAATATGGATAATTTTGATCATCTCGTGGCAGACGATTTAAAGCAAGCAGCTACAATTATTGCTTATTTTATTTGGCAAACATCACAACGTGATGAAAAACTACCTCGTAAGGCTACAAATTTAAAGTACAACTAATTATTATTACAAGCCTGCTCAATTAAAACTTGAGCAGGTTTTTTTATCTCTTAAATTATGAAACGATTACTCATTTTGTGTATGATAATTTTATCTGCATGCAATCAAAATACACCAGAAATAGAAGCGCCAGAAACTTTATATGATTACGATGTAGAAGAACGCTTGGCAGAATTAAATATTACTTTAAAAGATGCACCTCCACCAGTTGCAAACTATGTAAATGCTGTTAAAACTGGTAACTTAATGTTTATGGCAGGGAAAGGTCCAACAAAACCAGAAGGTGGATATATAACTGGAAAAGTTGGTGTAGACTTATCAATTGAAGAAGGCTACGAAGCTGCAAGGCTAACTGCCATAGCTCAACTATCTGTATTAAAACATGAACTAGGTGACCTCAACAAAGTGGTGCGCATTGTAAAAGTGTTAGGTATGGTGAATGCTGATAGCTCATTTACAAATCATCCAGAAGTTATTAATGGCTTTTCAGATTTGATGGTAGACGTATTTGGCGAGCGAGCAAAACATGCACGTGCTGCTGTTGGTATGGGTTCTTTGCCAAGAAACATTGCGGTTGAAATTGAAATGATTGTTGAAATTCAAGATTAATATTATGAAATTATATCAAAAACTTATTACTGGTTGTTTTCTATTTATTCTCCTAGGTTGTGATAAACAAATTGAAGAAGGCGTTATGAAAAGTGACCTCTCTAAAGATGTGGAGATGGTTACAGATCTAGGAACTATTGTGATGCGTCTATCTGATGACACACCAAAACATAGAAACAATTTTATCAAACTTGTTAACCAAAAGTTTTACGATAGTTTGCTTTTTCATCGTGTCATTGAAAACTTCATTATTCAAACGGGTGATCCAGAAAGTAAAAATGCTAATTCAGATAAAGATTTAGGAGCAAGTGATTTGCCTTATCGAATTCCAGCAGAAGTAACTGATAATCTTTTTCATAAACGTGGTTCCCTCAATGCTGCTCGCGAAGGTGATGACAATAATCCAGAACAGGCATCTAGTAGCACTCAATTTACAATAGTTCAAGGCCGTGTTTATAATGATAGTACTCTAAAAGTTGCAGAAGGTAGAATTAATAATTGGCTGGCTTACAACAAAGTAATTAAAAAGGTTGAGCATAAAAGTAAGTTAGATGAACTTCAAAATCTTTTTAAAAATTGGGATTCAACAAAAATTGATGCTTACAATCAAATAAAAAAAGAGTTAGACTCTTTAACCGAAATAGAAGAAGCTTCTATGACTAAATATACATATCCAGATGCACATCGTGAAGCCTATAAAACTATTGGTGGTGCAGCTCACTTAGACCGAAACTATACTGTCTTTGGTGAAGTTGTTCAAGGCATGGATGTAGTAGATAGCATTGCAGCAGTATCAACAAATGATCGTGATAAACCTATTAAAGATGTGCGAATTATTTCTTCTAGAATGATAAAACGTCAATAATACAAATGATAATAAAAGTTGCTGTAGTTCAAGATGCACCTGTGTTTTTCGATAAAGAAAAAACACTGCAAAAAGTTGAGTCTATCACTAAGAAGTACGCAGAACAAGGCTGCGATTTAATTGTATTCCCTGAATCGTTTATTCCTGGCTATCCTCGTGGATTTTCTTTTGGTGCAACCATTGGAAGCCGCACAGAAGAAGGTAGACAACATTATGCCGATTATTATAATAATAGTTTTGATCTTGAGAGTAACGATCTTACTCGATTGGAAACCTTATCCAAAGAGCAGAACATTTATATTGTTATTGGTGTAACCGAAAAACAACAAACCAATGGCAGTTTGTATTGCTCTATGTTGTACCTCTCTCCTACTGAGGGTTTATTAGGTGTGCACCGAAAAATAAAACCAACTGGAACCGAACGCTTAGTTTGGGCTGAAGCTGGAGCCGAAACATTAACAACATTTGACACCAAAATAGGAAAACTTGGAGGACTTATTTGCTGGGAAAACTATATGCCATTAGCACGAATGAGCATGTATTTAAAAGGTGTAGAAATTTATATTGCACCAACAGCAGACTCGCGTGAGCAATGGACAGCCACCATGCAGCAAATTGCCTTAGAAGGTCGTTGTTTTGTTATAGGTTGTAATCAATACATGACCACGTCAATGTATCCAGACAAGTATAAAAATGAAGTAGCTAACCAACAAGAAAACTTTTGTCCAGGAGGATCCGTAATTGTGTCTCCGCTAGGTAAAATCATCGAAGGTCCTTTATTTAATGAAGCTGGCGTGTTGGTGACTGAGTTAGATTTAGAAGATATTAAAAGAAGTAAGCTAGACTTTGATGTAATTGGGCATTATGCGCGTAATGATATTTTTGAGTTTAACGTGAAAGGCCAACCAGATATTAAGAAAGAATAGTCTATGATTAAATTTTTTAGACATATTCGAAAATCACTCCTTATGGAAAACAAAACAGGCAAATACTTTAAATACGCTATTGGTGAGATTGCGTTAGTTGTAATTGGTATTCTCATTGCATTGCAGATTAATAGTTGGAATCAACAAAGAATAGATACCATTGAACGAAATAAAATTGTTGCTAACCTCAATGCCGAGTTCATACAGAATAAACAACAATTTCTAAAATTTTTCAATGTATATGATCTTGCTGAAAAAAGAGCTATAGAATTAATGAGTCATATTGGGTTAGATAATTTAGATAATATAAGCACAAAAAGGATTGATTCTTTATTAAATGACATATTTCCTAGTACCGATTATTTACCTTCAAATAATGCGATTAATGATATTATACAATCTGGAAAATTAACGTCACTTAATAGCTCTGAGCTTTCAAATAAATTAGAAGATTGGAAAAGTTTAGTCTACACCATATCTGCAAGAGACAAGAAATTAGATGATTTTGTTTGGCGAGATCTTGTACCTTATCTAAACAAATATATTTCTTGGCGAGACGGCGGCGTAATTGACAATGCAAGTTGGGCAACAAAAGGAAAATTACCTACAAACCATAGACATATTTTAACTGATCTAGAATTTGAAAACCTTTTAGAAAATCATATATACCTTATTAACCAATGCCTAAAAAGAAATTCTGACGCAATTAACTTGGCTGATGAAATAATAAAACTAACGTCAACCACTAATACCAATGATTAAATTCTTTAGTAAAATACGCTACAATCTTATGGAAACAGGTAAAACAGGTAAATACCTTAAGTATGCTATTGGAGAGATTATACTTGTTATGATTGGTATCCTTCTAGCCTTACAAGTTAATAATTGGAATATAGATCGCATTAATTCCAATAAAGAAGCAACCATTTTAGCAAATATTCATGAGGAGTTTAAGGCAAACAAAATTCAATTAGAAAGAGTTGTTAAAACGCATCAAGACGCACATAGTAATACTGCTAAAATCATCAATCTTTTCCCTTTAACATCAATACCTCAACCAGGAGTTTTAGATTCATTATCTCATTATATGTGGAACTCATTTGGAGGATATACTTTCAATCCTTCTCAAACAAGTATTAATGCGCTAATAAATACATCTTCTTTTGATATAATTAGTAACGACGAACTAAGCAATCTATTAATCTCTTGGAACGATTTGGTAAAAGATTACCAAGAAGAAGAGAAATTTGCCAAAGACTTTGCTGTAAATCAATATGAGGTTTTTTTCTCTAAACATTTTACATGGAATTTAAATTTTAATAAGGATTCTCGAAATGATCTTAATGCCTTACTGAGTGTGGAATTTGACTACTTAATACATAATAATTACGATTTACTCGATCAAATTTTAAATACTAGTGGTGAACTAAAAGTCCTTGTAGAGACATTAGATAAAATAATTCAACTATCAGATCCTAAAAAATATGATTAAATTCTTTCGGAAAATCAGATACAACCTTATGAGTGAAAACAAAACAGGCAAATACCTTAAATATGCCATTGGTGAAATTATTCTTGTTATGGTTGGGATCCTTCTAGCCTTACAAGTTAATAATTGGAATGAAAGTCGAAAAGAAAGAGCACAAGAAACAATCTTATTAAAACAATTGTTAACCGATTTTAATAGTAATTTAAAACAATTAGATCAGAAAATTTCTTTTAGAAAGGACTTCATGAATTCTTCTAAACAGCTGTTTAAATATATTGACGATCCAAATTTAAGAGACAAAGACAGTATCGATATTCATATTGCCAAAACAATGCCTTACGCTACATTCGATCCAATTATTAATGATTTAGCAAGTTCTGGAGAATTAAATCTAATTAAAAACACCAATTTAAAGCATGCTCTTTCGCGTTGGTCTTCAGAAATTAATGATGTTATTGAAGATGAAACCATTTGGAAAAAATACAGAAATGAACAATATTTTCCCTTTTTAATTAAACATTATCAATTAAGAACCATCCGAAGCAACGCCTATAAAGCTAATATTTTAGGTTTATATTCTCTTAAAATAGGAGAAAATAATGAAGCCTATTCTAAAGATGATATTGGAGTATCTAACCATAAAGAAGATTTCAACGCGCTTTTAAATCATCCAGATCTAGAAGATCATTTAACAAGATGCTATACTATTAACAGTTGGGCAAATGTGCAATCAGATGTTTTACGTAAGCGCATTGAGGAAATTATAGCGTTAATTGAAAATGAAATAACCAATGATTAAATTTTTTAGACGAATTAGATACAACCTCATGGAACAAAACAAAACGGGTAAATACCTTAAATACGCTATTGGTGAAATAATCCTTGTAGTAATTGGTATTTTAATAGCGCTTTCTCTTAACAATTGGAAAGAAGATCTCGATAACCGAGGCGAAGAAAATAGAATACTTAGTGGTTTAAAACAAGAGTTTGAAGCTAATCTCTCTGAACTTAACAGAAACATAAAATTAAACACTGCGGCTGTAAAATCTACAAGTGACCTCATTTATTTAATTCGTGGCGAGAACCCTTTCTCTAATACGCGCTATGTTGATAGCCTTTTATATTTAGCCTATATGTTTGGTTCTTTTGATGCGCAATCAGGACTCATTGATGAAGTAATTAGCTCCGGAAAATTATCAATTATTAATGATTCAGAGCTTCGAGACAGGTTAACAAGTTTTTCAGGTATATTGGAAAATGCTGAGGAAGATTATAAAATCCGTGCGGATTATTACATGAATCAAATTACTCCATACATAAGCAAATACTTTGCACAAGCTAACCAAGATCAGTATATGGATTTTTCAAGTTGGTCTGACACGTACAAAACAAAAAAATTAACGGAATCTCCTTTTAAAGCTAAATATGAAGAAATTGATTTACTTCAATTTGAAAATTATATTGCAATCCATAAATTGAATAATGACTTTGTTAATCTAAATGAATCTGAACTGAGAACTTTTTTTGTAGAAACACTCGATATTATCAATGCCAATTTAGAAGCCAATAGCGTTAATTAACAACTAATCAATGATTAAATTCTTCAGAAAAATACGATACGACCTCATGGAACAAAACAAAACAAGTAAATACCTAAAATACGCTATTGGCGAAATAGTTTTAGTGGTCATTGGAATTCTTATTGCCTTGAGTATTAACAATTGGAATGAAAACCGAATTGCAAGAAACAAAGAAAAGTTGCTTTTAAAAGAATTAAATACTGAATTTAAACAGAACAAAATTGAATTTGATTCGGCGCGATATTATCACAAAAGGGCATTAAATTCAGCAGAATACATAATATCAAAATTTCCAATTGATGTAAAAACAATTAATTTTGACTCTTTAGGTTTACATAGCCATTATATGCGTTGGTATTACACATTTAATCCATCAGAAGGTATTACAAATGCGTTATCGAGCAGTTCCTCATATGATCTTATCTCAAATAATGATTTACGTAAAACACTAATAAGTTGGAATGATATCCTTAAAGATTATCAAGAAGAAGAAATATTAGCTGTATCTAATTATAAAAACCACTTAAAACCTTATGAAAAAAAACACATGGTTTTTGGTTGGAATAATTATAAAGACTTTTTTAATGACCAACGAATAGATATTCGTTTTCTTGAAACTTTGGAATTTGAAAATTATGTACGTGACAGACATTTTGATCTTAAAGAAATTTTAGGTAGTGAAACGGGTGAGATGGATTTAGTTCTTAATACAATTAACCGAATTATTGAACTGTCTGAAACTGAAATTGATGATTAAATTCTTTAGATTATAAAAACAGAATTTTGTGAAACAAAATCGAATGTCCTGTAGACATTTGGTGAAGATAGACGCTTGCGGAAAAAATAGAAACTAAAAATATGATTAAGTTTTTTAGACGAATTAGATATAACTATATGAGTGAAAATAAAATGGGCAAATACTTTAAATATGCCATTGGCGAAATACTACTTGTTATGGTTGGTATCCTCCTTGCATTACAAGTAAATAATTGGAATGAACAAAGAAAGGACCGAATAAAAGAACAAGTTGTCCTTAAACAACTGCAAGAAGATTATCAAGGCAATCTTATACAATTAGAAGAAAAAATGGCGACTAGAGACAACATAGTTCTTTCGGCAATTAAATTATTAAAAGCTTTTGACCAACCCATTGAAGTTATTCGTGACAGTCTTGTTAAAGACATTGCTAACACTTTCCATGATCCAACATACGATCCTATACAAAATGATTTAACCAGTTCAGGTAATTTAATTCTAATTAGCAACCACAAATTAAAACGCTTGCTTTCAAATTGGTCGTCAGATGTCGTTGGAGTCCAAGAAATTGAAGTGACATGGTCTAAGACTGTAAATGGTGAATTTCGTTTAATTTTAGCAGAATTAGGTTTGGGTAGAGATGTCTCACATAGTTTTATGAACGATTCTAAACATCTGTGGCTATTAGATAATAACGAGGATTTATACAAAATAGAAATTGGAACCTCGAAACTCGCTGCTCCTTTGGATGAAATATTAACCAATAGAAAGTTAGAGGCTATGCTTGGAAGCGCTATTACTTTAAATAAAGCTGCAAATCTGCAATCAGAGGCTTTACGGAACAGAATTCAAGAAATATTAGATTTGATAGAAGCCGAAATTAAAGAATAATCATGATTAAATTCTTCAAATTACATATATAATAAGTGAAAAATTCAATCTGTAAAAACTGCAATAACCAATTCTCTGATAGCTATTGTTCCAACTGTGGACAAAGAGTCATTGCAAACAAAAGGTTGAAATTTAAAGACATTGTAAACGACTTTGTAGACAACGCCTTTAACATTCACAAAGGTTTATTTTACACGTTTTGGAATTTAATTATCAAACCAGGAATAGTTGGTAGAGCCTTTGTTTCTGGACAAAGAAAACGGTTTACAAACCCTGTAAGATACCTCATCATTGCAGTTGCTATACAAGCATTTATGGATTATTGGTTTTTAAACCCTGAACTTACAGAGCAACCAGATTTTATAAGTTTCCCTTTTCTATCCGAAAATGTTAATAATAGTATGGCAAATTGGAATCATATTTTAGCTACGCAATATTCATTGATTCATAATCTTTCTATGATACTAATTTATCCAGCGGCTTTTTTAGTACTATTTAAAAAACTTAAATACAATTTTACGGAGCTTTTAACAGTCAACTTCTACTATTTTTCTACAGGTCTTATCCTTACCTTATTTGCAATTACTGTTTTTTATGGAATCACTGGAAATAACATACCAGTTCCTGTAATTATTTTAGTGACTATGTCTTATGTTATATGGAGTAACATGAGTTTCTTTAATAATGAGAAATTCTTAAAACGTTTATTAAAAGTACTAACTGCGATGTTATTTTTTATATTATTTAGAGTCTTTTTTATGGTGTATATCCTTAGTGTGCTATTTCCAATAAATCAATAAACTAGCTTGAATTTGTTACAAAAAAAGGCGACCTTCGTTAAGTTAGGATATTAATCACTTAAATGATGCTCTAATCATTTAAGTTGTAGATCCTAGAAACCCTTTAAAAAGGACATGAGCTTTAACAAAAAAATTATAATAAAATAATAAGCCAATTAATTAAAATTTGGGATTTAGTTAAACCAAATAAGCTCAACAGAAGTGGAAGAACTATCACATAACTATCAGAAATTACGTTGGATAAAAAGAATTATTACACTAGCATTTGGTATAATAATCTGGCATCTTCCCATTCCTTGGGATATTACTCCAGATGCATGGCATTTGTTTACCATCTTTATTACAGCTATCCTAGGCGTTTTACTTGAAGCTCTTTCAATTTTTACGGCATCAGTAATTGCCTTAGTAGCCGTTGTCCTATTGCGAGTCCTTATACCCGAAAAAGCTTTTTCTGGTTTTTCTGAAAGTTTTATTCTTCTAATATTGGCTGCTTTTTTGGTCGCAAAAGGAGTTATTAAATCTGGATTGGGAAGGCGGATTGCTTTTCTGCTCATTAGGCGGTTTGGAAAGTCTACATTAAACCTTGGCTATTGTCTTGTGGTTACTGATACCATTCTTGGTCCTTCTATCCCTAGCAACACGGCTCGCTCTGGAATTATGTATCCTATAACCCATGCTTTGTCCTTAGACACTGGATCACTGCCCACACCTGAAGGAAGAAAGCGAACAGGAACTTATCTCATGATGACTTACATAGCAGGTCAAACGATAAGTTCTGCTTTATGGTTAACTGGAATGGCTGCCAATCCTGTAGGCGTTGGAATTGCTGCTCAATTTGGTGTAGACATAAATTTTGGAAATTGGCTTTTCGTAGCTTCGGTTCCATGTATTGTAGCCCTTATTGCCATTCCCTACGTATTATATAAACTATTTCCACCTGGAAACAAATACACTCCTGAAGCACCAAAAATAGCAAGGAAAGGATTACTAGAAATGGGTCCAATGAGCAGGCAGGAATGGATTATGGGAAGTACATTTGTTGGCATGATACTCCTTTGGGCTTTTTCCCCAGTTTTAGATATCAATTTGGCTATTGTTGCTTTTTTGGGTTTATCGATTCTAATATTGGCAAACGTTTATACTATAGAAGACATCCGACAAGGTGGTGGAGATGCCCTCGAAACCTATATTTGGTTTGCTATTTTATACATGATGAGTACTGCATTAAATGAAATGGGATTTATGAAGATTATGGGTGCACAGTTAGCTACCTACATTAGTGAATATAGTTGGGTTACTGTTTACGTTCTGTTGACAGTGCTTTATATAATCATACACTATTTATTTGTCAGTCAGACAGCACATTTGCTGGCTTTGTATGCTGTTTTTTTACAAGTGGCTGTCAATGCTGGAGTACCAGCAGCCTTAATGGCTTTTATGCTCTCGTTCGCCACGAATTTATTTGCTGCAATTACACCTCAGGCTTCCAGTTCCAATGTTTTATTTGTCGGAAGTGGCTTTTTACCCTCAAGAGACATCTATAAACAAGGTGCTGTCGTTACAGTATTGAATGTAATAATCTTTTTACTTGCAACACCTTGGATTTTGTGGGCATCGTCATAATAATTTAATTTTGATTATCAAGAGAAGAAATCAACTAAAAGGCGGTATGTAAAAAACAAACACTGCATACGTAGTTTTACGTATTGATTTTGTTATTTTTAAAAGCTAACTTCGTTTAACGTTGTGTATAAGTCATTAAAACGAACCAATACACATTAAAAGTTAAACGTAATCATAAATAACACATGAAAAACCACGTTGCAATAGTTTTGATCTCACTAACCTCTATCTTGTCTTATTGTTGCACGATGAACAATCGAATCAAACTTGTAAGAACTGGAAAAATCAGACACATTGCAATAAACTGGCGAGAGCTTATACTAAATACAAATTCATTTTCTTTCACCTATAAATGTGTTATTCCCATTTAAGGAATATTTTTTTTCCTCCACAAATACTAGTTTCAGGACAATAAATAGGAGGCCAGTCGAGCACATAAAGAAGATAGTGTGTTCCATTTTTCACAAACTTATAGTAATTAACTTCTTGACCCATTAATGATTTTTTCTCACTATAATGTGGTTTTAATTCGTTGAAAAACTCAGCAACATTGGTTGTGAATTTCTGGTAAGTTGAGGATCCTTTTTTCACTTTTACACCGTAATCTATGGTCATAGAATTATTGGAACATCTTTCAATGGTATAAAAAATTTCGTCTTCTCCATTTGGAGTAAATTTTAAACATTCTTCGGTCGATTTATCCTTCATTTCCATTTCAGACATTCTTTGACTCAATTCAGAATCGTTCAACTTACTCCAACTAACAAATTCATTGATGGAAGGAGGTGGTATTTTAGTGTTCACAATCTCTTCTTCTCCATATATTTGTTTCCCAATCGATAAGTACTCTGTGTAACTAACATATCCAATTTTTGTCGTAAGAAGCGATCCATCTGTATTTATATACAACACTGCCGGGAAATCTTTTATCTCTCCATATTTATCGGTAACTTTTTTAAATTGATCAGTGTCGTAATCTACTCGGATATTAATAAATTTATTATTGTAATATTTTCCCAGTTCATTATTCGAGAATTCTTTTGAAACTAGATGCTCGCACAAACCACACCCCTTCCAAGTAGCAAATAAAAAAACTGGTTTATTTTGATCTGCGCTCAACTCCAAGGCTTTATCCAGAGTGATATCAGAAAAAATAATGCCTTCTTGTCCATGGCTCGCGATGGCGAAAAGCAAACAAAAATTTAAAAAAATGAGCTTTGTAAAACTCATAGGGCAAAATTTTGATTATTTATTTGTTTTAAGTTATGCTTCTCTACAATAAATAGAAGCATTATTTAATTTGTTCATTCAAATATCCAACAAGATATAAAAAAGAGATTTACCCACAAAGGAGGATATTCTTTCAGGTAAAGATATATAAATGATCAAATTCTCAACCTTTGGTTCTGCTGAAAAGCAAAACACCCTATAATCATTGACCTATAAGAGCGTTTTATTGAACGATCCGAACTCTTTTAGAACCGACTTTTGAGTCAGTTTAGACCGTTTTTTTTTACATCAGCGCTGTAAAGGTTCCTTTCAGAATATCCTCCTTTGTGGGTATGTTTCTCAGCATCAACTCATCTACATTTGAATAAACCTTTTCACTTATGAAAACTTTAATCACACTGCTAATAGTTTTACTAACTTCGTCAAGTCTTAACGGAAGAACAAAGAATGATTCAGTAAAAGTTATAATCCATAGAATGGATAGTCTTGAACGTTATGCTGAATTATTTGAATAAGATAAACTGTAAAATTTAATTGCTCCTAATCTGTGCTACAATGGCTAGTACACGTATAACACCACCTAAAAAGCATAAGGGGTTATGCCTCGAAAGTTAAATCATGGTAGAAAATCATTCTTAACTTTAAAACACAATCTCATTAAAAAGTCCTTACGACTTCTTAGCTGAGAACCGTTAAACGAAAGTCTTTTATAACTTATCCAACTGGTTACTCGTATTATCCTCACTAATCGTCCAAAAGAAGCCAACAAAAAAGAACTGGTCAGCAGCAGGTTTTAAGGCTCTACTAGCAAAATTGCCATTAATATCTGGTATGTTTGCATATTGGTAACCGTTTACATTTTTAAAACCTGTTACGTTGTTTATAGAGAAATAAAGTATTTTTTGCGAGCTCAGCAAGTAAGCCCAATTTAAGCTTAAGTTATTATAAGCTTTTGTTTTTTGGTTTAAAAACCCATCCATATTTGGGTTGGTGTAGGTACGTCCTGAACCATAGGCATAACTAAAACCTACTTGACTTTTCCAATCTTCTATAAAGTATTTTCCAACAACCGATAGGTTGTGTGTATTTGCAAAGTTTGGCTGTGCTTTAGTTGGATAATTGCGATAATCTCTCTCAGAATCTAAATAAGAGTAACTCACCCAATAATCGGTGCTTTTAATACTTTTATTATCTCTCCAAAATAAGTCAATCCCATTAGCAAAACCATAACCATCGTTTGAAAAATTGGTATCAAAATCGATAAACTCATCATCATACTTTAACAAATTATCATAATCTTTATAGTAAGCTTCAGCTCTAAAAATACGTCCTTCGGAATTGAACTGGTAGTTTAATATATAATGATCTGTTTGTTGTGATTCAATATTTTTAGTGAACTTCAACACATTGCTCTGCGGATTTTGATAAAAGTTTCCATAAGCAAAAGACACTTGACTTTTCGGTGATGTTTTATAAGCCAAGGATACTCGTGGAGATATGGTAAACTCATTAAATAAAGATGTGTGTTCTGCTCGCAATCCTACTTTTATAGCAAATGCTTTTGAGAAAATAATATCAGCTTCAGCATAACTTGCAAAAACGTTGTTGTTAAATCCGTAATCTGTTTTTGCAACAAAATCAGAAGCATACTCCTCACTAAAATTTGTTGTGAAATATTCACTTCCAAAATATAATTTAAGTCGATTACTAACTCTGTTTTTTAGTTTGAATTTAAAATGTGCTGAGTGCTCTTGGTCACGAATATCGCTATCAATAATATTAATATTTTCATCGGCGTACGTATAACTCATACCTCCAAAAACAGTCCATGTATCGTTAAGCATGCCTTGGTATGAGCTATTAACATAAAGGTTGTTATTTTTTATTTTAAAATACACACCTTCATCATAATTAATATCTTCTTGAGTTAATTCAAAATTAGACGTATCAAAAGCAGCGTAAAGCTTTAACAAACCGTTGTCAAACTTCTGTCTAAAAACAGTTTCGCCAGCAAGCCCTTCATAAGGTTTTCCCCAATCGTTTCTATCTGGAAACAAACCAATATAAGGTGCTAAATTAATATATGAGGCATTAATACTCAACGAGGTTTTATCCCATTTCTGAGTGTTTCCAAGCGTACCACCAACCGTCATAATACCAATATCTGTTTTCTCTTGATCTGGCTCGTCAATAGTATTTAAAAGCAATACAGACGATAAGGCTTGACCATATTCTGCTGAATATCCACCAGTTGAGAACGTAATTCCATCAAATAAAAATGGTGAATAACGACCTCTTGTTGGTGTGTTATTGGTTGTTGGAGAATAAGGTGTAAACACGCGAATACCATCGATAAAAATTTGAGTTTCTTCAGCTTCTCCACCGCGCACAAACAAACGACCATCTTCGGCAACGGTTGCTGTTCCCGGTAAGGTTTGTAAAGCCCCTACAAAATCACCTAATGCACTTGCTGTAGTGACTACATCTAATGGTTTTAGTGCATTGACTTTACTGTTATCTCCAGCTTCAAAAGTTCCTGCAGACAATACTACAGCATCAAGAGCACTAACATCCTCACGAAGTTTAATATCAATATTTTTCATGTATGATATGTCGCCTATCATTGTAAATTTTTCATAAGAAATAAATGACACTATTAAGGTTTGCGAACCAGTTTCAGCAGTAGTGAAACTAAATTTCCCTTCTTTATCTGTAGTGGTTCCATCGTAAGTACCTTCAAGGTATACATTGGCACCTTCGATTGGGACACCCTTATTATTGGTGACCTTTCCGCTAATAACAGATTGAGCAGATAAACTTAAACTTAGTAAAATTAATAGTGAGGTGATTAGTGTTCTCATCTTATATCTAATTGTTCGTTTTTAATTGATGAGACAAAATTGCGGCATTAGCAATGCCAACGAAACTTAAAATGACTGAACTGTAAAATTTTAATGATGAATTGAATATATTTGAAAAAAACCACCGAGATGCGTTTTACCAAGGCTGAAAAAATCTTCACGCTCATTTTTCTAATAATAGTATTGTTAGAGCTTTTTTCTGAAAGTACATTAGAGATTCTTTCAGTTAGATTTTCACCTAAACCATTAATATTATTATCTCTTATTATCTTTTTCTTAACACAGAGTAAACACTTAACCTCAACCATAAAATTGTTTATGACTCTTGGTCTTACTTTTTCTTTAACTGGTGATGTTTTATTAATGTTCGTTGATTCTTCTCCAAACTATTTTATAGGTGGCTTAATTGCTTTTTTAATAGCACATATAATGTATATCAAGGTATTTCTAGATAAAAGAAATAAAGATAATTCCATATTAGGAATTTTAGTTGTGTTATTAATATATGCCCTAGTTATATTTTATCTTTTAAGGAATGGCTTGGGAGATATGCTAATTCCTGTGATATTCTATATACTAATTATACTGTCTATGGCAATAACTGCATGGTTAAGAAAAGGGACTGTTTCCAAATTAAGTCATCTGCTAGTTTTTGTTGGTGCACTTTTATTTGTAGCGTCAGATAGTACTCTTGCTTTAAATAAGTTTTACCAAACTGTGCCACAATCGCATATAATTATTATGAGCACCTATGCCTTAGCTCAGTACTGTATTGTTTTGGGTGTTTTAAGGCAAAATGAATCCTTTTAAATACATATTGTATTTTTAAGTAATTTTAATTGCATCTAATACTCTTTGATTATGAAATTATTCGACTCTAACATTTTAAAAATCATCCTTTTAATATTTGCATTTGCTTTCTCACCTGAAGCCTACACTCAAAAAAAACTAAAAATATTTATCTCCGTCGATATGGAAGGTATTGGAGGTGTTGGCACTCCAAAAATGACAAGTAGTTCTGGAAAGGATTATGCTACAGCTAGACAATTAATGACTGATGAAATAAATACAGTGATAGCTGCTATTTTTGAATTTGGTGATGCCGATATTTTAGTAAATGACAGTCATGGAGATATGCAGAACCTCTTACATCTTCAATTAGATCCTAGAGTATCCTATTTACAAAGCAATATTAAACCTTTGGGAATGGTTCAAGGTCTAGACAGTAGTTTCGATGCCGCAATTTTTATTGGCTACCATGCAAAAGCGGGTAATTTAGGAGGGTTTTTAGCTCACACAGGTTCAGGCTCAGTAAAAGGCTTATGGATAAATGCTCTTGAAGTTGGCGAAGGTGAGCTAAACGCACTTTATGCTGGAGCGCTAGACGTCCCTGTGGTTCTTGCAAGTGGTGATGACAAATTCTCGGAAGAATTCACTAAAACAGTTAAAACAAGAACCGTTATTACTAAAACAGCAGTTGGCTCAAGTGCTGCAAAATTAATTCATCCAGATAAGGTGAAAGAAATGCTAAAAAACAAAACCATTGAAGCTCTTGAAAATTTAAAATCTGCAAAACCTTTAAATATATCTGAACCTGTAACAGTGAGATTCAAATCTTCAACAACTACAAGAGCCGATGTGATAATGAGTATTCCAGGAATGAAACGAATTGATGGCACTACTGTTGAGTACACAGCAAAATCTATGGATGAAGCCTATCGACTAATTAGGGTGATGTATAAATATATTTCTTGGTAAAAAATAAACCTATTATTGAATATTAATTTAATACAGCTGTAACAAATTGAAACTTATAGCTACTTACAAAGTAACTAACTTATCAAATTGCACAAAGAACTAGAACATAGTTTTGTTGGATTGCTGGAGAAGCATCAAAACATCATACATAAAGTATGCAGACTGTATACGTATGATTATGATGCACACAACGATTTATTTCAAGAAATTACCATTCAACTTTGGAAAGCATATCCAAAATTTCGTGGTGATGCAAAGTTTAGTACTTGGATGTATCGTGTTGGGTTAAATACAGCAATTACGCTCTACAGGAAGTCGAAACGACGAATTAGTACACAAGATTTTAATGATGTGCAGTTTAAAATTTCGGCAGAAGAATACGACGATACTGAAGAGCAACAACTAAAACTATTATATAATGCTGTAAGGCAGTTAAATGATATTGAAAAAGCATTAGTATTCTTGTACTTAGAAGACAAGAATTATAGAGAAATAAGTGAAACAATGGGGATTAGTGAAGTAAATGCAAGAGTGAAAATGAATCGCGTGAAAACAAAACTTAGAACTATTTTAAATCCGTAATACTATGGATGAATTAGAATTATTAAAAAAAGACTGGAAAAAGGAAGACAAAAACTTCCCAAAATTGTCTTATAATGAAATTTATAAGATGATACTCAAAAAGTCATCGTCCATTGTAAAATGGATTTTCATAATAAGTATCCTAGAATTTGTGTTTTGGGTTGCTATTTCATTTACTCTAAAATATACTGGATTTAGTGATGACATTGCCAATGTTGAATCCAATACCTCTTTTATTGTCATGAGTATCATTTCGTACCTTATTTTAGCCTACTTTTTTTATAGGTTTTATATAAATTATAGAACGATTAACACTACCGATAATGCAACGACATTAATGGAAAACATATTAAAGACTAGAAGAACCGTTAAACAATATGTTGGTTTTAACTTGATTGCCATAGTAGTTAGTGTTGGTGTTTTACTACCCTATTTTATAAATCAAGACCCAGAAGCACAGACAATTATAGAAAATGCTACTGCAAATGGAGAGTTATTTAAGTTTTACGCAGGAATCATCATTGTTACATTACTAATGCTTGCAGCAGTTATATTGATTTTATTATTGTTTTATTGGCTAATTTATGGCTTGCTTTTAAAACGTTTAAATAAGAATTATCGAGAACTTAAAAAATTAGAGGTTTAAAAAAATGGATATTGGAAATAAAGAAAAATTGCTTGTTGGTTTGGGATTAATACTTTGTACAATTCTATTTGATTGGTCAAATTACTTTAAGTTTATTGGATTAATTTTTATATTACTTTCATTCTCAAGAAACAAAGATGAGTCGTCAGAAAAATCTAAACAGTAACTCAATCTAATCACTTACCACTCTCGTTTCTTATTAAGCTCTTCCTTAGCTAATAATTCTTCTTTTGGAATTACTTTTAAAAATGATGGATGTTGCTCTATAGCATATTCAATTTTCTCAACAATTTCAGGAATTGTTTCATTTTCATAATCTATATCCAAAGGCTCTTTAATTTCCATAGATTGAAGAATGTTTTTCTTTTTAATGCGTAAGCCCTTTTTATCAAACGAACGCCTAAAACCATCAATAACTATAGGTACTACAGTTGGCTTATAACGCTTAATAATATGTGCTGTTCCTTTTCTAATTGGTTTAAAAGGTGTTGTTGTTCCTTGCGGAAATGTAATAACCCAACCATCATCCAACGCTTTGGCAATATTGGAAATATCACTCATTTTTACTTGTCTGTTTACATCTTGCCCTTCGGCTCTCCATGTACGCTCAATACTAACCGAACCTACATATGCCAAAATTTTAGGAAGCAAACCAGCTTTCATGGTTTCCTTCGCAGCAACGTAATAAATATTAAGCTTTGGATTCCATAAGTAACCAACATTCTTTATAGAATCATCACGACCGCTTAAACTCGCATTAAACACATGAAACATGGCAACAACATCAGCAAAATATGTTTGATGATTCGAAATAAATAGCACATTGGTTTCTGGTAATCGTTTTAAAACTTCAGAACCTTCAATTTGTAATTCGTTAAATCCTCTAAATCGTCTGTGGGTAATGGCTCCTAAGATTCTAATCAACCATTTTTTTACGAATATTATATGCCCAAAAGGATTTTTCTTAAATAATCCCATAAATTAATTAGTCGATTCTATTAGTTAGTGAATGCAAACGTACATATTTTTTCTGTTTTAGGTCGTGAACTAATCCTAATTAACAAATTATAGCACACATAAAAACATCTAATATTATAATACTTTTTTTAAAATATCTTTTATTTCGCTTAGCATCATAGCTGTAGCTCCCCAAACTATGTGTCCATTAAGCTCAAATGCAGGGACTTCAATTTTGGTTGTGTAAGATGTTGTCACAGATTTAGTTACCACATTAGTTTCATCTAAAAAATGGGCTAAAGACACCTCTATAATACCTTCAACTTCTTCGTCTTGTTTTATAAATTTAGGAGTTTGGGCAGCAATTCCAATAAAAGGTTGCACATAAAAATTACTTGGTGGTATATAAACCTCTGTCATTTGCCTAATCACTTGTATTTGATGATTAGGTACTCCTATTTCTTCCCAAGTTTCTCTAATTGCTGTATCTTTTAATGTTTTGTCTATTGCTTCATATTTACCTCCAGGAAAACCAATTTGAGCCGAATGCACACCTCTATAGGTTTTTCGTAGTATTAACGCTAAATGAGTCTCCATTGCATTACCTGGATAAAATAAGGCCATCACTCCTGCTCGTTTAGCATCTTTAATTCGCTCTTTATACTCTTCTATAAGCTCTCTTCTAAAAGGTGGCGACATTTTAAACTGTGATGCTTCGGCTGGCAATGGTATATTTTTTATTTTTGACAGTGAAACTGAAAATTCATCAAAATTCATCTATGAGAGTCTTATTGCTTGTATGCTTTTTATTGCTATTAAACTGTGAAGATAAAAAATCTGAAACTAAAAAAGTAGCAAAACCTACAATTGAAACCACATCTAACACCGAAAAGAAAGACTCGGTTCCTTACACCACTGAAAGAGAATTTCCAAAACTCGACAACAAAAATGCTATGTTTTTCTTTTTAGAGTATGAAAAAGAAAACAAAGAGAATAAAGTAAGAATGACGACCGATTTTGGTGAAATTGATATTTTACTGTTCGACAATACAAAGTTCCATCGTGCTAATTTTATTTTTCTCACTAAGCAAAAATATTTTGAGAACACACAGTTTTATAGGGTCATAGACAATTTTATAGTACAAGCTGGAAATAGTGACAATAGAGCAATTGCCCGAAAAAGAACAGACATTGGTAGATACTTATTACCAACTGATACTAAAAAAGGCTATACTCATGATAGAGGTGTTATAAGCATGCCAAGTAGCGAGATTGACAATCCACATAAATTAGCATCTCCTTTTGAGTTTTTTATCGTGCAACAACGTGGTGGTGCCAAATTTTTAGATGGTGATTACACTATTTTTGGCAAGGTAATCCGCGGTATGGATGTGGTTGATAAAATTGCCGCAGTCGATACAGATGAGGCCGATTGGCCATTACGAAATATTTATATTAGAAAGGTGGAAATTATTGAGTGATTAACTTTCTCGATAAATATTTGGCAATGCAATTTTAAATTTCACAGCCAACAAGCGCACTAAAATAACTATTGCTCCAGATATAATAAATACAAAATCACTTTCTAATGGTAGCTTTCTAATTAGAAAATAACTTAAGCCTCCTAATATACATGCAGTAGCATAAACTTCTTTTCTAAAAATAACTGGTATTTCATTACACAAAATATCTCTAATTACACCTCCAAAACAAGCAGATATTGTGCCTAAGGCAATACATATTATAGGATGCAAACCAGCAGAAATCCCCTTTTCTACACCAACAACAGTGTACAGTCCAATTCCAATAGTGTCAAATAAAAATAAGGAAGTTCTTAAGTAGTTGATTTTATTTCTCACTAAAACTGCAAATACTGCTGAACCTAAAATAACATAGGTAAAGGTCATATCCTTCATCCAAACTACAGGTGTTTGACCAATTAAAACATCTCGTAGCGTTCCTCCACCAACTGCAGTTACAAATGCAATAATTAATATGCCGAACAAATCCATTTTTTTGTTCATAGCCACCAATACACCAGAAATGGCAAAGGCAATAGTTCCTAAAATATCAATAGTATAAAACATTACATGTTTTGTGTGTAGTAGTTATAATCTTTTAAAATCACATCAATAAACTCATCATCTGTACTATGTTTAATTTCTTTTAATTCAAGTACCTCTACAATTTTACTCCTAAGTTTTATAAGTGTTTTATAGTCTTTAGACTTTTTTGCTGTTTTAAAAGTATCCTTTATAATTCTAGCATCATTATCCGATAATATGATAACACTAGGGTATGTTGGCATATAATCCCGTTTTAAGTCTTCTAAAATAGTGTGGTTAATATTTACATTATTCTTTAAAGTAATCACAGATGTACCTGCAGTCATGTCACCAAGTCGCTGGTTTCTAGGACTTGTAATTATAGTAATTAGGGCAATAACACCACTCATCATATTTAAATCGACTATTCTAAAAATCCAACGAATTATAAAATCAGACAAAGTAGCTTGGTAACCATCAATCTTTACTACTTTAATCTTTAAAATACGTTTCCCAGGAGTTTGTCCATCCAATAAGGATTCGAATAACAATGAATAGAAAATGACTGGTAAGTAAAATACAGCAATAATAGCCATTTGAGACCAAAAGTCCATATCCGCAATAAATTTATCAATTGTTAGCAGCTTAAACATTATTTGGTAAATCACTATACCATAAGCTATTTTAATTAACCAATCTATTCCCCATGCAAGTATGCGCTCACCAACACTTGCTGCGGTAAAATTAATATTTACATTTTGAGTAGTGTTTATTTGTAACTCTACCATTTATTCTGTTAATTTGAAAGTCTATGAGAGAGGTCGCGTTTATCAAACAAAATAAAGAAAAATGGCTAGATTTTGAAAAAGCCATTTTTGGAAAAACACTTAAAAATCCCGATGAATTAGCGTCTTTATATATTCATTTAGTAAACGATTTGTCTTACGCACAAACTTATTATCCCAAAAGTAAAACAATTCTTTATTTAAACAACTTAGCTGCTAAAGCTTTTCAAAAAATTTATAAAACCAAACGTGAAGACTCCAACCGTTTTGTGCATTTTTGGAAAGTTGAAGTTCCACTTATAGTCTATCAATACAGGCGTTATGTACTTTATGCCTTTGTGCTTTTTTTATCTTTTGTAGCCATTGGAGCTTTATCTGCTGCTTACGATGACACGTTTGTAAGGCTTATTTTAGGTGACCATTATGTTAATATGACTTTGGAAAACATTGAAGCTGGTGATCCTGTAGCTGTTTACAAAAGTGGCAGTAATTGGGGAAGTGCTTTTGGTATTACACTTAACAATTTATATGTTGGCATAAAGTCCTTTATATTTGGCATTTTTGGTGGCATAGGCACAGGATTAGTATTACTTTTCAATGGTATTATGGTTGGTGCGTTTCAGTTTTTCTTTTACAAAGAAGGCGTGCTATGGGAAAGCGTACGAGGTATCTGGATTCATGGCTCAATGGAGATTTTTGCTATTGTTATTGAAGGAGCAGCTGGACTCATATTAGGAGCAAGTATTTTGTTTCCTAAAACATATTCACGATTAACCTCTTTTAAAATAGGCGTGAAAGATGGTACAAAAATTTTAATTAGCACCTTTCCGTTTACTATTGCTGCAGGATTGTTGGAAGGTTATGTAACACGTTATTCCAATACGATGCCTAATTGGTTATCTGTTGGTATTATTTTAATTACTCTTAGCATAATTTCATATTACTATTTAATATACCCTCGTCTAGTACATAAAAATCTTAAACAAACTTATGCAGTTATATAAATCAAGAGGATTTAGTGACTTCTTTCAAGATACATTTACCTTTATAAAACTAAATGGAAAGCATTACTTTAAACACTTTTTTATTGTCAATGGTATTTTCTTGTTAATTTTAATGGCCATTGGATATTTTATATCCAAATTTTACACAGATATTGTTTTTGGTGGTGTTCTACAAGGCAATAGTAGCACACAAATTGACAACTATATGAATGATAATTATGGAATTTTCATTCTATTAATGATATTCTTTTTAGTTGTAGCACTTATCGCTGGACTCATCTCCTACTCCTATTCTGCTATCTATTTAAAGTTGTATGCCGAAAATGATGGTAAAAATTTTGAGACCAAAGAAATAATCCAGATGTATAAACAAAACTTAGGAAAACTTTTCATTTTTCTATTGTGCGGTATTTTACTTGGGATTCCTTTGATATTTGTATTAGGTATTGGCGCTTTTGTATTAATGATAACCATTATTGGAATTTTACTATTGCCTTTTTTAGCTGGTGCATTTTTGTTGTTTTACAACATGACACTTATGGAATACATACGTCAAGAAAGAGGTGTTTGGGATAGTTTTGGGTATGCTTGGACACTTATGACCAGTAAATTTTGGTCAGCAATTGGTAGTGTTGGTTTGTTTTACCTAATGGCTTATGTTGTTCAAAATGTTATCACCATGGTTCCTTATTTATTTTTTTTAGGGGATATGTTTACAAGCGCTCAACAAGGAGAGAACCTAAACCCTGAGGAAGTTGGGGCCTCACTTGTGGTGATGATGCTAGTCATATTTTTTATCACTTTTATTGTTGGTATTATTTTAAATAATATTACACAATTAAACCAAGGCATTGTGTTCTATAGTTTAAAAGAAGACAACGAAAACATTAATACCAAAAGTGTGATTGACCAAATTGGTTCAGGTGAATAAAAGCCTTAGTTTACATATCGTTCTATTTATGTTAGTTTGTTTTTCATTTCAAGAGACTCAAGCAGATACCTACAACGAATTCTCCATTGTAAAAATTGAAAACGATACGCTTAAAATAGACACTTCAACTATAAAACCTCGACACTTTAATGATTTAAAAGAAACATATAGCGACGATGATTTTATTTACGAACGTACTATTGAAAACTCTGGTTGGTGGACGCGTTTTAAAAAATGGTTAAGCAATAAATTTCGTAGTCTTTTTAATATAAAAAATGCTGGACAGGCTTCAAGAATGACCGATTTAGCCATTAAAATTGGTGGCATTCTTCTTTTTGTGTTGGTTGTATACTTTATTTTTAGAGCCATTGTTAATAAAGAAGGCACTTGGGTTTTTGGTAAATCGTCCGATAAAAGTATTATTCCTGTTACTGATATTGAAGCTAACATTCATACAACCGATTTTAAAAACTTAATAGCCGAAGCAGAAGAAAATTCTAATTATAGGTTGGCTGTTAGATATTACTATTTATGGCTACTCAAAAAACTAAGTATTGCTGAAATCATTCACTATGATGTAGAAAAAACAAACAATGATTACCGAAACGAAATAGAAGCCCTTGAAGTAAAAAAAGAATTCACTTACACATCATACCTATACAACTATATTTGGTATGGCGAGTTTGATGTAAACGATGAGCAGTTCGATAAAGCAAAACGTGCTTTTGACTCATTTATAAAATCCATTAAAGCATGAACAAAACCATAAAAATATATGTTGGGTTGTTAATCTTGCTTTTTGTTGGAGCCATTGCCATTGAGTTTTCTAAGCCAAAGCCTATTAATTGGACAAGAACATTTAATGAAGTACATACCATTCCTTATGGTACGTTTGTGTTGTATAATGAGTTACCAAATTTGTTCCCTGAAAGTGAGGTACAAGATATTGCAGTATCTCCTTACGAGTACTTTAACGAGTATTTCAATTGGTCTGACTCATCTTATACAACTTCAGGAAGCTATATGCTTATCGATGATGATGCTGACGTTGATGATGTATCTGCTGAAGAATTATTGAATTTCACCTCACATGGAAATACTCTTTTTATGTCAACCAACTATCTCCCTCAAAAGCTTTTAGATACTTTAGGCATAGAGATAAAAAATGATTTTGATTTTATAGGTGAAGCTGAGTTTAGTTTGGCAAATCCTAACTTTAAAAATGATTCTATAACTATTGATAGAGGTTTGAGTAATATTTATTTCTCTAAGTTAGACTCAACTAGAACAACGGTTTTGGGCTATCAAAAATTTAATAAAGAAGAGCGTATAAATTTTATTAAAGTCGATCATGAATATGGAGAGGTTTATCTGCATTTACAACCAATGGCATTTACAAATTTTTCGCTACTAAAAAATGACAATAAAAAATACGCAGCAGCCATATTATCTTATTTACCAGATGACACCATTTTTTATGATTCACGTAATAAAAAGCGTACTGAATTAGGTGATTCTCCATTACGCTTTGTGTTAAGTCAACCCGCTTTAAAATGGGCTTGGATATTAGGTTTGGTTTCGCTTCTCATATTTATTTTATTCAATGCCAAACGAAAGCAACGAGTTGTAAAGGTCATAAAACCGTCAGAAAACTCGACCATAGCCTTTACAAAAACCATTGGGAATTTATACTACGAAACAAAAGACCATAATAACTTAATAGAGAAAAAAATCACCTACTTTTTAGAGTCCATTAGGCGTAAATACTATCTAGATACGCAGTTACTAGATGAGAAATTCATCAAAAATCTGGTTTTAAAATCTGGAAAAGACCTAGGGAATACTAAAAAAACCATGAATCTTATTGTACATTTAAAAGCGAAACAAATGTGTAATGAAGACGATTTAAAAAACTTAAATAAAACAATAGAAGACTTTTATAACAACTAATATATGGAGCAGACAAACGACTCTCAGGAAAATAACTTAAATCAAGACAATCAAGAGCAAGTACCTATTGAGATTGAATCACAAGAAGAGGTTCAAGAGTCTCAAGAAGACAGTTTGAGCTTTAAAAATCGTATTGATTTATCAGAACTACAAGCTGGCGTAGAGCTTATTAAAAATGAAATAAGCAAGGTTATTGTTGGCCAAAAAGGCATGATTGACATGCTTATCGCCTCTATTCTAGCCAATGGGCATTCGTTAATCGAGGGTGTGCCAGGAGTTGCCAAAACTATTTCTGCTAAGTTGTTGGCAAAATCATTAGATGTTGGTTTTAGCCGTATTCAATTTACACCCGATTTAATGCCTAGTGATATTTTAGGAACCTCGGTTTTTAATATGAAAACTTCAGAATTTGAGTTTAAGCAAGGGCCTATTTTTTCTAATATGATTCTTATTGACGAAATAAATCGTGCACCAGCTAAAACACAAGCTGCTTTGTTTGAAGTAATGGAAGAACGTCAAATAACCATCGATGGTCATAAATACAAAATGGATTTACCTTTTATCGTTTTAGCTACTCAAAACCCAGTAGAACAAGAAGGAACATATAGATTACCTGAAGCACAATTGGACAGGTTTTTATTTAAAATAGATATTGATTACCCAAATTTAGATGAAGAAATAGAGATTATTAATCGTGAACATGGGCTTCAAGGTGAAAACAAAACAGCAAAAATAACCTCGCATTTAACCAAAGAGCAAGTCGCCAAATTTCAAGGCTTGGTAAATCAAGTGATTATTGAATCACATTTGGTAAAATATATTGCTGATATTATTGTAAATACAAGAAATAACCCATTTCTATATTTAGGTGCTTCTCCAAGAGCGTCCATAGCAATTTTAAAAGCAAGTAAAGCCTTTGCAGCTATGAATGGTCGAGATTTTGTAACACCAGAAGATATTAAACAATCGGCAATTCCTGTATTACAACATAGAGTTATTGTTACTCCAGAACGTGAAATGGAAGGTGTAACTACCAAACAAATTATAAACCAAATAATTGAAGCAGTAGAAATTCCGAGATAACAAAATGTTTGAAAAACCATTTTCTTTTAAAGGTAGAATACAAAGGCAAGAATATGCTTTAAGTTCAGGTTTGTACTTTGTCTTGTACTTCCTGTTAGCTTATTTAACTAATGGTGTGCCTTATGGAAAAGAAATATTTTGGGGTTTTCTAATACTATTATCTTTTTTTATGGTTGCACAAGGTTTTAAACGTTGCCATGATGTTGGTGTTAATGGTTTATATCAATTCATCCCTTTTTACTTTTTTTACTTGTTAGTTGAAGATGGTATTCCTAAAAAAAATAAATATGGTTTAAATCCTAAAGGATTAAAAGGCCCAGAAGAAACTGGAAAAATTCGTCAAAACGAAGGCTAATGAAATTATTCAAACCTTTCTACATACAAAACCGCTTTTTTTACGCATGCATAACGCTTATGGTGTTATTTGTGTTCAGCTTTGTATTTCCACGATGGTTTGTAATTGTGAAGCTATTATTTTTAGTACTTCTCATATTTACGCTGCTCGATGTTTTAATATTATTTGCTGCAAAAAAAGGTGTGAATGGCAAAAGAATGCTTCCTGAAAAATTTTCAAATGGAGATCAAAATGCAATTAATATGAGTGTTGAAAACTATTACACTTTCACCATATTTATTAAGATTATCGATGAAATCCCAGGGCAGTTTCAAGTACGTAATTTTAGTATTGAACGAAAATTAGATGCCACAAGTAAAACTGAATTACAGTACGAATTAAGACCAACAGAGCGAGGCGAATATCACTTTGGTAAGTTAAATATTTATGCAACTTCAGTTTTTGGGTTAATTGCAAGGCGCTTTAGTTTTTGTGACGATGCTATGGTTCCAACCTATCCAAGTTTTATTCAATTACGTAAATACGATTTGATGGCTATTAGTAATAATTTACATCAATATGGTATTAAAAAAATTAGACGAATTGGTCACACCATGGAATTTGAGCAGATTAAAGAATATGTTTTAGGTGACGATTTACGAACCATAAATTGGAAGGCTACAGCAAAATCCAATCAATTAATGGTAAATCAGTTTCAGGATGAAAAGTCACAACCTGTATATTCAGTTATTGACAAAGGTCGCCTAATGAAAATGCCTTTTGATGGATTAAGTTTATTGGATTATGCTATAAATGCTGCTTTAGTGATATCTAATGTTGCTATAAAGAAACATGATAAGGCAGGGATTTTTACCTTTTCGAAAAAGGTTGAAAATATGGTGGTTGCCGAAAAACGTACTTCACAAATGAACATGATTCTTGAAGGTCTTTACAATATTAAAACCGATTTCTTTGAGAGTGATTTTGGTCGTTTATACGGTGATGTGAGGCGAAATATTACTCACAGAAGCTTATTGCTACTATATACAAATTTTGAAACCCTAGATAGTTTACATAGGCAACTACCTTATTTAAAAGGCATGGCAAAAAACCATTTGTTAGTAGTCATTTTCTTTAAGAATACTGAATTGAACAGCTTAATCGAAAACAAGGCTGAAACAATCCAACAAGTATATGACAAGGTGATTGCCGAAAAATTTGCCTTTGAGAAACGCCTTATCGTCAACGAGCTTAAAAAATATGGTATCTATTCTATTCTTACTACACCAGAAAACTTAACACTCGACACCATCAATAAATACCTAGAAATAAAAGCTAGAGGGCTTCTTTAACAGTTCAGAAGCAAAAAATTACAGTTCGGTAACTCAAATTATCATACTTTGTTTTTATAACTGACTTTTACAGTGTAAAATAAAACTAAAAATCATGAAAACTTTATCTCTTATCATCACATTAATTTTAAGCACAACTTTAAGCTTTGCACAAACAGAAAAAGCACAAGATGTAACTGTAATCATTGAAAATATTTCAAATGAAAGAGGTCACGTTATTATTGGGCTTCATACTAATGACACTTTTATGAAAACTGAGCCTTTACAACAAACTGCTGCAAAAGTAAAAGATGGAAAAGTAGTCTATACATTTAAAAATGTTGCTCCTGGAAATTATGCGCTTTTAGCATTGCATGACGAAAACGATAACAAACGTATGGACTTTGAACCTAATGGAATGCCAATGAAGTCATTTGGAATATCAAATAACCGAATGCTAATGGGTCCGCCAACTTTTTCAGAAGGAAAATTTGAAGTAGGCAAAGAAAGTATTGAGTTAACTATAAAATTCTAATAACACAACATATCAATCAAAAACAAAAAGGAGCACATAAAAAACATGCTCCTTTTTCAATCAATCAAAAAACTAACTATTAATCAATAGTTATACTGTTTCATTTAACCAAGCTTTCATCATCCAAACGGTTTTCTCTTGTTCCGAAATAAAATCGCTCATCATTGCATTGGTACCTTCATCATCCGCTTCACCAGACTTATATAAAATATCTCTTTCAATTTTTAATAGTTCTGTTAGAGAATCTACTATTAATTTCACTGCTTTACTATCTTCAGAAACGTTTTTACCTACTGGTACTTTTCCGTAATTTGTATAATCATCAAACGTATGCAATGGTGTCTCACCAAGTGTTAAAATACGTTCTGCAATCTGGTCTACCTTAATGTTTGCATCGTTATATAGCTCTTCAAATTTAACATGCAAATCAAAAAATGCTCGGCCCTTAATATTCCAATGTATGCCTCTTAAATTTTGGTAATACAATTGAAAATTGGCTAATAATGTATTTAAATCTTCTGCTAAAAATTTAGTTTTTTTGCTATCTAAACCTATACTATTTAATGCTATCATATCTTTATTCTTCATTTGCCACAAATTTAATCTATTAAAAAGGTATTTTTGTATAAATTTTATTGATAGTTTTTATATCTTTATAGCATAAAATTATAAGCATGACAATTACACAACTATATTATGTTTTAGCTGTTGCTGAACATCAAAATTTCACAAAAGCGGCTGAGAAATGTTTTGTGACGCAACCTACGTTAAGCATGCAAATTCAAAAACTTGAAGACCAATTAGACATTCAAATTTTTGATAGAAGTAAAAAACCTATTGAGCTTACTGAGGTTGGAAAAAAAATAGTAAATCAGGCAAAAAACATTGTAAATGAAGCTGATAGAATACAAGATATTGTTGACCAACAAAAGGGGTTTATTGGTGGTGAATTTAGGCTTGGCATTATCCCTACCATTATGCCAACCTTACTACCCATGTTTTTAAAAACTTTTATTAAGCGATATCCTAAAGTAAAATTGAAAATTGAAGAACTAACTACAGACGAAATCATACAACGGATTAATGATGGGCATTTAGACGCAGCTATTGCTGCTACACCATTAGAAAATGAATCCATAAAAGAACGTCCGCTTTATTACGAACCTTTTGTAAGCTATATTCCAAAAGGACATCGATTACATGACAAGAAAAAAATTGATGCTTCCGATTTAGAAATCGAAGACATGCTGTTACTTGAAGATGGTCACTGTTTTAGAGATGGTGTAATTAACTTATGTAAGTCTTTTAAACAGCACGACGATGATAATTTTCAATTGGAAAGTGGAAGTATTGAAATGCTAGTTAAATTATCAAACGAAGGATTAGGCATGACCTTATTGCCTTATTTGAACACTTTAGATATTAAAGAATCTGAGAAATCTAACTTACATAGTTTTAACGATCCAGTCCCAGCACGAGAAGTGAGTATTATTTACCATAAAAGCGAACTTAAAATGCAAATTATTGAAGCCCTACATACTGTTATTTCTAGTATTATTAGAGGAGCTATTGCTTTTCAGAACGTCAATATCATTAGTCCATTGCCTAAATAAAAAAAGCGACTCTTTCGAGTCACTTTCTAATTATGCTTTTAAATAGATTAAACATTTATTTAATTCTGGGTTCTGTTGAATTAGAGAATTAATAAAAATTTTAAGCTCCTCAATTTCATAAGGTAATAATCTTTGAAGTGCTTTTTCTAGTTCTCTACAGAACAATGTAGCGTCAAAGCTTACTTTTTTAAGTACTGTTTTAGTGTACTCAAACATTGCTCTTGCCATAGTTTACTTAGGTTTTATAGATAAATAATAAAAAGTAGAAATGTTTCTATAGGCTAAAAGTTTATTAATATTTAACTTTAAATTTAAGAAAAAATTCGATTGAATTTCGTTTTTGTAGAAACTTTAACATGCTATTCATGTTAAAATATTGAAAATCAGATAGTTTAAAATAAAGTCTTAGAATCTATTATCACCATCCAAGATATCTCCAATACCACCTAAAATACTTCCTTCACCCCTATCTTTTCCTCCTCCTCTTGGAGCAGTAGCTAATACTCTACCTGCTAATCTACTAAAAGGTAGTGACTGTATATAAACAGTACCTGGGCCTTGCAATTTTGCAAAGAACAACCCTTCACCACCAAAGACCGTATTTTTAATGCCTCCAACAAATTCTATATCGTAATCTACATCTTGTGTAAAACCTACTATACAACCTGTGTCTACTTTTAAAATTTCTCCTGATTGTAACACTTTTTTAGACATAGTGCCTCCTGCGTGTACAAACGCCATACCATCACCTTCTAATTTTTGCATGATGAAACCTTCGCCACCAAACAGACCACGACCAATTTTTTTACTAAATTCAATACCAATGCTTACACCCTTAGCTGCACATAAAAACGCATCTTTTTGACACACAAATTTTCCTCTAAACTCAGATAAGTCAATTGGAACAATTTTTCCTGGATAAGGTGACGCAAACGATACATTTTTTTTACCACTTACATTATTATAAAAGGCAGTCATAAATAGACTTTCTCCTGTTAAAATACGCTTTCCTGCCCCTAGTATCTTTCCTAAGAATCCTGAATCTTTTTGCGAGCCATCCCCAAAAATGGTTTCCATCTTTATACCATCGTCCATCATCATAAAGCTTCCTGCTTCGGCTACAACACCTTCTTGCGGATCTAACTCTATTTCCACGTATTGCATTTCCTCTCCATAAATTCTGTAATCAATTTCGTGTGCTGTCATTTTTATATTGTTTATGTGTTAATTCTTTTATATGTTGATTTGTTTTGTGTTTTGTTACAATTAGGTTCTAACTTTCATCGACCAAGTAAAACTAAATCTAGATACTTCAATATTATCACTATTTCTACCTATAACGTTCAAAGTAACTAGTTGCCCTTCCCTACTTTCAATAACTTTTTTAATAATACCATCTATTAGTTTTCCTTCAGTACATTCAAAAGTGATACGTCCTGTAGCTTTTTTTGAATAGTTAGCGTCATTTTTCACTAATAACATGGCAATATTTTTATCTGTTTCCTTAATTTTTTTTATAATTAACGCACCTGTGGTTAACTCTGCAGCCATTCCCTGTACAGCCCAAAAAAGTGATTTAAAAGGGTTTTGATTTATCCATTGATGCTTTACAGAAACAATACATTTTTCATTATCTAGATACTTTGCTCTAACTCCAGTAAAATATGCTGAAGGTAATTTAAACATTAAAAAAGCATTGAGTTTTCTTGGGTTTATAGTCATTACGAACGGTAATTTGATGCTAAGTTACTTAAAAATGGTGACATCCTAATTGTTAAATTTTTGTTAAATTTTAGTACTTTGTATTGCATAATACCTTTTTTTAGACATATATTTGCATAAGAAATTACTATATGTTTTAATATCATGTTATCAAACCACCATAAAAATGTTGCAGCAATTATTCATTTATCTGCATTATCAAAATTTATTTTTCCGTTAGGAAATTTTATTATGCCATTAATTTTTTGGACGATGAATAAGGATAAATCTGAATTTGTAGATAAGCACGGTAAACAAGCTATCAACTTTCAGTTAAGTATTTTGCTTTACACGTTTTTTATTGGAGCCATAACAATACCGCTTTTTTTATTTGGTGTTTTAAACCATATAAATTTTCCTGAATTTTGGCAAGTTTATGATTTTGACTTTGATTTTCATTTGTCAAATAGAGATAGTTATAATGTGGTTATATTTTCCATTTTAGCAGGCTTATTAGTTATAGCAGCTTTTATACTGGAAATCATTTTCATCATTATTGCTACAAGTAAGGCAAATCAAGGCGAACCTTATAAATATCCATTAACAATCAATTTTTTAAAATAAAAACAATCATCAATCGATCATCAATCAAAAAATGAACAGTTATTTAAAAACTTTAATTCTAATATCACAAAACCTCATCAGTTTTAAAATGCTATTAGAACACAAACAAAAATGAACACATGAAGATAGAAAACACAAAAGCACAAATGCGTAAAGGCGTTTTGGAGTACTGCATACTATCGGTCTTAAAAGACGACGATGCCTATGTGGCAGAGATTCTAGGCACCTTAAAAGATGCAAAGATGCTCGTTGTTGAAGGCACGATTTATCCGTTGCTTACACGTTTAAAAAACGCAGGTCTTCTCAATTATCGTTGGGAAGAATCAACATCTGGACCTCCAAGAAAATATTATGGCTTAACCGAAACGGGGAAACTATTTTTAAACGAATTAAATACCACTTGGAGCGAATTACAAAACGCAGTTAACCTAGTAACAAGAGAAAAAACAACAAAAAAATGAATAAAACAGTCAATATAAATTTAGCAGGTACATTCTTTCATATAGATGAGGATGCTTACCAAAAGTTACAACGCTACCTTGAGGCTATTAAACGTTCATTTACAGACTCCCAAGGTCGAAATGAAATAATCGCTGATATAGAAACACGAATCGCTGAACTTTTCAATGAGCGAGTTGAAAACGACAAACAAGTGGTATCTACTAAAGAAGTAGACGAAGTTATTACTATTATGGGGCAACCTGAGGACTACATAGTAGATGAAGAAATATTTGAAGACGAGCCAAAACAATCTTACAAATCTTCAAGAACAGACACTACAAGAAAATTATATAGAGATACCGAAAATGCTTATATAGGTGGTGTTTCATCTGGTTTAAGTCATTATTTTGGCATTGAACCTCTATGGATTAGGCTAATTTGGGTGCTATTGTTTTTTGGCGCAGGAACAGGAATTCTTGTTTATATTTTACTTTGGATATTAATGCCAGCAGCAGAAACAACATCTGAAAAACTGGCAATGTCGGGAAAGCCAGTTAACATTACTAATATAGAAGAAAAAGTAAAAGAAGGGTTTAGTAATGTTAAAGAAAGTCTTGATGGTGTAGCTGATCGAATTTCTAATGCCGATTATGACGGTGTTAGCAATAAGGTAAAGCATAAATCACGTTCATTCTTTGATGCCCTTGGAAATGTAATTATGTTTTTCTTTAAGATTTTTGCCAAATTCATAGGTATTATCTTAATTATTGTTGGAGCTACTACCCTAATTTCACTTATTGTGAGCTTATTATCTGTTGGCGTAGTAGATATTTTCAATTTTGATGGTATCGACATGGCACATACTTTCTACTCCTCCAATTTACCAATTTGGGTAGTATCATTATTAGTACTTTTTGCAGTTGGAATACCATTCTTTTTCATTTTTATTTTAGGATTGAAAATTTTGGTCGACAATCTTAAATCCTTAGGAAGAACAGCTAATTTCACACTCTTTGGTTTATGGTTGGCTTCTATCGTTACTTTAGCCATTTTTGCAGCTAGAGAAGTAGCAGAATTTTCAAGAGAAGGTGAGTTTACCAATACCATTGAGCTAAATATAAAAGCCAACGACACCTTGTTTGTTGAAATGGTAAATAACGAAAAATATGCTAGCAACAACTACAGAAACAATGATTTTGACATCGTATTTGATGATAATAATAAAAAGCAAATTTACTCATCGGACGTAAGATTCTTAGTGAAATCAACAAAAGATTCTATAGCTTATATGGAAATTGTAAAAGACGCTAGAGGAAGAACTTATCAGGATGCTAGAGATCGTGCAGAAGAAATAGACTATAATTTTGATTATTCTGATGGGAAATTAAAATTAGACAATTATTTCTTAACGGATGCCGATAATAAGTTTAGAGATCAAGATGTAACAATCACTGTATTTATGCCTGAAGGAAGCGTTATTTATTCCGATAAAAGCACACGTAACCAAAGAAGTTGGAGATATGGATCAGATATTATATCACGCGGAAAAGAAAATCATTTCTTAAAAATTAAATATAATGATATTGAGTGTTTAGACTGCGAAAAAGAAGATTCAATTATTGAAATTAAAGATGATGAAGGATCATTAGAAATAGACAGTGAAAAAATCGAATATAAAGATGGAGAAGTAAAAGCCACTATTGATTCTAGTGGAATTACCATAAAATCAACAGATAATTAACAATTCAGAAACTAAATTCTACAGTTCAGAATAAAACAAATTGTAGACATAACAACAACATAGATATTTACAAAGAATATTAAATCAATCAAATTATGACAACTATATCAAAATTTATAACAGCCCTAATTACAAGTTTATTACTGGTTTCGTGTAACTTCGACTTTGGAGGTTTCGGAGTTAGAGGAAATGGAGACGTTGAAACTGCTGAGCGTTTTCTTGACGAAGATTTTACCGAAATTAAAGTAAGCCGAGGAATGGATGTGTATTTAACACAAAGTGACGAAGTGAGTTTAACTGTTGAAGCAGATGAAAACTTACACGACATCATCGTAACCAAAGTAGAAAATGGCGTCCTACGTATTACTACCAATGAAAACATAAGCTACTCAAAAGCTAAGAAAGTAATACTGAGCTTTAAAGACATTTCAAAAATATCAGCTACTAGCGGAAGTGATGTGTACTCAACAAACACTATTGTAGCAGATAACTTAGAATTATCAACTACTAGTGGTAGCGATATGGAATTAGAAGTTGAGGCTCAAATTGTAGATTGCAGTTCTACTAGTGGAAGCGATCTTAGAGTTTCTGGAACAACAAATAAATTATTTGCTAGTGCAACTAGTGGTAGTGATATAAAAGCAGGAAATTTAAAAGCTAAAATAAGTGAGGCAAGAGCAACAAGTGGCTCAGATATTACTGTAAATACTTCACATGAATTATATGCAAAAGCTACAAGTGGCGCAGATATAAAATACTACGGAAATCCAGAAAAAGTCACTAAAAAAGATGGCGTTTCTGGTAGTGTCCGTAAACATTAAACCAATCAAAAAACATATTCCTTAAAGGAGTATACTAATCAATCATGATTAACCATTCCATAGTTAAAATATAACTTTGGGATGGTTTTTTATGCTGTAAAACCATTCTATTTTAAAAGAGTTATATTTAAGTCTAGTGCTATTTCAATTTCATCTTCTACAATTACTAATCCTAAAACCTTCTTTGGAGGCTCCAATTTAAAATCACTTAATTTTAAGTTGAGACATCCAGTGGCGTTTAATAATTTAGAATTATCAACATCTAGCCAAATACTATAAAATCTTGAGGCTCCTGCAATATTAATATTTGTTAAAGCAATAATTTCATTAGCTTTTTTAGGGTTTATTATAATTTCTTTTAACTCTAAAGTTATATAAGGATGACTTTTAGTATCTAGCATATCTAAAAAATCCTTATTTATCATTTTACTCCCACAATCGAAACAAGAATTAGATAACTCTAATCGCGAGTCGATAAATTTAATTTTATTCCCTTCTTTTTTATAAAAAGTCTTAACTTTTGAGTTTATATCACTAAAAGCTAAGTCACAATTAAATTGATTAATATTTGTTGTTCCCTTTATTCCTAGTTTACTATTTCCTTGAATGAGATATGTACCAATTTTATAATCAGTACTATTGGTTGTAAAACCAAGCATTAAAAAACAAAAAAAACTAATTACTAAATTTTTCATTTTAATATAAATAAGTGCCTCGATTTAAATTTAATAATACTAAACGAGTTTCAAAAATAAGTCTAAATTTAAAACTCGTTTATATATTTATAATCAATGAATTAACTTTAGAAACTAATTGCTGCTTCTAACACTAACCCATTAAATTCTCCACCTTCATGAATATCACCAATAGGATAGTCTTTATATTTTTGAGAAACATACTCAGCTTTCATCAAAATGTTTTTTGTCATAAACCAACCAGCTGTTAACTGAAATCTATTTACTTTAACATCATCACCAGTTGTTAACTCACCACTCACAGAGTTATATCTAGTTCCTAAGTATACATTTTCGCTATCTCCAAATCTGTAAATTAATTCCCCAGAAAATTGATTCCAAGTTCTTTCGTCAGTTCCGAGTTTCTTTCCTTTTGCCTTTTCAATAATTCCAAAGAATTCTAAACCTTGATATTTAAAGAATGGGTTAATCATGAAAGCGGTCATCTCGTTTTTTAAATCTGGATTAATTCTACCAGCTCTAAATCCATCTCCAACAGTTGCTCCAGTTCCGTCTTTTCCTGACATAACAGTATAGTAACGAGAACCTGCTCTATCACCACTATATAGGTAAATCCCTCTAGCATTATTGTGTGCACTGTGAAAAAGTGATCCCGTTAAACGGAAACGAAAATCATCACTAGTTTGCTTATCGTACCCAAATTTTGCTAAAAACGATGGACTAGTTTGATCTTTATCAGTTACATTTTGATTTAATTTACCATTAGTAACCCCAACCATGGCTAACCAACCATTATTTAAGTAGTATACTTCTGCACCCACTTCAGTTGTAAAAGCATCCATTATATAATTTCCAACAAATGGATTATGAAGTGCCATGGCATTATCACTTCTTCTAAAATGACCATCACCATAGTTGTTTTCCATATGACCAATTTTAATTCTCATATACTTCATCAAATCGCTTGCGAAACCTTCACTAATAAAGTCTAGTTTATCAATTTGAATATAACCTCCTTTTACATAGGCTTCTGTATGGTGTTGAGATGATAAATAGGTGCGCAAATGCATTCTAACACCATCATAAAGTGCGACATCTAAATCTAAATTAGCAGTCGCTAAATTAAAATTCTTACCTAAATCTGTAAGTGTAATTGTACTACTTGAGTTATCTTGTGCTAAAGATTGATATTGTAATGTTGAAGCTCCACCAATTCTAACTTTCAAATCACTAAAAGTAGATGTGGAATCTTTTTTTGCTTCAAAATCATTTATGCCTCTTTTATCTGGTTGCCTATAATTATCTAGGCTTCTACTTTGTGCTGAAATATTCAGGGCGAACATTAAAGCTACAATGTATGTCGTGTATTTAAATAGTGTTTTCATAATGTTTGTGTTTTATAATTGTTTTTAATTGTTTCATTTTTTTATAAAAATTGAATTAAATTTTACTGTTATTTGGTCGCCTGTTTTAATAGTTCCTAATAATGCAGTTGGTGGCTCAACCTCAAAATCTGTCATTTTTATTATACAGCTACCAGTAATATTTATTCTTTCTCCATTAAGTGTTAGCAAAAAGTCTAAAGGAACTGACTTAGTTACTCCACAAAGTGACATGTTACCTATTAACTTAAATTCGAATGTCGAATTATCAATTCTTTTTTCAGACCTTACACTTTTAATGCTAAATGTTACATTAGGAAATTCATCAGTTTTTAAAGCTTTATATGTCTTTTTATCCATAGCTTTCTTACCACTTTTTAATGTTTCTGAATTCACGTTAACATATAAAGATTCTAGTTTACCATTTAAAACATCTTTTAACTTCATATCGCCAGTAAAATCATTTGAAATCACATCCCAATCATGTAAGCTTGAAGTTCCAGAAACTGTGATTGAAGAGTTGCTTTTATCTAATGTATAATCTTGAGAGCATACTTCAATACTCAACAATAGCATAAAAAATACTACTGCTTTTGAAAGATTTAATTTTTTCATTTTTGAAAGATTTAATTTTTTCATGATGCTTAATTTTATGCTGTAAAGTTCCTAAAACATTTTAGCAAGATGGATGACTTTTGTCATATAATTAATTAAAATAAAATAACTAATTATTTAACATTTTCATTGAATTATTTTTATTAAAAATCAAATAAATTGCAATTATCCTTTAAATATAAGGTGATTTAATATTAATATAATAAATTTAATATTCGATAAAATAATCGTTAAAGCTAAAAATGCATGCTCAAAATTGTCTAACAATCCATTTACTGCATGTTTTTTTATAAAGACAGGTTATAATAATTGAAACCAGACTATCTCAAATGGCTTTTAACATGATAAGGATGGTTTTTTGTATATATTTGTTAAACACAAATTTTGATTATGATGTTTAGAAAAGAATTTATACTTGCTTTAACATTACTTTGTAATACAGCAGTTTTTGCTCAAAAGAAAGAAAAGATAAAAGGGAATAAAAATGTAACAACTCAAGAAACTCCAATAAATTCATTCAATAAAATTTTAGTTGGAGAAGACTTCTTTATAGATATTATTGAAGGCGAAAATGCATCAGTATTTGTAGAAGCTGATGATAACTTACATGATATCATTAAGTTTAATGTTTCAGATAGTGTTTTAAGTTTTAAAACAACTAAACGCATTACTTCAAGTAAAAAATTGAGCATAAAGGTTATTTACACAAACTCTTTAAAAGACATTGAAACAATCGACGAAGGTGAAATTAGTTCGCTAACATCTATAAACCTAGATGATGTTTCAGTAAAAAGCAGTGGGACATCAAAGGCATTTTTAAATATTAAATCACAAAATTTTAACCTAACAAGTAGTGATAGAGCAAGAGTAAAACTTAATGTAACTGCTAACGAAACTAAATTTGAACTTAGCGACAATAGTAAACTAGATGCTTTAATAAATGCCGACAGAATGCTTATCGATTTATATCAAAGGTCTGATGCCAAAGTGCGTGGGAATTTAGATAAGTTAAAGATAAGAGCCAGTAATTCTTCCAATGTTGAAGGTAAAGAGTTAGTATCTATAAATTGTGAAATACTTTCAGAAGACAACAGCAATGTCACTGTAAATGTGACCGAGGAACTATTTATAGATGTTTCTGGAAGTGGCGAGATTTATATCTACGATAATCCAAAAATCACTCTAAATAAGTTTGTAGACACTGCTAAGCTTCATAAAAAAGAACTGAGGAAACAGTAGATATTTTATATATGAAAACAAAAAAGCTGAACAAATGTTCAGCTTTTTTTGTCGGGGTGGCAGGATTCGAACCTGCGACCTCCGCGTCCCAAACGCGGCGCGATAACCGGGCTACGCTACACCCCGAATTGGTTATCAAAATTAGAGGTGCAAATATATAGCTTTCTTTTAAGAACAAATAATTTTTTATTCGTATTTTCAAGTCAAAATAATAATGAAATGAAATTATCAAAATTACCTCTAGCCTTGCTAATATTATTTAGCACTTTTTCATGTAAAGAAAATAAAACAACCGATTCTCTTTCTTTAAATAACTCAGCAACAAAAACAGCAAATTATTCGCATGAAGTTGTTGTGCCTGATTTGGATATTCCATGGGGATTTATTTTTCTGCCAGATGGCTCCATGCTAATTAATGAAAAAAGCGGTGAGTTAATTCATTTTAAAAACAATAAAAAAACAACAATTGGTGGTTTGCCTGAAATAAAGGTACAAGGTCAAGGTGGCTTAATGGATATTGAATTGCATCCTAATTATAATAACAATGGATGGATATACTTGTCTTACGCCTCTTCTGATGATGGAAATGGCGCAAATACAACCATAATGAGATGTAAATTGGAAAATAACACATTAACCAATAAAAAAGTGCTTTATAAAGCAACACCAGATAGTAAACGTGGACAGCATTTTGGATCTAGATTGGCTTTTGATAATGATGGTTATTTATATTTTTCCATAGGAGATCGAGGTAATAGAGATGTAAATCCTCAAAATATTGAACGAGATGGTGGCAAAATCTACAGGCTACATGATGATGGTCGTATTCCAGTTGATAATCCATTTGTAAAAGATAGAAACGCAAAAAAAGCTATTTATTCTTATGGACATAGAAATCCACAAGGCATGGTCAAACACCCTAAAACAGGAAAACTTTGGGCGCATGAACATGGTCCTAGAGGAGGCGATGAGATAAATATTATTGCTCCAGGGAAAAATTATGGCTGGCCAGTAATAAGTTATGGTATTAACTACAGTGGTACAAAATTTACTGAAATTACCGAAAAAGCTGGAATGGAACAACCTATACACCAATGGACACCATCCATTGCACCTAGTGGAATGGAATTTGTAACAAGTGATATTTATCCCGAATTTAAAGGCAACTTATTAGTTGGCTCGCTTAAATTTCAATATTTAGACTTATGCGTATTAGATGGAAATAAAATTGTTGAAGAAAAGAAACTTATTGAAGGTTTAGGTCGAGTAAGAAGTATAGAGCAAGGACCTGATGGTTATATTTATGTTGGTGTGGAAAATGTTGGTATTGTTAAAATAATTCCGAAGAAATAATCTTAAATTTGCCCTGATTAATCAAATAAACTATTCATGCTTATAATTGGAATTGCTGGAGGAACTGGTTGCGGAAAAACAACGGTAGTTAATCAAATACTAAATGAATTGCCAGAAGGAGAAGTTGGTGTGATTTCTCAAGATTCTTATTACCAAGATACAACCCATTTGAGCTATGAGGAGCGTGTGAAAATTAATTTTGACCATCCGCGATCTATAGATTTTGACCTTTTAGCGACTCATTTAAAGGAATTAAAAAACCAAAAACCTATAAATCAGCCTGTGTACTCATTTGTTCAGCATAATAGAACTGGTGATACCATTTTAACACATCCAAGAAAAGTAATGATTGTAGAAGGTATTTTAATACTCACAAATCCTGAACTCAGAGATATGTTCGATATTAAAATATTTGTTCATGCCGATAGTGACGAACGTCTTATAAGACGCTTAAAACGTGATATTTCTGAAAGAGGGCGAGATTTAGACGAAGTACTTTCTCGTTACCAAAACACTTTAAAACCAATGCATGAACAGTTTATTGAACCTATGAAAGAATATGCCGATATTATTATACCAAACAATAAGTACAATACTGTTGCAGTTGACATAGTAAGAACAATTATAAACGAAAGATTGTAATGGTTAACTTTTTAAATAAAAACAAGCGCTTTCTTAAACCGTTTAAAAATGTTGTCTTTGTTATTTCTTTAGTATTTGCTATTTGGATGCTTTTTTTTGATTCTAATTCGTGGTTTATTCATAACGAATTGAATAATGACATTAAGGCACTAGAAAATGAAAGAGAGTATTATAAAAACGAAATTGAAAAAGACAAAAAAGAAATAAAAAAACTGAGTAACGATAAAGGTGTTGAAAAATACGGTAGAGAAAAATACCATATGAAAAAAGAAAATGAAGAAATTTATATAATTGAATACGAAGACAGCCTTAAACACAACAAGAATGAGTAAAAAGCTATTCAATGATTTCGAACCTGTTTCTGCCAAAGCTTGGAAACAAAAAATTCAGTTAGATTTAAAAGGAGCAGATTATAACCAAACCCTTATTTGGAATTCTCCCGAAGGTATTGACGTCAAACCCTTCTATAGCTCAGAAGACATAAAGAACACAACTTCGTTGTTTAATGCAGACCACAACTGGCAAATTTGTCAAACCATTCACGTTGAAAACACAAAAGAAGCTAACTTAAAAGCTTTAGATGTTTTAAACAAAGGTGCCGAAAGTTTAAATTTCGTTATTGCAAATGAAGAAATAAACGCATCAGAACTCTTAAAAAACATAGACTTAAAAAACGTTCCAATATTTTTTGAATTAGAATTTCTTTCATCTACTTATGCATTAACTTTAAATAATATTGCAGAAGAAGAAAATGCTATTTTTTATCTTCAAATAGATATTATTGGGCATCTAGCCAAAAGTGGTAATTGGTTTAAAAATCTAAGAGAAGACCACATAGTTTTAAAGCATATTATAGCAAATTGTAAGTCTTTAAAATCATCAGTATCTATAAATGTCTCTCTTTATCAAAATTCTGGAGCAAACATAACCCAACAATTAGCCTATGCTTTAGCACATGCAAATGAGTACCTCAACCATTTTGGCGACACTATTAAAAACAATTTGTTATTTAAAGTCTCTCTTGGTTCTAATTACTTTTTTGAGATTGCTAAATTAAAAGCCTTACGATTATTATGGAACACATTAGCTTCAGAGTATTACTCTAATCCACTTTCCTGTATCATAAAAGTGTTACCTACAAAACGTAACAAAACCATTTACGATTATAACACTAATTTGCTTCGTACCACAACGGAAAGCATGAGTGCAAGTTTAGGAGGTGCAGACTTTATTAGTAATTTAAGATATGATGCCATATATCACAGCGATAATGAATTTGGTGAGCGTATTGCTAGAAATCAGTTATTGGTTTTAAAACACGAAAGTTATTTTGATACAGTAAACAATGCAACTGAAGGTGCTTATTATATTGAAACTTTAACAACACAATTAGCAGATAAAGTCTTGGCTATTTTTAAAGATATTGAGGCTAATGGTGGTTTTTTAAAGCAATTAAAAGAAGGTATTATTCAAAGAAAAATAAAAGAAAGTGCTTCAAAAGAACAGGAATTGTTTGATAAAGAAGAAATTGTACTGTTGGGTACTAACAAGTACATAAATAAAAACGATAAGATGAAAAATGATATAGAACGCTATCCGTTTTTAAAAAGAAATAAAAGAAAAACGTTAATCGAACCAATTATACCTCATCGTTTATCTGAAAAAATTGAAAAAGAGAGACTAAACAATGAAAAATAACAACAGCCTACTGTTACATATTATGAATTTTAAATCTAATTTTTACTTAATACTCATCTTGCTTATTACGTTGTCTTGTAACAATGATAAAAAAGCGAGTACCGAAAATTTATCTGGAAAATATCATTTTTTAGAAGATACTGGAACTCAAATTTACTTACCTAAAGCGTTTGAAAGATATTCGTTAACCGAATACCAACGATTATTAGATTCGTTAACCACAAAAAAGGAATACGAAATTGAAACCGAAAGATTAGAATCATTAAGTAAAATGGATGGCTCGTTGTATATATATTACGATAATGAAAATGGTTCTACTTTTACTATTAACACAAGACCATACTTTGCATTTACAAAAGAAGATGCGCCTCAATTATTAGGTTTAATAACCGAAAATAATGATAAAGTAAAAGAAAATAGTGATGCAAAATTCACCAAAATAACTGCCAAATATGGTGGTGATAAAAACCAACAACTATTTAAGGCAATTTACAAAGTAAGTGGAAAAAGCATGAAAAATGATGTATATAACACGTCGTATATTATTTCCTCAAAAGGCCAAACGGTTTTTATACAATTATCAACATTAGAGGAAATTAATTTCGATCCTTACGTTGAAAAGATACTTCTGAAATAATGAGAAAAAATGTCCAACATATAGCATTAAAGTACGAAGCTAGAAGCACGAATACGGAAGTTAAAAATTATAAAACCGCTGAAGACATTCCTGTTAAGTCTGTTTACACGAAAGACGATTTAAACACTGTTGAACACAGAGGCTTTGTAGCAGGAATTGCACCTAACCTTCGTGGACCATATAGTACAATGTATGTGAGGCGACCTTGGACCATTAGGCAATATGCAGGGTTTTCAACTGCCGAAGAAAGCAACGCCTTTTACAGACGTAATTTAGCTGCTGGACAAAAGGGACTTTCTGTAGCATTCGATTTAGCCACACATCGTGGTTACGATAGCGACCATGAACGTGTGGTTGGAGATGTTGGAAAAGCTGGCGTAGCTATCGATTCAGTTGAAGATATGAAAGTATTGTTTGACCAGATTCCGTTAGATAAAATGTCGGTTTCTATGACTATGAATGGTGCAGTATTACCAATTATGGCATTTTATATTGTGGCTGCTGAAGAACAAGGTGTCACACCACAAGAATTGGCAGGAACCATCCAAAATGATATTCTTAAGGAGTTTATGGTACGTAATACCTACATCTACCCTCCTACACCATCCATGAAAATCATTTCAGATATTTTTGAATATACCAGTCAGAATATGCCAAAATTCAATAGTATTAGTATATCTGGATACCACATGCAAGAAGCTGGTGCTACGTGTGATATTGAATTAGCTTACACCTTAGCAGATGGTTTAGAATATATTAGAAAAGGGTTAGAAGCAGGAATGGACATCGACACCTTTGCTCCTAGATTGTCTTTTTTCTGGGCAATTGGTATGAATCATTTTATGGAAATCGCCAAAATGCGTGCTGCTAGAATGTTGTGGGCAAAATTGGTAAATCAATTCAATCCTAAAAATCAAAAATCCTTAGCATTAAGAACGCATTGTCAGACTTCTGGTTGGAGTTTAACCGAACAAGATCCTTTTAATAATGTCGCTAGAACAACAATTGAAGCTGCTGCTGCTGCATTTGGTGGCACTCAAAGTTTACACACCAACGCTTTGGATGAAGCCATAGCTTTACCAACCGATTTTTCTGCAAGAATAGCAAGAAACACACAAATATACCTTCAAGAAGAAACCAATATCACTAAAACTGTTGACCCTTGGGCTGGAAGTTATTATGTTGAAAAACTCACGCATGATATTGCGCAAAAAGCATGGTCATTAATTGAAGAAGTTGAGGAACTTGGTGGCATGACTAAAGCCATAGAAGCTGGCATCCCTAAAATAAGAATTGAAGAAGCTGCTGCACGTAAACAAGCACGCATCGATTCTGGTCAGGACATTATTGTTGGCGTTAACAAATACCGCTTAGAGCAAGAAGATGCTATTACCACTTTAGAAGTTGATAACCAGACGGTTAGAAAAGCACAAATTTCACAATTAAAGGAACTTAAAGCAACTAGGAATAACGAGGCTGTAGCTAAATCATTATCCAAATTAACCGAAGCTGCTAAAACAGGTAAAGAAAATTTATTAGCTTTAGCAGTAGAAGCTGCAAGAGAAAGAGCAACCCTAGGTGAAATTAGCGATGCGCTTGAAGCTGTCTTTGGAAGATTTAAAGCACAAATAAAATCATTTTCAGGTGTGTATAGTAAAGAAATAAAAGACGACGAATCCTTTAAAAAAGCGAAACAATTAGCCGACCAATTTGCTGAGCAAGATGGTCGTAGACCTCGTATCATGATTGCCAAAATGGGGCAAGATGGTCACGATCGTGGTGCCAAAGTAGTTGCTACTGGTTATGCTGATGTTGGGTTTGATGTCGACATTGGACCATTATTTCAAACACCTGAAGAAGCTGCCAAACAAGCTGTTGAAAACGATGTACATATTTTAGGTGTATCTTCTTTAGCTGCAGGACACAAAACTTTAGTGCCTAAAGTAATTCAAGCCTTAAAGGGCTATGGTCGTGAAGATATTATGGTGATTGTTGGTGGTGTGATACCAAAACAAGATTATCAATATTTGTTTGATGCAGGTGCAGTGGCTGTATTTGGTCCAGGCACCAAAATTAGTGAGGCAGCCATCAAGATTCTGGAGATTTTGATTGATTAATAAAATGAATTAATATTCCTATTATCCGGAAAATAAAAAGGTATACTGAGTATATTAATCCACATATAACCAGTTGGCAGTCATGAAAATAAACAAATTTACATTAATATCGATAATATTATTATTCTATGGATGTTCTCCAAAAATAAGCGAACACTTTGAAAGTAATAAATATGTTAGAAAATATAATATTCACTTAGTGAATGAATCACTGCAACTGTATTTTAAAACACCAGCTGATATTACCTATACTAAGAATAGAGATAAGTTAAAAGAAATAATTCGAAATGAAGATTTTCAACTAAAAGGTAAGGTTCTTATTTACGGTATAGCTAAAGAACCTTCATATTCATATTATATAACAGTATCTAATTCTAAAAAACATAATTACCCAAAACACCTTGTTGTTTTGGATACTACACAAAATAACCAAACCATCCGGTTTATAGGTAAACCAATCGATGATAAATGGAAAATAAATTTAGAATCTGATCTTAAAAGCATCTTATTTAGTCTAGAAATTGGGCCTTCCTTCAGAAAAGAGATTAGCTCAGTGATGGAAATTGTTGGTAAGTATGGAGCTTCAAATCAATTTTATAGTGCCTTAAATGAGATTAATGAATTTCCAGCCTACGACAGAAACGAAGAACTTCTAAAAAAACAGATGGCACTTACCTTTTCCTCATTTTTAGGTGAGAATGACTATTACCAAACCTATTTGACTGAACTTGAATCAAGATTTCAACCAAATGAGGCAATTACCAAAATAATTCAAAACAAATTAGAATCGGATTCAAATGCCCTTAAAACTATCATCAACGAAGCTGAACAACATAGGATTCTAATGATAAATGAAAATCACTTTTATCCTAATCATCGCTTATTAGTGTCGGACTTATTAGAAAATTTAAAAGAGATAGGTTATGACTATTTGGCTCTTGAGGCCTTAGAAAAAAATCAAGATAGTTTACTTAACCTGGAAAATGCATATCCTACTCTAAAATCTGGATTTTATATCAAGGAGCAGAATTTTTCAAATTTGATTAGAGAAGCAAAAGCTTTGGGATATAAATTTGTAGCCTATGAAAATGAAGACAATAACAAAGATCGAGAAGTTGGACAAGCTGAAAACCTTTATAATAAAACGTTTAAAATAAATCCTAATAGTAAAGTTATAGTATTAGCCGGATTAGACCATATTCTTGAGAAACCAACAAGCAGAGGAAAAAAATGGATGGCTACAATATTTAGAAACAAATATAGTATTGATCCACTCACGATAAGCCAAACACACCTGAATAATTACAGAAAACAAATAGATTCAAATTACGGCATCATTAAAAGTAATTATTTTGATAATGAGAGATTAAATTCTTTAGATTATCTAGTATTAAACAATAGGGATCTTAACTATGTAAAATCTCAAGCAACATATTCCTACAAGAATAGTGCTGATCACGACGTACAGGTATTGTTATTTTACAACAATGAAATTGAAAAAAAATATGATTATCACAAAAGAGCGCCCTATTTCTCAACTATTTTAAAAGCGGGAAAAGAGTATGAATTGCCCGTAAATAAGCATAATGAAGTATACTTATATACCCTAGACCATAGCGGAAAAAAAATTGATGAAAAAACAATTACGCCTGCCAACAATGGCTATAAGTAATTGCTTGGTAACTGTCGACTTAAGTATATTCCTGCGGAATATTCTATCTGTGATTTATTTGCTAAATTAGTTGCTTAATCATGTAACTAACCATACACAAAAACGTTGGGCTTCATTATCTGAAAACGCTAACAAATGATAAAATTCTTCAGAAAAATACGCTACGACCTTATGGAAAAAAACAAAACTGGAAAGTACTTGAAATATGCTATCGGGGAAATAATCCTTGTGGTAATTGGTATTTTAATTGCGCTTTCTATTAATAATTGGAATGCAAATCAAATTAAACAAAAGAAAGAGGGTGTTTATTTATCGAATATTAAACGAGATTTAAACGAACAATTGAATATTATTGATGAACAAATTACATATGAAAAATCAATTAATGATGTAGCTACTCCTATTATACAATACTACAAAACTTACAATTCATTTAAAATAGATAGTGAATTCACAGAAAGTATTGGATACCTTGCAGGAAGAAAAACTTTTGTAACAAATAACCCAACCTATACCGAACTCATTTCTTCTGGTAATATTGACATTATTAGCGACAACATTTTAAAAGATAATATTATTAAGTATTACCAAGAACTTGAAAGAAACGAACTCATAATAAATAAAAACAACAATCTATTTACCGACACTGTATTTATTCCAGAAGTTCTAGGACTATCTGAACTCCAATTCAAGGGTAAATCAAGTCTTGATCTTTTAAATGTCTTTAAAGGATCAAAAGCTACTTTATCTTTCATTGATTTAAACGAGAAAAGACTTAAAGAAATAACCAAGAATCAGTTAAATAATCCTGAAAATGAATTACGCTTTATTAATAATATAAACTTTAGAAATTTTATTGCATTAGTTCATATAAATAGATTAAACGAACAGAAGGATAAAACACTCAAATTAATCAATGACATTTGATTTTCTAATTAAGGAAATAAAATGGAATGACTAAAAATAACAAAAGCACAACAAGGTTTATAATTAATTGCTAGTTTATGTGTACTTGCAAAGTTTCGTGTTAACCCAAGGAACTACTCATGGCCGAAACCGTTAAACGAATCTAAAAAATTAACTTATCTAATAATTGTGATTTCACATTTATGATTTGTTGTTAGTTTTTAAATCAACAAAAATCACAAAAACCTCAATGCTTTTGTTAACAACTTCAATTTCTTAAACTCACAAATAATTGTATTTTTACTGCTGTTAAAAACCAAATCAATCAATGGGTAAAATAATAGCAATCGCTAATCAAAAAGGAGGTGTTGGAAAAACAACTACCTCGGTAAACTTAGCTGCTTCACTTGGTGTTTTAGAAAAAAAAGTCCTACTTATAGATGCCGACCCTCAAGCGAATGCAACCTCTGGTTTAGGTATAGATGTCGAAAATGTTTCTTTAGGAACCTATCAACTTTTAGAACATAGCTGTTCTGCCGAAGAATGCATCATTCCAACCGATTCACCAAATGTAGATATTATTCCAGCACATATAGACCTTGTGGCTATAGAGATTGAGCTGGTTGACAAAGAAGAACGTGAATACATGCTTAAAAAAGCAATTACACATTTAAAATCGGCTTACGATTATATTCTAATAGATTGCGCACCTTCATTAGGCTTATTAACATTAAATGCTCTTACTGCAGCAGATGCAGTAATTATTCCAATACAATGTGAATATTTTGCCTTAGAAGGGCTTGGAAAATTATTGAATACCATTAAAAGTGTTCAAAAAATACATAATGAAGCCTTAGATATTGAAGGCTTGTTATTGACTATGTACGATTCAAGATTACGATTATCAAATCAAGTAGTTGAAGAAGTTCAAAAACATTTTACCGATATGGTATTTCAAACCATTATTCAACGTAATGTACGTCTAGGAGAGGCACCAAGCTATGGTGAAAGTATAATTAACTATGATGTGAGTAGCAAAGGAGCGACTAATTACTTAAGTTTGGCTAAGGAAATTATTATAAAAAATGAAGATTAATGGCGAAGGCAACAAAAAAACAAGCATTAGGTAGAGGACTTTCGGCTTTGTTGAAAGACCCAAGTAACGATATAACATCTGCTCAAGACAAAAACGCAGATAAAGTAGTTGGAAATATTGTTGAATTAGAACTAAGCAGGATTGAAGTCAATCCGTTTCAACCTAGAACAAAGTTCAATGAAGAATCACTTCGTGAATTGGCTTCATCAATTAAAGAGCTAGGTGTTATTCAACCCATTACGGTTCGTAAAATTGCTTTTAATAAATACCAATTAGTGTCAGGAGAGCGTCGTTTTAGAGCCTCGGGTTTAATTGGTCTAAAAACCATTCCAGCATATATTAGAATTGCCAACGACCAAGAGTCGTTAGAAATGGCATTGGTTGAAAATATTCAACGTCAAGATTTAGACCCAATCGAAATTGCTTTGTCCTACCAACGTTTAATTGATGAAATAAACCTCACACAAGAACAAATGAGTGAACGTGTTGGTAAAAAGCGTTCTACCATTGCCAACTATTTGCGATTGTTGAAATTGGATCCAATAATTCAAACAGGAATGCGCGATGGGTTTATCTCCATGGGACATGGTCGTGCTATTATAAACATAGAAAATCATGTAGCGCAACTTGAGATTTACGAGAAAATTTTAACTAGTAAACTATCGGTTAGACAAACTGAGCAGTTAGTAAAAAACTATCGCCAAAATAAAGAAGTAGCAGTATCAAAGTCACCTGAAATGCCGAAACATATTAAAAAAGGCATTAAAGAAATATCGGAATACTTTGGACATAAAATTGACGTTAAACTAGGAAAGAATGGTAGTGGAAAAATCACCATTCCGTTTCATTCTGAAGAAGATTTTAATAGAATAAAGAAACTCGTTAAGCGTGAAAAATAAGGCTTTTCTTCTAGTGGTAATGTTGCTTTTGCCCTTTGCGCTAATATCTCAAAATGAGGAAATAACCATTGGTAAAAATGTTGTCATTCAAGATACAATTACCAAAAAATCATTTGACCCTTTACGACCATCAAAAGCAGCGTTTTATTCTGCTATTTTACCAGGGTTAGGGCAAGCATACAATAAAAAATACTGGAAAATTCCAATAGTCTATGCAGCCTTAGGAACGGGTATTTATTTCTACGCAGATAACAATAAAGATTATAAACGCTACCGAAATGCTTATAAACGTCGTTTGGCTGGTTTTAGTGATGACGAATTTTGGGGAGAAAGCACTGATGGAAGTCCGTTATCATCACCAAACATATCTAACGACGGTTTAATTAGAGCACAACGTACTTTACGCAGAAACAAAGAAATTTCATTATTGGTCACCATTGGCTTATACGCTTTAAACATTATCGACGCTAATGTTGATGCGCATTTACTACAATATAATGTGGATGATAATTTGGCTATAAAACCGCATTTTAACTTCAACGAAATGGATGCTACAACCAACTTAGGACTTACAGTAGGTTTTAAATTTTAAACAGATGAAAATTGCATTACTTGGCTATGGGAAAATGGGAAAAGCTATCGAAAATATAGCTTTAGAACGAGGTCATTCTATTGTGCTTAAAATAAACGATGATATAGATAATTATAATATTAAAACTGCTGATGTTGCTATAGATTTTAGTATTCCTGAAGCAGCAGTTAAAAATATCTCCAATTGTTTAAAAAATGGTGTTCCTATTATTTCTGGAACTACTGGATGGCTAAAAAATTATAACGATATGGTTGCTTTGGCTAAAGAACGAGATGGTGCTTTTATTTACGCCTCTAACTTTAGTTTAGGAGTCAATATTTTCTTTGAGTTAAATAAACAGTTAGCCAAAATGATGTCTAACTTATCTCAATATAACGTTGACATAGAGGAAATTCATCATACACAAAAACTGGATGCACCAAGTGGTACGGCTATTACTTTGGCTGAAGGCATTATTGCAAACACAACTAATGAAAGCTGGTCTTTAGGCAAAACGAATGAAGCTAACACTATTCCGATAGAATCAAAACGTATTGAAGCTGTTCCAGGTACTCATTTTGTAAATTATAAATCCAATGTAGATACTATTTCAATATCCCATACTGCACATAATAGGCAAGGTTTTGCTTTAGGAGCAGTCATTGCTGCCGAATGGATTATTGGAAAAACTGGCGTATTTACAATGAACGATGTGTTAAATATTGGTTAAGATGCTTTATTATTGTAACACTCAAATAGGACTTTGGTACTAACTAACAACAAAAAACTACGATTATGACATTGACGCAATGGCTTATATTCATTTTAATAATTCAAGTAGTACATGGATTAGGAACTTGGAAGCTATATATAAAAGCAGGAAGACAAGCATGGGAAGCATTTATTCCAGTATATAATGCTGTGATATTAATGAAAATTATAAATCGCTCACCTTGGTGGACGATATTATTATTTCTTCCTATTATAAATCTTATCATGTTCCCAGTTGTTTGGGTAGAAACAGCTAGAAGTTTTGGCAAAAATACATATACGGATACTTTTTTTGCATTTGTTACTCTTGGTTTTTACAACTATTACTTAAACTATGTAGCTAATGTTAGCTATATTGAAAATAGAGATATCAACCCTAAATCATCGTCTGGTGAATGGGTCAACTCCATTTTATTTGCGATTGTTGCTGCAACTTTAGTACACACTTATTTTATTCAGCCTTATACTATTCCTTCATCTTCTTTAGAAAAATCCTTATTAGTAGGTGATTTTCTTTTTGTAAGTAAGGTGAATTATGGCGCTAGAATCCCAATGACCACTGTCGCCGCACCAATGGTTCACGATACCATTCCTGTGCTTAAAAAGAAATCGTATTTATTTAACGATGATATTACTAAAAAGGAAACCTCATGGCTCAACAAATTACAGTTACCATATTTACGCATTCCAGGATTTGAAAAAATTGACAGAAACGAAATTGTGGTTTTTAATAGTCCAGCAGATTCTACCGATAATATAAACGTTTTTTCATCCGATAGAAATTATAATAAACCTATAGACAAGAAAATTAATTTGGTTAAGCGTTGTGTTGGTGTTCCAGGAGATTCTTTAGAAGTGCGTGATGGCTTTATATACATTAATGGCGTAAAGAATGAATTACCAGATAGAGCTCAGTTACAGTTTAGCTATTATGTGCAACCAAAAACGAATCAATTTAATCCGCAGTTGCTTAAAGAAAGGTATGATATTACTGATCGATTCACTATAATTAATAATCAAAATACTTACTATTTTTCTGCTATTTCAGATGAAGCTTTAAGTAGATTTAAAAATCATCCAAATGTTTTAAGTATCACGCCAAATAAACAAGAAAAAGGTGTGAGAGACCCAAATATTTTTCCACATCATCCTGATTACAATTGGAATAATGATTTCTTTGGACCATTATATATTCCAGAAGAAGGGAAAACCATTGATATTAATTTAGAAGTGCTACCGCTTTATAAAAGAGTTATAGAAGAATATGAAGGTAACAGTCTTCGTGTTGAAGGCAATCAAATTTTTATCAATGATCAATTAGCAACTAACTATACCTTCAAACAAGATTATTATTGGATGATGGGAGATAACCGTCATAACTCACTAGATGCGAGAGCTTGGGGATTTGTACCATTTAATCATGTGGTTGGAAAACCAGTCTTTATTTGGATGAGTTGGGATGGTTTAAAAAACCCTCGCTGGGAACGCTTCTTTACAACAGTTCATGGAAGTGGAGAACCTGTATCATATTTAATTCTATTTTTAGTACTGTTATTTGGATATTATGGATTTAAAAAATGGCGTAAACATAAAAAAGCAAATAGTTAATTTGTCATTCCTGCGAAAGCAGGAATCCACAATTATCAAATCACATAAATAAAATAAAATCCTGCTTTCACAGGAATTACAAAACAAATTAATGAACATATTACTGCACCCAACATATTTTCCAAATGTTGCTCACATTGTAAGTATGATTCATTCAGAGAAGCTGCTGTTTGAAGTTTATGATAATTACCAAAAACAAACCTATAGGAATAGAGCAAATATTTATGGCGCAAATGGTAAATTAGCATTAACGATTCCTACAATCTATTCGCAAAAAAACAGACAACTATATCGAGACATTAAAATTTTTAATGACGAAAAATGGCAAGCGTTACATTGGAAATCGTTACAAAGTGCCTATAGAACATCTCCTTTTTTTGAATTTTATGAAGATGACCTAGCAACTTTATTCCACACAAAACAAACGTTTCTTTTAGACTTCAATTTTAAATGCTTGGAAGTGATTTTTGGGTGTCTTCAATTAGAGTTTCAATATATGAAAACAACGTCTTACGAATCTAAACCTAGTAATTATTTAGACTTTAGGTATTTGGTAAACGCCAGAAAGGAAAAAGAGTACAAGCTTGAGTCTTACATGCAAGTTTTTTCAAATAAGCATGGCTACATAAATAATTTGAGCATCCTAGATTTGTTGTTTAATGAAGGTACCAATACTGTTCCTTATCTACAATCACAAAAAATACAACTCTAATGTTGCAAGCATTTGTACATTATGGTATTCATTTTTTGGTTCCATTATTTATTGCTTTAATATTCTTTAAAAGCGACTGGCAAAAAGCATTTCTAATCATGATTGCGACGATGTTAATTGACTTAGACCATCTTTCCGCTTCTCCAATTTTTGATGCTAATAGATGTAGCATCAATTTTCATCCACTACACTCCAACTATGCTATTGGACTATATATTTTGCTAACACTTTTTAGAAAAACTCGACTACTTGGAATTGGGCTCTGCATTCACATTTTTGCAGATTGGTGCGATTGCTTATTTATGTAAGCTTACTTTTGCCCGAATTGGGTAATGGTCAGATAACTTTTCTTCATATACTTTAAAGCTATTGACTTCAAAAGCGTCATCAACTAAAATAAAATCAATTCGGACAGGGAAATATTTAAAATTAAATGTTCTTCCAAAACCATTACCTGCTTCTTCAAAACTATCTTTTAAATCGCCTTTTATCTCCTTATAAACATACGAATAGGGAGAGTTATTAAAATCGCCACAAATCACCATCTTATAGGGTGACTGTTCTTTATGCTTAATAAACAATTCGGCTTGTTCTTGTTGCATTTTAAACGTTTCACTTACCTTATTAATAAGTTTTTCTGAATCCTCTTTTTTTAAGCTTTCAACGTTCGCATCAATATGTAGCGATTGTAAATGCACATTATACACTCTTACAGTGTCATCATCTTTTACTATGTCAGCATAAATAGCATTGTTAGCAGTGTTTGGAAATTCCACTGAACCTGAACCAATAATAGGGTATTTAGAAAAAATGGCTTGCCCATATTTTACTCGATTCCCAGAAAGTTTTTCATATTTATACTTATAAAAAGACAAGTCAATACGTTCGTGAGGGTGGTATTCTTGAAAAGAAATAACATCAGGGTTATCCTCTTTAATGAGATCTACAATTTCTTGTTCAACGCTAACGCTGTCTATCCAATTATACAAATTAAATAATCTAACATTGTAATTCATTATTGAAATATTGTTGTCTTCATCAACATTTTTTGAAGATGAAAACTTGTACAACGACCCCACATAACTATAGCCCAATAACAATACTAAACCTGATAAAAGTAAGTGCTTTTTGGCTTTTAAAAGCCAATACAACATGAATAGTGCGTTTAAAATAATTAATAGCGGAACTGCTAAACTCAATACAGAAAGGAAGGCGAAATTTTTAGGAGCTACATAAGGTAAAAGGTAGGATAATAATAGTACAGCAGCCAACAGAGAATTAATGAAGAAGATAATTTTTTCTGAGCCTTTTAATTGCTTCATAACGCTTTTTACTTTCCAGATCTGAATAAAAATTCTTTTTCCTCCTTGCTTAAACTTTCGTAACCACTCTTGCTTATCTTGTCTAATATAATATCGATTTGCTTCTGCTTATTAAACTCGACAAATTCATCTTTAGTATGTCCTGCATAAGCCTTTCCCTTTGTTTTTGACCTGTGTACAGTTTTCAACCTTGATTTTTTAGAAAATAGACTCGAAATACTATCCATAATACGCTCAAAACCTTTACCGATATCTGTACCTTTTTTTAATTGTGTAGCGTATAAAAAGCCCAAAAGAATGCCTCCTAAATGAGCAATATCTCCACCAATATTTGAATTTGATGGTATCTCTGCTGACATTGAATTTAATAAACCTACAACATCTAGGAATACAAACACCAATCCTATGTACAACAGTTTAATATTAAAATTTACTATTCTAACTTCATAATTAGGCATGTAAGCGCATAAAAAGATTAATACTGCCCTAACACCTGCAGAAGCACCAATTAATGGCCCTGTAGATTTTAAAATACTATTAGGAAAAACAACAAACGCTAACATATATGCTAATGCTCCTGTAATTATTCCTAAAAAATAAATATTGAGTGATAATTTTACACTGAATAAATTTGAGAGCGAACGACCAATAAAATACAGTACTAGCATATTAAAAAATAAATGCCAAAAACCTAAATGTACAAAACCATAAGTGATGATGGACCAAGGTTGAAATATAAATTCCGAAAATTCTTTTGGCAACTCTAACCAAGCTAAACTCTGCCCTCTAGATACGCTAGAAAAACTAGCAATTAACCAGCCAATTATATAAACAACGAAGTTAGCTGCAATTATTTTCTCAAAGGCAGTTAATCGTTTAAGTTTATCTTGGATATCGTAAGTTAACGACGTCATTTTAATTCCACCTATTTTGGTTAAACTGATTTTTTTTCCAGTACCACATAATGATAAATCCAGTAATAGCACCACCAACGTGAGCCATATAAGCAGTATTACTTGGGCTAAAGAATGACTGTCCTGTTAATGCAGAAATAATATCAAGAATAATAATTCCAGGAATAAAATACTTTGCTTTTATTGGAATAGGCAAAAAGATAAGCATCAATTTAGCTTCAGGATTCATCATTCCAAAAGCAGCTAATACTCCCATAATACAACCTGAAGCTCCAACCATAGATGCATTATATATTGGGAAAATTTCTTGAAGTTTTATTAGTTGAATATCAGTAATGTTACCAATTGTCTGATTTGTGGTAAGCATTTGTAAAATTTGGTCATTAGTTATACCAGAACTAATCAGTTCAGCATGTAAAGGCATATAATTAAAATAATAATATCCTAGCTGAAATAACATGGCTCCAAAGCCTGCGGAGATATAAATGAATAAGAACTTTTTACTTCCTAATTGTTGTTCCACAGCTGTACCAAACATCCAAAGCGCAAACATATTGAACAATAAATGCGTAAAGCCACCATGCATAAACATATGAGTAATAACTTGCCATGGCTGAAACAATTCATTCTTAGGAAAATATAATGCAAACCATTTATAAAATAAATCACCATTTCCACCACCAACAAGCATAGTACCTATAAACATAATCACGTTTATAATTAGTAAATGCTTAACCGTATCTGTTATCCCTCTCATCATTTTATTTAATTAAATTTTTTATCAATATCATCAACTTGCATTGTGATAAATGTAACTCTATTTGTAGGCGAAATTGAAGGTTCTTTGCAAGCAAATAAACTATTTACTAAATGCTCCTGTTCTTGCAATGTTAAATATTGCCCCCTTTTTATTGCTAAACTTTTTGCCAAACTCTTTGCTATTAAATCAGTTTGACTAAAATAATTATCAGGCACTTCATTTTCAACATCGTTAATAAGCCTTTCCAATACTTCTGAAACCTTAGAGACTTCAACACTTACAGGCACGCCTAATATTTCAATCGTATCGCCTTCTAACTTAGAAAATACAAATCCTGTTTGTTCTAATTGTTCTCTAAAATTCGTCAAAATGGCTATTTCCATATTAGAAAACTCCATATTTAAGGGAAATAGTAATTGTTGACTCACAGCTTCTTTAACAGTAATATGTTGCAAAAATTGTTCATACAACACACGTTGATGTGCCCTATGCTGGTCAATAAACAACATTCCTGATTTAATGGTATTAACAATATACTTTCCATGAACCTGAAAGGTCTTTTGTGTCTTCTCCTTATTGGCGTTATCAAACATCGAAGGCATTTCCTCGTCGTTTTCAACTTGTAGCTGACTAAATGCTTCCGTTTTGTTATTGCCTTTAGACTCTAAACCAACATACAAACTTTCCCAGCTACTAGCAGTTTCTTTTTTAAATGAAGTTCCAGGATTTCTGCCAGATGTTTTTTCGTCTTTAAATGGGTTAAAACTTCTATCTACTTCAACAACAGGATTCGAAGCTTGCTTGTTTTTATAATCATAAGGCGTATCCATACTGCTGTTGTGCTCAAAATCTAAAACTGGCGCAATATTAAATTGTCCCAAACTATGTTTTACTGATGAACGCAATAAAGCGTAAAGCGTATGTTCGTCATCAAACTTAATCTCTGTTTTTGTAGGGTGAATGTTAATGTCTATCGTTTTTGGGTCAACTTCTAAATATAAAAAGTAACTAGCGTGCGTACCTTCTCGCAGCAAGCCTTCAAACGCTGCATTAACAGCATGGTTTAAGTAACCACTTTTTATATATCGATTATTCACAAAAAAGAATTGCTCGCCTCTAGTTTTTCTAGCGAATTGAGGCTTACCGACAAATCCTGATATTTTTAATACCTCGGTTGATTCTTCAACAGGCACTAATTTTTCGTTGGTTTTACCACCAAATAAATTTACTAAACGCTGTCTTTTATTGGTAATTGGTAAGTTGAACATTTCACTTCCATTATGATACATAACAAAAGTGATGTTTGGATGTGCCAAGGTTACACGATTAAATTCATCGATGATATGTCTAGATTCTACCGTATTGGATTTTAAAAAATTACGTCTCGCAGGAATATTAAAAAACAAGTTTTTTACAGCGATAGACGTTCCTGTTGGAGTTGCAATAACCTCTTGCGAAACCACCTCGCTTCCTTCTATTTTTATATGTGTACCAACATCGTCAGAATCAAGTTTTGTTTTAAGCTCCACATGTGAAATGGCTGCTATACTAGCCAAAGCTTCTCCACGAAAACCTTTGGTGGTTAAATTAAATAAATCGTCGGCTGATGTGATTTTTGATGTTGCATGACGCTCAAAACTTAAACGAGCATCAGTCACACTCATACCTTTACCGTTATCAATAATTTGAATTAATGTTTTACCAGCATCTTTAACAATAAGTTTTATTGAAGTTGCGCCAGCATCAATAGCGTTTTCTAACAACTCTTTCACAACCGAAGCTGGACGCTGTACGACTTCGCCTGCAGCAATTTGGTTAGCTACATGATCTGGTAATAACTGAATAATATCTGCCATTAATTTTTATGAAAAGAAAATGGATAAGTCAAAGTCAATGATAAATAGAAATATTAATACAAGAATGGCAATGATGATAAAAATTCTACGGTTAGCTTCTTTGTCTTTTTCTCCTTTAAGATCTGCCAAAGCATTATTAATTTTTCCTTTTAACCCATGCTTACCAACAGTAGTTCTATACTCATCGAATTTGTGTTTGATTTCATAAGGATTACCTTCTCCTTTATCGTCAAAATATCGAGGTGTATAATTGTATTTTTTGTTTTGGCGTGTTTTAAAAATTCCCATAGCTTGTTGTTTTACATGAACTTATTTTCTAATACATACATACAAATCAATAACAATACCAAAATGATGATTAATGTACGAATTGAAAATCCACGTCTTCCAGAACCGAGATTAACATCTCTTTGTCTTTCCCATTTAGACGCTAAATTATGCTCTTTAGATTGACCTTCAGCTTGATTTTCTTTTGAAAATCTAGGCTTATAATTAAACGTTTTATTCTTGCGTTGCTTAAACAATCTATTCTATACTAATATTTCAAATGTACTTAAAATACACTGAAAATGCACTTAGGAAATGCCAAAAATTGTTAACAAAATGGCTTTTTTAAAGTCAAATAGAAAGTTAGTTTAAAGTATACACCTGAAGAAGTCTACTTCTTACTAAGAGCAGCCATTTTTATTGCAGCAATAGCAGCTTCAGTGCCTTTGTTACCATGAATACCACCAGAGCGCTCAATGGCTTGCTGCATAGTGTTATCGGTCAATACACAAAAAATTACTGGAATTTCATGCAATATATTAAGGTCTTTTATGCCTTGAGAAACACCTTCGCAAACAAAATCGAAATGTTTGGTTTCGCCTTGTATAACACTACCAATGGCAATAACTACATCTACTTTTTGTTGTTGCATTTTTTTACTTCCGTAAATAAGCTCAAAGCTTCCTGGAACATTCCAGCGAATAATATTGCTTTCACTAACACCACAATCTATTAAAGCTTCGTGAGCACCTTTGTAGAGGCCTTCAGTGATTTTATCATTCCATTCAGAAACAACAATCCCAAACCGAAAATCTTTTGCGTTTGGGATTGTGGTCTTATCGTAATGTGATAAATTTTTATTTACCGTAGCCATGTTTTAGTTACTAGCAGCTTCAGCTTTACCAATAAATACATCGATATTCGCTGCTTCGGTGCTTGAAGCAAATTCGTCTTTAATTCTCTTAAAATATTGTAACGCCTTATTATTATCACCTAAATCCAGAGCAATATTACCTGCTTTAAATAAATACATTGGTGTTGTAAAACCATTTGTAGACATACTTGCTGCCTTAGCATAGTAATCTAAAGCTTCTTCTTTTTGTCCTAACTGAATAAATGCATCTCCAATACCTCCTTGAGCAATTGGTGCTAAAACCTCATCATCTGATTTGAAATTACTTAAATGCTCAACAGCATTTTGATAGTCTTTAAGTTTTAAATAAGACATTCCAGCATAATAGCTTGCTAAGTTTCCAGCTTTGGTACTTTTATACTCAGAAATAATATCTAGCATTCCAAATTTACCTTCACCTCCATTTAGAGCTAAATTAAATAATGAATCTTGCTCAGTTCCTGCAGCTATAGCTTCATCAAAATATTTTTGTGCTTGGAACATATCGTTCATTGCAACGCTTTCTTTAGGCTCTTGAATAAATTTATTATATCCTAAATATCCTAAAACAATTATTGCTGCTAAACCAACAATAATAAAAATATATTTCTGATTTTTTGCAACCCATGCTTCAGTTCTAGAAGCTCCTTCATCCAAAGTATTAAATACCTCAGCTGTTGCCGATTGTTCTTCTATTGCGTTAGCTTTATCAGCCTTTGTTTTTGGTTTATAACCTCTTTTCTTATAAGTCGCCATATATTCTATATTAATGCGCCGCAAAAATAAAATTTTTATTGGTATAAAAAAGGTAATTTATTTGTTATTTTTCAATAATTTGCAGCTTCTTTTTAAAGAATTACATCTTCTTTTTAGATTTATAACTTACTTTTTTAATGGTTTTAAAAACATTATCTGTACTAAATTATAAAAACTTCGATTCAAAAACCTTTGAATTTGATGCAAAAATCAACTGCTTTGTTGGAGCAAATGGCATTGGTAAAACCAATATTCTAGATGCTATTTACCATCTGTCTTTTGGTAAAAGTTACTTTAACCCAATAGCTTCCCAAAATATTAAGCATGATGAAGATTTTTTTGTGGTTGATGGTGTGTACTCAAAGAACAATAGACAAGAAAAAATAATTGTCTCCTTAAAAAAAGGTCAAAAAAAGATTATAAAACGAAATGGTAAGATTTACGATAAATTTAGTGACCATATTGGGTTTTTGCCCTTGGTTATTATTTCGCCAGCAGACAGAGATTTAATAATAGAAGGAAGCGACACTAGACGCAAGTTTATAGATGGTGTTATTTCGCAAAGTGATAAAACGTATTTACAACAACTTATTTCATACAATAAAGTATTAACACAACGTAATGCATTATTAAAATACTTTGCCCTTAACAACACATTTAATAATGATACTTTAGACATTTACAATGCACAGCTAAACGAATTAGGGCAAGCTATTCATGAAAAACGTAATGATTTTTTAGAAGTGTTTACTCCTATTTTTAAAGAACGCTACAAAGCCATTAGTAATGGTAACGAAATTGTAAATCTGTCGTATAAAAGTGATTTATTTGATAACACATTATCCACCCTTTTAAAGACTAATTTAAATAAAGACAAAGCCTTACAGTATACAAGTGTTGGCATACATAAAGATGATTTAAAATTTGAAATTGAAGACTATCCAATAAAAAAATTTGGCAGCCAAGGGCAACAAAAATCTTTTTTAATTGCTCTAAAATTAGCTCAGTTTGACTTTATTAAAACACAAAGTGATGTAACACCAATTTTGTTATTAGATGATATTTTTGATAAGCTAGATGAAAACCGTGTCACACAAATTATAGCTTTGGTTGATGATGAGAATTTTGGACAAATCTTTATAACAGACACACATCCTGAACGTACTGAAAACGCTGTAAAAAAAGTACATCAAACCTATCAAATTTTTAACTTGAAGTAAAATAAAAATGAATTTTAGAAAATCTTTATTTATTGTATTAGTTGCCTTAACTTTTGGCAGCTGTACTTCTAGTCCTGAAGATAAAATTGACTTTATCGAAGGCTATTGGGAAATAAAAGAAGTGAAAAAAGACAATAAACTTATCAAGGAGTATAACGTAAATCTTTCGGTTGATTATTTTAAAGTAAATGATGACTTAACAGGTTTTAGGAAAAAAGTCACACCAACACTAAATGGTACTTTTACCGTTACACAAGATCAAGCTCCTTTTACATTGAAAGCTGAAAATGATTCTTTGAACATCTATTACAATCATAACGATGTAATTACAAAAGAAACTGTTATTAAAGCTACAAAAGACGAACTTGTTATCGTTAATACTCAAGGCTTTCGTTATATTTACCAACCTTACAAAAGCATTAATATTGAAGAGTAAAAAGCGACATAATGAAAATTTATCTTTAGGAGATGTTCTAAAAGAGTTTGTTTCTACAAATAAGCTTCAAGAAGGTTTAGACAAGGTTGAAATTAAAGATGCTTGGAAAAATCTTATGGGAAATGGTGTTAATAGTTATACCACTTCAGTACAATTAAAAAGGGATACTTTATATGTGCAGCTTAGCTCATCGGTACTACGAGAAGAACTAAGTTATGGAAAAGAAAAAATTATTGATATGCTCAATGAAGCATTAGGAAAACCACTTATTAAAACTTTAGTTCTAAAGTAATTTATTGCTCATATACTTATTGCGATTACTTTAAATAAACACTATTCTTATACTATACACAACGGAGACCATAATAGTATTCGCTAAATTCAGCTAGCTGTTTTTTTAAGAATTACATGCAATATGAATGTATAAAAAAAGCTGCAACGTGAGTTACAGCTTTTTTTATTGCATATTATTTATAACTAAAACATTTCTCTTCCAGAAAAATGAAAAGCACCTTCTACAGCTGCGTTTTCATCACTATCACTACCATGAACAGCATTTTCACCAATAGATGCTGCATACAATTTACGTATAGTACCTTCAGCAGCTTCAGCTGGATTAGTTGCTCCAATTAAAGTTCTAAAGTCTTCAACTGCATTGTCTTTTTCTAATATTGCAGCGACTATTGGTCCACGAGTCATATATTCAACTAACTCTCCAAAAAATGGACGTTCGTTATGTACTGCATAAAATGCCTCAGCATCTGCCTTAGTCATTTGTGTTAACTTCATTGCTACAATTCTAAACCCTGAAGCTGTAATTTTTTCTAATATTGCGCCAATATTCCCTTTTTCAACCGAATCAGGTTTAAGCATTGTAAATGTTCTATTTGTTGCCATTTTTAAATTTTAAATTCGTGCAAAAATACAGTTTTTATGTAAACTTGCAAGTGTTAGTATGCTTGTATTAATTCTTGTTGCAAAACATTGTTTTCACCTCGCATTTGCATAGCAACCTTTTTTGTTTCAAAATTAATTTTTAGTAAGCCAAAACTTAAGTCAGATACAACCTCGCCTTTACGATATTGGTTTGGTTCACCATCAAAGCTACTATATGAGTGCGTCATACCACTTGAAGTAAAATCTATTAATGGGTAATCAACACCATCTATTGTTGTTTTAGAAAATTCAGAAATATGTCTGTCTCCAGATAATATAATAACACCTTTAGCCTTAGAGGTACTAATCATATTTTTAAGTTTGTCGATCTCGTGAGGCATGGTTCCCCAAGTTTCAAAACCATGTTCGGCAGACAAAAACTGAATACTGCTCACAATTAGATTAAAGTCAGCTGTTGAAGAATTTAATTCACCCTCTAGCCATTGCCACTGTACATTTCCTAACATTGTTCCTTTTCCATAAACATTTGGCTGATATCTCATTTCAGGGTTTTGAGATGTTGTTAAAGCACTTCTAAAATAACGCGTATCTAAAATTATAACGTTCACGCTTCCTTTATCTGTTTCAATAATTTCTGAGTGATATACACCTTCACGCTTTCTCCTACTATCTGTTTTTGAAACTCCCATAAAGTCTAAAAACAGTTGCTGACTTTCAACTTTTGCAACATATTCCGACCCTCCATCATTTAATCCATAGTCATGATCGTCCCAGGTTCCTAAAACCTTCATGTTTTTAACTATCTCGCCATAACCTTCTTGTTCAAGTTGTTGTTTGTAGTGTTGTGACATTAATCCCATATCGTAAGTATCAGAATAAATAATGTCACCACCCCAAATCCAAGCTATTGGGTTATTTTCTAAAACAGGTTTCCATAGTTTGTTTTCAAACGATTGCCTATTACAAGATCCAAAAGCAATAACTAGGTCATTTTCTGTAGTTTCGCTTAAATTAATTGATTGCTCCTTCTTGCTCTTACAAGAAACAACAATTAAAACAAGCAATGCATATTTAAAAATAGTCTTCATAGGTAATTCTAAAAAAGGTTAATTTTTTACAAAAGTAGTATAATACTTTTAAAGGATTTGCTATTAAATTGTATCTTCGCATCTTATGACAAAAAGAGAGATTTCAGAAATAAAAGACTTATTAAAATCGGCTAAAAAAATAGTGATTGTACCTCATAAAAATCCGGACGGTGACGCTATGGGTTCCACGCTTGGGCTATACCACTACCTAAAGCTTTTTAATCATGACGCAACTATAATTGCGCCAAACGATTATCCTGATTTCTTAAAATGGCTTCCTGGAGACGAGTTTGTTTTAAAGTATGACACCGATAAGACCAAAGCAGATGAGTTAATTCTAAACGCTGAACTTGTTTTTACATTAGATTTTAATGCTTTACATAGAACTGGTGACATGGAAACTGTACTATTTGAAGCAAAAGGAGTGAAAATCTTGATTGATCACCATCAACAACCAGATAATTATGCAAAGTATATTTACTCGGATGTTACAATGTGCTCAACAGCACAAATGATTTATCATTTTATAGAGATGCTTGGTGATGTTAAAACAATAAACTCAGATATTAGTACCTGTCTATATACTGGAATAATGACAGATACTGGTTCTTTTAGATTTAGGTCTACAACTAGCACCACACATCGCGTAATCGCAAACCTTATAGATAATGGTGCAGATAATGCACAAATACACAATAATGTATATGACACGAACAGTTATAACAAATTACAATTATTAGGATGTGCTTTAAGTAATCTTAAATTGATTTCCGATTCAAATACAGCATATATAACCTTATCTCAAAAAGAACTCAATACATTTGATTATAAGAAAGGAGACACAGAAGGCGTTGTTAACTACGCCTTATCTTTAAGTGGTGTTAAATTTGCTGTTATTTTTATTGAAAACAAAAGCGAAGGTATTATAAAAATATCCTTACGTTCTAAAGGGAATTTCGATGTAAACACATTTGCAAGGGAACATTTTAATGGTGGAGGACACATAAATGCATCTGGTGGAAGAAGCGAATTGAGTCTCAAAAAAACCGTTGAAAAATTTATTAGTATCTTACCAACCTATAAAAATGACCTCAAATCATGAAAAGACTACTAATTTTAACCCTAGCATCCACTCTACTCTTTGGATGTAAATCGCCTGAAGCAAGGCGTCCAAAAACGGTAAAAACTGGCTCATTTATTGACGCTTCTGTTGAAAGAAATAAGAAACTAAATGAAACCGAAAGAAATGCAATATTAGAACTCATCCAAAAAGATGAAACTGCAGAATATATTGCCTCTGAAAATGGCTTTTGGTATAGCTATAACACAAAAATTGAAGAAGACAATATAAAACCAGGATTTGGTGATATTGTTAATTTTAAATACAACATATCCGATTTAAACGGAAACCCCATCTATACCCAAGAAGAATTAAAAACTAGAGATTATGCTATGGATAAGGAAGAACTGTTTTCTGGCTTAAGAGAAGGATTAAAACTCATGAAAGCTGGTGAAACAGTCACCTTTCTATTCCCATCGCAAAAAGCCTATGGCTACTACGGAGACACAAACAAAATAGGAACAAATGTTCCACTAATATGTAACGTAACTATAAACTCAATAACTCAAACAGAAACTAATTAACAATGAAGAATTTTAAACATTCTATGAAAATTATTCTACTAGCTTTATTTACAACATTACTATCTTGTGATGAAAAATATCCAGATTTAGGAGACGGTCTATTTGCCGAAGTTGTAACCAACAAAGGAACAATGGTTACAAAGTTATTTTATAACAAAACACCTGTAACTGTTGCCAATTTTGTAGCACTAGCAGAAGGAAGCCATCCAATGGTTGACAGTATATATAAAGGAAAAAAGTACTACAATGGATTAACTTTCCATCGAATTATGAATGATTTTATGATTCAAGGTGGAGACCCTCTAGGAACAGGAACTGGAAATCCAGGATATCGTTTTGGCGATGAGTTTGACGACACCTTAAAACATGATAAACCAGGAATCTTATCAATGGCAAACGGTGGCCCTGGAACCAACGGAAGTCAGTTTTTTATCACTGAAAAACCAACGCCATGGTTGGATAACATCCATACGGTATTTGGTGAGTTAGTATTAGGATTTGACGTATTAGATACAATTTCCAATGTTAAAGTAGCTGAAAGAAACAAACCAATTGAAGACGTAGTAATTCAAGAGATGAATATTATTAGACAAGGTTTTGAAGCTCGTAAGTTTGATGCAGTTAAAACTTGGGAAACCGAATTACCTAAACTTGACGAACGTGCAAAAGAAAAAAGGATTGCAGAACTAAAAAAAGCCGAAGAAGAAAGAAAAAAAGCTGAAGAAATAACTGCTGCTGCTGCTAACGAATTGCTACCAAAAATTATTGAATATAAAAGTAAAGCCAAAGCTTTGCCTTCTGGTTTAATGACTCATTTAATAAAAAAAGGTACTGGCGAAAAACCTAAGCAAGGAGCAAATGTAAAAGTTTGGTACGAAGGTTATTTTACTAATGGAAAATTACTTGACTCTAATAGAAAAGAAATTGCTGAAAAATTTGGAATGTACAATAGTCAAAGAGACCAACAACAAGGCTACACACCTATGCAAACTCAAGTAAGTCCAAATGCACAAATGATTGCTGGGTTTAATGAAGGTTTAGCTAATATGAATGTTGGAGATAAAATGTATTTATACATTCCTTCTCATTTGGCTTGGGGAGAAAATGGAAGACCACCAGTAAAACCAAATGAAGATGTAGTATTTATTCTTGAGATGGTAGAAATTGTAAAGTAATTTTTTTAATAAATAAATTATAAAAAGGCAGCTAAATTAGCTGCCTTTTTTATTTCTTCGGAATGTTTTTAAGTATTTCTAAAACGAACTTCCAGTATTTTTTAACTGAAGATATTTGCGCTCTTTCATCTGGTGAGTGAGCTCCTTTTATATTAGGCCCAAAACTTATCATTTCCATATCTGGATAATTAGTCCCTAAAATACCACATTCTAAGCCTGCATGACAGGCAGCTACATGTGGCTCTTCATTGTTCAACTTAACATATAATTCTCGCATCACTTTTAAAATAGAAGATTCCATATTTGGTGTCCATCCTGGATAACTGCCTGAGAATTCAACCTCACATCCAATTAATTCGAAAGTAGCACGAAGTTTATTGGCTAAATCCATTTTAGAAGATTCCACAGAAGAACGCGTTAAGCAACCAATTTTAATACTACCGTCTTTTACCTCTACTCTAGCTACATTGTTTGATGTTTCAACCAATTCTGGTATATCTGCACTCATTCTATAAACACCATTATGTGCTGCATAAAGCGCTTTGATTAATCCTTCTTGTACACCTAACGCCATAACTTTTTTTGGAAGTTCAGTTTCTGAAATAACAACTTTCAAGTTTGGCTCCATCGTTTTTAATTCATTAGAAATAACTTGAGATAATTGCTTCATTTCAAACTTAAAAGCTTCATCATGAACAGTGTCAATTACTACTTTTACAAAGCTTTCTCTAGGAATAGCATTTCTTAAACTTCCGCCATCAATTTCATTAATACATAATCCAAAATTTTCGAAACCTTCAAAAAGAAGCCTGTTTAATATTTTGTTAGAGTTACCTAATCCTTCGTGAATTTGCATACCAGAATGACCTCCTTGTAATCCTTTTACAGTAATCTTATATCCCTTTTTTCCATCTGGAGTGTCTTCTTCTTTATAGGTTCTTTTAGCAGTAACATCTATTCCTCCTGCACAACCAACACCTATTTCATCATCTTCTTCAGTATCTAAATTCAAAAGAATATCGCCTTTTAAAACATTGCCTTTTAAGCCCATGGCTCCTGTCATTCCTGTTTCTTCATCAATGGTAAGTAAAGCTTCAATAGCTGGATGTTCAATAGTATTACTTTCTAAAATCGCCATGATAGTGGCGACACCTAAGCCATTATCTGCTCCTAAAGTTGTTCCTCTTGCTTTAACCCAATCACCATCAATATACATTTCTATGCCTTGCGAATCAAAATCAAACGTTGTATCTGCATTTTTTTGATGCACCATATCTAAATGTGACTGCATGACAAGCATTTTTCTGTCTTCCATTCTTGCTGTCGCTGGCTTTCTAATAATCACATTACCAACCTCATCGTTGATAGTTTCAAGGTCCAAACGTTTTCCAAATTCCATCATAAAAGCAATAACTCTCTCTTCTTTCTTTGATGGTCTTGGAACTGCATTTAAGTCGGCAAACTTATTCCACAGTACTTTAGGTTCAAGGTTTCTTATTTCTGAATTCATTTATCAATAATTAAGTTTTACAAAGGTATATAAGTAAATAAAAGAATTATTAAACTATTGTGTATTTTTGGATAATGCTGAACAAGAAAAAACTAATAATCGCTTTAAGTATTATTCCACAATACTTTATTGTAAAGCTACTGGCTAATTACCCTGAATTTATTGAAACATATTACAGTAACGGTTTATACCAATTTACTTCTAAAATATTAAGGTTCGCTTTTGGTTGGATTCCTTTTTCGGTTGGAGATATACTATATACAATCGCAGGAATATACATTTTAAGATGGTTTGCAATAAACAGAAAACGCTTAAGATCAGATACAAAAAACTGGCTAAATGAAGTGTTTTCGGCTGTCTCAATTGGTTATTTAGTTTTTCATTTGTTTTGGGGAATGAACTATTATCGCCTTCCAGTATATAAAACTCTTAACATAGATTATAAATACACTACTGAAGAGTTAATAAGAGTTACTGAAGCCTTTATCGAAAAATCCAATACTATTCATAAATCGATCACTAATAACGATTCTATTAAAGCAACCATGCCATATAGTAAAAAAAAGCTTTTTGACGGAACAATAAATGGCTATAAAGTTTTAGGAGAAATACACCCAAAGTTTAATTATCAAGCAAAAAGCATCAAGCAATCCATTTATAGTTTACCGCTCACATATATGGGATTTAGTGGTTATTTAAACCCGTTTACAAACGAGGCTCAAATAGATGGTTTAATTCCTTTGTATCAATATCCATCTACTGCATGTCATGAACAAGCTCATCAATTGGGTTATGCAGCTGAAAATGAAACCAATTTTATTGGCTATTTAGCAGCCATAAATAATCCAGACGCATATTTTAAATATTCGGGTTATGTGTCGGCATTAAGACAATGCTTAAACGAAGTTTATAAACGTGATAAAGATGCTTATGAAAAATTAAGAAAAAAAATAAATAAAGGTATATTACTAAACTACCAAGAATCTTATGACTTCTGGACTTCTTACAAAAATCCTCTAGAACCTATTTTTAAAATAGTATATAGCAATTTTTTAAAAGCCAACAATCAAGACAAAGGTATAGAGAGTTATAGCTATGCTGTGGCATTATTGGTCAATTATTTTAAAGATAAACCCTTATAAAAACGTTAAAAAAATCTTAACCTGATATTACTACTTCCATAATCATTATATTTAGTGTTCTAATTTATTACCAACCAAATATGATTAAAAAGTATCTTATCTTAATGATGCTCATGTGTTCATTTTCTATTATAGCACAAGAGCATGTTCCGAAAAATGATGGCGTAAAATCAGTAAACACAAATTATACAGCATTTACCAATGCTAAAATTTATGTAACGCCAACTCAAGTAATTGACAAAGGCACATTACTTATCCATAATGGGAAAGTAGTGGCGACTGGAACCACAGTAAACATTCCTGCAAATGCTGTAGTAATTGATGTTTCAGGAAAAAGTATTTACCCTTCATTTATTGATTTATACTCCTCATTTGGAGTCGAAAAACCAAAACGTCAAGGTGGTGGCAGTCGGTATGATGCCAATAGAGAAGGATTTTATTGGAATGATCACATTCGACCAGAACAAAATGCAGTAGACCATTTTAAGTACGATTCAAAAACTGCATCAGCTTTACGAAATGCAGGTTTTGGTGTTGTAAACACACATTTACAAGATGGTATTATGAGAGGAACTGGTGCTTTAGTTGCACTCAAAAATGAAGGAGGTGATGGTGAACGTATTCTAGATGACAAATCAGCTGACTACTTGGCATTAAACAAAAGTGTGAAATCTTCTCAAGCTTATCCAAGCTCCATTATGGGAACTTTTGCACTAATTAGACAAGTACATCACGATGCAGATTGGTACGCTAAAGGAGGTATTACAGTTAAAGACCGTTCGCTTGAAGCTTTTAATAGTAACAAAAGCTTAGTAAAAATAATAGCAGCTGGAAGTAAAATAAATGCCTTACGTGTTGATAAAATTGGTGATGAGTTTGGCACACAATATGTGATTTTAGGTGGAGGTGATGAATATGAAAACATTAAAGCAATTAAAGCTACTAATGCGACGTTCATTCTACCATTAAATTTTCCTAATGCGTATGACGTTGAAGATACCTTTGCAGCTAGCGTTCTAGAATTATCTGCAATGCGCGAATGGAACCAAAAACCTTCCAATCCTAAAGCATTAGCAGATAATGGCATACCATTTACCTTTACAACTAATGGGTTAAAATCACCTAATATGCTTAATGCTAGTATAATGAAAGCTATTGAATATGGCTTAGATAAAACGAAAGCATTAGAAGCATTAACAACAGTTCCTGCTCAGGTTTTAGGGCAACCAAACAAAATAGGCTCTCTAAAAAATGGTGCTTTTGCCAATTTCTTAATTACATCTGGTGAGCTTTTTAGTAAGGGCACAAAAATTTATGAAAACTGGGTTAAAGGTGACAGAAATGTTATTAGCGACATGACCGTAAAAGATATTGACGGTGATTACAGCTTTACAATGGCAGGAAAAACATACGATGTATCTATTTCGGGTTCGTCTAGCAAACCTAAAGCAAAATTTAAAAGTGATGGAAAACAACTAGGTGCAAAAATCACTTATAAAGATAATTGGGTAAACCTAACCTTTACTAGTTTAGATACAACTCAACAAGAATTTATGAGGTTTACTTCAAGAGTGAATCAAGGAGATAATCTCAGTGGAAAACTTATAGACCCTAATGGGAATAGTGTTTATGTAGTTGCTCAAAAAGCTCTAAGCGATAATACTACAAAAAATGGAATGAGCAAGAAAAGTGAAAACTCTAAAGATGTAAAAATGATGCCTGTTACCTATCCAAATGGAGCTTATGGTGTTTCTGAGTTACCAAAACAAGAAACTATCTTATTTAAAAATGCTACGGTATGGACCAATGAATCTGATGGTATTCTTAAAAATACAGATGTCTTGATTAAGGATGGTAAAATTGCAAAAGTTGGTAACAATTTAAGTGATCGTAATGCAACGGTTGTGGATGCAACTGGAAAACATTTAACAGCTGGTGTAATTGATGAACATACACACATAGCAGCCACTAGAATTAATGAAGGTGGGCAAAACTCTTCTGCTGAAGTAACTATAGAAGATGTTATAAACCCTGAGGATATTAAAATATACCGAAATCTTGCAGGTGGTGTTACATCTGCCCAAATTTTACATGGTTCGGCTAACCCAATAGGAGGGCGTTCAGCCATCATAAAATTAAAATGGGGAGAATCTGCTGATGGCTTACTTAATAAAAATGCACCTAAGTTTATAAAATTTGCACTTGGTGAAAATGTTAAGCAATCAAGCTCACAAACTGGCACGCGTTTCCCAAGAACAAGAATGGGTGTCGAACAAATGTTTGTTGACAACTTTACTAGAGCAAAAGAGTACGAAGCTAAAAAGAAAAGCGGACAACCATACAGAAAAGATATTGAAATGGAAACTTTGGTTGAAATAATGAATGGAGACCGATTTATTAGTTGCCACTCGTATGTTCAAACTGAAATTAATATGATGATGAAAGTTGCCGAGAGGTTTGGTTTCAAAATGAACACATTTACACATATTCTTGAGGGTTACAAAGTAGCTGATATCATGAAAGAACACGGTGTAGGCGCTTCAACTTTTAGTGATTGGTGGGCTTATAAGTTTGAAGTAAACGATGCCATTCCATACAATGCATCTATTATGCATAATGTAGGTATTACAACTGCTATCAACAGTGATGATGCTGAGATGTCCAGACGTTTAAATCAGGAAGCCGCTAAGACAGTTAAATATGGTGGTGTTAGCGAGGAAGAAGCTTGGAAAATGGTAACACTAAATCCAGCAAAATTGCTGCACATAGATAATCGTGTTGGAAGTATAAAAGTTGGTAAAGATGCCGATGTAGTATTGTGGAGTGACAATCCTTTATCTGTTTATGCAAAAGCTGAAAAAACTATCATTGAAGGTGCTACTTATTTCGATATTGAAAAAGACAAGCAAATGCGTTTAAAAATTAAACAAGAACGTAGTGAATTAATATCCATGATGATGCAAGAAAAAAATAAAGGCATGAAAACACAGCCAATTAAAGTAACCGAAAAGCAAGAACTTCATTGTGATTCAATGGACTAAAACAAGAAATTATGAGACACATAAAATATATATACTCAATTTTAATGTTATGTTGCACACTAACTTTTGCGCAACAAACGCCAGCAGACAAGCAAACTGAAGCTATAAGCATTACAGGAGCAACTATTCATGTTGGTGACGGAACTGTTATTGAAAACGGAACAATAGTCTTTGAGAATGGTAAAATTCAAGCAGTAGGAACCTCAAATACTGCCACTAAAGGTAAAGTGATTGATACTTCTGGTAAACATATATACCCTGGTTTTATTGCTGCAAATACTAGTTTAGGACTTGTTGAAATTAATAGTGTAAATGCGAGTAACGATCAAGTTGAAATGGGTAGTATGATACCTCATGTTCGCAGTTTAATTGCTTATAACGCAGAATCTAAAGTTGTAGAATCTATGCGTCCTAATGGAATATTGACAGCTCAAGTAATTCCAAAAGGAGGAAGAATTTCTGGAACATCATCAATTATGCAATTAGATGCATGGAACTGGCAAGATGCAGCAATTAAAGCTGATGATGGTATTCATCTAAACTGGCCAAGTAGTATTACAAGAGGTCGCCCTTGGCTAGGAGAATCTCCAGGCTTAAGACCAAATAGTAATTATGGCAACCAAACGAATGACATTGTAAACTTTATAAATGAAAGTAAAGCCTATTTAAAAGGAAAGCGTGTTACTAAAAATTTACCGTTTGAAGCTATGGAAGGTTTGTTTGATGGTTCCCAAAAATTATATGTTCATGTTGATGATGAAAAAGGTATTACTGATGCTGTTAATTTTGCTGTTGAAAATGGCATTAAAATAGTCATTGTAGGAGGCTATCAAGCTCATGCAGTGTCTGGATTATTAAAAAGTAATAATATTCCTGTTTTAATAAATCGTACGCATACAGTTCCAGCAAGTGAAGACCATGATTATGATTTGCCATATAAAAATCCCAAATTATTAGCTGATGCTGGTGTATTGGTAGGCATTCAAGCGCATAGTAATAACTTCCAAACACGTAACCTCCCTTTTTATGCAGGACAAGTTGCTGGACAAGGTATGGCTAAAGAAGATGCTTTAAAATTAATAACATCTAATATTGCCAAAATCTTAGGGATTGATGACATGTTAGGAACTATAGAAGTTGGTAAAAGTGCTACCTTATTTGTAAGTGAAGGAGATGCTTTAGATATGAGAGGAAATCAACTCACTCATGCGTTTATTGATGGACGTGCAATTAGCTTAGAAACACATCAAACCAAGCTTTGGAAACGTTATAGTGATAAATACAGAGGACAATAATTATAAAATATTATAACTAAAAAAAGTGAGCTATATGGCTCACTTTTTTTAGTTATTAAGGTTACTTAATAACAAGTTTTTTTGTGACCGTTTTTTCTTCATGTAGAAAAGACATCATATATATTCCTCTTGAGAGTTTTGACACATCTAATTGACCGTCAAAATTATTACTCCTTATCATTAATTTTCCACTTAAATCAAACACTTTAACATCACCTTTGAACTTGTTACCAGTCTTTAGTAAAATATAAACATTGCCTTTAGTTGGATTAGGATAAATCTTAAAATTATCTGCAATTACAGTTTTAGTTTCTAAAGGAGCCAATTGTAATGCGCATATATTAAAGGTCCCAGTCTTTTCATTTCCAAAAGCCCAAACTCTTACAAATAAGATTTCTCCAGGTGTTCTACCAGAAAGCTCAATTCTCTCAAATAATTGTGTTGTTATAACTCCTCCATCATCATTACATTCAATAAGATCCAAACTATTAGGGTCGCAAGTCCCAGAATAAATGGCCATTCCACCATCTAATACGGAATTATCACTTTCATAAGTTTCTATTTCAAATCTTCCAGATGCAGGAACAGTTAACTTATACCAAACATCATTTCCATTATAAAATGCACAACCTGGATCAGTTATAGTAGGATCTGCGATTTCAGAACTTGTTGCCAAATAATTGCTTACTAAAACAGGACTACACGTAACTCCTAATGTTAATTCTATCGCATCAACACAATCGTCATTAGTTGCAGCTGGAGGAGTAGAAACCTCAAAAGTACAAATGTTAAATGTTCCTGTTTGAGCATTATTATAACTCCAAACTCTAACATAAATGACTTCTCCAGGAGTTTGTCCATAGACATTAATTCTTTCAAAATATTCTAATGAATTTGTATTACCATCACTATCACATTCATATAAAGTTAAGTTATTACAATCTGATCCTGTGTAAACAGCCATACCACCATCTGTAATACTACTATCGTTAGTTTCAGTAATAATAGATACGGAACCTGAAGCAGGAACAATAAGTTTATACCATAAATCACCACCTACATAACTAGAGCATCCTGGATCTCCAAATCCTGAATCAGTTTCTGTCCCATCAATAGTTACCAATGTGTTAGAGCATGTATCAGGTGCACCGACTGTTAAACTAACAGCACCAGAACAATCATTATTTACTGGAGGCATTACAGTAACTTCGCTGACGCATAAATTAAATGTACCCATAGCGTCGTTTCCTTCTTCCCAAACTCTAATATAAATTGTTGTTCCTGCCATTTGAGAAATTGTAGCTTCAGGAAAACCAGCAACACCATTATCAATAGCGCAGGAGAGTTTCGTTAAAGTATTACAGTCACTTCCAATATAAGCTGCCATACCAATATTACTAATAGATCCATCATCAATTGATGCTATAATAGTAACAATTCCAGAAGCTGGCATTGTTAATGCATACCACAAATCACCACCAAGATAATTAGCACATCCAGGATCTGATAATCCAGAATCTGTTGCAGTTCCATCAAATGTAACCAAGATATTTGAACAGGAAGCACTCACTGGTAAAGTAATTGATCCAATACATAAATCGTTGCTTGGTTGGGCAAAACTTTTAATACTAAATAGTGTAATAAAAAGAATAATTAAGAGTAGTTTTATTTTCATATCATTGTTTTTTCTTAGAACGTGTATAAAGATATATATTGGTAATTGTAATTCGACAGTATAAAATAGTAGTTCACCTAAATTAATAAAGACATTTATAAATGAATTAACTTAAAACAAATTGAAAGAAATCAATTATTTTTGTTGCTGTGATAATAGAAATTTCAAGTTTACAAAACCAGCTAGTTAAACATCTAGCTTTGCTTAAAGAAAAATCTAAAACTCGTAAGAGTTCTAAACAATTTTTAATTGAAGGGCAACGTGAAATTAAATTAGCCTTAAAAGGGAACTACGAGTTGGAAACTCTTTTGTTTTATCCTAAACTTTTCTCTGAAGAAAAGCTAAAAAACTTAACAAAAAAACCTCTTAACATTATACAAATCTCTAAAGAAGTCTATCAAAAGCTAGCACATCGCGAAACTACAGAAGGCTTATTGGCTTTAGCTAAAGCAAAACCCTTGGTGTTAAACGAATTGAATCTTAGAAATAAAAATCCATTGATTTTAGTTGCCGAAGCTCCCGAAAAGCCTGGTAATATTGGAGCCCTACTACGTACTGCCGATGCTGCCAATGTTGATGCTGTGATTATTGCCAACCCAAAAACCGATTTGTATAATCCAAATATCATTCGTTCTAGTGTTGGTTGTGTATTTACCAATCAGGTTGCAACAGGCTCAACTGAAGAGGTAATTAATTATTTAAAAGAAAACACTATTAATATCTATTGTGCCGCTCTACAAGCTTCAGTTGATTATCATACACAAGACTACACAAAACCAACGGCCATAGTTGTTGGAACTGAAGCAACAGGATTAAGTAATGATTGGCTAAAACATGCAACACAAAATATCATAATCCCAATGCAAGGTGTTATTGACTCCATGAATGTATCTGTTGCTGCTGGAATATTAATTTTTGAAGCAAAACGACAAAGACAATTTAACTAATGACAAGTACAACTCTTTTTTATATCATTATAGGAATTATCATTCTCAATTTTATAATTGATAAAATTTTAAGCTCGCTAAACGCCAAACATTATAACGATGCATTACCTAATGAATTACAAGATGTATATGATGAGGAAGAATACAAAAAGTCACAGAATTACAAAGCAACCAATCATCGATTTTCAAACATTACTTCAACCTTCTCTTTAGTTATTACGCTGGCATTTTTCTATTTTGATGGTTTTGAATATGTCGACAATATTGCTAGAAGTTATAGTGAAAACAGTATGGTTATTGCGCTTATTTTCTTTGGAATTATCATGCTTGCAAGTGATATAATTACCAGTCCTTTCTCATACTATAAAACATTTGTAATTGAAGAAAAATTTGGATTTAATAAAACAACACTTAAAACGTTTATTCTCGATAAAATAAAAGGATGGTTGATGCTTGCTATTCTTGGAGGTGGAATTTTGGCATTAATCATATGGTTTTACGAGGCAACAGGAAGCAATTTTTGGTTATATGCTTGGGCTTTAGTAACCGTTTTTACTGTATTTATGAATATGTTCTATTCTAAACTCATAGTACCATTGTTCAATAAACAAACACCTTTAGAAGAGGGTGAATTAAGAACAAAAATTGCAGACTATGCAAAAACTGTTGGTTTTAAACTCAATAAAATATTCGTAATCGATGGTTCTAAACGAAGTACAAAAGCCAACGCCTATTTTTCAGGATTTGGCAGTGAAAAACGTGTCACACTTTATGATACTCTAATTAAAGATTTAGACAACGAAGAAATTGTTGCTGTTTTGGCTCACGAAGTTGGTCATTACAAACGTAAACATATTATTTTTAATCTTTCTGCATCTATTTTGCTAACTGGTTTAACACTGTATATTTTGTCATTATTAATTTCAAACCCTTTGTTATCAAATGCTTTAGGTGTTGACATAGCGAGTTTCCATATTGGATTAATCGCTTTTGGATTATTATATAGCCCAATTAGTGAAATTACTGGTTTAATTATGAATGTTATGTCTCGAAAGTTTGAGTATCAAGCTGATAATTATGCCAAAGACACCTATGCAGGAGAACCACTTATCACTTCACTAAAAAAGCTATCCAAAAACAGCTTAAGTAATTTAACACCTCATCCTGCGTATGTGTTTATGCATTATTCGCATCCAACGTTATTGCAGCGTATTAAGAATTTGAGGTCGTAAAAGAAAATGCTATCTTAGACTCTTATTATTTTTAAATGAGAGACGTTAATATTGAGAGTAAACTATGGTACAAACGTATACCACATGCAGTTACCATGCTGTTTGGCATCATCATTTTAGTTTCTATTCTTACTTATATACTTCCAGCTGGAACTTATGAACGTATTTTGGTGGATGGCAGAAAAACTGTTGTACCAAATTCTTATAGTGTTATTGATTCTACTCCAATAGGAGTTTTGGATATGTTTAAAGCTATGCCTCTTGGGTTTAAATCAGCTGTAGAGATTATTTTTATTGTGTTCGCAGGTGCCATTATGTTTGGTTTTATGGAAAAATCTAAAGCAGTCGAAAATTCGGTTGGTACCCTCGTTAAATCCTTAGGATTAAAAAACAAAAACCTTATTATCGTTATCATGACCTTTATCTATGGCCTATTAGGTGTAGCAGTTGGTTATGAAAATAATATTGCTATGGTTCCCATTGCTGCTGTCTTGAGTTTGGCCCTTGGTGGCGATTTAATTTTGGCTGCAGGTATTTCGGTTGGTGCCATGACCATTGGGTTTGGACTCTCTCCTATCAATCCTTATACGGTTGGCACTGGTCATAAAATTGCTGAATTACCAATGTTTTCAGGAGCATTATTGCGAAGTATACTTTGCTTTGTTGGCTTAAGTATTATGGCATACTACAATGTGAGGTACTTCAAAAAAATAACAAAACACCCTGAAAAAAGCTTAGGTAAAGGTTTAGATATAAGCAATATGTCTCTATCAAAACCAATTAAAGATTATAAAGTATCAGGAAATAACTGGCTAGTTATTTCCATTTTTATTATTGGCTTATTTGTCATTTTGTATGGTGTTTTCAACTTAAAATGGTATCTCAACGAGCTATCTGCTGTATTTTTAATGATTGGTTTAGTGTGTGGTATTGTGTCTAGAATGGATGCCACAACCATGAGTGAAACTGTATTAAAAGCTGTATCTGTTGCTGCTCCTGGAGCCTTTATGGTTGGTTTTGCAACATCAATAAAAGTGCTCATGGAAATGGGAAATATTGGCGACACCATATCCTATAATTTATCAGTGATGCTTCAAGATTTACCATTGTATGCTTCAGCAATTAGCATGTCCGTTTCACAAACAGTTATCAACTTTTTTATTCCGTCAGGAAGTGGTCAAGCATTGGCAACCTTACCTGTAATGCTTCCCTTAGGAGAATCATTAGGTTTAACAAGACAAATAACTATTTTAGCATTTCAAATTGGTGATGGCTTATCTAATTTAATCAATCCAACATTAGGAGGTCTCATTGCTATGTTAAGTATGTGTCGAGTACCAATAGATAGATGGATTCGATTTATTTTTCCAGTCTTAATTACCCTATTTTTAATCGCATCTTTGGCACTTGTGATAGCAGTAGCAACAAATTACAGTTAACACTTATGACAGTAGAAAATATTTTAGCAAAACTCTTATCCTTTCCAGTACTTGGAGGCGAAAGTAATTTAAGCATCATCCATTGGATTAAAGAGTATATAGAATCTTATGGTATTACGACTACTTTAGTTCCAAATGAAGAAGGTAATAAAGCATCATTGCATTGCAGAATTGGTCCAGCTATTGATGGAGGCGTGATTCTTTCTGGTCATACAGACGTAGTTCCAGTTAAAGGTCAGGAATGGACAACAGACCCTTTTAAACTCACAGATAAAGGCGACGGTAAACTCTACGGAAGAGGTTCTTGCGACATGAAAGGCTTTGTAGCTTGTTGTTTAGCTGCATTACCAAATATGGTAAAAGCCGATTTAAAAAAACCCATTTATTTTGCCTTTTCTTACGATGAAGAAATAGGCTGTTTAGCTGGCCCAGAATTAGCTCAAGCTATAAAAACACATTATATCGAAACACCTAAATATGCAATTATTGGCGAACCCTCTTTAATGGAACCTATTGTTGGTCAAAAAGGAATTTATATTCTGGAAACTTATGTTAATGGTTCAGCTGGACATAGTAGCAGGATTAAACAAGAAGTAAGTGCCATACACGAAGCAATGCGACTCATTTTATGGTTAGAAAATAAGATGAATCGCCTCATAGAAGGTAATCGATTGGACAAACGCTTTCATCCTCCACATTCTTCCATTCATGTTGGTCAAGTTAATGGTGGCATTGCTCCTAACGTTATTGCAGATAAAGCTTATTTTTATTGGGATTTACGCACTATTCCAATGGATAAAACAGACACCATTGTTGCAGAATTTGAAGCCTATTGCAGAGAACGCGAGCAAGAATTGAGACATATTTTTACAGATTTTAAAATTAAAACTATAGAAAACCATCCTCCAGTCATTCATTTAGACACTAAAGAAACAGATGATGTGGTAGATTTAATAAAACGTGTTTCTGGAAACTCAAAATTGAATACAGTGGCTTATGGCGCTGAAGCTGGACAATTCGCTGCCGAAGGCTTTCAAGCTGTTATATGTGGTCCTGGTTCCATCGCACAAGCCCATAGAGCAGATGAATTTATTGCAAAAGATGAATTGGTGAAAGGTATGGAAATGATGAATAACTTAATTACAGAGCTAAGTTCTACTGATTTTAGATAGACACATAATATTGACTTTGTCGAAAAAACAACTAACTTCGTTTAACGTCTGATATAAGTCATTAAAAACGATGCATATGCCTAAAAATATTATCAACCAGCAGATCTTAAAAGAGCTATCAAGTTCGACAAAAAGCTTGAGGTATACATAAATGGAGACTAATCCCTAGAATAATTTTTAAGCTTGTCTAAAAATTCTTGTCTATTACTCACTTCTAACTTAGCGTAAATATTTCGGATGTGAGTTTTTACAGTACTTAAGGAAATGAAGAGTTCTGTTGCAATTTCTTTATTGGTTTTATCTTGAATCATTAGTTTGGAAATGCGTTCTTCTTGATTGGTTAAGTTGATATTTTCCTGTGGCATGTCTTCATTCTTTTTTTGTTTTAGTTTTACCAACAAAAAGACAACACAAATGCATAAAATAAAACTAATAGCGCCTAGGATGTAGGCCATTAGTCTATAAAATTTCAATTCTAGTTGAGTTTCAGTTTTAGAAAAATTAGTAATTAATTCGTTAAACTGGTTCGCATAACCAGTATTATTATAATAACCATTAAGACTATCTTGAAGCATTTCATAAAACTCAGTGTTATTTTTAAGATCATCCTTGAGAACACGTTCCTCAACATCTGAAAGCAAAACTAAAGTCACTAAAGGATGGACATCGTTTATATCCGCATAGGACTTCAATTCTGAAAGCATCTGAGTAGACGATTGATTTTTTTGTTTAAAATCGGTTACAGATGAGAGTTCTCTGTTTAATTGAACTGAATAGCTATTGAATTCTTGCCATTCTCTATCAATAGGGTTCGTATTAGTATTACTAGAAAACCAAAATTTGTTGTTTTTTTGAAAAACAATGGTATCCATATTAGAAAATACAAAATTGTGAAAGTTCTTCAACCCCTCACGATTTATCATTTGCAATAGGGGTTTACTCTCATCAACTCTAGCATGAATACGGTATAATGCATGATTATCAGAAAGTAATTTGCCTTCAAAAGAAAAATAACCTAAACTGTCTGTCAAAGTAGACATTAAAACTTGTTCTGTAGCGATTATATATTGTTCGTTATACCTCAACAGGCTTAAATACACCCTTTTGTTCTTGGTAGGCGTATCTAGATATCCTGAAATGGAATACTGCCCATGGCAGAAATTACTCAGAACTAAGAATAGAAATCCGAAAAGGAATAAGTTACGCTTCATACTAAGGATAAAAGTAAAGAATTTCACTTATTATTAAACTCAAAGTGAAACTTTAACATTTTACACCTTTACCATGATAATTTGTCGGTTTGAACTTAAATTGAACACTACGCAACAGAATTCAAAACAACTTTGCGCAAATATCTAGTTTTCATAGGCACTTGTTTAAACGAAAAATAAGGCTAATAACAGAAGTTATTAGCCTCATTTTTTTCTAATTATTTAAACTTAGAAAGCTGGTGTTTTCAATCCATTTTAGTCAAGTAAAATCTCTAAAATCTATTGCAAATCTTCAAGCTCTTGTGCAGTAAAGACTCTATTTTTCTTGTAATTATCTTTACAGTAGGCTAGTGCTTTTTTACCTTCTTTTTGGTTAATATTTTGTTCACTTGCCAGTTTAGCAATTTGAAAATTAAAATACAACAACTTGTTTCCCACACTCTTTGGCGTTAGTTCTGTGTTTGAATTTAAATAGGACTTGGTATCTAACAAGAGATTCATTAATCCCTCATAATCTTCTATTTTCTTAAAGGCCATAAGAGTTTTATCAAAGTTCCCAAAATAAGCTGCAGTTTGAGTATGCGTATGTATTTGATCTAAAGCTAGTCTGTAACTTTCTGCACTTTTCTTATAATCTTCTACAAAGAAGTAGAAATTCCCTTTGTTTACGCCATCAAAACCTCCAGGCTCTCTCATTTTAGGGAGCTGCCATAATTTGTGGTCTTCAACAAAATTTAAATATTCTTCTAATTCTCCTTTTTTCTTACCAGAAGTAATGTCCATCAATACAGGCTCTAAATCCAATACAGAATATTCTTCTTCTATCCCATAATTAGCCTTCATATCGTCTAGATAATTGTCTCGATAGGAAGCCAAATTATTGTAGTTTTTTAAGTTTCTGTAATCTTTAAAAATAAACTGAATCCCATCTATTAAAGCGAGGGGTACAACTGAATTATGATTGGCCTCATACGTTTGCTTTTTGAACTGGAAATTAGAATTCATATTTTCCTGATAAATTTTTTCATAATCATTTCCTGCTTCAATTCTATCAGGCGAATCTGCTGTTGCATTAGCCACGAAATAATATAAGGTATTACCCTGATAGTTTTTTATAAAACCACCCATTTCTTTTCTAACATCACGGCCATAGAAATTAGTTGATAGCGATATAAATCCTCTGAACGGACTTTTTTCCTCAAGTAAAAGGGAATGATTATACTCAGCTCCATTAGAATGCCCAATCATGACATTGAAATTCGAGGTGCTATACGTACTATTGATGTATGGGACGAGTTCGTCAAAAATGAAGTTTTTAAAATTTTTACCTGTTTCTTTGTAATAAACATCTAGATCGTCATTCCTATTAAAGCGGTCATTGGTCTTTCCATGAACAATGCCCACTAAAATACTTTCAGGTATAAGTTTATATTCATCCAGAGATAGATTTGAAATATAATTTTTGGCTACTGAAAATATATTCCATCCAGCATCAGTTGCATAAAAAACAGGGTACTTTTTAGCAGGATGATAGTTGTCAGGTAAAACAATTTTAACTAAACGTTCTGCATCTAAATATTTGGATTTAAATTTTTTAGTGCTGTAATCTAGTCCTAATGACTCAGCATTAGTATCATTTGCCCAACCCTTAATAACAAATATATTTTTTGAATTATTATTTGTTAATTTTTGATTCGGATTATGATCGAGATTATTAATAATCCCTTTGTTTTCGCATTTTTCTTTTGTGAATTTAAATTCAGCTGGATAAGAAATATCTGCAGTGATTTCTCTCTCGAAATCAGATATTTTATTCATTTTCACAGCGCTTGGGTCCCAGTTCCCTAAAGATTCTTGACTTCCAGTAATAAAGACCTCATCGATTTTATTTGGCACAATGACCTTAATAGTTATTTTCTCTTGAGCAAATACGCTTCCTAAAAAAAGCATTGTTAGTGCGAGTACAATTGTTTTTTGATTCATTATGTTTTGTGTTTTGTTCAGACAAATATACCCTGGATAAAAGATAAATTCGATGGGAAGCAGGGTTGAAATTGGGACTAGTCCATAGGATGATTTTTATTGTAACGAATTTGCACTTATTAAACTTAAGGTTGATTAAAATAATTTTTTTTTACTTACTGAATAGGGGATTGAAAAAATGTTAGAATGAAGAAAACTAAAGCCAATTGCCAACACGATGTATAGGTAATAGCGGTTTAAGTGATAAAAGAATAACATAAAATATTAGATCAATGAGACACAGTAAAGTTTGAGAGTAAAATCCGCTACTACACATACCCTAAAAGTTAAACGAACCCCCAAAAGTTGAAAGCATTTTTAATTTCATTATCTTAGTTGAAACTAAAACAAACCACATGAAAAGAGTAATTATATTATTTGCTTTTTTAGCAATATTAGCATCTTGTAACTCAGAGACAAAGACAAAAGATAATGGCACAGAACAATCTGATACGACAACCCAATTAGAAACTGATGCTTCAGAAGAAGTAGATATCACTCTTAAAGACATAACTACAGATGAAGCTTTAATTGCAACCGCATTAATGGCTGCACCTGAAGAAAGTAGAGCAAATGCTACAGTAATTGGATACAATATGGCTGGAGAGTTTGTAACCCTAAAAGAAGGTAGTAATGAATTTATTTGTCTGGCAGATGACCCAAAAAAAGACGGTTTTAGTGCAGCATGCTATCATAAAAATCTTGAACCATTTATGGCAAGAGGTAGAGCATTAAAAGCAGAAGGAAAAACGTTTCAAGAAATATTTGATATTAGAGAAGCAGAAGCTAAATCTGGAAAGCTTGATATGGGAGGGCTTGGATCAACGTTACACATTTACTTTGGACCTGAAACACAATACAATCCAGAAATATCTAAAGTTAAAAACGCAAAGTACAGGTATGTTGTATATATGCCATTTGCTACAGCTGAATCTACTGGTTTACCTGAGGTTCCAATAGCACCTAACCATCCTTGGATAATGAATCCTGGAACTCATAGAGCACATATAATGATTTCGCCTATCCCAGAGAAAAAAGAATAGCAAAAATTTACGCAACGTTTTTGTGTTAAATGCATCTATATTGTAAAAGATATGTTATTATGAAAAATTCTATTGTATCCTTACTTATTCTATTAGTAGTATCTTCATGTAGTTCTGATGATGTTGAAAGCTATGATATAAGTACCTTTTACTTCACTACTGAATCTAGAATTTTATTAACTACTGAAAATGAATACCCTTACGCCAATATTGAATATGGTGAGAATCTTGTTTTTAAGTATGAGTTCATTAAAGCAGACGACCCTAATATTCAAGACGACGAATATTCCGAAAGACTTATTTTTGAAATTGATCCTTCCTTAGATAATTTCACTTATAATGCCGAAGATATTACTAACGCTAAAGCCTATTTTAACCAATATTGTTTTTGTGCAGACACACAAAGTATTCCTATTGTATCTGGCACTATTAATGGAACAAAACTAGGACTAAATGATTGGTTGGTAAGTATTGATGTAAGCTTTGAACTTAATGGAGAGCTACAATCTAGAGTTATAAACAAAGTATTTTCGAATAGAGCTATTTTTCGTCAAAGCTATTAAATAGCTCAATTAAATACCAGTTGGAGGAGGTGGAGGCGGCGGAAGTGCGCTCTGTTGTTGTTTAGATTTACCATCTTTAAACCTTTTTAAATTAGCTTCCATGTAGGCTGCATTTTCATTACCTTTTTTTTTGCAAGCTCGTAACCTTTGGTATATATATTTAATCCTTTTTCAAACTTTCCAGCTTTGATTAAGGTCTCTCCATAACTATCATAAGTATTTACGGATTCTGGATATAAGGTCATGGCTAATTCAAAAATATCTAAAGCATCATTTATTTTTCCATCTTCAACATAATTATATCCCACAGCATTTAAATACATTTCATCTGGAAGGTAAGTCTCATTAATTAAAGAGCTGTAGCGTTTATAATGATTTATTGCAGCTTTTACATATCCCATTTTATCAATTTCATTGTTAAAAGATTTCATTAAAACATCAACTGCTTCTAAATCTATTTCTTTTTGATTTTTTTCTCTAGAAAAATTCCAATGTTTGTAATTAATAAAATTGCTTCCAAAAGATTTTGACAAGCCACTTAATTTATCTTTACTAAGAGAAAAGCTAAGATTAGAGCTCATTGTTCTTAAGCTATCAATTATTATCATATTTAACTGATTTTCTTTTAATTCAACATCTTTCACAACAATTTCATCTTGTCTATCTGGCGAATAAAAAGAGAGTAACACATCTAAATCGTTTTGAGTGGTTTCAATATCCAAAATAACACCTAAATAATTTGTGCTATAAGTAGAAGTTCCATACCATCTACCTTCAATAATCTGGTTATCAATATTATCTCCATCAAGCAGTTTTGGCAATGTGTAACTTTGTTTAGGCTTATTTATATCAATATAACCTCCTACTTTACGAATAGCTTCAACAACTTCCCAACTAGCTTTTTGAATAGCTATTGCATCGTGCTTAGCAATATCTACTAGTTGTTCTTTTTCTATTGATGCTTCTCCAGTACTTGACAGATTGAATCCAGAAATATTACCTGATAATCCTAGTGGATTTTCTCCTAATAACGAAGAAAACATTGAAACAGCTACTAAATAAGAGCCATGAGCAGATGGGTGTGATCCATCCATGTCATACAAATTAAATTGACTATTATCTCGAACTTTATCCCAAACTAAGCCAACTGGAATTAGTTTTGCATCGAGTTCTTTCGCAATACTTGAGTAAGCATGTGTTAAAATTTCTTGTTCTTCAGGTCGTTTGTTAATTGACCAAGTCATAAAAAAAGCCGTTTGAGCTCCAGAATTTTCTATTTCAGCATCAAATTTTCTAGAATATTCATAAAAATTATCAGTTTGTCCGAAATAGAAATCATTGTCAATTATTAATCCCATACCAAGCTTGCTTTGTTCCTGAAGAACAACATAATCCCAATCATTCGATTTGATTGCATCTACTGCTCTACCCTCTTCCCAATGACGTTTCAATGTCATTCCTCCTTGACTAATCAATTGAACCTCTATAGGTTTGTTTGAAAATTTCTCATTAACTAAAGCTCTTAGTAATTCTGGTGAGCTGTTATAATACGTGTAGCTATTACCGATAAATAGAACTTTTATTGAATCAGACTCTGTGGATTTTAAACATGATTGTAGAACAAATAATAGAAAAATAAAATAACAAGAATTTTTGATTAATTTCATTTGTATGAATTTGATTGATAAAAATTAATTGATTTTAATAAAAGAGGCAACATATTTTACGCCTATTTGATAAATGAAGCTTCACTGTTTTACTCGTAAAAACAATCTACCTCTACAAATATAGAACAAAAAATTATTCCAAAATTAAATCCCAAAAACATATTGCTCATTAATTTACTTTATGCTATTTTTAATCTATGACAGATGTTGAGATTGAAAAAGAAAATGCAGCCATTGCAAAAGAGTACAAGGAGCTCCTAAAAATTAGTTACCGTATGCTTACCGATGAGGATAAAAAACTCATTAGAAAAGCATTTGATGTGGCTGTTGATGCACATAAAAACCAACGCCGTAAATCTGGCGAAGCTTACATATTTCATCCTATTGCAGTTGCTAAAATTGTAGCTTCAGAGATTGGTTTAGATGCCACCTCTATTGCTGCTGCATTACTTCATGATGTGGTTGAAGATAATCCTGATTTCACAATTGATGATATAGAGCAGCTCTTTGGTGAAACTGTTGCCAAAATAGTTGATGGGTTAACCAAAATATCATCGCTTAAAAAGGACAAGAATGTGTCGATGCAAGCAGAAAATTTTCGCAAAATGCTGCTTACACTGCATGACGATGTTCGAGTAATAATTATAAAAATTGCCGATAGATTACATAATATGCAAACTATGGAATCTATGCGAGCAGATAAGCAAGTAAAAATTGCTTCAGAGACTCTTTACATTTATGCTCCTTTAGCTCACAGAATTGGGCTTTATAACATTAAAACCGAACTTGAAGATCTTAGCTTAAAATACACAGAGCCCGAAGTATATAAAGATATACTACATAAAATAAAAGAAAGTAAAGAGCAGCAAGATGCCTACATCAAGGATATAAGTGATATTCTAAAAATTTCTTTGGACAAAGAGGGTTTAAATTATGATATTAAAGGGCGTCCAAAATCCATTTTTTCAATACGCAAAAAAATGGTAAAACAAGGCGTATCTTTTGACGAAGTTTACGACAAGTTTGCAGTTAGAATTATTTACAAATCCGATATTGAAAATGAAAAATTTCTAGCTTGGAAAATTTATTCTATAGTAACCGACCATTTTAGACCTAACCCTATTCGCTTACGTGATTGGATCTCCTCGCCAAAATCCACTGGTTATGAAGCATTACACATCACGGTTATGGGACCAAAAGGACGTTGGGTAGAAGTACAAATTCGTAGTGAGCGTATGAATGAAATAGCCGAAAAAGGCTACGCAGCACATTATAAGTATAAAGAAGGAAGTGAGAAGGACGACAGCTTAGACACCTGGATTAGCCGATTGCAAGAAGCTCTGGAAAACCCAGATGGAAACGCAGTCGATTTTGTAGAGCAATTTAAACTTAACCTTTATTCTAAAGAAATATTTGTTTTTACACCTACTGGTGAATTAAAATCATTACCTAAAGGTGCTACACCTCTAGATTTTGCATTTAGTATTCATACAGAGGTTGGTATGAAAACTCGCGGTGCAAAAGTAAATGGTAAACTAGTACCTCTGAGTCATGAACTACAAAGTGGCGACCAAGTAGAGATCATGACTTCGGAAAATGCCAAACCAAATACCAATTGGTTAGATTATGCTACCACAGCAAGAGCACGAAGTAAAATAAAATCGTCCCTAAAAGCCGAAACCAAAATTGTTGCCGAAGACGGTAAAGAAATTTTACGACGAAAATTAAAGCAACTTAAAATTACGCTTAACGAAAAATCGACCAATGAACTTGTAAATTATTTTAATTTAAAAACAAGTCTTGATCTTTTTTACCGTGTTGGTATTGGTAGCATCGATAGTAAAATGCTTAAAGAATTTTCATCTTCAAGGAGTAATGCTTTAGTTAGTTTTATTAAAAATAAAATCACAAGAAAGCCGTCTATTTCAAAAGAAGATATTGATAAAGACGAAATAACTGCCAAATACGATATGTTAGTTTTTGGTAAGGAAGAAGAAAAGCTTAACTACAAGCTTTCAAATTGTTGCAACCCTATTCCTGGAGATGAAGTTTTTGGTTTTTTAACAATAAATGAAGGTATAAAAGTGCATAAAAAAAACTGTCCAAACGCTCTTAGCTTACAGTCGAATTATGCTTATAGAATCATGTCAGCTAAATGGATAGATTCTTCTCAACAGGAGTTTACTGCCATTATCAAATTAAATGGTATCGACAACCTTGGCTTAGTTAACGAAATCACCAAAGTAATTTCCAGTAACATGCATGTAAACATGAAGAATATTAGTTTTGATACTGATGGTGGTGTGTTTAATGGGAAAATTACAGTAGTTGTAAAAAACAACAATTTGGTAAAGAAATTAATGGATAGACTTAAAAAAATTAATGGTATAGAAAAAGTCTCTAGAGTTTAAAAAATAGTTTAAATTTGCAACGGATTTATGAGTGCAAAAACCGAAAATAAAAACCAAGACATTGTAAAAAATGTATTCACTAAATTTTTAGAAGAAAACGGTCATAGAAAAACGCCAGAGCGCTACGCTATTCTTCAAGAAATTTACGATAGTAACGATCATTTTGACATAGAATCTCTATACATAAAAATGAAAAATAAAAACTATCGTGTATCTCGTGCTACACTATACAATACTATTGAGCTTTTATTGGATTGTGCTTTAGTAAGAAAACACCAATTTGGACAGAATCAAGCGCATTACGAAAAATCTTATTTCGACAAACAACACGACCATGTTATTTTAACCGACAGTGGTGAAGTTATCGAGTTTTGCGATCCAAGAATTCAGTCCATAAAAAAAACAATCGAAGAAGTTTTTGACATAGACATTCATAATCATTCACTCTACTTTTACGGAACAAAAAAACAACCAACTAACTAATTACATAATGGCAGTAGATTTACTACTAGGTTTACAATGGGGAGACGAAGGCAAAGGTAAAATTGTTGATGTACTAACCTCTAACTATAATATTATTGCACGATTTCAAGGTGGTCCAAATGCTGGACACACACTTGTTTTTAACGGCATGAAACATGTTTTGCATACAATTCCATCAGGGATTTTCCATGAAGATGCTGCAAATCTTGTTGGGAATGGCGTGGTAATAGATCCTGTAATATTTAAAAAAGAACTGGACAAATTAGCAGAACAAAATGTAGATTATAGAAAGTCATTATTAATCTCTAGAAAAGCACATTTAATTTTACCAACACATCGTTTATTAGATGCTGCTAGTGAAACTGCTAAAGGAAAAGCAAAAATTGGTTCGACGCTAAAAGGTATTGGGCCAACATATATGGACAAAACTGGACGTAATGGTATTCGTGTTGGCGATATTGAATTAGAAGGTTGGAAAGACAAATATCGTGCCTTAGCAAATAAACACGAAGCTATGATTGATTTTTACAATGTAAATATTCAATATGATTTAGATGAATTGGAAAAAGAGTTTTTTGAAGCTATTGATATTTTAAAGTCATTAACTTTCATTGATTCTGAAGAGTATATTTTTCAGGCTCAAAAAAGTGGGAAATCTATTTTAGCCGAAGGTGCGCAAGGGTCTTTACTAGACATAGATTTTGGAACCTATCCTTTTGTAACATCATCTAATACCACAGCAGCTGGTGCATGTACTGGTTTAGGAATTGCTCCAAACAAAATTGGAGAAGTATTCGGTATTTTTAAAGCTTACACAACACGTGTTGGTTCAGGACCATTTCCTACTGAGTTATTTGACGAGGTTGGAGAAACTATGGGACGTGTTGGTCATGAATTTGGCGCAACTACAGGACGTAGTCGTCGTTGTGGCTGGTTGGATTTAGTAGCCTTAAAATATGCATGTCAAGTAAATGGTGTTACGCAATTAATGATGATGAAAGCAGATGTCCTATCAGGTTTTAAAAGTTTAAAAGTGTGTACTGCTTATAAATATAAAGGAGAAGAAATCACACATTTGCCTTTTAATATTGAAGCACATAACGTAACTCCAATTTACAAAGAGTTTAAAGGTTGGAAAGAAGATTTAACTGCTATGGAGAATGATTCTCAAATACCTAAAGAATTAAACGACTATATAGACTTTTTAGAAAAAGAACTAGAAACACCCATTAAAATAGTTTCTGTTGGACCAGACAGAAAGCAAACTATTTTTAGGTAAATAAAGTTAACCCAATAAATAAAACCTGTAATCAGCCTAGTTGTTTACAGGTTTTTTATGCAAAAAATTTATTCACTAGCAATAAAGAACTAATATAATAGTTATTTTTACCATAAATAATAGGCCTTGAAATTTTATAAATTGACATATCTACTTGTAATAATTACTTTTCTTGTTTCCAATTGCTTATTTGCTCAACAAAAACGAAAAATAGAAGTTAAGTATGCTGGAAATTTTGAATTTAACGAAGAAAAATATCCTGGAGCAAGGATCTTTTTTAGAGACGATTCGCAACAAATTCACATTTTCCATGATGGTATTGATATGTGGTGTGATCAAGCTATATACTATGAGAAAGAAAACTTTGTAGAAGCTTACGGAAATGTTATAATAAAACAAGGAGATTCAATTAATATGGACTCCAAATATGTTGAGTACAGCGGAGTCACGAAACTCGCTTATGCCAGTGGTGGCGTTGTTTTAACAGACCCCACTTCAACTATAAAAACTGATACACTTTACATGGATCGTGTAAAACAGCAAGCTTATTATAAAAGCGGTGGAACAGTTGTTAAGGATTCATCTGGCACAATTACGAGTCAAATAGGACGTTATTACATGTCCAATAAAAAGTACCAATTTGTACAAAATGTAAAATTGGTAAATCCTGATTATGTCATAGAATCAGACCAGTTAGATTATTATTCTGAAACTGGGAAGGCTTACCTCTTTGGACCAACAACTATTACTGGAGAAACTAGTAAAATATATTGTGAACGTGGTTTTTATGACACTAAAAACGATACAGGTTATTTTCTAAAAAAGTCGCGTATTGATTATGATGACCGAGTTATAGAAGGCGATAGTTTATTTTTTGATAGAAACAGAAGTTTTGCATCTGCAACAAACAACATAAAAATTACTGATACCATTAATAAGGCTATTATTAAAGGCCATTATGCTGAAGTATTTAGAGATAGAGATTCAGTTTTTATAACTAAGCGTGCCTTAGCAATTTCAGTTCAAGAAAATGATTCTATTTATATTCATAGTGATACTCTAATGGTCACAGGAAAACCTGAAAACAGAATTACGAGAGCGTATTATAATGCTAAAATATACAAATCGGACATTAGCGGAAAAGCAGATTCTATTCATGTAGATCATAAAACTGGTTTAACGAAACTTATTAATTTAGGTCGCTTCTCATCTAACGATAATTTTGCAAAAAAACGCTCACCAGTTTTATGGAATATTGGTAACCAAATGACTGGAGATACCATTCACCTTATTTCTAATCCAGAAACCAAAAAACTAGATTCCTTAAAAGTATTTGATAACGCCTTTATAATTAGTAACGACACTCTTGGAGATGGCTATCATCAAATGTCTGGAAAACAACTCTTTGGTTTTTTTGAAGACAATAAACTTAGCACCATTGATATTATAAAAAATGCAGAGTCCATATACTACATGAGGAATGATAAAAACGAACTCGTTGGAACAGATAAATCGAAATCTGGAATCATTAAAATATGGATTACCGATAATGCTATTGATGAGGTACGAAAAATCAAAGATGTAGATGGTAATGTATTTCCAGAAGGCGATTTTCCTGAAAAAGAAAGTTTGCTCAGAGGTTTTGTATGGAGAGACGATGAGCGACCAAAAAGTGTAGATAACCTTTTTAAAGACGACCCTCCTCTTGAACTACCAGTTATTAAAGGCTTAGAGGATTATGTTCCGCAAGAAGAATTTTTTGATGAAGCATTGATGCAACGTGTAAAAGAATCAGACCAAAAAAGCAGCTCAAAGCAAAGTAAGGCTTCAAGAAAAATTCCTGAAAAACCTAAAACGGACGAAAAATCATCTAAAAAAATCAAAAAACAACAATAACATTAAAAACGATTTTTTTAAATATCAAGCACAAACAACACCACACCCATTAGCCATGGAAATTTCTCATGCAGATGGGAGCTATATCTACGATTCTAATGGTAAAGCATATTTAGATTTTGTTGCAGGTGTATCTGCATGTCCTTTGGGTCATAAACACCCAAAAATTATCTCAGCCATTAAAGAACAAACCGATAAGTATTTACATGTAATGGTGTATGGTGAATATATTCAAAAGCCAGCTGTAGACTTAACAAAATTCTTAGCAAAGCATTTACCAAACCCTTTAGAAAGCACCTATTTAACCAATTCTGGTACCGAAGCTATCGAAGGCGCACTTAAACTAGCGCGTCGTTATACAGGACGCTCTGAAATTATTGCCGCACATAAAGCGTATCACGGAAATACTATGGGAGCTTTGAGCATTATGGGTTTTGAAGAACGCAAACAACCTTTTAGACCATTAGTTCCTGATGTTCGGTTTATTGCATTTAACAGTGCAGAAGAGTTAACAAAAATCACCACGAAAACTGCAGCTGTCATATTAGAAACTATTCAAGGTGGCGCTGGATTTATCGAGCCAACAAATAATTATTTACAACAAGTACAAAAGCGTTGTAACGAGGTTGGAGCCTTATTGATTTTAGATGAAATTCAACCAGGAATTGGTCGTACAGGAAAACTCTTTGGTTTCGAAAATTATAATTGTATTCCAGACATAGTGGTTACAGGAAAAGGTCTTGGAGGTGGTTTACCAATTGGAGCATTTACAGCTTCAAAAGCTATGATGGATTGTCTAAAGGATAATCCAAAACTTGGTCACATTACTACTTTTGGTGGCCACCCTTTAATAGCTTCAGCAGCATTAGCAACACTTAAAGAAATTACATCTACAAATTTAATTTCTGAAACCTTAAGAAAAGAAAAGCTCATAAAAGCACATCTAAAACACCCACTCATTAAAGAAATTAGAGGAAAAGGGCTGATGTTAGCTGTTATTTTACCATCTGCCGATATAGTAAATCATGTTATTCTTAAATGTCAAGAAGAAGGTTTAATATTATTCTGGCTACTTTTTGAACCTTGTGCTATTCGTATTACGCCTCCACTTACCATATCTGATAGTGAGTTAATTACAGGCTGTGAAATCATAAAAAAAGCACTTAATAAAATAGCTTAAAAAGCACATTTTTAGTAGGAAAATTGCTGTTAATTACTTTGTTGAAAACAATGACAGCTATCTCTCAAATCTAAGCAATAGAATACTAAATTTATTTCGTGAACTTTTAATGCCACCTATGGAGTTTAGTCAATACGACGAAAACAATAATCTATCACTCACGAAATTTGAGTCCATGTTAAAAACCAATAATGTGTTGTTTTTTGACTCAAATGAATTCGAGAATATTATTCATCACTATTTAGATAATGGAAAAATAGCTTTAGCAAAAAAAGCTATAAATCTTGGGCTTCAACAGCATCCTGCATCTATAAATTTAAAGTTATTTCAAGTTGAAATTTTTGTGTTTGAGAATAAGCTAGACAAAGCTGATACACTTTTAAACGAGCTTTACGAAATAGAGCCTAACAACGAAGAAATCTATATCCAAAAAGCTAATATTTTCTCAAAAAAAGATGAACACCTAAAAGCAATTCATATTTTAAAGAAAGCATCAGAACTTAGTGAGGAATCAGCTGACATCTATTCCCTTCTAGGTATGGAATACCTTTTCTTGGACAAATTTGAAGATGCCAAATTCTATTTTATGAAATGCTTGGAGGTTGACACCGAAGATTATTCAGCTTTATATAATGTTATTTATTGTTTTGACTTTTTAGAGCAAAACAATGAAGCCATAGATTACTTAAACTTATATCTTGACACAAATCCATATTGTCAAGTCGCATGGCATCAATTAGGTAAACAATACTTTTCTATTAAAGACTATCAAAAAGCATTAGCAGCTTTTGATTTTGCAATCATTTCTGATGATGTGTTTGTAGGAGCATACTTAGAAAAAGGTAAGGTTTTAGAAAAATTAAATAGACATGAAGAAGCCATTGAAAATTATAAAATCACCTTAGCTATAGACGATCCAACATCTTTTGCGCTGCTTAGAATTGGTAAATGTTACGAAGAACTAAATCAAAATGAACTTGCAGTACAACATTATTATAAAACGGTTGAAGAAGATCCATTATTAGACAAAGGCTGGATTGCCATTATTAATTTTTATAACAAGACTCAGAATTATCAAAAGGCTCTTTATTACATAAATAAAGCCATTAATATTGATTCTGATAATGTAATTTATTGGAAGTACTATGCTCAAATCAATCAACGTTTAAACTTTTTGGAAGAAGCAGAACGTGGTTATAAAAAAACATTGGAACTTGGTAATTATGAGTTGAAAACATGGTTATCTAGGACAGATATTTTAATTCAACTTGGTGAATATGAAGCAGCCATTTTAAATTTAGACCAAACCCTAGAGTTTTATCCTGAAAATGAAGAAGTGCAATACCGCTTAGCAGGGTTATCATTTATGATAGGTAAAGAAAATGAAGCAATTGTCTATTTAAACAACTCACTTCGTATAAATCCTGAATTCTATTTTATTATTGAAGAGCTTTTCCCTGCTATTTTTTCTTTAAAGAAGGTGCAAGAAATTATTGGAAGATATAGAAATACTTCCAACTAAAATTACCTAACTTTAGGTTTCTTAAATTAAAGCAATGCAAAGACGTTTATTAGATTACCTCATTATTTCATTGAAAGGTTTAGCAATGGGTGCTGCAGATGCTGTTCCTGGAGTTTCAGGAGGTACAATAGCTTTTATTTCAGGTATTTACGAAGAATTAATTAACACCATTAGTGGTGTTAATTTATCTCTAATTACAACCCTAAGAAAGCAGGGGTTTAAAGCTTTCTGGAAACAACTTAATGGTAATTTTATTTCGGCATTACTTATAGGTATAGTTATAAGTTTTGTATCATTTATGAAGCTCGCTAAATACCTTATAGAATATCATCCAATACTAATTTGGTCCTTCTTTTTTGGGCTTATTGTTGCAAGTATTTATTTTGTTGGGAAGCAAATTACCAATTGGAATATAGCTACCGTTTTAATGATTATTATTGGTACAGCCATAGCTTATTACGTTACAACCATTCCTGCTTCTGATGTTAATGATAGTCCATATTTTTTATTTTTCGCTGGAGCTTTAGCAATATGTGCAATGATTTTGCCTGGAATTTCAGGTTCTTTTATCCTTGTAATTCTTGGAGCTTACAAAACATTAAGCGATGCTATAGATGTTTTAGATTTTAAAAAATTGGCCCTCTTTGTCGGTGGAGCAATTGTTGGCTTATTAAGTTTTAGTCATGTTTTAAAATGGCTATTCAAAACCTATCACAATCTTACTCTTGCCTTACTAACTGGGTTTATTTTAGGTTCATTAAACAAGGTTTGGCCTTGGAAAGAAGTTTTAAGCTGGAGAACTAACTCAAAAGGAGAAGAAGTTCCTCTTTTAGAAAAAAGTATTTCACCTTTGTCCTTTGATGGAGAACCTCAGGTTTTATTTGCTGTTGGATTAATACTAATTGGCTTTTTAACAATTATTCTTTTAGAGAGAATAGGCAAAAAAAGTTAAGTTAATGCAAAGCACTAGAACTTTTACAGACAAATTGTTTTTAGTTATTAAAGGACTAGGCATGGGAGCTGCAAATAAAGTTCCTGGAGTATCTGGTGGTGTAGTTGCTTTTGTCGCTGGTTTTTATGAGGAGTTTATATACTCTTTACAAAAAGTAAACGGAAAAGCTTTTAAATTATTGATAAACGGACGATTTAAAAGTTTTTATCGCTATATAAATGGACGCTTTATAAGTTTGTTGTTCTTAGGGATGATAATAAGTTATTTTAGCGTTTCCAAAATCTTAGATTATTTAATTGTTCATTACGAATTATATGTTTGGAGCGTATTTTTTGGAATGATTATAGGCTCAATTTACTATATAGGCAAAGACTTTGATGCTTGGTCAAATAAAACAATTATATCGGTTTGTATTGGGGTCATTGTTGGTTTAAGCATTAGTTTTTTAGACCCTGCTACTGAAAATGACAACCTATGGTTTGTCTTTTTCTGCGGAATGATTAGCATAACTGGAATGACACTACCAGGATTTTCAGGCTCTTTTATATTAATTCTTTTAGGCAATTATGTTTTACTGTTAGTGAACTCTGTTAATGCGCTTTACGATACAATTTTCGATGTTTTTACGGGTGATTTTTCATTCGCAAATAATCCAGAACGTATTAGAATGTTGAAAGTTTTAGGTGTATTCACAATAGGCTCAGTAGCTGGGTTAGTAACTTTTTCTCATATAATCAATTATGTACTAAAGCATTATAGAAACATCACACTTTCTTTACTAATGGGATTTATTATTGGGTCGTTGGGTGTTGTATGGCCATGGAAAGAAACTATTTATAAAACAGCTGAAAGTGGTGCTTTAATTCTAGATTCCAGAGGAGAAAAAATCATTGAAAATTACAGTCGTTATATGCCTCAATTGCAAAGCGAAACATATATTGCAATAGCATATATATTGCTTGGGATTTTAATAGTTTTAGCTTTAGAATGGTATGGAAAAAAAACAAGGAAAATAAATGGCTAAATTTGGACTTATAGGTAAAAATATTGACTACTCTTTTTCAAAATCTCATTTTGGTGAAAAATTTAGAAATGAAGGTTTAAAGCATACCTATGAAAATTTTGATATCGATTCAATTGATAAGTTTCCAGAAATTATAAGCTCAACAAAAAGGCTTCGAGGCTTAAACGTTACCATTCCATACAAAGAAGCCGTTATTCCTTATCTCACCAGATTACATAAAACAGCAAAAAAAATAGGTGCAGTAAACACTATTAAAATCACGAAAAAAGGAAAACTTATAGGTTACAATACTGATTATTTTGGTTTTAAAAAATCAATAGAGCCACATTTGAAGTCACATCATAAAAAAGCACTTATTTTAGGAACTGGTGGCGCTTCAAAAGCTATTGTATATGCTTTAAAAAAACTAGACATTGATTACAAATACGTTTCTAGAAAAGCTGCAGGCAATGATGTTTTTACGTATGTAAGCCTTACCGAAAATGACATAAAATCGTATCAAATAATCATTAATTGCACACCTCTTGGTACCTACCCTAAAACCAACGAATATCCAGATATTCCGTACGATGCCATTGATAAAACACATTTGGTTTTTGACCTTATTTACAATCCAGAAGAAAGCAAATTTCTAACCATTTCAAAACTTAAAGGTGCAACTATTTGCAACGGTTCAAAAATGTTAGAACTACAAGCAGAAAAAGCATGGAGCATTTGGCAGAAATGCTAAAACCAGTCTAAATAAACTTCATTACTTTGTAATTCCCTGTGTTAATAGTATCTTTAAACTTTAAAGAACCTAAACATTGAAAGACATGTCTGAGAAAGATAACCTGCAAGAAGCAGATGGAATAAAAGAAGAAAACACGCCTCAAGTTGAAAATGCTTCCGAAAACACAGATACTGAAGCTGTAGAAGAATCTACTAGTGGTACACAAGCTACTGATGAAGTAAAAAAAGAGCCTGAGGTAGTTGAAGAATCTCCTAAAGAAGAAAGCACTAAAGAAGAAGTAAGTGCTGAAAGTACAGAAATAGAAACTTCCAAAGAGTCATTAGCAGAAAATGATACCTCTGAAAAAACTGATGATGTTTTAAAAGAAATAGAAGCTTCAAATGCTGAAGATGCTGAAGATGAAGTCAATAGCAAACGTCATGACATTAAAGAAAAAGACTATCATGCAATGTCACTTGATGCTTTAGTTGGTGAACTTGAATACTTAGTGAAAAATGAGAAAATTCAAACAATTAAATCTCATTTTGAAACCATTAAAAGTGAATTCAACACCAAGTTTAGCGCTTTATTAGAGGAGAAAAAAGAAGAATTTATAGAAGGTGGAGGTAACTCAATTGATTTTCACTTTAAAAGTCCAGAAAAAACGCGCTTCAATGATATTTATAGAGAATATCGTGATAAACGTCAGGATTATTACAAAAACTTAGAACAGAATTTAAAAGCCAATCTTGAACAACGATTAGAGATTATTGAAGAGATTAAAGGGCTTATAAATGTTGAAGAAAACATAAATACTACTTACAAGCATTTTAAAGAACTTCAGGAAAGTTGGAGAAGTGCAGGACCAATTCCAAGAGATAAATACAATAATGTATGGAATAATTACCACCATCATGTTGAGATTTTTTATGACTTCTTACATTTAAATCGCGATTTAAGGGATTTAGATTTTAAACATAATTTAGAACAGAAGCAAAAAATAATTGCTCGTGCTGAGGAATTAGCTCAAGATAGCGATAGCAATAGAGCTTTTAGAGAATTACAAGTGCTGCATAAAATTTGGAAAGAAGAGTTAGGTCCTGTAGATAAAGAATATAGAGAAGATATTTGGGAGCGTTTTAGCGCTGCCACTAAAACCATTCATGAAAAGCGACAAGTGTTTTTTGAAGAGATGGACAAGGTCTACGAAAAAAACTTAGAGCTTAAACATGAAATTATCTCGAAGATAAATGCCATAGCTGAAGATGAAACCAATAACCATAGTGCTTGGCAAAAGAAAATTAAATCAATAGAACAACTACGTCAGGACTTTTTTAACGCTGGAAAAGTGCCTATTAAAGTAAACGAAGAAACTTGGGCAAAGTTTAAAGATTCGGTTAGAATGTTTAATAGAAAAAAGAATGCGTTTTATAAAGGCTTAAAGAAAGACCAATATGATAATCTTCAAAAAAAATTAGAACTTATTAAAATCGCTGAAGACAATAAAGACAGTGAGGATTTTGAAGCGACCACTTCGTTAATGAAGAAAATTCAAAGTGATTGGAAAAAAATTGGTCATGTACCAAGAAAGGATAGCGATAAAATATGGAAGCAATTTAAATCAGCTTGTAACCATTACTTTGATAAATTTCATGAAAGTAAAAATGCTGCCAATAAAGAAGAAGTTGAAGCATTAGATAAGAAAACAAAATTGCTTGAAAGCATAAGTTCTATAGAATTTACAGATGATGTCGAAGCTAGTTTAGCAACCATACAAGAAAAAATTGCTGAATGGAAAGCTATTGGTCGTGTACCATATAATAAGCGTTTTATCGATGGAAAATTCAATAAAGCAATTGATGCCTTATATGGCAAGCTCAACATGAATAAAGCCGATACCGAATTATTAAAATATGACAATAAATTAATGACAATGTCTAGTGATAAGCGCTCATTGGATAACGAACATAATTTTATTAGAAAAAAAATAGGTGATATTAAAGGAGAAATAAATCAGTTGGAAAATAATTTACAGTTTTTCTCTAATGTTGATGATGACAATCCTTTAGTGAAAGATGTCTATAAAAATATAGAAAAGCACAAAAGCAGCTTAAGCACCTGGAAAGAAAAGCTTAAAAGAATTAAGCAATATTACTAAAAAGCACATCCTACTTGCGAAAACAGGTAGGATGTAAACTTCTAACTAAACTAAATAAAATTGATTTTTTTAAATCCTTATTTAAAAGGATTGTGTGCTATTAATCCGAGCAATTTTATTTCTCTATGATATAGAGCTATAATACTTACGAGTAAAAGCATGTGTTTGGATGTTTTAAAAGTAAAAAAGTTGATCGTCAACTCCTCCTCCCATGTTTTGAAATTTGAAAATCAATAGATTTTCTAATTACTTATTTTGGCAATTGCTTCGCTTCTTCCCAATTTTTGATAATTGAAAATCAAAAATATTTTCTAATTACTTATTTTGGCAATTGCTTCGCTTCTTCCCAATTTTTGATAATTGAAAATCAATAGATTTTCTAATTACTTATTTTGGCAATTGCTTCGCTTCTTCCCAATTTTTGATAATTGAAAATCAAAAATATTTTCTAATTACTTATTTTGGCAATTGCTTCGCTTCTTCCCAAAATACATCCATTTCAGCTAAGGTCATGTCTTTTAATGGCTTATTTAATGCTTTCGCTTTGTGTTCAAGATACTGAAATCGTTTTGAGAATTTTTTGTTGGTTTTTTCTAAAGCATTTTCTGGGTTTATTTTTAAAAACCGTGCATAGTTTATCATAGAGAACAATACATCACCAAACTCACTTTCAATCGCTTCTTGATTCCCATTAACAACCTCAGCTTTAAACTCTTCTAGCTCCTCCTCTACTTTTTCCCAAACTTGGTTTGGTTCTTCCCAATCAAATCCAACACCAGCAACCTTATCTTGAATACGATTTGCTTTTACTAATGCAGGCAAACTTTTAGGAACACCTTGCAACACACTTGTTTTTCCTTCTTTAAGCTTTAAATTTTCCCAATTTTGCTTTACTTCTTCTTCATTTGTCACTTTAACATCGCTATAAATATGTGGATGTCTATTTATTAGTTTCTCACAAATAGCGTTAGTGACATCGGCAATATCAAAATCGTTAGTTTCACTTCCAATTCTAGCATAGAATACAATGTGAAGCAGTAAATCTCCTAATTCTCCTTTTATTTCTTGCAAATCGTTATCTAGAATCGCATCACCTAACTCGTAAGTCTCTTCAATAGTTAAGTGACGTAACGTTTGCATAGTTTGCTTTTTATCCCAAGGACATTGCTCTCGCAACTCGTCCATAATGGTTAACAATCTATCAAAAGCTTTCAGTTGATCTTTTCGGGAATTCATACATTAAAGTTTGAGCAAAAATAACAGATTTGAACGAGGTTTTAGAGAATTGTTATTAACAGAAAAATGAAGATTATATCAGGGTTACACTTATCGAGGTGATATGAAACTGTTTTAATGTTTTATATCAAGTGATAAGCAAAGTTAGAATTTTAGAGGTATAAATTCAATTATTCTAAATAAAACTTATTTAGTAACTATAAACTACCTGCTTGTTTTTTAGCTAATTCAAACTCTTCAACAATCTCATTAACAATATCAGCAACAGGTTTTATATCGTGGATAAGTCCAGCAATTTGCCCTATTTCCAGTTCGCCATCGTCCAAATCGCCTTCAAACATCCCTCGTTTAGCTCTGGCTCTACCCAATAATTCTTTAAGCTGCTCTGGAGTTGGTGCAGTTTTATACAATTCTTGAATCTCGTTATAGAATTTGTTTTTAATCAATCGCACTGGTGCTAATTCCTTTAAAGTGAGTTGTGTATCACCTTCTTTGGCATTAACCACAACTTGTTTAAACGCTTGGTGTGCAGAACTTTCTTCACTTGCTACAAAACGACTACCTATTTGCACTCCATCGGCTCCTAAAATCATGGTTGCCAACATAGCTCTTCCAGTAGCAATACCTCCAGCAGCAATTAAAGGAATATTAATTTGTTCTTTTACCATTGGAATTAAAGTAAGTGTTGTGGTTTCATCCCTTCCATTATGTCCACCTGCTTCAAAGCCTTCGGCAACAATAGCATCGACTCCTGCTCCTTGCGCTTTTAAAGCAAACTTTACACTACTAACTACATGAACAACTGTAATACCCTTATCTTGTAACCATTTGGTCCAAGTCTTTGGGTTCCCAGCAGAAGTAAAAACAATTTTTACGTCTTCTTCCACGATAATGTTCATAATGTCTTCAATGTTTGGGTATAACATTGGGACGTTTATACCAAAAGGTTTATCGGTTGCTTTTTTACATTTTTGAATATGCTCTCTTAATACCTCTGGATACATACTTCCAGCGCCAATGAGTCCTAAAATTCCTGAATTACTCGCAGCAGAGGCTAGTCGCCAACCACTATTCCAAATCATTCCAGCTTGAACAATTGGATATTGAATATTAAAAAGTTGTGTTAGTCTATTCATTTACTCTTTTATGAGCTTAAATGTATTTGTTTTTTTGTTATCGCCTTTTAGCCTAGTAATGTAAATACCTTTTGACAAGGCTTCTATATTAATAACCTTATTATCTTGATTGATAACCGTATTAATAACCAACTTTCCTAAAACATCAAACACTTTTACGTTAGCAGCATTGACATTTTCTGGAAAATTGATGAATAACAAATTTTTAGCTGGATTAGGAAATATCTTAAACTCCATTCCCATAGAATTTCCTTCACTAAGTACAGCTCCTAGTGCTTGCTGCAAATCTGGAATACCATAGCCAATTTCATAATCTGGTGTGTTATAAATAGAAGCCGATTCACGTACTAATTGCATAATTTCAGCATTAGTCATATTTGGCAATGCTTGCATTAAACACGCTAAGCCACCTGTCATTATTGGCGAACTAAAGGATGTTCCATTATTTTGAACGATAAAATTATTTTTGTCAATTACATAAGCTGCACCTCCTCTTGCTGCAACATCTGGTTTATGAGTAGGTTGGATAGCGCTCCCTTTTGAACTAAAAGAAACATAATTTTCATTTACATCTACAGCGCCAACCGTAAATACACCTGCTGCATCAGCTGGAGCAGTAACACCATTATTTCCAGAGTTTCCTGCAGAATTCACAACCAGCATTCCTTTTTCATAAGCAATATTGGCACCTCTTGTGATAAAAGTAGTATTTCCATCCATATCTGCTGTAGTATAATCATATCTTGGATACGTTGGAAAATCTAAATAGCCCAAAGATGTATTTACAATATCTACACCCAAGCTATCAGCTCTTTCGGCTGCTTCTACCCAATAACTTTCTTCAACTGGGTTTTCGTCAAGACCATCTTCAGTTAAAAACAAATAATAGGAAGCATCAGGTGCTGTACCAACATATTGATTTTCAATATAACCAGCCATGGTGCTTAATACTTTCGTGCCATGGTCACTAACAGTTGATGCATATACATCATTTGTTCTGTTTACAAAATCGTAACCACCCAATAAATCACTATTATCTCTTAAGCGTTGAAAGGCTCCCATAGTCTCTACATTTGGAAATCCTGCATCTATAACAGCCACAGTTACACCTTCCCCTGTATAATCAGCAAGGTGCAAATCATCAGCATTAATCATTTCTACCTGGTTTTGCGTGTTTCCATAATTGAAAACCACCCTTGTGTTTTCGACCCAAAACTTATCTTTTGCTTTTTTATTAGGTATAGAAATTCTTGTAGTATTTAAACTTTTATCTGCAAAATCTATATGATCTACAAAACTAAATGTTGTTTCTAAGTTATTAATATCCGTTTCTGTTCCACGAACATGAACCGCATTAAACCACTTGGATTTAGCATATACGGTAATTCCTGTGGCGCCTTTTAAACTGGTGATATAAGCTTCATTTACTTCAACATCTCTAGCATCTACAGCGACACCATGCTTGTTTTTTCTATCTATAGCCTTTTGAGTAAGAATAGTAAGCGGATTTGCAATTTTATTGGCTACATCTACCTTATCTGCAAGATATACCCAAGCATCTTCAATTTGTGCAGAAGCAAAGAAAGGCAAACAGAATAAAGCAAATATTAGTAGTTTCTTCTTCATAATTAGTGATTTGGTTTATGCAATTTAAGAAATTACTCCAGAACCTACTAATTCGTCATCTAAATACCAGGCTACAAATTGTCCTTCGGTTATTGCTGACTGTGGATTTTCAAAAGCTACATATAATCCACTATCTACTTTATAGAGTATTGCTTTTTCCAGAGGTTGTCTATAACGGATACGCGCCAAAACTTCCATTGTTTCATCAACTTCCAGTTTTAAATCTTCGCGAATCCAGTGCAATTCGTCATTAGTAACAAATAATGCCTTTTTATAAAGTCCAGGATGTGATTTTCCTTGTCCTGTATAAATAATGTTGTCTTCTACATCTGTATCAATCACAAATAATGGCTCTACTGTGCCACCAACTGCCAATCCTTTACGCTGTCCTTTGGTAAAATAATGTGCACCTTGATGCTTACCAACAACTTTTCCATCATTTATTGAATACTCAATTTTTCGAGACAGATAAGCTAATTCTTCTTCTTTTGAATTGAATTGTGGCTCATTTTTATGATAAACGCCTTGTGACTCTGAGATTTCAACAATGACACCTTCTTTTGGTTTTAACTGTTGCTGCAAAAAATCTGGCAATCTAACTTTACCTATGAAACATAGACCTTGAGAATCTTTTTTGTCGGCAGTTACTAAATCTAGTTTCGAAGCAATGGTTCTTACTTCTGGTTTTGTTAATTCTCCTATAGGAAATAATGTCTTAGCTAATTGCTCTTGCGATAATTGACATAAAAAATATGATTGATCTTTATTATTATCCTTTCCAGAAAGCAATTGATAAATTTCCTTTCCGTCTTTGGTTATTGTTCCTTTTCTACAATAATGTCCAGTAGCTACATAATCTGCTCCAAGCTCCATGGCTATTTTCATAAAGACATCAAACTTTATCTCACGATTACATAAAACATCTGGATTTGGTGTGCGACCTCTTTCATACTCATTAAACATATAATCTACTATACGCTCTTTATATTGTTCGCTTAAATCAACAGTCTGAAAAGGAATCCCTAGTTTTTCCGCAACAAGCATTGCATCGTTGCTATCATCCAACCAAGGACATTCATCAGAAATAGTAACCGAATCGTCATGCCAATTTTTCATAAATAGACCTATGACCTCATAGCCTTGTTCTTTAAGAACATAAGCTGCAACGCTAGAATCCACACCGCCCGAAAGACCAACAATTACTCGTTTCATTATCATTTTAAATTGAGTGCAAATTTACAATTATTTGCTGAAAAACAGTGAAACCTTACCGTTTCATGAAATTTTGCAATATTTATTTTGTTTAAATTTTTGTTAAAATTTATAAACATTATATCATTTTGTTTAATGTTTAATTATATTTGCTCAACAAAACAACAAAAAACCACAAAAATGAAAACTTTAAAAAAATTAAACACATTATTTATTGCCTTGATTGTGGCAGTATCTTTTACGTCTTGTTTAACAGACGATGACAACCCAGAAGTAGTTAGAACCTTAAACATTGTAGGTATAGCTAGTCAAACACCAGATTTAAGCATATTAGTTGAGGCTCTACAAGCAGCAGATGGAAATTTACCAGAAGCACTATCAGGAGGTTCATTTACGGTATTTGCGCCAACTAACGATGCGTTTGCTGCATTTTTATCTGCAAATGGTTTCTCTAGTTTAAGCGATGTTCCAACTGATGTACTTTCTCAAATATTACTAAACCATGTAGTGAGAGGCGAATTAAGATCAACTGATCTTTCTACTGGTTATGGTAAAACAATGGCAACTGAATCATCAACAGGAGAAAACATAAGTATCTTTATTGATACGGCATCTGGAGTGACTTTAAACGGTACTTCTGATGTAACAAGTGCAGATGTTGAAGCTTCAAATGGAGTGATACATATAGTAGATGCTGTTATCGGTCTTCCTACAGTAGTGGATTTTGCTTTAGCTGATCCAACATTTTCAACTCTTGTATCTGCTTTAACGAGACAAGATTTAACTTTTGATTACGTAACAACGTTGTCAACCCCAGCAGGAACTTCTCCAGCACCTTTCACTGTGTTTGCTCCAACAAATGATGCATTTGGAGACTTGTTAACTGAGCTAGGAGCTACAGGTTTAGCTGATATAGATGAACCTACTCTAAAAGCCACTTTAAACTTACATGCTGTTGCAGGAGCAAATGTTCGCTCATCAGCTTTAACAGACAATATGACAATTAGTACTTTAGGAGGAGATGTTACAGGAAATGTTTCGGGAGGTGCTACAATAACAGATGTTAATGGTAGAATAAGCAATATTATTGTTGTAGATGTACAAGCTGCAAATGGTGTGATTCATGCTATCGATAGAGTAATTTTACCTCAACAACCAAGTATTGCTGGAATAGCTATAGACACACCAGATTTAAGTATTTTAGTTGATGCCTTAAGTAGAGCTGGATTAGTACAAACATTAAGTTACCCAGGAGATTACACCGTTTTTGCCCCAACAAATGCAGCTTTTACTAGCTTTTTATCTTCAAACGGATTCGCTAGTTTAGAAGATGTACCTGTAGATGCTCTAACACAAGTGTTATTAAATCATGTTGTATTAGGTGGAGTAATGTCTACTGAACTTACAACAACTTATATAAATACTTTAGCAACAAAATCTGGAACAGATTTAAACTTAAGTATGTTTGTTGACACATCATCAGGAGTTACTTTAAATGGCGTATCTAACGTATCAACTCCAAATATTGAAGCTACTAACGGAGTTATACATATTGTAGACGCTGTTATAGGTTTACCAACTATTGTAGATCATGCTGTTGCAAATCCTAACTTTTCAAGTTTAGTAGGTGCATTAACATCTTATGGCACAACGTTTACAGATTTACTATCAACTCCAGGAGATTTCACTGTATTTGCACCAGACAACACAGCCTTTGGTGCGTTTACAAATCCAAATTCAAATAGCTTAGACCAAATATTATCTAACCATGTTATTCCTGGTGCTACAGCAATGTCTTCAGGATTAGAAAACATGTATGTAAATACAGCTGCAACATTTAATGGTACAATGGACTACTTAAGTATGTACATTAATACTGATAGTGGTGTAACAATAAATGGAAACTCAAGCGTAACAGCTGCAGATGTAGTTGCTTCAAATGGTGTGATTCATGCAGTAGATGCTGTAATTGATTTACCGACAGTAGTTGATTTTGCAGTAGCAGATCCAACATTTACAACATTGGTTGCAGCATTAACAAGAGATGATTTAACATTTGATTACGTATCAACTCTATCAACTAACATTGGTACAAGTCCAGCACCTTTCACAGTGTTTGCTCCAACAAACGATGCTTTTGGAAGTTTATTAACTGAATTAGGAGCAACTGGCTTAGGTGATATTACAGAACCAGTATTAAAAGCCACTTTAGACCATCATGCAGTAGCTGCGGCTAATGTACGTGCAGAAGATTTAATGGATAATATGACTGTTGGAACATTAGGTGGTGACATTACTGCTAATGTTACAGGAGGAGCTACTCTAACCGATTCTAATGGTAGAGTTAGCAATATTGTTAAAGTGAATGTACAAGCTGCAAATGGTGTGATTCATGTAATTGACAAAGTTGTATTACCAAACTTAGATTAAAACATTATAATTGATTTGAATAAACAAAGTTTAGTTTAGTTAGAAGTAAGCCCTAGTCAGGTTTACAAAAAAAGCTCCTTCATAAAGGAGCTTTTTTTTATTGTTTTTCTTTCTTTTTGGGAGCGCTAAAGTTAGTTTCTTTTGTCAGTTTTCCATCTTCATAATACTTCCATACTCCTATTTTTTTACCGCGCTCATACTTACCTTCTGCTAGTAATTCTGCTTTAGGATTATAGTATTTAGCAATACCATGGAGTTCACCATTATCGTACATAAACTCTTTTAAAACAACACCTTTAACCGAATACCAAAGTGATTTACCATGCTGTTTCCCAGCAACAAAATTAGCACGTTCAGCAACTTCTCCTTCTTTGTAATATACTAGCTTTTCACCTTCTAATTCCCCTTTATCATTATAGTTTTCTAGAGTCATTATTTTGTTGGATTTATTATGATAATAAACCCATTTTCCAACATATAATTTTCCAACCATTTTACCTTCACTAATTACTTTCCCATTAGAGGCTAAAAATTTAACCTCTGCACTATTGTCATTTGCATTAAACAATTTAGTTGCAGTTAAAATGCTTTTCTTTTTTACAAGCTTATAAAACTTAAATTCCCCTACTTCTTTTCCATGTTCAAACGTTCCTTGATAACGAATTTGCTTTGTTCCTTCAAAATTCTTTTTCCAAACACCATGTCTTTTACCTTCAGAATCAAACTGATTAATATCTTGGGCAAACGTAAAGGTACTTATAATGATTAGTAGAAATGTGAGTTTTACATTCATTTTAAAATCAATTTTATATGTGTTAAACCTTGCAATTTTACGAAAATTGTCATAACAAAAAAGCTACCTAGTAGGTAGCTTTTTCAATAGTTATTAACGTTACTTTTTTCTGTTTTGTTGTTGTCGTTTTTGTTCTTCAGCTTTTTCCATCATTTCTGCCATTCGCCTTTGGAACTTTCCTTGTTTTTTAGGTTTTTGCTTATTTACTTGAATTTGTGCATGAATTTTATCTTCATCTAAAATATAATTCTTAATAACTAGCATAATACCAATGGTAATTAAGTTTGAAATAAAGTAGTACAAACTTAATCCTGCTGCATATTGGTTAAAGAATACTAATAGCATTAATGGTGAAAAATAAATCATATATTTCATCATTTTCTGCATATCTGGCATACCTTCTTGAGTTGGCTGAGATGCCACTTGCTGTCCAGTTGTCATTTTCATATAGAAGAAAATGGCAATTGCTGCTAATATTGGAAACAAACTAACATGGTCACCGTATAAAGGAATCCTGAATGGTAATTCTGCAATGATATCATACGACGATAAATCTTCTGCCCAAAGGAAGCTTTTTTGACGTAATTCTATAGCTGTAGGGAAAAACATGAATAAAGCATAGAAAACTGGCAACTGTAATAATGCTGGTAAACAACCACTCATTGGGCTAGCTCCAGCTTTACTATACAATGCCATAGTTTCTTTTTGCTTTTTCATTGCATTATCCTTGTACTTTTTACTAATCTCAGCTATTTCAGGCTTTAAAATTTTCATTTTCGCCTGTGATAAATACGACTTATATAGTACTGGAGATAGAACTAGTCTCACAACAATAGTCATGATAATAATAGCTATTCCATAAGGAAAAATACCGCTCAAAAACCCAAACAACGGGATAAATAAACTTTTATTAATCCATCCAAAAATTCCCCATCCATAAGGGATGCTTTCTTCAAGATTTCTATCATATGTTTTTAAAACAGTACCATCAGTTGGACCGTAATACATATTCATAGATTCATTTAGTTCGCCTCCATTTAATTGTAATGGAATAGATGCTGCATAGCTTTTTGTAAACAATGTATCAACCTCTTCATCTATCAATAATGTCTCTGAAGTTAGTGACGCTGTTTTAAAAGGTTTGTCGGTTAATAAAATAGAACTAAAAAAGTGTTGTCTAAATGATAGCCAATTGACATCTTCTTCAACTTCTTCATCATTTCCTGCTTGAGACAACTTACTTACTTTATCACCATTTTCATGCTCATAAGTTAAACGTGTATAACGGTTTTCGTAAGAAATACTTTTAGCGTGACGCCTTCCTTTTAGTTTCCAATCTAAACGGACATCTTGGGAAGTATTAATTACATTACTTAATCCTTGTGACCTTACGGTAAATCCTAACATATAATCGTTAGGTTTAAGCTCGTAACGATATTCTAAAAATTGTGTTTCAGATACTTTCAATTTCATTGATAGTACTTGATTTTCACCACTTTTAGTTAGATTTGGTTGAAAATAAAGGTCTTTTGTGTTTAAAGTTCTATTATCTGAAGTTCCAAAATTAAGATTGAATAACGCATTTTGATCCTTAATTAAATATACAGGAACAGAATCGTGATTTACAAACTCCTTTAGTTTTACTTCTTCAAAATAACCACCTTTATTATTAACTGTAATTTTTAGCACGTCATTCTCTAAAACAGTTGTTGCATCTTGCGCTGATGGTAAAGAAGCTGAATAAGCAAATGAGCCTATTCTATTTTGTAAAGCAGCTAGTTGCGTTGAATCGGCTGTTTGAGTTGCTGTAAAATCTGTTGGTGTTGCTTGAAATTCGTCTTTGGCATCTTCGGCCACTCTTTCAGCTTCAATTTGCTCTTGTTTTGCTTCTTCCTGTGCTTGTAATTCTTCAGGCGTTGGCTGGTTTTGATAGAGCATGTATACTAATATCAACGCAATAAGTACAAAACCTATGATTGAATTAATGTCTAATTTTTTTTCTTCCATGTATTACTGTTGTCTTATTAAAAAGATTCCTTCTATTTTAGGGAAGGACAAATATAGTTTTTACCTAACAAAAAGCTATCCATTGTTCTAATTATGCCATACTGACATTATTTTTAGCTTTTGAGTATTTAAGTGCAGCTTTTACAAATGCCACAAATAGTGGGTGCGGATTTGCTACAGTACTTTTATATTCTGGATGGTATTGTACACCAACAAACCAAGGATGTGTAGGAATTTCAACAATTTCTACCAAGCCAGTTTCTGGATTTATCCCAGTGGCTTTCATACCTTTAGCTTCAATTTGCTTTAGGTAGTCACTGTTAAACTCGTATCTATGTCTATGTCGTTCCTCTATGATATCTTTACCATATACTTTAGCAGCAATACTCCCCTCTTGCAATTGACAATCCCAAGCACCTAATCGCATAGTCCCTCCTTTATGAGTCACACTTTTTTGATCTTCCATAAGGTCAATAACAGGATTAGTAGTAGTTTCGGCCATCTCTGTTGAGTTAGCATCTTCCAACCCTAAAACATTTCTGGAATACTCTATTACTGCCATTTGCATACCTAAACAAATACCCAAAAACGGAATATTTTGCTCGCGCACAAATTTTACTGCTGCAATTTTGCCTTCTATACCACGCTCACCAAAACCAGGAGCTACTAGCACACCATCTAAGTGTGACAGTTTGAGTTTTATATTCTCACTAATTAAATACTCGCTATGTACAGACTCCACATTTACCTTTACTTCGTTTGCTGCTCCTGCATGAATAAAAGCTTCCAAAATGGACTTATACGAATCTTGCAACTCTACATATTTACCAATTAGGCCAATTGTAACTTCTCCTTTTGGATTCTTATGGCGTGACAAAAACTCATTCCATTGTGTTAAATCTGGAGTGTCGCTTTGCAATTCTAATTTTTGGAGAACAACCTTATCCAACCCTTGCTCCAACATTAAATTTGGCACATCATAAATAGTAGATGCATCAATAGATTGAATAACGGCTTCTTCACGAACATTACAAAACAATGCTAGTTTACGACGTAAATCTTCTGGCAATTCATGTTCTGTTCTACAAACCAAAACATCTGCCATCACTCCGCTTTCCATTAAAGTTTTTACGCTATGCTGTGTTGGCTTCGTCTTTAATTCTCCCGCAGCAGATAAAAAAGGCACTAAAGTTAAATGAATAACAATCGCATTGTGCTCACCTAAATCCCATTTTAGCTGACGTACTGCTTCTATATAAGGCAACGACTCAATATCACCAACAGTTCCTCCAATTTCAGTAATTACAATATCGTAATCGCCTGAGTTTCCTAATATTTGTACTCGATTTTTAATCTCATCGGTAATATGAGGAATGACTTGTACCGTTTTTCCTAAAAACTCACCACGACGTTCTTTTTCTATCACACTTTGATAGATGCGTCCTGTGGTAACATTATTTGCTTGAGAAGTTGGTACATTTAAAAAGCGCTCGTAATGACCTAAATCCAAATCGGTTTCGGCTCCATCATCGGTTACATAACACTCACCATGTTCGTAAGGATTTAATGTTCCTGGATCTACATTTATATAAGGGTCTAATTTTTGAATAGTCGTTCTGTAACCTTGAGCCTGGAGTAGTTTAGCCAAAGATGCTGCGATAATACCTTTACCGAGCGACGAGGTTACACCTCCTGTTACAAAAATATATTTAGTTGCTGTAGTCATGTTGCGCTTTTAAACGCAGGCAAATTTACAAAATTTCTACACTTATCTGGGCTTTGTTTTAGGTTATTTATAAGCCATTGTTAATAACCTTTATATATGGCTTGAATACGTAGAACTACGTATTGATTTTCTTACTTAAAAACACTAACTTCGTTTAACTATCGATATAGTTTATTAAAACGAAACCATATCATAACAGTTGTACACAAGCTAAAAAAGGCAGCTTAAAAATACAACAGAAGGCTTATTTATTTTTTAATTAATTAAAGATCCGCTTCTAAAATTTTCTTTGACTCTTCATATTCTTCTTTCGAGATTTTGCCACTGGCAAATCGTTTTTTAAGAATTTGTAACGAGTCGTCTTTTTTTGGTCCTCGAAAAGATATTTCATAAAGAAACCAGAAAATTCCAATCAGTACAAATAATCCTACAATCCACCATAAAAAATGCATTCCAAAAAAATGTCCGTCACCGTGGTGCATAATTAAACTAATTTTTAAGTTGCTAAATAATTTTAATAATTACATATTATTATCTTCATCTTGGTTCATCATTCCCATCCCATTCATTGTTTTCATCATGGCTTGCATGCATTCGTAGCTAATCATTCCTTCATTATTCATCATTTGCATCATATTTCCCATCATTTTTTTGTTCTTCATCATGTTCCGCGTCATATTGTGCATCATCATACTATCTTTCATCATCATATCCATACCACGACCCTTCATCATATTTCCCATCATCATATAATTACCTTGCATCATTTGCATCGCATGATCATTACTTTGCATTGATTCCATAAATGACATCATGTGGTCATGGTCGCTTGCAATTGCTTCAAAAATTTCACTTCTCATTTCAGAATTACCAAGGAGTTTACTTACGTCTATTTTCTGGTTGCAGCTACTTAAAGTTATAAACCCTAAAATCGAAATAATCATTATTATTGTTTTCATAATACTCATTTTAAATACTTTATAATTTGAATTTTTTTTTAACTTCATTAATCTTTGCTTGTGTTAATTTGCTTACTTTCTAAAATATAAATTTATTATCCTTAATATCAGGCAGAAAATAAGTCATTTATTTAATTTATAAAATGATATTTATCATTTAAACTAATTTACTGAATTTAATAAAAGCCAGTGTACAACAACGTGTATAATTCATTGCTAGTGCAAGCTTACTTACGAAAATCCTCGCGGATTTTCTATTCAGTTTGTATTTACTAAATTAGTTGCTTAATCAACGCAAAAAATCATACACAAACACGTTAAACGAACCTCCAAAATTATATTCATCTAAAATTAGTTACCTTAGTAAAGTAATCATAAAACTACATTGCCATGATGAAATCTAACATAATGCTATTTGTATTAGCTTTTGCTTTTCAAGGAGTTTCAAAAGCACAAACCGTATCACTTTTTAATGGTAAAAATTTAGAAGGATGGCAAATTTATGGTACAGAAAAATGGTATGTAAATGATGGTCTATTAATATGTGAAAGCGGTGATGATAAAGAGTATGGTTACCTAGGAACTAACAAACACTATAAAGATTTTATTTTAACCTTAGAATTTAAACAAGAATCTAATGGAAATAGTGGCGTTTTTATTAGATCTACAGTCGATGGTATTAAAGTGAAAGGTTGGCAAGTTGAAGTTGCGCCAATGGGAAATCACACAGGCGGTGTCTACGAATCTTATGGTCGTGGATGGTTAATAAAACCTGACCCGGAAAATGAAAAAGTTTTAAAGGAAGGTGAATGGAATTTAATGAAAATTAAAGTTCAAGGTGCTAATTTAACTTCTTGGTTAAATGGTACTAAAATGGTTGACTTTAAAGACGAAAAAATTGGTGAAGGAGAAGGAGGAATAGTTTTACAAATTCATAGTGGAGGTGATGTAAAAGTGAGTTGGAGAAATATTACTATTAAAGAACTTTAAATAATACTATATCATTGACTTCATAATTCAATTTACCTAAAATAACTATGAATAAACTCTACCTCATCAGCCTTTTAATAATACTATGCTTTTCGTGCAACAAACCAGTATCGTTTTCCATTGAAAAGGAAACCGAAAATATATTAAAAATGCATCACTCTCAAAGAGAGTATCACTTTAACAAAGATTCTATTGCTTTTGCAAACCAACTTTCTAAAAATTTTATTTCTGTAAACAAAGGCGAAATAAGTAAACCAACAAAAGAAGTTACTATTTCAAGATACAACAACTATTTCTCATCTGTGGAATTTGTAAAATGGGATGATGTCTCCGAACCTATAGTTAGATTTTCTGACGATGGTAGTATGGCATATACCATAGTTGATAAGGTGGTGCGTGTAGCATACAAAAATGAAAACGATAGTTTAGTTGAAAGTGAAACTCATTTTGCTTGGACTGCTATTTATAAAAAATATGATAACGACTGGAAAATAGACCACGTTGCTTCTACCGACAAGCCAAGTATTATACGTTCTATAGATAATTAAGACGTTCTTCTAATGGTTCTAACCAACTCTTCCAAACCATTTACTTTAAGTTCGTAAACAGTTGCTAGCATTTCACCTATTTGTCCCTTAGGGAAGCCTTTGCTTCTATACCAAACCACATAATGTTCAGGTAAATCTATCATGTACCTGCCTTTATATTTACCATATGGCATTTTGGTGTTAGCTAGTTTTACTAGAAATTGTTTGCTTTGATTTTCGTTGAGCATTATGAACTGTAACGTGACAATTTATTAAGTGCTTCAATTATCTTGGTTTGCCACTCTTGTTGTTTCTCTATGTCTTGAGAATGCCTAGTTTCAGCATCATATCTATTTTGTAATGCTTCCAACTCTTTGTTAATAGCTTCATGTAAACGATTCATTTGGGCATCAATATTCATTGTGAACCTCGTTTTTTCAATACGCTGCCTAAACATACGTGCATGGAGCTCGGTAATATCAAAATGCAATCGTTCGTGATTTAATATATTATTATCCGCTTTCTCATTCAAATACCAAGATTTGTTAGGATAGAAATCGGCACGTATATTATAATGATAATCTATTAATCGAGTATCTGATTTTTTTGTAGAATAACTAAACGTAATTCCTGAAGCTGTAACTGCTACTGAGTTATTACTAGGTCTTGGTTCGCCACGAAAATCACTCCATTCTAATCGGTTGTTTAAATCCCAACTAATAGTTGGACCATCTTGAAATAGGAAAAAGGACAATAAACAAACTAAAAAAAACCTGTGCATAGCAAAGCAATTAATTACAGAAAAAACGCAAGATTAATTACTATTATTGTTTTACTTCAACAATTCTAAGATTATCAAACTTTACAATATATATGGCTTCGTTGTAGTAACCTCCAAACATTTTTTTACCATAGCGGAATTTGTTCTCGACATACTCGGTTTCAATATCGTTTGAAGACGCATCGTATAAATCGTCTGCATAAGCCAAACGTAGCAACACATCCATTGTAAGGTCAAAACCTCTAATAGCATAACGATTTGGAGTGGTGTAAAACTTTTTTTGGTAGGCTTTTACAAAACTATCCGTTTGATCTTCGCTAATTGGCCTATTGGGTGATGGATAATGGAATTTCAACTTAGACAGGGTAATATTAGATACATTATCGCGGTCAAAAGCTCCATTCTTATCGCTTGTTAACAGTACTACTTCACGTTCAATTTCCAACTCTTCATCAAAACCGATAAACCCCGACAACATACTTGTTACGTTAGATATAAAGCCTTCGTTATCTGATTCTAGAAAGACCATATTAAGACCTTCTCTAAGTTCTTCTTCAATATCATCCTTCAAAATGTAAAATTGATCTTTTCCTGTTTCATCATCAACACGAGAAAAAATCTGTTTAGATAATGAAAATTCTTGCTTTAGGAGGTTGTTTTCATTGCGATGTTTTTGATCGGAAATAATTAAAATACGACTAGGAACTGTATCTAATTGCTTTACAAATTCTACAATGCGTTTACGTTTCAATTCATTTGTTGGAATGGTTTGAAATACATTGTTATATAGATTGCTAGTTTCCATTACTGGAGACACCATTGGCACATTATCGCGACGTAACATTGCAGCAGCGCGATCAAAATTTTGGGGGATGAATGGTCCTATAACTGCATCATAATTTGAAAAATCTTTGCCATTAATAATATTTGCAACTTCGCTTTCTCTTGCTTTAGTATCATATACGTCTAACTTGGTAGAAACACCTAACTGCTTAGCAGAATCTATGGCCATTAAAACACCTGTATGAAAATCTATGGTCCTAGTTATTAAAGCGTTTTCGTCACTTAACATATTCTTTATATCTTCTGTAGCGTTCACATCAACACGATCCAATCTAAAAGGTAGCATCACTGCCAAGTTCTTTGTTTCGTAATTGTTTATTTTATTAGCTAATACTGAACGCTCAATATCTCCCGATCCAGTATTTTCATTAACATCTTTAGGCACTTTAATAATCATACCTGCTTTTAAACCGCCTTCTTTTAACTCGGGATTTAATTCTTCTATTTCCTCTTGTGATAAACCTAGTTTACGTTTTAAAGCGAAAAAACCTTCACGAGGTACAACTGTGTAATAACCAAACTCTTCATCAATCTTTTTTTCTTCGTTATTAGCAATATTTGGTACATTGATTTTTTGACCAACTTGTAAAGTATCTGCTATTTTAGGATTCAGTTTTTCTAACTCATCAACAGTAATTCCAAATTTATAAGCGATGCGCCATTTGCCTTCTTTAGGCTGTACTTGATAACTTCTTAGGGTATTTTCTAAAGTGGTGGTGGTATTTACTTTATCGTATTTTGGAATATTTATCCTATCTCCTTTTCTTAAATTTTCAGAATATAATCTATTGTTATGCTTTTTTAAATCATCAACGGTCACATTATAAATTTTACTAATGCTATATAAAGTTTCTCTACGTTTTACTTTATGTGTTTTATAACCAACCAATTTAGTAACTTCTGTCTCCACAGGACTATCTAACACCTTAGATTCAGGTATAATAATTACCATATTAGGTTGCAGGCTGTTTTTAGCATCAGGGTTTAAAGCATAAATATCGTAAGGTGTAACCATGTATATTTTTGCAATACTCTCAATGGTTTCACCAACCTTTACTTTATGTGTTTTATAATCTTGTGCTTTAGCAGACATGCTAAAAAGTATTACAAAACTTAAACTAACTAAAAATTTCTTCATGTGTTATTTTTAAATGTATATACGTAATTATTGCTTATATAGACTTAGACACAAGCAGGTCACATTTAATTTATTCCCATTCAATGGTCGCTGGTGGCTTCGAGCTAATATCATACACTACTCTATTAACGCCTTTCACCTTATTTATTATGTCATTTGATGTTTTTTGCAAAAATTCATACGGTAAATTTACCCAATCGGCTGTCATTCCATCTGTACTTTCTACTGCTCTAAGCGCAACACATTTCTCATACGTACGCTCATCGCCCATTACTCCAACACTGTTCACAGGGAGCAACATGGCTCCAGCTTGCCATACCTTGTCATACAAATCCCATTCCTTTAAACCACTTATAAATATGTGATCTACCTCTTGTAAGATACGAACTTTTTCAGCTGTAATATCTCCTAGAATCCTAATGGCCAAACCTGGACCAGGGAATGGATGTCTGCCTAATAATTCTGCATCAATTCCTAAAGAAGCACCAACACGTCTCACCTCATCTTTAAACAAGGCTTTTAAAGGCTCTACTACCTTTAACTTCATAAAGTCTGGTAATCCCCCAACATTATGATGACTTTTAATAGTAGCACTTGGTCCTCCAGTTGCCGAAACACTTTCAATAACATCAGGATAAATGGTGCCTTGTGCTAACCACTTAACATCTTCTATTAAATGTGCTTCATCATCAAATACTTCAATGAACGCACGACCTATTGCTTTACGCTTTTTTTCTGGGTCGCTTTCTCCAGCTAGTGCTTCCAAAAAGCGTGCCGAAGCATCAACACCTTTTACATTAAGGCCCATTCCTTCGTATTGATTGAGTACATTTTCGAACTCATTTTTACGAAGTAATCCATTGTTAACAAACACACAATACAAGTTCTTTCCAATTGCTTTGTTTAGCAAAACTGCAGCAACTGTAGAGTCGACACCACCTGATAAACCAAGAACTACTTTATCGTTTCCTATCTTAGCTTTTAAGGCTTCGACAGTTTCTTCTACAAAAGAATCTGGCGTCCAATCTGGGTTTACTTCAGCAATATTTATTAAAAAGTTTTCTAGTAGTTGCTTTCCGTCTGTAGAGTGATAAACTTCAGGATGAAACTGAATTGCAAAGGTAGTTTCTCCATTAATCTTATAAGCTGCATTTTGCACATCATGTGTGCTTGCTAATAATTCACCATTGGTTGGCAATTCTTTAATGGTATCGCTATGACTCATCCAAACTTGTGAGCCTTCAGAAATACCTTCTAGAAAAGTTTCACCTTCCTTTACATAAGATAGTTTAGCACGTCCATATTCTCTGGTATTTGAAGGTGCTACATTACCACCAGAAAAATGCGCTAAATATTGTGCACCATAACAAACACCTAATAAAGGTTTTTTACCTCTAATATTTGTAAGATCAGGATGCAAAGCTTCGTCACCTCTTACTGAGAATGGACTTCCAGAAAGGATGACTGCCTTATAATCGTCAATATTTGTTAAAATTTTGTTGAATGGATGTATCTCGGAATAGATGTTGAGTTCCCTAACTCTACGTGCAATAAGCTGTGTGTATTGCGATCCGAAGTCTAAAATAAGTACCTTGTCGTGTTGCATGTGCAAAAGTAATCATTTGCTATTTTTTAGCAACTTTTAAATTAGAAATTTTTGCTACTTTTCTACAAGTTTTTAACAACAAAAATTCACATTAAGCCATAGTATCTAGAATCATCTTGATATCTTCTTCGGTGGTATCTGGGTTTATAAAACAGAAACGAGAAACGGTTTCAAATGTATCTCCATTTTTCCACTTTGTAGGCGTTACTAAAGCAAATCCCTTGTCGTGATTATCATAAGTCCAATTCGTATAATCTTCTGGATTCCATCCTTTTCTTCTATATAACACACAAGACAAACTTGGTTCTCTAACCAATTCAACATTAGGGTTGTCTTCAATCATTTTACCAGCTATTTGAGCTAGTTCAATACCACGTTCAACAGCTTCTTTATATTTATCGGTTCCGTGAGTTGCTAATGAGAACCATAAAGGCAATCCTCTCACACGACGTGTCAATTGTATTTGATAATCGGTTGGGTTAAAACCATGTGCGCCTTCATCTTTAAAAATATCTAAGTACGACCCTTGTTGCGAGTGCGCTTTCTTAGCAAATTCGGGACGTCTATAAATAACTGCACCACAATCATAAGGTGAAAACATCCATTTATGAGGATCGATGGTAATACTATCTGCTCTTTCAATTCCGTTGAACAAATGTCGAACAGAATCGGCCACCAAAGCACCTCCACCATAAGCAGCATCTACATGAAACCAAATTCTTTCGTTATCGCAAACCTCAGCAATACCTTCTAAATCATCAATAATTCCTGCATTGGTAGTTCCTCCTGTAGCTACTACTGCAAAGAGTCGCTTACGTTGATGGAAGTTTAAATTATCAATTGTTTCGCGAAGTGCAGCTCCCGTTAGTTTTTCTTCAGAATCTACCAATAGAATATCAACATCGGCCACTTTTGCCATGGCTTTAATTGATGAGTGTGCTCCACTTGATGTGATGATTAACCCTTTTTCTCTCTTATAAGTATCATCTTCTCTCCAATGCTCACGAGCAGTTACTATTGCCGATAGATTTGCGGCAGTTCCGCCACTAGTGAATACTCCAAAGGCACCTTTTGGCAACCCTGTTAAAGAAACAATCCATTTCATGGCTTCGTTTTCACAAAAAATACCTCCAGCACCTTCCATCCAATATGCACCATGAATACTAGAAACCGATGTTACTAAATCGAACATTACTGCAGCTCTTGTAGGAGCAGCAGGTACAAATGCTAAATTACGTGGATGGTCTACAGGCACATTGGCTTTTGCCAAATGTTCTTTCCATAATTGAAATGCCTTCTCGCCACCAATACCTTGACTAGTAATTGTTTCGCCAACTAAGCTTTTTAGTACTTCGGCTTTTTGTGGTTTTCCAACTTTTTGCTTGGTATGTGAAATTCGATCAATTGCGTATTTCATGACGTCCATGGTCATTTCAATAAGCTCAAAATCTATCTTATGCATGTGTTACAGTTCTAATATTAAAAAATCTCCCTTTAGAGGTTGCAAATTTAATACTAACTGTTGGATTAATTGGTCTCCAAACTCAAGAAAAAGTTCAGAAAAATTTAAATTTCGCTCTTGTAAACTTTGACCCGGGAATAATTGGTTTTGAATCTCTGTAATTCGAGAAATTTGGTCATTCAATTTTCGTTTTTGTGCTTTTAGCAATCGTTTCTCCAAATTAGCCAACCCTTTGATTTGCTTTTTTTCTTGAGCAGCTACAGCTCCTAGAAAGGATTTGTCAGTTTTTTCAGCTAACTTGTAGAGTGACTTAAACTGCTTTTGAAGATGTTCTTTTTGTGGTGAGAAATCTATATTTATCGTTGACAATCTTTTGACTTGTTTATTAATTAAATCGTTTTGTTTAGAAAACAATTCATTTAACGACACTCCTAATTTTTTTAGTTTTTCAGATTGTTTTGGTGTTTTAATTAGCACAGAATTACGTAACAAAAGCATTGGAAAAGGAACTTTAACTTCCTTGAAATAATTCTTCAATTGAAACCAATATGCTAATTCTCCTCCTCCTCCAATATAGCATAGGTTTGGCAAAATTACTTCTTGATACAAAGGTCGCATAATCACATTTGGACTGAATCGCTTAGGGTGTTTATCTATTTCTTCAAAAATTTCGCTTTCAGCAAATGAAATATCAGTATCATTTACAACATAGTTACCATTCTGCTTAACTATTCGTTCACGTAAACCATCTTTTAAATAGAACAGATTGATCTCCCTTGGATTAACTTGTATTTTGTAATTACTTGGCAAATCGTTTATTTGCTGATTTGTTAGTGACACCGCTTTGTAGGAAGTTTGATTTATAAGCTCTTCTTTAACATAAGGTGCAAAAAGTCTTTTTAAATCTTGATTATTAGCATCAATAATCACCAATCCAAGCTCTTTAAATAATTCATTGGCTATATATCTCGTGGCATCAGCAAGATTCTTATGCTTTAAATAGGCGCTATTAAAAAGTTCCTTTAAAAAATTAGCATTTTGACCTTGACCTAACTCTTTAGAATAAGTTTCAAAAACTTTATCTAATCCTTTAGTATCTAATTCTCCAACACCTCCGCTTGCGTCTCTATTCCATCTAACTTTTTTGCCTTTAAAATTAAAATAGTTAATCTCATCAAAATCATGATCTTCACTAGCCATCCAATAAATTGGCACAAAATCATGCTTAGGGTGTTTAGCTTTTAATTCTTTAGTAAGATTAATTGTTGAAATTATTTTATACAAAAAATACAAAGGACCTGTAAACAAATTAAGCTGATGTCCTGTTGTTATTGTAAATGTATTTGGTTCTTTTAACAAAGCAATATTATCTAACGTAGCCTTTGAAGTTTCAACATGTTCGTATTGTTTTTTTAATACAGAAAATAACACATTGCGATTAGCTGTGCTATAACTTGTAGCTTTCTCGTTAATCTGGTCTTTAAAGTTTTCCAGCTTTGGAAAACGGTTATAAAAAGGTTGTAATTCTTGATGTTCATCAAGATAATCACATATTAAAGAAGAAAAATAGTTAGTGTCTCTAAACGGAATACAATCGGTTGGCATAGTTAGCTTTCAAATCTTTTGTAAATATACTGCTCTTTTATCTATTTGAAATTTTCACTTGGTTAAAAAAAGACTAAAATTTAACTGTTTTCTTCAAACGCTAATTTTTTGCAAAAAATATGTTCAAAACTACCAATGTTCGCTTTGGGTTTATATCTTTATAGCTACTATTTTTTAAATCAACCAATAATGCAAAATTTTTATAGAATCGTATTAGTCGTTTTATGTTCAGTTTCCATTACAATGGCACAACAAATTAAAACGCCAAGTGAGTTTTTAGGCTATGAATTAGGAACTCAATTTTCAAGAAATCATCAAGTTGTAGATTATTTTAAACACGTTGCTTCTACTATGCCAAATCAGGTAAAACTAGAGCAATATGGTGAAACCTATGAGCGTAGACCTTTGATTCATGCTTACATCTCCTCTGAAGAGAATATGAGAAACCTTGAAACCATTAGAGAAAATAATTTAAAAAATGCAGGCATCATGTCTGGTACTCCTTCAAATACTGATATTGTTATTGTTTGGTTGAGTTATAATGTTCATGGTGATGAAGCATCTAGTACTGAAGCATCAATGAATACTATATACAAGCTTTTGACTGAGAGACAAGAATTACTAAAAAACACTGTCGTTATCATTGATCCTTGTATTAATCCTGATGGCCGCGACCGTTATGCCAATTGGTACAACGAAACAAAAAGTACACCTTTTGATATAGACCCACAATCAAGCGAACATTCACAACCTTGGCCAGGAGGTAGAGCAAATCACTACTTATTTGATTTAAATAGAGATTGGGCTTGGACCTCTCAAAAAGAATCGATTGCTAGAATTAAAGTGTATAATAAATGGATGCCACAAATTCATGTGGATTTTCACGAACAAGGTATTAATAGTCCTTACTATTTTGCACCAGCAGCTGAGCCTTATCATGAGTTAATAACCGATTGGCAAAGAGATTTTCAATTCCAAATAGGAAGAAATCATGCAAAATATTTTGACCCTCAAGGTTGGTTGTACTTTACGCGTGAAATCTTTGATTTTTTGTATCCAAGTTATGGTGACACCTATCCAACATACATGGGAGCTATTGGTATGACTTACGAACAAGCTGGTGGTGGTCGTGGTGCTTTAGGTGTAAAAACATCTGAAGGTCATGTGTTAACTCTAAAAGATAGAATTGCACATCACACTACAAGTGGATTATCGACCGTTGAAATATCATCGAAAAATGCTTCAAAATTAAACGAAGAGTTTAATAAGTTTTTCAAAAATGATGGTCTTAAATATAAAAGCTATGTCATGTCTGGCAACCCAGAAAAAATTGATGCTCTAAAAACTTTATTGAACCGACATGAAATTGATTATGGCTATGCAACTAGCAAAAAAGTAACTGGTCATAAATACTCTATCAATGCTAATGGAAGTATGAATACTACTTCTAACGATTTGGTGGTTAGTACAAATCAGCCAAAAGGTAAAATGATTAAAGCTTTGTTTGAACCAAACGCCAAATTAAGTGACTCTTTAACTTACGATATTACCGCATGGAGTTTGCCTTACGCTTATGGATTAGAAACAATAGCTAGTACAAGTTTAGTTAGTTCGCAATCTCGACTTGCCCCACCTCCTCCAGTTCCTCCGTTATCTAAAACTTATGGTTATGTAAGTGACTGGAATTCTTTGAAAGATGCTAAATTTCTAGCAATGCTATTAAACAAGAATATTAAAGTACGTTTTAATCATGAACCTTTTTCTCAAAATGGCAATACTTTCAATAGAGGTTCTTTAATTATTCTCCAACGAGATAATACGCACATTGAAAACTTTACAATCGAACTAAGTGAAATTGCTGTAAAAAGCCAACAACGTTTAAAAGAAATTCAAACAGGTTTTTCTGATAAATTCCCAGATATGGGATCATCGTCTATCAGGCTTATTAATAAAACCAGAATAGCTATGATTTCAGGCGAAGCGACTTCGCCCTTGAGCTATGGTGCTACCTGGCATTTCTTTGAGCAACAGTTGAAATACCCTGTAACCTCTATCAATTCTGAAGATTTTGGAAGAGTAAATCTAGCTGAATACGATGTATTAATTTTACCTAGTGGTAGTTACAGAAGTATGCTTAACGACAGTGGCATGAGTAAGTTACAAGATTGGATGCGTTCTGGTGGAAAAGTAATCGCTATTGATAGAGCTTTAAGCACTTTTGCTGGCAAAAAAGGATTTGGCTTAAAATACAATGATAATGATGACGACAACGAATCAAACAATTTAATTCCTTATGCAGATAGACAACGTGCATCTACTAAGTTTAGTAATCCTGGAGCCATTTATAAAACAAAAGTTGATAACACACACCCAATGGCATATGGATATTCCAAAATCTATTTTACATTAAAGCGTGGGTCGTCGTCTTTTAGTTTACTAGATAATGGCACTAACGTTGCTCATATTGGGAGCAATGTGATGAAAGTCTCAGGATTCTCTGGAACTGAAGTATTAAAAAAACTTGAAAACTCGTTAGTCTTTGGTGAAGAAAGACAAGGGAGAGGAAGCATTGTATACATGGTAGATAATACCTTATTTAGAAGCTTCTGGGAGAATGGGAAACTGTTTTTTGTAAACGCTCTTTTCTTCGTAAATAATTAATAAATCAATCAAAATGAAATCACTAAAAACACTATTAATCGTATTCATTCTATTCATTGCTTCTTGTGCCAATGAGAATAAATCAGAAGAAACAAAAGAATTTAATGTAGAATTTGAAGAGTTTACATTAGATAACGGATTATCTGTTATTTTTCATGTAGACAGATCAGACCCAGTCGTTGCTGTAGCATTAACTAGTCATGTTGGTTCAGCTAGAGAAATTGAAGGCAGAACAGGTTTTGCGCATTTATTTGAGCATTTACTCTTTTTAGAATCCGAAAATTTAGGAAAAGGTGGCTTAGATAAAATGAGTGCGCGTATTGGTGGCTCTGGCGCTAATGGTTCTACAAGTAGAGATCGTACTAACTATTTTCAAACCGTTCCAAAGGACGCACTTGAAAAAATGATTTGGGCAGAAGCAGACAAACTAGGGTTTTTTATTAATACAGTGACAGAACCAGTTTTAGCTAAAGAAAAACAAGTAGTTAAAAACGAAAAACGTCAAGGTGTTGACAACAACCCTTATGGACATACACAATATGTCATCGATAAAAATTTATACCCTGAAGGGCATCCGTATAGTTGGCAAGTAATTGGTTCGCTTAAAGATTTACAAAATGCAACACTTCAAGATGTAAAAGATTTTTATAACCGTTGGTACGTTCCAAATAATGTAACCTTAACAATTGCTGGTGATTTTGACACTACCCAAGCAAAGCAATGGGTTGAAAAATATTTTAGTGAAATAAAACGTGGTGAGGATATTCCAAAAATGGCAAAACAACCTGTTGAGCTATCTGAAACTAAAAAGCTGTTTTATGAAGATAACTTTGCACGTTTACCACAGTTAACGATTGCGTGGCCTGGTGTATATCAATATCATGATGACTCCTACGCCTTAAGCGTTTTATCAAGTTATTTATCAAGAGGGAAAGCTGCGCCATTATATAAATCGATTGTTGAAGAGCATCAACTAGCAAGTAATGTGAGTTTGTCTCAATACAATTCAGAAATTGCTGGACAAGTAATGCTACGTGTTACAGCGTTTAACGGAACCAAACTAGATAATGTTCAAAGTGCCATTAATGAGGCTTTTTCCAAATTTGAAGCAAAAGGTATTCCTCAAGAAGATTTAGACAGAATTAAAGCTGGGCAGGAAACTGCGTTTTACAATGGACTGTCAAGTGTATTAGGAAAAGGGTTTCAATTAGCACAGTATAACATATTTGCTGATGATCCTTCGTATATCAATGAAGATGTAAAAAAGATATTGGCAGTTACAGCTGATGATGTGATGCGTGTGTATAATGCCTACATAAAAAATCAAAATTATGTAGCCACCAGTTTTGTTCCAAAAGGACAAGCAGATTTAGCACTAGTTGATTCTAAATTAGCAGAAGTTGTTGAAGAAAAAATTGTAGAAGGTGCTGAGGAAGAATTCGATCCAAGCATCGTAGCAACCTATGAAAAAACTCCATCAAGTTTTGATAGATCTATAGAACCTCCCTATGGAGACAGTCCAGATGTAAAAGTTCCAGAAGTTTGGAAAGAGTCTTTATCCTCTGGTATGAATTTGTTTGGTATAGAAAATAATGAAGTGCCATTGGTACAATTTAGAATACAGATTAAAGGTGGTATGCTTCTTGAGGATATTAATAAAGTTGGTGTATCCAATTTATTAGCTAGTATGCTCACTAAAGGAACAAAAAACAAAACACCAGAAGAGCTTGAAAATGCTATTCAAAGTTTAGGCGCCTCCATTAATGCGTTTGCATCGGACGAAGCAATTACTATTTCTGGAAATTCACTTGCTAAAAACTATAAAGCTACCATGTTTTTAGTAGAAGAAATATTATTAGAGCCACGTTGGGACATTGATGAGTTTGCCTTGTTAAAACAAAGTACGATTAGTCAAATTCAGCGTCAAAAAGGAAATCCAAATAGTATTGCATCAATAGAGTTTGCTAAATTAACGTATGGAGAGGACCATATTTTATCAAAAAATAATATTGGCACAGAAGCTTCAGTAAACACTATTACTATTGAGGACCTTCAAGACTATTACACAAACAATGTTTCGCCTACAGTCACCAATTTTCATATTGTTGGAGATATCTCACAAAAAGAGGTTTTGAATTCTTTAAAAAATTTAGATGGTAATTGGGAAGCTAAAGAAGTAATATTTTCAGAAATTGCTTCACCAACTGCTCCTGAGGTCTCTAAAGTCTACTTTTACGATGTACCAAATGCAAAACAATCGGTAATTAGGTTTGGGTATCCTGCTTTAGCTGTAACTGATGCCGATTATTATCCAGCAACCATCCTAAACTACCGTCTTGGTGGTGGTGGGTTTGCTTCGCAATTAACACAAGAACTTAGAGAAAGTAAAGGTTACACCTATGGCATTGGCTCTGGGTTTTCTGGTTCAAACATTAAAGGTGCTTTTACTATTTCAAGCGGCGTTAGATCTAATGTAACTTTAGAGTCAGCAAGTTTAGTAAAAGAAATTGTAGAAAACTACGGTAAAAATTATACCGAAAAAGATTTAGAAATCACCAAAGGCTTTATGATTAAAAGTAATGCAAGAGCTTTTGAAACTCTAGGGTCTAAATTAGGCATGTTAAGTAATATTAGTAATTACAATCTGCCAGATGATTATGCAAAACAACGCGAAGCTATTGTAAAAGCAATGACTGTTGAAGATATTAAACTACTCGCAGACAAATATTTAGATGTCAATAAAATGAATTATATGGTTGTTGGTGATGCTAAAACACAAATGGACAAACTAGAAGGCTTAGGTTTTGGAAAACCAATACTTTTAAATGAAGTTGAAGGGAAATCTAATATTGAGCAGTAGTTTATAATTACATTAATTGTGAAACTATTTGATGATATTATAGACGAAACCAAAAACCTTCTACCAAAAGATGGTGTGGTTAATTACTATGGAAAAATCATTCCAGAAGAATTGGCTAACACCATTTTTAATAATTTATTAGAAAACCTAGATTGGAAACACGATGAAGCTACGGTTTATGGCAAACATTATATAACCAAACGCAAAGTAGCTTGGTATGGCGATAAAACTTTTGAATACACCTATTCAGGAAAAACAAAAAAAGCCTTACCATTCACTCCTGGATTATTAAAACTAAAACAATTGGTTGAGCTTAAAACAGGAGAAACCTTTAATTCGTGTCTTTGTAACCTTTACCATAATGGAGAAGAAACTATGGGTTGGCATAGTGATGGTGAAAAAGATTTAAAGAAACATGGAGCCATAGCATCCTTAAGCTTTGGAGCTGAACGGAAGTTTGCTTTTAAGCACAAGCAAACTAAAGAAAAGTGTGAATTTCTATTAGAACACGGAAGTTTATTGGTCATGACTGGACCCACTCAAGAACATTGGCTACATCGATTACCTCCAACCAAAAAAATTAAAGCCCCAAGAGTTAATTTAACTTTTAGAACCATTGTAGAAAACAATTAATGGCATAACTTTACTCAACTTGAAAATCACAATTATGAAAAAATTTATACTCGCAACAGTTTTAATATTTTTTGTTGGACACATTTTTGCACAAGACGAAGAGATAATTATACCAGAAATAGGATTTGGTTTAAAAGCAGGTTTAAACTCTATGCACAATAAAACTGTGAATAAGTCCAGTGATAATGTTCAAAAAAAATCTGGTGTCTATATTGGTGCTTTTGTAAATATCCCGACATCTGATGTCTTTAGCGTTCAACCTGAAATCATTTATTCTTCCACCGAATTTCAAGGCAGAAACAATGCAAGTTTTTTGCACATTCCTGTATTACTGAATTTTGAATTAGGAAATGGCTTTTCTGGATTTATAGGTCCCGAAGGTCAGGTTTTAATTGACTTAGGTGAAGCTGAAAATAGCGATTTATACAACTCGTTTATGTTTGGATTTACATTTGGAGCAAGATATCAAATCACACCAAACTTTTATATTGAAGGTAGGCCTTACTTTGCTCTATCGAAGTTTATTGAAGAAGATTCTGGCTATAGAAAATTTAACACTTTACAAATTGGATTGGCATTTAAATTTTAAAAAAAATCTAGGTTAAAATCTAAAAAATCAGTACCTTAAAGGCTCTTACCTCTTACAACAAATAAAAATAAAGTTATCATGAAAAAGGGATACTTAAAACAAAACAAAACAAGCTTCGTTACACTTTTAGTATTATTTACTTTTTTGGTTTTTAACCAAAATGCTTCCGCTTTAGGTTTTCAAGAAACTTCACAGTCTTTTGACGAATATAAAGGTCGTATTATTGGTAATGACACTAAAAAACCGTTAGTATTTGCTGATGTTTCAGTAATTAATTCAAATATTAGTACTATCACCAATAAAGAAGGTGAGTTTACTTTAAAAGTGCCTAAATCATTATCTGGCAATAGTGTTAAAGTGTCTTTTCTTGGTTATGAAACTCAAGAAGTTCCATTAAGAAACCTTAAAGGAGAGAATAATACTATTACATTAAATGTTATTACTACACAACTATCTCAAGTAAACATTAACGTTCCTAAAGATGCACGCGCACTTGTAAAGGCTACATTAGAAAATCGTGAAGAGAAATATGTAAATGAGAAAACCTTAATGACTGCTTTTTATAGGGAAACCATAAAAAAGCGCAACAAAAATGCCTCATTAGCTGAAGCTGTTGTTAAGATTTATAAAGAACCTTACTCTACATCTAAGAGAGATGCTGTAGAACTTGTGAAATCCAGAAAAAATACTAATTATTCTAGATTGGATACTTTGGCTGTAAAACTACAGGGAGGTCCATTTAGCGCTTTATATTCTGATATTGTTAAGTACAAAGACTATATTTTTGATGAAGAATTATTTGACTACTACAATTTTAGTTTTGGTAATTCAACTCAAATAAATGATCGTCAGGTATATGTTGTGAATTTCGAGCAACAACCAAATATAGTGACACCTTTATATAGAGGGAAATTATATATTGATGCTGAAACTTTCGCTTTAGTAAGTGCCAACTACAGCTTAAATGTTGAAAACAAAGATGAAGCAGTAAAGCTATTTATTAGAAAAAAACCTCGATTAGTTAGAGTAGAACCAGAAGAAGCTTTGTATCGTGTAGATTATAAAACGACACCTGATGGGAAATGGTATTATAGTTATAGTAATGTGCAATTAGCATTTAGAGTAAAATGGCGTAAAAAACTATTTAGTAGCATTTACACATTAAATATAGAAATGGCAATTACGGATTGGACAACAAATATTACCTCGGCTTTAAATAAAGACAACAGAATAAGGCCATCAGTTATTTTAAGTGATGAAGCTTCAGGGTTTTCAGACCCAGAATTTTGGGGAGAATATAACATTATAGAACCTGAAAAATCAATAGAATCTGCTATTCGAAAAATTTCAAGACAACTTGAAAAAATCGAAAGAAAAGAATAAGAGTAAATTAAACAACCTCTGCATAAAGATCAAAATCTGCTGCATCAGTAATTTTTACTATAGCAAATTCTCCTGTTTTTAGATATGTTTTAGCTGCATCAATAAGCACTTCATTATCTACATCTGGAGAATCAAATTCTGTGCGTCCAACAAAATAATCGCCTTCTTTTCTGTCGATAACCACTTTAAAGTCCTGCCCTATCTTTTCTTGATTTAATTCCCAAGAAATTTGAGACTGTATTTCCATGATTTCATTTGCTCTCTCTTGCTTCACCTCTTGTGGCACATCATCTTCTAGATTATAAGCGTGTGTATTTTCTTCATGTGAGTAAGTAAAACAACCTAAACGTTCAAAACGCATATCGATTATCCAATCTTTAAGCTTCTGGTAATCTTCTTCGGTTTCTCCAGGATAACCAACAATAAGTGTTGTTCTAATCGTCATATTAGGAACTTTTGCTCTAAACTCCTTTAACAGTTTTGTTGTTTTTTCTTGAGTCGTTCCACGACGCATGCTTTTTAAAATACTATCGGAAATATGTTGCAATGGTATGTCTAAATAATTACAAATTTTAGGCTCTCTATTCATCACATCTAGCACATCCATTGGGAAACCAGTTGGAAATGCATAATGAAGGCGAATCCACTCAATGCCGTCAACTTTTACCAATGCTTCCAACAGTTCTGCTAAATTACGTTTCTTATATAAATCAAGTCCGTAATAAGTTAAATCTTGGGCAATAAGTATGAGTTCTTTTACACCATTGGCCGCTAGTTTTTCAGCTTCAATTACGATCTCTTCAATTGGTGTCGATTTATGCTTCCCTCTCATTAAAGGAATTGCACAAAAACTACAAGGTCTATCACAACCTTCAGCAATCTTTAAATAAGCGTAATTTTTTGGCGTAGTTGTTAAACGCTCACCTATAAGTTCATGCTTATAGTCTGCACCAAGGGCTTTTAATAAATTAGGTAATTCGGTGGTTCCAAAATATTGGTCTACATCAGGAATTTCCTTTTCTAAATCTGGCTTATAACGCTCACTTAAACAGCCAGTTACAAACACTTTATCGACATCGCCTTCCTCCTTCTTTTGAAGATATTCAAGGATTGTATTTACACTTTCTTCCTTGGCATTATTAATAAAACCACAAGTGTTTATCACTACAATATTCCCTTCTTCTTCATGTACAACGTCTTTATTATTCGCTTTAAGTTGTCCCATCAACACCTCACTGTCGTAAACATTTTTAGAGCATCCTAATGTTACTACGTTGATTTTATTCTTTTTAAGTGACTTTGTCCTCATGCCTTAATTTTGGTTTGCAAAGATACAATCTAATTTAAACCTTTCATATATTTGAGAGTCTTATTAAAAACCCTACTTATGAAAAATATGCAGTTTTATCTATTTATCATCTGTTCTTTACTTTTATTTAATTGCTCTTCAAATGATGATTTTGATATAGTTGATGAAGACATAATAACGAATACTGAGATTTATTTTCCTTCAAATACTTCAAATGAATGGGAAACAACGCCTTTAGAAGAATTAGATTGGAATGAAAACAACTTACAATCACTACTCGATTTTTTAAAACTAAAAAACACCAAAAGCTTTATAATACTTTATGACGGCAAAATAGTAGTAGAAAAATATTTTAATGGTCATAATTCAACTTTACCATGGTATTGGGCTAGTGCAGGAAAAACACTTACCACTGCTATTATTGGTATTGCTGAAGACGAAGGTTTAATAAATATTGACAGTAAAGTATCAGACTATATAGGAACTGGATGGACAAGTGCTCCACTAGATAAAGAAAATCTTATTACTTGCAAAAATCTTCTATCTATGACTTCTGGCTTAGATGACGGTTTAGGAGATAGTATATCTCATGAAGATTTACAATATGTAGCTGATGCTGGAAACCGTTCGGCATACCATAATGTATATGTAAAGCTACAAGATGTCATTGCTCAAACTAGCAATCAAACTTGGACGAACTACTTTAATTCTAAACTAAAGAATAAAATTGGTATGTCTGGCTCTTGGGTAAAGAATAATGATTTTAATGTGTATTGGAGTAATGCAAAAAGTATGGCTCGTTTTGGACTTTTAATCTACGCTAAAGGGAAATGGGAAAATGAACAAATAATCCCTGAAGATTATTTGAATGACGCTATAAATACTTCTCAAAATATTAATGAAGCCTATGGGTATTTATGGTGGCTTAATGGAAAATTAACATATCATTTACCACAAAGTCAATTTGAATTTTCCGGTAAATTAATACCTAATGCACCAAACGACATGTATAGTGCTTTAGGGAAAAATGACCAGAAAATATACATCGTACCCAGCAAAAAATTAGTCATTGTTAGGATGGGAAACTCTGCTGATAATGAAAATTTTGCGCTTTCATCTTTTGACAATGATCTTTGGGAAAAGATAAGCACCTTAGTTAACTAGTTATAGTTTACTGGAGGTACTCGCTTTTTCGATGCTTGTTCATATACATGAGCCCATTCTAATAACGTTTTTTCACTCAAAGGCTTTGAGATAAACGTTAATCCTCTTGGGCGACCGCTTTCTTGATAACCCATTGGAACCGTTAGTGCTGGATATTCAGCTGTGGCTGCCCAACCTGCGTGAAAATTATTGATTGATAAAAAGCCATCAAGATTTTGCTTCTCAATAGGTGTATCAAAATACAATCTACTCTTTGTCTTTAAATCGGTTTTAATAGAATCTAGATATCGCGAACTCCCTGGGTCATCTACAATACCTTTAAAGAGCCTTTGTCCGTAAGGTGCGCGATTTAACGAATCTAGATTGTTAAAATCTATCACATCCTGAACAGAGGTAACCTCTACAGCTTTTGTGGCATGATTAGCTAGATATTCTGGCAAATCTTTTTTCATATCCAGATTTAACAAGCTAATAAACCCTGAACGTTGTACATCAATTTCATCAACCTCAACGACTTGAGCACCATTGTCACGTAACACTTTAATTGCATTTACATACAATGAATCTTCCATTAATCTTTTAAAAGCACCAAATCGTTTTCCTTCAATACTACTTTCAGTAAGCGATTCAGAATAACTCAAAACCTGACTTTTAATTGCTTTTGAATCTGAATCGTCAAAACCACTCATAGCATCCAAAAGTATAGCATTATCAATCACATTTTTAGTCATTGGTCCAGGTGTATCTAAAGTTGACGAAATAGGCACAATACCACTTCTACTCAATAAACCAATAGTAGGTTTTAACCCAACTATAGAATTAGAACTGGAAGGTGACAAAATAGAACCCGACGTTTCGCTACCAACAGCACCAACACTAAAATTAGCAGCAACAGACACACCACTTCCAGAACTTGAACCTCCAGTATCCATAGTTCGTCTACCATAAGGATTTAATGTTTGTCCACCAATGGCGCTATACCCACTTGGACAATCGCCACAAAAGAAATAAGCCCATTCGCTTAAATTGGCTTTCCCTAAAATAAGTGCGCCATTACTTTTTAAACGTTCTGTAATAAAAGCATCTTCAGAAGTATTCTCCTGTAATGCCACAGCACCAGCAGTTGTTGTCATTCCAGAAGCATTGATATTGTCTTTTAATAAAATTGGCATACCAAAAATTGGGTGAGGTAGTGCTGCAAATTGAGTGTTGTCAGCCTTTTTTGCTTCATCAATCACATTTGGGTTTAAGGCAATTACAGAGTTTAAAGATAACTCATTTTCCCTATCAAACTTTCGTATACGATACAAGTAAAATTTGGTAAGTAATTCATAAGATAAATCACCATTGGCAATATGTTTTTGAAGCTTTGGAATGTTTTGTTCTAAAACAAATGGCTTTAACTTATTATAGGTTTCTTCCGTAAAATCTTCTAAATCCTTATTTAAAGGTTGCCACAACTCCTCTTTACTAATATATCTAGAATCTAGCACTCGAAATTCTCTAAAATCGGTTGAGTCTCTTACAACTTCAGGAATTTCCCTAACGGTTAATACAGTTGCAGGTGTGTCTTTTTTACATGAAAGAATAAGGGTTATTAGAAGAAAAAATAAGATTTTACGCATGATTAGTATTTTTTACTAAAATAGTAAAAATTTAAATGAGATTCCATAAGTAATAATAGTAGATTCATGCCTACTCAGGAAAGCAAAAAAAAATTAATTTCTCTTATCGAAAGGAATAATCTCTCTCTTTTCAAGATAGTTTTTTAAGCCGTTAAGTAGCAAAGCCCAACAAAACGAAGAATGCTTAAAATGATTATTTTCTTTTGGCCAATTTATATGACTAAACTTTAGCAACGTACCATTATTTGCTTCTTCCAAATCAAAACCAAACGTAGTAGAATTCCAATCATCATCAGATTTTGTCATTTTTAAATGAAAGGATTTGATTAGTTCTACTTTGGATACTTTACAATACCAATCGTATTCATCGGTAAAATTTAAATTGTATTCAGTATGTAATTCTGGTTTACCAGAACTTTTTAAAGTCCACCAATTATCTAAATGATTTGGTAAAGACACCACATCAAATACTTCTTTTAGAGAAGCGTTAATTACTAGATTATGGTAAATATTAAAACTCATTAATTATTTAAAAAACGAATCTACAAACTCATATTTATTAAACACTTGTAAATCTTCAATCCCTTCGCCAACGCCTATATATTTTACAGGAATTTGAAATTCATCGCTAATACCAATAACTACGCCTCCTTTGGCTGTCCCATCTAATTTGGTGACTGCCAACGATGTTACTTCGGTTGCTGCAGTAAATTGCTTTGCTTGTTCAAAGGCGTTTTGACCTGTAGAGCCATCTAATACTAATAATACATCGTGAGGCGCATCGTCAACCACTTTTTGCATCACTCGTTTTATCTTGGTTAGCTCGTTCATTAAGTTGACTTTATTATGCAAACGTCCAGCAGTATCAATAATTACAACATCAGCATTCTGAGACACTCCAGATTCTAATGCGTCAAACGCCACAGATGCAGGATCGCTTCCCATAGATTGCTTTACAATTGGAATATCTACACGATCTGCCCAAACTTGCAGTTGGTCTATCGCTGCTGCTCTAAAAGTATCTGCTGCTCCTAAAACAACATTTAACCCTTGCTTTTTAAATTGATAAGCCAATTTACCAATAGTTGTAGTTTTTCCGACGCCATTAACACCAACAACCATAATCACATGAGGTTTTTGAGTGTTAGGAATGATAAATTCAGTCGCTTCACCTGAATTAGTTTCAGATAATAATCCAGCAATTTCTTCTCTTAGTATCTTGTTTAATTCTGATGCTCCAAGGTATTTGTCTTTTGCGACTCTAGCTTCAATTCTATCAATTACTTTTAAAGTAGTATTTACACCAACGTCACTAGTTACTAAAATCTCTTCCAAATTATCAAGAACATCATCATCAACTTTAGATTTTCCGGCAACTGCTTTGTTAAGTTTGTTGAAAAATGAGGTTTTAGATTTTTCTAATCCTTTATCTAGTGTTTCCTTTTTTTCTGAGGAAAATATCTTTTTAAATAAACTCATGTATTGTTATATATTACTTTAATTTAGAAATAGCAATATTCTTGCCTAAAGACAATTTCTGCTACATTGTCATTAAATCGTGCATAAAGAAAATAAATATTTCTTGAAGATTGCCTATTAAAAGGCATAAAAAAAGCTGCTATCTATAAGAAAGCAGCTTGAAATATCTTGATTATAAAAAATAATTTATTTTTTATTCAAAAAGTCGTTTACTTGTTCTGGTGCCATAATTGACTCAACAAACATATAGGCTCCTGATTTTGGAGACTTTACCATTTTAATAGCCTTTGTTAATCTTTTAGATCCAGTTTGTAATGATGCTACTGATTTCTTTGCCATGATTCAATTATTTTTTACTTGATTTCTTTATGAACTGTCATACGCTTTAAGATTGGATTAAATTTCTTAATCTCCATTCTATCAGGCGTGTTCTTTTTATTTTTTGTTGTAATATATCTAGAAGTTCCTGGTTGCCCAGACTCTTTATGCTCTGTACATTCTAATATTACTTGAATTCTATTTCCTTTCTTTGCCATTGTACTACTATTTAAACTATGAGGCTATTATTTTAAAAATCCTTTAGACTTAGCTTCTTTAATTGCAGCAGAAATACCAACTCTATTGATAGTTTTTAATGCAGCAGCAGAAACTTTTAAAGTCACCCACTTATCTTCTTCAGGAATGTAAAAACGTTTCTTAAGTAAGTTCGCATTAAACTTACGCTTAGTTTTATTCATTGCATGCGAAACGTTGTTTCCAACCATCGCTTTTTTTCCAGTAAGTTCACAAACTCTTGACATGATATCTAACTTTAAAAATATTGTTATTTTAAAACGAGGTGCAAATTTACGAATTCTTTAATGTTTGACAAACTTTATTTTATCAATTTTTAAAAATTTCTTTTTGAAGCATTTCAAAAGCTTTATTTACAGCTTTATTTATCACTTTTGTTCGATGATTTCCTAGACTAAATATTTTAGAAAAAACACTGTTAGGAGTAGCAATAGCAATGCATACGGTTCCAACCTCGGCATTTGCATCACCTTTTGTTGGTCCTGCATTACCTGTAGTTGCTATAGCGTAATCTGTTTTAAATAATTTCTGGACACTTTTAGCCATAGCTTCTGCTACTTGAGTGCTCACTACAGAATACTTATCAATTAAATCTTTGTTAATTTTTAATACATTTATTTTAGCTTCGGTAGCATAACTTACCACGCTGCCTTTAAAATAGACTGATGCTCCTGAATTTGCTGTGATTCTTTCGGCTATCTTACCTCCTGTACAACTTTCGGCTGTTGCCAAAGTTTTCCCTAGACTTGTTAATTTTTCTCCAATTAATACTTCTAGTGCGCCATTTTCCTCAAAACCAGCAAACTCCTTTTCTATTTGTGGCAATAACAATTCTAATTGCTTATCCATTTCGGCAATCAAAAGCTTCTCGTTTGTTCCTTTTGCAGATAAACGTAGTCTTACCATACCTAAATTAGGCAAATAAGCAAGTTTTATAAAAGTTGGAAGATTATCTTCCCAATCTTCAATTTTTTCAGCAAGCTTACTTTCTCCTAGACCATAAGTAAGCAGTGTTTTATGTAAAATAAAAGGCAATTCAAATTGTTCTTTAAGTCGAGGCAGCACTTCATGATTCATTAAAGCCTTCATTTCAAAAGGTACTCCTGGAAGAGAAATGAATACCTTATTTTTCTTTTCTAACCACATGCCTGGAGCACTCCCAAAATGATTCATTAAAACCGCTGCTTTGGAAGGCACTAAGGCTTGATCTATATTAACCTGTGAAAGCTCCTGTTTGATATACTTTTTCCAAAGTTTTTTAATGTTTTGGAAAACAGCTTCGCTTTGCACCAAAGAGTCATTAAAATATTCTGCAAGGGTGTTTTTGGTAATATCGTCCTTTGTAGGTCCTAAACCTCCAGTTAAGATTATGATATCGGCGTTTTCTTCGGCTTCTTTTAAAGATTTTAGGATGTGTTCTTTATCGTCTTGGACAGACGTAATTTGGTATACAGAAACACCTATTTTGTTAAGTTCTTTTGAAATATATGCCGAATTGGTATCAACTACTTGACCAATGAGAATCTCATCACCAATAGTAATTATCTCTGCTTGCATTATAAATTGAAATCTGACCTAATCTCTTCTACTGCCTTATTAACTGCGCTGAGGACAATTTCTAGTTTTTCGAAAATATCCTTATCGCGCTGCTCAAATTTTCCCCAATCCTGAACTTCTATTAAGTCATCTAGAACACCAAGTTCAAATAAGTCTATAGTAGGTTTCATTTTGTGGGCAGATTTGTATGCAGCCAAATAGTCTTTACTTACAACAGCAGTTTGTAAAAGGAGTGCGTCTTCTGGCACTTCTTCTATAAACGTCATAGCTAAAGTTTTAATAAAATCGGTATCATTATCAGCCAATTCTCTTACTCTATCGAGTTTGTAATGTTGTTCCATTTATTTAACTGTTATTGAAAACATTTCTTCGTTTTCTATAAATCCTTTTAGTTTATCGTTAGCAACTACCTTGCCAACTCCTGCAGGTGTGCCTGTAAAGATAATATCTCCAATCTTTAAAGTAAAATATTTTGACACATATTCGATTAACTCATCTATCTTCCAAAGCATTAAATTGGTGTTTCCATCTTGCACAATGGTGTCATTTTTATGTAAAGTGAAGCTAATATTGTCAACGTTTTTAAAATTAGTTTTAGGCAACCATTTCCCTATAACCGCTGCGCCATCAAAGGCTTTCGCCTTTTCCCATGGCAATCCTTTTGACTTTAATTGGCTTTGTAAATCGCGTGCTGTAAAGTCTATACCAAGACCAATTTCATCGTAATATTTGTATGCGAATTTTCGGTCTATGTGTTTGCCCACTTTATCGATTTTTATCAAAATTTCGACTTCGTGGTGTACATCGTTAGAAAAATCTGGAATAAAAAAAGGCTGTTTTTTTAATAAAATAGCAGTATCTGGCTTTAAAAATACTACTGGATCTTTAGGCTTTTCGTTTTCTAACTCTTCTATATGTTTGGTATAATTTCTACCTATGCAAATTAATTTCATTAAAATAATTTATTATTAAAGCTACGTAACTTAATAGCTGTTAATACTTTTTTTGTGTATAACGGAAAATCGGCATTTAGTAACCATCCAAAATATCCAGGTTCTTTCTCTAGAACTTCGGTCACTAATTTTCCTTTATGCTTACCAAATGAGAAGCACTCTTCCCCTTTCTTGTTATAATTAATAAATCCTGCAAAATCGGCAAACTTTTTTCTTGAGCTAAACTCAGCTAAAAATTTAGTATCATTTTCCAATTCGTCATATTTTTCGATTTGAGATTTAAGCACTTCATAAGTTGCTTTAGTATCAGCTTCGGCGCTATGAGCATCTTCTAAACATTCATTACAATAAAACTTATAGGCAGCACTTAAAGTACGTTGTTCCATTTTATGAAAAATGGTTTGAACATCTACAGCCACACGGTTTTTCATGTCAAAATCTATCTCTGCTCTTAGCATTTCTTCTGCTAACAATGGAATATCAAAACGATTGGAATTAAAGCCTCCTAAATCGGAATCTTTAATCATGTTATGGACATCCTTTGCAATTTCTTTAAAAGTAGGTTCGTTAGCTACTTTTTCGTTGGTAATACCATGAATAGCAATCACCTCGTTAGGAATAACCATTTCTGGGTTAACCAACCATGTTTTACTTTCTTCTGTTCCGTTAGGATATACTTTTAGAATTGAAATTTCTACAACACGATCTTTAGAGATATTTATACCTGTTGTTTCAAGATCGAAAAAACAAATAGGTTTTGTTAAATTTAACTGCATTAATCAACTGTTTTTCTAAACACAAAGGTAATATAGAATAAACAAAAAAGAGCCTTTTGAAATTAAAAACCTCATTTGACTATGTTAAAAAAATAGTCGATATTAGTTTTCAACTTATATAAAAATTAAAATACTAGACATATAAGTCTCATTTGATTATTCATAACTCTAACACAAATAAAATATTATGCCTTTATACATGGATATCCACAATGTTGACACTGATGAATTTTCTGCTGAAGATGTTGTAAAAGCTCACATGGAAGATTTAGCGATACAAGATCAATTTGGTGTTAAACAATTAAAGTACTGGGTAAATGAGCAAGCAAAAACAATATTTTGTTTGATGGAAGGGCCAAACAAAGATGCATGTAATCAGGTACACTTAAAGTCACACGGAAATACAGCTTGTAATATCATTGAAGTAGCGGACAATGAATACAATTTATTTATGGGACAAGGTACAGATGTGGATGACTTGGCAAAAACAGACTCTGGAGATCTTGATTCTGGATACAGAACAATTCTTCTTGTGAATATTGTAAGTTTTTCTAATAATAATCGAAGATATTTTAGCAAAATTAAAGAGCTAGTTCTAGAGTACAATGGTGTAGTTGTACGTGAGCCTAACAATCAAATTATGATTACATTCATATATGCTACAGATGGCATCTCTTGTGCATCAGCTATTATGAAATTCATCAATACTTCAAATAACTTAGAATTTAATTTAGCCTTAGTAAGTGGCAAACCTGTAGATGAAGAGGGTTCGGCTTTTTTTGAAGTAGCCAAAGCAAAAATTAATAAGGTTTGTTCTCTAGGTTTAAATAAGAAAATGTATCTGGACATAGAGACTATTCTAATTTCAGAAAAAGAAATTCAAGAACCAAAAGAAAAACTGAGCAACTTTACCGTTCTCAATAATGATGACTTTGTCTTTTCTTCTAATCTTCACGATGTAATCAAAAAACACTTTACACGCTCCGATTTTAACAGTGGAGAATTAATCTCAGAAATTGGATTAAGCAAATCACAAGTAAGTCGTAAAGTAAAATCTTTAACTGGATTAGCTCCAAATCAACTCATACAAGAATCAAGACTCCAAAGCGCTTTGAATAACATTGCTTCAAGTCATAAAACTATTGCGGAGATTGCCTACGACACAGGATTCAATAGTCCAACATACTTTACTCGTGTTTTCAAAAAAAGATTTGGAATTTTACCCACAGATTTCACAAAGCAACTGAGATAATCAAAGAATAATTGAATTTGAATCAATTGTACCAGTATTTGAGTCAATTGTGAAATATTGTCTTAGATACATGTTCTAAATTTGTATCATAGAGTTTCAATCAATTTAATTAGAAGCAACATGATAAACAAAACAAAAATAGCAGCAGCTCAATTATCTCCAGTATTTCTAAACAAAGAAAAAACAATTGAAAAAGCTTGTGACGCAATTTTAGAGGCAAGTAATAATGGAGCTAAAGTAATTGTTTTTCCAGAAGCATTTATATCAGGTTATCCAGATTGGATATGGCTTGTTCCCAATAGCAAGGGAGCTGAACTCAATGAACTATATGTAAAACTTGTTGAAAATGCAGTTTCCTTACCTGACAATTCAACCAACAAACTTTGTGAAGCCGCGAAAAAAGGAAAAATTAGTGTTGTAATTGGGATGCACGAACGCAATACAGAAACAAGTGGTACTAGTTTATTCAATAGTTTATTGTTTATCAATAATGACGGAGAAATAGCGGGGAAGCATAGAAAATTAATCCCAACTGGTGGCGAACGTCTAATCTGGTCACAAGGAGATGGTTCTACTTTCAAATCGTATGATACAGCATCTGGAAAAATAGCTGGACTTATCTGTTGGGAAAATTACATGCCTTTAGCACGAAATGCAGTATATGAAACAGGAGCACAGATTCTCGCAGCACCTACTTGGGATAAAAGCTCAAATTGGTTGCAATCAATGCAACATGTTGCAAGAGAAGGAGGCTTATTTGTTGTAAGTACTTGTATGGCATTACATATTGATGACATTCCAGACGACTATACATTTAAACATCTTTACCCTGAAGGTAGGGAATGGATAAACACTGGTAACAGTTGTATTATAGACCCAAAAGGACAAGTAATTGCAGGTCCATTAGAAGCACAAGAAGGCATTATATATGCAGATATAGACCTTAACACAATTATAGAAGCCAAACGAATGTTTGATGCTGTAGGTCATTATTCAAGACCTGATGTCTTTAATTTTTCAGTCAAATCAAACCAAAAATAAATATATTATGACAAATTCTAACACACGTGCAATTGCACTAGCAGAAAGATTAACACTAGGAGCAAATGCGCTCGCTAATTTCGCAGAAAATTTATCTAATTCTGAATGGAATAAACCTGTACTTGGAGACGGAAGAACCATTGGTGTTGTAGTGCATCATGTTGCAAGTGTTTATCCACTTGAAATTGAACTAGCTCAAGTAATTGCCTCTGGAAATCCAATCACTGATGCTACAATGGATGTTGTAAATCAAATGAATGCTGATCATGCTAAAGAATTTGCAAATGTGGGTAAAACTGAGACTATAGAACTACTAAGAAAAAACAGTAAAATTGCAGCCGATGCTGTGCGTTCATTTACAGATAAAGAACTTGATAATGCCTCAACTGTTTCATTAAATGCAAATGCTCCATTGACTGTCCAATTTTTTGTCGAAGACCACGCACTTCGTCATAGTTACCATCACTTTAGTAAAATTAAAGAAACACTTAAAAAGTAATCAAAAAAGTACAGTTTTAAACTGTGCTTTTTTATTTTTAAGATTCCTAACTAACTTCAAGCTTATAACCAACACCATGAACATTTACTAATTTAATAGAATCGTCTTCTTTTAATTTCTTACGTAGTTTTGAGATATAGGTATCTAAACTTCTACCTACAACTACACCATTATCTTCCCAAACACGTTTTTCTAATTCTTCTCGCTTTATAATTTGATTTGGATTGGCTACAAAAATTTCCAACAGCTCGCATTCCTTTTTAGAAAGGCTAATCTCTATGGCTTGCTTTACTAATTTATTCTGCTCTGGATAAAATTGAAAACTACCAATGGAGGCATAGTTGTCATTATTACTTTTTACTGAGTTTTTTGATTTGTTTTTATAAAAAACAATTCCTAAAACAACTATCACAGCAATTAGAAAGTAAAATAGATATTTTAAGTTACTATTTTGAGAGTTTAATGACTTAGTAAACCTTACACTTACAATGTAACAGGCTTTGTGCAATTGTCTTCCTCCACAAGGCACAATATCCTTATCAACATTTTCTTTCATTTCGTAACTGTATGCCACCTCACCATCTTCACATTGTTTTACCTCAGTAAGATAAAATTTTGGTAAATCTGCTTTTTGAAAACTGCTTTTAATAATATTTACAAGGCTATCTGGATGAATTGATACAGGTTCTTGAAAGGATAGTTGATACTTTTGATTATCTAATTCTAAAACTGGCTTAACCAAAGATGTTGAATCATTATTATTAAGTAATATTTTATGACCTACATCACGTAATGCTACTTTAGTAACTTCTGAAAAGTCCCTATTTGCATTGTTATTGCATGATAAGATGCAAAATAAAAACATAATGAAGGCTAAGCCAATAACTAAATATTTGGAGGTGTTGTTCATAATTAAGTGTAAATAACATACAATTTCTCGACTTTTTACAACTGTTGACACTTCTTTTACATTTTTTTGACATTTTCAGGGTAATCTAGCTCTAGTTTAGCATCATCAATTTATATGAAGTATACTATTAATCATAAAACAAACAAAATGAAAAAGAGAGTTTTAATTATTTCAGCTGCAGTTATTACTGTAAGTATAACAGTATTTAGTGTCATGTTTTTTAACAATTTAAAAAGCAACGAAACAACACAACTAGAAAACAATACTGTTGCCATGAATACGGAGGTCGATAATAAAATGGCAAATAGAATCTTTACTGATTTCATCTACGATATTGGACCAAGGTTTAATCCTATTAAAAAAAAAGACTTAGATGCTATAAGATCATTTAATGACCTTATTGACTTGGAGCATGCCCAACGAATTGTTGACTACAAATCTATTAGTGTTATTAAAATTATCGATGACAAAGAATCTAATATTCGTGAAACTGGAAAGAGTGACGCATTAACTAATAAGCAATTAGAATTTATAAAGGCCTCAAATTATTCAACCAATCTAACGTTTTCGGCATATTTAACAGAGAAGAACTCAGAAACAGGAACTATAGAAAACACCCATTGGAGACCTTACTTTACAGTTATTCCAGAAAAACAAGCTGAATATTCAGAAGGCAAAGAGGTGCTTAAAAAATATCTTAGAGAAAGTAGCAAATCATCAAGAGATAAAGCAAATGTAGATCCCGAAAAGTTACAAGCTGCCAAACTGTTTTTTAGGTAACTAAAAAAGGTACTATTGAAAATGTTAGGTTAGATAGAACCTCAAACTACCCTTTAGTTGATAAAACTATGATTGAGTTAATAAAAAACACACCAGGAACATGGAAATCTGCTGAAAATCTTGAAGGCAAAAAAGTAGACCAAGAACTTGTGGTTTCCTTTGGATTAATGGGTTGCTAAACCTTAGTATAAATTATTAGACCAAAAATTATGAAGAAACATATAGTTACAATTTTGCTGCTATTCTTTTGCATACTATCATATAGCCAAGAAGAGGAAAGCCTTGAAGTGTTTACAACAGATAGCACCTGGATAAAAGAAATTATAAAATTCCCAATTAATTTTGCTCAAGACATCAACTATGAAGGCTTTGAAGATTTAAGATTTCCTCAAGGATGGTCTAACCAAGAGAGTCCAAACTTTTGGTCTTATGTTTGGGCTTGGAATATTAATGGTATTGAAAAACCATCTGAAAGTGACTTAGAAAAAAATGTGCAACTCTATTTTGACGGTTTATTAGGTCTTGATTTTTATAAAATTAATGACGTTAAAACGCATAAAACAAATGCGGTTTTTATTAAAAAAGGAAACACACAATATATAGGTAAAGTTAAAACTGTTGATACGCGCTACACCAAACTACCAATGACCTTAAACGTGCTTGTTGTATACTACTATTGTGAGACTCAAAAGAAAACAATTATGGTTTTTAGATATTCGCCAAAACCATTTGACAATCCTGTTTGGGAAACGCTAAATGAAGTTAAACTGCGAGCTGATGCTTGTGAGTTTTAAGGCTAATTGATAAACATCTTATTTGACTTTGCAAGAAAAATTGTCGAACTTCGTTTAACGTCGGATATAAGTCATTAAAACGACGTATATCCCTAAAACATTGTGCATAATTCAAAATCAGAATCTTAAGCATAAACTCGTTTCTATTTAATCAGATAACCAATTAGCATTTGGGTGTAATTACTTAATGTCATATCAAGACATTCTTAACATTACTTAGTATAAAGAGGGGTTCTTTTTGCTAAAAATTTTAAAGTAACTTTGTAAGCATCATTAGATTGCCAAAAGGATTCATGATCCCTGTTAAAGATATTGTCTCCCTTATCATTATAAACATTCATTGTAATTGTGGTACTGTAATTTTGGTTGGTAGTGCTAGAACTACTAGTTCTGACATTTGTACCAGAATTATCAAATAATTTACCCACAAACGTTTTTGCTGGTTTTTTGTCATTGGTCTTTATATTCGTGTTCGAAGCTGAATAACTTGATACACTTGTCTCTTCTATGGAAACCAAGCCTTGTACTATGAATTCGACACCTAATATATCACATAACTCTCCCATAGAGTAGTTTTGCTGGTCGTTATCTCCAATTCCTGCTTTTACAAGCAATCTATTAGTGGTAATTGGGTCTTGAAAATTCAAGATTCCCTTATGAGCATTAAATATTGCATAGGTTTCCTGTTGAATCTTTTTGGACATAGCACTAGAGCCATCGTCTTGATTTTTTAAAAAAGCAAAAGGTAAAATGGCCACTTTATTATGGTGTTCTTGTAAAGTAGAGGAAGCGTTATAAAATTCAACTCGTCCAGAAGAAAAGGTAATTTTTGAAATTTTAATCTTTGGAACTTTATATTCAATAGTTTCATTTTGATAAGTGAAATTGATATTTGTTTCACCAATGGCTGTGACTTTACCTATCATTTCAGTCCCATCAATCTTTAAAATAATGTCATTTTGAGCTCCAACATTTTCAGTTAATACTATTAATAAAAAAATGGTTAATGATAGTTGAAGAAATCGTTTCATGTCAATAAGTTATTTTTTGTAATTTACAAAAACTGAAATTAAAAAACAATAGATTGTGTTGCAAACACTATGCACGACAACGTGTATAATTTATTGCTTGGTCACTGCCGACTTACTAACATTCCTTCAGAATATTCTATCAGTGATTTATTTGCTGAATTAGTTTCTTAACCATGCAACTAACCATACACAAACACGTTAAACGAAAACCTAAAATTTTGTAAAAAAAAGCACAGTTTAAAAACTGTGCTTTTTGCTTTTGTTAAGACATCTCGACTCCGCTCGATGTGACAGACTATAAGTATTATATTTCTCTATCTAAGTCCCAAGCTTCTAAATAATCTTTTACAGCTTTTACAAATTGGCCTCCAAGGGCACCATTTACGACACGATGATCATAAGAATGCGACATAAACATCTTGTATCGAATACCTATATAATCACCTTCAGACGTTTCGATAACCGCTGGTACTTTTCTAATAGCGCCTAAAGCTAAAATACCAACTTGTGGTTGATTAATTATTGGTGTTCCCATAATGCTTCCAAAGGTTCCAACATTAGTTACTGTATAGGTACCTCCTTGTATATCGTCTGGTTTAAGTTGGTTCATTCTAGCACGGTTAGCCAAGTCGTTCACTTGTTTTGCCATACCAATTAAGTTTAACTGATCTGCATTTTTAATAACAGGTACAATTAAATTGCCATCGCCTAAAGCAGCAGCCATACCAAGATTAATATGTTTCTTCTTAATGATTTTATCTCCTTGCACCGAAATATTCATCATAGGGTAATCACGAAGTGCCTTTGCAACCGCTTCCATAAATATTGGTGTAAAGGTTAAGTTTTCACCTTCGCGCTTTTTAAAAGCATCTTTATTTTTATTTCTCCAGTTCCATATATTCGTTACATCTGCTTCAATAAATGACTGCACGTGCGCAGACGTTTGTACAGAATCGACCATGTGCTTCGCTACCAATTTACCCATTCTGGTCATTTCGATAATCTCATCACCTCCACTTACTTCAACAGGTGTTTCTTTAACTTCTGGTTTAGAAGTCACAGGTGCACTTTGCGTTTTTACTGGTTCAGGTGTTGTTTCTTGCTGAGCAACTGGTTGTGGTGCTGGTTCGCCACCTCTATTTCCTAGATATGCTAAAATATCATTTTTAGTGACTCTACCTTCTTTACCTGTTCCTGGGATACTATCTAGTTCAGCTTGTGATATGCCTTCCTTTTTAGCAATATTTTTAACCAATGGCGAATAGAATCTGTCTTCAGTTGAACTCACAGGAGTCTCTACCGCAGCTTTTGCTGCCACTACTGTTTGAGCAACATCAGCAACTGCCTTTGTTGGTGCTTCAATCTTTGGTTCTGCAACCTCTTGCTTTGGTGCAGCAGGTGCTTCAGTAGTACTTCCTTCTATTTCTATAACAGCAATGGTTTGACCTACTTGCACAACATCGTCAACTTCAAATAATTTTTCTACTAGTACACCATCTACTTCACTAGGCACTTCACTATCTACCTTATCTGTTGCTATTTCAAGAACAGCTTCGTCAGCTTCAATAGTGTCTCCCACTTCTTTTAACCAAGATGTTATGGTTGCCTCAGCAACACTCTCTCCCATTTTAGGTAACTTAAGTTCAAATTTTGCCATATCGTTAATACAAAAGCGATTTTTAGGTTATTGACTGCAAAATTAGAGAAAAATGATTAATTCTGTTGCAGTTTTTTCAATAAATTCGATTTAAAACGTGATAACTTCCCCTCTACTATTTGAGCTATCACTACCAATTATAAAGTTAGAATTATTTACTAAAATTCTAAATGATATATCGCACTTTCTATTCAAATGTATCAAATTAGAAATGATTTCTTTATAAGTCATCGACGATGTGTCGAATATAACTGTGCTAGCATTTTTAATTTCCTCTTTAGAATTAACTAACAAGATTTGTTTTTGCAGTTTCTTTGAAAGAAATTCAACATTTTCACTTGAAAACGCATAGATAATTTTTGAACCTTTATTAACCACTTTTGGTGCTTTACGAAATAAGAACGCTAGCTTAATTCCTAACCAAACAAACACATCAAACACAATATTAGATTTAAAATGCTTCTTATAAAATATTTGCATTGCTCCATAAAAACGTTTGGCGTAAGACTTGTCTTTTAGCGTGCTTTCTCCTTTATAATGAATAACTGCATTTGTTCCTAAGTAGTAATTATCTAAGCCAGCTTTTATGGCTTTGTACGATAAGTCAATATCTTCTCCGTACATAAAATAATCTTCGTCAAAACCTTCCAGCTGAATATAAACAGATCGTTTCATAAACATAAAGGCTCCAACAAGGATATTTACTTTTGCAACCTCATCTTCTTTAACATGATTTGCATAATAATTGGCTGAATTTCCTCTTATTTTTTGCAAAGCCACCTTAACTACAGGAATATTACGTTTGCTTTCAGGTAGAAATTTTCCAGAGCCATCTATCAGTTTACATCCAACAATCCCTAAGTTTTCTTTGGTTTTTGAAAACTTTAATAATTGAGAAAAAACATCTTCAGACACTACTGTATCTGGGTTTAAAATGCAGATATACTCTCCTTTTGCAGCTGCAACACCTTGATTATTTCCTTTTGAAAAGCCTAAGTTCTCTTTGTTCTCTTTTAAAATAACCTCTGGAAATAATTGCTTTACCATTTCGCGACTACCATCATGTGAATTGTTATCGACTACAATAATTTCGGCATTAATATTTGCAGTAGCGGCTTTTACGCTATGCAAACACAGCTCTAAAAAATAGCGAACATTATAGTTTAATATGACAACAGAAAGTTTCACGCGCCATTACATTTTTAAAGACGCTTCAAAAGGCACGCGATTTACAATACTTCTTCCTAAGGTCACCTCATCGGTATATTCCAGTTCGTCACCAACCGAAATACCTCTGGAAATAGTCGATGTAATCACTTCTAAATCTTGGATTTGCTTGTAAATATAAAAGTTGGTCGTATCACCTTCCATTGTGGAGCTAAGAGCGAAAATTAATTCTTTTATCTCTCCTTGTTTTACTTTTTCAACTAAGGAATTTATGTTTAAATCGTGAGGTCCAACACCATCCATAGGCGATATTTTACCTCCTAATACATGGTACAATCCTCTAAAAGTACTTGTGTTTTCAATAGCCATGACATCTCTAATGTCCTCAACAACGCAAATTATGTCTGTTTTTCTATGTGGATTTGCACAAATTTCACATACAGCAACATCACTAATGTTATGGCAGCTTTTACAAAACTTAATTTCTTCACGCATTTTTAGTATTGCCTTAGTCAAGTCACTAGTTTGATCTTTGGGTTGACGCAATAAATGCAACACTAAACGCAATGCTGTACGCTTACCAATCCCTGGTAATTGTGACATTTCGTTCACAGCATTTTCAAGTAATTTTGAGGAGAATTCCATAGTTGCGAATTTACAATTTTTATCCTGCATTCAAATAGGAAAGAATTTGAATTATTTGGAATTTGAAAATTTTAATTTGTACTTTGAAACACCAATACTAAAACAAATGAATCCAACTCAAATCCTTTTACTTATAGCAGCCTATTTTGGAGTACTGCTATTAATATCGTATTTCACTGGTAAAAATGATAGTAATGCCGACTTTTTTAAAGCTGGTAAAACATCACCTTGGTATGTTGTAGCCTTCGGAATGGTTGGCGCATCACTCTCTGGTGTGACTTTTATCTCGGTTCCTGGTTGGGTTGATGGCTCACAGTTTAGCTATTTTCAAGTGGTTTTGGGTTATATGGTTGGGTATTTTGTAGTTGCCTATGTGCTAATGCCTATTTACTATCGCCTTAATGTGACATCTATTTATGAGTATTTAAACCAGCGTTTTGGGTTTGTAAGTCATAAAACTGGTGCGTTTTTCTTCTTTGTGTCTAGGGTTCTAGGCGCAGCTTTTAGACTCTATTTAGTCGCCATTGTATTGCAACAATTTGTATTTGATGCTTGGAATGTGCCTTTCGAAATTACAGTGGTTATCTCTATTTTATTGATATGGATTTACACGAATAAGGGTGGTATTAAAACCATTGTTTGGACTGATACACTACAAACATTGTTCATGATTTTAGCTGTAATCTTATCCATCTATTTTATAAACGAAAGTTTAGGATGGAGTTTTAGTGAGTTTTTAGCATCTAGTGAGTTAAAAGAATACAGTAAAATTATGGTTACTGATAGCTTTTTGGAAAGAAGTCATTTTATTAAATCGTTTGTTGGCGGTATGTTTATTACTATTTGTATGACTGGTTTAGATCAAGATATGATGCAAAAGAATTTAACCTGTAAAACACTAAAGGATGCTCAAAAAAACATGGTATCATTTAGTATTGTGTTAGTGGCTGTTACTTTTCTTTTCATGCTTTTAGGTGCGCTTCTTTTTATATATGCCAAAAAGCATAACATTGCCACTCCTTTAATGGATGGTACTCCAAAAACAGATTTATTGTTCCCAGAAATAGCTTTAAACAGTGGACTAGGAATTACCTTAGCAATTACCTTTATGCTTGGGTTAATTGCTGCTGCATATAGTAGTGCAGATAGTGCCTTAACGTCACTTACTACGTCATTTTGTGTGGATTTCTTAAACATTGAAAAGAAACCAAAAGATCAACAAAAAAGCATTCGTAAAAAGACACATATTGGTATGAGTGTCATGCTCGTTATTGTTATTATTATCTTTAAATATGTATTAAGTAGTAATGTTATAGATAGTTTACTTACAGTTGCTGGTTATACCTATGGGCCATTACTTGGGCTTTTCGCCTTTGGTGTTTTTACCAAAAAACAAATAAAAGACAAGTACGTTTGGATTGTTGCAATTATATCCGTGGTGCTTACTGCAGTTATTGGTAATATTCCAGCTGAAAGCCTTGGTGGTTATGTTGTAGGTTACGAATTACTACCAATTAATGGCTTGTTAACGTTTATTGGATTAGTACTGATTAGTAGAAAGCAAGACTAAAGTACAGGACATTTCAAAATTAATATTGTTTTCTTCTAATAGTTTAAAAAACTCTGGGTTTTCGGTTCCTGGATTAAAAATGATGCGCTCAGGTTTTAACGACATGATATAATTGTAATATTCCTTTTGCCTTTTAGCATTCATATATAATGTCACTGTATCAATATCTTCATAAGGATTAAGCTCTGTATCAATCATTACACCCTCAACCTCTCCCTCTCTTAAACCAAAGGCAACAACTTCATGCTTATTTGCTACTAAACGTTGTATCGCATAGTGAGAGTATCTGTTAGGATTTAATGATGCTCCAAAAACTAGGGTCTTTTTCATGTGTTTATATTTATTGCTTATTAATTGTCATACTTCGACTACGCTCAGTACAGGCTTGTAACATCCTTATAATCAATTTCACTTTGACAGAATTATTGTTATGAGTGTTTTACACAAATGTTAAAAAAATGTTAATACGTGTTAAAAAAAGTAACAGGATTTCAATATAGTCGTCTGTTAAGTATAAATGTAGCAAAATACATTTATTTAATTCATCATCAATCAATCAAAAAACGAATGAAAAAACTAATCACACTGTGTTTGGCAATGCTCTTTATTGTACAAAACACTCAAGCAACAAATGACAACTCTAGCGAATTAATCGATGGATCTATTACTGGAAAGGTACTAGACGCTACAATTAACGAGCCTCTCCCTTATGTAAACATCATCATAAAAAATGATAAAGGTGAAACCGTAACAGGCGCCATCACACTAGATAATGGAACATTTGAAATTAAAAAAATTCCAGAAGGTAAAATTACAGTAACTGCACAGTATATTGGTTATAGAGCAGTTGTAAAAGAATTAAACATAAGCCGAAAAAATCGAAAATTTGACCTCGGAGACATTAGATTGGAGGAAGAAGCTGCGAGTTTGGAAGCGGTAACCGTGGTAGCTGAAGTATCTACTATACAGCAAAAAGTAGATAGAAAAGTTATTACCATTGGTAAAGACCTTGCTGCTGCTGGCACAGCTTCAGAATTAATGGTTGGTATCCCTTCAGTTAGTGTAGATGCGCAATCTGGAGATATTAGTCTTAGAGGAAACTCGAATGTTCGTGTTATGGTAGACGGAAAACTATCTAACATTCCAACAGCACAGTTACTAAAACAAATTCCTTCAACAGCTATTAAATCTATTGAATTAATTACAAATCCATCAGCAAAATATAATCCTGAAGGTATGAGCGGTATCATTAACATTGTATTACATAAAAATACAATGGTAGGTTTTAATGGTAGTGTTAGTTCAGGTATTAGCTATGAGAAAGAAGTGAAATTTAATAGCGCCTTAAATTTAAACTATCGTAATGGAAAGTTTAATTTATATGGAAGTTATAGTAATAACTTAGGGAAAAATCAGAATGTAGGTAGAGTATATAGACCAACCAATAATTCTGAAATGTTTTTTGATATTCTAGACGAAAGAAAAAACCACTTATTTAAAGTTGGTGTCGACTTCTATATCAATGATAAGAATACAATATCATTCTTTACCAATCAAAGTAACTCTGATAACGGAACTGTTGGTGCAACGAGTGCGTTATTTAACAATGACCCTTCTTTTAACCAAATGCAAGAGTTTGATGCGAGCAACAAAAACAACTCATCGCAATATAACTTCGATTATAAATTAGACTTTGCCAAAGAAGGTGAAAATATTGAGTTGGAAGTAGACCACAACATCTACAATGGAGATCGTCCTGTGGTGTATGATGATATTACTGGAACTAACGATTATATAGATTCTAACGATACTGAAAGGTTACGAACAACCGTAAACTTAGATTACGTAAATCCGCTTTCTGAGACTACAAAACTAGAACTTGGCTTACAAGCAAGATTATTTAATACAGATATTAAATACTCTTCAACTGGACAATCTTTAGATAGCCAAGGTATGTTGCGTCCAACACCTGACACACGCTTCGATTACACAAGAGATATTTATTCAGGATATGCTACATTTAGCAAAAAATTTGAAAAATGGACATACCAAATTGGAGCTCGTGTAGAAAGTGTGAATGTAGATGCATTAGCTTTAGAAACCGAAATAGGCTCAGGAAATACAACACCTATCGCTTTCGATAATAATTATGTACGTATATATCCTTCGGCTTTCTTTACCTATACACCAAGCGAAAAGAACCAATATCAATTAAGTTATAGCAGAAGAGTGGATCGTCCTGGAATTGGTCAAGTAAACCCAATAAAAGAATGGAGCACACCTTTGGTATCTCAATACGGAAATCAAGAATTAGAGCCACAGTTTACAAACTCACTAGAAGTAAATTATACTCGTGGTCTTGAAAAAGGAAGTGTAACCGCTGGTATATTTTACCGTTCAATTTCTGATGAAATAAATCAAGCATTATTTATAGACAGATCTGATGTAAGTGCTGGACGTGTTATTTTAACACATGATAATTTTGATGACACCTCAGCGTATGGTTTGGAATTATCAACTAATTATCGTCCAACAAAATGGTGGAGCATTAACTCTAGTTTCGATTTATACTCTCAAACACAAAAAGGTATTTCAGAGAGTTTAACAGAGCCTCTTGAAACAGCCACAGTTGATGATATTACTATGGAAGTAAGAGAAGTAGATGTTGTTGCTTGGAACTTTAGAATGTTTAACAATTTTAAAGCAACTAAAACTTTAACCTTTACAGCCTTTGGATTCTACCGAGGTGCTAACGAAAACCTACAGTTTGATGTCGATGCCATGTTTTTTGTAAACCTAGGCGCACGATTAAGCTTTGCCGAAGGAAAGGGAAACATTGGTGTTAGCTTTAATGATGTGTTTAACACGATGCAGTTTAAAGGTGTTGGTACAAGACCATACGAACAACGTTTACGCTTTGAATGGGAAAGTAGAACTATTGGCATGAATCTATCTTATAGATTTGGCGGAGGAAAATATCGTGCTAAATCTAGAAAACAAAGAGATGATAACGAAAAAGATGGCGGAGGACTTTTCTAGATATAAAAACTCATTAATAACCTGCGTAATAGTTGATGGTTAGTGTTAATGTTAGGTTATTAATAAAAAGCCCAGACAAAAATTGTCTGGGTTTTTATTTCTAATGAGATGTACAAATGTTAAAGTTGGTTAAATTTTCAATTGTAATGAAATAAAAAACAAAAACTTACGTCTTATAGACAAGAGCATTTAGTTTAAATGCTAATGTTGGTTAATAGCAAAAAAACCCAGAGCATCTTTGTTCTGGGTTTTTTTAGTATCCTGTCCCACTGAACTTAACATTTATAGTATCGTTTTGTATTTCAAATTTAACCCAGCGATCAAGAGAACCTCCATTTGTATAATACCCTCCTCTGCTTTTTTTCATTTTTCATAATGATTGCGAATTAATATTCGCCAAATAATTTTCAATTTTATCTTTTAAAATATTTCTTGCTCTTGCTAGATTAAATTTTGTTGTACTTCATTGACAAAAATTCTGAAATAGTTTCGTTAGGTTTAATTTTTTATATTTCAACAAACTCAAACCTTTCAGATGTTGTAAATTTTATATTAGTAAGTGTAGAATTTGAATTATTAACTATCTCTAAATCAATTCCATTTTCTTTGAGTAAGTAACAGGAAGAAAAAGTAAAAAGCAAAATGACTACGGTTAGTTTTCTCATAAGGCCTCTTTTTTTAGGAAGTTTTTACCACTTAATAATAGCACTTCCCCAAGTAAAGCCACTGCCAAAAGCGGCTAACACCACATTATCACCTTCTTTAACTTTGCCTTCTTCCCAAGCTTCAGTTAAAGCAATAATTACGGAGGCAGCTGTAGTATTGCCGTACTTCATAATATTATTAAATACTTGGTCATCACTTAGACCAAATTTTTTCTGTATAAATTGTGCAATACGCAAATTAGCCTGATGTGGAATTAACATATCGATATCGTCCTTTTGTAATCCGTTTTTCATCAAACCTTCCATAATCACTTCGCTAAAACGTACTACAGCATGTTTAAATACAAACGTACCATCCATATGAGGAAAATATGATAAATCGTCCTCTCCCGCTTCCATTATTTCTGGCACCCAATGCCTAATACTTGGTGCTTCAACAATTAGTTTATCGGCATATTTACCTTCACTATGCAAATGCGTAGATAAAATCCCTTTTGAGTTATCTTCTTCACGAGATACAATACAAGCCCCTGCGCCATCTCCAAAAATAACCGTAACACCTCGCCCTCTAGTTGATTTATCAAGTCCATTAGAGTGATATTCGGCACCGACGACCAAAACATTTTTATACATCCCTGTTTTAATAAACTGATCTGCCACCGACAATGCATAAATAAAGCCAGAACATTGATTTCTTATATCAATGGCTCCAACATTTTTTAATCCCAATAAATCTTGAATTTGTACACCACAACCTGGAAAATAATAATCTGGCGTCATTGTGGCAAACACTATAAAATCGATATCATCTTTATCTATTCCAGCACGTTCAATAGCTATTTCTGAAGCCTTTGCTCCCATGATTGCAGAGGTATCATCACTTCCTTGCTTTATCCACCTTCTTTCTTTAATACCAGTACGTTCTTGAATCCATGCATCATTAGTATCCATCATTTTTGACAAATCATCATTGGTCACAACTGTTTCTGGTAAATATTTTCCAAGTCCTGTTATTCTTGAATTATACATAAGCAACTTATTTTCTTTAATTAAATTGAATTTTAAATGTAATGAATTATTATAATTAAGATATGAAAATATCTCATATTTAATGATTCTGTTAAAAACTTTAACTAATACATAAGGTCTTACAAAGTATAAAATTATGTAACTTTAAGCTCATTTATTTTATCGTCTAATTTAAACCAACTCAAAATGAAAAAATCAATTGTTTTAGTGCTTTTTTTCTTTGTAGCTCTTTTACAAGCTCAAGAAAATGTAAGTTATCAAACACCTCACGATAATATTTTAGAACTCGCTGATGCTCCTGCTGCACCAGCTTTAAGAATGGATAGCAAAAGCGATAAAATGTTATTCCTTTATAGAAGTAATTTTAAAAGCATTGCTGAATTATCTGAAACTGAAATGCGTTTAGGCGGACTTAGAATTAATCCAGTAACCAACATAGGTAGTCGCCAAAATTATTATAATAATATTAAATTGAGAAATGGTAGAAACAGTGATAATGTAGCAGTAAACGGCTTACCTAAAGATGGCCGCTTTGCTTATTTTAGTTTTTCTCCAGATGAAACTAAAGTAGCATTTACAAATACAACAGACACAGGAGTTGAACTTTGGGTATTAGATTTTGAAACTGCAACTGCTTCTAAATTAACTGACGCTAAAATCAATGCAAATATGGGTAGCCCATTTGATTGGTTTAACGACAACAATTCGCTGCTTGTAAAAATGTTATCTAACAACCGAAAGCCACTTATAGACACTAAAACAGCAGTTCCAACTGGCCCTACCATTTCGGTAAGTGAAAAAGGCGTAAAAGCGCAAAATAGAACCTATCAAGATTTATTAAAAAATCCAAATGATGCACAGAATTTTGAACAATTAGCAACAGCACAATTATACAAAGTGTCACTAGATGGCACCAAATCTAAATGGAAAGATGATGATATGTACACAGGAATATCATTATCTCCAGATGGAAAATATATCATGGTGAATACCATCCAAAAACCTTTTTCTTATATAGTAACTTATGGACGTTTTCCATCTAATACTAATATTTATGACACTAAAGGCAATTTAGTGAGTGCCTTTTTAAAAGTACCTCTTATTGAAGTTTTACCTAAAGGACGTATTGCTGCTCGAACAGGTAAAAGAAATGTATCTTGGAGAGCAGATAAACCAGCAACGTTGTATTGGGTTGAAGCACTAGATGGTGGAAATCCTGCTATTGATGTAGCATATCGCGATGAAGTATTTGAATTAGCTGCACCTTTTAATGGTAAACCAAATTCTCTTATAAAAACAAAGCAACGTTTTGCTGGAATTATTTGGGGTAACGATAACACAGCTATCGCTATGGATCGTTGGTGGAATAATAGAAATATGAAAACATATGTATTTAATCCTTCTAACAGTAGTGAAACTCCAAAAATTCTTTGGGATAGAAATTATCAAGATCGTTACAGTGACCCAGGCAGTTTCGCAACTAAAAAAAATAAATTTGGTAGATACTCTTTAGAATTAAATGGAGATGATGCTTACTTAATAGGTGCAGGTTATAGTAAAGAAGGTAAATTTCCTTTTATTGATGAAATTAATTTAAAAAATAATCAAACAAAACGTTTATATCAATCTACAGAAACCAATAAACTAGAAAACATAAGTGATATTCTTGATGTTAAAAAAGGAGAAATATTAGTGAGAGTAGAATCTAAAAATGAGTTCCCTAATTATTATGTAAAAAACATAAAACGTAAAAAAGGTCTTGTACCATTAACAAGATTTGAAAATCCATTCAAGGCTATTCAAAATGTTCACAAAGAAGTGATTAACTATAAACGTGATGATGGTTTAGACCTTTCGGGAGAACTATATTTGCCAACAGATTATGAAAAAGGTAAAAAATACCCATTGATAGTTTGGGCATATCCAAGAGAATATAAAGATAAAAGTAGTGCGTCACAAAGCACATCAAATCCTAATCAATTTACATACCCTTCATACGGTTCTCCAATATTTTGGGTGACAAGAGGCTATGTCGTTTTAAACAATGCTGCATTCCCAATTATTGGAGAAGGTAACGATGAACCTAACGATAGTTTTAGGTCACAATTAGTTGCCAATGGTAAAGCTGCCATTGATGCAGTTAACAAACTTGGTTATATTGATAGAGATCGTGTTGCAGTTGGAGGACACTCTTATGGGGCATTTATGGTAGCTAACTTACTATCTCATTCTGATTTGTTTGCAGCAGGTATTGCTAGAAGTGGAGCCTACAATAGAACTCTTACACCCTTTGGATTCCAAAATGAAGCGCGTAGCTATTGGGAAGCACCTGAAGTATATAACACAATGTCTCCATTTATGCATGCCGATAAAATGAAAACGCCAATGTTATTAATACATGGGGAAGCCGATAATAATTCAGGAACATATCCTTTACAAAGCGAGCGTTATTTTAACGCTTTAAAAGGTCATGGTGCGCCATCAAGGTTAATTATGCTTCCTAAAGAAAGTCATGGTTATAGAGCAAGAGAATCTGTTATGCACTTACTTTGGGAACAAGACCAATGGCTAGAAGAACATGTAAAAAATAAGCCATCAGTAAATACACCAAATAAAATATTGAAAGATTAATTAAGTGTTTTTTATATGTCAACTTGTCACAAATAAACAATTGGTATTTTTTTTGTCTATAAAGAGTCAAAACAAATAATTTAAAAAACATATATCATGACAAAAGGAAATATTAATGTATCGGTAGAGAATATCTTTCCATTAATTAAAAAGTTTCTATACAGTGATCACGAAATATTTTTACGTGAGCTTATAAGTAATGCCACTGATGCAACGATGAAGCTTAAACACCTTACTAATATTGGTGAAGCTAAAGTGGACTATGGTAATCCGCAGATTGAAGTTAGAATTGATAAAGACGCCAAAAAACTTCACATTATAGATCAAGGTCTTGGTATGACTGCTGATGAAGTTGAAAAATACATTAACCAAGTGGCTTTTTCGGGTGCAGAAGAATTTTTAGACAAGTACAAAGATAAAGTAGATGATGCAGGCATTATTGGTCATTTTGGTCTAGGATTCTATTCAGCATTTATGGTTGCCGATAAAGTGGAGATTATCACTAAATCTTTTAAAGATGAGCCTGCTGCACATTGGACTTGTGACGGAAGCCCTGAGTTCACCTTAGAAGCTCATGACAAAACAGACAGAGGCACCGAAATCATTCTTCATATTGCTGATGATTCTACGGAATTTTTAGAAGAAAGTAGAATTAGGGAGCTATTATTAAAGTATAACAAGTTTATGCCTATTCCAATTAAATTTGGAACTAAAGAAATAAACGACCCTGATTTTACACCAAAAACAACTAAAGATAAAGACGGTAAAGAAACTACTGAGCCTCACAAACAAATAACGGTTGATAACATCATCAACAATCCAAATCCTGCATGGACCAAACAACCAGCAGATTTAGAAGATCAAGATTATAAAGATTTTTATCGCGAGTTGTATCCAATGCAATTTGAAGAGCCTTTATTCAACATCCATTTAAATGTTGATTATCCTTTTAATCTTACTGGAATCTTGTACTTCCCAAAGATGACGAATGATTTGAATATTCAGAAGGATAAAATTCAACTATATCAAAACCAAGTATTTGTAACAGATAATGTTGAAGGCATTGTTCCAGAATTTTTGACCATGCTTCGAGGTGTCATTGATTCACCAGACATTCCATTAAATGTGTCTCGTAGTTACTTACAAGCAGATGGAGCAGTTAAAAAGATTTCGTCATACATCACTCGTAAAGTAGCAGATAAGTTAAAATCGTTATTCAATAACAATCGTGAAGATTTTGAAGCTAAATGGAATGATATTAAAATCGTAATCGAATACGGAATGCTTTCAGAAGAAAAATTCTTTGAAAAAGCGGATGCTTTTGCGTTGTATCCAACTGTAGATGGTAAATATTATACGTTTGAAGAATTAACCAATGCCATAAAAGCAAAACAAACAGACAAGGATGACAAAATGGTGATTCTTTATGCATCAAATAAAGATGAACAACACAGTTACATTCAAGCTGCAAAAGATAAAAATTATGAGGTGTTATTACTAGATTCTCCTATTGTAAGTCATTTAATGCAAAAACTAGAAACGACTAAAGAGAATATCTCATTTGCTCGTGTAGATGCTGACCATATTGATAATTTAATCAAAAAAGAAGATACGAAAATCTCTAAGCTATCTGATGAAGAAAAGACAAAGTTGGATGAGCTATTGAAAGAAGTTGTCCCTTCTGAAAAATTTATGGTACAGTTAGAGGCTATGGACAGTAATGCAGCCCCATTTATGATTACTCAACCAGAGTTTATGCGTCGTATGAAAGAAATGCAACAAACTGGTGGTGGAGGCATGTTTGGAATGGGAAATATGCCAGAAATGTATAACCTTGTGGTTAATACAAACTCTGAGCTAGTTAACGACATTCTGAACACCAAAACACGTAAAAAACAAGAGCGCTTAATTAATCAAAGTTTAGATTTAGCGCGACTGTCACAAGGCTTATTAAAGGGTGAAGAGTTAACAAGCTTTATTAAACGTAGTTACGATATGATTAAGTAACTTGTCTTTTCTGCAAAAGCAGAAAATTTATATATATCCTAAAAACCACTTCAATCAAGAAGTGGTTTTTTTATTACACTTGTTTTGCTAACTTGAAACAAATTAAAATTAGGCATATGAAAACAATGACTTGTAAACAATTAGGTGGTGCTTGCGATATGGAATTCCACGCAAATACCTTTGATGACATTTCTGATATGAGTAAACAACATGGTATGGAAATGTTTCAAAAAAATGACGAGCCTCATTTACAAGCAATGCACAAAATGCGTGAGTTAATGCAATCTCCAGACTCTAATACTATGCAAGAATGGCTTAAAAGCAAAAGAGCAGAATTCGATGCGCTTCCTGAGAATGTATAAAATAGCCTTAATCTGGCATTCATAATTATTTAAACATAGTATTAAATAAAACATAGAAGTTGTAAAACTGTAACTATAATTCTTTTTATTCGTCCTATAGAATAAATTGTAATTTATAACCAATCAAAATACACATACTATGCAGTACAAGTTTTTCATTAAAACAATTGCCTTATTATCTTTTTGCCTACTCATATCTTTTTCCAATCAAGCACAAAACTTAGAATCTCAAATAGACGATATTCTAAATGCGACCTATAAAACAAATGAACCTGGAGCAACAGCTTTAGTGTATAAAGATGGTGAGGTTATCTATAGAAAAGGGTTTGGAAACGCTAATTTAGAATTAGGTGTGGCAATGAAACCTGAACATGTATTTGAAATAGGCTCAATTACCAAACAATTTACAGCCATTGCTATTTTAATGCTTGAAGAACAAGGAAAATTAAAAGTCGAAGACGACATCACTATATACATTCCAGATTATCCAACTAATGGAAAAACCATAACTATTCATCATTTATTAAATCATACGTCTGGTATAAAAAGTTATACAGGTATGCAAAGTTTTCAAGCTAATGCAAGACGTGATATGACACCTAGTGAAATAATAGACTTTTTTAAAAATGAACCAATGGATTTTGATCCAGGTGAAAAGTTTCTATACAATAACTCAGGTTATATACTTCTAGGTCATATTATAGAAGTCATTACTGGAAAATCTTATGCCGATTTCGTTCAGAAAAACATTTTTGATAAAGTTGGCATGAAAAATTCCTATTATGGCAGTAAGACAAAACTAATTAAAAATAGAGCTACTGGTTATCAGCAAAGAGAAAATGGTTATACAAATGCTGAGTATTTAAGTTTAACATTACCTTATGCAGCTGGTTCGTTAATGTCTAATATAGATGACCTTTTAAAATGGCAAAAAGCCTTAAACACACATAAATTAATTACGCGTAAAAGTTACGAAAAAGCTATAAACGGTTCGTCTTTAAATAGTGGTGAACATATTGGTTATGGTTATGGTTTAGGAGCAGGAAAAATACAAGGTTCAAAAAGTATTTCTCATGGTGGAGGCATATTTGGATACACAACTCAAGGTATTTATATGCCTGAAGAAGATGTGTTTGTGTCTATACTCACAAATTGCGATTGCAACTCTCCTGGAGGTGTCGCAAATAAAATTGCAGCATTAGCAATTGGAAAACCATTTTTAAATAAAGCAGATGCTATTACACTAAGTGAAGCCAAATTAAAACAATGGGTTAGCGCCTATGAGTTTCCTGATGGCGCCATAAGACATATTACTCTTGAAAATGGAAAAATTTTCAGTCAAAGAGAAGGCAGTACCAAATTAGAAATCTATCCAATGTCTGAAACTAAATTCATTTTTGAAGAAGGTGATATTACCTATAATTTTAGCGTAAAAGATGGTAAAAAACAAGCAGAGTTTGTAACTGACGTAACAGTTATTGGAAACGAAATAAATAAAACACCTCCAGCCGAACAAAAAGAAATTACTTTGGCTCCAGATGTTTTAAAACAATATATAGGCAAATACGAGTTACAACCAGGTTTTGTTATTGAAGTAACTGTTAATGGCAATCAAATATTTGCACAAGCTACAGGGCAACCTCAATTTGAGATATTTGCTGAAAGTAAAGACCATTTCTTTTTAAAAGTAGTGACAGCAAAACTAGTATTTAGTAAGGACGATAATGGCAAAGTTAATTTGGCGACCCTGTATCAAGGTGGGCAGGAAATACCAGGAAAAAAAATTGACTAATTACTAATAGTGTATATTTAAAAGCTACTACAATTGTGGTGGCTTTTTTTATTGACTTTTTCATAAAAAAAGTCGAACTTCGTTTAACATCTGATATAAACATTGAAACGTTGCATATCATAACATTGTGCTTCATTATGACAAACCGCTAACCAATGATAAAATTCTTTAGAAAGATTGGTCAAAATTTACTCATGGAAAATAAAACTGGAAAGTACTTTAAATATGCTATTGGAGAAATTTTGCTTGTGGTTATAGGAATTTTGATCGCCTTACAAATTAACAATTGGAATGAAAATCAAAAAGATCGTATAATAGAAAAAGAAATGTTAACTGAGTTAATCACAACTGCTTAAAGCAACCATGAATCCTTGTTATCTGGTCTGAAAAGTTGGGAATCTACCACCAAATCTTTAGATCTTATTATGCAAGTTATGGATCAACGTCTTCCTTATGCTGATTCTCTTGTAGGATATTTTGAAGAGGCACACAGGAAAAGAGGAAATAACTTGAATGGTTTAAATTTTTCGGGATACAAATCTCTTGAAAACAGAGGTTATCATTTAATACGAAACCGAGAACTTCGAAAGGAGATAATTAATTTATTTGAACAAAGGCTATCACGTCTCTCAGCGACAAATAATCAGGTAGATATTGACAACTCTAGTTTCCATTATGAATACATAGCCAAAAACTTCAGATTAGATGATAAGGGCCATATCCCTCACAGTTATCAAAGTCTTTTAGATGATCCCTTTTATTACTCTATTCTAAAGGGATTAAAGACTAGTTTAGACCGAAAGATAAATAGGGTACATGGTTTTCTTATAAGAAACAAGCAGTTCCTTGAATTACTGGAAACCGAATTATCCGTGTTAGATTGATCTGAAAAATATCCACGAAAAAAATGAAGTCTTGATATGATAAAACTCTTTAGAAAAATTCGTCAAAAACTACTAGCTAAAAACAGTTTCAGTAAATATTTGCTTTATGCAATAGGAGAAATAGTACTTGTTATGTTTGGCATTTTATTGGCTCTTCAAGTTAATAATGCAAACGAAGAACGAAAAAACAGGGCATTGGAGAGCGCATATTTGTCAGATATACATCAGGACTTTTTAGAAAATAAAAGTCAATTCGAAGAGCGATTACAATATTTCAGAAATCAATTTCAAATAGCCGATAGTTTGGGTAGATACGTTTTTCCCATTACAGATAACAATTGGAAAGATGTGAAAAAGGTATATGGTAGAGTATTTTTACCCAATACCTTTGATCCCAATAAGAGTAGTATTAATGCCTTAATCAGTTCTGGTAGAATTGATATTATTCAAAATAACTCACTTAAAAAAATGATTTTAGCCTGGAATGACAAGTACGAAGACTACAAGGAAGGTGAATATGCACTGTTAAAATTGTGGGATAATTGGAATGAGATTATGATTAATGAGTCATATTTTGACGATTACAGAGACGACACCAATCAATCAATTCCATTCAATTTAAAGCTAAAATTGGAAAAGTTAATGAGACGAAGACGAGCTGAATTAGGGCTGATAACAAGTAAATGGAAAGTGAATCAAGAGTCCCAGGAACTTATGTTGCTCATTAATTCTATAATCTCACGGACTGAGCCATATACCGTTAAAAATTAAATAATAACGAAAGCACAACAATGTGTATAGTGCATAGCACCTTACGGGATGCTACGAGACCGTTAAAAGAAATCACCAAAAAAAGCTCTAAAAAAAATCTAAAACCTATTCCCTACCTTTACAGTCTTATTAAGATTGAAAAAAACAATAACACAATATGTCCTTTAAAGACTTAAAGCTCAACAAACCTTTATTACGTGCCATTGCCGAATCTGGTTACGATAATCCTACTCTTGTACAAGAAAAAACCATTCCTCTTGTATTAGATAGAAAAGATGTCATTACTTCAGCACAAACAGGTACTGGTAAAACAGCTGCTTTTGCCTTACCCATTTTACAGTTATTATTTGACTATCAAGATGCACCAAAAAAAGGCAAAAAAATAAAGGCTTTAATTGTGAGCCCAACACGAGAATTGGCAGTGCAAATTGCTGCTAATTTTAAAACATACAGCAAATACACCAACTTACGTACTGCAGTTATTTTTGGTGGCACATCCATTGAGCCTCAAAAGGATATTCTTAAAAAAGGAATTGATATATTAATTGCAACTCCAGGACGTTTACTTGACTTACACAAACAAGATTTTGTGAACCTTGATTATATTCAAATATTGGTATTAGATGAAGCCGATTTAATGCTGGATATGGGTTTTATTGACGACGTTAAAAAAATTGAACGTTTATGCCCTGAGATCAAGCAAACCTTATTGTTTTCTGCAACCATCCCATATAAAGTAGAGCAACTGGCAAATACTATTTTAAAAGAACCAAAGCGTATTGAAGTTACTCCAAATGCCTCGACGTCAAAAAACGTAAATCAAGCCCTTTATTATGTACCAAAACGCAATAAAATAGAATTGTGTTTGCACTTACTTCGAAATACTATAAAAGGAAATATCATCATTTTTAGGCGCACAAAATTTGGTGTGGATAAGCTTGAAAAAACGCTTCTTAAAAACGGCTATTTGGTAGATAGCATTCATGGTGATAAAACTCAAAGCGATAGACAAAAAGCTTTAGTGAATTTTAAAATGAATAAGGTCAATATATTAGTGGCGACAGACGTTGCTGCACGTGGTATAGATATTGACAACTTAGATGCGGTTATTAACTTTGATTTACCAAACGTACCAGAAACCTATGTGCATCGTATTGGTAGAACAGCACGAGCTGGAAACAAAGGTGTTGCTTACTCATTTTGTTCAGCAGATGAAAAAGCCTACGTAAAAAGCATCCAACAGCTTATTCAATTACAATTGGATGTTGTTGAAGATCATCCTTATCCTTTAGACCCAAAAGCAAAGCCAATTGTACACAAGTCGAAAACATCAAAAAGTAAATATAAAAAAGGACGCAAAAGTGAGGCTTCTAAAAAGAAAAAGAAGCGTTGGTATTAATTATTATCTTAGTAAAAAAATAGTTGGCTTAGTTTAACAACTGATATAAACAATTAAAAGTCCATAGCTAAGTATTATCTATAGTTATTAAAAACTCATCATTATGAAATATATTAAAGGTCTTCCTCTTTTTTTAATTCTAATAATTACATCGCTATTCACGCAAAATATCGAAGCACAAATCGATGCATCTAAGGAGTTGGAATCGAAAATAGATAATATTTTCAAAGATTTTAACAATATAAATAAACCTGGAGCTACTGTGGCTGTAGTAAAAAATCAAGAAATTGTTTTTAAAAAGGGATATGGCAGTGCTAATTTAGAATATGACATTCCAAATTCACCCTCTACAATTTTTCATATTGCATCTGTGTCAAAACAATTTACCGTTTTCTCAATACTATTATTAGAAAAGCAAGGAAAATTATCTTTCGATGATGATATTAGAAAATTTATTCCTGAAGTCCCTGATTTTAGCAAAACTATTACTTTAAGACATTTAGCCTCTCATACAAGCGGACTACGAGATCAATGGTCTTTATTAGGTATGGCTGGATGGAGATTTGATGATGTTATTACTAAAGAACACATTCTAAAATTAGTCTCTCAGCAAAAAGAGTTGAATTTCAATCCTGGAGAAGCATATAATTACTGCAATACAGGATTCACATTATTAGCTGAAGTCGTTGCAAGGGTATCTGGCAAAACGTTTGCTGAGTTTACTGAAGAGACTATTTTTAAACCTTTAAACATGACCAATACACTTTTTTATGACGACCATGAAAAAATTGTAAAAAATCGAGCCTATTCCTACCATGCAGTAGGCAAGAACAACTATAAAAAGAGTGTATTAAGTTTTGCAAATGTTGGTGCTACAAGTCTATTTACAACAGTTGAAGATTTAGCGTTATGGTCTATGAACTTTTCATCAAACATTGTAGGCGACAAAGATATCATCAATCAAATGAATACACTTGCTGTACTTAACAATGGTGAAACATTTGGTGGTGCTTATGGTCAATTTATAAATAAATATAAAGGACTGAATCAAATTCAACATGGTGGCGCAGATGCAGGCTATAGAAGTTATCTAGGTAGGTTTCCAGATCAGAATTTTTCAGTGATGGTCTTTAGCAATCTAGCACAATCTAATCCAGGAAATTTAGCGCTACAGGTTGCTGATTTATATTTAAAAGATTCTTTTAAAAAAGAAAAAGAGGTTACCAAAGCACCTAAAATTGCAGTGAAATATATAAAACTAACTAATAATCAATTAAATAAATTTAGTGGTCATTATTGGAATGATGATCAAAAGCTTGCTCGCAAAATTTTTGTAAAAAAAGATACGCTTAGATATTTTAGAAATGAAGGAAATGAAAGTGCATTGGCACCAATTTCTTTAAATGAATTTAAAATGCTTGGTATTGACGCTGATTTAACAGTAAAATTTACAAACACTAACGATAAATTGCAGATGACTGTTTTAGAGAATAGCAATGAACCCTTCATAGCTAATAAATTCACACCTCCAAACTATACTGCTTCTACTCTTAAAGAATTTACTGGAAAATACTACAGCCCAGAATTAGATACGTTTTACACAGCTGTCTTAAAGGACGACAAGCTTACCTTTACACATGCTCGAGCAAGTGATATTGTAATTTCGGCTGCGAAAAGCGACTTGTTTCTTGTTGGTGGCTACAGCTTTAGGTTTGAAAGAAATGACAAACAAGAAATAACTGGGTTTAGAATTTCATCAGGAAGAGTTCAAAATTTATGGTTCGAAAAAGTAAATTAATTCTGGAAAACAGAAAGCCTTTATAATCGCTATCTTAGTCCTTATATAAAATATGTTAAAGAATCCTTGAAAATAACTTCCACCAATATCGCAAAACCAGGATTTGTAACCATTAATGGCGAAAGTCAACGCACAGGTATTCATAAAAAACCAACAAGTACACCAATATACTTAGAAAAAGACAATGTAAAAGGCGACGAAGTCACTAACCGTAGAGTTCATGGTGGTGAGTTTAAAGCCTGCTATTTATTTTCAGCAAATCATTATCCCCATTGGAAAAATTTATATCCAAATTTAGATTGGCATTATGGAATGTTAGGTGAAAACCTAACCGTTGAAGGTTTAGACGAAACGCAACTATATGTCGGCGATGTTTATAAAGTTGGCAATGCACTAATACAAGTGACACAACCTAGAGAACCTTGTACAACGTTTGCTGCAAAAATGGGTACTCCCAAAATTATGGAGCAATTTATTGCTCATGGCAGACCAGGGACTTACACCAAAGTTCTAAAAGAAGGAAACGTTACTGTTGGTGACACGTTTGAACTACTTGAAAAAGCAAATAACAGCATCTCGATTGCTGATTTTTTTAAACTAATATTCGATAGAGAAAAAAATCAAGAGCATTTACAAATAATCGTTAATAGTGATGCTCTTCCTGAAAAAAAGCAAAAAGAATTAAAACGCTTTTTAAAATAACATGACAGACTCTATAAAACTTGGTTTAAAAGAAAACTGGCAGCAATTTACCATTCTAGTTATTGTCAACGCTTTTGTTGGTGGCATGGTTGGTTTGGAGCGAAGCATTTTTCCCCAGTTTGCAGAAATAGAATTTGGAGTAGCTACCACTTCTGCTATCTTATCTTTCATTATTGCCTTTGGTATTACAAAAGCACTAGCCAATTATTTTACAGGGCGTTTAGCAAACATGTTTGGTCGTAAAAATCTTTTGATTTTTGGTTGGGTTATTGCTTTACCTATTCCGTTTATTCTAATTTATGCAAACCATTGGAATTGGGTAGTGTTTGCCAATATTTTACTGGGAATAAGTCAAGGATTTACCTGGAGCAGTACTATTGTTATGAAAATAGACTTGGTTGGCGAAAAAAATAGAGGCTTAGCCATGGGACTTAATGAATTTGCTGGTTATTTCGCTGTTGGTATCGTTGCTTTTTTAACAGGCTATATTGCCGATAATTTTGGCATTACACCTTATCCATTTTATTTAGGTATTGGTATTGCAGTTCTTGGATTATTATCTTCTATTTTCTTGGTGAAAGACACCAGAGTATTTATGCATAAAGAACATACAACTAATACAACTGAACAGCTATCAAATGTATTTATTGAAACATCATTTAAGAATAAAACACTAAGCTCTATCACACAAGCTGGACTTGTAAATAATCTAAACGATGGTATGATTTGGGGTTTATTACCAATGATGCTATTATCCTTAAACTACTCTACAGAAAATATTGGCATTATTGCAGCTATTTACCCAACAGTTTGGGGATTAGGACAATTATTTACAGGAAAAATGGCTGACCATTATTCTAAAAAATCTATGTTATTTTGGGGTATGTTATTACAAGGGGCTGCCATTATTTTTATTCCGTTTAGCACTACATTTTTTGAATTAGCATCTATATCTACGCTTTTAGGTTTAGGAACTGCTATCGTATATCCAACATTTTTAGCAGCTATTGCCGATGCTACAACACCAACCCAACGCGCTGAAAGCATTGGTTCGTTTAGGTTGTGGCGTGATTTAGGTTATGCCATTGGCGCTATTATTTCTGGTATTACTGCTGATGTTTTTGGTATTGACTATGCTATTTTGCTAATTGGCTTTATAACCATTCTATCGTCAATGGTTATTAAAATTCGTATGCCAAAACGCATAATTCTTAAATAAATAAAAAGTGTTTATCTTTAAAAAAACTACAGGTAAATGAGTAATGATTATAAAAAACCAGAATTTAAAGAATTACTAAAAAGACTTCAAGAAGAAAGTTGGCAGTTAGAATTACTTATCTCTGGTTTTGCCATTTTTGGTTTAGTATCAGCTTTTCCAAGCATTCAATTAAAGGTGTTAGATGCTCAATTCTCTTCGCAAGTGTATTCATTTGTAATTTATTCAATTCTTTGGGCTTCTTGTGCTATTTTAATATTTAATTTAATGTTACATGTATTGCTTAGAGGCCTATGGATAGGTGCCTTAGGCTTACGTTATGTGTCAGGAGACATTGATTATGATAGTTTAAATTATAGTCCAAAATTTACAAAGTACTTAAAAAAACGTGTCGGTTCATTTGATAAATATATAGCAACACTTGAAAATTATTGTAGTGTTATTTTTGCAATTTCATTTCTACTTATTTTTTACGTATTAGCCATTACATTTACCGTTTTAGTTATAGCTTTAATTGCTAATTATCTATTAGGAAGTGATGATTTACCAGGGTGGTTATCTAAAGGAGTTGGTATCACACTTATGCTTTTTATTGTTTTTGGTATGTTTTTTACATTAATAGATTTTATAACTCTTGGATTTTTAAAAAAGAAAAAGTGGATGTCTAGAATATATTTTCCAATGTATTGGGTATTTAGTTTTATCACCTTATCTTTTTTGTATAGACCTTTAGTATATAATTTCCTAGATAATAAATTTGGAAAACGCTTAAGTTTTGCGCTTGTACCATTTTACATAATTATAACTTTAACGCTGACACTTAGGTATAAAACTTCTAATTATTTAGATGCAAATTCGACATCTAATGAAGTTATTGCTAATAGTAGTAATTATGAAGATGCGTTGGGTGAAGGTGGATTTATTGATGATGTCTCTATACAATCAAAAGTGATTACTGATGCTTATGTAAAAATATTTATTCTTTTTAGCGAAAGTGTAGAAAATCGTATGTATACATACAATGAAGGGCTTAAACCTCAGGAAGATGACCGAGGATTGGGTACAAATATGACTTTTAACAATACATTTGTTAACAAGGATAGTTTAAGACGTGAATACATTAAGACTTTCAACAATATATACTCTGTAAAAATTGATACTACTAAATATAAAACTGATTTTATTATTGCAGCAAACAAAACCAACAAACTTGGGTTTGAAAGCTATGTTAGTACTAACAATCTAAGTGATGGAAAGCATACATTAAAAGTTAGTCGAATATCTATTAGAAAACAGGATACAGTTTCGCTAAGAGTTGCCACAATACCTTTTTGGTATTTTAAAGATTAGTATTCTAAACGCTTAGTCATAATATGCTTCATTAGTGGTATTTGTATAAAAAATACCAAACCAAAGAAACCAATAGCATACATTACTGTTTTCGAAAAGGTAATTCCAGAAAGCACACTAGTGACTTTATTGTTTGAAATAATACTATAATCTACAGTATCTAGCAACGTAAAGCCTTCAACATTTCCTAGAGTCATATAAATTGAAACACCTATTAAAACAGCAATAATACCAAACCAACCATACTTTGTTATTAGAGGTTTATAAACTGTTGAAGAACCAATTTTAATTGGTTCGATCTCTTTCATAACATTAGCTGTAAAATCTATGGATGGTGATTTTAATCCAGACGATGTCATCGCCTTTTTTGCTAAATTATCTAAATGCTGCTCTGTATGTTCCTTCATAACTTTCAATAATGTCGTTATCTAATTTCCTTTTTAATATGGTCGCTAATTTTTTGCGACTTCTAAAAAGTTTCACTTTTACATTGTTAGGTTTTAAACTAACAATTTTTCCTATTTCTTCTAACGATAGTTCTTCAAAGTAATATAAAGTTAATAAAAAACTATCTTCGCTAGGCAATAATGCTAAACAATCCTGTATGGTCTGTTCTTTTTCTTTTGCCTCTATTTGGTCTAGAGCATTATCTAAAGTTTTTACTTGATGCTCTGTGTATTCATTAATTTCGACAGTATACTGTTGTCTTTTATTTTTTTTAAGTCTATCTAAACAAGTATTATAAGCTACTCTATAAATCCAAGTTGAAAATTTAGAATCACCTTTAAACTTGTTAAGTGATTTGTAAGCCTTAACAAAAGTGTCTTGTGCCGCTTCTTCAGCTTCCTCAGTATGCTTCATCATTCGTAACGCCAAAGTATACACCAAGTCCTTATAACGGTCTACCAATACTGTAAAAGCATTCGTATCGCCTTCTAAAATAGCCTGTATATAAACTTGATCGTTGGTGGTCATTGTTAGTATGACTATATAAGTATGGATTTGGTTACACTTTTTTAAGAAAAAAAATAAATTTTAATTTTTTTGTAACCAATATTCAAAAGCTGTCGTCATAAGCTATGAACACATTAAAAATAATCAATTAAAAACAAACAATTATGGAAGTAGCAATAATGGCAATTATATTCGGATCGATTTTCGGAGTATTTTATTTATTTATTTCTTCAAGAAACAAAGAACGATTAGCATTAATCGAAAAAGGAGCAGATGCAAGTATATTTAATATTGGTAAACGTGCAGGCTCATCTTGGAAAGTTATTATTATTAATCTTGCTTTTCTTTTAATGGGAATTGGCTTAGGTGTATTCATTGCAACCTTATTAGATTCATATACTAATTTAGAATCAGATGCAGTATATCCAGCGCTTATTTTCTTTATGGCAGGGGTTGGCTTATTTATAGGCTATACGCAAACTAAAAAAGCAATTGACGCATAAAACACCACCTAATCAATCAAAAAATAAAAACCGTTTCGAAAGTATCGAAGCGGTTTTTTTATACTTTAAGAACAAATCAAATATCACGGTAATCAATAGATATGTTTTAATTTAATTAATTTTCTTCCTGAGGTTTAATAAATTCAGATTGGTACTTTTCTAAAAACTTTTTTTGTCTTGTAATCATTTGCTGTCTTATTTTATCAATATCAATAAAATCTTTTCCAAAATCACTTCCAAAAAAATCATCGTTAAAAAAGCGCTTACTAAAAAGGGAATCTTTAGAAAATACATCCTCAAACCCTTGGTTTTCGAAATGAGAGAAACTACTAGAGAATTTAGATTCAAATGACTTTAGTAAACTGTCTTTATCCAAGGATAATAAGTCATTAAACCTGTTATTGGAAGACCAAGAATAGATGCTATCATATCTAATTAAATTTCCGTTCTCATCAAACTCTTTATCTACTTTCCAAGACCCGTTAGGCTTTTCAGCCATAGATTCTCGTTTTTCATTTGTATTTTCTTTTTTGGCTTTAATGCTTTGTCCATTACAACTCAAGCTCAATAAAGCTACTGTTATAAATAAAATATACTTTTTCATTATCCTACATTTTTAGTTATACTTTTTAATGACTTATCATGCATCAATACCTTTAATTATACATATAAGTAACCCGCTTTTATGAATTTTATTAATTTATTTTGGTGAAATATTTCTGAATATCTTTCCCCGTTTTTATACCAAATACATTCTAGATAACTATCATCATTTTTTAAACCTAATGAGTTTTTTCTTGAAACATATTTGAGTACTTCCATTTTGGGACTATCCAAATGTCCTCTTATTTTCACCCAATCTCCAGGTTTAAATTTTCTAGGCATAATAATATTGTATTAAATACTGGTTGTTAAGAGGAGGCTCAAAAATCAGCCTCCTTCTCAACACATCAGTTCAAAATTTAGTGAAACGATTATGAAATCTTAATTGTTCTGGCTGGCTTTTGTTTAGCCTCTTCTTTTTTTGGTAAATGAATACTTAAAACACCATCTTTATATCTTGCATCTATCTTATCTTCATCAACGCTTTCAGGTAAAGTAAAAGTCCTTTTAAACGAAGAATATCCAAATTCTCTACGAGTATAATTTTTCTCCTCGTGCTCTTTTTCTTCCTTTAGTTCTGTTGATATTAATAATAATTGATTGTCAAGATGAAGGTGGAAATCAGATTTCTTAAGACCAGGTACAGCCATATCTACCATAAAAGCATCAGCTGTTTCTTCTATATTTACTTTTGGCATGGAAATACCTGTATTAAAATTTGAAGTAAATACAGACGGAAGATCTCTATTAAAGATATCATCTAACCAATTTGACAAACTTGGGAAGTTTACATTTGAATTAGTGTTTGCTAAACTTCCGTTTTTAGGAACATTAACTAAATTGCTCATAATTACAAAGTTTTAAATTAAACATTATTTCAAATTTGAAACCAATTATTGATTTCAACATATTACATACAAACTAAATACCAAAATGAATAGAAGCGCATATTTTAAGAATATTTTCACATAAAAAAAAGCTCTTATCACCTAATAATGAACAATTTGACAGGTTTTTTATTTTAAAAATGTCATCTTGACATTTATGTCTTTCCTACTTAATAATGGGTTTCTTAGATAAAAGCATAATTCAATTCTGCTAACTGATCTCTTTTTTTCATAACTTTAATTTTTTAACAACCAACCAATTATGAAATCTATTAAATTCCTTCTATTGCTAATAGTAATTAGCAGTTGCTCCTCTCCTACTAATTACGATGTTTTAATAAAAAATGGCACGATTGCTGATGGCTCAGGCAATGCGACTTACACAGGTAGTGTTGGTATTAATGCAGATACTATTGCTGCTGTTGGAGAACTTAAAAACGCCACAGGAAACATAGAGATTGATGCTACAGGATTAGTGGTTGCTCCTGGGTTTATTAATATGCTCTCTTGGGCAACCGAATCGTTGATTGCAGATGGTAAATCGCAAAGCGATATTCGTCAAGGTGTTACTTTAGAAGTCTTTGGAGAAGGTTCGTCTATGGGACCACTTACAGAAAACAGAAAGAAACAATGGCAAGAAAATCAAGGCGAATTAAAATTCGATATTGATTGGAACACACTAGACGAATATTTACAATCACTAGTAAAACGAGGTGTTTCGCCAAACGTCGCATCCTTTATTGGCGCGACTACAGTTCGTGTAAATCATATAGGTTATGAAGATAGACCACCTACAAATGAAGAAATGGCATCTATGAAAAAAATGGTGAGAGAAGCCATGGAAGACGGTGCACTTGGTGTTGGGTCGTCTTTAATTTATGCACCAGCGTTTTATTCTTCAACTGAAGAATTGATTGAACTTTGTAAAGTCGCTTCGGAATATGATGGTATGTATATTTCGCATATGCGTAGTGAAGGCAATCGTTTATTAGAAAGCATGGACGAACTTATTAGAATTGCTGACGAAGCAGATATAAGAGCAGAAATTTACCATCTTAAAATGGCAGGAAAAGATAACTGGAATAAATTTGACGCTGTCGTTAAAAAAATTGATTCAGCCAGAGCATCAGGTTTGCATATTACAACAGATATGTACACCTATACAGCTGGAGCAACAGGTTTAGATGCTTCAATGCCACCATGGGTTCAAGAAGGAGGTTATACTAAATGGGCTGAACGCCTAAAAGACCCTGAGATTAGAAAACGTGTTTATAAAGAAATGACCACACCAACGGATGAATGGGAAAATTTAATGTATGCCGCTGGAACACCAGACAACTTATTATTAGTGGGCTTTAGTAACGATAGCTTAAGGCATTATACAGGAAAAACATTAACTGAAGTTGCCAAAACCCATGGGAAAAACCCTGAAGAAACAGCCATGGACTTAGTGATTGCAGATGGTAGTCGTGTTGGAACCGTTTATTTCTTGATGAGTGAAGACAACGTAAAAAAACAAATAGCGTTACCCTATATGAGCTTTGGAAGTGATGCAGGTTCCATCGCTCCAGAAGGATTGTTTTTAAACTCAAATCCGCACCCTAGAGCATATGGTAATTTTTCAAGAGTGTTAGGTAAATATGTAAGAGACGAGAAAGTCATTCCGCTAGAAGAAGCCATCTATAAACTAACTAAGCTGCCAGCCACTAATTTAAAAATTAAAAATAGAGGAAGTCTCACTGAAGGTTATTTTGCTGATTTAGCCATATTTGACCCTTCAACAATTCAAGACCATGCAACATTTGCCGAACCTCATCAATTATCAACTGGAATGGTACATGTATTTGTAAATGGAGAACAAGTTTTAAAAGATGGTGAACATACAGGAGCATTACCAGGACAAGTAGTTAGAGGTCCAGGATATAAAGAAAACTAATGACCACAGACATATTTCAAATAGATGCCTTTACAGACCAGTTGTTTGGAGGAAATCCAGCAGCTGTATGTCCCTTAAAACAATGGCTTCCAGATGCAACATTATTAAATATTGCTAAAGAAAATAATCTTGCAGAAACTGCCTATTTTATTCATAAACACGATAATGTATTTCATTTGCGTTGGTTTACACCTGAAATTGAAATTGACCTTTGTGGTCATGCAACTTTAGCTTCTGCCTTTGTGATTTTAAATTGTTTGGATTATAATTTTGATTCGGTAGTTTTTCAAACATTGAGTGGCGAATTGATAGTGTCTAAAAATGAAGGTTTTTTAGAGATGAATTTTCCTTCTCGCCCACCAAGTAAAGCCGAACTACCAGAAATTATATCAAAATCACTAAGTGTACAACCTATTGAAGTTTATAAAGCAAGGGATTATGTGTTGGTTTATGATACTGAAAATGATATTCAAAATTTAAAAGTAAGTACTTCCATTTTAGAGCAGATTGATTTAAGTCCTGGTGGTATTATTGTAACGGCAAAGGGTAATGCTTCAGATTTTGTGTCTAGGTTTTTTACACCTGGAGCTTCTGTTTTTGAAGACCCTGTTACTGGTTCCGCGCATTGTACATTAGTACCTTTTTGGGCAGATATATTAGGAAAAAATGACTTGCATGCACTTCAAATTTCAGAACGTAAAGGGGAACTATTTTGCAAACTTGCTGGTAATCGTGTATTTATAAAAGGTACAGCAGTAAAATATCTTCAAGGAACTATAGACATTTAGTTTACAGGAAAATCAAAATATGTATCTGGAAAAGGCTCATTGTTCAACGTGAAATGCCACCACTCCTTAGTATAATACTTAAAGCCATGTTTACGCATAATAGTTTGCAATAACATTCTATTAGCTCTTTGCTGAGCAGTCAGCTCTAAATTTGCAACCCAAGATTCAGATCCAAAAAAGTCCCAAGGACTTCCCATATCTAATTCTTCACCTGTAATAATATCTATCAACGTCATATCTATTGTGCTTCCACGTGTATGACCAGATTTGGAAGATATATACCCTTCTTCAAAAAGATGTTCTTTTCTTACTTTTGGGTAAAACTTTTGCTTATTAACCGTATCATTTAATTGTTTTGCCCAACTGACAAAATGATTTACAGCAGTTTGCGGTCTATAACCGTCGAATATTTTAATAGATAAATTGTATTGTTTTAATTCATCTTGCACATTTTTTAAAGCAGTTATAGCTTCGGTGGACATAATAGCTACATTCTTTTTATAGCCATCAATAGGTTTACCTATAAAATTATCATTTCCAAAATAACGTAGCTCTAATTGAATATCTGGAATGATATCGTGTACATAATCAAAACCTTTAGGCAGTCTATTTTGCGAAGTACATGTCCAAGTACAACTTATCAATAAAATAATTAGTAATTTTTTCATTTCATATTATTAATGCCACTAAGTTAAGCAATAATATAAAATAAAAGCCGAGGTCCCTCAACCTCGGCTTTCTTATTTGCTTTTTATTACGGTGATAGATTTAGGGTCACTAATTCTATTACATAACGCAAATATTAATTAATTAATCCATTGAACTAAAAACTAAATTCTAGTACACACCAAATGTAAAATTAATATTCAAAAGATCGCTAAACAACACTATTTATTCGATGAAATACATATAATTTTAACATTTATCGTTTAAAATAGTTAATTTATCGATGAAATACACTAATAACATAATCCTTTTGTTGATTATAAAAATGAAAAAGCCTCGTTCTAGATAGATACGAGGCTTTTCTACTAACCAACCAAAAATTGTTACTACGTTTTATAAAGTAACCACACTTTTAAAAACTCTTATGCAGTAACAATTATACTTATTCAATCATCATGCCAAAAAATTAATATCTGAAAATATTTTGAGAAATAAATTTATTTAAATATCTTTATGATATCATTTTAATATCATTTAATTTTAAATATCATGAAAAAAGAGAAAATTATTGTCCCAGCTAACGGTTACCTAATGTTATTTGTGTTCCTATTGTTGTTCATTGGAGGTATTGTGTCAATAATTACCACACATAGACCATGGTTCGCTTTTGCTATATTGGCGGCTATATTTATAGCCCCAGGATTTATTATGGTACAACCAAATAATTCGAGAGTATTATTACTTTTTGGAAAATATGTTGGTACTGTAAAGAAGAATGGCTTTTATTGGATAAATCCATTCTATACAAAAAAGAAAATATCGTTAAGAGCGAGCAACTTTGATAGCGAGCGTCTTAAAGTAAACGACAAACTTGGTAATCCCGTAATGATAAGCACCATATTAGTATGGAGAGTGCAAAACACTTACAAAGCAGCTTTTGATGTGGATAATTTTGAAAACTTTGTTCGTGTACAAACAGATGCTGCTGTTCGTAAACTAGCAAGTATGTATCCTTACGATAATTTTGCTGACGAAGGTCATAAAGAAGATATTACGTTGCGCTCTAGCGTCAATGAAGTAAGTGAAGCTCTTGAAAAAGAAATAGACGAACGTTTATCAATTGCTGGTATTGAAGTTCTTGAAGCTCGTATAGGTTACCTAGCCTATGCACAAGAAATTGCAAATGCTATGCTAAAACGCCAACAAGCAACTGCTATTGTGGCTGCACGACATAAAATTGTTGAAGGCGCAGTGAGTATGGTAGAAATGGCTCTTGAAGAATTGGGTAAAAAACAAATTGTTGAATTAGATGAAGAACGCAAAGCTGCTATGGTTAGTAATTTAATGGTTATTCTTTGTGGTGATAAAGATGCATCACCAGTTTTAAATACAGGCACTTTAAATCATTAAAATGAATAAAAATCAAACATATAGCATTGCAATAGGCAGCGCATTAGGTTCAAGCATAGGCACAACTTTTGGAGTGGTACTTAATAATATTGCATTAGGAATTGTGTTCGGGTCTATGTTAGGCCTAATAATTGGTATATTAATAGCTGTATTTTATTTTAAACAAGACAATAATAGTTTATGAAAGAATATAAAGTTGTAGCACCTAAATTAGGGTTTAAAGAAAGAAATCAAAGATTAGAGGACACTTTAAATCAACATGCACGAGAAGGCTGGGTAGTATCACATATTGCACAAAGCGCCTATTTTATTGTATTTGAACGTGACAAAAACAGGTAATGGATAACAAAAGGCCTCGTATAAAAGTACCTTTTGAAACGGTAGATGTTATTATCGAATTTATCTCAATAACATTACTTATTTTAATGTGGGTTTATTGCATTGTTAATTATATGGAGCTTCCAGACACGATAGCAACTCATTTTAATGGAGCTGGAGAACCAAATGGATATGGAAGTAGGCAAACTGTTTGGATAATCCCAATTATTGCAACAGCTATGTATATTGGTTTATTTATATTAAATAAATACCCACATACGCATAACTATATGGTAAATATTACCGAGGAAAATGCTTTAAAAAATTACAAATTTAGCACTCGTATAGTAAGAGTAGTAAACTTTCTTTGCGTACTGCTAATGACATATATAACGTATATGATAGTAGAATCTGCTTTTGGTAAACAATTCAATCTTGGCACTTGGTTTGTACCTGTAGTTATTAGTGTTAGCATTATTCTACCAATTATAATATTTGTATATATGAGAAAAATGAATAAATAAATTAACATGGCGAAGAAAAAAGCTTTCGCATTGCGAGTAAATGAAGATATGTTAAAAGCTATTGAAAAATGGGCTTCTGATGAGTTTAGAAGTACCAATGGTCAAATAGAATGGATGCTCATGCAAAGTCTTAAAGACGCCAAGAGAGAACCAAAAAAGTCTTAAAACAATCTTAAAGTTTTTCAATAGTAGTAAGATTAGTAATTATTCTTTTAATTTTATACTAACCAACGAAACTTTACATTGAAAAACACATTATTGCTACTTACGTTATTCTCAATTTCAATTGGGTTTAGTCAAAACAAATCATTTGTCGTAAAATATATAAATACACCTATTGTTCTAGATGGAAACTTAAATGAATCGGTTTGGAATGATGCCGAATCTGCTACAAATTTCTGGCAATATTTTCCGACTGATTCTCTACAAGCGACGCAACAAGCAGATATAAAAATGCTCTTTGACGATACCAATTTATATATTGGAATGAAAGTCAATGCACCTTCAAATAATTTTGTGATTCCATCATTACGTCGTGATTTTAGAGCTGGAGGCAGCGACAATATCACTTTGATGTTTGATACTTTTAACGATGGTACAAATGCCTTTATATTTGGCACAAATCCAGCTGGAGTACAACGTGAAATTTTACTCTCAGGTGGTGGTAATGAATTATGAGGTTTTAATACTGCATGGGACACCAAATGGCGAAGTGAAACTGTGGTTCAAGACAATTACTATACTGTTGAATGGATTATACCTTTTTCAGCATTTAAATATCGAGAAGGAGAAACTAAATGGCGTTTTAACAGCTATCATTTTGATACACAAGCTAACGAACAAAATACTTGGATACAAATACCACAAAACCAACCTATTTTCAGCTTAGCATATATGGGAGATATGGTTTTTGAAAAACCTCTAGGAAACTCAAAAACACCCATTTCTATTATTCCTTATGTGAATGGTTTGGTTGGGAAAGATTACGAAAACGGAACAACAACTGAAGATTTTAAGTATGGTGGAGATGCAAAAATGACTATAGGCAATAGCATGAACCTTGACCTAACATTCAACCCAGATTTTTCTCAAGTTGAAGTTGATCAGCAAGTCACAAACTTAACGAGATTTGAAGTTTCATTACCAGAAAGAAGACAGTTTTTTATAGAAAATAGTGACTTATTTGCCGATTTTGGGAACAATAGAGATGCTAATCCTTTTTTCTCAAGGCGCATAGGTATAGCAAGAGATACAGATGATAATAGTATTGAGAACGATATTATTGCGGGCGTTAGACTTAGTGGAAAAATAAGCAATAATCTTCGTCTTGGTATTTTAAATATGCAAACAGCCGAAGATTTAGCTAATGAAATTCCAGCTACAAATAATTCAGTAATAACTGCTCAACACAAGCTTTTTAATCGTTCCAACATCAGTTTCATGTTTATCAATAAACAAGCGACTAAGGATTATGATTTTTTAGCCAATGAAGACAAATACAACCGCGTTTTTGGAGTAGATTACCGATTAGCATCAAAAGATAATTCATGGATAGGTAAGTACTTTTTTCATAAATCATTCTCGCCAGACACTAGTGGGAAAGATATTTCTTCTGGTGCAACAACAGAATACAATAGCAGAAATTGGAATTTTCGTTTCGGTGCTGTTTTCGTTGGAGAAAATTTCAGGTCAGATTTAGGTTTCATTAGAAGAACAGATGTGTTTAAAATAAGCCCAAGAATTGAACGTGTGTTTTGGCCAAAAACAGGAGCCATTCAAAAACATAGTATTTCGGTTATGCCTTTCTATTTATGGAGACCCGAATTAGATTTTGAAAAATCCGATCACACAATTGTAACCAGTTGGAATGCAGAATTAAAAAACACATCAAATATAGAGCTTCAAATGAATAACAGGTTCACACATCTTTACGATGGTTTTGACCCTACTAGAACTGATGGTGGCACTCCCCTCCTGGAAACGAAGATTATCATTATACAAGTTTTGAAGCCAACTATAGGTCAGATCAAAGAAAACAATTTTCATATAATATAAGTCCATCAATTGGCCAATTTTATAATGGCAAAAAATATTCTCTAGGCGGAATGATGTCATGGAGATTACAACCTTATTTTTCTGCTTCAGTACAAATAAATTATGATAAAATTAATCTGCCAGATCCATATCCAGATGCCTCTATTTGGTTAATTGGACCAAAGTTTGACGTTACTTTTAATAAAAATATATTTTGGGCAACCTTTGTTCAATATAGTAGTCAAAGAGATAATTTTAGTATAAACACAAGGTTACAATCGCGTTTTGCACCATTATCCGATTTATTTGTTGTGTATAACGACAACTATTTTACAGACAACATTTTTGCGCCTCGAGTGAGATCTTTCAATGTAAAATTAACCTACTGGATTAATATATAATTATTTTACAACCAACTCTAAAAAGCATCATTTTAAAATTAAAGAATGGTGCTTTTTTATTTAACACAAACCGTAAAGAATATTTTATTTTCTTATTTTACGACATATTTAAACTAATTATAAATGGAAGATACTTCACCTTTATTTACTGATGACACAATTGTATTTGGTCTATTGATGCTTATGTTAGGATTTGTTTTTTATACATCTACAAGTGTAAAACCCTATTGGCAAAAATTCTATAAGTACATCCCTGCACTTTTAATGGCATATATGCTTCCAGGTGTTTTAACAACGTTAGGCATTATTGCTCCCGAATGGACAAAAATAACAGAATCTGGAGAGGTCATCGAAGGCTCATCGCAAGTATATTATATTTCAAGTAGATATTTACTGCCTGCGGCTTTAGTTTTAATGACATTAAGTATCGATTTAAAAGCCATTTACAACCTTGGTCCAAAAGCACTTATCATGTTTTTAACAGGAACCGTTGGTATTATTATTGGAGGTCCTATAGCTGTATTATTGGTTTCAATAGTGTCGCCTGAAACAGTTGGTGGTGCTGGCCCAGATGCGGTATGGAGAGGTTTATCAACATTAGCTGGAAGCTGGATTGGTGGAGGAGCAAATCAAGCAGCAATGTTAGAAATTTATGGCTATAATACCGAAAATTATGCAGGCATGGTTATAGTAGATATAGTTGTTGCCAATATTTGGATGGCTATATTAATACTTGGAATTGGTAAATCTGAAAAAATTGATAAGTGGTTAAAGGCAGATACGAGTGCTATTGAAGTCCTTAAAGAAAAAGTGTCAAATTATGCTGCTGGAATTTCAAGAAACCCAAGTTTAGCAGATTATATGGTTATTTTAGGAATTGCTTTTACTGTCGTTGGAATATCTCATTTTGGCGCATCAGGAATATCAAGTTTCCTTAAATCTAATTTTGATGCTGTTAGTGATACAACTTCTGCGATGTCTTCATTTGGCTCACAATTCTTTTGGATGATATCTATCGCAACTGTTTTAGGGATCGCGCTATCTTTTACAAGGTTTAAGCAATACGAAGGCGCCGGAGCCAGTAAGCTCGGTAGTGTGTTTATTTGGATTTTAGTAGCAAGTATAGGAATGAAAATGGATCTTACTAAAATTGCAGATAACCCAGGATTAATAATTGTTGGTTTAATATGGATGATAATACATGTAGCATTAATGTTTTTAATTGCTAAAATAATTAGAGCACCTTATTTCTTTTTAGCTGTTGGTAGTAAAGCAAATATTGGAGGCGCTGCTTCTGCACCAGTAGTTGCGGCAGCATTCCATCCGTCATTGGCAACTGTAGGTGTTTTATTGGCTGTTTTTGGTTACGTGGTTGGAACTTATGGTGCTATGTTTTGTGCAGAATTAATGAAAATAGCTGCAGCCAGTTAGTATATAATAAATTATTATAAGATATTTGCCGACATAAAATTTTATACATGAAAAAGCTCATATTTCTATTAGTAATATTTACTATTATTTCTTGCGGTAAAAAAGAAGCCGATTTAACAGTTACTGGAACAATTAAAGGATTAAAGAAAGGAACTGTTTATCTTCAGCAACTACGAGACTCTTCTTTAGTAGCTTTAGATTCAATGGTTATTAATGGTGAAGGAGCTTTTACTTTACACAGTGATCTTGAAGAACCTGAAGTTTTATTATTAATGCTTGATAAAAATAGTTCTGAAGATTCTAGAATAGCTTTTTTTGCTGATAAAGGTATTACCGAAATTAATGCGACATTAAAAGATTTCCCTTTTAAACATACAATTAAAGGGTCTTCTCAACAAGAGAAATATACTGAGTTTAAAAATATGATAACTCAATTTAACAATAAAAATCTAGATATTATTAAAGCTCAATTAGAGGCACAAGTGAGTGGAGATACGGCAGAAGCTAATGCAAAAACCAAAGAAGCAAATAATCTATTAAAAAGTAAGTATCGTTACGCAATAAATTTTGCTATTAATAATAAAGATAGTGAAGTAGCACCTTATATTGCTTTGTCTGAAATTTATGATACTAATATCACTTATTTAGACACAATTTATAAATCATTGCCTAAGCATATAGCAAGTTCTAAATACGGTGTTGAATTAGACAAGTTTATAAAACAACGAAAAGAAGAAGATAATCAATAAAAAAAAGGCGCTTAAAGCGCTTTTTTTTATTTTAGTTTGTTTATTTTTTCAATTAAAGCTCGACCTTTAGATTCAAGCTCTTCATTGATACTTTTAAAGTGTGCTTTTTTATCTTCGACACTCTTATCATTAACTTTTGCGATTAGCTCGTCAAAAGTTTCAATAGCTTCATCAATTATTGCTTCACTTTTTTTGGTGTCTTTATCTGTATTTTCATATTCCCAAAAATAAACTGCTTCAATAATATCTCCAAGAACGTAATTTATATCCTTTTTTAAATTTCTAACGTTTGCCATTTTATAGTAAAATTAATTTTAGCAAAATTACGGAATTTTATACATAAACCTCTAAAAGTTTTGCATTGTTTACTTCAATTTCAAAATGTTGTAAAGTTGCAGGAAGTAATATCGTTTCTCCCTTCTTAATTGTTTCAGAAAAACCTTCAATATTTATGTTTGCCTCCCCATCAACACACATATATATCATAAAGGAATCATGATAATTCTCCTTTTTGATAGTTTGAGTAAGATGTAAAAAATTTGTTGTGAAATAAGGGCAAGAGATCATCTTGTTTGATTGATTTTCTTGCGTTGAATATAGCACTTTAAAATCCTCATCCATTTCAAAATCAATAGCATCAATTGCTAAATCGTTATGTAGTTCTCGCTCATTACCTTGGTCGTCTTTCCTATCCCAATCATACACACGATAGGTAATATCACTTGTTTGTTGAATTTCTGCCAACATCACTCCTGCTCCAATAGCGTGGACTCGCCCAACTTCAATAAAATAGGTATCACCTTCCCTTACGTGTTCAAAATTTAAAATTTTGGTAAGCGTTTTACCTTCTAAGTGTTTTAAATATACCTCTGGTGTTATTTTTTGATTGAATCCTACAATTAAATTAGCGTCATCATCCGCTTGCATCACATACCACATCTCGGTTTTACCAAAAGAATTATGACGCTTTGCTGCCAACTTATCATTTGGGTGAAGTTGAATAGATAAATCTTCTTTAGCATCAATAAATTTTATTAACAATGGGAATTTTTCTCCAAATGCGTCAAAATTCTTTTTACCAATAAGTTGTTCTTGATATGCTGATAGTAATTGTTTGAGAGTTGCACCTTTCAATTCACCATTACTTACAATAGAAGTATCGCCATCAACATCACTAATTTCCCAACTTTCTCCAATATTTTTAGCATCACTTTCTTTATTGAGAAAGGTTCTGAGTTTTGTTCCTCCCCAAATTTTTTCTTTTAAAATAGGCTGAAACTTAAGTGGATATAAGTGATTTTTCATGAATTAGTTTCCTGAATAGGTTACGAAATTACGAGGTGTTTCGTAGAGTGTAATTTCCAAATCAAAGGATGCCTTAAGTCTTGGTTTGATTTTATTATAAATAACCACTACAATATTTTCAGCGGTTGGATTTAAGTCTTTAAATTCAGGAACTTCAATATTTAGGTTTTTATGATCAAAAGCATCTTCAACTTCTTCTTTAATAATATCTTTTAACACCTTCATATCAATTACATACCCTGTTTGTTGGTCAATATCTCCAGTCACACTCAAAATTAATTCATAGTTATGGCCATGAAAATTTGGGTTATTACATTTACCAAAAACCTCGTCGTTTTTTTCGTAACTCCAATCTTTTCTATACAATCTATGTGCAGCATTAAAATGTGCTTTTCTACTAACCGTTACCTTCATTATCAACTAAATTTATATGTTCGTAGAATTTATCAAAAATAATTTTAAACCAAGCAGTGTACTTTTCTGGATGTAAAGCCATATCAACTTTTATATCTTCTGTATCCATCCATTTCCAAGATTCAACTTCATCAGGATTTATGCTTGCTTCTTCATTGTAATGACCTACCATGATATGGTCTAGTTCATGTTCAGTCAATCCATTATCAAAAGGAGCTTTATAAATAAATGACGTCGTTTCTTTTAACTCAGTTACAAATCCCATTTCTTCATGTAAACGTCGTTTACCTGCTTCTATATTACTTTCACCATCACGTTGATGACTACAACACGTATTAGTCCAGAGTCCAGGTGAATGATATTTACTTAAAGCACGTTGTTGCAGCATTAATTCATTTTTATCATTAAAAATAAATACTGAAAATGCACGATGCAGCACTGCTTTTTCATGAGCTTCCATTTTAGGCATTAAACCTATTTGCTCGTCGTTTTTGTTTACTAGAATGACTTGTTCCTCTCTCATAATGTAAAAATACCAAGATATTTTATAATAACAGCAACCCAGACATAGATTTAAAAACGAATGGCATCAATTATATTTATTAGGTCTAATAATCCTATATTTGCATCCCAATTGCAACAAACAAAATGAGTTTTTTAAAAGAAATAGAGCGCAGACGAACCTTTGGTATTATTTCACATCCAGATGCTGGTAAAACAACCTTAACAGAAAAGTTATTACTTTTTGGTGGTGCGATACAAGAAGCAGGAGCAGTAAAAAGTAATAAAATTAAAAAAGGTGCGACGAGTGATTTTATGGAAATTGAGCGTCAGCGTGGAATTTCGGTAGCAACCTCGGTTTTGGCTTTTGAATACAATGGCATAAAAATTAATATTCTTGATACACCAGGTCATAAAGATTTTGCCGAAGACACCTTTAGAACCCTTACTGCTGTTGATAGTGTAATTGTTGTTATTGATGTTGCGAAAGGTGTGGAGGAACAAACTGAAAAACTTGTTGAAGTTTGTAGAATGCGTAATATTCCAATGATTGTGTTTATAAACAAACTAGATCGTGAAGGTAAAGATGCTTTTGATTTATTAGATGAAGTAGAGCAAAAATTAGGTTTAACCGTTACACCAATGAGTTTTCCAATAGGCATGGGTTATGACTTTAAAGGTATCTACAATCTATGGGAAAAGAATGTCAACTTATTTAGTGGTGATAGTCGGAAAAATATCGAGGAAACTATTGAGATCTCAGATTTAGCATCAGAAGAGCTTACAAAATTAGTAGGTGAAAATACAGCTCAAACTTTAAGAGATGAAATAGAATTGGTTGAAGGCATTTATCCAAAATTTGATAAAACAGAATATCTAAATGGTAATTTGCAACCAGTGTTTTTTGGATCAGCTTTAAACAACTTTGGTGTTCGTGAGTTATTAGATTGCTTTGTAGAAATAGCGCCAAAACCAAGACCAAAACAAAGTGAAGAACGATTAGTAAAACCTGAGGAGAAAAAATTTACTGGTTTTGTATTTAAGATTCATGCCAATATGGATCCTAACCATAGAAATCGTTTAGCATTTATTAAAATAGTATCTGGAACTTTTGAAAGAAACAAGCCTTATTTGCATGTGAGACATAATAAAAAGGTGAAATTCTCAAGTCCTAATGCTTTTTTTGCAGAGAAAAAAGAAATTGTGGATATATCATATCCCGGAGATATTGTTGGGTTACAGGACACTGGAACATTTAAAATTGGAGATACACTTACCGAGGGAGAGGTTTTAAATTATAAAGGGGTTCCAAGTTTTTCTCCAGAACATTTTAGGTATATTAATAATGCTGACCCTATGAAATCTAAACAACTTTATAAAGGTATTGACCAATTGATGGACGAAGGTGTTGCGCAATTATTTACACTTGATTTAAATGGACGAAAAGTAATTGGAACAGTTGGCGCACTACAATATGAAGTGATACAATACAGACTTGAACACGAATATGGAGCTAAGTGCACCTATGAAAACTTGAATGTACATAAAGCCTGTTGGGTAGAACCAACAGATAAAAATAATGAGGAGTTTAAAGAATTTTTACGTGTAAAACAACGTTTTTTAGCAAAAGACAAACAAAATCAACTCGTATTTCTAGCTGATTCTATGTTCTCATTGCAAATGACCCAACAGAAATATCCAAGTATAAAATTCCATTTAACTTCTGAATACAGCTAAAAATCAGTGAGTTATCATATTATTGTGATATAGCTAAAATGCTATTCGTCTAAAAAATCAACATATATTTGTTTTTAATCGTAATTATCGTACATTTCAACGATCATTTAAATACTTAGCATTTAGTGTTTATACATTTAAAATAGATTCATAACCCCAAACGTGAACTACTTATGGAAACTCAAGACAACATCTTCAGTAATGAAGACATTACAGTAACCTTCGAACCTTGTAAATGCATTCACGCTGAAAAGTGTGCTAAAGAACTATCTCAAGTTTTTAGGACCTCTGTGATACCATGGATTAATTTAGACGGAACAAAATCCAAACGAATTATTGAACAAATAAATAAGTGCCCTTCTGGAGCATTACAATATTCATTAAATAATATGAAAAGAAAAGTAAGCTAGTAAGCATAAAAAAAGCCCTTTGTGAATACAAAGGGCTTTTTTTATGCTTGTCCTGTCGGTCCAAAGTTTAATGGCATTGGCGTTTTCTCGTAATCCTTTATTTCACCATGTGCTTTTTCAAAACGATGCACATTATCGCCTAAAGCTTTTACTAAACGTTTAGCGTGTTGTGGTGTTAAAATAATTCTCGATTTCACTTTGCTCTTTGGAGTCCCAGGCATAATGCTAACAAAATCTAACACAAACTCAGATACCGAATGATTAATTATTGCTAGGTTTGAGTAAGTTCCTTCTGCAATTTTTTCATCCAATTCTATATTAATTTGACCTTGCTTTGGGTTGTTTTTATTTTCTGCCATAATATTAATATTTAAAAAAAAATCCCGCAAGAGCGGGAATTTTATATTTAGTTATAATTCATTTCTTGCTTAGCTTGCATCATTTCGTCAAACTCTTCTTTAGAACCTACGATAATGTTTTCGTAATGCCTAAGTCCAGTTCCTGCAGGAATTTTATGTCCAACAATTACGTTTTCTTTAAGTCCTTCAAGCGAATCTACTTTGCCAGCTACTGCTGCTTCATTTAAAACTTTAGTCGTTTCTTGGAAGGATGCTGCCGATATAAATGATTTTGTTTGAAGTGATGCTCTTGTAATTCCTTGAAGAATTGGTGTTGCTGTTGCTGAATTTGCATCACGAGCTACAACTAGGTTCTTATCTTCACGACGTAACAATGAATTTTCATCTCTTAATTCTCTAGACGTAATTATTTGTCCAGCTTTTAAGTTTTCAGAATCTCCAGAATCTTCAACCACTTTCTTTCCAAAGATTTCATCATTTTCAGTAATAAAGTCTGATTTATGAACTAATTGATCTTCTAAGAAAATAGTGTCTCCTGAATCCTGAATCCTAACTTTACGCATCATTTGTCTTACAACAACCTCGAAGTGCTTGTCATTAATTTTCACACCTTGCAAACGATATACTTCTTGTACTTCATTTACTAAGTATTGTTGCACTGCAGATGGGCCTTTAATATTTAAAATATCGTTAGGAGTAATCGATCCATCAGATAATGGCATACCAGCCTTAACAAAATCGTTTTCTTGTACAAGAATTTGATTAGATAATTTCACTAAGTATTTTTTAATATCTCCTAGCTTAGACTCAACTATAATCTCACGGTTACCTCTTTTAATTTTACCAAAAGAAACCACACCATCTATAGCACTTACAACAGCTGGGTTTGATGGGTTACGTGCTTCGAACAATTCTGTTACACGAGGTAAACCACCAGTAATATCACCAGCTTTCGCAGATTTACGAGGAATCTTCACTAAGATTTTTCCAATATTAATCTTATCTCCATCATCAATCATTAAATGCGCTCCAACTGGTAAGTTGTATGAACGTATTGTTTCTCCTTTAGAATCTTCAATATGAAGTGTTGGAATAAGTTTTTTATTTCTAGATTCAGATATTACTTTTTCTTGGAAACCTGTTTGTTCATCAATTTCCACCTGATATGTAACACCTTGCTCAATATTTTCATATCTTACTTTTCCAGCAAATTCCGAAATAATTACACCGTTATATGGATCCCATTGGCATACCACATCATTAGCTTTTAGTTTCTGACCATTTTTAACAAAAATGGAGGAACCATAAGGAATGTTGTTAGTACTTAAAGTAATTCCTGTCTTCTCATCAATAAGTTTAATCTCTGATGTTCTTGAAATTACAATATCTACAATATTACCTTCTCCATCTTCTCCTTTAACAGTTTTAAGATCTTCAATCTCTGCCTTACCATCAAATTTTACAAATAACTTGTTCTCTTCTGAAATGTTTCCAGCAATACCACCTACGTGGAATGTACGAAGCGTTAACTGTGTTCCAGGTTCTCCAATAGATTGAGCTGCAACAACTCCTACAGCTTCACCACGCTGTACCATTTTACCAGTAGCAAGGTTTCGACCATAACATTGAGTACATATACCTTTCTTAGCTTCACAAGTTAATGGCGAACGTACTTCTACAGCATCAATAGGTGAGTTTTCGATTTTCTTAGCAACATCGTCAGAAATATGACCTCCTGCTTCAACTAAAAGCTCATCGGTTAAAGGGTCATGAACATCATATAATGATGTACGACCAACTATTCTATCTTCTAAAGTTTCAACAACTTCTTCGTTTTTCTTTAATGGTTCAACATTAATACCTCTTAACGTACCACAATCTTCTTCATTTACAATAACATCTTGAGATACATCAACCAAACGACGTGTTAAATAACCAGCATCAGCTGTTTTAAGTGCAGTATCGGCAAGACCTTTACGAGCACCGTGAGTAGAGATAAAGTATTCTAGAATTGAAAGTCCTTCTTTAAAGTTAGAAAGAATTGGGTTTTCAATAATCTCTCCACCACCTGCAGTTGATTTTTTAGGTTTCGCCATTAATCCACGCATTCCTGTTAACTGACGAATCTGTTCTTTAGATCCACGAGCTCCAGAGTCAAGCATCATAAATACCGAGTTAAACCCTTGTTGGTCTTCACGAATACGCTTCATGGACAATTCTGTCAACTCAGCATTTGTAGACGTCCAAATATCAATAACCTGGTTATAACGTTCGTTATTTGTTATAAGTCCCATGTTATAGTTAGCTCTAATACCATCTACTTGCTTATTTGCAGCGTCAATCATGGTCTGCTTTTCTGGTGGAATAATAATATCACCTAAACTAAACGATAATCCGCCTTGGAATGCAAACTTATACCCTAAGGTTTTAATTTCATCCAAGAACACTGCTGTTTCAGGAACACTAGTAGCTTTTAAAATATCACCAATAATATCTCTAAGAGATTTTTTAGTTAATACTTCATTAATATATCCAGCTACTTCAGGGACTTTATCGTTAAATAATACACGTCCAACAGTAGTTTCTACAATTTGATTTACTAATTCACCTGCTTCATTAAAATCTTTAGTTCTAACTTTAATAGCAGCATTAAGATCAGCTTTATTTTCATTATAAGCAATAACAACCTCTTCTGGAGAATAGAATGTTAACCCTTCTCCAACAACCTTCACATCTTTTGTCGACTTTCTTAACTTAGTCATATAATAAAGACCAAGTACCATATCTTGAGATGGTACAGTTACAGGAGACCCATTTGCAGGATTTAAAATATTATGAGACGCCAACATTAATAATTGACACTCCAAAATAGCTTCTGGACCTAATGGTAAATGTACAGCCATCTGGTCACCATCGAAATCGGCATTAAATGCAGTACATACTAACGGATGTAACTGAATTGCTTTTCCTTCAATTAATTTTGGTTGGAAAGCTTGAATACCAAGTCTGTGAAGCGTAGGAGCACGATTTAAAAGAACTGGATGCCCTTTTAAAACATTCTCTAAGATATCCCAAACTACAGGCTCTTTTTTATCTATAATTTTCTTTGCAGATTTTACCGTTTTAACAATTCCTCTTTCAATTAGTTTTCTAATTACAAAAGGTTTGTATAACTCGGCTGCCATATTTTTTGGCAATCCACATTCAAATAATTTTAATTCTGGCCCAACAACAATTACCGAACGCGCAGAATAATCAACACGTTTACCAAGTAAGTTTTGACGGAAACGACCTTGCTTACCTTTAAGTGAATCTGATAACGATTTTAATGGTCTATTAGAATCCGTTTTTACTGCTGATGATTTACGTGTGTTATCAAATAATGAATCTACAGATTCTTGTAACATACGCTTTTCATTACGCAAAATAACTTCTGGTGCTTTTATTTCAACCAATCTCTTAAGTCGATTATTACGTATAATTACGCGACGATATAAATCATTTAAATCAGACGTTGCAAAACGACCACCATCAAGTGGCACTAATGGACGCAATTCTGGTGGAATTACAGGAACTGCCTTGACAATCATCCATGAAGGATGATTTTCACGATTCAAGTTAGCTTCTCTAAATGCTTCAACAACTTGTAAACGCTTTAAAGCTTCCGTTTTACGTTGTTTTGATGTTTCAGTATTTGCTTTATGACGAAGTTCAAATGACAGTTCATCAAGATTAATTCTTGATAACAATTCAATTAAACATTCAGCTCCCATTTTAGCAATAAACTTCTCTGGGTCTGTATCATCTAAATATTGGTTTTCTTGTGGAAGTGTTTCAAGAATGTTTAAATATTCTTCTTCTGTTAAGAAATCCATTTTTTGAACAGGTTCTCCTTCGGCATTTTTAGCATTTCCTGGTTGGATTACTACATAACGCTCATAATAGATAATCATGTCTAATTTCTTAGATGGTAATCCAAGTAAATAACCTATTTTGTTAGGTAAAGAACGGAAATACCAAATATGTGCTACAGGTACAACAAGGTTAATGTGCCCTACACGATCACGACGTACTTTCTTTTCTGTTACTTCTACACCACAACGGTCACAAACAATGCCTTTGTAACGTATGCGTTTATATTTACCACAAGCACATTCGTAATCCTTTACAGGACCAAAAATACGCTCACAAAATAAACCGTCACGTTCTGGTTTATGTGTTCTATAGTTAATAGTTTCAGGTTTTAAAACTTCTCCTCGAGATGCAGCCAAAATAGACTCTGGAGATGCTAAACCAATTGAGATTTTACTAAACCTCTGTACTGTATTCTTATCTTGTTTTCTTGCCATGTTCTTTTAAGTCTTCAGTTTTCAGCCTTCAGTACGCAGTTAAACTATGTACTGAAAACTGTTAACTAATTTATTCTTCTAATCTTATGTCTAATCCAAGACCTTTCAATTCGTGCATTAATACGTTGAAAGATTCTGGTAGTCCAGGTTCTGGCATTGGTTCGCCTTTTACGATTGCTTCGTAAGTTTTAGCTCTACCAATTACATCATCAGATTTTACTGTTAAGATTTCTCTTAACGTTGCTGATGCTCCATAAGCTTCAAGTGCCCATACTTCCATTTCTCCAAAACGCTGTCCACCAAACTGTGCTTTACCACCAAGAGGCTGTTGCGTAATTAATGAGTATGGTCCAATTGAACGTGCATGCATCTTATCATCAACCATATGTCCTAGTTTTAACATGTAGATAACACCAACGGTTGCTGGTTGATCGAAACGAGACCCTGTACCTCCATCATAAAGATAAGTATGACCATATCTAGGAATTCCAGCTTCATCTGTAAACCCATTAATTTGGTCGATTGTTGCACCATCAAAAATTGGTGTTGCATACTTACGATCTAATTTTTGTCCTGCCCATCCTAATACTGTTTCATAAATCTGACCAATATTCATACGAGAAGGTACACCAAGTGGATTTAATACAATATCGACTGGTGTTCCATCTTCTAAGAAAGGCATATCTTCTTGACGAACGATTCGTGCAACAATACCTTTGTTACCGTGACGTCCTGCCATTTTATCTCCAACTTTTAGTTTACGTTTTTTAGCAATGTAAACTTTCGCTAGTTTTATGATTCCTGCTGGTAATTCATCACCTACAGAAATTGTAAATTTCTCACGTCTAAGAGACCCTTGAAGGTCATTTTCCTTAATCTTATAATTGTGGATTAAATCTGCAACTAACTTATTAGTCTTTTCATCTGTAGTCCATTTACCTGAAACTAAATGCGCGTAATCATCTACAGCATTTAACATTTTTAAAGTAAACTTCTTTCCTTTAGGGAAAACCTCTTCTCCTAAATCGTTAAATACACCTTGAGCAGTTTTTCCAGCAACTATAGCAAAAAGCTTTTCAATTAAAACTTCAATTAAGTCATCAAACTTTTTATCGTAAACAGCTTCAAGTTGAGCAATATCCTCTTTATCTTGAGCTCTTTTACGCTTATCTTTAATTGCTCTTGCAAATAATTTCTTATCTATAACTACACCATGTAATGAAGGTGACGCTTTTAGAGATGCATCTTTTACATCTCCAGCTTTATCTCCAAAAATAGCACGTAGTAATTTTTCTTCTGGTGTAGGATCACTTTCTCCTTTAGGTGTAATCTTACCTATAAGGATATCTCCTGGTTTAATTTCAGCACCAACGCGAATCATTCCATGCTCATCAAGGTCTTTTGTAGCCTCTTCTGAAACATTAGGAATATCATTGGTAAGTTCTTCGTTTCCAAGTTTTGTATCTCTTACTTCCAAAGAATACTCATCGATATGAATAGATGTAAATACATCTTCCCTAACGACTTTCTCTGAAATTACAATCGCATCTTCAAAGTTATACCCTTTCCAAGGCATGAAAGCAACTTTCATGTTTCTTCCTAAAGCCAATTCTCCACTTTGAGTAGCATAACCTTCACACAATACTTGTCCTTTAGTTACTTTATCTCCTTTTTTAACAATTGCTTTTAGGTTAACAGAAGTTCCTTGATTCGTTTTTCTAAACTTTGTTAAAGGATATGTTACCGTATCTGTATCGAAACTAACCATAGCTTCTTCTTCTGTACGACTATATTTAATTACAATTTCGTTTGCATCTACATATTCTACAACTCCTTTTCCTTGAGCATTTATCAATACTCTAGAATCTGACGCTACTTGGCGCTCCAATCCAGTTCCAACAATTGGAGATTCTGGACGTAATAATGGTACTGCTTGACGCATCATGTTTGATCCCATCAAAGCACGGTTTGCATCATCATGTTCTAAGAATGGAATTAAAGATGCCGAAATTGATGTAATTTGGTTTGGAGCAACATCTGTATAATCAACGGTTAATGGGTCGATTACAGGAAAATCACCTTCTTGACGAGCAATTACTTTTTCATCTAAAATTTTACCAGTGTCATCAACCTTTACAGTTGCTTGAGCAATCATCATATTTTCTTCTTCCTCGGCACTTAGATATACAGGTGTGTTTTTAATGTCTACAACACCCTTCTCTACTTTTCTATATGGCGTTTCTAAAAAGCCTAAAGCATTAACTTTTGCATATACTGAAAGTGAAGAAATCAACCCAATATTTGGTCCTTCAGGCGTTTCAATAGGGCATAAACGTCCGTAGTGTGTATAATGAACGTCACGAACCTCAAAACCTGCTCTCTCACGTGATAAACCTCCAGGTCCTAAAGCCGATAAACGACGTTTATGAGTAATCTCTGCTAACGGATTTGTTTGATCCATAAACTGAGATAACTGGTTTGTTCCAAAAAATGAGTTAATTACAGAAGACAATGTCTTCGCATTAATCAAATCGATTGGTGTAAATACTTCGTTATCACGAACATTCATACGTTCACGAATAGTACGTGCCATACGTGCTAAACCAACACCAAATTGAGAAGATAATTGTTCACCAACTGTACGTACACGACGATTAGATAAGTGATCAATATCATCAATCTCTGCTTTAGAATTAATTAACTCGATTAAGTATTTTATAATAGTTATGATATCTTCTTTAGTAAGCACTTGCTTATCCATTCCAATATCTAACTGTAATTTCTTGTTCATTCTATAACGACCAACTTCACCTAAGTTATAGCGTTGATCACTAAAGAATAGCTTGTCAATAATACCACGTGCTGTTTCCTCATCTGGCGGCTCAGCATTACGCAATTGACGGTAAATATGTTCTACTGCTTCTTTTTCAGAGTTAGTAGGGTCTTTTTGAAGTGTGTTATGGATAATTGCATAATCTCCCGATTGGCCATCTTCTTTATGTAAAAGAATAGTTTTAACCCCAGCTTCAAGAATTTCTTCAATATTTTCTTTATCTAAAACAGTATCACGATCTAAAACAATCTCGTTTCTTTCGATAGATACTACTTCTCCTGTATCTTCATCCACAAAATCTTCATGCCATGTATTAAGTACACGTGCAGCTAGTTTGCGACCAATTACTTTTTTTAGTCCAGATTTTGAAACCTTTACTTCTTCAGCAAGGTCAAATATCTCAAGGATATCTTTATCACGTTCAAATCCAATGGCACGGAAAAGGGTTGTTACAGGTAATTTTTTCTTTCTATCGATGTATGCATACATTACAGAGTTAATATCTGTAGCAAATTCTATCCAAGATCCTTTAAAAGGAATTACTCTAGCTGAATATAATTTTGTACCGTTAGCATGGAAAGATTGTCCAAAGAATACACCTGGAGACCTGTGTAATTGTGATACAACCACACGTTCAGCACCATTAATACAGAATGTACCACTTGGCGTCATGTACGGAATTGTACCCAAATAAACATCTTGAACAATGGTCTCGAAATCCTCATGTTCAGGATCAGTACAATATAATTTAAGTCTTGCTTTTAACGGAACGCTATAAGTAAGTCCTCTTTCAATACATTCTTCTATGGTGTATCTTGGTGGATCAATAAAATAATCCAAAAACTCCAAGACAAATTGATTACGTGTATCTGTAATCGGGAAGTTTTCCATGAAGGTGTTATATAACCCTTCATCACCCCTTTCTTCTGATTTTGTCTCTAACTGGAAAAAATCCTGGAAGGATTTAATCTGAATATCCAGGAAATCAGGATATTCTGTTCTATTTACAATAGATGAGAAATTTAATCTTTCAGCTTTAGTTGCTAACATCGACGGACGAAATTTTGATTAAAAAATAATTTTACGTGCACATAACGTTTATATACACAAAAGGGTCTAGGTCATAGAGAGCATTTCTCTAGACCTAAACCATATTTTGTAGGTTAGTTAAGCTTACTTAAGCTCAACCTCAGCTCCTGCTTCTTCTAACTGAGCTTTTAATGCTTCTGCTTCGTCTTTAGCAACACCTTCTTTAATTGCTTTTGGTGCACCATCAACTAATTCTTTAGCATCTTTTAATCCTAAACCAGTTAATTCTTTAACAAGTTTTACAACTGCTAATTTAGAACCACCAGCTGCTTTAAGGATTACGTCAAATTCGGTTTGTGCTTCACCAGCGTCTTCACCAGCAGTTGCACCACCAGCAGCAACAGCAACAGCTGCAGCAGCAGGCTCAATACCATACTCTTCTTTTAATATACCAGCTAATTCGTTAACCTCTTTTACTGTTAAGTTTACTAACTGTTCTGCGAAATCTTTTAAATCTGCCATTTTTCTATCGTTTTAATAATTTTGTAATTTAATTTATTTTGTAAAAAGTGCGTACATTTTTATACTATCCCTCTTTTTGAGATAGTGTTTGTAAAATACCTGATAATTTACCTCCTCCAGATTTAAGCGCTGAAACAACGTTCTTAGCAGGAGATTGTAATAATCCAATAATATCTCCAATAAGTTCTTCTCTAGATTTAATATCTACCAACATATCTAATTGGTCGTCACCTAAGTAAATTGCTTCTTCAATAAAAGCTCCTTTTAATAGAGGCTTTTCTGATTTTTTTCTAAAAGCTTTAATTACTTTAGCTGGTGCGTTTCCAGTTTCAGAATACATAACTGAAGTATTTCCTTTTAATATAGAAGGTAATTCTCCAAATTCTTTATCTGAAGCATCCATTGCTTTTTCAAGCAAGGTGTTTTTTACAACTGCTAACTTCACGTTTGCTTTAAAACAAGCACGACGTAAGTTTGAAGTAGTTCCTGCATCTAATCCAGAAATATCTGCTAAATAAATATTTGCGTTTTCGGATAATTGAGCAGTTAACTCTTCAATTACTTGTGATTTTTCTTCTCTTGTCATAATAAAAAGTTTTACTGCTTAACCTATTTTTGGATCAATTGCAACACTAGGACTCATTGTACTTGACATAAAAATGCTTTTTACGTAAGTCCCTTTTGATGCAGTTGGTTTAAGTTTCATTAATGTTGTAAGTAATTCTTGTGCATTACCTGCAATTTTATCAGCACTAAAAGATGCTTTTCCAATTGCTGCATGTACAATACCTGTTTTATCAACTTTAAAGTCAATTTTTCCAGCTTTTACTTCACCAACAGCTTTTGCAACATCCATAGTTACAGTACCTGTTTTTGGGTTAGGCATTAAACCTCTTGGACCTAATACACGTCCTAAAGGACCTAATTTACCCATAACGCTTGGCATAGTAATGATTACATCTACGTCTGTCCAACCACCTTTAATTTTATCAAGGTACTCGTCTAAACCAACATAATCAGCTCCAGCTTCTTTAGCTTCCACTTCTTTGTCTGGAGTTACTAATGCTAAAACTTTAACGTCTTTACCAGTACCATGTGGAAGTGACACAACGCCTCTTACCATTTGGTTAGCTTTTCTAGGATCTACACCTAAACGAACAGCTAAATCTACTGATGCGTCAAACTTTGCATTGGTGATTTCTTTTATTAATACTGATGCCTCATCAACAGAATAAAGTCTTCCTTTTTCTATTTTAGCAACAGCTTCTTTTTGTTTTCTTGTTAATTTTGCCATTTTAAAATCTTTTTAGGTTAATTAGGTGCTTCACCACCTTTAACAGTTATACCCATAGATCTTGCAGTTCCCGCAACCATTTTCATTGCTGATTCTATAGTAAATGCATTTAAATCTACCATCTTGTCTTCAGCAATAGTTTTAACTTGATCCCAAGAAACTTTAGCTACTTTTTTTCGGTTTGGTTCGCCTGAACCTTTTTTCACCTTGGCCGCTTCTAATAATTGTACTGCAGCTGGAGGAGTTTTGATTACAAAGTCAAATGATTTGTCTTTATAAACAGAGATAACAACTGGTAATACTTTACCAGGCTTGTCTTGGGTTCTAGCATTAAATTGCTTACAGAACTCCATGATGTTAACTCCAGCAGCACCTAAAGCGGGTCCAACCGGTGGCGACGGATTCGCAGCACCTCCCCGAACTTGTAACTTAACTACTTTACCTAATTCTTTTGCCATTTTTAATAATTTAGTTTTGTATGTCTCTTAAAGTTGGAAGCTCAAGAACATACATATATAGTGTAACAATTATTATACTTTTTCTACTTGCATATAGCTTAATTCTAATGGTGTTTTTCTTCCAAAAATCTTTACCATTACTTCTAACTTACGCTTTTCTTCATTTATATTTTCAATAGTACCATCAAATCCATTAAATGGTCCATCAATTACTTTTACAGTTTCTCCTTTTGTGAAAGGTATCGCAACATTTGCATCAGCTTCTACAGCTAATTCATCAACCTTACCTAACATTCTGTTTACTTCAGATTGTCTTAACGGTACAGGGTCTCCTCCTTTTGTTTCTCCTAAAAATCCAATTACATTAGTAATAGATTTAATTATATGGGGAATCTCTCCACTTAAGTTTGCCTGAATCATAATGTAGCCTGGAAAAAAAACTTTTTCTTTATGTACTTTTTTCCCATTACGTATTTGAATCACTCTCTCGGTTGGCACCAAAACTTGATCAACAAAATCGCTTAGACCTAATCTAGCAATTTCGTTTTCGATGTAATTTTTGATTTTGTTTTCTTGACCGCTTACTGCCCTTACAACGTACCATTTTTTTTCAACACTCTCAGACATTCTCAAAATGTTTTTAAATCCAATTAAAATATGCCTTTATAACTCTGCTAAAAACTGTATCTACTCCCCAAATAGCCAGAGAAAAAATAATAGAAAACACAGCAACCAATACTGTTAAGCTTTGTGCTTCTGACCAAGGAGTCCAGCTTACATTATTTTTAAGCTCTCCAAAAGATTCTTTAATATAATTTACTATTCCTGCCATTTGTTTTTATTTTTTTTTTGCACGGGTTGAGAGACTCGAACTCCCGACACCTGGTTTTGGAGACCAGTGCTCTACCAACTGAGCTAAACCCGTAAATATAAGTCAAGGTATTCCGAAAAAATCGGAATACCTTAACTTAATATTTATTAACTTAAATTAGTCTAAAATCTCAGTAACCTGGCCAGCTCCAACTGTTCTACCACCTTCACGGATAGCGAAACGCAAACCTACGTTCATTGCAATTGGCTGGTGTAAATCAACAGTAATTGTTAAGTTATCTCCAGGCATTACCATTTCAACTCCATCAGGTAAATTAATATTTCCTGTTACATCAGTTGTACGTACGTAGAACTGTGGACGGTAGTTGTTATGGAATGGAGTATGACGTCCACCTTCTTCTTTTTTAAGTATATAAACCTCAGCTTTAAATTTAGCATGTGGAGTTACAGATCCTTGCTTACAGATAACCATACCTCTACGGATATCAGTTTTTTCAATACCTCTTAATAAGATACCAACGTTATCTCCAGCTTCACCTCTATCTAATATCTTACGGAACATTTCAACTCCTGTAATAGTAGATGTTAATTTTTCAGCTCCCATACCAATAATATCTACAGGATCTCCTGTATTAGCTACACCAGTTTCAATACGACCAGTTGCAACAGTACCACGACCTGTAATTGAGAATACATCCTCGATTGGCATTAAGAAATCCTTATCAACATCACGCTTAGGCAATTCAATCCAGCTATCTACAGCTTCCATTAACTCCATAACGGTATCAACCCATTTTTGCTCACCATTTAAAGCTCCTAAAGCAGAACCAGAAATAACAGGACCATTGTCTCCATCATATTCGTAGAAGTTTAATAAATCTCTAACTTCCATATCTACTAATTCTAAAAGCTCTTCATCATCCACCATATCAACTTTGTTTAAGAAAACAACAATACGAGGAATTCCTACCTGACGTCCTAAAAGGATATGCTCACGAGTTTGTGGCATTGGACCATCAGTAGCAGCAACTACTAATATAGCTCCATCCATTTGAGCAGCACCAGTTACCATGTTCTTTACATAATCCGCGTGACCTGGACAGTCTACGTGCGCATAGTGACGATTAGCTGTTGAATACTCAACGTGTGATGTATTAATTGTAATACCTCTTTCTTTTTCTTCAGGAGCGTTATCGATCGAATCGAATGCTCTCGCTTCAGATAATCCTGCGTTAGCTAATACAGATGTAATAGCTGCAGTTAAAGTTGTTTTTCCGTGATCAACGTGCCCAATTGTACCTATATTTAAGTGCGGTTTGGAACGATCGAAAGTTTCCTTTGCCATGATTTAAAATTTAATCTTAGTTATATAATAATATTAGTGTTCAAAATTTTTAAATCTTTATAAGAGCCAATGACGGGATTTGAACCCGTGACCTCTTCCTTACCAAGGAAACGCTCTACCCCTGAGCTACACCGGCCAAAAAAAATTAGAGCGGGAGACCGGGTTCGAACCGGCGACATTCAGCTTGGAAGGCTGACGCTCTACCAACTGAGCTACTCCCGCAATTTTTTTTTAAATCCTTTAAAAAGTGGGGAGAGCAGGATTCGAACCTGCGAAGGTGAAAACCAACAGATTTACAGTCTGTCCTCGTTGGCCGCTTGAGTATCTCCCCAATTATAAAAAATCATCAGTCTTTAAAAGAACTTGAGCCGATGGAGGGACTCGAACCCACGACCTGCTGATTACAAATCAGCTGCTCTAGCCAGCTGAGCTACATCGGCTTAATTTGTTGTTTTTAACGCAACAAAAAGTCCGCTATTTCTAACGGACTGCAAATGTATATATATTTTTTTTTAATCAAAACATTTTTCGAGAAATTTTCTCTATAAATATGTTCTTAATTTTTCTTTTCGTTTTTTTAGCTGTCTTTGTAGTGATGCAACAGCCATATCTGTGCCTTCTTCAAATGTTTTACATTGTTTTTTTACAACGAAACTATCTCCTGGTACATGTACCTTAGCTTCAAATATCTTATTTTCTTTACCACTTGTGTTTTCAACTTTTAGAAATACATCAGATTTTATGACTTTATCATAATACATTTCTAACTTGTCCATTCGTTTTTGAATAAAGTCTATTAATTTTTGGTCTGCATTAAAGTTAACTGATTGCGTGTTTACTTTCATATTCTATTTTTTTAGTTAGACAATATTTGTAGTGTTTATTTATTTCTTGGATGTGATTTTGCATATACTTTTTTTAGTTCGGCAATACTATTATGAGTATATACTTGAGTAGCAGCTAAACTGGAATGCCCAAGCAGTTCTTTAACAGCATTTAAATCGGCACCTTGATTTAGTAAGTGAGTTGCAAATGAATGCCTTAATATATGCGGACTCTTTTTTACCTTAGTAGATGCCTTACTAAAATAGTTATTTATTATTCTGTAAACAAGAGTTTCATAAACTTTATGACCTTTTTTGGTTAGAAATAAGGTTTCTTTATTCACGATTGTTTCTAGTTTATTTCTCTCACTAATATAAGCCCTAATTGTATCAAGTACCGATTCTAATAACGGTAAATAGCGCTCCTTATTTCTCTTTCCTAAAACTTTAAGTGTTTTATTGGCTTCATCAACATCTTTTAATTGTAATTGCACTAACTCTATACGTCTAATTCCTGTGGAGTAAAACAATTCGATAATTAACTTGTTCCTTATACCCTCAAATGAATTATCAAAATTGAATTCATCTAGTACCATGTTCACTTCGTTTTTAGAAAAAGGAATTTGAACTTTTTTACTAACCTTAAGTGCTTTATGCTTTGATAATGGGTTCGCCTTAACTACTTCAGTCTTTATTAAAAATTTATAATACGAATTTAATGATGATACTTTTCTATTTACAGTTCTGTTTTCTAAACCAGAATCTACCAAACTAATAATCCAGCTTCTAATTTGCGAATAGTTTGCTTTATCTATGTTTTCTTGATTAAAAGTTTCGTAATTAAATTTTGTGAAGTCTTTCAAGTCCTTAGTATAAGCATTAACGGTATGCTTTGAGTATTTCTTCTCTAATAAAAGATAATCATTAAAAGACGATAAGGACATTTTTAAATTTTAGGTTGTTTAAAAGTACAAAACTTTAAAGTACCATACATATTATGTATAAAAAAAACCCACAATGTAAATTGTGGGTTTTTAAGTATTAGTTTTTTAGGCTTTAGACTTCTTCTGAATCTCTTAACCTTTGAATGTATTGCGCTTTTTGAATTTGAGCTCTACGTGCAACTGAAGGTTTCGTAAACTGCTTACGCGTTTGCAACATACGCTTAGTTCCAGTTTTATCAAACTTTCTCTTAAAACGCTTAAGTGCTCTATCTATATTTTCTCCTTCTTTAATTGGTATTATTAACATAGTGTCTTAACCTCCTCTCTTTTAGAATTTTTGGATTGCAAATATATAATTTATTATAAAACTACAAATGCAATTATATTTTATTTTAAAATATTTCTGGCTATGACTAATTTTTGAATTTCTGTAGTACCCTCTCCAATAGTACATAACTTAGAATCTCTATAAAATTTTTCTACAGGAAACTCTTTGGTATACCCATAACCTCCGTGAATTTGAACTGCATCGTTAGCAACTTTTACACATACTTCACTTGCGTACATTTTAGACATTGCTCCAATGGTTGTCATACGTTCGCCTGCATTTTTCTTTGAAGCTGCTTTATGCAACAATAATTCAGAGGCTTCAATTTCGGTAGCCATATCTGCTAACTTAAATGAAATACCTTGAAAACTAGAAATTGGCTTACCGAATTGGTGGCGTTCTTTAGAATATTTTAAGGATGCTTCATAGGCTCCTTTTGCTATCCCTAGAGATAAAGCTCCAATGGATATTCGTCCACCATCCAATACTTTTAATGATTGAATAAATCCTTCGCCTTCTTCTCCTAACATATTATCTTTATGTATACGACAATTATCAAACACCAGTTCAGCTGTTTCACTTGCACGCATTCCTAATTTATCTTCTTTCTTTCCAGAAGTAAATCCTGGTGTGCCTTTTTCTATCACAAAAGCAGACATTCCACGAGAATCACCTTTATCTCCTGTTCTTGCTATTATTACAGCAACATCACCACTTTTTCCATGAGTAATAAAATTCTTTGCGCCATTAAGCACATAATAGTCTCCATCTTTAACAGCTGTAGTATTCATTCCTCCAGCATCACTTCCTGTATTATGTTCAGTTAACCCCCAAGCACCAATCCATTCGGCCGATGTTAGTTTTGGCAACCATTTTTGTTTTTGTGCTTCATTTCCAAAATAATAAATATGACCAGTACAAAGCGAATTATGAGCTGCTACTGATAATCCTATTGAAGGGTCGACTTTCGAGATTTCTTCTATAATGGCAATATATTCATGATATCCAAGTCCTGAGCCTCCATATTTTTCATCTACAAAAACGCCCATAAAACCCATTTCTCCAGCTTTTTTAAAAACCTCAACGGGGAAAATTTGAGCTTCATCCCATTCCATAATATTGGGTCTAATATATTGTTCTGAAAAATCTTTAGCTGAAGCTGCAATTAGTAATTGCTCTTCACTATAATTAAAATTCATAGCTATGTAATTGGTACTTATTAATTGAGTGTCAAATATAATTTAATTATCTCAATTTTATCTACTGGAAAGTTTTTTACTTTGGTTAATTCGTACAAAGATTTAAATCCTTCTCTTAAGGTTCTTTGGTCTAAAATTTCGTAAGCAATCTCGTAGTCTATATGTTGAATAGTCACAAGCTGTTCAATAGAAGCAGTGTTTAGGCTAATCTTTTTTATTTGTCTTGGTGTTTTTACTGTAAACTCGTTTAACAATCTTTGTAAAACTTCAGGAGAAATTCCATAGACATCTTGTAACTGAACGTCTTCAATAAAACCACCTTCGAACTTATTTCTAAACTTAATAATTCTATCTGATAATTTTTCTCCAATCCCATTAATTCTCTGTAATTGTTTTGCTGTTGCTGTATTTAAATCTGTTTTTTGTGTAAATGTTTTAGGTGCATTATTTTGATATTTAAAACTAGAAATTGGTTTAGGGTTTGTGACCCATTCTGGGAATTTAAAATATGGCGATATACTATTTAATAAAGAATCGGAAACCTTAGTAACATCTTGAAATTGTTTTACTGAATTCACCCATTTGTTCTGTTCTCGAAATTTTAATAGCCTATCTATTTCATCAGGAGTCATTCCTAGAGTGTACCCTTTATAATCGGTAATATAATTTGGATTGAATGGAAATATTTTGGTTTGCTGCGATTCTATTTCAACCAATCGCAACGAGTCTATTTCGTTCTGGAATGCATTTAATTCATCCTTGTTAACAGATACATCTTTAGAAGAGAAGTCTACAAAATAATATAGACTTTGCATAATAAAAATGATTAACAACAATAAAAAAATCCCACTTCGTTGTCCTTTTGTGAACTTGAAATGGGATTTTTTCATAATATTTTAGTTTGGCTTATTCTTTATTACTCCTAATTGCCGAAAGATACTTAGTCATTTCTTCTCTTACCTTAGGGAATAAGAAGAACAGACCTATCATATTAGGGAATACTAAAGCTAGTATCATTGCATCAGAGAATTTAATAACCGCATCTAGTGTAGCAGCAGCTCCAATAACAACAAATATTAAGAAAAGAAGCTTGTAAACTAAATCAGCTCTTTTTCCTTTACCGAATAAATATTTCCAAGATTGAAGTCCATAATAAGACCAAGAAATCATTGTAGAAAAAGCAAATAAAACAATTGCAATAGTAAGTATATATGAGAATCCTGGGATTACAGAATCAAAGGCCTGAGAGGTTAAATCTACACCTCCTAATTGTCCACCTCCGTTCAAAATCACACTACTTCCATCTACGGCTCCATACTCAAATACACTTTGCATGTTAGTTCCATCTATATTAAAGAAAATAATTACTAAAGCCGTCATTGTACAAATAACAACAGTATCAATAAATGGCTCTAATAATGCCACAACACCTTCAGATGCTGGGTATTTAGTTTTTACAGCTGAATGTGCAATTGCTGCAGAACCCGCTCCTGCCTCGTTTGAGAAAGCAGCACGTTGGAAACCAACAATAATTACTCCAACAAAACCACCAAGACCAGCCATAGGTGTAAATGCTCCTTTAAATATTAATCCAAAAGCGTCGTCTATATAACTAAAGTTTGCGAAAATAATCACAAGTGCAGCTAATACATAAATTCCAGCCATGAAAGGCACTATTTTTTCTGTGATTTTAGCTATTCTCTTTATTCCTCCAATAATTACTATTCCTACTAATACAGCAAGTACAGCACCTATGATTAAACCTGTTGCGCCTCCTGACATCCCAAATAAAGAACTCAACTGGACTGCAGCTTGGTTTGATTGAAATGCATTTCCTCCACCAAACGATGCACCTACACACAAGATAGCAAATAACACTCCTAATACTTTTCCAATTCCAGTAAAACCTCTTTCTTTTAGCCCTTTCGACATATAATACATTGGACCACCGTAAACTGTTCCATCTTCACCTACATCTCTATATTTTACACCAAGTGTACATTCAACAAACTTAGTTGCCATACCTATCAATCCACAAACAATCATCCAAAATGTAGCTCCAGGACCACCTAAAGCAATTGCCACTGCTACACCAGCGATATTTCCCAAACCAACGGTTCCAGAAACTGCTGTTGCCAATGCTTGAAAATGCGATACTTCTCCCTCTTGACTTTCATCTCTAATAGTTTCAATTGCATCACCTCCTGGAGTTGAGTCACCATAAGCTGGTTCTACTACTGGATGATCAATATCATCATACTTACCTCTTACAGTGTTAATTGCCAATCCAAATTTTGTAATACTTGGAAACTTAAAGTAAATTGTAAAAAAAGTTGCTCCAACAACCAATAAAATCACAACAAAAGGGACATTGTATTCACCTATTGGCACTGTTGTTAATACAAAACCTTCCCACCAAGTTGCAATTGGCATAAAAGCATCATTGACTTTTTCGTCTAGCCCTTTTTCTGCTTCTTGAGCAAAGGTTAAAAGAGGTAATATTAAAGTAAATATTGAAAGAAAATATTTCTTCATAATTAAAAATTATTAGTTAGTTTAATTTATTAAAATCGTTAGTTTAAGTTAGCAAGATGCTAAAAAAAAATGAGTTTTTAAAGTATAATGGTAATTTAACATTGTGTTTCGCTATCAAAAAGCCTACTCTACTTCTATATTATATAGTGAATTTAGCTTCTGGATTTGTTCTGGTCGTCCTAAAACTATCACTTTAGAATTAGGCACTAATTTGAGTTCCGCTTCTGGGTTTATTAGGTACTCTCCTTTTTCGTTTTTGAAACCTATAACATTACAGCCTGTTTTTTTACGCAAATCCAGATCTCTTATAGTTTTAATTTCTGAAGTGTTATATAGTTTTTCTACTGAAACCTCTTCTATATTTATATTGGTTTCACCAATAATGGAGAGATTATCAATAAACTCCAACAAATCAGGAACTACAACCAAGGATGCCATGTGGTCACCTCCTATTTTATCTGGCAATATTACATTATTAGCTCCAGCCAGTTTTAATTTGCCATAGGTGGTTTCTTGTGATGCGCGACTTATAATACGCATGTCTTTATTAATTTGTCTTGCAGATAGTACTACAAACACATTATCGGAATCATTTGGTAATGCTGAAATTAAACAATTTGCTCTATCTACTCCTGCTTTTAAAAGCATTTCGTCTTCGTTTGCGTTTCCATGAACAAAAGGCACCATGTCACTTTGATGCTTATCAACTGTTTCCTTTTTTGCTTCAATAACAACAAAAGACCTTTTATGAGCTAAGAGCTTTTTAGCTGCTTGTTTTCCGTTTCTTCCGTAACCACAAATAATAACATGGTTTGAAAGTGCATCAATCTTTTTTTGCATCTTTTTTTGTTTTAGTTCTTCAAGATCATTTTTGGTAATAATATATTCTGTAATCACTTTAATAGCATAACCTACAATAACTACGCTTGTTAAAATTAAGAATATAGTAAATATTTTAGATTCGGAATCTAAGGGCTTAACCTCACCAAAGCCTACCGTGGTAATTGTAATTACAGTCATATACAAGGAATCAACCCAACTGTAATTGGTCATTATTTTAAATCCTATAACACCAATAAACAATAAGGCAATTAAAAGAATAATTGCAATATTAATTTTAGATCTAAATACTTTTACTAAGGGATTTGCCATAGGTTATAAATCGAATACTGAGCTTCGTTTGGTGTATAATAAATCTTTAATTCGCATCCAAAATGCTATAAATAAGTAAAGTGCAAAACCAAACCCAAGGGTAACAAAGGTTAAGTACATAAACGAAGTTCTTACAACTTTAGCTCGAATCCCTAAGCGATCTGCAATACGTTGGCATACATAGTAACCATGCTTTTGAAAATAGAGTAAAGCCTTATAAAAAACATTCATTTGGTGATTGATACTTTATTTAATTGTCAAATGTAATTGGCTAATTATAATTTAGATAAATATCGAACCTTTACATAAACTCATTTCATACTGCAAGGTAATTAAATCTATGAAATTAACGAACTTCCAATAGCACATTGTAAACATTTATTTTTGTCACAATACTCATTTTTTAATTGTAACAATGCTTGCGAATGAAATGCAGAAGTAGATATCTCTGTTAAAGTATTGAATTTGTTAACTATACTATTTTTTTCTGATGGCAATTGTTGAATGATACTAAAAATGACATCATCCTCTACTTTTCCTTGATGCTTTGCGTAAGAAAATTTTAAAGGCACGATAGTATTGATGATTAGAAGATCAATAAACGATTTTGTGGGCTTTTTAACTGAGCGCATAGATGTCTTATTAAAAGTGTAATGGGTTTCCCAAAACGAAGCTGTTTTTACATTGAAAATTGTATAAATATCTTCACTAGTTTTTGCTTCAGTTATTTTAGAAAATAAATTGTTGTGATTGTGATATAAATTTGTGAGCTGCGATAATCTAATGGTTGGGAAATTTGATGGACGCAATCTAAAAAAATGGATTGGTAATACACCAATATTAGTAAGTTGAAACTTAGTTTTTATAAACTCATACTCCTTTTGAAGCTCATTTAAATAATGTTCTTGAGCATCTGTATCAAGCAATCCAGCTTGTCCAAACAACAAGGCTTCCAAACTTTGTTGTTTAGATTGTTGTTTTCGAAATACTGAAAAATCGAATGAATTTGCTAAACTCAAAAAAGCATCAGCATTGACTTTTAAACCAAAGTTTTTAGCCAACATCTTAAAGAGCACTTCTTCCCAACTATTGTTAGATTGTTTTAAGAGCAATTCAATATCATTAGCTTTTCTTACCAAGCGTTCAAAAAACAAACGCTCCAGCCAATTTTGCAACACAAAATCATCCACAGCTGCAAAATCGTTTTCACAATTTATCCATCTTTGCTTTTTGGAAAACAGTTTTTCATAGCTTAATAAAACCTCTTTAGATACATATGGTTTCAACTCAAGAGTTGGTATTATGGTTTTGTCTTTTCTGTAGACTTCTATATCATGTTCCCAAACAACATGTAAAATCACATTGTCATAGTTTTTATCATTTTCATGATTGTGCACATACCAATCACTAGCATTAATGTGTATTTCTACATTTCCTGCCCAAAGTTGTTCTCCAATACTAATTTGAGCATTAAAAAAATCTGGACCAGCGCTAAAATTATGAGTGCCAAAATTTTTAACAACAATTGTTTCAGCTTCAGTTGTTTTCAATTCTAAGGCATCAAACTTTTTATATTTCCATATATGATGTAGAAAGTCTTCTTGCATGTAACTAAATTAGCTAAAATAGTTGTAAGAGGAAATACGTATAACTACGTATTGATTTTGAAAGAAAAAACGACTACCTTCGTTTAACGTCGCATACAAGTCATTAAAACGACGCATATCCATAAAAGCATTAAACGAACCTCAAAAAATCAATACATTATATAAACCTTATCCCAAGTTAAATTGCATTTACTACTTTTATAAAAATCCCTTACCTTTAGTGTTTTAAACCGCTAAATATCATGTCTAAAAACCTTACTTCGCTTTCGGCAATTGTGTTTTTTTGTCTTTATGGATGCCAAGAACCTAATCAACCTCAGCAAATAGATTTAGAAGAATTAACCATTACCGAAATTCATAAGGCATACAAAAACGGCGACTACAATAGTAAAACTTTAGTCGCTGCATTTTTAAAAGACATCGATTCTTTAGACAGTAAGATAAATGCGCTTACTACTATTAATACTAATGCCATTACGCAAGCCAAGGCTCTTGATGAAGAATATAAAAAAACAGGCGTTTTACGTCCACTTCATGGTATTCCAATTATTGTAAAAGATAATATTAATACCATAGGGCTTCCAACAACAGCTGGATCTTTTGCACTAAAAGATTTTATACCCACTGAAAATGCTTTTGTTATAAAAAAACTAATTGATGCTGGCGCCATTATTCTTGCAAAGTCCAATATGGCAGAGTGGGCTTTTTCAGCTATGCATACTAAAAGTTCTACTGGAGGAACAACTCGTAATCCTTATAATTTAAATCATGTACCTGCTGGCTCAAGTGGTGGTACTGCCGCTGCCATTGCCTCAAATATTGGTATTGTAGGTTTAGGAACAGATACAGGAAACTCCATACGAGGTCCTTCATCACATTGTGCACTTGTAGGATTTAGAACAACACTTGGGCTTATTAGTAGAGAGGGAATTGCACCATTATTTTTACGAAATGATGTTGTTGGACCAATGTGTCGAACCGTTGAAGATGCAACTCGTGTTATGGAAATAATGGTAGGTTATGATACCGATGACCCTATTACAAAGAATTCTGAAGGAAAAACACCTAACAGCTATACCCAATTTCTTGATAAAAACGGGCTAGTAGGTTCTAGAATTGGAGTCCTTAGAGAGTTAAGTGATAATAACATAGATCCAGATATAAAAGATTTGTTTGAAAAAGCACTTTTAGATTTAAATGCCCTTGGTACCGAAATAATTGACCCTGTAGTCGTTCCAGATTTTTCAAGTCTTGCTCAAAACCAATGGTGCGCTAAATTTAGAGAAGATATTGAAACGTATTTAGCAACATACGTTAAAAGAGACACTATGAAAACTCTTGAAGACATTATACGAGTTGGCACAACTTCCGAATTTTCCAATAGACGGTTAAATCAATATACAACTGCTGATGGCAGATGGGGAAATACAAATGTCGAATGCTCGGATGCTTATCATGATGAAAGAAGAATCGCTTTTAGAGAAGCCATAGAAAATGTGATGGATTCTTTAAAATTAGATGCTATTGTCTATCCAACTTGGAATAACAAACCTGCCAGAATTGATAATTTTGAAGAAGAATACAAAGGTGATAACAACCAGATTATTGCGCCTCATACAGGGCAACCAGCTTTTACTGTACCTATGGGAATGAGTCCAGGAAATTTACCTGTTGGCATTCAGTTTCTTGGAAGAATGTATGACGAGCCAACATTAATTAAACTCTCCTATTCTTACGAGCAAGGAACAAAACATAGAATACTTCCACCTAAATCATAAAAGAAAATAAGCAAAGTAACTAACCCAATTAATGACCCAAAATATTAACATACGATTCGCTAATGTTTCTGATCTTGATGAAATAGTTGTAATTTTTAACCAAGCAGTTAGAGCACGTATTAATGGTTCGTTACAAGAAGAAACTGCGGAAAGTCGCTTAAATTGGTTTAACTCTTTTAACCAAAATGATTACCCAATTTACGTAGCTGAACAAAACAACCGTGTGGTTGGTTATTGTTATTTATCGCCTTATAGAAGTGGTCGACAAGCGATGAAAAAAGTTGCAGAAATAAGTTATTATATAAACTACAATCATCATAGACAAGGTATTGCTTCAAGATTAATTAAGCATACAGTTAATGAGTGTCAACGTGTTAACAAAAATAGTCTGCTCGCTATTTTATTAGATAAAAACAAACCAAGTATTGCTATTCTGGAAAAATTTGGTTTTAAAAAATGGGGACATTATCCAGATATTATTGATTTAGATGGCCAAATTTGTAGTCAACTAATTTATGGCTTAAAACTAGGTTAATAACTATCGGTAAGAATCATTTGTTTTTCTTGTTAAAAAACCATCGAAGTTTTACATTTACGCTTCAATTAACCTTACATATAATTTACAAAGCATGTCTATATTTGTTCCTTTTAAAGCATTTCGTCCTACACAAGAAAACGCAAAATCAGTTGCCAGTAAACCCTATGATGTATTAAATGCAAAGGAAGCTAAGTTAGAGGCTGAAGGAAATCCTGTGTCTTTTTATAATGTTATAAAGCCTGAAATTAATTTCCCAGAAGATTCTAATTTTTATGCTCCTGAAGTTTACTTAAAAGGAAAAGAAAAATTTGACAATCTTGTTAGTCAAAATATTATTAAACAAGATGTTTCTAATAGTTATTATGTTTACGAATTAACTATGGATGATCATGTACAAACAGGCTTAGTTGGTTGTTGTGCTATAGACGATTACTTTAATAATATCATTAAAAAACATGAGTTAACTCGTCCAGATAAAGAAGAGGATAGAAAAAATCATATTCGTGCCAGCAAACTTAATTACGAACCTGTATTCCTTTCGTATCCTCAAGTAAATGCCATCGATGAATTGGTTAATGAAGTTAAAAACAATGATGTTGTTTACGATTTTATTGCTGATGATGGCATTAGACATCGTCTTTGGACTATTGATGCGGCAAATACACTTGATCAAATTGAATCGCTATTTAAAACCGAGGTTCCAAGTATTTATATTGCTGATGGCCACCATCGTACTGCTGCTGGCGCTTTAGTTGGTCAAGAATTAAGGAATTCTAGAAATGGGAACTCCAATGACAATGGAAGAGACAATTACTTTATGGCTGTTGTATTTCCAGATAATCAATTAAAGATTTTAGATTATAATCGTGTTGTAAAAGATCTTAACGGTTTATCTGAAGATGACCTTATGGAGAAATTACAAGTTAATTTCGATATAGAGCAAAAAGAACATCAGTATCGTCCAGAAACTATGCACACTTTTGGAATGTATATAAACAACAAATGGTACAAGCTTACAGCAAAAGATGGGACTTACAATGATAACGATCCCGTTGGACAACTTGATGTTACTATTCTATCTGCCAATGTACTTGAACCAATTTTTAATATTGTTGACCTCAGAAAAGATAAGAGAATAGATTTTGTAGGTGGTATGCGTGGACTTAGTGAATTAGAAAAACGTGTTGATAGTGGCGAAATGAAAGTCGCATTTTCTATGTATCCAGTAAGCATGAAGCAATTAATAAGCATCTCGGACAACGACCTTATTATGCCTCCAAAAGTAACCTGGTTTGAGCCTAAATTAAGAAGCGGATTGTTTGTTCACAATCTAGATGAATAATTTATTTTAATCTAGATAACCCATTTCACGCATCCAGTCGTCGTTAAACATTTTACCAACGTAACGACTTCCATGGTCATGGAATAACACCACCACAACATCGTCTTTTGTAAAATGCTCTTTAAGTTGCAACAACCCTTTAATTGCTGCTCCAGCTGAGTTTCCTAAGAACATACCTTCTTTTTTAGCAAGGAGTTGGGTATATACGGCTGCATCTTTGTCCGTTACTTTTGTAAAGCCATCAATGATACTAAAATCTACATTTTCTGGTAAAATATCCTCACCTATCCCTTCAGTTACATAAGGATAGATTTCCTTTTCATCAAACTCACCTGTTTCGTGATATTTTTTAAACACACTACCATAAGTATCAATTCCCCACACTTTGATGTTTGGATTTTGCTCTTTTAAATATTTTCCAACACCTGATACGGTTCCTCCTGTTCCTACGCCTACTACAAAATGTGTGACTTTACCATCTGTTTGTTTCCAAATTTCTGGTCCTGTGCTTTCGTAATGTGCTTTAGCATTACTTGGATTGTCGTATTGATTCACATACCATGAATTAGGCGTTTCTTCTCCAAGACGTTTAGAAACGGAATAATAACTTCTAGGGTCCGTTGGCTCAACATCTGTTGGACACACTACCACCTCGGCTCCTACTGCACGTAGTATATCCATTTTTTCTTTGGATTGCTTATCTGAAATCACAAAAATGCACTTGTAACCTTTTACAATGGCTGCTAAAGCTAAACCCATTCCAGTATTTCCAGAAGTCCCTTCAATAATAGTACCTCCAGGCTTTAAGCGTCCATCTGCTTCAGCATCTTCAATCATTTTTAAAGCCATTCTATCCTTTACAGAATTTCCTGGATTAAATGTTTCGTATTTAGCTAATACTAAACATGGTAAGTCTTCAACCAACTTATTTATTTTTACCAATGGTGTATTTCCAATGGTTTCTAATATATTTTTAGCGTATTCCATTTTAATTTTTTGATGATGCAAAAATAGTAAAACTTATGACTATTCTATTCAAATCGCATAGCTTTGACTGGAGATATTTTTGTGATAATGTATGAAGGCACTAACAACATTATTAAGCACAAAATAAACGTGCCAATATTAAGTGCAATAATATAAGTTGCACTTATGTAAACAGGTGCTTCGGTCACATAATAGACACTAGGGTCTAACGGAAATAGTTTAAAGTATTTTTGAGCAAACAATAAGCCTAAACCAATGAGGTTACCCCAAAATAATCCTAAGACAATTAAATAAGAGGCATTGTATAAAAATAGTTTTCTAATACTCCAATTATTGCTACCAAGGGCTTTTAAAACACCTATCATTTGTGTTCTTTCCAAGATTAATACCAAGAGTGCAGTAATCATATTAATGCCTGCTACTAAAATCATAATACCAATAATAGCATATATGTTTTTATCAAAAATATTTATCCATTCAAATACTGTAGGATATTTTTCTTCAACAGTTCTGGAGGTATAAAAGGAAGAAATATTTTGGTAGATTTCTTCTTCTTTCTGGACTATTTGAGAATAATCGTCTATAAAAACTTCAAAGTGTCCAATTTGGTCATCTTCCCATTTGTTAAAAAAACGGATATGTCTAATATCTCCTAGTAAATAAGTTTCGTCTAATTCTTGAAAACCTGAATTATAAATCCCTGAAATGGTAAATGTTCTAATAAAGGGTAACATATCAACCGATTCTTTACCAAATAACATTTGAAAAGTATCACCAACTTTAAACTGTAATCTACTGGCTAAATACTGCGATATTAGTACCTCATTACTAATATTATCTCCAAATTTTGGTAATTTACCTTCTATTAAAAACTCTTGAAAATAGCGCCAATCATAATCTAATCCAACACCTTTTAAGACTGCTCCATCAAAATCGGTTTCTGTCCTAATCAAACCCCATTTCGTGGCAATACCCTGAATATGAGTAATCCCATCTATATTGGAGAAATTTGGGTAGAAATCTTGATTGATAGAGAGTGGTACTTCCGATTCATCAGAAGCATTTGAGTTAAAAGTCGTAATGGTTATATGTCCATTAAAAGCGACTGCTTTATCACGGATTTTTTGTTGCAAACCAATACCTGTTGCAATAGCAATCATCATCACTACCATGCCAATGGCAATAGCAGTAATTCCAATTTTTATTATTGGTGCCGATACACTACTTTTATACGACTTGCTACCAATAATGCGTTTAGCAATAAAATACTCGAATTTCAATTTGTGATAATGATTTTAAACGTTTTCAAAAATACAGTTTTATTCTTTCTTTTGGCATTCATTTCATGTGGTTCTAAAACTAAAGAGCAACATTCTAACAATAATGAACTTACTAATCTAGTTCAGGATGACAAAAACATCATCGTCGGTGCTAATCAAACCGAAACCTATTTACCGCTTTTAAACGGAAAAAGTGTTGGGATTGTTGCTAATCAAACTTCCGTTATTTTTAAAAACAATACTATATATACGCATTTAGTTGATTCGTTGGTTAGTTTAAACATAGATGTAAAAAAAGTGTTTTCTCCAGAACATGGTTTTAGAGGAAATGCTGATGCTGGTGAACATGTTGCTGATGGTGTAGATATTAAAACCGGTTTGCCAATTCTTTCACTTCACGGAACGAGCAAAAAACCAAGTAAAGAACAGCTAGAAGGCATAGATATAATGATTTTTGATATACAAGATGTTGGCGTGCGTTTTTACACATACATTTCAACGTTGCATTATATCATGGAAGCTTGTTCTGAAAACAACATTCCACTTATTATTTTAGATAGACCAAATCCTAATGGCCAATATGTTGATGGTCCAACCTTAGAAAAAGAGTATCAAAGTTTTTTAGGCATGCACCCAATTCCTTTGGTACATGGTATGACTATTGGTGAATACGCACAAATGATTAATGGAGAAAAATGGTTGCCAAAAGGAATTCAATGTAAGATCACTGTTATACCATGTAAAAACTACGCTCACGATATGCCCTATAGTCTTTCCATAAGACCTTCACCAAACCTTCCTAATGACCAATCCATAAAATTGTATCCAAGTCTTGGCTTGTTTGAAGGCACCAATGTGAATGCTGGACGAGGCACCGAATTTCAATTTCAACGATATGGAGCGCCTTTTCTGAATCCAGAAACAATGACATTTACTTACACGCCTCAATCAAATTTTGGTGCTAAATACCCAAAGCATAAAGACGAATTGTGTTATGGTGAAGATTTGAGCGATATAAAAGTAAATGATGAAATGACTTTAAAATGGATAATTAAAGCCTATCAAAATTCAACTGATAAATCTCTTTTCTTTTTAACGGACGGATTTACAAAACATGCAGGAACAACAACATTGCAGAAAAAAATAGAATCTGGAATGACTGAAACAGACATTAAAGCTACTTGGCAAGAAGATTTAGACTCTTTTAAATTAGTTCGATCTAATTATTTAATTTATAAATAACTTTAATAAATCATGAAAAGAATATCCATAATACTATTTGCATTTTTATTATTTAATTCTTGTAAATCAACTGATTTAGTAACTCAGCAAAAAATTACCACTGCCAGAGTAATAGCTCAAGAGTTTTTAGAATATGAAAAAATACCGGGGATGTCGATTTCGGTATCTCAAAATGATAAACTTATCTGGTCCGAAGGTTTTGGGTACTCCAACATAGAAAGTAAAAAGATAGTATCGCCTAAAACTACACAGTTTAGAATAGCTAGTATATCTAAATCACTTACTGCTGTTGCCTTAGCAAAACTCATGGAGGATGGAAAACTAGATTTTGATGAAAGCATTTACACCTATGTTCCTGACTTTCCAAAAAAAAAATATGACTTTTCGGTTCGTCAAGTTGGTGGTCATATTTCTGGAATTAGACATTATGATTATTCAAATAATGAAAAAGAGCTATTTAACATAAAAAAAATGTCCATTGTTGAAGGATTAAATATTTTTAAAAATGATTCTCTTTTATTTGAGCCAGGAAGCCAATATAGCTATAGTACTTATGGATGGAATTTACTAAGTGTGGTTGTACAAAATGCTTCTGGAGTTGAATTTAATGCTTATATGAAAGAAACTATTTTCAATCCTTTAAAAATGAAAAGTACTACTATTGGGTTAGTAGACAAAGAAATGCCTAATAGAACTCAATTTTATATTAAAGATAATGATGAAGTTATTATTGGCCCAAAAGTAAGCAATGAATTTAAAGCTGCTGGAGGTGGTTTTATCGCTACTTCTGAAGATTTGTTGAAATTTGGGAATGAAATTATTAATCCAACAATAATATCTAAAGCGTTAGTTAAAGAATTAGTAACTCCTTTGTATACTGATGATGGAAAAAGCACAGAATATGGTATTGGCTTCGGTGTTATAAAAACAAAAAATGGCACACCTAGATATAGTCATTCAGGAGGAGGCATAGGATCTACAACTTTTTTGATGATCTATCCAGAAGAAAATATTGTTATATCTATAGTTACAAATCTTTCGCAAGTACCAATTAGACAACTTACAGCAAAGTTAGAAGATGTGTTTATAGACTAGCTTATTTTTTATCGTTATTAGAAGCCGTTATTTTTTCAACTTCAACTTTTGAGAATTCTTTTGGGTCTTGCAATACTCTTACCACAAAAACAATTTTTAGAGGCACTTGTTCGACAACAAAAATATGCTTCCCTTTGCTTAAGTGATTTAAAGAGACTTTAGCAGAATTATCATCAATATATTCTTGAGTTTCTCGCTTATAATTAGTGTTTATTGAATACACGCTTCTAATACGCTTATCTCCGTTAAGGATTAAGGTATCTTTAGTTTTATTCAAATCATGGAATAGGTCACTAGCAGTTATGTTCACGTTCTTTTCGATTAACGCGAAATCTTTCTTTTGTGCAGTTGCACTATTACATAGAAGACCAGAGCATGCTATTATTAGCACTAAGAGAGTTTTTTTCATACAAAAAGCTGTTTAATATCAAATAATATTTGAATTAAATAGCAATTATCGACCCTCGTTGGCTAATCTAGGTAAGATTGATATACATTGAGAAAAAAAATCTATGAACGGTAAAAATATTAGAGGAACGTACTTTGATTGTTAACAAGTATGTTGAAAACTCAAAAACTACCTACTTTTCTTCTGGTGGAATCGTGGGTTTTTGATATTCTTGAAATGGCTGTTTTAATAATTCCATAACGTTGCCATTTTTAACTTCATCTGGAAACACATCGACACCATAAACCAACTTTTCTCTATCCATTTTTATGTAGGTTCCAAAGAGTCGGTCCCAAATAGAAAAAATATTGCCATAATTAGAATCGGTATAAGGCAATACATAATGATGATGAATTTTATGCATATCTGGAGATACCAAAATATAGCTTATAAAATGGTCTACCTTTTTAGGCAATTTAATGTTTGCATGACTAAACTGAGTTGCGACTAAAGACATCGATTGATACAACATAACAATGCCAATTGGCGCTCCAATAATAATAACACCAACTAACGTAAAAGCATAACGAATTAAACTTTCTAAAGGGTGATGTCTGTTTGCAGTGGTCGTATCCACCTTATGGTCAGTATGGTGTACTAAATGTATCATCCATAATGGCTTCACTTTATGCTCTACATAATGCACTAAATAAGCACCAATAAAATCCATTAACAACACACCAAGCAACACATACAATGGTAAAGGCATTTCTGGTAGCCAATTAATAATTCCGAAGTCATTTGCTATTACCCAATCGGCTGCTTTAAGCAATAAAAATGCTAAAGCAAAATTTATAATAATGGTTGTAAAGGTGAAAAAGATATTAGGAACAGCGTGTTTCCATTTATGATATTTAAACCTAAATAAAGGCGCAGCTCCTTCTAGTAACCAAAAAAAGGTTAAGCCTCCTACAAGTATCAAACTTCTATGAAGTGAAGGAATGGTTTCAAAATAGTTGATGATGGTTTCCAATAAGATAAATGGTTATGTGACTAATTTAATAATTTTAAATAAAAACTACATATTAATATTAAGAATCAACTCAGTCTTTTTTAAATCTAAAGCAGAGAGTTTGTCTATATATAATACCGCTTCATCTTCTTTTTTCAATAATTTAAAAGTTGTGTAGTTTAAGAAATTGTATAATGCTTGATTCGTCGAATCAATTTCAGCTGTATCAATTCTTTTTAATAATCTACGAGCTTTACTTGGGTTATTTAAAATTAACTCTTTTTCAATATCAAGAAAATCTAATCGCTGCAAAAACCCTACTTTGTTATTTAAACTGCTTTTATCAAGGTATTGCTTTGCTTCATTAAAATAAATATCTGTTAGCTTAATTATTTCAGGCCTAACATTTTTTTGTACGTATATTGAAAAATCTAAATATTTAGACCCCAAATTAAATGCGGTAGTGACATTTTGTTCTTTAGAATAATTATTGAGTTCATGTTTTAAAAAAGAGGTGCTTAAAGCATACTTTTTAATTAATAACGTGAGATTTTCGATTTGAACGTCGTAGGGCTCAATATTTAAAATATTACCGTTAGCATCCATAATTTTAATGCTATCGTCTTTTAATTTATCTAAATACCATGTGCTTCTATTTTTTTTAGCTTCATTATAAAGTTTATCGTACTCCTCCTCTAATAAGATAAGTGGTACAAAATGTTCCCAAATTAAACTATTAACCTCATCGTTTTCATTTAAATCTACTATTAACGAAACACCTTTCTCGCCAATTAATCTTACTGGATATTGATAATCTAATGTGTTTTGCCACATAACCAATAACATTTTATCTTGTACTAATGCCAAACGTTTAGCTACATCAAAAGAAGTAAACCACTCTTGAGCATTACAAATTGTAATTGAACTCAATGTAATTAATAAAATCAAAGTTGTTTTTTTCATTGTTTATTCTAAATATTGAACTCAATTAATGAAATTACTTATCATAATTGTTGATGTTTTTAAGTCAGCATCGTACATCGCATTTTGATATAAATTTGCACTTTTATTATCGTTTAATAGCTTGTGTGCTATATAATATAAAGACGAATATAATGACTTATTTACTTCATAGATTTCATCAGTTTTAAACTTATTTAAAAAATTCATTGGGTTTTTAAATTTACGCAATATCATTTTTGCTTTTATATCCAATAAGTCTTTTCTCTGGCTATAAATTGCTTCATCTTGTACTTTTTTCTCCTTTAACATTTTTTTTGACTCTTTAAAGTACACATTTGCTAAGTTAACTAAGTCAAATCTAATCTTCTCTGGATTTAATACAGCAAAATCCAAATAATTTTCAGCCAGAGCAAAGGCTGTGTGAAAATTTTTATTTTTTGAATAGTTTGTTAATTGCTCAGATAATAAAGAAGTATCGAGGGAATAAGGTTTAATGTAGTTAAAAAAATCTATTTTCTTTCTGTTTAAATAAGAGTCTTTACCCATAGTGTGAAGTGTAAAAAAATTTCCTCTTCTATTTAACTGATTTAAATTAATATCAGTTATAATAGCTCTACCCTTCCAGTCGAGATTTTTTTCCAGAAAATAAAATTCAGATGATCTAGAAATATCCAATTTAAGTAAAACGAAATGGTCGCTTAAAAATTGATTTATACTATCCTGCTTTCTAAAAAGAGAGTATTCATACTTGTCAGCAAAATATAATTCCACTAGCAGCATTTTATTTTCTTTTAGTGCCATTTTTTTCGCCTCGTCGACAGAAGTTAACCATTCTTGAGAAAATGTCTTTGATATAGAAATAAGGGAAATTAAGAGAATTAAAACAAATTGTTTCATTGGTTGGGTTTTTAAATATGCTACAAGAATTGTGCCGATTATTTATTCAATCTAATTTTCATTTCTTCTACAATATTAAAAGCAGCAGGGCAAATAGCTGCATTTTTAAGTGTTAAGTTAGTAATTTGCTGAAACTTTTTTCTATTAGTGTGCGGAAATTCTCTGCATGCCTTTGGTCGTACATCATAAATCGCACAATAATTATCACTTCCTAAAAAGGTACAAGGTACACTTTGTAACACATAATCGTTGTCTTCATCTAGCCTCAAAAATTGTTCCGTAAATTGCTGTGGTTTTAATTTAAAATGTCTTGAAATTCTCTCAATATCTTTACTAGTAAATAAAGGCCCTGTAGTTTTACAACAGTTAGCACACTCTAGGCAATCTGTTTTTTTAAATTCCTCCTCGTGCAAGTCGTGCATGATATAGTCTAATTGCTTAGGCGGTTTCTTTTTTAGCTTTGCAAAGAAGGTTTTATTCTCCTTATGTTTATCTTTGGCGAGCTTTGGAAGATTATTAATAATGTCTTGCATAGTGTAAAAATACTAAAGTTCTCGATACAATTTCGATAAATCGAAATCACTTGAACTGACGAAAACAATATTCAATGAAAGACGTATTTGGAAAAGCCATTTTAGATTATCAAAAAGGAAACTACACGGAAGATATTATTACTTCCACAAGTATTTCGGATGACGATGTGTTGCCTATTCCCTACTTATTTAGAAACTTTTCTGGAATGCCAAACATAGAACAAAAGGCTTTACAATTAGCTAAAGGTAAAACTTTAGATACTGGTTGTGGTGCTGGTTCGCACAGTTTGTATTTACAAAAAAAAGGCATAGATGTAAAGGCTATTGACATCTCAAAAGGTGCTATAGAAACCTGCAAGCTAAGAGGCTTAAAAAATGCTCATGTATGTGATGTATTAGATGAAACCGAAACCTTTGATACTATTTTAATGCTTATGAATGGTTCTGGGTTCTTTGAAAGTTTGGAGCGTACACCTCAAGTTTTACATCATTTAAAAGGTTTACTTAATAAAAATGGACAAATACTTATTGATTCTTCAGACATTAAATACATGTATGAAGACGACGATGGTGGGTTTTGGTTTGATGCAAATAGCGACTATTATGGTGAATTAGAATACCATGTAACATACAAAGGTGAAACCGAAAGTTTCACCTGGATGTATTTAGATTTCGATAACCTTAAAACTGCATGCGCTATTGTTGGCTTACAATGCGAGCTAGTTCTTGAAGGCGAACATTATGATTTTTTAGCCAGAATTACCCACTAGCTTTTTTAAAAATCAAACTTATAAGTAGTTCCAGCTATAAACTGAATGCCTTGGACTGGATAATTTAACCATCGCTTATAATCTTGATTTGCAATGTTATTTGCTTTAGCATACACAGACCACTTGTCGTTAATACGGTAACCTAAATGAGCATTGGCATCAAAATAGCTTTCTAAAGTATGTGTTGTTGTTAAGCTTATCATTGGATCTAATGAACCCTCAATAGAACTTTGGTCAAAACGCTCGCCTATGTAAAACAAATTAGCGCCTGCAAACCAATGCTCATCAAATTGAATATCCATAAATAGCGAGCCTTCAAAATCAGGCAGGTTCCATGGTTTTGCTTCAGTTTTGGTATTGTACGAGAAATATTCAGCTTTTATCCCTAATGTAAAATTTCTGTTTACATCCACATTTATTTCACCAAAAACACTTAATGTTGAGACATTATCATAAACCACATTATAAGAATTTCCTCGATTGTAATTATTATTAGGTGTTTGATTCATATCTGTATTATTCATAAATAAAGCTTTGTCATTTTCGGCATAATACTTACCTCTAATATTATAACTCATATTGTTAGATAACTTTCCTTTTAAACCTACATACGCATCATATTGCTTATCTGTAGGCAAAATACTTAGCGTTGGTGACACATAAGGGTTTTCTTTAGCAAACTGATGATATGTGTTTTGAATTAAACCACCTTCAATACCTCCATAAGCAATTAATAACTCATTTACCAATCTGTAAGTTGCTGTAATGTTAGGGTAAATATATATTTTGTTTTTTCCAGCTTCGGTATCGTTTAAATAAAACACTGACGCTCCAAGATTAAGTGTTAAGTCGTCTTGTTTCATTTGATAACTAGAAGATACACCGACATTAAAATTACCATATTTTAATTTATCGGCTGTTTCATATGATTGGTTAAAAGAACCATTTAAATAATCTAGATTTATGGTTGTATTTAAATCGCCATCGTTTAATGGAATGTCAAAATTCGTATTCATTGCAAAATGATTTTCGCCCGAATCATAGTCGTCGGCAAAACGTCTAAAACGCATATTACCATTATTGAATAATCTGTCGTCAAAATCTATCTTTCCACCAAATTCAAATGTAAAAAACTTATGTTGAGGCATCATTGGGTCTGCAAATGCTTGGTCGTAAGTAGGCTGCGGTAAACCGTACCAATTAAACACTTGCTGCTGAAATCCTGCATCTACATTCCAAGAATAATCACGAAGCTTTCTTGCGTAATTGGCATTGATTTGTGTATTTGAAAAAGCATCATCTAATAATATATCTTCAATACCTCCTTGTGATGAATGGTGACTTACGTAACCTCCAACACTTTCGGTTCTATTGATAGCATGATTTAAATATACTTCGCCTAAAAAACTGGTATAACTACCTACACCAAATGACGCATAATTATCATACAACTTGACCTTCTCTCCTTTATCTACTTCGGCTGCTTTTCCTTTTGAAGGTGTAAACGTCGATGCTACTGGAATTGAAAAAATATTATATTTTATTGCTTTTTTGGTCGTTGTCGTTTCATCATCTAACGATGGAATTTCTTTTACCTTAAAAGCATCCGAAATTTTTGGTGTATACGGTTTTACCACATTCACAACCTCGGTGTTAATAGTATCCTTGGTTTTTCTGTTTTCTTGTGCAAGTGTTGTAGATGTAATTACAACTGCTATTAAAAACGATAAGATGTTTTTGAATTTATACATATTCATTGATTGTTTTTGTCTAGATGCTTCGACTGCGCTCAGCATGACATTACGTTTTTTGATTTTAATTTCCATTATCGGTTTCTACTGAAGCATTTGTTTTTGCTTGTTCCGATTTGATTCTGCGAAGTTCAGTCCTTGCTTCATCGACTACATCATCAAACTCAGCAAAATTTTCAGCAACACTCTCTAAAATATAGGTTGCTTGATAGGCATCACCTAAAGCATAAAAATTCTTTGCCATAATTACCAAACCTTTTGCACCATATAACTTATATCCTGAATAATCTTTAGCTAATTTTTGAACTACTGTATTTGACGATTTATACTGTCCTTCTTGGTTTTTGAAATAAGCATTATAATACAATGCTTCGGCTGCTAATTCTCCAGATGCGATTCTTTCAACTTGAGCGTACGCCGATTTAGCTTTACTTTCATCGCCTGTTTTCATAGCTGATCGTGCTATAATAACGTGAGCATCACTTTTAACATTCTTATCCGTTCTAGAACTTGCTAGTACTTTTTCGGCATAGTCTACAGCTTGATTGTAATCTTGCAACTGGTAATGTACTTTCATTAAATTAGATTGCGCAAATACGACATTCTGAGGGAAATCCGCTTCGTTTTCCAAACGCTCTAAAATCGGCATTGCTCTTGCAACATCTTTCTCATTCAAATAGATTTCTCCTAATCTCGTTAAGGCTAGTTCTGTAAACTCATCACTTGGCTTATTAACCACATATTCGTAATGAGGTGCTGCATTCGTTTGCAAATCATCTTTATAATATAACTGTGCCAAATAAAAATGAGATTTTAAGGCATGTAAGCCATTTGGGAACTCGTTTAAATAACCGTTAAATAATCTAATTGCTCTACTCGTGTCTCCCGCTAAATATCGCTTTTCGGCAGATTCGTAAGTAGTGTTATCTAAATCGGCATCAGAAACATTCACATAATCCAAATCTTTTACCCAACGAGCGTATTCATCTACACGACCAAGATCTATATAAATTAATCGCGCTGTAGACACAGCTTGCATACCTTCAGGAGATCCTGGGTAATTATTTGCTACATTTTTAAACATAGATAACGCATCTTCATTTTTGCCAGCATTATAATACACCAACCCTTGTCTTAACAGCGATTTAGATGCATAAGGACTCGACCTGTATTCTTTATTTAACTGATCGTATAGTTGCATTGCTCTATCTTCCTCACCTTTCTTAACATAGGAATTTCCTAGTTCGTAAAGTGCGTCATCACGTAGCGGCGACCTTTTATATGTAGTTATAAATTCTTCTAATTCCTTAATCTTTGTACTTCCTTGGCCTATATAACCATAGCTTATTGCTTTTTGAAAGAAGGCATAATCTGGTTCAATCTGGTTCATTTTAATTGCTCTTTCGTAAGCATTTATAGCCTTGTTGTAATCACTAGACACGAAATGACCGTCACCCAAACGTAAAAAAGCATCGTTGATTCTTAACTTATCTTCAGAAGTATTTGAAATGTACTTTTGGAAATGCTCTGTTGCTTTTGAGTAGTTTTTTTGCTTGAAATACGTGTAGCCTAAGTTATAATTGATGTTTTTAATTTCAGGTGTTGCAGATGATTGGCTACTACCTTGAAACTGTTTAAAACCAACCAAAGCATCGTCATAATTGGTTAGGTTATAATCGGTTTCAGCTTTCCAAAAAATAGCTCTAGCTAAAAATTTCTCGTCTCTTGGCTCAGCAATAGACTTATCAAAATACGATTCGGCTTCTAAATATTGACTTTCATTATATAACTCGACACCTCTATAAAAGGCTACTTTTTGGTAAGCAACTTTGTTTTCAAAACTTTTTCTTCCTTCTAAAAGATTTAAAGCCTCTTTATAGTTTTTTGATGTGATGTAAGAATCAATCAACAAGGTTTCGATTTCTTCCTTATAGCCTGTATCTGGATATTTATCTAAATAACTAGCTAACACTTGTGGCACTGATTGATAGGGATTACCAATTTCATAACTAATCTTTGCATAATTTAACCAAGCATCTTCCTGAATTTTTAAATCGTAATCCATTTGCGAGGCATTACGAAAGGCATTTAAGGCTTCTTGTTTTTTATCGACATTAATATAGCTTTCCCCTAAATGATAATAGGCGTTTTGAGCTACAGAATCGTTTCCATCAATAATTTTATTGAATTCGGAAATCGCATTTTCAAAGTCATTTTGTTTATAATATGCATATCCCAATAGGTAATAATCGGTATTATTCCAACGCTTTCGCTTTCCTTGATAGGCTTTTAAATATGGAATAGCTTCAGCATATTGTTCAAGGTTAAAATAGCTTTCACCAATAATTTTAGATAATTCTGATACTTCTGTATCATCACTCGTTGGTAATTTCTCTTTTGCTAATTCTATCGCCTTTTCGAAGTTGCCTAATTTAAAGTTTAAATCGGCTTGGAAATAAGACAGTCCTTCTTGATATTTTTCGTTATCGTTTACTTGCTCAAAATATTCTGAGGCTTTATCGTAATCGTCACCCTCATACGCCATATATCCAATATAGTACTTTGCTTGAGAGCCATACTTTTCTGAGTTTTCTATTCTTGACAAATATTTTTTGGCACCTTGTGCATTATTGGTCGCATAAAAAGAATAGCCATAATTAAAATAGAACTTCTCACGCTCACTTCTAGCTAAGGCTTCTTCATCCACTTTATCATACCACTTTCTTGCGTAAGCAAATTTTGAGTTTTCAAAATAGTAATCGGCCACATCAATGTATGCTGTGTTACGTTTGGTGCTAGTAGGATAATCGTTTACAAAATTTTGTATTAAATCGTCGGCATTTTGTTGATTTAATCGCACTGCACAATTGGCTATATAGTAGGCACAATCGGACTTAACAACTTCATCCGTTGCTGTATCCTCAATTTTATCGAACATAGATTGTGCTGCTAAATATTGCTTGCTATTGTAAAGTGATAATGCTTTTTGAAAGTCTACTAAGTCGCTTGTATAAGCTGCTGTTTGTTGCGCAAAAACACCAAGATTAATTGTCAGTGTCAATACAATTGCTAATAATCTTAATTTAGTCATTAACTTCGTTTTTTGTTGAGAAATTATTAGTATAAACTAATGTGATACTTTTCTTAGTAATCAATATTGATACCAAAAATACTTTATATCGTTTTTATAACGTTAGAAATTTATGATAATTATAAACCAAGTTATTAAATGTTAAAAAGTTGTCAATTAACTTGGTTTAAATACAAAGTATTTTTTGAGTAATTCCTTATTTAATAATACATTTACAGTACTTTAAAACTAAGATATTTTATGCCTGAAACTGTTTTACAATTAAAAGATGCGTCCATTTATCAAGGTGATAGTTTAGTGCTCGCCGATGTGAATTTTGAAATGAACAAAGGCGATTTTGTCTATCTAATTGGTAAAACTGGAACAGGTAAAAGTAGTTTTATGAAAACGCTTTATGGCGACTTAGAACTCACAAAGGGTGAAGGCAACATCGTGGATTTTGATTTAGCAAAATTAAAAGAAGATGACATTCCTTTTTTACGAAGAAAGCTTGGTGTTGTGTTCCAAGATTTTAAACTCCTTAACGATAGAACAGTAAATGCTAATTTAGAGTTTGTGCTCAAAGCTACTGGATGGAAAGACAAAGAAGAAATCGCCACTAAAATTGAAGATGTGTTAAATCGTGTTGGCATGAAAACCAAAGGATTTAAATATCCTTATGAATTGTCTGGAGGTGAGCAACAACGTATTGCCATTGCAAGAGCCTTATTAAACGACCCTGAATTAATTCTAGCAGATGAACCGACTGGAAATCTAGACCCTCAAACTAGTATTGAGGTTATGGAAGTACTGCAAGAGCTTAACAAAAAAGGACATACTATTTTAATGGCAACACACGACTATGCCTTACTTTTAAAATATCCAAGCAAAACATTAAAATGCGACGACAATAAAGTGTTTGAAGTTGTGCAACGTAAAGGCTAATTATGCTCTCTGTTTTAATTCCTGTTTATAATTACAATATCACTCAGTTAGTAAATGAGTTACATGAACAGCTAGTAGCTTCAAATATTGATTTTGAAATTATTTGTTTGGATGACAAGTCCAATCAAGACATTATAGATTCAAATTTAAGCATAGGTGAGTTATCAAATACCACTCATAAACTATCTGACAAGAATAATGGCATAGCAGTAACCAGGCAAATTTTAGTTGATGCAGCAATTTATGGCTGGATTATATTGATTGACGCCGATATGGAATTAATTGATGATAACTATATTTTAAATTATTTACAAGCAATTAATAATGGTTACGAAGTGATTTTTGGTGGTGTTTCGTACAAAGACATACAACCAAACTCAGACAATATTTTAAGATGGAAGTATGGTAAACAATGTGAAGAGCTTAATGCGAAAAAACGCAACAAGCGTCCCTACAAAGTAACTTCTGCTGCCAATCTATGCATAAAAAAAGATGTATATAAACAGTTTGGTTTAGGAGATGTTGGTAATTCTTATGGTATGGATATCTTTTTGGGACCTCAGCTAAAACTTCACAAAGTTTCTGTGATACATATAAATAATAGTGTTTATCACTTAGGACTTGAAAGTAGTAGTAAATATTTAAGTAAAGTAGAGTTTGCAATTAGTACATTGCTTAATCTTTATTATGAAGGTAAGATTAAAAAACATGAAAACAGTTTACTTAAAACTTTTCTGTTAATGAAAAAAACTAGCTTTAACTATCTCTGTTCAGGGCTTTATAAGGTTTTTAATTCTGGAATTAAGAAGCAATTATTATCAAAAAAACCTAAAATTAAATTGCTTCAACTATACAAGATATTATATATCTGTTATTACGATTTAAACAAAAGAAAAATCTACTCGCCTATTGATTGAAATAGTTGATGCCACTGTTTCATAATAACATCTATATCAAACTTTTTCACACTCCTTTTTGCATTTTTACCTAGTTCTCTTATTAATGTTTTATTATCAATTAACTGTTTTACTTTATTAGCATAAGCATTAATATCAAAGCTTTTAATCAAGTAACCATTAGCACCATTATCGATTAACATTTTTGGACCAGAAGCACTTTTAAATGCAATGGCTGGCAAACCATAAGCCATAGCCTCAATAATCACCAATCCAAAAGCTTCTGAGGATGATGTATTTAAGAGCATTGAAGCATTTGCATACTCTGCTGTAATATTATTTGTTGGTGGATGAAGTTCTACCTGAGTAACAATCTCTAGCTTTTTAACCAATGTTTCTAGTGTCTTTTCATTATCACTTTCACCAAAAATTTTAAGGGTCCAATCAGGATAATCTTTAACTACCTTTTGCCATATTTTTAACAGTAAGTCAAATTGTTTTTCTACCGAATGTCTTCCAACAGCTAAGACAATTTTATTGTCAAATTTACGGTCATCTATAGGTGGTTTAAACCAAATTGGGTTATAAATTAACTTAACATTATTACTTTTCCAATCTTTTCTATCATCATCATTCAAAACAGCGAAAGCTTTATATTTTTTAATACTTTGGTCAATTAAAAAATTGGAAGTCTTTTTCTTAAGGTATTCTACAAATGTTTTTGCTTTGATTTGTCTGCTACCATGTCTTTCATAAACTAATGACGCATTAGATTTAACCAAAAGAGGAAGCAGAGTTCCTTTAAAACCATTGTCACAATTAATAATAATATCTGGTTTTACATCATTAATTATACTTTGCAGCATTCGTTTATACTTCCTTAAATGCCAAAATCCAAAATCTTTAATATCAATTTCATGAAACTTAATGTTATTATTAAACTCATAAAAAAAAGTATTGGATTTATTGTTGGTTGTAATTACATCAATATTATAACCATAGTTTTCAATTAAATAATTGAGCTTCACCGAAAGCAACCTTGAAACACCTCCAGAGCCTTGCAAATTCGTTGTTATATATAATAATTTTGGCAGCAAACTAATTTTTATAATTGATTAATTCTAGCCATTGTTTTCCAATTGTTTCAACCGAAAATTTCTGAGCTGTTTTAAAAGCATTCATCTTACAAGTGTCATATAATTTACTATCATACATCATTGTATTTATTCCTTCGGTTAAAGCTTTAATATTTTGATGTTCTATTAAAAGCCCATTTTCACCATGACTAATCACTTCTTCTGGACCAGTTGGACAATTAAATGACACCACCGGAGTTTTACACGCCAATGATTCTAACAAAACCATTGGCAAACCTTCTAATTCACTTGATAATACAAAGAACTTAGCATTCTTTATATACTTAAAAGGATTATTTTTAAATCCTAAAAAATGCACTAAACTTTCAACATTAAAAGATTTTGCAATAGACTTTAAATATTCCTTCAATTTTCCTTCCCCTAATATTACTAAAGCAATTCCTTGATTTGGCAATTTAGATTTTGCGAATGCTTCAATAAGTTTATCAAACTGTTTTACATTAGTATCGTACTGGCCTACTCCAATTATATATTCAAAATCCAATTCGATTGTATCTTGACTTTTAATAACAATATCATCAATATCTATATAATTATATATTGTCGATACATTATCTAAATGATGTTTATTTTGAATTAGCTCTTGCATAGTTTTAGTAATAGCAACATTTTGAAATGCATAGCCATACATTAATCTAGTTAATGGCGAAAAATTTGGCATATAGCTATCAATTTTTGAGCTATGAACCGTAAATATCGTTTTGGTATTATAGACCCATTTTGAAATTAATAGTTCTTGAATTGGTTTAATTCTGAATCTAAAGTCAATAATAAAATCAAAGTCATGCTTATTTAAATATTTCTTTAAAGCGACTAACCTTTTAATCTTGTTAAAAATGCCATTATGCTTGTTCTTTAACTTTCCCAAGTTAAAAACCTCACCAGAGTGAGTGTACTTTATGTCATCAAGTACAATTATATTATGAACTTCAATATTATTAGCATGAAAAAAGTTAGATAAATTTGCCATTACTCGTTCAGCACCTCCTCTATTTAATCGATATCCTACTAAAGCAATTTTTGGTCGACTCATTATTAAAACAACGTTTCTTCAAAAATAAATGATTAATTCATTTATTCTATTTTTCTTTATTCTAAATTTATACAATAAAAATAGTTTTCTTGAATGATTTTGCTTTCTGTACATCTTATAACTTATAATAACGAGCATCATATAGAAGAGACGCTTCAATCTATTTTGAAACAAAACGTTGATTTTGATTATGAAATTGTTGTTGGTGATGATTGTTCAACAGATGGCACTTTAAATATTATTGAGACTTATGCTGCAAAACATCCAAACATGTTCAATATTAAAAAAAATAGTGAGCAATTAGGAATTCTAAAAAACTTTAAAACAACTTTTGATAGATGTAGTGGGACTTTTGTGTTTGATATTGCTGGCGACGACATGCTTAAAACCACTGATGCCTTACAAAAAATGGTGAATGTACTTAAGGGCAATCATAATTTAGGCTTTGTTGATACTGGGTTTGATAGATATCACGAAGACACAAAAACCATCACTATTTTTAATAATGAATCAATTATTTGTGGTACGAAAGAGGTATACAAAGAAGCTGTTTTATTAGGTAATATTGCTCCTATTGGTCACTGTTATAGAAAAGATGCATTACTTAAATATGTAGATTTTGATACCTATATAAATATGGACATAACCATTGAAGACTATCCCATTTTGGTAGACATGGTCATGAATACTGAATTTGAAAGAATAAATGAACCGTTGATTATTTATAGATCACATGATACTTCTTACTCACATCAAAAGGATTTAAATAAGCTTGTTTTTCAAAAACTTCAAATGAAAAAGCTGTTTGATTATTTCGCAAAAAAATATATGTTCCCTAATGAAATAAGAAGAAGTTATTTAAGCAGTCACAATAAGAACCTATTATTTTATGCTGGCTATTTTAGTAATAAAAAACTAGGAAAAGAGGTCTATAAAGTCATTAAATCAAAATCCTTAAAAGATAGGATTCATTATTTAGCAAGTCAATATCCTACAATTAGAAAACTGGTTTCTTTAAGGAAAAGGCTGAAAATCAACTAGCAAGAAATACATTAAAATCTCTAATATAATCACCCTTATCATAAACTTCTGAGGCTACAACCAAACAAATGGCTCCAGAAGAAAACTCCTCTAGTTCTCTCCAAACCATATTAGGAATCAATAGTCCTTTATTAGGTTTGTTTAAAGTAACTGTTTGTTTATCTCCGTTTTTATCCTTTAAAACCACATCAAAACTTCCACTAATAGCGATTAATAATTGCTGTAATTGTTTATGCGCATGACCACCTCTATAGGAGCCGCTAGGTACATCATACAAATAATAAACACGTTTAATATCGAAAGGAATTACATCGTTTTCTATAACAGAAAGATTTCCTCTAACATCAGTGATTTTTGGAATATCGATTATTTTAATTTGGCTTAAACTCAAACTACTTACCTTTTGTTATTCGTTGTTTTATTTGCTTAATTAAATCGGTTTTTTTATCTAATCTATTAATGCTAAAAATACTTGATGCAGTAATAAAAACAAACAGTATTGCGTATTTTATGTATAAATTATCAAAGTAAGTTGCTAAATAAGTTCCAAAACATAGTATCAAACAAATAAATAATACTTTATAAAATTCGTTTTCAAACTTAAATTGATATTTGCTATTTGTTATAATTTTAATTCCAAAAAGATATATAATATAATACACAAGATAACTTATCCCAATACCTGTAAGTCCACCATAAACATACCCTAAAATACTCATTATTAGCAGTAATACGTTAAAACCAACTTCGGTTTTTATATATAGTTTTGAATCTCCTTTAGCTACAAGTATATATCCCATTGACCAAGATACTGCTTTAAATAGTGTGGCTAAAATTCCGAAGGTTAGAATACCAATAATTGGCATAAATTCTTTAGTAAAAAGTATACTAATAATGGTAGGAATAAATGCCAGAAAGATTACTATAATAGGCGTTAACAATAAAGTAGCTACGTAAGCTTGCTGATTTACAACCTTAAGCATCGTTTTTTGTTCGTTAACAATAGAAGATAATCTTGGGAAATAATCTTTACTCATAGCACTAAAAACAACGCCTACATAAGCATTAATAATAATGAAAGCAGCATTGTAAAACCCTACCTCATCTACACCCCCATTATTCGTAATAAAGATTTGGATTGCATAAATAGTTATAACAGTTGCAAGACTTCCTAAGCTTAAAACAAAGCCTAGCTTCATCATAGATTTTCCCTGGCTTAAAGTTTCTTTTACGGTAAGATTAGGTTGATTTACAAACTCCCTTTTTGTGTAAATCCAAGAAAATATATAAGTGAAAAATGAAATTAAGATAATAGCTGGAACAATTCCACTTATACCATAATAATAATACAAAGGGAAAATGACTATTAGGCTAAAAAAACTTCCCCATAATGAAGCTTTCGCCAATTTCTTTAATCTTCTTAATCCTTGTAAAGTGGCAAGGTTTCCAACGGTTAGTTGATTAAACAGTACAGCAAAAGACAGAATCATAAAAGATATTGTATGTGATGAATCTCCAAAAGCTAATTCACTCAACCATGGTGACAAAACAAAAGTAATAATAGCTCCGAGCAACCCAGTAACCCAACATAATCTCCTTAAAACATATATTGTTCTTAGAGTTTTGGTTATGTCTTTTTCTTTAAAGGCCGATATTTCCTTTACAGCACTTACATCTAAACCTAGCTTAGAAAAGCCAATAATAACATTTAAAGTAGAATTCAAAACACCAACAATACCTATTCCAGCAGGACCAATAAGTATAGCCGCAAGTTTTGATTTAGCAATGGAAATTAATACACCTAAAACCTGAACACCACTAAATAAAGACGTTGTTTTTAAAATGTCACGGTATGAGTTTTTAGTCGTCATGCTCAGAAATTATACCAAATAGAGAACTACTAAAAATTATTAATATGATTACAAAATACATAACATAACTAACAAAATGCGCCATGTTTGCACCAACAACACCATACATATCCACAAAGAACAAACTAGTAAAATAAGTAATGAATACTAAAAACAATTCTGTTATTATAAAATGCCAAAACATTCTTTTAGCTATAAAGTTATAAGCTATTAGAACCGATAAAATCTTTACAAAATCTCCTAATAATTGCCACCCAAATAATTCTTTAACAGGTAAAAAATCATCTGTTAAAAACAACATGATTATAAATGGTTTGAGTAAGTAAATCACCAAAAGGCCTAAACCAAAAACTGGAGCTATGTTTTTATAAAAACTAAATACTTCAGCTCTAAATTCCTTTTTATCTGTTATTTCGGCAAATCTTGGGAGAAAATAAAGCGTCATTAGAGAATTTACAAACATTAAATAATAAGTAGAAATTCTATTCATAGCCTCCCAATAGCCAGCACTATTCATACCTTCTGCAGTAATTATATAATTTCTAATACCAATAGTTACTAAAGGTAAAGCTATACCTGAGACTAAAGCCATTAATGTAAATGGTCCAAATTTCTTAATCCATTTAAAATCTATATTTTCGACCCTGATTTGGCTAGTTAAACTTCGTCTATTTAAAATTCCAACTAGGGTAATTAAAAAGATAAGTGATGGCGAAATAACCACCGAAATAAGTGCTCCATCTATATTGTTTTTCCATATTAATAGTAAGGTCACTCCCAACCCCATGATTTGTCCAATAATATTTATGACCAGAAGGATTTTATACTTCGAGAATCCATTCATAATAGAAAAACAAAACATATTTAAGGCATAGAAAGGGATTGCCAATGCCATTATTTTTATGATGTATGCAAAATCGTAATTATCAGAAAATAAGAATACATTAACTCTTTCGGCATTGTAATAACACATTAAACTCACTAAAATAGTAGCAAAAAAGCCTAAATAGTAGCCTGTAGATATGGTTTTACTCAACTTGGCCGCATCTTCCTTAAACTCGCCAATATATTTTACAACACCATTATAAAGCCCAACGGTTGCAAAGGTTTGAATTGAGGTAAAAAAGCTCCTTAAGTTTCCAATTAACGCCATACCCTCGGCGCCAATAAAAATGGCAATGAATTTGGTGGTTAAAAAGCCTGAAATAATTTTAGTCAAAACTGTTGCAGAATGCAACCAAGCAACTTTAACTAAGACTTTACTATTAATATATTTAATTAACTTTTTCAATTAGTAGGCATTTAAAAGTGCTATTATTGTTTGTACATCTTGGTTTGTCATTGTTGGGTACAAAGGCAAACTTACAACTGTTTTATGGATTTTCTCGGTAATAGGAAAACTCAAATGCGAAAATTCTTCTAATGCTTTTTGCTTGTGAGGTGGAATTGGGTAATGGATTATTGTCTCTACTCCATTTCTATTTAAATAATCCACAAAAGCATCTCTATTTTTTACTCTCACCACAAATTGATGAAACACATGATTTACTTTTTCTGAAAAACTAGGTAATACTATTTTAAAAGAAGTTATTCCTGAGGCATATTGTTTTGCTATTTCTATCCTGTGTCTATTATCCGCATCAAGAAAAGGTAATTTAATATTCAAAAACAGGGCTTGAATTTCATCCAATCTAGAATTGAAACCTTTAACTTCGTTTACATATTTTGAATCTGCTCCATAATTACCCAGTTTGCGAATCATGTTAGCTAGCTCTTGATTATTAGTAGTAATACAGCCTCCATCCCCTAATGCTCCAAGATTTTTACTTGGGTAGAAACTAAATCCAGCTGCATCACCAAAATTCCCTGCTTTTATTTCTTCCTCATTAACTACTCCATGTGCCTGGGCAGCATCTTCTACTAACAACAAATTATGCTTAATTGATAATTCTTTTATTGCCTCTACGTCTGCAAGCTGACCATATAAATGGACCACCATTATAGCTCTAGTTTTCCATGTAATGGCATCCTCAATTTTAGTAGGACAAATATTAAAAGACTTTTCATCTGGCTCAACCAATACTGGATTTAATCCGGAATGAATAATAGCCAATATAGATGCTATATAAGTGTTTGCAGGAACTATTACTTCATCACCTTTTTCCAACAAACCAAGCTCTATATACGCTTTAAAAATTATAGTTAATGCGTCTAAACCATTTGCAGTACCAATACAAAATTTAGTTCCACAATAATTTGCGAAATTAGTTTCAAAAGCATCTACCTCATCGCCTAAAATATATCTTCCTGAAGCTAAAAATTTAGTGTAAGCTGTTCTAAATTCCTTATCAAATCGTGCATTAACACTATGCAAATCCATAAAGCGTATCATACAAAAACTGAATTAAGTTCTACATAGTTTTTCGTGTCTACTTTATAAAACTCATGCACAATAGCTCTAGCACCAAAAGATTCTTTCCATGATAATAAGCCTTCGTTAATTTGCTTTCCTTGATTGATATTGGAAATGCCAAAATCAAAATACTTCTTGGTCTTAAAAGCATCATTTATTAGATGGTGAAAAAGCACATCTAGACTTCCTAGTTTTTGTTTATCATCGTTAGCCGAAATATACTGTACATGTGCTACATGTTTTGTGTCAAACATCGTAGCTCCAGCGACAACTTCACCACCTTTAAAAACATTAAACTGTCTTATATTATTTGGGAATTTAGATTTAAGATAGGTGATTTCCTCTAGTGAATGTACTGGATGTGTTTGATGTCTTTTTTTAAGATTTGGAATTAAAATTTCATTCCAAAAGTCTTCAAAATTATTTACTTCTCGAATCTCTAAATTGTGAGACTTAGCTTTCTTTAAACCTCTTTTTCTGTTTAAAGACTGAATTGATAATTTATATTTAGCATCAATAACAGAGGTTATATCTCTTCGGGTTAATTTGGCTTTGGTCTTAAAAAGCAAGTAATCCATTTCATCACTAGGCAATGTATGATAGATTTTTGGCAGTAGTTTTATATAAATCTGGCTAATTGCTTTATTATGAAGAACTTTTAAAAGTTCCTTATAAACCAGTAATACATCTTTAAAAGCTATTTCATCACTAAGAATGAGCCCTCCATAAGTTAATCCTTGATGTGAATACACACTATTTTTGTCTTTGTTGGCTGGAAAAATTGCAATCAGCACTTCATCTTTAAAAACCAATAATGAAAAATCATGAAATCTATCATTATGGTACTCAATAAAATCACGGTAAAATAAAAACGTAGCATTTTTTGATTTAGAAACAAAATCATTCCATTCATCAAAATATTTTGAAGTGTACTTTAAACAATTATAAACACTATTACTCATACTATACTTTCGTAAACAAGTTCATATTTAGATAACAGTTTTTAATTATCTAATAGAGTTCATATATCCCTTATTTGAAAACTCAATAAGTTCTTTATCCCCTTTACTATTCCCAAACGAAATTAATTTATATGATTCTCTATTGGGAAATTTATTTAAAATTCTCAGCACTTTTTCTTTTCCTTTACAATTTTTTGAAAGGAAACACCCTGTTAAAAATCCATCCTTATCAACTTCAATTTGTGTGGCAACAACATCATCAATTCCATTTTCAACTGCCCATGGTTTAATCCAATTCTCAATTGAAGCACTAACAATTATCACTTCATGATTGGGCTTGTTAAACGAATTAATTGTTTGTAAGGCCTCTTGCCGTAAAAATAGGTCAATTTTACTAGAAAAACTTCTACTTTTTAAATTAAACTCATTGATTGATAGTCCTTTAAAAAAACGACAAAACACCTTCTCTTTTGCATTATCTACAGTAATAATTCTCAATTTAGCAACAATCCATAATAAGGCTAAATATGGTAAATTCAAAAAGAAAACTGTTGTGCCTTTACAAAATTTAATAAACTCAATAAAGGAATCCTTTTTTGTGAGTGTACCATCAAAATCAAAAGCAACAATCGTTTTCAAAGTTATATTAATTTGAGTTTGGTTTTAAAATATCAAAATAATCGTTACTCCACACTACGACATAGTGATTTCTCTTAAGGAAAGCATTCATGGCTTTTACTCTACCTCTTTTATAAAGATAATTTTCTTCCTTGGTTTCATCCATATAGTCTTTTATTGACTCAGAAAAGCCTCCTATGGTTTCAAATTTTTGCAGTACTACAAGAGGTAGCGCGTCAATTTCACTCTCAGCTTGCTTTAATTTTCTTTCAAATGTATAGCTATCATATACCCAAACCCAAGAATTTCCCATATAGGGCTTTGTTTTTGTTAAGTAGTTTATCATTGGGATTTTATCATAAGCCAGAAGGTAATCATCCTCTTCAATAAAATCTTCCAATTCAACTAATAAATCATTGATAATAGTTGCCCTTTTATATGTTGTGTAGGTGTTAGCCAAGTCACTATTTATTATATGCACTTTATTTAATCTGCTACCATAATCAAAATAACTAGTGTTACTCATTTTATAAATCTTGGTAATAAAAAAAGCCAGAATAAAAACAGCAATAACTTGTTTAATTACATTATGATTGATAGAAATATTACTTAACGAATTAAAGCTCTTCAAGCTAAATTTGATATCATTAATATTCAATATATACCAGAAGAAAAATGGTAGTGAAAACCATAAACTCACATAGCCTGCATTATGTATGCCACCATCGCTACCAAATGGCAAAAACACCATAAATAGTAGTGATAGCAACGCTAATAACCTTATTTGAACATCTAAAGCCTTAGTAAATATGGTCGCTAAAGTACCAAAGAGTCCAAAGGCATACATTATATTTATATTTTGAGAATAAATTAAATAAGAAAAAGCTGTAAGTGTTACTAAAAGCAAACCATATTTTAATACGATACTTTTATTTTTATAACTATTAATAGCACCATATACCCCAAAAATAACGATCAATTTTAAGGCTGTTAATAAAATCCCTGCATATTCTGATTTATACACTTTTAATAATCTAAAAATGTTATGGTTACTATCTTGTTCACCTCCTTTATCAATAATACCTAGAACAGCATTTTTAAATATATCTAAATGACCAAACGCCAACAATACAAAATAACTTATTACAAAACCTAATATTGCACCAAAAGAATAATACAGCATATTATTTATGCATGTTTTTAAACTTTTATCATGACTATCCAGTAAATACTGAGCAGGAAAAACCAAGATGAAACTAAATAATGTAATATTTGGAAGTCTTGCAAAAACATTAGCAACTGTAACTAATCCTGCAAAAAATATTAGCAACCAATTATTTTTTCTCAATCCTGATGATAGCAACCAAATAACAATTACCGCTAGAAGACTAGATAGATGATTATAGTAAAATGCCAATAACGCAAAGTCATTAATAAAAAAAATCATTACTAAGCCTAAAAGAACTATTTCCTTTTTAATAAATGACTTTAAAACTTTATAAGAAATTATAAAAGTCCCCAGGTTGATTAGAAGTGCCAATATTCTAAAAGAGACTATGCCACCATTAGGAAATATTTTATACCAAGTGCCTCCAACAATTCCTGTAAGCCAAAAAACGAAATTATATTCGACTGTTTCCGGGTTATCAAAAATTTGCTGGTAAAAAGAAAGATACCAACCTTCGTCACAAACATCAAAACCTTGAAAAGATAAGAAGGCAAAAACACAAAATAAAAGTCCCAGTGTTAATGGAACATTTCTAAAAATTTTGATGTTTTCTAGATAATCGCTCATTCAATTAAAAATAAATAAAAAAACAAAAGCATAAAATCCATCCTAAAACTATCAATTGCATGACATTATCGCTCCATAAAATTTTAGTTGGATTAGCAGAGTTTGATCTTCTCAAAATTAGATTAAAATACCTTATCATTCCAGCAATTACAAAAATAGCTGTAATAAAAATATAGTCACTCCCATAATTGCTAATGGCATTTTTTGAAAAACTATAAATTATATACAAGATTATTAGAATTGTAGCAATTGCATACAAAAGCTTGTCAATTATCTTAATATTATAATACTTAATATTTTCTCTTACCAAAATATTTGTATCGTTAAAAAACAATACTTCATCGCGTCTTTTACCTAATGTAAGGAATATGGCTAATAGAAAAACCATAATTAATATCCAATAGGTTAACGGTGTTTCTGTTGCAACTCCTCCAGCCAAAACCCGAAGCACGAAACCAAAACTTATCATTAGTATATCTAAAACAATAATTTTTTTTAATCCGAATGTATAACCAATATTTAGAATAAAATAGAGAGCTAAAACGAAAACAAATTCTTTGTTTATAAAAAAAGACCCTAGAATTATTCCAAAAAGAAAAAATAAAATTGCTATTCTTTTTGCAAAAGTTTTGGTTATTGCGCCTTTTGCTAATGGCCTGTTTTTTTTATCAATATGATTTTTATCGAAATCAACATCAACAATATCATTAAAACAATAAACAGCGCTTGATATAAGTGAAAAAGAAATAAATGCCAATAAACCTAATAGTATCGTATCAAAATAATAAAATTGCTTATTAAAAAACATTGGCAAAAAAACAAATGTGTTTTTTATCCAATGTTGCACTCTAATAGTTTGAAAAAAATCTTTAGGTTTAATATCTAGGTGCGTTTTTCTAATAATATACCAACAAAAGTATTTATTTAATTGAAAAAGACCCTATTTCTTAATAAACAAATAATAGAAGTTGATACAAATAATTGCTGAATTCGTTATTACAATCGGCCAAGACGTACTTAACATAAAACCGTAAACAACAAATAAGCCACAACCTACAGAGTTAATTATACGAAGGTTTTTTACATCCTTCATTATAAACGACACCAACAATGCAAACATAGCTGCATATCCAACCCAATCGGTTAAAGAAATTCCTAAAATATCCATTTAGATACTTTTATTACGCTTTCTATCAACTTCTTTTAATAAGACTTTACGTAAACGCAAGTGATTTGGTGTCACCTCAACATACTCATCTTTTTGAATATATTCCAATGCTTCTTCTAATGAAAATTTAATAGCAGGAACAATTTTTGCCTTGTCATCAGCACCAGAAGAACGAACGTTACTTAACTTTTTTGTTTTAGTAACATTTACAGTCATATCATCGCCACGAGAGTTTTCACCAATAACCTGACCTTCATAAATATCTTCGCCTGGATCTACAAAAAATCTACCTCTATCTTGTAATTTATCAATCGAATAAGGAATGGCTTGTCCTTTTTCCATAGATACCAAAGATCCGTTTTGGCGTTCAGGAATACCTCCTTTTATTGGCTGATATTCTTTAAAACGGTGAGCCATAATGGCCTCACCTGCTGTAGCAGTTAATAACTGGTTACGTAAGCCTATAATACCTCTTGATGGCACCATAAATTCACACACCATACGGTCGCCTTTTGCTTCCATACTCAACATCTCTCCTTTACGCATGGTTACCATTTCTATCGCTTTTCCTGAAACAGATTCAGGTAAATCAATAGTCATTTCTTCTACAGGTTCGCATTTTACACCATCAATTTCTTTAATAATAACTTGTGGTTGTCCAATTTGAAGCTCGTAACCTTCACGACGCATCGTTTCAATTAATACAGATAAATGCAAAACGCCACGACCAAAAACAAGAAACTTATCGGCACTATCGGTTGCATTAACACGAAGTGCTAAATTCTTTTCAAGCTCTTTATCTAAGCGTTCTTTTATATGTCGAGATGTTACAAACTTACCATCTTTACCAAAAAATGGTGAATCGTTAATGGTAAATAACATACTCATAGTTGGCTCGTCAATAGCTATGGTTTTTAACCCTTCTGGGTTTTCTAAATCGGCAATAGTATCACCTATTTCGAATCCTTCTAATCCTACAATAGCACAAATATCACCCGTTTGAACTTCTTCAACTTGTAAACGCCCTAGACCTTCAAAAGTGTGTAGCTCTTTTATTTTTGATTTTACAATGCTACCATCTCTTTTAACCAAAGAAATATTTTGACCAACTTTTAATTCGCCACGAGTTAAACGTCCAATAGCGATTCGTCCAGTAAATGAAGAAAAGTCTAAAGAGGTAATTAACATTTGTGTAGTTCCTTCTTCAATTTTTGGAGCAGGAATATGTTCAATAACCATATCTAATAATGGCTCTATATTATCAGTTTCGTTTTGCCAATCGTCACTCATCCAGTTGTTTTTGGCAGAACCATAAACTGTAGGGAAGTCTAACTGCCACTCCTCTGCTCCAAGCTCAAACATTAAGTCAAACACTTTTTCGTGAACTTCATCAGGTGTACAATTTTCTTTATCTACTTTGTTTACAACCACACAAGGTTTTAATCCTAAATCAATAGCTTTTTGCAATACAAAACGTGTTTGAGGCATTGGACCTTCAAACGCATCAACCAACAACAACACACCATCAGCCATATTAAGTACACGCTCTACTTCTCCTCCAAAATCGGCGTGACCAGGTGTATCAATAATATTAATTTTAGTGTCCTTGTAAACAACCGATACATTTTTAGATGTAATGGTAATACCGCGTTCACGTTCTAAATCGTTATTATCTAGAATTAAATCTCCTGTATTTTCGTTTTCACGAAATAACTGACAATGGTACATAATTTTATCTACCAAAGTAGTTTTACCATGGTCGACGTGAGCTATTATCGCTATATTTTTAATATTGGTCATAGTGCCTTATTTTGAGCGTGCAAAGGTACATTTAATTTTGTTACTTTTATTATAAATATTTATTTCATTAAGATGTTAAATATTTGTTATTCGTTTACTTACACAAAATATTGGCATTGTCATTGCGTTTAAACAATAAAACTATTTAAATGAAAGATTTAAACAAATACATAAAATACATCCCATATCTATATTTTTTAATTTTTATAGGATTGTGGTTTACTGATGTCAATAGAAATTCAGGAGTTTTTGCATTCCCTATTTTAATTTTTGGAATACCCTTTGTTTGGCAAATTATTAAACCAAATAATAAGTTGAATTTTGCTTTAGGAACTACATTTGTATGTCTTTCGTCATACTTTATTTTAGCATACTTATCTGATGTTTTAAATATCATTTCATTTGGAAAAACTGCTAAGCAGTTTATTATTATTGGTGGGTTATTATCTTTTAGCAACTTTGCAATGTCCTTATGGATTATTAGAAATAGTTTAAAACGAGCTTTCTAAAATGTGTATCTTTGTGGCTTGAAAAATATAAGCCAATGAATCTTCAAGATATTCCAAAAATAAAACATACTAATTCAAACAATTTCTTTTTGTTAGCTGGCCCATGTGCCATTGAAGGCGAAGATATGGCGATGCAAATTGCTGAAAAAGTAGTTGACATAACCAACAAATTAGAAATCCCCTTTATTTTTAAAGGCAGCTTTAAAAAAGCCAACAGAAGCCGCATTGATAGTTTTACAGGCATTGGAGATAAAAAAGCACTTGAAATATTAAAAAAAGTGTCTAAAACTTTTGATGTTCCAACAGTTACAGATATTCACGAAGTATCTGATGCAAACATGGCAGCGCAATATGTTGATGTGTTACAGATTCCAGCTTTTTTAGTTCGCCAAACCGATTTGGTAGTTGCTGCCGCTAAAACAGGCAAAGTGGTTAACTTGAAAAAAGGACAATTTATGAGTCCTGAAGCTATGAAACATGCAGTGCAAAAAGTAAAAGATGCTGGGAACGACAAAGCGTGGATTACAGATAGAGGCACTATGTTTGGTTACCAAGACATGATTGTTGACTTTAGAGGTATTCCCACTATGCGTCAATATGCGCCAACCGTTTTAGATGTGACGCACTCTTTACAACAACCAAATCAAAGCATAGGTGTTACTGGAGGAAGACCAGACATGATTGAAACCGTTGCTAGAGCTGGTATTGTAAACAATGTGGATGGTTTATTTATTGAAACCCATTTTGATCCAGCTAACGCCAAAAGTGATGGCGCTAATATGTTACATTTAGATAATTTAGAGCAATTACTGACTAATTTGGTGACTATTAGGAAAACCATAAATAGTTTATAATTTAACTATCCAAAAGCCATGCTCTCTTATTTTTTTTGGTTTGAATTGCTGCTACTTTAAGTAACTTAACAAATAGAAGTTCATCCAAATCTTCAATAGTTCTAAGTTGAATTGAGCGAACTTGTTTACGGTTATTATCATTCCTTAAAATTGGAAATTCTTTTTCAAAAACGATTCCGTGTACAAAAACCACATCTACATAATCCTTGCCTTTTAGAACATTAAGATATCGCATGGGCTTTGTACCAATATATTAGCAGGAGATTTTCCATTTAAATAACAAATCTGCATCAGGAATGGCATGTTTAATGATTGCTTGTAAATGCGATAATATAGAGCAGTATGGCTCTTCTTGACACAAAATGTAATCTTCTGCTAGCTTCATTTTGAATATTTTTAATTTCATTAATAAAAATGATATTTTCAGTATAAAAAAATATTAACTTTAGTGCATTATTTTCATAAACACTATTCAACATGAAATTACATTTCAAACGGTCCTTCTTTTCTTTATTAGCTTTTATTTTTTTACTAACAACTTCACAGCTTGTAGCTCAAACCTATGCCAAAAATGGTATGGTAGTTTCTGCAAATAAGGCTTCTTCCGAAGTAGGAGTAGAAATCTTAAAAAAAGGTGGTAATGCTATTGATGCAGCAGTTGCTACAGCATTCTCATTAGCGGTAACACATCCAGCAGCCGGAAATATTGGAGGTGGCGGTTTTATAGTTTTTATGAAAACCGATGGAGACGTAACCACATTCGATTTTCGTGAAAAAGCGCCTCTTGCATCTACACCAACGATGTTTTTAGGAGAAGACGGAAAAGTTAAAGACAATAGTAATCACGATAGTCTTTTGGCAGTAGGTGTTCCTGGTACAGTAGCAGGATTATATGCTGCACATCAAAAATATGGAAAGCTACCGTGGAAAGATGTTGTACAACCAGCAGTAGACCAAGCAGAAAATGGTTTTGAGTTTATATGGTCGTTATATTTTACAGCGCAAAGATTTAAGAAAGCGACAGAATATCCATTAATGGTATCGTATTTCGATGATGACAATGGTGAAATCACTGAACCAGGAAAACTTTGGAAACAAAAAGCATTAGCCAATACCTTAAAGCATATCAGAGATAAAGGTCGTGATGGATTTTATAAAGGTGAAGTAGCCCAAAAAATTGAAGATTACATGAAAGCAAATGGTGGTATTATCACTAAAGAAGACCTTGCTAAATATGATGCAGTTGAGCGTAAAGCAGTAAAAGGGACTTACAAAGGTTATGATATTTATGGCATGCCACCTCCAAGTTCTGGTGGTGCGACACTTATACAAATGATGAACACTATGGAGTTGGTAGATTGGGAGACTATTGAGTTCAATTCAACATCTTATGTTCATGTGGTTGCCGAAGCAATGAGACGCGGTTTTGCAGATAGAGCTGAATATTTAGGAGATCCCGATTTTAATCCAGAAATGCCAGTAGATAAGTTAATTTCAAAAGCGCACGCCAAAAACCGTTTTGAGAATTTAGATATGAAACGTGCTTCAGTTAGTGATTCTGTAAAATTTGGTCATCCATATGATGGTAAAGACACCACACATTTTTCGGTTATTGATAAAGACGGAAACGCAGTGTCTCTAACCTATACATTAGAACATGGTTATGGCGTTAAAATGGGTTCGAAAGAGCTTGGATTTATTTTCAATAACGAAATGGGTGATTTTAATGCAGTTCCTGGTGTAACCACCTCTGGTTATCAAATTGGAACGCCTCCAAATTTAATTGCACCAGAAAAACGAATGCTTTCTAGTATGACACCAACCATTGTTGGAAAAAATGGTAAACCTTATTTGGTTATTGGTAGCCCTGGAGGACGAACCATTATTAATACTGTTTTTCAAACAACGCTTAATGTTTTAGAATTTAATATGCGTATCGATAAAGCTATTGAAGCCATGAAAATACATCATCAATGGTTTCCAGATGTGTTAACTTATGAAAAGCACTTGATGTCTCCAGACACCAAAAAAGCACTTGAAGCTATGGGACACAAACTTTCTGCTCGCACAAGTTTAGGTGTTTTAATGGGTATTACTTTCGATACTGAAACTGGTATAATTACAGGAGCTTCAGATTCAGCTAGACCAGATGGTGGTGCTGTAGGTTATTAATAAAATTCAAAATTTTACTACATGAAAAAATTAGTTCTATTAATTATTATATCAATTTTTGCTCTTAATGTTTCCTGTAAGTCACAAGAAACACAAGAAGCTCAAATAGTTTGGGATTCTTGGGGAGTTCCTCATATTTATGCCGATAATATTAGTGACTTATTTTACCAACAGGGTTGGGCACAAATGCACAACCATGCCAACAAGGTTCTAAGTCTTTATGGTACATCAAGAGGAAAAGGAGCCGAATATTGGGGCCAAAATAATTTACAAAACGATATGCTTGTGCATACTTTAGGTTTTGAAGAATTAGCTGATGAATGGGAAACCAAACAAGATCCTGAATTAAAAGCAATTTATACTGCTTTTGTTAAAGGTATGAATGCCTATGCAGAAGCACATCCTGAAGCGATTGAAGATAAAAATAAAGTTGTACTTCCAGTAACTACAAAAGATATGAACATGCACAGTATGTATGTTATATTTACACGTTTTATTGGAGGACAAGATTTAGGCAGAATTCAGCAATGGCCAGATATGGGTAGTAATACTTATGCCGTTGGACCAAGTCGCTCGGCAACTGGAAATGCCATGTTGGTTCAAAATCCACATCTTCCTTGGTTTGATGAATTTTTATTTTTTGAGTCTAACCTCCACTTAAATGGCAAAAACATGTATGGTAGTACATTAGTTGGACTTCCTGGAATAGCTATAGGGTTTAATAATGATTTAGGTTGGAGTCATACAGATAATACTATTGATAATGCCGACACCTATGAATTAGAATTAAAAGATGGAGGTTACCTTTTAGATGGGGAAATTCAACAATTTGAAGGCTCCAACAAAACATTAAAAATAAAGCAACAGGATGGTAGTTTTATAGAACAAGAAATCCCTTTATTAAAAACGGTTCATGGTCCTGTTGTGAGTCAAAAAGAAGGAAAGGTATTAGCGTTAAGAATGGTAGGTCTTGATAGACCAAATATGTTTTTACAATGGTGGCGAATGATAAATAGTTCCACCTTTGACGAATTTGAATCAGCTTTAAAAATGGCACAAATTCCGTTTTGGAATGTAATGTATGCAGACAAAGAAGGTACCATTTTCTATCTCTTTAATGGATTGGTTCCTAAGCGTAGTCAAGGAGATTGGAGTTATTGGAATAGAATTATTCCAGGAGGGAAAAGTGCCGATGTTTGGACCGAAGTTCATTCATATGCCGATTTACCAAAAATAAAAAATCCAAAGGATGGATGGTTACAAAATGCAAACGATCCGCCTTGGACGAGTACCATCCCAATGACATTGAATCCTGACGACTATCCAAGCTACATGGCGCCTCAATATATGCCATATAGACCTCAACGCTCAGCTAGAATGATGATAGAAGATGAGTCAATAACCTTTGAAGAATTAGTAGATTATAAATTATCTACTAGATTAGAATTTGCGGATAGAATTCTTGATGACCTATTTAAAGCAGTAGATGCCTCTGATTCTGAAAAAGCTAAAGAAGCAAAAATTGTTTTAGAAAACTGGGATAGAGAATCGAATGCAGATAGTAAAGGTATGTTGCTATTTTATAGTTGGGCAAGAAAATTTGGCGTTGGAAGAGCTTCTAATTATACAGAACAGTGGAGTATGGAAAAACCGAATACTACACCAGATGGACTGGCAAATCCAGAAGCTGCAGTAAAATTATTAGAAGAAGTAGCCATTGGTCTTGAGACGACATTTGGGAGCCTTGATATTCCTTGGGGAGATTATTATAGAATTAGCTATAATGGCAAAAACTTACCTGGAAATGGTATTGATGGATCTATGGGTGTTTTTAGAGTTGCATGGCCTGGAAGTGGAGACGAAAAAAACATGTATGTAGGTGGCGGTGATTCTTGGGTTGGAGTTATAGAGTTTGATGAACAAGTAAAAGCCAAAGTTCTTTTGAGTTACGGAAATGCTACTCAAAAAAACTCTCCTCATAATGGTGACCAATTAGAGTTGTTTTCGAAAAAAGAACTGCGTGATGCTTGGTTTACTCAAGAGGCCATAGATGCTAACACAAAACGAATAGAAAAGCTCTCAGATATAAAGCAATAAAACTTATTTAGGTAAAAATAGTTGGAAAATTGTATTGAATTTAATTACTTTGTTTTTCAAAGTACTTTTAAAATGAAATCAAAAGACTATTTAGATGATATAGTTTAGATTAAACATCTCATGAATAAATCGTCACGATTTATGTCGCTTAGTGGTTTATCCGGAATCCTTGCAGGCATATATGCGCTTATTGGAACTACTCTTGTTTACAATATAATTTATAAGGATAATCCACTCACCAAAGACAGCTATCAGACACTTGTTCTTGATGAAACGAGTATGTTAAATATTTTTGCAATTGCATTCGCAGTAGTGAGTATATCGATAATTACTGCCATAATTTTAAGTTGGAAAAAAGCAAAACTATATAACGAAAAGTTTTGGGATAAAGCATCAAGACGTTTGATGATTAATTTCATGATACCATTAGCAACTGGTGGATTTTTTATTATTGCCTTAATAGAAAAAGAAATTTATGTTTTCGTTGCGCCACTCACCTTAGTGTTTTATGGATTGGCACTTGTAAACGCAAGTAAATATACTTTGGGATATTTACGCTATTTCGGAGTTACCATGATACTTATTGGTCTTTCATCTGTTTGGTTTTTAGGATATGGTTTGTTCTTTTGGGCCTTAGGTTTTGGTTTGTGTCATATTATTTATGGAGCATTAGTACACTTGAAATATGAAAGAAAATAAATAAAAAGAGATAGTATGACACCCAATAAAAGACTTAAAAACATGTTGATTTTCGTAGCAGTTATTTTGTTAATCCCTCTAATAGCGATGCAATTTACTGAAGAAGTGAATTGGGAATTAACAGATTTTATTGTTGCAGGCGTTTTACTACTTGGAACTGGATTAGTTTGTGAATTTGTAATGAGAAAAGTAAAGAAAAAAGAAAACCGAATAGCTCTTTGCATTGTTATTATTACAATACTATTACTTGTTTGGGCTGAACTTGCTGTAGGTATTTTTGGATCACCATTTGCTGGAAGCTAGCGATACTTTAATGAGTATAATAACAAACATAAATAAAGCATTTGATAATCGTATTAGATTGGGCATCATGTCTATTTTAATGGTTAACGAATATGCCGAATTTAAAACTCTTAAAGAATTACTTGATGTAACCGATGGTAATTTAGCCAGTCATTTAAAGGCACTCGAAAAGCAAGCTTTTATTAGTATTGAAAAGCAGTTTATTGGTAGAAAACCAAACACGCGTTACAGCGCCTCTAAAATTGGAACAATCGCATTTAAAGAACATATTAAGGCATTAGAACGCATAATTAATAAACAGAAAAAATGATTAAAAATTTAAATGCACTCGACATAGTCAGTTTTGTATTTGGATTACTATTACTAACTATTGGGATAATGAATGTATTTATGGTTCATCCCGTTTCAGGAATTATATACATATTAGTATCCTTAGTTTTCTTTCCGCCAACAAATAACATATTAAAGAAAACATTGAATTTTACAATTCCATTTAAATTAAAGCTCATAATTTTTATACTCATTATGTGGTTTACTTTGGGTGTTGGAGACCTCTCTGAAATATACGGTTTATAGTAATTAATCTCTAACTTTTCCTTGAAGAACGCTTACTTTTGAGTTAAACGGGTTTCCTGAAGTTCGTCTGTGCGTAATTACCTGTCCTACATGCCATAATGCATCAGATATTGGTCCATTAATCTGGTTCCAAAATGGATATTTAGTAGTGTTTTCTCCTCTTACAAATACCATAGTAAATTCTGACAAATCATCACTCTTACGAAAAATATCAGCAGCTTGCTTTAATAGATTTAATGTTTTTGCTCTTTTTTCAGTAAAGGTTATTTCTCCCTCTTCAGTTGGAATATTTGGTTTCTTTAATGCCGAATTAATAATTGTTTTTGTTAAGCCATAAATATGATGGACAGTCTCACCAGTTGTTCTACCTTTCTCACTTGGTTTAAATGCTAAATCTTCATCTCTTAAACCTTCTGTAGCCCAATAGTATCTAAATCCAAGACCATCTATCAATCTTGCAACTACAGTTCCTTCATTGTATTCTGATGGGTAATCCGGAATTTGGTAATACGGCAGATTATTATTTTGTGCATTAACATTAGCTAATCCAGATATAAGTATTAGTATTAATAATATATTAGTTTTCATGAGTTTAAGTTTTGTAATTATTTAGATTTACCATATTTATCGTATAAATATACTAATGAAGCCATAGTAGCTGCACCAAGCTCTAATTCTCTTTTATTGACAGCATCAAAAGTATCGTTTGCAGCATGGTGATAATCAAAATAACGCTGTGTATCTGGGCGAAGTCCAGCCAATACCACGTTTCCATCTTTTAATGGTCCAATGTCTGCACCACTACCTCCTTTAATAAAAGAATGGACTAAATAAGGCTCAAATAGATGCTTCCAACTTAATACTTGATTAAACTCATCATCACTACAATCAAAAGAAAATCCTCTAGGTGTAAAACCTCCAGAGTCACTCTCTAAAGCAAATATGTGATTTTCTCCTTTTTGTTTAGCTACTTCGGCATATTTTCTCCCTCCTCTTAAACCATTTTCTTCATTCATAAAAAGCACCACTCTTATTGTTCGTTTTGGTCGTATTCCTGATTCCTTTAAAAGCCTAAACACATCCATAGATTGCGTGCAACCTGCTCCATCGTCATGAGAACCATCGCCTAAATCCCATGAATCTAAATGACCTCCAACTATAATTATTTCTTTAGGAAATTCACTTCCAGTTATTTCACCAATAACATTATATGATTGTACATCAGGTAATTGTTTACAGTTTTGTTTGAAATAAAATTTCACATCTTTATCTAACTTAATCATACTACTTAATAATTCTGCATGATTAGTACTAATAGCAGCAGCCGGAATTCGCTGATTAATTGGTGTATCTCCATAATTAGTCCCTCCAGTATGCGGAAAATCATCAAGACGCAAATTCATAGACCTTACAATAACTCCAACAGCTCCATATTTAGTTGCCTCTTTAGCACCAGAACCTCGTTGGTCAACACAACCTCCATAAGCATTAAAAGTATTGATATGTGTTTCGTCCATTGGTCTATTAAAAAACACTATTTTTCCTTCTAGTTTTTTACGACCTAGAGTTTCGAGTTCATCAAGACTATGTACTTCAACAACATTTGCTTTAATACCAAGTGCAGGCGTAGCAACCGAGCCTCCTAAAGCACAAATATTCACATTGATTGTTTCTCCTGGCATTGTCTCGATGTATGCATACTCAGCAGCACCTCTTACCCATTTTGGTACCATTACTGGCTGTAACCAAACTTTATCTAATCCCAACTTATCAAGTTCTTCTTTAGTCCATTGCACTGCTCTTTCTGCATTTAGCGACCCAGATAATCTTCCACCTATTTGATTTGATAAATGGTCTAGCCACTCATAGCTTTTTCCGTTAGAAAGTGATGCATCGAAAATCTTCTTAAAGACTTCTTCATCTGTTTGGGAATAAGCATTGATTGACATTAGGAATACAAAAAATATAAATACTTGTTTCATCTGTTAATTGTTTTATGTTTTTAAATATACTATTAATAGGCTTATTGAATAACAAGAATCTATAAAAAATCCAGCCTAAGCTGGATTTTAAGAATAACTGTAAAAATTAACGTCTTAATATTAAAAAATCACACAATCAAGACGTTATCCCTATATTTAAGACTCCAATAGAGTAAAAAAGTTTAAATCTTTTACTCATTTTCTAATTGTTCCTTGTACAAATTAATATTTGCCTTTACGTCATCATCCAATTCTGGTTCTTTAATATCTCTATACGTTTGTAGAGTTTCCAATAATATTTTAGCAACAATATATCTCGCTGTAGGTTTATCATCTGCAGGAACTGTATACCAAGGTGCATGCGGTTTAGATGTTCTATTTATGGCATCTTCATAACATGCAAAATACTTATTCCATAGCTTACGCTCTTTTAAATCACCTGGAGAAAATTTCCAGTTTTTTTCCAGTTTGTTAAGTCTTCTAAGTAATCTATTTTTTTGTTCTTGTTTTGAGAGATTTAAAAAGAACTTAAATATGATTGTACCATTATCTGTTATATGTTTTTCGAAATTGTTTATTTGCTCAAAACGCTTGTTCCAGAAATCGTCATTAATATCATCAATAGAGTTAACGTAGGGAATATTTTCTCCAAGTATGTACTCTGGATGTACTCTAGTTACCAGTACGTTCTCATAATGTGTTCTATTAAAAATTCCAAATTTTCCTCTTTCAGGTAAAGCAATATAATGCCTCCAAATATAGTCGTGTGACAACTCTTTTGGGGTTGGCACCTTAAAACTATGAACAATAATGCCTCGCGTATTAAAATCTTTAAAAACCTCACGAATCATACTATCCTTACCAGCAGTATCCATGCCTTGAATACAAATAAGCACTGCGTATTTACCATGAGCATACATGGAATCCTGCAGTTTTCCTAGTTTTTTTCTAACCCTTTTAAGTTCTTTTTCGGTTGTTTTGCTGTCCTCTTCTAAATCGTAGATAGTTGACCTATCTGATAGATTAATTTTTTCAGAAACTTTAAATTCGTTAATATCAATAGATTTCATATAAGATTAATTTTTTCTAAATATAGCGAAGATTTTGTAGTTTTATGGTTACTAAATCCTTGCATGAAGAATATTACATTTATTACTTTTCTGCTTTATATTTTTAGTGCAAAAGTATATTCCCAGGAAATATATTCTACCGACGTTACATTAAAAAATGGTATTTCAAAACCCAGCGTATTATCAACACATCCTTTTGGAATCTTTTTTTCTAGAATTCAAGGTAATTTTAAAATTCATCCTACAAAAAAAACTCAATTAAAAATAAATTTAGAAAGCGGAAATGTTTGGGGTACTAAAATAAAAACTTACATACCTAACAATATTGAAGTTAGAAATGAAGTAAGGAAACATCAATGGCATCAAGCACAATATTTTTTTGATGAAGAAACTCTTGACGCAAAATCTTATGAATTACAAATAGATGGAGTAATTAAAGGGCTAAGACTTAAAACGTCTCTTAATTTAGGAAATAAGCAGGAACTTAATATTGGTCTCAGATTATTTACGTTATCTAAAGGGGAAGCTCCATTTTCTATTTTAACCAGTGATAGATTTATTGAAAATTTTCACAAAAAAATAGCTGGTGGTTCTAATCCTTTTGATAGAGAAGTCTTTGGTTATAATAAAGCTTTAATTAAGTATACAGATAGAAATGGTAACACATTAGAATTAAACAATAATGATTTGTTTGTCGGTGGATTAGAAACTTCATATTATTATTATCCAAACAGTTTAGTTTCTAAAACATTTTCAATGAATTTTGGTGCACATTTGGGTTACAACCTTTCATCATATAATAATTCGTTAGATTTAGGTTTATCGACTAATACAATTAAAGTTATACCTATAAATAATAATCAATATTTTCAAATTGGTTTAGAAATTGGGCTTTTACGAAAAGAACTTATTAGCTTTAGTAAAAACAATGTCGATTTTGGAACTAATAATTACCTCGGTAATATAGAAAGCATTATTGAATACAACATCATTTCAAAAGGAAATACCACACATTCTATAGGCTTAGACTATTATTTGCAAACTAGCTTAAATAAAAGGGACGAATTAGAATATGCTATTCCAATAAGACATCCTGATGCGCATAAATCATGGGGACATGGTGTAACCAATTTGTATAGAAATAATAACTACTGGTCACTTCTTTACTCAATTACTAAAAAAACATCTTTAACATTCTATCTACAGCAAGATTTTGAGGTCAATAACAACCCAGATATTCAAACAGGCATAAGTTTTACCTTTAATTTAAAGTAATCACGACGCAACACTTCATCGATAAAATGCATAAAAAATACGTCTAATAGCATTTTTTTATTACATTAGTACCTACCTACTTAACATATTAACCCAAATGCCATGAAAAAAAACTACTTATTTTTTCTGTTATCCTTAGTGTTTTTTGATTCTAATTCACAGAATAAATGTGAAGATGCTCATTCGGATGTTATTTATGCTTATTCGCATGTAAAATCTGCTTATGACTCTAATAATATCTCTCATTTAAAAGATTATTCTAATCGCTCTACTGATGCCTTTAATCGTGCCAAAAAAATATTGAATGACTGTGGTTGTGAAACTTCATATAATTATGCTTTTGATGCTTCAGAATTGTTAAGTAAAGTTGAAAATGCTAAAACATTTGAAGATGGTCGCTTTTATGTCAAACGCGCTCGTGACATTGCCAAAAAAGTTATTAATGAATTGGAAATATGCACAAAGTTAACTCAAGAAGATGAATCACTTGCCGAATTGGAAAATGATAGACTCAAACTTCAGCAACAGCAAATTGAGTTAAGTTTAAAAGAGGAAAAAATAAAACAAAAATTAGCTGAAAAAGAAGCAGCCGAACTTAGGCTAAAAAAAGAACAACTCATTATAAAAAATGATATGGCTTTAACTTCTAATTTAAAAAACTTTAATGATATTTTAAACGTTTGCGATTGCGATATTGAAATGCCTGAAATAAATTATGAGAAAGAGGCATTACTCTCTAAAGACCTTAAAGAGATTAAGAAAGAATACTTAATAATTTTTAAAAATATGACTAGTAATTATCTAGATAAATTAAACGCATGTAACGATTAATTGTTGTCTGTAAGAGGTCTGAAAAACAGAAATATGAATTAGTTTCAGACCTCTTTTTTTTATTTACTAGCAAACATTTTTACGTCTTCCTCACTAACCTCAGCACCTCCAAGTATAATAAGTCTTTCTACTACGTTTCGTAGTTCTCTAATATTCCCTGTCCAATTATACTCTTGAAGTAGTTTTATGGCTTTGGTTGAAAAAGATTTTTTTGAAATACCTTGTTCATTTGCGATTTTTGATGAGAAATACTCGATAAGTAAAGGTATGTCTTCTCTCCTATCGTTTAATGCAGGAACTTTTATTAAAATAACTGCCAGTCTATGATATAAATCTTCTCTAAATTTTCCTTCTTCAATTTCTTTACTAAGGTCTTTATTTGTAGCAGCTACGACTCTTACATCCACTTTTATATCCTTATCACTACCAACCCTTTGAATACGACTTTCTTGTAAAGCTCTTAAAACTTTAGCTTGGGCTGACAAACTCATATCACCTATTTCATCAAGGAAAATTGTACCTCCATTTGCAGCTTCAAATTTTCCTGCTCTATCTTTATTAGCACTGGTAAAAGCGCCTTTTACATGCCCAAACAATTCACTCTCTATAAGTTCACTAGGTATAGCTGCACAATTCACCTCTATCATTGGTCCTTTTGAACGTTCACTTTTTTGGTGTAGCCAATGTGCCACCAATTCTTTTCCTGTTCCGTTAGGTCCAGTAATTAAGACACGTGCATCAGTTTGCGACACCTTGTCTATCATGTCTTTAATTTGTGAAATTGCATCGCTCTCACCAACCATTTCGTAGTTTTTACTAACTTTTTTCTTTAAAAGTTTGTTCTCAACTACAAGTTCTTTTCTGTCAAGCGCATTTCTAACAGTATTTAATAGACGGTTTAAATCTGGTGGTTTAGAAATATAGTCAAAAGCTCCAAGACGCATAGTGTTTACTGCAGTATCTAAATCACCATGACCAGAAATCATCACCACAGGAATCTCGGGTTTAATCTTTTTAATAGCTTCTAGAACTTCTACACCATCCATTTTCGGCATCTTAATGTCGCAAAGTACTAAGTCGTAATCTTCTTTTTTTATTTTTTCAATGCCTATTAATCCATCTTCAGCTTCATCAACATTATAGGTATCACTTTCTTCAGAAAGTATTTTTGTAAGTACTCTTCTAATTGCTGCTTCGTCTTCTATTACTAGTATTTGTGGCATATAATCTTTTTAATTATTGTATAAATGAACGTCTCTTTGTGGAAACGGTATTGTTATATTATTTTCTTTGAACAGTCTATTAATTTCAAAACGAATATCACTTTGTGGCAATACCGCTTCAAAACTATTATTTAACGTAAAAATAAGTTTGAAATTTAGTGAGCTGTCACCAAAATTCATAAATAAAACTAAAGGCGGTGGATGCTTCATTACTTTAGGATGTGTTTTAGCCGCTTGTAGCAGCAGCTCTTTAACTAAGTCTACATCACTGCCATAGGCTACTCCAACACTAACACTTTCTCGTGTTTTAGTCCCATTTTCAGTCCAATTATAAAGTATTGAAGTTAAATATTTATGATTTGGGATTACCAACACTTTATTGTCTATGGTCACTGCTCTTGTTGTTCTTAATTTTATCTCCACCACTCTACCAACTTTTCCATCAATTTCTATAATATCACCAACGTGAACCGATTGGTCGAGTAAAATAAAAATACCAGAGATAATATCCTGAAAAAAAGTTTGCAGTGCCAAACCAATACCAACTAAAAGCGCTGCAGAAGCTGCTAAAATAGCTGACATTTGTACACCCATATTTTGCATGGTAATAAAAACTACCACTAGATAAATGAAGTACCTAGCAAAGGAGAATACAGACGTAAATTTTAGTTTGTCTTCTTCAGGAAGCTTTCTAGTTGCTAATTTTTTTATACCTTTTAATATAATAGCCGTGAGAATAAAAACAACTATTACAACCAAAATTGTTTTTACTGAAATATGTATATTTTCACTAAACCTAAAATCATAATTCAAAAAATTTCTAATATTTTCCATTTACTAATACTTTAACCATTTATAAAGCTCTTTATAACTTGGTTTTTTTCCATACATTAAAATACCTACACGGTATATTTTGGCAGCAAACCAAACTGTAAACATAAATGTACCAATTAAAATTAATACTGAGACTACTTGTTGCCAAATAGGAACTCCAAATGGAATACGCATAAGCATTACCACAGGAGACGTAAGCGGAATAAATGAAAACACCGTAGATACTGTTCCATGGGGATCTTCTATAACTGTAAAGATACCTACATAAACCGCTAAAATTAAAGGCATTAAAATTGGCAGCATAAATTGTTGTGTATCTGTTTCATTATCAACAGCTGCACCAATAGCAGCATATAATGAGCTATACAACAAATAACCTCCAATAAAAAATAACAAAAACATTATCACTAAATTGGTTAATGGTAAGTTATAAATGGAGCTTATGAGGCTTTGAATTTTCATATCAGCCCCTTGAGTTTCCATAGCTTGTTGCATTAGCTCTTGTTGTGGCGCTTGCATTTCTGCCATGTTAATTCCAAAAATGGCTGAAACCACCATCATTAAAATACCTCCAAGAATAATCCAAATAATAAATTGTGTAATTCCCGCTAACGACGTTCCAATAATTTTTCCTAGCATTAATTGTACTGGTTTTACAGAAGAAATTATAACTTCAATAATTCTGCTTGTTTTTTCTTCAATCACACTACGCATAATCATATTCCCATAAATAATGATAAACATGAACAGCATATAACCAGCAAATCCGCCAAAAATAAGCTTTACAACATTATCTATTTTAGATGATTTTTCGCCTAGAAAACTTTCTTGAGCAATGCTAATTCTAGCTTCTGATGATTTTAATTTATCAATATCTACTCCTTGCTCCTGAAGTTTTAAATCTGTAAATTTTCTTTCAAGCTTACTTTCTAAACCTTCCATTAAGGTTATTGAAGGCGTGTCTTTTGAATAGAATTTTATACCATCCAGTACATCGTCAATACTTTCCCCTTTAGAAATATGAAGCAAACCATATTGCTCTTTTTCTTCAACTTGCTTTTTAGCATCATCTATTGAAACGTCATTTAAAATCACATAATTTGTATTTTCTGTACTTTTAAATATACTTTCAACCATTCCAGATTCATCAAGTATTGAAATAGTTCTTTCCTTGCTATTATTAAGTTGTGACAAATAAGCAACAACTGCGATAAGCGCAATCATGATTATTGGACTTAAAATAGTCATGATTATGAACGATTTGTTTCTAACCTTAGTTAGATACTCTCGTTTTATAATTAATGGTAAATGGTTCATAATTAACTATTCTTAACGGTTTGAATAAATATATCGCTTGCAGACGGCACCAACTCATTAAAATGATTTACTTCTGCTTTTGAAGTTAAAAATCGTAGCAAATCATTTGAGGTATCATTATCATTAAGTTTAATATTTAATTTTAAATCGTCATTTAATGATTTGAAATCTGCTTTAGAAACATCAAACTTTTCTTTTATTAAATTGGTCAAGTTAACTTCATTATTAGTTACCAAACCAACCTCAAAGGTGTTAGTTTTAAACTCTCTTTTAATATCTTGGAGCTTCCCATCTAATATTTTATTAGATTCATGGATTAAAGCAATATGGTCACATAATTCTTCTACAGATTCCATTCGATGTGTAGAAAAAATAACAGTTGCCCCCTCATCTCTTAGTTGTAAAATTTCATCTTTTATCAAATTGGCGTTTATAGGGTCGAAACCCGAAAAAGGCTCATCAAAAATCAATAATTTAGGTTGATGCAAAACGGTTACCACGAACTGTATTTTTTGTGCCATCCCTTTTGACAGTTCTTGAATTTTCTTATTCCACCAATCTCCAATTTCTAATTTATCAAACCAATATTTTAAGCGTTTCTTTGCCTCACTTTTACTCAACCCTTTTAATTGAGCTAGATACAACGCTTGCTCACCTACCTTCATGGATTTGTATAAACCGCGTTCTTCTGGCAAGTAACCAATATCCCTAATATGATGAGATTGTAAAGGTTGACCATCTAACATAACACTACCAGAATCTGGCATTGTAATTTGATTAATTACCCTAATTAAAGTAGTCTTTCCAGCACCGTTGGGTCCTAACAATCCAAAAATACTTCCTTTTGGAACCTCGATAGAAACATTGTTTAATGCAGTAAATTTCCCAAAGTTTTTAGAAACCGAATTGGCCACTAATAAGTTATTCATTTAATTTCTTTTAGTGTTTTAATAAGTCTGGTAAAGATATTAAATGTTAGAAGAACTTATCCTTTTTTTAAAAAATAGAATTATATAAAAACAAAACCCACCCTTAAAAAATTAAGGATGGGAAAAATTGCTATGAAAAAGAAAAATTACCACTAAAATTTATTAGTGGTAAATCAAATATACAGTTTTTTCTTAAATAATTCTTAAAATAGGACATTATCTTAAACAATGCTCTAAATAGAAAGAAATATATTACAAATTTAAAAAATTGATGCTACAGGTTAAGAAAACATGTCTTTTACCTTTTCAAAAAAAGACCTATCAGTACTTTCTGGTTTAGGACTAAAATGTTCATCATCTCGCATGTTCTCAAAAAACTCCTTTTGCTGTTTGCTTAGTGTTTTAGGTGTCCAAACATTAATGTGCACTAATAAATCGCCTTTACCATAGCCGTTAATACTTGGGATTCCTTTACCTCTTAAACGTAATATTTTTCCAGACTGAACTCCAGCTTCAACTTTAATTCTAACTTTTCCTGTAACAGTATCGATTTCTTTAGAAGTTCCTAAAACTGCATCAGGATAGCTTATATATAAATCGTAATGCAAATTATCGCCTTCGCGTTGCAAGGTTGGATGGTCTTCTTCGGTAATTGCTACCAATAAATCACCAGAAATTCCATTTCCTGGCGCTTCATTACCTTTTCCCGATACTTTTAATTGCATCCCATCTACAACTCCAGCTGGGATTTTAATAGACACTGTTTCTTCTGTTACTTCTAATCCTTGAGCATCTGCTCCAGCAGGTCTATTATCTAAAGTTTGTCCTGCTCCTCCACACACATTACAAGGTGCAGACGTTTGCATTCTTCCTAAAATAGTATTAGTCACTCTAGTAACTTGACCAGAACCTTGACAGGTTGGGCAGGTTTTATAGGTTGTCCCTTTAGCTTGCTTTTTTCGTTTTACTTTTACCTTTTTCTCAACACCATTTGCAATTTCCTCAAGCGTCAATTTTACTCTAATACGTAAGTTGCTTCCTTTTACAACACGTTGTCTTTGACCTCCAAATCCTGAAAATCCGCCACCGCCTCCAAAAGCGCCTCCAAAAATATCGCCAAATTGACTAAAGATATCGTCCATATTCATACCTCCACCACCAAAGCCTCCAGTTCCATCAAAGGCTTGATGCCCAAATTGGTCATAACGTGCTTTCTTGTCTGGGTCACTTAAAACTTCATAAGCTTCAGCAGCTAATTTGAATTTTTCTTCGGCTTCTTTATCGTCTGGATTCTTATCAGGATGATATTTTAAAGCTTGTTTTCGGTATGCCTTTTTTATTTCAGCAGCCGACGCTCCTTTACTTAATCCTAATATTTCGTAGTAGTCTTGCTTTGCCATAAATTTATTGTCCTATAACCACTTTTGGAAAACGAATTACTTTATCGCCTAAAGCATATCCTTTTTCGATTACATCTATAATTTTACCTTTAAGGTCTTTACTTGGTGCTGGTATTTGAGTAACCGCTTCATGGTTATCGGCATTAAATACATCGCCTTGCGCTACTTTAATTTGCGACAAACCTTTTTGCTCTAAAGTATTGAGTAGTTTTTGATAAATCAACAATACGCCTTTACGTAGTTCTTCGGCTTCTTTATCCTCATCAATATGTGTTAATGCACGCTCAAAATCGTCAAGTATTGGTAGCATCGATACCATAACATCTTCACTCGCTGTTTTAAATAACTCTATACGCTCTTTGGCCGTGCGTCTTTTATAATTTTCGAACTCAGCAAACAAACGCAAAAATTTGTCTTTTTCAGACTTTAATTCTTCTTGTAACTGCTCTTCAACAGTTTGTTGTGGAGCTTCCTCAACTTGCGTTTCCTGTTGGGCATCTATTTGATCTTCTGCCACATCTTCTTTTTTACTTTTCTTGCTCATGTTTTTTCAGCTAAAGTTTTAAAAAATCATTACTTAATAACAGTTGGCAAAAGTACTGCCATTATTATTAAAATGTCAAAATGTCACAAAATATTTTCACAACTTTTTAACTATTCTGAATTTATGAATTAGTATTTTTGCTAAAACACTATAAAAAACAATAACTATGAACAAACCAGTTTTAAAAATTTTTACATTTTTAATGTTAACTATAGCTTTTGTAAGCTGTAAAGACAAGGCTGATGAAGCAAAAACCACTGAAGCTACCGAGGCTACTGAGGCTCAAGCAACATCTGCTAAATATATGGCTAATCCAGCAGAATCAACAATTGAATGGGCTGGATATAAACCTACAGGACAGCATAATGGAACTATTAATTTAGAGTCTGGAATTTTTACCGTGAATAATGGTGAAATTGAAAGCGGTACTTTTTTAATTGATATGGCATCTCTTAAAGATAATGATGGAAGTGCAAAACTCGAAGGACACTTAAAAAGTGCTGACTTTTTTGATGTTGAAAAATATGCAAGTGCAGCTTTTGAAGTAACTGGTTTTGAAGAAGTAGACGGAAAAATGATGCTTTCTGGAAACCTAGCTTTAAAAGACAAGAAAAACAATGTTACTTTCCCTGTTACAGTATCTGAAGACGGAAACACTTACACTATCACTAGTGACATGTTTACTATTGACCGTTCTAAATGGGATGTACAATATGGCTCTAAATCGTTTTTTGATAATCTAGGAGACAAATTTATTAATGACGATATAGAATTAAAGATTGTTGTTAAGGCAAGTAAATCTTAATTTTAAAATTATTTAAAATTTTAAAGCCACTCATACACGAGTGGCTTTTTTTTGTTTATTAAGTTAAAACTATCATAAGTAGTGGCCTATTTTTAGGATTAAATGGTATTTTCATTTAATAATAATTGTAATCCTTTTAGTAATGAAACCCTTTTTTTTATTTATGATTCTTGCTGTTAGTTCCATAAGTTTTGGACAAGTTGATGACAGAATCTCTACCATAGAATTTGTTGAAGTGCTTAATAACAATAAACAGGAAGCACTTTACTATTTTCAAAAAAATTGGAAAGTGTTACGTGATAAAGCTATTGTAAAGAATTACATTCACTCATACCAACTACTAGAGACACCAGCGAGCGACGAAGCACCTTTTCAAATCATGTTGATAACGACTTACAAAAACATAACTCAATACAACCAACGAGAAGACCATTTTCAAGAGTTAATTAAGGAAAGTGGTGGACTTAAACTATTAAACGGCAAAAAACCTGGAGAATTCCGAAAAAGCTTGTTCAGTAAAGACATGGTTAAGCATTGGAATTAAAAACTTAAGCAACTATTTAAATAAAAGTTTTAAAAATGAAACATCAATTTAATAATTCAATTTTTGGAATAATAATTCTCTGTATAGTGATCCTAGCTACTAGTTGTACTAACGATAAAAATATCCTATTTAAAAATGATAACATAGTAACCGTAAACCGAGAAATTACTAATAAAACAGAGTTAAACTCTGGAATACTTTCGTTAAATGCGCAAAGTGGTGATGGAATAGCTATTTTAAAAAATGTGGAATTCGAAAATGGAATTATTTCAATAGACTTTAAAGGGGAGGATTTAGCTGGCAAAAGCTTTGTTGGAGTAGCTTTTAATATTGAAAACGATTCTACTTATGAGGCAGTTTATTTTAGACCTTTTAATTTTGAGTCTCCAAAAAAAATAAATAGAGAACATAGTATACAATACATTTATCATCCTGAATTTTCTTGGAGAAAATTACGTACAGAAAGAGAAGGTGTATTTGAAGCAGAGTTTATTAACCCTCCAAATCCTAACGATTGGTTTTCTATAGAATTAACAATTAGTCCAACAACGGTAACTGTTAGAGATAAGTCTACTGAAAAAGTTTTAATGAAATTTGAAAGACTTTCTAAACCAATTTCTAAAAGCATTGGACTATGGGCAGGTCACAATTCTAAAGGGAGTTATAGAAATTTAAAAATCAATTAAACACTAATTTTATGAAAAATATTTTATCGTTCATAATTCTATTACTCCTCATAACATCTTGTAAGCAAACTACTGAACAAGAAAAAGATGTGGCTAAAAAAAATAAAACCACTGAGATTTCATTTTTCACTAAAGACAGTTTAAAAATTTATGGCGATTTGTTTGAAACAGATAAAACTGCACCAACCATTTTATTATTTCATCAAGGTGGTGCAAATTCTAGAGGCGAATACCATAGCGTTATCCCCGTTTTAAAAGAAGAAGGTTTTAATGTGTTAGCCATTGACCAGCGTCTTGGTGGGCAACGTTTTGGAAATTATAACAGAACTGTTGCTGAAATTACAAGGAACACTTTTGGGTATTGCGATGCTTATCCAGATTTAGAAGCAGCGCTAAATTTTGTTGCAACAAATAATTTAACAGGAAAAAAATAGTTTGGGGAAGCAGTTACAGTGCCGCTTTAGGTATAAAGCTCGCAAACCAAAACCCAGATGTTATTGATGCAGTTTTAGCATTTTCACCAGCTTCTGAAGAGCCTATGGAAGGCTGTCGTCCAGAAGAAATTTTAAAAATATTAAAAAACCACTATTATTGTTGCGCCCAAGTAGAGAGGCAGAAATAGAAAGCGTTAAAACCAATTGGCTTTAGTTAAAGAATACAACCATGAAACTTATGTTGCTAAAAATGGTGTTCATGGGTCTTCAATGTTAGTTAAAGACAGAGTTGGAAACTCGGTTGATGAAAATTGGGCTGTTGTTAAGACTTTTTTGACCAAGTTTAAAAACTAATTTTTTACGTTTTAGTAAGCTTGACTTTGTCAAAAAAATAGCCGAACTTCGTTTAACGATGCATATCCGTAAAAACATTAGCTACAATTATCAGAAACATGAAAAAAACAATAGGCGTATTATTAATTACTTTCTCTTTCCCTTTATTCAGTCAAGAAAAAATCAATGTCTTGATTCTACAAAACGAGTATGCCCACGATGTGCATATTATAACAGATGTATTTGAGGAAGTACTGAATAACACGGGAAATTATTCGATTGACAAGTTTTTTGTTAAAGAAAATGAAGGCTGGGAGAATTTCAACTATAATTTCAAAGATTATCAATTGATAATATCATCAAGACTTGGTTGTGATATGCCATAAAAATTAAGAAATGAATTTGTTTATTACATAGCAAATGTAGGTAATTTAGTCATAACTCATCAAGGTGTCAGTTCTTTTTATGATTGGCCAAAATTTCATGAAGTAATTGGGTTAGGATGGTATGGATCAGATTCGGGAGAACATATTTTCTGGAACGAAACCATCGGTGATTTTATCAGAACTCCTCTATACCACGGAGTCGGAGTCGGTCATGGAAAACAACATGAATTTCTTGTAACTATGAGAGATACGGAACATCCCATTTCTAAAGGCATTCCAGTAGAGTGGATACAATCAAAAGATGAATTATATCATGGCTTGCGAGGGCCAGCTCAAAATATAACAATTATAGCTACTGCATATTCAGACAAAATCACTTGGGGTTCTGGAGACCATGAACCTATAGCATGGACTACAAATTATGGGCAAGGAAGGGTATTTGTAACTGTTCTTGGACATGTTATGAAACAGGAATACGAGAATGCTATCAATGGAATAAATTCTTGCGAAAATAAAAATGAGGCTATTTACTCTATTGGCTTTCAAACGCTTTTCGCAAGAGGAGCCGAATGGGCTGCTACTGGCAAAGTGAGTATTAAAAATCCTGATAATTTTCCTTCAAAAATGGAGTCTAGTTCTGTTGAACCTAGTAAAGTTAAATGGAAGAAATAAAAAATGCAGCTAACACCTTGTAAAAATAATTGCTTGGTTCTCGCCTATGAGAAAATCCTTATGGTTTTGCTCTGGTTCGTTCCATTTTTAGTAAGTTAGTTACTTGCACACGCAATTATCCTTACACAAACCGATGATGTACAATTCACCAAAAGGTGAACTCAAGTTGCTACATTGTCGCTACGCTCCAATTCCCACAACCTGAGATATGTATATCATCGCAGAGCTATCTCAAATTGCATACGCCGTATGAGATAGGTATATAACTAATATTCACATTTTGCTGCCATCCAGGAAAACTATACATATCAATAGCTATATGCAACCTGTACACGTTTAATTTATATTCTAAAACTATGCAATAAATTGCTTACTTTTAAAATCCAAAACGTGGGCTTCACATAGCCCTGCGTTGCCAACTATTAGAAGCACATATTTAATAATCATAGTAAATGAGAATACTAATAATACTTTGTACAATATGTCTTTTGAATCAATCTTGTCGTAGACCTGAAAATCAATTGACAGAAGTTCAAACACAAGAAATCATTAATTCCCCACAGATGTGGTACAAAAGGTTTTTGAATATTCTAATAACAGGGACTTTGAAACAGGCCTAAATCATTATTCAGAAACTTCCAATTCATATTTTATCACCGATGGAATAATACATTCATTGGCTAACCTCAAGAAAACTTATAGAAATATTGGACCTGCAGTTGAAGAATTACAAAATACAATTGAAAGCTGGAATGTTAAGGTTCTATCACCGGACGTAGTAACATTTACTCTTCCTGTCAAACTAAGGTTGAAACTTAAAGGAATATCAGAATTTACTGGACAACTTGTTTGGACAGCAACACTTCAAAAGCAAGAAGATCGATGGATGATTGTTCAAAGTCATGAATCTTGGCTAAACTGTGCTGAGGTTACAGCTGCACTGAATCCAACAAATGATAATTAAAAAACAGTTGGTAACAATTTACATGAGATCATAGCTGGCAGAAGCCAGCTACGCCGCATTTACTAGACGTTAAACGAACCTCCTAAAATCACAGTAAATCCTCTAAAGCAGGTTGTAAATGGTGATAGGTAAATTGAAAATCCAGGTTTTCAACTTTTTGTGAACTTACACGTTGGCTTTCTAATACCACAGCACTCATTTCTCCTAATATCAACTTCAATACAACACTTGGTACTTTAGGCAATACAATAGGTCTATTAATAGTCTTTCCAATAGCTTTTACTAATTCACGTTGTTTTACAGGGTTAGGTGCTACACCATTAAATACGCCTTCTAATTTGTTATCAATAATGTACAAAAATAATAGCGCAAGATCTTCAATATGAATCCACGATTGCCATTGGTTACCTTTTCCTAAAGCAGCTCCAACAAAGTTTTTAATAGGTGTTACTAATTTAGGCAATGCGCCATCATTATTAGACAAAACGATTCCAATTCTAATCAAAGAAACATCAATATTAAGTTTTTTAAATTGTAACGCAGCAGTTTCCCATTGCATTGAGACCTCTGCTAAAAAACCTGTTCCAAATTCATTAAAAGTTTCTTCATAGTAATTGGTATCAGAATCTGGATAAATACCAATAGCACTTGCAGATACCAATTGCTTGATAGGAATATTATGCTCTTGAATAGTATTATACAATAGGTTTAACGATTGTATGCGACTATCTAAAATCTCTTTTTTGTAAGCTGCTGTCCAAAGTTTTGCAATAGATGCTCCAGCTAAATTTATAATAATCTCTACATCATCAAAACAAGCTGCATCAATTTCTTTGGTTTCAGGATTCCAATAAAACCCTTTATAATTAGATTCGTTTTTAAGCTTATCTTTACTTGTTGATAGATAGTTAACTGCAATATTTTTCGCATGACATTGCTTGACAATTTCTTGCCCAACTAACCCTGTTGCTCCTGTTATTAGAATCCGGTTCATACTACAAATTTAAGCATTAACAAGCGCATCAAGATTGTAATTAAGGTAGGTTTAACAGTATCTAAGAAACAATTAGCAATTTACTTGGTCGCTCTTAACATGTGACGTTTTCCGGGAGGTCCTTCTAAGCGTTCAACTGTAAAGCCAAATGCTTTCATAGCTCGTTTCACTTCTCCTATTGCAGCATAAGTAACCAATACGCCTTTTGGTTTTAAGGCATTATACATAATTTGAAACATTGCTTTTGTCCAAAGTTCTGGTTGTACGCGTGCACCAAATGCATCAAAATATATTAGGTCGAATTGGGAAATATCTTTAATATCCGAAAAAAATTGTTGACGCTTTGTTAGTTTAAAATAGCTAGTTAATGCATTTGTTGTCTCCCATTTGGTCTCATGCAATTTCTTAAACAAACCTGTTCTATTTTTATCAATTTCTTGAACATAATTTAATTGTGAAATCTCAGTATCAGCCACAGGATAGGCTTCTACTCCAACATAATTAATAGGCTGTTTTAAACGCTCTGCTTCTATTGCTGTAAGAAATGCATTAAGTCCAGTACCAAAACCTATTTCTAAGATAGATATGTTAGTTGAATTAGGATATAATTTAAAAAAGTGAAGCAAACCACTTTTAATAAATACGTGATTTGCTTCATTTATAGCACCATGTTTAGAATGGTATTGTTCGTTCCAATCTTCAATCTGGATAGTTTTAGAACCATCTCCAGTTGTGATTATTTTACGTTTCAATTTACTTAATTAACAACTTTTTAATTATTGGTATTGGTCCTACACATTTTACTTCGTGGCAAGAAATACAAGCATTAATAGCAGCATTATAATTGGTAGTTAAATTTTCACTTGGCGATTCAAAAACAGCTTTTTGAGCTTCTAAAAACAGTTTAGAAAACGATTCGAAGTTTGCGTCTCTATCACTAGGACTTGTTAACACAGCCGAGTGAATATTTTTAAACTTTTCCGGGAAACTGTTATTAAACTTACCATTAATAATTTGTTGTTTGATACTTTCGTTATAAGCGTACATCTCATTCATGAGTTGTGCCATTTCGGAAGTTTCAGCCATTACCAATTCTTTCTTTTCAATAGGTTCTTCTGGTTGATTTTTACAACCAAAAACAACTAAAGCTAAGAGAAATAATATATTATTAAAACGCATACTTATTGCTTCAATAGGACACCATCTGCTTCAAAAGCATAGGTTTTCTCAGTCTCGGTAATTGCTTCAATTTCTTCTTTGCTTTTACCTGCATCTTCAGCATAATGACGCAATTCTTCAACAGTTTTTTCTGTTACAAATGCTTTACCATTAATAATAACATCTCCTTCAGCATTTAAAGGCATAAAGAAACCATAGTCTTTAAAAGTTACCATAATTTCTTCATCGTTACCAAGATCAAGTTTCATCCAGCAACCTTTTTTAGAACATACTTCATTAATTGAAGCCGATACTTTAGCTTGAATTGTATCACCAGCTTTTAGCGTTTTATACTTTTCAGCCATTGCTTGTGCTGTAATAGCAGCATCAGCTTTTATTTCATCACCAAAAGAAGCATAAGCCATTTCTTCGGTTTCAGTTGTCATACTTTCTGTTGATTTCTCATTCTTACATGAAAATACAAGAGAAATCATCAATAAAAGAACAAAATATTTTTTCATAATCGTAGGGTTTTGTATTGTTTTTTGCGAATAGCAAATATACTATATTTAAGTCAATTATGTGTTTTTTATAAGGCTGAATTTACGTAATTTTGCGCCTTAAATACATAACACAAATGGCAAACCAAAATAGTAACATAGCGATTACAAAAGTTGAAAAAAGCAGAATTAAGAATGTAGATTTTGACAATTTAAGTTTTGGAAAGATTTTTTCAGACCACATGTTGATATGTACTTATAAAAATGGTGCATGGAACACACCAAAAATTGTACCTTATCAACCGCTTACTTTGGACCCGTCAACTAAAATTTTTCATTATGGTCAAGCCATTTTTGAAGGGTTAAAAGCTTATAAGGATGCTAATAATGATGTGTTTTTATTTAGACCTGAAGATAATAGTAAGCGTTTGAATATTTCTGCAAAACGTATGGCCATTCCTGAATTACCAGAAGGCTATTTTATAGAAGGTTTAAAGGCTTTATTACATGTTGATAAAGACTGGATTCCAACACAAGAGGGTAGTTCATTATACATAAGACCATTTATTTTTGCATCTGGACAAGGCTTTCATGCGTCACCATCAGATGAATACACTTTTATTATTGCTACGGCACCTTCAGGCCCTTATTTTTCAGGAAACGTTACTGTTTTAATTGAAGAGCATTATTCTCGATCTGCAAATGGTGGTGTAGGATATGCTAAAGCTGCTGGGAATTATGCTGGACAATTTTACCCAACACAATTAGCTGTTGAAAAAGGCTATAATCAAGTAATATGGACAGATGACAACACACATGAGTATATTGAAGAAGCTGGTGCCATGAATATTTTTATTAGAATAAATGACACTTTAATTACTAGTCCGATAAGTGATAGAATTTTAGATGGCATTACTCGTAAAAGTATTATTGCCATAGCTAAAGACGAAGGCATTCAAGTTGAAGTAAGAAAAATAACTGTGACCGAAGTAGTTGAAGCTGCAAAACATGGAAGTTTAAAAGAAATGTTTGGAGCAGGAACTGCTGCTGTGATATCCCCAATTTCTGGGTTTGGTTTTAAAAACAAAGATTATGAATTACCTGATCTTGAAAACTCCTATGCTAGCAAATTAAAAAAACGCATTACAGATATACAAACCAATAAAGCTGAAGACACTTTTGGCTGGAGAGTTAAAGTTTAAATAAAAAAAGAGAAGCATTTGCTTCTCTTTTTTTATTTCTCTAAAATCTCTTTAATATTTGGTTTAAAATAGTTTGGTCCTTTTAGCACCTTACCATCTTCTCTATAAATAGGCTCTCCGTCTTCACCCAATTTACTCATGTTACTGCGCTGAATTTCGTTAAAAACCTCCTCAATTTTATGTTGCATACCATGCTCTATAATAGTTCCACAAAGAATGTATAGCATATCACCAAGCGCATCAGCCACCTCAACTAAGTCATTATCGTTTGCTGCATCTAAATATTCTTCATTTTCTTCGCGCATCAATTTATAACGTAGCATATTTTTCTCTTGTCCAAGATTTGCTTTTGGCGTTTCTAAATAGCCAATTTTAAAGGCTTTATGAAAATCTTTTACTGCTTCGATTTTGTTCTTCATATTATTCAATTAAATTCGCATAAAAATATAAAAATATGTTCAGCAAAGGACAGATCATTTTCGGAATATTATTCGCCATCGCATTTATCATCGTACTTATTTACGCCTACCGAAAAGACATTAAAATACATAGACGTTATTTTAAAGGCAGTTTGTGGGTTTTAGTCTCTTTTATAGCTTTCTTACTATTTATTGTAGCCATTAAATTTATTTTTACTGATTGATTTACGTTTTTGATTTCCAATATAATTACATTTTTAAAAATCAGTATCTTTACGTAAACCACTAAAGTAGAAATCATGAAAACAGCAAAAGTTGTCATTATTATTCTATTGATATTCATAATAGGTTCTTGTGGGTATGTTGCTGTTCAACCAAATTCTTATGATATACAAAGGTCAAGAGTAATCAAAGCCCCAGCTGAACTATTATTTAATCAAATAAATGATTATAAAAACTGGGAAAGCTGGTCGCCTTGGATTGAAAAAGACCCATCAATTAAAATTACTTACCCAGAACAAACCAGTGGTGTTGGAAGTTCGTATTCGTGGACCAGTAACGATGGTCCAGGAACTATGAAAACTAGAGCAGTGAGTGAATTTGACTCGATTTCTCAAGAAATGCAGTTTGGTAGTTTCCCTCCATCAAATGTCTATTGGAAATTTGAAAAAGTAGATGAAGGCACTCAAGTAACTTGGGGAATGAAAGCAGATGAAGTGCCTTTTCTTTTAAAATTCTTTGCTCTAATAAATGGTGGCATGGATAATATGGTTGGTCCAGATTACGAACGTGGTTTAGAAAAACTAGACAGCTTAACAATGGAAAGCATGAGTAAGTTTGAAATCACTATTAATGGCATTAAAGAATATGGTGGTGGCTTTTATTTATACAAAACCTCAAATGCTAACAATGAAAACATTAGCGCAACCATGGCACAACAATATGACGGTATTGGTATGTTTATGGCAAAAAATAACATCCCTATGAATGGTATGCCACTAACAGTTTACCAAGATATGAATATGGCCGATGGTACAGTTATTATGAGCAATGGCATTCCTGTGAGCGAAAAAATAACTATTACAGATAATAGTGGTGTGCTTTGTGGATATATTCCAAAAACTAAAGTTTTAAAAACGACCTTGAAAGGGAACTATACTAATTTATCTAAAGCTTGGACAGAAAGCATGCAGTATCTTGCTGAAATTAAATTAGAACAAAGCGATATTAAACCCTTTGAAATATACACTAATGACCCTGGTGATTTTCCAAATCCTGCCGATTGGATTACTGAAATTTATATACCAATTAAAGAATAGATGAAGCAACTCTTACTAGTTTTTATTGGAGGTGGATTTGGTAGTACTTTACGCTACGTTATTGGAAAATATATGAATTCTACCGAAACAGGAATTCCATGGGGAACTTTTACAGCAAACATTTTAGGAAGCCTACTTATTGGTATTATTCTTGGGATTGCTGCTAAAAATGAGGCATTATCTTCAAATCAAACATTGCTTCTCGCTACTGGTTTTTGTGGGGGTTTTACCACATTTTCAACCTTTGCTTACGAGAATCATGTACTCTTAAAAGCTGGTGATTTTACCAGTTTTGCACTTTATACTATTGGGAGTTTCGTTGTTGGTTTTCTAGCTGTGTTTTTAGGACTATTTCTAGTAAAAAGCTTTTAGTCTTTCTTATAGTTTTTCACTCCAGCTTCTATCTTAATTGGTAAATAATTGACTCGTGGTACTATTGGACAAGAATACTTCTCATTATAAACACAATAAGGGTTATATGCTGAGTTAAAATCAATTTCCATGCTATCACCCTCAGGGATTCTTAAATCAATATAACGTCCACCTCCATAGGTGCTTTCACCATTAGTTGCATCTAAAAAAGGTAAGAATAAGTAATCTTCATAGCCTTCAGTTTGCATATTTTCTTCACCTTGATATACATTCAAGTCATACGTTTTATTATTAATATTGAAAGTAAGCACGCCATAAATACGCTCTTTCGATACACGATCTGTGGTCGTTTTCATATTAAAGAATTCCGTGTCTGGTGTTCTTTTCAAATCTGCTGCAACCAAAAAGGTTGAATCGTATTCAAAAAACTCTAAGCTTTCAAAAGTCTCTCTATCCTTATCTTTTAAAGGCGATTTTGAAGCATCTTTAAACATGGCATTTTGTTCTTTTTGAAACTCAGTTTCACCAAGTATAGGTTTCTTTTGTTGAGAACAACCAATCGTTACTACTATTAGAAATACCCAACTAATTTTTTTCATACTTAAATTTTCTACTACAAAAATACAACTTAAGAATATTTTGCATAGTTTTGAATAACTAAAAAACAAAAAAATGAAAATCATTGTAAATATTTGTCTTGAAAAAACCGCTTATAGACTTAGTGGTTGGACGCTTTATATATTACGATGATATAAATATAAAATATTACAATATATAAAAGTCCGACTGTGAAGTCGGACTTTTTACTTTTATATACCTGTCAAACTATGAAAACACTATTAAATTATTACTTAAATACTTTTAGAGGACTCTCTAAAGAAGTTTGGTGGTTATCATTAATTACATTAATAAATAGAGCAGGAACAATGGTGATTCCATTTCTTTCTTTATACCTAACAGAAAACTTAAACTTTACACTTAAAGATGTAGGTTGGGTTATGACAGCATTTGGGTTAGGTTCTGTAGCTGGGGCTTGGTTAGGAGGCAAACTAACTGATAAAATTGGGTATTACAAAGTCATGGCTTCTAGTTTATTGCTTACAGGAATTATGTTTATATGCTTGCAATTTTTAACAACTTTTGCTTCTTTTTGTATTGGTATTTTTGTGGTGATGGTTGTAGCAGATATGTTTCGACCAGCAATGTATGTCGCCTTAAGTGCCTATAGTAAACCAGAAAATAAAACTAGAAGTGTTACGTTAATTAGGTTAGCAATTAATCTTGGTTTTTCTGCAGGTCCAGCCATTGGTGGTATTATTATTTCTACTGTAAGCTATACTGGATTATTTTGGGTGGACGGAATTACTTGTTTACTAGCAACAATTGTTCTGCTAAACGTTTTAAACCCAAAAAAATCTAAAACTCTTGACGAAATTAAGGTCAAAAATCCAGACTCCGCTTATAGAGATATTCCATTCATTATATTTTTAATAGGAATGATGCTTTTTGCATTGATATTTATTCAATACTTCTCTACTATGCCTTTATATTATAAAGACGTACATGAATTAACTAAAATTGATATTGGACTATTGCTAGGAATGAATGGTTTTTTAATTTTTATTTTTGAAATGCCTTTAATAAAATGGCTTGAGAATAGTCGATTTACTGTTAGTGGATTGATGCTCTTTGGCGCCATACTAACAGGACTAAGTTTTGTAGTCTTAAATATGACTTCTTGGGTTGGTGTTTTAGTAATTGGAATGATACTAATGACCGTTGGAGAAATGATTGCCTTTCCTTTCTCGAATACCTTTGCAATGCAACGTGCCAAAAAAGGAAATCAAGGCGAGTACATGGCGCTTTATAGCATCGCTTTTTCCACAGCACATATCTTTGGTCATAATTTAGGAATGCGAATGGTAGACAATGTAGGGTTTGACAATACTTGGTATATAATCTCATTAATATCAGGACTTTGTGTGTTCCTATTTTTTATATTAAAACAATCTTTAAAGACAAGTAAAGTAAAATGAATTTAAATCAAATAACCATTCCATCTTTAGATGTTGAAAAATCGTCATCGTTTTATAAAACCTTAGGTTTAAATCTCATTCTCAATGCCTTACCACGTTATGTGCGTTTTGAATGCCTAGAAGGTAACTCAACCTTTTCAATTCATAAAGTGGACAAATTACCAGAAGAAAATGGAATCACCATATACTTTGAAGATGAAAATTTAGATAAACTTGTTTCTTATTTAAAGCAAAAAGGAATTACCTTTATAAGCAATCCAGAAGATAAAACTTGGTTATGGCGTGAAGCACATTTAAGCGACCCTGATGGCAACCATATCATTTTATATCATGCTGGCAAAAACAGAAAAATCCACCTTGGAGAATTAATTAATTATGAAAAAAATACTTTTTATTATTTTTCTAACAACTTCAATTATAAGCTGCAAAAATAGCTCAAAAACAACCCAAGAAGAAGTTGAAACTAAAACTGAAAAGCAGTTCCCTAAACTAGAACCCAATAGATATAACGTTGCATTCTTGATAATGGAAGGTACGTATAACACAGAGCTTACAGCACCTTTCGATATTTTTCAACACACTATTTTTAGAGAAGGTATAAAAGCCATGAATGTATTTACTGTAGCAAATACTAATGAGGCTATCACAACTTTTGAAGGCATGCGGATTCTTCCAGATTTTAATTACTTAGAAGATGAATTACCACAAATAGACATACTAGTAGTACCAAGTGCTGAAAACCATTTAGGCAAAGATCTTGAAGACGAAGCTATGATAAACTTTGTAAAACAAGTAGATAAAGACGCTAAATTTATAACCTCACATTGCGATGGTGCTTTTGTATTAGCAAAAGCAGGATTGCTTGAAAATGTTGTCTCAACCAGTTTCCCAAGCGATATAGATAAAATGCGTGAGATATTTCCAAGTCTAGACATTCGTAAAGATGTCCTTTTTGTGCACGATGATAAATATATTACATCAGCAGGTGGTGCCAAAAGTTTTGAAGCTGCTTTGTACTTATGCGAATTTTTATATGGCAAAGAGATAGCACAACAACTAGCTAGCGGATTGGTAATTGATTGGAATGTAGATAATGTTCCGCATTTAGTTATCGATTAACCCTAAATGTGTTAAAAATTTCATGTAATTGTAAAAGAAACCCATAATTCCTTATTTTTAGATTTCATTTTCAAACCAACCACAAATGAAATTAACAAAATTCGTTTTTGCCATAATGTTTTCTACACTTATGGTAAATCCTGCATTAGCTCAAGATTACTTTTTTAAAGACAAAGCTCCTTTTGATTCTAATATTCCAACACCTGAAGAATTCTTAGGTTATCCCATTGGAAAACAACATACTCGACATGATCAAATTGTTGCATATTTCTACAAACTAGCTGAAGTATCTAATCGTGCCAAAATAGAAGTTTATGGATACACTCATGAAAGACGTAAGCTAGTTATGTTACATGTTTCTACTCCTGAAAACCTTAACAACTTAGAATCAATAAAATCTGAACACTTAAAATTTGTTGACCCTAATCAGTCACCAACAAACTATAATGATGTTCCAGTATTTATTCAGTTAGGTTATAACGTTCATGGCAATGAGCCTTCGAGTTCTGAAGCTGCTTTACTCACAGCTTATACATTAGTGGCTTCAAATAATCCCGAAGTAACTAATTACTTAAATAATTCTGTCATTTTTATTGACCCAACAATTAACCCTGATGGACGGGATAGACATACACAATGGGCAAACCAATTTCAAGCGAAGCAGTTAGTGTCAGATGGCACAGATGCCGAACATAACGAAGCATGGCCTAGAGGTAGAACAAATCATTATTGGTTTGATTTAAATAGGGATTGGTTGTTAGCTGTTCATCCTGAGAGTCAAGGAAAACTAAATTGGTATCATCAATGGTATCCAAATGTAGTGACCGATTTCCACGAAATGGGAACAAATAGCAATCACTTTTTCGAACCTATGAAACCTATTGGTTCTCAAGACCCAATCATGCCAAAAGAAAATTATGAAGACTTAAATAATATGTTTGCGCCTTATTTTGCTAGTGCTTTGGATAAAATAGGGTCATTCTACTACACCAAAGAATCTTTTGATGGCACATATCCAGGCTATGGAAGTTCTTATCCAGATTTACAAGGTGGATTAGCATTACTATTTGAACAAGCAAGTTCTAGAGGTCATATTCAAGATACCGATTATGGAAAAATGACTTTCGCTTTTACAATTAGAAACCAATATGTTTCTGGCTTTGCAACCATAAAAGCATCTGTTGAAAACAAAGCATATTTGAGGGAATACCAGCAAAAATTCTTTAAATCTGCAATGACAAAAAAAGCACTAACAGGATTCTCAGCTTATGAGTTTGGTGATGCCTATGATATGAATAGAAATAAAGCATTTGTTGATTATTTATTAAAACATAAAATAAAAGTTTATAAAAACGGAAATAAATATATAGTACCGTTGAAGCAACCACAACATAGAATGGTTCAAACTATGTTTGAGACTTACAATAAGTATAGAGATAGTGTATTTTATGATGCTTCAGCTTGGAGTGTTGCTAACTTTTATAACATGAAATATCGGGGGTTGAAAAGCGCTAATTTAGGAACTGAAGTCACTCCTGAAAATAACACAATAACTGTCGCTAAAGTACAACCAGCAGACTACGCTTACATTATTGATTATGACGATTACAATGCACCAGCTGCATTATATTATATGCAATCTAAAGGGTTAACAGTAGCCTCTGCTTTTAAACCATTTTCAATAAAAACTTCAAGCGGTAATAAAAGTTTTAATTATGGTACACTTCTAGTGCCTGTAAGTAAACAAAAAAAATCCAGTCAAGAAGTCTATAAAATTATTTCTGACGCACAATCAAAGTATCATGTCCCAATGTATACCACAAATGGTGGTTATAGTTTAACAGGAATTGATTTAGGAAGTAACAATTTTCGAGCTTTAAAAAAACCTAAAGCTGCCATGTTAATTGGTGATGGCGTTAGTAGTTATGAAGCTGGCGAAGTTTGGCATTTACTAGACACACGTGTACATATGCCAATAACCAAAATTCAAATGAGAAGTTTTAGAGGTGCAAATCTAGATAAGTACAATGCCTTAGTTATGGTATCTGGAAGTTATAGTGTATTAGATTCTATACAAAGACAAAAACTAAAAGATTGGACTTCTAAAGGCAATACACTAATTACCATTGCTGGAGGTTCAAAATGGGTGATTGATAAAAAGTTAGTAAAAGAACAACTTACCAAAAAGCCTAAACCAAAAAAAGACGAAAAACCAAAAGCAGTTGAAAGAAAACCATATGTCGACGCAGGTGAAAATATAGGAAGAGAACGTTTAGGAGGTTCAATTTTTGAAGTAGACTTAGACTTAACACATCCTCTAGGGTTTGGTTATAGAAACAATAAACTTCCTGTGTACAAAAACAATAATGTGTTTATTGCACCTAGTAAAAGCCAATATAGTACTGTCGCCAAATACACAAAAAATCCACATATCGATGGGTATATTTCTGATACTAACTTAAACACCTACTTAAAACCTTCTGCGTCATTAATTGTTAGTCCATTAGGACGTGGACGCGTGGTAATGTTTGCCGACAACCCTAATTTTAGAGGTGCTTGGTATGGAACCAATAAATTATTTTTAAACGCATTATTCCTTGGTAATAGAATATCTGTTCCAATTGAAAGAAATTAAAACTTATACGATGAAAAAAATACTTATTTTATTAGTCTTTTCTTTAGGGCTACAAGCCTTTTCTCAGGACAATTACAAAGGAGAAGGTCCTTTTTCGCAATTAATTATTAGAGGCGTGATGCTAATTAATGGTGATGGCTCACCTCCAAGAGGTCCAATGGATATTGTTGTAGAAAACAATAAAATTGTAAATATGCAAATTGTTGGTTATCCAGGAGTTGAAATTAACGTAGCTGGAAGACCTAAACTAAAAAACGGAGGAAAAGAACTAGATGCTAATGGCATGTATTTGTTACCTGGTTTTGTTGATATGCACGGTCATATTGGTGGTGGCGCTCAAGGAGCTGATCCTGAATATGTCTTTAAATTATGGATGGCTCATGGAATCACATCCGTGAGGCAACCTAGTGGACGTAATGCTATCGAACTAAAACGCCAAAGTGCTAATAACGACATTGTAGCACCTAGAATTTTTGAATATACAGGCTTTGGTTCAGGAAGTAAAAAACCTATAAGTACACCTGAAATGGCTCGCGAATGGGTGCGTCAAAATGCAAAAAATGGTGCTGATGGCATTAAATTTTTTGGTGCTGAACCAGATATTATGACTGCAGCTTTAGATGAAAATGAAAAGTTAGGTCTAAGATCTACCGCACATCATGCGCAGTTAAGTGTTGCAAGATGGAATGTACTGCATTCTGCCAGAGCTGGAATGACATCAATGGAACATTGGTATGGTCTACCTGAAGCTTTGTTTAACGATAGAACTGTGCAAAACTATCCTTTAGATTATAATTACCAAAATGAGCAACACCGTTTTGAAGAAGCTGGCAAATTGTGGCAACAGGCTGCAGAACCTTATTCTGAACACTGGAATAATGTCATGAACGAATTGTTGGAATTAGATTTTACACTAGACCCAACTTTTAATATCTATGAAGCTAGTAGAGATTTACAACGTGCTCGTCGAGCTGAATGGCATGAAACTTATACTTTGCCCTCACTTTGGAAATTTTATGAACCTAGCAAAATAAGTCACGGAAGTTATTGGCATTATTGGGGAACAGAGCAAGAAGTTGCGTGGAAAAAGAACTATAAATTGTGGATGACTTTTGTAAATGAATACAAAAACAGAGGTGGACGTGTCACAGTTGGTACTGATTCTGGCTTTATCTATCAGTTGTATGGTTTTGCATATCCTCGTGAATTAGAACTATTGCGTGAAGCAGGTTTTCATCCTTTAGAAGTTATTAGAGCAGCTACCTTAAATGGTGCTGAGGCTTTAGGTTGGGATGATAAAATTGGTTCTGTGCAAATTGGTAAACTTGCTGACTTTGTAATTCTTGAAGAAAATCCGTTAGTAAACCTAAAAGTCCTTTACGGTACTGGAGCAATAAAACTTACAGAAGGTAATGAGGTTGTTAGAGTTGGTGGCGTAAAATATACCATTAAAGATGGAATTGTTTACGATGCAAAAAGACTATTAGCTGATGTAAAGGCTATGGTTGATGCTGAAAAAGCAAAAACGAATTGGACATTAAAGCAACCTGGGGTTAAAAATTAAATAGGTCGTTTTATAGGATTGTTTTCAATCACATCAGATAAAACAATCTGTGTTTTAGTTTCACCATAGGTTATAAGCTGATCTATAAATTGTTCTAGATGTTGTTGGTTTCGTAACACAACTTCTAGAACAATATTTTCGTTACCTGTAATTCTAAAGCAATTTACCACCTCTTCAAAAGATTTTACTTTTTCTAAAAATGGTTTTAAGCGTCCCATAAATGCTCTTAAAGTGATGATTGCCTTTAGTTGGTGTCCAGTTTCTTTATATGATAGTTTGGCATAATACCCATTAATTACGCCACCATCTTCCATTTTTCTAATACGCTCAGCAACTGCAGGTGAGGATATGCCAACTTTTTTAGCAATAGCAGTATTAGATTGTCTTGAATTTTCCTGTAAACACTTTAATATGTTCCAATTAAGTGAATCTAGCTTCATATTTCAAAGTTTAAAAAATAAATATATTAATATTTAAATTAAAATCGATATTTTAACTTAATTTTTAAATACAACATATTTAGTTTTCGAAGTAATTTTGAGTAATTGCTAGAAAATAATGTATACTACACCATCACACCTATACAATTCGCCTATTTATACTAAGGCATTGGAAATCTTTTCGTTAACACGAAAAATATCCCATTATTTAAATTATGACTTATCTAAATTAAAAACTGATGGTACAGAAGACGAAAACGTCTATTTTTCTGGTGATATCGTCCAGCAATCAGAATTATTAGGTCCTGAAATAATTAAAGCTGAAATTGAACATTACAGAGATAGAAAACAAAAACATGCCGAAAGCGTTGAGCGTTTAACTAAAATGCTCTATAAAAACTGTAAACGCTTAGAAAAATGTAATAGTAATGGGAAAGATTTTCTACCAATTCTTAGAAGAGAACTAAAAATGTTCCGGAAGCTTCAACGTAATTGGATGTTGACGCTGTAAAAAATCTTAATACTGGTTTAATCTAAATGAAAGCCATGATCTACAGGAAGGCTTAGTCTGTTAATAAATTCATTCCATCTAGAATCACCGTGTAGAATTTTAAATGAAGGATATGCAAGAGCTTCTAATAATACTGGGTCTTTAATTTCTAGTGCTTTACCCAACCATTTAAAAGATGCATCTTTATTACCACGAAAGGCGTACAAATCAGCTAAATTTGCAGGATCACCTTCACTATATTTCTCTTTAAACTCCTCGAATAATTCATTTGAACGTTTTGTATCCCCTAAAGCGTGATAAACAAAATTCAATCCATATAAGCTAAAAAACTCATGCGTTTCTTGCTCAATTTCTTTTAAAGCCTCATCATATCTTCCTTGTGCTATTCTAACTTGCGCCATCATATAGTGTATAATTTGAGAATTTGGATAATAGCTAAAAAATGTTTCAAAAGCTTCTTCCGCTTTCTCTATTTCTCCCAATTTATAATATGCAAATCCAAGATTGTAAAAATTTACATAGACCAAAGGATCTATTATAATTGCTCTTTTTAGGAGTTCCACAGATTTATTAATATCTCCAAAAGTCATATTTGCCGCAGTTCCTAAAATAACAGCACTATATGAATCTAGTTCTAATGCTTTTTCTGTGCTTTTTGCTGATGCTTCAAAATCCCAATTAAGCTCTTGAAAACTAGCAAGTGTCATATAGTTATCACCTGAATATGGGTCCAGATCCACAGATTTCTGAGCAGCTTCCATACCTAGAGGAATGCCTTCTTCATAGCTTCTTAAACTAAAGTTATACATCCCTGTATGATAAATACTTGCCAATAAACGCAAAGCATCAGAATAATTTGGATCGATCTCCAAAGCTTCTTTGATAACTTTTTCAGCAGTTATATATGAGGCTTTAGTATTCTGATTTGCTAAATGATGCGCCTTTAGGTACAAATTATAAGCCTCAACCTTGGGGCTCTTGGTTACCTTCAGTTCACCTAAAATTCTTAGCTGCAATTGCTCACTTACATTAGATGCAATTTCGTCTTGAATTTTAAAAATATCGATCATTGGTCTGTCGTAAGTTTCTGACCAAATATTTGATCCATTTGTAACGTCAATTAATTGTGCCGTAATTCTAAATGTATTATCCGATTTTCTAATACTACCCTCTAAAACATGGTTTACATTTAAGGCACGACCTATTTCACTTGCAGTAACTTCTTTGTTTTTAAAAGAAAAAGAAGAAGTTCGACTAATTACCTTTAAATCAGTAATTTTTGCTAATAAGTTTAAAATCTCTTCACTAATACCATCAGAGAAATATTCTTGATCTTTGTCCTGGCTCATATCTGTAAAAGCCAATACTGCAATAGATTTATCATCAATACTAATAACATCAATTCTATCTTTAGAATTAGAAATTCCAATAAAATTGTTACCAATAAATAAATTAATAGATAATAGTACAATGGCTACGACAAGAGATATGATAATTATTTTATTGAGTCTATTATTCGTCACTGGAGTAATCGATTCATCTAAATTGATATTGATGGTTTTCTTAATCCCATCTGTGGTAATTTCATAAACCCAAGCAAATACAATCCATAATGGGAATCCAATAAGAATTACAACCAATAACAATTTCATAACAAAGGCAGGAGCTTCAATTGTTGGAAGAATAATAGACATCACCTGGATAATCACCCAAGACACCACAATATATGCCAAAGCTGATTTGATAACATTTCGTCTTTTTAACTCATTGTAATAGTGTTTTAAGCTCATTCAGTGTTTAGTTGGATTCTAAAAATACAAAAATAAAATCATCTCACACATTACATATTCCTACGATACTGTCCTCCTACCTCAAACAATGCATTGGTGATTTGACCTAATGAACATTTTTTACATACTTCCATAAGGGCTTCAAAGATATTCTCATTATGGATAGCTCTAGACTGAAGGTTTTTCAATAATGATGCTGTGTCGTTTGCTTTATGGAGATTTTTAAGTGTCTTAATTTGAAATTGCTTCTCTTCTTCGGTTGCTCTAATTACTTCTACTGGTAAAACCGTTGGAGATCCTTTTGAACTTAAAAAGGTATTTACACCAATAATTGGAAACTCTCCATTATGTTTCAAAGTTTCATAATACAAGCTTTCTTCTTGTATTTTACTTCGTTGATACATGGTTTCCATTGCACCCAAAACACCACCTCTTTCAGTTATTCTATCAAACTCCATTAATACAGCTTCCTCCACCAAATCGGTTAACTCTTCAATTATGAATGATCCTTGAATGGGGTTTTCATTTTTATTTAAACCCAATTCTTTATTAATGATCAATTGAATTGCCATGGCTCGACGAACAGATTCTTCTGTTGGTGTTGTAATGGCCTCATCATAAGCATTGGTGTGTAACGAATTACAATTATCATAAATAGCATATAAGGCTTGAAGCGTCGTACGAATGTCATTAAAATCGATTTCCTGAGCATGCAAGCTACGTCCAGATGTTTGAATATGATATTTAAGCATTTGTGCTCTCGCATTTGCACCATATTTATACTTCATCGCTTTTGCCCAAATCTTTCTAGCGACACGACCAATGACAGCATATTCTGGGTCTATTCCATTCGAAAAGAAGAATGACAGGTTTGGACCAAATTTATTGATATCCATTCCTCTTGACAGATAATACTCAACATAAGTAAATCCGTTAGATAATGTTAGAGCCAATTGTGTAATTGGGTTCGCACCAGCCTCAGCAATATGATAGCCTGAAATAGATACTGAATAGAAATTACGCACATTATTCTCGATAAAATATTCTTGCACATCACCCATTAAACGCAGAGCAAACTCCGTAGAGAAAATACACGTATTTTGCGCTTGGTCTTCCTTTAAAATATCTGCTTGAACCGTGCCTCTAACTTGAGCAATCGTTTTTACTTTAATATCTTGATATACTTCTTCTGGTAACACTTGGTCTCCAGTGACGCCTAACAACATCAAACCTAATCCGTTGTTTCCTTCTGGTAAATCACCATTATATTTTGGACGCTCTTTCCCTTTATAAATCTTAGCTATTTTGGCTTCAACTTCTTTTTCAAGTCCATTCTCTTTAATGTAGATTTCGCATTGTTGGTCAATAGCAGCATTCATAAAAAAGCCTAATAACATTGGCGCTGGACCATTAATGGTCATACTCACCGATGTCATAACATCTGCTAAATTAAAACCAGAATATAATTTCTTTGCATCATCTAAACAACAAATAGACACTCCTGCATTCCCAATTTTTCCATAAATATCTGGACGTAAATCGGGGTCGTTTCCGTATAATGTCACACTATCAAAAGCTGTTGACAAACGCTTTGCTGGTAAACCTGCACTAACGTAATGAAATCTCCTGTTAGTACGCTCTGGACCACCTTCACCAGCAAACATACGAGCTGGGTCTTCACCAGTTCTTTTAAAAGGATAAAGACCTGATGCATATGGAAATTCTCCAGGTACATTTTCTTGCAAACACCATTTCAAAATATCTCCCCAAGCTTCATACTTTGGCAATGCCACTTTAGGTATCTGCGTATGTGATAAAGACTCTGTATGAGTTTCAATTTTTATTTCTTTATCTCTTACCTTAAAAGCGTAAATAGGATTTTTGTATTTGTTTACTTTATCGTCCCAACCAGTTATCACTTCCCAATTGTAAGGGTCTAAATTTAGTTTTACTCGGTCGAATTCTCCAATAAGGAGTTTGATAAAGTCTTTGTTATCGACCGAAGTCGAACTAATGGAATTACTATCAATTCCTGATTTATCTAATTCAGGTTTATTCCCAATAACAGATTCAATAGTTTTATAAATACCGTAGAGTTTTTGAGCAACTTCAACTTGCTCTGAAGCTTTACTATCATAGGCACGATTGTTTTCAGCAATTTCAGACAAGTAACGTGTTCTATTTGGCGGAATGACAAATATTTTTTCACTCATTTCATCAGAAATTTCAAACGTCGATTTCAAATCAGCATCAGCTTTTTCAACCAATTTATCCATAACCGCTTTGTAAAGCGTGTTCATTCCTGGGTCGTTAAATTGTGATGCAATAGTTCCAAAAACAGGTAATTTATCCTGAGGGATATCCCATAGATTATTGTTACGCATATATTGCTTTTTCACATCACGTAAAGCATCTAAAGAGCCTCGTTTATCAAACTTGTTTATTGCTACCAAATCTGCAAAGTCAAGCATATCAATTTTTTCTAATTGCGTTGCTGCTCCAAATTCAGGCGTCATAACATATAACGATACATCAGAGTGTTCAATAATTTCAGTATCAGATTGTCCGATTCCAGAGGTTTCTAGAATTATCAAATCATATTTAGCTGCTTTCAACACCTCAACTGCTTCATTAACATGTTTTGATAATGCTAAATTAGATTGACGAGTAGCCAAACTACGCATATACACTCTAGGGGAATTAATAGAATTCATACGAATTCTGTCTCCTAAAAGCGCGCCTCCAGTTTTACGTTTTGAAGGGTCAACCGATATTAAGCCAACCGTTTTCTCAGGAAAATCGATTAAAAAGCGACGTACTAACTCATCTACTAACGAAGATTTACCAGCTCCTCCAGTACCAGTAATTCCTAAAACAGGTGTTTTAGAACTTTGGTTCTTTTTATGAATTTTATCTAAGGAATCCTTAGCAACTTCTGGAAAATTTTCAGCCGACGAAATAACTCTTGCAATAGCTTTTGGGTTTTTCTCTTCAAGAATATCTACTTCTCCATTCAAAGCATCTCCAATAGCAAAATCAGATTGCTGAACCAAATCATTAATCATACCTTGAAGTCCAAGTTCTCTACCATCATCTGGTGAGTAAATACGAGTAATACCATAATCCATCAAGTCTTTAATCTCTGAAGGCAGTATCACTCCTCCACCTCCACCAAAAATTTTGATGTGGGATGCTCCCTTTTCCTTTAGCAAATCATACATATACTTGAAATACTCATTGTGTCCTCCTTGATAGGAAGTCAATGCAATGGCATTTGCATCTTCTTGAATAGCTGTGTTAACAACTTCCTCCACACTTCTATCATGTCCTAAATGAATCACTTCAACGCCTGTTGCTTGAATAATTCTTCGCATGATATTGATAGATGCATCGTGACCATCAAACAAGGATGCTGCTGTTACTATTCGTACTTTATGCTTTGGTTTATAAGGTGCTATTTGTTGCATTCGTAATTATGTCTTTTTTCGAGTTGCAAATTTACGGAATATTGAAAAAATTCTCACTAATATTAAGAATATTATAAGTTTCTATAAATCATAAATATCACCTAGTTTAGCAAATTTGAATCCAAGATTTATAATACTATCTTTTAATCGATGTGAGTCTTTTATCGTTGGATTAGAATGATTAAAGTGAATAAAATGAATCTTTTTTTTCGTTTCTGTAGCTTCATTTTCGAACAAGGTTGTCGTTTGAGTGGTAAAAGGATGCGGAATTTTACTCATATCCCTGTCTAACTCTCCATCTCTAAAAAAAGACGCATCTACAAAAGCGTAATCTACTTTTTTGACTTCTTCAATAATGTTACGTTCCCATTTTTCCCATTTGTCAATATCTGGAATAAACAATGCTTTTTTGTATTGTCCTTCAATGATATAGCCAACCGTTTCAGAGTATTCATCACGATGTGGTACTAAAAAAGGTGTTACTTTTAAATTATTATTTAATGATACCACCGAATCATGCTGAATAGGTTTTATATCAATATTTTTAAAAGATAATAACTGGCTCCAAGGACCACTTGTCTCTAAATATTGTTTCATTCTTGGCATGGCATATACTGGCACTTTGTTGGCTCCTAAGGCTTCAAAACCTAAATACATTAGTCCAGTATAATGACCTATGTGTGCATGTGTTAAAAACACGCCATCGATAATATTACTATTATCTAAATGGTCGGTTTTAAGAATTTGTGTTTGCTGCGTAAAATCAGGTGTTGCATCAAAAATGTATTTCTTTTTATCTTCTAAATCAACAACACCTAAGCAAGACACTAGTTTTTTAGGTTCATCTCCATCATAAAACGATTTGCAACAATCTTTGTCACAATTAATATGAGGATAGCCTGCATCTTGTGCTATACCAAGTACAGTAATATACTGCTTAGGTTTTTTAGTTTCAATGACTGACTCAGTAATCACTTTAGTTTCTTTCTTAGAATTACAATTGAATAATCCCAAAAAACATATTAGGCATAAAATTTGAATAGTTCTCATCTGTAAAATTTATCTTTGATAAAGATAGAAAACCTTAAACTATGTTGAAACGAATAATTGCCCTAATCTTAATTTTAAATGTTTCTGCTTGTGCTGAGTTACAACAAGTCGTCAACCAAATGCCTCAAGGAGGTTTGGGGAATACTTAAATTGCTTCTGGTTTGCGTCAAGCTCTTGACTTTGGAATTAACAAACAAGTAAGTAAACTGACTGCTGAAGATGGCTTTTTTAAAAATGAATTAGTAAAGATTTTACTTCCAGAAGAATTACAAAAAGTTGACAAAGCATTGCGTGATATTGGTTTAGGCAATCTAGCTGATGAAGGTCTAAAAACACTCAATAGAGCTGCTGAAAATGCTGTAAAAGAAGCGACACCTATTTTTGTAAACGCTGTTAAAGAGATTACGTTTGCTGATGCTAAAAACATATTACTTGGTGTAGATGATGCAGCTACAAAATATTTGACCGAGAAAACGGAAGCTGCTTTATACGATAAATTTAATCCTGTGATTAAAAACTCGTTTAGTAAAGTTGGTGCTGACCAAATTTGGGGTAATTTAATTAACAAATACAACTCCATACCATTTACCAATAATGTAAATCCAGATTTAACCGATTATGTTACTGGTGAGGCCTTAAAAGGTGTATATACTATGATTGCTGTTGAAGAAAAAGAAATCAGAAACAAAGTATCATCAAGAACCACTGATTTGTTGAAACGTGTGTTTGCTTTGCAGGATTAAAAAATTAATCATTATACATCATTAAACCGAAAAAATGACATTTAAATACCCCATTTGCCATCCAGAAAAAGAAAAAATGGTTGTTGATGATATTTGGTCAATTAGTTTTGATAAATCCATAAAATACTTAGAGCGTTTTGTAAATGGAAACAATTCATTAATTGAGAAACTATATAAAAAATAGTTTATCACTCAACTCTTTTATACAACCCATCAAAAGCCACAGTAATATCTTTATCATTGGTAATCGTTTCCCAGTACTGTCTTACAGTACCATCTGCATTTTTGGTCCAAGTTACGCGATGGTAGAATGGTTCTCCGTTTTGGTTTTTGGCAACATCGGTTTTTAAAATCATTTGGTTCCCAACTCTATTTCCTTTTAAATGCAAGCTTCCGCCTTGATTATCAATCCATATTTGCTCCCATTGCTGTTTTGCTGCATTGTAGAAATTATTACTTGTCCCTGTAAAACCTGCTGTAGCACTAGTCCAATTTTCACGTAATACACAGTTGTCTTGAATTTTTTCAATGATATTACTTCCAGCTGCACTTCCATTTGGATTCGTTACTGTCCAACTACCAACCCAAAAGTCAAATTCGGTATGTTTTTCTGTACAGCAATTACAACTATTATTATTAGTTTGAGAGTTTACAGTTATTGTCATGAAACAGATAACTAATAATGTGAATAAGGGTTTCATTTGATTAAGTTTTTTGATTGCCTTTTAAAGATATTAAATCATAATTAATCTATATCTAATATTAACATAACATTAAATGGTCACTCTAATTGAATTTCTTCAATGAAATTATTAACACGATAAATTCAACGAGTATATTTTTTATTAACAATTTAAAATTTAAGTTGCTGTTATGCAATATTTTAAATATATTAATGCTTTGTTATATGAATTAATTATGACCAAGGTTTCAACCTTTATTGAAGACCAAATAAGATTAAACAATAAGTACAAACAACTTATTGAGGAAGCCTATAATCTTAGGCAAACGGATCATGCCTTAAGTGACATTTCTGAGTTTAGAGCCATAAAACTTTTGGACGAGCTTAATAAGCTTAAATTTTTATCAAGAGAACAATCCCAAGCTTCTATTTGATTATTTATCAATTCTTTAACTTTTTCGAAACATCCAAATAATAGGGATTCTCGTAATTTAAATAAAAAACTATGAGTACACATTTCTGTAAAGTTGGAAAAATTAAACCTAATCTCAACAAAATTTTAAGTTTGAAAGAGCTTGAAAGTAGAATTGCAAATTTTGTTGAAGATGTGAGCAAACTAGACAAAACAAAAGATTGGAAAGCCAGTTTATAAACTACAACTTAATTAGTTTAACGAGTTCAATTCTGACTCCATTTCTAACTGAAGCACTTTTGCTTTTGCAGCTGCTGCTTGCGCAAAATCTTCTTGGTTTGAAGCATAAATAATTCCTCTGGATGAATTAATTAATAATCCAATAGTGTTATTCATTCCATATTTACAAACCTCTTGTAGATTTCCTCCTTGAGCTCCAACTCCAGGAACTAATAAAAAACTATCTGGAATAATTTTTCTGATATCAGCTAAAAACTCAGCTTTTGTAGCACCAACTACGTACATTAAATTCTCAGAATTTTGCCAAGACTTAGAGGTTTCTAAAACTTGTTTATATAATTCTATTCCATCTACAGTTTTTGTCTGAAAATCGAAAGCACCTTGATTAGATGTTAACGCTAGTAAAATAGTATGCTTATCCTCAAATGCTAAAAATGGTTCTACTGAATCCTTTCCCATATAAGGCGCTACAGTAACACTATCAAAAGCTAAATCCTCAAAAAACGCTTTGGCATACATAGTACTTGTGTTACCAATATCACCACGTTTCGCATCAGCAATAGTGAAAATTTCTGGGTGATTTTTGTTTATATAATCAATGGTTTTTTCAAGCGCTTGCCACCCTTTTAAACCATAGGCTTCATAAAAAGCTGTATTAGGTTTATAAGCCACACATAAGTGATGAGTAGCATCGATAATAGCCTTGTTAAAGGCAAAAATTGGATCCTCATCTTTTAATAAGTGCTGAGGAATTTTATTTAAATCGACATCTAACCCTATACATAGAAAGGACTTCTTTTTTTTGATTTGGCTTACAAGTTGTTGTGTTGTCATTTGGCCTCCTTAATCCTCCAAAGGAGGAAACTGTTATACTACATATCCGCAAACTTATTTTTCCCTTTGGGAAAGAGTCAGAAAGGGCTTCTTTAAATCACGTCATCACTAGCCTTCAACATCTCAGTGTTTTCAGCTAACATTAATTCGTCTATTATTTTTTGAATGTCACCATTAATGATATTGGACAAATCATACAAGGTTAACCCAATTCTATGGTCAGTAACTCGTCCTTGAGGATAATTATAGGTTCTAATTTTTGCGCTTCTATCACCTGATGACACCATACTCTTTCTCTTCTCGGAATCTGCCGCTTGTTTCTTTGCCAATTCCATTTCATATAAACGTGAACGTAAAACTTTTAAAGCTTTCTCAAGGTTTTTGTGTGATGATTTCTGGTCTTGGCAACTCACAATCATTCCTGTTGGTTCGTGATGCAATTTAATTGCCGAATACGTTGTATTAACCGATTGCCCTCCAGGACCTGTTGACGTGGTACGCTCAATTCGTACTTCGCTCATATCTAACTCTACATCAAATTCTTCGGCTTCAGGAAGCACCATTACTGTCGCTGCAGATGTATGAACCCTACCTTGAGTCTCTGTTTGAGGCACACGCTGTACACGATGAACACCAGCTTCAAACTTCATGGTTCCATAAACATCTTCACCTGAGACTTCAAAAATTATTTCTTTATAACCTCCAGAGGTTCCTTCACTCAAACTAACAACATCTACCTTCCATCCTTTATCGCTACAATATTTTGAGTACATTCTATATAAATCTCCTGCAAAAATACTAGCCTCATCGCCTCCTGTTCCTGCGCGTACTTCAACAACAACATTCTTCGCATCATCAGGATCCTTTGGTATTAACAAAAACCTGATTTCTTCTTCTAAATCTGGTAATTTAGCCTTAGCTTCTTCTAATTGCATTTTTGCCATTTCAACCATTTCGGCATCACTACCATCTGCAATGATTTCTTCTGCTTCGGCTATATTATCTGTTAAAGATTTATAGATTTCGCCTTTATCAACAATTTTTTTTAGGTCTTTATATTCTTTATTTAATTGTATGTAACGCTTTTGGTCTGTAATTATATCTGGCTGAATAATTAAATCACTTACCTCATCAAAACGTTGTTTTACTATTTGAATTTTTTCTAGCATCTGCTTATGTGAATTGTGTCGCAAAAATACGATAATTTATGAATTTTCAATGAAGTAAAATCTTAGCAAGCAATACAAAATATTTACATACATTAACCGTTTATTTGTGTATATGCAGCAATTAATGTCCATAATGGCTTTTTATAGATCGTATGTTTTATGGTCTTTTTTTATCAATATCTTCATTGTGATAGTTAATCCAAATATTTTTACCGCAATAGCTACTAAGTTACTGCTAACCATATTTTTATGGTATTTAGTTAACGAAACTTCTGCAAAACGAAAGCTTATTTTTTATAAAAATCTCGGTATATCAACATTTAAACTATTTTCGGTTTTATTTTTTGTCGATATTTTAATAACCATTACCTTTCTACTCCTCATTAAGGAATTTATATGATTCTTGAAATTGATAATGTAGAATTAAATTTTAACTACAAACGTATTTTAAGTGGTATTTACCTCAAAGCTGAAACTGGAAGAGTGGTTGGTATCCTTGGCAGTAATGGTTGTGGAAAAACGTCGCTGCTTAATATAATTTTTGGAAATATTCAACCAAAATACAAATTAGTACGCATAGGTAAAAAACCTATTTTAAAACCATTATATTTAACAAAACTGGTTAAATATTTACCGCAACATACATTCTTGCTTAATTTAAAACTTCCTTCAATATTTAAATTATTTCATGTTGACTGGGAGGGTTTTATTTTGCATTTACCTGCTTTTTCAAAATACAAAAAGACTAAAATAAATAGGTTATCGGGAGGAGAACAACGCTTTGTTGAAATCTATTTAATCCTAAAAAGTAATAGTGATATTGTATTATTAGACGAACCATTTTCCCATATCGCACCTTTACAAATTGAAAAAATAAAGCAACTTATTAGCATTGAGAAACTAGAAAAAATTATTATTATAACCGATCACTTATACTCGCATATTATTGAAACCTCAGATGAAATTTATCTATTAAAAAACGGTTGTTCAAAAAAAAATCGATAAGCTAAACGAACTTGAAGATTATAGATATTTAAGCGAAGGTAGCTTAACTTAATTCTTAATTAAGAAAATTGTATTTTGCATTACCATTTATAAAATATGCGAAGTAAAATCATAAAACAATTTGGGCTAGTTCTTGGGCCTTTATTATTTACTTTCACCCTTCTTTTTTTTAAACCTGAGGGATTATCGCCAGAAGGGGTTGCTGTGTTAGCAACGACACTTTGGGTAGCTATTTGGTGGATTTTAGAAGTAGTTCCAATTGCAGTAACAGCAATGCTCCCAATTATCTTGTTCCCTATTACTGGAGCGATGGAATTAAGTACTACCACAGCTGCTTTTGGACATAAATATGTGTTTCTTTATATAGGCGGATTTGTTCTTGCCATTGCTATAGAAAAATGGAATTTGCATAAACGTATTGCACTTACTGTAATTAACATAATTGGCACTAGCGTTAGTAAAATTATATTAGGTTTTATGATTGCCACAGCGTTTTTAAGTATGTGGATTTCCAATACAGCCACTACAGTAATGATGCTACCAATTGGAATGGCAATTATACTGCAACTTAAAGACAACCCTAATACCAAAGAGGACGAAAACGAAATTTTCGGAAAAGCACTAATGCTTTCCATTGCTTATAGCGCATCTATTGGAGGTGTTGCTACGCTTATTGGAACGCCTCCAAATTTAATTTTTGCTGGTATTTTAGAAGAGCAATACAATGTTGAAATGACCTTCTCTAAATGGATAATCTATGGCTTACCAATTTCTATAATACTTTTGTTTATTTGTTGGAAATATATGACGACTGTTGCTTTTAGTTTCACACAAAAAGATTTTCCTGGTGGAAAAGCTGAAATAAAAAGATTATTAAAAAACTTAGGGAAAATTAGTTATGAAGAAAAAACCGTGTTAATCGTTTTTTGTATTACTGCTTTTTTATGGATGACACGTTCTTTTCTAATTTCAAAGCTAATTCCTGCCATAGATGATACAATAATAGCCATGGCAAGCGCAACCATTTTATTTATTCTCCCAACCAAAAAAAGGAAAGAGAAAAAGATTATTAATTGGGAAAGCGCTGTAAAATTACCTTGGGGTATTTTATTACTTTTTGGAGGTGGTTTAGCGTTAGCAGAAGGTTTTAAAACTAGTGGATTAGCTGAATGGATTGGAGCACAGGTAACCCAGTTTGAAAATCTACCATTATTTGCCCTACTGTTTGTTTTAATACTAGCAGTTAACTTTCTAACCGAAATCACATCTAACCTAGCCACAACAGCAATGCTCTTACCAGTTATTGCACCAATAGCTCTAATTTTAGATGTTCATCCATTTACATTAATGGTTGGGATTACGGTAGCTGCGTCTTGTGCTTTTATGCTGCCAGTAGCCACACCACCAAACGCCATTGTTTTTGGCTCAGGATACTTGAAAATTCCAGATATGATGCGAACAGGAATATTGATGAACGTAATAAGCGTCATATTAATCACGCTTATCACGTATTATTTATTACCTTTTCTTTGGGATTTCGACCCAAATATATTTCCTGAAGCTTTAAAACAAACTAATAATTAGCCACACTTAGAAGATCCGCAATCTTTACAAGTTAAACAGCCTTCTTGGTAGATTAAACTGGTTGAACTACAATTGGCGCAAGTTTGTCCTTTTGCTTGAGTACCATCTTCCACATAACGCTTAATTGCTCTAACTACCCCATTTTTCCACGTGTTTATTGATTCACTATCCAATTGCAAACTATTAATTAAATCTACAATCTTATCTATTGGCATACCATGGCGAAGTGTACTTGAGATTAACTTAGCATAGTTCCAATATTCTGGATTAAATTTATGAGATAATCCTTCAATAGTAGTTTTGTAGCCTCTTTTGTTTTGATACTGAAAATCGTATCGAGACGTTCCATCTTCGTTTCTGTTTTTTATAATAAGCCCATTATTTGCCCAACGTGGTATTAAAATACCATCTTCATCGTCAGCTAAACCAGTAAATACTTCGTAAGGTTTTCCATCGATTAAACCAATAAAGGCAATCCATTTTTCCTTGTTATTTTGAAAACGAACCACATCAGCCTCTAAAACTTGAGGTCTTTTTGTTGGGAAAGCTGTTAAAGTTTCTTGTTCTTCATCTTTCTTTTCTTCATTCGAAATTAACACACCAGAACGTGAGCCGTCTCTATAAACAGTTACACCTTTACAACCTGCTTCCCAAGCTTCTAAATACAATTTACCTACCAATTCTTCAGTAGCATCGTTAGGTAAATTAATAGTAACACTTATGGAATGGTCCACCCATTTTTGTACAGCACCTTGCATACTAACTTTACTCATCCAATCCACATCATTGGAAGTTGCTTTGTAATAAGGTGACTTTTCAACTATTTTATCTAGTTCTTCTTGAGAATAATTTTTATCAGAATCAATTCCGTTTACTTCCATCCATTGCTTAAATCTGTGATGAAACACTACATACTCTTCCCAAGAGTCTCCAACTTCGTCTACAAAATCCACATGTATATTTTTATCGTTTGGATTTACTTTTCTTCTACGTTTATAAACTGGCATAAATACCGGCTCAATTCCAGAAGAAGTTTGTGTCATTAAACTTGTTGTTCCTGTTGGAGCAATAGTTAATAAAGCAATGTTTCTACGTCCATGTTCCAACATTTCGTAGTACAACTTATCGTCAGCCTCTTTTAAACGCTGAATAAACGGATTGTTTTTTTCACGCTCAGCATCAAAAATTTCAAATGCTCCTCTATCTTTTGCCATATAAACCGAAGCTCTATACGCTTCAATTCCTAGGGTTTTATGTACTTCAACTGAAAACGCATTTCCTTTCTTACTTCCGTATTTAATCCCCAAAGCAGCCAACATATCTCCCTCAGCAGTAATGCCTATTCCTGTTCTACGACCCTCGTATGCTTTGGTTTTAATGTTTAACCATAAATTCCTTTCGGTTGCTTTTACTTCGTCTAATTCTGGGTCAGCATCTATTTTAGCAATAATCGCATCTATTTTTTCTAATTCTAGATCGATAATATCGTCCATGATGCGTTGTGCTACATGTATGTGTTTTTTAAATAATTCAAAATTAAATTCAGCTTTATCAGTAAAAGGATTTTCAACATAAGAAAATAAATTCATCGCCAATAAACGGCAAGAATCATAAGGACATAATGGGATTTCGCCACAAGGATTGGTTGAAACCGTTTTATAACCTAAATCTGCATAACAATCTGGAACCGATTCGTTGATGATGGTATCCCAAAATAAAATACCTGGTTCGGCTGATTTCCATGCGTTATGAACAATTTTTTTCCAAAGCTTATGAGCTTCAATGGTTTTTGAAAACTTAGGGTTGCTACTAAAAATTGGATATTTCTGTGTATATGTCGAGCTGGTTTTTACAGCCTTCATAAATTCATCGTCAATTCTAACCGAAACATTAGCGCCTGTTACTTTTCCTTGCTCTAGTTTAGCATCAATAAAATCTTCGGAATCTGGATGGTTGATAGAAACAGATAACATGAGCGCTCCACGACGACCATCTTGTGCAACCTCTCTTGTTGAATTAGAATAACGCTCCATAAAAGGCACAATGCCTGTTGACGTTAACGCTGAATTTTTTACAGGAGACCCTTTAGGACGAATATGAGACAAATCGTGACCAACACCACCACGACGTTTCATAAGTTGTACTTGTTCTTGGTCGATTTTCATAATACCTCCATACGAATCGGAATTACCTTCGTTACCAATAACAAAACAGTTAGAAAGTGAAGCAATTTGGTATGGGTTACCAATTCCTGCCATTGGACTTCCTTGAGGCACGATGTATTTAAAATCTTTAATTAAATCAAATATTGTTTCTTCTGATAAAGGATTTGGATATCTCGATTCGACTCTTGCAATTTCTTTGGCAATTCGATGATGCATATCGTTTGGAGTCAACTCGTATAAATTACCTTCAGAGTCTTTTAAGGCGTATTTATTTATCCATACACGAGCAGCTAAATCGTCACCATTAAAATATTTAACAGAGGCTTCAAAAGCGTCTTCTTGAGAGTAAGTTTTAGGTTTTACAATAGGTTGGGTTTGTATTTGCATGTTGTTGGATTAATTTAAAAATTTTACATTCTATTTTGAAGTTGTAAAGAACGTAAAAATTTTAAACTTTGAACATAGCCTAAATCATAAAGTTTACAAGAAATATTCGCAATTAACTATAAATCAATAAATTAAAATTTATCAACAAAAAAAAGTTAACAAAAATAAATAATAAGTATTTACTTTAGAAATCAACTGACACTCCAATTCCTAAAAGCTGTTTCCATTGAACTTTAGCGCCTTTTTCAACAGTCTCATCTGGCATATCTTCATCTTCAACTGCTGTTTTTACATCGTTATCATATTTAATATGTGATCCCATTGAAGCACGGATATGGTCATTAACTTTAAACTGAAAGTTCAACTCCCAATCTACATCAACATTTCCAAAGTCATTTAAATAATCCGTATACAAACTCACTAATGTTCTAACCGAAATATTTTCCATAAGCACATTTTCGTAAGCGCTAGTAAGCAAAATTCCAACTTCTTGCCTAGCATTTTCACCATCAGTTAATTTATTCCCAAGAACATCATAGGTCGCAGGTGTGACACCAAAAGAACCAGCGTCTGCTAAATCTTGATCTAGTACAAACGTAGATTTTAAGGTCAATGGTGATATATATGCCGAAAACTCTTCAATATGCTCACCATATACTGTTCCAACACCCAAAAACATATAAGCTGGCGCCATAAATTGTGATATTGGCTTTTTGTCGCTATTAGAATAATTATAACCATTAGTAAATTGCGTGGCAAAACTAAAATTTGCCGAATAATACCAATTTGATTTTTTATCCTTTCTAAAACCAAACCGTGACTTTAGTTCTAAAATATCATCTGTCTTTCTTAAACTCTGGCTTTGCTGTTTGTTAACTCCGTAACGCATTACTGCCCTGTTCTCCCAGAGCAAATGGTCTTTTTTATAATTTCTTTGAACTTCTAGCCCTAATAATCCCGAAATAGAATTCGATCCTCCAGAATTCCAGTTAACAAAAGCCACTTCACTTATATCTAAGCTAGCTCTGTTGATTTCTTTCCAATGTGTAGTCACAAAATCTTCAGGATATAAAGTTAGATCCACGTTTTGAGCTTTTAAAAAAAATATGCTTAGAAATGCAGTAACAAAAGATAATTGATACTTAAAATTTTTAGTCATGATTTAAAGAGTTATTAGCTATACTTAAAAACGCCAAATTCGCTTTTTATTGTAAGTTTTTTAGAATCGCTCTCTTCCACTCTTCCAATCACTTGAGCATCAACATTAAAGGATTTTGAAATCGCTATAATATCATTGACAACTTCAGGAGATACATATAGCTCCATGCGATGTCCACAATTAAATACTTGATACATTTCTTTCCAATCGGTTTTAGATTGTTCTTGGATTAATTTGAACAAAGGCGGAATAGAAAACATATTATCTTTTACAATATGAAGATTATCCACAAAATGAAGAATTTTTGTTTGCGCTCCTCCACTACAATGAATCATTCCATGTACCTTGTCACTATTATACTTAGAAAGAATTGATTTAATAATTGGCGCATAAGTTCTAGTTGGAGACAACACTAATTTCCCTGCATCAATAGGTGCTCCTTTTACCTTATCTGTTAATTTAGTTTGTCCCGAATACACCAAATCATCTGGAACTGAAGCATCAAAACTTTCAGGATATTTTTCAGCTAAATACTTATGAAACACATCATGCCTAGCTGAAGTTAACCCATTACTTCCCATACCTCCATTATATGATTTCTCATAAGTAGCTTGACCAAAACTTTCTAACCCCACAATAACATCACCTGCCTCAATATTTGCATTATCAATAACATCTTCGCGTTTCATTCTAGCTGTAACTGTTGAATCAACAATAATTGTTCTTACCAAATCGCCAACATCAGCAGTCTCTCCTCCAGTTGAATGAATAGTTACGCCAAATTCCTTTAACTCGGCAATCAATTCTTCAGTACCATTAATTATTGCTGAAATAACTTCACCTGGAATAAGGTTTTTATTTCTTCCTATGGTAGAAGACAACATAATATTATTGGTTACTCCAACACACAAAAGGTCGTCTATATTCATTATTAAAGCGTCTTGTGCTATGCCTTTCCAAACTGAAACATCTCCAGTTTCCTTCCAATACATATAGGCTAAAGAGCTTTTTGTTCCCGCTCCATCTGCATGCATGATTAAACAATAATCGTCATCATTGGTTAGATAATCTGGCACAATTTTACAGAAAGCTTTAGGAAATAGCCCTTTATCAATATTTTTAATAGCGTTATGCACGTCTTGTTTTGAAGCAGAAACGCCTCTTTGCGCATATCTTTTACTAACCTCGTTACTCATTATGGAAAGGTGTTTTTTAGATGCTGCAAAAGTAATAAAGTATTTAGTTTTTTGCGTGAATTATTGGATTAGAATTAATTACTGTAGGTTCATTTTTTTTAACACTTCTTTTTCTACCTCTTTTTCCAAAGTAAAAATTTAAACCTATAGCTGCTCTCCAAAAGGCATCATCTGATGCTCCATACACTCTTCCATCTAATTCATCAGTAAACAGCATATTATACTCCCCTAATAGTTTTATACCAACCAAAGGCGAAATCAATATCTCAAAACCTGCACCTCCCTGAATTTTAGAGTCAGTTCTCTCAAAATAATTAGAAGCGTTTAAACCTCCTCCTACATAAACGAATGGTGAAAAAATACTTTTTGAAAATGGAACAACTTCTAAATTAGCATCAAAAGACATGAACCCTTGATTAGAAATATCCTTAAAGGCTATATTATATTTATTATAACCTACATTAATATTTATATGAGGGCCTAAAAAACGTTTATATCCAATATGCATATACACTTCGTAAAGCGCATCAGCATAATCTCCATTAGGAATTGTAGCACCAGCCGCTATCGAAAACGCATTTTTTCCACGCACTTCTAAGCCATAAACCTTGTTAAAAGTTTCGATGGTGCTTCTATTTATTTCTTCTTGTGAATAAGTTTTTTGTACAAAAAACAAAGAAAAAATAACACAAAAAATGCTATAAAAATTAGTTCTATTAATCACTAGATATTACCTATTAATAAAATAGATTCATCCATTGACAGATTTAAAGGTTTCGCAATATAATAAAAGCTTACAAATATCAAATAATTGAAACAATTAGAAACAAAAAAGTTTTAACTAGTGCTTTTAGAAAGTTTTAACTAGTGCTTTTAGCACTAGTTAAAACTTTTAAACACTCTTAAATTGAAAACAAGACTTATGATGACAGGTTTCCATCATCAATTAATACTACTGATTTATCTTGAGAAACTTTCTCATTTGTATCAACAGTATCGTCCTGTGAGAACAAGAGGGTTGCGACCATAAGTGCCGCAACACTTAGTAGTAACTTCTTCATTTTGAATAATAATGGATTAATAGCAAAACAAATTTAGCAAAAATAAGTCACTAATTTTCAAGTCAGAAGACTAAAAAGTAAGAATATTCTGTTAAAATCGATAAATTGTAAAATAATTAGCTGAAATACCTTTTATTACACAATATTTTTAAAAAAAATACGTAAGAGTACGTAGACAATTTTCTTTCTATTTTAAGTAAATTGTAATAAAAAAGCCTCATAAAAATGAGGCTTTTATTTAAATTACATATCTACTATTTAGTAAATAACATTTCTCTGTATTTTGTCAATGGCCAAAGCTCGTCATCTATCAATAATTCGAGCTTATCGCAGCTATAACGAATATCATCAAAAAACGGCTTTACTTTATTACAATATGCTTCTGCTCTTTTTTCAGAATCCTGAATATTATTTGCTATTTTACGCTCTTTGGTCATTTTAGTAACGCCAGAATTAATAGCTTCTATATGACCAGAAATAACTTGAATTAACACCATTTGCTCTTTAGCGTATTTTTTAAAGTCTTCTCCATAGATATCCTTGAGACCTCTCACATTTTCAATTAAAACATTTTGATACCTCACAGCTGTTGGAACCACGTGGTTTCTTGCAATATCACCTAAAACTCTTCCTTCAATTTGAACCCTTAGAGCATACTCTTCAACCTCAATTTCATAACGTGCTTCAATTTCAACTCGGTTCATCACTCCTAAATCCTCAAACAAACTAATGTTTTTCTTGGCCATTCTAGCCTTTAAAGCTTCAGGAGTTGTTTTATTATTACTCAATCCACGTTTTCTTGCTTCTTTTTGCCACTCATCTCCATAACCGTTTCCTTCAAAAAGTATGTTTTTAGATGTTTTAATATATTCACGTAATACATTAAAAATAGCATCATCCTTTTTCATGTCTTTATTTTCAATCAAAGCATCAACTTCAGCTTTAAAATCTATAAGCTGTTTTGCCATGATTGAATTTAAAACGGTCATAGGATTTGCACAGTTAGCCGTTGAACCAACTGCCCTAAACTCAAACTTATTCCCAGTAAATGCGAAAGGAGACGTTCTATTTCTATCTGTATTATCTAATAGAATTTCTGGAATTTTACCAACCACATTAAGCTTTAAATCTGTTTTTTCTTCTGGAGACAACTTTCCTTTTGTAACTCCTTCCAATTCGTGAAGCACATTAGTTAATTGCTCACCAATAAATACAGAAATAATTGCTGGTGGTGCTTCGTTTGCTCCTAAACGATGATCGTTACTCGCACTTGCAATAGAAGCTCTAAGTAATTCTTCGTACTCATGAACAGCTTTAATTGAGTTGATAAAAAATGTTAAGAATTGCAAATTACTCATTGGCGTTTTTCCAGGACTCAATAAGTTAATCCCTGTATCTGTACTCAAACTCCAATTATTATGCTTTCCAGAGCCATTGACTCCTGCAAATGGCTTTTCATGAAATAACACCTTAAAATTATGTCGTCCAGCAATTTTATCCATCACATCCATTAATAACGAATTGTGATCTACAGCCAAGTTAGCCTCGTCATAGATTGGTGCTAGCTCAAATTGATTTGGAGCGACCTCGTTATGTCTTGTTTTTACAGGAATACCAAGCAACATACATTCTGTCTCTAAATCACGCATAAAAGACATGGCACGATTTGGAATAGTCCCAAAATAATGATCGTCTAATTGCTGTCCTTTTGCTGGAGAATGTCCAAGCAAGGTTCTACCTGTTAAGGCTATATCAGGTCTTGCCGCTATTAAAGCACTATCAATTAAAAAGTATTCCTGCTCCCAACCTAAAGAAGCATTTACCTTTTTTACATTTTTATCAAAATATTTAGCAACTGCTACAGCAGCGTTGTCAACAGCATTTAGTGCTCTTAGTAGTGGTGTTTTGTAATCAAGTGCCTCACCTGTATAAGAAACAAAAACCGTTGGAATACATAAGGTTGTTTCATAAATAAAAGCTGGAGATGTTGGATCCCAAGCAGTATATCCACGAGCCTCAAAGGTATTTCTAATCCCTCCATGAGGAAATGAAGAAGCATCTGGTTCTTGTTGCACTAGTTGTCCTCCTCCAAATTTTTCAATAGCTAAACCTCCGCCAATAGTCTCAAAAAAAGCATCATGCTTTTCTGCAGTTGCACCAGTTAATGGCTGAAACCAGTGAGTATAATGAGTAACTCCTTTAGAGATAGCCCATTCTTTCATTCCTGTAGAAATATGATCAGCTACTCCTCTGTCAATTTTTGAACCGTTTTGCACAGCGTCTATGACACTTTTATACGCTTCTTTGGTTAAAAACTGTCGCATAGTAGCTTCGTTAAATACATTATTACCAAAAATTGAAGAACGACGTTCTGTTTCTTCAATTTTTATTGGTTTTCGGTTAAGAGTTTCCTTTACTGCGTGAAATCTTAGTGTAGACATTTATTTTTAGTTTTTATAAAATTATAGGGCAAATTTACCAAAAAAGTGTCATTATTGTAATTAAACCCTAAAAAAAATAGGGTATAAATATGTTTTTAATAAATATTTAGTATTTAAACCCCAAATAAACAATAGTTATTATTAAAATTTTTATATTTGCCTATCGTTTAATTTTATTTAAAAAAGTTTAGCAAAAAAATGAACAAGTCTAAATTAGAGTACATTTGGTTAGATGGTCATGAACCAACACAAAACATGAGAAGTAAAACTAAAATCGAAAATGATTTTAGCGGTAAATTAGAAGATTGTCCTATATGGTCGTTTGATGGGTCATCTACAGAACAAGCTGAAGGGGGTGATTCGGATTGCCTATTAAAACCAGTAGCTATTTTTCCAGATCCAACTAGAAAAAATGGCTTTTTAGTAATGTCAGAGGTTTTACAATCTGACGGAACTCCGCATCCTTCTAATGCTAGAGCAGCAATTGATGATGATGATAATGATTTCTGGTTTGGATTTGAGCAAGAATACTTTTTAATGGATACTAAAACAGATTTACCATTAGGATTTCCTCGTGGTGGTTTTCCAGGTCCACAAGGAAAATATTATTGCTCTGTTGGCGGTAGATATACTTGGGGTAGAGATTTTGTAGAAGAACACGCCGATTTGTGCTTGGAGGCTGGGCTTAATTTTGAAGGTATTAATCAAGAAGTTGCTCCTGGGCAATGGGAATTTCAAATTTTTGCTAAAGGTGCTAAAAAAGCAGGTGATGAAATTTGGGTTGCACGTTATTTACTAGATAGATTGACAGAAAAATATGGATTCTATATAGAATACCACCCAAAACCAATAAAAGGTGACTGGAACGGGTCAGGAATGCATGCAAATTTCTCAAATACTACTTTGAGAACATGCGGTGATAAAGAAACTTATATGAAAATCTGCGAAGCTTTTAGACCGGTTACAGATGATCACATGGATGTTTACGGTGCTTTTAATGATGAACGTTTAACTGGACTTCATGAAACTGCCCACGTTTCTGATTTTAGTTATGGTATTTCAGATAGAGGTGCTTCAATTAGAATACCAATTATTACAGTAGAAAAAGGATGGAAAGGCTGGTTAGAAGATCGAAGACCAGCTTCAAATGGTGATCCATATAAAATTGCTGGAAGGATAATTAGAACAGTAAAATCGGCAAATATTTAATATTTGTTGTTCAAAAAAAAAGATCTTGAAAAACCAAGATCTTTTTTTGCGCTAAAGTTTAATTTATTTTGTAAAAACTAAAAATATGAAGATTCCATAGCCTAAAATAAGAATAAATCCGTTTGATCTACTTATTTGATGTTGTTTAGGAATCAAGATTAGTGGAATTAGTATTGCAGAAAAAGCAATCATCCAAAAAATATCTCTAGTTAATATTTGTGGTTCGGTAACTGGAATGGTTTTAATCATTGAAGTAAGCCCTAACACAGAACCAATATTAAAAATATTAGAGCCAATTAAGTTCCCCAAAGAAATAGCCTTTTCTTGCTTTGCTGCTGCAATAACCGAAGCAGCTAGTTCTGGTACACTTGTTCCTATTGCAATTACAGACACCGAAATTATAGCTTCGCTTACTCCTAAAATTGCAGCTAAATCGATTGCTCCTTTAACCAACCACTCTGAACCAAAATATAGAGCTAAACCTCCAATAAGCAGCCATAACATAATTTTAAAATAGGACACTATAGCTAGAGTTTCATCAACTTCTTCTATTTCAACATCTTTTTTAGCGCGTCGTATTAATATATATAGAAACACTATTAGACCACCAAATAATCCCAAACCTTCTAAAAATATTAACTGGCTATCATTATATAAAAAGTAATATAGTGCTATTGAAAACAACATCATCACTGGCCAATTTAATTTATAGAAAGTCTTGTCTACCGTAATACTACCAACCACAGCTGTAATACCTAACACTAAACCAATATTCGCAATATTTGACCCGACCACATTATTAATAGCAATAGCTGGAGACCCAGACAATGCTGCATTAAGACTTACTAATAATTCTGGTGCAGAGGTTGCAAAGGACACCACTGTCATACCAATAACGAATTTTGAAATACTTAATTTAAAAGAAAGTGCCACTGATGCCCTAACCAAAAACTCACCTCCTATGACCAACAGAACAAATCCAAGAATTACCCAAACAAAGCTCATTAAAAATACTTTTTTGCGAAGATACTAAGATTTCTTTCTTAGTAAGATATTCAAACCTTTTTCTTAAAAATTCAAAATAAAAACTAAATTTTTCGTTAAATAACTATATTTACAGTTGTATAACTATAAAATTAGTTATATGTTTGAAGAATATAAAAAGTATAAACCTTTAACAATGCAAAAACTAACAAACAAAGAAGAAGAGATCATGCATATTTTATGGAAGCTAGAAAAAGCCTTTGTAAAAGACATTCTTGCAGAAATAACTAATGATAAACCTCATTATAACACCCTATCGACTATTGTTAGGAATCTTGAAGATAAAGGATATGTAGACCATACAGCTTATGGAAAAACACATCAATACTTCCCTATGATTAAAAAAGAAGATTATAGAAAACGATTTTTCAATACAGCTATTGACAACTATTTTAATAGTTCTTATAAGAACGTCGTGTCTTTCTTTGCAAAAGAAGAAAAAATAAGCGTAGAAGAATTAAAAGAGATTATTAACCTTATTGAAAACAATAAATAATCATGGAATATCTTATTAAAGTTAGCGCCATTTTAGTGTTATTTTATTTGTGCTACAAATTTCTACTCAATCGTGAAACTTTCTTTGAATCTAATAGGTCATTCTTGTTATTAGGCTTAATTACTGCTTTTATATTACCATTAATAACTATATCAAAACATATAATGGTAGAGCCTAACATTATGAAAAACACCTTCACACTAGAAGAATCATTGTTACAATCTCAAACTATTGTGCAGGAAAATCCTTTAGAATTTACAACAATTATAACATATTTATATATTGCAGGTATTCTATTTTTTATTGGAAGATTTCTTTTGCAATTTGGCTCGTTAGTTACGCTTCTTATTAATAGCACAAAACAACGTGTTTCATCATTTATATATGTAATAACCAAAAACATAATATCACCTTTTTCATTTTTTAATTGGATTGTTTTTAACCCAAACCAGTTTAATGATACCGAATTAGAACAAATAATTACTCACGAAAAAGTACATGCCAAACAGTTACATTCTATAGATATCTTATTGGCAGAATTAATATGTATTCTGCTTTGGTTTAATCCGTTGGTATGGTACTACAAAAGAGACTTGAGGCAAAATTTGGAGTTTATCGCAGATAAAAATGCACAAGCAACTACCAATTGTAAAAAAAGCTATCAGCATTTATTACTCAAAACAAGTGTGCCAAATTACCAAATGGCACTTACAAATAATTTTTATAATTCATCAATTAAAAAACGAATTGTTATGTTACACAAAAACAAATCACACAACAGGAATCAATTAAAATTCTTATTAGTACTGCCAGTATTGGGTCTATTTTTAATGAGTTTTAACATTAAAGAAGTTTATATTGAAGCTACATCAAGTCAAGCAGAAACATATGCTATTACTGGAGAATCTAAAAAAGTAGTAACCTCAAATATTGAAACTATAGAATCTAAACCTGAAAGCAAACCAATTAGCAAATCCAAAAAAAATATTACAAATAATAACGTTTCAAAATCAAATACTGTTTTAAAACAAGATATTGTCGCTTATTTTATTGAAAGCTCTTTTACAGAGGCAAAATTGGATGAGGTAATAACAAAATTAAAAGCTCACGGAATTACACTAAAAATTAAAGGTGTAAAACGCAATAATGATAATGAAATTACTGCTATAAAAATTGACGCTAAAACTGATAATTCTAATGCAAATTTTTCTATTAGCAATGATTCAGCAATAAAAACCATAAAAATAACGTACAACACAAAAAGCAACGCTATATCTATTGGAAATACCAATGGTTTGCTTCACGATAAAGACTATATGTTTACCCGTAAGGGTGGAGCAATAACCATTGGAAAGAAATCTGGTAAAAGCGGTAATGTGTTTGTATTTAGTAGTGATGAACATGATGGCGACCACGAAATAATAGAAGATGACGATAAAATCATCATTAAAAAGGGAGATAAAGTCCATGAGATAAAAAAGGCACACAAAAACAACAATGTATTTACTTTTTTCAGTGATGAAGGTAAAACTTATGACATTATCCACGCTGACTCGATACATTCGGATGGTAAGATTTTCAAAATAAAAGGAAATGTAATTGTCAAAGGGAAAAACAACGGTTTATTTGTTACTTCTGAAGATGAAAATATCGATATAAAGAAAGATGAAGACGGTAATTCAATACTTATACGTAAAGACAAAGATGGTAACATCATTAAAGAGAAAATTAACAATCAGAAAAACAATTTGTCTTTTAAATCTAAAGATGGAAAGGTATTTAAAATTAGATCAACTGGAAAAAACAGCAATATTTGGATAGATAAAGATGATAATAACAAATCAACAGTAAACATATTAAGCAAAGGCGAAAATAAAATCATTGTAAAAGGTGAAGCCAACAAAGACGTTGTATACATCGTAGATGGCAAAGAGGTTAAAAACAAAAAAGTAAAAGACATTGATACCGAAAATATAAAATCTATTAGTGTGGTTAAAGGCGCCTCGGCAACAAAAAAATATGGCAAAAAAGGTAAAGATGGTGTAGTAGAAATTATTACAAAAGATAATACTGATGCAACCTCTATTATCCGTTTATCAAATGACAGCAACCAAAAACCTCTAATAATAATAGATGGCAAAGAGGTGAAAAACAAAAAACTCGATGACATTGATCCTAACTCCATAGAATCCATTAATGTATTAAAAGGCGAATCTGCAACAAAAAAATATGGTAAAAAAGGAAAAGAAGGTGTTATAGAAATCACGCTGAAAAAGAAAAAGGACTAACCTTTTTTATTAAGGTTTGGTTAGTTAAAAAAGGCTTCTATCAATTAGGAGTCTTTTTTTATTTATAAACCAATAAAAGATGAAAACAGCAAAAAAAGAGTTATTCATGCTTTTTTTCGCCTTGAAAATTCAAAAAGTATCGAAAAAGGCCCTTGAATTGTTTCATTTCATAACATTTCTCAACTTATTGATTATATATTAAAACATATTTGAAGACAAAAATTTAAAAATTATAATTAATACAATTTTTTCACTTACTAATATAAAGCTAATTATATCATTTTAGTACAATTAATTTGGCGATAAGATTTCTAAACTTATATATTCAAAAAAATTACAGAATAGAAAACAATTCATCAATCAATTAAACAAAAAATAAAATGATTATACTAGTAAAATTTATAGTAGCAATTATCATTGCAATTGTCCACTGACTAATCTAACAGCTTCTAAAAGATTAGCGCTAGAATAAGTTTCACTATTTTTGCTAAATAGTACTTATTAATGAATAAACAGGTTTTTAAAATATTAGCGAAAGTAAACAAAGTAGTATTGCCTAGCTTTACAAAAAAACAATTAGACATAGCAAAAGCAAGTAAATTGCAACTCGCAATTATAGGCTGGAGAGCATATGTTACTTTAAGAGCATTAGATTAATACTCTAAAACAGATTTTACGTTATATCCTTTTAACTTTTCTTTTCCATTTAAGAAGTTAAGCTGCATAATAAAATTACACTGTACAATGTCTCCACCCAGTTTCTCAACTAGTTTACAGACAGCCTCAGCTGTTCCTCCAGTTGCTAATACATCGTCGTGAATAAGTACTTTTTCACCCTTTTCAATAGCATCTACATGAATTTCAACAGCATCTTCACCATATTCTAAGGCATATGATTGTGATAGTGTTTTATAAGGTAGTTTTCCAGGTTTTCTAACAGGAATAAATCCAGCATTAAGTTTTTGAGCTAATAAAGTTGCAAAGAAAAAGCCACGAGATTCAATACCAATTACTTTATCAATTTTTTTATTTCCTATTAGTTTTAATAACTCATCCAAACATAGACTTACCCCTTTTGGGTTTTGTAGTAATGGCGCTATGTCTTTAAACAAAATACCTTCTTTTGGGAAATTAGGAATATCTCTAATAAAATCTTCAATTGTATTCATAAGTGAAATGTAATTAATTTTATACTTAATTTTGTCATTGTAACAAAATAAAATATATTTGCACCCACAAAAATGGCCTCGTAGCATAACTGAATAGTGCACTTGATTACGGCTCAAGAGGTTGCAGGTTTGAATCCTGCCGAGGTCACAAAAAGAATCCTAATTAATTGTTTTTCAATTTATTAGGGTTTTTTGTTTTCTTATGCTGCCGATTTATGATTATCAATTTTAAAGATAAATATATTCTTTATGCAAATCTTAATTTTTAGTGCTGAATGGACTAGGTTTTATTCATTACTTGATTGTTTGACTAACTGTTAATTTAACCTATGGATAGGTTGTATGAGTTAATCAAAAAACATAAGTACTTAAAAATTGATTAATTTTCGCTAATACAACTATTATCTTTATTATAAAAAAGCTTTCTTGCAGAGTAGTATATAACTTAAAATAGAACAAAATGATTATTAAAAAATTAAAAGAGCTAGGATATTCTTACTCTCCAGCTCCATTAAAACCACAAGGCTTTCCTTTTAATTCTGCTGTTAGAGTTGGGAATTTGGTATTTACCTCTGGACAAGTTCCTTTTTGGGAAGACAATAAAATACAAGGTAAAGTAGGTGCCGATATTGAAATCGATGAAGCTAAAAAAGCTGCTGAAATTTGTGCCTATAACTGTATAAGAGCAGTTGGGTCTGTTTGCGATATAGAATCTATCTCTAGAGTTGTAAAGGTGTTTGGCATGGTAAACTGTAGTGAAACATTTAATAATACCTCATCAATTATTAATGGCGCTAGTGAATTTTTTATTAATGTATTTGGAGAAAAGGGGATGCATGCTAGATCTGCAGTTGGGATGCAATTACCGTCTGACTGGGCTGTTGAGGTTGAAGCAATTTTTGAAGTAAAGGATTAAGATTTTTGTATGTTCTATTTTTTTAAGAATAATAGAAATAAACAAAAACAACAATTATCACTATTATTAGTCCAATAAGTTTTGCATGTTTCCAAGGTGTGATATCCACCTCATTTGTAAATTTTTGCTTGTAAGCTATTAGTCTTGGCTTAAAGTAACCAATAATTAGCATGATAGCCACATTAAGTAAAAATAGAATTGCCATAATGTGTAAAAAATGAGGATATGCATCGGCTTCAATTACTTTTAAAGCTTCTACAGATGTTATTCCGTTAGCTTCGGCTGTTGCCAATGCATTGGAAACCTTATTAGGTCTAATTACAAATTCACTAATAATGTATAGAATTGAACCAGATAGCAGCCCTATTTTTGCTGCAATTGCTGGAACTTTTTTTGTAACAAAACCAACAAATATTATCGTTAGTATTGGTATGCTGTAAATACCATTTACTTGTTGTAAATAACTAAATATACTGTCTAAGTCTGATAAAAATGGTGCAATTAACATCGCACCAATTGCTAAGATGATACCAAAGATTTTACCATACTTTACGGTTGTTTTTTCATCAGCCCCTTTATTAATATGTTCTTTGTAAATATCTATACCAAATAAAGTTACTGAACTGTTAAGCACACTATTAAATGAGCTTAATATAGCACCAAATAAAACAGCAGCAAAGAAACCTATAAATTCTAAAGGAAGGACTTTCTTTACCAATTCACCATAAGCTTGATCTGGTTGAGAAACATCTAATATTCCTTGTTGAGCCATATAGTATGCAATAATACCAGGAAGCACGACAATTAAGGGGCCAAGTATTTTAATAAAAGAAGCAAGAAGCAACCCTTTTTGCCCTTCTTGAAGATTTTTTGCACCTAAAGCACGCTGAATAATTTGCTGGTTAGTTCCCCAATAAAACAATTGAACCAACATCATACCAGTAAAAATCGTTACAAATGGTACAGATGCTGTTTTAGTTCCAATAGAATTAAATTTTTCTGGAATATCAGTCTGTAGTGTAGTTATACCATCAAACATATTACCATCTCCCACAATCATTAATCCAAAAATAGGTATTAAAATACCTCCAACAAGTAATCCAATAGCATTAATTGAGTCAGATACTGCAACCGCTTTTAAGCCTCCAAAAACAGCATAAATAGAACCAATAACTCCAATTCCCCATATACATACCCATAAGGCAACTTTTTCTGAGACACCTAAAAGCTCAGGAACATCAAACATGGTACTAATAGCAAGAGAACCAGAATACAAAATTGTGGGTAACAATACCACGACATAACCTGTTAAAAACAGTGCAGAAGTCAATGTTTTTGTAGTGACATCAAAACGTTCGGATAAAAATTGAGGGATAGTCGTTAAGCCGCTTTTTAAATATCTTGGCAATAAATACAAAGCAGTCACTACCATAGCAATGGCTGCTAAAGTTTCCCAAGCCATTACTAAAATCCCTTCGGAATATGCCGAACCGTTAAGACCAACAAGTTGCTCTGTAGAAAGGTTGGTTAATAATAGTGATCCAGCAATAACACCTGCTGTTAAACTTCTACCACCAAGAAAATAACCATCGGAAGAAGCCTCATCTGTTTTTCGGGTTGCATAATAAGAAATAATAGCTACTAGAGCTGTAAAGCCAACAAAAGAGATAAATCCAATCATTATGGTGTGAAGTTATAAAGTCAATCTGAAACTATTAAAAACGAAGTTAATATTGATTACCAAACTTGTATAAATTTAACTATTTATAATTTGCTTAGTTTTGACAATAAATGTAATTAAAATATAATTCATAGAATAACTCTTTTACCAAATGAGATTTAAGCCTAATTTTAAAAGTTTCTCTTTATACATTATTGTTTTAGTTTTTTTTAATTGCAAAACTGAAAACAAAGAAAAAAATATTAAACCAATTACAACCGAAACAGAATCTTATAAAATTTTAAAAGAACAGCCCGCAGATACTAAAACACCTGATGGAATGGTTTGGGTAGAAGGTAAGACGTTTTTACAAGGCGCTAAAGCTGATGATAAATTTGCGATGATGAGAGAAAAACCAGCTCATCAAGTTACTGTTGATGGGTTTTTTATAGATTTTACCGAAGTGACCAACAAGCAATTCAAGGCCTTTGTCGAAGCTACAAATTATATTACTATTGCTGAACGACCAATAGATTGGGAGCTTATGAAAAAAGAACTTCCTCAAGGCACACCAAAGCCTCATGATTCCATTCTCCAACCTGGAAGCCTAATATTTAACAAAAATGTAAATGCAGTAGTTAACATGTCAAACTATAGCCAATGGTGGAGATGGAAAATTGGTGCCAATTGGAAACATCCCGATGGTCCAAATAGCAACATAGATGGTAAAGATGATTTTCCTGTTGTACATATTGCATTAGAAGATGCTCAAGCTTATTGCAAATGGGCAAATAGAAGACTACCTACCGAAGCAGAATGGGAATCAGCTGCTCAAGGCAAAGCAACCGATAATATATATACTTGGGGAAATAATAGTGCTGTTTTAAATGACATGGCAAACACATGGCAAGGTGAATTTCCAATAAAAAACGAAAGCACCGATGGGTTTGAGTTTATAGCTCCTGTAAAATCTTACAAACCTAACAGTATTGGTGTATACGATATGCTAGGTAATGTTTGGGAGCTAACAAGCGACCTTTTTAATGTAAATTTTTATCGAGAATTAGATACATCTAAGGTCTTGATAAACCCAAAAGGTGCTAAAAAGGCTTTCAGTCCAGATAATCCATATCAACAAGAACATGTTATTAAAGGTGGTTCGTTTTTATGTCACGATTCTTATTGTGCTAGTTTTAGGATTTCTGCTAGAATGGGGTTAAGTAGAGATTCTGGTTCCGATCACACAGGATTTAGAACGGTGGCTACTCCTAAGATGCTTAAATAGTATGATACCTATAAAAGTGATAAATTGTTCTTATTAAATTCAAAATAAATGCTAGAAGTAAAAAGCTATTTATTACACAGAAACTATTCTTAAGTTGAAGTCTTTAAAAAAGATGAGGGTTTATAGACACTTTTATTCTTTATTTACAAATTTAATATCATAACCCATTAAACCATAAGTAGACATTCCTTCAACTATAATTTGAAATTGTTTAGCAATATCAGAATTATAAAAAATGATTTTTGCATTCCCTTTTTCATCAGTTCTCACTGAAGGATTAAAATATAAAGTACTTCTATAATCTGGTTTATTATGCGACGCTAATTTAACATTGTATTTTGGAGTATAAAACTCTTTATATCCTGAATAACCGTATACAAACTGCTCAGGGCTTGGTCTATCCTTTTGAAAATTTCCTGACTTAGTATAAATCAATATTACGCCATTATTTGCATACATACCATAAATGGCTGCTTTACCACCTTTTAATACTTCTATGCGTTCTATATTATCTGTATTTAAGCTTGCAATTACATCTGGTATGGCTGTTGCACTTGCCATTGTTGGGGATGCTACAGAAAATTGACTACCGCTAGAGGACGCAGTGCCAGATGTTTGATTACCATCAGGTCTTACACTAGATGTTTGATACAAAGGCACTCCATCAATCACCCATAAAGGGCTTCCTTGTCCTCTAATACTAACTCTTGCATCTGCCCCAGAACCACTTACTCTTATTCCAGAAACCCTACCTAATTGTTGTACAAAATCAAGACCTGGAGTGTCATCAATCTCTAAAGTAGCATCTGGTGTGACATTACTTAAATAGCTTCTATCAATCACTTCTTTATTTTGATCGGTCTTCTTTCCAAAGACTGTCACTTCCCCTAATTGATTAAGTCTATCTATATTAGAATATTCTGGAAAATCTATTTGTTGCTTAGTAATTTCCTCAATAAGTTCTCCTTTGTCATTATTGAGTTTTGATTTTTCGAATAATAGATAATTTGGAGTAGGTAAATTTTGTGAAAGTGAACTATTAATTTCATCTAAAACAATATTAGCATCAACGCTTTTACCTGTAAGGCGGTAGGTGTTAAATATTAGCTTGACAGAATCTTTATGAAGGATATTTTTTATTGCGAATCTCCCTCTATTATCTGTAGTTGTTGAATACATATCCAACTTTATATTAGAATGTGCAATGACATCTAATTTAATATTAGATAATGGCTTGTTTGCTAAATCTGTCGCACTTCCAGAAACACTAAATCCTTTAGAAAATGTAAATTCTTTAGGCTTATTATTTAAATAACTCAGGTTGCTCCAATCTAATTTTCTCCAACCATGTGTAAGCATAATTAAATCTAATTTAGCGATTGTAGACCTTTTTTGGTCTTTAAAAAATTCTGCTGGATTATAAATTACACCCTTAATATTAGATTGCAATAATAAATGGGTTAATATATTTTGTCCTAGTTCGTTTTTATAAGCTTTTCCGATATCATTAACCAAAACCGCCAAATCAACTTCTACTGGGACTCCATTTACATCTGTTACGTTTATATTTACTTCAACCTTTTCTCTTGGTTTATATGCATCCTTTACAACATTTGTTGTTATTACTAATTCTTTACTATTATTAATGAATAAAATACGCTCAGATAATGCTTGCATATTTGCATCCATCATTGTTAAAACAAACACGCCGCTTGGCAATCTGTTTTTAGGAATATCAAATTCTATAAGATCACTGTCGTTAAACTTAAATTTACCTTGATAGTATTTAAAATTTTGATTGTGACCAATGACATAAAACTCATTATCAAACAATTCTTTACTAGCTTGTATTTTTAAATTAATACTTTTTAAGCTACTATTATTAACAGTCATTACATAGCCAACATTATCAACTAATGGTAAGTTATAACTAGAATTATCATTTAAAATAGCTTTATAGGTTTCTCCTTTTTGCGGTTCTAGAACAAAAAAACCAGCACCTCTATCTAGTGATGTTATATTTACAATGTGCTCTCCTTTAGAGTTAACAATTTTTCCTTTAACATCTTTAGGTAAACCATCATTTCCAATTGCCTTAAAGGCTACTTTGTTACTTAAATTTGCCACCAAATGTCCTCCTTCTGGAAAAAACTGCAAGTCTAAATTGCTTTCTTTTGTCTTTTCTTGATTCAATATAGTATTACTGCCATCTAGTATCTGTATTTTTTTATTGAAAAAGAATTCGTTATCAAAATTTCGCATCCAATTTGTATATGCTCTCAACCAATAATTTCCTTCTTTTAAATTTTTAGGAAGCCTCATAAAGCCTTTGCTTCTACCTTCAACTAAAGCTTGAGTTTGAGCTACAACTATATTATTAGAATCATCTATTAAATCTATATGTAAAACATCACTTGCTAATGAAAAATAATTAAATGACCCAAGAGTTACAAAAGCACTATACCACAATTCTTCATCCTTAAAATAAACATCTTTATTAGTCTGTATATAGACTTTCTCGATAGGGTTGGTCTCATTATATTTATTTAAAACAGTATCAAGCTTAATAATTTTTGGATCATTGGAAATATCATGTTGCAGTGATGCAATTCGTTCTTTACTATTTAAGAAAATATTTTCAAAAGCATTATCAACTTCAAATGAAGTAATTATTTTTTCTTCAGATGGCGTTCTTTTTACAATTGGATTTTCGCTCCAAAATTTTTCATTATAACCAATTTGATTCAACTTTTGCCAATCACTTTTACCTCTTCTAAACTGAACTCCTAAACGCTTTTTTGAAGTAGGCTGGTAATATTCAAAAAAAGTTAAATTAGATGAAGACTTTACATTTGTTTGAAACACATCTTGGTTGTAATAATCAAATTCCTGATCTATTTTTATATAATCAATCACCATATCAAACAAACTATCCTTTTTAAAAGTCATGTCGTAAGTGAGCTGATAATTCTTCTTTTCAGTATCTTTCTGGCTAAACCCAATAAGTTTAACATCATCTCTTGCAATTCCACCTACAACCTTAAGAACATCATTAGTTCTTGTATTCATAGTAACTTCTCCCTTAAAAATTGGTGTTTTAACAAAATCAAAAGGGCGCAGTTTTAAAACTACAATAAGACCGTCATCAGACTGGATATGCTCAATAATTCTAATATCGTAAGTTTCTTCCAGTTTTTCATTTAGCGGAAATATGATATCATCTGTTTCTGGTTGAATCGATTTCATAAGTCGAGACAAAAGAGTATAGTTTTTATTCATAATACTATTCTCCTTTAAAGCATATCTACCTTCCAATATATTCCAATCTTCAATACCAGAACCATTATATCTAATGTCATAGATAATCTCAGAAAATTCAGTATATCTTTCTCCGTTTTGAGATTTCTGTCTATATAATGCTCTTCCATATTTTTGACGAAAAGCACTATTTTTAAGATTTATAAAAGCCTTTTGAGCATATCCTATGGCTATACGGTCCTTTTTAGTATTCGCATTTAAAGTAACCGCCATTAATTGATTGACATATGGTGTGAGCTCAATCAATAAACTCGATGTATCCTTTACCTCAACTACACTATTTTTATATCCAATATGTGAGAAAATTAATTTTATTGGCAAACTAGTGACAACCAAAGTAAATTCTCCTTCCTCGTTAGTTGACGTTCCTGAAAAAGTGTTTTGAATAGCAATACTACAATAGGGAAGTGTTTCTCCAGTTTTCTGATCAATTACTCTTCCTTTAATAGTTACAAACTCATCATCAGAACTAGACGATTCAGTAATTTGGGCAACTAGGCCATTAGTTAAAAAAAAGAAGCAGAAAAAAGTTAACATAGAACTTATCTTTACTAGCTCTTTATTTATATAGTTTGATTGGTAAAACATTTGATTTTATTAAATGAAATATTTTGAGAAAATCCCCTTTATACTCCACACTAACTTACAAAAAACAAAATGGCTAAACAAATTAAAAGCTCAGCTCATAATTTATGAGTTGAGCTTCACTAAACGAGTAGAACAAGCTTTAATTATTACTCTGAATAACATTCCCAGAACCAGAAATTGACACATCCAAAATAGGGTTTCCCATATAATAAACATTTCCGCTACCTTTAATTTTCACATCCAACTCTTCGGCACAATATACCTCAATATCACCTGACCCAATGTTTTCTAAGTCTCCATCGTTTACCTCAAAATTGAATCCCATAAAACCCCCTGAACCTTCGTTTTTAATATCCAAGCTTTGTGCCTTTCCTTCTATAAAAATGTTAGCAGTCCCTGAATTAAACACGTTAAAATTTCCACTTTCGTCAATATTATAAGCATAAATATCTCCAACTCCAGAATTTTTAATGCCATTAAGTCTATTAACAACAATATCTACTCTAAGAGTAATATCTCGATAATTATTATCATCATCTAAATATAATCTTAGTTCACTATTAACAACTTTAGTTTTAATGCGATTCATAATATTGTTATCTCCTGTTATCTCAACAGATTGTGTTGCGCCTTGCGTTATAGTTATTTCAAACACTCCGTCACTTTTTACTTTCGAAAAATAATCTATTTCCCTGATTTCTGAAGTTAGATTACCAGACCCAAAAATTGTGTCATCTGAACATGACATTAATACTGCTACCAAAATAATTGGTATAAAAAATAATTTTTTCATTTTTAAATTTTTTAATTGATTGATGAAGCAAAATTAAAATGAAAGAAACTATATTACATTGATCTATATCAAGATTTTATGTCTGCTCTTAGTCTAGAAAGAGTTTCTGGAGTCATATCAAGGTAGGAAGCTATTATATGGTGAGGAATTCTATTAAAATAACTTTCTCTTTCTTTGTTAAATTCAACAAATCTATCTTTTGCTGTTTTTGTTAATCTTGAAATCTCTTTTTTGTGTTTTTCAATAATAAAGTTGATAAGCTGTTTATTTTCAAATTCTAAAAAACCTGAATTTGAATTTCTAAGCTCGTTCAATTGTTTCGAAGTCCAATAGATAAGTTCTGTGTTTTCTAAAACCTGGCAATTAATATATGAAGGTTCTTCTAAGTAAAAACTAACGTTTGACGAATAAAAAAAGTCATTTTCTGTGGTTAGTCTTATTGTTTTTTCATTACCGTCCTTATCAATAACAAAATGTCTAACAAATCCATTAAGCACAAAATATACCTTATTAGAAAATTGACCTTGTCTTAAAATATAATTCTTCTTCTTATAACTAATCTTGCTTCCTAACTGCAATAAATGTTCTATTTCAAAGCTCATGATATAAATTATTGACTTAAAACTTACAATTTTAATACTTTATTATTAAAAAATGATCTTCATATTGTATCTTAGTTAAAATTTTAAAAAAAAATCAATCATGAAAAGAAATATGGGAAATGCCGACAAAGGTATAAGAATAGTAGCTGCAATTGCTATTGCTTTGCTTTACTATTTTAATGTTATCGAAGGCACTTTAGCTTATGTTTTGATGGCTGTGGCTGTAATATTTTTACTAACTAGCCTAATTAATTTTTGCCCATTATACAAAGTGTTTGGGATTAACACATGTAAGATTAAATAATGAAAACAACTTTTAGAAATTCAAAACTTAAAATGTGGTGGTTGTGCAAATACTATTATAACTAGATTGAGCGCCCTTGAAAATATTGAGAATGTATTGGTAAACAATGATAATGATACTGTTACCTTTAATTACAAGAAAGATGATAATTTAAGCGAAGCTATAAACCTATTATCAAAACTTGGCTATCCAATTGTTGGAGAAAATAATCCGCTAACAAAAAAAGCAAAATCGTTTGTAAGTTGTGCTGTTGGTAGAATGAATAACTAGACAATTTCTGCACTTAAACCTGCATTAAGTAGCATAGAGCAACGTGGTTTTAAATCGTCGTAATCACCAGTTTTAACAGTACACTTACCTTTATAATGCACAATAATTGCGCATTGTTCTGCTTGTTCTGGAGTGTGTTCACAAACATCTACGAGCATATCGATTACATGGTCGAAAGTATTAACATCATCATTAAATAATACTATCTCGTTTTGCTTAATAACCTCCTCCTTAATAGAAACTTTTTCTGATATTTTTTCCTTCGTGCTCATGGGGTATTTTTTTACTAATTTATAAATTTTAGAGATACCCAATTATTTTTTTCTAAACTTTCTTGGAGTTTCAATCCGTATTTAGAGCATTCCTTATTAATTATTGGGACATCATCTTTATAAAATCCACTTAAAAATAACAGTCCTTCTTTTTTAAGACAAGTAACATATTTAAACATATCAGCTAACAAAATATTTCTGTTAATATTAGCTATAATAACATCATACGCTTTTTCCTTTAAAAGACTTGCATTACCTTCATAAACCGAAATATGTTTGCAATTATTTCGCTGGACATTCTCCAAACTATTTAAATAACACCAATTATCAATATCTATTGCATCAATTTTTGCTGCACCTTTCATTTCGGCTAATATTGCTAAAACTCCTGTACCACAACCCATATCTAATACCGATTTTTTTGTGAAATCATTATTTAAAATATGTTGAATCATCATATGTGTAGTTTCATGATGACCAGTGCCAAAACTCATTTTTGGCTCGATTATAATGTCGTATTTCGTCTTAGGCACATCATGAAAAGGCGCTCTCACTGTACAAACATCATCAACAACTATTGGTTGAAAATTCTTTTCCCACTCTTCATTCCAATTGGTTTGCTCTATCTCATAAAATGTGTAACTGATTTTAAATTCGTCGGATTTTAGAATTTGCACATCATCCAAAATATCACTATTCCATTCTTCTTTTTGAATATAGGCGGTGACGCCATTTTCTGTTTCTACGAAACTTTCAAAACCTCCATATCCAAGTTCTGCAATAAGAATTTCTACCGCAGGAACTAAAGGCTCAACAGTAAAATAATAACCAATATAAATTGTATTTGACATGTTTCTAAAAAGCGTTTACAATGTTGAAGAAATCTTCAGCATTAAGTGATGCGCCACCTATTAAACCTCCATCAACATCCTGCTTAGAAAAAATCTCTTTGGCATTGTTAGGCTTTACACTTCCTCCGTAAAGAATAGAAACATCATTCGCGATAGAAACACCATATTTATCAGATATTGTTTTTCTAATAAATGCGTGCATATCTTGTGCTTGTTCTGGGCTAGCAGTTTCACCTGTGCCAATGGCCCAAATAGGCTCGTACGCTAAAACTATATTGCTCCAAGCATCATTTGACAAATGAAACAAAGCATTTTTAATTTGATTTTCAACAACAGCTTCGTGATTACCTGATTTTCTATCGGTTAATTCTTCTCCAAAACAAAAAATCACATTCATATTATTACTTAAAGCAGCATCTACTTTTTTAGCTAAATCATCATCTGTTTCGTTAAAATATGCACGACGCTCACTATGACCTAAAATGACTGTTTTTACACCAACACTTTTAAGCATGCTTGCACTTACTTCACCTGTAAAGGCACCGCTTTCTGCAAAATGCATGTTTTGAGCAACTACCTCAATATCATGGGTTCTTAAAGCTTCAAAAGCATGATATAGATTTACAAAAGATGGTGCAATCATGACCTCAGCTTTAGATGTTTTATTTTGCTTTTTTAAGTTAGTAATGAGCAATTTCGTTTCTGATAAGTCATTATTCATTTTCCAGTTTCCTGCTACAATTTGCTTTCTCATTTTCTTTTTTTTCTATTACTGTAATTTAACTTTTGGATCTAACCAGGTGTATATAATATCTACAAAAATATTTATGATAATAAACATGAGAGCAATGATTAACACTGATCCCATTATTACTGGTAAATCTAAAGTATTTAAAGAGTTTACTATTTCTTTTCCTAAACCATTCCAACCAAAAATATACTCCACAAATACTGCACCTGCGAGCATTGATGCAAACCATCCTGAAATAGCGGTCACAACAGGATTTAATGCATTTTTTATTGCATGGTTTTTAATAACTTGTAATTCGCTCAATCCTTTTGATCTTGCAGTACGAATATAATCTTGATTTAACACTTCAAGCAAAGAGTTTCTCATTAATTGAATAACCACTGCCAAAGGACGAATCCCTAAAACTATTGCAGGAAGAATTAAATTTTTCCACTGTATGGTGTTTTTTTCTCCAAAATCATCCAGTTCATATAAACTTCCTGTCATTTCTAAATTGGTATATTCATGTAATAAGAAACCAAAAAACCATGCAAATAATATCGCACTAAAAAATGAAGGCACACTCATACCTAATGTGCTTACAATTTGAATCAATTTATCTAACCAAGTATCTTTAAAACGTGCAGATACAACACCTAAAACTAATCCTAATATCATTGCAATTATAATGGCCGAAACTGCCAAAACAAATGTGTTTGGTAGTGTTTCACCCAATACTTGACTTACTTTTTTTCCTTGCTTTGTAAAAGATTCCCTTAAATATGGAAATTTCAAAACTGTGTTAGTATTTCCAATGGTAAATAATTTACTAGCTGAGTATTTGTTGTCTCTTAAATATGTGTAATCGTCTTCAGAATTTGAATGAAATGACATTGGCGACAAATCATTTAAATAATATAAATATTGTGTTCCAACTGGCTTATCGAAACCATATTTTGCTTTAACAATGGCTAGTTGTTCACTATCTTCATTTTGACCCAACATCATTTGAGCAGGGTCTCCAGGAAGCACATTAAATAAAAAGAAAATAACTGTAATAACTCCAAATAATGTAAGTAATGCGTAAAATGCTTTATTTAGAAAGTAGTTAATCAAATATTAAAGTTTAAGGTCATTAATATCGTTCCAATGTACTTTTTGTTTTACAGTTCCTTTACTTAATTCCAAAATACCTGGATTAGCTCGAACTACTGTTTTTAAAGCTTTTTCATCGCATGAGTAAAATTCGAAATCGAAATTATAGTCTGCCTTTATACGCTCTTTAGCTTCAGTTCCAGAAGCTGTTAAACCTATAACCTTATAACCTTTATCGGTTGCTTCTTTAGCTTTAGCCATAAAAGCTGCTAGTCCATCTTTTTCAGCGCTATCCAAACTATATGATACTATTATTACCAGCTTCTCTTCTGCTAAAATTTCTTGGGTCATATCGCCTTCGTCGGTTTCAATAGAAAAATCTAAAATTGATGGTTGGTAACCTTCTTTTATAACTTTAGTTTCTACACCTACATATTCACCATCTACTGTTGGATAAGAACCGTTGGTCACAAATTCTTTTTCTTCTCCATCTACTTTAAACGTCCATGTAAATTCTTGAATGGCCTTTGGAGCATCCTCTGGTGTACTCATATTTTCTATAAGGTTATCACCTATTTTGTATGCTCTAAAATCTACTGTAGGTAAATGCATTAATACATGATACCCAAACCATAAACACCAAATAAAACTCACTAATGCAATAATGGTTGTTGGCAATTTTGCGAAAATGGGCTTTATATGTTTCATGCCATAGAACAACACTAGGATAAAAACTAGTAAAATAACATCTTTAGTAAAACTTTCCCAAGGCGTCAATTTTAAAGCATCTCCAAAACAACCACAATCTTTTACTTTGTCAAAATATGCTGAATAAAATGTAAGGAAAGTAAAAAACACAATCATACCTAACAGACTCCAAACTGTAAATTTTGGCTTATAACCAATGAGCAGAAACACACCTAAGACTACTTCAAATACCACTACAATTACCGAAATCCCTAAAGCATAAGGAATCAAAAATTCCATGTTTAAAACATCTGAACCAAAGTATTCTTGTAATTTATATGAAAAACCTAATGGGTCGTTTAATTTTATTAATCCTGAAATGATGAATAAAACACCAACTAGTATTCTTGAAATTGCAACTAAAATTTTCATAGGTTATTTGGTTTTTGGTCTTTAAATTAATCTTGTTCTTTAATATGAATTAAAGCAAATACCGCATAATTTATCATGTCTTGATAATTGGCGTCAATACCTTCACTTACAATGGTTTTTCCTGAATTATCTTCTATTTGCTTAACTCGTAATAGTTTTTGTAAAATTAAATCGGTTAGTGAACTCACGCGCATATCTCTCCATGCTTCGCCATAATCGTGGTTTTTATCTTGCATGAGTTGTTTTGTTATTGCTACCTGTTTATCATAAAGCTTGGTGGCTTCATCTACCGATAAGTCTGGTTGCTCCACCACACCTTTTTCCAATTGTATTAAAGCCATAATACAATAGTTGATAATACCAATAAACTCACTTACTTCGCCCTCATCTACTTTTTGAACCTCATTTTGCTGCAACCCTCTAATGCGTTGGGCTTTTATAAAAATTTGATCTGTTAATGAAGGGAGTCTTAAAATTCTCCAAGCACTTCCATAATCACTCATTTTGTTTACAAACAGCTCTCTACAAGTAGATATCACCTCGTCATATTGTTTTGAAGTATTTTGCATAAAGTCAATTGAATTTTGCGTAAATTTCGCTTAAATTTAGAACTATTCAAAGTTTATTTTAAAACAGCAAATTCACAAACCAGAATACTCGACGAATGACCATTAATTGTAAAGGAACACTTATTGATTTATCTACACCAAAGGTCATGGGAATTTTAAATATAACTCCTGATTCTTTTTACGATGGAGGGCGCTATAAAAATGATACTTCCATTTTAAATCAAGTTGAAAATATGCTTATCGAAGGTGCTACTTTCATTGATGTTGGAGCTTATAGTTCACGTCCAGGAGCTAATCATGTAAGTGAAGCTGAAGAATTGAAACGAATCATTCCAATTGTTGAATTACTTATTAAACAATTTCCAAGTATTAATTTATCTATTGACACCTTTAGAAGCAACATTGCAAAGGAGTGTATAAATACAGGTGCTGCTATTATAAATGATATTTCTGGTGGAAAGTTAGATGAAAAAATGCTAGAGACCGTCGGTAAACTGGGAGTCCCTTATGTGATGATGCACATGAAAGGAACACCTCAGACTATGCAACAATACACAGATTATAATGACTTGATTAAAGACATTATTTATTACTTTTCTGAAAGAGTAGCCGAAGCGAGGTCTTATAAAATAAACGATATTATTATAGATCCTGGCTTTGGGTTTTCTAAAACACTTGAACAGAATTATTCTCTTTTAAATTATCTGGAATTACTAAATATGTTAGAACAACCAATGCTTGTTGGTGTGAGTAGAAAATCAATGATTTATAAATTATTAGACACTAATCCTAAAGAGGCACTCAATGGCACCACATCGTTAAATACTATTGCTTTGTTAAAAGGTGCAAACATATTACGTGTTCATGATGTTAAAGAAGCCACGGAATGTATAAAACTCACAAATCAACTTAATTAATGAAGCAACTATTATTTTTATTCACATTTTGTTTACTAACGTCTTGCAATAAACGTGTAGTGCAACTGCCAGAAACCACAAATAAAGACATTACCGAAGTTATAGATGTATCACCAGTTTATATGTTTTACGATGAAGAAACAGATAGCGTAGAGTTTAACCGAAGAAACATGATTAGTGCTACCAATTGGCTAGTTAATATTGACAAACGATTGACGCTAAAACAAATTTTACCGCACTTACAGTACTTACAAGAAAAACGACAGGGCGATGAGAAGCATACTTTTCACAACTACTTTACCTGTAATAATACCGATTTAAAAGACTTGTCTTTTATTAAGTTTACTAATGATAAATATTCAATGAATATTGAAAATGGTGATTATGAGAGTGACAAAATTTTTATTTATGTTCATGCAAATGGCAAAACAAGTTCTTCAAACGATTTACATAATGAATATGAATCATTTTCCAGATACATTAACTTGAAAAAAGAGTATTTAAAAAATAATTCACAATTCGAAGCTATACTATTTTTACATGAAGCATTAACTTTTCAAGATTACATTAATATAAAATCCCAATTACTTTCGGTAAAATCTGATAGTTTAAATATTACAAATAATCAAATAATCTTTAATTAGTTATATTTATTAAAATTTAAAGACAACCTCAGTTTGGAAATATTTGACGACTTATTAAAATTTACCGTTCTAGACGTTATCGATATTATTTTAGTAGCGCTTCTACTCTACTATGTATACAAGCTAATTAAAGGCACTGTCGCCATTAATATTTTTGTCGGTATTGTTATTATTTACCTCATCTTTTTATTGGTTGATGCACTACAAATGAAAATGCTTACCAAAATTCTTGGTGGCTTTATGAGTGTAGGTTTAATTGCGCTAATCGTCGTATTTCAACCTGAAATTAGGAAGTTCTTGCTAATGATTGGCTCTACCAACATTGGCACGAAAGGTGGTTTAAGTAAACGTCTAAATTTTTTACGAACTCAGGCTATTCATGAAACCGAGGCCGAAACAGTTGTGGCTGCATGTGTTAAAATGGGAAGTTCAAAAACAGGTGCTTTAATTGTATTAGAACGCAACAATAACCTCGACTTTTTACTATCAACTGGAGACGAAATGAATATCAAGGTCACGCAACCCATTTTAGAAAGCATATTTTTCAAGAACAGTCCTTTACATGATGGTGCCATAATCATTGCTAATAATGTTATTAAAGCTACTAGAGTAATTCTTCCTGTAAATAACGAAAAAAACATTCCAGAACGTTTTGGCTTAAGGCATCGTGCAGCCATTGGCATTACTGAAAAAACGGATGCACTTGCTGTTGTTGTTTCGGAAGAAACTGGACAAATTTCTTATATAAAAAATGGAGAGTTTATTATGTATAAAAACTCTGAAGAGCTTACAGAAAAAATCAAAGAAGACTTGACTTAACTTTTTGTCAAAAAATCAAAGTTAGCTGCCTAAGCTATCTCCTCTTGCAAAAACTGTACCTCGTATAAGTTTCGGTAGTAACCATCTTGTTTTTTTAAGAGCTCATCATGTGTGCCTTGTTCCACAATTTCACCAGCATCTAACACTATAATATTATTTGCTTTTTTAACGGTTGCCAACCTGTGAGCTATTACAATTGAGGTTCTACCTTCGGTAACTTTATCGGTAGCTTCTTGCATTAATTGTTCGGAATATGAATCGACAGACGAGGTTGCTTCATCCAAAATCAAAATACTTGGGTTAGTTACATAAGCTCGTAGAAAAGAAATTAATTGACGCTGTCCAGACGATAACATAACACCGCGTTCTTTTACATTATAATGATATCCATTTGGTAAGCTCATAATAAAATCATGAATACCTATTTGCTTTGCGGCTTCTATAACATCCTCCTCTGTAATGTCTGGGTCGTTTAGCGTGATATTGTTTAATATGGTATCTGCAAACAAAAATACGTCTTGCAATACTACAGCAACCTGTCTTCTAAGCGAGTTTAATGTCACCTCTTTGATATTGGTGTCATCTATTAAAATTTCTCCTGAATCAATTTTATAAAAGCGGTTCAACAAATTAATAATGGTTGACTTACCAGCTCCTGTAGCTCCAACAATGGCTACCATATCTCCTGCTTTCACATCAAACGAAATTCCTTTTAGCACTTCTTCGTCTTCAACATAAGAGAAATGTACATTTTTAAATTTTATATTTCCCTTAAAATGTGATGCAATAACCTCACCTGAATCGTCAATATTTGACGTTGTATCCAACACTTTAAATACCCTATCGGCAGCCACCATTCCCATTTGTAATGTATTAAACTTATTAGCTATCTGGTTTAGAGGACGAAACATCATAGGAATCATCATTATAAAAGCTGTTAAATCTCCTAACGTCGTTGTTTGATGTAACACAACATTTAATCCACCAAACCAAACAACCAACCCTAGGGTAAGTGATGATAATAATTCAGCTATTGGAAAGAAAATAGAGTTATACCAAACCGTTTTTAGCCAACCTTTTTTATGACGTTCGTTAATTGCCTTAAAGTTTTTATACTCGATATCCTCACGAGCAAAAAGTTGCAAAATCTTCATTCCTGTAACACGTTCTTGCACAAACGAGTTTAAATTAGAAACCTCATTACGTACTTCTTCAAAAGCTTTTTTCATATACTTCTGAAAAATCTTAGTAGCAATTAATACAAATGGTAACGTACAAAATACAATAATACTTAGTCGCCAATTCATCATTGCCATCATGATACCTACAAATAGCATTTTTAATATATCACTAAAAATCATAAAGAGACCTTGTCCAAAAATATCGGCGATACGCTCCATATCAGTAACTGCTCTAGTAATTAAAACACCTACTGAGGAGTTGTCGTAGTACTTCATCTTAAAATTTAAGATGTGTCTAAAAAGTTTAATACGAACATCTCTTACAACCGATTGACCAAGCCAACCTGCATAATATATAAAGAGTAAATTACTAGAAACTTCTAAAACAAGAAGCACTAGCATAGCAATTATATAAGGTAAAAAACCTTCAAGTTCTTGGTTTGTAATGTTTTCATCTATGGCTAATTGCAATACTTTTGGTCGTAAAGCACCAAAAATAGCCAACCCAACAACAGTTATCAAAGACAGCACAAATACCCAACGGTAAGGTTTTATGTAGAACAACAACCTCCTAAAAAGTTTAGTATCAAAAACGTTTTCCTTATTCTTATTCATCTACTTTTAAAATGTGATTTGGGTAATCAATATTCACTAAATATAAGCCATGTCCTGGAACTGATGCTCCTGCAGTTGTTCTATCTTTAGATTTTATTATATCATGAAACTGTTCTATACTAATTTTTCCTAAGCCAACTTCTATCATTGTTCCCACAATAGCTCTTACCATATTTCGTAAAAAACGATTCGCAGTAATCGAAAAAACAAGTGTTTGATTTTCTTTTATCCATTCAGCCTTCATAATGTTGCAATTGTATGTTTTAACATCCGTATTACTTCTAGAAAAGCATTTGAAATTTTTATATTCAAACAACACCTTACACGCTATATTCATTGCATCTACATCTAATGGAAGGTTAAAGTTATAAGAATAGTTATAATCAAACACATTTTTAGTTAATGAGATTCTATAAATATAACTTCTACTTAAAGCATCAAAACGTGCATGTGCATCGTTTGGAACCTCAAAAATAGTATATATAGCGATATCTTTAGGTAAAAAAGAATTCAGCTTATAAGTTAAATCTTCTTGCTTAAAAACTACATTTGTATCAAAATGCGCAAACATTTGTTTCGCATGTACACCTGCATCTGTACGTCCAGACCCAACAATAGTAATAGCTTCCCTTAATAAAGTTGACAATGCTTTTTCTAAAACCTCTTGAACTGACATAACATTTGGCTGATTTTGCCAACCATGATATGATTTTCCGTTATATGAAAGTTCTATAAAATACCTCAATCTATTTTTGATACTTTTGTTAACAAGAAGCAAAGATAACTAGATTTGTGACTTTAGTTTTATGATTAACATTTTATAATGAAATAAGTCAATAGTCAATACTTATACATGAAGAAAATACTTTTACTATCAGACACACACAGTTATATTGGGAACGACATACTCAAGCATGTAAAAAAAGTAGATGAGGTTTGGCATGCAGGAGATATAGGCGATTTAAAAGTAACTGATGCTATAAAAAAACTAAAACTTTTACGTGCAGTTTATGGCAATATTGATAGTTATGAAGTTAGAGCTGAGTTTCCTGAACACAACAGATTCAATTGTGAAGGCATAGATGTTTGGATAACACACATTGGTGGTTATCCAAAAAGATATAACCCTAGTATCAAAGATGCGATAACAACTAATCCGCCTGATATATTTATATGTGGTCACTCACATATTCTAAAAGTGATACCTGATAAAAAATTAAATCTTTTACATATGAATCCTGGCGCCATTGGCAAACATGGTTTTCATAATGTAAGAACGATGTTACGATTTGAGATTGACAATAAAAAAATACAGAATTTAGAAGTTATCGAATTTAAAAGATAAAAAAGAACCCTGACAAACTTTATTTCGTCAGGGTTCACGCACTAATACTACTAAGATGATAGGTTTATCTTAATCGGTCTACAGATTTTACAAGCTCTTCATCCTTTTTTATGGCTTTATTGGCTAAAACCAAAAATACGATAGAAAAAATAGGTAGAAGAATCCCAATACCTTTCTCAGAAACCGTAGTTTCTCCAGATAAATTTAGTGATCGATACACAAATAATCCTAGTAAAATAAAGTTTAATATGATGTTAAGTCGTCCCATTACAAACTGAGACTTCCTATTTTTAAACATAAATATTGCTATCAAAGACAACAATGCTGAACCACAAAATAAGGCCAAATATAGTATCTCATCTTTAGCAAAAAAAGAAACACCTTCGTTGGTTATCCACAAATCAAACACAAAAATTAATCCTGCTGAAATTCCAGCAGCAATAAAAAGGTATATGGTTTGAATTCTTTGAAGCATTATTTCTAAAAAATGAAGGACAAAAATAATGGTTTCTTTTTAAAACATATACTATTTATTTAAAAATAAAGTTGTATAATTGCATTAGTATTGTGCAACGTACTGTAACGCACAACATTAAATCTTCAAAAAAAATCACACAAATTATTCTCTCGATTTTCTTTTAGAAAGCCTTGGAACGATTTAATTTCAAAAAAAATAATTTATTTAATTCAACAATGTTTGAAATTTCACAATTAAAAGAAAAAAAGCTTCCTGAATTACAGGAATTAGCTAAAAATTTGAACGTATCTAAATATCGTTCATTAAAAAAGCTTGATTTGGTTTATCAAATTTTAGACCATCAAGCTGCAAACCCAACTCCTGCTCCTGCTGCACAAAAAGTTGATAAAGAGCATCCAAAACCTCAAAGACCTCAAAGAAAAAAGAGAGAGCGTGTACAAAAAAAGGATGATGCTCCTTCTCAAAAAACTATTGATTTCAAGGAAAAAACTGACAACAAGCCAGATACTCCTAAGGAACATCAAAAAAAGCCCGATACTCCTCAAAAATCTGAACCTATAAATAAAGATCCAGAAAAAAGAGAGCCTCAAAAGCGCCCTCAAAGGGATCATAAGGATCAAAATAGACCTCAGAATAGAAATCAAAATAAAAGCAACCAACAAAACAAAGGTAACCAAGGTAATAACGGAAACAAGGACAATCGTAACCGTTATCGTGAACCAGATTTTGAATTTGACGCTATCATAGAAAGCGAAGGCGTTCTAGACGTTATGCAAGATGGTTATGGTTTCTTACGTTCATCAGATTACAATTACTTATCATCTCCCGATGATATTTATGTTTCGCAATCTCAAATAAGATTATTTGGTTTAAAAAAGGGAGATACCGTTTTAGGAAATGTAAGACCACCAAAAGAAGGTGAAAAATATTTTCCATTAATTAAAGTAACCAAAATTAATGGTCTTGACCCACAAGTAGTGAGAGATCGTGTGTCTTTTGAACACCTTACACCTCTTTTTCCTCAAGAAAAATTCAATATAGCTGAAAAACAAAGTACCATTTCTACTAGAATCATGGATTTGTTTTCTCCTATCGGAAAAGGACAACGTGGTATGATTGTATCGCAACCAAAAACTGGTAAAACAATGTTACTAAAAGATGTTGCAAATGCAATTGCTGCAAATCATCCTGAAGTTTATCAAATGATTTTATTAATTGACGAACGACCAGAAGAGGTAACAGATATGCAACGTAATGTTAGAGGTGAAGTAATTGCTTCAACTTTCGACAAAGAAGCAAACGAGCATGTGAAAATTGCAAACATTGTACTGGAAAAAGCCAAAAGACTCGTAGAATGTGGTTATGATGTTGTAATTCTTTTAGATTCTATAACACGTTTAGCAAGAGCATATAATACTGTACAACCTGCTTCTGGTAAAATATTAAGTGGTGGTGTTGATGCTAACGCTTTACATAAGCCAAAACGTTTCTTTGGAGCTGCTCGTAATATAGAAAATGGAGGATCCTTAACAATTATTGCTACAGCATTAACTGAAACAGGTTCTAAAATGGATGAAGTGATTTTTGAAGAATTTAAAGGAACTGGTAACATGGAATTACAATTAGATAGAAAAATATCTAATCGTAGGATTTTCCCAGCTATTGATTTAACATCTTCAAGCACTCGTAGAGATGATATTCTTTTAGACGAAGCTACAATACAAAGGATGTGGGTAATGCGTAAATACCTTGCAGATATGAATCCTGTAGAAGCTATGGAATTTATTAATGATCGCTTCAAACAAACAAAAAATAATGAAGAGTTTTTAATTTCAATGAATAGTTAAGTTCAAAAAAACTCAAACAATAATAAATACAAAAGCCTTAGTTTTTAACTAAGGCTTATTTTTTGGTCAATAAAAAAAGCCTCTCATTAAAGAAAAGCTTTTTAAATCTTATAGAAGTTGTTGCATTCTTTTTATAAAGAAGCTACATGCTTAGCCAATCCCGATTTTAAATTAGCAGCTTTATTATCATGGATAATATTGTTTTTTGCTAATCTATCAATCATAGATACAACGGCAGGAAATAACTTTTCAGCATCCTTCTTCTTCTCCATATCACGTAATTTCTTAATAGCATTACGTGTGGTTTTATGCTGATACTTATTTCTTAAGCGTTTAGCTTCGTTACTTCTAATTCTTTTTAACGCTGACTTATGATTTGCCATTTTGTTTTTTTTAAATCGTTGTAGCCCGTAGGGGAATCGAACCCCTCTTACCAGGATGAAAACCTGGCGTCCTAGCCGATAGACGAACGGGCCATTTTATTTTGAGTTTGTAAAATTTAATTGTTAATTTTTAAACTCTCAATTGTTTTCAAATAACTTACAATGTTTCCATTGCGGATGCAAAAATACAACTATTTTTAAATGTTGCAACTTCTTAATGAATTTTTTCGCAAAATTTATTTTTAATATGCTTTTGCAAATAAAACTCGCTGTTTAGAAGCGTTTCCTGAGTACACACATTTACCTTCTTCAACTTCATTATCGATAGGAATGCATCTAATAGTCGCTTTTGTTAATTCTTTAATTTTATTTTCAGTTTCTGATGTACCATCCCAATGCGCTGAAACAAACCCTGTTTTATTCTCTAAAACTTCTTTAAACTCATCAAACGTATCTACTTCGGTAATATGAGAGTTTCTAAAATTAAGTGCTTTATTAAATAATGCATCTTGAATTTCTTTCATTAAACTCTCAATAGTTTCAGTAAGTGTATCCAAAGAAACTACTTCTTTAGTTAATGTATCTCTTCTAGCCAACTCTACTGTTCCATTTTCTAAATCTTTTGGTCCAATAGCAATACGTAATGGTACACCTTGCAATTCGTGTTGTGCAAATTTTGCTCCTGGTCTAAAAGTAGTTCTGTTATCAAATTTCACCGAAATACCTTTTGCTCTAAAGTCTGCTGTTATTTTATTGGCTACTTTAAAAACCTCATCCAATTGCTCATCGTTTCTGTAAATAGGTACAATTACTACTTGGTTTGGTGCTAAATTTGGAGGTAAAACCAAGCCTTTATCATCACTATGAGTCATAATTAAAGCTCCCATTAATCGCGTTGAAACTCCCCAAGAAGTTGCCCAAACATAGTCTTGTTTCCCTTCTTTATTTGTGAATTTTACATCAAAAGCTTTAGCAAAATTCTGACCTAAAAAATGTGATGTTCCAGCTTGCAACGCTTTCCCATCCTGCATTAGCGCTTCTATACACATAGTTTCCTCTGCTCCTGCAAAACGTTCGCTCTCAGTTTTTAATCCTTGTATAACTGGAATCGCCATAAAGTTTTCAGCAAAATTGGCATATATGTTATTGATTAACTTTGTTTCTTCCCATGCTTCCTCTTTAGTCGCATGAGCTGTGTGTCCTTCTTGCCATAAAAACTCTGCTGTACGCAAAAATAATCGTGTACGCATTTCCCAACGCACTACATTTGCCCATTGGTTTATTAACAATGGTAAGTCTCTGTATGATTGAATCCAACCTTTGTAAGTATTCCAAATAATAGCTTCACTTGTTGGTCTTACAATCAGCTCTTCTTCAAGTTTCGCTTCTGGATCAACCCTTAATTTTCCTTCATTATCAGGGTCATTTTGTAATCTATAATGAGTTACAATAGCACACTCTTTTGCAAATCCTTCGGCATTTTTCTCTTCAGCCTCAAACAAACTTTTAGGTACAAATAATGGAAAATACGCATTTTGATGTCCCGTTTCTTTAAACATTCTATCTAATTCTGCTTGCATTTTTTCCCAAATAGCGTAACCATAAGGTTTAATTACCATACAGCCTCTAACTGCCGAGTTTTCAGCCATATCAGCCTTTACAACCAGTTCGTTATACCATTTTGAATAGTCTTCGCTCCTACTAGTGAGATTTTTACTCATATATCTTAATTTGGCACAAAAATTGTGACTATGTTAAATAAAAAAATAGTTCGACAAAACTAACTATTTTTGTTATGTTCAACAATTTAATTTGAAGAGATATGAAATTATATAACTACTTAAATTCGAAAATATCCATAATTGGAGCGTTAATCCTTGTATTAGGACTAACTTCCTGTGGATCTTACCAATATGCCAGTTATGATAATGATGGTATTTATGGTGAGCCTGATAAAAATTATGCGGTTAAAAATGTTGAATATCAAGACAATCAAGAAGCCGCAAAGGAATCTGATAATTCAACCTATTATAAAAATTACTTTAAGGAAAAAGCTACCGAAATTGAAAATATGAATGCTGAAGGTATGATTTTTACAGATATTGATGCCTACCAAGGCAATTATGATGTAGAAAATGACTCCTTAAGCCAAGAAAATTATGCAGGTTGGGGTTATAGTGATAATATAACCGTAAACATTTATAATAGACCTCTATACAACGATATGTGGTTTAACGGTTTCTATGGCTTTAATGGTTGGTACAATCATTGGGATTTTGGCTATGGTTTTTTTAATGACTTTTGGTATTCCCCTTTCTATGTAGGTTGGAATAGACCATGGCGATATGGCTTTGGTTGGGGTTATCCTTACAATTTTGGTTACCCATATTATGGTTATAATAATTTCTACTATGGTAACATATATAATAGAAGAACCTTAGCATATAGTGCAAGTCGAAGAGGTGGGTTATATGCCAATAATGGTACAAGTGGTATTTCTAGTAGGCGTAGTGGTATCACTAGCTCAAATAGACGTAGCTCAATAAACAGTAGAACTATAAATTTAAGGAATAATGCCACTAGAAGCAGTAACTCAAGAGTAAACGCAACTAGATCCAGTAATTCTCGTGTGAATTCTCAATCAAGACCAACTAGAAGCTCTCGTGTTGGCACTAGGTCAAGTACCACTAGATCAGGATCTGCAACAACAAGATCAAGTCGTTCATCAACAACTAGATCTTCTTCAACTAGATCATCAACAACTAGATCCTCTTCAACTAGGTCAAATAGCAGTAGTTCTAGAAGGTCTAATAATGTTAGCTCTAGCACTAGATCATCTTCTAACAATAGTTCAGCTAGAAGTAGTAGTAATTCATCAAGAAGAAACAATTAAATCAAGGTTGAAAAAGAAAAATTAAAAGTATGAAAAAGTTAATATTACTATTCATAGGCATACTATCTATGTCTACTATGTACGCTCAAGATATTACAGATGCTGTAAGATATTCATCTGATAATGTTGAAGGAACAGCAAGGTTTAAAGCTATGAGTGGAGCATTTGGCGCATTAGGTGGAGATATTTCTGCAATGAGCGTTAATCCTGCAGGTTCGGCTATTTTTAGTTATAGCCATACATCTCTGTCTATTTCAAGTTATAATTCTGATAATGAGACAAACTATTTTAATAGTGTAAATACAAACTCAAATTCCGATTTTGCTTTTAACCAAGCTGGAGCTGCTTTTGTTTTTAACAGTAGAAATAACTCACCCTGGAAAAAGTTTGTTTTAGGTTTCGCCTATGATCAAACTCAAAACTTTGATGATGACTTTTTTGCTTCGGGAACGAGTATAACATCTATTGATAGTTATTTTTTAGCAAATGCTCAAGGTTTACGTTTGGATGAAATAATTGCGCTTCCAGGTGAATCTATTGACGATGCTTACAGTGATTTAGGAGCTTCTTTTGGTTATACAAATCAGCAAGCTTTTTTGGGCTATGAAGCATACATTTTAGAACCTGACACAGATGATGATGCCAATACGCTATACTTTTCTAATATAGCACCAGGGACTTTTAATCAACAATACTCTTATACTGCAACTGGCTATAATGGGAAATTTGGGATTAATCTTGCTGCACAATATGAAGATAATTTATACTTAGGTCTAAACCTAAATTCGCATTTCATTAATTACGACCGTTCTACATTTTTGTTTGAAGAAAACTCAAATGCTGGCTCGTTAGTTACCGAAGTGGATTTTGAAAACAATCTTTCTACTATTGGTAATGGATTTTCTTTTCAATTAGGTGGTATTGCTAAACTTTCAAATGATGTAAGAGTTGGGCTTACTTACGATTCTCCAACTTGGTACACTATTAGTGAGGAAACAAGTCAATATGTAGCATCTGTTAGGGATGATGGCGGACCAACTACAGCTATTGTAGATCCACAAGTAATAAACATATATCCAGATTATAAACTACAAACGCCTGCTAAAATTACAGGAAGTATTGCTTTGGTATTTAACCAACAAGGACTCATAAGCTTTGATTATTCTAGAAAAGATTATGGTAGCACCAAATTCAAACCAGAATCTGATTCGTATTTTGCTTCTCAGAATACTGATATTTCAAACAATTTGAAAGTGGCAAATACTTATAGAATTGGAGGCGAATTAAGACAAGACAATTTTAGTTTTAGAGGCGGTTACAGACTAGAACAAAGCCCTTATAATGACACTTCTTTTTATGGGGATTTAAAAGGATATTCATTAGGAATAGGTTATAATTTTGGAGGAACAAGATTAGACTTAGCTTACGAAAATTCTAAAAGAGATATTAACTACCAATTATACAATGTAGGATTGACAAATGCAGCTAGAATTAGTAGAGAAAATTCAAACTTTACATTATCATTAAGCATGAATCTATAGTACAATTATTTTAACATATAAAAGCGCAATGAAATATTTCATTGCGCTTTTTTTTTATTACCTCTTTAGCGTAAAATGTGCTCTAAATTGCTTTACCATCCCATCATTGGGCTCTTGAAACTCCACAACAAACCAATAATCACTCGATGGTAATTTTTCACCATTAAAAGTGCCATCCCAACCATTACCTAAAGGATTGAGTTGCTTCAATAATTTACCATAACGGTCAAATATATAAACGGTTGAATTTTCTTGAGAAGACATGCCTTTTATATTCCATGTATCATGATAACCGTCATCATTAGGTGTAAAATATCGTGGATAATCTATTACGATTTGCATTTGAGATATTTCGTTACAATTATATAAATCCCTTACATAAATTGTATGTTCTCCTCCTGTAATGCTTTCAAATCTTGGCTCACTTTGCCATGGTCCAAAATCTAATCTAAATTGATATTCTCCATTTCCGATAACTTCAACTTCAATGATATTATTTTCTGAAAAAGGTTCAGATACTAAATTCACAGTTATTTGTTCTGGAGGATATGAACCTACAACTTCAGTCGTTCCTGGAATTCTACACCCAGTAACTATATTAGTTGCTACAACTGTATAAAACCCAATTGTGGTTGGGACATAGGCTGGTCCAGTTTCTCCATTTATAATAACGCTATTTGGATTGCTATTCACCTCCGCCTCAGTACCTTTATACCATTGAAACGTATATTCAAGTGGATTCAATTGCGTATCTATTGGTGGGTTTGGAAAAAATGTGGTTAGTGTTGGATTTATAACTGAATCAGTATTATCTAAACAAATTACATATTTATCATATATACCAATTTCAGGAACAGGGTTTACAATAAGTGCTAAAGGCACAACTATAAAACATTCATTGGCTATTGGTTGCACCCTCACGTAAATTATTTGCGTGACAGCCACTGTGTTTTCAAAGTTTACGAGGTTAGTAATGTTATTCGTGTTTCCAGCAATGGCATCTGCTTCCAACTCATAATAAGTAAAACTAAAATCTATTGCATTTAAACCATTTAAAATTTCTACTTCTCTTCTTGTAATATCAAAATAGTCAAACCCATTATTATCGGTTTCGCATTCTTCAATAGAAGTTGGGTTCTGATTTATATTATCATAAAGAATTGTTTGTAATGATAAAGTTGTAGTAGATGTACACAAATTTACACCTGTGGCCAATACCAAAATATTTCTATTCAATAGAGTATTGGTATAGGCTGTAGGATTTCCAATAGGGTTGTTATTATCTAAATCTAATTGTGTTTCGTAATACGTTAAGGTAATAGAATTATCACCTCCCATAATTTGGTTTTCTTTAACGGTTAAATCATAATCAGTCACTATTTGGTTACTACAAATTCTAATATTGTCTGGTAAGAAAATGGTTGGATTAAGATTTACTACCAACTGAAAACTCATGTCTGTAGTGCTATAACATTCTCCTACATCACCAACACCATTTGCATTATCATCAAATTGGGCTCTTACATAAATAGTTTGAGGATTTGTAATATTAGTGTAATTATTGGCATTCGTAATTGGAATATTATTAATAGCATCTTGTTCGCTTAAGTGATAACTAACTAAAATGGGTGTTGTTTGTGTTCCAATTATTTCAGAATCTTTGGTTGTTAAATCAAAAACAGCTTGGTCATTATCGCTACACAATTCATAATTAGTGATAAAATTATTATTAGGTACTGGGTCTACATTTAAAGTAATATGTTGCCCTAAACCCAAACAAGCATTGATATTATCGTTATCAACACGCACGTAAATTTGTTGAGTGAATGCCGATGTTTCATTTCTATGATTACTAATATCTAAAATTGGATTCGTTTCAGCTAAAGCATCAGCTTCGTTAGTGTAATAGGTGATTGTTAAGTTTTGACCAACTGGAAATATGGCTTCTATTTGTGCTGTGGCATCACCAAAATCGAAAGATACAATACCGTTCATATTGTCATTATCTACTAGTTTATCATCACACACAAAATAAGTGAGATTAAATGCTACCGGAATTTGTGTTGCGCCAACTACTAAATCTATTCTAGCTGTTCTATAACAACCATTAACTGTTTCAACTCTTGCATACACCGAACTATTTAACGCTGTTGGATTCGTATAATTAATAAAATTAGGAATCTGATCAGCAGTCAAACCATTATCAGCTTCTGCTTGTGTTAAATAATACGTAAATACTTCGTCTGTTGAATTGTTAGAGATTAATATATTGGCTTCTGTTAAATTGAATGGTGTAAATCCATCAGCATCATCATCACACTGCGTTAAAATAACTATTGGAGAAATTACTGGCAACGGATTCACAATTAAATCGAAACTTGTGTTTTCATAGCAATTTGTGTTACCTCTATTTTCTATTCTTGCAAAAATTGTTTGTGGATTACTCGTGTTTTGAATTGGAGCAGTGATTTCTGTTCCAGCAATAGCTGCATCTGCTGCTACTTGACTATAATAAAATTTTATTTCAAATTCTGTAGCAGATTGAGTTCCGTAAATCTCAGCTTCTTTCAATGATAAATCAAACGTTACAATGCCATTAGTCTCATTTCCATCATTAAGATTATCGCACAATTCAAAATTAGTAACTGCTGCCGTTGGGCTATTGAATACATCAATTATAAAATTTCCAGTCTCATAGCAATTAGTATTTAAATTGTTTTCTATTCTAGCATAAATAGTTTCGTTTTGATAAGTAATTTGATTTGTATAAAGACTTGCAATTGGGTTTAAATTAGCGTCAGCATCAGCTTGTGACGCATGATAAGTTACAGAAAAGTCAACTGCCAATTGACTTCCTAAAACTGTTGTGTTTAAAGCTGAAAAATCAAAACTCCAAAAACCATCATTGTCATCATCACAAATTAATTGATCTGGAATTGGGTTTACAATTGGTGTGTCGAAAACGTCGATAGTAAATGACACCACATTGAAACAACCCGTAACTGTGTTTTCTAATCTTGCCCATATCGTTTCTTGAGTATAAGCAGTAGTATTTGTATAAAGACCAGACAGGTTATTAGTGGCTAAATTAGCATCATTCTCAGTTGGATGATAAGTCACTACAGTATTTAACTCGCCATTCTGAATATCTATATCATTTTGTGTTAAATCAAATTGAGCAAATCCATCATTATTATCATCACAAATAAAAAGATTATTTGGTGTACCAATATTTAAAGCGCCAAGTACTACAATATCGAACTCAGTTGTTTCAAAACACCCAGAGGCTGTATCTGTAATTCTAGAAAAAATAGTTTGAGGGCTTGTAATATTATTATAATTAGCTGGTGTTAGTATAGCATTATTATCTACTTGAGCATCACCATCTGTTAAGTAATATTTTACATCTACTCCTGTTTGCGCTCCAATGATTATTGGTGTATTAACCGTTAAATCAAACTCTGAAATTCCATCATCCACACCATCTGTGTCACATTGCTCGATATCTAAAGCTGTCCCTGTTGGCGTATCGATTGTTGGTGGTTCATTAAATGTAGCAGTTCCTCCAAAATCCAAATCAAATCCTGAAGATGTACTAGACCAATTATTAATAAAAATTATATAGGTTTCTCCACTATTAACAGCTAAAGGTGCTAAAAACCCATCGCCAGTTCCTGGTCCTTCTGTAAAATCTAAAGCACCATTCCCCAAACCAGTAGAACCATCTCCTAAAAACATAGTAGAGGAACATCGAACAGCATTGGTTAAAGTATTACAAGTAGCATTTGGACCGTATATTGCCCAATCATAATCATCAAATCCGTTGTTGGGTTTAATAACAAATTCTAAATCTCCAGGATTATCAATTGTTATTTGCAACCATACGCTTTGGCTCTCTACATTTCCATTAGGTAAACAACTAGGAGGTGGATTTGTCGCAAAATCATCTGTTCCAGGACCTGTTGGTGTATAGGTAAAATTAATGCTGCCGCAGATTACAGTTGCGTTACCACAATCGTTAGGTTCTTGTGCAAAAACTTCAGAAATACTTATTAAAAAAATAAGGAGTATAAGATATTTTATCTTATTCATAAACGCTCAATAAAAAAATTGAAGTCTCGAAAATAATAAAATTTTTAAGGAATAAACCTTTTTATCGTTTTAAAGCAAAATGCGCACTATATTCTTTCTTATCCCCACTATTTGGCTCAATATATTTTACAGTGAACCAATAATCTGCTGATGGAAGATTGTATCCATTAAATGTACCATTCCAACCATCACCTGTTGGACTTATTTGCTTTAACAACTTTCCATATCTATCAAAAATAAATATTTGGGCATTTGGCTGCGCATTTATACCTGCAATATTCCATGTATCATTATAACCATCGCCATTTGGAGTGAAAAACTTAGGGTAATCGATTACTGTAACAGACGTAATAGCCAAACCACATCCATTTTTATCCCTAACCATTACTATATGTTCTCCTAAAGATACATTATCAAATATATTACTGTCTTGCCATGGTCCATTATCCAAGGCATATTCGTAATCTCCGCCTCCTAAAGCTTCAACTTCAATAATATGATTATTTGCAAAAGCAGAAGATGTTACTGTTGCAGTCACAACTGGTGGAGCACTTTCACTAACTGTAGTATTCTCTATTCGTTGACAGTTAGTTGCGTTATTCGTTACTGTTACGCTATAGTCTCCAGATTGTGTGGCTAAATAACTTGAATCTGTTACTCCAGGGATAACTGTATTATTCAAACGCCATTCAAAAGTATAATCTAAAACAGATAAACCTGTTTCAATTAATGGAGGTCCAATAACTTCTGTACCATTAGTATTTACACAAATTACATAGCTATTATCTAAGGTGAATTCTGGCAATAAATTCACATTTAAAGTCAACTCAGTAGTAGCATAGCACACGGTATTTATGGCAGAAATATCATCAACTCGTGCATAAATAATTTGTGGATTAGAAATGTTTTCATAAGGTGATGCTAATGCATTAACTCCAGCATCAGCATCTGTTTGCGATACATAATAGCTAACTACATTAACTAATGGGTCTTGTCCATCCAACACAAAAGTATCTTGGGTAGTCAAATCAAATTGAGCAAATCCATCATTGGCATTAAAATTATCACATAAGGCATATTCAATAGGAACTAAATCTGCATTTGCCGAAGGTGTATTAAGTTCTTCAATAATAAAGCTCATTGACGCATCATTACAATTAGTATTTATATTTCTAATGTTTACATAAATGGTTTGAGGATTAGATATATTGGTATAAGGACTTGTTAATGGGTTTGCTCCTGTGTTAGCATCAGCTGGTGAAATATAATATGTTACTGCAAAGTCTGTTGGATTTTGTCCGTTTAAAATTTCAGTTGTTTTAGATTCTAAATTAAACTGAGCCACATCATCTGCATTAACTTCACAAATAAAATAATCGGTAACTGTGGTAGCACCTGGCAACTCATTAACAATGATATCAAAATCAACTACGACAAAGCATGACGTGACGTCGTTAGCAACTCTCACATAAATAGTTTGCGGTGATGATGTATTAGCATACGCTGTAGGCGTTCCAATTTCGTTTACTGCATTTTGGGCATCTGTATTAGTTTGGTAATATGTTGCTGTGACACCAACTTCTCCATTTAGAATATAAGCCTCGTTAAGTGTTAAGTCAAATATTTCTTGATTATCTCCTGTATTGTTATCGTCACATAACTCTATACTTGGTGCATCGTCTAATGATACTGGATTTGATAATACATTTAAGTTTAGTGTTGTAAAGCCAAAACAACTTGTAGTATTATCTGTAACACGCACATAAATTGTTTGTGAGTTAGCTATTGTATTTGTAAAAGCTGTTACTGGATTTATTTGGTTTGAACCACTTAAAGCATCAGCATTAGTTTCAAAATACTCTACGGACCAATTAGAATTTCCTCCTGTAATTTCTGCATCCTTTATAGTTAAGTCAAAAACTGTAAATCCGTCATTAGTGGTGTCGTCACATAAATCTATTGGAGTTGGCAGTAATGGAATTACTTCTGGTAACACTTCAACACATATTTGTTCAGTATATTCGCATCCAAAATCATCTATTACTCTATAAGTATAACAATGTGTTCCAGATGTTGTAGGTTGCACCGTTATAGTATTTCCAACAGTATTTGTAATAGATAAATCGGCATCCCAACCCTGAGTAGGGTAACTTGGTGTAAATGCATAATCTGAAGCTAATAAAGACTCATCAAAATTTAACGACCAACTAAAGATAGTGCCATCATCATATAAGGCATGGTCAATAATTTCTAAAGTCCATTGGCCGTCAATAGGCGTGTTTAAAAAAGAGTTAAAATCTCCAATTGGCAAATAGGTTCCCGCCTCCACAGTTAGACCTGGAGTAGGCATTCCAGATTGCACTACTGGCCCATCACTTAATATAGTAGCTCCAGACATTGAAAAACAGTACTCCCAACCTTGCCCAGGTCCTGTGCCATCTGTAGTTATTGGATTACCTAATGAAAATGAGTTATTACGAGGTCCATTATGCAATAATACTCTTTGCCCATTAGGACTTATAGCAGTAATCTCTAAATCTCCAATATAAGTATGTTCCATAACAATACAGATACTCTCCAATTGTGCAATATTAGTTAAGTTTTGCGACTGGAAACAATCTAAATCTAATGTAGATGTAAAAGTAACACCTTGAACATCTCCAAGTGCTGTTTCTTCCCCTCCATTGGCACAATTTGCAATTTGAGTAACTGGAGTTACCACACCTTCAATTGTTGTGGATTCTCCTAAGCATAAAGTATCATCAGCAGCTTGTGTACCAGTAAAATCTGGTGTAGAAGATACATATACAAAAATGGATTCTTTATTTGTACTAGTACATCCTTGAGGATTTGCATCTATAACAACAAGATTTACTTCATAGATTCCTTCATTATTAAACGTTTAGCTATTACTAAACGTGTTACCTATTAGACCTCCTGTAAGAGAGACACCATCTCCCATAAATAATTCGTAGGATGCTCCTACTCCACTAACTGAAAATGTTCCACTTCCATTAAATACAACTTGGTCTCCTTGGCAGATTCTCACAATGCCATCTGGATCTGCAGCTGGTGTTGTTGAGTCTAAACTCGCAACAATGTTTTGACAAGGTTGAAAACAAGATATAGTCGCTTGCCAACCAGTTTGCGTGTTTGCACCATCTGTACTTTGCACAATTGTGAGACACCCAAGAGGGTTTGGTTTCACAGAAGCTAGTGCAGCAGTAACCAAGCCTGGACTTGTGGCACTAAATGTGCCTATAACATCAAAAGTTGCATCAGGACCATTGTAAATGGTAATGAAATCTGCATTTGCCTCTAAGTCAAAAGAAGTAAAGTCTAATTGTGCTTGAGCTCCCAAGACATCTGGACAAATAGTATGTGTAATAGTTTCGTTATTGGAATAATTCCCTGTACTTCCACCTGAATCGTAAAATGTTCCAGAACAAGTATAACTAAGTCCGTCAGTCATATTAATTACTTGACCAAATGATGGGACTGAACAAAAAATAAAAAATATATAAAAGACTTTTTTTAACATGAAGGAGGCTAATTTTGATACTGGGTCTTAATTACAACATAATAATCGGTATGATCAATTCTAAAAATTTGATTTTGTTTTGCGTAAAAATCGAAATTATATTTTAAAGGATTAAATGTTGACTTACTAAACACTTCTCTTTTTAATGATGAATTATATTTATTAAACAAAGGTATTTGCGAAAGCAATTTATAATCCTTATAATAATTAGGCAAACTAATTATTTCTACTCTGTTTCTAAGAATGTTTTTTAAACTTCTTAAACGCGGTGAATTATCTAATACATTTTTTTGGAGAGTCTCACCATAAACCTCTGTTAACATTTTTTTTTCTAGACTATTTAGTGGCAAAATCACATTGGAGTCAAAAACGATCGTTTTTGAACCAGAATAGTTAGAAACAGATTGTGCGTTAGCTATCCCAGCTATACAGAATAAAAATAAAGTATTAAAAAAAAGTAATGTTTTAAGCATTTTTTCGTCAATTGTAATAGCGGTGAAAAAGTAAGCAATATTTGATAAATAAAACGTTCTAACCGTTGAAATTATTACATATGTCGTTCAAAATTAATACTTTGTTAATTCAATAGTTAAAATTTAGGAAATGCTTACCTTTGTGCCCTGTTTAATTAGTTTTAGATAACAGTAAATATGAAAATAGAAAGAGAAATTGAAGATTTTGATTCTTTAGGAGAAAATCATGTTGGAACCTCTTCGGATACACCATTAAGAGCAGACGCTTTTAAGTTGACAAAAGAAGAAAAAATTGACATCATTAAAGATGATGTTAGGCATATTATGGAAACCCTTGGCCTAGACCTTACGGACGATAGTTTACAAGGCACACCAAATCGTGTTGCAAAAATGTTCGTGAAAGAAATTTTTGGAGGCTTAGATCCAGAAAATAAACCTAGCGCATCAACTTTTGATAATAAATATAAATACGGTGAAATGCTTGTTGAAAAAAACATTACTGTGTACTCAACTTGCGAACATCATCTATTACCAATTGTTGGAAAGGCTCATGTTGCATATATCTCAAATGGTACGGTTGTAGGCCTATCTAAAATGAATCGAATTGTAGATTATTTTTCAAAAAGACCTCAAGTACAAGAACGTTTAACTATACAAATAGTAGAAGAGCTTCAAAAAGTTTTAAATACTAAAGATGTTGCTTGTGTGATAGATGCAAAACATTTATGTGTAAACTCTAGAGGCATTAGAGATACTGAAAGCAGTACAGTAACTAGTGAGTTTGGAGGGAAATTTAAAAACAATAAAACCAGAAGAGAATTCTTAGATTATATTAAATTAGATACGCAGTTTTAAAGTGCTCAAAATCAACCAAAACCTATTTAATCGGCATGCAAATTTATAAAGAACAAGAATTAAAAATATATAATTCGCTAACGAGTCAAAAAGAAGTTTTCAAACCTATAAACGAAGGATATGTAGGAATGTATGTTTGCGGACCTACCGTATACAGCAATGTACATTTAGGTAATGTTCGTACTTTCATGTCGTTTGATATGATATTCCGTTATTTAAAGCATTTAGGATTTAAAGTTCGCTATGTGCGAAATATTACAGATGCAGGGCACCTTACAGATGATGCTGATGATGGAGAAGATAAAATTGCAAAAAAAGCACGTTTAGAGCAAATTGAACCAATGGAAGTAGTACAACTGTACACTGTTGATTTCCACAACATACTTAATAAATTTAATTTTCTACCTCCTAGTATTGAACCAACCGCTACAGGACATATTATTGAGCAAATTGAAATTATAAAAGAAATTCTTGACAAAGGTTTTGCTTATGAAGTTAATGGCTCTGTATATTTTGATGTACATAAATTTAATGAGAGTCATAACTACGGAAAATTAAGTGGTCGTAATCTTGAAGATTTAGTACACAATAGTAGAGCATTAGATGGACAATCTGATAAGAAAAACCCTCAAGATTTTGCACTTTGGAAAAAAGCAGAACCACAACACATTATGCGTTGGCCTTCACCTTGGAGTGATGGTTTCCCTGGTTGGCATCTTGAATGTACTGCCATGAGCACTAAATATTTAGGCGAACAATTTGATATCCATGGAGGTGGTATGGATTTAAAATTCCCACATCACGAGTGTGAAATTGCTCAAGCTGAGGCTTGTAATAACCAAAGTCCAGTAAACGTTTGGATGCATGCCAATATGCTAAAAATGAACGGACAAAAAATGTCTAAAAGTACAGGAAACTCTATTAATCCTGATGAATTACTTTCAGGAAATAACGACATCTTAAGTAAAGCATACAGTCCAAATGTGATTCGTTTTTTTATGATGCAATCTTCTTACAGAAGCATTCTTGATTTGACTGACGATGGACTTTTAGCTGCCGAAAAAGCTTTTAAAAAGCTTATGGAAGCCATGAACTCGCTTCCTAAACTTCAAATTTCAAACAACACTTCAAACTTTGATGTAACATCATGGAAACAAAGTTGTTATGATGCTATGAATGATGATTTTAACACGCCTATTTTAATTGCTGAATTGTTTAGTGCTGTTAAATTTATTAATCAAATTAAAGACGGAAAGGCAACAATTTCTAAAGAAGATTTTGACATCTTAACATCAACTTTAAATGTATTTGTGTTTGATATTCTTGGATTGCAAAACGTTTCAGAAAACAATACTAGTGGTTCAGATAAATTATCAGATACCGTTGAGTTACTTATTAAAATGAGAGCTGAAGCTAGAATCAATAAAGATTTTGCTTTATCAGACAAGATTAGGGATGAATTAGCAGAGATTGGAATTCAACTTAAAGACGGCAAAGACGGAACGACGTTTTCGACTAACTAATCATGCTTAAAAAAATCCTCATTGCGCCTTTTGTTTTTTTGGTTAGAATTTATCAAACGATAATATCTCCATTAACACCAGCAACATGCAGATATCAACCTACATGTTCACATTACACTGTTGAAGCCTTAAAAAAACATGGATTGCTTCATGGTGGCAAACTAGCTATTAAACGTATTTTTAGTTGTCATCCATGGGGTGGAAGCGGTTACGACCCTGTTCCATAAAAAGTTGATAAAAAATAATATCTCCATTTATTTAGGATTAAATAACTCGTTTGATTTATTTATATTTACGTATCAAACTTTGATTATATATGCACGCATTACAGATTGTCTGGGATCCAACCTCAGAAGGGTTAGAGATTTTTGGGTTTACAATTCATTATTACAGCATGATGTGGATGGCAGCCTTTATTATAGGTTGGTACATCATGAAAAAAATATACAAACATGAAAATCAAACCGAAGATAAATTAGATTCTCTATTTATTTATTCTGTATTAGGGATTATGATTGGTGCTCGAGTTGGTCATGTCTTATTTTATCAATCAGAACTTATACTCGAAGACCCTTTAAGTATCTTTCTACCTTTTAAATTTGCTGACGGATTTGAGTTTACAGGATTCCGAGGGCTAGCGAGTCATGGTGCTGCTATTGGTATGATTATATCCATGTATTTATACAATAAAAAAGTACTTAAAAAGTCTGTTATTTGGATTTTAGACCGTGTAGTAGTTCCTGTAGCACTAGGCGCAATTTTTGTGAGAATAGGAAACTTCTTTAATTCTGAAATGGTAGGTTATAGAACAGATAGCTATTTTGGTGTAGTATTTAAGGCATTAGGAGAAGATTTTGCTAGACACCCTGGACAACTTTATGAAGCATTTGGATATATATTTGTATTTTTAACTCTATGGTTCTTCTATTGGAAATCTAAAAAAAGTGAGCAAACAGGGTTTCTTTTTGGATTGTTTTTAGTAATGCTATGGACAGTTCGTTTTATCGTTGAATATTTTAAGGAGCCTCAGAGCGGAGAAGATTTAGCAGCGTTTTTTGGAAACGTATTAAATAATGGTCAAATTTTAAGTATCCCATTCATACTTATTGGATTATATTTTATGTTCTTCTACAAGCCTAAATCAGTCTAGCAATGAAACTCAACAACCTTACAAAATCATTAATTCTATTAGCGATAAGCTCTTTGTTAGTTTTGCTAAGTTCGTCTTGCAAAGAAGAGAAAAAGGTTATAAAACCTATGGAGGTTACATTTAAAAAAGAAGGTGAATTAAGCTTGTTTAAAGCTGAAACCGATTCGCTAATTGCAAAATTTAACATCGAAATTGCCGATAATGAGTACGAGACACAAACTGGTTTAATGGATCGTAAATCAATGAAAGATACTAATGCGATGCTTTTTATTTTTCCCGATATGCAACTACGATCTTTTTATATGAAAAATACGCTTATCCCTTTAGATATAATTTATTTAGACAATAACTACACCATTGTAAGCATTCAAGAAAACGCAAAACCATTAGACGAGGCATCTTTGTCGTCTGGTTCTCCTGCGCAATACGTACTTGAAATAAATGGAGGTTTATCTCAACAATTAAAGATTAAAGTTGGTGATAAAATGAGCTTTACAAAGTCTAATTAAACTCATTGTTTATTTTAAAAATTCTGTCAGTTCGAGTGATTTTTTTACAAAAATCGTATCGAGAACTTATTTTATTCCTAAATTCTTATTCTCGATACAAATTTCACTCACTTCAATCCTAAAATTCACTCGAACCTATATTCTAACTACAAATTTAGAGCAAAACACGCAATAACATTCACAGAAAATCAATTTTAAAAAAGGATGTAACAACAACAAAAGCCTTTCTAAAAAGAAAGGCTTTCATTATTATATAACTAAAAGAATCTACTTCTTCTTTTTATCTAATTTATTTATTGTATCACGCATTACTGGAGTTGCAATAAACACCGATGAATAAGTACCTACTATCACACCAACAATTAAGGCAAATAATAATCCTCTAAGTGAATCAGCTCCAAAAATAAACATCGCCAATAACACCACCAAAGTTGTTAAAGAGGTATTTAATGTTCTACTTAATGTACTGTTTAAAGCAGTATTCACTGTTTTATCAAATTCCCAACTTGTATGTTCATTTAAGAATTCTCTAATTCTATCAAACACTACCACCGTATCATTAAGTGAGTAACCAATTACTGTTAAGATTGCTGCTATAAATGCTTGGTCAATTTCCATGCTAAATGGCATAAACCTCCATGTAATAGAGAATACACCCAATACAATTAATACATCATGGAAAACCGCAGCAACAGCACCTAATGAGAATTGCCATTTTTTGAATCGTAATAAGATATACAAGAATACGACTATTAACGACCCTAAAATTGCCCAAATAGATGATTTTTTAATATCATCGGCAATTGTTGGGCTTACTTTCCCAGAATACATGACTCCAACACTATTATCGCTATCATTAAATTCGTCATAGCTTAATCCGTTAGGTAAGAATGTTCCTAACGATTGGTAAAGCTTACTTTGAACTTCTTCATCTACCTCTGTTGAGTTTTCATTAATTTTGTATTTAGTAGATATCTTCAACTGGTTAGCACTACCAATAGTTTTAACCTCAGCACTACCAAAAGTAGCTACTACAGCTCCTTTAACTTCTTCAACATTTACATCTTGTGCAAAACGAACGGTATATGTTCTTCCACCAACAAAATCAATACCCTCATCTAATCCTGTAGTAAATAAAGAGGCTAAGCCTCCAAGTATGATAACTGCTGAAAAGACATAAGCAATCTTGCGCTTTTTTAACCATCCAACATTAATATTTCTGAATAATCCTTTAGTGAGTGATGTAGAGAAATCTAGTTTTCCTCCTTTATTTACGTACCAATCAATAAGTAATCTTGTAATAAATATAGCAGTAAACAACGACGTTACAATACCTATTAATAAAGTCGTTGCAAATCCTTTAATTGGACCTGTACCAAATACAAATAAGATTAAAGCTGTTAAACCTGTTGTAATGTTGGCATCTAAAATTGACGATAATGCATTGCTAAATCCGTCTTTAATTGCTTCTTTTTGTCCTTTACCTTTAGCTATCTCTTCACGGACACGTTCGTAAATAAGTACGTTCGCATCTACCGCAATACCAATTGTTAATACAATACCTGCGATTCCTGGAAGCGTTAATACAGCTCCTAAACCTGCTAAAATACCAAAGATTAATACAATGTTTAATAATAAGGCAATATCTGAGAATATGCCTGATTTACCATAGTAGAAAATCATCCATACTAATACTAATGACAGAGCAATCATAAAAGACTTCATTCCACTATCAATAGCTTCTTGACCTAATGATGGGCCAACTACTTCTGCTTGTACAATCTCAGCAGAAGCTGGTAATTTACCTGCTCTTAATACGTTTGCTAAATCTATTGCTTCGTTTAATGTAAAGTTACCAGAGATAGATGAATTTCCTCCAGATATAGGTCCTGTTGTAACTCCTGGTGCAGAATATACAATATCATCTAAAACAATGGCTATTTGACTTTGTTGCGCATAAGCTCTCCCTGTCATTTCCTCCCAAATTTTAGCTCCTCTAGCATTCATCTGCATAGACACTTCTGATTCTCCAGTAGGTCCAAATTGATTACGTGCATCAACTACAACTCCTCCACTTAATTCTGGTGTGTTTTCTCTATTTCCTTTTAACGCATAAAGCTCAACAAGTGGGTTATCTTTTGTTTGTTTTCCCCAAACAAATTCAGCATAACGCTGTTCTGCTGGTAATAAGCTTCTTATCTCAGGTCTGTTTAAATAACCCAATACTGTTTCTTTGTCTTTTGATTCAAACATAGCCAACATAGGTTGTCCTGTTTGTCCAGGCACTCTAATCAAATCAAATAGTGGTCCTAAAGTAGCTACATCAGTAGAGTCTGTTGAAGTGTCACCTAGTAAATCGTCAATTGTGCTATCTTGTTCATCTTGTGGTTCAGTTTCATCAACTTCAGGTTTTGTATCAACCAATCCCTTTAAAACTTCATTAGCCTGATTTAAAAAAGCTCCTAATTCTTCGGCTTTATAAACATCCCAAAATTCTAATTGTGCTGTTGTAGTTATTAACTCTGTAGCACGCTCTTTATCTTTAACACCAGGTAATTCTACCAATATACGACCAGAATTTCCTAAACGTTGAATGTTTGGTTGAGTAACTCCAAATTGGTCAATACGCTTACGTAATACTTCAAATGCAGAAACGATTGATTCATCAACCTTAGTTCTTAAAATAGACTTCACCTCATCATCAGTCATGTTAAAAGTGATTTCATCACTTAAATCACGATTAGCAAAAATATCAGGAGATGCTAATTTTGTATCACCTTTAATAGCATCAAATGCTACGAAGAAATCTTCTAAATATGTGTTCTGGCTATCTTTTTGTAACTCTTCAGCATCAGCTAAAGCCTTATTGAAAACAGGGTCATTACTATTATTTGCTAATCCTTTTAAAATATCATCAACTTGAATTTGAAGAATAACACTAATACCTCCTTTAAGGTCAAGACCAAGATTCATAGATTTCTCTTTAACCTCTGTATAGTCATAATCTGCAATACCAATATTAAATACTTTAATATTCTCGCTTAAAATTTGACCATTAGCATCAACTTTGTCTGTTGCAACTTTATAAGTCAAAAGAGAATCTAAATAACGAGCTTCTTCTGCACTTCGCTTATCGACATAATCTATCTCTGTGTCAGCAATTTTAGCTATTGCTGCTTCCTTTGCATTGCTTTCAATTTGATTTGCTTTAAATGTAAAAGACAACTGGTAAATACTTACCAATCCAAATAAAAGTGCAAACAACTTTACTAATCCTTTATTCTGCATTATATATTAATTTAATCTATTCTTATTTTAAAAACGAGCAAATATATGATTTACCTAAAGATTTGGCAATAGAATTGACATATTTATACAAAAAAATAGAATGTTACCGACGGAAAGAAATATATGTTCGACGAAATTAAAATTCTATTAATCTAACCGAAATTATTTATCATTTTAACTATTTTTATGGTCACTTAGTTTTTACCCTGTAAAATCTGAGCTTACTAATGATTATTAGTTATAAATTAATTACATTGAACCTCTTAAAAATTAAACCAACAACCTATGGCGCATTTAACAGATATTGAAATCGCTCAAGCAAACGACATTACTCACATTAAAAACATTGCGAAAAAATTACATATTTCTGAAGATGATTTAGAATTATATGGTAAATACAAGGCCAAACTACCCTTAAATCTTATTGATGAAAACAAGATAAAGGACAATAATTTAGTACTTGTAACTGCCATTACACCAACTCCTGCAGGAGAAGGAAAAACAACAGTTTCTATTGGACTAACCGAAGGACTTAATAAAGTAGGAAAGCAAGCGACAGTCGTTTTGCGTGAACCTTCACTTGGTCCCGTTTTTGGAATTAAAGGTGGTGCTGCTGGTGGTGGCTACTCACAAGTAGTGCCAATGGAGGATATCAACCTACACTTTACTGGAGACTTTAATGCTGTTGAAAAAGCAAATAATTTATTATCGGCATTAATTGATAATAACATACAAAGTAAAACGCGAAACTTAAATATCGACCCTCGTACTATTTTATGGAAACGTGTTATCGATATGAACGATCGTGCATTACGCCAAATAACCATTGGTCTTGGTGGTACTGCAAATGGTATTCCTCGTGAGGATGGCTTTAACATTACTCCAGCTTCCGAAGTAATGGCAATTTTATGCATGGCGACAGATTTTGAAGATTTAAAGAAACGACTTGGTAACATATTTATTGGTTTCACTTTTGATAGAAAACCCATTTTCGCAAGAGATTTGAAGGCTGAAGATGCAATGGCTATTTTATTAAAAGATGCTGTTAAACCTAACTTAGTACAAACCTTAGAAGAAAATCCTGCTATTATACATGGTGGTCCTTTTGCAAATATTGCTCAAGGAACAAATACCATTATTGCAACCAAAATGGGACTTTCTTTATCTAACTATGTGGTTACCGAAGCTGGTTTTGGTGCAGATTTAGGTGCTGAAAAATTCTTAAATATTAAATCGGCTTACGCAGGATTAAATCCAAAATGTGTCGTATTAGTTGCTACTGTTAGAGCATTGCGTCATCATGGAGGTGTTCAAAAAGAAGATTACAATACACCTAATTTAGATGCTGTAAAAGATGGATTTAAAAACCTAGAAAAACATATTGAAAACATTAGAAAATACAATATTGAGCCTGTTGTAGCTATCAATGCGTTTGTTTCTGATTCTGAAGAAGAAATTAATTTTATAAAAACTGCTTGCGAAAGTTTAGGTGTTCAAGCTGTTTTATCTGAAGGTTGGGCAAAAGGAGGCGAAGGTACAAAGGACCTAGCAAATGCAGTTGTTAATGTAGTTGAAAACAAGGCAACTCAATATAAACCGCTTTATGATTGGAAAAGCCCTGTAAAAGAAAAAATTGAAACAATCGCTAGAGAAATTTATGGTGCAGATGGTGTGATTTATGATAAAAAGGCCGAATTAAACCTAAGGCGAATTAACAACCTTGGTTTTAATGATTTTGCTATATGTATGGCAAAAACACAAAAATCATTCTCAGATGACGATAAACTTATTGGAAGACCAACTGGTTTTAAAGTAACCGTTCGTGAAATTGAAATTGCAGCTGGCGCTCAATTTATTATTCCTATTTTAGGAAAAATGATGCGAATGCCTGGACTTCCTGCTGTTCCAGCATCCGAAGGCATGTCTATTGATAAAGATGGCGTAATTTCAGGATTATCTTAAAAACTTAAATAATCAAACAAAAAAACCAGCCAATCGGCTGGTTTTTTTGTTTATCCATTTCAATGATTAGTTTCCTAAAATCATATTATTTTCTTTATATCCTTCTGGAATTGTCATATCGAATTTAGAATCATCTACACTTTCTTTTCTAACCTCAGTAACTTCAAATTTCATTGTCATAGCCATTCCCATTTGATTCATTTCCATTTCCATATACATTGGCATTCCTTTTAATTTTCCACCATATAATGCCGTTTGTTGTGTAGGGACTTCAATAGCATCAGTCATAAAAAACTTAATTATAGACTCTACCCCTTGGTCTTTAACAACCAAATCGTAACGCTTACATTCGTACCCTAAAATAGTCTTTGTTTCATCAGATTCAGTAACAGTTACTTTTTCTAGCTGCTCTTCAGTAAGGTTTGTGCTTTTTTTGCCATATACTTTTCCCATTGGACCATCCATAAGCATCAACATTTCTTCACTAACCTGATTTATAATTACTGTAATATCTCCAGACATTTGATTAGAAACTTCTGCTCTTGACTTTCCTTTTTTGAAATACGTAGTAGATGTCATTTGTCCAATCATATCTAACTGGGCTTGCACAGTTGCATCATCACTAGATATTGTTTGTTTCATCGTAATTACGCCTTCTGAAATTTTTTCTTGAGCGAAAGTGCTTAAACTAAATACGGCAAGCAGTAATACTAATAATTTTTTCATGTTTTTTGTTTATAAATTTATAATTCTAACAAACCGTTAGTTTTTTTAACGCCTTCTGCACTTTCTTGCATGTGCGCTTTCTCTGCATCGCTTAAGTTTATTTCAACGATTTTTTCGATGCCATTTTTTCCTAAAATTACTGGAACACCAATACATAAATCATTCAAACCATATTCACCCTCTAACAATGTCGAGCATGGAAACATTTTTTGTTGATCACAAGCAATAGCTTGAACCAATCCAGAAACTGCAGCTCCAGGTGCGTACCAAGCAGAAGTGCCTAGCAACTTAGTTAATGTTGCTCCTCCAACCTTAGTATCTTCTTTTACCTGATCTAAACGTTCAGCTGTTAAAAATTCAGTAACTTTTATACTGTTTCTTGTTGCATGACTTGTTAACGGGACCATTCCTTTATCACTATGACCTCCAATTACCATGCCATCTACATCACTAATAGGTGCGCCTAAAGCTTCGGCTAGTCTATACTTGAAACGAGCAGAGTCTAATGCGCCTCCCATTCCAATAATTCTATTTTTTGGTAACCCAGTTGCTTTATGAGCTAGATACGTCATGGTATCCATAGGGTTACTAACAACAATAAGAATAGTGTTTGGAGAATGCTCAATCAAGCTAGAAGCTACTGCTTTAACTATACCAGCGTTAATGCCAATTAATTCTTCTCTTGTCATTCCTGGTTTACGTGGAATACCAGAAGTAATAACACAAATATCACTATTTGCTGTTTTAGAGTAATCTCCAGTTGTACCAGTTATTTTTGTGTCGAATCCATTTAACGAAGCACATTGCATTAAATCCATTGCTTTTCCTTCGGCATACCCTTCTTTAATATCTAATAAAACGACTTCTGAAGCAAAATTTTTAAATGCAATATACTCTGCACAACTTGCTCCTACAGCTCCTGCTCCTACTACTGTTACTTTCATTTGTTTTTTCTAATTTAAGGTTTGTATTGTGTTGTTTTTTAAGACTGCAAAATTACGAATAAATATGGCGTAAATAAAAAAAGCATCAGATAAATATCTGATGCTTTCTCATTTTAACTAACTAATTTAATTATCTAAAACTAAATGCGATACCTGCTGATAAAGTATTATATTCCTGTAGGGTATAATCTGCAAAAATCTTGAAAAAAGCCAAGTTTAATCTTGCTCCTAATGTTCCTCTAACTCCTGTAGATTCAAAATTTAAATCAATAGGATCGGTTACTGAGTCACTTGCAGTACCAATAACTGTTCCACCACCATCTTCTATATCGTATTCTAAATCGTAAGTTCCATTAATTTTTATTGATGATTTTCCACCATTATATCCAACACTTCCATAAAGCGTAATAATTTTAAAATCTAGTGAACCAATAGCTTGGACAGTCCATGTTTTCATCTCGAAAGCAGCCTCACCATTAGCGACTGTAACCTCGTCTGATGGATCATCATCTTCAATATTATAAGTTACATCCATATTAGTAAATGCTCCGAGGATAGAAACACTTAAAGGAAGTTTATCTATTGGACCAAGATACTGTGTTAAGTCATGTTGCAATCCTAAACCTATTAGATTAGCTTCAACTGAATCATCAAAGTTAAGTTTTGGCACATAGCGTAGTTTAATATCTGTTTTAAAAGGTAGTCCAACACCAAGTTGTACCATAGGAGCAGGAACAGCATTCATTGGCAAATCTTTGGTAATTCCTCCTGGCATTTCAAAACTAGCTACATTATATGTTCCATCTCCATTATCAATTTCAACATCCACAGTTGTTTCGTAATCATTATCACTCATAACTGTTGGCAAGGAAGTTTCTCCATTTGGTAATGTTAAATAATTATAGTCACTTGGTATAAATGCAAATAACTTATCTGCATCAGGTACATACGAAGCGTTTGCACTTATGGTTAAATCAAAACCTAAAGTTTTATGTACTTTTCCGGTTGTTGCCCAACCACCATTCATACTATACATTAATCCTTTCATAACTGGATTAATATAGCCTTCGGTTAATTTACTAGCGTCTTCTGATGCCAACAATAAACTTTCTAATTCTTGTGAATGTGATGTATGCATCGCTAAAAATAGCGTAAACAATAAGGTTAACTTTTTCATGTTACAATAAATTTGGTTAAGCAAACATAAAAAAAAGATTTCAAAAAATAACCATTTATCGTTAATAATTAACACTTTATCGATTAATTTAAAGGGTTTAGATATAAAAAAAGCATCCAATTTGGATGCTTTTTTTTAACACTTATCTTAACTATGCATCAATATTAGCATAGATAGCATTTTTCTCAATAAACTCTCTACGTGGCGGTACATCGTCTCCCATTAGCATAGAAAAAATGCGATCTGCTTCAATTCCATTGTCTATTTGAACTAAGCGCATGGTTCTATTCTCAGGGTTCATAGTAGTATCCCAAAGTTGAATTGCATTCATCTCTCCAAGACCTTTATATCGTTGGATCTTTGCGCCATCACCAAACTCTGCAACAATTTCATCACGTTCTTTATCACTCCATGCATATCTGCTTTTCGCGCCTCTTTTCACTAAGTAAAGAGGAGGTGTTGCAATATATATATGACCATTTTCAATAAGCTCTTTCATATATCTAAAAAAGAACGTTAAGATTAAGGTTGCAATGTGACTACCATCAATATCGGCATCACACATAATCACTACTTTATGGTATCTTAATTTTGATAAGTTTAGTGCCTTGCTATCTTCTTCTGTACCAATGGTTACACCAAGAGCAGTAAATATGTTTTTTATTTCTTCATTTTCAAAAACTTTATGCGTCATCGCTTTTTCGACATTTAATATTTTACCTCTTAATGGTAAAATAGCCTGAAAGTTTCTATCACGTCCAGCCTTTGCAGTTCCTCCTGCCGAATCTCCCTCAACTAGGAACACTTCACATTTTGCTGGGTCTTGCTCGGAGCAATCACTTAATTTTCCTGGCAAACCACCGATACTCATTACGGTTTTACGCTGAACCATTTCACGAGCTTTTTGTGCTGCATGACGTGCTTGTGCTGCAAGAATAACCTTTTGGACTATTATTTTAGCATCATCTGGATGTTCTTCTAAATAATCCGTCAGCATTTCTGAAACTGCTTGACTAACAGATGCAGAAACTTCACGGTTTCCTAACTTGGTTTTTGTTTGTCCTTCAAATTGAGGTTCTTGAACTTTTACAGAAATAATTGCTGTTAATCCTTCACGGAAATCATCTCCAGCAATATCAAACTTCAATTTATCTAACATCCCAGATTCATCAGCATACTTTTTTAGCGTATGTGTTAATCCACGACGGAATCCTGTTAAATGCGTACCTCCTTCATGTGTGTTAATATTATTTACATATGAATGTAAGTTTTCGGCATAAGATGTATTATATACCATTGCTACTTCCACTGGAACACCATTCTTCTCACCTTCAAAAGCAATAACCTCTTTCATTAAAGGCTCTCTGTTTCCATCTAAAAATTTGATAAACTCTTTAAGACCTTCTTCTGAGTGAAATGTTTCTCCTTCAAATGAACCGTCTTCTTTTTTATATCTTCTGTCAATTAAGTGAACAGTGATTCCCTTATTTAAATATGCTAATTCACGCAAACGACTAGCAAGGGTATCATAACTATACTCTAATGTTTGAGTAAAAATTGTAGAGTCTGGTCTAAAGGTTACGGTTGTCCCTCTTTTATCTGTATCTCCAATTGGTTTTACAGGATATAGGGCTTTACCACGTTCGTATTCTTGCTCATATATTTTTCCATCTCTATATACGGTTGCTTTTAAGTGCTCAGAAAGTGCATTTACACAACTTACACCAACACCGTGTAAACCACCAGATACTTTATAAGAATCTTTATCAAATTTTCCTCCAGCTCCAATTTTAGTCATTACAACCTCCAAAGCAGATACGCCTTCTTTTTTATGGATATCTACTGGAATACCACGTCCATCATCTTCGGTCGTGATAGAATTATCTTCGTTAATTATTACTGTAATATTGTTACAGTGACCAGCTAAAGCTTCATCAATAGAGTTATCTACAACCTCATACACTAAGTGGTGTAACCCTCTTGTGCCAACATCTCCAATATACATCGATGGACGCATACGTACGTGCTCCATTCCCTCTAAAGCTTGAATACTATCAGCAGAATAATTATGCTTGTTAAACTCTTCTTTTTCTTGACTCATATTAATATTAATCTATAAGTTAAATTTTCGTTTTATTTCATAAAAAAAATGATACAATTTGTATCATTTCTAATACATACAAATATACAATTATTAAACCCCATTTTTAAGGTTTTTATTGCATTTATCATATAATTATTAACATTTGTTAATTATCCGAAAGTGCCTTAAATCGCCTAAAAAGCATCTTAAATTAGATTTTAATGATTTTTTAACCTTCTGTGAAAAAGAAAAAATGCAATCGTCGCTCTATGACTATTTTTTTGATTTTTGTATTTGAGTTTTACTAGAAATTTTAGAAGATTTTAGTTAATCTAAAGGCATAATTCCAGATCCTTTTTCATTAGGATATTCAATTTTACCATAATCCAGATTTACCCCTTTTGCAGTATCATTTTTTAGCAGCATAGCACCATCTGCATCTAAATAATCTAAAAGTGGTGCAATTTGTGCTAAATTAGAAATACCAACGGTAGATTCTGCCATGCAACCTGCCATTACTTTTAATTTGAGTGCTTGTGCTTTCTCTATCATTTTTAGAGCTGGTGTAAGTCCGCCACATTTCATGAGTTTAATATTAATGCCGTGAAATCCTTCAGCACATTTTTGAACATCTTCAAAACGCTGACAACTTTCATCTGCTATTAAAGGCAAAACACAATATCTTTTCAAGCGCTTCATCCCTTCCCAATCTTCGGCATGAAGAGGTTGTTCAATAAATTCAACTCCTAGGGTTTTTAATTGAATGGCATTTTGCAAAGTTTCTTCGACAGTCCAAGCACAATTAGCATCAATTCTAAAAACGGCATCTGTTATTTTCCTTAGTTCTGAAATGATTTCTACATCATATTCTGTTCCTAATTTAATTTTATAGATTGGCCAAGGTGTGTCCAATATTTTCTGTTTCATAACATCTATGGCATCAATACCAATGGTGTAATCGCTTAATGGTGTAGATTTATTCTCATCGCAAAAATAGCTTCTTGTAGTCCTGTTTTGAGATTTGGCATAATAATCCCAGTAGGCACAGTTAAGAGCACACAAAGTGAAATAATCGTCTTTTAGATTTGATTCTAGATAATTCCATAAGTCGTTAGGATGCATTCCAAAGGCATTTTCTATAATTGATTTAGACTTTGCAACAGATTGCTCAATCTTTTCGAGTGTAATATTGTAATAAGGGTATGGAATCGCTTCACCGTAACCTGTTGTAACGCCATCGGAAATAGATACTATTACAGTAACTTGAAAAGTTCTGGTTGATCTGGAAATAGTAAAAGAATGTTTTAAGGTAAGCTGAAAAGACTTAGCTGTAAGTAATAATTGCATTGCTTGTTTTTCTTGTTCAGAATTAATTTATTGATGGTAAACTTATAAAAATTAATTTGGTAAATATTTTTTCAAATCATTTATTAGCTCAGTCGTTGCCTCTTTAACTTCCTCCATTAAATCTATATGAAAAATATGCGCACGTGTTACATTCTTAACATAAAAATCAATTTTCGGATACGCCATTATATTTTCTACTATTGTAATAGACTCTTCATCACTTAAAACTGTTTTTAGTTTTGGGATATTCGGCATACTTTCTGGTGCTAAAACCGCAATATGAAATTTTAATGGAATTAATTCAACCATGATACGTCTAAGTTCCTCCATTCTCTGGTCAAATATATCATTCCATGAATAGGGTAAACTTGTATAATGCCCTCTAATACGATCAGCAATTTCTGGATCTGAAATAATACTAAAGTTGCCTGTATTTATTAAATCATTATAGGTGTTAGCGTTATATTGAGGTAACCACAATCTGCCAATTGACTGTGCAGCATCTATAACTTCAATAGCAGGAATTTCACTCCTGCTTTGAATTCTTATCAAGGAATCGAGAACAACACCATATTCAAAACGCACCTTTGAACGCATAATTTGACCTGCAATCATCGATGTGTCAGCTGCCAAATCTTCAATAAGTCTATTAATATAATTATTTTCCATTTTTTTACTCAATCGCTGCTGGTTCCAAGTGTTAATTTGAAGTGCGATCAAAATTCCAATAACTACAAGTAAAGTCTCACCAATGGCATATTTAAAGTATTTGCCTGTTTTGTTTTTACTCATAAGATTGTACCGTATTTTTCTAAAGAATTTTATCATCTATTTTGCTTCAACTCTTTATTTATCAAATCAATCAGAGCAGTATTTTCCAATTGTAGTCGATCTAAACTATTTATAACAAGAACAACTTTTACATTTGTTTCGTAAAGTAGTTGTTGAAAAGTTGATTGATCTAAATGTTCAACTAATTTGTCTTCATAGATTTCAATCTTAGGATTTTTGGGATCTTCAAATCTGCTGTCAATATCCAAAAGGTTCCATTCTGCAAGGTATGGCCTTACATTGTTTTCTACTACGTTTCTATAAGATTTTAAAAGCTCTTCTGTGAAAAGCAATTGATTGAAATAATTAACTAATTGGTCTCTTATTATAGTATTAGATATTTTATTTGATAACTGTGGATCATTAGTACTTGCTGCTGAATTAAAAATTATTCCTTGTCTTAATCGTTCACCATTTTTAAGACTATCTGGAACTAATTTCGCCTGCCCAATCAGATATAGATCTAGATGAAGTTTATTAATTAATTTAGCTCTATTAAACTGTTTACTTAAATTAATAGAATCTACTTTAAGATCTTCAACTAATTTTAATAAGACAGTTTCTTCTTTTTTTTGTGCTAATCGATTTTCATTCCAATTATTGATACTAAGAGCTATTAGAATTCCAATAACCACGAGTACAATTTCACCCATTGCGTATTTAAAGTACTTGCCTGTTTTGTTTTCACTCATAAGTTTGAATCGTATTTGGCGGAAGAATTTAATCATTTAATTTCTTATGTAGTTGTTGAGTAATACTATCATTTACTATAATCATTTGCCCTAAAGCCTCTTTAAAGTTGTACTGAATGGTTAATTGGTTATGGAAAATGGCAAAAACCTCTTTTTTTCCTATAAAATTTACTAATTCTTTATAACTCATTTTATGAGATGTAAATTGAACACGATTACTATAGTCTCTATAATCATCCAAAATGTCCAAATTCCCAATTTGTTTCCTGAGTTCATAAATTGAACCTTGGTAAAATTCTTTTCCAGAAATTGCAGTATGCACTTGATAGAAGTTTAAAGAACGTTGAAAATCATTAAAGTAAATGGATAGTTTTTGATTGTTTAAGTTGTTCAAATCACCTGTGTTTAATGCTTGATTATAGGTGTCTAATTGTAATTTTAAATCATTAGATAAAAACGCTGCTGTAGCATAGTGCTTTATAGAGTCTCGTGAAATATTAAGCTCGGGCTTGTCTGATATCTCTAAAAACCGAATTAATCTAGAAACCAATCCGTTAGTATATTTCAATTTTTGTTTTAGAATTTTTTCGTTATCCTCAAAGTCATTTAGCAAGGCCTTTGTAAGTACTCTTGTTTTTTGGATTTGTAAGCGGTTTTCATTCCAGTTATTAACTTGAAGTGCAATCAAAATACCAATGACCACGAGAATAATTTCACCAATGGCGTATTTAAAGTATTTACCTGTTTTGTTTTGCAAAAGCAAGCTTTTACGAATGTGCCTAAAAAACTTAATCATATTGGTTGGTTTAGTTTTAAAGATAAAACATTTACAATAAAAAAAGAGATTGGCAAATTGCCAACCTCTTATTTAAAACTAACTAACCAACCAAATTAGTTTTCTAATATGCGTCATCATGAACTTTTGCTACCGCCCTACCTGAAGGGTCGTTCATGTTTTTAAAGGCTTCGTCCCACTCTAATGCAATTTTGGTACTACAAGCTACACTTGGCTCTTGTGGCACACTCAGTGCAGCGGTATCACTCGGGAAATGTGATTCGAAAATAGTACGATAATAATACTCTTCTTTATTTTGTGGTGTTTGTATTGGGAATCTAAAATGTGCATTTGCTAATTGCTCATCAGTAATTTCCTGTTCAACGACTTCTTTCAACGTATCAATCCAACTATAGCCAACACCATCACTAAACTGTTCTTTTTGTCTCCACGCCACACTTTCTGGCAACAAATCTTCAAAGGCTTTTCTAATTACCCATTTTTCCATGCGTTCACCATTTATCATTTTGTCTTGAGGGTTGATTCGCATCGCTACATCCATAAACTCTTTATCTAAAAATGGCACACGTCCTTCAATTCCCCAAGCTGCTAAACTTTTGTTTGCTCTTAAGCAATCGTACATGTGCAATTTGTTTAATTTACGTACGGTTTCTTCATGAAATTCTTTAGCGTTTGGTGCCTTATGGAAGTATAAGTAACCTCCAAATAGCTCATCTGCACCTTCACCAGATAACACCATTTTTATTCCCATAGATTTAATCACTCTTGCCATTAAATACATTGGTGTGCTTGCTCTTATGGTTGTAATATCGTAAGTTTCTAATTGATAGATTACATCTTTAATAGCATCCAAGCCTTCTTGAATTGTAAACTTAATTTCGTGATGAACGGTTCCAATATGATCTGCTACTTTTCTAGCTGCCTTTAAATCTGGCGAGCCTTCAAGTCCAACGGAAAAACTGTGCAGTTGTGGCCACCAAGCCTGTTCTTTATCATCTGCCTCTATACGTCGCTCAGCATATTTTTTTGCAATGGCTGATGTTACAGATGAATCTAATCCACCGGATAATAACACACCATAAGGCACATCACTCATTAATTGCCTATGTACTGCATCTTCCAATGCTTGTCTTACTTCAGCTATTTCTGTTTTATTATCTTTTACTGCATCATAATCTTTCCAATCTCGCTTGTACCATTGTACAAATTCACCATCCTTACTGCTGATATAATGTCCTGGTGGAAACAACTCAATTTTTGTACATACACCTTCTAATGCTTTTAATTCTGACGCTACATAAAACGTTCCTTGTTTATCCCAACCGATATATAATGGAATAATTCCCATGTGATCACGTACGATGAAATACTCATCCTTCTCTACATCATAAATAGCAAAGCCAAATATGCCATTCATCTCATCAATGAAGTCGAATCCTTTTTCTTTATATAAAGCTAAAATAACTTCACAGTCACTTTCTGTTTGAAACTTATAATCAGGAAATTGACTACGAAGTTCACGGTGGTTGTATATCTCTCCATTAGCAGCCAAGATTAATTTCTTGTCTTCACTAAATAAAGGTTGTTTTCCAGAAGCTGGATCTACAATTGCTAAACGCTCATGAGCCAAAATGGCTTTTTCATCACTATATACACCACTCCAATCTGGTCCGCGATGACGAATAGTTTTTGCCATTTCAAGAATTTGAGGCCTTAATATTTCTGATTTTTCTTTTAAATCGAAGGCACATACAATACCACACATAATCTTTTTATTTAATTATTATAGTGCAAATCTGAGGATTACATATCAAATTATAAACATTTAGATGTTTATTAATTACATTTTATAATCTATTATAGCCATATTAATAATTTATTGTAACTAAAACAAACAAAAATTATACGATACGCTTGTAAATTGTAAAGTTTAACAAAACCTTGCAATTTTTATATTTTGTATTCAATATTTTTAGAAAAATAAAATCAATAAAATTACTCATGAGAAAATCATCATTTATTTCGACAATTGCTTTCGCATTTTTAATGTTATTATCAACTAATGTAGAAGCACAAAAATTTGCAGGCTTAGACAAAAGCCCATTAGACATTAGCATGTCAAAAGACAAATCTGTAAAAATTATTTACAGTAGACCACAATTAAAAGGTAGAGAGCTAAGTAAGCTTGCTCCTAATGGGAAAGTGTGGCGTACTGGTGCTAATGAAGGCACAGAAATCACTTTTAAAAATGATATGACACTTGGTGGGAAAAGTGTAAAAGCGGGAACTTATACCTTAACAACAATTCCAGGAGAGAAAGAATGGACAGTTATTCTTAACTCTACCCTTGGTACTTGGGGAGGTAATGCAAAATCTGGTGAAGTTACTAGATTTATGGCTAAAGCATCAACTAGTAGTGATTCACTTGAAGCATTTTCTATTGCATTTGATGATGATGGAAATATGCATTTAGGATGGGGAACTGTTAGGGTAGCAGTACTTTTAAATTAAGAATTCAATAAATAAGTTATAAAAGCCTCAATATTTTGAGGCTTTTTTTATTTAAAAATTATTATCCCTTTGTTAAGTTTAACAAAACCTTTCGACTTATAAATAATAAATTCAATAATTTTAAACCATTATATTAAATAAAACTAAACATGAAAAAATCATTAATTACTAGCATTGCTTTCGCATTTGTAATGTTATTAACTACAAATGTAAATGCTCAAAAATTTCCTGGACTAGATAAAAGTCCAATGGATGCTGCCTCACACCCAAACGATTATAAAGTATCTAATAAAGTTGCAAAAATCGTTTACGGTCGCCCTCAATTAAATGATCGTTCTTTAGAAGAACTTGCTCCAAACGGAAAACAATGGCGCTTAGGAGCTAATGAAGCTGCCGAAATATCTTTTTATAAAGATGTGACTTTTGGTGGTAAAGCTATAAAAGCTGGAACATACACAATGTCTGCAATTCCAGGTGAAAAAGAATGGACGTTAATTTTAAGTTCAGACATTAATGTTTGGGGAAGTTATTTTTATAACGAATCAAATGATGTTGCAAGAATTAAAGTTAAAGCAACAATGGCAGACGAGTCACTAGAAGCATTCTCTATTGTTTTTGATAAAGATGGTACTATGCATATGGGATGGGACAAGGTTAGAGTATCTGTACCTATGATGTAAACTCTATATAACAACTAATAAAAAAAGCCTTGAGAAATCAAGGCTTTTTTTATTAAGGTATATTTAAATATTTATGCGTTTGCAAGGACACTTTCCATTTAGGGTTTTCCATCACGTAGTCTACAATTAACGGAATTACTTTATCACGTTTACTCCATTCTGGTTGCAAATACAAAATACAGTCTTTATTAACTTTTGCAGCTTGCTCTTCAGCAAATTTTAAATCGTCTTTGTTGTAAACAATCACCTTGAGCTCATGAGCTTTATCATATATTTCTTTGGCAGGGAGTTTTAGTTTTTTTGGCGATAAGCAAATCCAATCCCAGGTTCCAGTTAGTTTATAAGCACCAGAAGTTTCAATATGCACCTTTGCGCCTTTTTCTTTTAAACCTTGGGTTAACTTAGTCATATCCCAAGTTAAAGGCTCTCCTCCTGTTATAACCACTGTGTCACTATATTTTATAGCATTATCAATAATTGTGGGTGTATCTGTTGGAGGATGTAAATTAGCATTCCAACTTTCTTTTACATCGCACCAATGACAACCAACATCACAACCACCAATTCTTACAAAATAAGCAGCAGTTCCTTTGTGATAACCCTCTCCTTGAATGGTATAAAACTCTTCCATTAACGGAAGCATTTCACCTTTATTTACAAGTTCTAAAATTTCTTTGTTCATCGTGCGCAAAGATAGTTTAGAGTTTCTAGTTTCTTCATAAAACTTAAAAGTTTTTTTATTTTGGTTTAATTTAAGATTACTTATTTTTATGAAAAATTATGATACCATGACTCGCAAAGAAGAATTCTTTAATCATATCGCTGAAGGCAACACTTTTAAAGGTGACTATATCACTTTAGGCTCAGCAATATTAGACGAAGAAACAGTAAAAAATGCTTTTGTAAAAGTGCCGCTTAAGACTATGAATAGACATGGTTTAATTGCTGGAGCAACTGGAACTGGAAAAACCAAAACACTTCAAGTATTAGCCGAAAATTTGAGTGAAAAAGGGATTCCTGTACTGTTAATGGATATCAAAGGCGATTTAAGTGGTTTGGCACAACCAAGTCCTGGGCATCAAAAAATTGACGAGCGTCATGAAAAAATAGGCTTGTCGTTTGACCCAAAAGCATTTCCTGTTGAAATCATGTCATTATCGGAACAAGATGGTGTGCGATTAAGAGCCACTGTAAGTGAATTTGGACCAGTTTTAATATCAAGAATTTTAGATGTATCGGAAACGCAAGCTGGAATCATATCTGTTATTTTTAAGTATTGCGATGACAACAAACTACCTCTTTTAGACTTAAAGGATTTCAAGAAAATACTACAATATGCTACCAATGAAGGCAAAAAAGAATTTGAAGATTCCTATGGTAGAATTTCTACAGCTTCAACAGGTGCTATTTTGCGTCGTATTGTAGAACTAGAACAACAAGGTGGCGATTTATTTTTTGGCGAAAAGAGTTTTGAAGTTGAAGATTTAGTACGAACAACTAGAGATGGTCGTGGTTATATAAATATTATTAGATTAACGGATATTCAAGATAAGCCAAAGCTGTTTTCAACATTTATGCTGAGTTTATTGGCTGAAATTTACGAGACCTTTCCTGAGCAAGGTGATTCTGGAAGACCAGAACTTATCATGTTTATTGACGAAGCACATTTAATTTTTAACGAAGCTTCTAAAGCCCTTCTTAATCAAATTGAAAGCATTATAAAACTTATAAGAAGCAAAGGTATTGGACTCTATTTTGTAACTCAAAATCCAACAGATGTCCCTGAAGCAGTTTTGAGTCAGTTAGGTTTAAAAGTGCAACACGCCTTACGAGCGTTTACTGCAAAAGACAGAAAAGCTATAAAACTAACAGCACAAAATTATCCAGACACGGATTATTATGACACTGCCGAAGTGTTAACTTCTCTAGGAATTGGTGAAGCATTAGTATCTGCATTAGATGAAAAAGGACGTCCAACACCATTGGCTGCAACTATGATGAGAGCACCTATGAGCAGGATGGGTATTTTGACTCAAAAAGAGTTAAATCAATTATTAGACGACTCGAAGTTAGTCTTAAAATATAATGAAGAAATTGACCGTGAAAGTGCTTATGAAATGCTCAACGATAAAATTAAAAAAGCGGAAGACTTAAAGAAAAAAGAAGACGAACGTTTAGCGCTAGAAAAAGAAAGAGAAGCAATAAAAAAAGAAAAAGAATCCAAGTCTAGAAGAAAATCTTCAACCAGATACCAACGTCAAAATCCTGTCGTTAAAGTGTTAACCAGTTCTACTTTTATACGAGCAGTATTTGGAGTACTAAAAAAAGTAATGAAATAAGTCCATAATATACATTTGGAGTCAGTAAATAAAAATTACATCACACAAAATTATTTGTAAATGAAAAAACACTCAATCTTAGCCCTAATCCTATCTATCGCCTTATTAACTTCTTGTAATAAAGAACAAGACCCTTTTCAAATAGCAACACAAAATGTTGGTAACCTCAACGATTCCACGCAAGTAAAAGATTTAAAAATGATATTCGCAAACGATTCCATTGTTACTTCTGTGAGCGGTGATGAGTTTAGTGGCAGCACAAACGATATTATTATTTACGAAAAGGGCGGCAAAGAGCTATTAGTCTTATCACCTTCTCAATCATTAGATTCTACTGCAACCATTAGAACTGTTAGGGTTATTGACGAACGCTATAAAACACCTAAAGGATTAAACACAAAAAGCACTTTTAAAGCTATTAGAGAAAACTATAAAATTTCTAGCATTCAAAACACATTGCGCAATATTATTGTATCTGTAGATGACATCAATGCGTATTTTACAATTGATAAAAATGAATTACCAGCAGAAATGCGTTTTGATATGAATTTAAAAATTGAAGCTATTCATATTCCTGATGATGCTAAGATTAAAAACTTTTTTATTCAGTGGTTTTAGATGAAAAAATACACCCTACAAAAATCACCTTTTATTGTTCCTACCGATGATGGTAAACTTATCGAGGAACATTTTGGAAATGCAATAAACAACAACCCAGAATTAAGTATTGCACATATGGTTGCACCTTCGGGTTGGAGCGAACCTTTTCAAACACCTGAATTTGATGAATACACCTATATTATTAAAGGCAAAAAGCAATTTATTATTGATGGTGAAACCATTGTGTTAGAAGCTGGACAATCTATAAAAATCAATAAAAATGTTAGAGTACAGTACTCAAATCCATTTACCGAACCTTGTGAGTATTTAGCAATTTGTACACCCGCTTTTTCTATTGACAAAGTTCATAGAGAAGACTAAGCACACCTATTTTTATGGAAAAATACATCATCAAACTTATTGGTTCATACCTTAATGTATTAAGCTATGTTTCGGCCGATTATGCTGCAAACAAAGCACTACATATATTTTCAAAACCAAGAAAAGGGAAGCTAACACCTAAGCAAGAAGTTTTTTTAAATTCGGCTAAAAAAGAAGTCTTACATTGTGATGACTTAAAGATTGCAACCTACCATTGGAAAGGAGACAAAGCAACCATTTTGCTGGCTCATGGTTGGGAAAGTAATTCGGCACGCTGGAAAAATAAAATTGACAGTTTTACTAATGAAGGGTATAATGTTATCGCTTTAGATGCTCCAGCTCATGGCGCGTCTGAAAGCAAGTATTTTAATGCATTACTTTATTCTGAATTTATAAATATTGTCGCACAAAAATACCAACCTCAAATAGTTGTTGGTCACTCGGTTGGTGGTATGTCATTGGTGTTTTATCAACAAAAATATCAATTAGAATCTATTCAAAAAATGGTATTGCTAGGAGTACCATCCGAATTTGAAGATATTCTCAAAAACTACATCAATCTTTTAGGCTACAATAAGAAAATTGAAAATAGCTTAAGTAGAATCATCATCAATCGTTTTGGTGCTGCGCCAACAGCATTTTCAACTTCAAAATTCGTCAAAGACATAGCTTCTGAAGGACTTATAATTCATGATGTCAAAGACCCTATTATTCCTTTTTCAGATGCAACACTTATTACATCGAATTATAAAAACAGTACCTTAATTTCCACAAAAGGATTAGGACATTCACTTAATAGTACATCTGTTACCAAAAGCATTGTTGACTTTATAAAAAGCTAATAATAAATAGTACTTTTGTCTAATGGAAGAAAAGTTAACCCGACTCAATAAATATTTAAGTGAAGCTGGTTTCTGCTCTCGACGAGCAGCCGACAAACTTATTGAAGAAGGTCGTGTGACCATTAATGGATTAGTTCCAGAAATGGGAACCAAAGTCACAGAACAAGATGTTGTTGCTGTTGATGGTGAAATTATTAAAAACAAAGACGTTGAACGCACCTATTTAGCATTTAACAAACCCGTTGGTATTGTTTGTACCACAGATACAAGCGTTGAAAAAGACAACATCATCGATTATATAAATTATCATAAACGTATCTTCCCAATTGGTCGTTTAGACAAACCAAGCGAAGGTTTAATACTCCTAACTGATGATGGCGATATCGTTAATAAAATTCTTAGAGCCAGTAACAATCACGAAAAAGAATATATTGTAACAGTTGACAAACCAATTTCACAAACCTTTGTTAATAGAATGTCTGGTGGAATTTTTATTGAAGATTTAGGTCAAACAACAAAAAATTGTAAGGTTAAAAAAATAAACTCGCATACCTTCAGTATCATTCTAACGCAAGGCTTAAACAGACAAATTCGTAGAATGTGCGAATATTTAAATTACGAAGTACAGACTTTAAAACGCACACGTATTATGAATATAACCTTAGATGTGCCTGTTGGAAGTTATAGAAATCTCTCAACCGAAGAGCTAAAAACACTTAACAATTTGTTGAGTGATTCAACAAAAATCCATAATCCTAGTTCAAAAAACTATTAGTAAATATTATTACTCTACTTGAAAAAGTGATTGTATTGGACAAAAAATGTAACTTTACGTTACAAACCAATCCAATGATACAAATTTCACCTTTTCACTTAGCAATTCCTGTATGGAATTTAGACACTTGCAGAACATTTTACAGAGACACGCTTGGTTGCGTTGAAGGACGCAGTAGCGACCATTGGGTAGATTTTGATTTTTTTGGTCATCAACTAGTGATTCATTACAAAGAAAAATCTAAAGAGGCTGTACACACTAATCCTGTAGATGGTAAAAATGTTCCTGTTCCTCATTTTGGAGTTGTACTCCCTTGGGATAAGTTTCAAACCTTCGCTGAATCATTAAAAGCAAAAGGCATTGAATTTATTATTGAACCTTATATTAGGTTTGAAGGTCTTGTTGGCGAACAAGCAACGATGTTTTTTTTAGACCCTTCAGGAAATGCTTTAGAGTTTAAAGCCTTTAAAGACATGAACCAACTTTTTGCTAAATAATTAATCCATACCATGAAAAAAATCATCTTTCTTTTAGTCGCTTTTTGTTTCAGTTTTACTTCTTATAGTCAACGTGTTTACACCAATTATGGTGCTATTGATGTTCAAAAATATGAGTTTCATATTTCTGTAAATGACGATAATAATAACATGCAAGGAGCAGCTAAAGTCAACCTCATCGCAACCTCAAATTTAGAGAGTTTTAAATTAGACTTAGAAAATACCGATGAGACAAATAAAGGGATGATGGTAGCCTCAGTTTCTGAAAATGGAAATCCTGTAAAATTTGAACATCAAAACAATGTACTTACCATTTTTAGTAACATCAATTCTGGTGAAGAAAAAACATTTTCAGTGACCTATTATGGAGTTCCAAAAGATGGATTGGTGATTTCTAAAAACAAATATGGTGATCGTACTTTTTTTGGCGATAATTGGCCAAACAGAGCACATCAATGGTTGCCAACGGTAGACCATCCTTCTGACAAAGCATTAGTTGAATGGCATGTAACAGCACCTTCACATTATCAAGTTGTTGGAAACGGCACTCAAGTCGAAGAAACCGATTTGAATAATCAAAACACCTATTATGTTTGGAAAACTGATGTGCCAATTCCAACGAAAGTGATGGTTATTGGTATTGCACGTTTTGCAGTGCAGCATATTGGCGAAACCAATAATATTCCTATTTCATCATGGGTATATCCACAAAACAAGGAAGCTGGTTTTTACGATTACGCCATGGGAAAAGACATTATTAATTTCTTTATAGAAAATGTTGGTCCTTATCCTTATTCAAAATTGGCTAACGTACAGTCTAAAACACGTTTTGGTGGTATGGAAAATGCCAGTAATATTTTCTATTTTGAAAACTCAGTTAGTGGTGAGCGTAAAATTGAAAACCTTATTGCTCATGAAATTGCACACCAATGGTTTGGTAATTCGGCTTCTGAAAGTGATTGGACACATGTTTGGTTAAGTGAAGGTTTTGCAACCTATTTTACCAACTTATATGTTGAAAAAATAAAAGGCAGAGATGCTTTTTTAGAATTAGTTCATGACCAACGTAAAGCAGTCATTAAATTTTCTAAGGAGCAATTAACGCCTGTTTTAGATACTGAAACCAAAAGTTTGATGCGTTTGTTAAATGCCAACTCTTATAGAAAAGGTGCTTGGGTTTTACACATGTTACGCAAAAAAGTAGGCGATGTACCGTTTTGGAATAGCATTAGAGCCTATTATAAAAAATATGCTTTCAAAAATGCCTCTAGTGACGATTTAAAAAATGTGTTTGAAGAAGTAACCAAACAAGAATTAGATGCCTTTTTTGAGCAATGGTTAGAAAAACCTGGACACCCAATTTTAAAAACCTCATGGAAATCGAATAACAAAACACTAACATTTAACATTGAGCAAACCCAAAAAACTGATGTAGTATTTGCGTTTCCAATAGAATTAAAACTTGTGTATGAAGATGACTCTTCTGAAGTAGTGACTTTATCTGTAAAAGATAAAAAGGCTACAGCCAAATTAGATGTAAAAGAGAAAGTTAAAGATGTGGTTATTGACCCAAATTCTTGGTTGTTGTTCGAAGAAAACAACTAACTAGTTAAGCTTATTTGTATCTCCAACTAGTCAGATCTGCTCCTTGAGGAGCACTTTCTGCAATACGCTTCATAATTTTAGGAACGTACATACTATTATAACGCAATCTAGATATGGCATTAGGATTTTCATGATCACCATTCCAACAGTGTTCTGCTCTGTCGCCATAATCAACTTCTCCAGCATAATAAGGGTCTGTAGTGCTTTCAAGAAAATCTTCCATTAAATACACGGCATTGTTAAGATAATAGTTATCCATATCGCCACAGTAAATATGTATTTTCCCTTTGAGCTTCTCTCCTACTTTATCCCAATCGCGTTCTAAAATATGTCGTAAATCGTAATTCTCTTTCCAGTATTCGGCAACTTCATGATTAATGTCTCCTGTGACTTTATCCCAGAGTCTAACAGGATACCCATCGTCACCTTGAGGCGAATAGGTAGCTTCCCAAATATCGTATTGACCTCCAGAACGTGTTTTATCTCCTAAAACAAGCTCTAAATGATTAGATTCTCTAACAGTAGAGCTAATATTCCCTAAATAATCTCTTCGGCCAGGAACTTCTACTTTTTTATGTTTCCCTCCAACATAATATGCATTTTCATCCTCATAAATATTAGTTAAACAATAGGCTGCAAAATCAATAGGGTCTGGACAAGCAGCAAAGCAACCATTATACTCATCAGGGTATTTAACTTGAACAGCTAAGGCTTCCCAACCACCTGTCGAACCTCCATATAAAAACCGAGACCATCCTTCACCCTGACCTCTAAAAATTTCTTCGATATACGGAATTAATTCATACGTCAAGGCATCTCCATAAGGTCCTTGGCTCGCAGAATTCACTGCATACGAATCATCATAATATGGTGTTGGGTGTTGAATTTCAATAATTAAAAAACGTGGAAAATCTGGCTCATTCCAACGCTTATAAAAATCGTAAGCTTCTTGTTGTTGAATAATATTGTAACCATCTAAATCAAATCGTTCAGAATATACAGGTTCTAGGTTTTCATCAGGAGGGGTGGTTCTAAATCCTCCAAAATCTGATGGAAAATGACCTTGAAATACCATTAATGGATATTTCGCTTCAGGATGTTCATCAAACCCTTTTGGTAATAAGACGTGCGCTCCTAAATACATATCACGCCCCCAAAATTCTGATAGCAATTCTGATTTCATGGTAATATGTTTAATCCACTCGGTGTCTTCAGGTGGCACGATTTCTGGAATGACATTATCCATAACTATCTCAAAATCTTTAATTCCTTCTTCAGTAACCTCAACCTGAATTGGTGTGCTATATAAATTTCCTGGTGAGCGATTCCACTGTTGCCCTTCACCATTATCCATTGGTAATTTTACAGTATGTCCTGTGGATAAATTAAAAGTTTCATACGTATGCAGCACTGCCTGCGCATAATAGGTTCCAGGCGCCATATCCCCTAAACTTTGATATGGAAACCCTGAAATAGTTTCGTCAAACACCACTTTTTCGTTTGGTGCTAAACCGTCAATGTTCATTCCAAAAATGGGTTGTGCATTAAGACCTTCACTCACTTGAAAACGTGGTTCACGTTCATTATTATCGGCAAATACTAAGAGTAATCTTCCATCGAGAGATTGATTTTTAGCATCGTTAGAAAACGACACACTAACTGCTACAGAATTGGCTTTTTTAGTAGTTGTTTCACAATTGAAAATAAGAAAACATAATGATAGGGACAGGATTTTAAATAGTCTCATAAGAACACCTTTTTAATTTGTAAAAAAGGTACTCATTTTTTTTAAGAAGGAAAAACACTAAAAAGACACTTCAACTGAGCTCAGAATGATATTTATTTGCTACGCATTTCTCTTGCCAGCAAGGTATTTTTTAGAAGCATTGCAATAGTCATTGGTCCAACACCTCCAGGAACTGGCGTAATGAAACTTGCTTTTTTACTAACGCTTTCAAAATCTACGTCGCCTGCAAGTCTGTAACCTCGTTTTTTCGTTTCGTCTGGAACACGTGTGATACCAACATCAATAATTACCACGCCATCCTTAACCATATCTCCTGTTAAGAATTCAGAAATACCAATAGCAGCGACAATAATGTCAGCACCACGCGTAAAATCAGCAAGATTTTGTGTACGACTATGTACCACGGTAACAGTTGCATTTCCTGCCTTACGTTTTTGACTCATTAAGATACTCATAGGGCGACCAACAATATGGCTACGTCCCATAACAACAACATGTTTTCCAGAAGTTTCAACATTGTAACGCTCTAACAATTCTAAAATTCCGAATGGTGTTGCTGGTAAAAATGATGGCAAATCTAAGGTCATTCTTCCTACGTTTGTTGGATGAAATCCATCAACATCTTTATCAGGATCAACAGCCATTAACACTTTTTGTTCGTCAATATGTTTTGGTAATGGTAATTGTACTATAAAACCATCAATATCATCATCGTTATTTAAATTATCTATATGATTTAATAATTCTTCTTCGGTAGTTTCTTCTGGCAAATCAATTAATGTAGAATCGAATCCTATACGCTCACAAGCTTTAACTTTAGCTCCAACATAAGTCATACTAGCACCATCTGTTCCAACTAACACAGCAGCCAGATGCGGTACTTTTTCACCATTTGATTTCATTGCTGCTACTTGTTCAGCTATTTCATCTTTAATATCGTTACTAACCTTTTTACCATCTAGAATTGTCATGTTGTGCTATTTTAAGTTTAATATTATCTTGGCATATTTTTCATCATTTGCATCATTTTCTTTCCGCCGCCGCCTTGCATCATTTTCATCATCTTACTCATTTGATTGAATTGCTTTAGCAATTGATTTACTTCTTGAACTGAAGTTCCTGAACCTTTACCAATACGCTTTTTTCTACTAGCATTTAATATTGATGGATCTGTGCGCTCCTCAGGTGTCATCGAATGTATAATGGCTTCAATACCTTTGAAAGCATCATCATCAATATCGACATCTTTCATCATTTTTCCAGCACCAGGAATCATTCCCATTAGGTCCTTCATGCTTCCCATTTTCTTTACTTGCTGTATTTGCTTTAGGAAATCGTCGAAACCAAATTGGTTTTTGGCAATTTTCTTTTGAAGTTTTCTGGCTTCTTCCTCGTCAAATTGTTCTTGAGCACGTTCAACTAACGACACCACATCTCCCATACCTAGGATACGTTCTGCCATACGAGCAGGATAGAACACATCGATAGCATCCATCTTTTCTCCTGTACCTATAAATTTGATTGGCTTATTTACAACAGATTTGATAGAAATTGCTGCTCCACCACGCGTATCACCATCAAGTTTTGTTAAGATAACACCATCGAAATTCAGAATATCGTTAAAAGCCTTTGCAGTATTTACCGCATCTTGACCTGTCATAGAATCGACCACAAACAATGTCTCTTCAGGCTGTACAGCTTTGTGAATATTAGAGATTTCGTTCATCATTGCTTCATCTACAGCTAAACGACCAGCGGTATCTATAATTACCACATTAAATCCATTAGCCTTAGCATGAGCCACACCAGCTTGAGCAATAGCAACTGGATCGTTATTCCCTCTATCGCTAAATACCTCAACGTTAATTTGCTCACCAACAATATGTAATTGGTCTATCGCAGCAGGACGATAAACATCACAAGCTACCAATAAAGGTTTTTTTGTTTTCTTGTTTTTTAAATAATTGGCTAGTTTACCAGAAAATGTTGTTTTACCAGATCCTTGTAAACCAGACATTAAAATCACCGATGGTGTTCCTGAAAGATTTATTCCTGCAGCATCGCCACCCATTAATTCGGTTAACTCGTCTTTAACGATTTTAACCATTAATTGTCCTGGCTGTAATGCTGTTAATACATTTTGACCTAGAGCTTTTTCTTTTACTTTGTTGGTAAAATCTTTAGCAATTTTAAAGTTAACATCGGCATCTAAAAGCGCTCTACGCACTTCCTTTAAAGTCTCTGCTACATTTACTTCGGTAATACTTCCATGACCCTTTAGGACGTGAAGTGCTTTATCTAACTTATCGCTTAAATTATTAAACATATTCTACTTCTAATTTTGAGAAATGCAAATTTAATAATTTGAAGCGTATAATAGAAGTTATAACATCATAAAAAAGGGTTGCAATTAAATTGCAACCCTTTTTGTCTAACCAATAACTAAAAACAACTAAAGCTTTTTTGGAAGCTCGTATATTATTATGTCTTTACAGACATTCTCTTTCTATAATTAATTCTACATTATCATTAACAAGTACCATACGTTCTGCACCACATTCAACAACAATCCAATCCTTGTTGAAAGGTTCGAAAGGACTTGCTATTTGACTAATGCTTATTACTACACCTGTTCCTGTTCCAGCACTAGTTGACCATGTACCAACAGTTTCATTTCCTGAGGCATCTTTGATAACTAAATTTTGATTTGCGTTGAAATAGAAATCGTAACCATTAAAATCGTTGCTACTATTAATTGTAACTGGTACCCAATGACAATTCTCTTCTAATAAATATGAATCTACCATTTCTTCTGTACAGTCATCACTACAATCCTCTACATAAAGTACAGCGAAGAAAATTTCGTATCTATTTGTTCCTGCCAAAGTCACTCTAACCCAAAGAGGCTGTTGGTTGTTCGTGTTTGTATATTCTGATGGCAAAGCATTTACATTATCGTGAGCATCTGCTTCACTTAAATGGAATGTAATTTCTACATCATCATTTGGGCATTCATCATAAACATCATTTAAATTAAATGTTGCAATTCCGTCAAACTCAACACTATCATCACAAATAACTACATCTTTATTCTCGAAACAATCAAATGGACTATCACATTCCTTTTCAAAAACTATATAATAATCGTCGCGAATTACTTTAATTCTATCATCATCACATTCGTAAATTTTCCAATAACCAGATAAGTCATTATATGGTGCAGGTAATTCTAAAATTAATTTGATACCATAATCCGTTAAAGCAACTTCCCATGTACCAGAAACCTCTACATTATTTACGCTATCTACAACAATTACTGAACCATCATCACCAAACATAAACTCTGGATATTGTGTGTTGTTAAATACATTTGTACCTGCAAACCATGAGCAGTCTTTTAAGTATCTTTTTATTTCTTGAGCTGAGCAGTCTGGTTCATCTTCACAACGTTGCTTAAGAACCATTGTAGTATCACTAGTTCCAGCAGTATCACTTTCTCTTAAAAGTTTAAATCTGTCGTCATCACATTCTTCTATTAACCATTCTCCACTTAAATTTTCATTAAAGGTGTTTATTTCTGTGATTTTTAATACAACACCATCATCTGTTTCTCTTGTATTCCAGTTTCCATATTGTGTCATTGAACCATCTGGATTAATGACTTTTAATTGTCCATTCTCAAGAAAATCAAGATGGTAAGGTCTTAAATGGTCATCTCCATTATATCTGAATATTTTCCAGTAACATTCTATTAAATATTCGTCAACTTGATCTATATCGCAATCATCGTCATCATCACACATATCTTCTGCTTCATTAATCACACGTTCTAACTCTTGGTTGCTATTAACCTCAACGGTTTCTCCATTAGGATAACCCATTTCAACTGGGAAATTTAAACTTGCCAAAATAGCTTGTTCAGAATTTTCTATTCTTTGCATGAATTGGTAAAGTTTTCTATCGTTTTCTATAACAACTGTTTCAATAACTTGAAAGTCTGTATTATAAATAGAAAATGAAATAGGGTAAACAAAATCTACACATTCAATAACTTCTTCATTTTCACATCTATCGATAAAATCTTCTAATTGATCCATGTTTTCAATAACTACTTCTGTATGGTCATTCAATACAATGGTAATTGGAAAGATAAATTCTAGCGTGTCTTCGTCATCACTAAATTCTTCGAAAACGTCTCTAATAAAGTCTAAGTCTTCTTCAGCAGTAATTGTGATTGTGATTCCATTTACAATAATAGTTACAGGTAAATTTATAGATAAGCAATTAGCATTATCCATAATATCATCTGTAGTACCGTCATTAGACGATGTAGATCTCATCAAGCTAGCCAAGGTAGATTGCGGAGCAATAACCTGATTTTCATTAGGTTCGGTAATTTCAATAACTTCATCTTGACATGAAGAAAAAGTTAAAAGGGCAAAAAAGGCTAATAAAAGCGTGAAATTAAATTTCGTTTTCATAATGTAGGTTTTTGTTTTACTTCAATTTTCTTATAAAACAACTAAACTTTAAAAACTCCTACCCTCAAACTTCTTTTTTTTATTTTTACCGTACCAAGATTCAATTATGAATAAAGACATAAGTGATAATATTTGTAACGATCGATTGTTTTCAGCGCTGTTTGAAAAGCACTCTAAAAACCTACACGACTTTTTGTATTATAAATTTGGTGAGCATTTTAACCCTAAAGATAAAGTGCAAGAAGCATTTATTAAATTATGGGAGCATTGTGGCAAAGTAACACCAGGTAAAGCAAAATCTTTTTTATTTACAGTGGCTAATAATTTAATGCTGAATGAAGCATCGCATCGAAAAGTGGTTTTAAAATATGAAAAAACGAAACCCAAAACCCATACCAATGAAACTCCCGAATTTATTCTGGAAGGAAATGAATATATGGATAAGCTACAAAAAGCTATTGGCAATTTAACCGAAGCACAACGCACTGCTTTTTTACTTAATAGAATTGAGGGCAAAAAGCACAAAGAAATTGCTTTGCTTTTAGATATTTCTCAAAAAGCTGTCGAAAAACGAATATATGGTGCACTAAAAAAATTAAGAGAAGATATAAAAGAAATTTAAAAGTAAGGTAGGAGTTTTTAAAAGTAGATTGTTATATAGGTGTAATTAATAGTATGGAACGCAAAGATTTAATAAAGAAATGGTTAGATAATGAGTTAAATCCTCAAGAACTTGAAGCATTTAAAAAGCTTGAAGACTATAAGGAATTAACAACACTATCAAACAACCTTACACGGTTTAAAGCTCCTGAATACAGTGTTCACGAAGAGCTTAATGCTGCGTTACAAAATATTAACACATCTAAAAAAGAATCCAAAACTCATTGGTTACGTCCAATATTTAGAATAGCTGCTATTTTGGCTGTTTCTTTCTCGGTGTATTATTATACAACTACATTGGATACTAATTTTGCCACACTTGCAGCCCAAAAAACAACTATTGAGTTGCCTGATGCTTCAAATGTATCGTTAAATGCTATGTCAACATTAGCGTTTAATGAAAGTCGTTGGGATAAAAATCGTGATGTAACTTTAGAAGGTGAAGCGTTTTTTAAAGTGTCAAAAGGGTCAACTTTTAATGTAAAGACAAAGCACGGTACTGTTACCGTTTTAGGAACAGAATTTAACGTAAAGCAACGTGATGATTATTTTGAAGTAATTTGTTACGAAGGCTCTGTTAAAGTAACACATAATAATGACATTGTAATACTTAAACCAGGAAATAGCTTTTTAAAAATTGATGGGAAATTAATTGCTAGAGAAAAAGACACCTCATTACATCCTTCGTGGATTAATAATGAAAGCTACTTTAAAAGTATGCCTTTCGAGTACGTAGTTCGTGAATTCGAAAGGCAATACAATGTGTCTGTAAACCCTCAAAATATAGATATAAAACAATTATTCACAGGAAGTTTTAGCCATAACAATATAGAATTGGCTTTAAAATCTATAACTTTACCTTTAGATGTAAAGTATACTTTAAAAAATAAAACCACCATAGAATTATCACGTGACTAGAACAACTTTAAGTTTTCTATACATTGTTTTATTTTTCTTTAGTTCTTTGACGGTTACTGCTCAAATTAATAAAGAAACAATTCCTCTTGTTGACTTTTTAAAGCAAATAGAAACCACTCACAATATTACATTTTCTTATGCTGATGCCAATTTAAAAGACAAAACCATTATTTTACCTCCTTCTGGATTATCTCTTACTGAAATATTAAATTATATTACAGCTAATACAAACCTTTCTTTTGAAACATTAGGCAATAAAATTTTAATTATAAAAAAGGAAGCACTAAAACCATCAAAATCTTTTAAAACACAGTATTTAGAAGAAGTTGTCATAAGCAATTATTTAACCAAAGGCATTTCGTTAAACAGTGATGGCTCTACAAATATTGAGCCTGAATCTTTTGGGATTTTACCAGGACTTATTGAACCTGATGTGTTACAAACAATACAATCACTCCCTGGAATTATTAGTGTAGACGAACGTGTATCTAACGTGAATATTCGAGGCGGTACTCATGACCAAAACCTAATGCTTTGGGATGGTATTAAAATGTACCAATCTGGACACTTTTTTGGCTTAATCTCTGCTTTTAATCCTTACTTGACAGAAACCGTTAGTGTATCTAAAAATGGCACAAGCGCCATGTATGGAGATGGTGTGTCTAGTGTTATTAATATGCAGTCTTCAAATAACATTAGCAAAAAAGCATCTGGTGGTGGTGGTTTCAATCTTATTAACGGCGATGTTTATGCCAAAGTGCCTTTAAGTAAAAAAACGGAAATTCAACTTTCGGCACGACGCTCCTTAACCGATTTAATTGAAACACCAACTTACAATCAATACTTTAAACGTATTTTTCAAGATTCGGATCTTACTAATAATCAAAATAATAGTTCTGTGTCCAAAGATGAACGTTTCTATTTTTACGATACCACATTAAAATTTCTTTATGACCCATCTAAGAAAGACAAAATAAGAGCTAATTTTCTAAATGTCTTTAATAGTTTAAACTACAAAGAACAATCTAGAGTTAATGATGTTGACGAAGAGTTAAATAGTAATCTTACACAAAGTAATTTGGCAGCCTCAATAGATTACACAAGAGACTGGAACTCGAATTTATCCACATCCATTCAAGCCTATGTATCTAAATATAATTTAGATGCTACTAATTTTGACCTTATTAACAACCAACGTCTTATACAAGAAAACCAAGTGTATGACAATGGTATTAAAACAAAATTAAATTATCGGTTTAGTGATAATTTAAAACTAAAAAGTGGTTATCAATTTTCTGAAGTTGGTGTTAGTAATTTGGAAGATGTTAATAATCCTGTTTTTAGAAGCTATATTAAAGAAGTAATGCGTACACATTCACTTTATAGTGAATTAAATTTTTCTTCAAATTCACAAAGTACCAAGCTAAAAATGGGTATTAGAGGTAATTATTTCGAGAAATTCTCCAAAACAATTATAGAACCACGCTTTAGTTTTAATCAACGGTTTTTAAACAACTTTAGATTTGAAATTTTAGGGGAAATAAAAAGCCAAACCACGTCGCAAATTATTGATTTACAAAACGACTTTTTAGGTATTGAAAAACGCCGCTGGGTACTATCAAACAATACAAGCATTCCAATTATAAAAAGCAAACAACTATCGACTGGAATTAGATATAATAAAAATGGGTTATTACTTAGCGCAGAGGCGTATATTAAAAAAGTTGATGGTATTACCACAAGAAGTCAAGGATTTCAAAACCAATATCAATTTGTAAATGCAATTGGTAATTATCAAATTAGAGGTTTAGATTTCTTAATTAACAAACAGTATGACAACACAAGTGTTTGGTTGAGTTACTCTTACAGTAAAAACCACTATGCGTTTAAAAACTTAAACCTTGGCAATTCTTTTCCTAATAATATTGATGTCACACACGCATTGACTTTTGCGGGCACTTACACTATTAATAAATTTAAGTTTGCTTTAGGTTTAAATTGGCGAACAGGAAAACCATATACTAAACCAGATGCCAACAACCCTTCTACTAGTAATACTATAAATTATGCTTCTCCAAATAGTAGCAATATTGAAGATTATGTAAGAACCGACTTCTCGACTACTTATACTTTTAAAGTCGCAGATAATACCATTGCAATTGCAGGTTTCTCATTATGGAATTTACTCAATAAGAAAAACACTATTAACAGCTACTACATTATTGATGATGAAGACACTATATCTAAAATAGAAAATTTATCTCTCGGAATTACTCCAAATTTTAGTTTTAGACTGCGTTTTTAGTAGTTTGAAATTCATTTAAAATAAACTAAATTAGCTTGCCTTTAGTTTATGTGAATTTAACTACTACAATTATTTAATTTTTAAAAAAACTATTGTATGTATTCTAAAACTCGCATTTCCAAGCTGCATTTCTTTTTACTCTTTTTTGTTCTATTTTTTTCTTCAACTTTAGTCTTTTCACAAGGATTTGAAGGCTATTATCGTACTCCTACTGTTCATGGAAATACAGTAATTTTTAGTGCTGAAGGTGATTTGTGGAGTGTTCCTTTAAACGGTGGACTTGCACAAAGATTAACCACACATGCCGAGGAAGAGTTTAATCCAGCTATTTCTCCAGGCGGAAAAACCATTGCATTTTCAGCAAGCTATGAAGGTCCAATAGAAGTTTACACTATGCCAATTACTGGTGGATTACCAATGCGATGGACTTACGAAAGTGATGCATCTCTAGTTAATACTTGGACTCCAAATGGCGAAGTTGTATACGACACTAGAGCTTTTGCAACATTACCGGATAGACAGTTAGTAACCATTAACCCAAAAACTAAAGATAAAAACAGAGTACCTCTACATCAAGCGAGTGAAGCTACCTATAACGCATCAGGGAATACGGTGTTTTTTGTTCGCCCTTCTTATCATGGCAATGTGACTAAGCGTTATAAAGGTGGAACTGCTAGACAGATTTGGAAGTTTACTAATGGAAGTAAAGAAGCTGTAAAATTAACTACCGATTTTGCAGGAGGAAGTCATCACCCTATGTGGTATAATAATCGTGTATATTTTATTACAGATAGAGATGGCACGATGAATATTTGGTCTATGGACGAAAATGGTAACGATTTAAAACAACACACCAAACATGAAGGTTTTGATGTACGCTATGCAAAACAAAACAATGGGAATTTTGTTTACCAAATGGGTGCTGATATTTGGCATTATAATGTGTCATCAAATTCAACAAAAAAAATAGACATAAAGTTACAATCCGATTTGGATCAACTTAGAGAGAATTGGGTTGAAAACCCTTCGAGATATATCACATCTGTTTCTCCTGATTCTAAAGGTGAACGTATTGTTATTACAGCAAGAGGACGTGCTTTTATTGCACCTGTAAAGTCTGGAAGATTTATAGAGTTTACGCATCAAAAAGATGTAAGGTATAGAGACGCTACGTTTTCAGCTGATGGTAAAAACATTTACACTTTATCTGATGAAAGTGGTGAATTTGAATTTGTAAAAATAAATGCTCAAGGCGAAGGCAAACCACAACCCATAACTAAAGATGGTAAAGTTTTAAGATTTGAAGGAATACCTTCTCATGATGGAAAATGGCTTGCTTACAATGATTTAGAAAACAACATGTTTATTCTCAATCTTGCTAACGGAAAAAGCAAAAAAATATCAACGAACGAAGAAGGCATTTACGATTTCTCATGGTCTCCAGACAGTAAATGGCTAGCATTTGTACAAGTTGCCGATAATACCATGGCTCAAGTATTTTTACATGGTTTAGACACCAATGACACATTCCCAATCACCACCGATCGTGCCAATAGTGTAAATCCTAAATGGAGTCCAGATGGCAAGTTTATTTACTTTATTTCAGATAGGAATTTTAGAACAATCGTTGGATCACCTTGGGGACCACGACAACCAGAGCCTTATTTTGATATTAGTGAGAAAATATATCATATTGCTTTACAAAAAGGAACACGATCTCCTTTTAGAGAACATAATGAATTAGTTTCTGAAGCAAAAAAAGACGATTCAAAAGAACCTGTGTCTATCAAAATCGATAAAGATGGTATTCTAGAACGTATTGAAGAAGTACCAGTAGCTCCAGGAAATTATAGAAACTTAGAAGTTAATGACAAGGCTTTATACTTTTTATCAAGCACAACAGGTGCCAATTCTCAAACAAATCTAGCAGTAGTAAAAATTGGAAACGAAGATGTTAAAGTAAATACCATGCTTGAGCGCATTAATAATTACCAATTAACTGGAGATGGCAAAAAGTTGCTAGCAAGTAGAGGAAGCAACTTTTATATGGTAAATGCTGGTACAGGAAAAGTTAATGACTTAAACGACAGCAAAATAGATTTAAGCACTTGGAAATTTGCTATTACGCCTTTAGAAGATTGGAAACAAATTTTTACTGACGCTTGGCGAATGGAACGCGATTATTTTTACGATAAAAATATGCATGGAGTCAACTGGAAAAAAATGCATGACAAATACTATCCTTTAGTAGACCGTGTGACTACAAGAAACGAATTGTCTGATCTTATTGGTCGTTTTGTAGGTGAATTATCTGCTTTACATACTAGTGTTAGAGGTGGTGATACAAGAGATGACGCCGCTAACATTCCTATTGCAAATCTAGGGGCTCGTTTTAGCAGAGACAATGCAAATAAAGGCTATCGTATAGATTATATATACAAAGCTGATCCTGATTACCCTGATACTAAATCACCTCTAGACGACCCTTATTTAGATGTAAGAGTTGGAGATGTAATTACACATGTCAATGGCAAACCATCATTAGAATCGTTGGATATAGGTGAGCTCATAAGAAATCAAATAGGCAAACAAGTAAAACTTAAAGTTAAACGTGCTTCTACAAGCAGAGATATTATTGTTGAGCCTATTGGTAGCATGTATAGTTTACGTTATAAAGATTGGGAATATTCTCGACGCTTAATCACTGAAAAAGAAAGCAATAACAACATTGGTTATGTACACCTTCAAGCAATGGGAGCTAACGATATTAACCAGTGGTATAGAGAGTTTTATCCTGTTTTTGACAGACCTGGTTTAATTATAGATGTACGTCATAACAGAGGTGGAAATATTGAGAGTTTTATCCTAGAAAAACTATTACGTAAAGCATGGATGTATTGGAAATCACGTTCAGGAAAGCCATACTGGAACATGCAATACGCCTTTAGAGGCCATATTGTTATTTTAGTTGATGAAAACACAGCCTCTGATGGTGAAGCTTTTGCAGATGGCTTTAAAAAACTTGGATTGGGAACAGCCATAGGTATGCGTACTTGGGGAGGTGAAATTTGGCTTAGCAGCGCCAATAGACTTAGTGACAATGGATTAGCCAGAGCACCAATGATGGGTGTGTATGGAGATAATGGCGAATGGCTCATAGAAGGACATGGTTTTGTTCCAGATATTGAAGTAGATAACTTACCTCATGCTACTTTTAATGGTAAAGACGCACAACTGGAGGCTGCTATTAAACATCTTAAAGAGTTAATTGCAAAAGACCCTAGAAAAGTACCACCAGTTCCACCATATCCAGACAAATCTTTTAAGAATGACTAAGTCATTTTTAAAATGTTAACTATTAAAAAGCAACAAATAGTAACTACGTAAAACATCCAGTAGTTATTACTTGTTGCTTTTATCTTTTATGGCTTTATGTAAATAGATTTTACAACCATAATTTTAAGATATATTTATAGGTTTAGGATGAAAAATCAATCATAAAAAGTGTATATTTAAACATGCGAATTTCTAAACGGATTACACCTCTTTTTTTAAGTTTTACATTTATTGCATGTTGCCTAACATTTCAGGTCGATAGCTTTTTACCAACTATAAATACATTTAATTCATCTTGGATTATAGGTGATATTGAAAAGTCTTCAAACGAAAATTCATATCATTTAAATCATAGAAAAGCACATAGCATTCTTGAAAACAGCTTTACTGTTTTTGATTTTAAATGCTGCTTAACGCACCATAAAAGTTTATTTGCTTCGCAGTTCAAACAACAAGACAATTTAAACATCTCTATTAAAACTGACCATCTAAAAACCATACTTAAGTCTTCTCTTTCTAAAGACGACGCTTACATAGGTTAATCACTTTTTATTTCTAATGTATTCTACACCAAACCCTTGGCTGTAGATATTGTGTCATTTTTATAAATAAACCTATGCAAAAATTTAAACGCTTTTTGCGCTTATTTCTATTATTACTTATGATAGGGATGGCAGCAATATTACCAGTACCAATACTATTTTACGGTAAAGATAATTTACCAAAAAACTTGACGGAGTTAGTTGAAAAAATGGAAGATGAAGATGAAGAAGATGATATTAAGGTATTATTTTAAGGACTATAGTCATTTGACTTTCTCAAAAAAAAGTCGAAATTCGTTTAACGTCGGATATAAGTCATTAAAACGATGCATATCTGTAAAAACATTGACAACAATTACAAAAATGAAAAGAAGAAAGATATATTTTTACAGCGCTCTGATTTTGACTATAAGTATAATTGCACTTTTGGTTACTGGTTCTACTTTACTTACACTGGCTTTGTATAACGATAAATCAATCCCTCTTGGAACTTTCATAACTTGGACTGGTATGATTTCATTACCATTAACAATATATTGGGGCTTAAAAGAGCTAAGAAAGCCATCGAACAAACTAAATAGAATTCTCTCTGGATTCATTAAAACAATTATAATTTTTGGAATTCTTTGGGTTCCAATATCATATTTACTTGCAGGCAATTTTTCATTTACTTTTTCCGAAAAAGAAACATTTCAGGGTGGACAGGCAGCAATGCGATGGTTTTGGCGATTAAGCTATGGCATTGGAATTGGAGCACTTCTAACATTAATTGTATTTTGGATTTCATTACTTTTCAAAAAAAAGAAAACTGTTGCCAACAATGAATAACCTAAAATTACTATTTTTTAATCCCGAAACTGACGGTGATACCAAGCCTTTAAACAAAACTCCAAAATTTTTACATTCTCTCAGGCACTGCAATTCCTAACAAACCAAATGCATTTTTAATTGTTGTTGCAACAGCTTTTGAGAGTTGTACTCTAAACACTTTTTCGTTTTGCTTCTCTGCCCCAAGAATAGATACATTTTGGTAAAACGAATTAAATTCTTTAACCAAATCGTAGGTATAATTTGCAATTAATGCAGGACTGTGATTTTGTGCAGCGTTTTGTATAACTTCAGGAAATAACTCTAATTGCTTGATGAGCTCTTTTTCTTTAGGCTCTAAAGATACTTCGTCTTTACTCAGTGTAACAGAGGCGTCAAAATTAGCCTTTCGTAATATAGCTTGAATTCGAGCATAGGTATATTGTATAAAAGGTCCTGTATTTCCTTGAAAATCTACCGACTCTTTTGGGTCAAACAGAATACGCTTTTTTGGGTCCACCTTTAATATAAAATACTTTAAAGCACCTAAACCAATGGTATTATAAATAGTTTGCTTCTCATCATCATTATAATCGTCTAATTTTCCTAGCTCTTGAGATAGTTCTTTAGCAGTCGTGGCCATTTCAATAATTAAATCGTCGGCGTCAACAACAGTACCTTCACGACTTTTCATCTTTCCACTAGGTAAATCTACCATACCATAACTTAAATGGTATAGGTTTTTTGCCCAATCAAACCCAAGTTTTTTTAAGATTAAGAACAAGACTTTAAAATGATAATCTTGTTCGTTTCCAACCGTATACACCATACCTCCAACATCAGGATAATCTTTAATACGTTGTATGGCTGTACCAATATCTTGCGTCATATATACTGCTGTACCATCAGCACGTAATACTATTTTTTCATCTAAACCGTCATCGGTTAAATCACACCAAACTGAGTCATCTTCCTTCTTAAAAAACACACCGCTTTTTAATCCTTCGGCAACAAACTCCTTTCCTAATAAATAGGTATCACTTTCATAATAATAGCAATCAAAATCGACACCAAGGTTTTTATATGTGGTTTCAAAACCTTCATACACCCATGCGTTCATCATTTTCCATAAAGCCACAACGTCTTTATCTCCAGCTTCCCATTTAAGGAGCATTTGTTGGGCTTCCACTAAAATAGGCGCTTCTTTTTTAGCTTTCTCTTCTGTTTCCCCTTGAGCAACTAAACTCGCTATTTCCTTCTTATATTCTTTATCAAATTTCACATAGTAATTCCCAACCAATTTATCACCTTTCAACCCAGTACTTTCTGGAGTTTCACCATTACCATAACGCTCCCAAGCCAACATACTTTTACAAATATGAATGCCTCTATCGTTTATAATTTGGGTTTTATACACCTTATGTCCAGCTGCCTTTAAAATTTCGGCAACACTATATCCTAAAAGGTTATTTCTAATATGACCCAAATGCAAAGGCTTATTGGTGTTTGGAGAGGAGTATTCTACCATAATTGCCTCTTCGGTTGGAGGCTTAAAACCATACGTCTTACTCTCTTTAATGGTGTTAAAGAAATTTAGATAGAATACATCATCAATTACAATATTCAGAAAGCCTTTAACAACATTAAATGCATTTACCTCATCTACATGCTCTACTAAATAGTTTCCTAAATCTTCACCTAATTGCGCAGGGTTCATTTTAACCACACGCAACATTGGAAAGGTTACTACCGTGATATCACCTTCAAACTCCTTACGAGTTGACTGAAATTCTACAGTCTCAAGCTCAGCTTTATATAGCTTAGAAAAGGCTGTTTTAATATGTTGTGATAAGGTTTCCTGAATGGTCATTCCTGCTAAATTTTAAGCTGCAAAGATAAAACTTTTACTCGATAATCGAGATTTAAATACTCGGTAGCTAACCTCTAAATCTAAATTACTAAAAAGCCTAAAGACAACGATTTTACATTAAGTTTAACAGATTAGTTATCAGTTATTTACATTTTGTCGAAAAAATGATAATTAGATAGATGCATTTCATCGACAAAAGTGTCGTTTTTCTATGTTTTTTACCGTTTGTCGACACCAACTTTTTTTATAAAAAAATATTGTTCCTTTTATCTAATATTTATGCTTTAAAACGCAGAAATTAGGGTTTTCCTTCACTTTTGGCAACTTTTGTTAAGCTATTAATTTCGGTCCCCAACGATGATAACAACTACTTTTAGTTATAAAGCAAATAGATTGCTTGCTAGTGAATACTTAATTTTCCTTCCCCTCAAGGTTAGTTTAGGTAGTACAGTCATTGTTGCGCCTAAAACCTTTTATAGTTTATGAAACAGTTAATTACCTTAACTGCATTTTTATTTACTATATTCTCTAGTTTGTCTCAAACTAAGGAACAGGATAGTCTTGTCATGCAATTTGCATTTCAAAAACTAGACTCTACTAAGGTTGACACCTCAATACAGCTTATAAAATCATTTTACAATACTAAAGATTATCAAAAAGCTTTAGGATATATCGCACAAACCGAAAAGTTATCAGCGTCCTTACAATACCATAGTGCTACGGCCGAAATTAAATACTACAAAGCACTTATTTACTCTCAAAGGGATGATTACTTCAATGCGTTAGACAACTACAATGCATCACTTAGATTGTTTAGTCAGATGCAAGATTCTTTAGGGATTGCAAAAGTGAACAACAGTCTGGGGCTTATAGAAATTAAAAGAGGCAACTATAGTAAAGGCTTACGCCATTCGTTATCTGCAATCGATATTTTTGAACAAAAAAACCTTAGAAGTGAATTAAGTTTGGCTTACAACAATTTATCTGAAGCCTATTTTAATACAAATCAAGTCGATAAATCGCTTGAGTTTAATCTCAAAGCTTTACAAATACGTGAACAGCTTCGTGACAGTTCTGGAATTAAAGCATCCACAAAAAATATTGCCATACTCTATTCCATGCGTAAAGAACATAGAAGAGCTATTGAGTATTACGAAAAATTATTGGGTTATTTAGATGCATCTAATGACGAAGATCAAATTATTAGAGGCGATGTGTTGCCAAGAATTGGTGACGAATATTTACAATTTAACGATTATGATAAATCTGCTTCCTATTTACTGGAAGGGTTACGATTAAACAGAAGAACTAATAACAAGTTAGGCATTTTAAAATCGCTAAATAGTTTGGCAAATCTCAACTTTAAACAACGAAAAGTTAGATTGGCCGAAGTACAATTAAACGAAGCATATTCACTAACCAATCAAGTGGATGACGATAATGAGCTTCTAAAAAACTACAAATTAAGAGTAGCTATAGATTCTACAAATGGCAATTTTAGAAGTGCTTTTAAATGGCAAGCCGATTACCATGCTTTAAAAAACAAACTAGATGAAGAAAAAGCAACACCATTTATTTTTGAAGAAGAACCGATAGATATTGACCAACCTAAAGACACAACTATTAATGAAGTGACTTTTCCAGTCGATACAAAAAAATTGAAGCAATTAAAGTTAATAGCTTATGCTCTAAGTGGCGCACTTCTTGTTGCGCTAATCGCTTTTATAGTTATGTACATTAATAACCGAAACAAAAAAGAAGAGTATGAAGAACTGGAACAAACAAACAAACAGTACAAATTACAAAACGATTCAATTTTAGAACAGACACGTCATCTTGAAGAAATGAATCAAGTAAAAGACAGATTGTTTTCTATTGTATCGCACGATTTAAAAGACTCTATTACAGGTGTTAAAGCCTTTTTAGATTTATTAAAAGAAGATAGCATAAGTCAAGAAGAATTTGACGAGTTAATCCCTGAATTAAGTGAAAATGCCGATAATGCTGCAGCTTTATTAATGAATTTATTAAACTGGTCTAAATCGCAAATGCAAAATCTGGAGCCGAAACCAGAGCTATTTAATATACAAGAGGTTTTTGCCGATAAGATGAATTTAATCGAGAAAAAAGTAAACCAGAAACAAATTATCTTGCTAGATGAGTCTATTAAAGATTTTGTATATGCCGATAAAAGCATGGTAGAAATCGTAATACAAAACTTATTGGCTAATGCAGTGAAGTTCTCAAGAGTTGGTGATGTAATTACCATTTCCAATAGAGAACGTAATGGAAATGCACTTATTTGTATTGAAGATACAGGTGTTGGTATTTCTAAAGAAAACCAAGAAAAACTATTTAAAAGTACTGGCTTTACAACTCGCGGTACTGGACATGAAAAAGGTACTGGTTTAGGCTTATCTATTTGTAAGCAAATGGTTGAACTTAACTACGGTAAAATTTGGGTAGAAAGTGAGCCAAACCTTGGAAGTAAATTCTTTGTGGAGCTTCCAAAAGCAAAACCAATCGAGTAAACTAAGTTTTTGGCAAGAATACTTCAGCCATCATGCAACGTGCGCTACCGCCACCACAAGCTTCAATAATACTAAGTGAGCTTGATAAAATCTCGCCATGTTTTTCTAAGGTTTTTACTTGAAGTGTTGTTAACGAATCGTATGCCGATTGGCTCATAATCACAAAACACTTGTCGTCTTTACCTCTAACTTGCAGCATATTACCAGCAAAATTAGCAACTTGAGCTTCGGTAATATCAATGATTTCTTTACCATCTTCCTTCAAGTTTTTAATAACGTTTTTGCGTTCCTTACTATTATCAATACTAGCTAGACAAATTACTGCAAATGTCTCGCCTAAACACATCATAACGTTGGTGTGGTAGATAGGTTCACGTTTACCATCAACGGTTTGGTTTGCTGTAAATATAACAGGTGTAAACTCAAAATCTTCGCAAAATTCAATAAACAACTCTTCGTCTGCACGATTAGATAACGCACAATATGCTTTACGATTCACCCTATCTAAAAGCAACGCGCCTGTGCCTTCGAGGAACATACCTTCATCTTCGGCAGTTCTATAATCCATGATGTGATTTATAATAAAGCCTTCATCTTCCAGCTGAAACAATACATCTTCTCGACGCTCCAAACGTCTGTTTTCAGCAAACATTGGGTACAAACCTACAACGCCATTTTCATGAAACGAAATCCAGTTATTTGGAAAATGGGCATCAGGTGTATCTAAGCCATCATTGGCTTCAAACACAATAACATTAATACCAACGTGTCGTAATTTCTCAACAAACGTATCGAATTCTTTCTCGGCTTTTAGCTGTAAAGCCAACTGTGTAACATCATGTATTTCTTTTTGATAATGGTTATTAATAGCCGTTTGCTCGTTAGCCCTAATATTGGTAGGACGCACCATTAATATCGTATTGGTTGTTTGTTGCATCACTTTAGGTTTTATGCTTAAAGTTAATAATTTTATAATTGACCTAAACTTGACTTTGACAAAAAAATAAGCGAACTTCGTTTAACAGTCTATAAACTTCAATTAAAACTGAATTTATCTTAAAATTGTGTGCCATTAGGGTAAAACTGGAACAATTACCCTGTTACCGTCAAATTTTAGTATGAATTACTAAAACAAAAAAATATGAGCTTAAAAAGGATCTCTTCCAAATCATTGACCAATTACAATGTTAACATCAAAATTAAACTAGCAGCACTCTGGACTGCATTGATGTTTTTGTATATATATGCTGACTTTTTTCAACTGATGACACCTAAAAAGTTAGAGAAAATGATTGATCTTCAAACACCAATGGGACCAACATCTCCTGAGATTTTGGTGATTTTTTCTGTAATTTTAATTATTCCTTCGCTAATGATCTTTTTGTCCGTTTTTCTTAAAGCACAAATTAATAAATGGTTGAATATTTGTATTGCAGCCCTATATGCAAGCATTTCTATTTTAATTATCGTTTCTACTATAGGTAGTGAATGGCACACATTTTATATTTTGTTCAATCTTATAGAAGTTTTTGTTTTTGCAATGATTATTTATCAAGCATGGAATTGGCCTAAAGCGGTATAGTGTTAAATGTAACAGGAAGTCATGACAATCACTAAATTTTTAATTTCATTTTTTAACAAACGCAAATAATCTATGGGTGTAAATAAAGAACAAAAGCAATTGATTAATACTGCAAGAACAACTGGTGTGTGGTATTTAATGATGGCCATTTCAGGAATTTTAGGGTTTATGGTCTTTCATTCTCAAATATTTGTATCTGGTAATCCTGAACAAACACTAACGAATTTAATAGAATTAGAATCTACTGCAAGAATTAGGTTACTATTAGAGTTTGCTATCGTAATATCTCAGGCACTTACTGCAGTTTGGTTTTTTAAATTATTTAAAGAAAATTATGAATGGGAAGCTTGGACTCTAGGTATATGGGGAATGGTGAATGCTTTAGTCATTATGATAAGTGCAATTTCAATCGCCTCGGCAATAGGTATTGCAAATTCTGATATAAGTGGTATGAAAGAGAAAGTTGTACTAATTCAGGTTTTTCAAAATATAATTTCAAATGCTTGGGGTATTGGTGGTCTTTTCTTCGGGCTTTGGTTGTTTCCAATGGGATACATAGTAATCAAATCTAAAAGAATGCCTATCTGGTTGGGGAGAGTTATTATTCTAGGGGGCATAGGCTATCTAATTAACACCGTTATAAGCTATACAGAGATTGATTTTAGCTTAAATAGATTTCTTATTATACCCGCAACCATTGGAGAATTTTGGATGATCGGTTATTTACTAATTTTTGGTATAAAACCTAGCAATAAGTGACATTAAATTAAAACGGCACATAACAATGACTATAAGTTATTGCTTTTTCTAGCATACTTTGGAAATTCAACAGGAATTTCCAACTTGGTATGTACTTTCAAAGTTAATTGATAAACCAGGCAACTATTCATAGCCAAGACCGTTAAACGAAAGTCAAAAATTTACTTCTGATTAATCAATCTATAAATTAAAATTGCTGTACGCTTAGTTAAGGCTTCAATAGTATTTAAGTTAACAGTCTCTTGAGGCGTATGCGCACCATTTCCCATAGTGCCAAGTCCATCTAAACAATCTACATATTGTGCGACAAACGATACATCGGCAGCACCTCGACGCCCTGGGTCGTAAGATTCTACTTCTCCTTGCCCTAAATCAATACTTACCTCGTTAAGAATGTCCAGAAGCTTATGGTTTCCTTCGGTTGGTCCCATGGCTGGATAACTATCTATAAATGTAATTTCTGCTGATGTTTGTGGCAAATTATTATTTACTATCTCTCTCATTTTGGCTCTTGTATTTTCTTTCTGTTCTTCCGAAATAAAACGCAATCCTCCTTCTACAACAGCTTTTTGCGCTACAACGTTCGTTTTTCCAAAAACGTTACCTTTACTTAGCTCACTGTCAAATTCCATTAATGTACCACCAAGCAGAATTCCTGGATTAAAGGTTAGATACTCTTCTCCTTTTACTTCATTATAAAATTCATTAAGAATTCTCGACATTTCAAAAACTGCTCCTGCTCCAACATTATCTCTAAATATCCCAGAAGAATGGGCACGCTTGCCTTTAACTTCTACTTTCCAGCCAGATGAACCTCGTCTTGCTACTGTTGCATAATTAAATCCTGTTGAAGTTTCAAAACCTAAGGCTATATCACTGCGCTTTGCTGCGTCAACCAAATGTTCTCTACTGATACTTATTGGCTTTCCAGAAGCCTCTTCATCACCTGTAAAAGCTGCTATAATTTGTGCGTTGTTTAATAAACCGTTTTCTTTTAAGGCTTTTAAGGCATAAAGGATAATAACATTTCCACCTTTCATATCATTCCCTCCTGGAGCATGTGCAATGCTATCGTTAACCATTTTAAATTCCTGAAACGGACTGTTTTCTTCAAAAACGGTGTCAAGATGACCAATAAGCAATAGTTTTTTTCCTTTATTACCAGACCTTTCGGCAAATAAATGCCCTGATCGGTTTACTTGAGACATATCGTACCAAGAACTTTTAAACCCAATATCTTCAAATGCTTTTCCAAATACATCGCCAACCTCTTTCACACCATCGTGGTTCATGGTGCCACTATTAATATTAACGACATCTTTTAAAAACTCTATAGCCTCATTATTGTTAGCTTCGATTGTTTTTAAAATCTTTTTTTCTTTTCTAGTTAATTTTTGTGCAAAAGAAAATTGTGCACTTACTAAAAATAATAAAACGACGTATTTACAAAGCAATTTCATTAATGTTTTATTTTTAATGTATTAGTTAGTGTTTTAGTGACTTGATCTAGAACCACAAAAGCAGTTTCTCCCATTTTATTTCCTTTATTATCTAACAAAGGATTCACCTCAACAAATTCCATACAAATCACTTTATTACTTTTTATAATTCTATCAATTATTTTAATAATTTCGAATTCATCAAAACCTTTGGAAACAGGAGTTCCTGTACCATACGAAATAAGGTCGCAATCCATACTATCAACATCAAAAGAAATATAAATCATATCGCAGTCTTTCAATTTATCTAAAGCTTCGTCTACGCAAACCTCTAGTCCTCTATGGCGAATTTCATGAACCATATAATTTCTAAGCGCAAGCTTTTGCATTTGATTATCTTCTGGGTCTTCCGTATCTCTTACTCCAAAATACACAAGGTTTTCAGGCTTTAATTTTGAACCTTTAATCCCCATGTTTTTCATGTTTTCCCAATAATGAATTGAGTTTGTAGAGACTTTATTAATTCTATTCTCAATATTGTCTTCACCTAGTGCAGCAGCAAGTGGCATTCCATGAATATTACCTGAAGGCGATGTGAAAGGTGAATGCATATCGGCATGTGCATCAATCCAAACAACACCAAGACGTTTTTCTGGGAATGTTTTTTTAATACCACTTATAGTTCCCAAAGCAGATGAATGATCGCCAGAAATTACCAATGGAAATGATTGCTCATTTAAACTATCATTTACTGCATTGCAAACTCTTTCACATTGATAAGATACATGCTCTATACGCTTCATGTAGGTATTTTTTACTTTGTTGTATATTGACTCGTTTTCAGTCTCAACATCTACAAAATCAAATCTCGTAAAATAATCGTTATTAGCATTTATTGCTGCTATTTCAATCGCATCAATTCCCATGTCTGAACCACGCGTTCCTGCACCTATATCTGATCTGTTTTTTATTATTTTTATTCGATTCATATTACAAATATAAAACCTCATAGAGTACACTATGAGGTTTAAGTTATTGGTTTATTAACAATTTATCTTTTGCTTATTGGTTTAAATGCTCTATGCGTCTCACCAATATACAATTGCCTTGGGCGTCCAATTGGCTCTTTACGTAAGCGCATTTCACGCCATTGCGCAATCCAACCTGGTAAACGGCCTAATGCAAACATTACAGTAAACATATCTGTTGGAATCCCCATGGCTCTATAAATAATTCCTGAATAGAAATCTACGTTTGGATACAACTTTCTGTCTACAAAATAAGGGTCTTCAAGAGCTTCTTTTTCAAGACCTTTAGCAATATCTAAAATAGGGTCTTCTACACCAAGATCAGCTAAAACTTCATCTGCTGCTACTTTAATTATTTTTGCTCTAGGGTCAAAGTTCTTATAAACACGATGTCCAAATCCCATTAAACGGAAAGGATCATTTTTATCTTTTGCCTTAGCCATATACTTTTTAGTATCGCCTCCATCTTCTCTAATTGCTTCCAACATTTCCAACACTGCTTGATTTGCTCCTCCGTGAAGTGGTCCCCAAAGTGCAGATATCCCTGCTGATAATGATGCAAATAATCCTGCGTGAGATGACCCAACAATTCTTACTGTAGATGTAGAACAGTTTTGTTCATGATCTGCATGAAGAATTAATAACTTATCTAACGCATCAACAATCACTTGATTTTGAACATACTCCTCATTAGGTTTTTTAAACATCATTTTTAAGACGTTCTCAACATATCCTAAGCTATTGTCTCCATAATCTAAAGGAAGACCTTGTTTTTTGCGTAAAGTCCAAGCAACTAATACTGGAAATTTACCTAATATTTTTACTACAGAGTTGTACATATCTTCAGCAGATTCTACATTTACTGAAGAAGGGTTAAATGCAGTTAAAGCACTTGTTAATGATGATAACACTCCCATTGGATGTGCAAATTTCGGGAAGGCATCAACAATTTTACGTACATCGTCATCAACTACAGATTTTGACTTAATATCTGCATGAAATTTATCATGCTGTTCTTTTGTTGGTAGTTCACCAAAAATTAAAAGGTAAGCAACCTCTAAAAAGTCTGCTTTTTCTGCAAGCTCTTCAATAGAATAACCTCTATACCTTAAAATTCCTTTTTCGCCATCCAAAAAGGTAATACCACTTTCACAAGATCCAGTATTCTTATAACCAGGATCAATTGTAATTATACCTCCTGTTGCGCTTCTTAGGGTCTTCACATCTATAGCAACTTCATTTTCTGTTCCAGTAACTAATGGGAATTCATGTTTTTGACCGTTAACCTCTAACGTAGCTGTATTTGACATATTTTTTGAAAATTTTATTATGAATTGATTGCTGAAAAACAGCCACACGAAAATACAAAATATCTTACGATTTTTAAAGTATAAAGCACATGGAATTATCAATACCAGTATTAAAAAAATATATACAAAGAAAAAGACCATTACTTAAAAAATAATGGTCTTAAAAAAATAATTTATTAGCAATTAATTCACTTTGAAAGCACTTTCGCCAGGGAAATATGCAGTACTTCCTAATTCTTCTTCTATACGAAGTAATTGATTGTATTTTGCCATACGATCACTACGTGAAGCAGATCCTGTTTTAATTTGTCCTGTATTTAGCGCTACTGCTAAATCGGCAATCGTATTATCTTCGGTTTCTCCTGATCTATGTGACATTACTGATGTATAACCTGCATTATGAGCCATATTAACCGCAGCAATAGTTTCGGTAAGAGTTCCTATTTGGTTTACCTTTATTAGAATAGAGTTGGCTATACCATTATTAATCCCTTTTGATAATCGCTCTACATTTGTTACAAACAAATCATCTCCAACCAATTGGACTTTGTCTCCCACTTTTTCGGTTAATGTTTTCCAACCTTCCCAATCGTTCTCATCCATACCATCTTCAATAGAAATGATTGGATACTTATTGCAAAGCTCTTCTAAGTATTCTGCTTGTTCTTGAGAGGATCTAACAAGGCCTTTATCTCCTTCAAAAATTTTATAATCGTATTTTCCATCTTTGTAAAACTCAGCTGCAGCACAGTCCAACGCGATCATTACATCATCACCTAACTTATATCCAGCATTTGCAGTTGCTTTTGCAATGGTTTCTAAGGCATCTTCTGTTCCGCCTTCTAAGTTAGGTGCAAAACCCCCTTCGTCACCAACTGCTGTACTTAAGTTTCTATCGTGTAATACTTTTTTTAAGTGATGGAAAATTTCAGAACCCATTTGCATTGCTTGAGTGAAATTATTTGCTTTTACAGGCATTACCATAAACTCTTGAAAGGCAATTGGCGCATCACTATGTGACCCACCATTGATAATATTCATCATAGGAAGGGGAAGCGTATTAGCAGATACACCACCAACATAACGGTATAAAGGCATTCCTAATTCATTAGCTGCTGCCTTAGCTACTGCTAAAGACACTCCTAAAATGGCATTAGCACCAAGCTTTGCTTTATTTGGAGTACCATCTAAATCGTTCATGGTTTGATCAATTAGGTTTTGTTCAAACACTGAAGCTCCTAATAATTCTTGTGCCAAAATAGTATTGACATTTTCAACTGCTTTTAAAACACCTTTTCCCATATAAGCATTTCCTCCATCACGAAGTTCAACTGCTTCGTGTTCTCCTGTAGATGCTCCAGAAGGCACCGCTGCTCTACCTAAAATGCCATTTTCAGTAATTACATCAACTTCAACCGTTGGGTTTCCTCTTGAATCAAAAATTTGCCTTGCGTGAATGTCTACTATTATACTCATTATATCTTATTTATGTTGCCTTAATTGAATTTTCAAATTTACAAAATTGTAAAACCAAAAACACTTTAGCTAATTATTATTAGTTCAATTTTCAGCTAAAACGTTTTAGTAAACAAAAAGGCAATGTTTTCACACTGCCTTATGGTTATTTTGCTTTTATATTTTCTATAAACTGATCAAACAAATACATTGAATCATGTGGTCCAGGACTTGCTTCTGGATGATACTGTACCGAAAAACAGTTTTTATTCTTCATTGCTAAACCAGCAACAGTATCGTCATTTAAATGCAAATGTGTCACTTTTAAATCTTTATTTGCTTCAGCTTCTTCTCTATTAACTGCAAATCCGTGATTTTGAGAGGTGATTTCTCCCTTACCAGTTTCTAAGTTTTTTACAGGGTGATTTATGCCTCTATGTCCATTATGCATTTTATAAGTAGAGATACCATTTGCCAATGCTATTACTTGATGTCCAAGACAAATACCAAATAATGGTAAATCTCTCTTTATAATTTCTTTTGCTACTTCTTGTGCTTCAACCAAAGGTTCTGGATCTCCAGGGCCATTAGACAAAAAATAACCGTCTGGCTCAAACGCTTCTAATTCTTCAAATTTAGAATTATAAGGAAACACTTTTATGTAAGCATCACGCTTTGCTAAATTTCGAAGAATATTTTTTTTAATGCCAATATCTAGCGCTGCAATTTTATAGGTTGCATTTTCTTCACCAAAATAATAAGGCTCTTTGGTAGATACTTTTGAAGCCAATTCTAAACCTTCCATATTCGGAATGCTTGCTAGTTGTTCTTTTAATCCTTCAACATTATCAACATCTGTTGAAATTACAGCATTCATTGCGCCATTATCTCGAATATAACTCACTAATGCTCTAGTGTCAACATCAGAAATGGCAAATAGATTGTTTTTGTTGAAAAAATCCTCTAGAGACCCATTGGAATCCTCACGTGAATAATCATAGCTAAAGTTTTTACAAATTAAACCTGCTATTTTAATCGAATCTGATTCAACTTCCTGATCGTTTACTCCATAGTTCCCTATGTGTGCATTTGTAGTTACCATTAACTGTCCAAAATAAGAAGGGTCAGTGAAAATCTCTTGATATCCAGTCATTCCAGTATTGAAGCAAACTTCCCCAAAGGCTGTTCCTTCTTTGTTTCCAACAGATTTACCATGGAATATTGTTCCGTCGGCTAATAGTATTAAGGCTTTTCTAAGTTTATTGTATTTCATATGCTATTTAAAAAAGGTTTCGCAAAATTGTATAAAAAAAGGATAAACTAAAAAAGTTTATCCTCTATTTTATTAAAGCTTATTAACATTTATTCTTCTTCGTTAGTAGCTTTTGTTTCAGCAATTGGAGTAGCAGGAGCAGCTTTCTTACCACCTCTTCTACTTCTTCTTGTTGTTTTCTTCTTTTCTTTACCAGCGTTGTAGATTTCATTATAATCTACAAGCTCTATCATTGCCATATCAGCATTATCACCTAGACGATTACCAAGTTTAATAATTCTTGTATAACCTCCTGGACGATCGCCAACCTTAGCAGCTACTTCTCTAAAAAGTTCAGCAACAGCTTCTTTTTGTCTTAAGCGTGACATAACAATACGTCTGTTATGCGTTGTATCTTCCTTTGATTTTGTAATCATTGGTTCAACAAATTGCTTCAACGCTTTTGCTTTTGCAACAGTAGTGTTAATTCGCTTGTGCTCTATTAAAGAACAAGCCATATTTGCTAACATTGCTTTTCTATGTGCTGTTTGTCTTCCTAAGTGATTGAATTTTTTTCCGTGTCTCATGACATTTGTTTTATCATCTTGCTACCAAATCCAGACTGTAATCGTCGGGAGAGCAAAATATGATTAATTAATCTTTATCTAATTTATACTTACTTAAGTCCATTCCGAAGTTTAAACCTTTAACATTTACAAGCTCTTCAAGCTCAGTTAAAGACTTCTTACCAAAGTTACGAAACTTCATAAGGTCATTTTTATTGAATGATACTAAGTCTCCTAATGTATCTACTTCAGCAGCTTTTAAACAGTTAAGTGCACGTACAGATAAATCCATATCGATTAACTTAGTTTTGAGCAACTGCCTCATGTGAAGTGATTCTTCATCATAAGTTTCAGTTTGTGCAATTTCATCCGCTTCAAGAGTGATACGCTCATCAGAGAATAACATGAAGTGGTGAATTAATATTTTTGCTGCTTCAGTTAATGCATCTTGAGGGTTGATTGAACCGTCTGTATCGATTTCAAAAACCAGTTTTTCGTAATCTGTTTTTTGCTCTACACGAAAGTTCTCAACGCTATACTTGACATTTTTTATTGGTGTGTAAATAGAATCTGTAAAGATAGTTCCCATTGGCGCTGTAGCTTTTTTGTTTTCTTCAGCTGGTACATACCCTCTACCTTTTTCTATAGTAATTTCCATATTGATACTTACTTTAGGATCTAAGTTACAGATTACTAAATCTGAGTTTAAAACTTGGAATCCTGAAATAAATTTTTGGAAATCACCTGCAGTAATTTGTTCTTGTCCTGAGATTGAAATAGATACTGATTCGTTGTCTATTTCGTCTATTTGACGTTTAAAACGTACTTGTTTTAAGTTAAGAATAATTTCTGTTACATCTTCTACTACGCCTGCAATAGTAGAGAACTCATGCTCTACTCCTTCAGTTCTAACAGAAGTAATCGCAAATCCCTCTAAAGATGAAAGTAATACTCTTCTTAAAGCATTTCCAACTGTTAATCCATATCCAGGTTCTAAAGGTCTAAATTCGAATTTACCTTGAGAATCCGTAGAATCAATCATGATTACTTTATCGGGCTTCTGAAAATTTAATATTGCCATTTTTTCTTCGTTTTAATTGTTATTCAGTTGCGCGATCTTAATGTGTGAAGAAATACAAATAGATCCTTTGGCTGAATACCAATGTGATTAATTTATTATTTAGAATATAATTCTACTATGAATTGCTCGTTGATGTTCTCAGGAATTTGAATTCTTTCAGGAACTGAAACATAAGTTCCTTGCATAGTATCGTTATTCCATGTAATCCATTCATAGACACTTGATGATGCAGATAATGCACTATCAATAGCCTCTAGAGATTTTGACTTCTCTCTAACTGCAACAACATCTCCTGCTTTTAAAGAATAAGATGGTATGTTTACAATGTTTCCGTTTACAGTAACATGTCTGTGAGAAACTAATTGTCTTGCTCCTCTTCTAGAACGAGATAGTCCCATTCTATAAACAACGTTGTCTAATCTAGATTCACATAATTGTAACAAAACCTCACCTGTAATTCCAGGAGCTGCTGTTGCTTGCTTAAACATGTTTCTAAATTGACGCTCTAAAATACCGTAAGTATATTTTGCTTTTTGCTTCTCCATTAATTGGATAGCATATTCAGATTTTTTTCCACGACGTCTTGCGTTTCCGTGTTGACCTGGAGGATAATTTCTTTTTTCAAAAGATTTATCTTCTCCAAAAATAGCTTCTCCGAATTTACGTGCTATTTTAGTTTTAGGACCAGTATATCTTGCCATTTTTAATTTATTATGAGAGTGATTATGAATTAAGGTCTTAATCTTATCCTTCGATAATCGTTGCCCTCTCGTTGATACTTGTTTTTATTAAATTCTATAAAGAATCTGAAATAATTCAGATTAAACTCTTCTACGTTTAGGAGGTCTACATCCATTGTGAGGTGTTGGAGTTACATCGATAATTTCTGTAACTTCAATACCACCATTATGAATTGATCTGATAGCAGATTCTCTACCATTACCTGGACCTTTAACGTACACTTTCACTTTCTTTAAACCTGCTTCTTTAGCAACGTTTAAAGCATCCTCAGCTGCTAATTGTGCAGCGTAAGGTGTGTTTTTCTTAGATCCTCTAAATCCCATTTTACCAGCTGATGACCAAGAAATTACGTCACCTTTTTTGTTGGTAAGAGAAATGATAATGTTATTAAAAGAAGCAGTAATGTGTGCTTCTCCAGTAGATTCTACTATAACTTTACGTTTTTTAGTACTTGACTTTGCCATTTCCTACTTATTATTTAGTTACTTTTTTCTTGTTAGCAACTGTTTTTCTTCTACCTTTTCTAGTTCTAGAGTTGTTTTTAGTACGTTGTCCTCTTAATGGAAGACCAGCTCTATGACGAATACCTCTATAACATCCAATATCCATTAATCGCTTAATGTTTAATTGTGTTTCAGAACGTAATTCACCTTCAATTTTAAATGCACCTACTGCGTCACGGATTGCTCCAATTTCGTCGTCGGTCCAGTCTTGAACTTTAGTACTTTCGTCAACTTTAGCAGTAGCTAAAATTTCTTTTGCTCTACTTCTACCTACTCCGTAGATATAAGTTAAAGAGATAACTCCTCTTTTTTGTTTTGGTATGTCTACACCTGCAATTCTTGCCATAATTACCCTTGTCTTTGTTTGAATCTAGGATTCTTTTTGTTAATGACGTAAAGTCTACCTTTTCTACGCACGATTTTACAATCTGCGCTACGTTTTTTTACTGATGCTCTTACTTTCATCTTGTATTGTTTATTTCCTACTATTGTAAGACGTAACCTTACGGTTTCATCGTATTAGTATCTATAAGTTATGCGAGCCTTAGTTAAATCGTAAGGACTCATTTCTAATTTCACTTTGTCTCCTGGTAATAACTTAATATAATGCATACGCATTTTACCAGAAATATGCGCTGTCACAATGTGACCATTTTCTAATTCAACACGAAACATGGCATTTGATAATGCTTCAATAATTGTTCCGTCTTGTTCTATTGCTGCTTGTTTTGCCATAGTAATTAGGTTTTAGCCTTTTCTATTTTTACCTGTCTTCATCAAGCCATCATAATGTTTATTCAACAAGTATGAATTCACTTGCTGCATCGTATCAATTGCAACTCCAACCATAATTAGTAGTGAAGTACCTCCAAAGAACAATGCCCAACCCGGTTGTACATCCATTAGCTTAACTATAAATGCAGGGAACACTGCAATTAGTGCCAAGAATATAGACCCTGGTAATGTAATTTGCGACATTATTTTATCTAAGTACTCTGATGTTTCAGTCCCTGGACGAATCCCTGGAATAAAACCACCACTACGTTTTAAGTCATCTGCCATTTTATTTGTAGGTACCGTAATTGCTGTATAGAAATATGTAAATACTATAATCAATAATGCAAATACTATGTTGTACCATAAACCAAACATATCTTGGAAATTAGTTACCATCCATTGACCTGCTGTAGAATCTTTCATAAAATCCATTCCACCAATTAATCCAGGTACAAACATAATTGCCTGAGCAAATATAATTGGCATTACTCCAGATGCATTTAATTTTAATGGTATGTACTGTCTTGATCCAAACACATTTTTCTCATAACCACCAGAAGCCGTTCTACGTGCATACTGTACTGCAATTTTACGAACTGCCATTACTAATAATACTGATGCTAGAATAATAAGCATCCAGATTACAAGTTCAATAAGAATCATAATTAATCCTCCATTAGACTCAGTAACTCTTGCAGCATATTCTTGTACAAAAGACACAGGCAATGTAGCAATAATACCTACCATAATTAAAATAGATATACCATTACCAATTCCTTTATCTGTAATTTTTTCACCTAGCCACATTGCAAAAATACAGCCTGTTACTAATATTACAATTGAAGAGAAATAAAATAAACCTCCTTGACCTAATAAAAATGCTTCCTGAGGTATTCCTAAAGAAGGCAAACTTACTAAATAACCTGGTGCCTGAACTAAACATATAGCAATAGTCAACCATCGTGTTATTTGTGTAATTTTCTTTTGACCACTAGCACCTTCTTTTTGTAGTTTTTGTAAATAAGGAATCGCTATTCCCATTAGCTGTACTACAATCGAAGCCGAAATATATGGCATAATACCTAAAGCAAAAACTGAAGCATTTGCAAAGGCTCCACCTGTAAAGGCGTTAAGCAAACCCAGTAAACCACCTTCAGCAGTATCTTGTAAACCACCTAATTGGGCAGCATCAATACCAGGTAGAACAACTTGTGCTCCAAAACGGTATACTAAAAGCATCCCTAAAGTAAGAATGATTCTATCTTTTAGTTCCGTTATTTTCCAAACATTTTTTAAAGTCTCTATAAATTTCATCTTCTAGTTGGGCTTTTTTTTATAAAGTTACAGCTTCTCCTCCAGCAGCTTCGATTGCAGCTTTTGCTGAAGCAGTAAATTTATGAGCAGATACTTTCAATTTAGCTTTTAATTCGCCTCTTCCTAAAATTTTAACTAGGTCGTTTTTACCAGCTAAACGGAATGCAGCAAATGTATCTAAATCTACAGTACCTTTTATTTTTTTATCGTCAACCATTTGTTGTAAAGTATCTAGGTTAATCCCTTGATATTCTTTACGGTTAATGTTAGTAAAACCAAACTTTGGCACACGTCTTTGAAGTGGCATTTGCCCACCTTCAAAACCTAATTTTCTAGAATAACCAGAACGAGATTTCGCTCCTTTATGACCTCTTGTTGCAGTGCCACCTTTTCCAGAACCTTGTCCGCGACCAACGCGTTTAGCATTATTGTTAACTGAACCTTCTGCAGGTTTTAAATTACTTAAATCCATTTCAGTTTATATTTTTAAGCTTCCTCTACAGAAACTAAATGTTTAACTTTATTAACCATACCAAGGATATTTGGTGTGGCGTCGTGTTCTACAGTTTGACCAATCTTTTTAAGACCAAGAGCTACTAGCGTTCTTTTTTGTCTTTGGGTACGGTTGATCGCACTTTTTTGTTTTGTTACTTTAATTTTTGCCATGATATCCTTAATTATCCGTTAAAAACTTTTTCTAAAGAAATTCCTCTATTCTTAGCAATGACTTTAGCATCTCTTAATTGCAATAAAGCATCAAACGTTGCTTTTACAACATTGTGAGGGTTTGAAGAACCTTGAGATTTTGATAATACATCATGAACACCTACTGCTTCTAAAACTGTTCTTACAGCTCCACCAGCAATAACTCCTGTACCAGGTGCTGCAGGAATAATGTTTACTCTTGCTCCACCAAATTTACCTTTTTGTTCATGAGGTAATGTTCCTTTAATAATAGGAATTCTAACTAAGTTTTTCTTAGCATCTTCTACTGCTTTTGCAATTGCACTAGCAACATCTTTAGATTTTCCTAAACCGTGTCCTACAACACCTGCTTCGTCACCAACCACTACGATTGCCGAGAAACCAAATGCTCTACCACCTTTTGTTACTTTTGTAACTCTTTGCACACCAACCAACCGATCTTTAAGATCTAATCCACTTGGTTTTACTAACTCTGCGCTTTTGTATTTCTGATACATAATTTCTTAGAATTTAAGTCCTGCTTCTCTAGCTCCTTCGGCTAATGATTTTACTCTACCATGGTATAAATAGCCTCCTCTATCGAAAGAGATTGTTTTTACACCAGCTTTTAAAGCTTTTTCAGCAATACTTTTACCTACTAAAGCAGCAACTTCTGTTTTTGTTCCTTTAGTAGAACTAACGTCTTTATCTCTTGAAGATGCAGCACTGATAGTTTTACCAGTTACATCGTCAACTATTTGAGCATAAATTTCTTTATTACTTCTAAAAACAGATAATCTTGGTCTAGCTTCTGTACCAGAAACTACTTTACGAATTCTGTTTTGTATTCTTTGTCTTCTATCGTTCTTTGATAATGCCATAACTTACTTATTATGCTGATTTACCTGCTTTTCTTCTAATTTCCTCTCCAACAAACTTAACACCTTTTCCTTTATAAGGCTCTGGTGGTCTAAATCCACGAATTTTTGCCGCTACTTGACCTACCAATTGCTTGTCAAAAGATGTTAACTTCACTATAGGATTCTTTCCTTTTTCTGATATTGTTTCAACTTTTACTTCTGGAGCAATGTCTAAAACAATATTGTGAGAAAAACCTAAAGCTAAATCAAGTTTTTGACCTTGATTACTTGCTCTATATCCTACTCCTACTAACTCTAATTCTTTAGTCCATCCTTTAGATACACCTTCAATCATATTATGCATTAATGATCTGTATAGACCGTGCTTTTCTTTTTGATCTTTAGTGTCAGAAGAACGAGTAACCATAATATTACCATCTTCAACTTTTATTTCTATAGAATCGTAGTTTTGTGTTAACTCTCCTAATTTACCTTTAACAGTCACGACATTTTCTTTAATATCAACTGTTACGCCTTCTGGAATGGCTACTGGATTATTTCCTATTCTTGACATTTCTTTTGGGCTTTAAATTAGTATACGTAACACAATACTTCACCACCAACATTTTCTCTTTGTGCTTGTTTACCTGTCATTACTCCATGAGAAGTAGAGACAATGGCAATTCCAAGACCATTAAGAATACGTGGTAATTCTTTTGAACTTGCGTATTTACGTAAACCTGGTTTACTTATTCTTTGAATCTTTTTTATTACAGGTTCTTTGGTTTCTTTTGTGTACTTAAGCGCTATTTTAATAGTTCCTTGTACAGAAGAATCGTCGAACTTGTAACTTAAAATATATCCTTGATCGAATAATATTTTAGTGATTTCTTTCTTTAAATTAGAAGCAGGAATCTCAACCACTCTATGGTTAGCTGCAACAGCATTTCTAATTCTTGTTAAATAATCCGCTACTGGATCTGTATACATAGTTATTAATTTGCGATTATGGTTTTTAACTTATGTTAAACCTTTAATCAATTTATAATTTTACCAACTTGCTTTTTTTACTCCTGGAATTAATCCTTGGTTAGCCATTTCACGAAATGTAACACGAGAAATTCCAAATGTTCTCATATAACCTTTAGGTCTTCCTGTTAGTTTACATCTGTTATGCATGCGAATTGGAGAAGCATTTTTTGGTAGCTTTTGTAATGCTTCATAATCTCCAGCTTCTTTTAAAGCTTTACGTTTTGCTGCATATTTAGCTACTGTTTTTGCTCTTTTCACCTCGCGGGCTTTCATTGATTCTTTAGCCATAACTTAGTTTTTTTTAAAAGGTAGTCCTAGTTCTGTTAATAATGATTTTGCTTCTTTATCGGTTTCGGCAGTTGTTACAAAAGTAATATCCATACCTGCAATTTTATTTACCTTATCGATATCGATTTCAGGAAAAATGATTTGCTCAGTAACTCCTAAATTGTAGTTACCTCTACCGTCAAATCCAGTTGCTTTTATACCGTTAAAATCTCTTACACGTGGTAATGAAGATGTTACTAAACGATCTAAAAACTCATACATTTGCTCACCTCTTAAAGTAACTTTTACACCAATTGGCATACCTTTACGTAATTTAAATGATGCAACATCTTTTTTAGATATTGTAGCTACTGCTTTTTGTCCAGATATTCTACTGATTTCGTCAATAGAATAATCTATTAACTTTTTATCTGCAACTGCACCACCTACACCTCTAGATATTACTATCTTAGAAAGTTTTGGTACTTGCATTACATTTTTATATCCGAACTCTTCTGTAAGAGCAGAAACAATCTTGTCCTTGTACTCTTGTTTTAATCTTGGAATATAAGCCATAACCATTAAATTACTTCATTAGATTTTTTAGCAAATCTCACTTTCTTATCGCCTTCCATTCTGTATCCAACTCTTGTTGTTTCTCCTTTTGAGTTTAACAACGATAAGTTAGAAATTTGAATAGCAGCTTCTTTTTCTACGATTCCTCCTTGAGGATTATCAGCGCTTGGTTTCATATGCTTTTTCACCATATTGATACCTTCTACTATCGCTTTATTCTTATCGGTCAATACTTTAAGCACTTTACCTTCAGATCCTTTATGGTCTCCAGCAATTACTTGCACTGTATCTCCTGATTTTATTTTAAACTTTCCCATTGTAATATTTTGCATTAAAGCACCTCTGGTGCTAATGATACAATTTTCATGAATTGCTTATCACGAAGTTCTCTAGCAACTGGTCCAAATACACGAGTTCCTCTCATTTCTCCCGTAGGGTTTAAAAGGACACATGCATTATCGTCGAAACGTATGTATGAACCATCTGGTCTTCTAACTTCTTTTACAGTACGAACAACTACTGCTGTAGAAACAGCTCCCTTTTTAATACTACCATTAGGAGTTGCATCTTTTACAGTAACAACAATTTTGTCACCAACAGAAGCGTATCTTCTCTTTGTACCACCTAGAACACGGATAGTTAAAACTTCCTTTGCCCCAGTGTTATCAGCTACTTTTAATCTTGATTCTTGTTGTACCATAATTACTTAGCTCTTTCAATTATTTCTACTAGTCTCCAACACTTAGATTTACTTAAAGGTCTTGTTTCCATGATTCTTACAGTATCTCCTTCGTTACAGTCGTTTGTTTCGTCGTGTGCAACATATTTCTTTGTCTTTAACACGAACTTTCCATACATAGGGTGCTTTACTTTTTTAACCTCAGAAACCACAATTGATTTCATCATTTTGTTACTAGTAACAACTCCTATACGTTCTTTTCTTAAATTTCTTTTTTCCATCTTTCAGCCGAATACAATTATTGTACTTCTCTTTTAGTTAACTCTGTTGCCAATCTTGCTACATTACGTCTTACAGTACGTAACTGGATTGGGTTTTCAAGAGGAGATATAGCATGAGCCAATTTAAGGTCTGTATAACTCTTTTTAGTTTCACTAAGTTTTTCTTGTAACTCAGCAGTAGATAGTTCTTTAATTTCTGATTGTTTCATAATATCAATAAATTAAGCTTCGTAATCTCTAGCGATAATAAACTTAGTTTTAACTGGAAGTTTTTGTGCAGCTAAACGCAATGCTTCTTTTGCAATGTCTAATGGCACACCTCCTACTTCAAATAAAACTCTTCCTGGTTTAACAACAGCTGCCCAATATTCTACGGCACCTTTACCTTTACCCATACGTACTTCAAGAGGTTTCTTTGTGATAGGCTTGTCTGGAAATATTTTAATCCATAACTGCCCTTCTCTTTTCATATAACGTGTAGCGGCTATACGTGCTGCTTCAATTTGACGAGAAGTAATAAACTTCGAGTCTAACGATTTTATACCAAACATTCCGCTTGAAAGCAAGTGACCTCTTCCAGAGTTACCTTTCATGCGCCCTTTTTGCTGCTTACGAAATTTTGTTCTTTTTGGTTGTAACATTTTTCTTTAATTTAAAAAATTACTTTCTACGACGTTGGTTTCCTTTGTTTCCACCACGTCCACCTTTTCCTTGCTTCTTAGATAAACCAACAAGCGGAGAAAGTTCTCTTTTACCATATACTTCACCTTTCATGATCCATACTTTAATACCCAACCTACCATAAGTAGTGTGAGCTTCAACTAAAGCATAATCAATGTCGGCTCTAAATGTTGATAAAGGAATTCTCCCATCTTTATAATGTTCGCTACGTGCCATTTCGGCACCATTTAAACGACCACTAATTTGAATTTTAATACCTTCAGAATTCATACGCATTGCAGCCTGAATAGCCATCTTGATTGCACGTTTGTATGAAATACGATTTTCAATTTGACGAGCAACACTTGATGCTACCAAATATGCATCTAATTCTGGACGTTTAATTTCAAAGATGTTCAATTGAACTTCTTTACCTGTAATCTTTTTAAGCTCTTCTTTTAACTTGTCTACCTCTTGTCCACCTTTACCGATAATAATACCAGGTCTAGCAGTAGTGATAGTAACGGTTACAAGTTTAAGAGTTCTTTCGATGATTACTCTCGACACACTAGCTTTTGATAAACGTGCAAACACATACTTTCTGATTTTGTCGTCTTCAGCAAGTTTATCTCCATAATCATTTCCTCCATACCAGTTAGATTCCCATCCTCTGATAATTCCAAGGCGATTTCCTATTGGATTTGTCTTTTGTCCCATTTATTAATTGCTTTGTGTGTTATTATTAGCTCCAAGCACGAGTGTTACGTGATTAGATCTTTTTCTAATTCTATGTGCACGACCTTGAGGTGCTGGACGCAATCTTTTTAACATCGCTCCTCCATCAACTCTAATCTCTTTTACAAATAATTCTGCCTCTTCAATATCGGCATCTTCGTTTTTAGCTTGCCAGTTTGCAACTGCAGACAATAACAACTTTTCTAAACGACGAGATGCTTCTTTTTGACTGAATCTTAAGATATTAAGTGCTTTTTCTACCTTTTCACCTCTTACTAAATCGGCTACTAAGCGCATTTTTCTTGGTGACGTAGGACAGTTATTAAGCTTAGCAAAAGCAACTTGCTTTTTCCCTTCCTTAATAGCGTCTGCCATTTGTTTTTTACGACTTCCCATAGCTCTTATTTTTTACCTTTATTTTTAGCACCTGCATGACCTCTAAACGATCTTGTTGGTGAAAATTCTCCTAATTTATGTCCTACCATGTTTTCAGTAACATATACTGGTACAAATTGGCGGCCATTATGAACTGCGATTGTTTGTCCAACGAAATCTGGAGTAATCATACTTGCTCTTGACCAAGTTTTGATAACAGTTTTCTTGTTAGCTTCAACGTTAGCAGCTACTTTTCTTTCTAATTTATAATGAACGTAAGGTCCTTTTTTTAATGATCTTGCCATGATTTATTATTTCTTTCTACGTTCAACAATATATTTATTACTTGCTTTGGTCTTAGAACGTGTTCTATATCCTTTAGCTGGTATTCCATTTCTAGAACGTGGATGTCCTCCTGAAGATTTACCTTCACCACCACCCATTGGATGATCGACTGGATTCATTACTACTGGTCTTGTTCTTGGGCGTCTTCCTAACCATCTACTTCTACCTGCTTTACCAGATACTAATAATTGATGATCTGAGTTTGACACTACTCCAATTGTAGCCATACAATTAGCAAGAATTAATCTTGTTTCACCTGATGGCAATTTAACCGTTGCAAACTTACCATCTCTTGCCATTAATTGAGCAAATGCTCCAGCACTACGAGCCATAACAGCTCCTTGTCCTGGTCGCAACTCTATACAAGAAATAATTGTTCCTAAAGGGATTTCACTAAGTGGCATTGCATTTCCAATTTCTGGTGCAACACTACCTTCTCCAGATACTATTTTTTGCCCAACTTGTAGTCCATTTTGAGCAACAATGTAACGCTTCTCACCATCTTGATAATTCAATAATGCGATAAACGCTGTTCTGTTTGGGTCGTATTCTATTGAAGCTACTTCGGCAGGAATCCCTGTCTTGTTTCGCTTAAAATCGATTATACGGTACCTCTTTTTATGACCTCCACCTTTATAGCGCATGGTCATTTTTCCTTGACTGTTTCTACCACCAGACCTTTTATTCGGAGCTAATAAACTTTTCTCCGGCTTATCAGTAGTAATGGCGTCAAATCCATTTACTACTCTAAATCGCTGTCCTGGTGTGATCGGTTTTAATTTTCTTACTGACATTTTTTTTGTCTAATTACATATTAGCATATAAATCAATCGTCTCACCTTCCGCCAGTTGTACAATTGCTTTTTTAACAGCATTTGTTTTACCATGTTGAACACCAGTTTTAGTAAACTTAGTCTTCCTATCTGGACGGACATTTATAGTACGAACTTTTTCAACAGAAACACCATAAACAGTTTCCACTGCTTTTTTGATTTCTACCTTGTTCGCCTTTTTGTTCACTTGAAAAGTATAGCGGTTGTTTAACTCGCTATCGTTTGTTGCCTTTTCTGTGATTATAGGTTTAATTAAGATACTCATGGTTTTCTTATTTACTTAAATTCGATTCAATTCCTTCTAAAGAGCTTTCCAAAAGTATTACTTGATTTGCATTTAAAATCTTATAAGTACTTAATTCTGAGCTATTTATAACTTCAGACCCTTTTAAATTGCGTGACGACAAATATACATTATTATTTGACGCTCCCAACACAAACAAAGATTTTTTGTTTTCTAGGTCTAAAGCCTTTAATACAGCTGTGAAGTTTTTAGTTTTTGGAGCATCAAAATTGAAGTCTTCCAAAACTGTAATTGCCTTCTCTCCAGCCTTGATTGACAATGCTGATTTTCTAGCTAAACGCTTCACGTTTTTATTTAATTTGAAACTATAGTTTCTTGGTCTTGGTCCGAACATACGTCCACCACCTTTAAATACACCAGACTTTATAGAACCTGCACGAGCTGTACCTGTTCCTTTTTGTTTCTTAATCTTACGTGTACTTCCTGTAATTTCAGCTCTTTCCTTTGCCTTATGTGTTCCTTGACGTTGATTAGCAAGATATTGCTTAACATCTAAGTAAACAGCATGATTATTTGGCTCTATAGCGAACACATTTTTAGAAAGGTCTACCTTTCTTCCTGTGTCTTTTCCTTTAATATCTAAAACTGCTACCTTCATTACTTCTGAATTGTTACATAAGCGTTTTTGTGTCCAGGAATACATCCTTTAACCACAAGTAGATTTTTATCTGCTACTACTTTTAAAACTCTTAAATTTTGAACTTTCACTTTTTCACCACCCATTCGTCCTGCCATTTTCATTCCTTTGAAAACTCTTGCAGGATACGATGCAGCTCCAATAGAACCTGGCGCTCTTAAACGGTTATGTTGACCGTGAGTAGCTTGACCTACACCAGCAAATCCGTGACGTTTTACAACGCCTTGAAATCCTTTACCTTTTGAGGTTGCAGCAACATCAACAAACTCACCTTCTACAAAGTGCTCTACTGTTATCTTATCACCTAATTTGTACTCCTCATCAAAACCTTTAAATTCCGCGACTTTTCTTTTAACAGAAGTACCTGCTTTTTTAGCGTGACCTATGTCAGCTTTAGTAGCATTTTTCTCTGTCTTGTCATCGAAACCAAGTTGAAGGGCATTATAACCATCAACTTCTTCAGTTCTGACTTGGGTAACAACGCATGGTCCAGCTTCGATTACTGTACAAGGAATATTCTTCCCGTTTTCATCAAAAATGCTGGTCATTCCGATTTTTTTTCCAATTAACCCAGACATATTATTTATTATTAATTATTACTATTTGTTATTTAAAATTCAAGGTCGAAAATACATTCGACCTTGAATTGTATTTTTACCGTTTTTCCTTCGCTCGCAGCTTAGGACATGTAAGTTTATACTTAAACTTTAATTTCTACTTCAACACCACTTGGCAACTCTAACTTCATTAGAGCGTCAATTGTTTTAGAAGATGAAGAGTAAATATCTAATAACCTCTTGTAAGAGCTTAATTGAAATTGTTCTCTAGACTTCTTATTTACGTGTGGTGAACGTAATACAGTGAAAATTTTCTTGTGTGTTGGTAATGGAATTGGTCCAGTTACTACAGCACCTGTACTTTTTACTGTTTTTACAATCTTCTCAGCAGATTTGTCTACTAAATTGTGATCGTAAGATTTTAATTTTATTCTGATTTTTTGACTCATTTTCTTAAGATTTACGATTCAACGCCTTTAGCAGCTTTAATTACTTCTTCTGAAATATTTGAAGGAGTTTCAGCATAGTGTGAAAATTCCATAGTTGATGTTGCACGACCTGATGATAATGTTCTTAATGTTGTTACATAACCAAACATTTCAGATAATGGCACAGTTGCTTTTACTGTTTTAGCTCCTGCTCTATCTCCCATATCACTTACTTGACCTCTTCTTCTGTTTAAATCTCCAACAATATCACCCATGTTTTCTTCAGGAGTAATTACCTCAAGTTTCATAATAGGTTCCATTATTACAGCTTTTGCAGCTTTTGCAGCATTTTTAAATCCAAGTTTTGCAGCTAATTCGAATGATAATTGATCCGAATCAACATCATGATAAGACCCATCTTTCAATGTTACTTTCATAGCATCAACTTCGTAACCTGCTAATGGACCATTTACCATTGCCATTTTAAATCCTTTTTCAATTGAAGGGATAAATTCTTTAGGAACGTTACCACCTTTAATGATTGATTCAAATTGAAGACCTGTTGCACCTTCATCTGCTGGCTCAAGGGTAAATACAATATCAGCAAACTTACCACGACCACCAGATTGTTTTTTGTAAACCTCTCTATGGTCTGCAGTTTGAGTAATAGCTTCTTTGTACTCAACTTGCGGTTGACCTTGGTTTACCTCTACCTTAAACTCGCGACGTAAACGGTCAACAATAATATCTAAGTGAAGCTCTCCCATTCCAGAAATAATTGTCTGTCCTGAAGCTTCGTCTGTTCTTACTGTAAATGTCGGGTCTTCTTCAGCTAATTTTGCTAAAGACATACCTAATTTATCAACATCTGCTTTAGTCTTAGGCTCCACAGCAATACCAATTACTGGATCTGGAAAGTCCATAGATTCTAAAACAATAGGATGTTTTTCATCAGACATAGTGTCCCCAGTCTTAATATCTTTAAAGCCTACCGCAGCTCCAATATCTCCTGCTTCGATAAAATCGATTGCATTTTGCTTATTAGAGTGCATTTGATAAATACGTGATATACGTTCTTTTTTACCTGAACGATTGTTCAAAATATAAGAACCTGCGTCTAAACGACCAGAGTAGGCACGGAAAAATGCTAAACGACCAACAAAAGGATCTGTAGCAATCTTGAATGCTAAAGCAGCAAACGGCTCCTTTACATCTGGTTTACGTATTTCTTCTTGTTCTGTATCTGGATTAATCCCTACGATACCTTCTTTATCTACTGGAGAAGGTAAGTAACGACACACAGCATCTAATAAGAATTGCACACCTTTATTCTTAAATGCAGACCCGCAAATCATAGGAATGATTGCCATATCCATTACAGCAGCTCTAAGTGCAGCATGCACTTCGTCCTCGGTAATAGAATCTTCATCTTCCATGAATTTTTCTAATAAATTCTCATCGTAAGTCGCAACTTCTTCAATAAGTTTTGCTCTTAATTCTGCAGCTTCTGCTTTTAACTCTTCAGGAATATCGATAACATCGAAAGTAGCTCCTTGAGTTTCGTCATGCCACACAATGGCACGATTTTTTACTAAGTCTACAATACCTTTAAAGTCAGCTTCATCACCAATATTCATTACAATTGGCACTGCATTTGAACCCAGCATGTCTTTAACTTGCTGACAAACCTCCATAAAATTAGATCCTTGACGATCCATTTTATTAACAAAACCAATACGTGGCACTTTATAGTTATCTGCTAATCTCCAGTTAGTTTCAGATTGTGGTTCAACACCATCAACTGCACTAAATAAGAATACTAAACCATCAAGTACACGTAATGAACGGTTTACTTCAACCGTAAAATCAACGTGACCAGGAGTATCAATAATATTAAAGTGATATCCTTTTGTTTCAGGCGTTGGTTCAGCATTTTCTAATGGAAACTGCCATGTACAAGTTGTAGCAGCCGAAGTAATTGTAATACCTCTTTCTTGCTCTTGTTCCATCCAGTCCATAGTCGCTGCACCATCATGTACTTCACCAATTTTGTGAGACACACCAGTATAATAAAGGATACGCTCTGTAGTTGTAGTTTTACCAGCATCAATATGTGCTGCAATACCTATATTTCTTGTATATTTTAAATCTCTTTGTGCCATTTTCTAAAATCTAAAGTGTGAGAATGCTTTATTTGCTTCTGCCATTTTATGAGTATCTACTCTTTTCTTAACAGCTGCTCCTTCTTCTTTAGCTGCAGCTAATACTTCTGCTGCTAATTTTTGAGCCATAGATTTTTCGTTTCTTTTTCTTGAAAAGCTAATAAGCCATTTCATTGCTGTAGAAACTTTACGGTCTGGACGAATTTGCATTGGAATTTGAAATGTTGCTCCACCTACTCTACGACTACGCACTTCTACGTGAGGCATAACGTTTGATAAAGCATCTTTCCATATTTCTAAGGCAGTTTTTTCTTCGTCTGTGTTCTTTTCTTCCACAATATCTATTGCATCGTAGAAAATTTTAAAAGCTACTGACTTTTTACCATCCCACATCATCATGTTAACAAAACGAGTTACTAACTGATCGTTAAATTTTGGATCTGGTAAAAGCGGTCTTTTTTTCGCTGCTCTTTTTCTCATGTCTTCTTCTTAAAGTTTAAATTACTTTTTAGGGCGTTTAGCACCATACTTAGATCTACGTTGCGTTCTACCTTCGACACCTGCGGTATCTAATGCACCACGTACAATGTGATATCTAACTCCTGGTAAATCTTTTACCCTTCCACCTCTAACTAATACTATCGAGTGCTCTTGCAAATTGTGCCCTTCTCCTGGAATGTATGCGTTTACTTCGTTACCATTTGTTAACCTTACCCTTGCAACTTTACGCATTGCTGAGTTAGGTTTTTTTGGTGTTGTAGTGTAAACACGAGTACAAACTCCACGTCTTTGAGGACAAGAATTTAAAGCAGCCGATTTACTCTTCTTAGTTATTTTGGCTCTTCCTTTTCTTACTAATTGTGAAATTGTTGGCATATATTTCTATATAATATTTATTTAACCCTCACTTTAGAGGGCTGCAAAGGTAGAAATTAATATGAATAATTCAAATCTTAAATAATTAATTTTCACTCTATATTAAAAATTAATTTTTCTTCAATATTATTTAATGTTTATTTCCGTTAGTTTTATACTCAAATTTAAGCCTTGAAAAAAATTAGAATTCTTATTATATACTCTCTTTATGGCACATTCCTTATCAATGGTTTGACGTCGCAAAATCTTACTTTAATTGTTTCTGGAAATACAGTCAATGAAACTACAGTTATAGATTCTATTGGGTACAAGAAATCATTTTCAAATTTCAAACTATTACAAGAAGAAATCATTAACCTAAAAGAAAATCTTCAGAAAATTGGCTTTATTGAAAATAAGATAGTTTCGACCAAAAAAGAAAACGACTCAACATATCACAGTAAAATACGATTGGGTGAAAAATATCACACCATATATATATACTATGATAAAAATACCATTTCTATTGATTTCTTAAAATCACTAATAGGAAATACTAATGAATCTTTCTTTGAAACCAATATAGAAACTATCCCATCTCTTCTTACAGAAATAAATGCTTATCTAATTGAAAACGGTTATCCATTTTCTACGGTAAAATTAGATTTTTTAAAAAAGAGCAGCACTAACAAAAGTCTTAACGCTGAATTGGTAATTGAATCTAATAGCGAAAGAACTATTGACAAGGTTATCGTTAAGGGTTATGAGAATTTCCCAAAATCCTATTTAAAGCATTATCTAAAACTAAAGCCTGAAAAAGCTTTAAATATTAACACGTTAAAAGAAAAAGTTAAAATACTAAATTCATTGCCTTTTACAAGCTTAACTAGAGAGCCAGAAATTTTATTCACAAAAGACTCATCTACAGTATATTTATACTTACAAAAACGCAAAAGCAATATTTTTGATGGCTTTCTAGGTTTTGGCACCAATGAAACATCTGGTAAATTGGAGTTTGATGGCTATTTAGATTTAACTCTTAACAACAACCTAAACTACGGAGAATCAATCAATATTATTTACAAGAGTGATGAAAACGAGCAAAAAACATTTAATGCAAACCTAAAAGCACCTTACATATTCAATTCACCTTTAGGTGCAGAACTCGACCTTGAGATTTTTAAAAAGGACTCAACATTTACAACAGTTAGCCAGTCGGCTAATTTATTCTATCAAATCAACAATCAACAAATATTGTATACTGGTTTAACATCAATACAATCAAACAACTTAATCGATGGTAATCCTCTATTAAATATTGAGGACTACAATTCAACCTTCTACAATTTGCAGTATCAAATATTAAAGCCACAATACAATAATTTACTATTCACTAACAATTTTATTTTAGATGCCAAAGTTGGGTTTGGAAGCAGGAAAAACAATAACCAAAAAGCAAACCAATCATATTATGAAGTAAACGCTTACAAGATTTTCAATCTAAATATAAAAAACAGCATTTTTTTTAGAGCTAATTCGCAAGGAATTCAATCAGAAGATTATTTCACAAATGAACTCTTACGTTTTGGGGGAATTAATAGCATAAGAGGTTTTGAAGAAAACAGTCTTTTAGCAACCTTATATGCCTTTTTAAATTTAGAATACAGATACAATCTAAGTCCTTCAGTTTACGTTCATACTATTACAGACGCCGCGTATCTCAATAACAGCCTAGAAAACTATAGCGAAAAACTCTACGGTTTTGGATTTGGATTAGGGGTTCTTACAAAGGCTGGAGTATTAAGACTCAACTACGCAATTGGGAAATCTGAAGATCAAAAATTCGAATTTTCTAATTCAAAAATGCACCTTAGTTTAAATGCTAAATTCTAAATTCTTCACGGTTTTCTTCCCTTTTTTTATAAAAAAATTAAAATTTTTACTCATAAAAATTGGTTTATTAACTTTTTATTAAGATTTTTGGCTTTGACTAATTCAAATAAATTATAAAATGAAAACAAAGTTTAGTGGAATTTTAACGCTACTATTAGCGTTTGTTGTGCAAATATCCTTTGCACAAGAAAAAACAATTTCGGGAACGGTTTCGGATGCCTCTGGCATGCCTCTTCCTGGAGTTAACATTTTAGTAAAAGGTACAACTAATGGAACACAAACGGATTTTGATGGTAACTATACCATTAATGCAAGTGTTGGTGATGTTCTTACTTTTACCTATGTAGGACTTAAAACTGTTGAACAAACAATTGGTTCTTCAAACACTATTAATGTAACCATGCAGGAAGATGCTGCATTGTTAGACGAGGTGGTAGTAACAGCCCTTGGTATTAAAAGGGAAAAGAAATCACTTGGTTATTCTCAACAATCTGTTGGTGGTGAAGAGCTAGTAAAAGCAAAAGAGACTGATATTGCTGATGCTTTAGCTGGTAAAATTGCAGGTGTACAAATTGTTGGTAACTCAAGTACAACGTTTGGAAACTCTCAAATTAGATTAAGAGGTGAAACAAACCTTTTATATGTTGTTGATGGTGTAAGAGTATATGCCACGAGTGATATTAACCCTGATGATGTTGCAGATATTTCTGTACTTAAAGGTGGTTCTGCTACTGCAATTTATGGTCCTGAGGGAGCAAATGGTGTAGTTATCATCACCACTAAAAGAGGTGAAGATGGTGTAGCTAAGTTTGAAATTGACCAAACATTTTCTATTAACCAAGTAACAAACTTACCTGAGTATCAAAATGAATATGGTGGTGGATATAGCCAATCATTTAATGTATTCTCATACAACCCAGCAACTGATCCTGCTGAGTGGGCATCTTTTGATGGCGACCTTTATCCTGATTTCTTTGCAGATGAAAGTTGGGGTCCTAAGTTAGATGGTACTTTAGTACGTCACTGGGATAGTTGGGTTCCTGGAACACCAGAATTTGGTGAATTAAGACCTTGGTCTCCTAGTAAGAATGATATTAACACTTTTTATGAGGATGCTTTTACTAACAATACAAACCTAGCTTTTTCTAAGGCAGATGAAAATTACAATATTAGAACTGCAGTTACAATGATTGAAGCAAATGGTATTGTTCCTAACTCTAGCAATAAATCAATTAGGTTTGCTGCAAACTTATCTTATAATATATCAGAGAAGTTTGAATTTTTTGCAAATGTAAATATTGAAGATAGAGATATGCTTAACAACCCGGATCAAGGGTATGCTAACTTAGGTTCTAACTTTAACCAATGGTGGCAAAGACAATTAGACTTTAAACGTTTAAGACGTTATGAGCGTAATGGTCAGGTTGTATCTTGGAACATTCGTGGTCCTAGAGACGCACGTCCTTTATATTGGGATACACCATACTTCCAGTCATACGAAAATGATAGAAACTATAGAAAGAATACCTATTATGGAAAAGTTGGAGGTACATTTACTTTTAATGACAACTTAAATATTACAGCTGAAATTAGAAAGACTTACAACGCTTATCAAAATGATGACAGAGGGACTACTAAAAGTTTACTAGATCCTGCTTTCTATAACCAAGGTGCTAGTGATAATGAAAGAACCGATTATTTTGCTATGGCAAACTATAGCAACACTGCTATGAACGGTGATATTGATTATACTGTAAGTTTGGGTGTTGAAAAAATTGAAATAGCTAATCATAGCTTGTTTGCAAGTACTGTTGGAGATTTATCTATTCCTAATTTTTACAACTTAGCTGGATCTAAAGACCCGGTAAGAGCAACTCAAGGATTAACGGAGACTAAAAGAGATGGTATTTTTGTAAAAGGTTCTGTTGGATATAAAAAGATGTTATATTTAGATGGATCATATAGATATGATTGGTCTTCTACAGCAAACCCTGAAGCTAACCGTATTGAAACTTTTGGAGCCTCTTTAAGTTTCTTAGCTCACGAAGTGTTTGCTAAAAACGATGTTGTAACATTTGCTAAGTTAAGAGCTGGATATACTCAAGCTCCTTTCTTCCCTGGTGCATACCAAACTGCTGGTGTGTATGGTGTAGGAACATTATACCAAGGTTTTGGTAGACTTAATGTTAGTGGTAGACAACCAAACCCCAATATTATTGGTGGTACAAGATCTGAATTTGAAGTTGGTACGGAATTCCGTTTATTCAATAACAAAATAAGCTTAGACTTGTCTTACTTCAATAGAACTGACGAAGATTTACCTGTAACAGTGCCACTAGATGGTTCTACTGGATTTACATCTGTGGTTGTTAATAGTGGTAAACAAACATCTTCTGGTTTTGAAATTGGATTATTAGGTGATGTAATATCTACTGATAATTTTAACTGGGAACTTGGTGTAAACTTTGGTACACTTGAAAGATTTGTTGACGCATTATACCCAGGTATTGATTCTCGTGATTTAAGTACGTATACTTCTAATATGAGACTTCAAGAAAGAGTTGGAGAAGAATGGGGAACATTAATTGGTAGAGGTTTTACTTATGGTCCTAATGGAGAAATAGTATATCGTGCTGCTTCTGGTGGTCGTTATTTCTACTCTCGTACTACAAATAAAAACTTAGGAAATGTATTACCAGATTTTACTGGAGGTCTTACATCTAACATGAGTTATAAAAACTTTGACTTAGCACTTGGATTCGATTTCCAAAAAGGTGGTAAGTACTACTCAAGAACTGAAAGATATATGGATCACTCAGGTTTATCGAAATACACAGCTGGACTTAATGATAAAGGAAATCCAAAAAGAGATCCTGTAGCTTCTGGTGGTGGTGTTCACATTGTAGGTTTATTAGAAACTGGAACAGATTCTAATGGTCAGCCAACATCAGATGGTACTGTTGTTGATGCATATGTGGAAGCGGTAGATTTATATAGCTTGGGTAACCTAGGTAATATTTATGAAAACAACTTACATGATGCATCATACATTAAGCTAAGAAGTATTAGGTTAAATTACAACTTCGACAAAGAGTTTGTAAGCAAGTTTAGCTTAACTGCAGCATCATTAGGTTTATTTGCAAATAACGTTTGGTTAATTGATTCAGACCTTAATTGGGTAGATCCTTCAGAGCTTGAAAGAAGAGGTGGAATTAACTGGGCTGAAGCCGGGCAATTACCTCAAACAAGATCTTTGGGAGTTAACTTAAAACTAACATTCTAAAAAAATAAGAAAAATGAAAAATATTATTAAAAACATAGCATTATTAATCTGTGTCTCTGTGTTCTTTAGTTCATGTGAAACTATTGATTATGGTGATACTAACGTAAATCCTGGTGGGCCGACAGCACCTGTGACATCACAGTTATTGACGTCTGCACAAACATCTATACCAGCAATTGCGGTAGATGAGAAAGCTATTTTGTATATGCAGCATATTACACAAGGACAGTATCCAGGGTCGTCTCGTTACGAAACCTTAACTGCTAATTATAATGGTTGGTATACTGGACCTATTGTAAACTTAAATGAAATCATTAAGCTTAACGAAGATCCAGCAACTGCTGGTGCAGCTGCAGCTTTTGGTGCCAATGAAAACCAAATAGCACTAGCTAAAATACTGAGAGCGTATTACTTACAGTATATGACGGATAGATGGGGTTACTTACCTTGGACAGAAGCGTTCCAAGGAATTGACAATCCTCAACCAGCTTTCGATTCTCAAGAATCTATTTACAACTTTATGTTTGCTGAAATAGAATCTGCTTTAGGAATGATTTCTGGTGGCGCAGCTCCACAAGGAGACGTGTTATTTGGAGGTGATATGGATCAATGGGCTGCTTTTGCAAACAACTTAAAAGCGCAAATGGCCATGAGAATTTCTGATGTTAATCCATCATTAGCTAAATCTAAGTTTGAGCAAGCTGTTGCTTCTGGAATGTTAGTAACAGATAACGCTGATAACATTGAGTTCAACTACGGGTCAGATGAGACAAGTGATAGTCCTTGGGAGGATAATTTCCAAACACGTGAAGATTACATCATGTCTGTAACAATGATTGAATGGCAAAGAGCTAACTTGGATCCTAGATTATTTGAATATGCTGAAGAAGCTAGAGATAGTGTATTCCCTACACCTAACTTTCCAGGAGGTATAGATGCAGGTTATGTTGGAGCTCCAAATGGTGCTGTTAACGGTAATGTACCTGACTATTCATTTATCACGAGTGACATTATTTATGAAAAGCAATATCCTTCTATATTATTTTCGGCTGCAGAAACACATTTCAAAATGGCTGAAGCTGCAATGAAAGGTTGGAACGTTGGTGGTGGTACTGCTGCTGCACATTATGACATGGGAGTTCTTGCTTCTATGGATTACTGGGGAGTAGATACAGCTGATGCTGCTGCTTATCTTGCTGCACATCCTTATGTTGGAATTGAAGAAATTGCTTATGAAAAGTGGATGGCATTGTATTTACAAGGACCAGAAGCTTGGGCTGAGTGGAGACGTTTAGATCTTCCAGTACTTACGCCTTCACCTTTTGCAAGTACACAACAAATCCCAACAAGAGATGCATATGATGCTGCTGTTGAAAGTAACAACAAAGCAAATTATGATGCAATGGTTGCTGCTCAAGGACCAGACACAATTTACACTAAACTTTGGTGGGATGTAAACTAGTTTATTAAAAAACTTTGTTTTATATATATAAAAGGCTCAACAAAATTTGTTGAGCCTTTTTGCTTTTATAATATTAAATAAGCAATTAATTAACTTGCTTTAAATCAAACACTTCATAATTACAAGCATGAATTTAGTTTCTTTATTAGTATAATAAACAAGCTAACTCTTATTATAACTATTCAAGTCAAACGTTAAAAACTTAAAATAAACTTAATAATAATTGCTTTTTTAACTTTTTATTGTGATTTTTGGCATTGACTAATTCAAATAAAATATAAAATGAAAACAAAGTTTAGTGGAATTTTGACGCTATTACTAGCGTTTTTTGTGCAATTTGCCTTTGCGCAAGAAAAAACAATTTCGGGAAACGTTTCAGATGATACTGGAATGCCACTTCCTGGAGTTAACATCCTAATAAAAGGAACAACTACTGGAACTCAGTCAGATTTTGATGGTAACTATACCATTAAAGCTAGCGTTGGAGATGTTATCCAGTTTAGTTATGTTGGAATGACAACAGTTGAAAGAACAGTTGGCGCATCCAATACTATTAATTTAGTAATGGAAACTTCAAACGTTCTTGAAGAAGTTGTAATTATGGGATATGGTTCTCAATCGAGAACAGAGCTAACTAGTTCAACCGTTCAGGTAAATGCTGAAGAAATTGAATTAGTTCCAGTTTCAACTGTAGATCAAGTATTACAGGGTAAAGTTGCTGGCTTAGTGTTTAACGGTGATTCTGGTACTCCAGGTTCTACTACGGATATCCGTATTAGAGGTGTGAGTTCTATTACTGCTGGTAACGAACCATTATATGTAATTGATGGTGTACCAATGAATAACAATAACGTATCTGCTACTGGTTCAGGATCTTCATTATCTGCATTAGCAAGTATTAACAGTAACAACATTGAAAGTATTACTGTATTAAAAGATGCTTCGGCTACAGCTGCATATGGAGCTCGTGGTGCCAATGGTGTAATTGTAATTACAACTAAATCTGGTAAAGAAGGTAAAACTACATTTAACTTTAGCGCATCTTACGGTTTTGGAAACGATGCAACAGATGGACCAACAGTATTAACAGGTGCTCAAAGAGAAATGTTATTATACGAATCTCTTATAAACACTTATGGTGCTGGTTTTGGTTTTAGTGACCAAGCAGGCGCAAAAGCTTTTTACGAAGCTAACCCTGGAGCATTTGGTAGCGATTATGTTACTTGGAATGCAAATGGAAGACAAGAAACAGATTGGGCTGATTTGATTACAAATCATGATGCCCCTGTACAAGAGTACAATATAAGTGCAAGAGGTGGTGATGAAAATTATAACTTCTTTACGTCTTTTGGTTACTTCGATCAAGAAGCTACGGTAATTGGATCTGAGTTCAATAGAATGTCAGGTACTATTAACTTTAGTCAAAAACTAAATGATAACATGAGAATCTCTACCAAAAATAGCGCATCTCATACCTATCAAGATGGTTTATTAGAAAGTAGTGCATACTTTTCTTCTCCTCGTTCAGCTAAATTCTTCAATCCTTCGATTGAACCAGCTTATAATGACGATGGAAGCATCAATGTATTTGGTACAACATTACCGAATCCATTATGGATTGCACAAGAAGAAATTGATGATTCAAAATTCACAAGAATCATTACAAATAATTCATTTGAATGGGATTTACCTTTCCTAGAAGGTTTAAAATTAACTTCAAGAGTTAACATTGATTATCAAGTATATAATTACAAACGTTATAGAAATAGAATAAGAGGTGATGGTGCTGGTTCAAATGGTTATGCTTGGCAAGCCCACCGTAACAATGCAACTTATGTATTCCAAAATACTTTGGATTACACTTTGAACATTAACGATGATCACAGAATTAATTTTACTGCTGTTCAAGAATACCAAAAAAATAGAAGTTACTATTTAGATGGTGATGGAGATAGCTTTGCAACTGATGGTTTAACAAATTTAGCATCAGCTGGTAACCCTACTTCGGCTTTCTCTTCTTTTACTGATTGGGCTTTAGCACGTTATGTAGGTATCATGCGTTATTCTGGTTACAACGGTAAATATGTTTTAGATGGAACAATTACTAGAGAAGGAAACTCACGTTTCTCTTCAGAAAACAGATGGGGTACATTCTGGTCTGTTGGTGCTGCTTGGAACTTACATAAAGAAGGTTTCTTAGAAGATTCTGAGACTATTAATAATTTAAAGTTTAGAGGTTCTTATGGTGTTACTGGTAATGCAAATATTGGCTTAAACTCTTACCAAGCATTATTTGGCTTTGGTGGTAATTATGCTGGTGAAGGTGCTATTAACCCAACAACTTTTGGTAATGATGAACTTTCTTGGGAAACATCTCATACTCTTGATTTTGGTATAGATTTTGGCTTATTTAATAATGTTGTAAGTGGTAATGTAGGTTATTACAGAAGAGAATCTAAAGATTTATTACTTAATGTACCATTATCTCAAACTACTGGTTTCGGAAGTCAAACAAGAAACATTGGTAGAATGGAAAACAAAGGTTTTGAAGCTGAGTTAAATGTAGACATTATCCGAGGAGAAGATTTCAATGTATCTTTTGGAGGTAACGTAGCAACTACTCAAAACGAAGTGTTAGAATTAGCTGTTGATGGTAACGGTGAAGTTATTAATATTAGTGGAGGTTCAAGACAAAGAACTGAAGTTGGTCAACCAGTTTGGGGATGGCACATGAGAAAATGGGCAGGTGTTGATCCAGCAAATGGAGATGAACTTTACTACTTAAATGGTAAAGATGGTGCAACAACTAACAACTTTAATGAAGCTGAAAGAGCTTACCAAGGTGGTAGTGCGATTCCAGAAATCACAGCAGGTATGAATGTACATGTAGACTATAAAGGTTTCTTTTTAGATGCTAGTGGATATTTTGCTGGTGGACATAAAGTATATGAAGGATGGCACCGTTATACTAATGGTACTGACTTTTTCTCAACTTTATATTACCAAGGTGTAGATGCTGTACTTGACAGATGGCAGCAACCTGGTGATACTGGAAAACGTTTTGGTAGATTCCAAGCAACAACAATTCCATGGCAGAGTAACTCTAAATTCTTATATGATGGAGATTACTTTAGACTTAAAAACTTAACTGTAGGTTATGACTTTAAGAGCGAAATGTTAGAAGCTGCTGGTTTAGACGGTGCTCGTGTTTTCTTAAGAGGTACAAACCTATTAACTTGGGTGAAGGATGACCGATTAAAATATGATCCAGAAGTTGATGCTCGTGGACAAATTGGTTTAACAACGCCTGCAGTGAAATCAGTAATCTTCGGTATTAACGTTAAATTTTAAAAAATCATGAAAAAAGTATATATATTATTTACATTATGCGCTTTTATAGGACTTTCATCTTGTAACAACGATGATTTAGAGCCAACCTTAGCACAAAGCAAGTCTGTTGAGGGAAGTATAACTAGCGTAGAAGATTTGTATGGTATCATTAAAGGTGCCTATACAGAAATGACAGCCTCTGGGTGGTATGGAAGAGATTTCATAGTAAACAATGAGGTACGTTCAGATAACTGTTTTTCTAATGGTAACTCAGGACGTTTTACAACACAAGCATCTTTTGCCTACTTACCAAATAATGGTTTTATGTTCGATGATGCTTATCAAGCAATTGCAGTGGCAAATATTGTAATTGGAGCAAATGTTGGATCATTAAGCGGTGATGCTGCTTATGGTGCACATCTTCAAGGTCAAGCTTATGCCATTAGAGCATTAGCTCATTTTGATATGTTAAAGCAATATGGACAACAACACGTTGGAGGAACTTTAGGAGTTCCTTATGTTAAGGAGTTTAAAGGGTCTGACCTTTTTCCATCACGTGATCCGATTGCTTCAAACATTGCTGATATTTATGCAGATTTAGATACTGCTTTTGGTTTAATGGACGATGCGTATTTTGATGCTTCAAAAGAGTTTATGTCTAAGTATACTGCCAAAGCTTTAGAGTCTAGAGTAGCTATTTATTTTGGAGATTTTCCAAGAGCAAAAACTGCTTGTGAAGCTGTTATAAATTCTGGTTTATATTCTATCATTCCTTCAGGAAGTTTTGTAGGGTCTTGGGCTAGTAAAGGAAATAGTAACTCTATTTTTGAATTAGCTTACAGTACTACAGATAATGTTGGTATTAATGGTTTAGCATATATTTATAGAACCACTGGTGGTGGTAGCTATGGAGATGTACAAGTTATTGACGGTGTAGAAACTCTTTTTGAAGCAAGTGATGAAAGAGGTGACATATTAGGTTATGAAGGTGTAATGTTAAGAAATATTGGTAAATATCCAGATAACCAAGGTACAGATAACGTTGTTGTTATTCGTTATGAGGAAATTATTTTAAACTACGCTGAAGCAATGTTTGAAACTAGTGGAGATGCATTAACGCAATTAAACTTAATAGCGACGACTAGAGGAGCAACTCCTTATGCAACTGTTACTAAAGAGAACATCTTAAACGAAAGAAGAAAAGAATTAATGTTTGAAGGTTTCCGTTTTGATGATTTAGTGAGAACTGGTCAAGATATCGAGAAGACTTCTTTACAGCAAAACTTTTTAGCAACTATTCCTTATGGAGACTTTAGATTAGCATGGCCAATTCCTCAAGGGGAAATGGATGCGAACTCTAATATGGTTCAAAATCCAGGTTACGGAAACTAAGAATAGTTAACTTAATTAATATAAAAACCACTGTTTATGCAGTGGTTTTTTTTATTTGTATACCTTTGTAATATGGAAAAAGAAACTAAAATTTTTGGGATTCGAGCTATAATAGAAGCCATAAATTCTGGAGAAACTATAGATAAAGTATTTGTACAAAAAGGACTTAAAGGAGAATTGTTTTTAGAATTAGATAAACTACTTCGCAAACACTCCATTAATACCTCTTACGTACCTATTGAAAAACTTAACAGACTTTCAAATAAAAACCATCAAGGTGTTGTTGCACAAATTTCACCTATAGAATTTTATGATTTAGAAACCTTAGTTTTAGATGTTATTGAATCTGGAAAAAACCCATTATTCTTACTTCTAGACCAAATAAGTGATGTTAGAAATTTTGGTGCTATTATAAGAACTGCCGAATGTACAGGAGTTAATGGTATTATTATTCAAAAAAAAGGAGGTGCTCCCGTAAATGGTGATACTATTAAAACAAGTGCTGGTGCTGTTTTTAACATCCCCATTTGTAAAGTAGACCATATAAAAGATGCCATGTTCTATTTTCAAGCATCTGGAATAAAAGTGATAGCAGCAACTGAAAAAACCGACAACAACATTTATGATGTATCTTTTAAAGAACCTTGTGCTATAATCATGGGATCTGAAGGTAGAGGTGTGTCATCCTCTATTTTAAAACTCGCTGATGACAGAGCTAAACTCCCTATGTATGGTGATATAGGCTCTCTTAATGTCTCAGTAGCTTGTGGTGCCTTTTTATATGAAGTGGTAAGGCAAAGACTCTAGTCTTTACTACTTCGCCTAATATGATAGGTTATTTTTAATCTAGACTTATCCTCCTCTGCTATTTCTGACTCCTCTGGTAAAGTTTCAATAAAATTTCCATTTTCGTCAAAATGTTTTAAAAAAGGATCATCATCTTCATTATAATTTGGTTGTTCCCAAGCATATTTTTTAGGCTTTGCAATCGACTTTCTGAAAAATAATGCAAAAACAAATCCTATAATTAATCCAGATAAATGTCCTTCCCAAGACACCTTTTCTTTAATTGGGAATACATACCAAATCATAGAACCATAAAGAAACACCACCAATAGCGATAAAGCAATAAGCCTAAAATGCTTAGCGAAAATACCCTTAAAGAGGATGAAGCTCATAAGAACATAAATCAATCCACTTGCTCCAATATGATAAGATGGACGTGCAATAAACCAAGTAAGCAAGCCAGAAAACAATATACCATAACCTATAACTTTCCAGGAAATCTCTCTATAGAAATAAAACAAAGCCATCGATAACACAAAGAGTGGAATAGAGTTATGATATAAATGTTCCATACTTCCATGAACAAATGGACTAAAAACAACGCCTTTTAACCCACTTAAGGTTCTAGGGTATACTCCTAAATCATTAAAACTGAATCCAAATCTAACTTCAAACCAAAAAATTAACCATAAAATCATTACAAAGGTTAATGGGAAACCAACGACTCCAGTTGTATATTTAAATTGATCTTGATTGTTCATGGTTCTTTTTAGTCGTTATTAATCAAATAACTAACCAAAGCCATTGATTATGAAACTTTGTCATTAAAATAATAAATAATTGGCTAATTTTACAATATGAACGAACCTTTAGCAGAACGTTTAAGACCAAAAACCTTAGAGGATTATATTAGTCAGTCACATTTGATTGGTCCTAATGGCTCACTAACAAGTTCTATTAAGCAAGGAATTATTCCCTCTATTATACTTTGGGGACCACCAGGAATTGGAAAAACTACGTTAGCACATATCATTGCGAATGAATCTAAAAGACCTTTTTACACTTTAAGCGCTATTAACTCTGGAGTGAAGGATGTACGCGAGGTAATTGATAAAGCAAAGCAAAGCGGAGGCTTATTTACTACAAAAAACCCCATTCTATTCATTGATGAAATACATCGCTTTAGTAAATCGCAACAAGATTCTTTGCTACAAGCCGTAGAAAAAGGTTGGGTAACACTCATTGGAGCAACAACAGAAAATCCAAGTTTTGAAGTTATTCCTGCATTGCTATCTCGTTGTCAAGTCTATATTTTAAATTCTTTCGATAAAAACGATTTAGAGAGCCTTTTAAAGCGTGCTGTAGAAAAAGATGACATTCTATCCAAAAAGAACATAATCATCGACGAAACGGAAGCTCTATTACGTCTTTCTGGAGGTGACGCTAGAAAATTATTAAACATTTTCGAACTAATCGTTAATTCTTACGATTCTGACAAAATTATAATTACCAACGAAGCCGTTTTACAGAAAGTTCAAAACAACACGGTTCGTTATGATAAAACTGGCGAACAACATTACGATATTATTTCGGCATTAATAAAATCCATTAGAGGTAGCGACCCAAATGCTGCTGTGTATTGGTTAGCAAGAATGATTGAAGGTGGTGAAGATGTAAAGTTTATTGCTAGACGGTTATTGATTTTAGCAAGTGAAGATATTGGAAATGCAAATCCAACGGCATTAGTTATTGCCAACAGTACCTTTCAAGCGGTTTCAACTATTGGCAATCCTGAGTCTAGAATTATTTTAAGCCAATGTGTTACATATTTAGCGTGTTCACCTAAGAGTAATGCAGCTTATAGAGCTATAAAAGATGCGCAACAATTGGTACAAAAAACTGGCGATTTAAGTGTGCCACTTTCCATAAGAAATGCACCAACAAAGCTTATGAAAGAATTAGGGTATGGCGATAATTACCAATATGCGCATAACCATGAAAATAATTTTGCACTTCATGAATTCCTCCCAGATGATATATCTGGTACTAAGCTCTATGATCCGGGTGAAAACTCACGAGAAAAAGGAATGCGCGAGTTTTTAAAAAATCGTTGGAAAGATAAATACGACTATTAAAACTTAATATTTAAAGTTTTTACAGTTGCTTGTTTCCCATCGTTTTTTGATAAATACCAAAAGCCATCTTCTTTATAAACAATAGCATTTTCATTCTTCACCAAAAACACATTTTCCAAATTAGTTTCAAGCATAATCATTACTACCTTTGGGGTTTTATCTACTAACTGGTAGCCGTTTTCTATTTTTTGAGCATATAGTATATTTATTTCAGGCTCTTCTTGCTTAACAACCTGCTTAACTTCTTTTCCAGTAACCATGGTAGGTTTTTTTATTTCTTCTTTTGTTACTTTTTTCTCAGGAATTTCTTTTGCTTGTGTTTGCTTTTCTTTTAAAGTATTTATTTCTTCTTTTAACTTTTGGATTTCTTCATTTGAATCTTCTTCAGAACTTACCGAAGCTCTAGCCAATATGTTTTCATTAGGTTGGTATTTATAATTAACTGTTTCAAAATCTTCAAAAGCTCCTCTCAAAGCTAATGTATAAGCAGTTTTAAAATTCTTCTCTCTCGTAGATCCAATTTTTGTCGTGTACACAATATTACCATCACAATCCTTTAGTTGCACTTTTAATTTAGTTTGAAAGAGACCTTTTTCCTTTAAAACATCACTTCTTAACCCCAAACATCTATTTTTAGCTAAATCCATCGGAAATTCCGCATCTTCCATAATAGCTTCAAACCCATATTTATTAAACAAAAATTGTGATAAAGAATTAAGTTGATATTTATCTTTTTCGTTTACAAAATCGTATTTATAGGGTACAATTATATACTTATAATCATTAAGGCTTTTTTGAGCAAATGATGATGAAACACTTACAACAGCTAGGAAAATTACAAATACTTTTTTCATTTTTTCATTTTTATTAATCAATTATTGTAAAGATACATTTTGTAATTATAAAAATTGTTTTAATTCTATGAGGTTATCAACATGTTTTAGGTCTCCGTTTAGATTCTCTTTGTGATAGTTAAAGCAGATAGCATCTAAGCCAACATCTAAAGCTCCTAAAATATCTGCTTCTAGATTATCGCCAATCATAATACTATTGTTTGTGTTTGCTTTTGCCAAACCAAGGGCATGATTAAATATTTTAGGGTTTGGTTTCTTTACTCCCACCATTTCGGAATTTGTTACAGTATCAAAATAGTGTTCTATATTGGCATTGTTTAACTTTCCTTGTTGTACTTCTTTAAAACCATTGGTAATTATATGTAGTTGATATTTTGGTTTTAAGTAGTCTAAGATTTCTATAGCACCATCAAACAAATGATTAAACGTACACAAATGAGCAATGTAATCTTCTGACAATTTATAAATCAAACTAGGTTTTACAACCATATTTAGCTCACTAAACGCATCATGTAAACGACCAAAACGCAATTTTGATTTTTCTATTTTTTCTTCTCTATACAATTTCCAATATTTAAAGTTAATGGGTTCATAAACCTCCAAAAACTCTTTTAAATTAGTATCTACATTGTTTAATTGAAATATTTTTTCGAAAGTTAGCCCTGAGTTTTTATCAAAATCCCAAAGGGTATGATCTAAATCAAAAAAAACGTGAGATATATTATTAATTTTCATTTATTTTTATTTATTTTTTTCTAAATACATATGTAACATCAAATTATTATTCATTTATATCATTGTGCTTTTAGGTATTGATGTTTCATGTTCAGAATTTAATGCAAAAGTAAATAGCTCCTTAAAACCAAACCATCTTGGATCATCGCTAAAAGAGTAATTATGAAATACAGGTGTAAAAGTGCCATTCACTTTTTTAATTTGTAATATAACTTTTTCCAAAGTTTGTTTTTTATCCAATAAGGAAGCGTGTCTTAAAAGGGCATAATCCATTAGGTGAAATGTATTTACTAGTAAAGGAGTTTGTATTTCGTAATCTAAATCGTAAAATAAAAAAGGGGTACAAGTTCCTGCTCTAAACCCAATATGATTAATATAACCCATGGTATAATCTTCCTTTATTTCTAAATCGATTAGATTTCGATAAGTATTGGGCAAATTAAGTTTTGAAAACGAATTTCTGGAAGCTATAAGTGATGTATTAATGGTTGTTTCCATGTTTTGTTTTTCGCTCTTTAAAACATCAGAATCTTCCAATGCAAAAAATGAAGCTTTTAAACCAACATTACAATAATCAGCTACCGATTTAATTAAAGACACAAATTCTTTTTTATTGATGCTTATATTTTTGTCGTAAGTTGTGTAATCACCAATTAAAAAACATATCAAAAACTTACTCTTGCTATGTTTTTGCATATTTATAATCCATTTAAAAGTATCATAAGGATCCCTTTTAAATCGTAATAGCACCAAATAACGTTGGTATAGCTGTCTTAATTTGAGTCTAAAAATATCATTCAAGGTCCCTCCTATAGTGCGCATTAATCCCTTTTGCCTAAAATAATAAGCCATTGGAACATCTATAACAGGCTTTACACTGTAAACTCTATTTTCGAATTGAAAATCGGGGAATTTTATTTGCAATGCTTTTTTAAATTTATATGCCCAAATATCTACTACTGGTTGTTCTAAAAAACCATGCTTAAACGCTAAGCTATCTTTGGCTGTAAAACGCCCATATTCATCTTTTACATGAGGCATATATTCCTCATAACGGCTTAATAAATAGAAAGATGCTGCAAAAACATCGAAAGGTATTGAGCTCTTTTCTCCATTATAAAAGAAACACTTTGTTTCCTCCCAGTTTTGCACATGAATATCATTGTCGGCTAGTCCCTGCTCAAATAAAATTGAATGACTTTTTATATGAAACTCATTACCTAGCTGTTGTGCAGAGTAAGACATTTTTAAACTATCGTGCGCTATAAACTCTTCAACTTGTGTGGTAAAAGATACTGGAATACTTAAAATACGCGTACAAACTTGTTTAAAAATATAATTTAAACGGGGGGTTATTTTATGAGTATAGACTAATAGCATATTTTTAGTAACAGTCAAGAGCTTAAAGTAAATTTACAACATAGCTTCATCTGCGAAGCTAAAGTATGCTTTTTCAGTTATAATTAAATGATCCAAAACCTTTATGTCTAAACTTTTTGCAGCAGTATTTAATTTAGATGTTAGTTGTTTATCTGCTTCACTAGGTTTTAAAGTACCTGAAGGATGATTATGAGTTAAAATAATTCCTGTAGCCCCAACCTCTAAAGCTGTTTTAAGAGCCAAACGAACATCTACTAAAGTACCTGTAATGCCTCCTTTACTTAATTGATTTTTTTGAATGACTTTATTTGAATTGTTCAAATACACTATCCAAAATTCTTCATGTGGCAATTCGCCAATAATGGGTTGCATAAGTTCAAAGACCGAAGCACTAGACGTAATCTTTTTCTTTTCTAGAGCCTCTCCTCCTCTTCGTCTTCTACCTAATTCCAAAGCTGCTGCAATAGTAATAGCCTTTGCTTCACCAATGCCTTTAAAAGTCATTAATTGTTTGATTGAGAGCTTTCCCAATTCACTCAAATTATTATCAACACTTGCCAAAATACGTTTGCATAAGGCTACAGCACTTTCATTTCTACTTCCTGAGGCAATTAAAATAGCTACCAATTCAGCATCACTCAAGGCTGCTTTTCCTTTGTCTCTTAATTTTTCTCTAGGCTGGTCGTCTTGATTCCAGTTTTTTATGGGAAAAGAAGATGGTTTTTCTGACATTCAGTAAATATAAATATTGTAAATTTCAGAAGCAATTAAATATTAAATTATGAAATCTTTATTTGAAGCTGAAGCTTCCCAAGAAATTTTTGACAGAATAGAAAAGTTAGATGAAAAAGCACCAGCTAAATGGGGCAAAATGACTGTGAACCAAATGTTGGTTCATTGTCAAAAACCAATTGAACTGTCTCTTGGAGAATCTACCATAAAAAAGCCAAATTTTGTAAAAAAAATACTTTTCAAAATTATAAGCCCTGCATTGTATAACGATAAACCTTGGAAAGAAGGCTTGCCTACTGCACAAGAGTATGTAATCACAGATAGTTATTCTTTTGATGATGAAAAGAAAAAACTGAAATCTAAAATTGAAAAAATGAGCAACTCTAAAGCTTATTTTGAACCCTCAAAAAACCATCCTTATTTTGGTAAATTTTCAGCAGACCAATGGGGAAAATCAGCTTATAAACATTTAGATCATCATTTAACACAATTTGGCGTTTAACAATGAGTAACTATCCACCACCTCATCATCAAGAAAATGATATCAATCACATGATTAAAGTGATTAAGGCTTATCCTTTAGCTACAGTCATTTCAGTTAAAAACAATCTACCACTTGTCACACACATTCCTTTAATCTATAGAGAAACTGATGGAAAACTAATTGGTCATATTGATATTTACAATCCTCAAACCAAATTAATGCGTGATGCTAATGATGTAACTATTATTTTTTCTGGTCCTCAATGTTATATTTCTCCAAGTGTGTATACAACAACACAGTTGCCAACTTGGAATTACATAAAGGTGCATTTAAAAGGAAAGGTTAAAGCTATTGAAAGCAAGAGTGCTTTAAAAGAATCGCTTATAATAATGACCGAATTTTTAGAACAACCTAAGCATAAATATATTTTGGAAGCTGACAATCCAAGAATGGAAGCTGCTTTAGATTATATAAAAATGTTTGAAATAACTATTACAGATTGGGAAGGTAAATTCAAATTATCACAAGATAAAAAGAAGAGTGATATAGACGGAGCCAAACAAGAACTAATAAGATCAAATCAAGTGAGTATTGAGAATTTTTTTAATTCTGTTTTTAAATAATTATGCCAAGAATAGTACCTTTTGTCTTCTTTTTTATCATTGGATGTCATTTTGCTTTTAGTCAAACTCCATCAAACAAAGTAACTGCAATAAAAGGGGATGGAATCTATTCTCTTCTTCGTAAAAATGGATTAGATCCGTTAAAACATTTTGAAGAATTTATAACAATTAACAAAAAGAACTTAGGAAAAAACAATAGTCTATTTATTGGTAAAATCTATAGACTTCCAGAGCTTAATATTGCCAAAGCTGATAGTACCACTACAACCCAAACGGATAGTATTAAACAAAAAAAATATAAGTTAAAAGAAATTGCTTCTACATTAGAAAAAGAGAAGTTTTCAATTTTTGGCGAAGAGTATGCTTCTGTTACTATTAAAGATAAAAAACTAGATGGTACTATTTACTATTTAATTTCTGGTCACGGTGGACCAGATCCTGGAGCTACCGAAACCTATAATAAAACATTAATCTCTGAAGATGAATATGCCTACGATGTAACTTTACGCTTAGCGCGAATGCTTATTTCTAGTAGTGCTAAAGTATATATAATCATTAAAGACCCTAATGATGGTATTAGAAATGAACGAATCTTGAAAGTTGATTATGATGAATTGAACTATCCAAATAAAAAAATTCCTTTAAGTCAAAAATCCCGTTTAAGGCAACGTACTCAAGCCGTAAATAATTTGTTTATGAAGCATGGAACAAAGTACCAAAGATTAGTTGTTACTCATGTTGATAGCCGAAGTAAAGGCAAAAATATTGATGTTTTTTTCTATCATCACAAAAACAGTAAAAAAGGAAAGCAATTAGCTAAAAACATACACGAGTCTTTTAAACAAAAATATGCCAAGCATCAACCAAACAGACATTATTCTGGAACTGTAAGCCCAAGAAGTGATTTATATTTAGTTAAAAACACATTACCTCCTATGGTATATATAGAATTGGGAAACATAAAAAATGATAAAGACCAAAAGCGAATACTAAATCACGAAAACCGAGAGGCTTTAGCCAAGTGGATTTATAATGGGATAATAAATGACTTTGAGCAACATAAATAAGTTTAGTATAAATTTAAAAATATAAGACATGAAATTAGGAGCATTCTCAGTAAGTTTAACTGTAAAAGATATTAAAATGTCTAAGCTGTTTTATGAGCAACTTGGGTTTACAAAATTTGGTGGCGATATAGAACAAAACTGGATGATAATGAAAAATGGCACTATAACAATTGGGTTATTTCAAGGAATGTTTGACCAAAATATTTTAACCTTTAATCCTGGTTGGGATGGAAATGCCAATAAATTAGAATCTTTCAAAGATGTTAGAGATATACAAAAAGAGCTTAAAGCGAAGGGTTTTACTATGATTACTGAAGCTGATGAAACTACAACTGGACCAGCAAGTTTTGTAATTGTAGACCCTGATGGCAACCCTATTTTAGTTGATCAGCATGTTTGATTATTTTTTGTTTAAATGAAACCCTTACAGCTTATGAATTTGAAGGTTTAAATTAGTTTCAAAGTAAGATTAATTAACTTAATATTTCTAAAAAAACAACTAAATTGTACCTCATAGACATTTGTGTAAAAGCATTACTAAAGCTCTAATACGTTTTAATAAATATATCCTAATGATGAAATTTTCAGTCTTCCATTTATTTTTTTTGTGTACTTTCATAAACTCTTGTTCTCAATCAACTGAACAAAAAACTCTTAATGGTAGTGTTGCTTCAGCACATCCTTTAGCAACTCAAGCAGGTTTAGATGTTTTAGAAAATGGAGGCAACGCATTTGATGCAGCCATTGCAGTAGCTTCAACATTGAACGTTGTTGAGCCCATGATGTCTGGAATTGGTGGATATGGCACTATCTTAATTTATGATTCAGACAATAAAGTAATAAGATATTTAAATCCAAGCGGTAGATTTCCAGCTAAGACTAACACAGATTTAATGCGCGAACCCACCCCTAATTACATGCAAAATAGAACTGGACCTAAAGCTATTTCCACTCCAGGAAATTTAAATGCATGGGCAGATATGCATAAAAAATATGGTGTTTTGGAATGGAATAAATTGTTTAACTCGGCCATTAATTATGCTGACAATGGTTTTAAAATAAGTTCAAATACAGCTAGTTGGATTAAGCTCTCCTATCCTGACTTTAATGACTATCCAAAATCATTTTATGGTAAAAATGGGCAACCCCTTAAAAAAGGAGATGTACTTATTCAATCAGACTTAGCCAATACTTTTAAATTAATTTCAAGAGAAGGAACAACACCATTTTATCATGGCGATATTGCTAAAGCTATAGATGAACAAATGAATAAAGCTGGTAGTTTTCTTTCTATTGAAGATTTAAATAATAATGAAGCCGAGTGGTGGGAACCTTTAAAATACAATTATAGAGGTTATGATGTTTATACAGCATCATTACCTGCAAACTCTTTCCCTGCTTTATTTAACTTGGGAGTAATGGAGCAATTTCCTTCAAAAGATTTAAAACACAACTCTGTTGATTATCTTCATCGTTTTGCTGAAATGACCAAAGAATCGTACAAAGCACGATTAACATATTCGTTTGATCCTGAAGTCAAGAAAGCACCTATTGACAGTCTTCTTTCTAAAAGTTTTTTAAAAAATATAGCAGAATCAATAAATATGGAGAGCGCAAAAGACTTTGTTGCACCTTTTTCAAATGAAAGCAAAAACACAACGCATTTTGTTGTTACAGATAAATGGGGAAATATTGTTAGTGCAACACAAACTTTAGGGAATCTATTTGGCAGTCGTATTATGGTGGAAGGAACAGGAATATGGTTAAATAACTCTATGGCTTATTCAACTTTTGAACCCAAAGGTAATCCTATGGATGCTTTTCCAGGAAGGCATAAATTATCAGGAGATGCGCCAGTAATCATAATTAAAGACGGAAAACCTTATGCTGCTTTGGGTTCTCCTGGAGGACATACTATAACTCAAAATGTTCCACAAATAGTTTTTAACCTTATTGATTTTAAAATGTCTATGCAAGAAGCTATTGATGCTCCAAAAGCTGCTTTTGTTGAGCCAAATTCTATAAGAGTCGATAATGGTATTCTTGATTCTGTTATTAATACTTTAAAAAATAGAGGGCATGAAATAAAAAAAGGGAGCATTGGTAATGCTACTGGAATTAAACTCATTTATGATGATGAAGGAAATATCGTATCGTTTGATGTAGGTATAGATAGTCGTGGTGAAGGGAGAAAAGCTATTGTTGACCACTAACCTATCAAGGTTTTCACCTCCTCAAAATCCAAACCTCCATAATTGCCTGAACTCATTAAGAGTAAAGCTTTATTATCAAAATTTTGGGAGAATAGGAATTGCTTAAAATCGTCTGGATTGGTATAAATAATTAAATCGTCACGCTCAAAAGCATTGGCAATTTGCTCATGCGTGACTTCCTTTAATTTTTTAATTTGTACAGCATGAGGTGAATAAAATACCACAGCCACATTTGCAGCATCTAGCGCTCCTTTGTACTCTTTTAAAAATTCGGCATTTAAACTGCTATAGGTATGCAATTCCAAACAAGCCACTACTACTCTATCTTGATATTGCTCTTTTACAGCTTTAGTTGTGGCTTCTACCTTACTTGGTGAGTGTGCAAAATCCTTAAAAGCAACACTTGTAGTAGTTTCAGCTATTTTTTCTAAGCGCTTGCTTGCACCTTTAAAAGTAGAAATGGCTTCGTAGAAATCATCTTCATCGATTCCCATGTGTTGACAAATCCACTTTGCTCCTGCTAGGTTGTTCAGGTTGTGCTTTCCAAACACTTCAATTGGCAAAGGGCCTTCAGGAGTTTCCAATAAAGTTACTCCATTTTCAACTGTGTATTCTGGTGTATTATATGGAAGTTTTCTAATGGTGTTTTCAGAAGCTTCTACAACTCGCTTTACTTCTGCATCTTCTTCATTATAATTAATACTTCCTCCATTAACGATGCTATCTACAAAAATACTAAACTGCTCTACGTAATTTTCATAGGTTGGAAACACGTTAATATGATCCCAAGCAATGCCACTCAGCAATGCAATGTTAGGTTTATATAAATGAAATTTTGGTCGTCTATCTATCGGCGAACTCAAATACTCATCACCTTCCAGTACAATAAAATCATTGTCTTCAGTAAGTTTTACCATCACATCAAAACCTTCCAATTGCGCACCAACCATATAATCGACATCTCTGTCGTGATAATGCATCACATGCAAAATCATAGACGTAATGGTTGTTTTACCATGGCTTCCACCAATAACAACACGTGTTTTGTCTTTAGATTGCTCGTACAAAAACTCAGGATAACTATAAATTTTCAAACCTAATTCTTGAGCTTTTAAAAGTTCAGAATTATCTGCCTTTGCATGCATTCCCAATACAATGGCATCTATATCTTTAGTTATTTTTTCAGGAAACCAACCAAAAGCTTCAGGCAATAAGCCTTTAGCTTCTAATCTAGATTTTGAAGGATCGTGAATAGTATCATCGCTTCCAGTAATGTTATAGCCTTTATTGTAAAGTGCTATGGCCAGATTGTGCATTGCAGCACCACCAATAGCAATAAAATGTACGTTCATAGTGTGTTATTCAACAGCAACAAATTTCACGAATAGTAACCCAAATTCCAAATTCTAAAGCGAAAGTATTATTTCCTTCTCTTCTTTAGCTTGCTTAAAATCTGACCGAACATCAAGCGCTTTATCAATCCACTTCAAAGCTTCTTGTTTGTTTGCTCTGTGTTTCTGTATTTGTGCTAATCTGTAATAAGCCCATTCTATTGGAACTCCGTCTTTTGCAGAATGATTTTCAATATATTTCTTTAAGCAACGTTCACCTTTATCCAATTGAATATTATAATCGGCACTTACCTTTCCTATTTGATAATGCAAATGATTTTTATTGTGTTTTTCGTAAGCTCTTTCTATGGTTGCAATAGCCTTTTTCGGTTGTTTTTCCGACTCGTACAGCTTCGTTAGTTTATCATAACATGTTAACGAACCACCAACTTCAATAGCTTTCTTGTAATAGATTTCGGCAAGTTCTGGTTCCTTATCATATTCATAAACGTAACCCTTAGCCAAGTAACCATCTACTTTTGAAAGTTGTTCCAATTCTTCAGCATATTTAAGTGACTTACTTTTATTGCCTCCAATAATTCCTGGTAACTGCATGTACAACTCCACTAAAGCCCAACGTGTATCTATATGCTTTGGATCTAGTTCTGCTGCTGATAAAAAAGCGTCTTTAACGTCTCCAATAATACCTAAGGCTTTAAATTTATTCACTTCAAGCGCTTTCATGCCTAAAGCACCTCCATACTTATAATGATAATTAGCATTATCATCATCGGCATCTACAAGTTTCTTATATTCCTCAATAGCCTCATCCCATTTTTTTTGATGACCATAAGCATCACCCAAAAGTTCAATAACCTTTAAATCATTAGGATTTTGTTTTGCATAATCACTTGCTATTTCCTCCGCCTTAATAAATCGTTTTTGCTCGAATAATTGATTGACCTCAATCACAATAGATTGTGAAAAACCAAACATTGGAAACAATAAGAAAATCAAAAACTTCTTCATAGCTATTTTGTAGAAAATGTAAAATTAAACTTTCTAGTTGACTTTAAAAAAAGGTAACTTTACTCATCCAACGAAGTATTTCACTCATTTCGTATTTTTTGGAACGCATTTTGAACGTATTATCGTGATAAATTAATAAACATGAACAAAACTATTACCTTCATAATGATTCTGCTATTTGCAAACCTTAGTCACTCACAAAATAATTACTCTGATTTATGGAAATCAGTCGAGAAGTTTGAAGTGGAAGGCTTACCAGAATCTGCTTTGGAAGTAGTTGAAACTATCAGCGAAAAAGGAGAAAAGGATGGTAATAATGTTCAGCGTATAAAAGCGCTTTTATTCAAAAGCAAATTTGCTTTGATTCTAGAAGAAGATACGCAATTAAATATCATCAACAATTTTAAAACTGAGATTTCACAAAGTGAATTTCCAACAAAAAATATTTTAGAAAACCTATTGGCTAATTTGTATTGGCAATACTTTCAGCAAAACAGATGGCAGTTTTACAACCGAACTAAAACTTTAGAAAAAGTAGATAAAGACGATTTTAGAACTTGGGATTTACAAACATTGTTTGATGAGATTAGCTTGCATTACCAAAATTCTTTAAAACAACAATTATTGTTGAAGCTAGAAGATTTAAAAAACTTTGATGAGTTATTAATTCTTCAGAAAGATTCTAAAACATACAGACCAACACTCTTTGATTTTTTAGCCCATAATGCTTTAGAGTTTTATACCACAGACGAAAACAGCATTACTAAACCTGCTTATAAATTTGAGATTGATAATGAGCAGTTTTTGAATGATGCTAAAAGTTTTTCGCAATTGGACATCGTTTCAAAAGATAGCACCTCTTTACAATTACAAGCCTTAAAATTGTATCAGGATTTAATTCAGTTTCACGTTAAAGATGAATCGCCTTATGCACTTGCAGATATTGACATCAATCGTTTATTGTATGTAAAACAACATGCTACTTTTAGTGACATTGATACTAAATTGTTAGAAACTTTAAAGGCTGAAAGCAATCGTTTAAAATCACATGAAGTTTCTGCATTATACGATTTTGAGATTGCGTCTTTATATATACAGCAAGGTAGCACATATCAACCAACAATAAACGAGGAACATCGCTGGAAAATGAAAGAAGCAATGGCATTATGTGATGCAGTCATCAATAAATTTTCTAAAAGCAAAGGTGCTGAAAAGTGCCAAGTTTTGAAGCAACAAATCCTTCAAAAGTCATTACAAATTACTGCTGAAAGTCATTTGCCAATTAACAAAAACTCTAGATTACTCATTCGCTATAAGAATTTTGACCATTTAAATTTGAAGGTGTTTCACATAAGTAGAAATCAACTTGAAAAACTTAATAAAACTTACCGAAAAGAAGAGCAATTAGCATTTATTAATAAACTAAAAGTTACTAAACAATGGGAAAGTAAATTGCGTGATGAGCACGATTATCAAACTCACTCCACCGAAATTGTATTGCCAGAATTAAACAATGGTTATTATGTAATGTTTGCATCACCTGATAGTGATAAAGAAGACTCTTTTGCTTTTGCTACTGTGCAAGTCACTAACATGGCTATTGTCGATAAAAGTGATGCAAATCATCACATCTACCAAGTGATTGATAGAAATAACGGACAACCTATTTCCAATGCTAAAGTAACATTAAACTATCGTAGAGGTAATAACTCAGAGCAAACCGAACACAAAACCACTAACACAAACGGAGATATTAAAATTAGAAAAACTAAAGATCGTTATTGGCAATTAGACATCATAGTTAGCAAAAGAAATGACAAAGCCTGTTTCGATAATTTTTATGTAAATAATCGTGGGAATATTAACGAAAAAGAACCTGAAGTTAGAGCTTTTCTATTCACAGACAGAAGTATTTACAGACCTGGACAAACAGTATATTTTAAAGGCATTGCGATGAAAACCGAAGATGGTAAATCTCAAGTTTTAGCTAATGAATTGTTTTATGCAGAACTTTATAATGTTAATGATGAGGAAATAAGCTCAATAGAATTAACAACAAACGAATTTGGTTCAGTTTCAGGTGAGTTTATTTTACCAAACTCTGGACTTACTGGAAATTACTATATAAATCTTTATGGAGATGAAAATGACATTGATATAGAAGAATATTTTTCTGTCGAAGAATACAAACGTCCAAAATTTGAAACTACTTTTAATCCTGTTACAGAAACTTATATAGTAAATGATTCTGTGACTGTAAAAGGAAATGCTTTGGCTTATGCTGGAAGCAATATTACTGATGCTAAAGTGGTGTATCGTGTGCATAGAAAAGTACAGTATCCACGATGGTATTTTTGGTATCATCCTTGGTTTAATAGCGAACCCCAAGAAATAACTCATGGTGAAAGTATCACAAATGAGAAAGGTGAATTTGAAATCACTTTTAAAGCGCAACCAGATGAAAGCGTCGATAAAAGTAGCTTACCAATTTTCAATTATAAAATCACTGCTGACGTTACCGATTTAAATGGCGAAACCAGAAGTGCAACTACTATTGTCAATGTTGGCTATCATACCTTAACTGCAAACGTAACTGTTGATGCTAAACTGGACAAAACTCAAAAAGACCACAAACTAACCATTGACACCAAAAACCTTAATGGTGAATTTGTTCCTGCAAAAGGAACCATTAAAATCTATAAATTAATTGCGCCTAAATCTGTCTTGAGACAGCGTCCTTGGAAGGCTCCAGATTATCAAATGCTATCTGAAAGTGAGTTCAAACAACTGTTCCCAAATGATGCTTATGCCAATGAAGACGATAGCAATCAATGGGGAAAAGGAGCACTTGTTTTAGAGAAAACATTCGATACAGAAATATTAAAAGAACTTGCTCTAGGAAAGATTAAAAAATGGGAATCTGGAGAATATATTATTGTTTTAGAAACTAAAGACAAGTTTGGTCAAGACGTGAAAGACCAAATAAAAATCACCTTGTATAGTGATAAAGACAAAGAGGTTTCAGACAATCAATTATTTGCTGTAACAACAGACCAATCAAGTTATAAGATTGGAGATACAGTTGAAATCACGTTTGCATCTGCAACTAACCTCACAGTAACGGTTGATATTGAAAAAGACCATAAAACAATTAAAACAGAGGTTACTTATCTTGATAATAATAAAGAAAGCATTTGTATTCCTATCGATAAAAAAGACTTAGGAGGCTTTGTTGTGCATTACAGTTTTGCAGCCTTTAATAGTTTTGAAAGTGGCGTGATAAACATTAGTGTACCATATCCAAAAACAGATTTGGACATTGAAACGCTCACCTATAGAGATAAGCTACAACCAGGAACAGACGAAACTTGGAGTTTTAAAATAAAAGGTCCTAAAGGCGATAAAGTCGCTGCTGAATTATTAGCTAGTATGTATGATGCCTCGTTAGACCAATTTAAAGCTCATCAATGGAATTTTAATCCTATTCTAAATCCAATATATAGAAGTTTCTCCAATAGAAATACTGGACGTGGATTTGGGAATATGAATTTTAGAGTTCATCGTGATAGAACAGCATATTACCAGTTTAAAACACAGAAGTATGACTATTTTAATTGGTTTGGATTTTATTTTAGCAATCGCTATGCCCTTTTTAATCGAAGAGCTAAAATAGCTCCAGAGCAAGAGGTTTTAACAGATGTTACTAATATGATGATAAGTGATAATGAGGAATCATTAGATGAAGTGGTTGTTACAGGCCTAGGTATTAACAGTGATAACAAATCTTTAGGATATGCTTCGCAAGCTATAGAAGAAAAAAAAGATTTCTCTGGTGTTACCATTAGAAAAAATCTTAAAGAAACAGCTTTTTTCTTTCCACATTTACAAACAGATAACCAAGGCAATGTGATCTTTAGTTTTACTACACCTGAAGCCTTAACCAAATGGAAATTACAATTATTAGCGCATACTAAAACTTTAGAAAGTACAGTGACGTCTTTAGAAACAGTGACACAAAAAGAATTGATGGTGATACCAAATGCACCTCGGTTTTTACGTGAAGGTGACCAAATCACCATTAGCACCAAAATTGCAAACCTTTTAGATAAAGAATTATCTGGATTAGCAAGATTAGAGTTAACAGACGCCATTTCAGGAAAAGACATCACTGAAGCACTTGTCAGGTCGAGCGCAGTCGAGATCTTTTTAGTAGAAAAAGAAGGCAACACACAAGTGTCTTGGCAATTAGAAATACCAGATACTGTTCAAGCAGTGCAATACAAAGTCATAGCAAAAGCTGGTAATTTTAGTGATGGAGAACAAAATGCTTTACCAGTTTTAAGTAACAGAATGTTAGTAACTGAAACCTTACCAATGTGGATAAGTAGCAACGAAACCAGAACATTTACTTTAGATAAACTCAAAACAAATACCTCGACAACGCTTAAACATCATAAGTTAACCCTAGAAATGACAAGCAATCCTGCTTGGTACGCTGTACAAGCTTTACCATTTTTGATGGAATATCCTTATGAGTGTAATGAGCAAACGTTTTCAAGCTATTATGCCAATGCTTTAGCAAGTCATATTGCAAATAGCAATCCTAGAATTCAAGAAGTCTTTAATCAGTGGAAAAACGCGGATGCTTTAATAAGTAATCTTGAAAAGAATGAAGAATTAAAATCTATTCTCATTCAAGAAACACCTTGGTTACGTGATGCACAAAGTGAAACCGAACAGAAAAAACGCATTGCATTGTTATTCGACATGAACAAAATGAATAACGAGTTACAATCGGCTTTACGTAAACTGCAAAACAATCAAATGACTTCAGGTGCTTGGCCCTGGTTTAATGGTGGAGGCGAAAATCGTTATATCACACAACATATCATTACAGGTTTTGGTCATTTAAAACAACTTAATGTTGTTTCTAGTCCAAACGAATCATCAATGATTGAAAAAGCCATTGGATATTTAGATTCTGAATTTATAAAAGAATATAAAGACATTAGAAAGTATAACAAAGATGTCGATTTAAGCAAAGACCATCTAAGTTATACACAACTGCATTATTTGTATATGCGAAGCTTCTTCTCTGACATTGAAAAATCAAAAGAAGTTGAAGATATCACAACTTATTATCATTCTCAAATCAAAAAATATTGGCTATCTCGCTCATTGTATGCAAAAGGATTGATGGCTTTGGTTGTAGATAGAATGGATGATAACCTAACATCTGCAAAAATTTTAAAGTCCTTGAAAGAAAATAGCATTACTTCGGATGAATTAGGCATGTATTGGAAAGAAAACACGAATTCGTGGTATTGGTATCAAGCACCAATTGAAACACAAGCCTTATTAATTGAAGCTTTTGCTAAAATTGAAAATGACACAAATACTATTGATAACCTTAAAATATGGTTACTTAAAAACAAGCAAACCAACCAATGGAAAACTACAAAAGCAACTACTGAAGCTGTATATGCTTTACTGTTGCAAGGTAGCGATTGGTTGAGTGTAACAGACATGGTTGATGTAGTATTAGGTGGCAAAAAAATTAATCCAGCTAAACTAGAAAACGTAAAAGTAGAAGCTGGTACTGGTTATTATAAAACTTCTTGGAATGGTTCTGAAATTCAATCTGAAATGGCAGACGTAAAACTCACCAAAAAAGGCGATGGTATTGCTTGGGGAAGTTTGTATTGGCAATATTTTGAGGATTTAGATAAGATTACTTCAGCGGAAACACCTTTGAAATTGAGTAAGAAATTATTCCTAAAAACCAATACAGATAAAGGCGAAGAAATTACTAAAATCACTTCTGAAACTAAACTACAAGTTGGTGATTTGGTAAGAGTTCGAATCGAATTACGAAGTGATAGAACCATGGAATTCATTCATATGAAAGATATGCGAGCTTCAGGATTGGAACCTATAAATGTGTTGTCTCAATACAAATGGCAAGATGGATTGGGTTATTATGAAAGCACCAAAGATGCTAGCACTAATTTCTTTTTTGACTATTTACCAAAAGGCGTGTATGTATTTGAATATGATTTACGCGTAAACAATGCTGGAAATATGAGTAATGGTATTACAACCATACAAAGTATGTATGCTCCAGAATTTAGCAGTCATAGTGAAGGTGTTAGAATAAATATAAACTAAATAAAAAAGAGGCTTATAAAAAGCCAATTGTCCCATGTGATTTGCTTGATGCTCCATTAGGTGAAACCATGCCCAATGATTACTCATACTTCTATTCTTTTTAGAAAACCATTTGTCATCTTTGGTTTTTAAAAGCTCTTAGTTTTAGCTCTAACATCGTTATAAATATCTAAATAATATTGAATAGGTTTACCTTGTAACTCGTTTCTAGCTTTAGCACCTAAGTTTAAAGCCCATATCCCATTTTTCTCTTTCTTCTTTATTAAAACCTCTATTTTCAAAAGTATAGACTTGATAATAAGCTTCGGTTGCTGCTAAATGATAAATGATTGCTCCTATTCTATTAGCATTCTCATCTAATAAGAAATCTGTTTGCTCTTGATTTAGGTTAACTACCAGTCGCTCTACACGCTGTTTCAAATTATCGAGCATTGACACCATGTTTCCAATGTCATTTGTGAAGCCTTTTGGAGCTTCAATGGTATTTTGAGCTTGAACTGAAACTGTAAAAATTGTAAAAATTAATAACTTGGCAGGTGTTTTCATTTTTATGATTGATTTATTTAATCCCAATTAAGGAATTACAAATCGTATTAAAAACGAATTAAGACAGGCTTAACTATAAAAAAGCATTACTTTTTGGGAGGATACCCTTTTAGTACTTTATCTACAATGGCTTTCATACGAGCTTCTTTTTGCTCTGGTGATGCATTTGGATTATAACCAGATTCGCTTATAGCTTGCCAAAAGAGTCCAATACCATTTTCATCGTGGAAATCGAATACTATTTGTCTACTCAATTTAGGTTGACCAATTGGTAAACCAATAGAAATACCGCCTCCGACATTACGACCACTTCCTCCAACACCAACACCTACAGAATTCCTTTGAGCATTTTGAAATTCAGAACTTGTAATATCTACAAAAAAATCTGGAGTGTCTGATAATGTTAATCCTTTGAGAAGCAAAGCTTCATCTAAAGCATCTAGTAATCGTTTGGTATCAAGTTCACTTAGTCCCGATTCAATATCAGAATAGTAATTATAGGTTTTGTATTTAGTAAAATCTGTTTGCTTTTCGTAATCGTAATTTACATAAATTGATGCACACGATGTAAAAGTGATTACAGTTAGTAGGGCTAATATCTTTTTCATCAACTTAATTTTTATTAAAGTTAATCAAAAATTATTCCTTTTTATCTACAGAGCGTGTTAAAGCTGATGAAATAATTCCTGTTGGAATTGCCACAATACCCAAACCAATCATTAATATAAAAAATGTAAATACTTTGCCTCCTACAGTAATTGGGTATACATCACCGTATCCAACGGTCGTCAAGGTGATTATTGCCCACCATAGACTATCAAAAATTGATGTAAAGTGTTCTGGCTGTGCTTCATTCTCGAAATAGTAAATACCTACTGCAGAGAAGTATATGAGCATTAAAGTAATAACAATAAATAACAGTATCTCTTCTTTTGCAGATTTTATGGCTCGTGCAAAGTGATTCATTGCTCTATTATAACGAACCAGTTTTAAAATCCTGAACAAACGTAAAAAACGTAAAGCTCTTAAGGAGCGTAAATCTACTCCAAAGGACAAGTAAAATGGAAGTATCGCAACAAGGTCAATAAGACCGAAAAAACTAAAAATGAATTTTGGTTTACTGTCTGCTACATAAATTCTTAAAATATATTCTATGGTAAAAACTACCACACAGAAAATTTCAATAGCTCTTAAAGCGGTCTGAGTTTGTGGTTTTAAATTTGGTAATGTTTCAACCGAAAATGTCACTAAAGACAATAAAATAAGAGCTTGAATAAAAAAAGCAAACCATTTGCTTAATTTATTATCATTAAACTCAACGAAGCTCTTTATAAATGCTCTCATAAGAACTAATTTAAGAATTAAGCATTTTCCAAAGCTTATCTTTTAGCTCGGTAATTCCTTGTTGTGCAACCGAAGATATAAACATATAGTCAATTGGCAAATTATTATCTAGTTCTACTTTTAATTCAGCTTTTAGTTCATCATCCAACAAATCACTTTTAGAAACAGCTACAAATCGTTCTTTATCCAACATCTCAGGGTTGTATCGTCGTAATTCATCAAGCAAAATATCGTATTGTTTGTGAATATCGTCAGCATCTGCAGGGATTAAAAACAATAAAATTGAATTACGCTCAATATGTCTAAGAAAGTAATGACCAAGGCCTTTACCTTCGGCAGCACCTTCAATAATTCCAGGAATATCTGCCATTACAAACGACTGAAAATCTCTATATTCAACAATACCTAAATTTGGTTTAAGCGTCGTAAATTCGTAATCGGCAATTTTTGGTTTTGCAGAAGTTATCACTGACAATAAAGTCGATTTTCCAGCATTTGGGAATCCAACCAACCCAACATCAGCTAAAAGCTTCAGCTCAATAGTTACACGTTTTTCTTCTAATGGAATTCCTGGTTGCGCATATCTAGGAGTTTGGTTTGTAGAACTTTTAAAATGCCAATTACCTCGTCCACCCATTCCACCTTCACACAAAATCTTTTCTTCGTTATGCTCAGTTATTTCAAAAAGAATTTCATCGGTTTCAGAATCTCTTACAACAGTTCCTAAAGGCACATCAACGTAGACATCTTCACCATCGGCCCCAGTACTTCTACTTTTGCTACCATGACCTCCATGACCTGCTTTAAAGTGCTTTTTAAACTTTAAATGATAGAGCGTCCAAAGATTTTCATTACCTCTAATTATAACATGACCTCCGCGTCCGCCATCACCACCATCGGGACCTCCTTTGGTAATATATTTTTCACGATGAAGATGCACAGATCCCTTCCCTCCATTTCCAGAAGAAGCAAATATCTTTACATAATCAACAAAATTACCCTCTGTCATCTTATTTGTTATTTATTATTGACCAATTATTCTTTTAAAAATACCTGACAGCCACTGGCTGTCCTACTTTTAATTTCAAACCCTCAGTCATGTTGTTTTTATATTAAGATTCCTGCATTAGCAGGAATCAAATTATTAATTTTTATGTGAAATTGAAAACAATTTTACAATGCATCAATCACTTTATTTAAACGTTCGGCTATTTCTTTAATACTTCCTACTCCATCAACGCCAAAATATTTGTTTTGTGCTGAATAATAGTTCTTTAAAACTGCAGTTTTATTATAATACTCAGCAATTCTATTTCTTATAATACTTTCATCAGCATCATCAGCTCTACCACTAGTTTTTCCTCTTTCCAATAAACGTCCAACAAGTACTTCATCATCAACTTCTAAGGCTATCATCGCATTAACACTCGAGTCTTTGTCTGCCATTAATTCATCTAGTGCTTTTGCTTGAGCTTCGGTACGCGGAAAACCATCAAAAATAAAACCGTTAGCATCCGAGTTTTTTTCTACTTCGGCATTTAACATTTTAATAGTTACTTCGTCTGGAACTAACCCTCCCTTATCCATATAGGATTTTGCAAGAGTTCCTAAAGCTGTTTCGTTCTTTATATTATATCGAAATACATCTCCTGTAGAAATGTGTACTAAATTATATTTGTCTTTTAAAAATTCGGCTTGTGTACCTTTCCCCGCTCCTGGAGGGCCGAATAAAACTAAGTTTGTCATGTGTTGTGTTGCTTTTATTTGGTAAACTTCTGGTATGTCCCTACCTAAACCATCATAATCTAATCCATATCCAACAATAAATTTGTTAGGAATTTCTATACCTACATAATGTAATTTATAATCTTTTTTATAGGCTTCTGGTTTGTAAAACAGTGTCGCAATTAGTAATGATTTTACATTTTCATTTTCAAAAATTCTATGAACCTCTTCTAGCGTATTACCTGTATCAATAATATCTTCAAGAATCACAACGGTTCTTCCAGTTAAATCCTGAGTCAATCCAATAAGACGCTGGATGTCTTCAGTAGACTTCACTCCTTCATAAGATGCTAGTTTAATAAACGTTACCTCACAAGGCTTAGGGTATTTTTTTACAAAATCGCTCACAAACATAAATGAGCCATTTAAAATACCTACAAACACAGGGATTTCATCTCCAATATCCTCTAGAACTTCATCAACCATTTTTGTGATGGCATCATCAATTTCTTGTTCAGAAATAAACGGTTTAAAATATTTATCGTGAAGCTTTATCACCTTATTAAATTTTGAAAGAGGCAAAGATAATCAATTGATTAGGTTTAAACGATATTTTGATTTATGTTTTTAGAAATTGGTTCAATATTTAAATGTATTTTTGCATTGAAAATACGAAAAACAAGGTGATATTTTTAAAATGAACTATTTTTCTTCCAATTTCAAATTAGGTATTCTAGGTGGTGGACAACTTGGTAAGATGCTACTTAATGACACTAGAAAATTCGATATTTACACATGTGTTTTAGACCCTAGTAACGAAGCGCCTTGTAAAATTGCCTGTAACGAGTTTTACCAAGGTGATTTAATGGACTTTGATACTGTATACCAGTTTGGCAAAAAAGTAGATATCTTAACCATTGAAATTGAAAATGTAAATGTGGATGCTCTAGAAAAGCTAGAACGAGAAGGCATTAAAGTGTTTCCTTCGGCTAAAACATTACGAACTATTCAAAATAAGGCAAAGCAAAAATTATTTTACATAGATAACAACCTTCCTACTGCACCTTTTTCAAGATTTGCATATCTAGACGAAATTTTAACAGCCATTCAACACGAGACATTGGAGTTCCCATTTGTGTGGAAAAGTGCTAGATTTGGTTATGATGGTACAGGTGTTAAAGTTGTGCGCTCTCATTCCGATTTAGATGAGTTACCAAATGTAGAGTGTATTACAGAAACATTAATTCCGTTTAAAAATGAATTATCGGTAATTGTTGCAAGAAATGCTGATGGTAAAGTAAAAGTTTATCCTGTGGTTGAAATGGAATTTCATCCTGAAGCCAATCAAGTAGAATATGTAATTTGTCCTGCAAGGATTTCAAAAGAAGTTGCTCTAAAGGCTGAATTGGTGGCTTTAAAAACATCAGCTGCTTTTAAGCATGTTGGTTTATTAGCTGTAGAAATGTTTCAAACCAAAGATGACGACATTTTAATAAACGAAGTAGCACCTAGACCTCATAATTCTGGACATCATACTATTGAAGCAAGTTATACCTCGCAGTTTGAACAACACTTAAGAGCTATTTTAAATTTACCGTTAGGAAAAACCGATAGTAAAGTTGGAGGTATTATGGTTAATTTAGTTGGTGCTGAAGATTACACAGGAAATGTCGTTTACAAAAACATAGAGAATATTATGTCTATGGATGGCGTGACACCACATATTTACGGCAAAAAGCAAACCAGACCATTTCGTAAAATGGGACATGTAACTATTGTGCATGAAGATATTAATGAAGCACGTAAAATAGCAGCCGAAGTAAAAAAGAAAATAAAAGTAATAAGTGAATAATATGGCACAAGTAGGAATAATTATGGGAAGTAATAGTGACCTTCCTATTATGCAAGAAGCGATAGATATTTTAAAAGGATTTGATATAGACGTTGAAGTCGATATTGTTTCAGCTCATAGAACACCAGAAAAGATGTTTGATTATGGAAAAAATGCACATACTAGAGGCTTAAAAGTAATCATCGCTGGTGCTGGAGGTGCGGCACATTTACCAGGAATGATAGCTTCATTATCACCTTTACCTGTAATTGGTGTTCCTGTAAAATCAAGAAACTCAATTGATGGTTGGGACTCTGTTCTATCCATTTTACAAATGCCTGGAGGTGTTCCTGTAGCTACAGTAGCTTTAGATGGTGCAAAAAATGCAGGTATTTTAGCGGCTCAAATTATTGGTGCTTCAGATAAGTGTATATTAGATAAAGTACTTATTTATAAAGAAGGCTTAAAGGCTAAAGTGATTGAAGCTTCAAAATCTATAAAACAATAAAACCTCGAAAAAATCGAGGTTTTACATTTGCTATTAATTTTTATTAAGAGTGAAGATTCTCTTTAAAAATTTGACGCGAAAGTAGAATAAATATTCAATGTTAACTGTAAATTGTTAATTACTATTCATAACATCAATGATTTAGACAGAAAATACTTATAGAATTAACTTTTTTGTAATCCAATTTCTAATAATTATTTATCAATTTAATTTTTATCCAAAAATGTCCATCCTAAATCAAGAATTTTCAACACCATTTAATACTGCTCCATTTTCAAAAATAAAGAATGAAGATTTTCTTCCTGCTTTTAAAAGTGCCATTAAAAAAGCTAGAAAAGAAATTGATGCAATTGTTAAAAATACAGAAAGCCCTTCTTTTAAAAATACTATAGAAGCCTTAGAATTTTCTGGTCAAGAATTGGATAGAATTTCAAGTATCTTTTTTAATTTAAATGCTGCCGAGACTAATGATGAAATTCAAAAAATTGCACAAGAAGTCTCTCCTTTACTTTCAGAGTTTGGTAACGACATCACTTTAAATGAAGATTTGTTTAAACGTATAAAATCAGTTTACAATTCAAAGCCTAAAAATCTAAATGAAGAGCAAAAAACACTATTAGATAAACGCTATAAAAGTTTTTCAAGAAATGGCGCGAATCTTCCTGAAGATAAAAAAGAGGAACTACGTACTATTGACAAAGAACTTAGTAAGTTAAAGCTAAAATTTGGAGAGAATGTATTAGCTGAAACTAACAAGTTTGAAATGCTAATTACTGATGAAAATGATTTGTCTGGATTACCTGATGGTGCTAAAGAAGCAGCAAAGCAATTGGCAGAAAGTAAAAACAAAGAAGGTTGGTTAATTACTTTAGATTACCCAAGCTATATACCCTTTATGACCTATACTGATAACCGTGAGTTACGTAAAAAGCTATCACTAGCCTTTGGTAGTAAAGCATTTAAAAATGACGAGTTAGATAATCAAAACATTGTTATTAAAATAGCAAATCTTCGCTTTAAACGTGCACAATTATTAGGTTATAAAACACACGCACATTTTGTATTGGAAGAGCGTATGGCAAAAACACCTGAAAAAGTTGAAAACTTTCTAAACGAATTATTGGAAAAAGCAAAACCAGCAGCAAAAAGCGAATTTAATGACCTTGAAAATTTTGCGAAAGATTTAGACAAGATTGATAAGCTGCAAAAATGGGACTCTGCTTACTATTCAGAAAAATTAAAACAAAAACTTTTTGACTTAGATGACGAGAAGCTCAAACCCTATTTCAAGCTTGAAAATGTTATAAACGGTGCTTTTACAGTTGCCAACAAATTGTTTGACTTAAATTTTGAAGGAATTGATACGATTGATAAATATCACAATGATGTACTGACATATAAAGTTACTGATAGCAAAGGTGATTTAGTATCTATTTTTTATGCAGATTTCTTTCCAAGACCAGGAAAACGTAATGGCGCGTGGATGACTTCCTATAAACCACAATATGTTCAAAATGGCAAGGAAGAAAGACCTCACGTCTCTATTGTTTGTAATTTCACAAAACCAACAAAAAGCAAACCGTCGCTTCTAACATTTAACGAAGTCACAACTTTGTTTCATGAATTTGGTCATGCGCTTCATGGTATGCTAGCCAATACAACCTATCCTAGTTTATCAGGAACTTCGGTGTATTGGGATTTTGTAGAACTACCAAGTCAGGTCATGGAAAACTGGTGCTACGAAAAAGAAGCTTTAGAGTTATTTGCAAGGCATTACGAAAACAATGAAGTGATTCCAATGGATTTGGTAAATAAAATTAAGAAATCTTCAACCTTTCATGAAGGGATGCAAACACTTCGTCAAATAAGTTTTGGCTTACTCGATATGAGTTGGCATGGTCAAGATCCTTCAAAAATTACCAATGTAAAAGCACAAGAAGTAAAAGCCTTTGGCGATACACAGTTATATCCCGATGTAGCAGAAAATTGTATGAGTACGGCATTTGCACATATTTTTCAAGGTGGTTATTCTTCTGGATATTACAGTTATAAATGGGCCGAAGTGTTAGATGCTGATGCTTTTGAATATTTTAAAGAAAAAGGCATTTTCAACAAAATAGTTGCCAATAAATTTAAGAAACATGTATTGTCTCAAGGTGGTACCCAAGACCCAATGTTACTTTATAAACGCTTTAGAGGTCAAGAACCAAAACCTGAAGCTTTGTTGAGGCGTGCTGGGTTGTTGAAATAAGCGCATCATAAATGCTTTCTATACATAACAATGCTAAACTTATAACAAAAACAGTACAAGTCCACTTTTTATTCTATTTTTGAAAGAGCAAAAAAATTAATAGCTATCTATGTCAGGTCACGAAATAAATCCCAATAAGTGGATAGATTTGTATTCAAATTATCTCTTTAACTACACCATTACACGTGTGCGAGACAGAGAGACTGCTCAAGATTTAGTACAAGAAACGTTTTTTGCTGGACTTAAATCCATGAAGAATTTTAAAGGACAAGCAAGCGAACGCACTTGGCTAATTTCCATTTTAAAGCGAAAAATAATTGACTACTATCGGAAAATAAATTCAAATAAGAGCAAAGCTGAAGTTAGAATGAACCTAAATTTTGATGGCGAAAATGAAGGTGATTGGCTCGAACACCGTGTAGCCGACCCATTCGATAAAACCGCTGAAAATAATTTAGAAAATACGGAACTTGGTTTGGCAATTCATGATTGCATTAGTAAATTACCACGCAAACAAGCAGAAGTTTTTAAAATGAAAACATTATTGGGTTACGAGACAGAGACAATTTGTAATGAATTGGGTATCACTGCGTCTAACCTTTGGGTAATTATACATAGAGCCAGAACATCTTTAGCCTCTTGTATGGAAAAAAATTGGTTTTAAAATAGAATAATGAGTAAAGGTTTTAAATTATTTGTTTCATGCGATAAAGCAGCTCATACTTGTGATAAAACCCAGTATGATGAAGCTTCTTTATGGGAAAAAATCAAACTTAATATTCATTTAATTTACTGTAAAGCTTGTAGAAAATATTCGGCTAACAATGCCAAACTAACAAAGCTTACAAAAAACCCAGAAGTAGATTGCCTTAAAAATTGTGAAAAAGAAAAACTGCAAACTAACTTTAAGAAAGAATTAAAACATCATCAGTAATTGGCAGTTACCAAAATTGCCCAAATTATAGGAATTCCTTCTACCCAAAACCCACTAAAATATTTCTTCTGATTAATATTACTTAGCAGTAAAGAAGCAAATAACAACATACAGATTATTCCTAAAATAATCATTTTGTTAAACCAAAATTCGTCCTTAAAAAATTCTAAAAGAAACACAAGTACAGTCAATAAAACTCCAATAATTTTTGTTCTTGCAATACCTATACGTTGAGGGATTGTTGATAACTTGAGACTATCATATCTCATATCCCTAATCTCAAAAGGCAACATAGCAATAATAACATACAAGTAACGCTGTATTGCTTCAATTAACACATCATTGTTAAGGCTATAATCTTCATTTAATAAAGGAATAATAACTGTTACGCACATCCAAACAAATGCAATTACATAAATTTTTAAACCACTAATTGCTCTTAAATTACCTGCATCCAAAAATATTTTCTTAGGAAGAAAAGGAATGGCATATAAAAATGTAACCACACCTAAACCAATAAAATAAAGTAATGTCTCTGTTTTTAATTTAAATGTAAAATAGCATAACCCAAGAAAACACAAAAACGAAAATATTTGAATAGCTTTTAACCAACTCGCCAAACTACGATGATGAAACTTTGCCAATCCAAAATACTTCACAAAATTATAACCAGTTAGTGTCGCAAAAAATATGAAATAGATAAAATCTAGATTAGCTCCAACATTAAAATTCAACAATGTTACCCATACCAATCCGCATACAGCGAAAGCAACATGCATACTACTATTTATGTAAAAATCGAAAAGCCGTTTTAGCACTTGCATAATGCAAATTTAGTCAAACTGTTAATAATGACTTAAAATGGTTAAAAACTTTCAATATTAGCATATTAAAACCGCTTTTATTTCCTTAATTTTGCTCTTCAAAACTCAACCTTTACAGTATGAATACAGATTCGTTTGCACTACGCCACATTGGACCTAGAAGTAGCGACCATGAGGATATGCTAAAAACTATTGGAGCATCATCTATAGAACAACTAATTACTGAAACCATTCCTGATAATATTAGATTACAGCAACCTCTTAATTTGGATGCTGCTATGAGTGAGCAAGAGTACTTGCAACACATACATGATATGGCTTCAAAAAACAAAGTGTTCAAGTCTTACATTGGTTTGGGATATCACCCTTCAAATTTGCCTGCTGTTATTCAACGAAATATTCTTGAAAATCCAGGTTGGTATACAGCTTACACACCTTATCAAGCAGAAATCGCTCAAGGTCGTTTAGAGGCACTTTTAAATTTCCAAACCATGGTTACTGACCTTACAGGTATGGAAATAGCTAACGCATCATTGTTAGATGAGAGTACTGCTGCAGCTGAAGCCATGGCTTTATTGTTTGCTGTAAGAGAACGTCAGCAAAAGAAAGATAACGTTTTAAAATTCTTTGTAGATGATCAAATCTTACCACAAACATTATCGCTTTTACAAACAAGATCAAATCCATTAGGAATTGAATTGGTTGTTGGAAATGCAAATGATTTTGATTATTCATCCGAATATTTTGCTGCTATCATTCAATATCCAGGGAAACATGGACAAATTCAAGATATAAAATCGTTTATAGCTAAAGCAAACGAATCAAATATTAAAGTAGCTGTTGCTGCAGATATTTTAAGCTTAGTAAAACTTGAAGCTCCCGGAAAATTTGGTGCAGATGTCGTAGTAGGAACCACGCAACGTTTTGGAATACCAATGGGTTATGGAGGTCCTCACGCTGCATATTTTGCAACAAAAGAAGAGTACAAACGAAATATCCCTGGACGTATCATTGGTGTTACTAAAGACACTAATGGAAATCGTGCTTTACGTATGGCCTTACAAACAAGAGAGCAACATATTAAGCGTGATAAAGCAACTTCAAACATATGTACTGCTCAAGTTTTGTTAGCAGTTATGGCTGGAATGTATGCTGTGTATCATGGCCCTAAAGGATTACAATACATAGCTGATAAAGTTCATAATGCAACAAGCAGCTTAGACAGTGCTTTACAAGATTTAGGCTTTGTTCAAGAAAATTCAGCATATTTTGATACTTTAAAAATTAAAGCTAATGCAAATTCAGTAAAAGCAATAGCTGAAGCTAAAGAAGTAAATTTTTATTACCCTGATGCAGATACAGTAACAATTGCGTTGAATGAAACGACCACACTTAAAGATGTAAATGCGATTATTTCAATTTTTGTTGAATTAGCTGGTAAATCAAAAAATGAATTAACCTCTATCACAAAAGCAAATAATATATTAAACGAGGTAAAAAGAACATCTGCTTTTTTAGAGAATGAGGTATTCAACGCCTATCATTCTGAAACCGATTTAATGCGTTATATAAAATCTTTAGAGCGTAAAGATTTATCTTTAAACCACTCAATGATTTCGTTAGGTTCATGTACAATGAAGCTAAACGCAGCTGCTGAAATGTTACCACTTAGTTGGTCAAACTGGGGAAACATTCACCCTTTTGCTCCTTTAAATCAGGTAGAGGGCTATTTAACAGTTCTTAAAAAATTAGAAGACCAATTAACTGAAATTACAGGTTTTGCTGCCACATCATTGCAACCAAATTCTGGTGCTCAAGGTGAATATGCAGGGTTAATGGTTATTAAAGCTTACCACGAATCTCGTGGTGATCATCACAGAAATATTTGTTTAATACCATCATCTGCTCATGGAACAAATCCAGCAAGTGCTGTAATGGCTGGAATGAAAGTAGTAGTTACAAAATCTACTGAAGAAGGAAATATAGATGTTGATGACTTACGTGAAAAAGCCGAGCTTCATAAAGAGAATTTGTCTGCATTAATGGTTACTTATCCATCAACACATGGTGTTTACGAATCCGCTATTAAAGAAATCACACAAATTATCCATGACAATGGTGGACAAGTATATATGGATGGTGCCAACATGAATGCCCAAGTAGGATTAACTAATCCTGGAAATATCGGTGCAGATGTATGCCATTTAAACTTACATAAAACATTTGCTATCCCACATGGTGGTGGTGGTCCAGGTGTTGGTCCAATTTGTGTTGCAAAACAATTAGCGCCATTCTTACCTGGGAATCCAATAATTAATGTTGGAGGAGAAAAAGGCATTACAGCTATTTCTGCTGCACCTTATGGTTCTGCCTTGGCCTGCTTAATCTCGTATGGTTACATCTGTATGTTAGGTGTCGAAGGTCTTACAGATTCTACCAAAATCGCCATTTTAAATGCTAATTATTTAAAACAACGTTTAGAAGGACATTTTGATACTTTATATTCAGGAGAGCAAGGTCGTGCAGCGCATGAAATGATTGTTGATTGTAGAGCATTTAAAGCACATGGTATTGAAGTTAGCGATATTGCTAAACGCCTAATGGATTATGGTTTCCATGCGCCAACGGTTTCATTCCCAGTAGCAGGTACTTTGATGATTGAGCCAACCGAAAGTGAAAGTAAAGCAGAAATAGATCGTTTTTGTGAAGCTATGATTTCTATTAGAAAAGAAATTGAATTAGCAGATAAGGACAACCCTAATAATGTGCTTAAAAATGCACCACATACTATGGCTATGCTAACTGCCGATACTTGGGATTTACCTTATAGTAGAACCGAGGCTGCTTTTCCATTGGATTACGTAAATGACAACAAATTTTGGCCATCTGTAAGACGTGTAGATGATGCTTATGGGGACAGAAATTTAATCTGTACTTGTGCTCCTATTGAAGAATTTATGGAAGCCTAAAAGCTGTTGAACATCGTAAAATAAACTAAAACCCTTTTTGCCTTTAATTTTTTGCTATTATATTCGTTACATTAGCAAAAATTAAAGGCAACTTTTTATTTATGAATATCAAGATTACAGGTACTGGAAGTTATATTCCTAGCCGAATTGAAACGAACGAAAATTTTTACAATCACGAATTTTTGAATGCCGATGGCTCTCCAATAAACAACTCTAATGAAGTTATTGTTGAGAAATTTAAAGCCATTACTGGAATAGATGAAAGGCGCTATATTAAAGACAAATTAAATAATTCTGATATTGCGACTTACGCAGCTGAAAAAGCCATAGCAGATGCAAAAATTAATCCTGAAGAACTAGATTATATTATAGTTGCACACAACTATGGAGATATCAAACATAATACCGACCAAAGTGATACGGTCCCAAGTATTGCATCTCGTGTAAAACATCTTCTTGGGATCAAAAACCCTAAATGTGTTGGTTATGATATCCTTTTTGGATGCCCAGGTTGGGTTGAAGGTGTCATTCAAGCTCAAGCATTCATTAAAGCTGGAATGGCAAAAAAATGTTTAGTAATTGGCTCTGAAACATTATCAAGAGTTGTAGATAAACATGATAGGGATTCCATGATTTATTCTGATGGAGCAGCTGCAACTGTTATCGAAGCTACCAATGAAGAAGGAGGTATTCTAGCACACGATACTGCTACTTTTACCTATGATGAAGCCCATTTTATCTATTTTGGAGAAACTAACAATCCAGAAGTCACAGACAAACGTCGATACATTAAAATGTATGGTCGCAAAATATATGAGTTTGCATTAAACAATGTTCCTCAAGCAATGAAATCTTGTCTTGAACAAACTGAAATACCTGTGGGTGATATTAAAAAAATATTAATTCACCAAGCTAATGAAAAAATGGATGAAGCCATTGTAAAGCGTTTTTACAAATTACATAATATGGACATGCCCAAAGACATTATGCCAATGACAATAAACAAACTTGGTAATTCTAGTGTTGCAACTGTACCAACATTATACGATATGATTTTAAAAGGCAAATTAAAAGGTCACAGCATAAACAAAGGTGACATTATTTTGTTTGCAAGTGTTGGAGCTGGGATGAATATTAATGCTATAGTATACAAGGTATAAAATGTACGAAGGTAAATTTCCGCATAAGCGTTATAAACTCACATTTCAATTTTTACAAAAACACATCTCTACAACGTCTCCAATTTTAGATTTAGGTGTCGAAAACCCATTTACTAAAGTCATGAAAGATCATGGCTATAAAGTAGAAAACACCAAAGGAGAAGATATAGACATTGATACTTCAAATATTGAAAAATCTAACGCGGAAGTAGTCACTGCTTTTGAGATTTTTGAACATTTACTATCACCTTTTAGTGTCCTAAAAAGTATTAAAGGAAACAAGCTTGTTGCAAGTGTGCCTCTTAGGTTATGGTTCTCGACAGCATATAGAAGTAAAACTGACAAATGGGATAGACATTACCACGAATTTGAAGATTGGCAGTTTGATTGGCTACTCGAAAAAGCTGGTTGGAAAATTATTGACAGGAAAAAATGGACCAATCCCACTAAAAAAATTGGATTTAGACCAATTTTAAGATGGTTTACACCTCGCTATTACATTGTTTATGCTGAAAGAAGATAATGAATTTCTACATTATAATACCAGCTCATAATGAAGAAGACACAATAAGTCTTGCTTTAGAATCCTTGGTTAATCAAACTTTACAGCCAAAACAAGTAGTTGTTGTTAATGATAATTCATCGGACAAAACACCTCAAATTATTTCAAAGTATACCAAAAAATATGATTGTGTCTCTTCAATTAATATAACATCATCAAATGAGCACATACCAGGAGCTAAAGTAATTAATGCATTCTACAAGGGGTTTGAGATACTTGATGATAATTATGATATAATTTGTAAATATGATGCTGATATTATTTTCCCAAATAACTATTTAGAGTCAATTTCTAAAATATTTAAAAGTGATAAAAAAATTGGAATCGCTGGAGGTATTCCGTTTGTAAAAAAGAAAGACAAATGGGTGTTTGAAAAGGTTGCATCTAAAAATCATGTTAGAGGTCCAATAAAATCTTATAGAAAAAAATGTTTTGAAGATATTGGAGGTTTAAAAGAATCGGTTGGATGGGATTCTATCGATGTTTTGTTGGCTCAGTATTTTGGGTGGAAAGTTCAAACCAGTAAAGATTTACATGTAAAACACCTAAAACCAACTGGGAATACGTATTCGAAAAACACAAAACATTTAAGAGGGGAAGCTTTATACAAAATGCGTTTCGGTTTTATTCTAACTATTATTGCTTCTCTTAAAAGCGCTTTTAATAAAAGAAGTGGGGCTTATTTTTTAAATTCGGTGATTGGTTATTTTAAAGCTAAACGGCAAAAGCAGGTATTTCTTGTTGACAAGAATCAAGGTAGATTTATAAGACAACTACACTGGAAAAATATTCGAAAAAAAGTTTTCTAAATATTTGCAAATTTATTTTACAGAATTATATTTGCTGCCAATTACGCCGATGTAGCTCAGCTGGCTAGAGCAGCTGATTTGTAATCAGCAGGTCGTGGGTTCGAGTCCCTCCATCGGCTCAAAAAAAGACACTTTGTAAAGAGTGTTTTTTTTATACTTTATTAATTTTTATAAATCACCCCATCTTTCATTACAAAAAGAACATTCTGCATCGCCTTAATATCTTTTGTTGGATTACCATCAACAGCAATCAAATCTGCCAAAAATCCTTTTTTAACATTCCCTAAATTCTCTAAATGAAATATCCTTGCATTTAATGATGTCGCAGATTGCAAAGTCTTTAATGGATCCATACCATACTCGACCATCAATTCTAATTCGCGATAGTTTTCGCCATGTGTAAATACACCTACGTCACCTCCAAAAACAATATCAACTCCAGAGTCTAATGCCAATTTAAATGATTTTCTTTTCTGTTGAATTCTAGCTGGTTCAGGCTCTTTTCCTTTTTCCCATCCATTATATTGTGTAATCGCATCACCTGCTGCAATAGTTGCACAAAAACCCACACCATTGTCTTTCATAAGCTTGAAAATTTCGGCTGTACCTCCATCTCCATGTTCAATCGTTTCTACACCACCCAAAATTGCTCTTCGCATACCTTCAGGTGTACTTGCATGTGCTACTACATAACTTCCTGCGCTTTCGGCAACTTCTACCATGAGTTTAATTTCATCCAAAGTGAATGTTGGTTGGGAAACCGCACCTAATTTCCAACGATAATCGGCATAAATTTTTATAAAATCGGCACCATTCCCTAATTGTCGCCTAACAATTTTAATCACATCATTTCCACTGGCTTCCTCAGCACCTAAAGGCACTTTTACTCCATCGTGGAATCCTTTAGGGCCATAAGCTCCTGTTGCGACTACAGCAGGACCAGCAACTAGAAGTCTAGGACCAATAATAATACCTTCATCGATAGTTTTTTTTATATATACGTCACTATAACCAGCACCTTCAGCACCCAAATCTCGCATTGTAGTTACACCAGCTAATAGTGAATTTCTAACATGATTTGTTGCTCTTATAGAACGCTCTACAGGAGATTCTTTTAAAACTTGGTCATTCCAAACAGTTTCATTGTAAGGGTGTAATAACACATGTGAGTGTCCTTCAATTAATCCTGGCATCAAGGTTTTACCATTTAAAACAACTTCTTTTGTTCCTTTGGGTATTTTAAAACTACTAGATGGCCCAACCTCTAATATTTTATTTCCTTTAACCAACACAACCCAACCTTCATAAATATAATTACCATCAAAAACGCGGTCAGGTTTCAACAATGTTTGAGAGCTTGAGATTGATATTATAAAACCGAATAAAACTGTAAATACTGCCTTCATATTAATCTTATTTATTTATATTTCTTTTTGCAATTTCTAGTAACTTAGAATCAATGATTTCATTAGTTAACCACTTACCTCTAACCATTACTCCAGAAATATTTTTCAATGCCTTTAAATCTTCAAGCGGGTTAGCATTTAGTAAAATCAAATCGGCTGACAAACCTTCTTTGATTTCTCCAAAATCATCTTCCTCGTCAAAATAAATAGCAGGATTAATAGTCCCTGATTGAATAATTTCTAAAGGGGTTAAACCAGCTTTTTTCATACCCTCAATTTCATGATGAATTGAAAATCCTGGAACATTAAATAATTGTGGCGCATCAGAGCCCAACAACATGCCATGACCGTTTTTTTGAAGCTTATACATTAATTGCCTTCTAATCTCATTGAATTTTTCCCATTGGGTCACACTAAAATCTTTCGTCTCAGTATATTGTGCTTTTCTACGTTTCCAATTATCGAGGGTAGATTTTGCCATGTATTTCATCTCAGGCTCTTCCAATAATTCATCAGCAGTTATTGGGGCAAACCAGCGCTCAAATAAGCTTTGCGTTGAAACAATCCATACTTTATTTTCTTTTGACATTGACACTAATTCATCAATGTCATCAACATTAGCTAATGATGAAAAACTGTATCCAAAAAACCCATTTTCATTAGGTTTTACATTAGCAGATTGAGGCACTAAACCTTCAAGAAACCCATCTACATGATCAATAGAAGCAAAGCCACTTTCCATGGCATGACGCACACCAACATCCACAGGGACATGACCTGCAAAAGGAATTTCTAACTCTTTGGCTGTTTTTACTGCTGCGTTAAAAACTTCTAACTTAATTCCTGGATGAATCTTCAAAAAATCATATCCAGCCTTCTTATAAGTTGTTACTTTTTGGATAGCTTCTTCTTTAGTTTTAATTGAATTACCATTTAATGAAGGGCTAGAAGTATAAATCCTTGGTGATAAAATAGCTTTCTTTTTAGCTTTTTCTTTCAATTCTAAATGAGATGGATGTCCCAACATTCCTCTAATTGTTGTAATTCCATTAGATAAATACAAAAATAACGTCTCATCTACTATTTCAGGATTAGAATTTGATGGTTGAGGTATATGTGCATGCATTTCGGCTAATCCAGGTATTAAAAACTTCCCTGTTCCATTTATTGTTGTCTTAAATTTATCGACATTAGAAATAGACTCAGAAATTTTTGAAATTTTTCCAGAATCAACAACAACTTGTCGATTTTCAATAATATCTCCTGTACGAACATCAACAATGTTAACATTTGAAATCAAAACAGCAGATTCACTGACTTTTTCTTGAGAAGCAACACATGAAAAAGCAATACAACTAATGATTAAAATGATAATTTTTTTCATAATTCTATTGTTTATTTTATACAATCTGTACAATCGATTACCATTGCCATGATTTCAGGATTAAAAACTTCATTACCTTTTATTACATAATTGATATCTCTTGTATTCGTAATATCTTCTAGTGGATTGCTATTTAGCATAACTAAATCGGAAATCTTTCCAATTCCAATTGAACCATAATCTGATTCTTTCTTTAAAAAAAGCGCTCCATTATAGGCCGAATTTTGCAATGCTTTTAAATTTGAAATCCCAATATTTACCATCGATTCTAATTCTTTATGAAGCGATATCCCTGGATACGTATAAGAGTTAAATGCACCACTATCAGAACCTGCCAATAATTTCACATCTGCATCACTTAATGATTTTGCAAAGTTTTTAAAGAAGGTATTTAACTCTTTTCGGTTTTGTCGAGCCTGATTAGATGAATTTAAAGAGCTTCTTATCCTACCTTGGTAAGTTTCGATAATACCTGAAGGTATTAATTTTAAGTAAGCGTCATTTTCATGATTGTCTTCATCTAGATAGCTCAAAACATTACCAATATGTAATGTTGGTACCACAAAAGTATTTTTATTATTTAATGATTCAAATGTTTTTTGAGCAGTTGAATCCTGATAAGTTTCAATGAGTTTTTCCATTGAAGCCCAAAATCCGTATTCACCATTTTTAATCGCCTCAGTTATTTCTTTCTCATTTGAAGAACAACCTTTTAAGACATAGTACAAATGCTCGATACCATCTATTCCTACATCTAACGTCTCATTCAATGTCACTGAAAATGGCATATGTCCAGAAGTTATCAATCCTCTTTTGGTAGCTTCTTGAATAGTTTTCAAATAAAGTTCACCTGATATTCTGCTATCATACAGCTTTACAAAATCAACATTTAAAGCCTGTAAAGAATCTAGCGCAATTGAAATATCTTCATTATTTTCTACAACCAAAGAACCAGCCCAAGTAGCATTCTTTCCATCAATTTTTGGTCCAGCTGAGAATATGTTTGGTCCAACTAAATCTTTGTTATTAATTTTTTGTTTCCAATCCATGACTGAAGTAGTCAAATCACCTCCTGCATCTCTAACAGTAGTGACACCATTCATTATGAATAATTTTAAAAAATCTTTATTCGCTTGAATTAAACTGTCTCCTCCTCTAAAATGCACGTGATTATCCCAAAAACCTGGAAGAATAAATTTGTTCGTTCCATCTAATACTATTTCAGAATTATAGGTGTTTTTATCATCCGAATTTGCAAGCTTTACAATTCGCCCTTCATTGATAAAAATCGTTTGTTTGCTTATGTTGCCAGAAACAATATCAATGACATTGCCATTTTCAATAATTAAATCATAACTGATTTGCACTTCATTTTTACAACTGAATATGACTATTGACAGTATTAAGATTCCAATCAGTTTTTTCATTTGTTTATATTTAAAAGGAATTGATAACCAGCACACCTTTGTTCTGAAATTTATTCATATTTGGTAATGCAACAATTGCTTCTTCTAAGGTAATGGTTTTTTCTATGAGTTTTTCAGGATGCAATTTACCATCAACTATCATTTTTAACATCTCAGGATATTTGTGCGCTTGCATACCATGACTTCCAATAATTTCAAGTTCATCTGCTAATATTCTATCCATTGGAATATTTAGATGCTTATGGCTTTCTGTCATCAATCCAACTTGAATATGCTTACCTCTTTTCTTTAATGATGCAATAGAATTAAGGCAAGTTATTTCACTTCCCAAGGCATCTATGGATACATGAGCACCTCCTTTGGTAATGTCTTTAATTGCTTCCACTACATTGTTGTTTTTAGCATTAATTGTTGCATTTGCTCCTAATTGTTTTGCCAACTCTAAGGTTTTGTTATTAATATCAATCGCAGTGACTTGAGCACCAAGTGCATTGGCTATCATGATAGCTGATAACCCAACACCTCCACATCCATGAATAGCTACATGTTGTCCTTCTGATACTTTTCCTTGAGCTACAATGGATCTAAATGCTGTGATAAATCGACAGCCTAATGTTGCAGCAGTCTCATCATCAATTTCTTCTGGAAGTGCTACCAAATTAGTATCAGCATAATCTAAAGCAACATACTCTGCAAACGAACCATGATGTGTAAATCCAGGCTGCGATTGATAATCGCATACTTGTTGATTACCAGATTTGCATTCACCACAACTACCACAACCAGATACAAATGGTATGGTAACTCTATCACCAATATTAAAATTTTTGATACCATTTCCGACTTCAACAATAGTTCCAGCTAATTCATGACCAGGAACATGAGGTAACACTATATCTTGGTCATGACCCATCCAACCATGCCAATCACTTCTACATAAACCTGTTGCATTTACCTTAACAACCACACCATCACTTTTTGGAGTTGGGTCAGGAATATTTTGAATGGTTATTGGACCTTGAAATTTTTCATAAACGACTGCTCTCATAGTTAGTATACTTATTACATTTGAGCATCCCACATAACTGGATATTGTTTTGGAATCTCGTCATCATTTTCATCCAACATTTGGCGTAAATCAATTTCAATCCCTCTTGATATTGTAGAAATAGGCACGTCGTTTGCGGTTCCTTCAAATGGGTTTTCACCAGCTCTACCAATACGCTCCATAGTATGAAAAATCCATGACACAATCACCGAAAACGGAATAGCTGCCCAAATAAAATATTGACCAATTAAAGGGAAGCCACTAATTAGTTTTTGTCCAATTTTGTCGAATTCTGGTATAATACCAAAAGGCAATAATAAAATAAATACCCAAACGAAATAATGTCCAATTGTGGCATATTGTCTAGGGTAAGGAAAGTTTTTGATGCGTTCGGACTTTCCTTGTAGTGTAAATAATTCTTCTAAAACATTTTCAAGTTCCAAAAACGAAAACTCCCAAACTAAACCCTTTTCTTTTAATGATTTTAAATGGTCAGATTGTAAATTCAAAAGTGCAGTTTGCTTATTTCCTTTACTAAGCACATACTCTTTTTCTTTATCACTCAAATATGACTTTAACTCATCTTCCAAGGTATTTAATCTTTCTGGTATATGCATTTGTACTTCATATTCTCTATTCGATTTATGATTCATAAATACTTCCCAAGGTTTTTTTTGACGCATCGCATGTCTTAAAGCAGTCATCCAAGCAATATGCCTATATGTAAGGATTTTAATTTCATTTTTTAGTGCGTCTTCAGAAACTGGATTGCTATTATATTCATTGGTGACCATTGCTCTTATCTTCATTCCCCAGGTTCTAGACGTATTAACAATGCCTCCCCAAATTTTTCTTGCTTCCCAAATACGTCCATAAGCTGCATTGTTTTGAAACCCAATAACAAATGCTAAAGCAGTACCGACAAGAGCTATTGGAGTCCAAGGTATTTGTAGCCATATTAGCTCGAATACTTTAAATAAAATTGTTGGAATTAAGGCAATAACAAAAAACAACATGGTTTCCCATCTTGTCCATTTCATCATGCCCATTATTGGATAAATACGCTTTATATACATACACTAATTTTTGATGAATGTAAAATACGAAAACTTAGTAATTTAGCAACGTTAAGATTTTATCTTTCACTTTTACTGTTGAAGGAATCATGGTTTGCTCTAACGTAGAGTTTAACGGAATAGCAGGCATGTTTTCGCTACCAATAGTCATTACAGGAGCATCCAAATACTGAAAACACTGTTCTTGGATTTTTCCAGCTAATGCTAATGCAAAACTGTTATTGCTTGGTTCTTCAGTGACCATTAAACATTTTCCAGTTTTCTTGACAGAATTCATGATTGTATCTTCATCTAAAGGGAATAAAGTTCGCAAATCGATAATTTCAATTTGGTCTCTCATATCTAACTCACCTGAAGCATTATATGCCCAATGGACTCCCATTCCATAGGTCACAACTGTAAGTGTTTCAACATCTTCTTGTTTCCAAATTTCTTGTAACACCCAAGCTTTACCCAGTGGTAAAACATAATCTTCACTTGGTTCAACAGACGTTGCGGTTAAGGTTCCTGGAACTTTGCTCCAATATAAACCTTTGTGCTCTAAAATTACCACAGGATTTGGGTCGTAGTACGCAGCTTTCATCAAACCTTTTAAATCGGCTCCATTACTTGGATACACTATTTTGATACCTCGTATATTAGTAATAACACTTTCTACAGAAGATGAATGGTAAGGACCACCACTTCCGTAGGCACCAATTGGCACGCGTAGAATCATGCTTACTGGCCATTTCCCATTTGATAAATAACAGCTTCTACTTACTTCAGTAAATAACTGATTGAGACCAGGCCAAATATAATCGGCAAATTGAACCTCAACAATGGGTTTTAAACCAACTGCAGACATTCCAACTGTTGATCCAACAATAAAAGCTTCTTGAATTGGTGTGTTAAACACTCTATCATCGCCAAATTTTTGTGCTAATGTTGCTGCTTCACGAAATACACCTCCTAATCGTCCACCTACATCTTGACCATATAACAAACATTTTCGGTGTTTCTTCATGAGTTCCTCAACGGCAAACAAAGCGCAATCTACCATCACTACTTTTTCTGCTCCTTCTGGTTCTCGTGTTCCTATTTCTTCAGTTATTGGAGTTGGAGCAAAAGCATGAGTAAATAAATCTTCTGGCTTTGGGTCTTCAGCCTTTAAAGCTTTTTCAAAATCTTCTTTTACTTTCGAAATTGCAGCTTTTTCTATTTCTTCTATCTCTTTTTTTGAAAATTCGTTATCTAATAACTGTTGTTTTAAAACTGGAAAAGGGTCGCGTGTACGTGCTTCGTCTAAATCGTCGCGATACCATTCCATTCGAACACCAGAAGTATGGTGATTCAATAAAGGTACTTTAGCATGTACTAAAAAAGGCCTACGTTCTTCACGAATTATATTAATTACTTTTTCTAATGCTTTGTAACTTTCTATGAAATTAGCACCATCGATAGTAATTGCATCTAATCCATGAAAACCTTTTGCATATTCAAACGCATTTTGCGCTCGAGTTTCAGCAGCATTTGCTGATATATCCCAACCATTATCCTGAACTAAATACAAAATTGGCATCTGCTTTAATGCTGCCATCTGAAAGGCTTCAGCTATTTCTCCTTCAGTAACTGAGGCGTCACCTAATGAGCAAACGGTTATTGGTTTTTCTTGTAATCCTTCGACTGCGTTCAGGGTGACGTTAGAATTACTTAAATTTTGTTTTTCAAGGTATTGCATTCCCATTGCAACTCCAGTTGCTGGAATTGCTTGCATTCCTGTTGCAGATGATTGATGTGGTATTTTTGGTTTGTCTGCGTCTTTTAAACTTGGATGACAATAGTATGTTCTTCCACCTGAAAAAGGGTCATCTTGCTTCGCCATTAGCTGCAACATTAAATCATAAGGTTGCATTCCAAACGATAACAACATAGCATCATCTCTATAATATGGAAACGCATAATCTTGAGGTAATAATTGTAAACCTAACGCTATTTGTATTGCTTCATGACCTCTGGAAGTTGCATGCACGTATTTAGAAACCTGTTTAAAATTAGCTTCATACAATTCGGTCATGGCTTTAGCCGTACAGAGCTTAGAAAATGCTTTTTTAAGTATTTCTTTTTTCATTAAACCAACTCTTTTTCAATTTTAACCATCCAGTTAAAATTATCCTCAATTTTTCCTGTTTTAATTCCGTTTAATGTGTCATTCACATCTAATCCAATAGGACTTTCATCAGAAACATGAATCGTTTCCTCACCAAATCCTATTTCTTGTATATAAGCAATTCCAACTGCTGTTCCAGTACCAAAGGCCTCTTCCAACATTCCATTTTTAGATGCTTCTTGAATCTCATTAATGCTAATTGGTCTTTCGGTGACTTCAAATCCTTTGTGTCTTAACAAATCAATGACACTCATTCTTGTAATACCATCTAAAATTGCTCCATCACGTTTAGGTGTTACAAATTTTCCATCAATTTTAAAGAAAATATTCATAGTCCCAACTTCTTGAATGTATTTATGTTCTATGGCATCAAGCCATAATACCTGATCATATCCTTTAGCTTTTGCTAATTCTGTTGGACGAATTGCTGCAGCATAATTTCCTGCTGCTTTGGCTTCTCCAGTTCCTCCCTCTGCTGCACGAATGTATTTAGTTTCGGCATATAGCTTTATTCTTTTAGTAAAGAATGGTCCTGAAGGAGATGCAATAATGATAAATTTAAAACTTGTTGCTGCTCGCATGCCAATAAAAGGTTCATCAGCATACATAAATGGTCTTAGATATAACGCACTTCCCTCCTGAGGTGGAATCCAGGCTTGCTCAATAGCAACCAGCTGTTTTAATCCTTCAACAAACAAGTCTTCTGGAAAATTTGGCATTCCCATTCTGTCCGCACTCGAATTTAATCTTTTGGCGTTTTTTGCTGGTCTAAATAACATTGGGGTGCCTTGAGTATCTACAGTTGCCTTCATTCCTTCAAAAATAGCTTGACCATAATGCAATGCCATCGCAGCAGGGTGTGTCGGAATTAAATGCAGTGGTTCTACTCTAGGGTTCATCCATTTTCCATTCACATAATCGCAAATAAACATATGGTCTGTAAAAGTTCTTCCTAGTGGAATATTATCAAAGTCTAAGTCATTAACTTTAGATTTTTCTACTCTTTTTATTGAAATGTTATGTTTCATGTTTTTATCTTTTTGCCAGTTCAAGTGAAATTGCTTTTTGCAATTTTGTATCGAGAACTTTTTGAATGGCTTCTCGATACAATTTGTTCATCCTTCATAAATCACTCGAAGTGACAATGGTTATATTTCTCTATTTATATCAAATTGCTCTAAATAATCGGCTACGCGACGCACGAAACTTCCTCCTAAATAACCATCGACTACTCTATGGTCAAACGATAAGGACAAATACATCATGCTTCTAATAGCTATTTCGTCACCTTTTTCGGTTTCTATAACTTCTGGTCGCTTTTTAATAATTCCCATGGCCAATATGGCCACTTCTGGTTGATTAATAATAGGTGTTCCCATAACACTTCCAAAGGTTCCAACATTTGAAATCGTGAAAGTGCTTCCTTTAATATCTTCTGGATTTAACTTATTGTCTCTAGCTTTTGCTGATAATTTATTGACATCAGCTGCCAATTCTTTTAAACTCTTTTTGTCTGCGTCTTTAACCACTGGTACAATCAAATTTCCGCTTGGTAACGCTGTTGCCATTCCAATATTAATATGTTCTTTGACAATGATATTTTCACCATTGACAGAGACATTAATCATCGGGAAATCTTTAACAGCTTTTGCGACAGCTTCGACAAATAATGGTGTAAACGTTAGTTTACAATTATGCTTTTCTTGAAACGCGATTTTATTTGTATTTCTCCATGCAACTAAGTCGGTTAAATCGGCTTCAACGTAGGCAGTCACATGAGGTGAGGTATGCTTTGAATACACCATTCGGTCCGCTATCATCTGGCGCATCCTGTCCATTTTTACAATCTTTCCTGTGCCTTTATCTAAGTTTGGCTGAGGAATGCGATAAGCGGTTGGGTCTTGTGTCACACTTGGTTGTACAAATTTATAAGGTCTACCTTCTTTTATGTATTGAAACACATCGCTTTTACGCAAACGTCCATCATTACCTGTTGAAGGAATTCGCGCCAATTCTTCAAAGCTAATATGATATTCTTTGGCTATTGAAATAATTAATGGCGAAAAGAAAGTATTATTGTTTTGAGATGCAGTTGCTAATTGCTTTGGTTTTCTTTCTGTTTTTTGAACATTTGCCTTTTTCTTCTGAGACTTCTCGACTGCGCTCGAAGTGTCATTCTTTTTTGTTTTTAGAGTCTTTCCATCTGTTTTAATAATAGCAATGGTGTCTCCAATTTTTATAACCTCATTTGCTTTGAATAAAATTTCTTCAACTACACCTGATACTGTTGAAGGTACTTCAGAATCTACTTTATCTGTAGCGACCTCTAAAAGCATCTCATCTTGTTCAATGGTATCACCAACATTTTTGAACCAAGTTATAATGGCTGCTTCAGTAATACTTTCTCCCAGTTTGGGCATTTTAAATTCAAATCTTGACATTATATGAACTAATGTTTGTTAGTTTTTAAATCTTATTTCTTCATGAATTCTCGAAGGGTGTCATAAATACCTTCTTGTATCTTCATATTCTCAGGAACCTCTTTCAAAGGCTCGACTTCTTTTAAACTTTCATGGCATTCCTTTGGCAATTTTTGATACAATTTTGTGCCTTTGGTTTTCCAGTCAATCATTTCGTCTGTCACTTGTTTTACAACTTTTGCTGGATTGCCAACCACTAAACTTCGGTTAGGAATAATGGATTCAGCTTTTACAAATGCCATGGCTCCAATAATACTCTCGTCACCAATTTCGGCATCATCCATAATAACTGTGTTCATTCCAACTAATACATTTCTGCCAATATTGGCTCCATGAATTATTGCTCCATGACCAATATGTGCGCTTTCTTTAAGTGTGATTGATTTACCTGGAAACATGTGTACTGTACAGTTTTCTTGAACATTTACACCATCTTCCAGAATGATTTGTCCCCAATCTCCACGAATAGCAGCTCCAGGACCTATGTAACAGTTTTTGCCAATGATGACATTGCCAGTAACTGCAGCCAAAGGATGCACAAAACTACTTTCGTGAACTACTGGTATGTATCCTTTAAAACTGTAAATCATTTGTATTGTCTTAATGTATCTTTTGTAAAATTACTTAGCACTAATCTTCCACTTATTTTAGCACGTTGAATTAGTAGTTGATCCCAATCTTCAGTTCCTCTCCAAAACATCGTCTTCATTTCACTCATAGCTTTTGGGTTATAATTACATAAGTTTTCAGCGAAAGCTACTACTGCTTCATCTAATTCTTCTGTAGAATCAAATACTTTTGTATAAAGCCCTTTCTCTTTTGACCATTCTGCTGAATAAAAACTATTAGCATCAATGGCTATTTGTGACATAGCACTTAATCCTAATTTTCGTTGTACAGCTGGGCCAACTACAAAAGGTCCAATGCCAACATTTAATTCGCTCAGTTTTATGGAAGCAAATTTTGTTGCCATGCAATAATCGGTTGCAGATGCTAACCCAACTCCTCCACCTACTGTTTTGCCTTGAATACGACCAATAATAAATTTTGGACATTTTCGCATGGCATTAATAGCATTAGCAAATCCTGAGAAAAATTCTTTCCCAGTTTCTTCATCATTGATAGCTACTAATTCTTCAAAACTTGCACCTGCACAAAACGTTCTATCGCCTCCACTTTTTAATACTAATACTTTGATATTAGAATCGTCTCCTGCTTTTTTTATAGTTCTTGCTAGTTCTGACAAAATATTTGAAGGCAAGGAATTATGTGAAGGATGAAAAAATTCGATATATCCAACTCCGTTTTTAATAGTTTGCTTTACGTATGGTTCCATAAGTTATATAAGTCCAAATTGTTCAAAATGATGATTAAGGTGTTTTCTTTCTAATAAATACCATTCGTATCTATTCATATCTCCAAACACCATATTTTTTAATATAGCTTCGGGGTTATCTTTAAAAAATGTTTTATAAGCTTCTCTTGCCTCAATAAACTTTAGTTTCGCTATTTCTAAATTATCATATCTCAGAGTATCTAACGTGTCTTTTTCTAACAAAGGAAAATTTGTGTTATGAGGAAACTTATCATAATTATATAAGCTTGCATGTACTTTTTCTAGAATTTTATCAGGAGTTGAAACTTCAAAATCTTGAATTTCTCCTGAAGCAATTTTATAGGTATACTCCAAGTGCTCAATCATGTGTTGCGGTGTCATAATTCCCCACTTTGGTTTTGTGTCTGCTGTCAATTTTGCTAAGAATTCTTTAATTTTTTTATCAGCCATCTCCACAAAAACATCTTGTTTCTTCTGAACCATTGTTAATACAGTTGCCACTGCTACCAGTTCATCATCAGCATCAAAAACCTCAGCAAACCACTTCACGATACCACTTGGATGTTCAGCACTTGCTACATCTCTATCAATTTTTTGTTTACATGTTAATCTAACATAAATAGTGTCATTATGATATAAAGGCCTAAGGAATCGACATTCTTCTAACCCATAATTCGCAGACACTGGGCCTTTGTTAGGGTACACAAATAATCCTGCTGCAGCTGCTAAAATGAAGTAACCATGAGCAGTACGCTTTTCAAAAATACTTCCATCCAACGAGGTTATATCTGTGTGAGCATAAAAGTGGTCCCAAGTAAGATTTGAGAAATTAATAATATCTGAATCTGTTAATGTACGTTTATGAGTTTTCATTGACATTCCAGGTTGAATGTCTTCCCAATGGTATTTAAATGGATGTTGTTCTACTTCTTTATAAGTACCACCTTGCTGATAAACTCCTGTAATTTCAGTTAATGTTGTTGGTGAGCCTTGAATAGCCGTACGCTGTAAATAGTGTTTTACGCCACGCATTCCTCCCATTTCTTCTCCACCTCCAGCTCGTCCAGGGCCTCCGTGAACCAAAGTTGGCAATGGTGAACCATGACCTGTACTTTCTTTAGCATTTTCCCTGTTCAATACTAAAATACGACCATGATGACTTGCAGCATTAACAACATACTCTTTAGCAATATTATCGTCATTTGTAATAATTGAAGACACTAAAGAACCTTTCCCCATTTGAGATAGTGTAACTGCTTCTTTAAGTGTTTTATATGGCATAATGGTACTTACTGGACCAAAAGCTTCACGTTCGTGAACCGATAAATTATCAAACGGATTATCTTCTCTTAATAAAATTGGACTAATAAATGCTCCTTTTTCAGCATCTGCTCCAATGGTTTCAATTTTATCAAGATTCCCATAGACGATTTTAGCCTTTTTAGCAATATCAGAAACACTATTTCGAACTTCTTCAACTTGTTCTTTACTTATCAATGAACCCATTCTAACTTCTTTGAGTCTAGGGTCACCAATAGTCACTTTATCAAGTGCTTTTCCAAGTGCTATTTGCACATCTTCAACTAAATCTTCAGGAACAATAATACGACGAATCGCTGTACACTTTTGTCCTGCTTTGACTGTCATTTCTTTACGAACTTCTTTAATGAAGATATCGAATTCTGGTGTTCCAGGAACAGCATCTTCACCCAGAATAGATGCATTTAAAGAATCGGCTTCCATAGTAAAAGGTACAGCCTCTTGAATAATTCTAGGATGCGCTTTTAATAATCTTCCTGTCGAAGCTGAACCTGTAAACGTCACTATATCTTGAGATTCAACCGTATCTAAAATAGTTTTAACTGTTCCGTTGATGATTTGTAAAGCACCTTCTGGTAAAATTCCTGAACTAATAATTTCTCGCGCCACAGCTTCAGCCAAATAAGACGATGAAGGAGCAGGCAAAACAACTGCAGGCACTCCAGCCATCCAGTTGACTGCGCATTTTTCTAGCATTCCCCAAACAGGAAAATTAAATGCGTTTATATGAACAGCGACTCCTTTTTTAGGCACCATGATATGATGTGCCATAAAGCGTCCACCTCGAGACAAATCGATTGGATCACCTTCAACATGATACGATTGATTTGGGAATAATTTTCGCAATGATGCATTAGCAAACAAGTTACCAAAACCACCTTCAATATCAATCCAACTATCAACTTTGGTTGCTCCTGTTCTATAACTTAACTCGTAAAAGGTATCTTTTCTCTTGGTAAGATATAATGCCAATTTTTTTAACATATTACCTCGCTCTTGAAAGGTCATTTTACGCAACGTTTCACCTTTCTCTCTACCATATTGTAAAGCATCAGAAACGTTTAGACCTTCAACAGCGGAATTTGCGATGAGTTCTCCTGTTATTGCATCGAATACAGGAATCCCTTCATCTGTTCCTTCTAACCATTGTCCTGTAATGTAATGTTGTATTTTTTTCATAATGTTATGCCATTATTCTTAATATTCTTCCATTTATTTTTCCTTCGACACACTTCACATAACCATCTACAATTTTATGCATTGGTACAGGCGTATTACCAGGAAAATAGTCTTTATACTTCTCGTATGAATCTTCAACTAAATCAGAACAAACTACATTGACTCTTATGTTATTTAATTCCAAAACTACTGCTTTTACAAAACTGTGAATCGCTCCATTTACCATAGCAGCACTAGTTGTCATATCAACTGGATCATCAGCTAAAATTCCTGTTGACAATGTCATAGAACCTCCATGATTTAAATAATCTTTACCAATTCTCACCACATTAACCTGTCCCATCAGTTTACTTTTGATTCCTATGTAAAAATCATCTTCAGATAAATTTTCAAACTTATCCCATTTAGCATCTCCTGCAATGGCCACAATAGCATCCACTTTTCCAACATTTTCAAACATTGATTTAATGGATTTTGAATCTGAAAAGTCCACTTTTACATCACCAGAGTTTCGTCCAGCTACAAGTACCTCGTGCTTTTCTGAAAGTCTTTCAGTGACTTTTTTCCCAATGGTTCCGTTTCCTCCTATGACTAGAATCTTCATATTAAACGCGTTCAATTATTGCTGCATATCCTTGACCTACGCCAATACACATGGTTATTAAGGCATAACGCTTTTGCTGTTCATGAAGCTCTAAAGCTGCCGAATAGGCTATTCTCGCTCCAGTAGCACCAAGTGGATGACCAATTGCGATGGATCCTCCATTTGGATTTAATCTTGGATCATCATCTGATATACCCCAAGCTCTTGTACAAGCCAAAGCTTGTGCTGCAAAGGCTTCATTAAGTTCAATAACACTCATGTCATTCATTTTTAAACCTGCTTTTTCTAGTGCTTTATTTGACGCCTCTACTGGACCTATTCCCATGATTCTTGGCTCTACACCAACAACTGCTGAACTCACAATTCTAGCCAAAGGTTTAAGGTTATACTTCTTTATAGCATCCTCCGAGGCGATTATTGTAGCAGCCGCTCCATCATTTAATCCTGATGAATTTCCTGCCGTGACACTACCTCCTTCATTCTTAAAAGCTGGACGCAATTTTGCCAAAACCTCTCTTGTCGTATTTGGTTTTACGAACTCATCTTTTGAAAAAATGATTGGGTCTTTTTTGCGCTGAGGAATTTTAACTGAAACTATTTCTTTATCTAAGCGTCCATTTATTTGAGCTTTTGCCGCCTTCATCTGGCTCCAATACGCAAAATCATCTTGAGCATCACGTGAAATTTCATATTTCTCTACAAGGTTTTCAGCAGTATTTCCCATGCCATCTGTACCATACATCTCATGCATTCTTGGATTAATGAATCGCCATCCAAAACTAGAATCGTACATTTTAGAATCGTTACCAAATGCACTCGATGGCTTAGCAATTACATAAGGACCACGTGTCATATTTTCCACTCCACCAGCAATAAACACATCTCCATCGCCTGCTTTAATCGCACGATTGGCATGAATAATGGCTGATAAACCTGAACTACAAAGTCTATTAACTGTTTCTCCTGGAACTGTATATGGCAATCCTGCTAATAAAGATGCCATTCTTGCTACATTACGGTTATCTTCTCCTGCTTGATTAGCACAACCCATAATAACATCGTCGTATGCCTCTTTTGGAATATTTGGGTTTCGTTTTACAACTTCTTTAATCACTAATGCTCCTAAATCGTCAGTACGAACAGTAGATAGTGTTCCTTTATAACTTCCTATTGGTGTTCTAATTCCATCTATTATATATGCTTCTTTCATTGTTCTTCCCAATCTTTTTGAGTGCGATACACAACACCTTTAAAAAGTGCTACTAGTTCATCACCTCGTTTAACTTCAATAACATTAAAGCCTAATTTATTATTTACTTTCTCTATCACAGATTCGGCTATTAAATAATCTCCTTCATTTAATGCTTCAATGTGATTTATACTTGTTTCTATGGATACAGCATATTTGCCATGTGTATTAGCCGCAAAGCCAAAAGCTGTGTCTGCCAATGCATAACTAATAGCTCCATGTGCCTTAAACATGCTGTTCAACATTTCTTTTCTTACAATCAATGCTACTCTACAACGACCTATTTCGCATTCTAAAATCTCAATTCCCATCCACTGACTGAAAGCATCTAACGATAACATTTTATGTGGAATAGCTTCACCCTTCATTAAAAGAATGTTTTGTTTTCTTTATTCATTTTTCGTAATAAAGGACTGCAACGATACCTATCTTCATGATACTCATCGTACAATTTATCCATTTTTGACACACACCAATCTATACCTTTGTCGTCAGCCCAGGCCAATAAACCTTTTGGATAATTAACTCCTTTGGTCATTGCTTTATCAATATCTTCTGCTGATGCGATATTTAAAAATAAAGCATCCGCAGCTTCGTTAATAAGCATTACTAAAACTCTGTCAAATATTTTTTGCGCTAGATTATTGTCTTCTTTTGGTTTTGGTTTAGTTGCTCCTTCATCGTAATCGTAATAGCCTTTTCCAGATTTTCTTCCTAAATAACCAGCCTCAGCAAAACGTTTTTGTGTGAATGCAGGCTTGTATCTTGGGTCGAAATAGAAAGCAGTAAATACTGTTTCAGTTACTGTGTAATTGACATCGTTTCCTATAAAATCCATTAACTCGAAAGGTCCCATTCTAAAACCTCCAAGTTCTTTTAAACTCCAATCTATTGTTACAAAATCAGCTATTCCCTCTTCATAAATCCTTAATGATTCTCCATAAAACGGTCGAGCCACACGATTGACAATAAACCCTGGAGTATCCTTAGCTACAGCAACTGTTTTTTCCCAATCTATAATTATTTGAACAGATTTATCTAATGTTCCTTTTGATGTTTGAATTGCTGGAACCACCTCAACTAGCTTCATTAAAGGGGCTGGATTGAAAAAATGAATACCTATGCAACGCTCTGGGTTTTGCAATGAGGATGCAATAGAAGCAATAGACAAACTTGATGTGTTAGAAGCAATAATACAATCGTCTGACACATAGCCTTCTAATTCAAAAAATACTTGTTTCTTAATCTCTAGATTTTCAACAATAGCTTCAATAGTTAAGTTGGCATCAGATAAGCTTTTTAAGCTGTCAACATATTCAATATTACTCTGAATTCTATTCTTCTCAACCTCATCAATGCGGCCTTTTTCAATAAGTCGATTTAATATTTTATCTAAAGCCGCTTTAGCTTTATCTAATGCTGTAGTGTTTGTGTCGTACAATTTCACTTTACAACCAGAAGTTGCAGCAACTTGTGCTATACCACTTCCCATTGTTCCAGAACCAATAATTCCTACGTTCATAATTCTATATTTTGATGAGATCTTTCGACTGCGCGCAAGGTGACATCCATTTAAAATGGTAGATTGGTTACATCTACATTTCCGCCAGAAATAATTATTCCGACCTCTTTATTTTTAAACTGTTCTTTTTCTTTTAAAAGCGCTGCAAACGCAACTGCACTTGAAGGCTCAATAATGATTTTCATTCGTTCCCAAATCAATTTCATAGCATGAACGATTTCATCTTCTTCTACCAAAATAATCCGCTCTACATCATTCATAATAATTGGGAAATTCCGATCTCCTAAAAAGGTTCGTAAACCGTCAGCAATGGTATTTACCTCGTCATTATATTCAATTATTCCTGATTGCTTAGACCGAAAAGCATCATCTGCATTTTTTGGCTCACCTCCAATCACTTTACAATTATTCGAAAAATATTTAGCCGCTAGAGCTGTTCCAGCTATGAGTCCACCTCCACCAACAGGCGTAAATATATAATCCAGTTGTGGTTGTTCTTCTAACAGTTCTATAGCAGCTGTTCCCTGACCATGAATCACATCATCATCATTTGAAGGATGAATAAAGGTTGCTCCTGTTTCTTGCTTCACTTTTTCTGCCATTTGCTCACGGGAAATTGGTGTAGATTCGCTTTCAATAATATGCCCTTTGTAACCTTTTACAGCATTCTTTTTTACTTGGGGCGCATTTTCTGGCATCACAATATAGGCTTCAACTCCAATTTTTTTAGCCGCTAATGACAAAGCTTGAGCAAAATTACCAGAGGAATGAGTGACAACGCCTTTATTTCTATCTTCTACAGATAAATTTAAAATGGCATTTGCTGCTCCACGCATTTTAAAAGCTCCCATTTTTTGAAAATTTTCGCACTTAAAAAACACATTACACCCTGCTATCTCATTGATTAATTGCGAGGATAACACAGGTGTTTTGTGAATGTATGGTTTCACACGATTGTGTACTTGTATGAGAAATTCTTTGTTCATTTTACAGACCCTTTGACTGCGCTCAGGGTGACATTTGATTTATTTTCCTTTAAAATTTGGCGTTCTCTTTTCTATAAATGCCGCAACTCCTTCTGCATAATCTTCTGTTCCAGCTGCTTCAATTTGATGTTTTGACTCTAGTGCTAATTGCTCTTCTAAAGAATTAGTTAACGATTGATTAAACGTTTTCTTAATTAACCCTAATGCCTTAGTTGGCATATTGGCTAATTTTAGAGCAATTCTTTGCGTCGTTTCTTCAAACTCTTCAGAAGGCAGAAACTTATAAATCATACCTAAGCGTTCAGCTTCTTCAGCACTTATTTTGTTTCCTAACATAGCTAAGGCTGTGGCTTTTTGAAATCCAATTAATCGTGGTAAAAAGAATGTCCCAGCACTATCTGGAATTAATCCTATAAGGCTAAAGGCTTGTATGAAATGTGCTTTTTGATTTGCCACCACAATATCACAAGCCAACGCAATATTTGCTCCTGCTCCTGCGGCAACACCATTGACAGCTGCAATGATTGGCTTTTCAATTTGTCGGATTCTAAGAATGATTGGGTTGTAATGTTCTTCAAGGATTTTTTTGAATCCAGGATTTAAATCTGGTGATGTGACCTCTTTTAAGTCTTGTCCAGCACAAAATGCTTTTCCTCCACCAGTTATTACAATAGCCCTAACCTCATCATTTGTTTTACAATCATCAAGAATGCTTTGTAAGCTTAAAGCCATTTCTCGATTAAAGCTATTAAACACTTCTGGTCTGTTGAGTGTTATAAATGCGATTTGGTTTTCAATTTTTAATAGAATTGAATTGCTCATACCTTATTTTCTGTTAGTCTACTTAAGACATTTAAAATAATCAAAAGGCTCTTGACAATCTTCACATTGAAATAATGCTTTACAGGCTGTTGAACCAAATTGACTTACTAATTTTGTATTATGTGAACCACAATTGGTACACTTCACTATTCTTTTATTACCTAATAATGCTTCTTTATCGGCGTCGGCTTCCAAAGGTGGTGCAATACCATATTTTTCAAGTGCATCTCTTCCTTCTTCTGAAATCCAGTCGGTTGTCCAAGCTGGAGTTAATATCAAGTCTATATTAACCTTGTAACCAGCTTTTTTAAACGCAGTTGTTATATCATCTGCAATTACATCCATAGCGGGACAGCCACTATAGGTTGGTGTTATTTTTATAAAAACTAAATCATCAACAAGCTTTGCATAACGTACTACTCCCATATCTAAAATAGTTAACACAGGTATTTCTGGGTCAGAAACTTTGTCTAGAATAGGAATTAATTCTGTATCAATATCAGCATGCTCAATCATTGGTTTATTCATTTATTTACCAAGACATGTTTGGATATGCTCTTTGCATATATTGTAATTCGGCTAAAATATATCCCATGTGCTCTGTATGCATACCCTGTTTTCCTCCTTTTTGAAAATACTTTAAGTCAGGAACTACTAAAGTAGCTTCATTCAACACTTCAGATATATGCTTATAATATTGCTCTTTAAGTTTAGATGTGTCAACTCCAACACCTTCATTAATCATTTCTTTATCTGCTTCTGTTTGATGAAACAATTCATCTGTATATGTCCAAAGATCGTTTATGGCATTTTGAATTCGTTTATGACTTTCTTCTGTTCCATCTCCAAGACGCTTAATCCAATCAGAAGAAAAACGTACATGATACGACACTTCTTTTATGGATTTTTTAGCAATTGCCGCTAATGTTTCATCTTTACTGTTTTGTAACTCAGTCAAGAACATATAATGATAGACATCAAACAAAAACTGACGTGCTATAACATATCCAAAATCTGTATTAGGTTGTTCTACTAATAATACACTAACATACTCTCGTTCTGGTCGCATCATTGCAATGGTATCTTCATCGCGATTATCTCCAGCAACTTTTGCAGCATATTGGTAATAGCTTCTAACTTGCCCAAATAAATCCAAAGAAATATTAGTCAAAGCGATATCTGTTTCCAATGAAGGTCCATGACCACATAACTCACCTAGACGCTGGCCAAGTATTAAACTATTGTCTGCAATCCCTAATAAGTAATTATATAAATTAGTATTCATAATTTACATGTGTTTAATTTCGTCTGGTAAATCGTAAAATGTTGGGTGACGATATACTTTATCTTGAGCTGGCTCGAATAATTCGGCATTATGCTCAGGATTTGAAGCCGTTATGTTTTTAGATTCGACTACCCAAATACTTACACCTTCGTTTCTTCTTGTATAAACATCACGTGCATTTTCCAAAGCCATTTCAGCATCTGCTGCATGAAGACTTCCAAAATGACGATGTTCTAATCCGTTTTTACTTCTTACGAAGACTTCCCAAAGAGGCCATTCTTTTTTCATTTTTATCCTGCTCTATTAAGTTTTTTATCTTGTTGTTTTTCAGCGTGAGCTAATGCAGCATCACGAACCCACTCACCATTTTCCCAAGCAGATACTCTTGCTTTCATTCGTTCTTTATTACATGGACCATGACCTTTTACTACTTGCCAAAACTCGTCCCAATCAATCTCACCAGAGTCATAGCCTCCTTTTTCTTCATTCCATTTTAAGTCTGGGTCTGGAATAGTTAATCCTATTAACTCAGCTTGTGGTACAGTTTGGTCAATAAACTGTTGGCGTAGCTCATCATTAGTTTTACGCTTTAATTTCCACTTCATGGATTGCTCAGTATTTGGAGAATCAGCATCAGCTGGGCCAAACATCATTAATGATGGCCACCAAAATCTATTTAACGCATCTTGAGCCATTGCCTTTTGTTCTGGTGTTCCTTGAGCCAATTTTAAAGTGATTTCGTAACCCTGACGTTGATGAAAGCTCTCTTCTTTACAAATACGAACCATAGCTCTTGCATAAGGACCAAAAGACGTTCCACAAAGTGCTACTTGATTTATAATTGCTGCACCATCAACCAACCATCCAATAGCTCCAATATCTGCCCAAGTTAATGCTGGATAGTTAAAAATACTTGAGTATTTAGCCTTTCCTGTATGTAATTGCTCAAATAGTTCATCTCTAGTAATACCAAGAGTTTCGGTTGCACTATAAAGATATAAACCATGACCTCCTTCATCTTGTACTTTTGCCAATAACGCCACTTTGCGACGTAATGAAGGTGCTCTTGATATCCAATTCCCTTCTGGCAACATTCCAACAATTTCGGAATGTGCATGCTGAGACATCTGCCTAATATGTGTTTTACGATACTTTTCAGGCATCCAATCTTTAGGTTCAATTTTTTCGTCACGTGCTATACGTGCTTCAAATTCCTCCTCTAAACTTTTAATTTGTGCTTCGCTCATAATTTATACATCAAAATCTACAACTACTTTTTCTGTTACAGGCACTGCTTGACAACTTAATACAAAGTTTTGTGCCACTTCTTTTTCTTCAAGTGCATAATTCACTTTCATTTTTACTTCACCTTCCAACACTTTACATTTGCACGTACTACAAACACCACCTTTACATGCAAAAGGTAAATCTGCTCCTGCGGATAGTGCTCCATCTAAAATATTATCAAAATCGTCATCCATTACAAAATGGAATTCCTTACCACCATCAATGATGGTTACTTTAGTACCATCTGCTTTTTCATCAATCACTTCCGCAATGTGCTTGTTTTCTTCTTCTGAACTTCCTGAAAAGAATAGTTCATAATGAATTTTTTCTTTATCCAGTCCAGCTGCTTGTAATTCGTCTCTAATCAAGAAAATCATATCTTGAGGTCCACAGATAAATGCATGATTGGTATCTGGAATATCAATAAACGTTTTTGTTAAAACTGCTAATTTTTCTTTATCAAAACGACCATTTAAAAATGGAATATCCCGCTTTTCTTTAGTCAAAAAGTAAAATACTTGAAAACGTCCAAAAAACTGATTTTTAAGCTGCTCTAACTCTTCTTTAAAGATAATTGATTTTACCATTCTATTCAAGTAGAATAACTTGAAAGTGCTTTTAGGCTCTAATAGTAAATGTGTTTTTATAATAGACAGCATTGGTGTAATACCACTACCAGCTGCAAAAGCAATATAATTGTTAGAGACATTTTTATCTATCTCGACATAAAACTCACCATGTGGCGGCATTACTTGAAGTTCTTCTCCTTTTTTTAATTCGTTAAAAGCGTAATTAGAGAATATACCGCCGCGAATTGTTTTTACTGCAACTTTCCATTGGTTATCAATTGGACTTGTACACAATGAATAATTTCGACGAATATCCTCGCCATTAATTTCTTTTCGAAGTGTCAAATGCTGTCCTTGCTTAAACTTAAACGTGTCTTTTAGCTCTTCGGGAATATCAAAAGTAATAACAACAGTATCTTTTGTTTCCTTGTAAACATCTTTAACTTTTATATTATAAAAATCTGCCATCTTGAGGTTTAAATATTAAAACTAACGCTTGTTAGTTTTAATTACAAATTTACAAAATAAAATGATAACTATTGGTTAATTCCGTTAATGAGTACCAAACTTAATTCGTTTATGAATTTTTCAATATCTAAGTCTTCTTTTTTTGGCAACCAAATATAAAGCGACCGCAAGGTAGAGAGTATTGAAAATAACATTACTTCAGGGTTACCATTGATAAGTTCGTTGCCTTGAATACCTTCTTCAATAATACCTCGAAAGTCATTTTCATAATTTGTTCTGAGATTTAAATAATACTCCAATTCATTTTCTAAATGCATCCAATCATTATTTAAAGATGCCATCCCAAATTGGTTATTTGTAGTTATATTTACATGTAAATCCACTATTTGCCTAAGTTTATCTATACTACTATCATTAGAGTTTTTGATAATTTTCATTTGCTCGGTAAACTGTTCTGCTAAAGAAATTATTATCTCTGAAAGAATTTCTTGCTTAGATTTAATGTGATTATACAAACTCGCTGCTTTAATTCCCATAGCTTTTGCAATGTCCCTCATTGTTACAGCACTATATCCTTTTTTTTGAAATAATATTGCTGATGTTTGTATGATTTCGTCTTTACGTGTTTCGTATTTCAAAAGTTGTAAATTTGTTATAGAAATTATGATGGAAGATACTAAAATCTGTAACACAAGTTACATGTTAATAGTTTATTATTTCTGTCCTTTGCAAAAACAATATTTATGGGATTTTTTGATTTTTTATTTAAAAACAAAAGAAAGATGGTAGAAGAATTTATGTCGAAAGAGGCAATAGTACTTGATGTACGTACAGAAGCAGAGTATTCAATTGGAGCAATTTCTGGGTCTAAGAATATTCCGTTACAAACACTCAATAATCACATAGCAAAAATTAAGAAGCAGAACAAGCCTGTTATTACTTGCTGTGCTAGTGGTATGCGATCGGCAACTGCAGCTAATATCTTAAAGCGAAATGGCATAGAGGCTATGAACGGTGGTGGTTGGCAAAGATTAAGTCAACTTTTGTGAGCTAGCTTATAAATGAGTATCTTAGCTAGCAACCTTCAACTTTAATTCAAATGGAACTTAATAGAAGAGAATGGATAAGAACTACTGCTCTAGCTGGCGGATTTACACTTTTAAATGGTTTCACGACCATAAAACCCTTAACAAAAGAAGAAAAACTAAAATTCAACCCACGAAAACTTAGTAATCCAATTAGATTAAGTTCTAATGAGAATCCTTATGGACCATCACAACGTGTTAGAAATGCTGTTAAAAAAGCGTTTGATGATGGTTGTAGATATCCTTATGGATATGCCGATGAATTAGCTGAAATGTTAGCAGCAAAACATGGTGTAAGTAAAGACTCCATTATTATTACAGGTGGCTCTACTGAAGGATTGAAAATTGCTGGTATCACATTTACTACAGATGGAGGAGAAATCATTGCTGCAAAACCGACCTTTCTTGCCATGATGCAATATGCTGAAATGTGGGGAGCAAATATTAATTGGGTTCCCGTTGACAAAAACATGGGTTATGACCTTCAAGAAATTGAAAAGAGAATTACCAATAAAACCAAAATGGTTTTTTTGTGTAACCCAAATAATCCAACATCTACTCTATTACCTGCTGATGCTCTTGTAGACTTTTGTACTTCGGTAAGCAAGAAGACTATTGTGTTTAGCGATGAAGCTTATTATGAATATATAGACGACCCTAATTACCCTTCGATGGTAGAGTTGGTTAAAAAGGGTGAGAACATAGTGGTTTCTAAAACATTTTCTAAAGTTTATGGAATGGCAGGAATGCGCATTGGCTATTTAATAGCTAAACCTGAATTGGCTCAAATAATAAAACGTAATGTCGTTGCCATGAGTAATGTGTATGCCATTGAAGGAGCAAAAGAAGCATTAAAAGACGAAGATTTTTTTAAATTTTCTTTAGAAAAAACAAAAGAAGCCAAACAGCTTATTTATGCAACCTTAGACCATTTAGAATTACCTTATGTAAAGTCCAGCACTAATTTTATCTTCTTTAAATCTGGAAAAAATATAAATACACTTGGAAAACAAATGTTAGACAAAGGTGTTATGATTGGTCGTGCATTTCCACCTTTTTACGATTGGTGTAGAATAAGCACAGGAACTACTGAAGAGGTTGTAGCGTTTAACAAAGCGATTATTTCAGTATACTCTTAAACAAAAAGAAGCATTAGATCTTTTCGTAAACGAACGTCAACTAATGCTTCAAATATTTGATTAATAGCAGTGTAAATGTAACCTTATTAGTACAACATTCTTGTGTTTTTCGATTACTTTAATAGAATACTAGATAAACGGAAGTATTATGCTAATTTTTTCGATTAAAACACTAAAACAGTAAAAAAAGTAACAAAAAACATTTACAGTTTATTGAATAAAGCAATAAAACAAAAACAAAAAAGAAACGCTACTTCTTCTTGTAAACAAGTGTCAGTAGCGTTTCAAATATATTGATTAATAGCAATGTAAATGTAAACTTAATAATAGAACTTAGTTGTGTTTTTCGACTAGTGTTAGATTAAACTAGACCAACTGAGAATTTTTGCAGATTTTTTCGACAAACGATAAAAAATAACTCTTATACAAAAAAAGCATCAGTAATAATCTGATTAAACAGAAATTCCTGACGCCTTTTAAAAATTGATTAATAGCAGTTCGAAGATATACTATTTTAGAATTCAAAAAGTTTTTTTTCGATAAGAAGTCGTTAAAAAAGATGAAAAGTTTTGAAGCATAATTATTAAAACATCATAGGAAGTTTGTGTGATTTTATAACCACTTCAATTCTTGATGTTTAGAATAAAAATAACTTAAAAAACTATAAAAGAATGTTTTTTTTGAAGAAGTGTTTTTCTCTGCTCTAAGTTTTTTAGAAACTTTTGATGTGCTTCAGAATTTGGGTGGAAGGGTTTATGTTGTATTCCTTTTTGTACAATATTTACATCTTCCATAGTTTGAAAAGCGTCATTTGAAATCCAAACACTTTGAAATTTCTCCCAAATATAATTGACAGCTGTTTGGTTAGGATGCACCATATCTTCAGTATAAAAACGATAATCGCGTAGCTCGTCCATCATAATTTCATACGATGGGAAATAGTGGAGATTATTTCTTGGCTCAACAACTTGGTGAATTGCAGCAATTAAATGTGCTTTACTTTGCATATTCTCTAAAAACCCATCTTTTAGGTGACGAACAGGTGATACTGTAAATAGAATAGATGTTTTCTTGTTAACGCTTCTAATTAGCTCCACAATTGATTGCAAAGATTCTGAGATTTCATCAACTGAAAGCAATTCCTTTAAAAACTTCTTCTGAGGTACTTTATGGCAGTTGGCAACGATACTATCTGTTTCGGTATGTCTATAAACCCAAGCAGTTCCTAACGTAACTATCATGTGTGATGAGTTATTAAGCTGTTTAGCTATTATGTCGATTTGCTTGTTTAAATCATTTAACAAGTCTTCTTTTGAAGCATTACTTAACTTAGAGTGTGCATCATAACAATGCCATTGTTCGTTATGAAAAAAAATGTCGTCTTCAATATATTCTTTTTCATTAATGGCATTGGTGATTAGCTTTTCAATAGCCAAAGGTTGAAATAAAATACCAAATGGATTTTGAAGATTTTGAAACTTAAAATAGTCTAGTTTGCTACCAATATTCTCTACAAAACACGAACCCAATAGCAAGACACTAGAGTTATAATCTATTTGATTATGCTGTTGTGTTTGAAGTGGTATAGTCGTTTGTAGCCTCATAGTGGATTCCGCATCAAGTACGGAATGACAAGTTACTGAATGTATTTTTTTGCTTCAGTTAAAGCTTCATTAATTCCATCAGGATTTTTTCCTCCAGCAGTTGCGAAGAAAGGTTGTCCACCACCCCCGCCTTGAATGTGCTTTCCTAACTCTCTAACTACCTGTCCAGCGTTCAGATTCCTCACAGCAACTAATTCTTTTGAGATATAGCAAGACAACAACGCCTTTCCATCATTTTCGGCAGCAAATAGTAAGAATAGATTATTAAATTCATTACCTAATTCAAAGCATAAGTCCTTCATCCCTGAAGCATCCAAATCTAATTGTTTAGCTAAAAATTGAATGCCATTAATTTCAGTCAATTCGGTTTTTAAATCAGCTTTAATGTTTTTCGCTTTATCTTTTAAAAGTTCTTCTATTTGCTTTTTTAAATCGGCATTTTCTTCCTGCAAACCTTTTAATGCTTTAACAGGCTCTTTTGTATTATTTAGCAAGCTTTTAATTTTAAAATATGCCTCATTATTTTCAGAATAAAAGTCTTTAACCGCTTTGTTGGTTATAGCTTCTACACGTCTAATTCCTGATGCTACAGCTCCTTCTGAGATAATCTTAAAATGCCAAATATCTCCAGTATTTTTTACATGTGTTCCACCACATAGTTCAATTGATTTACCAAATCGAATAGAACGAACAGTATCTCCATACTTCTCACCAAACAAACTTATTGCGCCATCAGCAATTGCCTCTTCTTTTGGTACGTTTCGTTTTTCCTCCAGAGGCAACTTTCCTTCTATTCTAGCATTTACAAAATCTTCTATTTCAATTAATTGCTCGTTAGTGACTTTTGCGTAATGAGAGAAATCAAAACGCAAAGATTTTGGTTTTACTAGTGACCCTTTTTGCTCAACATGATCTCCCAAAATTGTTCTTAAGGCTTGATGTAATAAATGTGTTGCAGTATGGTTACTTGCCGACAAATTACGATGCTCACTGCTTACTACAGCTTTATGCGCTTCGTTTAAATGCTTAGGTAAGTTCTTTACAAAATGAATAATAACGTTGTTTTCCTTTTTAGTATCTAAAATATAAATAACGTCTCCATAAATATCTTCTAAATAACCTTTGTCTCCAACTTGTCCTCCACCCTCAGGATAGAAAGGTGTTAAATTAAACACCAATTGGTACATGTCTCCATATTTCTTAGATGTTACCTTTCTATATCGTGCTATTTTAACATTCGCTTCTAAAGCATCGTAACCTATAAATTCCTGTTCGGCATCATCTATTAAAATTGTCCAATCATCGGTGGATGTTTCACTTGCAGCTCTTGAACGATTTTTTTGCTTTTGCAGCTCTGTATTAAACCCTTCCTCATCGAGTTTTAAATCTTTTTCTGACAAAATTAAAGCTGTTAAATCTATTGGAAAACCATAAGTATCGTACAATTCAAATGCTTTTTCACCAGAAACGGTGTTGCCTTTAGTTTCTTCAACTATACGATTTAATAAAATTAACCCTTGATCTAATGTTCTTAAAAAAGAGGTTTCTTCTTCCTTAATTACGTTTTCAATAAGTTGTTTTTGAGATTTTAGCTCAGGAAATGCCGTTCCCATTTTTTTACTTAAAACCTCTGTTAATCTATAAATAAATGGTTCCTTTTTATCTAAAAAAGTAAATCCGTACCGTACAGCACGTCGTAAAATACGTCGTATTACATATCCAGCTCCAGTATTACTTGGCAATTGACCATCTGCAATAGAAAATGCCACTGCGCGAACATGGTCTGAAATTACTCTAATAGCTATATCTATTTTCTCTTCTTTTCCATATTGCTTATCGGTAATTGTTTCAATTTCTCGGATTATAGGCGTAAATACATCTGTATCATAATTAGATTGAACACCTTGCAACACCATACATAAACGCTCAAAACCCATTCCTGTGTCTATATGTTTACTAGGTAATACTTCCAACGAGCCATCAGCTTTTCGATTGTATTGCATAAACACCAGATTCCAAATTTCAACTACTTGAGGGTGATCCATATTTACTAAAGACTTTCCATCTACCTTAGCTTTTTCTTCAGCAGTACGAATATCTACATGGATTTCACTACAAGGCCCACAGGGTCCTTGTTCTCCCATTTCCCAGAAATTATCTTTCTTATTTCCTTTTAAAATGCGGTCTTCAGATATGTATTGTTTCCAAATATCGTAAGCTTCGTTATCCATTTTTAAATTGTCAGCATCATCACTTCCTTCAAAAACGGTTACATACAAAATATCTTTATCAATGCTATAAACCTCTGTTAAAAGCTCCCAAGCCCAAGCAATGGCTTCTTTCTTAAAATAATCTCCAAAACTCCAGTTTCCAAGCATTTCGAAAAGTGTGTGATGGTAAGTATCGTAACCTACTTCTTCTAAATCGTTGTGTTTTCCAGAAACTCGTAAACATTTTTGGGTATCAGCAATTCGGTTATTTTTTGGCTCAGCATTTCCTAAAAAATATTCTTTAAAAGGCGCCATTCCGGAATTAACGAACATTAACGTAGGATCATTTTTCAAAACCATTGGCGCAGAAGGCACAATGCTATGCTTTTTGCTTTCAAAAAAATCTAAAAATTTCTGTCGTACCTCTTGAGACTTCATATATCGTTGTTAATAACCTATTTTACGTAAATTGCTTAAAATGTGAAACAATTTATATATTTGTTGTTCGTTCTATTAATCCTGCAAAAATAGAATATTTTAAGATATGTCTAAAGTAAAATATTATTACGATTCGGAAACACTTTCTTACAGGAAAGTGATACGCAAGAAGCGAACCACAGCCAAATATATTTTCATGTTCTTATTAGGGTCTGCTTTGTTTGGTTTTATGTTTGTGTTTATTGCTAGTCAATATTTTGAATCCCCAAAAGAAAAGGCACTTGCACGTGAGCTCCAAAACATGCAATTTCAATATGATTTGTTAAATAAAAAAATAGATGAAGTTGAATCGGTTTTGGCAAACGTTGAAGAGCGTGACAATGCTATTTATAGACTCTACTTTGAGGCTAATCCAATTCCAAATGAACAAAGACGTCAAGGGTTTGGAGGAATTAATCGATACAAACAATTTGAAGGCTATGATAATTCCAAACTAATTATAGAAGCTAATAAACGTTTAGATATCATTCAAAAACAAATTGTGGTTCAGTCTAAATCTCTAGATGAAATTGCAGTATTGGCAGAAGACAAAGAAAAATTTTTGGCAACCATTCCAGCTATTCAGCCTGTGAACAACGAAGAGTTAACGCGTATGGCTTCAGGGTATGGCTATAGAACAGATCCTTTTACTAAAGTTAGGAAATTCCACTATGGTATGGATTTTACAGCACCTCGTGGTACACCAATTTATGCTTCAGGTGATGGTGTTGTTAAACGTGCTGATGCTGGCGCAACAGGATATGGTAAACATATACGTATAGATCATGGCTACGGTTATGTGAGTTTGTACGCACATCTTTACAAGTATAATGTAAAGAAAAACCAAAAGGTAAAACGAGGTGACTTAATAGGTTTTGTTGGTAGTACAGGAAGGTCGGAAGCTCCTCATTTACATTATGAAATATTTAAAGATGGTGTGAGAATTAATCCTATAAATTTCTATTACGGGAATTTATCAGCAAAAGAATTTAGCGAGCTTCTAGCCAAAGCGTCCTTAGAAAACCAATCTCTAGACTAATGCATATAGAACTTCCAGAAAAACGATATTATGGTATTGGCGAGGTCGCCAAAGCATTTAATGTAAATACCTCGTTAATTCGTTTTTGGGAAAAAGAATTTGATATTCTTAAACCTAAGAAAAATGCTAAAGGAAATCGCAAATTCACTCCTGAGGACATCAAAAACCTTAAATTTATTTACCATCTTGTAAAAGAACGTGGATTTACTTTGGAGGGCGCAAAAACCCATTTAAAAGAAGAAAAGAAAAAGTCTTTAGATAATTTTGAGATTATCAATAAATTGGAAACTGTAAAAAACCAGCTTATCAAATTAAAAAATAATTTGTAACGTTTAGGTTTAGGTACCACTTATCTAAAGTTTATTTACATTTTTAATTAATGCATCATCATTCGATAATTTCCTCTTCCTCGACCTTTTTGATTAGCTTGGGGTCCCATACTATTAAACTTCCAACTAAAACTTACCATGAAGTAACGTTTTAACACTGTGCTTTGTGAATCCTGAATATAGTTTGCAGTAGCTATTCTTCTTGCATTGGTGTTTTGATTTAACAAATCATAAGCTTTCAGGGTAATGGCTCCTTGATCTTTTAAAACTGAATATGCCAAGGTAGCATTCCAAAACCATGCGCTTTTTTGAAACCCTGGAGCAATATTAGGGTTATAATTAAACCTGATATCGTTTCGCCACTCTAGCTTTTTTGGAACGGTTGTTGCTGTTCTAATTCCAACTGAGTGCTGTACAAAACCTTCATCTTTAAATGCAGCTAAATCAAACTTTCTTCTAGTAAAAGACAAGTTATACCTTGGGATAAACTGCATAACATTCTTCCAATCAAAAGTTAATTCTAACGATGGTGTTAATGCATTAATTTTAGAAGCATACTGTTCGCCATTATTAAAGTTAATATTCTTATTCATATTAGCAGATAATGCAACTCTATACTTAAATATCTTTACAGTATCAATTTTTATAGATTTACTATAACTAGCTCTGGAGTTTAAATTATAACCTCCATTAACATTAGCATAAGTGGTATTCCTAACAAAATTATCATCTATTTCTGTATTAGAAACCACATCATTATTCCTAAAGTTTGCACTTATGTTTCCAAAGAACCCAGTGCCTTTTTGGAAATCGAAGGAGTTATAATTTGCATAAACTCTATGATTATTGGTTGGTTCTAACTCTGGATTACCTACCACAGTATTTAATGGGTCTGTAACATCTTGAAATGGTTGTAATTGATCTAAGTTTGGAGAGTTATTGCTTAAATTATACCCAAAACGCAAAGATGCTTTCCTACTAAAACGATATCTAAAATTTGATCGAATTTCTACTGCTTCAAACTCACGAGACAAACTTAAATTTGGTCGTAAAAAATCTTTATTACTTAAGCTTCTAAAAATATAACGTGTTTCAAAACTTGTAAATAATTTATCTTTTCTGTGGTTAATTCTAACCGAAGGTGTATTAGTTCTATTAGTGTAGTCAAAATCAGTACTTAAATCGGTATTAAAATCGGTGTAGTCTTGTGTTCCAGCATTAAAATCGTATGTACTTACCTTATTTTCGCGCTTGTCATTATTAAAACTATAACTTATATCCATATACCATTCTTTGCCTTTTAACGGTAATCTATAATTTAGACTTGTTGAAAACCCTTTTGTTGTTCTATTTCCATCTGTAAATTGGTCTCTAATAATATCTTCTGGGTTGTCTCCATAAATATTTGTAGTTGAATTTAAATAATCTTCTGTTTCGGTAGAATTATAGTTATTATCTAAACTCAACCTTAAAAAGGCACCATTACTTCCAAATTTTTTAGTAATATCTAATTCATTACCAAAATCTTTACCAACAGTTTCAATAAATGATGAGGAGTTAGATTCGTTTGTTAATACATTGGCTTCATCACTTGAGGACTCGTTTTGCAAGAATTCCCTTTTGTTTCTAGTAGCGTTAAAAGATGGTTCTATATCGATTCTTAAAGTAGAGTCAACTTCAATTTCAAACTCTAAATTAGTACTATGGCTGTTACCTTCGTTATATGATCTTGAGTTAGAACTTGTAAAATACCTTCTATCTGGTAGAATATTTTCTCTATCAGTAACCGTTTCATTCTCTGAGTTACTTCCTGAATAAAAATAATCGGCAGATATATCTAGTTTATCACTAATCTCATCTGCATAATTTACGCCATAATTTTGGGAAGTGGTAATACCTTGACCTCCACCAAATCCTCGCCCTCCAAGATTAAAACTACCTCCACTATTAAAAGAGACATTGCCTCCACTACCAAACATTCTATAAATTTCTCCAAAACTAAAACCTGGCGAATTGGTATTATTTCCTCCTGCCAAGGCACTAATACGTTGGTCATTATCAAAAACATTAAGCATTCCAGCAAACTCATATCGTTCGTCGGTTCCTGCTCCTGCAGATAATCTACCAAAAACACCTTTATTTTTATCTTCTTTGATGGTTAAGTTAATAGTCTTGTTTTGGTCATCTCCCACTTCTCCAGTAAACGCTTGGGCTTTTGTTTTGGTGTCTGTAATTTGGACCTTACTTATAAGTTCTTTAGTTAGATTTCTGGTAGTAATTGTTGGGTCATTCCCAAAAAATGGTTTCCCATTCACTAATATTTTATTGACATCTTTTCCATTTACAGTAATTTTTCCAGCTTCATCTATTTCAACTCCAGGAAGCTGTTTTAATAAATCCTCAACATTGGCATCTCTTTTGGTTTTAAAAGATGCTACATTAAATTCTAATGTATCTTTTTTTACTGTAATTGGTGCTCTTGAAGTCACAACCACTTCATCCAAAGCATTATCGTCTGTCTGTAACTTTATGTCGGCGAGAGTGATAGTTTCTTTATCAAGTACAATTTTTTGCTTATGTGTTCTATAACCTACATAAGATATAAACAAGTTTAAGTCTTTATCGAATGATTTTCCTTCTAAAGTGAATTTCCCATCTTTATCACTTATAGTGTAAGTAATTAGAGTGCTGTCCTTGATTCTTTCAAGGTGAACAGTTGCCGATTCTAAGGGTGTATTTTCGGCTTCAGATATTACTTTTCCAGAAATTTTGAATTCTTTAGATTGAGAATAAGACGCAAAAGCACAAAAAAATACTAATGCAAAAATGAATTGCTTCATGAGTAAGGTTGGTAATTGATTTACCAAGCGAAAGTATATTAATTATCGTGTGAATTTTCTTAAAGAAATGATAATTTTATCATAAAATGTTATTTCTTTCTCATGTAAACACTCACAGGAACGCCATGAAAATCAAAATGTTCTCTTAACTTATTTTCAAGAAAACGCTTGTATGGTTCTTTAACATACTGTGGGAGATTACAGAAAAAAGCAAATTGCGGTTGTGGTGTTGGCAACTGCATAATGTATTTAATCTTCACAAATTTACCCTTATAAGCAGGTGGTGGATAATTCTCTATTATTGGCAATAACACATCATTTAATACACTAGTTTTAACGCGTTTTGATCTGTTTTTGTATACCTCTACAGCTGTTTCAATAGCTTTGAAAATTCGCTGCTTTGTCAATGCAGAAATGAATACAATTGGCACATCGGTAAATGGCTCTATTTGTTGACGAATGTACTTCTCGAAATCCTTGGTAGTTTTATTATCTTTCTCAACTAAATCCCACTTATTCACTAGTATTACAATACCTTTTCTGTTACGTTCTGCCAGCCAAAATATATTTTGGACCTGTCCATCAAAACCTCTAGTTGCATCACAGACTAATAAACAAACATCAGCATGTTCAATGGCTCTTACACTTCGCATCACTGAATAGAACTCTAAATTTTCTTTTACTTTAGATTTTCTTCTAATTCCAGCAGTGTCTACTAAATTAAACTCAAACCCAAATCTATTGTATTTGGTGTCAATAGAATCTCTTGTAGTTCCAGCGATATCTGTAACAATATACCTGTCTTCTCCAATCAATGCATTTATGAATGATGATTTTCCTGCATTTGGACGACCAACAACTGCAAATCGAGGCAACTCATCTTCTTCAACATCTTCTTGTTCTGGTAAAGCTTCAACTAAGGCATCTAATAAATCGCCTGTTCCACTACCATTAATGCTTGCAATGGTGAAATAATCTCCAAGGCCTAACGAATAAAATTCTACAGCATCTTCGGCTCTTTTGGCATTATCTACTTTATTTACTACTAAAAAAACTGGTTTATCTACTTTTCGCAGCAATTTAGCAACATCTTCATCCATTCCAGTAACTCCAGATTCGACATCTACCATAAAAATAATAGCATCTGCTTCATCAATAGCTAACTCCACTTGCTTGTCAATTTCAGCTTCAAAAACATCATCACTCCCTTTTACATAACCTCCAGTATCTATTAATGAAAACTCTTTTCCATTCCAGTCACTTTTTCCATAATGTCTATCTCTGGTCACTCCACTTACAGCATCAACAATTGCTTCTCGTCTTTGAATTAAACGATTAAAAAAAGTTGATTTCCCAACATTTGGACGACCTACTATTGCAACAATATTTCCCATATCTTAAAATATTCTGCAAAGGTAGTGTTTCCTTATTGAAAAAAAACTGTAAATTCATCAGATAATTTTAATTTATATGTCTTTAGAAAATGACATCGTTTTACGCCCAAGGTTTAAAATTGAACTTAAAAAAAACAATCAAGAGGTTTTAAAGGTTTTTGAAGAAGCCAAAAAAACTCAAAAGGATTTTATTGTTTCTAGAGTTGACGACCATGTATTTATAAAAATACCTAAGGCAGATGAACATTTTTGGTCACCTCAACTACATTTAGAAATCATGGAAATTGACAAAAATTCCAGTCGTTTGTTTGGTTTGTTTGGACCTAATCCAACCGTTTGGACTATGTTCATGTTTTTCCACTTTATTGTTGCTGGTTTATTTATTGGCTTTGGAATTTGGGCATATACCAATTGGACTTTAAAAACCGATTTTGCTATTCAATTATTTGTCGCCATATTAATGATTGTCTTATGGGTTGCCCTTTATTTTGGAGGTCGCTTAGGAAAAGCAACTGGAAGAGATCAAATGGTACTACTGCATAATTTTATGAATAGTTTGCTTTATAGTAAATAGTCTATTCCTGAAATGTAAAGTTGGTGAAAAAATCATCAAAAGCCCACCATGTGGCTACATAAGCGTACTTAGGCTTTTTTAGTGTCTCACCATTTGTGCCAACACCCAATACATTATATTTTACACCATTTAAATCTTGTAAAACGTAAGGAAAGTCGCTTTCGTCAAGTGTTTGATAATTATTAAAATCATCTACTTCAAATGCACTAATAATTTGGTGCGATTCGTTTCCATACACAATATAACTGTACTGTCTAAGGGTAATATCATATCTATTCTGGCTTGCAAAATCATTATATTGATAAATAGTCACATTATCATCTTCATCTAAAATACCATAAACGTAATCTCTATCATCTGGTAAATTACTGTTCCTTAAATTACTTTTGTTTGTTTTTGAAGATGTATTGATTCTGCCAGTAGAAGGCACGATGGTTTTCAACACTTTAGCATTAGGAAAGTAGTTTTTAATGGTTTCCCATCTGGTCTCAACAACTGCAAGTGCATTTAATCTTTGGTTGATACGATTACCTTTAATGCCTCTTATAAGCATTTGTGACCAAAGTGTTTCGGTATCTTCATCCCATGGCACCATGTTGTTTTTGTATAAATAACCTGAAGCACGAAGTGTTTTGGTTCTTGTATAAGCTAAAGAACTTTTGGTAATTGGACAATAAGTGAAGGCGTATTTTTGAGATTGGTATTGGTCATTAATAATTTCAGTTGCAAATGTATAAGGATATGGATACACTCTTACTTCATTTCCAAAACTCATGACTCCAACACGTTCAGAATTTGATAAATCGGTATTTTCAACGGTTGTATATTCTGGGTTATCTCCTAAAGGATACATCGTAAAGGAGCCTGAGAGATCTTCTTTATTAACCAACCATTCGTTTTCTTCAATTATCTTCTCAGTATCAGGATTGTTTTTTGAACATCCAACTAAAGCTATTAGAATAAGAAGCGTAGTTATTTTTTGCATTATTGTTCCTTTTGGTAAGGAGTCGTTTTATTAAACATAAACTTACAGGCATATAAGTTTTAATAAAAATCACGCAACTTAATTTTAAATATTATGTTTATATGGAAAACAACAATGTATTAACTTTGGTGTTTGAACACATCGTAAATAATTACAATGAAAAAATTTATAATAATTATAGTTTTTTGCATTTCTAATTTAGGCTTTTCACAGTTTAATCAGGATCAGGATTATGATATATTTTTATTATTAGATTCTGAGAAAAAAGAAATGTTAGTTAATTCATCTTTTATTGAAAATGATTTAATTATTAGAACGTATATTATTAGTAAAAATATACCAAAAGAAAAAGGAGAACATATTTCATTTAGGGTTAACGAAAAAGGGAAAATTTATACAGCAATTAATGGTGCAAATCATGTAGAACGTGGTAAATTAGTGTTGATTTATGGTTCGCCTAAGCACTCGAAAAAGAAATTTTTAAAAATAAAAGATTTAAACATAATATCTTATGAAGATATTTTAAACACAAACTTTAAAAGCTTTTTAAAACTTTTAGGAGAAGCAACTAATATTTATGTTATAGACGCAAAAGATGTAAAAGATAATGAGCTTTATTATACTGCCTATGAAGTTTCTTTTTAACAATATTTCATTCTAAAAAGAGTATCTAAAATCACTTCTGATTATACCCAAAGCGCTTTAGCTGGTTTTTATTGCTTCGCCAGTTTTTATTCACCTTAACATATAGTTCAAGATGTACTTTCTTATCAAAAAATTTCTCAAGGTCTTTTCTTGCTTCAACGCCTACTCGTTTTAATGCAGAGCCTTTATGTCCAATAAGAATCCCTTTTTGGGTTTCTCTTTCAACCATAATTACCGAGCGCATTCTAATAATGTTTTCTTCTTCAAAAAATTCTTCAGTATCAACCTCAACAGCATAAGGAATCTCCTTTTTATAATGCATTAAAATTTTCTCCCTGATTTTTTCATTGACGAAAAAACGCTCAGGCTTATCAGTTAATTGGTCTTTTGGATAAAAAGGAGGCGATTCTGGTAAAAGCTCAATAATTCTATTAAATACTTCCTTTACGTTAAAACCTTTTAATGCTGAAATTGGGAAAAACTCAGCATTTGGAACTTTACTTTGCCACAAGGCTGCTTGCTCTTCTAATTGTTCTTGATTTGAGTTGTCAATTTTATTAAGAAGTAGCAATACAGGGGTTTTTGAATTGGTTATTTTATTAAAAAAAGCTTCATCCTTCAATTCTTTTTCACCGATTTCAACCATATAGATTAATACATCAGCATCTTCAAAAGCTGATTTTACAAAACCCATCATCGATTCTTGCAGTTCATACGCTGGCTTGATTATTCCTGGCGTATCTGATAATACCATTTGAAAATCATCACCATTCACAATACCTAAGATACGATGTCTAGTAGTTTGCGCTTTGGAAGTGATAATAGATAACTTTTCTCCAACAAAGGCATTCATCAAAGTAGATTTACCAACATTTGGATTCCCTATTATATTTACAAAACCTGCTTTATGCATATTTAAAATTTAGTTGCAAAGTTACAACCTTGAATTGTTTATTGCTTTCAATAACCAAAATTTTTGAGTTATATTTGGAAAACACTTAAAGCAAATTGTAACTTACAATCTCTAAAACCAACCAACATGATATCACGATTTTCACGTTTTTTTTCAATTGCATTTACCCTTATTTTTTTTAGTTCTTGTTCTGATACGAATAAAGAATCTGCTACCATGATTGTTCATGGTGGAACTATATACACCGTAAACTCTAATCAAGCAACCGTAGAAGCAGTGGCTGTTAAAGACAATAAAATACTTTTTGCTGGGAGCTTAGAAGAAGCCGAAAGTTTTAAAAACGAACAAACTGAACTTATTGACCTAGAAGGAAAAACAATGACACCAGGTTTAATAGAAGGCCACGGACATTTTATGGGATTGGGTTATAATGAGCTTGAACTAGATCTTATGTATACCAATAGTTATCAAGACATTATTGATGCGGTAGCCGAACGTGTTAAAACGGCGGAACCTGGTGAATGGATTACTGGAAGAGGTTGGCATCAAAGTAAATGGGACAGCGTACCAGAATACACTGTTAAAGGGTTTCAAACACATCATAGACTAAGTGAAGTCTCACCCGATAATCCAGTGTATTTAAGACATGCTAGTGGTCATGCTGGCTTTGCTAATGAAAAAGCCATGGAAATTGCTGGCTTAATCTCGTTATCTGCAGATGGTGTTAAAAACTATGAAGTGAAAGGCGGTGAAGTTATTGTTGATCAAGCTGGTAGACCAACAGGAATTTTTAGTGAACGTGCTGGAGGCTTAATTGGTAAACATATTCCGGCTAACACACCAGAATCAAATATCCAAGCCTTTAATTTAGCCATTGAAGCTTGTTACGAAAATGGTATTACAGGATTCCATGATGCAGGAATTGGAAGAGGAACCATAGCTTTTTACGATCGTATGAAAGCTGAAGGCAATATGAATATTAGAATTTATGCAATGCTTACTGGCAATGATGAAAAACTTCTTAATGAATGGTATGAAAAAGGACCAAGTATTGATCCTGATCATAGATTTACTATTCGATCTATAAAATTAAATTGTGATGGTGCATTAGGAAATCGAGGCGCTTGGTTACTTGAATCTTATACAGATAGACCCGGTCATTTTGGCCTTGAAACGCTTCCAATGGAAATGGTAGATAAAACAGCACGTAATGGGCTTCGAAACGGTTTTCAGGTATGCTCTCATGCCATAGGCGATCGTGCAAATAGAGAAATATTAGATCGTTATGAAGCTGCAATGACTGAATTATCTATGATCGATTCTGATCACCGATTTAGAATAGAACATGCACAGCATTTACATCCAGATGATATCCCAAGATTTGCAGAATTACAAGTAATTCCTGCAATGCAAGCAGTACATATGTCGTCGGACAGACCATGGGCAATCGATCGTTTAGGAGAAAAACGCATTAAGGAAGGTGCTTATATGTGGCAAGATTTATTACAAAGCGGCATTCCAATTGTTAATGGGACTGATGTTCCTGTGGAACCTTTAAATCCAATAGCCAGTTTTTATGCTAGTGTAAGTCGAAAAACATTAAAAGGCACTCCTGAAGGAGGTTATGAGCCAGAGCAAAAAATGACGAGAGAACAAGCATTAAAATCGTATACTTTAGATGCTGCTTATGGTGCTTTTGAAGAAGACATTAAAGGATCTATTGAGGTCGGTAAACTTGCCGATTTTGTAATTTATAATCAAGATATAATGATCGTTGATGAAGATGCTATTCTTAACACTGAAGTTGTAATGACTATTTTTGATGGTAAGGTTGTATTTGAAAAGGAAGATTAAATTACAGTGATATAAATTAAAAAGTTATGTCCTATTTACGACTATGTAATATTAATTAAATAACTGATGGGTTAGCATTTAAAATTGCAATTAATTCATTAGTAGATGATACATTCATTTTTTTTAGAATATTACTTCTATGAGTATCAACAGTTCTAATACTTATATGCAATTTGCTACTTATTTGTTTACTTGAGTTTCCTAAAATTAGTAGTCGTATAATATCTCTTTCTCTATTTGTTATACTATTAGACAGTAATTTTTGAGAATAAGTCTTAAAGAAAAGAGTTTCATATTCGTTGCTCGAGTTTAATTTTTTTGCTGAAGCATTTACGGCAAAATAAGATTGCTCATCAAGAACTGTATAATGTGCTAATCCAGTTATTGGTTTATTATTAGCATCAAATTCTAAAGGCGTTGTATTTTGAATAACATTTACATAAGAATTATTATTGTTTTTTAATCTGTAATTCCATGTATAGCTCATCTTTTTTCTTTCATTATCTGGAATTTCTAACAAAGTAAACTTCATTAAATCACTCATTGCATCCAACCATCTATTAGTATCGTCAGGGTGCATCCTTCCCCAAAAAAACTCCATACCTTTTATTTTCAAATCTTCTGATTTAAAACCAAGACATGAAACACTGTTCTTGCTAACAAATTCAAATTGTAAACTTTGAGTATTTGTTATACAATAAAATGTAGAAATAAACGGTAGATATTTATCAAGCTCTATGAATCGTTCAATATGTGTTCGAAGCGAAGAACTATCATACGTCTTAAAAATCTCTTTATATCTATCCTTCAAATTAGGCTCACTCATATGCAATCAAAGGTAAGAATAATTATAAATCAATATGTTATAACTATTAATCTCAATATAATTTCTATCATTTAATTAGTTTTTTTCAAAAACAAAGTTTCCATTAACCATTGTTTTTAAAATTTGACCGTTTAAGAGTTGGTTTGGGTTTGTCGTACCAATATTTAAAACATCCAAATCCATAAAGGTTAAATCTGCCCATTTCCCTTTTTCAATTGTACCAGTTAAGTGTTCTTGCTTGGATGCATAAGCAGCCCAAATAGTATAAGCTCTTAAAGTTTCCTCTGGTGTAAAGGCTTGTTCTGGAAACCACTGTTTGTCATCATCTCTTTTTTGCTTTGTAATAGCACAATAAGCACCATAGAAAAAACTTGGGTCTGTTCCAGCATAATCTGAATTAAAAATCACTGTTGCTCCTGCTTTTCTAAGAGAGCGCCAAGCATAACCTCCTTTAATGCGCTCTTCTCCAACTCGATCTATGGCCCAAGGCATATCCTCGACAGCATGTCCAGGTTCTAATGAAGCCACAATATTTAAGTCTTTAAAACGAGTAAAATCATCTGGGTGAATAATTTGTGCATGCTCAATACGATGTCGTAAATCTCTAGATTCAGGATGCTCTTTAAAATAATCATCGTATAAATCTAAAACTTCACGATTTGCTTTATCTCCAATACAATGGATTGCTAATTGAAATCCAGCATCTAGAGCCTTCTTTATTAAACCCTCATGAAAGCCATAATCTGTACTTGCTACTCCTTTATGCCCAGACTGATCACTATAATCTTCCAAAAAGTTCGCACCTCGTGAACCTAAAGAACCATCATAATAGGCTTTAAACGTTTTTACTTGTAAAAAAGCTGAATCGCTACTTGTTGGTCCCTTTTCTACCCATTCTTCAACAAGTTCAATGTTATGCATTCTGGCAGCTACAAAAATTTGCGTTCTTAACATTAATTCGTTTTTACTATCTAAATCTTCATAACCTTCCATCCATTCTTTTACCACTCCAGCATGATGCGCTGTAGTATACCCTAGACTAGCCAAATGGTTTAGCCCATACTTTAGAATTCTCACTCTTTGTTCTAATGTCTTTTTAGGAATTTTATTATCTAACAGGTTTTTTGCATGGTTTAGTAAAACATATTTTAAATTGCCTTTTTCATCTTTCAAAATTTCTCCTCCATCGGTTGCAACAGTTTTTGTAGTAATCTGCGCCAATTCAAAAGCTAAAGCATTTCCCATAGCTCCAAAACCTCTTAAGCCTTGCAATGCCACAGGATGATTTTTTACTTTATTACTTAACGCAATCATATTAGGATATTCATTTGCAAATTCAGCTTCATCCCATCCATAACCAATTATCCACTCGCCAGCTGGTACTTGAAGTGATTTTTGATATATTGCTTCAATAATCTCATCTCCAGACAGATTATTTAAAGCTACCATTTCAGATTTTTCCCCAATTTCATGAACATGTCCATGAGATTCAATAAGTCCCGGAACCACAAAAGCATTTTTAGCATCAATAATTTTAGTAGTTTCTCCAATATAGTTTTGTACTTCTTCAGTTTTACCAACAAATTGAATCAATCCATTTTTTATAGCAAGGGCTTGAGCATCAGGTTGCCAGACACCATTTTTAATCGATGCATTTTGTGCTGGAATCCCATCTAATGAAGGATCATCCCAACTCAAAGTATATACTCTTGCATTAGTGACAACGGTATCTGCAATTTCTTTTTCCTGATTAGAACTGCATGAAATAATTAAAACAGCAATAATTATTAATATTTTTCTCATAATGGTATATTCTTTAACTTCTTGGTTTATGTAATCCTCTATCATACATCACAATACTTCCAGCAACAGATACATTTACACTTAATTCGGATTGAAATTTTACTAAATGATGTGATTTTTCGATAGCTTTTTTTGATAATCCATGATCTTCGGCACCTAACAGATATACACAACGTCTTGGGTGGTGAAACGATTCTAAACCTACTGCTTCTTCGGTTAATTCTACACCAACTAACCTCGCTCCTTTAGGCAAATGGTTGTAAAAAACTTCAAAGGTGTCGTAATGAAAATATGGCATAGCTTTAACGGCATTATGCGTATCACAAGCTTGTTTTGCATATCTATTGCCAATAGTAAAAATAAAACTTGCACCTAAATTTTGAGCTGACCTCCAAAGAACGCCTAAATTTTCAGGTGTCTTTCCATTTTGGATACCAATACCAAAATATTCGTTTTCAAAATTATCAGTCATAGGTAGACAAAAATAAAAATTATTTAGGCTTAAAAGCTTTTTAACTACAAACAAAACATTGGATTTAAAAAGTATTAATCTAATTTGTATATTCGAAAAGCATAAACCACTAACCAATATTCATGAGGCATTTATTTTCAATATTGCTCGTTACAGTTCTTATTTGTGGCTGTAAAAATTCAGAAGAAACCAATAAGAAACCCAACATCATTTATTTTCTAGCCGACGATTTAGGCTATGGTGAAGTTGGTATTTACGGTCAGGAAAAAATACAGACACCTAATATGGATGCCTTAGCAAAAAATGGTATGTTGTTTACACAGCATTACTCAGGCGCACCAGTTTGTGCACCTGCTCGTTATATGTTTTTAACTGGAAAACATTCAGGGCATGCTTATATTAGAGGTAATGACGAGTGGAACGAACGAGGAAACGTTTGGGATTATGCAGCAGTTTCAGAAGACCCAAGCTTAGAAGGTCAGCGACCAATACCAAACAACACTATTACCATTGGGCATCAACTTCAAAAAGCTGGTTACAAAACAGGGTTATTTGGGAAATGGGGTTTAGGCGCTCCAGAAAGTGATGGCATACCAACACTTCAAGGATTTGATTATTTCTATGGTTATAATTGCCAACGTCAAGCGCATAATTTATACCCTCCTCACCTATGGGAAAATACCGAAAAAGATATACTTAATAACGAATTAGTTCCTCCAAGAACTAAACTAGATTCTCTTGCAGACCCTTTTGATGAAGCAAGTTATGCAAAGTATAATCAAACTGATTACGCTCCTGAACGCATACATAAAAAAGCCATAGATTTTATAACAAAAAATAAGGATAGTGCTTTCTTTATGTATTATGCTTCACCATTGCCACATTTACCTTTACAAGCACCAAAAAAGTTTGTAGATAAATACCGAAAGCTGTTTGGCGATGAGGAGCCATATATTGGAGACAAAGGGTACTTCCCTAATAGATACCCAAGAGCGACGTACGCAGCCATGATAGACTATTTAGACTATCAATTAGGTGACCTCGTAAAAAACCTAAAAGAACTAGGAATCTATGAAGACACCGTAATTATTCTCTCAAGTGATAATGGACCAACATATACTGGAGGTGTAGATTTTGAGTTTTTTGAAAGCTCAAAGCCTTTTTCAAATGGCTATGGAAAGACCAAAGGTTATACCTACGAAGGTGGCATTAGAGTTCCACTTATTGCAAGTTGGCCGAATAAAATTAAAGCTGGTTCGACAAGTGAACATATATCAGCATTTTATGATATGATGCCAACCATTTGTGATATTGCTGAGGTTGAATCTCCTGAAAATATTGATGGTTTAAGTTTTAAGCCTGTTTTATTAGGTGAACAACAACAACCTCACGAGTTTTTATATTGGGAATTTCCTAGTTACAAAGGGCAACAAGCTGTACGATTAGGAAAATGGAAAGGTATACGTAAAAATATTTTTGATGGTAATTTAGATATTGAATTATACGATTTAGAAAACGATATTTTAGAGCAAAACAATCTTGCAGTCCAACACCCTGACATTGTTGAAAGAATAGCCAAAATTATGATTCAAGAACATGAACCTGCTGAAAATAAACGTTTTAAATTCGAACAATTAGGAGATAAATAACATTCTCAAATGAAAATACTTTACAAACTATTTCTGATTACGCTTTTAATCACAGTTAGCTCTTGTAGTACCACTTACAAGCTCAAAAAAGATTTTAATAAGCATCAAAAAGAATCAGAATTCTTTAAAGGATTTGTTTTATATAATCCTGAAACAAGAACTCAAATCATTAACCATAATGGAAGTAAGTTTTTTACGCCTGCTTCCAACACTAAATTGTATACGTTTTATTCAGCTTACAAAACTTTAGGAGATTCTTTAGTAGGTCTTGAGTATTACAAAAACAATGACACCTTATTTATTAAAGGTACAGCCGATCCTTCTTTTTTATATGAATTTGAAGGTTCTAAAACCATCCCTTTTTTAAATAGTCATAATGGCCCAATAGTTATACTTGATGCTTCTTTAGATGACAACCGTTTTGGGAATGGGTGGTCATGGGAAGATTATCAATATTATTACATGCCAGAAAGAAGCCTGTTCCCAATGTATGGAAATGTGTTTACGTATGCTATGAAAAGAGATTCTATTGCAGCGCATCCTCTTTATTTCAAAAAACACACTACTGTTTTAGATTCAACAGATATGAATAGAGAGTTTGAAGAAAACAAGTTTTATTTAGAGCGTCTGGACTCTACTTCTAACTACATTCCTTTTAAAACATCAACAAAATTAGTTTCTGAATTATTGAGCGATACATTACAAAAGCCAATACACTTAATGTCTCAAAAAAGAGATTTCGAATTTAAACCTTTTTACAGTATAGCTGTAGATTCAGTTTACAAACAAATGCTTGTGGTGAGCGATAATTTTATTGCTGAGCAGTTAATGCTACAAATTGCAAAAAAAATGAAAGACACTTATAATGTAGAAGAAGGTATTGATTACATTCTTGAGAATTACTTACAAAACCTCCCTCAGAAACCTGTTTGGAGAGATGGTTCAGGCTTATCAGTCTACAACTTGTTTTCACCTGAAGACACAGTTCACTTACTTACAAAAATGTATCAAGAAATTCCTTTGGAAAAGCTATTAAACTATCTTCCTGTTGGAGGAGAAAGTGGTACTTTAAGGAATTGGTATGGCGGAAAAGATAAACCTTATGTGTATGCAAAATCAGGAACGCTCTCCAATACTTATTGCTTAAGTGGCTACATTATTACAAAAAAAGGAACACTCTTAGTTTTTAGCTATATGAACAATAACTTTAATCAACCAAATTCTAAAATTAGAAGTCAAATACAAGATCATCTTTCAAACATTTATGAAAAATATTAGACTAATATTTATTGGAATACTATTTAACTGTGTAATGTCTACCTCTGTTTGGTCACAGCACCAAATTGATAGTACAAAAATTGTAAAAGTTTTATCCTTTAATATTTTACATGGTAAAACCATGAAAGGCGATTTTAATTTAGATGTTATTGCCAAAGTTATTATTGATGCTAATCCAGATTTTGTGGCTTTGCAAGAAGTGGATTATAAAACAAATCGTGCAAAAAAATATGATTTAGTAACCGAACTAGGTTGGCGCACAAAAATGGCACCTATTTATGGTAGAGCTATGTATTATGACGGTGGTGAATATGGTGAAGGCGTATTATCTAAACACACATTTTTAAACACGAGAAACATTCCTTTACCTTATATTCCAGGTGATGAACCCAGAGCTGCTTTAGAAATCACAACAGTTTTACCATCAAAAGATACCGTATCTTTTATTGGAACCCACTTAGACCATTTAAAACTAGAAACCAATAAAATTATGCAAGCCAAGGAAATAAATAGGGTGTTTTCTAAAAATAAATATCCAACTATTTTAGCTGGCGATTTAAATGCTGAACCTCATAGCAATACAATAAATATTTTAGAAAGTTTTTGGACAGCTTCCTATGACAAAAACAATTTCCAAACAACATTTTCATCAGTTAATCCTGTCAAAAAAATTGATTATGTATTGTTCTATCCAAAACACAGATGGAAGGTTCATAAAACAGAAGTCATTTGTGATACCATTGCTTCAGACCATTGTGCTTATTTGGTCACGCTACAGCTTCTAGATGAGTAAAATTTGATTTTAACACATCATTACAAAATAAAAATGGCAAATTCGCTCAACTTTATGTAAATTGACCGTTGATTTAACCATAATACAATGGCTACTCGAAACTATCAAGGCAAAAAATTTAATAATAATACCATCGACAAAATTGTTGATGCATTAACAATTGAAGAAGCCTTGCAAATAAACATCAATAACAAACCGTTCACAGTTTCTATGCGTACACCAGGAAACGATATTGAGCTTGTTCGTGGTTTACTTCATGCAGAAGGTGTTATAAACAACATAGATTTTATCCCCGAAATATCTCTTAAAAAAGAAAATGACAATGGTATTGTGACTATTGTCAATGTGAATATTCCAGAAAAAGGATTAGGCGAAGGTTATTCAAATAGTAGAAGTTTATTGTCGGTTTCCTCATGTGGTATTTGTGGAAAAACCGAACTTAGCGATTTAGCATTTATTGGAAAAACTATTGACGATACTAACAAAATAGATATTGGACTTATTCATAGTTTATTCAATAAGATGAATAATTTTCAATATGATTTTAGAGAATCTGGTGGCACACATGCCGCTGCTGCGTTTACTCTGAATGGAAAGTTACTCTGTGCCATGGAAGATATTGGACGGCATAATGCTGTTGATAAAATAGTAGGAAAACTGATTAATAATCAAGAACTAAACGATGCTAAAATCATGACAGTAAGTGGCAGGATTTCTTATGAAATAGTCATTAAATGTTTTAAAGCAAGAATTCCTTTTTTAGCTGCAGTTTCTGCACCCTCATCACTAGCAGTTGATTACGCTAAAGAATTAGGAATTACACTTTTTGCTTTTTGCAGAGACCAAAGAGCTACCTGTTATTCCAATCCACAACGAACAAAAATACAATCAACTAATACAAAAGCGAGTTAAAAATATATGTCAGATAATTTAAGTGAATTATTAGGAAGAAAAGGCATCAAAGACAATCTCTTTGATAAACTAGGAAAATTAGCAAAACCAGAAGGCACTCCAAGTGAGGAAGCCATGGCAAAATTAGCTGATGAGTTTCTTGTTGGAAAAGCTAATGCTTTTGGTACCGCAAGTTTCTACGATTTTTTAAAGCCTGAAAACAAAGGCAAAAAAGTATATGTTTGCAATGGAACTGCTTGTGTTTGTGCAGGAACTCAAGATAAAGTAATAGATTCGTTAAAAGACGCATTCGAAGCTGACGAAATAGGACACATGACTTGCTTAGGTCGTTGCCACGAAAACTCTGCTTTTCATTACGATGGAAAAAACTATTCAGGTGACGCTATATCGAATTTGAATTCAATTATTGATTCTGAGTCTAATTTAAATCAAGACACCTACAATATAAAAGCCAGTGGCAAACAAATTCTAACCGCTCCTTTTAGCAATATCACTGATTACTATCAACCATTTTTAGAGGCTCTTAAAAAAGATTCAGCTGATGTATTGGAGGAAATAAAAACTTCTAATGTTCGTGGTCGTGGTGGTGCAGGTTTCCCAATGGGATTGAAATTACAATTCTGTCGTAATGTAGAAAACGAAACAAAATTCATTATCTGCAATGCAGATGAAGGTGATCCAGGTGCCTATTCTGACAGATATTTATTAGAGCACCAACCGCATTCGATATTGTTTGGAATGTTGATATCTGGCTATGTAACTCATGCAAAATATGGCATTCTTTACATTCGCGCCGAATATCCTGAATCTGTTTCAATTGTTCAAAAAGCAATTGATGATTTAAAATCTAACAACCTAATTGGCGAGAACATTAATGGTTCTGGTTTTACTTTCGAATTTAAAATTATTCAAGCTCAGGGCTCTTACATCTGTGGTGAAGAAACGGCCCTAATAAATTCTATCGAAGGTCAACGTCCTGAAGTTAGAGTAAGACCTCCTTTCCCAGCACAAAAAGGATTGTTTAACAAACCGACTACAGTAAATAATGTAGAAACATTAGCTGCATTACACTATATCATTTCTAATGGTGGACAAGCTTGGAAAGACATTGGTACTGAGCGCTCTTCAGGAACAAAACTAGTATCTTTAGATAGCTTCTTCAATAATCCAGGAATGTATGAAGTAGAGATGGGAACACCATTATCTACTGTTGTAAATGAACTTGGCGGTGGTTTTAAGTCAGATGTTAAAGCAGTTCAAATTGGAGGTCCGCTTGGTGGTTTAGTACCAGTTTCTAAAATCAAAGATTTAACTATTGACTTTGAATCATTCTCAAAAGAAGGATTTTTACTAGGCCATGCATCAGTTGTTTCAGTCCCTGCAGATTATCCAATTATGAAATTTATTGAACACCTGTTTGATTTTGCAGCGTATGAAAGTTGCGGAAAATGTTTCCCTTGTAGATTAGGAACAAAACGTGGTCAAGAATTAGCAGAAAAAGCATTGACATCAGATTATAAAATAGATAAAAAACTATTTACAGATTTATTGACAACACTTGAACAAGGATCTTTATGTGCACATGGTGGTGGGATTCCGCTACCAGTTCGTAATGCCTTGCAATATTTTGATGATGAATTAAGACAATATTTCAACTAAAAGACTATGAGTAAAACTGCATATATAGATAACAGAGCATTTGAAATTGAAGAAGGAGAAACTATCCTTTCCTATATTCGTCGCTATAAGGACAAAAACTTAGTTCCAACACTTTGTGATGCGCCAAATTTAGATCCTTTTGGATCTTGTAGAGTGTGTAGTATTGAAGTGGCTCTGGAAGCGAATGGACCTGTAAAAACAATGGCTTCTTGCCACACTCCCGTTGCAGAAGGGCAATATATTTATACAAGTACAGAGGCTGTTAAAGCACTTAGAAAAAACATTGTAGAATTAGTTTTAACCGATCATCCCTTAGATTGTTTAACCTGTGAAGTAAATGGTAATTGTGAATTACAAACCGTTGCGGCTCAAGTTGGTATTCGTGATGTACGTTATCCAGAAGGAGACAACCATTTATATAGAATGAAGGATTTGAGTCATCCTTATATGACCTCAGATTTATCAAAATGCATTAACTGTTATCGTTGTGTGAGAGCTTGTGATGAAGTCCAAGGTGAATTTGTGTTAAGCATGTCTGGTAGAGGTTTTGATTCTAAAATTATTAAAGGGCTAGACAATTCATTTATGGATTCCGACTGTGTGAGTTGTGGCGCTTGTTCCCAAGCATGCCCAACGTCTGCTATTTCAGATGTATTCCAATCCAAAGCCATTCAAGCAACAGATACCACGAGAACCATTTGTACATATTGTGGTGTTGGATGTAACCTAGAGGTATCTACAAGTAATGGTGAAATATTAAGTATTCAAGCACCTTATGATGCCGAAGTAAATCAGGGTCATACTTGCTTAAAAGGTCGTTATGCCTTTAAATTCTATGACCATCCAGAACGATTAAATTCGCCAATGATTAAAAGAAACGGTCAATTTGAAAAAGTGAGTTGGGATGAAGTTTACGATTATATTGCCAACAAATTAACTGGATTTAAAGAAGAATTTGGTCCAGATTCAATGGCTGGAATATCGTCCTCTCGTTGTACTAATGAAGAAAATTATTTAATGCAGAAATTCTACAGAGCTGTCATTAATACCAATAATATTGATGGTTGTGCTAGAGTTTGTCACTCACCTACTGCCTTAGGTATGCAACGCACTTACGGAACTGGAGCTGCAACCAATTCAATTGACGATTTAAAAGACACAAACTGCATCATGGTTATTGGAGCTAATCCTACTGATGCACATCCTGTAACAGGTGCAAAACTGAAGCAGTTTGCAATGAAATCTGATAATGTGTCTATTGTATTAGACCCGAGACGTACCGAGTTAGCTCGTTATGCCACACATCATATTGCATTAAGACCAGGAACCAACGTTGCTGTGCTAAACATGATGATGTATTATATAGTTACCGAAGGCCTTGTAGATGATGCATTTATTCAAAATAGAACTGAAGGGTTTGAAGACTTTAAAAAGGAATTACTTTCTATTGACTTAGATCATATTGAAGAAATATCTGGTGTTACTAGAGAAGAAGTTAGAGCTGCCGCAATGGCTTATGCATCTGCTCCAAACGCCATGTCATTCCATGGGTTAGGAGTAACTGAGCATTCACAAGGAACATTCACAGTGATGCAAATTGCAGATTTAGCGCTAATGACAGGAAACATTGGAAGACGTGGTGTTGGTGTAAATCCATTACGTGGTCAAAATAACGTGCAAGGCTCTGCAGACATGGGAGTTCAACCCCATCAAGGAGCAGGATACTTAGATGTGACTAATGACGAAGTCAATAAAAAATACAACGAATTTTATGGTGTTGAAGTACCAAAACATATTGGTTATAAAATTCCAGAAATGTTTGATGCTGCACTTGAAGGTAAACTAAAATCTATTTGGATTATTGGTGAAGATGTTGTGCAAACCGACCCTAATACTCAAAAAGTGATTAAAGCACTTGAATCGACCGATTTAGTGATTGTACAAGAGTTATTTATGACTGAAACAGCAAAATATGCGAATGTTATTTTACCAGGCGCATCGTTCCTAGAAAAATCAGGAACATTTACCAATGGCGAACGTCGTGTACAAGCAGTGCGTCAAGTTGTTGAACCAATACCAGGAACTAAACCAGATGGACAAATTATCGTGGATATTATGAACCGAATGGGTTATGCACAACCAGATTATACTCCAGATGGAATGCTAGAAGAGATTTCTCAAATAGTACCTTTCTTCGCCGGAATTAAATGGGACCGTCTAGGCATCAATGGTTTACAATGGCCAGTTGCACCAGATGGAACTGACACACAAATCTTGCATACTGTAGATTTTAAACGTGGCAAAGGTCTTTTTGAATTTAAAGCTTGGAAAGAAACAGTTGAGTTAACCGAACATGCCAAAGACTATCCATACATTTTAACTACTAATCGTGAGTTAGAACATTACAATTGTGGTGCTATGACTCGTAGGACGGCTAATGAGCAAATACTTCAGGATGATTATTTAATGATTCATCCAAATGATGCAAAAAATCATTTAATTAATGAAGGTGATTATGTGTGTTTAGAATCGCCTCGTGGGAAAGTAGATGTAAAAGCCCGAATTACAGACGAAGTAAAAGAAGGTATTCTAAGTACTACGTTTCATTTTCCAGAAATAATGATTAACAACATTACTGGCGATGTTCATGACTCTGAAGCTATGTGTCCTGAATATAAGGTAGTAGCTGTTAGAATTAGGAAAAGTAAAGGGAAATACAAAAAAGAACTCGTATAAAAAACAAAGCCTCATCGTTTGATGAGGCTTTGTCTCTCAATAATCAATTTTCATTAACTCCACTAACTCTATAATAGCTTAAAAAATAGCTTGTGAAAGGAAATCTAAAGTTGTTTAATGATTTTTTGTAAACTTTTTTGTTATAATTCTATCTTCTGTAAATACCTTTATAAAATACTGCCCTTGTGCCAATTCAAAAATTGGAAAAGAGTACATATTACTTTTTTCGTTTTCATGAACTTTATGATATCTTACTATTTGGCCTAATTGATTTACAATTGAATACGCCTTAATAGTTTCTGAAGGTTTTTGCAACTTAACTGTCATATAAGATCCTTTAGATGGATTAGGGTAAAGAAGAGCATCTTTAGATAATTCCAAGTCGTCCAATCCAGCTGTTTGGTCTACTACTACAAATTGTCCCATCATTCCTGCAAGCGCATCTTCATGTTTTAACATGTGGCAATGGTACATGTAAGGTATGGTATCATCGAAATGATCTTCAAACTTGGTGATTATTCTTGCTGTTCCTCCTGGAGGCACTAGAAAAGTATCTTTCCTTCCTTGTAGATATGATGGTATTGAACTTCCGTTAATATCCAAAATATAAAACTGAACGTCGTGCATGTGAAAAGGATGGGCAATACCAGAGTTATTTTGAAGTGTCCATATTTCAGTATTATTTAATGGAATTGTTAAATTAATTACATTCATATCCATAGTAACCCCATTTATGGCAAAATCACCATTTAATTGTTGTGATCCACCTGTTAAGGGTGAAAATGTAAAAGATCTTGTTTCATCAGCAGTAACTTCAGCCAAAGGCACATCACTTCCTAAAGTAGCAGGAATTGTTGTAACTGGACTTACTGTTTGTGCAACCACATCCATCTGTAAAATATTAAAATCGGTACCGTTTAAAGGATTTGGGTTATAACCATTAAGAACTTTATTAGTAGTATTTCCTGGATACGTAGCACCATAATTACCATTTACCAATTCAGAAGCATAACTCATCAAATGAATTGTTTGCCCTTGAAGACCAGAAAAATCAACTAATATTTCTGCTCTGGCTCCAGGAGATAATGGCAATCTAGTTAATGCTACGGGAGCATTTACCAATCCTCCATCTGTTCCAATAAGATGAAATGTTCTATTGGCAGTTAACCCAAAATTAAATGTACGTTGAGAAGACCCATTTAAAAGTCTTAAACGCACTATTTGTGCTGGCACATCTAATTGACCATTCATGGTTGCATTTACCATTAAAGCATTGTCATCATTCACATCGCTCTTAATTTGATATGACCCATCAAAAGACTTTGTTTGTACAGCTAATGGAAAATCATCAACTCCATAGGTTCTAGGTAAGTTTAAAGCAGCTTCTTCAGCATCTTTAACAATGATAAATCCCGAAATACCATTACTCACATGCTCATCTGTATGATTTAAAAGATGTGGATGGTACCAATACGTACCAGCTTTATCTAAAACTTGAAATTGTGGATTCCAAGTTTGTCCAGGTTGAATTACAGTATGAGGTCCACCATCATTAGCAGCAGAAACATGTAATCCATGCCAATGTATCGTCGTGTCTTCACCTAAATTATTGGTGACATTAATATTCATATTATCACCATTATTCATAATAATTGTTGGGCCTAACACAGGACCATTAGCTCCCATTGTAGATGTGTTTTGGCTAGGAAAAAATTGAAAAGTTCCATTTTGAAGCGTCAAATTTACATTGGTAGATTCAATAGTTCCAGGAATCACAATTGGGTTTTGTGATACCATGACAAATGAAGTTAAACATATTGCGTAGATTAGTAGTAGTGATCTCATAGAAAAAGGTTAGCTCATTTAGGGGACTATTTTATCTTCTATTGCGAATTTATACCATAATTTAGTATTACCATACATAAATTAGATTAAATGTGAAATTTTATTGTTGATTTGCAAAAACGAGTAAACATTAAGTAAAAAACCAGCTTAAATGTAATAAGCTGGTTCTCATTTTTAAAAACAAAAGAATTTTAGTGATTCTCTTCAGAATTACCCTCTGATTCCTTTGGTGCAGTTTGGTTCATTTCCATATCGTGATCATATTTACAACACCCTGGCAATTCATCATAAGCAGATAAATCTCCAGCAACTTTTTCGGTGTCATATCCTGATGCTGCAATGGCATTATGAATTGCCATTTCGTTAGTTTTAGTATCATCAAAAGAAACATCAATTTTCTTTTTGTCAACATCCCAATTTGCATTTGCAACACCTTCAACTCCATTTACTGCTCTTTCAATAGTAGTTTTACACATACCACAATTACCACGGACTCCAAAATTGGCTTCTGCCATAGCTATTTCCATTACGGCTTCAGTTGTCTCTGTTGTTTCTGTTAATTTCGCTTCATTCTTGCAGCTTGTTAATCCTATTGCCACAACTACTGCAATACTTAAAATTACTTTTTTCATTGATTTTGATTTTTATATTCTATTAAATTGTTTGTATTCAATTCCCTTATCACTTACCCAAATATATATTACACCATCTTTAGTCGACAAGACCTTTGCCGAAGTTCCGTCTCCAATCTTTTCAGACATAGTCATCGGTTCATGAATTGCCATAACATCGTAACCATTTGTATATACAACACTATAATTGTCATAGTTTCCAGAAATCGATGGTTCTCTACCATTTCCAATTAGTTGTTCACTTAAGTCAGTATTTGCAGTATAAATATTTCCTTCTCTTTGCCAGGTCGACATTATCCCCTTGTTTCCAAAACTAGTCAATCCACCACCGTCCATAGGGCAACCATCTATTTTCCATGTTCCAGACCCTAATTTTTGAGGTATTGAAAACGAAATACCATTATCATTAGATTTTGTATAGTGCAAGTCTCTTGAACCATCAATATTATTCCTGAACATTATAACAATATTTCCTTCTTTATCACTTGTAATCGAGGGCTTACAACATTCACAAACAGAACCATCTGGTGACTGATAAACGAGTTCGCTTTTAGACCATGTTTTGCCTTCATCCTTAGAAAAGGAAACATATATTTTCCCTTGCGGTCTTAAACGCTCACCATTTCCTTTTTTAAATTTTTTATAGGCTTCATAGTTTTCTGCTTTAATAACATTGCCATGATCATCTTTAAAAACCCATAATAAATTCCCTTCTGAATCAGAATGAAAAGCTAAATGACCATTTTCAGGTATATCTCCAATTTTATCATACAATTGTTTTCTTGTAATTCCAATTGGAGTCATTGCATCTAAATTTTCTTCCCTTTTTTTAATTGTTTTCATTCTTTCATGATTCTCCTCAGAAACTAAGTGGTTTTTTTTATCATTATTTTCTAAAAAACGAGTATCTATCCATGTAGCAAATAAATAACCTTCATTAGTTACAGTTATAGCTGAAAGACATTCTTCAACAGATTTCTCTATGTCATTTATTCTATATGGACCTCTCCAAATCCCTTCCTTCCAATCTTTTGACCATGAATATAGATTACCAGTTTTTGAAGGAGCAGTTATTATAATATTACTTTTAGTGAATGCTATTTGAGGTCCACTTGAGTAACCCAACACTAATCCATCCAATGTTCCAACTATTTCAGGTTCCTTAAAGGATTCCCCTCCGTCTATAGATTCTGAATAGTAAATTATTTCCTTATCTCCATATGTAACACCAATAATATTGTCTTCAGCTTTTGATATGTTTGGCTGGTCTCCAATAGAAGAAATTAATCCAGTCTGATAGTTTTCCCTATCTACTACTGTAGAAGAATCAGAAGTGCTTTTTGATCCCTCTCTACATCCTGATACAATAAAAACAGTAATTAAAGACAAAATAAATATTAGTTTTTTCATTTTATTTTAGATTTTAGTTAATTATTTGCTCTACACTTCCACATCTTAGCATAGCATCTCCAAAATATGGGTTTTGTATTTCTTCTTCTAAACTCAGCCAAAAGCCTCCTTTATCATTATCAGCCATTGGACAAAATTGTGAATAAATGGTTTGATTAATCCCAAACAGAGCAACGGCATTTGTTAAATATTTAGACAGTGGTTTGAAATGTTTTCGTTGGCCAACAATATCATTACTGTTTACTATGGAATTTGCAGATGCCTTGATTTCTTTTTCAAGTGTCATCCATTGCATGTGTGCGTCATTATTGGCTAATAGTTTCATATCTACTTTAACCATATTATCAAGTAGGTTTTGAGCATTCCCTTTAGAGTTTATTGCTTTCTCCAGAACTAAGTTTTCCTTAAGCAGTAAATAACTATCAACGACAGATTTCAATTGGTTTTGAAAGGTATTAGAGACTTTTAAACGTTCAATTTTTTTACCTTTTTCTTCTTCTGTTTTAGCATTGTTCATCATAGAACGTTTTCCTTGTAACTGTGCAGCAGCATCTATAGTAAAAGTACCATTGGTCACAATTTCTTCTCCATTATTAAGTCCTTTTAAAACTATATAACTTGTTCCAGTTGCATTTCCAAGTTCTACTTCTCTTAATTCAAATACTGGTGAACCTTTTGCTACTTTTACATAAACTATAGAACGCTTACCTGTCCACATAACTGCTGATTTCGGTATACTAACTAAACTGTTTTCTGTATTTGTGTCTAGTTGTACTCGGCCAGATATGAGCATCCCAGGTTTTAGTTTCCCATTATAATTAGCTAAGGTAGCTCTTACTGTAACTGTTCTAGTTTTATTATTTAATACTGGGTCTATATAATCTATATTTGCGGCAATTTTTTCATTTGGATAGGCATTTAGTTTGATAGAAATATCTTGACCTATCTTTAAGTTTTTCACATCTTGCTCATACGCATCTAAATGTGCCCATACACTATTTAAATTAGCTACTTTAAATAATGGCGCTCCTTCTTTAACATGGTTTCCTTCTTCAACAAAAACAGTTTCAATATATCCTACTGTATTAGCATACATATTAAAGTTTATAATGACTTTGCTTGTATGTTCAAGCTCTAAAATTTGCTGCTCGGAAATTTTCCATGATTTTAATTTATTTCGTACGGCTTTATACAATTCTGGCTGTTCATTTTTAATATCTATTGCTTCTATGAGCTCATTTTGAGCTGTTACTAGTTCTGGTGAATAAATAGAAGCAATTAAAGCTCCTTTTTTCACTAACTCTCCTTCACTTTTAAAATACAAGGTTTCTATTCTTCCTCCAAAGTGAGCAGTTTGTACAGCACTTTCTTTATCATTAGTATCAATTTTACCTGATAGTGTTACACTGTTTCCTGTTGTTTCAATGTCTCCAATAATAGTCGTTTCTATATTGGCTAATGCCATAGCATTTTCTGTCATTTTAAATTGATCTGCTGCTAGTCCATCAACTCCAACTTCTGCTGGGATAAGATCCATCCCACAAATGGGACAATCGCCTGCTTCTGGTTTCAAGATTTGAGGATGCATAGAACAGGTCCACATTTGATTTGCATTTGCAACCTCAATATGATTGTGTTCTATTTGATTATTGGATTGTCCACCAAATAATAACCAACCTAATAGAACTCCTATAACAAGTATTCCTATGTATATAATTATTTTGTTGTTTTTCATAATAAAAATTTTATTGATTCAATTTAAATGGAAAAGTTATTGTTACCTTTTCCCAAGCAAGAGAAATAGTTCCTTCATTTTCATTTATTTTATTGACTTTATACTCTAAATGTTCTGTAATCTCTTCCGAGATATTTGGTGTCACCTTAAATTTGATAACATCCTCTTTTTCATCATAATCATCCTTTCCATGCTGATCCCAATTTTTATTAAATATTATTGTCCAATCTCCTTTTGATGGAATGGTAAAGAATCCATACTTCCCTTTAGGAAGGATTTGTCCATTGATTGATAAATCTTTATTAGTTTCTATCCATGTGGCTCTATGTGCTCCAGCTTGCCAAACATTATCATAACCAACTAATCCTCCAAAAATAATTCTACCTCTAACTCCTGGTGACGAATAATCTATATGAATATGTGCATCGCCAATCATTGCCATGGTTGATGTATGAGGGCTTAAAACTTTCTTTTTGGTTGCTTCCTCTTTACTCGTTTTCGTTTCTTGATGAAAATGTTCATCCTTTGTGTGCTCTCGATTTTTGCAACCAATAATTAGGGTTACTAAAAAAATTATTGATATTATTGTTTTCATAAAATTTGTTTTGGTGGTTCTTTATTTACTTAATTTTAATATTCTAAATGCCCCTTGAATAACTAATAAGAATACTATGATGCCTATTATTAAATCTGGCAACCCAGAGTTTAGCCAATGCACTAATGCACCAGCTGCTATTACTCCAAGATTTATGATAATATCATTTGAGGTAAAAATCATACTTGCCCGCATATGTGCTTCTTGACTTTTTGTTTTTTGTAATAAATACAAGCTAATACCATTAGCTATTAAAGCGAATATTGAAACAATTATCATCGTTGAAAAAACAGGTAGTACATCGAAACCTAAAAACCTACGTATAACTTCAATGATACCTAAGACCGCAAGAGTGATTTGAAAATAACCTGCATACTTCGCTATTCGTTTCTTTTTTAAAACAGTTCCTCCAACTGCTATTAAACTTAACGCATATACAAATGAATCTGCTAACATATCTAAACTATCTGCTACCAAGCCCATTGATTTTGAGATAAGACCTGTACCCATCTCTATAATGAAAAAAACAAAATTTATTATTAAAACAGTCCACAATAGTTTGGATTGATTCTTTGTAGATTCAGTAATTATTATATCTGTTTCTTCTGAACTGATTAAACTTTCATTTAATTTTAATTCTTTAATAGCATTATTGATTGCGTGTACATCAGCATGATGAAATATTGTTAGAACTCTTTCTTCTAAATCAAAATCAAGTTGCTTAATACCATCTATATCAGAAAGTTTCATTTTGATTAGATTCTCTTCTGATGGGCAGTCCATTTTTGATATTTTAAAAATTGTTTTCTGCATATAATTAGATTTTTGCTTTTCTTAATCGTAATGCGTTTACTATTACAGAAACAGAGCTAAAACTCATTGCTAACGCGGCTATCATTGGCGATAATAGAATGCCGAAGAATGGGAATAATACGCCTGCTGCAATAGGCACTCCTAATGTATTGTAGATAAGTGCAAAAAATAAATTCTGCTTAATATTTTTCATTACGGAATGGCTTAAATTTCTAGCTTTTATGATGCCGTGTAAATCACCTTTTACCAAGGTTATCATTGCACTTTCTATCGCTACATCTGTTCCTGTACCCATTGCAATACCTACATCACTTTTTGCCAATGCTGGTGCATCATTAATACCATCACCTGCCATAGCAACCACTTTTCCTACTTTATGCAATTTCTCTACTTCTTTAAGTTTATCTTCTGGTAGCATACTGGCTTTAAAATCTGCCAGATTTAGTTCTGATGCTACTGCTAGTGCTGTATCGTGATTATCACCTGTAAGCATTATAACATCAATGCCTTTATCTTGAATTGCTTTAATAGCTTTGGCACTTGTTTCTTTTATTTTATCACCTATAACTACATACCCAACAACGGTTTCATTAATTGACAAATAAGAAACTGTTTTACCTTGCTTTTGGTAAGATTTAGCTTCGTCTTTCATTTTAGACGTAATGTCTGCTTTTGCAAACTCCATCATTTTAGGATTTCCTAATGCTACTTTTTTATCATTTATTATAGCTTTAACACCTTTTCCTGTTACAGCACTAAAGTTTTCAGATTTTATTATTTCAGCATTATGCTCTTTTCCATATTTAACTGTCGCTTCTGCTAACGGGTGTTCACTATTTGTGTTAAGTGAAACAATGTATTTTAATAACTCTTTTTCGTTTAAAGTAACACTAAAAGCACCTACGGTTTCAACCGTTGGTCTTCCTTCTGTAATTGTTCCTGTTTTGTCAACTATAAGTGTATTTACCTTATCCATTTTTTCAAGAGCTTCGGCATTTTTAATCAGCACACCATTTTGAGCACCTCTACCCACACCAACCATGACTGACATTGGCGTTGCCAAACCTAATGCACAAGGACAGGCAATAATCAACACAGCAATGGCATTTACAAAAGCATATACGTAAACAGGTTCTGGTCCCCAAATAGCCCAAACCGCAAAGGTTATCAATGAGATTAATACAACTATTGGTACAAAGTAACCAGATACTTTATCGGCTAAATTTTGAATAGGTGCACGACTTCTGCTGGCATCATTTACCATATGAATAATTTGCGACAGCAAGGTATCACTACCTACTTTTTCGGCTTTCATTAAAAAGGATTGATTGCCATTAATAGTACCGCTACTTACTATATCTCCATTAACTTTATTTACAGGAATAGGTTCGCCTGTAATCATCGATTCATCAATCGTGGTTTCGCCTTCAGTTATCACACCGTCAACCGGAATTTTATCGCCTGGTTTTACTTTTAAAATATCGTTCAGTTCTATATCATCAATACTGACTTCGACTTCTTCGCCATTCACTATCTTTATAGCTTTGTTAGGTGCTAATTTCAAAAGTTCTTTTACTGCTGAATTTGTTTTACTGTGCGCCCGAGCTTCTAACAGTTGACCTAAAAGTACTAACGTAAGAATAACGGTTGCCGCTTCAAAATACACATGAACAGCTCCAGATTCGGTTTTGAATTGACTTGGGAAAATATCTGGAAAAAACATTCCGAACACACTAAACAACCAAGCCACACCAGCACCAATACCAATAAGGGTGAACATATTAAGATTCCATGTTTTAATGCTTCTGTAGGCACGTTCAAAGAACATCCAAGTAGCATAAAACACAACTGGAATTGATAATGCAAACTGAATCCAATTCCAATATTTCTGTTCCATGATGTCGTATAATGGATTGTTTGTCAACATTTCGCTCATGGCTATTAGGAAGATAGGCAAGGTGAATGCTGTTGCAATCCAAAATTTCTTCAATAGTTTTTTATACGACTTTTCTTCGGCTGAAAGATCTGCTTTCATAGGCACTAAATCCATCCCACAAATCGGACACGAACCTGCTTCGTCCTTCACAATTTCAGGATGCATGGGACACGTCCATTGTTCTATTGAAGCTATTGATAGATTTTGTTCTTCAACCAAATCCATACCGCAAACTGGACAATCGCCTGATTTATCATATATTTTATCACCTTCGCAATGCATAGGACAATAAAATGTTCCTGCCCCTTTTCTTTTTGGTTGCTTTTCCTTTTTATCTTCGGAATGTTGGTGGTGTTCACCTTCATGATGAATACTATATCTACCACCATCATTTTTCAGAGTCTCTTGAAAGGTTTCAATAGGAATATGCTTATCCATCTCAATTATGGCTTCTGCTTTATCTAAATCGACATTTACCTTTGAAACACCATCTACTTTAGAGAGTGTATCTTCAACGTGACTGCGACAACCGTTGCAAGTCATTCCGTGTATGTGATATGAATATTTCATTTTTATAAACTTTAGAATTATTAAGCTAAAATACAGCTGCTTATCTCATATAACTTTTCTAATTCTGGTTGTTTTTTATACAATTTTGTCCAACGGTATTCTATCTCCATTTTGTAGGTTTTTAAATTCAGACATAGACATACCTGTACAATTCTTAAATTGTTTTGCCAAATGACTACTGTTTTTATAATTAAGACTATAGGCTATTTCAGAAAAATTGTGCTGATTTAATTGAATGTACTCTTTAGCTTTTTCTATTTTTAGGTTAATTAAATATTTTTCAAGAGTCATACCTTCAGATTTACTAAATGTTTTGCTTAATGACGAATAGTTTTTTCCTAAATCGTTAGCCAGATTAGACAAAATAACTTCAGCCTCGCCTTTTTCGATTTGCTGTATGAGTGCTATTTTTATTTTCTCAACTAATGCTTTAGAGCTGTCCTTAATAAGTTCAAAACCTAAATCATTCAACTCCTTTTCAAATTCCACATAATTATTATTCGAATTTTCTTTTATAATAATTTTCCCAAGCTGTATAGATTCCACTTTAAATCCTCTATCATTCAACAGACTTAAAACCGTCGTTTTACAACGATTACAAACCATATTTTTTATATATAAAACACTATTCATAATGTTTACTTTGTTAAATACTCCATTTTAGACTTTGCAACAAATGCCTCTTTAACGGCTTCAACTTCCATAAGCTGAAATTTTATTTTCTGCAATTGAAGGTTTAATATTTTATCATAATCTAAAATCCCAGTTTCATAAGCTTTTAAATCGACATCGATAGCTAATTGTGTTTCTACAGTATTCTTTTGAGCAGCAACAACATTTAAAATAGAATTATCTAATTCCAGAACGCTTATTTGAAGTGCTATTTCCAATTGCTTTTTTTGACTTTCTTTTTTTGAAAGCAGTGCTTCTTGTTTAATTTTAACCTGAGATGTTTTCGAGGTGTATTTTTTAGTGAATATTGGAATAGAGAGTGCTACCTTAGGCATAATGATATCTTTTCCATTGTCTACCATTTTTAAATCTTGGCGTTCTTCTACTAAAATATAATCTAGACCAAATGAAAGTTTAGGGAGCTTATCTTTATTAATTAATTCGTTTTCGGTCGAATAAACATCATTAAATGTTTCGATTTTAGATAAACTTGGATGTTCATTTATACTTCCTTCATCAATCAAAATATCTAATACACTAAGACTGTCAGTTACAACTATCTGTGTATTTAAATCGCGTTGTAAAAGCCTATTAAAATTTTTGCTCAATGCTTCTATTTCATTTAAGTTCTTGAAAATTTTACTGTGCAATTCGTTTTTTTGAACTTTAATTTTTAGCACATCGCTCATCGTTGCTTTATTGTTTTCAAGAGCTGAAAGAGCCATATTTTCATAGGTGGTCAAAATTTGCTTATTCTCTTTAAGAATTGCTTCTATTTTATACTTTTGGTATAACTCGTAGTACATTGCTTTTACCTGAAACAGTAAATCTCTTTCAGCCAGCTCCATATCAAATTGTCGAGTTTCCGAAACAGCTTTTGCCATGTCCTTTTCAGCTTTTAATGTTCCAAACCAAGGTAATTGCTGTTCTAGTCCAAGCTTAATAGTTTGTGCACCTACTCGTGTTTCAGGTGTTGAAATAAAATAACCAAATCCAATATTAGTATTGTCTAAATTTCCAACTTCATTTACTTTTTCTTGAGACAACAAATACTCTAGATGCTTTTCTTTTATTTCTGAACTATTTGCCTTTGCTACGTTTAAATAATCCTGAAGTGTCTGAGCGCTTAAAACCTGAAACATTATTAGGGTAAAACCGATTGTATAAATATATTTCATTTTCATTTTAAATCTTTTTTAATGAAATTTCTTTTTTCCAACTATAAAGTACTGGAACAACAAATAAGGTGATTAATGCAATGAGCATTCCTCCAAAACTTGGAATTGCCATTGGTATCATAATATCACTACCACGACCAGTAGAAGTTAAAATAGGCAGCAACGCTAATAACGTTGTAGCTGTGGTCATTAAACATGGTCTAATTCGCTTCTCTCCTGCTTCAATAACCGATGCTCTAATGTCTTCTTTTGATTTTGGTTCATTTTTTTTGAAGGTCTGCGTTAAATAGGTTGCCATAACCACGCCATCATCTGTAGCAATACCAAATAAAGCTATAAACCCAACCCAAACAGCAACACTCAAGTTTATTGGATTCATTTGGAACAATTCCCTAAGATTAAATCCAAAAAGATTGAAATTTAAAAACCAAGATTCACCGTACAACCAAATCATTATAAAACCACCTGCAAAAGCAACCGCAATACCTGTAAACACCATTAAAGATGTGGCAACGGACCTGAACTGAAAATACAGTATTAAAAAGATAATCACCAATGCTAAAGGCACAACAACTGATAATGTTTTTTCGGCTCTTAATTGATTTTCATAAGTTCCTGTGAATTGATAATTAATGCCTTTTGGAACAACCAATTCCCCTTTATCAATAGCACCCTGAATAGCTTTTTGAGCATTTTCAACAACGGTTACTTCTGCCTCTTGGGCAACCTTATCAAAAAGTACATAACCTACTAAAAATGTATCTTCGCTCTTTATTACTTGAGGGCCTTTTTCGTACTTTATTGAAACCAACTCTTTTAATGGAATAGGATCTCCTTTGGATGTTGGAATATAAATATTCTCTAAATCTTCTGGGCTATCACGTTGTTCACGTGGATAACGCACTCTTACCCCATAACGCTCTCTACCTTCAACGGTTTGCGTGAGTACTTTCCCTCCAACAGCAACTTCCAACACCGTTTGAACCTCGTCAATAGAGATACCATAACGTGCAATTTTGTCTCTATCAATATCAATTAACAAATATGGTTTGCCAACAATTCTATCGGCAAAAACTGCTTCTTTTTTGACACCGTCAACTTGCTTTAAAATGTTTTCAAGTGTTAATCCAAAATCTTCAATTTGCTTTAAATCTTGTCCTCTAACCTTAATTCCCATTGGTGCTCGCATGCCTGTTTGGAGCATCACCAAACGCGTTTCAATAGGTTGTAATTTGGGCGCTGAAGTTACTCCTGGCAACTTAGTTACTCTTACAATGTCATTCCAAATATCATTAGCGGACTTCATATGTGGTCGCCAATTGCGATAATATTCACCATTATCATCAACAATTAAAGCATTTGATTCGATTTTTGTTCCTGAAGCAATAAAATCACCAGAAATGGTTTCAAACAAACCATCATTATTGACTTTAAATGTCTCGCGTTTTCCTTCTTCATTTAGTTTATACTCTGGCTTATAGATTATAACGTTTTCATACATGGACAATGGCGCAGGGTCGAGTGCGCTTTCAACTCGACCAGCTTTACCAACTACTGTTTTGATTTCTGGAATAGTAGCTACAGCCATATCTAACTGTTGTAACACACGTTTGTTTTCTTCTACTCCTGAATGTGGTAAAGATGTTGGCATTAATAAAAAAGACCCTTCGTTTAATGATGGCATAAATTCTTTTCCAGTATTGTTCCAAATATTGATTCCAAAAAACACAATTAATGCTGGAATACTTAAAAAGAGGATTTTATTAGCTAAAGCCCAAGTTAAAATACGCACATAGTACTGTCTAAAAACAGTAAAAATACCTAACAAGCCAAAGCAAATGACACCGACAAAAATAACATTAGACACCAAGCTATAATCTACGCCTAAAGGTCGCCAATACACACCCAATAGCATAACAATAGCAATAGTCGAAATAGCAATGTTAATGGTATTAGCTTGTTTCGTTGTTAATCTTTGGTTTGATTTTAAGAAACTAACCACAGCAAATGCGATGAGAATGATTCCTAATGTATAACCACTGAAAACAGTGAAAATTCCGAATACAGCTAAAATAGCATTTAACGTAAGTCCAATTTTTTTCTTTGGTGGCTTCCAACCAAACAACCATGCAGCAAATGGTGGTATTAAAAATAGTGCAACAATTACAGAAGCTACCAACGCCATAGTTTTTGTTGCTGCTAGAGGCCTAAATAGTTTTCCTTCGGCTCCAATCATAGTAAACACAGGAATAAAGCTTATAATCGTGGTCATTACTGCTGTAAGAATCGCTCCAGAAACCTCTTTAGTTGCCTTATAAACAACTTCATTAACTGGAGTTTTTGATTCGTCTTCATCAATATGCCTGACAATATTTTCGGAGAGAATAACACCAACATCGACCATCGTACCAATAGCAATTGCAATACCTGACAGTGCTACAATGTTAGCATCGACTCCAAAGAACTTCATACCAATAAACACCATGAGAACAGCTACAGGCAACAATCCAGAGATTAACACTGAGGCTCGTAAATTAAATACCATCACAATAATGACTAGAATAGTAATTAATATTTCTAAAGTGAGTGCTTCATCAAGTGTATTAAGTGTTTCTTGAATCAACTCTGTTCTATCATAAAATGGCACAATTGTAAGTTGCGATATTCGACCATCTTTTAACTCTTTTGTTGGTAAGCCCTTACTAATTTCTTGAATTTGCTTCTTGACATTTGTAATCACTTCCATTGGGTTTGCACCATATCTTGCAACAACCACACCTCCAACAACCTCAGCACCTTCTTTGTCCAGAATTCCTCTTCTTTCGGCAGGACCTAAAGAAACTTTTGACACATCTTTAATAAAAATTGGCACATTGTTTTCGGAGGTCACTACAGTATTTTCTATATCACTTATAGATTGTATATAACCTAAACCTCTTACCAAATATTCAGCTTTGTTAATTTCAATAGTTTTAGCTCCAATGTCCTTATTAGTATTTCTAACGGCATTAACTACTTGCTGTAAAGAGATGTTATACTCTTTTAAAATATCTGGATTAACATCTATTTGATATTCTTTCACATAACCTCCAATAGATGCCACTTCTGACACTCCTGATGCAGATGACAATCCGTATTTGACATAATAATCCTGAACACTTCTTAACTCTTGTAAATCCCAACCACCTGTAACGTTTCCTTGCTTATCACGGCCTTCAAGAGTGTACCAAAAAATTTGTCCCAAACCAGTTGCATCTGGCCCTAAAGATGGTTGCACATTACTCGGAAGTAATCCTGCAGGCAAAGAATTTAATTTTTCCAGTATGCGACTTCTACTCCAATAAAATTCCACATCTTCTTCAAAAATGATGTATATGCTTGAAAAACCAAACATAGAGGAGCTCCTAATGGTTTTAACACCAGGAATACCTAATAAGGAGGTAGTTAACGGATAGGTTATTTGGTCTTCAATATCTTGTGGTGAGCGACCATCCCATTTGGTAAATACTATCTGCTGGTTTTCACCAATATCTGGAATAGCATCAACAGCCACAGGATTTCTGGGTAAAAATCCTGTATCCCAATTAAATGGTGCATTGGTAATTCCCCATCCAATAAAAAGTACTAATAAGAGTACTGAAACTAATTTGTTTTCTATTAAAAATTTGATGCTTTTATTGAGCATACGTCATTGATTTAAGTGTTTAGAATACTATATTTCTATAATAAATACGAATAACAAAATATTCCCATATTAGTATATTACAAATTGGGATATTTCTCTAAAAACTTAAAATCAAATTAAATAAACTTCGTCAAGTGTATGTATGTCCTTGACTATAAGTGGAGGTGAGTAATCTTTAAAATGAATACTTTCTTTTGTAATACCCTCAAAAAGATTGATGTAGGTATAAACAAAAGTGCTTACAAATATTTTTTGTTGCAAATCAAACTTAGTAAAATCAAGCTTTAAATTATCTTGTCCTTCTATTAATAATTCTTCAGTACTACAACAATTATTTTTGGTAATTGCATCATCAGTATTATTAGATACTTGTTCCTCCATGCCACAGGTTTTGGCCTCTACAAATAGTGCTGTATCTACTAAAGTATTCCCGCAAAAATGTTTATTTATGGTAAAAGACATTGTAGAAAATAGGACTACAAATGCCATCGCAAAAGAGAATATTTTATGGAGCTTGGATTTCATTGCAATAACAAATGTACAAAAATTTAAAATAACATCTTATTTTTAACAATTATTTTTAATTGTACGCACTACGTTATAAATACGTAAATCACTGATTATCAATATATATAATTAACAAAATTGAATTTATAATTGTATTAGAACATCAAACTCATAACGGTCCCTTTGTCTTCTTCACTATGAACTTGTAATCGTCCATTATGAAGCATCATAATTTGCTTTGACAGACTTAAACCAATTCCGCTACCTGATTTTTTAGTACTATAAAACGGTACAAAAATTGTATCCAGAATCTCCTCTGGAATTCCTTTACCATTGTCAGCAACTTTAATTTGAATTCCTTCTCTAAATTTTTCTGCCGAAACAACTATTTTTGAGTCCAGTCTATTTTCACAAGCATCCCGTGCGTTAATAATTAAATTAATAAGTACTTGCTCTATTAAATATATATCTATATTTAATTCTAATTTTGGGTTTATATTTTTAAACTCTAATTGTATGTTTATTTTGTTTAGTGAAGGTTTTAGCAAGTTACTTATGTTTTTAAATAACTCTTCTACCAATATTTTTGATTTATCAACTTGACTTACCTTGCTTAAGGTTCTGTAAGTTTTTGCAAACTTCATTAGCCCTTCGCTTCTTTTTTTAATACTAGATATGCCTGCATTAAGATCATCAAGATGCAACTGGTAGTTATCAATATCATCTAATTTTAATTGTAATTCTGATTGAAGTGTATCTGATAAAGAAGAAATTGGAGCAATACTATTCATAATTTCATGGGTCATTACACTTAGAAGTTTTTTCCAAGCTTCAGATTCATTCTTATTTAATGTATCTTCTATATTTTGTAAAACGATTAATTTAAATGCCCTTTCATCTACTTGAAAAACCGTATCCGATATCAAGACTTTTAAGTTTTCTTCTCGCATTTCGAGATTTATTGACTGACTATTCATGTGATAGGTTTCAAATATTTCGTCAAATAATTTTGGTCTTCGTTTCTCAACAAATCGAATATTCTTAAACGATGGTAAATCCAATGTATTTAAAATAGAGTCGTTAACCCAAAGCACATCACCATTTTCTAGGTTATATGCTATTATACCAACATCTACCATTTCTAATATTTTTTGTAAATACAGGAATTGAGCTTGCCGCTCATTGTTAATATCCTTAAACGTTTTATTTACCAAATTAAAGCCTCTATGCAATTTTTGAATATCTCTTGGACCGTGTTCTTCGCTAAACCATCTTGAAAAGTCACGATATTTCACAGACTCAAAAAAATCGTCTATTTCAATAAATCTTTTGGCGACAAAATTGTATAAATTAAGGCATATAATGAACGTGATAAAAACACCTCCAACAATCGCATAATTAATCTCATTGCTAATTCCATATGCAATAAAACTAACAGCTCCTAATAATAGGATGACCCTCAATATGAGAAAGAAAAAAAACGACTTATAAATCATATTTGTGGAGTCTTCGGTATAAAGCAGTTCTTGTTATACCTAATTCTTTTGCAGATTTTGTGATATTACCATTATTTTTTTCAATGACTTTTAAAATAGTAGTCTTTTCTAGAGTTTCTAGGTTCACGGTTTTGGTTGCTATAACAGCAGCATTTCTCTCAATTGCCGAAAACACCAAATCGTTGGAATTAAGAGTATTGCCTTCTGCCATTATCACAGAACGTTCTAAAATATATTGAAGTTCACGTACATTCCCTGGAAACGAGTGACCCTTTAATTTTTTTATAAATTCTGGAGTTAGTTTAAAAGGCTCTTTAAAATATTTCTCGGCATAAATATTAATAAAATGATGGCTTATTAAAGTTATATCCTTACCACGATCACGTAGCGGTGGCACAATAATGTCTACAGTATTAATACGATAAATAAGGTCTTTTCTAAATTTATGTTCATCAGCAAGATCACTTAAACCTAGATTTGTTGCACAAATTAAACGTATATCCAAATCTATTGCAGCATTAGACCCAAGTGGTATTACTTGTCTATTTTGCAAAACACTTAACAACCTAACTTGTTGGCCTAAAGTAATGTTCCCTATTTCATCTAAAAAAAGGGTTCCACCATTTGCAGCTTCAAATCTTCCAATACGATCTTCGTTGGCTCCAGTAAATGCTCCTTTTTTGTATCCAAATAATTCGCTTTCAAATAATGACGAAGTCAGTGAACCCACGTCAACTTTAACAAATGGCTTATTCTTTCTATTAGAATGCTCATGTATTGCCTGAGCTATCAAATCTTTACCAGTCCCATTTTCTCCAAGGATTAATATATTAGCATCAGTAGGAGCTACTTTACTAATTTTTGTAAATACATCCAACATTACCTCACTTTCTCCAATAATTTTTGAACCCTTTTTGGCTTCAAAATTATTTGATTTTGTGACTTTTTTCTTTAGAATCAATGATTTTATAGCCTCAATAATTTTTTCATTTTTCCAGGGTTTTACAAGAAAATCTGAAGCACCTTCTTTAAGTGATCTTATAGCTAGATCAATATCACCATAGGCTGTTATCAATATGATATCAATCTTTGAATTTATCTCTTTAATTTTTTTCAACCAAAAAATCCCTTCGTTTCCTGTATTGACAAGACCATTAAAGTTCATGTCTAGAATTACAACATCAAAATCTTGTTTCTGTAAAAGATCAGTAATTGCATTCGGATTTTTATTTACAGTGACCGAATTCACCATAGATTTTAATAAAAGACGCAAAGCGATTAAAACATCTTCGTCATCATCAATTACTAATATGTTAGCATTTTTTAAAAGCATTAGTCAAATTTAAGAATTTCGCAGTCCAATTAAATATTTATACTGCACTAATTTTTTGTGTTAAAAAACTGTATCACTTTCGTACATAAAGTGTATCAAAATCGAACACTTTGTTTCTTAATAATATATCTAATATGTTGTTTATCTTATAGTTACGCTTTTGGCACGATATTACCATTGTTTGTTTTAAAATTAATAATTATATGGATATACCTATTGAAAAAAAGAATTTTCCAAAGTCTAAACTGGTAATGATTGGTTTAGGAGTGCTTATAGTCGGACTAATTCTATTTGTTGTTATAAGTTCTTCTGGAAACTCTAAACTCAATGTGCAAAAAGAGCGCTTAAGTATCTCCACAGTAAATAACGGTATTTTTCAAGAGAACATCCCAGTTAACGGAGTTGTTTTACCAATTACGACAATTTATTTAGATGCCATTGAGGGTGGCCGTGTGGAGGAAAAATATGTTGAAGATGGCGCCATAATGAAAAAAGGAGAGCCTATTTTAAGACTTACTAATACCGATCTTGAATTAAGTTTGGTAAACCAAGAAACATCAGTCTACAACTTATTAACTCAGATGCAAATTTCTCAAAATGCAGCTAGACAAAATACGATTAATAAGCTAAATCAATTTACCGATGTCGAAAGTGGTTTAATTGAAGCTGAAAGGCTTTTAAATCTTAACAAGAAACTTTACGAAAAAGATGCTATTGGCCGTCAGGAACTCATAAAATCAGAAAACGAATACAACTATCAAAAACAACGAATGCAACTTGCTAACCAAATTTTACGACAAGATTCTGTAGCCACGAAACAAGAGCAAAGGCAAATACAAAGTTCGTATCAACGAACACAAAATGCGCTTGAATTAATGCGTAGAAAAGTTGCAGATCTTATAGTAAAAGCTCCAGTTGATGGTCAATTAACATCATTAGATGCCGAAATTGGTCAATCAAAGAACAAAGGAGAACGCCTTGGGCAGATAGATGTTTTAAGCGGCTTTAAAGTTCGTGTTGATATTGATGAGCACTATATAAGTAGAATCTACGCAGGACAACGCGGGTCTTTCACCTTTAGTAACAAGCAATATTTCCTTGTTATTAAAAAGGTTTATACACAAGTTACAAATGGTCGTTTCCAAGTAGATATGGAATTTGAAAACGAAGTTCCAGATGGTATTAGACGAGGTCAGACACTACAGATAAGAGTAGCCTTAAGTGAAGAAAAAGAAGCGCTTTTAGTTGCCAAAGGAGGATTCTTTCAACAAACTGGAGGGAATTGGATATTCAAATTAAGTGATGATGGTTCTGTAGCCTACAAGGTTGATATTTCTTTGGGGAGTCAAAATACTGAGTTTTATGAGGTATTAAGTGGTCTGAAGCCTGGAGATAAAGTGGTAACCTCAAGTTATAATAACTATGGAAGTATTGAGGAATTAGTCATTAAAAATTAGAAAACAAATAATAGAAAAATATATTAAATAAATAAACAGATGATAACAATTAACGAACTTGAAAAATACTACAGTACGGACGAAGTACGAACTATAGCTCTTAACAAACTCTCCTTTTCTGTAAAAGAAGGTGAATTTGTTGCAATTATGGGACCTTCAGGATGTGGTAAATCTACATTACTTAACATACTTGGATTATTAGATGATCCTGATGGTGGAAGTTTTGTTTTTAACGAAATTGAGGTTTCAGATTTTAACGAACGTAAGCGAGCTAATCTTAGAAAACATAATATTGGATTTGTTTTTCAAAGTTTCAACCTAATAGATGAACTTACGGTTTATGAAAATGTTGAATTACCATTAATTTATACTGGTGTAAAACCTGACGAACGTAAAAAACGCGTTGAAGAAGTTTTAGAGAAAATGCAAATTATGCATCGTAGAAAACATTTTCCTCAACAGTTATCTGGTGGTCAACAACAACGTGTAGCAGTTGCGAGAGCGGTTGTTAACAATCCTAAATTAATACTAGCTGATGAGCCAACTGGAAACCTAGACAGTAGTAATGGTAATGAAGTAATGGATTTACTTACCGAATTGAATGAAGCAGGTACAACAATAATAATGGTTACTCACAGTGAGCATGACGCTAAATATAGTCATAGAATAATTAGAATGCTTGATGGTCAAAAAGTAACTGAAAATGTTCTTGTTTAAGAAGTATCAATTAAGAAACAAACAATAATCAACAGTAATCAATCAAAAAACGAACAGTCATGATTAAAAATTATTTCAAAATAGCATGGAGAAACCTCATAAAAAGTAAGGTGTATTCGTTCATTAATATTTTTGGACTGGCCATAGGGATAGCAGTTACTATCATGATTTCTCTTTGGATTATTGACGAACTTAGTTTTAATAAGCATTTTGAAAATTATGACAGCATTGCACAGGTCTATCAAAGTCAAACGTTTAATGGAAATATAGGAACAGGACAAGCAATTCCACGACCTCTAGAAAATTTGTTGAGGGAAAATTATGGTTCAAATTTTAAACACCTTTCAATGTCTTCGTGGAATAATAGCAACTATTTAAAATATGGTGATGTCAATTTATCACGAAGTGGAAACTTCATGCAGGAGTCGATTTTAGATATTTTAAAATTAAACATTCTTAAAGGTGAAAAGAATGGTCTTATAGAAAAAAACAGTATAATGCTGTCAAAATCTACTGCAGATGCCATTTTTGGTGATGCAGATCCAATAGGAAAAATACTGAAAGTAAATAGTGCCGACGATATGTTGGTTACTAGTGTATATCAAGATATTCCTAATAACACTCTGTTTGAAGACGTTGATTTTATTATGCCATGGAAGCACTACATCACAACTTCAAATTGGATTATTAATGCTGCGGATAGTTGGGGAAACAATTCATTTCAAATGTTTGTACAAATTGCTGATAATACCACTATGAAAGGTGTTAGCGATGCTATTAGAGATTCAAAGAAAAATGCTGCAGAAAACGAAGCAGAATTTAATCCTCAAATATTTCTATTACCAATGAAGGATTGGCATTTACGTTCAAATTTCGAAAATGGCGTTCAATCTGGTGGCCGAATAGAAAATGTTTGGTTATTTGCTATTATAGGTGTATTTGTTCTTTTTCTTGCATGTATAAATTTTATGAATTTAAGTACAGCTCGTTCCGAAAAAAGAGCTATGGAAGTGGGTATACGAAAGGCTATAGGTTCTAATAGGAAGCAATTAATATATCAATTTTTAAGTGAATCATTGTTAGTTGTCATATTCGCATTTATTGTAGCTATTATTTTAGTGCTAATCTTTTTAAATGGATTTAATTATTTAGCAAGTAAAGAAATTTTATTTCCATGGAACAACTTTAAATTCTGGGGATACTCTCTAGTATTTATCGTTTTCACAGCTATACTTGCTGGCAGTTATCCTGCGCTTTATTTGTCCTCTTTTAAACCAATTAAAGTTTTAAAAGGCACTTTTAAAGTTGGTCGATTTGCCGCAGTTCCTCGAAAAATCCTCGTAGTAATTCAATTTACGGTTTCCGTAGCATTGATTATTGGAACCTTAGTCGTTATGAATCAAATTCAGTATAGTAAAGATCGTCCCGTAGGTTATAATAAAGCTGGATTGATACAAATTCCTGTAATGAGTGTTGACTTTCGTGGTAAACAAGATTTTATGAGAAATCAATTCCTAGCTTCAGGTGGTGTTGTTGAGATGTCGACATCAAGTAGCCCTATAACAAGAATATGGTCAAATAGGGGTGGATATACATGGGAAGGTAAACCAGAAGGGTTTCAAGAAGATTTTGCTTGGACAGAAGTTTCTTATGAATACGCTAAATCTTTAGGGTTAAAAATCATAGATGGCCGTGATTTTTCAAGAGAATTTGCAACAGATTCTAATGCTGTTTTAATAAATAAAACAGCAGTATCGTATATGGGAATTACAGATCCAGTGGGTAAATTTATTAGAGACGATGGGGGAGGAGAAAATCCTGATCCTCCTAGAAAAATAATTGGTGTTGTAGAAGATATGATTGCACAATCTCCATATTCTCCAGTAAAACAAGGTCTTTATGTGTTCGATAGGCAAAATAATGCTAGTTATTATAACCTGAGACTAAATCCTGATAAAAGTGTAGCTACAAACCTAGAAATTATTGAGGCTACTTTTAAGGAACATTTTCCTAATCTTCCATATAGTTATGAATTTGTCGATGAAGAATATGCTAAAAAATTTGCTTCAGAAGAACGAGTGGCAAGCTTAGCCCGTGTATTTACACTTCTAGCAATATTAATTAGTTGTTTAGGTCTTTTTGGTTTAGCATCATTTGTTGCAGAGCAACGCACCAAAGAAATTGGTGTTAGAAAAGTATTAGGTGCTTCTGTTCGAAATTTATGGATGCTATTATCTAAAGATTTTGTCCAACTAGTAATTATTTCACTATTAATTTCGGCACCAATAGCTTATTATGTTATGAATCAATGGATACAAAAATTTGCCTACAGAACAGATATATCTTGGTGGATATTTTTAGCAGCTGCCTTGGGAGCTCTTATAATTACTCTAATTACAGTTAGTTTCCAATCTATTAGAGCAGCATTATCAAACCCTACTAAAAGTTTAAGAACAGAATAATCAATCATCTATTAAAAAATAAAAAATCATGATAAAAAATTATATAAAGATTGCATGGAGAAACCTTTTAAAAAATAAAGGGTTTACCGCTATAAACATTGTTGGTTTGTCATTAGGAATAGGTTGTTTTATAGTTATTGCCATGTTTGTAAGTGACGAATTAAGTTATGATCAATATCATGAAAATGCTGAAAGAATTTATAGAATAAACTCTGACATACAATTTGGAGGAACCGATCTTTCAATGGCAGTTAGTGCTGATCCAATGGGTGAAACCCTAAAAAATGATTATCCTGAAGTGGAAGAATATATGAGATTCTATGCATCAGGTGGTTCAAAACTTATAAAAAAAGGAAGTGAATATATAAATGAACGTCTCGTAGCACACGCAGACTCAACTTTATTTAATGTATTTACCTTACCTGCTATAGTTGGAAATACCAAAACCGCTCTTAACGAGCCAAATACCGTAGTTATTTCAGAAACTGCAGCAATTCGGTATTTTGGAAGTGCCGAAAAGGCCATTGGGGAATTTTTAGATACTGATGATAATACACGTACTTTATATGAGGTAACAGCAGTTATTGAGGACATGCCACGAAACTCGCATTTCCGATACGATTTCTTTTTCTCAATGGATAATGTACAATATGGTTTTGGAAACTACCTTAGTCATAATTTCCACACCTATGTGCTTTTAAGATCTGGAACAGACTATAAAGAGTTCAATAAGAATTTTACAGCGGTTATCGATAAGTATATTTTACCTCAAGCTGCACAATTTATGCAGATTGAAAGCATGGAAGATTTCGAAAAAGCAGGAAATAGTTTAGAATATTCTCTTTTTCCTATGACAGATATTCATTTAAGATCGTCTCGCGGCGTTGAATTAAGTGCTAATGGTAATATCCAATACGTATATATATTTTCAGCAGCAGCATTATTTATATTAATCCTGGCTTGTATTAATTTTATGAATCTTACAACTGCGAGATCATCAGGACGTGCTAAAGAAGTAGGCATTCGTAAAGTATTGGGTACAGAAAAAAAGTCTCTTATATGGCAGTTTTTAACCGAATCAACCCTTATTTCAATTTTAGCTTTGATAATAGGAATATTGTTTGTGAGATTAACCCTTGGTTGGTTTAATGACATGTCTGGAAAAGAAATGATTATGAGTGCGCTCTTAACACCCAATTTTATAATATTTTTATTCATTTTTCCTTTTATTATAGGAGCTTTTGCAGGGTTATATCCGGCGTTTTTTATGTCATCCTTTAAACCAATAACTGTATTGAAAGGGAAACTATCAACAGGTCATAAAAAAGATACATTACGAAATTTTTTAGTTGTATTTCAATTTGCTACCTCAATCATACTAATCGTCGGAACAGTTGTGATCTATAAACAATTAAATCATATACAGTCGTCTGAGCTAGGTTTTAGTAAAGAACAAGTTTTGGTAGTTAATAATAGTGGTCTCCCATTAGAAACGCGACAGTCTTTAAAAGATGAAATTGTACAATTAACTGGAGTAGAATCTGCTTCCTTTGGAGGTTTTCTACCAGTTTCTGATTCAAGTAGAAGTGATACTACATTCTCTACTGAAACCGTAATGACTGAGTCTAATGCTTTTAATATGCAATATTGGCGTGTAGATTATGATTACCTAGAAAACATGGACATGGAAATGCTTGATGGTCGCTTTTTCTCAAGAGAATTCGGTTCAGATTCTACTGCAATAGTTATTAACGAAACGGCAGCTAGGCTTGCTGGCTTTGACAATAATGCCGTCGGCAAAAACTTATATGGATCTGATGGCAATGGTAACCGAACCGAGTATACCGTCATTGGTGTTGTTAAGAATTTTAATTACGAATCTCTCAAACAAAATGTAGGTGCTTTAAGCATGAGATTAGGAAATAATAGTTGGGTAACGGCATATAGATTTAACACAAATGATATTGCTGGTTTAGTGGATATTATAGAAAACAAATACAAAGCAGTAGCTCCTGGAATGCCTTTTGATTACTCTTTTTTAGATGAATCTTTCGATAATATGTATCGCCAAGAACAGCGTATTGGCAGTGTGGCAATAACCTTTGCATTTTTAGCAATTATCATTGCGTGTTTAGGCTTATTAGGACTGGCAACATACATAGCAGAACAACGTACAAAAGAAATAGGTGTTAGAAAAGTATTAGGTGCTTCTGTAACTAATATTGTTAGAATGTTATCTACAGATTTCGTGAAACTTGTCTTGTTAGCTTTTTTAATAGCAACCCCAATTGCTTGGTGGTTTATGAATACATGGTTACAAGATTTTGCGTTTAGAATTGATCTCAGTTGGTGGATTTTTGCAGGTACAGGAATGATATCCTTGATTGTTGCACTTATTACTTTAAGCTTTCAAGCGATTAGAGCGGCTATTACTAACCCAGTAAAAAGCTTAAGAACAGAATAATTAATTAACTAGAATATTGACAAATGTTATTAAAATTAGAAGGCATATATAAATGGGTTAACTCTGGCGGAAGACGAATCTTTTTACTTAAAGACATTGACTTGTTAGTAAAAGAGGGAGAGTTTATATCTATTATGGGGCCTTCTGGCTCAGGAAAATCAACCTTATTAAATGTAATTGGAATGATTGATGGGTTTAATGAGGGTACTTATAAATTTCTTAATGAGTCCGTTCATAACTTAAAAGAACGTCAACGTGCAAAATTGTACAAAGAATATATTGGATTTGTTTTTCAGTCCTACAATTTGATTGACAATCTTACAGTATATGAAAACATTGAAACACCTTTATTGTATAAAAAAATAAAATCCTCTGAACGTAAAGCCTTGGTAGCCGATATGCTGGATCGATTCAATATAGTTGGCAAAAAAGATCTATTCCCTGTGCAATTAAGCGGAGGTCAACAACAATTGGTTGGTATCGCAAGAGCACTTATTTCAAGACCAAAGCTTATATTGGCCGATGAACCAACAGGTAATCTTAACTCCAAACAGAGTCAAGAAATCATGGAGTTATTTAAAGAACTCAATGAAGAAGGCGTAACAATAATACAAGCCACACATTCTGAAACAAATGCAAGTTATGGTCAAAGAATTATTCAGTTATTGGATGGTTCACGTAACGATTACAATCTATAAACAAATAAAATAAAGTACATGAGACGTAATATAATTATCATTATACTTTTCTTTCAATGTCTAAATATTGTTAGCCAAAGTTCTAACACAACGTATAATTTACAAGAATGTATAGATATTGCTTTAATCAATAACTTAGATTACAAGTCTGCTTACTTACAAACAGAAACTTCTGCCATTAATTTTAAGCAGAGCAGAAACGCCTTATTGCCAACGTTAAATGGCAATTATAGTATTGGGGAAACCAGTGGAAGAAGCATTGATCCTTTTACTAATAGTTATATAAATGAGCAACTTACATTCTCCAATGCTGGACTTAATTTAAGAGCTACTGTTTTTAATGGGTTTCAACTAATTAATAGATTACGTCAACAAAAATTAAATTTATTAGCCTCTGAAATGGAAACTGAAAATGCGAAGCATAATTTAATTTTAAATGTAACATTGGCATATTTACAGGTAATAAATACGGGTGATTTATATGAATTAGCTCAAAATAGATTATCCTCGACAAATGAGCAATATAATAGGTTAAAATCTATGTTCGAAGAAGATATGGGAGACCCTTCTGAATATAGAGATTTTCAAGGGCTCAAGGCCAATGATGAAGCAAATTTGATAAGTTCTAGAAATAACTATGAAGATTCAAAAATAAATTTAAAAGAATTGATGAACATAGATATTGATTTTGATATAAGTGCAATAGATATGCCTTCAAATTTCAATTCTTATTCCGAGTCTTTCGAAGATGTATATAATCAAGCTTTACAAAATATGGGTATTGTTAAAGCCGCGGAATATAGATTAGAAGCATCCCAAAAGGGTATTATGGCAGCAAAGTCTAATTATGTTCCAGAGGTTACCTTATTTGCAAATTTAAACACCAATTATTCTAGCGCAGCTCGCTTTTTTAACGAAACTGGTAGTAGTATTGAAAACACTGGTGATTATGTTACTATTGGGGGACTAGACTATCCCGTCTTTACCGAGCAAACTAATTTCTTAGCAGAAGATATTAGCTATAATGATCAATTTGAAAACAACTTAAATAGCTCCTTCGGCGTCGCTGTTAATATTCCTCTTTTTAACGGGTTTAGTACTAAAAACAGAGTTGGTTTAGAAAAAATAAAAAAAGAAGAAGCTACCATTGAATTAGAACGTACTAAATTACAGTTGCGATCTTCTATAGAGCAAACCTACAAAGACATGAAGTCGGCCTTTGAGCGTTATGAAATAATGTTGAAACAGCATGAAGCATACGAAGAATCCTTAAGAATTAATGAAATACGATTTATTAATGGCGTTAATAATAGCGTTACCTATATAATTAGTAAAAATAATTTGGAAAATGCCCTTGTAAACTTAAATAATGTGAAATATGAATATGTATTACGCATTAAAATTCTCGATTATTTTAAAGGAAAAATTTAAAAAAGGATGGTAGTTTAAGAAACCAATATTACATTATCATTTCAAATGTTTCGTAATAGAATTTTGCCAATATAGAATAATAAAGACAATTGAAGGAATAAGGAAAAACAAAGATAAAACAATTGCTAATCCTTCAAAATCTGAAACTTCATAAATTATGGTCGCATAAATTACAGTTAAAATATAAATACTCTGACAAACTGTATATAAATGAAGTCCAGTCTTTTTTCTTTTAAGCATCAAAATAGCAGCTGTCAATGTTCCAATATTTGCAAAAATATAAATCCAACCTCTAAAATAATCATCATTTCCTACTGTTGAAACCAACTCATAAATCCAACCTCTTGCTATTCCAAATAAAGAACCAATAATTGTTAAAATACAAAGTATCGTTAGTAAAGTAGTATTACTTTTTAGTAAATCGTTTTGAGTTGAATCTTGTTTCGATCCACAAACTTTGCAAAAATTAAACCCCTCCTCTATTTCGGCATTGCAAGCAATACATGTTTTCATATTTATTATGTTAAGATTAATTTTTTTAAAGGTACATAAATTAAGTTGTGTCATAAAAAAAGCTTCACATTTATGTGAAGCTTACTATGGAGCTGAAAAGCTCTAATTATCGAACTTTAAAATTTTTATAAGAATTTCTTAGATTTAACAACATGCACTCTAAATCAATAAAGTATTATTGGTTCCATCCAAGTTCTCGAAAAGCCCAAGGTGAATTCCATATTTTTGTCATACTTTCAACTTTACCTTCTTCATTCATTTTTAGAGCATAAACATAATGTGAATTTGTTGTTTTATTAGTTGGTGGAATTGGGCCACCATCACCAGAATGTGTTCCTGTAAAAGTTGCAAAAAATAATGCCGTATTCGTTACCTCATCAAAAGCAGAGGAATGAATTTTATAGCTACTACCAGGCATAGTCACATTCGCTAATCCAGCCATTGCATCTGCATAAACTCTTACCTTATCAACATCAGCAAAAGCTTCACTTTGAGCTTCAAATAGAGCATTCTCTTCAACATAATCCTTACAAGATTCCCATCCTTTTCCTGATTCGCAATTATGGAAAAAAGATTTTGCGTTTTTAAATAAATTCATAATATTATTCTTTAGTTGGTTACCTTTTAAAGATACAGAAATAAATTTTGTAATAAAAAAAGCCTCACATTTCTGTGAAGCTTTGTAGTAGCGGGAACTGGACTCGAACCAAAAAGTAAATTATTATACACTTTGTTGTGCTATTTAAACTACATTTTATTTAATGACTTTTGATAACAGCATAAACTTATTCCTGTTCATCAATGAGCTTGATTAAATTAGCGATTCTAGGTTTTAATAGTTCTCTTTTGTAACGCTGTTCAACTATGCTCTTATTGTAAACATTTTTTAAGAGTAATATTATAGATTTATCTTGAGAAATTTCATTTAAATCAAACCTTAGACCTTTATATGAGCTAGCA
>JALKAW010000019.1 GCA_023015825.1 Flavobacteriaceae bacterium S0862 | reverse complement strand
TAAAACAATCGCCAACACCGTGTATAATTCATTGCTTTGGTCGTTGCTTATTTGGAAAATTCCTTCGGAATTTTCTCGCGTTCGTTTTTGTTTACTAAATTAGTTGCTGAAACACGCAACTAACCATACACAAACCGTTAGCCTTCATTATGAACAACCAATGACCAAATGATAAAATTTTTTAGAAAAATAAGACAAAACTTACTAATGGAAAACAACTCTGGAAAGTATTTCAAGTACGCAATTGGAGAAATTGTTTTGGTCGTCATTGGAATATTAATTGCACTTCAGATTAATCAATGGAATGAAAATCGAAAAGAAAATAATGCGTTAAAAACATTAACTGAAAATCTAAATAATGAATTCCAAAAGAATTTGAAAGAACTTGAGATTGACTTATCACGTGTTAAAAATTCAATTACTGCGAGTAATACTTTATTATCCTATACCGGTTTAAAAAATATTGAGGTGGATAACATAATAATTGATAGCTTAATTTATTATGCTATCTCTAATCCTACTTGGAATCCAAGTTCTTATGTATTAAATGACATCAAAAATTCTGGTAAATTATCAACTTTGAAAAATGAAAACCTTAAACTTCTTTTATATGATTGGGATAGACTTTATGAAGATATCCTAGAATGGCATGCTGGCTCAACTCATAATACAAATCGACTAGTTTATTTTGTAAGTGAAAAAGGATCTCTAGTTAATATTGACTACCATAATAATAAGAATGAAAAGGGCACAAGGTTCGACATTGAAAATATAGACTTATTACAAGAAATACGTTTTGAAAATGACCTAGAGAACAGTTTATATTCTTTAATAGAATTGGAGAAAAGGTATAATAAAGCAAGTGATTTATTAAATAAAATTATAGAGCTCTCGAATAGTAGTGATATTACAAAATAAAATAACGAAAGGCTAACACCGTGTATAATTAATTGCTTTGGCAAGTGCTTATTTGGAAAATTCCTTCGGAATTTTCTCGCGTTCGTTTTTGTTTACTAAATTAGTTGCTGAAACACGCAACTAACCATACACAAACACGTTAGGCAAAATAGAACAAAATGAAAATAAACCTTTTACTAATTGCTGGAGTTTGTATTCTGATAACAGCATGCCAAAATCAGAAGAATGATTCTCAATCGAGCTTTGAAAGCAAAAAATTAGTGAGCCAATTTGACTTGCCTGATAGTTTGTCAACAAGAAGAATTTCTTTAGTTCTTGACCTAAAAAAATCCGTTGCTGAAAGTACTTGGTCTGACTTTGGGACAAAGAATAACGAAGGAACTTTAATTTACTTCGATGCAGATTGGTCTGAAGTGTTCTTCCCAGACTCGGAAGTGGTTAATAAATTACACAAATCCAAAAAACATAGTGACAATTACTGGCTAACAAAAAGGACAGACAGTATTCCTTATCATATGGAAGTAATGATTAGTTTCAATGAAGAAGATTCTTTAGAATTTTTCTTTAAGAATCCTGTAGAGCAATATTCTTCTGTTGAAGAAATTGGAAAATACATCCCTTCTGTTGAAAGCACAGAAATGTGGGCAACCATGGTTGTTCATGAAATGTTTCATCATTTTCAGTATAACAATTCGAAATACGTAAAATATGCGGAAACAGTAATCGGAGTTTTACCTTTCGACTCCAGAAATTTAGTCGCCCTTTGTCAGGAAGATAAACAGTTCTTGTCCATGATTCGAAATGAGAATAACATTTTAATGACTGCGCTTGCTGAAGAAGATAAAGCCATATGTGACTCATTGGTTTCAGCGTATTTAAATACAAGAAATAAAAGGATTACAAAATACAATAAAGAACACCCACATTTGGAACAGGTAGAAAACTATTACGTCATTCAAGAAGGGTCAGCCAGATACATTGAATATAAAAGCATGTTTATTCTTAACAGCTATTTTAACAATCCAGATGCGCCAGTAATCATTAATGATACAAAGTTTATTAATTATACAGAATTTGAAGAAATAGACTTGAACAATGATGCTTTTAACTACCTCGTATATGCTGGTGCAACTGATTATCATTATACAATTGGTTTCAACACTATGCGTCTATTAGATAAGCTACAATTTGAGTACAAAAAAAACTTGCTAGATCAACCAGAAAAAGGGCTACATGAATATCTAGAGGAATATATAAATACTTTGCCTAACAAAACCTATAAGCAATAGCTCCCTGCAGGACGCTACTGCTCATAGCCAAACCGTTGTGCTTCATTATCAGAAACCGCCAACCAATGATAAAATTCTTTAGAAAAATACGCTACGACCTTATGGAAAAAAATAAAACTGGGAAATATCTAAAATATGCTATTGGAGAAATTGTACTTCTTATTATTGGAATTCTCATTGCTCTTCAGATAAATAACTGGAACGAGAATCGTAAGGAACGTCAAGTAGAATTAAAGATTTTAAAAGAAATGAAACTGGCGCTTAATAATGATATTAGAAACTTAAAAATTAATATAAGCTCATATAACAATGTTAAACGCTCTTTGGAGATTATAATAGAGCAATTGCCTCTAGAAGTACCTACTAACGACTCACTTCAATATGCATTCCGTAACTCGTTATTTAACAATTCAGTTGCTCCAAACATTGGTGCTTATGAAACATTAAAAGCAAGAGGACTAAATCTAATCTCTAACGACACATTAAGAATGCAAATTATAGATGTTTACGAGATAAGCTATAAATACTATCAAGATAATGCCCAAGATGAATTTTTATCAGAATCTTTTATACAAGAGTATTGTGCTACGTTATTCAATAATCTAGACACTTATCAGAATGACGACATAATGACAATGGTACCTAACAACTACAAGGCATTACAAAAGGACAAACTGTACCATACTATTATTAATACAAGAATGGCGCAAGTGAGATTGGCACTAACTGATCTAGGTTATGATATTAATGTTGTCGAAAAGTTAGATAAAAGTATCGTGGAAGAAATAAAAAGATTGGAAAAATGATTAAATTCTTCAGGAAAATAACGAAAGCACAACACCGTGTATAATTCATTGTTAGTTATAGCCTACTTACAAAAGTCCTCGCGGACTTTCTATCTGTGATTTATTTGCTAAATTAGTTGCTGAAACATGCAACGAAATCATACACAAAAACGATGATGTACAATTCACCAAAAGGTGAACTCAAGTTGCTACATTGTCGCTACGCTCCAATTCCCACAACTTGAGATATGTACATCATCGCAGGGCTATGCCAGATTGCATACTGTATATGAGATAGGTATATAACTAATATTCACCTTTTGGTGCCATCGAAGAAAACTGTACATATCAATAGCTATATGCAACCTGTCCACGTTTAATTTGTATTCTAAAAGTATGCAATAAATTGCTTACTTTTAAAATCCAAAACGTGGCTTCACATAGCCCTGCGTTATCCATCACCTATAACAATCATGAGAAAATCTGTTATAATATCCATAGTCATCCCTTTCCTTTGTATAATTAGACTACAGGCTCAGGAAAAACTTGATTCATCTTTGGTTAATGAATTGGAGCGGATGATCATAATTGATCAATTGGCGGCAATCAATTCTAGACCTGAAGGACATTCTTCGGCTCTATCTATGTCTGAATGGAAAGACAGTATTTACAGAGCGCATCAATCAAGGCTTGAAAAAATTCTAAATAAGCATAGTTATCCTGGATATGATTTGGTTGGAAAAAGAGGATCTCAACTATTTTGGACGATGGTGCAGCATTCTGATTTTGAACCAGATTTTCAAAAAAGAGTACTGGATTCAATGCGAATTGAGGTGATTAATAAAAATGCAAATGCTCATAATTATGCATTTTTAACTGATAGAGTTAAGAAGAACTTTAATGAAAAATTGTTTTACGGCACCCAAGTAACCTACCATTGGTTTACAGGGAAAGCTCAGCCCCTACCAACAATTGATCCAGAAAACCTTAACAAAAGAAGGGCTGAAATCGGGCTAGAACCAATTGAGGATTACCTGAAAGAAATGACCCAGCTTAATAATTCACAAGGAAACTCTATTACAGGGGGAATAACGAATCTGGCGTTATTACTAATAGTTGCTGTACTAACAGTTTCTGCTTTAGTTGTTGTGTTCCTTCTTAAAAAGAAAAAGGCAATAGATAACAAAACCTAAACTGCATTAAAACGCAGTTTAGCCAAATCGATGATGTACAATTCACCAAAAGGTGAACTCAAGTTGCTACATTGTCGCTACGCTCCAATTCCCACAACTTGAGATATGTACATTATCGCAGGGCTATGCCAGATTGCATACTGTATATGAGATAGGTATATAACTAATATTCACCTTTTGGTGCCATCGAAGAAAACTTTACATATCAATAGCTATATGCAACCTGTCCACGTTTAATTTGTATTCTAAAAGTA
>JALKAW010000018.1 GCA_023015825.1 Flavobacteriaceae bacterium S0862 | reverse complement strand
TTCTATTTTGGATATGCGTATCAGTTTACTACCAATGGATTATCAGCGTATAACTCTGGTACTCACGTTGTCACTATCGGACTGGATTTCCTTAGAGGCATTAGTGATTGTGCCTGTACTAGTAATCGTAGCCCTTGGTAGGATATTAAACAGATAGAAATTTTAGAATTATATGTGATAGGGTAAGACTCCAAAACATTAATATTCACTCTGCAATTTAATTAAATAATCGATGAAATGATTGTTTTTTACGATTAATTACATATATTTGTAGTGTTAACCCCTCGTATTTTAAATATGAAAAGCAGAATTATTTTTTGTCCTTAGATTTTTTAGTGGCAAAAATTGGTTTTGCTAAAAAAAAGATCATAATAAAGAAGATGCAACAAAATAAAAGTAGTTAAGCACATCATTTTTTTATTTACCCCAATAATAAAATAGTGTAAAATTATGCAACCATGAAAAAACCTACTTATATTAAGATTACCCTTATTGCGTTATTACTGCTATTTGGTTTTAATAGTTTTGCTCAAACTTTTAAACCATTTACTCCAAGAGAAAATCTCAATGTGAAAGGGAGTATGCTTGTGATTGGTAATACTATTCTCGGGCAAGATAACCAAGATTTTAATGATCTTACACAAGACAATCAAGACATTTCTATGCAGTATATTGATATTGATGGAGATGATTCTACCTTTAGTTCTAGTAGTGCCAATTTAGTATTACACCCTCAAGAGGATGGAAGCTCTACCATATGCTATCGTGTGGCCTATGCAGGCTTATATTGGGGAGCGGTTTTGCAAAATGGTGACAGGTCCAGTATTAATAATATTAAATTTAAATTACCTGGAAGTAATACTTATAATGATATTACAGGAGAATTAATTTATGATGCTATAGTAAGTCCAATTATTGCTGAAGATGATGAACCTGGAAATACACCATATGCTTCCTATGCAGATGTAACAGATTTACTTTCTGACTTAACAGATATTGAAGGAACTTATACATTAGCGAATGTAACTTCAAGCTTAGGTTTTAATAATTCTACCGGATTATCTGCAGGTTGGTCATTAATTGTAATTTATGAAGATCCAAACCTTCATACAAAATCTTTTACAACTTATGATGGGTTTAGTCACATATATGATGATCATCAAGAAACAGTTCCAGTAACTGGTTTTACGACACCACCTGCCGGCCCAATAGATTTACAATTTGCCTATGGTACATTAGATGGTGATAGAACTAAAAGAGCAACAAAATTAGAAATTAATGGTAAAGAGGTTACAACTCCTTTTAGACCAGCCAATAAATTTTTTGGATCTGTTATTGAAAACTATAATGGAATGTCACATCCAAGAAACCCTTTCAGTGTTAATACTTTGGGTTATGATACTGGCTTTTTAGAAATTAAAAATTCTGAACCAGAATTTATAAAGAATGGTGATACTGCTGCAGACTTTAGGCTTCAAGTAGCAAGAGGGCAGGCAGATCCTATTTTTGCCTTTTTTGCAGCTTTTGCAGTAGATATTATAGCGCCTGATTTAGACCTGACAAAGATAGTTTTAGATGAAAATGGAGTTAATATAGATGGAGATAATGTTGTACTTGGGCAAACAGTATTTTATGAAATTAAATATCAAAGTGTCGGTAATGATAATATAACACAATCTACAATAACTGACATTTTACCAGAGAATATCATTTTTGATCCTACTACAGATATTGATTTAAGTAATGCAGGAGGAGCAACACTCTTATCATACTATCCTATTACTAGAACAATTGTTTTTAGTATTCCCGATGAGTCAGTTGAAGTAAATGATCCTAGCTTTGTAATTCGTTTACAAGTTCAAATAGTACCAAATTGTTATGATTTGAGCCAAGCATGTTCTAATGAAATAATTAATCAAGCTTTTGCAACTTATCAAGGAGTAATTAATTCAACTATCATAGAAGAGGAAGGTAGTTATGCAAATACAGAATGTTTAAGTGACCCTGGACCGACTAATTTTATTGTAGATATTTCTAATTGTAATTTTGAAAAAACTGAAATTCTTTGTGGTAATAGTGTTGTTTTAACAGCTGCAAACGGATACGATTCCTATTCATGGTCAACAAGCCCAACTGGTACGCCAGTAATTGGAACAAAGCAATCCATTACTGTTTCAACAACAGGCACTTATTATGTAACAAATACAACATCTGCTACATGTCTTTCTATTGAAGAAGTCTTTAATGTAATTACCTATGGAAATACAATCACTAACCCTGTAATTCCATATGCAGATCAAATAGTGATATGTCCAAATGATGGTAAAGAACTTCCAAACATATTTTTATGTGGAGCAAATGACGAAAGATTTATTCAAACAGGAATTACAGACACTACGTCTATGATTTGGGAAAAATTAGACGAAACAAGTTGTTCAGCGGTTGAAGTTGAAGATTGTGCAAATGAGGATGCTACTTGTACATGGAATCAAGTAGGTACTGGACCTGATTTTACTGCAAATACATCAGGACAATTCCGCTTAGTAATTAATTATCCTGGAGGTTGTTTTAGTATTTTTTATTTTAATGTTTACACAAATTTATTAGAACCTACTGTTACTTCAAGAGATATTTTATGTACAACACCAGGACAAATTACAGTTGGAGGCGTGCCTTCAGGGTATGAATTTAGTTTAGACCCTAATGGACCTTATCAAACATCAAATATTTTTATTATTAATACACCTAGTTTTTATACAGTATATATCAGACAAATAGGAGTATCTCCAAACCCTTGTATTTTTGAAACCCCAGAAGTATACATTAGAGCTAGAGATTTTAACGTAACTTCGACTGTCCTTCAACCTTTTTGTAATGGTGAATTAGGAAGTATTATTCTAGCAGTTAATGATGCGTTACCTCAATATTATTATAGTATTTATGAAGGCACAACCTTAGTAAATAGTGTTGGGCCAATTTCAGAGAGTGATTACACTTTTGCTAATTTGAATTCAGGTAATTACACTGTTAATGTTAGTACAGATGATGGTTGCTTTTATACTGAAGATATAGAAATTATTGAGCCTCCACTATTAACCGTTACTGCTGCGCTAACAGTACCTTTAACATGTACAGATGGTGAGATCACAATATATGCAGAAGGTGGAACATCACCATATACCTATTATATTAATAGTACAACTGAATCTCAGGATACACCAGTTTATACAGTAACTGATCCAGGCGTATATAATATCACAGTGTATGACTTTAACAGCTGTATTGCAACAACATCTATTACTGTTGAACAGTCTTTACCTCCAGATTTCAATATTACAACAACAGATATTTTATGTTCAGATGCTGGCAATGTTGGAGGAATTAGTATTAACGTTATAAACCCTAACGGCAATACTTTGGGATACAGTATTGATGGAGGAACAACATTTTTTAGTTCA
>JALKAW010000017.1 GCA_023015825.1 Flavobacteriaceae bacterium S0862 | reverse complement strand
CGCTAATGGTAAAATTTCGAAAGAAGAATATGAAGAGTCTAAGAAAATTTTAGAAGAGGATCTTTAATTATTTAAAAAACTAAATAAGCACTCTGTTGTATTTATAAGAAGTCGCCTCTTTTTGTAGCTGGTGTACAACGTGTTTGTATATGTTTTGTTGCGTGTTTCAAGCACCTAATTTAGCAAATACAAACCAAATAGAAAATCCGCGAGGATTTTCGTAAGTAGGCTAGAACTAGCAATAAATTATATACGGTGTTGGGCATAGTATTTTATTCAAATTTAGTCGAAAACCTTTCTGTAAACCAGCCAACAAACCTTTTTCTATATTTCTGAAATAAAAATATAGCTAATGATAAAATAGCAATTTCGAAGAATGAAACAATAAATTCCAATTTCGAAAACGCACTTTCATTTATATATGTCAATGGGTCATTCCAGATTAAATTCTTATTTATTAATACTGAAAGCAAGTACCATAAAGTCAATGCAGGAATTAAAAAGATTAAGACAAAGAATAAGACATTTCCAGTTCGAGTTAATCGTTTTGTTTCTTTAATTTTCAATTTTAAAAATTTCGGTTCGAAATATCCTGTATTAGCTTCTTGGAATAAGGTAATTAATTCTTCATTTTTACTTTTCTCGGATTCAAGCTTTTGAAGTCTTTTGGCAATATTGTCCAAAGAATACTTATCAAAGAGATTATTTAAAAGAAAATCTGCATCATATGTTGAATTTGATGCGGATTCACATAATGTAAGAACCTTATCAAGTGTGTCTAATTCTGTTTTATTATAGTCTTCTCTAAATACATTGGAATAAAGCATATAATTTCTGAAAACCTCGAAATAATCACCACTAATTTCTCCAGCAGATTCAATCAGCCTTATTAATTCAGACGGTAAAATGCAACTGCTCTTAATTTTATTATCATCAAGTTTGATTAATTCTGAATCAACAGCAAGAGTAGTTTGGTCGGTTGTAATTAACCAATATTCTATATCAAATAGATTAAAGTTGTTAGAGCCTCTTTTGCTTTCAATATGTGAAAGTAGTTTAGTAATATGCTTTATTCTTGGTGAGGATTTTTGTGTCCTTCCAAGTTCGAGTGTTAAATTGTCAAATTTTCCACTTGGTTTTTGAATTTTGCTTTTATCAATAGAAAATCTGTCCTTTCCGAATATTTTAGATAAAACAGCACTTACGTTACTAAAATAAAGGGTAAAGTCGTGAATGTTTTGAATTTTACCTTCGTGCTTAAGACGAAAATATAAATCTACTACGTTAGAACCTTTACCAGTTAGTTGTCCAGCTTTTTTTAATAATTTTTCTTGATGTTTTAGAGACTTTTGAGATTCATCTATTTTCTGATTAATTCTTGCTTGAGCTTCACTTAAAGTCTCTAAATGAATGTGAAAATGAACACCTTCTATTTTTTTTAATAATTCTAATAATCTAACCGCTCTTTCTTGCCTTATGTCATTATCAAATCCTAACAATCTTAAGACAACAGAACTGTCTAAATAAAATTTCTTGTTACCAAGTTTTTCATTTACGAATTTGTCAACATCTGAATTATAATTTAGCGTTAAAAAATCTGTTAATTTAAGCAGTAAAGCTTCAAGAACTTTATTGAAATCACCATTTACGCTCTGCATAAATTGGTTGTATAATTTCAATTCTTTCTTTTTATATTTTTTAGACGGACTTGCTATTTTGTAGCTTTCGAAGGACTTTTGTTCTTTTGGTTTAATTAAAATTTTGAGGTAATCTAAATTTTTTGAAATAAGAGTATCTAACAATATGTTTATTATAGATTCTTTCTTATCTTTTTTTAAGTCATTATCCTTTAAAAAGGTTGTTACAACCGAATCCAGTTCGTTGGTGTAATTCGTTAAGTCCTTAACATTATTATAATACTCTTTTTTTAATCTAAAAGGTTGATTTGTCTCTGAAAGTGGATTAAATCCATCAAAAATGTTTGTATGCTCAATATTACTTAATACATCTTTTAATTTTTCAGGGGAACATACAATTCCAATTTTAGTTACATCAGTTGCTATGTCAATTAAACTGCGATAATTATTCTTGTTATTTAAGAAAGAATCAACAGCCAACATAACGTGAACATTCTCTTTCTTCAAATTGTTCAGTTGAGAAAAGAGATAAAATAATTTATTTTCCTTTAGTTTTTCTTCGTTCATGATATTATGCGCAACGGTTTTGTGTATGATTTCGTTGCGTGTTTAAGCAACTAAATTAGCAAATACAAAACGAATAGAAAATCCGTAAGGATTTTTGTAAGTAGGCGAGTACTAGCAATGAATTATACACGGTGTTGTAGTGCGTTTATTTTTATTATTTATTTACAAAGTTATTTTTGATTGCATTCTTGAAGTATTACAAGTGCATTACCTAGTTTAAAAACGGCCTCATTCATTTTTTTTAAAGCACGATTGATATCAGTTTCTGCATCTGATATGGATTGATTTAATAAACCAAGGTCTCTTTTATTATATTTTACAATAGATAAAGTGCCATTCGCAGAAGCTATATCTCTTTCAGCATCATAAAAATAATTTTTTACATCTTTTACTTGGTCTTGGACTTTTGAGCAATTAGTTTTTGAAGCTTCTTTTTCTGCATGATAAGCTCTATCTTTTGCATAGCTGATAATTCTTTTGGCCAAACTTAAATATTTATTTGCATCACTAGCGTTTTTGTGAATAACATCTATTGATTGGGTTTTGTCACAATCTTCCAATTTGGTAATAGCAAATTTAATTTCTTTTAAAGCATTTTCATAGTTTTTATATGACTCTTCTAACTGTACTTTTACATCAGAAACTTGAGCATGACTAATTATTGGAAAGATGAAGATTAGTATTAAATAAAATAATTTCATTGTTTTTGGTTTAAATGTACTACAACGGTTTTGTGTATGATTAGTGGCGTGTTTAAGCACCTAATTTATCAAATAAGCACCAGATAGAAAATCCGCGAGGATTTTTGTAACTAGGCGGGAACTAGCCATTAATTATACACGTTGTTGTGCTTTCGTTATTTTTTTATTCCTTATCTATAATTGTTATCATTTTTTAGCTGATTTGGATATGATGATGTTTAATGCCTCATTTATTTTTTGGTATTCACTCTGCGGATCATCAACAATTTGTGATAACATTCTTCTTTTGGTTGCAACAATATTTAAAAATTCATTTTTCGTTTCTTTATTAAAATTAATAAAATTATCAAATCGTTTATTTTTGTCTTTACTGTAAATTGTAAAATGCTTTATATCAAATGGTAATATGATGTTGTAAAAAAAATTCCTATTGACTATTTCTTCTTCTTGATAATCCGCTAATAATTCAGACCACTCAATTAATTTACTACTCAGTTCATTATCTCTTATTACTCCAAGTTTTCCACTATTTATTAAGGCATCTATAGAGCTTTTAGAGGGATTATAAGTATAAGAATAACGAAATGCTACAAGATGCTTTCTTAAAGTATCGATATTAATATCTGGTTTATTATAATTTTCTATAATCCAATTACTGGACTTGTAGGATTGTCTATGCACACTGATTATATGGTCTAATTGCTCTTTGTTGTTTTTGAATTCTTCATGAATTATTAACAGGTAGTTTTGTTGTAGTATTTTGTCCTTTCTGTCTTCATTCCAATTGTTAATACTCAATGCCAATAAAATTCCAATAACAACAAGTACAATTTCTCCGATTGCATATTTAAAATACTTTCCAGTTTTGTTTTCCATTAGCAAATTTTGACGAATTTTTCTGAAGAATTTTATCATTCGTTTGTAGGTTGTGTTAATCGAAAAATCCCATTGATGTGATTTTCTATGGGTTCTTCCTCTATGGCTTTAATAACATTTTTTAAATAATTTCTTCGAGCTATAATCATATTTTGAAATTTTATAGTATTTCTGCTTTCCATATTCATTACTGTGTCTTTTCCTGTTAAATCTTGTACATCCCTGAAATAAGGCATATAGAAGTCAATCAAATAATCAATGTATACTTTTTCATCTTCTTGATAGTCGAGCAAGACATCTTTCCAAGAGACCAGGTATTTCTGTAAATTCTCATCTTGAATTAATTGAAGAGAATTTGAATTGACTGCCGATTCTACAGAGCTAGAATATGGATTATAGGTTATAAGTTTTATATCTGAGCTGTATTTCTTATAGGCTGCATACTTTAGCGTATCACTATTCAAAGGAAACAAAGCAACCATTTTTTCCAAGGCATTAAGCCCTCGATAGTTAATAGCCTTTAAAGAATCAAAACTCACTTTATTTTGGATAAAATCTCTGTGGATATTATCTAAAAGTTTACGCTCGCTAATGCGGTCTTTGCGTTCTTGATTCCAATTGCTTACTTGTAATGCTAGAAGTATCCCAATCATTACCAGCACAATCTCGCCAATGGCATATTTAAAGTATTTTCCAGTGTTGTTTTCTATAAGCAAGTTTTGGCGGATTTTTCGAAAGAATTTTATCATTGGTTATTGGTTGGTTATAATGAAGCACAACGTGTTTGTGTATGATTTCGTTGCGTGATTTAGCACTAAAGTTAGTAAATAAAAACTACATTTAAAGTCTGCGAGAACTTTCATAAGTAGTTAATAAACAAGTAATTAATTATACACGGTGTTGTACACTGGCTTTTA
>JALKAW010000016.1 GCA_023015825.1 Flavobacteriaceae bacterium S0862 | reverse complement strand
TTACACTTCACCTAATAGTATTCATCGGGATTTGAGTATTCGATTTGGATTGGTATGGGATTTTTTCATGTGATAAATGTTTGGTTATTAGGTGTTGTGGTGTTGTGTTTTATATTTTGTAAAAAAGAGTTAAGAAAAGGTTTGGTAAAAAGGAATAGAGTTGTATGTTTGCAGCCGCAAAAATCGGCAACGGTTTGAGTAAGTTCTCGGGTTGTTTTTTGAGTATTGTTGGAGTTGAGAAAATAATTTCAAAAAAAAATCAAAAAGCATTGTGGGAATAAAAAAAGGGTTTTATATTTGCACCCGCTTAAGGAGGAAAATCTTTAAGTAAAGAAGAAAAAAAGTTCATTAAACATATTGATTGACAGCGTAAGAATTAAGTTGGAAACGATTTAGTTCATTACAGAGAATAAACCATTTTGAGTACAAAATTAATTTCCTTTGGTTGTTAAGAAATAGTCGTAAGACTTAAAATTTAACGATGAAGAGTTTGATCCTGGCTCAGGATGAACGCTAGCGGCAGGCCTAACACATGCAAGTCGAGGGGTAACAGAGAGTGCTTGCACTCTGCTGACGACCGGCGCACGGGTGAGTAACGCGTATAGAACCTACCTTTTACTGGAGAATAACCAGGAGAAATTCTGACTAATACTCCATAGTATGTATAAGTTGCATAGTTTATACATTAAAGATTTATTGGTAAAAGATGGCTATGCGTCCTATTAGCTAGATGGTGTGGTAACGGCACACCATGGCAACGATAGGTAGGGGCCCTGAGAGGGGGATCCCCCACACTGGTACTGAGACACGGACCAGACTCCTACGGGAGGCAGCAGTGAGGAATATTGGACAATGGAGGCAACTCTGATCCAGCCATGCCGCGTGCAGGAAGACTGCCCTATGGGTTGTAAACTGCTTTTATACAGGAAGAAACACTCCCTCGTGAGGGAGCTTGACGGTACTGTAAGAATAAGGATCGGCTAACTCCGTGCCAGCAGCCGCGGTAATACGGAGGATCCAAGCGTTATCCGGAATCATTGGGTTTAAAGGGTCCGTAGGTGGATAATTAAGTCAGAGGTGAAATCCTGCAGCTCAACTGTAGAATTGCCTTTGATACTGGTTATCTTGAGTTATTATGAAGTAGTTAGAATATGTAGTGTAGCGGTGAAATGCATAGATATTACATAGAATACCAATTGCGAAGGCAGATTACTAATAATCAACTGACACTGATGGACGAAAGCGTGGGGAGCGAACAGGATTAGATACCCTGGTAGTCCACGCCGTAAACGATGGTCACTAGCTGTTCGGACTTCGGTTTGAGTGGCTAAGCGAAAGTGATAAGTGACCCACCTGGGGAGTACGTTCGCAAGAATGAAACTCAAAGGAATTGACGGGGGCCCGCACAAGCGGTGGAGCATGTGGTTTAATTCGATGATACGCGAGGAACCTTACCAGGGCTTAAATGTAAGTTGCATTAGCTAGAGATAGCTATTTCTTCGGACTACTTACAAGGTGCTGCATGGTTGTCGTCAGCTCGTGCCGTGAGGTGTCAGGTTAAGTCCTATAACGAGCGCAACCCCTGTTGTTAGTTGCCATCGAGTAATGTCGGGAACTCTAACAAGACTGCCGGTGCAAACCGTGAGGAAGGTGGGGATGACGTCAAATCATCACGGCCCTTACGTCCTGGGCTACACACGTGCTACAATGGTAGGTACAGAGAGCAGCCACTGCGCGAGCAGGAGCGAATCTATAAAACCTATCACAGTTCGGATCGGAGTCTGCAACTCGACTCCGTGAAGCTGGAATCGCTAGTAATCGGATATCAGCCATGATCCGGTGAATACGTTCCCGGGCCTTGTACACACCGCCCGTCAAGCCATGGAAGCTGGGAGTGCCTGAAGTCCGTCACCGCAAGGAGCGGCCTAGGGTAAAATCGGTAACTAGGGCTAAGTCGTAACAAGGTAGCCGTACCGGAAGGTGCGGCTGGAACACCTCCTTTCTAGAGAAAGACGACTAGAGGTAAATAAGTAAGGAAAGAGATAGTTTATTCTCAACGCTGTTAATTATATTATAACTAAGAAAAAAAGTAGAGTCTCATAGCTCAGCTGGTTAGAGCGCTACACTGATAATGTAGAGGTCGGCAGTTCGAGTCTGCCTGAGACTACTAATTTTTTTTTGAAGTTTAAATAAAGGAAATTCTAGAAGTTTGAGTAGTAGTTATGTACTAACTACTAACTACTATATACTAACTACTAGTATATGGGGGATTAGCTCAGCTGGCTAGAGCGCCTGCCTTGCACGCAGGAGGTCATCGGTTCGACTCCGATATTCTCCACAACGGCTTTTGCATACTGGTAATTTACCAGTGGCGATTTGCCACAAGTTCATTGACATATTGAAAAAGATACATGAAATTCTTATTTTTTTTAAAAAAGTAAGAATAACAATTAGATAGAATATATTTAATAAAAGTAAATTAGTTATTGCGAGCTAGCAATAATAAAATGTAACTCATTAAAAAAGCAAAAAGTACAATAAGCTAAATAAGAGCGTATGGGGAATGCCTAGGCTCTCAGAGGCGATGAAGGACGTGATAAGCTGCGAAAAGCTGCGGGGATTGGCACATACGAATTGATCCGCAGATATCCGAATGGGGCAACCCAGCATGTTGAAGACATGTTATCCGTAAGGAGGCGAACCCGGAGAACTGAAACATCTAAGTACCCGGAGGAGAAGAAAACAAAAGTGATTCCGCTAGTAGTGGCGAGCGAACGCGGAATAGCCCAAACCAGTGTTGTTACGGCAATACTGGGGTTGTAGGACTGCGATATTGGTTGTGTAATGAATTAGAATCCTTTGGAAAGAGGAACCAAAGAGGGTGATAGTCCCGTATAAGTAAAGATCATTAACCATAGCAGTATCCTGAGTAGTGCGGGACACGTGTAATCCTGTATGAATTTGGCGGGACCATCCGCTAAGGCTAAATACTCCTGAGAGACCGATAGTGAACTAGTACCGTGAGGGAAAGGTGAAAAGAACCTTGAATAAAGGAGTGAAATAGAACCTGAAACCATACGCTTACAAGCGGTCGGAGCCCTTTGGGGTGACGGCGTGCCTTTTGCATAATGAGCCTACGAGTTACCGTTTCTAGCAAGGTTAAGCACTTCAGGTGCGGATCCGTAGCGAAAGCGAGTCTGAATAGGGCGAACTAGTTAGTGGCGGTAGACGCGAAACCGTGTGATCTACCCATGGGCAGGGTGAAGCTGTGGTAACACACAGTGGAGGCCCGAACCCGTTGACGTTGAAAAGTCTTGGGATGACCTGTGGGTAGGGGTGAAAGGCCAATCAAACTCGGAAATAGCTCGTACTCCCCGAAATGCATTTAGGTGCAGCGTTGATTTAGTTTTATAGAGGTAGAGCTACTGATTGGATGCGGGGGCTTCACCGCCTACCAATTCCTGACAAACTCCGAATGCTATAAAATGATGATCAGCAGTGAGGGCATGGGTGCTAAGGTCCATGTCCGAAAGGGAAAGAACCCAGACCATCAGCTAAGGTCCCAAAATGTATGTTAAGTTGAATAAACGAGGTTGAACTGCTTAGACAGCTAGGATGTTGGCTTGGAAGCAGCCATTCATTTAAAGAGTGCGTAACAGCTCACTAGTCGAGCGGTTCGGCATGGATAATAATCGGGCATAAACATACTACCGAAGCTATGGATTTGTATTTATACAAGTGGTAGGGGAGCATTGTAGTGTCGTCGAAGGTGAAGCGTGAGCTTTGCTGGAGAAGCTACAAAAGAAAATGTAGGCATAAGTAACGATAATGCGGGCGAGAAACCCGCACTCCGAAAGACTAAGGTTTCCTCAGCTATGCTAATCAGCTGAGGGTTAGTCGGGGCCTAACGCGAACCCGAAAGGGGTAGTGGATGGACAACAGGTTAATATTCCTGTACCTGCTCACGCTAAAAGTGACGGAGGCGTATATTTGGTGCGTGCTGACGGAATAGCACGTTGAAGCCAGTGGTAACACGGCGATAGTACACTAAGGCTACGGCCAAGGTGATAATCCAGAGAAGCGACTTCCAAGAAAAGCGAGTGAAGCAGCCCGTACCCTAAACCGACACAGGTAGTTGGGATGAGAATTCTAAGGAGCTCGAGAGATTCATGGCTAAGGAACTAGGCAAAATCGACGCGTAACTTCGGGAGAAGCGTCGCCCATCTTCGGATGGGCCGCAGTGAAGAGGTCCAGGCGACTGTTTATCAAAAACACAGGGCTATGCTAAATCGAAAGATGACGTATATGGCCTGACACCTGCCCGGTGCTGGAAGGTTAAGTGGAGTTGTTAGCTTCGGCGAAGCAATGAAATGAAGCCCCAGTAAACGGCGGCCGTAACTATAACGGTCCTAAGGTAGCGAAATTCCTTGTCGGGTAAGTTCCGACCTGCACGAATGGTGCAACGATCTGGACACTGTCTCAGCCATGAGCTCGGTGAAATTGTAGTATCGGTGAAGATGCCGATTACCCGCAGTGGGACGAAAAGACCCCGTGAACCTTTACTATAGCTTAGTATTGGCTTTGGATAAGTAATGTGTAGGATAGGTGGGAGACTTTGAAGCGGCGTCGCCAGGCGTTGTGGAGTCATTGTTGAAATACCACCCTTTGCTTATCTAGAGTCTAACTTTCACTGAAAGGACAGTGCTTGGTGGGTAGTTTGACTGGGGTGGTCGCCTCCAAAAGAGTAACGGAGGCTTCTAAAGGTTCCCTCAGCACGCTTGGTAACCGTGCGTAGAGTGCAATGGCATAAGGGAGCTTGACTGAGAGACATACAGGTCGATCAGGTACGAAAGTAGAGCATAGTGATCCGGTGGTTCCGTATGGAAGGGCCATCGCTCAAAGGATAAAAGGTACTCCGGGGATAACAGGCTGATCTCCCCCAAGAGCTCACATCGACGGGGGGGTTTGGCACCTCGATGTCGGCTCGTCACATCCTGGGGCTGGAGAAGGTCCCAAGGGTTGGGCTGTTCGCCCATTAAAGTGGCACGCGAGCTGGGTTCAGAACGTCGTGAGACAGTTCGGTCTCTATCTACTGTGGGCGTTAGAAATTTGAGTGAATCTGACTCTAGTACGAGAGGACCGAGTTGGACAAACCTCTGGTGTACCAGTTGTTCCGCCAGGAGCATTGCTGGGTAGCTACGTTTGGAAGGGATAAGCGCTGAAAGCATATAAGCGCGAAACCCATCACAAGATGAGATTTCTTTAAAGGGTCGTGGGAGATTACCACGTTGATAGGCTACAGGTGTAAAGGCAGTAATGTCATAGCCGAGTAGTACTAATAACCCATAGGCTTATTGTACGCCTGTTTTTTTATAGAGTACATAAAAATTTACTTCATGATTCTTTTTCAATATGTTAAGATATTAGTATTACGAATACATTCGTAATCAAAGATTTAAGGTGGTTATAGCGACGGGGCTCACCTCTTACCATTCCGAACAGAGAAGTTAAGCCCGTTTGCGCCGATGGTACTACAATCGTGGAAGAGTAGGTCGCCGCCTTTTTTGAACCCTTACTATTTTATAGTAAGGGTTTTTTTATGCCGGTTTGTAAG
>JALKAW010000015.1 GCA_023015825.1 Flavobacteriaceae bacterium S0862 | reverse complement strand
CTCCAGATTTCAATATTACAACAACAGATATTTTATGTTCAGATGCTGGCAATGTTGGAGGAATTAGTATTAACGTTATAAACCCTAACGGCAATACTTTGGGATACAGTATTGATGGAGGAACAACATTTTTTAGTTCACCTTTTTTTACTGGACTTGCAGTTGGCAACTATGATGTAGTAGTTCAATACACTTTAGGAACAGATGTTTGTGCAACTGTACCGCAAACAGTAACCATTACAGCTGTTTCTGCAATTGATGGCACAGCAACATTAACGACTCCTTATACGTGTAGTACTGGTGGAGTAATTACAGTTTCAGGAGTTACTGGAGGTACACCACCATATATGTATAGTATTGATGGTTTTACTTTTCAATCAGGAAATACTTTTACAGGATTAACAGCAGGAACTTATACTGTAACTATACAAGATGCCAATAATTGTACATTTATAGCTGCGCCTATAACGATTGATGTATTAAATCCACCAACCGATTTAACTTTTAGTAATACACCTTTAAGTTGTCCGTCAATTACTTCTGATGTCACAATAACAGGAACTACAGGAGGAACAATGCCTTTAGAATATCAAATAATTACTCCTGTATCCTCAGCGACTCCTTATCAAACATCAAATGTTTTCAGTGGACTTGCTCCAGGAACTTATACGTTTCAAGTAAGAGATGCTAATGATTGTACATATAGTGAATCCTATACAATTGCTCCATTACCACCAATTACGGTAAGCACTGTTCTAACAAAAGATTTAGATTGTACAGTGTCACCAGATGCTATCATCACAGGAACAATCTCAGGAGGTGTAGCGCCATTTACCTATGCAGTATCTATAAATGGAGGTGCTTATACTTCATTAGGTGCAACAGGCACTCCATTTACTTATACAGCTTCTACTGATGGGACATATCAATTTCAAATAACTGATGCAAATGGCTGTATTTCAGAATCAAGTGTACAAACTATAAATATTATTTCATTGCCTGAAATAAGCTCAGTAACAGCAACGTCAAATGTGTGTAATGGAGATTTAAACGGTTCTATTCAAGTAACTATTAATCCAAGTGTTGGAACTGCTCCATTTACTATTAATGTTTATAATACTACAACTAGTACAGATTACGGAACTCAAACTAGTGGTTTGCCTGCTGGTGATTATACCATAACATTAACTGATTCAAAATCTTGTACAGATATTGAAACCATTACAATTACCGAACCAGATCCAATATTAGTAACCTACCATACTGTAGATATTACCTGTAGTCCAAGTGGTGTTTCACAAGGGTCTATAATAATTGATGGTGTTACTGGTGGAACTGCGCCATATAACTATTTCGTTACAGGTACTAATGGTTATTCAGCTTCAGAGCTTAATGCTTCAGGTACAACATCGACTACATTTGATGTGGTTGATTTTGGATTGTATCAAATCAATGTAGTTGATGCCAATGGTTGCTCAATATTAATTCAAGATGTATTAGTGGCTTCACCTCCAACTGATTTAGACATTACAATTAACTCAACCGTTGATTGTGCTTTAGGTGGAGAAGCTGTTGTAAACATAGGCACAACATTAGTTAGTTCTGGCCCTTTCTATTTTGATATTTACAGAGGATTTATTCCAGCAGCGCCACCTGGCGGAACTTGGATTCCAGAAGATTTACCAGGAAGTCAATCGGCTACTTTTACAGGTTTATTACCAGGTGTCACATACACTTTTATTGTGTATGACGCTTCAACTGATTGTAGTTATTTTGAAACAGCAACAACACCAATACCAACGAATTCAACATTAACAGCAAATGCATTAACAGCAAATAATATTACATGTGTTGGTAGTGCTGATGGGAACGTATCGTTTACAATAAACAGTATTTATGGTGTATCAACTGATGTGAATTATGAGATATTTGACTCCTTATCAACAACTACAACTGGTATCTCAGGATCTGGGGCAGTTGCAGCTGGAGGATCTTTAATAGTAAACAATTTAGGGCCTTTACCTTTTGGAACGTATTTTGTATTGATTACAGAAACTACAGGTCCAAATGCTGGGTGTGGTATCGTTACTGTACCTTTTAATATCACAGAATCGGCTTTTGATTTAAATATCACAGCTACGGTTGATAAAAACGCAAATTGTAATCCTAATTCAGGTGTAATTAGTGCTATCGCAACAGATGGTACTGCACCTTATTTATATCAATTAACAACGTCTGCAACACCTCCGTTGTCTACAGATCCTTCTTGGGCATCTGCCAATGTTTTTAATGTTGATGCTAATAGCTATTATGTGCATGTTATAGATGCATACGGTTGTATTAGAAGCACTCCAGTAATCGTTTTACCAAATGATCCTGAACCAGTAATTACAGCATCAGTAAACAATCAATGTACGGTTACAGAAGGAAACTTTGAAATAGATGTGACGTTAACTACAGCGGGAATAGCGCCTTATGCTTACAGCATTGATGGCGGGGCATTCCAAACACTTGTTGCACCATTTACAATATCAAATTTAGCATCAGGAACGCATACAATAGAAATACAAGATGCAAATGGTTGTGGGAATTTAGTATTGGTAGACATTGAAGCTCCATTAGAATTAATTCCAGATGTAACGACTATGCCATCATGTAATAATGATGATGGGCAAATAACTATTACAGGATCTGGAGGAAGTGGAACCTATAGTTATGCTATAAGTCCAAATCCAGCATCAATCACTTTAGCAGGTAATGTGTTTTCAGGCGTACCATCAGGAGCATATACTGTTACTATGACTGATACCGTAACATTATGTACTGAAGATGTTGAAATAGTCGTTCCTGAAGCTACACTGCCTACATTAACGACGACACCAACAGCAGTTACATGCTTTGGAGATAATACAGGTTCATTTGAACTAAATGTGAGCGGTTACACTGGTGCATATAGTTATGAAGTGTTTGATAGTACAAGTACGTCTATTTTTGGAGTTGTTTCAGCGAATACGTCAACAAATCCAGAAATAGTAACTGGATTAACTGCAGGAACATATACAGTTGTAATAACAGAAACTGCAAGTCCATTCTGTTCTAACACTACTGATGTTATTATTTCATCTCCTAGTGAAGCTTTAACTGTAGTAGCTACGGAGACATCAAACGTAACATGTGATGATAATAGTGGAACCATAACAGCTATAGCTAATGGAGGTTGGGGAACTTATGAATATGAATTAACAGGAGCTGCAACAATTCCTTATTCATCAAATGGAACGTTTACAAACTTATCTGCAGGTACTTATACAGTAAATGTAAGAGATGCAGGAGGATGTATAGCATCAGATACTGTAACGTTAAATATTCCACCACCAATTACTTCAACAGTAACTGCAAGTGCAACACTATTGTCTTGCTTTGGAGATACAAACGCAACAATAACAGCAAGTGCCACAACTGGAGGTCAAGGTGCAAACTATACATATACATTGAATATGTTGTCGCCTACAGTTAGCTCATCTGGTCCGCAATCATCAAATGTATTTAATGATTTAGGAGCAGGAACTTATCAAGTAGTTGTTACAGATGGCTATAATTGTGAATTTATTTCAGCAGATATTATTATTAATGAACCAACTCAAATTCAAGCTAATTTAGTAGCAGCTACTACACCAACTTGTACAATTGATGCAACACTAACTTTAAGTGCTTCAGGTGGAACAGGGACATACGCTTATAGTAATGATGCTAGTTTTTCGACTGTATTAGGTTCTTTTACAACATCAATTACATTTTCTGTTATACCAGGAACATATCAATATTACGTTAGAGATACTAATGGATGTATATCTATTGTGTCTAACGAAATAACAATTGACCCACTTCCAACATTGGAAGTCAATTTAGAAGCTACGGATATCTTTATTAATTGCGTTGGTGATAATACAGGTGCTATTGTGGCGACAGCTGAAGGAGGATTAGGAAGTTATGTTTACACATTACAAGACGGATCAGGAAATGATATTTTACCTGCTCCAACACAAAATAGTCCAGGAGTGTTTACTAATCTTCCTGCTGGAACTTATCAAGTAGAAGTAGAAAGTGGTGATTGTTTATCAACGTCTGATATAATAAATATTACTGAACCATCATCGCCATTAGTTGCTAATTATACAGTGACTGATATCACCTGTAGCGGAAGCAATAACGGAATGGTTGAGATTTCTGCTTCTGGCGGAACTGGAATAATTAAATATGCTATTTCCCCACAATTGAATCAATTTTTTGAGTTACCAATATTTGAAGACCTTGCTCCAGGAACTTACCAAGCTATTGCTCAAGATGAACTTGGATGCTTTGTGATTATTGATTTTACTATAAACGATCCAATTCCTGTATCGCTTACTATTGTTGGAGGTTCTATACTTCCTGAAATTTGCAATGGGGATTTAGATGGTGAATTTAGTGTCGATATTTCTGGAGGGAATTTACCATACAGCGTTAGTTTAGATGATATCAATGGCCCATATACAACAGGAGCTCCAACGCAAACACTGTTTGACTTTATAGGTTTAGCAGGAGGCGACCACATTGTTTATGTTCGTGATGCGCTTGGTTGTGAGTCCGAATGGAATATTTCATTTCCTGAATCAGTATTAATTGACCCACAAGTAGACGTGGAATTTGGTTGTGTAAATAATGCGCCTTCAAATATAGTTACTGTAACTGTAGATGATAGTATAACTGACCCTTCTGATTTAGACTATTCATTAAATGGAGGCCCATATCAAGCTAGCAATGTGTTTGTTGATGTACCAGCAGGAACAGGACATTATATTGATGTAAGACATACAAACGGTTGTATACAAAGAACCGAACTTTTTGATATTCCTGATTTTGATCCTTTAGTATTAACATTACAAGAAGGTGAAATAAATCAAATTGTAGCCATCACTTCAGGTGGTTCAGAACCTTATCGATATACATTGAATGGAGAGGATTATGGAAGTACTGATACATTTATTATTTATGAAACTGGTACTTACACCGTCACTGTAACTGATGCCAATGGTTGTGTAGCTACTGCCATAATTGAGATGACCTATGTAGATGTTTGTATACCAAATTATTTTACGCCTAATGGCGATGGTGTTCAAGATGATTGGGGGCCAGGTTGTACGGCTCAATACCCAAATCTTACGTTCGATATTTTTGATAGATATGGTCGTGTAATAGCCACGCTTAACCAAGGTGACAAATGGGATGGTAAATATAATGGTAATGAACTCCCAACTGGAGATTACTGGTATGTAGTGAAATTAAACGATACGAATGATAATCGTCATTTTGTTGGTCATTTCACGTTATATCGCTAATAATTATTTACTATGCATCTAAACATTAAAATGAAAAAAATGAAAAAACGTATCATATATCTTTTACTTCTAATTGTAACTTACAGTTATGGCCAAGAGTTAAATTTACCCGTTTTTACACAATATTTAGCAGATAATAATTTTGTCATCTCACCAACGTATGCAGGAATTGGAGATAATTTAAAGCTTAGAGCTAATGGCTTAACACAATGGGTTGGAATTAAAGGCGCTCCAGATAATCAATCGTTTTACGGAGATTTTAGAATTGCCGATCGTTCTGGTGTTGGATTATCATTCTATAATGACAGAAATGGAAATACCATTCAAAAAGGAGCGAAATTTTCATTTGCACATCATCTTATTTTAGATTTAGTATCCGAGCAATATTTATCGCTAGGGCTTTCATATAATTTCAACAATTTCAGAATTGATATTGATAACTTTGTTACAACTCCAGAAAACCCAATAATAGATCCGTTTATTACTGATGATAGAAGAACAAATAATAATAATTTTGATGTTGGAGCACTATATAGATACAAAGCATTCTTTTTTAGTTTGAATCTTAATAACATTTTAAAGAAAAAAATTGATGAAAACGTTAGGGTATTAGAGCCTAGTCTATTATTAAACTATCAATTCTATGCAGGTTATACGTATGGCCAAGCTAAAGAAGGCGGCATTGAGTTTGAACCTTCAGTATATTTTCAATATTTCTCAAGTGATAATCGTTCAAGCACAGATGTAAATATGAAACTTAGAAAGTTTGGCAAAGATGAAAGTTATTTTTGGGGAGGCATCTCATATCGTTTTCTCAACGATCAGTTTTTTAAACCGCTTAATATAGGTCCTATGGTTGGTTTTAAACAATCTGTATTCTATTTTGGATATGCGTATCAGTTTACTACCAATGGATTATCAGCGTATAACTCTGGTACTCACGTTGTCACTATCGGACTGGATTTCCTTAGAGGCATTAGTGATTGTGCCTGTACTAGTAATCGTAGCCCTTGGTA
>JALKAW010000014.1 GCA_023015825.1 Flavobacteriaceae bacterium S0862 | reverse complement strand
TAAGTATCCTAAAATAAGTTTAGAATAATTTTTACGATCTTCTAAAAAATCATCAATTGTTGCTAACCTTCTTAAATCTTGCTCAAGGTCAATTTTTAAGTTGTTTAATAATAGTTTTCGTCGGGTTTCGTCTTTCCTGTTTTCATTCCAGTTATTGATTTGCAGAGCCATTAAAATTCCAATAACTACTAACACTATCTCGCCAATGGCATATTTCAGATACTTGCCAGTTTTTCCTTCTGAAAGTAAATTTTGTCTAATTTTTCTAAAGAATTTTATCATTGGTTAGCGGTTTCTGGCAATGAAGCACAACGTATAGTATAAGAGCAGTAGCAGATTAAAATGCACTTACTTTTAAGGTAGGAATATACTTAATTAAAAGGGAAAAGGATTGAGTAAGCACCCGAGCCGCTATTGCTTTTATACTTTGTTGTAGCTAGTTCTTCATTAATACTTCCAATCCGTTTGATATTTTTTATTCAGTAAATTGATGGTAACTAAATAGAATATTAGGATAACTATTAATTTATACACTGCAACTTGCAGCACAGCTGCTTTTTACTTTGACCTCAGCTTCTTTAATTGCCGTATTGATTCCTGAGCTACAAACACCTGTTTCTGGCAAATTTAACTCTACTAGTTTTGCACTTTCAAAATCACCGTTCATGAAAGCGACTATTGATCTTATTTGCTCATAACCTGTAGTCATTAAAAAGGTAGGAGCACGTCCATAGCTTTTCATCCCAACGATATAAAAGTCCTTTTCCTTTTGCCTTAATTCTGCTTCCCCATGTGGTCTTACCGTACCACAGCTATGAATATTTGGATCAATTAAATTAGCCAGCTCAGGGACGCTTTCAAGAGCTGCATCTGAGTCAAAGCGAATTTCTCTTAAGAAATTAAAATCGGGACGAGAGCCTGTATTACTAATTATTTCATCTATACCCTCCAATACAAAGCTATCTTTTTGTTTTAAGCCTTTAATTACTAATTGGTCCTTATTTTTTTCAATTGCATGGATATACACAGGCGTATGAATTTCAATAGCTCCTGAATTTACCAATTTTTCTATTTGAATACCTAAAGCACCTCTTGCCTTAAACTTATCAGCCTCTTGACCACCATACACATCACTAACTTGCCTTTTTCGCAATACCCAATGTATTTTTGTATTTGGATATTTATGCATAAGATCATTTAATGCTAAAATAGTCCCAATGGCCGAATGCCCTCCGCCCACGACTAAAGTAGTTTTATTGGCATATTTATCCTCATCTGCTTCATTGATATCGGGCATACCATAATATATTTGGACTTTATTATCCACTTCACCAAGAGCGAATATCCCACCAGAACCTATTGGATTTGGACTTTGAAAAGTACCTGAAGCATCAATTACTGCTTTTGCTTCATACAGCTTAAACTGGCCACTTTCATTAACTTGAATAGAAAATGGAAGCTCTCCTCTCTTGGCATCCTTCATTTTATCTATACCGCTTCTTCCAATGGTGATTACCTTAGAATTCAAATGAATATGTTCTTTAATACCTGGTAAATTTGCAAGTGGTTTTAAATAATCTTCAATGATTTCTTTTCCATAAGGAACATCTGCTTTGTTTGGAATTGGTAATTTCGCTTCTCTCAATAAGGCTTCTGCTGCCTTGTCAATATTATATTCCCAAGGTGAAAACAACTTTACGTGACCCCATTTTAAAATATTGGCGCCAATTTGACTTCCTGTTTCAAAAAGAATAAATGGTTGGTTACTTTTTTTAAGATGTGCCGCTGCAGATAAACCTACGGGACCTCCGCCGATTATTGCAACTGGTAAATTATGATTATTCATTATTTCTTAGTTTTAGATTTAATATCATAACCAAGACTAAATCACATATAAAAAGACGCAAAAATTTTCAATTATTTTTTTTCGATTTTTTCTGTAGAGGTTCACAATCTGCTTTTATCTCAATGGAAATAGGGTTTCCTTTAGCATTTAATTCCAAGTTGCTGCATTCAATAATTTTATCTTTCAATAATTTTCTTGCACGTTGAATTCTACTTTTAGTGGCCGTTAAACTCAGGTTCATTTTTTTTGAAACTTCGATCTGGTTAATTCCTTCTATATCAGACAATAAAAGTGGCCCAGCATATTTTTCAGGCAATAATTTTATCAGTGGCTCTACAAAATTTTCAACATCTTCATAGGGATTATTTTCATCTACTTTAAGAATTTCTGTGACTTCATCTGCTAATTTATCTTCCTTCTTTAAATGATCGATCACCGCATTGTGGGCAATTTGATACATCCATGATCTAATATTTTTTATTTCATTCCCTGAACAACAGGATTTGTAAATTTTCATTAATACCTCATGGGATAATTCATCGGCTAGATCTTCATTTTTAATCTTTTTTAAAATATAATATTTTAATCCACTTTTATATTCTATCCAAAGAGATGATACTTCTTTATATTTTTTGATATTCATCTTTATATTAATTAGCTACAACGTTTTGGCTAAACTGCGTTTTAATGCAGTTTAGGTTTTGTTAGCAAATGCTTTTCTTTTTTTTCAAAATGATTTCTCCTAGTTTTTAATTATTCGCGGTAATTTATAAGTGCCATTTAAAATGCTGTCACTTGGCCCATAAATACGTAAAACTGTGTAGAAAGGTCCATCAGGGGTGGGCAACCAATTACCTTCTCTATCTTTGCCTGGAGATTCTGTTTGAAAGGAAATGGTCAATGAACCATCTTCATTTATTTTTAATGACTCAGTTTGGCTACCAATACTGTATCTGTTTATAGCGTTTTCAACCAAATATCGATTTGGAAGATCGTACATTGTAAAAGACCAGAAATAGTCAGACTCGGGTAATTCATCTTTGGAGAAAGTGATTGAATAGTTACTTTTACTACCATCAAGTAATTCACCATCAGCGTCTTTTTGAAAGCTAGGATACATAGCCTGAGTAGAGTAATTACCAAATTGTCCAACGACTACTCCAACAGTTCTGTTTAAATAATCCTCACCAATTACTTCTCTTGTGTTAAATAGCTTATTACCGTCATTGGTAATAGCTACTTGCTTATCAATTTCTCTTAGCGCTTCTTCTATGCCTGTATTAATAGCATCTACAAATGAACCAACCATATTATTCGGATGCCAATCCTTGCCAGCTTCAACACCTATCTTTTTGGCATTTTCAAGCATCTTCTGGTCGGCTTTATTAGGAATGCTATATTCTAGCATAAAATTTGCATACTTAAAGAAATTGATGTTCTCTAAGTCAGTCTTATCATAGCTAATCCAATTAATATCTTCTAATGTTGTTTTAGGCTCCGATCCAGTGAAGGAACTCAAAGGCTGTAAAATATATCCTTCTTGTATCGATTGCATTGCTGGAATGTCATCTTGACCATTTACTCCAGTTCTTGTTAATGTTCCAATAAATTGAGATTCCGAATATACAACACGTTTGATTCCTTCGGGTATTTGTCCTTTAAAACCCCTGGTGGTTAGAAGATAATTTCCTCCGTCTTGTCCATCTATAACCGAGCCAGGTGCATCAATGACATACCCCCACATATCGTCCCATTGACAAACATAATATCGATTGCCGTCTGAACGAGGCATGGTTAATACCCATGGCTCAGAGCGTAAATCAACCCATGCCCAAGAATAGGGAGTATTATTATTTGGTGTAGGAATATCCCTGTTGTCAGGAGTAGACAAGCCGTAGTGTTTATAGACTCCAAATCCTCCTATGTATTCGGGTGCGTCATTATTAATAGCTTGGCTATACATTGTTCCATAATTATATACAAGAGGGAATAAGGCGATGTAAGTTTCTTTTGCAATCTGCTTTATTTCTTCTTGACTAAGTGATTTCTCAGTACTAGATTTTGCCCTTTCTCCTCCCTCACTTTTACAGCCTAATATGGAAAAAAAGACTATAGATATGATCATTACTTTATATACCATTTCTGCTCTATTTAGTTTGTTGAACTTCACTTTAATGCTATTTATTTACCGTTAGAAATAGTTTCTCTTTTGTATACAGTTCTACCTTCCTTTAGAGTCTCTAGAACAATTATTTCTTTAATTTCATCAAGTTTAACCTTGAGGGGGTTTGCATCTAGAATAACTAAATCAGCCAATTTTCCTGATTCAAGCGTTCCTTTTGAATCTTCTTCAAAATGTTGATATGCCGACCATTCAGTAATGCATTTTAAAGCTTCATAAGGAGTTAATCTTTCATTCTCACCGATAATTTCTCCTGATCTCGAAACGCGGTTTGTTGCTGTCCATATTACTCGCATTAAATTAGGTAAGGCTACTGGAGCATCAGTATGGATAGTTATTTTTAAACCCTTGTTTAACGCTGTCCTTGTTGGACTGATTTTATTCCCCAAGCTGTCACCAATTAATTCCTTATGCCAATCGCCCCAGTAAAAGGTATGTAAGGGAAAGAGTGACGTAATAATGTTCAGATTCTTAAATTCATCTAACTGATCATCTCGTACATATTGACCATGAATGAGAACATCTCTTCTCCCTACATTTCCATATTTATTAGTTACCTTTTTTAATGTTCTAATCATTTGATCCATTGCGGCATCTCCATTGGCATGAGTATGTATAGGCCAATTATTTTTAAAAGCATTTTCATATATCACTTCCACATCTTTATCATCCGGTATAGCAGGGTAACCAGAATAATCTTCATCAGCACCTTCCGGAGGAATTAGATAAGGTTGGGTCCTCCATGCTGTTCTGCCTTGTGGAGAACCATCTAGTGTCAGTTTCATTCCTGCAATTCTGTAATGATTATTATAAGTCGAACTATACCATTCAGTGTTTAATAAGGAATCTGAAACTGAGTAATCAATATAGCTTACCACATCCAATTTTAAGAAACCAGTCTTAGTAGCATGCTCTAGAAATAGATGAGAATTAGGCATTGCTCTTCCCTCTTGTGCTGTCGTGTAGCCATACGATAATGCCATATCTTGCCCTGCCATCATAAAAGCTTTAACTGCCTCTTCATTTTTTGGAGCTAAGACTACAGGCATTATAGGTATAGCAGCTAACTCTTCTAAAACACCATTCGGTTCTTTTGTTCCAGCAATTCTTCTTATAACACCACCTTCAGGATTGGGAGTTTCTGAATTAATATTTAATAGCTCTAAACCTTTGCTATTTACAACGCAAAAGTGACCCGAGATATGTATTATCATTACCGGATGTTCTTCTGATACTTTATCCAAGTCTTCTTTAGTAGGAAACCTTTTCTCTTCTAAAACAGAGTCGTCAAATCCCATACCGAATATCCAGCCGGTTAGTTCAATATTTTCAGGTGTTGACCAAGCCTTCAATATTTCTATTAAGGAATTTATATTTTTCGCACCTGCATCTGGGGGTGGGAGGATTTGTGCGCCTATAGCTTGACTAGGAAACCCAGCAAAATGTGCGTGCGCATCTATAAATCCAGGCAACAAAGTTTTGCCATTAAGATTTACTTTTCTCGCTGATGAGAATAGCTGTTTACACTCGGAAAAATCTCCTACGAAGACAATTGAATCTGAATCTATAACTAGTGCTTCAACATAATTCGGTTCATTCCCGACCATGGTGAGAATATCTCCTCCATAATATAGGATTTGATTATCATCTAGTTCTGAGGTTTTGACTTCAGAGCAGCTAGAGAAGAATAGTATGGATATTAAAATAGTTACTGAACTAATAGTATTTTTTCTCATAATTTAGTAGTTTTTGCTAACGGTCTCGGCTATGGGTAGTTGCGTGGGTTAGCGATTAACTTTGCAAGTATACACCAAGTTGGAAATTCCTCAGGAATTTCCAAAGTAGACGAGAACAAGCAATTACTTATAGCCAATGTTATGGGCTGGGTTTATTCTATTTTGAGGATATAATTAAAATATTTAAGAACAATTGAGATTTATTTTTCCGAATCAATAATTTCAAATATTCCCTAATATGTTTTTTAAATAAAAACTATAAGTAATTGATTTTATTCCGAATCAAGAATATTTTTATTCATCATTTCAACAATTCCAGTTCGGTCGTAATATGTATAATATCGATCAATTAATTTGTCTTTATTGAAATGCGCGGCAAAATTCATTCTCAATTTCACAGTACCTTCCTGATATACAATTTCATTAGAAAAATAAGAGATTACCATCACTCCAGTTAAACCAGAATATGCCATCGTTTCTTTTGCAATAATAGGCACATCTACATTATCTGTATACGTCATGGATTGCACTCCAGATGTTTCTTTCCAATTTTTCCACCAATCCAAAACATTTGATTTTCCGCTTAATTTTGTTCTAGTGCCTGCATCTCCATCCGGAAAATAAAACTCTACATCTTCAGCCAACATAGATCCCCATGAATCAAATTGAAAATTAGTAAGTTCTGTTAATGCGTTAACTGCAAGATTAGAATACTCAGGAGAAGCAATTTCATAATTTGGATTAATACTATCAATTGTTTTTTCAGGAGGCGATTCACAGCCAATAGATAGCATAGCAATTAAACAAACGATGAGAAATGGTTTTAGCGATTTAAACTTTAGTTCTTTCATATTTTTGTTATTAGTTCTTACTCATTTGGCTTTTCAGATTTCGCCCCGTTTTTATGGTTTCTGGTCTCCATTATATCAATCTAAAAATAACACATTTTTTTATTATGATTATTTAACTTATATTTTTTATAAGAGGCAACTTAAAGGGTTCCAAAAACTTGCCCATAACGGTTTGTGTATGGTTAGTTGCGTGTTTCAGCAACTAATTTAGTAAACAAAAACGAACGCGAGAAAATTCCGAAGGAATTTTCCAAATAAGCAACGACCAAAGCAATGAATTATACACGGTGTTGGCGATTGTTTTA
>JALKAW010000013.1 GCA_023015825.1 Flavobacteriaceae bacterium S0862 | reverse complement strand
TCACCTTTTGGTGCCATCGAAGAAAACTTTACATATCAATAGCTATATGCAACCTGTCCACGTTTAATTTGTATTCTAAAAGTATGCAATAAATTGCTTACTTTTAAAATCCAAAACGTGGCTTCACATAGCCCTGCGTTGTAACCAAGCTCGACTCATCTTGTAAAAAACATAATTATCTTCATTCTTATGCTTTCTATGTCTCTTAATATCAAATAAATAGTAAATTATATTGTTCTTTTTGTAAAGTATAGTTTACTTTTTGTAAATTATTATATATATTTGCGATGTAATCAAAACAATTAGAATGATGAAAATAAATTATTTGCTACCTAATAAATTCAAACTTATAGGATGGATTTTATTAATTATAGGTTTAATATGTGGAGCTTTCCTATTTTTTGGAGATTTCGGAAATAGTGCTATCCAACTAACTGAAGATGTAGTAATAAATGACAGGGATCTTATTGACGGCAAATCTGCCTTTTATAATATCGTTGGTAATAGTCTAGTAGACGAAATTATAGTTTTACTAATAATATTTGGAGGATTAATAGTTGGCTTTTCAAAAGAAAAAATTGAAGATGAGTTTATCTTTAAATTAAGAAACGATTCCTTAGTATGGGCAATTATCTTTAATTATTTAGTATTAATTATTACCGTATTATTTGTTTATGGCCTTAGCTTTTTCCATGTTCTCGTTTTTAACATGTTCACACCATTATTGTTTTTTATAGTTCGTTTTAATTTTTTAAAATTTAAATCAACTAGCAATGAAGAATAGAATTAAGGTTGAACGGGCCGAAAATGACATGACTCAAGAGAATTTAGCTACTAAAATTGGAGTTAGTAGACAATCTATAAATGCTGTTGAGAAAGGAAAATATGTACCATCTACAGTTCTAGCTTTAAAAATCGCAAGGCTATTTAAAAAACCTGTAGAAGATATCTTCATCTTAGAAGATACTGATTAATAACAATCACTTAAGCACTTAATCAAAGCAAGAACTGCTTTCTGTAGTTATAGTCATCATTAATTACAGCTGAATTTAATTGACGAATCCCATTAAATAAAAAAAGAAACAAATTATGTTAGTAAAAATAAGATTACTAAATCTTGTAATAGGATTATTGATGCCTATCAGCCATGTCGTTACAGCTCAACAAATTAACAAAAAAGAAGCAGATGCTTCATGGAAAGAAATTGACAGTTTATTTAGTGAATTAGATAATACAAATTCTCCGGGGGTCAGCCTAGCAATTACGTGGGATCATCAGCCTGTTTACATCAAAAGTTATGGAATGGCGGATATTGAAAACAAAGTTAAGGTCACAAAAGAAACCGCATTCAATTTAGCCTCGATTACTAAACAGTTTACGGCATATGCTGTGTTGCTTTTAGCAGAACAGGGTAAATTATCAATGGACGATCCAATCAACAGGTATCTGCCTGAACTATCCTCATTTAGTGAAGTAAAGATACGTCATTTAGTAAATCAAACTTCAGGTATACCCGGCGAAAAGATTGCGAGCTACGGTAGCTTTCCAAGAGGTGGAAAAACTGATATTATAAAACTTTACGGTGCGCAATCACTCGTTAATCAACCAGGAACTAGATGGGCCTACAACAATAATAATTATAATTTGCTTAGCCTAATTGTTGAACGAGTTAGCGGCAAGCCGCTTCCCGATTTTTTATCAGAAGAAGTGTTTATTCCTATGGGAATGAAACAAAGTTATTTTCCATTTGGACCCGGTGCAACTAAAGAGAATCGTGCGTATGGTTACATTAAACGAAATGATAAATTCGTCAACGTTGATAGAAATGATGTTTTCTCAAGTTTAGTAGGTGCTGGGGGAATGTATTCATCAGTTAGCGATTTGATACGCTGGGATAAGGCCTTTTATGACAAAAACTATGCTGCTAAGCAAAGACGAATTGATGGTAAATATCTATCCGGAGAAGATGTAAGTTATGGTGCAGGTGTAAATGTTTCTCATAAAAAAGATGTATTCTCAATAGAGCATGGAGGAACCAGTGGTGCAACTAGCACCTATATTGCACAATATCCAGATTATGGTGCTTCAATTATTATATTAGTCGCTTCAAACTATTTTCATTCAAGCCAAGGGGCGAAAAAATTAACTAATCAAATTCGACAAGAATTATTTAAGCGTTTTAAACCCTCTTCTAAACCTAAAGAGGATATCCGGTCGTGGACAACCTGGCCATTAGAAAAAGTAAAATCAATAGCTGGCGTTTGGTTCGGAGAAATAAATGGTACTTTACAACAGGTTGATGTGGAAGTGAGTGATAGCAGTATTATAAAGTTAAAATTCTATGATGGTTTCAATGTTCATTTACATCAAATAGGAACTGATACTTTTGGATCGCAAGTGTTCGATATTCAAGTTTACATTAATAATAACGGAATGAGGTTCTTAGATGAAAAAAAAGTACTTGGTTTCATCGAAAAAACCACTAACATTAAAACCCATTTACCTTTTGGAAGGTTGCTTGGTAATTACACCTCTCTTGCTTTGAATAATAGTGTTTGGGCATTTTCAATTCAAGATGAAGCTTTAGTGGTTACGAAACCGTCTGGTCAAAGTATGAAGTTGGAACCTATTTCTACTAACATTGTAGGTAATACGAAAAACAATATTTATTTTGAACAAATGGTGCTGCACAACGGCAAAAAAACATGGATTTTATTAGGTGGTCAGATTCCGAAAATTCAACTGCAAGAAACCAATATCCAACAAGCGATTCCTTTAATTACCGCAGCATTAGAATCTGGTGGTTCTGAAGCCGCTTGGAATCAATTTAATACCATGCGCAAACAAAGTGAAAAGTTTGACTTTTCAGAATCGGCAATGAATAGTCTTGGTTATTCTCTCCTCCGAAATAAGCAACCAATGGAAGCTTTGGCAGTGTTTCAAATGATGGTCGAGATATTTCCAGCCTCGGTGAATGCGCTTGACAGCATGGCCGATGGTTTAATGGCTAACGATAAAATATCAGATGCAAAAAAAGCATATCAAGAAATTCTTAAGCTGGATCCAAATCAGTCGAATGCGCGCCTTATGTTAACTAAATTACAAAAGGCTTCCAATTAAAGAACATTCGAAAAACTAAAGTTAATCGTATCGGAACATACTTTGGAAATCAAAAAAAAACAGAATCTAAAACACGCTATAGGCGATAGTTTAATTACTTTTAAAAAATAGGCTAAAAAAAACTTTGCCAGTTCTTCTATGATCAATGTAGACCTATTTCAAATTTTATGTAAGCTTTTGATTATTGGTTTTTCTTAAGTAGATTTAGCATTGAATAAATATATGAAAGTCGCACAAATGTTATTGGATTATAAAATGGTTGGTGTCACCTGTATTCATTTACCATGACGTGAGTGTTGGAAGAAATAACAATGATCAATAAATATGAATCTCTTGCAAAAAATAATAACTTTTTTGATGTTTAAATTGGGTCTAAGCTTAACAATAATAGCAAAGGATGCAAGAAAGTGATCATAATTGCAGACAAACACTTATAGCGTTATTAACTAGTTGTAACCAATTAAGACAAAATGCAGATAATATGAACAGTTATTTAGAAAGCGTAAAAAAACAGTTTGAATATTATAAAATGCTTGGAGAGAAAACTTTTGAGCAAATACCAGAAGAAAAATTGTTTTGGCAACTAAATGAAGAAAGCAACAGTATTTCTATGATTGTAAATCATCTCAACGGAAATATGCTTTCTCGTTGGACTGACTTCTTAACATCTGACGGAGAAAAAGAATGGCGAAAACGAGATGAAGAGTTCGATAACGATATAAAGTCGAAAAAAGAGCTATTATCACTTTGGAATGAAGGATGGGAATGTTTATTTAGGGCAATAGATTCATTGACAGAGAAAGACCTTGAAAAGATAGTTTATATTCGTAATATGGGACACTCTGTATCTGAAGCTATAAACAGACAATTAGCCCATTATCCATATCATATAGGACAAATTGTATTTATTGGGAAAGCTATTCAAAATGAAAATTGGAAATCACTTTCAATACCAAAAGCAAAATCAAAAGAGTATAATAAAGAAAAGTTCTCCAAGCCAAAAAGAAAAGAACATTTCACAAACGATTTATAGATAAAACTGATTACAACAACACCTAAACTGCATTAGAACGCAGTTTAGCCAAAACGATGATGTAAAATTCACCAAAAGGTGAACTCAAGTTGCTACATTGTCGCTACGCTCCAATTCCCACAACTTGAGATATGTACATCATCGCAGGGCTATCTCAGATTGCATAAGGCGTATGAGATAGGTATATAACTAATATTCACATTTTGGTGCCTTCGAGGAAAACTGTACATATCAATGGATATATGCAACCTGTCCACGTTTAATTTGTATTCTAAAAGTATGCAATAAATTGCTTACTTTTAAAATCCAAAACGTGGCTTCACATAGCCCTGCGTTGGGCTTCATTATTACCAAACGCTAACCAATGATTAAATTCTTTAGAAAAATTCGCCAAAAAATGCTGACTGAAAACAAGTTCAGTAAGTACTTGATTTATGCAATCGGAGAAATTATCCTTGTTGTTATTGGAATTTTAATTGCCTTGCAGATAAATAATTGGAATGAAAACAAAAAGATCCTCAAAGATTTAGACTTAATAAAGCAATCTCTTATTTCTGAATTGAACAAAGACCAAGAATCCATTAATAAAGAGCTGGACTTATTAAATGAAGATATTACAAAACTTGATAATTATTTTAAAAGAATATCTAGCCCATTAATTAATAAGGATACTTTAGTAAAAATTTATAATATAGAATTCAATCCTATAATATATGGTGCAATTAAATTCAATAATAGTACTATTAATACTCTTAAAGCTTCAGGCTACCTTTCGAAATTAGATAAATCAATTCAAGAAGACCTTTTTAAAATTTTGGAAATGAAGGAAAATTACTTTACAATTCATTCAGATATTGCAAACTATGTAGATGTTTTAACATTAAATGGAAATAATTACCCAAGAAGTATTGAGCCATTAGAAAAAAACTCAAAGCTAAATAAAGCTATTTGGAAGAAAGTCGAATTTGAAGAATTGGGTGGATACATGAACAATGTCTTTGGAGTAAAACACGTAATTTCACGAGATGCTAGAGAGTCACTGCAAAAAATAAAAGATGCAAGCATAGATTTGACGCACAAATTAAAATAACGAAAGCACAACACCGTGTATAATTAATTGCTAGTACTTGCCTGCTTACGAAAATCCTCACGGATTTTCTATTCGGTTTGTATTTGCTAAATTAGTTGCTGAAACACGCAACGAAATCGTACACGAACACGTTAGGCGCAATGTAACAAAACCATTATATCTTCGTCTTCCATAAAAAAAACAATCATTAAAACCATTATGTTAGAAAATATATCGGAACGAAAAGAAGCATGGAAAACAATATTTTTGTTTCTTGTATTAGTTGTTGTTCTTACTTCACCTTTCCATTATGCAATAGTAAATTTATATCCTTCACGAATATATGTTGGAGCTATCATGTGGTGTCCTGCAATAGCTGCATTTATTACATTAAAAATTAGAGGACGTAAAATCTCATCGCTACATTGGAATTGGGGCAATTGGAAATATATCCGATGGTCTTATGTTGTTCCTGCCTTATATGGTATAATCACTTATGTCCTTATTTGGATTTTCGGTTTTGGAAATTTAGCCAATAGCGAAGCCATTACAGAATGGGGAAAAGAACTTGGCTTATTTGGCATAGGCACTTTAAGCCCAGCATCAATAACTATCATAGCTATTATGTTGTTAGCAACTATAGAGGTTATTAGAGCCTCTGCAACAACATTAGGTGAAGAAATTGGATGGCGAGGATTTTTTATCTATGAATTAAGAAAGGTTCTTTCATTTACTGGTGTATCAATTTTTAGTGGATTGATTTGGTCTTTTTGGCATTGGCCATTGCTAGTTTACTATAGTAATAATGTCCTATTAGAATTTACAACGTTCACTATCGTAATTGTTTCTATGTCATTCATTATGACGTATTACACGTTTAAATCTAAAAGTCTATGGCCAGCAGTAATTTTTCATGCAGTCAGTAATGTGTACATTCAAAAAATAATGCCACCTCTAACCATAAAAGTTGAAGGAACAGAGCACTGGCTTGGTGAAAACGGAATTATGTTTGCAATTGTAACTTCTTTTTTTGGAATTTACTTTTGGAGAAAAACGATTAAAGAAAAATTGTAAATAAAGCACAGCGCCTAACAACATATAAAATTAATTGCTAGTGTAAGCCAACTTACGAAAGTCCTCGCGGACTTTCTATCTGTTATTTGTTTGCTATCTTTAGTGCTTAAACACACAACGAAATCATACACAACAACGTTGGCAGTAATTAAAACAATCTAATAAATGAAAACCCTAATAATTAAATCCTCAGTATTGCTCTCTGTAATATTTTTAAGTACTTGTAAAACTGAAAATTCCAATACAAAAGAAAATGATTCTTTGACACTAGAAAACCCATATCTTGGTCAAAAGCCACCAGGGTTAACTCCTATACCATTTGCTCCAGGCCTTGTATCTACAGAAATTTATGAATACGATGGTGCATTTACCCCAGATATGAAGGCATTTTATTTTATTAGAAGAGGAGAAGAAAATAAAAATTCAGCTTTTTACGAATACAAATACAATGAAATTAATGGGATGTGGGAAAAATCAGAAGTAGCATCTCCATGGATAGGGCGACCAGTAATATCTCCAGACGGTGAAACTATGCATTTAGGTGATAGATATCTAAAAAAGACGGAATCTGGATGGTCTGAGTTACAAAATCTTGAACCTCCTACTGTTAGTAATGATTCTATGTATATTATGCGGCTTTCATCATCTGTAAATGGCACCTATTATTTTGACACCTATAAAGAGAATGATTCAACTTTTCCAATTCGCTATTCACGTTTGATAGATGGAAAGCATGAAGAACCTATAGCTTTGCCCAAAGCAATAAACACAGGAACTTTTTTAAGCCATCCTTTTATAGCTCCAGATGAATCATATTTGTTATTTGATGCTGAAAGGGAAGATGGTTTTGGTGAATCTGATATTTATATCAGTTTTAAACAAGAAGATGGCACTTGGGGTAATGGAATTAATTTGGGAAATAAAATAAACACTAAGGCTTGGGAAGCTTCTGCAAGTATAACGCCTGATAGCAAATACCTATTCTTTAGTAGAAATGTAGGTTCAGACGATTTTGAAAATGTAGATATTTTTTGGGTAAGTACAAAGATTTTAGAAAAACTAAGGCAATAAATCAAAAACTACTGCCAACAACGTGTATAATTCATTTTGGCAGTGGATTAAATCAAAGTTAAAGTTGTAAATTATACTGATTTCTTAGGCGGAAAAATCCTGCGGATGATTCCATAACGAAATCATACACGAACACGTTGTGTTCATTTTAACTAAATTCCAGATTTGGACGTGTTCTTAATCCTTTCTACTCTTTTTGAATAATTGTCCATTCAAAATTTATTTTTCTTTTTAAATAGTCTTTTAATGGTTCTAATCCTATTTCATTTCGACGTTGATCTACATACTCTGGATCAATTATAGGAAATGGCTCTAAATTTCGTTCAGAATTATAGCGAAACTGCATTCCATAAATTTGAGGCTTATTTTCATTTACAAGAATTCTATCTTGTATTTTTGCAAATTCCATGCAGCTGCCTTCTTTTTCCATGCAAGCCTGTTTTATTTGGGCTAAATGCTTTTTCCGTACAGAATCACTTTCGTGATGATTAATAACCAATAACGGTGCATCAGCAGCCAATTTACCGACTTTAGAATATTTTGGCCAACCATACTGATCTATATGTCGTAACATTTTATCGTATTCATTTTTATAGATTTCCTGTTTATAGGAACCTAAAGGATAATACCATTGAGGCAGGTTTCCATTTTTGATATAATAACTCTTTGCCTGATCTATATAATAATCTAAAGCTTGATCTTTTAAAATAACATTGAGTAATTTAAGTGCATATTCTGGCTGTTCAAGTTGCCCATTTTGTTTCTGAAAACAGTTGAGTTGTCTTCCTTCTATATCTAACCAACGTGGATCATCTATTAAAGCATATAAATCTGCATCTGCTAAAGCCCAAAGCGACGTATCGTCTTTTAAAGCTATGTTTAGATAATGATAAGCACTATCCTTTTGAAATGTTAATGCATAAGCACAAGCCAGATTATAAGTATTCTTCCAATTCTTTGGCGACTTATGAAAATCAGTTTTGTAGGCCTCAATAGCTTCTTTCAAATTTCCACCTTGGCGTAACTTATCTCCTTCAGAAACAAAACTTTGTGCAGAACAAATGCTACTCAGTAATACAAAAAAAACTATAAAAATTAATCGTTTCATTATTTTATGTTTTGGATATTTTTAAATTCATTATGCCTTTAAAAATTTTACAAATCATAAAAAGGCAAACACCTAAAACAGGAGTTATTAAAATGTAAGAAACACCTTGGAAAATTAAGTTAGGCGCAATACCTCCAGCTTTTCCAATAAAATAGAAACTATGGATTAACCCTAAAAGTAATGACAGCAAACTAGATATTAATATCCAAAATGCGGCGCTATTAATTTTGGAGTTATAATATTTAATTAGGGATTGGTTTTCTGTTTTATTCCTCACTTGAATTTTTTTTGTAAAATTGTAAATGGCAACAGCACTAAAAACAATAAAGGCAATAATAAATTTCAGGTCTCCATTAGTAATAAATTCAGTAAAAGGCATCCTCATAAGCATATAGTTTTAAATTAAAGTCCAAAAGTATAGCAAAAAATAACTGTTATATATTTTTTGCGACGAATGAACTATTTAGGCATTGTTTTAACTAAATTAAATGTGCTATGTATTGAAGTAAAAAAAACGAAAGCACAACAACGTGTATAATTAATGGTTAGTTGTCGCCTACTTACGAAAATCCTCACGGATTTTATATTCGGTTTGTATTTGCTAAATTAGTTGCTGAAACACGCAACGAAATCATACACAAAACCGATGATTTACAATTCACCAAAAGGTGAACTCAAGTTGCTACATTGTCACTACGCTCCAATTCCCACAACCTGAGATATGTATATCATCGCAGGGCTATCTCAGATTGCATACGCCGTATGAGATAGGTATATAACTAATATTCACATTTTGCTGCCATCCAGAAAAACTGTACATATCAATAGCTATATGTAACCTGTCCACGTTTAATTTGTATTCTAAAAGTATGCAATAAATTGCTTACTTTTAAAATCCAAAACGTGGCTTCACATAGCCCTGCGTTGTGAATAATTAAACAATATGAAAAAATCTTTAGTTATCCTCCTGCTACTTACTTTTTTTTCGTGTAAAGACACTGCAAAGAATGAAGCAGTAAATGAATCCTTAATGGATCAAAGCTATTTCAGACATCTAAGCTATTTAATAAACATCAAAAATGAAGTAGCCCAAAAACATTGGCCTGACTTTGCAGAAAATGATTTTTATGCACCGGCAGTATATTACAGAAGAGAAAATGCCTTCATACTAAAGCCCAATGAACATATTCGTAAAATTACCGATAGACCACAAGAGCTAACTTTCAATAAAGTACCGGTCATTAAACTACCAGAAACGTATACAGATACAACCAGTTTGAAGTTTAATAATGGTATGACTAGTGACAGTACTTCCTTTGCCTACATGCAACCAGTTCTATACTTCCAGAGTTATGAATTGACCAAAAAATTCCTTCAAGACGACCTTGTTGATATTCAAGATTGGTCAATTATGGTTATTCACGAGCTATTTCATTCATATGAATGGTCAATCCCAGAAATGTTTGAATATGCCAAAACAGTGGCGAAACATATGCCTGGAGGGCCTGATAATTTCCTTGGTTCTTATCACCAAGATCTTGAGTGGTATAAAGAAAGCGTTAAACAAGAAAATGAGCTGTTGAAGGAAATTTGGATTGATGGAGCTGACTTAATTCAAAATCTCAATAAATATGATTCACTTCGTAATCAGAGGATTGAAAGAATAAAAAGAGAATACGATGTTGACATTCGTATTGCTGAAGATTACGAAATTACTATTGAAGGACAAGCAAGATATTTTGAATCATTAACTAAAAGATATCTATCTAAAAATAACCCTGAAGCAACATTCTTTACACAAGAAGATAAGGAAGGTATCACAAATATGTTTAAAGGGTATGAGGTTTCAAAAGACAAAAACCTATCGGACATCTTTAATAATAGATATTATTATCCAATGGGCTATAACATTTCCATGATTCTTGAAAAATATAATGTAGACTATAAAAATTCGATTTTTAGAGAAGAACAAAACATTCATCACTATCTGGAAGAACTAAAAAGTTCACAACAATAAATAAACGACATTAAAACGACTGTTTATTTGGATTGATGATGTACAATTCACCAAAAGGTGAACTCAAGTTGCTACATTGTCGCTACGCTCCAATTCCCACAACTTGAGATATGTACATCATCGCAGGGCTATGCCAGATTGCATACTGTATATGAGATAGGTATATAACTAATA
>JALKAW010000012.1 GCA_023015825.1 Flavobacteriaceae bacterium S0862 | reverse complement strand
CTTCTATACGTTGAATGGTTCGTATGGAAAGCCCAGATTGCTCAGCAAGTTCTTCTTGAGTGAGGTGTTTTTGTTCTCTAAGAGTTTTAATATTCATATGAACTTTGTTTGCGATGCATTTGGTCAAATTATTGCCAACGTGTTCGTGTATGATTTGTGCGACTTAGAATCCGCAGGATTTTCAGTTGTAGCAAATCAGATGATTAAATGTATAAATTTTAATTGGAATAGAAGCGAAGCATTGATTATACACGTTGTTGTGCTTTCGTTAATATTCTAATATTTCTTTTTTCAAAAGCTCCAATATTTCCAAAATTCGTTTACGCAAGACCTGAGATTGTAGGTTCGCTGCATAATTAACTGAAACTGCTAAAGAGATAATTCCTTCAAGCTCTTTATTATTTAAAATCTCACTCGTAATTAATGCTCTACTTGTTTTTGGTTTTTGAAATGGATTGTCATAAGTCCCATCTAATATCCATTTAATATTTTGTTCGTCTTCCCACCATTTATAAAAGCTACTTCGGAGTATGCCAAAATCATTGAATATGGGTATCACAGATTCCCACATTTTTGCATGCCAGATTCTTTCAATTTCTTGCACAGCATCAACATTAGACGGCCACGTAGTTAGTAATTGGTTTAATTTTTTATTCCTAATTAAAATAATATCGCCAGAATTAATTAGGTTATTTTCAATGGGTTTAAAAGTAGGCGCACCAATCATTATATTTAATTGAGAATTCAGGCTATCACTATTTATATTTAGCGATTCATCAATATATTGTAATACGTTATTAGCCGCTTTAATTATTTTTTTCCGATTTGTAATTTTTTGCTCTAATTGTAAAAGATTAGTAGTGTATTCATCTTTTAATTGAGTTAGTATTTGTTGCTCTTTGGTATTGTTTTTTCTTACTTCATTCCAGTTATTAATACTTAATGCAATTAAAATTCCAATAACAACCAGTACAATTTCTCCAATTGCATATTTCAAGTACTTACCAGTTTTGTTTTGTTCCATAAGGTTGTAGCGTATTTTACGAAAGAATTTAATCATTTAATATTCATTAGCTTAATTTAATTCGTCCTTTTTGAGTTCAGAATTTATGAGTTTTATTATGTTCTTTGCTAAGGTCTTAATTCTCTCATAACCTGAATTTTGTTCTGCAGAAATTTCACGTTTATGAATAAGACTTGAAATATAGTCATCATCTTTTTTTAACTTGTTCAAATCAAACTTGGGTCTGTTTAATGACAACCCGGCATATAACATAAAAACATTGTCAGAAATATAAACTTTCATAAAATCTCTATTAAAAAAATTATGTTGATATAATTGAACACTTTTTTCTACATTCTGCTCGTATCTATCATTCATCGTGTAATACTGAAATAGCAAATCCTTTAATTCTTTTGATGAAATTAGATGGCTGCCATTGCTGGACTCAAGTTGTTTAATTGTTATTTTTTCAGGTATAAAGTATGATTCCCTCATTATCGCTCTATGCTGTTCCATAAAGTGTAATAATTCTTTATCTGACAGTTCAATTTTGGTTGCTAAAGTATATACTATGGTATCAATATGTTTGACGAATCTTTCATTATATATTATTCTTTCATTTAGTGTAATGGTGTCGGCAACTAAATCCTTTTTAAAATCATTTAAATAAATACTTGCTAATTCATTATTTCTGTAATTCTGGTATAAGCTATTTATCCAAAGTGCAATCAATATCCCAATAACAACCAATACTATCTCACCTATTGCATATTTTAAGTATTTACCTGTTTTATTTTGTTCCATAAGGTTGTAGCGTATTTTACGAAAGAATTTTATCATTGTGATTTTGTTTCTTGAATAATACTATCAATTATAAGGTCTGCTGTTTTTAACGCATTATAATATGCTCGCTTTCTATACGTTAAATCACTCATTAAATTTTCATATTCAATGTCTTCAAATATTTTAAGTTTATCACTTTTTAAAATTGATTTTGATTTCCATTTTAAATCTCCATAATAATCAATATCCTTTATTGAATGATTCTTTGTTAAATAGGGTGTTACATCGTTTTCTATTTTAACATCTAAATCTTCAAAAAGACCTTCTGCGCTTAATATAGTTCTAGACCAATCGTACAATAAATATTTTAACTTTTCATTTTGTAAAAGTTGAAGCTTACCAGATTGAATTAAACCTGAAAGTGCATTTTCTGAGGAGTTAAATTTCTCATAATAATATGAACGGGAAAGAATACTGTCTGTATTTATCCGCTTTAATTCCTCTCTGTTTTGACCAAATAAATCCATAATTATAAAATCAGCTTTTAAAGATCTATCAAACATTTCTAGAACAGTTTTTAAAGCTTTTTTATTTTGCGAAAACTCATTACGTAAATTAGAAAGAAAAGAATGCTCTTCAATTTTTTCTAGCCTGTTTTCATTCCAATTGTTTATACTCAATGCAATCAAAATACCAATTACCACTAAAACTATTTCTCCAATTGCATATTTAAAATACTTCCCAGTTTTGTTTTCCATTATTAGGTTTTGACGAATTTTTCTAAAGAATTTTATCATTAATTTCTTTGTCAATTTGGATTATTAGTTGCTCAGCTTCTTCTCTAAGTTGTGATTGCATTAAGATATAACTATCACATATATCGGCCATTTGAACCATAGCATCTTTGTTTTGTTCCTTTTCAACGAATTGTTCATAATTTTTTGGCTTAGCAGAAGTGTAAACAGTATGATCTGTAAGTTCTGACATCATCATTGGCTTCATATAATTTTCGTAGTGTTCTAACATATATATATCTTCAAATTTTTTATATGATACAAATCTATTTGCATATAGATCAGATAGAGAAATTCTCAATGAATCATTAGAAATTATATCAAGCCCTATCTGCTTCAAGCTTTCATAAGTTGTTTGGTTAGGATTAAATGTTATATAGGGATACAAATTCCCGAAGTGATAATCAAGAGAATCATTATATTCTAAATTGTTTTCCAAATGGTAAATAATGGTTTCATTTGCGGTTTTAGTGATATTAAGATAAATAAGGTTTCCTGTAATATCATCTACATTTTGAACTAAATCAGAACGAAGTTCAATAAGTAGTTTTGTCTCTTTTAATTTAATCTTTCTTTCTTCATTCCAATTATTAACTTGTAAGGCTAAAAGTATACCAACCATTACCAATATAATCTCGCCAATGGCATATTTCAAATATTTTACAGTTTTGTTTTTCTCCATAAGGTCGTATCGTATTTTTCTAAAGAATTTAATCATTGGTTAATAGTTTCTAGAAAGGTAGGATAATTAATTAACACGAGTTCTGGATAATGAAGCACAACGTGTTCATGTATGGTTTCGTTGCGTTGTGTACTAAGTTAGTAAAAAGAAAGAAACCCTTTGTTCACAAGTAAAGATTTTCCGAAAGGAAAATCAGACGCAATGAATTATACACGGTGTTGTGCTTTCGTTATTAATTTAAATCACAATCAATAGCGTCAGTCAGTTCTTTGATTAAGTTCACTTTGAATTATCTTAAGAGTTTTTATAATATTGTTCTTCAGATCAGAATAATAATTTGAATTCAGGAAAGTACCAGTGGCAAAAAAGAATGTTAGTTGATTATCATATTCAAGATTCTTTAACAGCACTATGCTAGATGACTTAAAATTACTGTTAGGCATGTCCATCCTATTTCCTAATGCATTTATGAAGGACTTTCTGCCGTTTCCCCATTTATTCATTAAATCAATCAATTTATAACGGGGTTTGGAATGTTCTTCTTCTTGAAACAAGACTCTTGTAAGGACTCCATCCCATGAGGCCAGTTTTAATCGCAACTCCCTATTCGAAATGATACCTAAATTACCAGAGTTGATTAACTCAATGAGAGTACCTGGACTAGGACGGTATTGAATTTCACTCATAATTGTACGGTACATTAAAGAGTCAAATGCTTTTTCGGTAAAATCTGGATTATCAGTTCCCATTTTACCTAAAAGTGTATGAGCGGTTTTCAAATTTTGTTCATTTAGTTTCATTACTCTTTCTACCTCTTTGAGGTTGTTAGTGAATTCATCATGAAGGGCGTTTAAATAAATATGTTCAGTTTCATTAATTTTTTCAATTTCATTCAGATTATTTAACTGAAGAGCAATTAATATCCCAATCACCACCAAGATTATTTCTCCAATAGCATATTTAAAATACTTCCCAGTTTTTCCTTCTGAAAGTAAGTTTTGTCTAATTTTTCTAAAGAATTTTATCATTGGTTAGTGGTTTCTGATAATGAAGCACAACGTCTCGGCTATGGTTAGTACGGGGATTTAAATTCCTGGATTTCCGATTAAGCACTTAGCCAAAACTTTTTATTTTGTTTTATCTTTTTTGTTATAAAGCCAAATCAAAAAGTTTTGGCGGACTTCATAGTTATACCCAAACTTTATTTTAAGCACTAAACCCCGTATTAATTATAGCCATTGTTATATTTTGTTGTTTCAAATACATATTTTGATTTAACAGCTAATATAGTAACAGATTTAATCCATTTTATTAATTGGTTGGGCTTCCAATTCTTTTAAATAATCAATAATTTTTGTATCGTGATTGGGCTTTTTTTGTAATTCTTTCAAAATGCTAATTTGAGCAACTCTTAGAGCATCAGCAGCAGTACAAGGAATGTCTGGCTGAATACCTACTACTTCCCAGCTTTTTTTCGTGACAGGATGATAATGACGATTAAAAGGAATAAAGGCTGTAAATCCTTGTGCGATTTTAAAAGGACGAATTCCGTGTCCACCTCCACCAGTTGCTTCTCCAACTACTGTAGCACGTTTATGTCCTTGTAAAGCAGAACTAAACAGTTCTGCTGCCGAAAATGTGTAATCGCTCGTTAAAATATAAACGGGCGAATTTTTAAGCTTTTCTAAATCGGTAGTGAGAATCTCTTGATTAGTCGAGTTAATTATCACATCGGTTTCAACCGACCAAGTTTCCTGTTTAACACCAGTAGCACGAGTATCATTGATGTTTATTAACGTAGGCTCTTTCATAAAGAAGCCAGCCAATATACCGACCGTTTGTGGCGCACCACCCATGTTATCGCGTAAATCAATAATTACGGCATCCGAATTTGCAGCAAAAAGCATTGCAGAAACCACTAAACTACCTGCATTTCCAGGAGGAATAAAACGGTTGAACTTTATGTAAGCAATATTGCCATTGAGGTGTTCTAGTTTTTCGAAAAAATAATTTTGATTCGCAAAATGATCATAAGATCTAGGCATCATTTGGCGTTGACCTGCCAATGCAATACTAAAATGTTTGTCATTACTCCATGTTTTTAAAATTTCAGAAAGATGTTTGGCAAGAGCCTGTTTTTCGTTAAAACTATCCAGTTTCCCTTCTTTCAATTCTGTCAATAGTTTTTCTTTTAGAATAGGTGCTTTTTTACCATCAATATAATTTACTGCAATTGAGTTGGCTAAATTTTTCACCATTTCATGAACTTCGTTTAGCTCAATAGGTTGTGATTCTGCAGATTCGTTTTGACCCATTGTTCTTTGTCCAAAAACCTGACTAATTGATAGTATTAAGCCTATTACTAAAAATGTATTTTTCATTACTTTTATTTGTTTTAATTTCAATAAGAACTGTAATGTAGGTCTTATATATCAATAATATGAGTTATTAAAAGACTCAAGTGAGTTAAGGAAAAGTAAATTAGGGTTATTATATGTGAATCTCAATAGATTTTATTTACTCTTTCCAATAAAATATAACGTGTTTGTATATGGAAAGTTGCGGGTTTGCGTGCGAGGAATTTCCGAAGGAAATTCAGATGTAGCAAACGTGCACCGACCTTTGTTTAAACCAAACACCAGCAATTTTTTATATACGGTGTTGGCAATAGTTTTTCATAGTCATTTAATCTTATCAGCGGCCATACCACCGAGTATTAGCCAAGTATCTCCCAATTTTTTCCATGTGTGTGTAATCTTAAATGTATCTTTTTCTAAAATATTATTTTGCTTATCTGTCCAAAATCGATCATAGTCATAAAATACAATTACCACATCAGCAATAGAATTCACGGCTTTTTTATGAAGTTTAACACTATATATTCGGCTTTGATCTTCGTGCAATCCTGGTATCCAGGAGGCTATTTTACTTTTATCGGATACTCCATCACCAAAGCTTGGATACCCGATAAAATCATTATGCCAAAGTTTTTTGTAAGCAATCGTGTCATTTTTCATTACGTAATCCCAGTACAGCTCTTCCATTAGCCAGACTTCGTCTTCGAGATCCTCTTTGTTAATTGCGGGTAAAGTTGCTTGTGTATTTTCGGATTCCTTAATTTTTTCGTTACAACTGGTTATTGTAACCAATAAGAATAACGCAAATGTAAAGGGAAGTATTAATCTATGTGTTTTCATATTGTTTCTTGTTATATTTTGCCTATTCTAATCGGTTTTCAGCTTGCTTGCCCATTTGTTTTCTTAAATTATTGCCAACGTGTTTGTATAAGATTAGTTGCGTGTTTAAGCACCTAATTTAGCAAATACAAACCAAATAGAAAATCCGCAAGGATTTTCGTAAGTAGGATTGCACTAGCAATTAATTTTATACGGTGTTGTGCTTTCGTTATTTCTTCACATTTGAAATAATATTAAGTTCGTCATGAATTTCATGTTTTAATTTTTCGGCTTGTTTATTGGAATCATCCATCGCTTCTATCATGTAATACTTACTTTCAAATACTTGGGGTAAGATTGAGTGAAATTCCTTTTTTGTTAGAAACCTTTGGTAAATATCATCCAATTCTTTTTCCGAAATACCTGATTTTGAATCAGATATGTAATAGGTGGTGATAACCCAATTCAACTGCTCTTGATTCAAAATGCCTCTCGAGTATTCGTTATATTTCAGTTGTACATCTTCTTTCATAAAATCAAACTGACTATAGTTAAATTCAAAATCGTAGTATTTAGCTATCGAAACCCTTAAATCCTCATTTTTGATTAATGCAAGTCTGCCACTTGATTTTATTTCCTCAAAACTATGATTTGAAATTGGGGGTCTGAAAGTGTAGTTGGCATAAATGATAGATTTAATAAAATAATCAGAATTATCTATAATCAATTGAGAATCTTCGATAGCTTGTTCCAGAAACAGTACTCTTTTATTTCTCTCTTCGGCTAATTTAGTCGTCCTGTCAAATTGGATTAGGTCATTTTCTAAGTCCTCGTATATTCTTTGCAAATAGCTAATTTCCAGTTTGTTGTTTTTTAAATTCTCATTCCAATTGTTGATTGACAAAGCCAGAAGAATACCAATCATGACAAGAATAATTTCACCAATAGCATACTTAAAATACTTTCCAGTTTTGTTTTCCATCAACAAGTTTTGTCTGATTTTTCTAAAGAATTTTATCATTGGTTAGTTGTTTTTGGAAAGGTAGGATAATTAATTAATACGAGTTCTGGATAATGAATCACAACGTCTCGGCTATAAGTAGTTACGTGGGTTAGCACTAATTTTTGCAAGTACACACCCAAGTGAAAATCCCCGAGGATTTTCAGAAGTAGGCGAGACCAAGCAATTACTTATAGCCATTGTTGTGCTTTCGTTTTTTTAATTCCTTATCAATATCATCAATTGAAATTTTCATTTTGCTCATTACATCTTTATAAATTTCAATTCCTCTTTTTCTTTGTCTAATTATGTGGCTCAAAATATTTGTAAACTCCACATCTTTTTTTAGACTTTCAAAATCGCTAGGTCTTGCCAATCTCAGCGATTGGTTATGAAGTCTTTTTACTTTTTTAACTATATATGGTTCAACAACTACATTTCCCAATTGGTTTTCGCCAGCTGTATAATCCTCTATGAGTCTTTGTAATTCTACTTCGTATAATTTTATAAGATTATTCTTTAACTCCTCATTTTTAATTAAGTCCAATCCTTTATTTTGCAATGAGTTATATGCAGTAGCCGTTATATAGGGACTACTCCAAAAAGTCAAAATTCCAAAAACACTGTCAAGTTCATTTGAATAAGGTAAATCATTAGCTATATAATGTTCTATTTTACCATATTGAACAATACCATTTGAATTGTAAATTGTGTCAGAAGTAAAATCCATTAACATTGTCTCCAAATTCTTTTTAATATCTATCAAAAGGAATACTTCTTCATTTTGACGTTTTCTATTTTCATTCCAGTTATTTATACTCAAAGCTATCAAAATTCCAATGACGACAAGAACTATTTCACCAATCGCATACTTTAAATACTTTCCAGCTTTATTTTTCTCCATAAGGTCGAATCGAATTTTTCTAAAGAATTTTATCATTGGTTATTGGTTGGTCATAATGAAGCACAACGGTCCTAGCTATGAGTAGTGCGGGTTTTAAAATGATTTGCCTTTCATTTCAGCACCGATCTAAGCGAGCCATTTTTATGTTTGTTATTTTACTATAATAAAGATACAAATTGCGAGCGGAATAAAAAGGGCGGAGTTTGGTTTTAGCAATTCGTCCCGCATTACTTATAGCCGTTGTTGTGCTTTCGTTATTCTTTTACTTTAAATTGAATTTGATAGTTGCCCAATCTCATTATTTATAGCCCTTTTTAATTCATCACAATATTTCTTAAGTGATTCTAATTTCCAAACCATTATACTATTATGTCTTCTATACTCACTAGTATAATTCCTAAATGATCTGTAGTGGTCTGATTGAGGGTCAAAAATCCAAGGGTGTAAAGCGATGGCCTTTTCGGGATTTTTATTATGCCAATATGCAAAATCAAAAAAACCATCAAAACACGGTTTTTGCAAGTCTAATACAGTCTTTCCAAACTCTAGATTATAAAACTTTTCTTTTTCACAGCGCTGGTAGTAATTCTGAATATTTGTCACCAAACTATCAGTTCCTAAAGCATATAAACTCCCCGTATTTATGAGCTCTTCAAATACAAAAGTATTGAGGTTAAGTGTTATCGTGTAATAACGAGGGGCTTTGACTAAATATTCAAAATCATTAGGTTGTATTCCTTTGTCCAATATATTAGAAACGCTATCTATGTAAATTAGTCTAAATTTAAAAGCACGTGCAGAATCCAATGATGATTTCATGCGCTCGCTATGCTGATTTAATTCATTAGACATTTTAAGTAGTAGTTGCCTGTTTTTCGCATTTTGAAGTCTATCAGAGTTCCAGCTATTGATGGATAATGCAATTAAAATTCCAATAACAACAAGCACAATTTCACCGATTGCATATTTAAAATACTTACCAGTTTTATTTTTCTCCATAAGGTCGTAGCGTATTTTTCTAAAGAATTTTATCATTGGTTAACAGTTGGTTATAATGAAGCACAACGTTTGGTGTATGGTTAGTTGCGTGGTTTAAGCACTAAAGTTAGCAAATAAATCACAGATAGAATATTCCGCAGGAATGTTCGTAAGTCGGCAGTGACCTAGCAATTAATTATACACGGTGTTACCTGCTGGCTTTATTAATTTCAAAATCTGATGTTAACTACTAAACTGATTTTCGAAACATTAGTATCCGCTTTACTCTAGTATTTAAAACTGTATTTTATTCCAAGATTCATTAAAACATTTTCTACTTCATAAGATGATTTTCCCAAAATGCTTTCAGTGTGACCTTTATTACTTCCATTATATTTCTCGACATCTATGTATACAGCCATTTTTTTATTTATAAAATAGTTTAATCCCACTCCAGCGTTAACACTTCCGTATTGTTTTGGGTAATCTGTTGATAAATTGCTTGAGTAATTACTATAAGTATTTTTAGTTTCCATGTTAAGTGCATAACCAAGTTTAAGATTTGCTCCTAAATTTTTATAAATCCTAAACTCCCATTTTATGTCAATGGGTATTGCTATTACATTGCCTTTAAAAGTACCAGAACCTGCATCAGTTAATGGAATACCAAACAAACTAGAATTTGGCTGATTAAAGGAAACGCCAGTTTCAAAATATTTTATCCTTGCAGACATGCTCCAATGTCTTGCGAAATAGTATTCTGTTAAAATACCACCTTGAAAAGAAGTCTTGGTTTCACCACTGTAAAAAGAGTTGATTTTGTTTGTCCCCATTTCTACACCAAAAAACCATTTTCCTTTTGGGTTTACAATTTCGTTTGTTTGTGAAGTAATTTTGTTAGATAATAAACTCAAAACGATAATAATCAATATTGCCTTCATAATTATCTAGTTTTTGGTTGTACATATAAAAATTATTCGATTCTTTCTGTTTTTTAGCTTGCAGGTAACGTGTTCGTGTATGGTTTGTTGCGAATTTCAGCTGAGCGCTTTTGCGTTCAGATGAAGCCACGCTTTTTTGGCGTGGCTGAAAATTCGCAGTAGGGAAAAAGCGCGATGCTGTGATCGCAAATGTTTCCGTTTAGGAAATATACTAATATTATTGGGATCTTCCGGTTAGTGATTCAGAAGCAATGAACTATACACGTTGTTATACTCAGTTTTTATTTTTTAATATGTTTAGTTCTCCGAAATCAACGTCAAGTAAATTTTCTTGATCAATAGAGAATCCTAATATTTCTCTTTTTGAATTAAAATTGAAAGTTAAAAAACCATCAGGAACACGTATGTCATACCAGTCGATTTTAAAGGTGTCAAAATGCCAATGTTTCAATTTTCCTCTGAATACTTTAGTATGGGAAAATAGAATCTCTAATTCGTCTTCATTGGATTTATTTATTAATATGTCACCATACATCCTATCAGTATATTTTCCAGAATATTCGCTAATTGCTAATGAAGGTTTTGTGTTAGCAGTTTTTAAAAGGTTTTTGGAAGATTCTTTTTTCTCTTTTATTCGGTTTTCCCTCCATTCTTTCACTCTAGAATAAAAATTATCAGGGACAGTTTCATCAAGAAGCTCACCCAATAACAAAGCTCTTAAAAAAAAAGTTGAAGGTTCTTTAGAAGCATTAGTAAGAATGACAAACCCTATGTTCATATCCTTGATCATTACAAGCTGGGCCGACATTCCGTCAATCCCACCACTATGCTCTATCACCTTATGGCCATTAACTGGGGTGAGCCACCAACCGAACCCATAGGACGAAAATTCATTTTTGAAAACGCCTCCATCAGCATAAATAAATTGAGGCTTAAAAATTTCCTTGATTATCGTTGGACTAACAATCGTATCATTTTCAAAGACTCCATTGTTCAACATTAATCTCATATAATTTGACATTTCAATTGCTGACGAATAGATAAATCCTCCAGGAGCAAGATTATCTCCTTTTTCTTGAATTATTGCAACCTTTTTGTAATCTTCATTCCAAATATGCGGTTGTGCTAGATTCATGTTAGCTTCTCTTTCTGTTGATAGCGATGTACTATTATTCATTATTAATTTATCAAATACTCTAGCTTTTAGGAAACTATCCCATGATGTTCCAGTAACAGTTTTCACTATTTCTGAAGCAACAACGTACATTACATTTTGATATGCTGGCTTTTCTCTATAGCTAGACGCAGGCTCCAAATATTTGAGTCGTTTTATAATTTCTACTCTTGAATAATCTGAGTGATACCAAAGAGTTCCTCCACTAACATCTTTCAAACCACTTCTATGGGTGAGTAAATCTCTTATCGTAAAATTATCTGTTACATAAGGAGCGTATAATTCAAAATATGGTAGGTATTCTTTAACTTTATCATCCCAATCAATTTTACCTTCATCTACTAAAATTCCCAACGTTAAAGCCGTAAATGATTTAGAAATTGAACCTATTCCAAAAATTGTATTTACATCAACTTTTCTTTCATTATGTATTTCCAAATTTCCATATCCTTTGGAAAATATTATAGAATCATTCCTAACAATGCCAATCGAAAGTCCGGGAATTTCGAAGTCCTTTATTACTTGATGAATTTGCAAATCAAGTGAATCTAATTGTATTTGTTGAGAGAATGAATTGGAGAATAATAATAACCCAATTATTGAAAAGAAGTTTATTTTGATTTTCATTTTTGTTTTTTTGTAATTGAGTATAACGTGTTTGTGTATGATTTCGTTGCGTGATTTAGCACTAAAGTTAGTAAATAAAAACTACATTTAAAGTCTGCGAGAACTTTCATAAGTAGTTAATAAACAAGTAATTAATTATACACGGTGTTGTACACTGGCTTT
>JALKAW010000011.1 GCA_023015825.1 Flavobacteriaceae bacterium S0862 | reverse complement strand
TCACCTTTTGGTGCCATCGAAGAAAACTTTACATATCAATAGCTATATGCAACCTGTCCACGTTTAATTTGTATTCTAAAAGTATGCAATAAATTGCTTACTTTTAAAATCCAAAACGTGGCTTCACATAGCCCTGCGTTAGTGGTTATTAGCGTAAAGTAGTAATCTAATTCTTTCAAGGATATGTTAAAAACACCTCAATTATTAAGTTTATCGCTCTTAAGTATTTTGACAATCATAACTTCATGCAATCAACAAAGAAGTATAGAACAAAATGTAAAGAGCTTGGATAATAATTATTATGCTTTAGATTCATATCTCAATGATAAAACAATAGTTGGGATAGGTGAGTATACGCATGGAGATGGCAAACTATTTGAATTGAAGACAGAAATTATCAAACACCTTCATAAAGAATTAGGATTTGAAGCAATATTAATGGAATCCGATTTCCTTGCTGTTGAAAAAACATTATCTGCTCTTACTACTCGCTCAAAAAAGGAAGCCGCAAATATTGGAATTCAATCAACATGGGCAAATAGTAAAGAATATTTATCATTAATAAGCTATTTAGATGAAACTGCTAAAAAAGGTGATACACTCCATTTTCATGGTTTCGACCCTCAAATGACAGGTGCGGAATCAATGAATATACATGCTGCCAATGCTGAGCTTATTAGAGATAAAATTTCTGCTGTAGCCTATGATAATCTCATTAGCGCAATAACAATACTCAAGGATAAAAATATTCTGACAGTAACTGGAGATTCGCTAAAATATTTGAAAAAATCAGTAACTGAATTAAAAACATTAAAAAATCAAATAACTCCTAAAATATATCAGTGGTTGAAGAATATTGAGGCCAATTTAAAATCATTAATTTATATTGAATCAGCTCCGCCTCTAACACCAAAAAACTTCCCTGAGATACTTTCTCACCCCAATTATTTAAAAAGTAGCTCAATTAGAGATTCGATTATGGCTGACAATGTAAACTTCTATCTAAAAAAATATAACAAAGTAATTATATGGGCAGCTAATAAACATCTTCAGCTTAAATCAACAGATAGGACATGGATGGGTGAATTACTCAAAAAATCTTATGGAGACAAATATTATTCTATCCTTGTCCTCTACAATCAAGGAGTATGGTCATACCCTCAAGGACAGCCTAAGGGTATTATTCCAGAATCAGTTGAAGGAACATTAGCATTTAAAATAGGCAATGCAACCAATTCTGATATTGTTTTTTTGGATATTAATAGTACTCAAATTCCAAAAATGAAAGTACGAGAAAATAATTTTATGACAACTGACTCTATAATGGTTAAAAATTATGGAGATGCTATTCTTTATGTTCGTAAAGCTACAGGCTCAACTATGGCTCATGATAATGATTAAAACAACCACTAACAATGTATAAAAGCAATAACGGTTTGGGTGAATACTCAGACCGTTTTTTGCATTAAATTAAGCATCTTCTATTCGAAAGATAAGTGCATTTAATGCGCTACTGATCCTATACTAGACCGTTAGCACTTATTTGAAAAAAAAAAAAAATGAAACGATTAATAAAATTCATAGAAAAGAATATTTCAGGCAAAAAGGTTTTAGGACTTTTTATCTTGACAAATCTTGTTTACACCTTTATGCTGGCTGTTACAATTCCCAAAACAATGGAATTCTCTAACGGAATGAAATTATTGGATATGATGCCCACAGGATATAATTTGAATTATGTAAGTGAATTATTCACTTCGCTTGGAGAAAATGGACGTTTGACATATCTAACCAACCAAATACCTGTTGATATGATTTACCCACTGCTATTCGGACTTTCTTACTGTCTGCTTTTGGGATATTTATTGAAAAAATTGAACAAATTAAATTCCCCATATATTTATCTCTGCGTAATACCAATAATTGCCGGAATTGCAGATTATTTGGAAAATATCGGAATTATCACATTGCTTAAAAACTATCCCGAATTGAAAGAGACTGTAGTTTATACAACTAATATATTTTCAGTTATAAAAAGCATTTCAACAAGTATATTTTTTATTGTATTAATAGTAATCTTAATAACACTTGGAATTAAAGTATTAAACAGAAAAATAAGTGCTAACACCGTATAAAATTAATTGCTTGTATTAGCTAATTTACGAAAGTCCACGAGGACTTTCTATCTGTGATTTATTTGCTAAATTAGTTACTTAACCACGAACTAAACATACACAACGACATTGGCAGTAATTTCTGACTTCGTAAAAGAAATAGTTTTCAAAAAGTAATAGCAGTTTGATAAATTTAGACCGCTATTACTAATCTACATTTTATGACTATGCCAATTCTTGACCTGATAATTTCCCGGAGTAAATTTGAATGTCTTCATTAATCTAGTCCATGTATTGATTTGAGAAATAGCTAAGGTTAGATAACAAATTTCCTCTTTGTTAAAATGAGGAATCAATTCATCAAAAACTATTTCTGGTAATGGGTCTCTACTTAATTTAGTAAGCACATCTGTTAAGCTGAGAACTGCCATTTCTTTTTCGGTAAAATATGGTGTCTCTTTCCAGACACATAAGGATGACAGTCTTAAATCAGTTTCTCCAAGATGTTTAAGCTCCTTGTGATGCATATTTACACAATAGGCACAGCCATTTTTTTGCGCTACTCTTAATCTGATTAATTCGAGCAAATGTGTTTCTAATGAAGAGCTATTTATGTAGTCTTCAGTTGTCATTAAATTTTCGAACATTCCTTTTGGAATATCTCGATACGAAATTCGTTCCATAATATTTGTTTTTATAGTTAATAATTATTTTTGATCTTCTATGCTTTTACATTAATTCTTTGAAAGTTTAATTTTTTCTATAAATGGAATAACCTCTTTGTTAGTCATTCTTTTTGGAACCAATGGATCGTGAGATGGTAAATAAATTGTCGGGTTAAATTTCGAAAAGGAGAGTATATTTTTAAGTGTATTCACACTTTCAATGGTTCCAATGCCATCTGGAATTTCATTTAACAAATTTTCTTGTGTATAAGATGTGTCTCCTGCTAAAAAATAATGCACCCCATCTACTTCTGCGATTACAGATATATGATTTGCTACATGACCTGGGGTAGCGACAATCATTACTTTTCCATCTTTAGTTATTGGCATACTCCTGTTAAATGTAAAATAACGATCGTTTGGTAAATCTATTAAAGTAGGTTTGAGCCACTTTGGCCATCTATGAGGTAAATAACCAGCTAATAACCCTTTTAATCCTGAGGCATTCTTAAACTCATTTTTATCAATTAATATTTCTGAATTTGGAAAATGATGCAATCCTCCAGCATGATCTGTATGCATATGTGTCATTATTACTTTTTCAACATCTTTATCCGGGTTGATTCCCATTTTTAGTAACTGAGGACCAATCTCATCCTCTGGTTTAACATCAAAATCTACTGCAAATGCGTAATAAGGATGCCATTTAGGAAGATAGCCCCTAATACTCGTTTTATGCGTTTCACCTGTGTCAACTACAATGACGCCTTCTTTATGATCAATTACCCATGCATAAATAGGCACCCATTCTGCCCATTTTTTTCCAAATAATATATTAAGCATTGGTGGAATAATTCCCTTTGTCCTTTTAATTTGATTCTCTTTAATCCTAACTCTTCCTGTTTCAATTCTATGAATATTCATATTTGTGGTTTTTATGTACTATAATGGTTTTTTTAGTATCATTATGGTTAAAATTTTTTTATTCCTTTATTATTCCATTTAAAAATATATCGGTGGTTAACTCATAAATATTTTGATTATTGAGGCCTAAAAATTCTTGATATTGCGTTTTTAAAGGCAATTCCATCAAATTCATATATACGGTAAGAACAACATTAATATTAATGTCATCTCTTATAATGCCTTCTTCAACACCATTTACAAATAGTTTTCTATAATAGTTGTTGATTCTTTCAATTCTTGTTTGCTGATAATAGTCCCAAATGTCAGGAGTGTTAATCTCTAAATCTTTCAAAAACTCTTCACTTACATTACTTAGAAGATTTTTAGTAAATTCAGATACTTCAATTAACTTTCCTTTAAAACTTAATTTATCATTATTTACTATTTCATCTAAAGCAGAATTAATATCAATATTTAATTGATCAATAACGGCTTTTACAAGTTCATCTTTAGAAGAAAAATGATTATAGAGACTACTTTTACTCGTCCTTAGTTCTTTAACAAGACTATCCATTGAAACTTTATAGAAGCCATTTTTTAAAAATTTTTTCTTTGCAATTTTTAATATTCTTGTTCTAACATTCATAAATATATATGTACTATTTTGGTTCTTTCGGTACAAATATATTAAAAAAAACATAATTCCAAACTTTAAATAAAAAAACTACCGCCAACACCGTGTATAATTAATTGCTTTGTTTTTAATTTTACTTATACTCCTTTTATATTTTATCTAGTGTGAATTACTTTTATATTAAAATATCAATTAATATTTAAACGATTATTGGTTCTGTTGCATCTATTAGGGTTCAGTAGGGTTTAATTTATTTAATACTAATAAATCATCATCAAAAAAGTTCGACTTTTGTACCGTAGACTCCACAAAAACAAACCTCAACTATTTAATTGTAAATAGTTGAGGTTTGTTTTTTATTAATTTCAATTAAAGTTTTTTCAAAAAAACAATTCACGAAATTTATATCTTTTATTTCATAACGTTAGGAATCATTTTAAATGATTTTAATTGTACATCAGTGGAGATAAATCCATCTTTTATAGGTTCGTCATGCAGCAAATCAGTAGATAGGTATTTTTTATTACTATCGCAAAAAATGGTAACAACTGTAGCGTCTTCTTCCAAACCTTCAAGAAGTTTTACAGCTCCTAAAAAATTTGCTCCAGAAGATATTCCTACTCCCAAACCTAGTCTTGATAATTTTTGTGACATGATAATTGCATCTCCATCATCTACTTTAATAACATCATCCAACTCATCTAATTTTACTATTTCTGGAATAAATTCATCCGATATTCCTTGAATTCTGTGACTTCCTACTTTATAACCTGTTGATAATGTAGGTGAATTTGAAGGCTCTAATGGGTGAATTTTAACTTCAGGAAAACGCTCTTTTAAGTATTTCCCAGTACCCATAACAGTTCCTCCAGTGCCAACTCCAGCAATAAATGCATTTATTTTTTTTTCTATAGACTTTAATTGAGATGCTATTTCTGGACCTGTTGTTAAATAGTGTGCCTGACAATTAAACTCATTGCTAAATTGATGAGGCAAAAAGATATTGTCTTTTGTCTTTGCATATTCTTCAGCCAAATCAATACTTCCCAAAAATCCGTTTTCTTCTTTAGACACCAATCTAATTTTTGCACCAAAGCTTCTAATAAGCATTTTTCGCTCTTCACTCATCCAGCTTGGCATAAATATGGTTACTGGATGCCCTAAAGCTGCACCAATAGCTGAAAATGAAATTCCAGTATTACCACTAGTAGCTTCAACAATTTCGTCACCTTCCTTTAAATCACCTCTTTTATAGGACTCGCAAACGATATGATATGCCATCCTGTCTTTAATACTCCCTGTTAGATTAATGCTTTCATACTTTGCATATATTGTCTTATTTTGACCTCTTAATGTGAATTTAAGCTCAATTAATGGTGTTTTACCAATGGCCCACTTTAGATTTTGCGGTTTAGAATGTCCCATTTAATTATCTTTTTAGTTTAGGTAATTTGTACATTGATTTAAAGCGATTTTATCATTTAAAGATACAGGGCTTTTTTGTCTTTTTTTATGATATTTGTTAGGATAATTTCAGCTAACAATTGTATTCTATTACAAACTATGATTCTACTGCACTCAAAAAAATTAATGTAGCTGATTACTTATTGTTATTTATTGTATATCTTTTAAATTTAGGATATGTTATTGGTAATAAACTTTATTCCATCATATTTTAATTAGTTTTACAAAAATCTCTTCCAATGGAAAAAACTGTTTCAGAAGCTATTGCATATAGACGCTCATGTAGGGTTTATAAAGATGAGCCAATAGATACCAATAAAGTAAAACAATGTATTGAAAATGCAGTATTGGCACCAACAAGTAGCAACTTACAATTATGGGAATTTTACCATGTAACAAATGAAGTTGTTATTAAAAAATTAGCTCATGCGTGTTTTAATCAAAATGCCGCAAGAACATCGCAACAAATGGTAGTTATAGTAGCGAGAAAAGATTTATGGCGTAAACGTTGTAAAGCAAATATTGATTTTTTAAACAAAGCCTTTGATAAACCCGATTTAGAAGAAAGATTACAAAAACGAAAAAAAATGGCATTAAACTATTATCAAAAAATAATGCCAATAACATACTTCGATTTTTTAGGGATTTTTGGAGTGCTTAAATACTTGGTATTTCAAGTTATTGGATTGTTTCGTCCAATTTATAGACAAGCAAGATTAAGCGATATGCGTATTGTTGCTCACAAAAGCGCTGGATTAGCTGCTGAAAATTTTATGATAAGTATGGCTGCTATTGGTTATGACACATGTCCAATGGAAGGTAGCGACACACTAAGAGTAAAACGTATTTTAGGAATACCTTGGAGTGCTGAAATAAATATGATAATTGGTTGCGGAAAACGAGATGATAAAGGTATTTATGGACCAAGATTTAGAGTCCCTTTTAATGACGTGTATCACCAAATATAAAAGCATTTTTATTTCTTTTTCATTGTAAGATTTAAATTATTTTGCTTACCATTTTCTTTTTAAAACTATATTTTTACAAAAAATTTAATTTATGACCTTATTACTTATGGCTGCTGGAAGTGGGAGCCGTTACGGAAAGTTAAAGCAGTTTGATGACTTAGGACCAGCTGGAGAATTTTTATTAGAATTTAGTATTTACGATGCCATTAAGTACAGTTTTACTCATATTGTTTTGGTAACTAGAGCTGAAAACAAAGAATTTCTAGAAAATTACCTCTCACCAAAATTACCAAACGCCGTCCAACTTGACGTGGTTGTACAAGATATAAATGACTTACCTAAAGGTCTTACTATTGATACAACCGAGAGAGCTAAACCTTGGGGAACAGCCCATGCAGTATGGTCTGCAAGAAATGTGGTGAATTCTGATTTTGTAATCATCAATGCTGATGACTATTATGGTAAACAAGCATTTGAAGGCGCTTCCAATTTTATAAAAAATAACAACTCAAATAAAACTTATGCAATAGTTGGTTATAATTTAAAAGATACTCTTTCTGAGCATGGTTCGGTTTCAAGAGGTGTTTGTAGTGTTGATGATGGTCATCTAGTATCTATTGAAGAGCATACAAAAATTGAAGCTGTTGATGGTAAAATTATTGATACCGAATCAGGTAATACTTTACATCCTGACACCATAGTCTCTATGAATTTTTGGATTTGTAACACCTCAATTTTTGATTATATAGAAACCTATTTTAGTAACTTCTTGCAAATACCTGAAAACCTAGAGAAAAGTGAAATATACATTCCATTTGTAGCTCAAGAAATGATGGCAAGCGGACTAATTGATATTAATGTAATTACTACTAACAGTGAATGGTTTGGAGTAACTTATTATGAAGATAAAGCCGAAGCGGTTAATACATTAAAGCGATTAACTGACCAGAAGATATATCCAACACCACTTTGGAAATAAATCATTATGAACCTTGATACGTTAAATCATGTTATTAACCAATTTAGCATTGATATTTCCAATGTTACCTTCAAGATTATAAATCAAGGTTACATAAACGATACGTTTCTAGTTAAAGAAAACACTAAGCCCAAATACATTTTACAGCGCATAAACACTAATGTTTTTAAAAATGTAGTTGGGCTTCACAAAAACATGGAAACTGCTTTAAAGAAACTTAAAGCAATTGATTATACCGAATTAAGCTTACTTAAAACCAAAACCGATAAAAACTATTTTGAATATGGTGATAGTTTTTGGAGACTAATGACTTTTATTCCAAAAAGTATAGCTTATAATTTCACATCAAATAAAAAAATAGCTTTTGAGGCAGGAAGAATTATAAATCGTTTTCACCAATTACTAAAAGATGAAGATATCAATAATTATGAGGTCACGCTTCCAAATTTAAATAATCTTCCTTTTAGAATTACTGAGTTTAAACAAGCTATAAAGAATACATCAACAAAGCTTAAATCAATTGCTAACACAGAAATAACATTTGCCGAAAAACATCTAAACGATTTTGGAAATTTCTACGATGCCAATTTGCCTAAACGTATTTGCCATAACGACACGAAGCTAAATAATATCATTTTCGATAATAATGATAAAGGATTGTGCCTTATAGATTTGGACACTATTATGAAAGGTTATTTTCATTATGATTTTGGAGATTCCGTTAGAACTATTGTAAGTGAGGCTAATGAAGATGAACAAGAGCTTTCAAAAATTAAATTCAACATACAGCTTTTTGAAGCATTTATTGATGGTGTTAGTAGTAATGGCTCTTTTCTAAGTAAAATAGAGATAGATTACTTATCTATAAGCTGTGTCTTAATGCCTTTTATACATGGTTTAAGAGCATTAACCGATTATTTAAATGGTAATATCTATTACAAGGTAAGCTATCCAGAACAAAACTTAGATAGATGCAAAAGCTTGTTTCAATTTGCTCGATTAGCTTTAGATAAGCAAACAGATATTAAAACAATAATAAGTAATAAGCTAAAAAAGGCAACTTAAATTAAGTTGCCTTTTTATTATTGACTTTCTTTTATATAACCCCAGCCTTGTGCTTGTCTTTCAACAATTTCTAAAATTCCATCAGGAACTGTAGTTACTCCTGAAATCAATTGAGATTTATCTATTTTATGACGTTTCATTGTTCCTTCGCAAACTACAAAGGACACATTTTTATTTTTTGTCAAAGCTTCCATATCATAAGCAACTGATGATTTATTTGTTAAAACCATATTAATCGCTCCACTGTACATTACAACTTCAAATTTTGAATCTGGGTATGCTTTAGACATGGCCTTTACATGTCTAACTGCTGCACCATGAACCTTTTCGTTAGCGCTTGTAACATCAAATACTATTTTTACTGGCTTTTCTTGAGCTGTTAAGTTTGCCATCATAAATAATGACAAAATTAATATTGCTATTTTTTTCATTTCTCTGTTTTTTTAGTTACCTGCAAAAATATATCCACATCCTTTTTGTTGTGCTCGTCCAAGTGCCCACACACCTGAAGGTACTATTTGGATATCTGGCAACACCCCAGAAACAAATTCTTTATAAAGCTCATCAGCATCCACTCCTGCATCTGGAGCTATAAAGCCAGCATATACATTTAAAGCTAAATTACATACACAAAACATTGCTCCTCGAGCTTGTAAGTCCTTTATCCCTTGTATAGGAGGTAGTGGAAAATCACCTTCCTGTGGTTCATACATAGGGTTTCTTAACGATGGCTTTCCAGTAGAATTGTCATTAATACCAAAGAACTCTCCCAATTTATATTTTTCCCAAAGACTACTCTTTAAAGCAAATGCAATGGCACTATGACGTATCACTGTCATTGCCGTAATTTCTTCATCAGGAACGCCTGTTTCATTATTTGTTAAATAGAAAGCCCAATTCCAAGCAATAGGAAAGCCATCATGAGGTGTAGAACCATCATATACAATTCTATGAGTTCCTTTAATTTTTTCTATCCATTTTTCAGCTTCGTGCAATTCTTTTTTAGCTAATGGTATTGTAGAAGCGTGTAATGGATTTGCTAACATTGAGAGACCTCCAGCTGCAGCACCTAAAGCAACAGAGCTTAAAAAATTTCTTCTTGAATTCGATTTTGATTCCATATGATATAGTTTTAATAGTTAGTCTAAACTCAAATGGGGCTTATCGAAAGGGGAATACCTTCAAATATAATCAATTAATAACAGAAAACTTAATAAACTAATTTTTAATCATTTGAAAATTAAAAGTTTACTATTTTTTCTTAATCATATTGTACTTCATCTTATAGAATTCCATAATAGGCTGAAAAGGTCCTAATTGATGCTGTTTAATAGAAAAATCATCTACATAAGGAGGATATGGTGTAGATACAGGTTTTCTCTTTAAATCTGGAAAATCCAATTCTAAATTTGGCTTGGTTGGTCTATGTTGCTGATTAATATATCCAGCAACGTCATAGGCTTCTTCATCAGTTAATACTGGCGAGTCGTAAGTTGTTCCAAATGGCATATTACCTTTTATAAAATTAGCTGCTGTAATAACACGATTCATTCCTGCTCCATTATTAAAGGAGTCATCTCCCCAAAGAGGTGGATATTTGTAGACATTGGAATTTGGCAGCTTTTCACCGCCACCGTTTTCGCCATGACAAACTGAGCACATATTACTAAATATACTTTCCCCCTTTGTTAAATCAACAGGTCTTTTAGGGATTTCAATTGTAAGAAACCCAGTGCCTTCAAATTTACCATCTTCTGGAGCATCTCTCCCTAACCATTTCATATAACTAATAATAGCTTTCATTTCTTTACTATCTTTTGGCATCACTCTCCCATTCATACTTCGCTCCATACATCCATTAATACGTTCCTCTATAGTACCTATTTTATTTTCTCTTCCTCTAAATTGCGGGAATCTTTGAATTATGCCAATTAGTGGTCCTGCATATTTTTTTGTCCCTGCATATAAATGACAGTTATTACACGATAAGTTATTTCCTGCATAGGCTCTCTCTAAATTATCATTATTGGGACCAATATAATTTGGTGTATTTTTAAATAATTCATAGCCAAATTTAATTTCTAAATTGTCTTCAGAATCATCTAAAAAAGAGACATCAAAATAGGCTTGATAAGGCTCTTTAAAATCTAAATCAATAACATAAGAATTGTCTAAATAATCGTTGGAATTATTAATTGGAATTACATTAAGATAAACCAATAGAAGAACAAAGCCTATTAGCATTAAAGAACAGCAATATAGAATTGAGCTATAAGCCAATCGTTTAATCTTATTTTGAAATTCTTGATCTTCCATTTATAATAGTTACACATATCCACTTAAGGAAAATCGATAGAAAAGAGGAGTTTATTAAAGTCTAATATAAAGAAAATAAACTAGTTCACTCGTATTTCGTAACCTTCAAACGCCCATTTAGTAATACCGCCTTCTAAATCATAAATTTTAGAAAATCCTGCTTCTTCCATTTTTTTTGCACATTTCCCACTTCTATTTCCAGATTTACAATATACTATTACTGGTTTTGATTTATCAAGCTTTTCAATTTCTTGATTAAAATTTTCAGAAAAATAATCTATATTTTGAAACCCTTCAATATAACCTTCTTCATATTCTTCAGGTGTCCTAACATCTACTAACTGCACACCTTCAATTTGAGAAATTTCTTGCATCTCCTGAGGAGAAATCACTTCAATGGTACTTGAAGTTTGCTTTTCTTCTTTACAGCTATAATTAAATACCATAAAGGCCATTAAAACAAAAAGTACTCGTCTCATAATAAATTAACTTTAGTTAGTTACAAGGTACTCATTCCACTCAAGAACACCTCCAGAAAGATTATAGGCATTTTTAAAACCTAATTGATTCATGATTGCACATGCTTGACCACTTCTAGCACCTGAACGGCAATACACATAGTAATTTTTGGTTTTATCTAATTCCTCAAGTTTATATATAAACCCTTGCCCTTTATAAATATCTATTTGAATTGCATTCGGTATTATCCCTTCAGCGACTTCTTCATCAGAACGTACATCTAATATTACTGCATTAGGATCATTAACCAATTGTTGCTTCCACTCTTCTTGAGTCAAATTTGCCATACATTAATTTTTTAGCAAAATTAACATTTCTTTGTAATTTATTATAAAGACAGTAAAAAATTTGGTGTGTTACAGTTAATTACTTTTTTTAACCTTAATTGAACATCCAATAGCTCTAGTTGTTGTTTCTGGAACTTCGTTACCGGCTAATAGAGCGTCTACTGCATTTTCAGCATACTTGACATTTACAGCTGAAGCATCTTTATAATTATCGTCAATAGCGCCTATATATTTAACAATATTACCCTTATTAGTTTTTTCAAGAATATAAACATGTGGCGTTTTATTAGCTCCATATTGAGGGTAAATTTTTTGGTCCTCATCCATTAAGTAAGGAAATGTAAATCCTTTTGATACTGCTCTTGCTTTCATAGCTTCCATGCTATCTCCAGGTTGTACATTTGGATCATTAGGCTGAATTGCTATTACTGGATAACCTTTAGATGCATATTTTTTATCTAACGCAATAATTCTATCTTCATATTGTACAGCATACGGACAAGTATTACAAGTAAAAATTACAATAAAGCCTTTGGCCTCAGTATAATCTGCTAAAGAGACCTTTTTCCCATCAATATTTTCAAGTTTGAAATCTGTGGCTACATCTCCAACTTCATATCCAGGGGAAGCCTTAGAGTTAACCGAAAATGCACTTACAACTACTACAATTGCAAGTATAGATAGTGTTTTAATAAGTTTCATAGTTTTTATTTTAAAAATTGTTTTAACTCGTTTTCTAATATCTCGTAAGTAAACGTTTGGTCGTAAAACTTACGTTTATCTTTATTGTAAATTATGGTAACTGGAATAGCACCATCCCAATTTTCATCAACCTTTGGGATCCAAGTATTCATATCAACATCATCTAAAACCAAAATTTTAGATTTTAAATCATGCTCTTTGATATAGGGTATTAATTTAGTTTCGAATTGATGTGGAAAATCTAAACTTACTAGTATTACTTCTACATTTTCACCTTTATAATTAGCATTTAATGCTTCAAAATGAGGTAGTTCTTTTATGCAAGGTGCACACCAAGTTGCCCAAAAATTAACAACATAAATTTTGTCATCAGTTCTGTTTAAATAAGGCTCAAGACCATTAAAATCATGAATTTCAAGTTTAACATCATTGTTTGTTGATGTTTCTGTTTTTATGTCATTTGTTTGAGCTGTATCTGTTTTCTTGTCTGTTTTACAAGAAACTAATAGTAAAACAAAAAGGGCTAATGTGTGCTTCATCTTATAAAAATAACTATCTGTATATATTAAACGTAAACTTTAACAAAACTTTTTATTCACCCTTAAAACGATATTTTTTGAATTTTATCATATTTTTTATGATAACATTTGATTATTACATTTTCATTTCTATATTTGAACAAACAAAACAAATGAACTCAATTTTAAATAATACTTGGTGGTGGAATTTTCGAAACTAACATTCGTGAATTAACCCGATTGTATATTTAAACTAAAAATATCTAAAGGCTTGTCATTCACGACAAGCCTTTTTTAATTTATATTATGTATCAATTAAAAACACATTACAAAAAAATACTTGCAGACACCATTACGCCTGTAAGCATATACTTGAAGATTCGAGATAAGTATCCTAATAGTATTTTGCTTGAGAGTAGTGATTATCATGCTAACGATAACAGTTTTTCATACATCTGCTGCAACCCAATTGCATCTATTAAAGTTGAAAATGACATAATCACTCAGAAATTTCCCGATGGCAGTCAATCGGTTTCTGAAACTAAAACGACTGATGTTACAAATGAGATTCATAAGTTTACAAAACAATTTAAAGTAGACACAGATGAACAGTTCAAGTTCATCAACAATGGTATTTTTGGCTTTACAGCATATGATGCAGTAAAGTATTTTGAAGATGTAGAAATTTCAAAAAAAGAAAACTCTATTGAAATTCCTGACATCTATTACGCAGTATATCAAAACATCATAGCCATCAATCACTTTAAAAATGAAGCTTATATTTTCGCACATTGCTTTGACGCAAAAAATAATGTGGATGATATCCTTCATTTAATCAAAGCTAAAAATTTTGCGTCTTATCAATTCACTTCCCAAGGAGAGATTAGTTCAAATCTTTCAGATGATGAATATAAAGAACATGTAGAATTAGCTAAAAAGCATTGTGCTAGAGGTGATGTATTTCAATTGGTATTATCTAAAAAATTTCAACAAGATTTTAAAGGTGATGAGTTTAATGTATATCGTGCTTTAAGAAGTATAAATCCTTCGCCTTACCTATTCTACTTTGATTATGGCAATTTCAAGATTTTTGGAAGTTCACCAGAAGCACAATTAGTCGTAAGCGATGGAAAAGCTGAAATACATCCTATTGCTGGAACATTTAAACGAACTGGAGACGATTTAAAAGATGCCGAACTTGCTGAAAAACTGGTAAAAGATGCAAAAGAAAACGCTGAACATGTCATGCTTGTTGACTTAGCGAGAAATGACCTAAGCAGAAATGGCAGCGAAGTAACCGTTGAAAAATATCGTGAAGTACAGTTCTTTTCTCATGTAATTCATTTGGTAAGTAAAGTCACAGGGAAAAAACATGACGATGTGTCAACAATGCAAGTTGTTGCTGATACGTTTCCAGCAGGCACTTTAAGTGGTGCGCCAAAACATAGAGCAATGCAACTGATAGAAGATTATGAAAAAACAAGTAGAACATATTATGGAGGTGCTATTGGTTTTATGGATTTTGAAGGTAATTACAATCATGCCATCATGATAAGAACCTTTTTAAGTAAAAATCATCAACTTCATTGGCAAGCTGGAGCAGGAATTGTATCAAAATCTAGTGCAGATGATGAATTACAAGAAGTATATAATAAGTTGGGAGCATTAACAAAAGCTATTACAATAGCAGAAAGAATATCGATATGAAAGTATTAGTCATAGATAATTATGATAGTTTTACGTATAATTTAGTCCACTATCTTGAAGATTTAAATTGTAATGTGACTGTTGTTAGAAATGATAAATTGACATTAGAAGATGTTAAACCATTTCATAAAATAGTATTATCTCCAGGTCCTGGAATCCCTAATGAAGCTGGTCTTTTAAAAGCTATTATCAAAGAATATGCACCAACAAAAAGTATTTTAGGAGTATGTCTAGGTCAGCAAGCTATTGGAGAAGTATTTGGTGGCTCATTAGTTAATTTAGACGAAGTTTATCATGGTGTAGCTACAAAAGTTTCCATTTGTGTAGAAGATGAATCTCTTTTTAACGGATTAGATAAGAACATTAAAGTTGGACGCTATCATTCTTGGGTTGTTGATGCCAAACTACCTGATTGTTTAGAAGCAACATCGTTTGACGAAAACGGACAAGTGATGTCATTGAGACATAAAGAATACGATGTAAAAGGTGTGCAATACCATCCAGAATCTGTATTAACACCAGATGGAAAAAAAATATTAGAAAACTGGATTAATTCTTAAATCATGAAGCAGTTACTTAATAGACTTATAAATCACGAAAGCATCTCAAGCGAAGAAGCAAAACAGGTTTTGGTGAATATCTCCGAAGGACAATACAACCAAAGTCAAATAGCTTCTTTCCTTACAGTGTATATGATGCGAAGTATCACGCTTGAAGAGTTACAAGGGTTTCGAGATGCTTTGTTAGAATTGTGTATAGCAGTCGATTTACAAGATTTTAATCCTATTGATTTATGTGGAACTGGTGGTGATGGAAAAGACACATTTAATATTTCAACCCTATCATCATTCGTCACAGCTGGAGCAGGTGTTAATGTAGCAAAACATGGTAATTATGGAGTGTCCTCAGCTTGTGGTTCTTCTAATGTTATGGAATACTTAGGAATCAAATTTTCAAACGATAAAGACTTTCTAAAAAAATCAATCGACAAAACAGGAATCTGTGTCTTACATGCACCTTTATTTCATCCAGCCATGAAAAATGTAGCGCCTATTCGTAGAGAATTAGGTGTGAAAACATTTTTTAACATGCTAGGACCAATGGTAAATCCAGCGTTTCCTAAAAATCAAATGGTTGGTGTTTTTAATTTAGAATTACAACGATTGTATGGGTATTTATACCAACAAACTGATAAAAACTATAGCATTGTTCATGCATTGGATGGCTACGACGAAATATCATTAACAGGGAAAACTAAAGTGATTTCAAATCATTCTGAGAGTATGTTCTCTCCTGAGGACTTAGGAGTTAACCAAATAAAACAAAGTGCGATTTTTGGTGGAAATACAGTAGAAGATGCAGCAAAGATTTTTTTAAGCGTGATTAGCGGAAAAGGTACAGAAGCACAAAACAATGTGGTGTGTGCTAATGCAGGATTAGCTATTGCAACCTCAAAACAAATAAGTCATCAAGTAGGATTTGAACTTGCTAAAGAGTCTTTATTAAGTGGTAAAGCAAAAGCAACATTGAATAACCTTATCGAATTAAGCAAGTAATGAACATATTAGACAAAATAGTAAAAGATAAACGTGTTGAAGTTACCCTTCGAAAGAAGCTAATTCCAATTAAGCAATTAGAGAATTCGGTCTTGTTTGAAAGAAGCACAGTCTCACTTACAAATAACTTACGAAACAGTAAATCTGGAATCATTGCTGAGCATAAACGTCGTTCACCATCAAAATCAATTATCAACAATAGCTTAAATGTACAAGATGTTGCAAAAGGTTATGAAGATGCTGGCGTGAGCGGTATGTCTGTACTTACAGATGCAAAATATTTTGGTGGCTCACTAGACGATTTATTACATGCAAGAGCAAGTTGTAAATTACCATTGCTTAGAAAAGAATTCGTTATTGACAATTATCAAATTCTTGAGGCAAAAGCTTATGGAGCTGATGTTATTTTACTAATAGCAGCAATTTTAACCAAAGAAGAGATTAAAGGGTTTTCAGAATTTGCTAAAAGCTTGCAACTTGATGTGCTCTTAGAAGTACATAATGAGGAGGAATTGAATAAATCTATCATGCCTTCAATAGATATGTTAGGTGTCAACAACAGAAATTTAAAAACTTTTGAGGTGAGTTTATATACAAGTAAGACTATAAGTGAAATGATACCAAATGAGTTTGTTAAGGTTTCTGAAAGTGGCATTAGTTCTATTGAAGCAATAAAAGAATTACAACCTTACGGTTATCAAGGATTTTTAATTGGTGAAAACTTTATGAAAACAGATAATCCTGGAGAAAGTGCAAGAAATTTTATAAATGATTTAGAAAGATGAAGCTAAAGGTCTGTGGAATGAAATACCAAGATAATATCGAAGTTATTGCAAGTTTGCAACCAGACTTTCTTGGATTTATATTTCATGAGGAATCACCTAGACATTTTGAAGAAGTAATTCCAGATTTACCTAAATCCATCCATAAAGTTGGTGTGTTTGTTGACAAAACAGTAGAGTTTATTGCTAATCAAATAGAAAAACATAAGCTATCAGCAATACAGTTACATGGTCATGAATCACCTGAAATGTGCAGAATTCTTAAATCAACAAATGCAAAAGTGGTTAAGGTATTCTCTATAAAAGATACCTTTGACTTTACAGTGCTAGAACCTTACGAACAGGTTTGTGATTACTTTTTATTTGATACCAAAGGAAAACTCCCTGGAGGAAATGGCTATACATTTAATTGGGATGTATTAACGGATTATCCTTCGACAAAACCGTTCTTTTTAAGCGGAGGAATTGGTTTAAAGCAAAAAGAAAAATTAAAAGAATTTATAAACAGTGAAGCTTCAAAGTATTGTTTTGCTATTGATGTAAATAGTAAATTCGAAATTGAACCAGGATTAAAAAATATTGAAAAATTAAAAGAATTTAAATCTCAATTATGAGTTATAACGTCAACGAAAAAGGTTATTATGGAAAATTTGGAGGAGCTTTTATTCCAGAAATGCTATATCCAAATGTAGAAGAGTTACGCCAAAATTATTTAAAAGTAATGGCTGAACCTGAGTTTCAAAAAGAATTCAATCAACTCCTAAAAGATTATGTTGGTCGTCCTTCTCCACTCTATTTTGCCAAACGATTATCAGAAAAATATAACACCAAAATCTACCTAAAACGTGAAGATTTAAATCATACAGGAGCGCATAAAATCAATAATACCATTGGTCAGATTTTAATGGCTAAACGATTAGGTAAAAACCGAATCATTGCCGAAACTGGGGCTGGGCAACATGGTGTTGCAACAGCGACTGTTTGCGCATTAATGGGTTTAGAATGTATTGTGTATATGGGTGAAATTGATATTGCTCGACAAGCACCTAATGTGGCTAGAATGAAAATGCTTGGAGCAACGGTTGTACCTGCAACTTCTGGAAGCAAGACGCTTAAAGATGCGACAAATGAAGCCATTCGTGATTGGATTAATAATCCTGTAGATACACATTACATTATTGGTAGTGTTGTTGGACCTCATCCCTATCCAGATATGGTGGCACGTTTTCAAGCTATTGTTTCAGAAGAAATCCAATGGCAACTAAAAGAGCATGAAGGCACAACAAAACCAGATTATGTTGTTGCTTGTGTTGGTGGTGGTAGTAACGCGGCTGGAGTTTATTATCATTATTTAGATGATGAAGATGTGCAACTCATTGCTGTTGAAGCAGCTGGCTTAGGTGTCGATTCTGGAGAAAGCGCTGCAACGTCTGTGTTAGGGCGAGAAGGCATCATTCATGGTAGTAAAACCTTATTGATGCAAACCAACGATGGACAGATTACGGAACCCTATTCCATTTCTGCTGGATTAGATTATCCAGGTGTTGGACCAATGCACGCACATTTATACAAATCTGGTCGTGCAGAATTTATTTCGATTACAGATGATGATGCCATGACAGCAGGTTTAGAGTTATGCAAATTAGAAGGTATTATTCCAGCTATTGAAAGCTCTCATGCCTTGGCTATATTTGAAAAAAAACAGTTTCAACCTAATGATATTTTGGTAGTAAGTTTGTCAGGTCGTGGTGACAAAGATTTAGAAACATATATCAATCATTTTAAGTTATAAGTGAAGCAATTATTGGTCATATTAATAGGGTTATCTCTTATTTCTTGTCAGCAAAAACAAGAAGCAAGTCTATTAACTATTGATGTATCTGATGATATTGTGATTCCTAAACATTATATCATTTCAAAAACAAACGAAGAGATTATCATTGATGGTAATTCAAATGAAACAAGTTGGAATTCAGCTAAATTTACTGATAAATTTATTGATATTGAAGGTGTAAAAACTCCAAAATTTGACACTCAAGTTAAAATGCTTTGGGATAATAGATTTCTGTATGTATATGCTGAATTAAAAGAACCTCATATTTGGGGAAATCTAAAACAACGAGATACCATAATTTATTACAACAACGATTTTGAGGTGTTTTTAGACCCTTCAAACGATGGTATCAACTATGGAGAAATTGAATTAAACGCTTTAAATACCGTTTGGGATTTATACTTAAACAAACCTTATCGTATTGGTGGAAAAGCAAATTTTGAATGGAATTTAAATTCACTCCAAACTGCAGTGAAAGTTTACGGCACACTAAACAATCCAAACGATATTGATTCACTATGGTCGGTTGAGATGGCTATTCCTTTACATCCTTTTGTGAGATTAAAAAACAGACCTAAAACAATTCCGAAAGAAGGCGAACAATGGCGTATTAATTTTTCGCGTGTACAATGGGACCATGATGTAATTAACGGTAAATATTATCGTAAAAAAGAAGATGGTAAATACTTAAGAGAATACAATTGGGTTTGGAGTAATCAAAAAGTGATTAACATGCACGAACCTGAAAAATGGGGTTTTCTTCAATTTACTGAAGAGACAACTTCTGATGGTATTAAATTCATTAAAGATGAAGATTTAGAAATTAAACAAACTGCGTTTGCGCTTTTTAGAAAAACCAGATATGGCGATTTAAAAACACTCCTAGAAAATGATTTAGGTTTTTCCCAAAACTTGGAAGTCACTTATTCAGAAGAAAAAACAGTGAATGCCATTTTTTACAAAACAAATTTTGGCTTTGAATATAAATTAGAAAATGAGCATTCAACCCATATTATTAACCAAGAAGGAACATTAAGAAAACTATGAAACATATAGCTCTAATTCTTATAACATTTGCTTTCTTGTCTTGTCAAAAAAAGCAAAATATTAAAGAAACTTCTAAAGCAGAAGAGGAAATTTTCACTTTTGCTACGTGGACTAATCCTGGTGGAGCATTTGATAAAGACAAATGGGAAGCTAAACTAGCTGCTTATGATTCCCTTGGAATTTCGGAAATTCTTGTTGGTGGTAATCCTGAATTCTACAATCAATTAATTCCATTAGCTTCAGAGAAAAATATTAAGGTTCACGCTTGGATGTGGACATTGAATCGTCCTGGTGATACTATTGCCAATAAACATCCTGAATGGTATGCAGTTAATAGAGCAGGTAAAAATTCTTTAGAATATAGAGCATATGTAGATTATTATCAGTGGTTAAGTCCATTTCATCCAGAGGCTAGAGAGCATGTGAAAAACAATGTTAGAAAACTAACTAAAGTAAAAGGACTAGCTTCAATTCATTTAGATTATGTACGTTATGTTGATGTAATTTTAGGAGCCGATTTACAACCAAAATACAATTTAGTGCAAACTACAGAAATGCCTGAATACGATTATGGATATCATCCCATAGCTCGTCAAGGATTTAAAAAAATATTTGGTAAAGACCCTCAAGATTTTGAGCATCCAGAATTAAATACCGAATGGCGTCAATATCGCTTAAATGCTGTGTCGTCCTTAGTGAATGAGCTTGTGGAAATCGCACACGATAGTGGTCATAAAATGACTGCAGCAGTTTTTCCTTTTCCAGAAATGTCCCGTCAAATGGTAAGACAACCTTGGGACGATTTTAATTTAGATGCAGCTTATCCAATGGTGTATAATAATTTTTATCATGAAAATGTAAATTGGATTGGGTTTGCTATAGAACAAGGCATTAACAAAGTAGAATTTCCAATTTATGCAGGTTTATATAGTCCAGCCCTAACGGATGCTAAGGATTTAGAAAAAGCAATAAAACTTGTTAAAGAAAAAGGAGCCAAAGGATTTTCCATTTTCACAGCAGATAATTTAAGTGAAGAGCAAAAGGCCGTATTTATAAAATTGAAAGAAGAATTTAATCATGAATAGAATCAATCAAAAACTACAAGAAGATAAGAAGCTCTTGTCTATATATTTTACAGCAGGTTATCCTAATATTGATGATACAGTAAACATCATTCAAAACTTAGAGAACAATGGCGTTGATATGATTGAAATTGGTTTACCGTTTAGCGACCCTTTAGCTGATGGACCAACCATTCAAGCGAGTTCAACACAAGCATTAAAAAATGGAATGACTACTGAAGTACTTTTTAATCAATTAAAAGGCATTAGAAAATCAGTAAATATTCCTTTGATTATTATGGGTTATTTCAACCCAATGTTGCAATATGGAGTTGAAGCATTCTGCGAAAAATGCCAAGAGATTGGAATTGATGGGTTGATTATTCCTGATTTACCAGTAGATGTGTATCATGATGAGTACAAAGTCACGTTTGAGAAGTATGGTTTAATTAACGTGTTCTTAATTACTCCACAAACTAGTGACGAGCGCATTAGGTATATCGATTCTATTTCAAACGGTTTTATTTACATGGTAAGTTCGGCAAGTACTACAGGAGCTAAATCTGGTTTTGGAGAAGAACAGACCTCATATTTTGAACGTATTGCCAATATGAATTTAAAGAACCCTCAAATAGTTGGTTTTGGAATTTCAAATAACGACACCTTTACACAAGCCACCAAATATGCAAAAGGTGCTATTATTGGGAGTGCATTTGTAAAACATGTAACCAATAAAGGAATTAATACTATTGGTGATTTTGCAAAAAAGATTCTTATTTGATATTGCTTAAAAACAGCTAAACTAGTTTTTCTTCATCAATTCCATATTTCGAGCAATTACCTTATTCCTCATTTTGGAAACTTTAGACTCTAAGTTATTCATAAGTTTTATGAACCTTGGGTCGTCATGAACTCCTTTTAAGTAAGGGTCCATATTTGCCAATCGATACATTAAAAACCCTCCTTTTATCATTCTTTCGACGTGTTTTATTACTGCATCAGTATTTCCTCGTATTGCTTCTATCCTAGCATAATTCCAACAATATTCCCAAAAATCAGTATCAAATCCAAATTTATCGGAAGTTACTTTAAATGTTTCGTCAAGGATTCTGTTTCCTTTTTTAGTTTCACCTTTACGAATTAATTGATATGCTACTCCAATAGCAGATTCTGCATAATCCAAATGTGTAAATTTTGGATGGTTATATACTTTTTCAAAGTAAGTGTTGGCTTTTTCAAAATCTTTAAAATAACTAAGGTACATACCAGAGCGATTCAAATTAAGCAAATTACTTTCATCACCTTTAATAAGTTCATCTATATGGTGTAACACTTCTTCCTTATCATTAGTATACACTGCACATTCGGCTAATTGTTGATGTGTGATAGCGCTAAAACCTCTGCTCTCTAATATTTTTTTATAATAATGAACCCCTTCCGGAATCATTTCTAAAAATTGATAACAGGTTCCAAGGTTATAATTAAAAACTCCTACACGAACAGGGTCTATTTGAGCTACTTTTTCAAAGTATGGTATTGCTTTATCCACCTCTCCACTATTTCTTAATAACAAACCATAAATATTATTTGCTTTTGCATCATTTTTATTCAATTGTAAAGCCTTTTCACTATACAATCTTGAGTTTATATTATCACCATCAACTAAATAACTATACGCTAAATTAGAAACTGCTTCAGAAGAATTTGGATCTAATTGTATTGCTTGCTTTGCCATTATAAATACAGAATCGAAATAAGACATGGGTCTTACCCCATAATTACTAATAGATCTACTATATCCTGTACTTAATAATACCCAAGCTTGTGCAAAATTTGGATCAATTTTTATGGCATTTTTTAATAACTTAATGCCTTGTTCATTTTTTTCTTTATTTCCTTGGTTAATGTATGCTTTTGCTTGCAAAAACATATTATACGCTTCTGTATTGGTCTTTTTAGAAGCAACTTTTGCTTCTCCTAGTAAAGTAACTTTAAGTTTGTCGGTTACAGTAGCAGCAATTTCATCTTGTATTTTAAAAATATCTTCTATATCTCTATCATATGTTTCAGACCATACATGAGTGCCATCTTCTGTATTGATTAATTGCGCAGTAATTCTAAAGGTATTTCCTGCTTTTCTAATACTGCCTTCTAACACATTACGTACTTGAAGCTCCTCACCAATAACTTTAATGTCCTGATCTTTTCCCTTGTAAGAGAAAGAAGATGTTCTACTAATCACTTTTAAATCAGGGATTTTAGCCAATAGGTTTAAAATCTCTTCACTAATACCATCTGAAAAATATTCCTGATCTTTATCTGGACTCATATCTGCAAAGGCTAATACAGCGATAGAATTACTTCCGAAATCTTTAGTATTAATACTGATTTCATTTTTTTGTAATTCAATAGAGTTTCCTTGAATCAAATTAATAGATAATAAAACTATAGCAATACCTAAGCTTAGTAGTAGTATTTTATTTAGTCTGCTATTTGTTTGATTAGTTATCGACTGATTTGAACTTACATTTTTAGTTTTTTGTAACCCTGTAGGTGTTAATTCGTATACCCAAGAAAACACCACCCAAAGAGGGAATCCAAGTATTAGAATAAAAACAAACGTTTTTTGAATATATTCAGGAGCACCAAAAGTTGGAAGAACTGTGGTTACAACTTGAGTTATTATCCAAGAAATAACCAGATAGGTTAGTGCCGATTTAATTACATTTCTCCGTTTTAATTCTTCGTAAAATTCTTTAAAATTCAACGCTAATATCTTTAGTTAGTGCAACTAATTTACAAAACTTTTTAACACTTATCATTTTTACTTTTAAATTATATCTAAACTAAAAAGTAAAAAACTATTAAAATGAATTTGAGAAAAATACTTGTTTGACTATCTAAACAAAAACAACTAACTTTCGTCAAAAGTTACTTCATGGCAAACACATCAAGACGAAGTTTTATAAAAAAAAATGTCCTTAGCGGTTTATTTTTAAGTTCAGCGGTTGCTTTATTGCACGCTGATAATACATTACAATCTAAACGCAATATTCCAAATTTAAAGCCTTTTACAAATGATTATAATAATATAGATTGGAACAACATTCGTGAGCAATTTCTATTTGCAAAAGATTATCATTACCTAAACACTGGGAGCCTTGGTCCTTCTCCAAAAATTGTGCTTGACACAGTCTGTGAAGCCATGAAAAAACTAGAAACTTCAGTGAGTCATGGTCGTCATCAAATTGATGAAGTCCATGAAAAAGCGGCAAAGTTTTTAAATGTGACAGCAGATGAAATTGCTTTTACACGTAATGCGACAGAAGGCTTAAATATTGCAGCTCGAAGCTTACGATTAAAAAAAGGTGATGAAATTATTATTTCAACACACGAACATGTTGGAGGTGCTTCTCCTTGGATGGCACTTGCTAAAGATTTTGGCGCCGTTGTGAAATTGATTGACTTAGATTTTTATGGCGAAAACAATCTTCAAATTATAAAAGATAATATTACTGACAAAACCAAAGTTGTTGCTTTTTCACATATTACCTGTACGACAGGAATGAAGCTTCCAGCAAAAGCCATTGTAGAATTTTGCCGAAGTAAAAATATTTACTCGTGTATCGATGGTGCCCAATCGCTTGGCATGTTTCCCATAGACTTAAGAGATATCAATCCAGATTTTTACGCAAGTAGTGGACACAAATGGCTATTTGGACCAAAAGGCACAGGTGTTTTGTTTATCAATAAAAACATTATAGAACATATTGCTCCAGTTTTTGTAGGTGCTTATACTGATAGTAAATTCGATTTGAATACGCTAACTATGGAATATAGAAATAGCGCACAACGCGAAGAATATGGTACACGAAATACACCAATCACATTAGGTATAGGTAGCGCCATAGATTTTATAAATACTATTGGCATTGACAATGTAGCAAAACGAGGGCGAGAACTCGTCACTCGTTTTAGGAAAGGGGTTGCCAATACACCAGAAATTGAAATTTTGACACCAGAGAGCGACCTCTATTCAGCTTCTATGATTACGATAAGAATAAAGGATAAAGACAACCTTAAATTAAATCCAGTACTTAACAAAGAAAAGAAGTTACGCATGAGAGGTATTTATGAAAATAACATTAATGGTATTCGTATATCCTTTGCTATTTTTAATAATTTTGAGGAAGTAGACCTATTAGTAACCAGTTTAAAAGACCTAATAAAATCATGAAACTATTAAACGATTGGAGACTCATCATTATAGCCTGTTTAACTTTAGGTTTAGCACCTTTTTTTCCAGAACCACACATTGTTGGTAAAATAAAATGGATAGCTGGTGGTGCAGTTGGTATGAAACCAATGGACTGGTTTGATGTAGTATTACATGGTTTTCCATTTGTACTTTTAATACGTTTACTTCTAATAAAATTGACTAAAAAATAATGCCACTAAACATTGTACTTATTGAACCTGAAATTCCTAACAATACAGGCAACATTGGTCGTTTGGCACTAGCCTCAGGGTCAAACTTACACTTGGTAAAGCCCTTTGGTTTTGAAATTGATGACACTAGATTAAAACGTGCTGGTTTAGATTATTGGCAACACCTTAATGTGACCTATTACGATAGTATTGAGCACTTTTTTACTATTAATAAGCATGCAAAAATGGCATTTTTATCCAGCCATGGCACACAAGAGTATTTTGATATTCCTTTTGAAGACAATCTATTTTTAGTATTTGGAAAAGAATCGATTGGTTTACCAAAACATATTTTAAAAGACTATCCTGAGGCTCTTTTTAAAATACCTTTATATAGCGAACATGTACGAAGTTTAAATTTAGCCAATGCTGTTAGCATTACTGTTTATGAAGGTATTAAACAACTTATATAATTAATTAATTCAATCTTTCAGAAATAATTTCTTTATATTTTCTACTAGAAATAATAACATCTGCATTAGCCATAGTAATCATAAATGTATTGTTATTTAAATACTTTTTGTCCTTTATAAAGTTTGTATTAATGATAAAAGAACGATGAACTCTTATAAAATTATTGGGTAATTGTTGTTCTAATAAATTTAATGCAGCTCTGTAAAGCAGCTTCTTATCATTTAAGTGCAATACCGCATAGATAGTACTCGCTTCAATATAAAGAATGTTGTCTACATGTATTTTATACTCAAACCCTTTTTCTTTTATATTGAATTCTATTAAATGTGGTGAGAAGTTATTATTATATTCTTGATATAATGAACTGAATTTTTGACTAAACTCAGCTTGTTGTTTTATTTCAATTTCGTTTTTCGCACGTTTTAAAACTTCAAAAAATCGACCATCCTCATAAGGCTTTAATAAATAGTCAAAAGCTTCTAATTCAAAGGCCTTAAGCGCATATTCATCATACGCTGTAGAAAATATGATTAATGAATTTGCCGTCTTTAATTTAGCAGCGACTTCTACTCCACTAATTCCAGGCATATTAATATCCAAAAAAATGATACTTGGTGTTTGATGCTTTAAAAACTCAAGAACTTCCTTTCCATTTTTACACTCATAAATAACCTCAACATCTGAATCTTTTGCAATTAGATTTTTGATATGTCTTCGCGCATGAGGTTCATCATCCACAACCAAAATAGATAAACGCATAATTAATTTTTATTTTTAATAGTTATGGTAATTGTATAATAATCAATTTCTTTTTGGGTATGTAGAACATAATTTTCTCCATATACTTGCCGCAATCGCATATCCAAATTTTTAAGACCATAATTAGTAGACACTGAAGCTTTCGACTCTTTGTTTTTTGGGATAGAATTAGACAAACTTATCACAAAATTATTGTCTTTTTTTAAAGCCATCAATTTAATATTTCCTTTACTTTCTAATTGTGCTATCCCATGTTTAAAAGCATTTTCTATTAAAGGCTGAAGCATTAGAGTAGGCACCATAATTTCTCTTGTTGCATCATCAATATCTATAATAACTTCTAGTCTGTCGTGAAAGCGTTCTTCTTCAATTTCTAAATAATTTTTAAAGTAGTCTAATTCTTCGTCAAAGGTAATAAGTTGTCTTTCTCTTTTGTCTAAAATTTTGCGCAATAAATTAGTAACCTTAATGACCATAGATCTAGCTTTTTTATCATCATACCCAATAAGTGTATTAAGCGTGTGTAGTGTATTGAATAAAAAGTGAGGATCTAATTGATTTCTCAAAGTTTCTAATTGAGAAATATGCAATTGATTTTCTAGTGAAACAACTTGTAATTTTTGCCTTTGCAAGGCTTGATTAGCATCTACTATTTTAAGTATTAAACCTATAATAACAACATCTAAATATCGAACAATAATTGACTTTAAAATATAAGGTTGGAAATCATGATAAGCCTCAGAAAAGTTCATCCCTTCAAAACTTATAAGAATAGCATAATAAAAAATATTTGTGACTCCTAAATTTATTATAACAAGTAATCCTGAAGATATCAAGCGCTCAATAATTTGTAATACTATTGATCTTTCTTTCTCGAAAGGCTTTATAATTGCATTAATATAATCAAGTAATAACGCCCATAAAAAATAAACGGAGCCAAATAAAACTATACGTCGAATAAATAAGGCTGCATTAGGATTTTGTTCTGTTCCACTTATTTGTATTAGAACAACAATGATAAAAAGTAACGCTACTAAAAAAACATACTTTTTAGGAATGCCCGTTTTTTGTCGTCTTAAAATTTTCATAAGATAAAAGTAGGAAAATAAAGTGTTCCCTGCCTAATTCTAAATTGTCATTAAAATCTTTAAATGTCGCTTACAACAAAAGGCTTTTAAAAAGTAAACTTACCATATAAATTTGATTCATAATCAAAAAAACAAAAAGAAATGAAAACATCAATTTTATCACTAATGTTTGGTTTATTAGTTATTGGAAATAGCTTCAGCCAAGAAAAATATGCTTCAAATGAAACAAAAGAGGTTATTGAAAAAATGATCAAAGCTCATGGAGGTTATGATGAATGGAAGAGCCTTAAAACCTTAAGCTTTACTAATTCAATGCACAGCGAATCTTTAGGATTTGTTAGATTTTGGGTTGCGGATCAAACTGTTGATATGCAAACTAGACGTTCTTACCAATATTGGCCATTATTTGGGTCACAATTAACTTATGATGGTAGTGAAGTATGGACCACCGATTGGCGCTCTGGAAATCCACCAAATCATCAACACTCTGTGTATTATTATTATATAAACCTACCTTGGTTAACACAAGATAACAATGTAACTTTAGGTGAAGTAACCCAGATAATACATCCAGCTTTTAAAAATGAAGTATTTAAAATTAAAATGAGCTTTACAGAATCTCCAATTATAGGAAAATCTGCTAAAGACACCTTCACGCTATATATTGACACACAAACCTATATTCTTAATGGGTATGAATATACTGTTGGCTATGGTCCATTATTAGATGTATTAAAATTACCAAAAGACAAAGAGGTTTTTGGTCCTATGCTAAGAATTAACACATATACAGGTAATGTGAATGGTTTAAAATTCCCAATGTTAATGACTACTAAAAGTCTAGATTTAAAACAACAATATGGTGATCATGCAATTTATAACTACAAAACCAATGGAGAATTTGATGAGCAAAAAATGGTAAAACCAGAAAATGCCATTGTAGATAAATCTTCAGATGTAAGACAATAATAAACTTTATATATAGGCAAATATTTTCTTAGGAAAGTGTTTGCCTATGCATTGAGTAATGAAAATAATCTTATGTAAAAACTATAATTAACTATTTTTAGTTATTACGATTTACTATATTTAATAAATAAAAACCATCTTTTAGTTTTCGCCACATTTTCAAATTCAACACATACCTTATTATATAATTAGCACAGATGTCGTAATAATGTCGGCACCATGACGACATCAATGTCAAAGTACATGTTTTACTTTTGTTTCAGACAAATAATCGTAGTCACACAAATGAAAACAAAAACAAACAATAATCAAAAATCAATAGTTAAACGAGCACTTCTCCTCTCCAAAGCACCAGTACTAATTGCTTTGGTTTTAACGCCAATTCGCTTTTCACTTGAATTGGCTGGATTACCAGAAGGCGCTATTTTTATTATTGGACTACTCTGGCTCACCTTAGGATTTGCCATTTATTGGGGAATTAAATTGTATAAGGAAAAGAACGCATATCTAATTCTCCTTTTGAGTTTAGCTATATTTTCACCAATTTCAAGATTACCTGTTGCTGTACTTTGGTGGATTGATACCAAATGGAATATTGGAACGCATTATAGCCTTTATTTTGATAACTTTGGACAAGCGGCATTTCAACAAATGGTTTACGGCTCTCTAATTCAATTGATTCCTGGGTTTTTAATAGGTGCCATAACAATTATCATCATGAGACACAGAAAGACAGTTACAAAGACAATGAATACTATAGACAATGGATAAGAACCACCTATCAATAAAATTAAAAGCATTGCGACATCAAAAAGGCATGTCTCAAGAAGTTCTTTCTGAAGCATCTGGCTTAAGTTTAAGAACGATTCAACGTATTGAAAATGGTTACACCAACCCAACTGGAGATTCACTAAAACGTTTAGCCAATGCATTAAATATAAATCCAGACGAGTTAATTGATTGGGCTATAAAAGAAGACAACAGCTATTTAGTGTATCTCAATCTTTCTGCACTTACATTCTTGTTTTTTCCATTACTTGGTATTATAGTCCCTTTTATGTTATGGACTGCAAAAAAAGATAAAATTAAAAACATTAACACCTTAGGGAGAGATCTCATTAACTTTGAAATCACATGGACAATTCTTCTGTTTTTTATGCCATTCTCGTTGTTTCTCCTATCTAAAACTGGGGTTATAGATAGTTTTAGCCTAAGTACGGTTTTAACAACTACAGTAATTATGTATATAATTAATCTACTATTTGTGTTGTTCAATACTTTTAGAATTAACAACAAAAAAGAGGCTAAGTACTATCCTTGCATTAAATTTCTAAAATAAACTGGGCGTAATTAGCCTTCACTTCTCAAACTACAAGTTAATTTATTGTTTTATCTTCGAGGTATTAACCAATTATTCAATGATTAAATTCTTCAGAAGAATACGCTACGACCTTATGAAAAAAAACAAAACTGGTAAATACTTTAAGTATGCTATTGGTGAGATCATTCTTGTGATGGTTGGAATTCTACTTGCACTACAAGTTAATAACTGGAATGAACAACGAAAAATGAATTCTCAAGAACAAGAACTCTTAGATGGGCTTGAAGTAGAGTTCACAATCAATTTTAACCGCTTGGAAAATGTGCTTCAATTACATCAAAATTCAATTGATAGTGCAAATAAAATAATGACCTATTTTAATACAGACATTAGTGATATTCCAGAAGTCAAATTTGATTCACTCCAATTTCATATACAAAATGTATGGACTTTCAATCCAAGAAAAGGCTTGTTAAATTCGGTTATTACGTCTGGGCAAATTAATCTAATCTCAAATGTCGAACTTAAAAATCAGCTAGCTTCGTTTGAAGATATGGTTAATGACATGGAACAAGAAATTCAAGAAATTAGTTTATTAGGCACCCAATTTTATTCTACAACAAGTGAATATATAAACATTGGAAAACAAAATGCTCTTGGTTATAAAACTTTTGTTAATGAAGGGTTTCAATCAGATTACGATCGTTTTTTTAAAGATTTTAGAGTCTATAATTATATCAATAATGAGACAACCTGGAGTTACGATTTGTTAGGTGAAGAAATTGAACTAATGCGATCAATTAAAAGAATTTTAGAATTGATTAAGCAGGAACTCAACTAATAAAAGTATGATTAAATTCTTCAGACATATAAGATATAACTTTATGGAAACAGGAAAAACAGGCAAATACCTTAAATATGCTATTGGTGAAATTATACTTGTAGTAATTGGTATCTTAATAGCGCTTTCTATTAATAATTGGAATGAAGAAAAAAAGAGTATCAAAAAGAGTCGCGAAATTCTCTTTGATATCAAAGAAAATGTTGAATTTAACACGATTCAATTTCAAGAAGATATTGAAATCACGAATGACGTTATAAATTCAATTGATATAATATTAAACAACATAAATGTTACCAAAATTTATAATGACTCACTTGACAAACATTTTCGTCGAGCTACCTATTGGGAAACATCCAGATGGAAGTCTTCTGGTTATGAGGCAATCATATCTCATGGTGTTGAAATCATTCAATCAAAAGAGCTTCGAGAATCAATCATTGATTTATATGAAATATCCTATCCAGAAATAGCCGAATACACTAGACTTTCAGAAGGAAATTTCCCCGTAATATTACCTAAATGGCTAGAACTAATTGAAAGAGAGTCTATTGACTTTAGTACATTTTTAGAGCATAAATCAAGACCTTTCGACTATCAAGAAATAATTGAATCCAGAATATTCAGAAGTATTTTAACATTCTTGCGTTCGCAAAGACTAGTAGAGATTCAATTACGAAATAGTTGTATAGAAAAGAATCAAGAACTCATTGAACTCATTGATAAAGAACTATTGAAAAAATGATTCAAAAACTTCAAAATAAAGATACAGACGTATCTCAAAACATACGTTTCGTCTTTCAAGTGTCCTATGCTGTAGAGGCAAAATTGTTAGATGCCATCGATTTTCATCCTTTAAAAAGACCTCTTGAGAGTTATATAGATAGTAAAAATGATTTTTTTGGGTATTTTAAAAATGAAGTGCTAGCAGGAGTCATTGAAATTAAACATCACAATACTTTTACGCATATTCAAAGCCTAGTTGTAAACCCAGATTTTTTCAGGCAAGGCATAGCACAAGAATTAATGACGTTTGTTTTAAAATTATATGATTCAAAACCCTTTATGGTAGAAACAGGAGTAAAAAACAAGCCTGCAAGTGACTTATATAGAAAGTTTAATTTTATAGAAATTAAACAATGGAACACTGACCATGGTGTTAGAAAAGTTAGATTTGAAAGACAATAAATTAACCTCGCGTGAATTTATTATTTCTAATTTCTCTGCTTCCTCAACATCTCTAAATACATATTTTCAACCTTAGTTCGAGCCCAAGGCGTACGACGTAAAAATTTTAAACTCGACTTTACAGAAGGATCGTGTGTAAAACAGCGTATGTTAATGTTGTAACCTAAATATTCCCAACCATAACGTGCTACCAAATCGTTAATGATTTGTTCTAGTTTTACACCATGTAAAGGGTTATTAGGTTGAGATATCATTATTAATTAGTGATTTTATTTTTACAGCCTTTTCAAAATGGTCTAATTGGTGTGTTTGTATCCACCACGTGGCAGCTTCCATCAATAGCTCTGGGTTATCATTCTTATTGGCAAAAAATGCATAGAATGACAAACCAACAGTGTTTCCTTTTTGAGCTATTTTGGTATTGCAAACGTCAATTATTTTGTTTCGTAACTCGGTAGTCATTATTTAACGTCTATTTCTATTACGATTTCGGCTTCTGCTTTTATTTCTGCTAGTATTTCTACTATTTCCTGAATCACCACCATCAGCAGATCTTCTTGAACTTTGAGATTTTGGTTTATTAGATCTTCGTTGGTTTCTTCCCCCTCCTTGACCCTGTTTTATAGGCTTAGTTGATGCATTAGGGTCTGGCTCAAAACCTTCCATAATTTCAACAGGAATTTTTAAACCTACTAACTTTTCTATATCTCTCAAATACTCTGTCTCATCGGCACTTACTAAAGACACAGCTTCACCACTTGCTCCTGCTCTACCAGTTCGTCCAATACGGTGTACATAATCTTCAGAAATGTTAGGTAATTCAAAGTTTACAACGTGTGGTAATAAAGGTATATCTAATCCACGGGCTGCAATATCTGTAGCCACCAACACTCTAACGGATCCATTTTTAAATCCTGCTAAGGCTTTTGTTCGTGCACCTTGACTTTTATTTCCATGAATAGCAGAAGCAGAAATACCTGCACTAACCATTTTTTTACACAATTTATTAGCACCATGTTTGGTTCTGTTAAACACCAAAACCTGCTTCCAATTACCTTCAGAAATAAGTTTAATAATTAAATCGGTTTTCTTCGCCTTTGCAACACGATATACTTTTTGTTCAATAGCATCGACTGTAGTGTTTTCAGGTGTTGCTTCAACCAAAACAGGATGGTGCAATATGCTATTTGCCAGATTTTTTATCTCTCTTGAAAACGTTGCTGAAAACAATAAATTTTGTCTTCTTGAAGGCATTAAGCTCATTATCTTGTCAATATCTCTTTTAAAGCCCATATCAAGCATTCTATCTGCCTCATCTAAAACCAAAATTTCAATTTTTGCAAGCGATAATAGTCCTTGACTATTTAAATCTATAAGACGTCCAGGAGTGGCAATAAGAATATCGACACCATTTCTAATGGTGGCTACTTGTGGTCGTTGATTAACGCCTCCAAATATCACTGCCGAACGAATGTCTAAAAACTCACTATAAGCTTTTACATTGTTATGTACTTGCGCAGCTAATTCTCTAGTTGGCGTTAATACTAAAGCACGGATTGGTCGTTTACGCATTTGTTGTCCTTGTGACAATTTTTGCAGCATTGGCAAAGTAAAACCTGCGGTTTTACCAGTTCCTGTTTGGGCAGATGCTAAAACATCTTTTCCTTCTAAAATTAAAGGAATTGCTTTTTGTTGGATTGGTGATGGTGTTGTGTAGCCTTGTTTACTAACGGCTTTTAATAAGGCATCCGATAAGCCTAGGGAATTAAATGACATATAAATAATTGTGCAAATGACATTCTTATTTATAGCGCCATTTTTTTATTAAGTTGCAAAGTTAAGTCTTATTTATGCGATGTCCTTGATTTTATGTAAAAATTAGTCGAACTTCGTTTTTCTACAATACTCATTAAAAATATTATTTATGAAGAATTACTTTAAATTTTTAGTACTACTACTTTTTATTAGTTGTGAGAATGACAAAAAAGACACAACAGGTTTAGTTGAAGTTAGTCAAGAAACTCTTGGAAATCATATTGAACAGTTAGCGTCAGATGAGTTTCTTGGAAGAAAACCCTTCACTGCAGGTGAAGTAAAAACCGTAAACTATTTAAAAGATGAGTTTGAAAAATTAGGGCTTGTACCAGGTAATGGCAATAGTTTTTTTCAAGATGTACCTTTGGTGGAAATTACTGGAAACCCTTCGGAAAACATGATATTTACTGGAGATAATACAAGTATTAATTTAGAAGCTTTAAAAGACTTTGTGGTAACAACTAATAAACCAGTGGAAAATGTGAGCCTTGAAAACTCTGAATTGGTTTTTGCTGGCTATGGTATTGTGGCGCCAGAATATGATTGGAATGATTACGAAGGTATTGATTGGAAAGGAAAAACTGCAGTTGTTTTAATTAATGATCCTGGATTTAAATCTGGAGATTCAACGTTATTTAAAGGTAACGAAATGACCTATTATGGTCGATGGACTTACAAATACGAAGAAGCAGCAAGACAAGGCGCAGATGGACTTATTATTATTCACGACACAGAGCCTGCTTCCTATGGATGGAATGTCGTAGAGTCTGGTTGGAGTGGTGCTCGCTTAACTATAGAAAGTGATTTGCCGCTTTTAAATGTTGAGTCTTGGATAAGTGGTGAAAGTGCCAATAAAATGTTTGGAATTTCATCTATGAAAGGGCAAGATTATAAAACTTTATCTAGAAATAAAGACTTCGAGCCTGTTCCATTAGGATTAAATGTATCGGTGAGTATCAGTAATAGTATTAAAAAAGATGTGTCTAAGAATGTAGTTGCCATGATTCCTGGAACTGACAGAAAAGACGAAGTAATTATTTACTCAGGACATTGGGACCATTTTGGTGTTGGAAAAGCTATTGATGGCGACTCTATATATAATGGCGCTGTAGATAATGCCTCTGGAACTGCTGGTTTATTAGCCATTGCTGAAGCATTTAAGAAAGATAACCCAACAAAACGCTCTATTGCTTTTATTGCTGTAACAGCTGAAGAACAAGGGTTGTTAGGCTCAGCTTTTTATGCTGAGAATCCTATTTTCAATCCTAAAAAAACAGTGGCGAATATTAATATAGATGCCTTAGATAGTCCTGGAAAAATGAAGGACTTAACCATCACTGGTTATGGTCAATCTGAAATGGATGAATATGCAGAAGAAGCTGCCAATAAACAAGGCAGATACATTATTCCAGATCCTGAAGCTGAAAAAGGCTATTTCTTTAGATCTGACCACTTTAATTTTGCTAAAATTGGCATACCTGCTTTGTATGCAAGTGGTGCTTATGAAGGATTTGACATTAGTATTGAAGACATAAAAAAGTATAATGATAATTATCGAATGGTTAAATATCATCAACCTTCTGACGAATACAATCCTGAAACTACAGAATTGAGTGGTATTCAACTAGACTTACAATTATTTTTCAATGTAGGATTAAAATTAGCTAACGAAGATTATTTTCCTAAATGGTATGATGGTAGTGAGTTTAAAGCTGCAAGGGAATAAATATTTATGACAAATAAGAAAATATATACTTACGTATCAGAATATTTCCAAATTGCCCTTGGGATTTTTTTGGCTAGTATTGGTTTAAAGGCCTTTTTATTACCGAACGATTTTTTGGATGGAGGTGTTACAGGTACTGCCATTTTATTAAACTCACAATTTGAAAGCGTTAACGTTTCAATTCTCTTAGTACTTATTAATATTCCGTTTTTAATTCTTGCCTACTTTACACTATCTAAGCGAATTTTAATCAAGTCTATTTTTAGTATTATTGGGTTAGCCTTAGTAATACATTTTGTTGAATTTAATACCGTTACAGAAGATAAATTATTGATATCAATTTTTGGTGGTTTATTTGTTGGTGCAGGTATTGGTTTAACCGTTAAAAATGGTTCAGTACTTGATGGTTCTGAAATATTAGGAGTTTTTCTTAATGATAGATTTGGTTTTAGTATTGGTCAAATTATTCTTTATTTTAATATTGTTCTATTTAGTATCACTGCCTTTGTACTTTCAGTTGAAATAGCTATGTACTCTATACTTACCTATATCGTTACTGCAAAAGTTATTGACTTACTTATTGAAGGGTTTGAAGATTTTATTGGAGTCATGATTGTATCGAAACACCACAAGGAAATTAAGTTAGCTATCATTAATGAACTTGGTGCAGGAATGACCATTTATAAAGGTGAAAAAGGGTATGGAAGCAGTGGGGAAATGCTAAAATTTGATATTATTCATTCGGTAATAAATAGAATTGATATTCGAAAAATGCATCGCGTTATAGACAAAGTAGATCCTGATGCTTTTTTAATAGAGTTTGATATTAATCACATAAAAGGCGGTGTTCTTCGTCGCTATTTAGCAAAAAACAAAGGAAAACAGCTTCCTAAGGAAATACTGGATTATAATAAAAGTAAGCATTAATTGTAACGCTTTTAATAAATTTCATACGTATAGATATCAATCAAAAAAATCAATCAAATGCAATTAAAATCAACCTTTATCCTTTTAGTGCTGTCAATCTTGCTTACTAATTGTAAGCAACAAAGTGAGACGCAAGTAGAAGCTAATGACAACCAAGTTCATGGGCGCCTAGAAATTTCAAATCATAATTCAGAAAAAGCTGAGCTATTTAATCTACTAAAAGAAAAAGACAGCTTAATGTTTGAGCTATCTTACAATCAACTTGACACAAGTATTCTTGAAGAGTTAGCAACTGATGATATCGAGTTTTACCATGACCAAGGAGGTGCAACCTATACCAAAGAAGATTTTATTAATGGCATGAAGAGCTTGGGAAATTTGTCTTATAAAGCTAGAAGAGAATTAGTACAAGGAAGCATAGAAGTATTTCCAATGCATAAAAATGGAGAGCTTTATGCTGCTATTTTAAAAGGCGAACATGCATTTTATGGTAAAGAACCTAATGAAAAGCCTGAATACTTAACTAGTACTGCAAAATATTCTATACTATGGATTTTAGTTGATGGTGAATGGAAAATGAGTAGAATTTATAGCTACGATCATCAATCTCCAAGCAATTAATTAAGGTATAATTACCACAACACCAATTAGTTATTTATAATTAGTTATATTAGTAGGGCATATCATTAATTAATCCCTCGAAAAGTGTTATTTAAAATGATTCTTTGGTCTGCAAGAATACTAGGCACCTTAGTCATTATATTTTTGTTATTTATGACTATAGGCGAATTATTTACGGATTCGAATACTACTGCTATAAGTAATTCAGACGTTATTGCTTTACTCTTATTTCCAGGTAGCACTATTATAGGCTTGCTATTGGCATTTAAATGGAAAGGCATTGGTGGTTTAATTACAGTTGGAGGAATGATTTTTCTCCATATAATAAGACCAGATTTGGCTTCAAGCGCTTTAATAAGTGCCTTTGCATTTCCTGGATTGCTGTATATTATTTATTCCGTTTGGTCAAAAAACTAGAGAAACTCTTTGTATTGCATTACTCTAAAGTCAAACGTATTAAACTTAGGATTCTTTGATTTTTGTTGCTTGTAAAAGGGTGTTCTACTTATCGAAATATTAGCAGCTCCAGAGCCTGAAGTTAATGATACTGTTTTGATTATTCTAAATGAGGTTTCAACTACGCCCGACCTAATAGGGAGTTTAAACTGATGAATTCTTGGAATAACATTCGAAACCATTTCTAGTTTCAAATCATATTCTTTAAGATGTTTTCTGAAAAAATATTCTGGCCCATTTTTGCTGTTTCCGCCAGTAAACAACAAGGTATCAATATTTGGATATTGCTTTAAATAACCAACAACATCTCTAAGCACAATGTTTTTCATACCTAAATCGGATGCATCAATTTTTTCTCTTTCTGCACTTTCAACAATATCGCAAACACCAATTTTATGTTGTATTAAAAATCGTCTCCGCTCATTAATAGCTTTTTGTGAATTATCAAAACGCAACCCAAGGTTATGGATTTTATCTATAAACAACCACAACGAGTTGTAATAACTACCATAACAAAAATCGACATCCTTCTCTAAAAGCTCACCTGTAGAAAATCGTGGTGGTGGTAAAGTACCCACTATTAATTTTGTTGTATCTTGTTGAATGAAAGCTTGATAAGGATGCTTGTGAAAAAACATAGTATTTTGAATTCAATGTTAAAAATAGTATTTTTAAATAACTAACCTCTAAACAGTTACTGATGGGAAAAGGCGACAAAAAAACGAAACGTGGAAAAATAACAATGGGAAGCTATGGTGTTAGGCGTCCTCGAAAAAAAGCTAAAGTCTTTAAAGTTGTTGAAACCAAGCCCAAAAAAGAAACTACAAAAAAAACTGTAGCTAAACCAAAAGCAGCTCCAAAACCTAAAGCTGCAGCCAATAAAAAAGCAGCTCCAAAAAAAGCTGACAAAAAATAAGCAAGAATTATTTTGGTTTTTTTATCTAATAAACACTAGTTCAGTTTCAGTTGACATGGACTCGCTAAAACCATAACCTTCATAATTAAAGCCTTTAATATCGTCAATGGTATTTGCGTTTGTATCAATAATGTACCGTGTCATGTAGCCTCTTGCTAATTTTGCGAAAGTCATAATGGTTTTGTACTCACCATTTTTAAGGTCTTTAAAATTAGCTGTAATTACGGGTACTTTTAATGCCTTAGCATCTATTGCTTTAAAATACTCATTGCTAGCAAGGTTAAGAAAAACCTCATCTTCTTCAAGCTCTTCATTCAAAGTTTTGGTGATTTTTTGCTTCCAAAACTCATAGAGATTTTTGTTTTTACCTACTGGAAATTTTGTTCCCATTTCTAAACGATAAGGCTGAATTAAATCTAATGGTTTTAATAAACCATAAAGCCCAGAAATGATTCTAATAGTATCTTGAACTTTTTCCAGTTTATCTTTAGGGATTGTATAGGCATCTAACCCACGATACACATCGCCAGAAAACGCATACACTGCTTGTCTAGCATTATCTTGGGTAAATGGTAATTGCCATTCTTGATTACGCTCATAATTTAATTGCCCTAAATTATCTGAAATCTTCATAAGGTGTGACAAACTCTTCGCAGATTTCTTTTTAAGCAATTTGTTTAAACGCTCAGCTTCTTTTAAAAAACAAGATTCTGTAGCTTTATTGGTTGGCAATTCACTTTCAAAATTCAATGATTTTGCTGGAGAAAGAACTAGTTTCATCGTGATTCATTTTTGTTTCTCAAATTTAAGAGTAACAGCAATGAAATGAAACTAATTTTAGAAGTAATTATATATAGACTTATAAATTATCTTGATGCTTTGAGTAAGCTCGCCACTTTTTAATACATTGTTGCATATCTTCTGGTAATTCTGTGGTAAAACTCATCCACTCGCCTGTTTTAGGATGCTTGAAACCAAGTGTTTTTGCATGAAGTGCTTGCCTTGGCAATACCTTAAAACAATTGTCTACAAACTGCTTGTATTTAGTAAAGGTTGTACCTTTTAATATTTTTTCACCTCCATAACGTTCGTCATTAAACAATGTGTGTCCAATATGCTTCATATGTACCCTAATTTGATGTGTACGACCTGTTTCAAGCCTACAAGATACCAAAGTGACATACCCTAAACGCTCTAGCACTTTGTAATGTGTAACAGCTGGTTTTCCTTTATCTTCATCATCATCAAGATAAACGGTATTCTGCAATCTGTTTTTTGGATGACGACCAATATTTCCTTCAATAGTACCTTCGTCTTCTTCAACATTTCCCCAAACCAAGGCTATATACTCTCTTTCACTTGTCTTTTCAGCAAACTGATTTGATAAATAACTCATAGCTTTCTCTGTTTTTGCTACGACTAAAAGTCCACTAGTATCTTTATCAATTCTATGTACCAAACCTGGTCTATCACTAGAATTATTTGGAAGATTATCAAAATGAAACGTGAGTGCGTTAATTAATGTTCCTGAGTAATTTCCATGTCCAGGATGTACAACCATACCAGCAGGTTTGTTTAATACCAATAGATGTTCATCTTCATAAATAATATCGATTGGAATATCTTCAGGGACTAATAAATTTTCATGAGGAGGATGCTCAAAAAGGACTTTTATTTCATCTAAGGGTTTTACCTTATAATTTGATTTTACAGGAATTCCATTAACGCGAATACTTCCACCCTTTGCTGCCGCTTGAACTTTATTTCTCGTAGCATTTTCTATAAAATTCATTAAGTATTTATCGATACGCAAAGGTTGTTGTCCTTTTTCAACCGTAAAAGAATGATGCTCGTAAAGTTCAGGATTTTCTTCTGGAAAATTATTGGTTTCCATTGTGGGGTTATTGTTTTCCATTACCTAAAACCAAATCAATTTTTGTTGTTTTCTCTAGCATGGTTCCAGGATTTATTTTTTCACCTTTATACTTTATTTCAATGACTTGATCTAAACCTATATCGTTCACACGTGTTATCTCTCCAACTTCAAAACCCAAGGCTTCTAAAGTAGGTTTTGCTTGCCTAAATGTTCGTCTAATAATATTTGGAACACCTACTTTTTTATATCCTGACGGATTTAAGGTTAGGTAAATTTTTCTATTTTCTTTTACTAAAGAACCCGCAGCAGGTTGTTGGTCAATTACTGAATATTTAGGATAATTTGGATTATAATTAGCCGAATCTTGAACAACCATCGCTAAGTCTTTGTCATCAATTTCAATTTGAACTACATTTAAAGTTTTCCCTTTTAGTTCTGGAACTTCAACAAAATCGCCATGATTGGTTGAAAATTTTAAATACCTAAGCGTAAAAAAACCAATAATTATAAGCGCAACAATAGCTAATACCAATTGTTTTAAAAACTCTTTACTGGTTACAAATTTTATAATACTCATACTGCTGAAAATATTTAACAAAACTACACATTTTTATAGTTTTACGATTAATTGGGTAAACTTTAGTTTTAAGATATACGTATATTAAAACAAAAAGGTTTTGCGTTACATGAATAAATGATATTTTTACAAAACGGTCAAAATAGCTATTTTATTGAAACATAAATACTTTTAATCAATGAGAAAAAATATTGCGATTATTATGGGAGGTTATTCTAGCGAATATGAAATCTCATTAAAAAGTGGAAATGTTGTATATGAATCACTAGATGATACAAAATACAATATCTATCGCATCCATATTTTCAAAAATAAGTGGGTTTATGTAGATGATAATGACAATGAATTTCCAATTGATAAACATGATTTTTCGGTTACAATACATAATCAAAAAACAAATTTCGATTGTGTATTTAACTCTATTCATGGTTCTCCAGGAGAAGATGGTTTTATGCAAGCGTATTTTGAACTATTGAATATTCCTCAAACAAGTTGCAATATGTATCAAGCAGCATTGACGTTTAATAAACGTGACTGCTTGAGTGTTTTAAAACCTTACGGAATTAAAACTGCAGAATCATATTATATAAATTTAGGTGATAAGATTGATGAAGATGCCATCATTAAAAAAGTGGGATTACCTTGTTTTGTTAAAGCCAATAAAGCAGGAAGTAGTTTTGGGATTACTAAAGTTTATAAAAAAGAGGATTTACAAAATGCTATTGATGTAGCCTTTGCTGAGGATAATGAAATTATAATTGAGTCTTTTTTAGATGGTGTGGAAGTCTCTGTTGGTGTTATTAAATACAAAGGTGAAGTAAAAGTATTACCAATTACCGAAATAGTGAGTGACAATGATTTCTTTGATTATAAAGCTAAATATCTAGGTGAGTCACAAGAAATAACACCTGCAAGAATTAGTAACGATATGACTAAGAAGGTGCAGAACCTTGCCAAACAGGTCTATGAAATACTTAAAATGGATGGTTTCACAAGAAGTGAATACATTTTTAAAGATGGCGAACCACACTTACTAGAAGTAAATACGGTCCCTGGGTTAACTAAAGAAAGTATCTTACCTCAACAGGCAGCAGCAGCTGGAATCTCTTTGAAGGCCTTATTTGGTAATGCTATTGAAGAGGCTATGAAATAAAAAGTGTAAATTTAAATCATGAAACAAGCTATATTCCCAGGATCTTTTGATCCAATTACTTTAGGTCACTACGATATTATTAAACGTGGCGTAACACTATTTGATGAAATTATTGTAGCTATTGGTGTAAACTCTAATAAAAAATATATGTTCTCTTTAGAAGAGCGTAAAAAGTTTATTGAAGACACTTTTGCTAATGAACCAAAAGTAAAAGTAGTAACCTATAAAGGCTTGACAGTAGATTTTTGTAAGGAAATAGGAGTGGAATTTATATTAAGAGGACTACGTAATCCTGCCGATTTTGAATTTGAAAAAGCCATTGCGCATACAAATAGAGATTTAGCACCTATAGAGACTGTCTTTTTGTTGACATCAGCACAAACATCTTACATAGCATCATCTATCGTACGGGATGTTATTAGAAATAATGGTGATTATACCAAGCTAGTTCCTAACAGTGTACGAGTGAAATAATCATGAAACCTTTCAATATCAACTTTTTAGATCATGTGGCTATTCGTGTTAAAGACATGAATGTATCAATTGATTGGTATAGTCATGTTTTAGGACTCAAAAAATATCAGCTGGAAGCATGGGGAGAATTCCCTATATTTATGTTATCAGGAACATCCGGTCTTGCCATTTTTCCTGCTAATTTGGAACATGATGAACTTAATCCAGAATCTCGCCATGTAAAAATAGACCATTTTGCATTTAATGTGTCTAATAAAGATTTTATTAAAGCTCAAGAACATTTTAAGGTGTTAGGGGAAGTATATGATTTTCAAGATCATATTTATTTTCATTCTATTTACCTTAAAGATCCTGATAATCATACTGTAGAACTTACAACTCTGGTTGTTGATGAGAAAGACTTCTACAAACATTTATAAATTATACTCTCCCAAACCTTTGGTAAATGCTTCAGGGTTTTCTGCTAAATGATATCGAGGATCATCTATAGCTTCTACTATAACATCCCTAAACATTGGGCTTGACTTATAGAGCAATATTTTACAATCTTCGCTCAAATGTTTTAATTTAACAGATTTACCAGCATCCTTATATTTATTAACCAAAGCAAAAATGGCTTCAATTGCTGAGTGATCACTCACTCGTGATTCTACAAAGTCAATCTCTACATGGTCAGGATCATTTTTTACATCAAACTTTTCATTAAATGCAGTAATACTTCCAAAGAATAACGGTCCCCAAATTTCATAAATTTTTGTACCATCCTCACGCATACGTTTTCTAGCACGAATACGCTTAGCGTTTTCCCATGAAAACACTAGAGCACTTACAATAACACCTGCAATTACAGCAATTGCCAAATCAAATAAAACAGTTAATCCAGACACCAAGATCAAGACAAACAAATCTGTTCTAGGTATTTTATTCATAATTCTAAAACTAGACCATGCAAACGTCCCGATAACTACCATAAACATAACACCAACTAAAGCTGCAATTGGCACTTGTTCAATGAGACCTGATGCAAATAAGATAAAGGCTAATAAGGCTAATGCAGCAACAATACCTGAGAGACGTCCTCGTCCTCCGCCTTTAATGTTTATTATTGATTGACCAATCATTGCACAACCACCCATACCTCCAAAGAAACCAGTGACAATATTGGCGCCACCTTGAGCCAAACATTCTCTGTTTGTGTTTCCACGAGTTTCAGTTAAATCGTCTATTAAGTTTAGTGTCATTAATGATTCAATCAACCCAATAGCTGCAAGAATCAAAGCATAAGGGCCAATAAATTTAATTGTTTCCCAACTAAAAGGGACTTTACTAAAAATATCTGTTTGAAATTGTGGTAAACCACCTTTTAATCCTTCTCCGCCTCCATCGCGAATAAAACTACCAACAGTTGCCACATCTAAGTTTCCAAAAATCACTATTCCAGATACTACTAAAATTGCAATTAAAGCCTCTGGAAGCTTTTTTGTAAGCTTCGGTAACCCAATCATTATTCCCATGGTTAGTGCTACTAATCCTAACATAATCCATAATTTTCCACCTGTAAACCAATAACCATTACCATCTTTAAACATTCCTAGCTGCGACAAGAAAATCACAATAGCTAAACCATTTACGAACCCCATCATTACAGGGTGTGGAATCAATCGTACAAACTTTCCGAGTTTAAAAACACCAGCAAGCATTTGTATAAAGCCCATTAAAATGACTGTAGCAAATAGATAATATAACCCTAGCTGCTCACCTTCGGCTCCCATAGCATTCCCCTTAGCAACTAGTGCAACCATAACGACAGCCAAAGCTCCTGTTGCTCCACTAATCATTCCAGGTCGTCCACCAAAAACAGAAGTGATTAAACCAATCATAAAAGCTGCATACAAACCAACCAAAGGGTCAACACCAGCAACAAAAGCAAAAGCCACTGCCTCTGGCACTAAAGCTAATGCTACAGTTAATCCACTTAAAATATCATTTTTAGCGTTTGCTGCGCGTTTTCTAATAAACTCAGTCATAATGGTTTGTTTTTAAGAAGCGGCAAAAATACGGTTAATATTAGTACTTACAAGTTTAAAGCATATTAATTGAATCAACAAAAAGAGTCGTTACTTTCATAACGACTCTTAAAATAAATTTCTCTTTTTCTTATTTATTAATTATAATTTTCTTAGTTATTGTTCGATATTCAGACTCCAATTGAATCAAATACACACCATCATTAAGACCATTTGTTTTAATTGTTTTCTTACCAAATTCCAATTCTTTAGCAGATCCAAACATGACTTTACGGCCTTGTATATCGATTATACTAAACTTAATATCTTCATCTTCTAATAAGTTCATTTCGATATTAAATTTTTCAGCAACTGGATTAGGATAAATATTAGCTATCGTATTGTTGGATATGAAATCTCTTCTAAAAGCATCAAAACTTTTATACTTCTTTACAAAGTATTCTAAATCTTTTGCGCTAATATCATTATTAGTAGTTCTACTTGTACTACTGCTAAAATACCTATTAAAGAAATCACAGAACCATCTTGATTTTATGACCAAATTAATTGCTCCTTGAACATCTAATGATGCACAAATACCATTTTCTTCAATCAATTCAACAACATCAAAACCAGTAGTTACCCCAGGTGTTACTAGGCTTAAATCTAAAGTATTAGGATCATAAACTAAACTATGAATTCTATAAAATCCAGAATCACTAATTTCAAATTCAGGTGTTTCTGATACATTTAGTATAGTTAAATTAAATGCATTTGTTAATACATATAACTGATTGTAACCTACTGGTACTATTGGCGCATCATCAATATCTGCTGTAATTATTGTAGTTCCCTCACTAAAACAACTTATTGGTGACATTGAATATAATGTTCCTGCATCTGCAGCACATTCCGTTGATTCTTCAACAACTGTTATTGGTGCACCTGCAACATCTAAGGATGCACAGATACCTGCTTCAGTTACTATGCCTAATACAGCACCGCCTGTTGTGGTTCCAAATTCTACAATACTTAAATCTAAAAAGTTTGGACTGTCTGCATTACCATCGTATA
>JALKAW010000010.1 GCA_023015825.1 Flavobacteriaceae bacterium S0862 | reverse complement strand
TAGAATGTGATAACGTTCCTACTGCAGCTACATTAACTGCTACGGATAACTGTGGTGATGCAACTGTAACATATAGTGAAGTAAGAAACGATGGTGATTGTGAGTCTAACTATACACTTGTTAGAACTTGGACTGCAACGGATGCTTGTGGACTTGAAACTGTACATACACAAACTATCACAGTACAAGATACTACTGCGCCTACCTTTGTCGAAGCACTTCCTGCTGATGCAACTTTAGAATGTGATAACGTTCCTACTGCAGCTACATTAACTGCTACGGATAACTGTGGTTATGCAACTGTAACATATAGTGAAGTAAGAAACGATGGTGGTTGTGAGTCTAACTATACACTTGTTAGAACTTGGACTGCAACGGATGCTTGTGGACTTGAAACTGTACATACACAAACAATTACAGTACAAGATACAACAGCACCAACATTTGTTGAAGCACTTCCTGCTGATGCAACGGTAGAATGTGATAACGTTCCTACTGCAGCTACCTTAACTGCTACGGATAACTGTGGTGATGCAACTGTAACATATAGTGAAGTAAGAAACGATGGTGATTGTGGAGGAGATTATATACTAACTCGTAGTTGGACAGCAATGGACAATTGTGGAAATATTGCTGAATACTCTCAAACCATTACTATAGAAGATAATACAGCACCAACATTTGTTGAAGCGCTTCCTGCTGATGCAACGGTAGAATGTGATAACGTTCCTACTGCAGCTATATTAACTGCTACTGATAACTGTGGTGATGCAACTGTAACATATAGTGAAGTAAAAAACGATGGTGATTGTGAGTCTAACTATACACTTGTTAGAACTTGGACTGCAACGGATGCTTGTGGANGTTGAAGCACTTCCTGCTGATGCAACGGTAGAATGTGATAACGTTCCTACTGCAGCTACATTAACTGCTACGGATAACTGTGGTGATGCAACTGTAACATATAGTGAAGTAAGAAACGATGGTGATTGTGAGTCTAACTATACACTTGTTAGAACTTGGACTGCAACGGATACTTGTGGACTTGAAACTGTACATACACAAACAATTACAGTACAAGATACAACAGCACCAACATTTGTTGAAGCACTTCCTGCTGATGCAACGGTAGAATGTGATAACGTTCCTACTGCAGCTACATTAACTGCTACGGATAACTGTGGTGATGCAACTGTAACATATAGTGAAGTAAGAAACGATGGTGATTGTGAGTCTAACTATACACTTGTTAGAACTTGGACTGCAACGGATGCTTGTGGACTTGAAACTGTACATACACAAACAATTACAGTACAAGATACAACAGCACCAACATTTGTTGAAGCACTTCCTGCTGATGCAACGGTAGAATGTGATAACGTTCCTACTGCAGCTACATTAACTGCTACGGATAATTGTGACAGCAACTTTATTAAAGTAGAGTATAACGAAGTAAGAACTGATGGCGCTTGTGGAGGAGATTATATACTAACTCGTAGTTGGTCAGCAATGGACAATTGTGGAAATGTTGCAGAACACACACAAATAATAACTGTGACTGATTCAACAGCACCAATTACAACAACAGACTTTGAAGCTGAGATAACAGTAAGCTGTGGTGATATACCTAGTGTTCCTGAACTAGAGTTTGAAGATGCATGTTCATCACAAATAGATGTGACTTTCAATGAAACGGATACTAATGATAATAGTGGTGATAATTATGTTATTACTAGAGAATGGACTGTAAGTGATGAGTGTGATAACACAAGAATATATACTCAAACTATAAATGTGATATTAGAAGATCTAGTTACTGGTGGTTCGACAGATTTATGTATTGGTGATAATTTTGACTATGATTTATTCGAATTATTAACTGGAGACTATGGTACCAATGGAAGATGGGAGGTAACAGCTGGAAATGCAACAATAAACGGTAACCTATTTAACCCTTTTGAATTAAGTTTAGGCGAATATAGATTTACTTATACTGACACAGAAGGTGAATGTCCAAGTGCAACTGAAGTAATTATTACTTTAAATGATGCGTGTATCGCTTTACCATGTTTAGATGAATTCGATCCAGATCAACATATTCCAAAAGCAGTAACTGCAAATGGAGATAATATGAATGATACGTTCCGTATTGCTGTATTAGACACAGATTCTGAGTGCTTTGATGTAACCATGCAGTTACAAATATTTAACCGATGGGGTTCATTAATTTATGAATCTAATGACTATCAAAATGATTGGGGTGGTGAATCTCATGACAATTCGGTAGGATCTCACGGTAAAGTGCCAACAGGAACATATTATTATATATTAAAATTAATTGAAAATGGTAGATTGATTGCATCACATGCAGGACCAATTTACGTAGGAACCAAATAAATTTAACCTATCATGAAAAAGTTTATTAAGTTTAACATTATTGCTTTAGTATTGCTTAGCTCTTATTCAGCTTTTAGTCAGCAATTACCTCAGTTTACGCAATACATGTATAATACTATCTCAATAAACCCTGCCTATGCAGGAAGTAGAGAGACTCTTAGCTTAGTTGGTCTTCATAGAAGCCAATGGACAGCTATAGATGGAGGACCAACCACACAAACCTTTTCTATTCATTCTCCTATGAGAAATGAAAAGGTAGGTTTAGGATTATCATTTATTAATGATCATTTAGGATTCGAGAATTTCACCTATATATATGGAGATTTCTCGTATACACTTAATCTTAGTGAAAAAACAAAGTTAGCACTTGGTTTAAAAGGAGGATTTACTTCGTATAGTATTGATCAAGAATTAAGAAGCGCATATCCAACAGATCCTGCAATATATGGTATTGAGGATCGATGGAATCCAAATATGGGAATTGGTGGGTTTTTGCATACTAGCAAATGGTATTTAGGTTTGTCTGCTCCTAGAATCTTGACTACAGATTTAAATGACCATAATGATGTTGAAGCATTAGAGCGCATTAGCTACTATTTAACTGGTGGTTATGTATTTGATCTTAGTAAAACTGTAAAGCTAAAGCCTGCATTTATGGTGAAAGCTACTAATGGTTCACCACTATCATACGATTTGACTGCTAATTTCTTATTCAATGAAAAAATGTGGCTAGGTGCTGCATATAGAATTAATGAATCTACTGGTGCTTTAGGAGGTATATTTGATTTTCAGGTATCTAAGCAATTACGTTTAGGGTATGCTTACGAGCATCCTATTTCAGATATTAGACCATACTCTAGCGGAACACATGAATTTTTATTAATGTTTGAAGTGTTTAAAAGTAAACGTGTTAAATCCCCAAGATACTTCTAAAATATACGACTATGAAAACAAAAGTTTTACTCATAATATTATTAATAAGTGGCTCTTTGACTTATGCTCAAAGCAAGCTTGCTGATAAATTCTTTGAAAATTTTGCTTACGTTAGAGCAATTGAATTATACCAAAAAGCTTATGATAACGGAGATAAAAGTGAACATGTTCTCACTCGCTTAGGGGATTGTTATTATAATAATTCTAATCCTATAAAAGCTGCTCCATATTATAAGGAAGCACTTGGAATGGATCTAGCAAAGATTAAACCAGAAACTTTTTATAGGTATAGTCAGGTTTTACTAAGTTTAGATGCAGAAAACAACTATGAGGAAGCAGCTAAATGGCTAAAACTATATAATGCTAATAGAAATATTGAAAAAATTGAACTTTCAAAACCACAGTATTATACCATTACAAATTTAGATATCAATACTCCAGGTTCAGACTTTGGAGGCTACGAACATAATGGAAAACTATATTTTGCTTCTGGTAGAAAAATAAGCAGCACTGGTAGTGATGCGCTATATGACTGGAATGAAGAGCCTTTTTTAGACATTTTACAGGCAGATGTTACTAATAACAATGGTGTTAAAAAAATTGAAAATGATATATTTATTCTAGCTGATAATGTAAATACTGATTACCATGAAGCTTCGGTTGCTATTACAAATGACGGTAAAACAATTTATTTTACTAGAGATAATGTTAATAAGCGTAATCGTTTAGATTATGGTAAAGACGGAACAACTCATTTAAAAATATACAGAGCTTCTTTAGATAACGGAAACTGGGCAGATATTGAAGATTTATCAATTAATGGCGATGAGTTTTCAACAGGTCATCCTGCATTGAGTTCTGATAACAAAACCCTATATTTTGTTTCAGATAGAAAAAATGGTCTAGGAAAAACAGATATTTGGAAAGTTGTAATTAATGATGATGGTTCTCTTGGAGAACCTGAAAACTTAGGCCCTAATGTAAACACAAGACATCGTGAAATGTTTCCTTTTGTATCAAAAAATGACACATTATACTTTTCTTCTGATGGTAAAATTAATAATCGCCATGGTTTATTAGATATCTATAAATCTGGCATCTTAAAAGGTGACAACTCAAAACCAGTGAATCTAGGGACTCCTTTTAATAGTGAAGCTGATGATTTTGCTTTCTATATTGAAAATGGAGAACAACGAATTGACGATACTGGTTATTTTTCATCTAACAGACCAGGTGGAAAAGGTAATGACGATATTTATAGCTTTGCCGCTTATGAATGTAAACAAACATTAACAGGCATTTTGCGTGATTGTGATACTCAAATCCCCCTAGGTGGTGCTAATGTAGAAATACTTGACGAAAATAAAGTTATAAAACAAACAATTATTACTGCTGAAGACGGGTCTTATTCTGTTGAAATTGACTGCAATAAGTTATATTCAATTAGAGGTTCTAAAAAAGATTACAATGACAATAATAAAACTATGACTGAAACCAATACGGTTCATGATTTTACACACAATTTGGACCTCTGTTTAAAATCGGCATGTACTGATATCGAAATTGTAATAAACGACATATATTTTAATTTCGATAAAGATGACATTAGAGAAGATGCCGCATATGAATTAGAGAAGATCGTAACGGTAATGCGAGATAATCCATTATTGGTAATTAAAATTGAATCTCATACAGATAGTAGAGGTACTAAAGAATATAATAGAGATTTATCCGATAGAAGAGCAAAATCTAGTAGAGATTATCTAATATCAAGAAATATAGCACCAGAGCGAATCGAAAGCGCAATAGGATATGGAGAAGATAGACTCGTAAACGAATGCGCCGATGGTGTAAGATGCTCTAAACAAAAACATCAAGATAATAGAAGGTCTAAATTCTTGATTGTTAAAGGCAAATGTCAAAATTAAAAATATTGTAATAATGTTATAATCTTCCCTACTTTATATTTGAAGAATAGTAATTTACTTATTGGTTGGTTGTAAATACTTGAAAATAACTTATTACAGCTAAAAGCCGCTCTTAACGAGCGGCTTTTTTATTGTTAAAACTAAAAAAAGCAATTCAATTAAACAGTAATTACCTTATAAGTATCTCCTCATGAAGAGCAATTATTCGCTCTTGAATTTTATACCCAAACTACAATATTCTAATTTTTACCGATAAAAAGTACAAAAACATCCATAAACGTGCATTTTATCGATAATATGCATTATAATTTCGATGAAATACGTGCTTTTCGTCGATTTTAACATTTCTTTAACAGTGTTTTTTAAGACGCCTGCTAACTTTACAGTCCCAAATCTTAATAACCTACTTATGAAATTATCAAAGTTTTTGCCAGCTTTGGCACTGTTAGCATTAATGTCTGTTTCTTGTTCTACAGATTCTATTGAAGAAGATAATATTGATGCTCTTTCAACATCTTATGTTCCACAAACAAAAGCCATTGAAATTGAAATTCTAGAATTAATAAACAATCATAGAATTACAGTTGGTTTAAATACACTAAACGACATGAGTAAAGTAAAAGCAACAGCTTATAGCCATACTGACTATATGAGGGACAAACAAGAGGTGTCTCATGATAATTTCTATCAACGTAGTAGTAGTCTAAAAAATAATCCTGGAGCAAGCAAAGTAGGAGAAAATGTAGCTTATGGTTTTAGTTCTGCTCAATCTGTTGTAAATGCATGGTTAAACAGTAGTGGTCACAAAGAAATCATAGAAGGTGATTTTACAAACTTTGACATTTCTGCTGAAAAAGATTCAGAAGGAAAATGGTATTTCACCAACATATTTATAAAGAAATAGATTAAGAATAACTACATAATATGAACATAAAAAAGAACCGTTAAATAACGGTTCTTTTTTATGGTGCTAATCTATCTATTAGCCAATTATAATCTTCCTGAAGCTTGTAACGTATTCTATCATGTAACCTATTGGCTCGTCCTTGCCAAAACTCCATTTCTACAGGCTTAACGATAAAACCTCCCCAATACTTTGGTCGTGGTATTTCTTTACCTTCAAATTCCTGTTCTAATGCATGTAGTTTGCTTTCTAGTTCATGCCTGTTTTTAACAATTTCGCTTTGGTTAGATATTACTGCTCCTAGTTGACTCCCTCTTGGACGTGATTCAAAATAGCCATCACTTAAGTTTTCTAATATACGTTCTGCTTTACCTTTAATAATTATTTGTCGTTCGGCTGCATGCCAAAAAAAAGATAAACAAACATTAGGGTTTATTTCTATAGCTTTTCCCTTTTCGCTATTGTAGTTCGTATAAAAAATAAAACCTTCGTAAGTATATTTTTTTAACAGCACTACTCTACCCTTTGGATAGCCATCTAGACCTATTGTAGAGACAGTCATAGCATTTGCTTCATCAATAGAATTGTTATTGTCAACTTCATAAAACCACTTTTGAAATAATTCCATTGGATTTTCAGGAACATTACTTTTTAACAATGCTCCTTTTTCATAGGATTTACGATAATTACTTAAATCGTTATTCTTCATAAGTGCAATTTACAAGATTTAATAATTATATTTTTATCAGAATTTAAAAAACTATTAACTTGTACTTAAAAAATAATTATTAAGCTTTTTTCATCTTTGTTAATGGGAGTTATTCTTATTATCTGTGGCTTTCTAGTAAAAAAATACCCCAACCTTATTGCAGGATATAACACCTTAAGTGAAGATGATAAAGAAAAAGTTGATATAGAAAATTTGTCTTTAATGATGAAAAGAGCATTAATTACTATTAGTGCTTTAATAATTGTTATGGGATTGATTATGAGCCTTATAAAAGTAGAAGAGCATTATGGTTTGCTAATTACCAGCTCTATTGTAATACTTGGTATTATTATTATGGCAATAAGTGCGACGAAGTTTAATAAAAAATCTTAAAACTCGAAGGTTTTTCCTGCTTCGGCTGTATCTACATTTTCAAAAATTTCTGAAGCTTCATCGATAAACTCTGAAACATTTTCATAACGTGTTGAAAAATGCCCTAAAATCAACTGCTTAACATTGGCCTTTTTAGCTATGATTGCAGCTTCTTTAGCTGTTGAGTGTTTCGTTTTTTTTGCCAAATGAGAGAGTTTTTCTAAAAAAGTAGATTCATGATATAATCCATCTACATCTTTAATTATTGGCACAATAGATTCGGAGTAAGCTGTATCACTACAAAACGCATAACTTCTAGGTACAACACCTCTTTTTGTTACTTGTTCATTTTTTATTAATACACCTTCCTCATTTATGACATCAAAACCTTGCTTTAACTTTCTAAAATATGCTTTGTCTATGTTGGCATCTTCAGCTGCTCCCAACATTAATTTACGCTCGTTTTCTTTTTCTTTAAATAAAAATCCATTAGTATAAATACGATGGTCTAACGGAATGGTATATACCTCCACTTTATCATCTTCAAAAATTAATTGTGAGTCGGTTGATTCTAATTCGTGAAAAATTAATTTATAATTTGTCCAAGAATCGGCAAGTTTCATTTGCAATGTAATTACTTCTTTCAATCCTTTTGGCCCATAAATATGTAAATCGGTTTCTCTAGTTAAGAGTTTAAAGCTTGAAATTAATCCTGCTAAACCATAGTAATGGTCACCATGCAAATGCGAAATAAAAATATGCTTTATCCTGTTAAATTTAACCTTATACTTTCTAAGTTGGACTTGAGTACCTTCACCACAGTCTATTAAAAAGATATGGTTTCGTATTTCTAACACTTGAGACGTGGGATGTGTAATAATGCGTGGAGTGGCGCTATGGCAACCAAGGATAGTAAGCTTCATAAATTAAAACCCTAAATCTCTTTCAATTTCTTCCATTTCAATAATATCGTAGGCTTCTTGTAATGTTGGGACAATAATTAACTCATCTGGAGTATGATCGCTATGAATTTTATCTGTTACAATTACAAAAGATTGTTTAGCCTTTCTATGTTCGTTAGAAATTTGTAAAAACTCTATTAAGTCTTCTGCAATTAAAGGTTTTAAAGTTGTAAGATTTATAATGATATTATCATTTTTAAACCTGCTATAAATTATTTGCAGTTTTTTAACAAGCTCAACAATTGATGCTTTTTCTTGAGTAATAATTGAGATGTTACCATCTTTATCAAAAATCATAGTCTATTGTTTTATTTTAGAAGCTAATAAATAAATAACAGCCATACGTATGGCTACTCCGTTTTCAACTTGGTTAAGAATAATTGCTTGGTCAGAATCCGCTACATCACTGGTAATTTCTACACCACGGTTAATTGGACCAGGATGCATAATGGTTATTTCTTTGTCTAAAGAATTAAGTAGCTCTTTAGTAACTCCATATTGTTGTGCATACTCCCTTGTGGATGGAAAATAATTAATTTCCATTCGTTCATTTTGCACGCGAAGCATATTTGCTACATCACACCAATCTAATGCTTTACGTAAATTGGTTTCAACTTTTACTCCTAATTTATCAATATATTTTGGAATTAATGTTTTAGGTCCACAAACCATAACCTTAGCACCTTGCAACTGTAAAGCGAATATGTTAGATAGTGCCACTCTACTATGCAACACATCACCAACTATCACCACATTTTTACCTTTTACCCCTCCTAGCTTTTCTCTAATGGAATACGAATCTAATAATGCTTGTGTTGGATGCTCATGAGCTCCATCACCTGCATTAATAATGCTTGCATTAATATGATTAGATAAAAACACACCTGCTCCAGGATTTGGGTGTCGCATCACCACCATATCTACTTTCATAGAAAGGATATTATTAACGGTATCTATTAAGGTTTCGCCCTTTTTAACTGATGATTGTGATGCCGAAAAGTTAATGACATCAGCCGATAACCGTTTTTCAGCAAGTTCAAAAGAGAGCTTCGTTCTGGTTGAGTTTTCAAAAAATAAATTTGCAATGGTAATGTCTCTAAGTGAAGGCACTTTTTTAATAGGCCTATTAATAACCTCTTTAAAATGGTCGGCTGTTTCAAAAATAAGCTGAATATCTTGTTTGGTAAGATATTTTATTCCCAGTAAGTGGTTGACACTTAATTCGCTCATGTTTTTTATTTATTTATTAAATAAACCGAATCTTCGCCTTCGTTTTCAATCCAGTTCACCTTTACTTTTTCATCATTAATAGCATCTACCTGTCTACCTCTATAATCAGGTTGAATTGGTAAGTGCCTGCTAAAACGTCTGTCTATGAGTGTTAATAATTCTATTTCAGCTGGTCTTCCAAATGATTGAATAGCTGTTAAAGCTGAACGAATACTTCGTCCAGTATATAATACATCGTCTATAAAAACCACTTTCTTATTTTCAACAACGAAATCTATTTCAGTAGTATTTGCTTCTAATGGTTTATCTCCACGTCTAAAATCATCTCTAAAAAAGGTGATATCCAACTGACCTAACCTAACATTTTTTACTTTATAATCTTCTCTAAGCATTTTACACAAACGATTAGCAAGGTATTTGCCTCTAGGCTGAATGCCTATTAAAACAGTATTAGAAAAATCGTTGTGGTTTTCAATTAGTTGACAAGCCAATCGATGAAGAATGATGTTTACCTCTTTTGCATTAAGTAACACTTTTTGACTCATATAATATCCAAACGTATTTGGTCGACAAAGTTAAGTTAAAAAATTAGGGTTTGCAATGGTTTTATGTAGCAATAAAAAAGCCTTCCGTTTGGAAGGCTTTAGTTTTATATAAATATCTAAGAAATATTATTTCCCGTCCATTTTATCTTTAAGAGCTTGTAAAGCATCATTAGCATCACCTAAAGTAGGTTTTGCTTCTGCAGCAGCAGCTGAAGCTTTTTTAGCAGCAGCTTTTACAATTTTTGCTTCTTCTTCTCTAAAGATAGCAGTATGAGAAGCTACAACACGTTTAAATTCTTTATTGAATTCAATAATTTTAAACTCTGCTTCTTCTCCTTTTTTAAGTTTCTTACCATCTTCTTTCTCTAAATGACGAGAAGGGATGAAAGCAACGATATCCTCATTAAATGTAACAGTAGCACCTTTGTCCACTATTTCTTCGATAGTTCCAGTATGTGTAGAGTTTAACGCAAACTCAGTTTCATACTTATCCCAAGGATTATCTGTTGTTTGTTTGTGACCTAAACTAAGTTTACGTCCTTCAACATCCAATTCTAATACTACCACATCTAATGTATCACCAACTGCACAGAACTCAGATGGATGCTTAATTTTCTTAGTCCAAGATAGATCTGAGATATAAATTAATCCGTCGATACCTTCTTCTAATTCAACAAATACACCAAAGTTTGTAAAGTTACGTACAATACCTGAATGCTTAGAACCTACAGGGTATTTCTTAGTAATATCTGTCCAAGGGTCTGGAGTTAATTGCTTAATTCCAAGAGACATTTTACGCTCTTCTCTATCTAAAGTTAAGATTTGTGCTTCAATTTCGTCACCAACAGTCACAAAATCTTGTGCAGAACGTAAATGTGTAGACCAAGACATTTCAGAAACGTGAATTAGTCCTTCAACTCCTTCAGCCACTTCAATAAATGCACCGTAATCTGCAATTACTACAACTTTACCTTTTACTTTATCTCCAATTTTAACATCTTCGCCTAAAGCATCCCAAGGGTGTTTACTTAATTGTTTAAGACCTAATTGAATTCTTGATTTGTTTTCATCAAAATCAAGAATTACAACATTAATTTTCTCGTCTAGTTCAACAACCTCACTTGGGTGGTTAATTCTTGACCAAGAAAGGTCTGTAATATGTATTAATCCATCAACGCCACCAAGGTCCATAAATACACCATAAGAAGTAATGTTCTTAACAGAGCCTTCAAGTACTTGACCTTTTTCTAATTGACTTATAATTTCTTTCTTCTGTAACTCGATATCAGCTTCAATAAGTGCTTTATGAGATACTACAACGTTTTTGAATTCATGGTTGATTTTAACAACTTTAAATTCCATTGTTTTGTTTACATATTGATCATAATCTCTAATAGGCTTCACATCGATTTGAGAACCTGGTAAGAAAGCTTCAATACCAAATACGTCAACGATCATACCACCTTTAGTACGACATTTAACAAAACCATTTACAATTTCTCCTGAATCGTGAGCAGCATTTACGCGATCCCAAGCCTTAATTACTCTAGCCTTACGGTGAGATAACACTAATTGTCCTGTCGCATCTTCACGAACATCAATTAATACTTCTACCTTATCACCTACAGCTAAGTTAGGGTTGTAACGAAACTCGTTTAAAGAGATTACACCTTCAGACTTTGCATTAATATCAATAATCGCATCACGATCACTAATATGAATTACTTCACCTTCAACAACTTCATCATCTAAAGTGTCTACAAAGTTTTCAGATACCAATTTTTCAAACTCTTCTAATTGTTTGTCGTCAACTGGATCAATTCCTTCTTCGTAATTGTGCCAATTAAAATCTTTTAGAAATTTGTCTGGATTTGCTTGAGCTTCAGAGACTACTGGAGCTTGGGTTGTTGCAGCTTCTTCAACTTGTGTTTCTACTGCTTTTTCTTTTTTTTCAGCCATTGCTGATTTAAGATTTGTATTCTGTATGCTTTCAGAAAAATTAAGCGATTTACACACAGAAGTGTTATAATTTGTTTTTTTATTCCTTTTAATTTTCTGATAATCCGCTAAAAGGAGTGCAAAAATACATATTATCTACGAAATTGCCTAATTTTATTTCAATAGAAATGGTGTTTTTAAAGTATTGAAAACAAAATAACTATTCTTGATTCTCTAGCGTCATTCTAACCAAATTCATAATACTCTCGAATTGATCTTCTAAAGTAAGGTTAGTATTATCTATTTCTATGGCATCTTGTGCTTTTATTAAAGGAGAATCTTCACGGTGCGAATCTATATAATCGCGTTCTTGAACATTTTGCAGCACCTCATTAAAATCAACCTTATCACCTCTTTTTATGAGTTCATCATATCTGCGTTGTGCTCTAATTTCTGGAGACGCTGTCATAAATATTTTTAATTCAGCTTGAGGGAACACTACAGTGCCAATATCTCGTCCATCCATCACTATACCTTTTCCTTCTCCCATTTTTTGTTGCTGCTTTACCAACTGATATCGAACTTCGGGAACTGCCGAGACCTTACTAACATAGCCAGATACTTCAAGGGTTCTAATCTCTTTTTCAACATTTACATCATTCAAATACATTTCAGAAAACCCCAAAGCTTCATTGAATTTAAATGATAAATTTATCTTATCAAGCTCTAGCACAAAGTCATTGACTTTAAAAGAATTTTCGTTAATAAAATTATTTTGTAATGCGTACAAGGTTACTGCTCTATACATCGCTCCTGTATCTACATAAACATAGCCTAATTCCCTAGCTATTTGCTTTGCTAAAGTGCTTTTCCCTGTTGATGAAAATCCGTCGATGGCTATGGTAATGTTTTGCATTATTGTAAATCTATTTGTAATCCAAAAAAGCTTGCATTTGAAGCACTTGTATATCTTGCATGCGAGTAACTAAATCGCATTTTATTCATTTTTATTCCTACTCCAAAAGACAAGCCTGAAAAATTTCGCTGTTCCAAAATTCGTAACTCTTCGGCACGTCTAAAACTATAGCCTAATCTAATATTAAATCCTTTCTCTGGAAATAATTCGGCTCCTAAAATTAAATGCCGAAAAGCATTATTAAAAAAACTTACTTTTTCTTGAGTTTGGTTGCCTTCCAAATCGCTTGTTACTCTTGCAGGATTTGGTCTTCCAATTGGCCATTCTTGTAGGTTTTCAAAAGTCATGTGCCAACGTAAAGGCACATGTTGAAGCGTTTGTGACATCCCAAAATCCACTTCAAATGGTAATGGTTCTCTTAATCCAGCGTATGTTGTAATTTGGCTTCCCAAATTTCTAACAACTACTGCTGCGTTAAAATCTAAATTATCATTTATATACAACAAGCCTAAATCTAAAGCAGCACCAAAAGAGCTATATTGTTCTAATTTGGACGTAATTAGTTTTAAATTTGCTCCAGCATAAAAATCAGAATACCCAATTTGTGTAGCATAACCAACCGAGAGCGCTGTCTCACTACCAGAAAAACTTCCTGTAGACACACCATTTTCATCGTAACCATCAAAGCTTCCATAATTAATATAAGTTACGCCTCCATGAATGGTTTGTGTGCGTCTATCTATTGCATATGCGTAAGCAGCACTTCCATAGCCAATACCTCCTAAATAGCTCGTATAATTGAGCGCTAATTGGTTATCCATCTCCACATTAATAGTTGCAGGGTTGTAAAGTCCTTGGGTGACATCGTAATCTACATTGGTAATTACTTTTCCGCCCAAAGCTGCCTGACGTGGTGATGATATAAGATTTAAAAATTGATATGTTGACTCACCTCCTACTTGAGAAAAGGAGGTTTTTATAAAAAAAACCAAAAAACATACTGTGGTAATAGTTCTTATCATAAAGAAGGCAAAGTAACTAAATCTATCTTAAAACGATTTGCAATCTGTTTTATTTTTAAATTATTGAAAAAACCTCGATTTAAAATCGAGGTTTTGGTTTATAATTTCTTTGCATTTTTAACCTTTTGCTTTGTAACTGCAATATCAATAACCTCGCTCATATCACTTACATAATGAAACGTCAATCCTTTTAGATATTCTTCTTTAATTTCATTAATATCTCTTCGGTTATCTTCACACAGCAAAATTTCTTTTATTCTAGCGCGTTTAGCAGCCAAAATCTTTTCTTTAATTCCACCTACAGGTAATACTTTTCCGCGAAGTGTAATTTCGCCAGTCATGGCTAAGCTTTTCTTAACTTTTCTTTGTGTAAATAATGATACTAAAGAGGTTAACATCGTAACTCCAGCACTTGGACCATCTTTAGGAGTTGCACCTTCTGGAACATGAATATGCACATTATATTTTTCGAATATTTCTGGGTCAACTCCAAAATTATCTGCGTTTGCTTTTATATATTCCATAGCAATAGTCGCCGATTCTTTCATCACTTTTCCTAAATTACCAGTAATAGTCATAGTGCCTTTTCCTTTTGATAGGATAGATTCTATAAACAGAATATCACCACCAACACGTGTCCAAGCAAGACCAGTAACAACACCTGCAACATTATTGTTTTCGTACTTGTCGCGCTCCATTTTTGGACCACCAAGCACTTCAATAATATCTTCGTTGGTCACTTTTATATTGTATGGTTCTTCCATAGCTATATTTTTGGCAGCATGACGTACCATTTTAGCAATTTGTTTTTCTAAACCACGAACACCAGATTCCCTCGTATAACCTTCTACAATTTTTTCTAATTGCGGTTTCCCAATTTTTAAATGCTTCGTAGTTAATCCGTGTTCCTTTAACTGCTTAGGCAATAAGTGGCGTTTTGCAATCTCTACCTTTTCTTCAATAGTATAACCAGTTACGTTTATTATTTCCATTCTATCTAATAAAGCAGGCTGAATGGTTGACAAGCTATTAGATGTGGCAATAAACATGACCTTTGACAAATCGTAACCCATTTCCAAGAAATTATCATGAAACTCAGAGTTTTGTTCTGGGTCTAAAACTTCTAGCATTGCAGATGATGGGTCGCCTTGATGAGAATTGGACAATTTATCAATCTCATCAAGCACAAAAACTGGGTTAGATGTCCCTGCCTTTTTAAGACTTTGAACAATTCTTCCAGGCATTGCGCCAATGTATGTTTTTCTATGTCCGCGAATTTCAGCTTCATCACGTAAACCACCCAATGACATACGCACATATTCCCTACCTAATGCTTCAGCAATAGATTTTCCTAACGACGTTTTTCCTACTCCTGGAGGTCCATATAGACAAAGTATTGGTGACTTCATGTCGTTACGTAGCTTTAAAACCGCTAAGTACTCTATGATTCTTCTCTTAACATCATCTAAACCATAATGGTCACGGTCTAAAATCTTTTTGGCTCTTTTTAAATCAAATTTATCTTTACTAAACTCATTCCAAGGTAAATCTAAAAATAAGTCTAAGTAGTTACGTTGGATGGAGTATTCGGCAACTTGAGGATTCATACGTTGCATTTTGGCCAATTCTTTATCAAAATGCTTTTTTACTTTTTCATCCCATTTTTTTGATTTAGAGCGAACTCGCATTTCTTCAATTTCCTCATCAGATGATACACCTCCTAGTTCTTCTTGGATGGTTTTCATTTGCTGATGCAGAAAATATTCACGTTGTTGTTGGTTCATATCACTTTGAACCTTAGACTGAATATCATTTTTTAGCTCCAATTTTTGAAGCTCAATATTCATATTCTTCAGAGTCGCTAAAGCGCGTTCTTTTAAATCGTTAATTTCAAGAAGTTTCTGTTTTTCTTCAACTGAAAGATTCATGTTTGAAGACACAAAATTTACTAAAAATGAACTACTCTCAATGTTTTTAATAGCAAAAGTAGCTTCGGAAGGAATATTTGGACTCTGCTTAATTATTTGAAGTGACAATTCTTTAATAGAATCTATAATCGCTCTAAACTCAGTATTATCTGCAGCTGGTCTAGCCTCAGCAACTTCTTTTATTGTTGCATTAATATATGGCTCTTCGGTAATTACTTCGTTTACCTCAAACCTCTTTTTTCCTTGAATAATAATGGTTGTATTACCGTCAGGCATTTTTAACACCCTTAATATTCTTGCAACTGTCCCTTTTTTATAAATATCCTTAGCTGTAGGATCCTCTATTGTTTCATCTTTTTGTGATACAACACCAATGACTTTACCTCCTTTGTTAGCGTCGTTAATTAGTTTTATCGATTTATCTCTTCCAGCTGTAATTGGAATGACTACACCAGGAAATAAAACGGTATTACGCAATGGCAATATTGGCAAGGCTTCTGGTAATATTTCGTTATTAATTTCTGCTTCATCTTCTGGTGTCATTAACGGAATTAATTCTGAATTTTCATCAAACTCCTGAAATGACAAACTGTCAAGACTTGTAAATTTAGACTTCGCCATACTATTTTTAGGTCATTCTGTCATTAAAACAGAATTATTTTTTATTTCAATTAAATTTATAAACTAAGCTATATGCTAAAAACCCCAATTTCAAAGGGCTTTTAATTACTTTACACTTACTAATATTCAATTGTTATGCCATTATAATGTTAGTTTTCTTAAATAAAACCAAACTTTTTTTTATCAAACTGTAACAAAGTTTAATTACCTTAATCTTTCTAATAAACAATTTGTTTTAGTGTCACTACCAAACCTAAATACTGAAGCGCTTGCAGAGCTTTGTAAATCTGGCAACCAAAATGCACAATTGGAGCTATACAATAGATATTACAAAGCCATGTACAACATTTCGTTGAGGATTGTTAAGGATAGTTTTGAAGCAGAAGATATAATGCAAGATTCTTTTTTAACAGCGTTTACAAAATTAGGTGAATTAAAAGATTTAAAAACCTTTGGTGCCTGGTTAAAACGAATTGTAACTAATAATAGTATTTATCACTATAAAAAGAGTCATAAATACCAAAACGTTCCTTTTGACAATGTGCTTTATAAAGTTGAGGAGAATCAAAACATTGGTAGTGATTATGATTTTACAAACTTAAAAGCACAACAGGTGCTTAAGGTTATAAATAACCTTAAAGACAATTACAGAATAGCATTAACCCTGAATTTAATTGAGGGATATGATTATGAGGAGATTAGTGATATTATGGATATTTCATATTCAAATTGCAGAACAACTATATCACGCGCTAAAGAAAGCTTAAGACAAAAACTACAGCTTACTGCTGAATATTAAAAATTATGAGTGAAGATATTTTAAATAATATGTTTAAAAACACCAACGGTCAGTTCGATACTAAAGAACCAGCCATTGGGCACAAACAACGCTTTTTAGATAAGTTAAATAGTCAGAATATTGTAGCTGTAACTGAAAAAAAATCGATGTTTAAGTTATGGAAACCAATTATTGGTATAGCTGCTTCTATTGTTTTACTGATTACAGTATCCTTTGGAGTCCTAAAAAGCAACGAAACAATAGATTTAGCAAACATTTCTCCAGAAATGGCTACAACGCAAGACTTTTTTACAAACACAATCACTATTGAACTTGAAAAACTTAGCAGTGAAGAATATCCAGAATATCAAGATTTAATTGTTGACACTATGTTTCAAATGAAAATCTTAGAAGAAAACTACGAACAATTAAAGTTAGATCTCGAAGCAAGTGGTAAAGATGAACGCGTAATTTACGCCATGATATCCAATTTTCAAGACAGAATAGACCTATTACAAAATGTAGTAGCACAAATAGATGAATTAAAACAATCAAAAAACGAACAATATGAAAACAGCACTACTTTATAGAGCTTTAATCACCCTTATTTTAATGCCATCATTAGTATTAGCTAACAACAATGATTTAGATGGCAAACACACTAAAGAAAAAAAAGTACATAAAGAGTTTACTGTAAGCTCTGATGCTACTTTAGAAGTTGATAACAGCTATGGAAATATAGACATAGTTACTTGGAATGAAAACCGAATTGTTATTGATGTAACCATCACAACAAACGGAAACAACCTAGAAAAAGTTGAAAAAAAATTAAAAGATATCAATATAGAGTTTTCTGGTTCTTCAAGCCGCGTTATTGCAAAAACACGCTTTTCTAAAAGTAAATCTTTTTGGAATTGGGGAAATAACAATGTTAGTATGAAAATTAACTACGTTATTAAAATGCCAATGAGTAATAATGTTGACCTAGAAAACGATTACGGCAGTATTAATTTAGATAAACTTGAAGGTCGTGCCACTATTGATTGTGATTATGGAAAAATTACTACTAAAGAATTAATGGCTGATAATAATAATATTTCATTTGACTACACAAAAAACTCATACTTCGAATACATAAAAAGCGGAACGATTAATGCAGATTATAGCAGCTATACTATAGGAAAAACAAATGGTTTAGAAATTGATGCAGATTATACTAAATCAACAATAGAAATCGCTGAAGATGTTTCCTATAACTGCGATTATGGTTCTTTAACAATTGGAAAAGCTAACAATATTAAAGGTGATGGTGATTACTTAACCTTACGTATTGGTGAAGTTTATAAAAATGTATCTGTAACTGCAGATTATGGCTCCATGAAAATTGATAACATGACTAGTAACGCTGGCGATATAAACATAGAATCTGACTATATGAAAATAACAATTGGATATTCTTCTGGGTACAGTTTTGACTTCGACTTAGACCTTAGCTATGCATCATTACGTGGTGATGACGACCTAGAAGTGTCTAAAAGAATTGAAAAATCTAGTAGCAAAAAATATTCAGGTTATCATGGTTCTAAAGGATCTGGAAACAATATTAATATTACATCAGATTATGGAAGTGTAACTTTCAATAAAAACTAAACATCAATCAAAAAACAAACAGAAATGAAGAAATCAATTTTATTATTAGCAGCCATTTTAAGCGTCTCATCAATTAATGCGCAATGGTGGGGAGGAAAAAAAATTAAAGGCAACGGAAACATGACAACTGAAACCAGAAATACTGGAGATTATGTAGGTATTAAATGTGCTGGCTCAATGGATTATATATTAGTTGCTGGAAAAGAAGGCGAAATTACTCTTGAAGGTGAGTCTAACTTATTAGAACATATTGTTACTGAAATTAAGGATGGTAATCTTATTGTAAAAGTAAAAAACAAAGTTAATTTAAGTCCAAGTTGGAATAAGACCATCAAGATTACGATTCCATTTGAAGATATTAACAATGTATCATTAGCTGGTTCTGGTGATTTATGGAATGAAGACAAAATTAAAACCAATGACCTAAGTGTCTCACTTGCAGGATCAGGAGATGTCATTTTAAATGTTGAAACATCCTCGCTTAAAGGCAGTCTTGCTGGCTCTGGTGATTTAACTTTAAAAGGTAATACTAATGACCTAAGTGTAAAAGTTGCTGGTTCTGGTGATATTAGTGCATTTGGCTTACAAGCAAATAATACTACAGCTTCTGTAGCGGGTTCTGGAGATATTGAAGTAGTAAGCAATAAAAGTTTAAAAGCTCGGGTAACCGGTTCTGGTGATATTGAGTATAAAGGCAACCCTGAAAAAGAAGACACTAAAGTAACAGGTTCTGGTACTATTAGTAACTAAGACCAATTATTCTACTAAAAAGCCACTCAATGAGTGGCTTTTTTTATTTCACATATTTATTACCTTTTATAGTAAATAGAACAATGAGCGCTACTAAAAAGAAAATGGCCAAAAACAATACAGACCATTGCATAGAATTTGTAATTGAAATTAATAATCCAAAAACAAACATTCCTAATACAATAGCTATTTTTTCTGTAACATCGTAAAAACTAAAATATGTAGCATGGTCTTCAGTCTCTGGCAAAAGTTTTGAATAAGTAGAACGTGCTAAAGATTGTGTAGCACCTAAAACTAGACCTAAAACAGCTCCAAGCACATAAAAACACATGTCAACATTGTCTTGGCTTTTGTCTAAGCTAAAAGCTAAAAAGCAAACTAACCCCCAAATTATCAAGGTTATTTTTAAAGCTGTTAAATTGCCATACTTATTGGATAGTCTTGAAAAAATAAAAGCTCCAGCTATAGCTACAATTTGTACTAACATAATAGTTAGGATAAGATTAGTTGTTGGTAAGCCTAACTCTTCACTTCCAAAAATTCCAGCCATTAACACGATGGTCTGAACACCAACACTGAAAAAGAAAAAGGAAACCAAAAAGCGTTTTAGCTCTCTATATTCACTCAACTCTTTTGCTACCTTTTTTAATTCTCTAAAACCTTTCCATATATAATCTTTTTCTGGTTTGTGGTTGTAAATATTATTTGGTAATCGCTTATAAGTTATTTGTGCAAATCCAAGCCACCAAATTCCAACCAATACAAAGGTGAATCTTGAACCATAAGCTTCATCCAACAATCCAAAAACACTTGTTTGGATTAAAACCATGCTTAAAATCATTAAAATCACAGAACCTGTATAACCATAAATAAATCCTTTAGCACTCACATTGTCTTGCTGTTCTGGATAAGCAATTTCTGGCAAATAGGCATTATAAAATACGATACTTCCCCAAAAACCAACACTTGCGGTAATTGTGAATAGCAAAGCAACCCAAAGTGTCGATTCATCTTTAAAGAAAAATAAACTCATGACTGATAGTGACCCTAAAAGACAAAAGAACTTAAGAAACTTTAACTTATTTCCTGTATAATCTGCAATTCCAGAAAGTATGGGAGATAGAAAGGCTACAATCAAAAAAGAGAGAGATAATGTATAGTCGTATAATGTAGTTGGATGCCAATTGGTGCCTAAAAATGCAATATCACCTTCTATATCAGCAAAAGAAGTCGTCATACTACTATAATAAATTGGAAAGACTGCAGAACTTATCACTAATGAATATACCGAGTTTGCCCAATCATAAAACGCCCAAGCATTGAGTAGTTTCTTATTACCTTTTTCTAATGTTGCCATATTAAGACTTTGTTGTTAATTGTAATTTTTTAGGAACCCTAAAGAGTAAAATAATTCCAAATAAAAAAAATACAAACAAAAATAAAATGGCATTTCGCATGCTACCTGTAATTTGATCAACAGTTCCATAAATGCTCATTCCTATAATAATTCCTATTTTTTCAGTCACATCATAAAAACTAAAATATGATGTTGTGTCTTTAGTTTCTGGTAAAAATTTTGAATACGTTGAACGTGATAATGCTTGCACGCCTCCCATTACAAAACCTACAACTGCAGCAGTCATATAAAACTCTATTGGAGTTTTAACAAAATAAGCAAACACACAAATAAGCATCCAAATAGTATTGACACCTATTAGCGTCGGAATGTTTCCATATTTGGCAGAAGCCATAGATGTCAAGTTTGCACCAAAAACCGCCACTAATTGTATTACCAAAATACTAATAATCAATCCTAAGGTTTTTTCGTTATTATCTGTCCAGGAAATTTCTTCTTCTCCAAAATACACAGCCATTAACATAATAGTTTGTACAGCCATACTATAAACAAAGTAGGCATATAAGAAACGTTTCAACCTTAAGTTTTCTTTAAGTTGCTTCCAAACAGAATTCAATTCTTTAAAACCGTTTAACAAAACATCTTTAATAACTTTTTTCTCTTGTGAATTTCCTTTAGGTAAATGATAAAAAGTGTATTGAGCAAATAGCATCCACCAAACACCAACAGTTATAAAAGAAATTCTCATTGCTACCATAGCAGCCTCTTGTTCGCTTCCTCCTATTCCAAACCAATTAGGTTTCATAACCATTGCTAAATTGGCTAATAATAAAATTACACTTCCAATGTACCCTATAGAAAATCCTTTGGCACTAATGGCATCTTGTTGTTCTGGATAAGCAATATCAGGTAGATAGGAATTGTAAAATACCAAACTTCCCCAATACCCTATTAATCCACAAAAATAGAAAAACAAACTTATGTAAATATGCTCCAAACTAAACCAAAACAAACCTATACATCCCAAACTTCCTAAGTAACAGAAAAACTTCAAAAACAATTTTTTGTTTCCAGTATAATCTGCAATTCCAGATAAGATTGGTGATAGAATAGTAACTACAAAAAATGTAAGGGCAGTTACAAAAGATATTAGTGCTGTACTTTTAAAATCAAAACCTAAAAAACGAACGCTTTTTACAGCATCTAAAAATAAAGCTGAATAGAATATTGGAAAAATAGCAGAAGCAATAGTTAGCGTATAAACCGAATTTGCCCAATCATAAAACGCCCAAGCATTGAGCAATTTTATGCTTCCCTTTTTTAATATTGCCATAAACAAAAAGCTGCTCTATTATGAGCAGCTTCTAAAGTAAACATTTATTTTTTAATCTTAGGAATGGTTTATTCTCTAAAAGAAGTGATTCCAAATTTTGCAGCTTCCTTTTTTGCCGTTGGAGCTAGTTTTTGCAAATTAGCAATTCTGGTATCATTAGAAGGGTGAGTACTTAAAAATTCTGGTGGAGCTTGTCCTCCACTATTAGCTTTCATACGTTTCCATAACTCAGCTGCTTCATCTGGATTATAACCTGCAATTGCCATCAAGTATAACCCTATTCTATCGGCTTCAGTTTCATGTGCTCTACTAAAAGGTAAAACACCCAAAACATTACTACCAACGCCATAATATTGATTGAAAGCATTTCTAGATTTTTCATCTTTAATAGCCACATTACCTGCAACAGCTAAACCTTGTTGGATTAATCCAGCACTCATTCGTTGTTGTCCATGATTTGCCAACGCATGTGCAACTTCATGTCCCATAATAGCAGCAACTCCAGTTTCTCCAGCAGCTATTGGCAAAATTCCTGTATAAAACACAATTTTGCCTCCAGGCATACACCAAGCATTAACTGTTTTATCATCTACTAAATTATATTCCCATTTATAATCTTTTAGATACCCTTGATATCCATTAGCATCTAACCAACGCTCAGCAGCTACAGCAATTCGCTGTCCAACCCTAGTTATCATTTCAGCATCTTTAGTTCCTTTTACAACTTTGTTTTCGCTTAAAAACTGATCGTATTGTGCAAAAGCCGTCGGGAAAAGTTGGTCGTTTGGCACCAAAGCCATTGTTTTTTTACCAGTAAAAGGATTTGTAGCACATGAAAGAAATAAAGTTATTATTCCAAAAGCGACTATTAATTTACGAGATTTCATTTGTTTATTTTTATAATGGTTAAATGTAACCTTTGATATTTAATATCTTGTTAAGATATTTTAAAAATACAAAAAAGGTTTCTTAAATTTAAGACACGATTAATGATAATTTGTCACATCAACAACTTTGTAATATTTTCAATTTTTTATCGACTTAATTAAAAAGAACCAAAAATTTGCTAAATTAATACTATGAAAAATATTTTATTCCTTTCGTTTATTAGCTTTTGTTTAAGTTGCAATAGCTCAGCTCAAAAAAAAGAATCTGAAAAAAGTTTTCCAATAACAAAAACCGAAGCCGAGTGGAAAGCAGAACTCACTGATTTGCAATATTACGTACTTAGAGAAGCTGGTACAGAGCCTGCGTTTAGTAGCTCGTTTAACGATAACCACTTAAAAGGTATATATGTTTGCGCTGCTTGTGAAACACCATTGTTTAAAAGCGACTACAAATACGACTCTCGTTCTGGTTGGCCAAGTTTTGATAGAGAAATTAAAGGAAATGTAGCTTATTCAGTAGATTACAATATTGGAGTAGCAAGAAAAGAAGAACATTGTGCTACTTGCGGAGGTCATTTAGGACACGTGTTTGATGATGGACCAAGAGAAACTACTGGATTACGTCATTGTATAAATGGTGCTGCACTAAAATTTATTCCAAAAAAAGATGACTAACAGTTATTTATCTAGCATAATAAAACAATTTGAATACTACAAGTCAGTTGGTGACAAGACTTTTGAGCAATTAAGCAAGGAACAAATTCATTGGCAATATAATAACGAAAGCAACACTATTGCCATAATTGTTAAGCATATTGTTGGAAATATGTTGTCTCGCTGGACAAATTTTTTAACTGAAGATGGTGAAAAAATATGGCGTGACCGTGATAAAGAATTCACAGACACATACAACAACAAAGAAAATATGTTAATGGGTTGGAATAAAGGTTGGGAATGTCTTTTTGAAGCCATAAAACCTTTAGAAGAAAATCAACTTGAACAAATCATCTATATTCGTAACCAAGGACATACAGTTACTGAAGCTGTTAATAGGCAATTGGCGCATTACGCTTACCACATAGGGCAAATTGTTTTTTTAGGCAAATTGATTACTAGTAACAAATGGGAATCGTTATCCATACCTAAAGGAAAATCAAGCGATTATAACAAAGTAAAGTTTGCCAAAGAGAAAAGCAAAAGACATTTTACTGAAGATCTTTAATATTACAGTTAGGTTTCGTAAATTCGTAGCCTAAATTTATGACTTAAATATATACTCATGAGTAAATATGATATAATTGTTCTTGGAAGTGGTCCAGGAGGCTATGTTACAGCTATTAGAGCGTCTCAATTAGGATTTAAAACAGCAGTAGTTGAAAAGGAAAGCCTTGGTGGCGTTTGCTTAAATTGGGGCTGCATTCCTACCAAAGCGTTGTTAAAATCGGCTCAAGTTTTTGAATATTTAAAACATGCTGAAGATTACGGGCTCTCTGTTAAGGATGCTGATAAAGATTTTGACGCTGTAGTTAAAAGAAGTCGTGGTGTTGCTGATGGTATGAGTAAAGGGGTTCAGTTTCTGCTAAAAAAGAATAAAGTTGATGTTATAAATGGATATGGCAAGGTAAAGCCTGGTAAAAAAGTAGATGTTGATGGTACTGAATATAGTGCAGACCATATTATTATTGCCACTGGAGCACGTTCACGTGAATTACCAAGTTTACCTCAAGATGGTAAAAAAGTCATTGGTTATCGTGAAGCTTTAACACTAGAAAAGCAACCAAAAAAGATGATTATAGTTGGCTCTGGAGCTATTGGTGTTGAGTTCGCTTACTTCTACAACTCTATGGGAACTGAGGTTACTGTAGTTGAATATATGCCAAAAATTGTGCCTGTTGAAGATGAAGACGTTTCTAAGCAATTAGAACGTTCATTTAAAAAGAGCGGTATTAAAATTATGACATCAGCAGAAGTGACAAGTGTTGATACTTCTGGCAAAGGTGTAAAAGCTACAGTAAAAACCAAAAAGGGAGAAGAAGTGTTAGAAGCAGATATAGTGCTTTCGGCTGTTGGTATTAAAACAAATATCGAAAATATTGGATTGGAAGATGTTGGTATTGTTGTAGATAGAGATAAAATTATAGTTAACGATTACTACCAGACAAATATTCCTGGTTACTATGCTATTGGAGATGTTACACCAGGACAGGCATTAGCGCATGTTGCATCAGCTGAAGGTATTTTATGTGTTGAAAAAATAGCTGGACAACATGTTGAAGCTTTAGATTATGGCAATATTCCTGGATGTACATACTGTTCACCTGAAATTGCAAGTGTTGGTCTAACTGAAGCTCAAGCAAAAGAACAAGGCCTAGATATTAAAGTTGGCAAGTTTCCATTTTCAGCATCTGGAAAAGCAAGTGCTGGCGGACATAAAGATGGTTTTGTAAAAGTGATTTTTGATGCCAAATATGGTGAATGGTTGGGTTGCCATATGATTGGTGCTGGAGTAACCGATATGATTGCTGAAGCTGTGTTAGGAAGAAAACTAGAAACTACAGGACACGAAGTTTTAAAAGCGGTACATCCTCACCCAACCATGAGTGAAGCGGTTATGGAAGCTGTAGCTGCGGCTTACGGTGAAGTAATTCATATTTAATAAAAAACAAAAAATATTAAATACAAAGCAGCCCTTTATGGGTTGCTTTTTTTTATAAAAAACATTGAATAGCTAACTCATAACTCTGCAATCCAAAACCTAGAATTACACCATGAGCGTTAGGAGAAATATATGATTGATGCCTAAACTCTTCTCTTGAAAATGTATTAGAAATATGCACTTCTACAACTGGTGTTTCAATAGCTTTTACAGCATCGCCAATACCAATAGATGTATGTGTATACGCAGCGGCATTCAATATAATACCATCATAAGTAAAACCAGTTTCTTGCAACTTATCTATAAGCTCCCCTTCAATGTTAGATTGGAAATGTTCTAAACTTACTTCCGGGTATTTTTCTTTTACAGTTTCAAAAAACTCTGTGAAAGTCAAACTACCATAGATGTTTGGCTCTCGCACACCAAGTAGATTTAAATTAGGCCCATTTATTATGATAAGTTTTTTCATAACTCAAAGGTATCAAAATTATGGATAAAAAAAAGAGCGCCATAATGTGCGCTCCTTCTTTCTTGATTTGCTATTAATCAATAATTTATTTAAAATTCAAATAGGATTCCTAGATTTATGCTACCCCATGTAACTCCATCATTAGTAATACTTTCATAAGATGTATTTAACTCTATTGTATCAGCTATATCAATACCGACAACAGGTCTAATATACAATCCACCATCATTTCCATCATTAATGCCCATAGCATATCCTAAATCTGCACCTCCAGTTAAGATTCCAAACAGTTTTAATCGAGCCGCACCTGCCAATGGCAGAAATTGTCCATCGTCAATTTCAACTGTTTGACCTAAAATTTCAATTTCATCTCCGAAGAAATTTCTAAAACCTGCAGTAACACCAAATTCTACGACGGCATCAATATTTGTGAAATAATAATAAGCATCAACTCCTAAAACAAAAGTTGAAATATCAGAAGCATCTGCAGCCGGTAAACCTAGAGATCCACCTAATTTAAATGTCTGAGAATTCATACTTGTAAAAGACAATACGGAAATTGCCATAACTAATACTAATTTTTTCATAATTTGTAAATTTAGTTTTGATTAATTTACATCTAATTAAAAAATAAAAACGCTTTTCAACAAAAATTTAACCCAAAAATTAGTGCTTTTATCGATAAAGTCGAGTTATTACTAGTATTTTAAGTGTAGTATTTAGACTACTTTTTGTTAACAAACCTATAGTTATAAACATGAAATGGCATCAAGCCTTAGAAGATTACACAAATTATTTAAAGATAGAAAGAGGGCTTTCTCATAACTCTATTAGTAGTTATTCTAGAGATGTAAAAAAGCTAATTAGCTTTCTAGAAGTCAACGACATATCATTGTCTCCTATTAAGATTGATAAAACTACCATTCAAGAATTTATATATCAAATGTATCGAAAAATAATGCATAAAAAACCCGAAGCTTAAAGCTTCGGTTTCTATAATCTTTAAATTTAATTTAAAATTTGTAACCTAATCCAAATTGTACATAATTAAACTTTGTATCCACTTCTACTCCTCCAAAATTATTATCTTCTAAACGGTTAGAAAGTCCTAAAACATATCTTGCATCAATAATAAATTTATCGGTAATATCATATGCCAATCCAGCTCCAAGGCCAATACCAAATTTTTTAATTCCATCTGCATCTTCATCTAAGAGCAAATCTAACTGTGGACCAGCAAGAATACTAAACTTCTCAGCTACATTAACTTTAGCCATAATTGGTAAAGCTAAAACACTGGAACTTTCTCCATCTTCGCTTACACTAATAAATTGAAGTTCAGATTGAATATTAAACTTTTCAGAAATTTGAAAATCACCAAATGCTCCTACATAGAAACCAGAAGCACTTTCTGAAGCTGAAACACCATCAGCCGATGCTCTAAGACTAAGCGAATTAAACCCAGTTTTTAAACCAAAAGCAGGCTATTGTGCATTAACTAGTTGTAAATCCTAAAACTGTAATTGCAGCTACTATTAAACTTTTTTTCATAATAAATTCGTTTTTTAATTTTATTGATCGGCAAAACTAAACGGTTAAAATAAATAAAGCAACAAAATTAACTTTATTTTAGTGTAAATTTCTTACGCTTAAATAAAACAAAATATTACAAAAAAAAGAGCGCCAATTATGTGCGCTCCTTCTTTCTTGATTTGCTATTAATCAATATTATTCTTGTTAAAATCTATAATCCAAAATTTACTCCAAGATTAATTGAAGAGAATGTCCCTCCATCAACACTAACACCACTGTATGAAGCAGTAATTTGAGTATTTCCACCAACATTATAACCAATCAATGGTCTGTAATAGAATCCGCCATCATTACCATCTGGGCTAATACCTATTCCATACCCAAGGTCAGCTCCTAAAACAAACTCTTCAGAAGCATTAAATCTTGCAGATCCTGCAAGTGGTAAAAATGAAGCATCATCTCCATTAAATTCACTATCTAATATGAAGTGACTATAACCTGTAGAAAGACCTGCATCAAAATCATCAGATACATTCCACATATAAGATAAATCAACACCAAAATTTAATGTATAAGCATCTCCAGCGTCTCCAACTGGTAAACCAACATTAATTCCAGCTCTAAAATCCTGAGCATTAGCAGTAAAGCTAAATGCTACTACTACTATAACTAACAATAATTTTTTCATAATTTGTAAATTTAGTTTTGATTAATTCACGTCTAAATAAAAAATAAAAACGCTTTTCAACAAAAATTTAACCCAAAAAATAGTACTTTTATCGATAAAGTCTCATTATTACTAGTGTTTTAAGCGTAGTATTTAGACTACTTTTTGTTAACAAACCTATAGTTATAAACATGAAATGGCATCAAGCCTTAGAAGATTACACAAATTATTTAAAGATAGAAAGAGGGCTTTCTCATAACTCTATTAGTAGTTATTCTAGGGATGTAAAAAAGCTAATTGGCTTTCTAGAAGTCAACGACATATCATTGTCTCCTATTAAGATTGATAAAACTACCATTCAAGAATTTATATATCATATAGCTAAAGAGGTGAATGCTAGAAGTCAGTCAAGAATTATTTCTGGTTTACGAAGTTTTTTTGATTTTTTAATATTCGAAAACTACAGAGAAACCAATCCCTTAGAGCTAATTGAAGCTCCTAAGATTGGCAGAAAACTACCAGACACGTTATCAATTAGTGAAATTGATCTAATTATTAACTCTATAGATTTATCAAACGCTCAAGGAGAGCGTAATAGAGCCATTATCGAAACATTGTATAGCTGTGGATTACGTGTTAGCGAACTTATTAATTTAAAACTATCAGATTTATTTTTTGACGAAGGCTTTATTAAAGTTACTGGCAAAGGAGATAAACAAAGGTTTGTGCCTATAGGAAACCTAACTCAAAAGTATATTAATATCTATAAAAACGAAGTACGTATCCATATTCCTGTTATAGGCGAATACCGTGATGTTTTATTTTTAAATAGAAGAGGTAGGCAACTAACTAGAGCCATGATCTTCACTATTGTAAAACAATTAAGCGAAAAAGCTGGCATAAAAAAAACAATTTCACCACATACTTTTAGACATTCTTTTGCAACACATTTACTAGAAAATGGTGCAGATTTAAGAGCGATACAACTCATGCTAGGTCACGAAAGTATTACAACTACCGAAATTTATATGCATGTAGACAAAAGTCATCTACGGAATGTTGTTGATAAGTTTCACCCTAGAAAATAAAAAAGCACCAAAAAATCGATGCTTTAATACTAATTTATAATTATTACTTAAAGTTTACTTTGCAATATTTACTGCTCTAGTCTCTCGAATTACTGTTACTTTAACTTGACCTGGATAAGTCATGTCTGTTTGAATTTTTTGAGATATTTCAAACGATAGATTAGCAGCTTTCTCATCGCTTACTTTTTCGCTTTCAACAATAACACGTAATTCTCTACCAGCTTGTATAGCATAAGCTTTCTTTACTCCTGTAAAACCAAATGCGATATCTTCAAGGTCTTTTAAACGTTGAATATAAGAATCTAAAACTTGGCGTCTTGCACCTGGGCGAGCACCCGAAATCGCATCACATACTTGAATTATTGGCGACAATAAAAATTTCATTTCTATTTCATCGTGGTGAGCTCCAATAGCATTACAAACCTCAGCCTTTTCTCCATACTTTTCTGCCCATTGCATTCCTAAAATAGCATGAGGTGTTTCCATATCTGCTTCAGCGTCTGGCACTTTTCCTATATCATGTAACAATCCTGCTCTTTTAGCTAGTTTTGGATTAATACCTAATTCGGCAGCCATGACCCCACAAAGTTTAGCAACTTCACGTGAGTGTTGAAGTAAATTTTGACCATAAGAAGAACGGTATTTCATACGGCCAACCATTTTAATTAACTCTGGATGCAAACCATGAATTCCTAAATCGATAACTGTACGTTTACCAACTTCTATAATCTCTTGTTCTATTTGCTTTTGCGTCTTTTTAACAACCTCTTCAATTCTTGCTGGATGAATTCTTCCATCTGTCACTAATTTATGCAATGACAAACGAGCAATTTCTCTTCTTACAGAATCGAAACAAGAAAGTATAATAGCTTCGGGAGTATCATCAACAATAATCTCTACGCCAGTAGCAGCTTCAATGGCACGAATATTTCGCCCTTCTCTTCCAATAATACGACCTTTAACGTCATCAGACTCTATGTTGAAAACTGATACACAATTATCAACAGCTTCTTCGGTTCCAATACGTTGTATAGTGTTAATGATAATCTTTTTTGCTTCCTGTTCAGCAGTTAGTTTAGCCTCTTCCATCTTATCCTGCACATAAACCATTGCATCATTCTTTGCTTCTCCTTTTAAAGATTCTACTAGCTGCGCTTTTGCATCTTCTGCAGACAGCCCAGAAATAACTTCTAATTGTTGTATTTGGCTTTTATGCAGTTTATCAACTTCCGTTTTCTTTTTATCAAGATGCTCTATACGATAGTCATAATCTTTAATCTTTTCTTCTATCTCGCTGTTTAGCTTTTTTTGTTTAGATAATTCTGAAGATATTTGAGATTCTTTATCTCGAGTTCGCTTTTCTGACTCAGCCATTTTTTTGTCTCTGGACAAAATAACTTTTTCATGTTCAGATTTTAACTCTATAAATTTTTCTTTTGCTTGAAGAATTTTGTCTTTCTTTATTGATTCGCCTTCATGATTAGCTTCTTTAATAATGCTTAAAGCTTCCTTTTTTGCATTCTTAATTAACCTTGAAGCGTTGCTTTTTTCGAGCGTTTTTGCTATAAAAAATCCAACTATTAATCCTAATATAATTCCTCCAACAATTAATAAAATTGTGTTCGTTTCCATTTTGTTTGCTTAGTTTAATAAAAAAAGCCTACATCAGTTTGTTTTGTATAAACTCCTTAAAAACAAGTTTAGGGCTAATAAGCTGATCAAGTATCTGTTTTGCACTGAAACACGTTCAATACATGCAGCTCGCTTTTACAACTTCAACTCACCCTTTTTAAAGAATTAACGTTGAGTTTATCAAAAATTAACTAATGTAGGCAGTAACCTTATTTATTTTAAAGAACTTAAGAGCTTAAGCACTCTTTTAAAAGCTGATTCATAGCTATTAACTTATGCTCGACCTCTTCACTTAAATTATCTTTATCTATTTCTTTTTGTTCTGTTTGAGAAGCAAATTGCAAAGCACACATGGCTAAAACATCTTGTTTATCTCTAACGGAATAACTTTGCTCAAATTGCTTAATCATAGCGTCAATTTTCTGAGCGGCCTTTCGCAATCCTTCTTCCTGACTTGAATTAATAGTTAAAGGATATACTCTATTAGCTATAGATAGCTTTATTTTCAGCTTTTCAGACATTATTAAAAATATGTTACATTACTCAGATAATTGCGATATACAATGATCGATATCTCTAATTAATGCGTTTATTTTGAGCTTCGTTTCTCTTTTACTCTCGTCACTGCCTAGTATGGAATTTGCAAATTTTAGTGTTTCGTATTTATCTACCCAAGTTGCAACTTCGGCTTCTTGTTTAGATAATCTCTCTTGAGATATTGACAATTCTTCACTTAATTTAGCGTTTGTTTGCTTTAACACTTCTAGTTTATGCAATACTTTACTAATTCTGTTCTCTAAAGAATCTACAATTGCCTCAATATTACTCATTTATCAAATTCAATACTAATTACACAAAGTTAACATACCAATAGTTAATTAGCAATAGTTTTTGAGTAAATTTTAAAAGGCATTAATTATCAGGTAGTTATATTTATTGGCATGCGTTTTGAATATCCTTTGCAAATTTGCTACAAATTAATATTTTAGCAGTAATATCTTACTTATGGCAAAATCCCTCATCATTATTTTTATTGTTGTCTCGCAAATATCATTTGCGCAAAATCCTTATCCACAAGATTATTTTAGAAATCCTCTGGATGTGACTTTGGTGCTTTCTGGAACTTTTGCTGAGTTACGCTCCAATCATTTTCATTCTGGATTGGATATTAAAACCCAACAACGTGAAGGCTTAAAAGTATATACTGCTGCTGCTGGATATATTAGTAGAATTAAAATCTCTCATTGGGGCTATGGTAAAGCTTTATACATTACGCACCCTAATGGCTATACAACTGTTTATGCTCATTTACAAAAGTTTGCTCCAAAGATTGAAGCGTATATAAAGAAACTGCAATATGAGAAAGAGAGTTATGAGATAGAAGTATTTCCTAAAATAACAGAGTTATTGGTTGATACGGATGAAGTGATTGCATATAGCGGCAATACAGGAGGCTCTGGTGGGCCACATTTGCATTTTGAAATTAGAGATAACAAAGAACGTCCAATTAACCCAATGCTTTTTGGTATCGATGTAAAAGATAGTAAACAACCAATGATTCTTGGTCTATATGCTTATACTATTGGACAGGATTCTCATGTTAATAATATTAACGGAAAAACCAAATTACGCATTATGCCAGCAAATGATGGCGATTATAAAGCAGAAACTATTGATGCTTATGGGAAAATAGGTTTTGGTGTGGTGACCTACGATCAACAAGATTTGGCTGCTAATAAAAATGGTGTCAGCAACATACAAGCTTTCTATAATGGGAACAAAAACTTTGAAATCGATTTTAAACGGTTTTCATTTAGTGAGACAAAGCATTTAAACCGTTTAATTGACTATGCGCATTTTAAAGAGGAAAAATCTAGAATTCAAAAATTATTTGTAGAAAAAAACAATCCTCTTAGTATGTATAATAATGTCGTTGATGATGGCTATATTATAACTGAAGACAGTACAGCATCAGTCTACAAGTTAAGGGTGAGTGATTATAAAGGAAACGACACCTGGGTAACCATTCCCATTTCTGGAAAAAAAAGTAATACTATTAAAAGAGAACCTAGAAAAAGCACGCAACATTTTATTTATGCCAACCAATCCAATGTATTAGAAAAAGATAATATTTCTGTGTATATCCCTAGCAATACTTTTTACGATGATTTTTTTATTGATTTTAATGCCAAAAACGATACGCTAACATTACATGAAAGCACTGTTCCTGCTCAAAAAAACTTCACTATTAGTTTTGATATAAGCCGATACCAAGAAAAAGATAAAGACAAATTATTTATTGCCAGAAAGATTGGTTATAAAGACTTTGTAACTTATTCTTCTACTAAAAGAAAAGGTAATATACTAAGTAGCAGTACTAAAACACTTGGCACATACACATTATCGACAGATGTTGATAGTCCTAAAATAAGACCACTAAATTTTCAGGATGGAAAGTGGTTAAGTAAATATCGCTATTTAAAAATGAAGATAACAGATGATGTCTCTGGAATAAAAAATTATAGAGCAACCATAAATGGTAAATGGATTTTAATGGAGTATGACTATAAAAAGAATAGCTTAATCTATGATTTTAACGACAACATTATTTCAGAAACGAAAAATAATTTAAAGATTATTGTTACCGATAATGTTGGAAATAGCTCTACATTTGAAGCAACATTTTTTAGAAAATAAAAACCTCTTGAAAATTAAACCTTTTTTACTACTCACTCTCTTTATCCTATTACCAATCATAGGGTTTTCGCAAACAGCAACCTTGAAAGGAATTATTCTTGATAAAAATAACTTACCTGTCGAAAATGTTAATATTAAGGCAGGATATAATGGTACAACTAGTAACGAGAATGGTTTTTATTTAATTAAAATTGAAGCAAATAAAGATATAGTTGTTGAGTTTACGCATTTAAACTTTAAAAAAATTACTGCCACTTTCAATTTAAAGAATGGCGAATCTTTTGAGTTTAATCCAGTTCTTGATACACAAATCGAACAAATAGAAACTGTTGTTATTACAAGTACCGAACGAAATCGTGTTGAAGGTGTCACCACTATAAAACCAGAAATAATAAGAACCATTCAAGGCGCACAACCAGGTGTGGAAAATTTATTAAAAACACTTCCTGGAGTTAATATATCCAACGAATTAAGCACACAATACTCTGTTAGAGGCGGAAACTTTGATGAAAACTTAGTATATGTTAATGAAATTGAAGTATATCGTCCTTTTCTTATACGCTCTGGGCAACAGGAAGGTTTAAGTTTTGTTAATACCGATTTAGTACAAAATGTCGAATTTTCAGCTGGTGGTTTTCAAGCTAAGTATGGAGATAAACTATCCTCAGTTTTAGATATAACTTATCGAAGTCCAATTAAATTTGGTGTTAGTGCTGATTTAAGCTTATTAGGTGGAAGCGTTTCTGCAGAAGCTATTTCAAAAGACTCAAAATTTTCAGGTATTGTAGGTTTACGCTACCGTGATAACAGTTTATTAGTTGAGGCCAAAGAAACCGAAACCAACTACAAACCAAAGTTTGCTGATGTTCAAACCTATCTTACCTATAAGTTTTCAGATAAATTTCATCTAAATTTCTTAGGAAACGCATCTATCAATAGTTACAACTACGAACCACAAACTAGACAAACCAACTTTGGTACACTTACTAATCCGCTTGCGCTTTTGGTATATTATGATGGTCAAGAAAAGGATAAATACCAAACCTATTTTGGTGCTTTTAAAGCAAATTATTTTGTAAGCGATGATTTGACGTTAAAGCTTATAGCATCACAATATCATACTACTGAAGAAGAATACTTTGATATTTTAGCACAATACAGGCTTGGAGAAGTAAACAGTAATATTGGCGATGAAAACCTCGGGGAAGTCGAATTTAGTGAAGGTATTGGAAGTCAATTAAATCATGCTCGTAACGATTTAGATGCACTTATCACAAATGTTGAACATAAAGGAAACTATAATTACAATGATAATCTCTTGGAATGGTCTGTAAAATATACGCATGAAGATATTAGAGACCGTATTGTAGAATGGGAAGTGATAGATTCAGCAGGTTTTTCAATTAATCCACCAAATATTGATAATTTTAATGAGCAACCTTACGAAGCATATCAAGGACCTTTAGTGCCATTCCAAAATGTAAGAGCGACCAATAATACAAAAATTGACCGTTTACAAGCTTACGGACAATGGAGCAAGCGTGCCGAAATTGGCAACCATGAAGTCTTTTACAACGCTGGTGTTAGAGCACATAGCTGGACAGTTAGTGGAAAAGGTATAGAAAGTAATTCTCAAATTGTATTTAGTCCAAGAGCGCAATTTGCTATAAAGCCAGATTGGGAAAAAGATATGCTATTTAGATTGAGCGGTGGTTTGTATTACCAACCTCCTTTTTACCGTGAATTAAGAGACAAAAATGGTATAGTGAATCCAAATGTAAAGGCACAAAAATCAGTACACATTGTAATAGGTAATGAGTATAGTTTCAAGATATGGGAACGCCCTTTTAAACTGGTTTCTGAAGGCTATTACAAAAACATGAGTGATGTTAATCCTTATACATTAGACAACGTTAGAATTCGTTATGAAGCCGATAATATAGCAAAAGCTTATGCTTACGGATTAGATTTTCGCCTAAATGGTGAGTTTGTTCCAGGTACTGAATCGTGGTTTAGCTTTGGCTATTTAAAAACTGAAGAAAATATTAATAATCAAGGTTACATTTCAAGACCAACAGACCAACGCTTAAAATTTGGTGTCTTATTTCAAGATTACATGCCAAACATTCCTGACTTAAAAATGTATTTAAACTTGGTATATAATACTGGAGTTCCTGGTGGTTCTCCAAGTTATGCAAACCCTTATGATTATCAAGAACGTTTACCAGATTATAAACGAGCAGATATTGGGCTATCGTATGTTATCATAAATAAAGACAAAACCTATTCTGGATGGAAACAAAATTTTAAAGAATTGAGTGTTGGTTTTCAAATATTTAACATGTTCGATGTACAAAATTCCATCACCAATACTTGGGTAAGAGATGTGTATTCCAAACGTCAATATGCCATTCCTAATTATTTAACTCCTAGAGTATTCAACATTAGAATCGGAATGTCATTTTAGATCATAAAGTTTTTAAGGTCAAAGTGTAACAATATCGATAACTGTTTATCATACTTATAAACATCATTATGAAATTCAACAAAACACCTTGGATTTTATTTGCAATTTTAGCTATTGCTATTGGGGTTTATCCTGTCATATATTTAATAGTTGACATGAAGAGTAATGGGCTATTAGGCTCGAAAAGTCCGAAGCTTTTAGCGACTACAATTTACAATATTGGGTTCTATACGCACATTTATTTTGGAGGAATTGCACTTTTGACTGGATGGTCCCAATTTTTAAAGAAATGGCGCCTAAAATACCTAAAAACTCACAGAGCACTAGGAAAAATATATATCATTAGTGTGTTATTAAGTGGTTTGGCGGGACTTTATATAGCATTTTACGCAAATGGAGGAGTGACTGCTAAAATTGGTTTCAGTCTTTTAGCAATTCTCTGGCTGCTTACAACTGTTATGGCGTATCAAAGCATTAGAAAAAAGCAGATTACCAAACACGAACAATGGATGGTTAGAAGCTATGCGCTATGTTTTGCAGCTGTTACTCTAAGGCTCTGGTTGCCAATATTACCTGTTATTTTGCAAATAGGTTTTGATGAGGCATACATCATTATTTCATGGCTATGTTGGGTACCGAATATTCTTTTTGCTGAATTATTGATTAGAAATAAAAGAATGCAGCTCTCTTAGAGAAGTTCTTTTAGCACCTCTATCACATAATCTACTTCTTCTTTAGTATTGTAAATGCTAAACGAAAATCGTACAGATGGTTTTTGAAGTTCATCAGCATCTAGTATTTCGGCTAATACATGTGAGCTTCCGGTAGCACCACTTTGACAAGCACTTCCTTTTGAACAAGCTATTCCTTTCAAATCAAGCTGAAATAACATCATAGCTGAGCGTTCTGGAGTAACGGGTAGTCTCATATTAACCAAAGTATAAGTACTGTCTTCTAAGCTTCCAGAATAACCATTAAAGGCCACATCTGGCAATGCCTCTGTTGCACGAGTAATAAAATACTCTTTTAAATCTTTTACGTATTTACTTTCTTCTTCCAAATTATTGTAAGCAATCCTTAAAGATTCACACAGACCTACAATGTTGTGAACACTTTCGGTGCCTGCTCGAAACCCTCGCTCCTGCTCGCCTCCAAAAATTAATGGCTTTAATCCAGAGCCCTTTCTTATAAAGCAAAATCCGACACCTTTAGGTCCATGAAATTTATGCGCACTGGCAGCTAGAAAGTCAATTGGAATTACTTGAAGATCAAGCTCATAATGGCCTACAGACTGTACCATATCGCTGTGAAACAAAGCACCATGTTCTTTACATAGTAATGCTACTCTTTTAATGTCTAATAAGTTTCCAATTTCATTATTCACATGCATAAGACTCACCAAAACATTATTTGAAGCTGATAATAATACTTCTAAATGATCGTAGTCTACCTGTCCTTTATCATTCAAGTTTACATAACTGGTCGTAATGTTATATTCATCTTCAAGTTGCTCAACAGTATGCAGAATAGCATGATGTTCAATTTTTGAAGTGATAATATGCTTTACTCCTAAATCTCTAACGGCACTTCTTAGCACTAAATTATCGGCTTCAGTACCTCCAGATGTAAATACAATTTCACCAGCAGACACATTAAAATACGATGCAATGTCTTTTCTAACACCTTCGATTAATGATTTAGAAGTTCGACCAAAACTATGTGTAGATGAGGCATTTCCATAATTATTTTTTAAAGAATTAGTCATAACCTCAATCACTTCACTACGTATTTGAGTGGTGGCAGCATTATCAAAATACACTTGCTTCATATTTACATCATTAGAGTCACAAAAATACATTAAGTAAAATTATTTTCGTTATGATTCGTTTTAAAATACAATTCGCTTATTTTTGCTTATAAACCCATTTACAATGCGCAAATCGTTTTTAATTTTATTAGTTACAATTTTTACAATTACCTCATGTGATGATGGCGATATTATTACCATAGATTTGGAATTTGATAAAACCCTAAAGTTATGTGGTGATGAGAATAGTACAAATTATGTGATTTATGCATTAAAAGAAGGCGCTAACGAATCCTTAACATTACTATTTCCTGTTAATACTGAAAATAACTTGATTTTCAACCCAACAGAAACTCCATATTCAGGATCTTTCAATATTAACAACAATACAGTAAAGTTTAATTATAGGACTTATAATGGTGATCCAGAAGAAATGATTTGTCAAGAAATTTCATCATCGTCAGTGGATATTATTAAAGATAGTATAGCTGAAAGTGGTACGGTAAATTATACCTCCACCTTTGAAGATGATAATGGAGTTAGAACAGTTACTGTAGAATTTACTATTGAGAATTTAGATTTAGATACTTTAAATTCTACTAACGAGGAATTAGGTACCTATACTTGGTCCTTTGATTTATAAGGTTTTTGAATTCTGATAAATATAAACCTCGGTAGCACCTAAACCATACTTTTGGTAATTAGCATCGTAGAATTTTATATTATCATATTGCTTAAATAAATATTCTAATTCAAGTTTAAGCACACCTTCTCCAACACCATGAATAAATACTATTTTTTGTATGCGCTTACGCATTGCAAACTGCAACTGCCGTTTTGCTGTATCTAATTGCAAGGTTAAAATTTCATGTTTAGACATTCTTTTGTAAGACTTCACCAATTGATGGATATGCAAATCTACCTCCATTGCTGGTTGCGTTCTTTCTTTTCGCTTAACAACGGTAGGCTTACTTTTTTGTGGATTTTTATCTGAATGTATTTTTTGAAATGTATCCTCGTTAAAACCTGACGATTTTAATATTTTAGGATTCTCTACTTTTACTAATTGTGATCCCTCAAATTTAAACTCAAAATCATCCTCAGTTTGAATAGTTATACTATTATTTTCAACAAAGATAACCTCTCCAGAAAGGTCTTCGTCCAACACATCTACATAATCACCCACTTTTAATGGCATATTTATTCTTTTTCGCTTTTTATAAAAATATCGTCTTCATCTTTACCCGAAATACCACGAGATAGTCTATACAAACCAGTCATAAGCATTACAATACCTCCAATTAAAATGTATTCGTTTTGATTTTCTTCTGCTTGAGAATACAATGCTATAATCCCTCCTCCTAAGATTAAAATGATATTAATTATTCTAGACATAATTATTGTTTAATAGTATCATGATTCAAGTTCCCTAAAGTATGATTTTTCTTGAAAAAAACATCAAAATATTTCATAAAACATGTTGACAAATATGCCATTTCATCGATATAAAGTACACAGATTGCTATAAATCTTTATATTTGTTTCAAGCTATCCCAAGTTTATGAATCTATGAAATGGAAATCTTTGTTTTTTCTTTGCTTATTCTCAAAATCAGTAATTGCTCAACTTTCTGTGAGTGCCAATATCAATATTTATGTGACGACAAGTTTAGACGCTACCGATGTATATGTTTTTGTTGAAGATGATGTAAATTTAGGAAACTCCACCTCTTATTTTTATTTAAATAATGATCCTCAATTGCTTCAAGGCAGAGGTTCAACTGGCAATTCTGGTGTTGGGTAGTTAAGTGTTTATCAAAGTGGCGCTGTAAATAGTTTCGCCTATAATTATTGGTGTTCACCAGTTGGAAATACTGATACCGACAATAATACCAATATAGCTTTTAGACCCTTCAATAATATATACGATGTAACTTCTGCACCAATAACAAGTAGTTTAGCTACCTACGCTACTCGTTTAGATAGAACTTCGGGGCCATTAGTAATATCTAGTCTTGGTTACACACTTTTAACCCAGGTATAGCTTATAGTGAGTGGAATTACATTTCAGATTCAGGATTAGTAGATGCTGGCTATGGCTTTACTATGAAAGGAACTACTGGTGGCAATCAATTATATGATTTTAGTGAAAGACCAAACAATAGTAACATCTCAACCAATGTTGTAGCTGGGGAATGGGCTTTGTTAGGAAACCTTTACCCTTCTGCTCTTGATGCTCTAGATTATATATGGGATACGGAAAACCAAACATCAATTAATGGGTCTCTATACTATTGGGAACAAGATTTAACTGTTAATTCACACAATATTGCTGATTATGTTGGAGGATATGCTTCATATAAAATAACATCTGATGATGTGACTGAGACCTATCTTGATATTACTTTTGATACTTGCAATAGTGATGGCTCACTTAATACCACAGGAGGAGCAAGAACAAGCTCAAAAACTGCAAGACGTTATATTCCTATTGAACAAGGATTTATGGTTATAGGTACTGCAAATAGTACAGCTAGAACATTGAATTCTCATAGACAGTAATACAAACAATTTGATACAGATAATGAATTTTTTAGAATTGAAAATTCAAAAAAAGAAAGGAAACCAAACAAAAGTGCTATTAATAAGAAAGTAGTGATTAGTAGTAAATAGTTTTACATTATACAGTACAAATATTAAAAAAGAACTATCTATATGATGGTTCTTTTTCTATTTATTAGAGATACTTTTTTAACTTTGAAAAACTTATAAAACTTACAATGCTTTCTCCTGAAGATTATATGTTACCTTGCCTTAGTAAAAAATTACTAGGAATAGAGTGCTTTGGCTGCGGATTTCAAAGATCCATATCGTTCTTATTTCAGGGGGAATTTGTAGCTGCATTCAAAATTTACCCTGGAGTTTATCCGCTTTTTGCTTTAGGAGTGTTTCTTATTTTAAACTTCTTTTTAAAAATAAAAAATGCTGAAAAAATTAAAATAACTTTAGTAGTTTTAATCATTGTATTTATTGTAACAAACTATATTTTAAAAATAACCAGCTAAGTATTATTATGGAAAAACAAAAACTCAACACTACCCTAGTATATATACTTGCGATTTTAGGGTTTTTATGCTGCTGTATTGGTGGTATAGGATTTATTTTTGCAGGAATTGCATTTTATATTGCGCATACTAAACTAAAGGAAGCCTATGCCAATCCAGAAAATTATGAAAATATAGATGCAATGAAAACAGCAAAAACAGTTGCATTAGTAGCACTTATTATTAGTAGTCTTTACTTTTTATACAATGTTTATTGGTTTTCGACTGGTGGCTGGGATGAATTTATGATGAAATATCAAGAAGCCATGGAACAAATGCAACAAAACCAATAACAACTTAAACTTTTAAAATGGAACAAATCAAACCACCAAGACCCGATAGTTATTTAGCTTTAGCAATTATTAGTACCATAATATGTTGCTTGCCATTAGGAATTGTTAGTATTGTTTATGCTACAAAGGTAAACAGTCTTTATGCTGATGGCAATTACGACGAGGCAATTAGAGCTTCAAAAAATGCAAAAACTTGGGGACTAGTTTCTGTTGGTGTTGCAGTTGTTGGTTTTCTCATTTATATACTGATTTTTGGAGTTGCCATTTTTGGAGCATTAAGTAATGGTAATTTCTAAACTAAAATTATCAATAATTATAATTGGAGTGCTAACGTTTTTAGGAATGTTAGCACTTTATATTTTTTGGAATCCCACAGAAACAAATATTTTCCCAAAATGTCCTGTTTATGGAGTAACAGGTATCTATTGCCCTGGTTGTGGTAGCCAACGAGCTACACATCAAATTTTAAAAGGAAACATTATTGAAGGCATAAGACACAATTACTTAATTGGGTTACTTGGATTAGTGCTATCATATCAAGCTTTTATGTTTATAATGAATAATGTATTACAAAAAGGAATCGATAATTTATTACACAAGTCTAAAGTTACAATGGGTATTCTTGTAATTGTAATATTATTTTGGATTCTTCGAAACATCAATCTATTTCCATTTACTGAATTAGCACCATAAAAAAAAGCGACCTATTGGTCGCCTTTTTATCTATTTTCATAAGTTTACTCAAAATCTTTTAGTGTTTTAATAATAATTGAAACACAATCTAATAATTGCTCTTCTGTCATTACCAAAGGTGGCGCAAAACGAATTATGTTTCCATGTGTTGGTTTTGCCAACAACCCATTATCCCTAAGTTTTAAGCATATATTCCAAGCAGTATCACTATCTTCATCGTCATTAATTAATATTGCATTAAGTAAACCCTTACCTCTTACTAAATTAACTATTGAACTAGTTTCGATATATTTATTTAATTCACTTCGAAACAACTCACCAAGTTTACTCGCATTTTCAGCTAACTTCTCATCCCTAACAACCTCTAAAGCAGCTATAGCAACTGCTGCTGCTACAGGGTTTCCACCAAATGTACTACCGTGATTTCCAGGTCGAATAACATTCATCACCTCATTATTAGCTAATACAGCAGATACTGGATATAATCCACCACTTAAAGCCTTACCTAAGATTAAAATATCTGGCTTAACTTCAGGTGTTCCAGAACAATTTTTATCTGCACATTTACAATTTCCACAAGTAGCTAATAATCTTCCAGTCCTAGCAATTCCTGTTTGAACTTCATCTGCAATAAATAATACATTATATTTTTCACACAAAGCTTTTGCTTTGGCTAAATAACCTTCACTAGGTACAAACACTCCAGCTTCACCTTGTATTGGTTCCACCATAAAGCCTGCAACATTTGGGTTTGTAATTAAAACATCCTCAAGCGCTTGTATATTATCGTACTCAATTTTAATAAAACCATCAGTATAAGGGCCAAAATTTTTGCGAGCAACTGGATCATTCGAAAATGAAATGATTGTTGTTGTTCTACCATGAAAATTACCATCACAAACAATAATTTCTGCCTTATTTATATCTAAACCTTTAACTTCATAAGCCCATTTTCTACATAGTTTTAATGCAGTTTCAACAGCTTCAGCTCCTGAATTAATTGGCAATAATTTATCAAATCCAAAAAATTCACAAGTAAATTTTTCGTATCTGCCCAACATGTCGTTGTAAAAAGCACGAGATGTCAAGGTTAATTGCTTAGCTTGTTTAATCATTGCATTAACAATTTTAGGATGACAATGTCCTTGATTTAACGATGAATATGCCGATAAAAAGTCATAATACTTTTTACCTTCAACATCCCAAACGTACACGCCTTCTCCTTTACTCAATACTACTGGTAGTGGATGGTAATTTTGTGCACCATACTTGTTTTCTAATGCCATCGCCTCTTGCGATGAAATGTGGTCTAAAACAGCCATTTTAATAAATTTTTTAAGGTTTATGCCTTAGTTTTAATAAGACATTGTTTGACATCCTCTTAAGATACAAACAAAAATAATTAAATCTCGCTTAACGAGTAAAATAACTATTCCTTATCTACCTTTATCCTTTCGAAGTATCCGAAAATTCAGCGTGGGAAAGAAATCATCCCTAAAGGCCTGCAAATTACTAAATATTAGTTGCTTCCAAAAATCTACTCACAATATTTTCTAGTCCAAAATTATCGTGACAATGACGATACTTGTATTTCTAGGCGTTTTATTTCTCGTGTTAAGGCATTTCTATGAATCTGCATCCAAGCAAATATCTTTAGCATACCAATCATTGTAAAACAAAAGAATACACCAGCGACCCATAGTATTAAATCATTAGTCTCTTCAACATCAAAAGTTTGTATAAGACAATAGATGAGTAATCCAAAAGCAATGGCAGTAATTATATTCATAATAATTAAAAGCCATGAATTTTTACCTTTAAATAATCCACCAAGCATTTGAAATACGTTTTGCTCGTCTAAGTCGTTATAGAATTTTGCTTCTTCTTTAGTTAATGTCTCTTTTATTAACTTGTCTATGTCTTCCATGTTAGTTTTCATAATTATTGTTTTTTAAGATTATTTTTAATTTTTCTCTTGCATGAAACAGTCTTGATTTGACGGTACCTGCTTTAACATTTAATAGTTTAGATATTTCGTTTAATGACAACTCTTCGGTGTAGAAAAGTTTTATTATTTGCTGTTGATTTGTTGGTAATTCCAAAATTGCATTGTACAACTTCTTTTTAAGAGCTGTTTTTTCATCATAAGGCTCATGTTCTTCAACTGAATCAAATTTCAATGAATTATTTCCTTTTAACTCTTTTTGACGTTTTCTCAATACATCAACAGACTTTGTATGAACAATTCGCATTGCCCAACCACTAAAACTTTGCGGCTCCCTTACGGTTTCTAACTTATCTATTATGATCCGCCAACTATCTTGTGCAACATCCTTAGCTTCATCGGCATCTTTAACAATATAAAATGCCTTCGTGCAAAACTTTTTATGCCAGCGTTTTACCAATGCTGCAAGAGCCATTTTATTGCCAGATTGGTAATCCAGAATTAAAAGTCCGTCTTTTTCTTTTTCGGTTTGGCTCATTAAATGGTCGCTTTATATAAAAGACGCTAAAACTCAAAATAGGTTCAATTTTTACTGAAGTTTTATAAAGATAGTTGAAATTTGTTCGAGTTACAGGATGCTTTCTTATTTTTGCCGCATGGCAAGAAAAAACAGAAAACAAGTTTTTACAAATTTAGAAGTTATTGATGCGGGTGCAAAAGGCAAAACTGTGGCTAAAGCACCAGATGGTAAGGTTGTGTTTTTATCTAATGCAGTTCCTGGAGATGTGGTTGATGTGCAGACGTTTAAAAAACGAAAAGCCTATTATGAAGGCAAAGCCATTGCTTTTCATAAACTATCTGATAAAAGAACTGAGCCAAAATGCGAACACTTTGGTACTTGTGGTGGATGCAAGTGGCAACACATGAGCTATGATAGCCAATTATTTTACAAGCAAAAAGAAGTTACCAATAACCTTACACGTATTGGACATATAGAATTACCAGAAGTAACACCAATCCTAGGTTCAGCAGAACAGTATTTTTACAGAAACAAAATGGAGTTTTCGTTTAGTGATAGCCGTTGGTTAACACTTGAAGAAATACAGTCTGATGAAGATTTAGGTGATAGAAACGCCCTTGGTTTTCATATTCCTGGTATGTGGGATAAAATTTTGGATGTCAAAAAATGTTGGCTTCAAGCTGATCCTTCAAATGCGATTAGAAATTCGGTAAAGCAATTTGCAATCAATAATAATCTGGAGTTCTTTAATACCCGTAATCAAACAGGATTGCTTCGTACTATGATGATTCGTACAACAAGTATTGGTGAAATTATGGTACTAATTCAGTTTTTTAAAGAGGATTCAGAAAAACGTAAATTAGTACTCGACCATTTAAAAAATACATTCCCAGAAATAACCTCATTACAATACGTCATTAATGGAAAAGCTAACGATACCATTTACGATCAAGAAGTTATTTGTTATCATGGTCGCGATCATATTTTTGAAGAAATGGAGGGCTTAAAATTTAAAATTAATGCCAAATCTTTCTATCAAACAAATTCTGAACAAGCATACGAGCTTTACAAAATAACTAGGGATTTTGCTAGATTAACAGGAAGCGAATTAGTGTATGACCTTTATACTGGAACTGGAACCATTGCACAATTTGTAGCAAAAAATGCTAAACACGTGGTTGGTGTAGAGTCTGTTCCAGATGCCATTACTGCTGCCAAAGAAAATGCACAATTAAATAACATCGACAACGTTGAATTTTATGTTGGTGACATGAAAAACGTATTTAACCAAGAATTTATTAATACACATGGTCAACCAGACGTTATTATTACGGACCCTCCAAGAGATGGCATGCATAAAGATGTGGTTAAACAAATGCTAAACATTTCGCCAGAAAAAATTGTTTATGTAAGTTGCAATAGTGCAACCCAAGCAAGAGATTTAGCATTAATGGACGATGTTTATAAAGTTACTAAGACGCAAGCTGTTGATATGTTTCCACAAACACATCATGTAGAAAATGTTGTACTTTTGGAACGTCGCTAACAGACATAATAAATAAATGAAAAAAACATCTATACTCATTCTACTTATTTTATTAGTCGTTTTTGCTTGCGAAAAGGATGATATATGCTCAGAAGCAACGGCTACGACGCCTCAACTAGTGGTACGATTCTACGATGCACTTATTCCAGAAGATACCAAATCTGTCTCTGGTTTGTTTGTATATGGTATTAATGATGCTAATGAAGCTGTGTTTTTTAAGAATATTACAGTTGGGACAAAAGATTCTATTGCTATTCCATTAAGAACAGATAGCGATATGACTAAATTAGTATTTCATTCAGATTTTAGTATTGATGATAATGGTACTCCAGATGATGGAAGTGACGATATCGTATTAGGAAATCCTGATACTGTTGATGTTAGTTATGTAAGAGACGACATATATGTATCACGTGCTTGTGGTTATAAAGCGACGTTCACCAATTTAGGAGCCGTTTTAACACTTGATACTGACAATTGGGCAACACAAATTACTATCGAAATTAACACCATAGACAATGAAAATGCAGCGCACATTAACATATATCACTAGTATTTTTGCTGTACTGCTGATGACATTTTCAGTAAGCGCACAAGACGATGATAGTATTGCTAACGATTCCATTCGCTATGCTCAAAAATATGGCTTACGATTAGGTGGTGATGTGAGCAAATTAGTGAGGTCTTTTGTTGATGATGATTATACAGGCTTTGAAATTAATGGTGATTATCGTTTATCAAAAAACCTATACATAGCTGGAGAATTAGGTACCGAAGAGAAAACTACCAAAAGTGATTACCTAAACGCAACTGCTCAAGGCAGCTATTTTAAAGGAGGTATAGATTTTAATTTATACGACAATTGGTTTGGTATGGAAAATATGATTTATAGTGGTTTTCGTGCTGGATTTGGCACGTTTAACCAAACTACAAATAGCTATACCATTTTTGACACCAATGGACAGCCTTGGGGAAACCAAACAACAGTTACAGATGGTTCCAAACAAAGTGGTTTAACTGCTATTTGGGGTGAACTTATTCTTGGTATCAAAGCCGAAACACTTAATAACTTGTATGTTGGATTTAACGTGCAACTAAAAGGTCGCATTACAGAAACTGAGCCTAATAATTTTGAAAATCTCTATATTCCTGGATTTGGGCGCACCTACGACAGCGGAAACTTCAGTATAGGTTTTGGTTATAATGTATCTTATTTAATTCCTTTGTTTAAAAAGGACAAGTAATTGTTTTTATACTTTTAGTAATTATTTTTTTAAACTGCTGTTTTAATCCTTTCTAACGTAGATATAGCAATCCTTTTATCTGTAACTTTATATTAAAATATAATACTTAAGATGCGCTTTTAGGATATAACTATTATGTTTTATACTTTTAGTTATTATATAATCTAGTTGGCAACAATTAAATTAATCAATATGAAAGTTACAACCGAAAAAAATGAAAAAGTGGCCAATATGGTATTTGCATCCATTTACCCACTTTACCTGAATAGATTGGAGAAAAATGGAAGAACAAAAGAGGAACTCGATCAAGTAATTAAATGGTTCACTGGTTTTGATCAAGATACCTTACAAGCACTTATAGATGAAAAAGTAACCTTTGGGACATTTTTTCAAAAAGCTAAAATACATCCAAACTCACATATGATCAAAGGAGTGGTTTGTGGTTATCGAATTGAAGAAATAGAGGAGGAATTTAAGTTGTATAAACAATGTAGACAAATGGAAAAACTGATTGATGAATTGGCAAGAGGTCGTAAAATGGAGAAAATTTTGCGTAAAGATAAAAAGTAGAAAATGATGCTAACAAAGTGCATCAATATTAGCGGTTTAACCGATAAAACGAAAATATAATTATAAAGCGTAGATCATTACTAAACTGAAAAGTTAGTGAGTAGAAATCCGCTACTATTCATAAACGAGACCGTTAAACAAACTTCTCCATTTTAACATTTCAAACTGATATTTATCATAGTAATTTCTGGCTAGTTTAAAGACCTTTAACCTAATAAAACATCAATCTTTAAATTCCAAGACTATGAAAACTTTAAAAATACTTAGCACTATATGCTTACTTACACTATTTGGTTGTGCATCAACCGAGGCTGTAATATCTGAATTTGACGAAAGCGTAGATTTTGACAGTTATAATACGTTTGTATTATGCGTAGATGATTTATTTGTAGAAAACACAAATTTTCCGAATTACGACAACAACAAAGTACGTGAACTCATAGGAAATGCTGTAGAAAATGAAATGATAAAGAAAGGACACAAAACCAATGTTATGGATCCGCAATTACAAGCAGGTTTTAAATTACTGGTTGAAGAAAAAGAAGCCACTTTTTACGACTGTAAAGAACAAGACGAATACAGTTATTGGGCTGAATGTACAATAAACACAACTATTTATACTGAAGAAACTTTAGTCGTTTATGTATCCGATTTTGAAAAAAACCAAATAATCTGGCAAGCATCTATGACTTGTGATATGAGTCGCTACAACAAAAAATTACCACGTTATATAAACGAATTGGTAGCAACCTTATTTAATGAATACCCAAAAGTAGGTGGCGCATTATAAAAACTTAAGGCTATGAGCTAAATACTTGTAGCCTTATTGCTTTTTAGCCTTTTTACTACCTTCATACATCTCATATTTAACAAAGCGTGCCTCTAATTTTGCATTAAACACTTTAATTTTACGTGAAGGTCTCAGACCAACATATTTTAAAGCTTCTATGTTAGAAGTAATAAACCATGCATGGGTTCCTGGGTAACCATGTTTTAAAGTGGTGCCAATATCGCCATAAAATTCTTCTACATTCAAACTCTCTAAACGTTCGCCGTAAGGAGGATTAAATACCATATGCAAATGCTCCTCTCCTGCTTTTTGTGTTTTAAAGAAATCTTCATGTTTCACCTTGATAAAATCTTCTAAATTGGCATTTTTAATATTGTCTTGGGCTTTTCTAATGGCTGATGGCGACTTATCATACCCTATCATTTTATGATGAAAATCTCTGGTTTTACTTAGCAAAGATTCTTCTATTTTTTCAAATAAATCGACATCCCAATCTTGCCAACGTTCAAACGCAAATTCTTTTCGCAATAAATTTGGTGGAATATTACAAGCAATCATGGCTGCTTCAATCAAGATGGTACCACTACCGCACATTGGATCCATAAAATCGCTTTGTCCATCCCAACCTGATAACATCACTAAACCTGATGCTAACACTTCATTAATTGGTGCAATATTAGTTGCTGTCTTGTAACCACGTCTGTGTAACGACTCACCAGAACTATCTAAAGACACGGTGCACATCTGTCTGTCGATGTGCACATTAATCTTTAAATCTGGGAAGCGTAAATCTACATTGGGTCTTGTCCCTTTGGTATCTCTAAACTTGTCGACAATAGCATCTTTAGTCTTTAAAGCAATGTATTTTGAATGGGTAAACATAGTAGAATGTACTGTAGCATCTACTGCCAAAGATCCGTTTTCAGAAAGGTAATTATCCCAAGGCATTTTATACACTTGTCTGTATAAATCTTCTTCGTTAGCAACCCTAAAAGTCTTAATTGGTTTTAAAATTTTTATAGCTGTTCTCAAGGCTAAGTTGGCCTTATACATAAAGCCAGTATCTCCAACAAAACTTACATTGCGCACTCCAATTTTCACATCTTGAGCGCCTAAGTTTCTAAGTTCTTTTGCTAAAAGCTCTTCAAAACCAAATAAGGTTTTGGCTACCATTTTAAAATTATTCTCCATATACTAATTAAATCTTAGAGCAATTTCTTTTTGTGTTAATTGAAACAACTTATAGATTATCAAATAAAATTTAATACTCAAATCTCGCTTAGTGAGCAAATAGATTGCAAAAATACTTTATTTTTGTTGCGACACACATTAATGTATGACAAAAGACACGAAAGATTGGTACTCATCATGGTTTGATACACCATTCTACCATATTTTGTATAAACATAGAGACGACAAAGAAGCGCAGGCTTTTATGGAAAATCTCACGAGTTACCTTAATTTTCCTAAAAATAGTTCTATCCTAGATCTCGCTTGCGGTAAAGGTCGTCATGCAGTATACTTAAACAGTATTGGTTATGATGTTACAGGAATAGACCTTTCGGAAAAGAGCATCTCTTTCGCTAAACAATTTGAAAATGACACCTTACACTTTGAAGTTCATGATATGCGTGAAGCTTATCCAAAACAATTTAATGCTGTTTTTAATTTGTTTACGAGTTTTGGGTTTTTTGATGATGATGAAGATGACCTAAATACAATAAAAGCGATTAAAGCAAATTTGAAGAAAGATGGTGTTGGTGTCATTGACTTTTTAAATGCTTATTTTATTGTAAATAATCTAGTAAAAGAAAACACCAAAACTATAGATGGTATCGATTTTTATTTAAAGCGTTATGTTGAAAATGGCTTTATTGTAAAAGATATTTCTTTTAAAACTGATGGAAAACCTTATCATTATAAAGAACTAGTTAAGGCATTAACACTAAATGATTTTGAAAAGATGTTTGCAGAAGCTAACATTCAATTACTGGATGTTTTTGGAGATTACAAACTCAATAAATTTAACAAGCATAGTTCGGAACGCCTAATCATGATTTTTATGTAATTATGAATAAATATCTATTCCCAATATACGCAGTATTATTAGGTTTTATAATTGTAAAACTTACAAGAAACAAACCTATAAAGAACATTAAAATTTTGCTAGCTTTTAGTGGTGCATTTTTAATGTCAATCACGTTTTTCGAATTGTTCCCAGAAGTATTTGAACATTTAGATGCTAAACGTGCAGGTTTATGTATTATGATTGGTGTACTCTTTCAAATATTTTTGGAGTTTTTCTCCAAAGGAGCTGAACATGGTCATGTACACATACACAAAAACAGTCATGTCTTCCCCTGGTTATTGTTTTTAAGTTTGTGTTTACATGCATTTTTAGAAGGCTTTCCAATACACCAGCATAATGATATGGTGTATGGTATTATAATTCATAAAATCCCAATAGCCATACTTATAACCTCATATTTATTTCAATCAGATTTTAAAACATATCAAATTATTGCATTTCTAACTGTGTTTGGATTAATGACACCACTTGGAACAGTTATTTCCAACAACGTCTATTTAAGACCTGGCCTATTACCACATATAAATGCTGTTGTTATTGGAATATTTTTACATATTTCGACCACTATTTTGTTTGAAAGTAGTGAAGGTCATAAGTTTAATTTAAATAAGATTTTAGCAATTATTGTAGCTGTGGCAATTGCCTATTTTATATAAATGTTTAGTAAAGAGTATTCGCGACTATTGCGACAAGAGTTTTGGACAAGTTTTGGAAAATCATTTCCAAGAAAATGGTTGCTTTATAACACTAAAATTAAAGGTCTTTCCTTTAAATTCTACTTTGATACTAAAAAAGCATTTGTTTGTTTAGACCTAGAAGATGATTTAGATAACCGAATTAATTGCTGGGAAAAATTACTTGCATTAAAAAATATTTTGTTAGACGACTACCTACATGACGCGATTTACGAAGAAGAATTTTACTTAGAAAACGGCAAAGAAATATCACGTATTTATGTGCTTTTAGAACAAAAAGTATCCATCCATAACAAAAATACTTGGAGAGATACTATGGAATTCTTTAATGAAAAAATGTTGCTCTTTGAAGTTTTTTTTGAAGAATACAAAGATGTTATTAAAGGCTAATCCTTCAAAATAATCTTATCTAATTTCTCTTCAACTATTTCACCATTTACAAGTGATACGTAATAGCAATTGCGTTCTTCGCCCATAGAAACTACTTTAAAAGGTTTGCCATTCTTAAAAATAATTCCAGCTTGATTATCCATAGCATAGCCAGCTTCAAAAATGCCGTTTTTTATATTTTTTTCATATAATGGTCTTCGGAATTCCTCACCATCGTAGTGCGGACTATGGCTATAAGGCAAAAAGCCTAAACCTTCCACAACACTTAATTCTATTGGTCTGGAATCGGTTGTTCCATTGTCAAACCAACATAGCGAGCCTGCACTTCCTCCTGCTAATACAATGCCTTTTTCTAATGCTTTTTTAAGCACCTTATCAATACCTTGTGCTTTCCAAATGGCTATCATATTTAGTGTATTTCCGCCTCCTACAACTATAGCATCCATACTTAATAAAAATTCTTCAAACGTATATTTTTGTCTGTACGAGCTTATCCAAACTCGCTGAACATAAGGTTCTACTTCTAGGTCACTCACCAATTCGTACCATCTAATAATACCACTCTCTCTATCACCTGAAGCTGTTGGTAAATAGCAGATTTTTGGTTTCTGCTTTCCAGTAAGCTTAATGATTTCTTTAATAAATGCTTTACTTGGTCCACTTCCATAAGGGAATATGTATTGATCTTGACTAAAAGCGAATCCTGTCGTAAAAAAAGAGACAAGACAAAAAATGATAAATCTTTTCATAAGTTGATGTATTGGTTGGCTATTTTCGATGTTCTACCAAATGTAATTTTTTATCCCTTCAAAATCAATTAATTACTTTATAAAAAGTTGTGATTTATTAACAAGCATTTAAAATACGTTAACATAAAAAATGACTAACTTTCTCAACATCTTAATAATGCTAAACTATCAACCAATGAAACACCTAAAGCATCTTCTATGTTATATAGTTATTATAACTGTTATAACGTCTTGTAATCCTAACACTTCAACTGAAGTTGAAACTAGTACAACTACTTCATTTTCTAACTCATACAAAGCTCCAGAATTTGAAAACGATAATCGCGTAGAAAAAATTAAACAAATAGCCCCGGAGATTGAAAAAGCGATGATTGAACATGCTAAAGGCAGACATATTCCTGGGATTGCTTACGGTATTGTAGTCGATGATCAATTAGTTATTGCTTCAGCAAATGGTGTATTGGATGTTGATACTAAAAATCCATCAACTACAACATCGGCTTTTCGAATCGCTTCTATGACAAAGAGTTTTACGGCCATGGCAATCGTAAAATTAAGAGATGAGGGCAAACTGAATTTAAATGATCCAGTCAGTAAATACATTCCAGAAATGTCAAACCTAGAGTATCTTACAAAAGACAGTCCGATTATCGATATTGAAAATCTATTAACTATGACAGCAGGTTTTCCAGAAGATAATCCTTGGGGAGATCGGCAATTGGACGAATCTAACGAGATGCTTATTAGTATGATAGACGAAGGTGTAACATTTTCTAACGCAACGTCTTATGCATACGAATACAGCAATACAGGCTATGCATTACTTGGTAATATTGTGTCAAGAGTTTCTGGTGAGCCTTACCAAGAATATATTAAGAATAATATACTCCAACCTTTAGGAATGAACAACACCTATTGGGAGTGGAATAATGTACCAAAAGAAGAACTTGCCATTGGTTACCGTTGGGAAGACGAACAATGGAAACTAGAACCTATGCTGCATGATGGCTCGTTTGGTTCTATGGGTGGACTTATCACCACTATTAAAGATTTTAGTAAATATGTTAGTTTTCATCTTTCGGCATGGCCTCCAAGAAATGATGACGATAATGGGCCAATTAAACGAAGCTCACTTCGTGAGATGCAAACACCTCAATATCCAAGATTATATCCAAATGCTAGAGATTATAATGGTGATACTTGCGCTTTGATGAATGGTTACGGATTTGGACTTGGTATTGCCACCTATTGCAATGATATAAAACGTGTATCTCATGGAGGCGCGCTTCCTGGGTTTGGTAGCAACTATTATTTTTACCCTGAATATGGTATTGGAGTGATGGCATTTGGCAACCTAACGTATACAGGACCTTTACCAATAAGCAAGGTAGAACAATTATTATTTGATAAAGCCAAATTACAACCACGCGAGCTTCCTATATCTGATATACTTGCTAAACGAAAAGCGCAAGTTTTAGATTTAGTACAAAATTGGGATGTAAATCTTGAAAAGGAAATTATTGCTGAAAACTTTTATTTAGATAAGTCTAGAGACAAAAGAATGTCTCAAGCCAAACAAATTTTTGCTGAAGCTGGAGCAATTGTTAAAGTTGACGACTTAACACCTTTAAACCAATTAAGAGGTCGCTTTAATGTGCAAACTGAAAATGGCGTCATCACTATGTTTTTTACACTAACACCAGAAAAAGAGCCTAAAGTACAGCGATTGGATATGTCTTTTGCTGAGAATGCAAGTGAGTAGTTGTACTTGACTTTGAAGGAAGTTTGCGACCTTCGCTTATTTACTGATATAAAAAAGTTAACATCCATTACTCAAAACTCAAGTTAATTAGTTATTTATCTTTCGAAGAACCAACTACTAACTAATAATTAAATTTTTTAGATGATTTTGTTTATTCAAACATCAAGTTATTTGGCTAGATATTTGCAACATAAATTGTTATATATTTATCCAGAAAAAATAATACCTATGAAAAAATTGTTATTACTATTTATATTGACATTAACATTTGTAAGCTGTGAAAAAGGGGAGTTAAATGAAGAAAAGCTTGACAACGTTTCCACCAAAGTTATTGGTGAATGGGAATTATATCGTGATGAAAATTTAGAATCTATAATTGATGAATGGACTGGGACAGAATGGACTTATATAGATCAATGGTTTCAAAATACAAGAGACAACTCAGAAATTATTCTTGAATTTAAAGAAGATGGAACATTTGTGGACCGATATGCAAATGTACCTATTGCCAATGGTGTTTGGGGCAAATTAGAAGATGGTCGTTACTATTTCGATTATGTTCAAGAGCAAAATAACACTAACGGTGAACTTACACAAAGAAGATTCATCACTTTTTATTGCGATAATACTTACTCTATTAAGGTAGTAGGAAATGAAAGAGCTGTTTACTATTACAGAATGATAGGCACAACAGAATGCTCAGATTTAATAAATTATAACGTTAGTAATTAAACAGTTACACAAAAAACATTTTTACCAGTTAAATTCAATTTCTATTTTAACTAAACTACAAACCACAAAATCATAAAATAGTGACTAATAGCACCTGCTAACACAAACACGTGCCAAATTACATGGTTATTTGGTATCCTATTAATAGCATAAAATACAATACCAACAGTGTAAAACAACCCTCCTGCAAACAAGAAAAGTAGCCCATTGGTGTCCATCCTTTCAGCTAGCACACTAAAATCAAACACAATAAGCCAACCCATTACCAAATACAACAGCGTCGAAAAAACCTCGAAACGTCCTGTAAAAAAGAGTTTTAAAAACACGCCAAAAGCTGCAATTCCCCAAACGGTATAAAACAGAGGCCAACCGTTGCTATCTGGTAACGTTAACAATAATACAGGTGTGTAGGTTCCTGCAATTAATAAATAAATGCTTATATGGTCTACAATTCTAAAATAATGTTTGCGCTTTTCGGTTTTGGCGGCATGATATAATGCAGAAGCACTAAACAAAACAATAATGGAAAGACCATATACTAATACACTAAATAAACTCCAAGGAGCATTAACTTGTTTGCTTACTAGTATTATTAAACCAACAATACCTAATACAGCTCCAATGGCATGAGAGAATGTATTGAGCTGTTCCTCTAACTTAGTTTGTTCGCTCAATGGTTTTGGTGTTTTGGGCAGTTTTGGGCTTATCTCCTAACCATTTCTGGGTTAATTCAAAGAAGTCTAATCCTAAAGCATCTTTTTGTCGTTCTAAACGTCCGCTTTGGAAGTTGCGCTGCAAGATATCTTCAATTAAATAATCTTCTTTTACATTCATTGGGGCAAACTCCTTTTTCAAAGATAAATCGAATAGACTTGCTGTGTTATTAAACCAAAAGGCACGCCAACCATTACGCAGTTCTTTAATAAGCTCAAATGTTGTATGTCCAGTTTGTCGGTGAATTAACTTAATAAGTATTTGTCCTTCGGTTCGTGTGAGTTTTTTTAACTCATCTGAGAATTCACCTTCAATATACCGTTGTATTTTTTTAGCGTACTGTTTTCTATCACGCTTTTTTTCTAATCTATTTAGCCGCGCATTAAGTGTATCTAATCTGGTAGCAGCCAATTGTGCATAATGATACACTTTTAAGGTTTTACGTTTTAAGATTAAGTAACGTCTCCTGTCTTCTTTACTATCAAACTTTAATTTATGGAGTAGCATAACTTCGTCTAAATCTATGGCCAATCTTGGAATAGAATCACCCTTTATTATCAAATATTTTGTTTGAGAAGTATCGGTTTCAGTCTCTTGAACCTGACCAAAACAAAACAATGGTAATACAAATAATATGCAAAGAATCTTTTTCATAATTGGGTTGAATTCAAATTGAGGTGCTTTGAATAAAACTTAACAATGTAAAGTTAATATTTTACACTCTTTTAAACCTTAAATTCTTATTAATATTATTATTTTAGAGCAAAATATTTTAGAATGGCAAAAAAGAAGATACTCAATAAAAAGTCCATGGACTTTCTTGAAAAATACTTAAATAATGCAGCACCTACAGGTTACGAATGGGATGGGCAAAAAATTTGGATGAATTACCTAAAACCTTATGTAGATGAATTTATTACAGACACATATGGAACAGCTGTTGGTGTTATTAATCCTGAAGCCAAATACAAAGTAGTTATTGAAGGGCATGCTGATGAAATTTCATGGTATGTTAACTACATAGCAGACAACGGATTAATTTATGTGATTAGAAATGGTGGAAGTGATCATCAAATTGCACCCAGCAAAATCGTAAATATCCACACCAAAAAAGGGATTGTAAAAGGTGTTTTTGGTTGGCCTGCAATTCATACACGAAATAGTTCGAAAGAAGAAGCACCAAAACCTGACAACATCACTATTGATATTGGTGCTAAGGACAAAGAAGAGGTTGAGAAAATGGGCGTTCATGTTGGTTGCGTTATTACGTATCCTGATGAATTTCATATACTTAATAAAGATAAGTTTGTCTGTCGTGCTTTAGATAATAGAATGGGTGGTTTTATGATTGCTGAAGTAGCAAGATTATTGCACGAAAACAAAAAGAAATTACCTTTTGGTTTATATATTACAAACTCAGTTCAAGAAGAAATTGGATTGCGTGGTGCCGAAATGATTACACATACAATCAAACCCAATGTGGCAATAGTGACAGATGTAACTCATGACACTACTACTCCAATGATTGAAAAGAAAAAAGAAGGTCATTTGGAAATAGGCAAAGGCCCTGTAGTTGCCTATGCTCCTGCTGTACAACAGAAATTACGTGATTTAATTATAGATACTGCTGAAGAGAAGAATATACCTTTCCAACGTTCGGCATTGTCCAGAGCCACTGGAACAGATACTGATGCTTTTGCGTATAGTAATGGTGGTGTTGCTTCGGCATTAATTTCGTTACCATTACGTTATATGCATACTACCGTAGAAATGGTACATAGTGATGATGTTGAAAACGTTATTAGAATGATTTATGAAACGGTTTTAAAAATAAAAGACGGAGATACGTTTAGTTATTTTGAATAAATAAAAAAAGCCCTCAATTGAGGGCTTTTTTATTACAATTAATTTCGATTAGTTTTTCGGAACTACCTTAAGTAATCTTGATGTCTCTATAATCTCTTCTTTATTCATTTTCATTTTTCTAAACTCTCCCTTGCTATACATGAGTGCTTGATCATCGTAATGTTCACTAAACGGATTTCCAGATTGTCCTGTTGGCAAAATACTAATACTATTTTCAACATCTGAGAAATCAACTATACGCCTGGTTGAAGGTCCTGCCTTTATTTCATATAATCCTGTATCATTAAAATCGAACGCTTTATTATCAATTACCTCTTCTGTTCCACCTGTTTCAAATGGTCCAACATTAAAATAAGGTTTTAATGTCTTTACAGCGCCTAGTGCATGACCATGTTCTAAAGTGTGTACTGTTCCCCATTTCCAATTCATAATATCTTCACCTAATTGTGATTCTAAACTCGAAATAGCTTCAATAAATGATGCATTAATAATATCAGCTTTTATTTCTTTCACATTGATTGTTTCTACATCATCCCACCACATAGAGGTGTCATTACCAATTTGTAGAGCTATAGACCTCTTGATTAAATGTGTACGTAGGAGTTGGTTATATAATGTATCGCCCAATTCATCTTTAAATGTGTTTTCTAAATAACGATAAATAATACGATGATAAATGGTTGGAGCAATACCATCAACAGCATTATCACCTTCCCAAAGCTGCAATATATCCATTGCTCGTTGTTGATTCTTGTTTAATTTATTGTAATTAATAACCTTGGTCAGCACCTCAACATTACTAGTAGCAACAGATGATGTATTATCTACAATCATTTTAGAAAAACTCTCTTTACTCCAATTATTTTTGGGTTCAAGTAGTTCTACAATACGTTTTGCTCTATCTTCTGGCAAATAATAACCAGGATATAACATTCCTGCAATGGAATCTGGTTGGTTATTTGCTGAATACACATAATTCCAGTCTGGGTTTTCAGCCATTGGGTTTTTTGAAAAATCTAAATAAGCTACTGGATCGTCTTTGCCACTTGCACCATCTAAAACAAACTTAGGGTTCACATGCTCTTTGTGTGTGTAAAGTTGCCCAGAAGCCCACCAAGCCACATTTCCTTTTGCATCACCATACATGACATTTAAACCTGGTGCATGAATCATTGAAGCTGCTTGTTTTACATCTTCCATCGTTTTAGAATGTGAAAGCTTATAACCAGCTTGTAAAATCTCAACTTTATGCTGTGTATATACCCAAGACAAAGCAATAGGTCTGTCATGTGATATTTCATCTTGTACGCCATTCATAATTGGACCATGTCTGGAAGATTTAATCTCTAAAACAACATCTTCTTCATCTTTAACCTTTATGGTTTTGATACTTTTCTTATATGCTGCAAAACCTGTTGGTGTTTTATACTCATCCTTATTAGAAGGGTTATTTGTTTCTTGGTAAAAATCGATGTCATCATTTTCAAACATTGTCAAACCATAAGCATAGTCTCTATTGTGCCCTAATAAAGGGAAAGACACACCTGCTAAATGATAACCATACATTTCATAATTTGGTGTAACAATATGAGCTTCATACCAAACAGATGGTTGCGCATAACCAATATGCGGATCGTTTGCAAACAACACATTTCCGTTACTCGTTTTTTTAGCATTAACCACCCAACTGTTACTACCAATAAAAGCAGGGATTGGCAACTTATTTGTTATTTGTGCAATTTGATTGGACAATTTATTTAATACTTCAATATTTTGATTATTGCTTTTAATTAAAGTCCCATTAGTGTTTGGCAGTATATCTAAATCCTTTAAATACTCATCACCCAGTTTTTCTTGTATAGCAGTGAGCATTGGGTCGGTTTTTTGTGCCATAGCAAAGCTAAAAGCCATGTAACCAAAAATATTGTACATATCTTTTAATTGATATGGTTCTTTTTTTACACCAACTAAAGTAAATTCTATTGGTGTTGCACCTTCATCAATAAATTGATTGACACCGTTAATATATGCCATAGCGAACTTGTATGTATTACTGCTTTTGTCCAAATTAATTATGGCTTTCTCTGTCGCTTCTTCTATTCCTAAAGTTGCAAAAAATTTATCGGTTACCAACAAATCCTTTCCTAGTATTTCTGATAAACGTCCTGGAGCAATACGTTTTAGAAGCTCCATTTGCCATAACCTATCTTGAGCGTGTAAATACCCTAATGTTGTATATGCATCTTCTTGATTTTCGGCATAAATATGTGGTATACCATAGTCATCAAAATACGTAGAGACTTCCGATTGCAAATTTTGAAGCTCGAGATTTCCTGAATACTGAGGCTTTAGGGAGTTGATATATATAAAGCCAGAAATAGCACCAATTACCAACAATATTAAAATTCCTAATAAGATTTTCTTAAAAATGCGCATGAAATGAAGTTTGATTATCAAAAATACTATTTACTATAATCAATTTAATTTTTTAAGCTACATATTTTATATTTAAAATTATCTTTGATTGAAAATTTAAAGAATTGCAAGAGTATATAGACATTTGGACAGAACATGGTGTGCCTACTGGCAAAAGTGGTTTAAAAGAAGAAGCTCATTTAAAAGGTCTATTTCACCCAACTGTTCATATTTGGTTTTACACCAAAAGTGGTTGCATTTTGCTTCAACAAAGAAGTAAGCACAAAGACACTTTTCCAAGTTTTTGGGATGTTTCGGTCGCAGGACATGTTTTGTCTGGCGAATCTATTTTGAATGCAGCTATAAGAGAGGTTAAAGAAGAAATTGGTTTAAACATTTTAGAAAGAAACTTATTGCAAATTGATGTTAGAAAGAATGTAAACATTCATCCAAATGGTATAAATGATTGTGAGTTCCAGCATATATTTTTGTGTGAATTATTGGTTGATATTAACGATCTGAAAATTCAAGATGAGGAAGTTGATGATATTACATTAATTTCTTTAGATAAATTGAAATTTTATATCGAAAACCGCAAAGAAACATTCAAATTAGTTCCTGCAGATTACACTTATTATGCTTTTATCATAGAACAAGTAAACAAAGTAATTTAATTTTTATAATTTTCCTGCATGAATCTTTTAGTTGCTACTACTACTCCAATACTCATCGTAATTATCTACATTTATATTAAGGATAAGTACGAAAAGGAATCCAAACGTGTATTATTAGTTAGCTTCTTGCTTGGAGCCATTTTAAGCATAGTTATCACAACGCTTTTGTACGTGTTTTTTGATTTGTTTTTACCATTACCTGATAATTACAGTATTTGGCAACAATTTGTAAAAGCCTTTTTTGTTGTTGGGTTAATTGAGGAGTTTAGTAAGTATATCATGGTTCGCTATTACGCACAACCAAGAAAAGGTTTCAACGAGCCATTTGATGGTATTGTATACGCAGTGATGGTTTCTATGGGTTTTGCAGCAGTTGAAAATCTATTTTATGTCTTACAGGGTGGTATTGAAGTTGCCTTAATAAGGGCTGTAACCGCAATTCCTGCTCATGCAACTTTTGCCATATTAATGGGGTACTATATGGGAAAAGCAAAATTCACTAACAACCGTGTAAAATGGAACCTTATTGGTTTATCACTAGCAGTTTTATTCCATGGGGCTTACGATTTCTTCCTCTTTATTGGCTTTATTCCTGGCATATCCATTGGCGCATTTATCTCTCTCATTATAGGAATAATATTATCCAAACGAGCTATAAAGGCACATCAAAATATTTCTTATTTTAAAGATTCAAAAAAATAGTTAAAAACATGACTTACTTCATGTTATTAAACAAAACTTACTATTAATTTCGTAGCTTTAAAAGTTACCTAATCCACATAAAGTAATGAGCAAAACATATACATTAAAAGTTAATTCTGATTATGAATTTAAACTAGATGATTCAGATATCTCCAAAGTAGATATAATAAGATTATCAAAATCAAAACACCATCTACTTTACAATAATAAATCAATAATTACTGAGATTATCGACTCAAATTTCAACGCGAAATTATATAAAGTAAAAGTTAATAACAAAACTTATAACATAAACATAAACAATGATTTAGACATACTAATTAAAAAAATGGGATTCGAAGTTGGTATCTCGAAATTAGTAAATGAGATTAAGGCACCAATGCCTGGTTTAATCCTTGATATTAGTGTTGAAGTTGGTCAAGAAGTAAAAGAGAATGACGCCTTATTAATTCTTGAAGCCATGAAAATGGAAAATATTATTACTTCACCACGTGATGGAATAATTAAAAACATTTCAGTTACAAAAGGAAACGCAGTTGATAAAAATGAACTGTTAATCGAATTCGAATAATATGAAAAAGATATTAGTAGCAAATAGAGGAGAAATTGCTATTCGTGTAATGCGAACTGCAAAAAAAATGGGAATAAAAACGGTTGCGGTATTCTCTGAGGCTGATAGAAATGCACCACACGTACGTTATGCAGACGAAGCAGTTTACATTGGTAAAGCACCTTCCAATCAATCATACTTATTAGGAGAAAAAATAATTGAAGTAGCAAAAAAGTTACACGCCGATGGTATCCATCCAGGTTATGGCTTCTTAAGTGAAAATGCACATTTCGCTGAATTATGCGAAAATAATAACATCACGTTTATTGGACCAAAGTCTAAAGCCATTAAAATTATGGGTAGCAAACTTGCAGCCAAAGAGGCTGTAAAAGCATACAATATCCCTATGGTTCCTGGAATTGACGAAGCCATTACAGATGTTAAGAAGGCTAAAGATATTGCCAAGGATATTGGCTTTCCAATTCTAATAAAAGCTTCTGCTGGTGGTGGTGGAAAAGGCATGCGTATAGTTGAAAAAGAAAGTGAATTAGAGTCACAAATGAATCGCGCCATTAGTGAAGCAACTTCTGCTTTTGGTGACGGCTCTGTATTTATCGAAAAGTATGTTACTTCTCCTCGCCATATCGAAATTCAGGTTATGGCAGATAGCCATCGTAACGTATTGCACTTTTTTGAACGAGAATGCAGTATTCAACGTAGGCATCAAAAAGTAGTTGAAGAAGCACCTTCATCAGTTTTAACACCAGAATTACGCAAAAAAATGGGAGAAGCTGCTATTAATGTAGCACGCTCTTGCGATTATCTAGGAGCTGGAACTGTTGAGTTTTTAATGGATGCTGACCTTAACTTCTATTTTCTGGAAATGAATACACGTTTACAGGTAGAACATCCTGTTTCGGAATTGATTTCAGGTGTAGATTTAGTAGAACTTCAAATTAGAGTAGCTCGCGGAGAAGCTCTCGATATAAAACAAGAAGAATTAAAAATCAATGGTCATGCCTTAGAACTACGTGTGTATGCAGAAGACCCTTTAAATGATTTTTTACCTAGTGTTGGAACGCTTGAAACTTACAAATTACCCATTGGAAAGGGTATTCGTGTAGATAATGGCTTTGAAGAAGGTATGGAGATTCCTATTTATTACGATCCTATGCTTTCCAAACTAGTAACCTATGGCAAAACACGTAATGAAGCCATACAATTAATGCTACATGCTATTGAGAATTACCATGTTGAAGGTGTACAAACTACGTTACCATTTGGAAAATTTGTTTGCGAACACGAAGCATTTGTTTCTGGGAATTTTGATACGCACTTTGTAAAAAACTATTATTCTCCAGAAAAACTATTAGAACAACATAAAGAAGAAGCAGAAATTGCAGCACTCATTGCCTTAAAGCATTATCTGGAAGACCAACAACTTTTACAATTACCAAATTAGACACTTATGGACTCAAAAATAAAAGCACTTAACGAAAAACTTCAGCAAGCCTATTTAGGTGGTGGTGAATCACGTATTGAAAAACAGCACGCTAAAAAGAAGCTTACTGCACGCGAACGTATCAATTATCTTATGGATGAAGGTTCGTTCGAAGAAATAGGCGCCTTAGTGACGCATCGTACCAAAGATTTCGGGATGGAAAAACAGAAATTTTATGGTGATGGTGTCATTACTGGTTATGGCACTATTGATGGACGATTAGTGTATGTATTTGCTCAAGATTTTACTGTTTTTGGTGGTTCTTTATCTGAGACTCATGCTGAAAAAATTTGCAAAATTATGGATATGGCTGTAAATGTTGGCGCACCATTAATTGGTCTTAATGATTCTGGTGGTGCACGTATTCAAGAAGGTGTGCGTTCGCTTGGTGGTTATGCCGACATATTTTACAGAAATGTTCAGGCTTCAGGTGTAATACCACAAATTTCAGCAATTATGGGGCCTTGTGCAGGAGGTGCAGTATACTCTCCAGCTATGACAGATTTCACCATCATGGTTCAAGATACAAGCTATATGTTTGTAACTGGACCTAACGTGGTTAAAACTGTTACTAACGAAGAAGTTACTAGCGAAGAACTTGGTGGTGCTTCAACACATTCTACAAAATCTGGAGTAGCTCATAAAACCTCGGCTAATGATATTGAGTGCTTAGAGGACGTTAAACAATTATTGAGCTATTTCCCACAAAGTAATCGAGAAAAACCAACGAGTCTTCCTTATGATTTAGAAGATGAAATTAGAGATAGCCTCTCCTCTATTGTTCCAGACAGCCCAAACAAACCTTATGACATGCATGAGGTTATAAAAGGTATTATTGATACCGATTCATTTTATGAAATCCACAAAGATTACGCTGAAAACATCATAGTTGGATTTGCGCATTTAGGCGGAAAAAGCATTGGTATCATTGCTAATCAGCCTATGTTCTTAGCAGGTGTTTTAGATGTGGACAGCTCAAAGAAAGCAGCACGTTTTGTTCGTTTTTGCGATTGTTTTAATATACCAATGTTGGTTTTAGAAGATGTGCCTGGATTTTTACCAGGAACAGACCAAGAGTGGAATGGCATTATAGTACATGGTGCCAAATTGCTTTACGCGTTTAGTGAAGCGACTGTTCCGCGAGTTACTGTTATTACCAGAAAAGCATATGGAGGTGCTTATGACGTGATGAACTCAAAACACATTGGTGCTGATATGAATTTTGCATGGCCTAATGCTGAAATTGCCGTAATGGGAGCTAAAGGAGCTGCCGAAATTATTTTTAAGCGTGAAATTCAATCAGCTGAAAACCCTGAGAGCAAATGGAAAGAAAAAGAAGCTGAGTATGCTGAATTGTTTGCTAATCCTTATAGTGCAGCCGAACGTGGTTTTATAGATGAAGTTATTTTGCCAAAAGACACGAGACGTAAGCTATTAAAAGCGTTTTCAATGTTGGAAGACAAACAGGTTAATAGACCTAAACGCAAACATGGGAATATTCCTTTATAAAATTAAAAAGCCACTTCTATCGAAGTGGCTTTTTAATTATTTTAGGAATAAGCTTTTATCCAATCCTGGAACTATACGAAGTGCGTTTTTGTAGTATACTTTTTTCAACACTTCATCATCTAAGTCTAGCCCATACATTGCCCAATAGGCATGGTATTTTTTATGATACGGGAAATATTCATCGGCACTTTCTAGTACTCTAAAATAGGTTGGAAACTCTTCTGGTTTCCAGCTATCTTTACCAAATAACACTCTGTCTTGATATTTGGTGATAAATGCTTTTGCAAATCGTGGTTGCCTCCCTAATTCAGCAATAATAGCACCTATACCTACATTCATATTTGGCATCTCATCAAACAACTCACCTAACCTACCTAAATCATTAGCCAACCAACTCATATGGGCACTAATAAAAGTCGTGTTTGGGTGTTTTTTAATAATGCTATATTGTTCATTCATGATTTGCTGAAATGGCGCAGGGTTTGTATCATCACGCTTACGTCTTGGATGTGTTTTCAATTCTAGCCAACGTTCATTATCACCATCAAACTCATTCCAAAAGGATGCAGGGTCTGCGGAGTGAATTAATACTGGTATTCCTAATTCACCACATTTAGCCCATATTGGATCTAAGCGCTCATCATTAATAGCTAAACGATTTCCTTGAGCATCTTTATTACTTAATCCTAAACTTTTATACACTTTCAAGCCTCGAGCACCATTTTTCACATCTTGCTCTAATTGAGCTACCATTTTTTCAGTCCATCCTTCACTTCCTGCATCTTGAAAATTGATATTCGCAAATACCACAAAGCGATTTGGAAAATTATCAGCTATATTCTTAACAGATTGCACAAGTTGATCACCAGTACGACCACTTAAATTAACCATGATTCCCATATTTAACTTATCCATGTCAGCAACAACAGAAGTTAAATCTTGTGTTGGCATTCTATATTGATGCCCATGAACATCTATAAATGGAAATTTAGCTTTAAAAATACTATCACCTGGAACAACAAGTGTAGATTTTGGATTGTAATCTTCAAACGACATTTCTTGTGCATATGTCATTGTAGCAATACTAAAGGCTAAGCTTAATACGAGGTAGTGTTTAATATTCATAATGTTGATTTTACAATGCTAAAGTTAAAAATTTGTTTGATGAAGTGTATAATTTTATGAAGGCTTTAACTTATTGATTATCCAGCTCTTCAATCATTAAGTTGTAATCATACTGCAAGTCTTCATGCACTTTAGCAATAGCTTTTTGAGCCAATTCCAACTGTTTGTTATAAGTATTTGTTAAAACCGTATTTCGTTTATATGATGGTCTTATTTCTCCTAGTTCTTTACAGAAATAGATGAGCAATTCAGCCTCGGTTTCTTTTTTCTTAGAATAGCGTATAAAACGTTTTACCTGCCTTAAAATCTTTCGTACAGATTTTTTTATATAATGATAACTCAAGGTGTTAATCTCTTGAAAGCTGCTTGTAATGTAACCTTTTACACTCTCAATATATGTTGCTTCATTTTCAGACTCAAACACTAAATACGTCAATAACTCTTTAGATTCCAATTTGAAGCGAGCCATAGCTAAACAATAGTCAACTAGTTGCTCTTGCGAACGATACTTTAATTCTTTTTTGAGTTCGGTAATTGTGGCTGGTTTCATATTATGTAAAGGGCAATAAATTAGGTTCTAAAAATGATGATTTAGCAATATCTGAATTAAAAATATCAATACTATAATGCTTATCTAACAGTTCTTTAAAGTTTGTTTTTAATCTTGGGTGTTCTAAAATAAAATCCTTGAAATTATTAGAGTTCGATTTTTGCATAAAATGATACACTGCTTTAACTGCAGCTATGGTCACCGTCTTATTATATTTATCTTCAGCACCAAGTGAGTAAATATAGCTGTATAATTGATTATCCACATTAATTAAAGCCTGCTCTATTCCATATCTATTAATATGAATCCAAGCCAAACGAATATGAGCTTCATGATTAAATATAGACGAATCTAACGTACAATTTGAAAATTGCGATTCAAACTCTTCATCTGTTAATTGATAGTGATCCTTCATAATTAGAATTATTTACGAATCTAATAAACGTCTGTGATAATTTATTTGTCCTAAATGGTATGCTAAATGGGTAGAAAGATGCACTAGAAAATAACCTGTAGTCATATAATCTTCAAAAACCCTTCGTCTATACTCCTTTTCTAAATCTTCTGGTGTTAATGTATTTAAGGTACTTTCCACAATAGTCATAGTCTCATCAACTTGTATCAATAACTCATCTCTTGGCACATCCTTCAAAGAAAACTCTAAGTCACGTTGTCTAACATAACCAGTGCCTCCTAACTCAGCACCAATAAAATGATTTAGATTCCCAATTAAGTGCAAACATAAGTTTCCAGAACAATTAGTAACCTCCTTGTCAATAATCCATAAGTTAGATTCTAATTTATAGGCTTTTATTTCTTCTTTTAATTTATTGAGATCTCTATTAAAAATTTTTAGTAATGTTTCTAGTAACATAGGTTCTTAATTAAATTGATTATTTAATTTCTATAACTTGAGAATTATACATAAACGACTCTCTAAAACGCTTAATCTTAGTGTCAAATTTATTAGCAAAAATCACGTACTGACATTTATTTATGCTCTCTGAAATTCGGTTAATATCCTGGAAATTATTGCTAATTGTTGTAAACTCAGCATCTTCAACAATAAACATTTTTAACAAACTAAAACTAATACTATTTAGAAGAAACAATTTGTTTAAACGTTTTGGTGTTGCAATTATCACATCAACACCTACATAAATTTCATCACGCTGAGCTTCTATATTTTGTTCTTCATAAGCACAATACACCCGTAAATCTGTATGTCTCGTAAACACATTAAACTTATCTCGCAAAGCTAAAGCTTCTTGCTTGTTTTTAACCACAATAATAGCTCGTGGCACATCTTCAAACGCTTTTCCATTAAGTTTTTGAATTACACTTAATACTAAAGTCGTTGTTTTTCCTGAACCTTCTGGACCAATACCAAATACATTAACACCACTTTTTATTTTTGGTAAACCTACTTTTTGAAAATCTAAGGGTGTTTCAAATTCTAAATGCTCTAAAGTATTTTTTAAGGGCTCAATTAATTTTTTAAATGCCAAATCACTGTTTTAAATATGTATTACAAATGTAACAATATAAATAAAGCATATTAACCATAAGTTTTAATGTACTCTGTAGAATTAAATTACATTTGCACAATGCAAAATAAGCAAGCTTTTGAATTTGAATTTGTAGCATTAATGGCGTCATTAATGTCTATTGTAGCACTTTCAATTGACGCTTTATTACCTGCGCTTCCTGAAATTGGAACTGCATTAAGTGTTGAAAATCCCAATGACAACCAATTATTGGTGACCATGATATTTTTAGGCTTAGGTTTTGGTCAGCTTATTTTTGGACCTTTATCTGATAGTTTTGGAAGAAAACCCATTGTATATATTGGTTTTACTCTATTTATTATTGCCACTTTTATTTGTGTGTCAACTAAAAGCTTTGAAATGATGATTTTTGGTCGTGTCCTACAAGGAGTTGGGCTCGCCTCTCCAAGAACATTAAGCATTGCCATGATTAGAGATTCGTATAGTGGCAATTATATGGCAAAAGTACTATCCATTGTTGTGATGTTCTTCATTTTGGTTCCTGTTATTGCTCCTACGCTTGGGCAGTTTTTATTAAATTACTACAACTGGGAATCTATTTTTTATGTAAATCTAGCATTTGGACTTATTATCATGCTATGGTTTTGGAAGCGGCAAGATGAAACTTTAAGTAAAGATAAACGTATAAAATTTACACCTATGCTTTTTGTAAATGGCAGCAAGGAGTTTATAAAACATAAAAATGCTGTTGCTTTCACGTTGGTATCTGGTTTTATAACTGGGTCATTTATGGTGTATTTAAGTACTGCTCAACAAATATTTGAGCAACAATATAATTTGGGAGATAAGTTCCCTATTATCTTCGCAAGTTTAGCGATAGCTATAGGATTAGCCACTTTTTTAAATAGCCGCTATGTTGTTAAGTTTGGGATGTGGCGAATTGCATTTGCAGGTACGATTGCATATTGCATAATTTCAATTTTGTACGTTATTTTATTTTGGTCTGGAACAAACCCAAGTATTGAAGTCCTTATTGGTTTCTTTGCCTTACAGTTTTTTGCTATTGGTTTCTTATTCGGAAACTTACGCTCTTTAGCAATGCAGCCTTTAGGTCATATTGCAGGTATTGGTGCTGCTATTAACGGATTTGTATCGACTGTAATGGCTGTGCCTATAGCTAATTATATTGGTAGCTTTGTATCGAATTCTGTATTACCTCTTTTTATAGGTTTTTCAATATTCGGAATTCTTTCGCTTTTGGTGTTTCTACGCTTAAAAGTATTACACAAATAAAAAGCACCTCGTTAAAGGCGCTTTCATAATGAATATGTTTTTTAAGTATTACTTCATGAGTTTTATAGCCTCATCAATATTTGCACTAAATGCATTTAAGACTTCACTTAAAATAGTAATCTGCTCTGTTACTTCATCAAAGTTTTTCTGTTCAATCGCTTCTCTCACGCCTGGTAAGGTTTTAACACCATAACCTGTGTAAAATCCAGGTGCGTAAATATGATGCTTATACCAAGAACGACGTGGCAAACCATGGTCACGTATCAACATACTTTCCATATTTTTTAAAACTTTATTCAGTTCATTAGTATTAGCCGAATTACTGACTCCTTTCTTTGATGTCATGGCAAATTCAGAAGCTTTGTGCTTCAAGTTTTTTAAGGCATTCTCTATTGGTGCGAAATTAAAATAAGGCACTGGTGTTTTTGGTCCAGGTGTTTTAAAATTATCCTTGGGGTTGGCCACTAAATCATAGACATCACTACTAATTAACTTATTGTGGCTATCTGCTTCATTTCGTAATTGGTCAGCCAACTTAGTAACCTCATCAACATATCCCGAGACTATTTTTGTGAAATGTTTGAACTCAAAAGGTAATACCTCAGCATTTGCTAAACGTAAACTTGTGCGTCCAGCAACCTTAGCCAATGTGACTCCATATTGAAACGTTGGGTCTTTAAAACGCTTATACAACTTATAAGAATCGTACATGGTATGATATTCTCCTCCTGAGCTTTCACCACCAAATCCCATATTAAAAGACGAGATTCCTAAATGCTGAAAAAACGGTGAGTAATCAGACCCAGACCCTAATGCCGATAACTTATAATGCGACCAACTTAGTTGCCCATTAGCAATATTTCTAGCATTACGTCTATCGAACACAGACACGCCTTTTTGTGGGTCCTCTACCACATGTGTAATTTGGTCAAAGAATTTCTCTAAGGTATGTGAACCACCAGCTCCAAGAAATCCAGCACCAGTTCCATCAGTATTAATATATGCTACTACTTTTTCGCTCAACTCTTTGGCATGTGTTTCCACCCATTCGGTAGAGCCAATTAAACCTGGTTCTTCTGCTCCCCAAGCACAATACATAAGCGTGCGTTTTGGTGTTTGACCTTGCTTAGCTAAAATACTCACTGCTCTAGCCTCTTCCATCATCGCTACCAAACCACTAATAGGGTCGGCAGCACCATGAACCCAAGCATCATGATGGTTTCCTCTAATCACCCATTCGTCTGGTAAATCGCTTCCTTTTAAAGTTGCTATCACATTATAAGCAGGTTGTAAATCCCAATTAAACTCTAATTTCAACCGTACTTTTGCTGGTCCAGGACCTATATGATAGGTTATTGGTAACGCACCTCTCCAATTGGCAGGAACCACAGGACCACCGATGGCTTTTAATAAGGGTAAGGCATCATTATACGAAATTGGCAATACAGGTATTTTGGTTAAAGACGTGGCTTCACTAATTTTTAAACGCTTAGCACCATCAGTCGAACCATAACCAGGTGTTAATGGGTCTCCAGGAGCATAAGGTAAATCCATTACGGCTCCACGCTGTACGCCATATTCATTTTTAAATGGACCCTTAGGATAGACGTCGCCTTGATAGTAACCATCATCTTTAGGATCGGAATAAATAATACATCCAATAGCACCTTTTTCAGCTGCAAGTTTTGGTTTAATTCCTCGCCATGAGCCTGCATATTTGGCTATGACAATTTTTCCTTCTACCGAAATGCCCCTTTTTTCTAATTCTTCATAATCGGCAGGAATACCATAGTTTACAAACACTAATTCCGAAGTCACATCACCATCAATAGAAAATGCATTATAACCTGGAAGCGCTTCTTTTATTTGCTTAGACGATTCGTCGCCTTTTATAGCTGGCTCGATGAGTTTTGCTTTATACTTTGTTGGCGCAGTCATCTCCAACAGTCTTAATTTTGGTGTTGGAAACAGCACATCAAACTTCTCGATACGCACCTCATAACCCCATTCTTTAAACTTAGCAGCCACAAAATCGACAACTTTTTTGTCGTAAGGTGACCCTACATGATGCGGACGCGCAGTTAGATACTTCATCCATTCATCAAGATTCGTTGCCGTAAGCAATTTATCGTAATCTTCTTCTAATTGTATTTGTGATTTTGAAGCTTCATCAGTAAAGCCCATAATTGGCGATTGTGCCATCATTGCAGGCATTGACAAACAAAGAGCGATTGCCAATAAAGCAAGAGATTGTAAACGTTTCATAAAATAAAATTGGTTGATTATTCTCAAATATAGCGAATTATAACGCTAAAGAATACCGAAACTTATTAACAACTTGCTCTTAAATTAGGTGGATTGTAATTGTATGAGAAAAAGTAAATATTATTTTTTTGTGCGAGAACGTCTTGCTGGCTTTGGCTTGTTTTTTACATACACCAATTTTGAGCGTCCTTTATAGTCTTCACGTCTTTCTATTTCGAACTTACCAATAGATTTAATAAGTGGTGTCAGTTTTTCAAAACCAAAGTTTCTGGAATCAAAATTAGGTTGCTTTTTTTGCAACAAACTCCCAACATCACCTAAAAATGCCCAACCATCATCGTCTGCCAAATCAGAAATGGTGGACGATATGATGTGAATGTCTTTAGCTGTTATTTTATCATAATCATCTTTAGAGTCTTCAGAAGCGTCACCAGATGATGACTCACCTTCAGATTTTTGATGTTTTAAAATTTCTATATAAATAAACTTATCGCAAGCGACAATAAACGGATTAGGTGTTTTCTTTTCGCCTATACCATACACTTTCATGCCTGCTTCACGCAATCGCGTTGCAAGTCTTGTAAAATCACTGTCACTTGAGACTAAACAAAATCCGTTGACTTTCTCAGAATACAGAATATCCATCGCATCAATAATCATTGCAGAGTCTGTGGCGTTTTTTCCTGTGGTATAACCGTATTGTTGTATAGGTGTAATGGCATTTTCCAAGAGCATATTTTTCCATTTAGACAAATGTGGCTTAGTGAAATCACCATAAATACGCTTAATGGTAGGATTACCATACTTAGCAATTTCTTCCATCATTTCTTTCACATAAGCCGATGGAATGTTATCACCATCAATAAGTACTGCTAATTTAATATCCATAGGTAGTCCTCTTCCTTATTATAATCTCAAGTACATGATTACACATGTATCGAGGATTTTTTATAAAATAATGATTAAAAGTAAAATAATTATAATAGCTCCTGAAGATATATAAACACCATTCCCACTAGCGCGTAGGTCTTTTTTTATGGCGCGTACTTCCTTTCGTAAAGCTCTGCGCTCTAAACGCTCTAAACCACGCTTATCCATAGCCTTAATCTCGTCTATACGATCTAATAAAACCTTCACCTCAGCAGGAATTTCTTCAGTTACTGCTGTAATTGGTGCTGGATTATTCTCAGTGGCCATAGCTGTTGTAGGCACTACAACCATTGATAACATACATACAAATACTAATAATACTGTTTTTTTCATAATGAACTTATTTTACAAGTTTATGGTTTCAAGTAAATATCGTAATAAATAGCCAAACCAAGTAATTTTTATAAATATAATTCTATTCTACAATTACGCTTTTTTAGCTTTCTTAGCGCGTTTTGCTGCCTTTTTTTCTTTTGCTGTTAAAAGAGGTTCTTTTTTAATATTTCGCTTTGCGTCTTGTGTTTTTGCCATCGTTTTAAATTTTATTTAAAGGTACGGAAACTGTTAGTAGTAATCCGTTGAAAATGAAAAATTTAAACTTTGCTTTAAATTTTAGATTGATAGGTATATAAATCATAATACCTACCTTCTAAGGCAATTAATTCATCATGCGTACCGCGTTCGGCAATCTCACCAGATTCAATCACTAAAATTTGGTCTGCACGTTTAATGGTACTTAACCTGTGAGCGATAACTATCGTGGTTCTATTCTTAGTCAGTTCCGATAAACTTTTTTGTATCAACCCTTCACTTTCGGTATCTAGATTTGAGGTTGCCTCATCTAAAATAATAATTTTAGGGTCTGCCAAAATAGCTCTCGCTATGGCAATACGCTGTCGCTGACCACCAGATAACTTCACACCTCTTTCGCCAATTAAAGTCTCCAAGCCATCGTCAAAACGATCGGCAAATTCATTGACGTATGCAGCATTTACGGCGTTTTGCAATTCGGCTTCGGTGGCATTTGGTTTAGGGAACATGATGTTCTCTTTAATAGTCCCTTCAAATAAAAACTCGTCTTGAAGTACCACACCTAAATACTGTCGGTAGCTATTTAATTTTACTTTAGATAAATCTTGCTTATCGATGGTAATGGTGCCTGAATCTGGATTTAAAAACGTTGCCGACAATCCAGCAATAGTCGATTTCCCTGAACCTGAACTTCCTACCAATGCGGTGACTGAGCCTGAAGGTGCTTCAAAATTAATGTTATGCAGTACTTCTTTGTCTTCTTCATACGAAAACGAAACATCGTTAAACACAATATCGCCTTCTAGTTGTTCTAATTCAATCGTTCTATTATCATCTTCTTCTTCCGAAGCCATATTCATTAACTCTTCGGTTCTATCTAATCCAGCTAATGCTTCGGTTAATTGACTCCCAATATTGCTCATTTGCACAATAGGCGCAATCATAAAACCTAATAACAAAGTAAAAAACAAGAAATCACCTGTGGTCATGGTGCCTTCAATCATGTAATAACCACCCATTCCCATAATGCCTGTGGTAGCGACTCCAATTAAAAAGGTAGACGAACTCGTCATTAAAGCGGTAGCTGTTAGACTCTTTTTTACATTTTGATACAATCTATCAACCCCTTCTTCAAACACCACATTTTCTTGTGCTTCGGCATTAAAGGCTTTAATCACTCTAACACCTGCAAGGGTTTCTGTTAAACGTCCTTTAACCTCTGCATTAATTTTACCACGTTTTCTAAAAATTGGTCGTATGTATTTAAAAGCCTTTAAGGCTATAATACCGAATATGGATATAGGTACAAATACAAACAGCGTCATCCAAGGGTTTAAATTAATTAATAGTATTAAAGAAATAATGGCTGTAAACGAGCCTCCTACTAATTGCACCAATCCTGTACCAATTAAATTACGAACCCCTTCTACATCGCTCATAATACGCGAGACTAAGGCTCCAGACTTAGTGTTGTCGAAAAAACTAATAGGTAATGACAGTACCTTTTTTTGAACTTGCGCACGCAACTCACTAATTAAATACTGTGCTTGTACGCTTAAAATACGCGTTAATAAAAACGAGGTCACTGCTTGTAACAAAATGGCAGTTAATACAATGGCGATTAAGGTATATAACTTGCCAGGGTCTTTACTTGGCACCACCTCATCTAGCAATACTTTACTTTGCCAAGGCAATACCAAACCAGATAAGCTTTTAATTACGATTAGTATTAAACCAATAAACACCAAGTTACGTCTAGGCCAAATAATGGTTTTAAACGCTTGGGTCATGGTAACTTTGGGTTTCTTTTTGGGTGTGTTTTTGGGTTGGGTTTTAAGATTTTGCATGCTCTAAAATAGACAATTAATATGCCATAGCGAAGCGGCATGACATATTAGCAAATGAGATAGTATACCAAGGAATAAGTATTGACTTTATAGATAAAACCACTACCTTCGTTTAACAACTGATCTAAAACATTGCAACGTTGCATATCATCGCATTCTGCTTCATTAGGACAAAACGCTAACCAATGATAAAATTATTTAGAAAAATTCGCCAAAACTTACTGATGGAAAATAAAACCGGAAAGTACTTTAAGTATGCTATTGGAGAAATTGTACTTGTTGTTATTGGGATTTTAATTGCATTAGGTATCAATAATTGGAATCAAGAAAATAAAGACAATAAATTAAGTAAGGAATACTTATCTAGGATTCATAGAGATTTGGTTCAAGATACCACTAGTTTTAGAGATATTATCAAATCCAATAAAAAATTGAGAAATGACATTAAAGAAGTGCTAGTTGTTTTATACCAAGAAAATATAACAAAGGAGCAAGTCAAAAAAATAGCTGTCGTCTATGACAATGTTACAGAACAAGTTTTTTCTTCCAACCAGAACACCTATAATGGGATGATAAATTCTGGAGCATTACAACTCATTCAAAACCTTGAACTAAAAGAAGCAATTATTAATGTATACAGTGAATATGACGAAAAAAGAGAATTGTTTTTAGGGAATACTAAATGGATTATTGATATACTTTCCACTGAAACAGTGTCGACTGACTTCATTAAATTATCGCCAGAAGTGTTGGATATTTTTACCACAGAAGAAATGTTAAATCATGATGATTGGTCATTTTTAAATAATAAAAAAGATGAAGAATTTAAACTTATTGTGAGGGCATTTTCGGCAGCAGCTTGGAATCAAAAAATAAGTGATGGCTATTATGTTGAACTAATTAGTAGTATTAAAATTGTTTTACAACTTCTTGAAAAAGAATTAAAATAACAAAAGCACTATAACGTGTATTATTTATCGCTCATTCTGTGCTTACTCGGGAAATCCTTATAGTTAAAAGTCTTAATCAAAACTAATTCTATCACGTATTGTCCCATCCGCACGATGTATAATGACATCGGCTTTATGTTTTTTGGCAAGTGTTTTGGCTTTTCGTATGGCAGTGCTTTGCTTTCTATGTTTAGAGGTAATGCGTTTGTTGCCTTCGCGTCGTACAGCCCAATCGTCTTCATAAGGCACCACGTGTTGGTGCCATGTTCTTGGTCTTGAGTTAGAGCTTTTAAAAAAAGCCTCGAGTAACTCGATGAGTATATTTATCCAATTTTTTGAGTTGCTTTTCGGCATCCTTTAATAGTTTTTACCAATTGGTGTTTTTATAATCTTTAGCACCCTCAATAATACTTTCTACCACTTCAGGATTTAGCAAGGTACTTGTATCGCCTAAATTACTGGTGTCGTTATGTGCTATTTTACGCAAAATACGACGCATAATTTTCCCAGAGCGTGTTTTTGGCAAGCCTTCGGTAAACTGGATTTTATCCAACTTCGCAATAGGACCAACATGCTCTGTGATAATTTGGTTAATCTCTTTACGTACATTATCATGGTTTCTAGATTCGCCAGTATCTTTTAATATCACATAACCATATAAGGCATTTCCTTTTACATCATGTGGAAAGCCAACAATAGCAGATTCTGCCACAGCTGGATGCTCGTTAACAGCATCTTCAATTGGCGCTGTACCTAGATTATGTCCAGACACAATAATAACATCATCGACACGTCCTGTAATTCGATAATAGCCTACCTCATCACGCAAAGCGCCATCACCTGTAAAGTATTTATTCTCAAAAGCTGAAAAGTAGGTATCCTTATAGCGTTGATGATTTCCCCAAATGGTTCTTGCCATACTTGGCCAAGGGAATTTAATACACAAACGACCACTTACTTGATTGCCGAGTAGCTCCTCTCCTGCTTCATCCATTAAACATGGTTGGATTCCTGGAAATGGTAAGGTTGCATAAGTTGGTTTGGTTGGTGTTACATACGGAATTGGACTAATCATGATGCCTCCAGTTTCGGTTTGCCACCAAGAATCTATAATTGGAGAATTCTTTTTACCAATATTATCGTTATACCAATGCCATGCTTCTTCATTAATAGGTTCTCCTACAGAACCCAATACTTTAAGCGATGATAAATCGTGCTTTTCAACCACATCTAAACCTTGTTTTGCCAAGGCACGAATAGCTGTTGGAGCTGTATAAAACTGGTTGACTTTATGCTTTTCTACTATTTGCCAAAAGCGTCCGAAATCTGGGTAACTAGGAACACCTTCAAACATGACTGTAGTAGCTCCATTAGCTAATGGACCATACACAATGTAACTATGTCCTGTAATCCAACCAATATCTGCGGTACACCAATACACATCTTTTTCTTTATACTGAAAAGCGTTTTTAAACGAAAACGCCGCATACACCATATAACCTGCGGTTGTATGCACCATGCCTTTTGGCATTCCTGTAGAACCTGAGGTGTATAAAATAAATAATGGATCTTCGGCATTCATGACCTCAGCTTTCCCTTCGGGAGAGGCTTCGTCTAATAAGGGTTGTAACCATTTATCACGTCCTTCTTTCATAGTAATATCTGAGTTGATACGCTTTGCTACCAAAACAGTTTCTACGCACTCGCAATTCTCTAAAGCATCATCAACAATGCCTTTTAAGTCAATTGTTTTTGCTCCACGATAAGAACCATCGCTAGTAATGACCATTTTACAATCGGAATCGTTTATTCTTGTTGCTAAGGCTGTGGCTGAGAATCCTGCAAATACCACAGAGTGAATAGCGCCTATTCTTGCACAAGCTAATACAGAGATAGCCAACTCAGGAATCATAGGCACATAAATACAAACCCTATCTCCTTTTTTAATGCCTTGTGCTTTTAACACGTTTGCGAACTTATTAACACGAGCATATAATTGCTTGTAGGTGATATGTTCAGCTGGCTCGTCTGGATTGTTAGGTTCAAATAAAATCGCTGTTTTATCTCCACGAGTCGCTAAATGCCTATCGATACAATTCTCGGTAATATTTAATTGCGCACCTTCAAACCATTTTACTTCTGGCTTTGAGAAATCCCACGATAAGACCTTATCCCACTTCTTTCGCCATACAAAATGCTCTTCGGCTATTTCCTCCCAAAATACTTCGGGATTTTGTACTGACTTTCTATAAACTTGATAATATTCTTCTAGGTGTTTTATGTGGTAATTACTCATATTGAGATTATTGGCTAATTGAAAAAACTATTGAGCTAACTAATTTACTAAATTCTTAGTTTTTAAAGTCATTTAGGTCAAAACTTGTTTTGTATATTCTATTAAAACCGTTTTGATACCCATTAAATACATTCAATAGGTTTTTTGCAGATGTAATACTTTTGTTTGCATCAATATTACTGCGCCTGCTCGTGAAGTATATCTGTGTTCCAGATTGTGTGACAAAAGGACAAAAATCCATAAACTTAGAGTTGATTTTGTCTCCCATGTTTTTGGCTTGCGTCCATGTGCTATCGTCGTTTTTAAAACTGATATATAAATCGCCACTTCCTAAACCATCTTGTCTTGCATAGCCACCAAATATCAAGTAATCGTCGTTAGGTGAAATAAATGAATTGTACTCATAGCTCTCTGTGTTGACACCACCTTTAAGTGCAACAGGTTTAGTATATATACCGTTTTTAAACTCGCTCACGAAAATATCGTCTTCTCCCATCGCATTATGACCAACAGAAGTGAAATATAGGTTGCCATTTTTAGCAACGCTAGGATAAAACTCATCGGCTTCCGTATTAATTGGTGCGCCTACATTTTTTGGTTCAGACCAATCACTAGATGTTGTAGCTCTTTCTACATACCAAATATCTACATCTTTTAATTCGCCTTCGTTAGTTAAAGGTCTGTTAGACACAAAAAAGAGCTTTAAATTATCTGGACTTAAGAAAGGTTCTAAGTCTTTATACGTTCCAGAAAAAGAAGCAATATCTACTTTGTTCCATGTTCCATTCTCCTTTGTAATTCTTATAATAACCGACTTCTCTTCAAGATTACTTTGAGCAGAAACGTAAGCCTCGGTTTCAATATTATTCATCGTGAAGTCCCTAACCTTATCGTAATCTTTTAGAATTTCTAAAGCAGGTTCAACTTGAAAAGCGTTTATATGAATAAAACAAGAGAAAAATAGTATACTTAAAATGAGTCTCATAGGTAACTTATTAATGATTTGAAGCCTCTCCTGCTCCATTTGGAATTCTAATATTCTCAACTATCTCTTGAACCTCTTCCGGTGGTGCTTTAGTGAATTTCATTACCGTAATAGAAACAACAAAATTTATTACCATTGCTACTGCTCCAAAGCCTTCTGGCGAAATCCCAAACCACCATTCGTTTTTATCTGGAAGTGTATCATCCAACCATCCAAATTTATATTTAACAATATAGTATAACATAATCCCTATACCAACGACCATACCAGCCACAGCGCCTTCTTTATTCATTCGCTTGTAGAAAATTCCCAACACGATTGCTGGAAAAAATGAGGCTGCTGCCAAACCAAATGCCAAGGCGACGACCGCTGCTACAAAATCTGGCGGATTAATTCCAAAATATCCTGCCACACAAACTGCTCCTACTGCTGAGATACGAGCAGCTATTAATTCTCCTTTTTCAGAGATATTTGGGTTATATACTTTTTTAATTACATCGTGTGATACAGATGATGAGATTACTAATAACAATCCTGCTGCTGTAGATAATGCTGCTGCCAAACCACCAGCTGCGACAAGCGCAATAACCCAGTTAGGTAAATTGGCGATTTCAGGATTCGCTAATACCATAATGTCTCTGTCTACTACTAACTCATTTTGTGCTTCATCAGCGACATATTGAATCAGTCCATCGTTATTCTTATCAGTAAAGGTAATTAGTCCTGTAGTTTCCCATTTTTTGAACCATTGTGGTACGTCACTATAAGGTTGATTAGAAACCGTTTCAATCATATTCGTTCTTGCAAACACTGCTACTGCTGGTGCTGTTGTGTATAGAACTGCAATTAAAAGCAATGCAATTCCTGCTGATTTTCGAGCATCTTTAACGCGTTTTACTGTAAAAAACCTTACAATCACATGAGGCAAACCAGCAGTTCCTACCATTAAAGCCAAAGTGATTGCAAATACATCTATTAAAGATTTTGAGCCTTCGGTATATTCGGCAAAACCAAGTTCTGTACTTAGTCCATCTAACTTATCTAACAAATAGGTTCCTGAACCATCAGCTAATTCTCCTCCAAAACCTAATTGAGGTACTGGATTTCCAGTCATTTGAATAGATATAAAAATAGCAGGCACCATAAAAGCAAATATGAGCACACAATATTGAGCTACTTGCGTATAGGTGATACCTTTCATTCCTCCTAAAACAGCGTAAAAGAGTACAATTAACATTCCGATGATAACACCTGTATTAATGTCTACTTCAAGAAAACGAGAAAACACAATACCAACACCTCGCATTTGACCTGCAACATAGGTAAACGACACCAAAAGCGCACAAATAACAGCGACTATTCTAGCAGTATCAGAATAATATCGGTCTCCAATAAAATCAGGGACTGTAAACTTTCCGAACTTACGTAAATAAGGTGCTAACAATAAAGCTAATAATACGTAACCTCCTGTCCATCCCATTAAATACACAGCGCCATCATAGCCTGCAAACGAGATAATTCCTGCCATCCCAATAAATGATGCAGCACTCATCCAATCGGCTGCTGTAGCCATACCATTTGCCCAAGGAGAAACACCTCCTCCAGCGACATAAAATTCTTTTGTGGAACTGGCTCTGGACCATATAGCAATACCAATATAGATGGCGAAGGTAACACCAACTAGTATGTATGTCCAGTTTTGTACACTTACGGCTTCGATTAGCAATGTTTTACTCATCATAGCCATATTTTTTATCAAGCTTGTTCATTAAACGTACATACACGAATATGAGAATAACAAACACATAAATGGATCCCTGTTGTGCAAACCAAAACCCTAATTTAAAACCACCAACTCTAATGCTATTAAGTGTATCTTTAAAAAGGATTCCTGCACCATAAGATACTAGAAACCAAATGGCTAGTAAGATTAAAACATACCTGATGTTTTCTTTCCAGTAGGCTTTTGCTTTTTCTTTAGGTGTCATGCCTTATTTTCCTTTAATCGTTGCCTATAGGCTCCTAGCTCTTTGACAACTTTTGGAGCTAATATGATAGTAGATAACATTGTTGGGATTGCCATAAGTGCAAATACACCATCAATTAAGTTTATCATAGCACTTAAAGACGTTGTGGCTCCCAGTATAATACTGACAATGTATATGTAATTGTAATAATGTTTTTTGTCTGCGCCTATTAAAAAGGACATACATTTTGTGCCATAATAGGAATAGGAGAATAGTGATGAAATACTAAATACAGCGATACATATTAACAATAAATATTCACCAAACACAGGCATTGCTTCTCCAAAAGCAGAAGCTGTTAAACTCACACCATTATTTGAGGTTGTTTCCCAAACACCAGTCACCAAAATAGCTAAAGCAGTAAGTGTACAAACTACCAACGTATCAATAGCTGGACCTAACATAGCCACTAATCCTTCGCGAACAGGCTCATCTGTTTTTGCCGCTCCGTGGGCCAATGGTGCTGTACCTAAACCAGCTTCGTTAGAAAATGCACCACGCTTTATTCCGTGTAAAATTAAAGCTCCCACGACACCTCCTAAAAACGTATCCTCTTTAGGGAAGTAATCTGCTGCAAAAGCATCCGTAAAAATTAAGCTTAAATACTGTGGTACTACATCAATGTTAACAGCTAAAATGATTAGTACAGATACAAAGTATAATAAAACCATTGAAGGCACCATTTTAGCTGCCGTTTTACTAATACGGCCTAAACCTCCAAGAATAACGATGGAAGTTATACCTACTAATACAAGGCCAATAATTAAATTGGAAGAAAAACCAACTTCAACACCATTAGGTGCTAATAAAATATCGTTAATCGCTTGTGTTAACTGATTGACATTAAACACTGGCAGTGCTCCAATCATACAACAAAAAGCAAACATAATGGCTAATGGTTTCCATGATTTACCTAAACCTTCCATAATGAAATACATTGGACCACCTTGCAATTCTCCAGCACTATCTTTTCCTCTGAACATGATTGCAAGTGTCGATGTAAAAAACTTAGTAGACATCCCAACAACTGCGCTAATCCACATCCAAAATACTGCTCCTGGACCACCAATAGAAATGGCTACTGCAACACCAGCAACGTTACCCATACCAATGGTTGAAGACAAGGCTGTTGTTAATGCTTGAAAATGACTTATTTGTCCAGGATCGTTAGGGTCGTCGTACTTACCTCGTAGTACCTGAATAGCATGCCCTAGCATTAAAAAGGGTGCGAATTTTGAACGTATAAGTAAGTATAAACCACCTCCAATAAGCAGTATTAACAAAGGTAATCCCCAAACTGCGCCAGAAAAAGCTTCAGTTATTTGGTTTAGTTTTTCCATGAAAATTTAGTTAGTTGAAGTTATAAATGTAAGAAAGATGATTGAAACAACTAACAATGTTAATAATTTCTTCTTTCAAGATTATATATAGCATTGACCAATACACTATTAAACCATAACTTAGCTTTGAATAATAATTCAAATACAATCCAATAACTCCAGCCAATATGAAAACTATTCTTTATTCTCTTATTATCCTTTTTAGCATTAATACATTTAGTCAAGAATCCCATCGTAGATGGCGCAAAATGAATCAAGTAAGGAACGATAAATTCGATTTGGTTTTGCCTGAAGCCATGAGAGAAAATAATATAGATATGTGGATTGTGACCAATAGAGAAGGAAATTTTGACCCTTTATATGCCGATATGGGAGAAGGCTATGTTGGTTCTACAGGCTATTATATTTTTACTGATAAAGGAGGTGACAGAATAGAAAGAGCAGTACTTGGTATAGGTGGTTATTTGCTTGAAGGTAGTGGTGCTTTTGATTATTTTGGTTCTCAAACGGAGCTTAAAGCATTCGTTGAAGCTCGTAATCCGAAAAGAATTGGACTTAATATTTCTAAAAACTATGGAGGCGCTGATGGACTTACCCACTCAAGTTATCTAGAGCTTTCTGAAATTCTTGGAAAAAAATATGAAAACCGATTTGTATCTGCTGAAAAATTAGTTTCTGATTTTAGGTCTCGTCGTGTGGCAAGTGAAATAGCTATTTATGGTGAAGCAGGGGAACTATCGTACACCATTGCAGAAAGAGCCTTCTCAAACGAAGTGATTACACCAGGAGTTACAACACTTGAAGATGTGGCATGGTGGATGAAAGAGCAACAATTTAAAAATAATTTGGGTTCGTCTTTTGGGATGCCTTCAGTTTATATTACTGGTCCTGATGGTGTAGAAGCAACGTCTTCTGATAGAATTATTCAACGAGGCGATGTACTTATGATTGATTGGGGAGTCGGTCTTATGAACATGTACACAGATATGAAACGTATAGCATATGTGCTTAAAGAAGGTGAAACTCGTGTTCCAGAAGGTATTCAAAACGCTTTTGATCAAGGTGTGAAAGTGAGAGATATCATAAAGAAAACTATAAAAGCTGGAGTCACTGCCAAAGAAGCAGAAAACAATGTGTATGAAGCCTTAACAAACGCTGGTTTTAACAAAATGGAAGCCTTTAATAAATTTACTAACCTTGATAAAACGGATGTGATTATTGGTTGTCACTCAGTTGGAAATTGGGGACATGGCATTGGACCATCAATCGCATTTTTCAATCCTGTTAGGTTAGGATATGAACTTAAACCAAGTAATCTAATTTCTATTGAATTATTTGCTTATACAAAAATTCCAGAATGGGGAGGCAAAAAATTAAGGGTGCCTCTAGAAGATGATGCTGTGATCACTGAACGAGGCATTGAGTGGCTCTATCCGGTAAACCCTCGTATTTTAGTTATTAAATAAATATGGCTTACGACGAATACTTAGCAGATAGAATACGAAGACAATTAAAAGAAAAACGCATCCATTTTACAGATATGAAAATGATGGGTGGTTTATTGTTTAAAGTTGACAATAAAATGTTTTGCGGTATCCATATAGATAAAAATTATGGTGATAGCTTATTAATGGCAAGAATTGGCGAAGACGCCTATGAAACTGTTATTAAAAATAAGCATTGTTTACCAATGGACTTTACAGGTCGCCCAATGAGAGGTTATATTTTTGTGACACCGGACGGATTTGATAATGAAGATGATTTATCGCACTACATAGATCTATGCATGGCTTTTAACCCCTTAGCAAAAGCTAGAAAACCTAGAAAGAAAATCTGATATTATATTGGTAATTAAAATATGAGTAAAAAAGGACTAAAAGATATTTTACAACTGGGACATCCATTATTATACGAAATGTGCGACCCGGTATTAGAATCAGACTTGCCTCAAATAAAAAAATGGGTAGAAGATTTGACTAACGCTATGTCTGAAATTCGTGAAAAATATAATTTTGGTAGAGGGATTGCTGCACCACAATTAGGAATATTGAAACGTCTCTTTTATTTAGATGTAGACTCACCCACTATAATAATTAACCCTGAACTAATTAACTTGAGTGATGACACTTTCGAGTTATGGGATGATTGCATGAGTTTTCCAAATCTTTTGGTAAAAGTAAAACGCTATAAAAGACTAACCATTAGATATAGAGATGAAAACTGGAAAACTCATGAATGGACAGTTGAGGATGATTTATCAGAACTTATTCAGCATGAATATGATCATCTTAATGGAATATTATGTACTATGCGTGCTATTGATGATAAATCTTTTAAATGGAGATTATAAATGGATGATTATTTTTTAAATAACGCCAGTAATCTAATTCCAAAGAATGTAACTACACAAATACTGGAAAGTGAGAATCCTATGGAATTTCATAAATCCTTACCTGGATACAAACCTACTCCTTTGCATAATCTTTCAGGTATGGCAAGAAAGTTTGGTTTAGGTGCAATTTATTTAAAAGATGAATCCTATCGATTAGGTTTAAATGCTTTTAAAGGTTTAGGTACTTCTTTTGCTTTATCTAAAGTATTAAATCAACAACCAAAAAATACCATTTTTTGTACTGCTACCGATGGTAATCATGGTAAAGCGGTGGCTTGGTCAGCACGTTTGCAAAATAAGAAATCTGTAGTTTTTGTGCCTCAAAACACTTCGTTAGAAAGAATTCAAAATATAGAAAAAGATGGAGCTACTGTCATCGACACAGGACAAAACTATGACGAAACTTGCCGAATAGCTAAAGAAAAAGCTGCACAAAACGGTTGGGTACTTATACAAGATACAGCTTGGGAAGGTTACGAAGAAATCCCTGCATATATTATGGCAGGCTATTTAACACAATTTCAAGAAATAGAAAAGCAATTAGATTCTCTTGAGAAAACAGATGTAATAATGCTTCAAGCTGGTGTCGGAAGTTGGGCTGCTGCAGGTATTTGGTATTTTGTAAAAAACCTAAAAACAAAACCAAAATTGGTGATCGTAGAACCTTATGAATCAGATGGTATATTAGCTTCTTTTAAAGCAGGAAAAAGAGTAAGCCCCAATGGGAATTTTAAAACTATAATGGCAGGACTCAATTGTGGAATACCTTCATTTTCAGCTTGGGATATTATTAAAAATGGCGCTGATGTTTCTTTACGAATTAAAGATGATTATGCAAAAATTGCAATGCAAGAACTTTACACCCCAACTTTAAATGACCCTCAAATAGTTGCAGGAGAATCTGGTGTGGGTGGTCTGGCAGGTCTTCTTTATTTAATGTCCAATCCGAATGCTCAAAATTTGAGAAATCATTTACAAATCTCTTCGAATACCAAGGTATTGTGCATAAGTACTGAGGGCGCAACCGATAAAAAAATGTATAATAAGATAATTAACAAGTGAACGATTCAAAGAAACGTTGCAACAATTATGCTTTAATGTCGTCTCTATTGCAACTAAAACACAAAAAATGCGAACATCAATTCTAAAACTACTTATAGTTTTAATTATAACCACAAGTTGTAACAAAAAAACATCAGATCAATTAGGTAATACCAAAGAAACACCTTTTAAGACATCTCTAAATTTAGGCAATAGAGATACTATTTCTTCAAAGATTCTAAACGAGAAGCGACCAATAATTATTTCGTTACCTAAGGGCTATCAAAATGGAAACTCAAATTACCCTGTCCTTTATTTAACCGACGGTTTGCAAAATATTTGGCATGTTCTAGGATCTATAGAGGTATTAACTAGAACCGGTAGTATACCTCCAGTAATCGTAGTAGGAATTGAAAGTTTAGATAGAAACAGAGATTTTAGCCCATCAATAAGTGAAACTAATCCAAATAGTGGTGGTGGACCAAAATATCTTGACTTTATAGATCAGGAGCTAATTCCATTTATAGAATCTAATTACAGAACTCAACCCTTTCGAATCTTAGAAGGACATTCTATGGGCGGATTATTTGCTGCTTACGCCTTGATGGAAAAACCCGAAATCTTTAATGCACATATTATTATGAGTCCTTCTTTTTGGTGGAACAATGAAGAATATATAAATAAAGCAAATGTATTTTTTGAAAATAATCCAGATTTAGAAAATACTTTATTCTTCGGCATTGGAACTTTAGAATCCTCCAAAAATTGGGGCATGCGTAAGGAACTGCAGAAGTTTGTTGACGCTATAATCGCTAATCAACCCGAAAAACTTCGCTTTGAACATATGGAAATGGAAAATGAAGTTCACATGTCTTCTCCATTATTATCAAATTACTATGGTTTAAAATTCATTTTTTCTGATATGTCTTTGCCAAACGAGCTCATCGAGAATTTTAATTCAAATATGTTTTTAGAGCATGAAAACAAAATAATGCATAAATATGGAGCAGAAGCAAAACAATCTGCCGAGGCCTATGTTAACTTAGTATTCGGCCTTATTAACAATACTCAATTTAAAGATGCTATAACGGTAATAAAGCGCAGCATAGAAGCTTATGATTACGATATTTGGCTAAGGAGTTTATTAGCAAGCACCTACGAAAAAAACAATCAAATAGAGGAAGCAATAAACGCCTATAAAACAGCAATAGACATTTCTAAAAAATATAAATTCAATCGCGAAACAGAATTCCAAGAGCACATTGATAGATTGTCAAAAATGGAGTGATTAATTAGAAAAGCCCTAGAATTAACTAGGGCTTTTTTAATATTTACATTTCGATAACTCTATTTTTTTAAATACTCCAATACATTGTTTTCTATACGCTCTTGAATATTTGAAACATCTGCTTTATTAAAGGTCTCTCCTGTAATGTTTTCATAAAGCTCTATGTAACGTTCACTAACACTATATATATATTCATCACTCATTTCTGGGACCGTTTGTCCTTCTAAACCCTGAAAACCATTATTAATTAGCCACTGGCGAACAAATTCTTTAGACAATTGTTTTTGTGCCTCGCCTCTATCCTGCCTTTCTTGATAACCATCAGCATAAAAGTAACGCGAGGAATCAGGTGTGTGAATCTCATCGATCAATACAATTTTCCCATCTTTAGTTTTACCGAATTCATATTTAGTATCGACTAAAATCAATCCTCTAGATGCTGCAATTTCAGAACCCCTCTGAAATAATTTCCTGGTATAATCTTCCAGAACTAAATAGTCTGCTTCAGAAACAATGCCACGTTTTAAAATATCTTCTCGTGAAATATCTTCATCATGATCGCCTTGTTCTGCTTTGGTAGCAGGCGTAATAATTGGTTTAGGGAATTTATCATTTTCCTTCATACAGTCAGGCATTGGCTCACCACAAAGCATACGTTTACCAGCTTTATATTCGCGAGCAGCATGACCAGACATATAACCACGTATCACCATTTCAACTTTAAAAGGCTCACACAAATGACCTACAGCTACATTTGGATCTGGTGTTGCCACCAACCAATTTGGCACTAAATCTTCAGTTGCTTTCATCATTTTAGTAGCAATCTGGTTTAGTATTTGACCTTTATAAGGAATTCCTTTCGGCATTACCACGTCAAAAGCAGATAATCTATCAGTAGCAATCATTACTAACAAATCATCATTGATGTTATAAACTTCGCGAACTTTTCCTTTATAAACACTTTTCTGGTTTGGGAAATTAAAATTGGTATCAGTTATTGTATTATTCATTATCTCTGGCTAGTGGATTCCTGCCTGTACAGGAATGATAAATTACTCTCTGTTTTCAATATTTTTATAAGCTGCAATGACCTTCTTTACTAATTTATGACGAATCACATCTTTATCATCCAAGAAAATAATACCTACACCTTCAACGTCTTTTAAAATTAATAGGGCTTCTTTTAAACCCGAAATAGTACGTCTTGGTAAATCTATTTGTCCAGGATCTCCAGTTAATAAAAACTTAGCATTTTTTCCCATTCTGGTCAAGAACATTTTCATTTGTGCATGTGTGGTGTTTTGACCTTCGTCTAAAATCACAAAGGCATTATCCAAAGTACGACCACGCATAAATGCTAAAGGAGCAATTTGAATTATTCCTTTTTCTATATATCCATCCAATTTTTCATGCGGAATCATATCCCTTAAAGCATCATACAAGGGTTGCATATAAGGATCCAGTTTTTCTTTTAAATCCCCTGGAAGAAATCCTAAATTCTCACCTGCTTCAACTGCTGGACGTGTTAGTATAATACGCTTTACTTCTTTATTTTTTAAGGCTTTTACAGCTAAAGCAACACCTGTATAGGTTTTTCCTGTTCCAGCAGGACCAATTGCAAAAACCATATCATTCTTACGCATGCTCTCAACCAGTTTACGTTGATTTGCTGTTTGCGCTTTAATAAGCTTTCCTCCTACACCATGGACCAATACTTGGCCACTAGCCTCAGTAGTTGCATAATCATCACTTGTTAAGCTTGTTAGAACACGCTCAATAACGTTTTCGTCAAGCTTATTATATTTCCCAAAATGGGTCATAAGCATGGTTAATCGTCTATCAAATTCTTCAAGTAATTCTTCATCACCAAAAGCTTTTAATTTATTTCCTCGTGCAACAATTTTTAATTTTGGGAAGTATTTTTTTAGAAGTTCTATATTGGCGTTTTGGGCACCAAAAAACTCTTTTGGGCTTATCTCTTCAAACTCGATAATTAGTTCATTCAAATGCTTAAAATTTTATAAGATAAATCACTTTGGATTTATTAGTTTTGTAAGACTCAAAAGTACAAAAATTACTAGCAAACTAGTTAAAAAAAATATCAACAAATTTGCCAATGGCAATTATTACATTAACAACAGATTTTGGAGAGAAAGACCACTTTGCTGGCGCAATTAAAGGCGCTATTTACAGTGAGCAACCAGAAGTAAAAATTGTTGATATCTCGCACTCAATTTCTCCATTTAACATTTCGGAAGCTGCCTATATCATACAAAATGCATACAGTAGCTTCCCAAAGGGTACTATCCATATTATTGGAATAGACTCTGAACTAAATCAAGAGAATAAACATATTGCCGTAAAATTGGATGGTCATTATTTTATATGTGCTAATAATGGTATTATGAGCATGATTTGCTCGGTGATTGCACCAGAAAAAATTGTTGAAATCAATATTCACGATAAAATAGAAACCAGTTTTCCGGTGCTTGATGTATTTGTAAAGGTGGCTAGCCACATTGCAAGAGGTGGAACATTAGAAGTGATAGGTAAAACTATCGACAGCATTAAACCTATAAGAAATTTGATGCCGTTTGTAAATGATGAAAAGAATCAAATTATTGGAAATGTTATCTATATTGATAATTATGGGAATGTCGTAACCAATATTAGAAAGAAGTTTTTTGAGGGTATACAAAAAGGAAGAGCTTTTGAAATTTCTGCGAGGAATTATAAATTCAGAACCATTTTTTCTAAATATAGTGAAGTCGTTAACTTTGATGTAGAAGAAGACAAACGTAATGACGAAGGGAAATCTTTAGTCGTTTTTAACTCGTCAAACTATTTAGAGATTGCCATTTATAAAAGTAATAGTACAACAGTTGGGAGTGCCTCTACTCTTATGGGATTAACGATGATGGATACTGTAACTATAAACTTTCTAAAAGAATAATTATGCTTGTACGAATAGTTAAGATGAGTTTTGATAAAGATTTGATTGATAAGTTTTTAAGTGTTTTTAGTTTACATAAAGAATCTATTCGAAATTTTCCTGGTTGCCGCTTCTTAGAATTGTATCAAGACAAAGACAACCCATCAATATTTTTCACTTATAGTTACTGGAATGATGAAGCCGATTTAGAAAATTATAGAACCTCTGAGTTATTTAAAAACGTTTGGTCTAAAACCAAAACACTATTTAATGATAAACCAAAAGCTTGGAGTGTGGATAAAATTGTAAGTTTACCATAAACAAATTAATGACATTAATTAGAAACATATATTATAAGCTTCCAGTCTCATTACGATATGTTGTAAGGCGTTTGGTTTATTTCCCATCTGATCTTTTTAGTAAGCGTGATGAATTAGTGCCACCTAAAGGAATGATATATACTGGAACTGGGGATTATTTAAAGGTTGGTGATATATTCTTTAAACATTTTCAAACCTATGGAAATATCACACCGGAAAGTACCATATTAGATATAGGCTCAGGAATTGGACGCATGTCTATTCCATTTACAAAATTTTTAAATAGTAAAGGGTCGTATAGAGGATTTGATGTTGTAAAAAAAGGAGTTAATTGGTGCACTAAACACATTACGTCAAAGTTTCCTAACTTCCAATTTACTTATATACCTTTAAAAAATGATCTTTATAATTTATCAACAACTGATAAAGCAAGTAACTATAAGTTTCCTTATAAAGACAATGAATTCGATTTTGTGTTTCTAACTTCTGTATTTACGCATATGCTACCAGATGATGTTGACAACTATTTAAATGAAATTGGTCGTGTATTAAAATCTAAAAAAAGATGCTTGGCTACTTTTTTTATTTTAGATGATGTTTCTAGAGCATTAATGGTAAATTCTGATAAACATTTTAAATATCTAAGGAAGAATTATGCACTGATGAGTGAAAGAGTTAAAGAAGCCAACGTTGCTTATGATAAAGAATATTTATTTAAACTAATTCAGGATAAAGGATTTAGAATAGAAAAATACCTTGAAGGGTCTTGGTCAGGAAAAGCAGATAACGTATTATCATATCAAGACATCCTTATTTTAAAAAACACTTAAATGCTAGCGATACTTAAAAAAGAAATTCAGTCGTTTTTTACCTCACCCATTGGCTACCTAGTCATCGCTATTTTTTTATTGACTAATGGGTTGTTTTTGTGGGTATTTAAAAGTGAATTCAATGTCTTAGACTATGGATTTGCCGATTTATCATCCTTTTTCTTTTTAGCTCCTTGGATATTGCTTTTTTTAATTCCTGCGGTGTGTATGCGAAGTTTTAGCGATGAGAAAAAACAAGGCACTTTAGAACTTTTACTTACCAAACCTATATCGCATACCAATATAGTTTTAGGTAAATATTTAGGTGCTTTTGTACTCATTCTTATAGCTTTACTCCCAACGTTACTGTACGTTTATACGATACATCAATTAGGAAATCCTATTGGGAATTTGGATACAGGGAGCACAGTTGGCTCGTATTTTGGTTTGCTGTTTCTAATTGCAGCTTATACGTCTATTGGCATATTTGCGTCTATTATTACCGATAATCAAATAGTGGCTTTTATTATTGCTATTGCTATAAGTTTTTTCTTTTATTACGGATTTGATGCAATTGCCGATTTTGCCACAAGTACTTTTGTAGAGCAATTAGGGATGAATTACCACTTTAAAAGTATTGGTCGTGGTGTTATTGACACAAGAGATGTCTTATATTTTGCAAGTGTAACTATATTTTTTCTTGCTCTCACCATTGTAAAAGTTGGCAATAAAAATATCGTTAAAAAAGAGTGGATTACCTTATCTGTATTGCTTTTAGGTCTTTTTGTTGTGAATATTTTTTCAAACTCAATGTTTAAACGTTTCGATTTAACTTCTGATAAACGTTACACCTTAAGTGAAGCTTCAAAACAACTGATAACCGATGTTAATTCGCCAATAGATATAGATGTATTTTTGGAAGGCGATGGTTTTCCTTCAGAATTTAGACGTTTAAAAACTGAAACGCAACAATTACTAGAAGAGTTTAGTAATACAAACAATAACATCAATTTTGGTTTTATCAACCCTATTGCAGATGAAGCAAATAGAAATACCAATATTCAATTACTATCTGAAAGAGGCTTAACACCAATGCAGTTGAATGTACAAGAAAGTGGAAGAACAACTCAAGAAGTCATTTTCCCTTGGGCTTTGGCTAGTTATAACGACCAAACGGTAAAGATCTCGCTTTTAAAGAATAATATTGGTGCTTCAACCGAAGAAAAAGTAGCCAATTCTATTCAGCATTTAGAATATGCCTTTGCCGATGGTTTTAATAAATTAATAAACCCTAAGAGTAAAAAAGTTGCTGTTTTAAAAGGTAATGGACAGCTTGATAATCGTTATATAGCCGATTTTGTTAAGACGATTGGTCAATACTATTTAACAGCACCTTTCACATTAGATAGCGTCGCGAGTAATCCCCAAAAAACACTCAACGATTTAAAAAATTACGATTTAATTGTATCTGCAAAACCAACAGAAGCATTCACAGAACAAGAAAAATATGTGCTAGACCAATATGTCATGAATGGTGGCAAAAGTTTATGGCTAATTGATAAAGTGGCTATGGATAAAGACAGTCTCTACAACGAATCTGGTGTGAGTTTTGCCACAGTTAGGGATTTAAATTTAACCGATTTTTTCTTTAAATATGGCGTTCGTATAAATCCTGTTTTGGTAAACGACATGTACTCTGCTCCTATTGCGCTAGCTATAGGTGAAGGTAGCGAAGCACAATTTCAACCTGTACAATGGCAATATTCGCCTTTAGCTTCAGGAAATAGCAACCATCCCATTGGTAATAATTTAAATTTGGTGAAGTTTGATTTTGCCAATCAGATTGATACATTAAAAAATTCAGTTTCAAAAACTGTGCTCTTAAAAAGCTCACCATTGTCAAAATTGGTTGGTGTTCCAAAAGAGATTAGTTTAGAAAGCATTACCCAAGAACCAGATAGAAGCACTTACAATAATGGTAATCAGAATTTAGCAGTGCTTTTAGAAGGCGAATTCACCTCAGTTTATAATAATCGAGTAAAGCCTTTTGAACTAATAGATGATAAATCCACAAGTGTCTCAACAAAGATGATTGTGATTGCAGATGGCGATGTTATAAAGAATGAAATAAGACGAAGTGGTCCCTTAGAATTAGGCTTTGATGCTTGGACAGGACGCATGTATGGAAACAAAGAATTTTTACTAAATAGCATCAACTATTTATTGGATGATGACGGACTTATAAACATTCGCTCTAAAGAAATTGCAGTTGCTTTTATGGATTCGGAAAAAATTTCAACCGAAAAAAGTAAATGGCAAATTGTAAATATCGCATTACCACTTATTTTACTTGCACTTTTTGGCTTTGCTTTCAACTTTATTAGAAAGAAAAAATATGCCGCTTAGTTGTTAATAAGTTTGTTTCCAATTTAAGCAGCGATAAGATATATTTGTAATAACTAATTATACGAAAGATATACATGAAATTTATAGTATCAAGTACCTATTTACTTAAACAATTACAAGTTTTAGGGGGCGTTATTAATAGCTCGAATACCTTACCTATTTTAGATAATTTTTTGTTTGAACTTAACAATTCTAAGTTAACAGTTTCAGCTAGTGACCTTGAGACAACAATGTCATCAACCATAAATGTTGAAAGCGATAGTGAAGGGAGCGTTGCGATACCTGCAAAATTATTACTAGATACTTTAAAAACATTTCCTGAGCAACCATTAACTTTTGTTGTAGAAGAAAACAACACAGTGGAAATAAGCTCTAACCATGGTAAATATGCTTTGGCTTATGCAAATGGCGAAGAATTTCCAAAAGCAGTAGCTCTTGAAAACCCAAGTTCTACGACACTTTCTGGCGATGTACTAGCTAACGCTATTTCAAAAACCATTTTCGCTGCAGGAAATGACGATTTAAGACCTGTGATGAGTGGTGTGTTTTTTCAATTTTCAACAGAAAGCTTAACTTTTGTTGCAACTGATGCTCATAAATTAGTAAAATACACACGTAGTGATGTATCTGCTAATGAAACAGCAGAATTCATTATGCCTAAAAAACCTTTAAATCTTTTAAAAGGAATTCTTGCAGGAAGCGACGAAGATGTGCTAATTGAATACAACGATTCTAATGCTAAATTCACGTTTAACAGTTCTGTGTTAATTTGTCGTTTAATTGATGGTAAATACCCTAATTACGAGGCTGTAATACCAAAAGAGAATCCAAACAAATTAACGATAGATAGAACACAGTTTTTAAACTCTGTAAAACGTGTGTCTATTTTCTCAAATAAAACGACACACCAAATTAGATTAAAAATTGCAGGAGCAGAATTAAATATATCTGCTGAAGATATTGATTACAGTAACAAAGCCGAAGAGCGTTTAACTTGTGATTACCAAGGTGACGATATGCAAATAGGCTTTAACTCACGTTTTCTAAGCGAAATGTTAGGTAACCTTAGCGCAAGCGAAGTACAACTAGAAATGAGTCTACCAAATAGAGCCGGAATTTTAACGCCAATTGATGGCTTAGATGAAGGTGAAAATGTAACCATGCTTGTAATGCCTGTAATGTTGAATAATTAATATTCATCAATACCAACCATATATAAAACAAAAAGCTCACTTCCAAAAAAGTGAGCTTTTTTTATCTCTAATAAACTAACTAACTAACTAATAAAACTAAGAGATAATACTTCTTTATATTATTTAATAAATTGAATTGACATTGGATAACTTGGTTTTTCACCGTTACTAGCCTTTATAGCATTAACAATTGGAAAAACAAATGATATAATTCCTAATACAATTAGACCTAATATTCCTAAACCTAATAACAGTATCAACGGAATACAAATAAGTGAGTAAATTAAAATACTCAATTGAAAGTTGACGATACTTTTACCGTGATTATCCATTTCATAAACTTTTTCCTTATTAGTCGCCCATAAAATTAATGGTAGTATTAAGCTTCCAAAACCAATAACTAAGGTGATTAACTGACTTAAATGTGTTAACACTATAAGCTGCCTATCTTCTCTCATTGCTATGTAATGTTCTTTTCTCATGATTTTTAGATTAATTTGATTGATGTACTTGTTTGACGCAAGTTCATGAGAAATGTTACAAAAAATTCAATTATTTAATTATGAGCTTTTGCAGCTTTTAATATTACCATATTAGTTTAAGCTTCTTAATTAAACAATAGCGTAACGAACGGTTTTAATAAACTTACTTATTCTTCATCATTTTATTATTCATTTTTCGAGAATTATATTGTAGGTATTGTTGATGAGTCCTTAAATAGATTGTATATCCCACAATGTTAGAACCTAGACATCCCAAAGTATTTAGAAACTTAGATAAAGCATATAAAACAGGCTTAGAAGCTTAAATGAAACTTGAGTTTATGGACGATTTCTTTTTAAAAGCAGATATAGCTTATGTTTATGCAAAAAACAAAGATTTAAAAGAATCGTTTCCGCTTACTCCTCCTCTAACCACCAAACTAGACTTTGGATTCGAGAAAAAGAAATTTTGAGCAAATGCAACTTTTAACTTAGTTTCCAAACAAGATAAAATTGCCGAAAGCTTTGGTGAAACCCACACAAAAGGCTATGAAACGTTAGATATTCGTGTTGGAATAAAACCAATTAAAAATATTACCGTTGGTTTTGCTGCTATTAATGTTTTTGATCAAACATACAATAATCATTTAAGTTTTTCATTTAACAACCAATCGGGTTTGGGTAGAGTCGCTATTAATGAACCTGGAAGAAACTTAACTACTTTCTTGCAATATAAGTTTTAGACAAAACAAAAAAGAAGACAAAAGCTGTCCTCCTTTTTTTCTTTTAAATTAAATCAATCTATTCCTGTTTCTTATCTTTTTTTCCACTACTCATAAAAGAAATCAACACTATATATAATCAATATTAAACAGATTAGACCAAAAACTGCCATCATAATTACACCATTGCTCCAATCGTACAATGCAATACTATTACTTATCATATCTTAAATTGTTACTGTTATTGTTCAAAAATATATGTAATATGATTAATATTTTATGACTTTTATCACAAAAAAAGCCCAAGTTTCCTTGGGCTCAACTATTAATCAATTCTAAACGAAACTATGTCTTATTTAAATTGATTTGGTGCAAAAAAGTGAACTTTATGCTTGGTAAAATTACTTAAATAAGTAAACACCATGAGTAACTCTTGTTACACTAAAGTCAAATTTAAACTTCAATCCCTTTCATCATTTTGTTCCAATATAAATATGGCAATCCATATTTTTTAAGCATCCATAACCTCCAATGCTCTTTTGAAGAATCATTAAGCATCATTGGGAATTTTTTTAACTTAGGGTCTGGTTCAAAATTCTTATCATAGTCAAATTCTGCTAACACCATTTTACCATAACCTGTAACTAATGGACATGAGGTATACCCATTATATTCCTTTGAGGACAACCCCTCTACTTCTATCAATTTTAAAATATTTGCAACAGTTACTGGAACTTGCTTTCTAATAGCTGCTCCTGTTTTAGAGGTAGGTAAATTAGATACATCTCCAAGACTAAAAATATTAGAATATTTGGTATGCTGCGTAGTTTTAGGATCTACAGAAACCCAACCCGTTTCTGCAGCTAAAGGTGAGTTTCTAATAAAATCTGGCGCACATTGTGGTGGTGCCAAATGCATCATGTCGAAATGAATCCCAAAACGATCTCCTTCTCTAGTTACTTTTACGTCTTTGTAGTAATACTGAATATCTCTGTCTAACGAAGCCACATCACCATCGGCGATAGTTACACAACCACCAGCTGTTAAATCTTTATCTATTTCGTACCATGCAATTTTTTTATCTGCATCAACTTTAACCAACTTATGAAAGAAACGCACATTGATATCTTTTCTGTCTACTACATTCATAAGTGTATCAGCAATAATTTTTACTCCAAAAATAGAACCACTTGGTAGTGCAAATACTATATCTGATTTTTTTCTGACTCCAGTTTTTCTAAAATAATCATCTGCTAAATACATTATTTTTTGAGGTGCTCCTCCACATTTAATAGGTGTTATAGGTTGCGTAAATAAAGCTGTACCTCCTTTAAAGTTCTTCAAAGTTTCCCAAGTATGGTTTGGATCTGTATAGTTACTACATACAACGCCTTTTTCCATTGCTTCTGTAAGCCCTTCAACCAATTCTGGTGCAATTTTTAATCCTGGTACAACCACAAGATAATCATAGGTGAATTCAGTGCCATTTTTAGTAATTACACTGTTTTGTTCTGGTTTAAATACGTCTGCATATTCTTTAATCCATTCAACACCTTTTGGAATTAATGATGTCATTGGTCTCACAGTATCTTTAAACTTATAGGTATTGGCCCCAACCAATGTCCAAGCTGGTTGGTAATAATGCTTGTCGGATGGCTCTATTAAACCTATTTCTAGATTTGCGTTTTTTCTTTTTAATTGGGAAGCAACCATAATTCCTGCTGTGCCTCCTCCAATTATTAATACTTGATAGTGAGTTTTCATAAAAAACAATTTAGTTAGAAGTACTTGATTATTAATTGACTAAAATTAACTTCTATTTTCTAAAATACCTGTAACCTTAGTTACAAAAAAAGGCAGCTTAAAAAGCTGCCTTAGAAATCAATAAACACAGTGAACATTAAAAATCGATACTAACTAAATTTATTAATTATGTTTATTAACTCTTCTTTTTTAACAATACCAGATTGACGCCATACTAATTGCCCTTCTTTAAAAATTATAAATGTTGGTAAACCTCTCACCTGATATTTTCCTAATAATGCTGGGTTTTTATCTACATTAATTTTCACAATAGATACTATGTCATTTAATTGGTCTTTAACTTCCTTTAATATAGGCCCCATTACCTGACAAGGTCCACACCATTCTGCATGAAAATCTACTAATACTGGAATAGGTTTATTTATTATTTCTTTAAATGAACTCATTCGTTTTTATTTTTTCCTTTCCCCATACCTTTACCTTTACCCATACCATTTTTCTTTCCTTTTTGATAATGCTCTTCAAACCATTCTGGTTGTTCTATATCATTATCATATATATAATCGGCAATTTGTTCTATATCCTTTTCCACATAAGGTGCATAAGGCATTATTCCAAAATTCCTAATAGCTCCAGGCATTTTTGATATTTCTTCTGAAGGAGCCTTAACCCATTTCTTAAAATTATCAATAAACTCTTTCTTAGTGGTATTCTCTTTTTTATAATGTTTCTTAACAGCAATCATTGGAGGAGCTAATCTATTATCGTGTGAGGTCACAGGGTTATGACATACGTAACAATTAGTTTCCATTAGTTTTTTTCCAGGATGCTCATTATTTTCGACTAAAGTTATATTCTCGTAATTAGGCTTTAGTATAATAAAGCTAAAAAACAAGGTGGCTAGAATTAATGTAATTATTGAAATGACAAGGATTTTAACTGTGCTTTTCATGGTTATTTTATCTAGAAAAACGCTTTATAACAGTGCGCTTAATTTAGTATTAAAATTAAAGCATAATCTTATATTTTGAAGTAACATTAGTTACAAAAAGCACATAAAAAAAGAGCAGCTAAAAGCTACTCTTTTTTATTAAAATAATTTATTAAATTCTACAATAAAGTAGTTGGACAAACATAATCTGTCATAGGGGCATCTGTTTCTTTTAAATCTTTAAATCCTCCTCTTACGTCAGTAACTTTCTCAACACCATTAGCTTTAAAAATTGAAGCTGCCACTAAAGAACGATAACCACTTGCACAGTGCAAGAAATACTCCTTATTAGGATCAATTTCTGCAAAGTTTTGATGTATAAAATCTAATGGGAAGTTTTCAACTCCTTTTACATGCTCTGATAAGTATTCTGATTCTTTACGAACATCGACAGGCTTTTCCATTTCTCCTTTTACTAATTTTTCTGCAAATGTATGTGCAGAAATAGAGCCAATTTTATCCACTTCATATCCATAGGCTTTCCAATCTTGGATTCCTCCATTCAAGTAACCTAATGTATTATCGTAACCAACTCTAGAAAAACGTGTTACTATTTCGTTTACACGTAACTCATCATCAGCAATGAAAATGATTTTCTGATTAATATCTTTAATCAACGCGCCTACCCATGGTGCAAAACTACCATCGATACCAATATACCAAGCTCCAGGAACTGTACCTTCTTCAGTATAAGATTGTTTTGAGCGTGTATCTACTACAAGTATATCTTTCTGCTCGCTCATTTCTTTAAACGTCGCAGGATCTAAAGGTGTTGTTCCTCTATGCAAGATTTTATCAATACTAGTATTAACAGATTTGTTCATACGCACATTGTTTGGAAAATATTGTGGTGGTGGCTTTAAACCTGTTGTTACCTCCTCAATAAATTCTTCTCTTGTCATATCTGCTCTAAGGGCATAATTTGTTTTCTTTTGATTTCCAAGAGTATCAAAAGTTTCGCTACTCATGTTTTTACCACAAGCAGATCCTGCTCCATGATTAGGATAGACGATAATATCATCTGGTAGAGTCATTATTTTATTTCTCAAAGAGTCAAATAAATGACTTGCTAAATCTTTTTCTGTTAATTTTCCTTGCTTAACAGCCAAATCTGGACGTCCAACATCACCAATAAATAAACAGTCACCAGTACATACGTAAGGTGTGTTGCCTTCTTCATCAGTAATTAAATATGAAGACGATTCCATAGTATGTCCAGGTGTATGAAGCAAAGTAATTTTTCCTCCACCTATTGGGAATTCTTCACCGTCCTTACCATTGTAAATATCGTAGTCGGCAGTCGCATTTGGTCCAAATATAATTTTGGCTCCAGTTTTTTGAGCTAAATCATATTGCCCAGACACAAAATCGGCATGAAAATGTGTTAAGAAAATGTACTTTATTTTGGCTCCATCAGCTTCAGCCATTCTTAGATATGGCTCTGTTTCTCTTAAAGGATCAATAACAGCAGCTTCACCATTTGACTCTATATAATAGGCCATTTCGGCAAGGCACCCAGTAAACAATTGTTCTACTTTCATATTATTTTATTTTATTGATTCATAATTATTTAGTAGCTAAATTTAATCAAAAATTACGCCAACTATTGTAACTTGAGTTACACAATTAATATAACTCTATTTATTGGTTTGATTTATATATTGTCTAAAATTATTATCAACAATTTCTTTTTTCTTATCTGTTTCAAAATAATCTACAGCTTCTTGAATACTCATGAAAAAATGATCTGGATTTGCTTTTTTCAAAAATCCAGATTTCAACAATTTATCTCGTACTGGCCCTTTAATTCCAGTAAAATAAACTGTTATATTTCGCGAATTAAAATCAGAAACAATTTCTTCAAACGCATGAATAGCTGTACTATCAATATTGTTTATGCTTTCCCCATCAATTATTAATAGCTTAAGATTTTTCTTTTTCAATCTCTCATACTCATACAATTTATCTTTAAAAAAGTTTGTGTTTGCAAAGAATATTTGAGCATCAAAACGATAAATTAATATCTCTTCATTAATCTCTAAATCAGAAAAACGTTCAATATTTCTATAAAAATGAGTATTAGGCACTTTAGCTAGTCTTGCTGTATGAGGTCTCGTAGTTTGGAATAAAACCATTGCTAATGATAAAATAACTCCTAAACCAATACCAATTTCTACACCAAAAGCCAATGTTGAAACAAACGTAGCAATGAGCATCCAAAAATCGGTAATGTTGCTCTTAAACAAATGAATGGCTTCTTTATAATCAATTAATCCAAAAACAGCTACCATAATAACCGATGCTAAAATAGCTTTTGGAAGATTGTAAAAATAAGGTGTTAAGAATAATAAAGTTATAATTATGAGTGTAGCGCTAATAATTGAAGCCAATCCTGTTTTGGCTCCAGCTTGGTCATTTACCGCTGTTCTAGAAAATCCGCCAGTTGTTGGATATGACTGAAAGAACGAACCAAATACATTAGCCAAACCTAATGAAATAAGTTCTTGGTTTGGCTCTACTTTATAATCTCTGTGTTTTGTTTGAATTGCTTTAGCAACGGCTATACTCTCCATGAAACTTATAAGTGAAATCGTTAAAGCCATAGGTAATAATAACTGGATAATTTCCATACTAAAAGTTGGAAATACAAAACTTGGCAAAGAATTTGGAATATCCTTTACAATATCAACAGTAGTACTCCCATTTCCTAAACCAAACAATGTAACTGCTAGAATACCAAATATCACAGCAAACAATTGTCCTGGTAAAGATTTCTTTATTTTTTTTGAAATGATTATGATAAAGATTCCTGCCAAACCAATTATAAGAGCAATCCAATTTATTTCGTTGAATTTATCTACAGCATTCAAAATAATTTCATGCACGTGATGACTTCTAGGAATATTTACTCCCAATAAATGTTTTAATTGACTTAAACCAATTATTAATGCTGCAGCTGATGTAAATCCGCTAACAACAGGATGTGACAGGAAATTTACAAAAAAACCTAACCTAAAAGCACCCAGCAAAAACTGAATTACTCCAACCAACAATGCCAATAAAATAGCATAAGAAATATAATCAGAATTAGATAAACCTTGAAAAGAACCAATTGCTGTAGCCGTTAATAAAGATACCATTGCAACTGGACCAACTGCCAACTGCCTTGAAGTCCCTAAGAAAGCATAAATTAATATTGGAACAATCGATGCATACAAACCATAAACTGCTGGTAATCCTGCAATAGAAGCATACGCCATACCTTGAGGAATTAGCATCACTCCTACGGTTAAACCTGCACTAATATCTCCTTTAAGCCACTCTTTTTTATAATTTGGCAACCAACTAAAAATTGGTAAAATAGATTTTAAATTCATACAATTATTTTGCAATAACAAAGATAGTGTAAGTTGTGTTATTGTATGTAACTATAATTACAATGAGAGAACCATTAACTGGTTTTACATTCATCAAAGACCTTTTCCAAGCAAGGTCTGTCTATTTTTTTATGAATTTCATGAATAGCTTCTTTCTTTTCTTCGAAGAAAATATTATTTCCTATTTTCTCCATAAAACCACCTTTTTGCAAAACATCCTGGCTCACTAATTTTAACCCAGCAAAATAAATACCTCCTCGGTTTTTTTGCCATTTCTTAATTTCATTTGTCAACCACTCTGCAGCAGCTAAATCAATAAAATTAATACCATCAGCAGCGATTAAAACATAATGGACTTGATTGTCTTCGTAAAGCTTAGAGAAATAATTAGAAATTTTTTCTATCGACCCAAAATACAACGATCCATCTATACGAACAATTTTTAAATTAGAACATTCTTTAGTTTCATCATCTCTTATTATGTTAATAAGTCGCTTGTTTTTATCTGCTCCTAAAACTGCAATATTTGGTTTAGAGGTTCTCTCCATATAAAAGAAGAATGATGTTAAAATTCCAGCTAACAAAGCAAATTCTAAATCGAAAAATAACGTTCCAAATAATGTAATGAATAATACAATCAACTCTCTTCCACTTGCTTTATAAACTTGCTTTATATGATGAAAATCAATTAAATTATAACCAACCAATAGAATTATTCCACCCATGGCAGCTTTCGGTAAAAAGGATGCATATTTGGCAAATAACAACAGAACAACCATTAAAAATACTGAAGCAAAAATGGCAGACATTGGTGTTTTAGCACCAGCCTGATGATTAACACCAGACCTTGTGAACGATCCTGAACCAGCATAACTCGAGAAAAAGCTAGCTACCATATTTGATAGTCCTTGACCTATAAATTCTTGATTACCATCAATTTTTTGGTGTGTATGTAGCGCAATTGCCCTACCAATGGCAACAGCTTCAATTAAGCCTAATAAGGCTAGAACCATGGCTCCAGAACTCAATAACTTTATATTATTTAAAGTGAAATCTGGAACTTGAAAAGGCGGCAAATTTGAAGGTATTTTCCCAACGGTTTCAATACCATTTGCATCTCCTCCAAGAAAAATTGCCAATGCACTTCCTAATACCATTGCCAATAACATATAATATCTAGACAATGGTTTAATTAATAATTTGATTATAAGCGCAATGAGCAAAGTTCCTGTTGCTACTGCAAACACATACCAATTGGTGTCTGAAATATGGTTAGTTATATAAACTACAATGTCAATAATTGAGCTTCCCTGAGGAATTTCTACACCAAAAACATGCTTTAATTGTTTAAAAGCAATGAGTATTCCTGCTCCTGCAGTAAACCCAATAATCACAGAATGTGACACAAAATTCACTAGCTTTCCCATTCGCAGTAAACCCATTACGAATTGAAAAAAACCAGCTAAAAAAGTTAATACTAATGCTAACGATATGAAACCTTCCAAATCGGTTTCTGGATTCACAAATTTGATTAATGTAGAATACACAACAATTGAAATAGCTGTTGTTGGTCCAGAAATTAGATGGTAGGACGATCCAAATAATGCAGCAATTATAGGTGTTATCATTGCTGTATAAAACCCATAAATTGGAGGTAAACCTGCTATCATCGCAAAAGCCACTGCTTGTGGAATAACAATTATTGTTCCAGTAATACCAGCAATAATATCATCTTTAAGGGTGTGTTTTGCTGTTGGTAACCAGGTAAGAAAAGGAAAAACTTTCTTAAGCATGCACTAATTTAATTAATTATTTTGCTCTATAATAAGATTCCCGCTTTCGCGGGAATACTTATTCTAATTATTTATCTTCTTTAGGTATGTAATAACATCCTCCATCAGACTTATCTGGAGTAAAGGCTCTATTAAACCAAAGTGGTCTTCTTTCACCATTTGGTCCAGGAGCTGGACGTGCCATCGCTAACCATTCTTTATAAATTTCATGCGACTTGTTTGTGTCTACATAAATGTCACCATATTTTTCATCTTTCCCAGGCACTTCTATTCTAACTCGTTGATGCCAACAATGCATTCCACTAATAGGATCTGGATGCACAGCATGAGTAATATTCTGGTGTACACCTCCATCTTTCCAGAAAATACGTTTTGAATCACTATCATGAGATTCAAAAGGTTTTACTCCAGAAATCGTATTCATTTTCCAACCACCTTTTCCATCATTTTCAATGTTAACAGTGTTAGTAGCCCAACGATTTCCAATTTTGTCTTGTGGTCTTCTCCAGCGACCTATATGATGTGAACAAGCTACAACACCAGGTTTCATAGATTGGGTTACCCAAACCTTGTCAATAAAATAACCAATATCAGTATTCAATTTAACTAAATCACCTGTTTTGAATCCCCATTTTTTAGCGTCGTCTGGATGCATCCAAATTGGGTTTCTATTAGAAATCTCTATCAACCATTTTGCATTACCAGAGCGTGTGTGAATTAAGGTTGGTAACCTAAACGTCGGCACTAAAACATATTCACCTTTAGATTTGTCTAATACGTCATTATGAATATGACTCTTTATATATGCTGGAGTTGCGTATTCTGGCCATTTCCAATCAACCATTGTTTGAGAGTAGAATTCGTTTTTACGTGATGGTGTTGGAAAACCTACACAAGCTTTTCCGTTAACCATAACTCCAATTGGCTTACCGTCTTTGGTAATTACATCAGTTACTGGGTCTACAATTGAGCCTTTTAATTGTTCTTCTGAGAGCTCATTTTCATTGACTTTGTATGATTCGCCTTCTTCAATGGCAAAAGCACCATATTTTTTCATGTATTCCAATTCAGCAAACTGTCCAGTAAATCCATCTGTTTTTGCTGCCTCAGGTAAACCATTTACACGTTCGAAAATATATTGGTAATATTCGTCAATTGTAATCTTTTCTCCTGGTCTATAAGGCGATTCAAATGTTTTTCTAATTCCCATACTTCCGTCAGGATCTATGCGCCATGATAATTCAATCCAGAATTCATCTTCTTCCCAAACTTCTCCAGGATTTGCTTGATATGTAAATTCAACAGGGTTACCATTTCTTCGAGCTGCTTCCCTCAAGACTGGTTGACGAAAAGCCACCCAAGTTCCACCATGCGTGGCGTAACTGTTTAAGTCATGTCTTTCTGAAGCTAATCCCATTGGCAACACAAAGTCTGCATAAAATGCTGTTTCATTCCAGGTTGGAGTTAAGGCTGCATGTATTCCGAATTTAGATTCATCGGCAAGTGTTTCCATCCACGTAAATCCGTCAGGATACGTCCAAACAGGATTAAATACTCTTGAGAAATACACATCCATTTTTCCTCTTCCTTCTTTTAAGAAATGAGGTAACAATTGACTCATTTCAAAAAATGCTAAAGGGTATTCTTTAGGGAAATGTAATTCGTTCCATTTTTTTTGAGGTACTGGAGGGTTTGGTTGTGTTGGTTTAAATTTATTCCATGAATTTGGTGAAGTCCCTCCTTTAGCTCCAACTGCTCCAGTTAAAACAGTTAAGAAGTGTAACGCTCTGGCAACACACCAACCACCTAGGTTTGATGCACCTGCTGCTCTCCAGTTATGAGATGCGAAACGTTCTCCTGCTTCGCCAATTTTATGAGCAATCTCAACAATCATATCAGCTTTTACTCCTGATTCTTTTTCTGCAAATTCAGGTGTAAACTCTTTATATTCATCAATCATTGCAGCTATATAATTCTCGAAAGTAACGTCTTTATCTGAATGTCTTGCTTTTAAATATTCTTTCCAGTTTGTCCAATTTTCAAGATACTCTCTGTTATATAGACCTTCTTCAAGAATAATTAAAGCCATAGCTAATAACACAGCAGCTTCAGTACCAGGATACGATGGTAACCAATAGTCTGACATAGACGCTGTATTAGATAATCGAGGATCCATAGTAGCTAACTTTGCGCCTTTCATTTTACCTTCAATAATACGTTGTGCATGCGGATTGAAGTAATGTCCAGACTCTAAATGCGCAGAGACTAATAAAATAAATTTTGCATTTGAGTGATCTGGTGATGGTCTGTCGTAGCCATACCACAAATTGTAACCAAAACGAGCTCCTGACGAGCAAATATTGGTATGTGAGTTATGTCCATCAATTCCCCAACCTTGAAGTATCCAGTTCATGAATTTTTCATGTCCTGGTCTGCCAACGTGATAGGCAATTTCGTTATGTCGATCTTCTTTTATTGCTTTTCTAATACGAGCAGCAATAGTATCTAGAACCTCATCCCAAGAAACACGCTCCCATTCTCCATCCCCTCTTTTACCTTTTCTTTTAAGTGGGAATAATATTCTGTCCGGATCCGTTATTTGATTTATTGTTGCAGGTCCTTTGGCACAGTTTCTTCCTCTACTTCCTGGATGATGTGGATTGCCTTCAAATTTTTTAACCTCTTGGGTTTCCTTATCAATAAAGGCTGTTAAACCACAAGCACTTTCACAATTAAAGCAGGTTGTTGGTACTATTTGATAGGTCTTTTTATCTTTTTTAGGCCAAACTTTAGGATCATATTCTACCCAATTGTCCCATTTTTCAGGAGGCGGGAAATTTTCATACATTCCAGCAACTTCCTCATCAGTAAAATGACGCATATCATCTTGAAACTCTTGATAGTTCTCTTTATGCAGGTTTGGAATAATTCCTAGTTTTTCTGCTATGTTTTCTATAAATGATGGCTTTTTATATCCCATGATTCTTTTCTTTTAAATTAAGCTAACGGAATTCGCTGTGGAGCTTCAACCCAAATTTTTTCTGTTACATAAATTCCTATCAATACGAGAATTGCTGAAACAATTAACATAGTTGCACTCGGTGCAAACACTAACAATGCTAATGGAATAATGTTTCCAATTAGTACGACTCCAATCCAAAATAAATTTTTATACCTTCCTTTTGTAATCATTTCTACCACTGTATGTGCAGCTGTACTTGGATGTGTAATAGTTAATTCAGTTACCAATGAGAACAGATTTACTGCAAGAGCAACTATTAATGTTATTTTTAACATTGACATCCAATCTTCATTTCCAAAAATTAAAGAAGCTAGCACAAAAATGGCAACTCCAGCCATAACACTATGAACTAACATATGTAAAGGTAAGGTTGGGCTTTGCCAGAAATCACGTCCTTTTGCTTGAGCAAATAAGAACGCTGTATAGATGGCTAATAGCACTGCAAATATTGCAGTCACCCATAATAATGGCGTTTCAGGAATACCTAAATTAAACCAAGTATTTACTCCCCAAAGGGTTACTAATAATCCAAATATTGTAATGGTATAACCGCCTTTTACTAACCATGAATTCCATTGTGGACGTAATAATACATTTAGGAATCTGTCTGGTCTATCCAAATCCATTACTAAGAATAGCCCAGTTAAGGCTAAACCAACTAATGAGATTCCAGCTGACCACAATTTAGCAGTATCAGAAATTTCATATCCTAAAAGAATTGCTAGAAATGGAATTAAGAATGCGCCTGCAGCAATGGCTTTTGTAAACACATAAGCAGATACTTCCCAGCCCCAAAGAATTCCTTTGTCTGGTGTGTCATATACACGTCTTGCTTTTCCACTTAACACATCAATATAGTTAGGGTTTTCACTATCTTTTCTTTGATAAGCAGCTTGCATTTCATTATCAATACTCATTTGTAATAAATCGACATCATCATTGGTATGTAACATTTTTTCGGCAGCTTTAGCAAAGTGACCAACACCACGTGCTTGTGAATTCCATAATCCAGGACCAGATTTAGCAGTTGCTTCCGGATTTAGCGAAGATTCGTCACCATCTATATAGAACAGATTAGGATTTGTTCCTTTTTCAGGTTTACGCACTTTTACAGCTTGTCTTGCTAAAAGTTGAGAGATTTCTGTATCAGGGTTGTGCATATCTCCAGCAATAATAGCATGTTCTGGACAAACAGTTACACAAGCTGGTTCGCGACCAACCTCAACTCTATGAGCACAGTAGTTACATTTTGCAGCAGTATGTGTTTCTGGATCTATATATAATGCATCATAAGGACATGCTTGCATACACGATTTACAACCAATACATCTGTTATTATCAAAATCTACAATGCCATCTTCACGAATATATAATGCTTCAACAGGACAAATCTCTACACATGGAGCATCTGTACAATGGTTACAACGCATTACTGAAAATATTCGACGAGTATTTGGGAATTCTCCCTTTTCAACCTGTTTAACATAAGTTCTGTTAACTCCTACTGCAACGTCGTGCTCGGATTTACATGCAGTAGTACAGGCATGACAGCCAATACATTTTCGGTTGTCAATGATAAAGCCGTACTTCATAATTAAAATTGGATAGTTAAATATTTAGCCTAATCTCAAAGTTAATTAACTTTTAATTAAAAAACTGTAACAATGGTTACTTAACTACCCTATTTATTTTAATTCTATTTAATGAGGTAATTTATGTTTTATAGCGTGGTAAAATAAAACTCCTAAAAGCCCTCCAAAGATGACAATTGAAATAGATAAGACGCCTCTCCCTAAAAGGATAAACATTGGTCCTGGGCAAGCTCCTATCAACCCCCAACCCAAGCCAAAAATAGTGCCACCAATTATGGCTCTATAAAATCCTTTTTTCTTAGGCTCAATAATTATTTTTTCACCTAAATAGTTTTTTATAACTCCTTTTTTGAAGAATGAAAATAGGATAACTCCTAAAATTACTGCTGAACCAATAATTCCATACATGTGGAATGATTGAAATTTAAACATTTCGTAGATGCGATACCACGAAATAACTTCGGCTTTACTTAAAATAATTCCGAAGAGAATACCTAAAATAATAAATCTAATGTTTTTCATAATGTTTCGAAATTAAAATAGTAATGGTAAAATAAGCCACGTCATGATAAGTCCTCCTATAAAGAAACCAATAACAGCTATTAATGAAGGGAGTTCTAAATTACTCAAACCTGTAATGGCATGACCTGATGTACAGCCTCCAGCGTATCTGGCTCCAAATCCAACCAAAATACCAGCAATAACTAATATTACTCCACCTTTTATGGATAGTAATGCCTCAAGTCCGAATAATTCTTCTGGTAAATATTGTGCTCCAGCATTTTGAAATCCAATGTCAGCTAAGTCACTCACAGTTTGAGGGTTTAGCGCAATTGCTTGGTCTGGTGTCATGAATTTGAAAGCTATAAAGCCTCCAATAACCGTACCTACAATAAACATTAAGTTCCAGCTATTTTTTTTCCAATCGAAAGCAAAAAATTCGTGTAATTTTCCAGCACCTCCCATGGCGCAAATAGATTCAAGGTTTGATGAAATTCCGAATTTTTTTCCGAAATAATAAAGAAAAAACATGATTAATGTTATGAGTGGTCCACCAACATACCATGGCCAAGGTTCTAAGATAAAATCCATATTATATTTTTTTTCAAAATAAGTAATTAATATATGTAAGTATGTAACATTTGTTACTTGAAAAAATTAGTGTTATAAATTGATTATTTTAATACTGTTTCGATGTAGTTTAATTTTATTTTCAGTTTCAAGCTTTTTTAACAGCCTCGACACCACTACTCTTGATGTATGCAAATCTTGAGCTATTTCTTGGTGTGTAGTTTTTAAGAGGTCATCTCTATTAACCATAGCTTTATCCCTAAGATATTTGTATAAACGCTCATCCATTTTTAAAAAAGCTATAGTATCTACTGCTTCCAAAAGCTCCTTCATGCGTTCATGATAGCTTTGAAGTATAAAACTTTGCCAGCTTTTGTATTTATGCATCCATTCCTGCATTTTTTGGATTGGAATCATTATAATTCTAGTGTTTGTTTCAGCTACAGCTCTAATCTCACTCTTGGTTTCACCCATACAACACGTTATTGTCATAGCACAAGTATCACCTTGTTCAACAAAATAGAGTATTAGATCATCTCCTTTTTCATCTTCTCTCATCACCTTTATTGCACCGCTTAAAATTAATGGCATACTCTTTATATAATCTCCAATATCCATTAGAATGAATCCTTCAGGAACTTCTTTATAAGTACCTATCTCACTTATTTCTTTTAAGAGCTCATCTTCAAACAAATAGGCGTAATTTCTCTGCAATCCTTCTATCATAAGTTTAGTTTTAACCTTTATATTCCAGTTGTAAAAATAAGAAACAGTTATGAAATTATGGCTATGGAATACTTTTTGTTAAGATTACTATAAATTGTTATAAAGTATCGTTAATCTCTATATGGATTAAAAAAATTAAAAATCAAATATATATCTTTAACCCCAAGCATTATTAATGCTGAGTAAGCTATGAAATTTTTTACAACTTCAATATTCTTTTTGTGCTTTGTATATGCTGCAATGGCTCAAGTAAACGATTCTCAAAAAGGGATTAAAATAGACCCTGTAGATAGCACTATGCAAGTTGAATTAAAATTGTCGTTTAAACTCTCTCCAGTTAAAGGGCTAACAAATAAAAATATAAGATATACGCTCAGCTATAAATCATTACCAGAATCTAATAAAAAGAAATACACTGTAGATATGACCAAGAAAAGTTCTTTGGTCGATAAAGAATGGACAATTAAACAACGCTTTAGTGAAGACAGACAAGATTTAAGTGAATTCGAGAAAGATTACTATTTAGGTGATTTAAGAACAACTTCAAAAACAATTGTTATAAAGTGTCGAGATCATGAATATGTTGATGGTGACAGAATAAAACTTACCGTAAATGATGTCGTTATTCATCCAAACATAAGGTTATATGGAGATTTTTACACAATAGATGTAGATTTAAAGGAAGGCTATAATACTATTAATTTTATTGCATTAAACGAAGGTGAGTCTTCTCCAAACACAGCACAGCTTATGGTGTTAGACCCAGATGGAAATACTTTGGCTTCAAACAGATGGCTAATTAGAACTGGCTATAAAGCTACTTTGGTTATAATAAAGGATTAAAAGTATTAACGATTTTATCTTCTATTTTTCAAATAACCGCAATTCTATATTTACAAGGTAGAGTTTTTTTCAAGTACAATATCTTTTGTTACTATAAGCATATCTCCTTGTTTTTCGGGTTTTAAAATATTATCAATACCCTTTCTTTTTAAACGCTTACGACATGCTTTAGTTAATAAGGGATCGTTATCAAAAAGCAAGGCATCTAAATAGTATTCTTGTTTACCATCTTCTTTTATGGTAGGAAATATTTTTTTAAGCCCTTTTCTACGAGGATATGTTAGAGGAGCTATAGCTGATCCAGGTACGAAAGTATAAAAGGTATATTGCCCATCAGCATTTGTTTTCACCCAACCTCTATGATGCATATAACGCTTATTGTTTTTTTCCTTTATTTGGTAATCACCATTATCATCGGCTTGTTCTATAAAAAGAATTACATCTTTTGCAGGTGTTACACCGTCACTTTCATAAATAGTTCCTGTAATCTTTAATTTATTAGCCTTAGCTTCAAAACCTGGAATTGTATCCTTATTGTTTAATTGGTTTTCTGAATAATCATAAATTGGATTGCGTTTTTCATAGTTATCTAAGGCTGCCTCAGTATTTTGAGCAAAACCAAAAACAACAAAACAAGCAAAACTAATAAGTGTAAGTAGATTTTTCATGGGTAAATTTTTTTTATCGATCTTAAAATTAGCCCATTATGCTTGCTTAGAAATAAAAATCGTCTGAACGCTTAAATTTTACGATGTATTGAACAGATTTCAAATGAAAGTCAAAATTCATCGATTAAACGATGAAATGGATAATTAATTAAAATAATAGTGGATTAAAATGGAATAAAATTGTTCTTTTAGAGTGAAATAATCGATAAAATGTTTGTTTTTTTCGATTAATAACATAAATTTGTCTTTTAAACCCCAAAATCGTAATCATGAAGAAGCTTATATTATTTAGCTTTTTGTTAGTATTTGGTATTAGCAATGCTCAAAAAAAGAAGAATGAACCTCAAAGTATTATTAGCGTAAATGTTGGTATAAAAAAATACCACAATAAAGAAGAGCTAAATAGAATGCAAAAAGGTGAATTATTAGATTTATATATTGAGCGAATTGAAAGTCTTGTTCAAACTTTACCATATATAGCATTTGCTACAAAACCTGGCAAAACTATGTCTACTTATGGAATCCCTAATACTAAAGAAAATAGAAAAACGCTTGAAGACAAGATTGAAGGCACAAACGATTTTCTTGAAACGACCATTGAATTTCAAAAAAAAATGTTACCCTATTCCGATAAGAGCAACTTGATTGCTGCAATTTTGTTTTATGAAGAAACCATGAAATCCTTGCATGAATACACTGAGTTTAAACATTAAATTAAAGATTATTTATATTTAGGCTTATTTATATTTTTTATAAAAAATTAGCTGTGAAAATATATATTTTCACAGCTTTTCTATTTTAAAAATAAATTCTAGCAACATATACAAGATTGATTTATTTAATAGAGAAAGTTAGCATAGAAGTATTAAAGTTTTATTTTAGGTAAAAACCTTATTTTGTGTAAGAATTTTTCTATTAATTAATGTAGTTCATCGAATATTTTTGTGTTTCATAGGTAAATTGCATATGTTTGGGTCATTCAAGAAAATAAAAAAAATAAATTTTCATTATGAAAAACTTTACCCAAATCATTTGCATGTTTCTATTTGCTTTTGGAAGCATTTCTGCCCAACAAGAAAAAGGAATTGTAGGAATAACTAATTGGTTAAACAATTGGACCGAATTTAACTCTAACTCAGTTGACTATGGTGAACCTACACAAATATTAGCTGGAAATATCACTCAAGATATTACATTGTCTAAAAAATATGTTTACATGTTAATGGGTAGTGTGTTTGTTACAAACAATGCTACACTTAATATAGAGCCTGGAACAGTAATAATTGGCGATTACAACTCAAAAGCTTCTCTTACCATAAGCAGAGGATCCAAAATAATTGCTGAAGGCGAAGAAACCGATCCAATTGTTTTTACATCAAATAGAGGTGTTAAGAGATCTGGAGATTGGGGAGGAATTATTATTCTAGGTGATGCACCAAGCAATAAGTTTGGTAATGGCTCTGTAGCTTCTTATCATCCAGAGCTTAAACCATCAGAATATGAATATACCAATCATGGTGGAGATAGTCTTACTAGCTCTTCAGGTATTTTAAAATATGTTAGAATTGAATACGCTGGAAAAAGAATTAAAGGTGCTGGTAATTTTAATGGTTTGCTATTAGCTAGTGTTGGTAATCAAACAATTCTAGAAAGTATTATGATTAGTCACTCAGCCGGAAATTCTTTTGAAGTTTTAGGAGGAGAAGTCTATTTAGAAAAAGTGGTATCCTACAAATCTGATAAAAATGATTTCAAATTTAACTACGGTGCACAATGCCAATTATATAATTCGTTAGCAATTAGATCGCCTTACGTATCGAGTAGTGATGGATCTAGAAGCCTACTAGTTAAATCCTATGATGAAAAGGAGGAAGTCGATTTTACTAAAAAAGGAACTTCGGTCGTTGCTCAAAACTTGACATTTATAAACAAAAGTGAAGATCTTAAATCTGATGTCGAGTCAGGGTTAGTGAAAGAAGCAATATTCATTACTGAAAACGCATCATTAGAAATGGAAAAGAGTGTTGTTTCTGGTTTTAATCCAGCAGTATTACTTGATGAAAACATAACTATTAATCAAGAAAATCTGGAAAAAATAAAATTTATCAATATGTATTTTAATAATTGTAACGGAAACATTTTTACAGAATACAATTCTAATAATGATGACTTAGAAAATTGGTATGGTAACAGTGCGTTTTTTAATGTATACTCAAAAGGTGATGACGCTGAAACGTTTATTAATTTTGATAGTAATAAAAGACCTGATTTTAGATTAAGAATTAATAAAATACTTGCATCAACTGATGATTAAAACACATTAATGAGCAAAAAAAAGTATGCTTAATAAGTGCTATGGCGCTATAAATCCTTAAGCTTTCTCATTTACCTCCCTTATCTATTGTTTATAAAAGCCAGGGAAAATAAAGCTTACTGTTTTAAGCCAGTTAACATTAAAACATTCGCAACCAAAAACACTTGACTAGTAACTTGATAATGCATGATGAGAAACCTTACTTTAATTGTTTTATTATTTTTTTCTTTCACTAATACTATTAGTGCTCAGTTAGTTATAAGCACGCCTAGTTTAGGTTTTAGTCAAGCCTGTGCAAGCGAATCTTTTAATACATATTATGTAACATTTACATTTTCACCAGAATCAAGTCTAAACACAACAAATCAATTTATAATAGAACTTTCAGATGATACAGGAAGTTTTTCAAACCCTACAACTGTTTACACATCTGCACAAGGCGCTATAACACAATCACCAGCAACTTTAGGCTTTTCGGTGCCAACTACTACAGCTGGTGAGAACTATAAAGTTAGAATAAAGAGTACTGCCCCATCTGCCACAAGCACAGGCTCAGTCTCTTTTCCAGCCTACTACAAAATTCAAGACGAACCATTTTCAATTAATAATTTAATTGAAACAGCTGTTTTTTGCTTAGGGAGCAGTTATGTATTGAGTATTGATAATCCAGGAAATGAAACTAATAATTCACCATTACAATATCCTTCATTAAACTTTAATTGGTATAAGGAAACTAGTCAAACAACTTCGGTTTTTGTAGCTTCAGGAGAGACATTGTCTGTTACTGAACCAGGAACATACTTTGTTGAAACTAATTATGGTTCTTGTACGTCTGATTCTTTTTCAAATCGCGTTACGGTTAGTGAAGCATCCTCGGGGCAAACCACATCATCTATAAGTTCTAGTTTAGGAAATCCGTATTGTTCAACTCAAGGCTCTACCACTTTAAGTGCCATAAATGGAAATAGTTATAAATGGTTTAAAGATGGTGAAGAAATTTCGGGAGCAACAGACCAAATGTTAGTTACCAATGAATCTGGTTTATATGAAGTTAGTATTGATTTAGGTGATTGCACTGCAAGTGCTTCCATTGAACTTGATAACACTGGTTTTACAAGTAGCATTGACGCTTCTGAAATAAACTATATAGCTGAAGGCGAAACACTAACGGTGACTGTTACTACAACTGCCAATACCCCAGAATATGTTTGGTATTTAAACAATGTTATTATTTCTGGGGCCACCCAAAATAGCTATGAGGCTTCAGTAATTGGTAATTATAAAGTTGTGGTTACTCAAACGGTTGGCTGTAATGCATCAAAAGAATTTGAATTTGTAATTAGCAATCCTTTTCCAGATGTTTCAAACATTCCAAATTTAATAAGTCCAAATGGCGATAATATAAATGATACATGGATGATTCCACAAGCGTACGTCTCTGGAACAAACACTGAGGTAATGATTTTAGATTCTAATGGAAATATTGTATTAAAAACAAATGATTACAGAAACGATTGGCCACAAAATGAACTAAATTTTAAAAACGTAAATCCAGTTTATTATTACATAATAACAACTCAAAATAATAACACAAGAAAAGGTTCAATTACGGTAGTGAAATAAATATGAAAATAAATATATTAATCATATTGATTCTTATCTGCACAACGCAGCTTTCCTATTCACAAGAAGATGGAGTAGCCTCGCTTGATATACCAGTAAGAAATTCTTTAAGATTTAATAGGTTTATTGTAAACCCAACTTTTAGCTTTGTAAGAGAACAAAATAAATATCTAAGTTTCACTAATAAAAGACAATGGGTGCAATTTAACGATGCACCACTTACCTATTTAGCTAGTTATTCTGGTAGGTTTAAAGAAAATATAGGTATTGGAGTTGGTCTGTTTCAAAAAAATAATGGTGTACTAACATCTTTTGGAGGTGTTTTAAATTTTGCTTACAATGCAAGACTTCAACAAGACAGCAATTTAACTTTTGGTATAAATTTAGGCGCCTATAATAGTGGAATAAATGAAGGCAAGGTTATTACCAATCTTCCAGACCCATCACTTAACAATATTCCATCAAACTTTTTATTAAGCATAAGTCCTGGTATTAATTATGGAACACAATTTTTTGATTTAGGTGTATCTATAAATAATTTAGTACAGTATAATATTACCTCTTCAGAGTTAATAGAAGAAGATCCACAGCAATCAATTCAAGCGCATGTAATGTATACAGGTTATATGGATTCTCGAGGCTTTTTTGATCAAAGTAAATTTTCAACGCTAGTCAAGTCTGAGTTTCAAAAAGACAATACTATTATATCTGGAATTGCAATGATTACAGTCCCTAAAGGAATTTGGGGACAAATTGGTTATAATACCCTCTATGGATTTTCTGGTGGAATTGGATTAAACATTACAGAACAAATCGCTATTGAATATAATTTTGAAAAAACAGTTGGAGATTTAGAAACATTTGGATCTTCACACGATATAACTTTAGCTTATAGATTTAAGAAAAAAGAAAGCTATTATTATGGTGGCGATGATGAAGAATCTGCGTTTGTAATTCCTAAAACAAAAAAACGAAAAAGAGTAGTAGCAAAATCAACTACAACTAATACTGATAGAGCAAAACGAGAACAAGAAAAAGCAAACACAGACGAAGAAGCAAGATTAGAAGTCGAAGCAAAAGCCAAAGCGGATGAAGAAGCACGTATCGCTGCAGAAAAACTTAAGGAAATAGAACTAAAAGCTAAAGCTGACGAAAAAGCAAGATTAGAAGCCGAAGCAAAAGCCAAAGCAGATGAAGAAGCACGTATCGCTGCAGAAAAACTTAAGGAAATTGAACTGAAAGCTAAAGCTGACGAAAAAGCAAGATTAGAAGCCGAAGCAAAAGCTAAAGCGGATGAAGAAGCTCGAATTGCAGAAGAAAAGCTTAAGGAAATTGAACTGAAAGCTAAAGCTGATGAAAAAGCAAGATTAGAAGCTGAAGCAAAAGCTAAAGCGGATGAAGAAGCTCGAATTGCAGAAGAAAAGCTTAAGGAAATAGAATTGAAAGCTAAAGCTGAAAGAGAACGATTAGAAGCTGAAAAAGTAGTTCAATTTGAGATTACTCATAAAGATGAACTTGCAAGAACTATGTTTAATATGACTGAGTTGGCAAAAATTTCCAAACAAAAACAAGAAGATTTACTAACTCGACTGAATGAAGCAGTAGAGGATAAAAATAAAGATCTTAAGGATTTAAAAGAAGAAAACGATTTAAGTGAACAAGGTATTTATAAAGAGCCAAAGGCATTTAAAAGTGTTACTGCTCAAAACAGAGCCTTGGAAGCTTTAAAAGTAGAAGTTGATAATGCAATAAGTGAACGCTCTAAAAATATTGAAGAATTAGAAAGACAATATAACAATAGACTTAAAAATGTTTCAGATAAAAACGATGCCACTAATCAATATTATCGTGGTGCTATTCAACAATTAAAAGACGAGCAAGAACAATCTCTAAGGTCAAAAGCATCTTTAGTATCTCTATTAGAAAAAATTGATCTTGATTTAGAATTTGAGCGCAACCGAAGAATAAAAAGAGCACTTTATGATAATGAAGAAGATAGATATGAAAAAGATAGAGCAACGCTTAATCAAATAAAACAGAGTACCGAAATAGGTGCAAATAGGCTATTAAATGAAGGGGATTTTGATTTTGGTGAAGAACGTGTTTTAGATAACATACAAATTATTAAAGATGTAAAGCATGTGGATGAAGGTTATTATGTTGTACTCGCAGTGCATAGTGATACAAGTAAAAGAGATGATTTTTTAACGAAAACTATATCAGCAGGTCAACCTAAAGTAGATTTCTTTTATGATGTTAATTCAAGCAAATACTTTATTTATTATGAAAAATTTCAAAGTATAGACGAAGCAAAAAAAGCCATACAATTAGACAATGGTAAGCCATATAACAGTAAAATGTCGATAGTGAAAATTGAGAAATAAAATATATTAAAGACGTACCATTTTTTTCATTGATCCCCAACGAGGAAAAAAGTGCAAAATTATACAACCATGAAAAAACCTACTTATTTTAAAACCAGCCTAGTAGTTTTAGCACTATTTTTTGGGATACAGTCTTTTGCTCAAAACTATGTTCCATTCACTCCTAGATTTGATCAAGATGTAAAAGGGGATATCGTTTTAATTGGTAATAATATATTAGGGCCTGATAATAATGCATTTAACGATAATTCGGTATATAATCACAATGTTAATATGCAGTATATTGATATTGATTCGGACTTATCAACATATAATTCTTCTAGTGCTGATTTAGAAATACCAAACCCCAATTGTTATAGAATTATTCATGCTGGTTTATATTGGGGAGCGGTTACTGATGGGGATGAGTCAATTACAGATGTAAAGTTTAAAGGTCCAGTTGGTCCTTATCATGATGTAGTTGGAACTGTAATTTTTAATGCTAATGGCTCCTCTGTAGATGGTGGTGATAGCTTTCCTTATGCCACTTATGCCGATGTTACTTCAATTGTAACAGGTATAGGAAACGGAACTAATCTTGGTACATATACAATTGCAAATGTTTCTAGTGCACAAGGACAAACAGATACTTATGATCCATGGAATGGTACTGGTCATTCAGCCGGTTGGTCTTTATTTATAGTTTACGAAGATCCAACAATGCCTGGAAAATCTATTACAAGTTTTGATGGTTTTAGTGCTATTAGTGTTCCAGGAGGGAATCCTGCATTAGACATCCCAGTTTCTGGATTTAGAACAATTCCTGCACCTGCGCCAGTACGAGCAAATTTTGCATTTGCTACTTTAGAAGGTGATAGTCCAATTTTAGGTGACCAATTATTGCTTAATGGAGTAAACCTTTCAACGGCAGATAGACCTGCAGACAACTTTTTTAATAGTTCTGTAACTAGATTAGATGCAACTCCTGTTACTAATAGAAACCCTAATAGTACCAATACTTTAGGATTTGATACAGGCGTTATGGTAGTGCCCAATCCTGGAAATACAGTTATTGCAAATGATGCAACAAATGCAACCGTACGTTTAGAAACAAATGGTGATACTTTTTTTCCATATTTTTTCGCTTTAGCAGTGGATATTATTGAGCCTAATATAGTACTTACAAAAATTGTTGAAGATACTCTTGGTAATAATATTGGTGGTCAATTAGTAAATCTTGGTGATGAGCTTAATTACGTCATTGGATTTCAAAATAATGGTAATGATAATGCCACAAATATCACAATTAGAGACGTACTACCTACAAATATTATTTTTAATTATCCTGCAGATATAGTCTCGCTACCAGCAGGTGTTACTGTAGATAGTTATAATCCAACCACAAAAGAAATTGTTTTTAGAGTTGATGAATCTTTAGTTGAGGAAAATGACCCTGTTTCAGAAATTAGGTTCAAAGTAACGGTTGTAGAATCTTGTAGTTTGCTTAGTGATGCTTGTTCTAATATTATAAGTAATCAAGCATTTACTACGTATTACGGAACACTAAATCCTACGTTTCAAATTACCGATGACCCTAGTTTAAGTAGTAATACAGGTTGTTTATTAACACCTGTAGCAACTAACTTTCTGGCTGATTTAAACTGTACCTTTTCAGAAGAAGTAATCTTATGTGGTGATAGCGTAGTTTTAACCGCTGCAAATGGATACGATTCCTATTCATGGTCAACAAGCCCAACGGGTACGCCAGTAATTGGAACAACACAATCCATTACTGTTACAACTACAGGAACTTACTATTCATTTAATACAGCAATAGCACCTTGTCAATCTATAGAACAAGAGTATGATGTTATTACGTTTGGAGCCAATGTACCAAATCCAATAATTCCTTATGCAGATCAAATAGTTATATGTCCTAATGATGGTAAAGAACTTCCAAACATATTTTTATGTGGAGCAAATGACGAAAGATTTATTCAAACAGGAATTACAGACACTACGTCTATGATTTGGGAAAAATTAGACGAAACGAGTTGTGCTGCTGTTGCAAACCAAGATTGTGCAAACGAAGATGCTACTTGTACATGGAATCAAGTTGCCACGGGACCAGATTATTTAGTGTATACTGCTGGTCAATACAGACTGACTTTAAATTATGAGGGCGGTTGCTTTAACCAATTCTATTTTAATGTTTATACCAATTTATTAGAACCTACTGTTACTTCAAGAGATATTGTATGTACAACACCCGGTGAAATCGTCGTAAACAATGTTCCAAGTGGTTATGAGTATAGTATTGATGGTGTGAATTATCAAGCTAGTAATACTTTTTCTGTGGCGACACCAGGAATATATTCAGTTTATATTAGACAAATTGGTGTCTCTCCTAACCCATGTATTTTTTCAGTTCCAGATGTACAAATAAGAGAAAGAGATTTTACGGTTTCAACAATTATTACGCAACCGTATTGTAATGGTGAATTAGGAAGTGTACATATTGCTGCCAATGATGCAGATCCACAATACTACTTTTCAATTTATCAAGGAGCAACACTTATTAATAGCGTTGGGCCTATAGCACCAAGCGATTATACCTTTAGTAATTTAAGCTCTGGAATTTACACCATAAATGTATCCACTGAAGATGGCTGTGTTTATACTGGCGATATAGAAATTATTGACCCTCCGTTATTAACAGTGACCGCAGCACTTACAAAACCATTAACGTGTACAGATGGAGAAATAAGAGTATATCCAGTAGGTGGAACTGCACCATATTTCTATTTTGTTAATAGTACAACGGTATTCCAAACAACACCAATAATTACAGTTTCAACACCTGGGATTTATAATATTACGGTTGTAGATTCTAATAACTGTACGGCAGACACGACAATAACAGTTGACGTTGCTCCTGCTCCAGATTTCAATATTACAACAACAGATATTTTATGTTCAGATGCTGGCAATGTTGGAGGAATTAGTATTAACGTTATAAACCCTAACGGCAATACTTTGGGATACAGTATTGATGGAGGAACAACATTTTTTAGTTCA